>CAWGXZ010000004.1:0-1600467 GCA_963826695.1 uncultured beta proteobacterium
CTGACGACCATAGCGAGGTGGAACCACTCCTTCCCATCCCGAACAGGACAGTGAAACGCCTCAGCGCCGATGATAGTGCGGATTCCCGTGTGAAAGTAGGTCATCGTCAGGCTTCTATACCAAAGCCCTCCTGCGTGGTCAGGAGGGCTTTTTTTATTTGTTGATCGCCTGCTCGGCGATGACGAGGTGATTGAATGCTGATTTCGTCTGCGTATGCGCAAGCGGCTCCGGCCGCTTTAGGTGCCGAATCCATGTTCGGTAGTCTCGGCTCCATGCTGCCGCTCGTGCTCATGTTCGTGGTGCTTTACTTCGTCATGATCAGGCCGCAGATGAAACGGCAGAAGGAGCACAAGGCCATGATCGAGGCCCTCGCCAAGGGTGATGAGGTCGTGATCGGCGGCGGCATCCTGGGCCGGGTTGCTCGTCTTGGCGATTCGCATTTGCATGTTGAAGTCGCGGGCGGAGTGGAACTTCAGGTTCAGCGGTCTGCAGTGGTTCAGGTGCTTCCGAAGGGTACGTTCAAGTAGTCGTGCTGGGCACACATCGATGAACCGCTACCCTTTCTGGAAGTACCTGGTTCTGGGCGTCGCACTTCTGCTAGCGATTGTCTATACGCTTCCCAACCTGTTTGGCGAAGCGCCTGCGGTGCAGGTTAGCAGTGCCAAGGCGACGCTGAAGGTCGACAGTTCGATGGTCACCCGGGTCGAGCAAGTACTCGCTGGTGAGAGGCTTCGCGCCGAGCACGTCTTTTTCGATGGGAACTCGGTCAAGGCGCGGTTCGCCGATGGCGATGCGCAATTGCGTGCCCGCGAACTTTTGGCACGATCTTTGAACCCGGATGCCGCCAACCCTGGCTATATCGTTGCGTTAAACCTCCTTTCGCGTTCGCCTGCGTGGCTTGCCCAGCTCCGGGCGCTTCCTATGTACCTTGGGCTCGATCTGCGTGGCGGCGTTCACTTCTTGATGCAGGTCGACATGAAGTCAGTGCTCGGGAAGCGGTCGGAGGCGCTGGCCGGCGATATTCGCCAGCGGCTTCGCGAGAAGGGGGTTCGGCATGGCGGTATCGGTCGTGACGGGGATGGCGTCACCATCCGTTTCCGAGATCCGGGTACCGCGGCGCGCGCCCGCGAGGTTCTGAATGGTGAATTTCCCGACCTGGTTTGGTCTGACTTGCCCGACGGTGCCGAGTTGCTGCTTCGGGGCGTTCTCAAGCCGGAAGCGGCGCGTCGGGTGCTCGATGGCGCGGTGAAGCAAAACATCACGACGCTCCACAACCGGGTCAACGAGCTTGGAGTTGCGGAGCCGGTTATTCAGCAGCAGGGCCTCGACCGGGTGGTCGTCCAGCTTCCCGGTGTTCAGGACACGGCGAAGGCAAAGGACATCATCGGTCGCACCGCGACGCTCGAAATCCGCCTGGTCGACGAGAGCAGCGAAGCCCTGGCTGCTGGCACATCCGGCGGTACTCCGTTTGGTATGGATCGCTTCCTTGAGCGCAACGGTTCCCCGCTGGTCGTGAAGCGCCAGGTCATTCTGACCGGCGAGAACCTCACGGATGCGCAAGCTGGATTTGACGGCCAGACACATGAGCCCACGGTCAATCTGACGCTGGACGCAAACGGCAGCCGGATCTTCCGTGATGTGACGCGGGAAAACGTCGGCAAGCGGATGGCGATCCTGCTGTTTGAGAAAGGCCGCGGTGAAGTGGTGACCGCACCCGTTATCCGCAGCGAAATCGGCGGCGGGCGGGTGCAGATCTCGGGCCGTATGACGACTGCCGAGGCGAACGACACGGCACTGTTGCTGCGATCGGGCTCGCTGGCCGCACCGATGGAGATCATCGAGGAGCGGACGGTTGGCCCCAGTCTGGGCGCAGAAAACATCGCGATGGGCTTCAACAGCGTGATCTACGGCTTTACTGCGATTGCGCTTTTCATGTGCGCGTATTACATGCTGTTCGGGGTTTTCTCGACGCTGGCATTGGCATTCAATCTGTTGCTTCTGGTGGCGGTGCTGTCGATGCTGCAGGCGACCCTGACCCTGCCGGGCATCGCTGCGATTGCATTGACATTGGGCATGGCCATCGACGCAAACGTGCTGATCAACGAGCGGATTCGCGAGGAGTTGCGCGGTGGTGCTGCCGGCCAGGCGGCGATTCAGATGGGCTACGAGAAGGCGTTTGCGACCATCCTCGATTCGAACATCACCACCTTGATTGCTGCGGTTGCGTTGTTGACCTTCGGGTCCGGCCCGGTACGGGGTTTCGCGGTTGTTCACTGTCTCGGCATTCTGACGTCGATGTTTTCTGCGGTGATGTTTTCCAGAGGTTTGGTCAACCTGTGGTATGGCGGACGCAAGCGGCTGAAGACGGTCGCCATCGGGCAGGTCTGGCGTCCATCCGCCGGGCAGTCGACGAGCGGCTAAACCGCAAAGGTTTCGCGTTCGCCCGGCTGCGGCGGCGCATCAATGGGCACGATCCATGGAGTTCTTCCGAATCCACCGCGACATACCGTTCATGCGGTATGCGCTGGTGCTGAATACGATTTCATTGGTGACTTTCCTGGCCGCGGTGTTCTTCATCGCGACGCGGGGCTTGCATCTCTCGGTCGAGTTCACCGGCGGCACGGTCGTCGAAGTCGCGTACTCGAAGGCGGCTGACGTCAACCGCATTCGCGATACGTTGCAGCCCTTGCAACTGGGCGATGTTCAGGTTCAGACTTTCGGCAGCTCGCGCGATGTGCTGATTCGCCTGCCCGTTCGGGCGGACGTCAAGCAAGCCGATGTGGTTGCCCGCGTGTTCTCGGAGCTCTGCCGGGTGGAGGGTTCGTCCGTTTCGACCCAGGAAACGGTCAGCGACAAGGGGGAGGCGGTGTCGCGGCCCGTTTGTGGCAAGGCGGGGTCGGAGGCAGTGCGTCTGCAACGCAGTGAATTCGTTGGGCCTTCCGTCGGTGCCGAGCTCGCACGCGACGGCGCGCTTGCCTTGCTGGTGACGATCATCGGCATCATGGTCTATCTGGCGTTCCGCTTCGAGTGGAAGTTCTCGGTTGCCGGGATCATCGCGAACCTCCACGATGTGGTCATCATCGTGGGTTTCTTTGCCTTCTTCCAGTGGGAATTTTCGTTGGCAGTGCTCGCGGCCGTTCTGGCCGTGCTTGGCTACTCGGTGAACGAGTCGGTGGTCATATTCGACCGCATCCGCGAGTCGTTCCGGCGCTACCGGAAGATGTCGACGCCGGAGGTCATCAATCATTCGATCACCAGCACCATCAGCCGGACCATCATCACCCATGGCAGCACGCTTATGATGGTGCTTTCGATGCTGTTCTTCGGCGGGCCGACGCTGCATTACTTCGCGATCGCACTCACCATCGGCATCCTGTTCGGTATCTATTCATCGGTGTTCGTTGCCGCAGCGATCGCCATGTGGCTGGGGGTGAAGCGCGAGGATCTCGTCCGCCAGTCTGCCAAGGGTGGCGACCCGAACGACCCCAACACAGGGGCCGTCGTGTAGAGTTGCAGGGACTTCTCACCCCCCAGGGACGGCTCATTTCATGGCGAACCTCGCCGACAGGCCAGCCATAGCCGCCCGAGCGCGGCAAAATTTTGCACAGCGGCTCTCTGCAGGAGTCCCTCAGGTGCTCCGTGCGGTGGACACGGCGGCGCGTGCCCTGGTGGGGGAGGTCGCAGAGCCGAACCTTGTCATGCGGCGCCGGCAGTTGGTCGACGATCTTCAGGAAGCACTCCCTACCTGGGAAGCGCACGTGGAGACACTGATCCAGCGAGCGGTTGCCACCCCCGGCGTGTCGCTGACGATGCTCGGCGCCTTGCCGTCTTCGGGCGGCAGCGATGCACGCATGGGGCTGGTCGACAACGCGGCGATCGAAAACGAAATCCTGACATCGCGGCTTGCGCTGGCGATGATGGACCGCGCTTCGTGGGAGTTCACCGACCTTCGCTCGCGCATCACCATGCTGCAAGGCACCGAAGAACTGGACCCGGCCGACATTCTGCGGCCGCATGTTCTTGCCCGGATCGTGACCAGCGCCTGGCAGCTGGCCGGCTTGCGTCAGGACAGCTGGCGGCTGCTGCATACCGCCCTGCATGAGGAGTTCGCGCGCTTCCTCGAAGAGGCGTACCACGAGAGCAATCGCGAGCTGGTAACCCAGGGCGTGCTGCCCGAAATCGACCTGCGTCCGCTGATCCGGCGCGCGGCAGACCCGACTTTTGTTTCCGGGGGCTATTCATCGGCTGGCGGGTGGGGCGAGTCCTCGCACCGGTCGGGCGTGGGCCATGCATCCGGCGCCGGCCCGAGTGTGCCGGCCCGTGTACCGGTCGTGGAAGAAACGCGGCTGCTGACGCGACCTGGATCGATCACCAAGGGTGTCGAACCGGGCGAAGCGGTACTCACTCGACTGAATCGCCTGATCGGCCGACAGTTGCCGGATTTCGCCCAGACGGCTGCGGCGGTGCCGGCATCTCCGGTGCTCACACGCGCGATCGGCGACGCGCAACGCGGCATTGCCCAGCGCTTCGAGCCAGTGTCGAACAGCGATGGACGTTCGCCCTCAGTCAGCTCGGCGGCGGTTCTCGAAGAGCTGCACCAGCGCAAGCAGGCCCTCAAACGCGCCGCGACAACGCCTGTCGAGCGCGCGACGATCGAGATCGTGGCATTGCTGTTCCAGAGTCTGCTGACCGAAGAGCGGCTTCCGGCGACGGTGCGGGTCTGGTTTGCGCGGCTGCAGATGCCGGTTCTGCGCGTTGCCGTCGGCGAACCCGACTTCTTTGCTGCTGCGGATCATCCGGCTCGGCGGCTGATCGACCGCATGGGCGCTTGCGTGATGGGCTTCGACAGCGGCGCCCAGACCAGCGGCGACCTGCTCGAACGTGAGATCAAGCGGGTGGTGCAGGTCGTCGAAGCGTATCCGGATACCGGCAGGCGCGTCTTCCAGACCGTGCTGGCCGAGTTCGAGCGCTTTCTGGAGCATTACTTTCAGAACGACAACGAAGCCTCGCGAAAAGGCGTTTCGCTGGCGCAGCAGGTCGAGCAGCGCGAAACCCTGGCGATCCAGTTCACGATCGAGCTGCGTCGGATGCTCAGCGAAATGCCGGTCCAGGAAGGAGTGCGCGAGTTTCTCTTTCAGGTCTGGGCCGACGTGCTGGCGATGGCTGCGGTGAAGTCGGGCCTGCAAAGCACCGAAGTCAAGAACATGAAGCGCGCGGCGGCTGATCTGATCTGGTCGGCAAGCGCCAAGATTTCTCGCGAAGAACGCGCCGCTGTGATCCGCCGTCTGCCGCCGCTGCTGAAGACCTTGCGCGAAGGCATGAGCCACGCCGGTCTGGCACCGGCCAAGCAGGACGAGCATGTCGCTCGACTCAACAGCTCGCTGGCAGCAGCCTTCACCGCACGCGCCGGCGCCATCTCGCGCGAGCGGCTCGAGGAACTGATGAGTCGCCTCGAGAGCATCGAGGAGCTGCTGCCGGACGCCGACGAAGGCGAGATAGACCAATCGTTGATGTCCGATCTGTCCGGCCACGAAAGCGCCGATCTGGAAGTGGTTTCCGAAGGTGGCTCGGCACCGAGCAAGGCCATGCTCGAGGTCGCCGGCGCACTTCAGATCGGCAGCTGGTACAAGCTCGACTACCGCGGCCGCAACGAGCCGGTGCAGGTTGCCTGGCAGGGCCTGCGGCGGCACATGACGCTCTTTGTCTCGCCGCAGGGGCGCGGCATTCTTTTCCAGAAGAAGCGACTGGCCGCATTCCTGCAGGCCGGGCTGCTGGTGGCGGCGCAGGAAGAGTCGCTGACGGTGCGCGCCACGCGCAGTGCGCTGGCCAAGATCGACGCCGATCCGTCGCGCCTGTTGAACTGAGCCCCCTGGCCGGGCAGGCAGCCAGCCGCGTCAGTGGATCAGCCGCTCGTCCTCGTCGACGAACAGCTCGTCGAGGATCAGCGCATCGGGCTCCTCGCCGAGGCTCCAGAAGACCATCAGCACGATGACCTTCAAGTCCTCGAGGTCGAGCGGACCCCCCGATATGGCGCTGGCACGGTCGATCACCATCTCACGCATCGGCGGCGGCAGGACGCCTGCCGCTTCCAGAAAGCTGATGAATCCGATCGACGCCTCGCCGAGGTGATCCTGCTCCGCGGGTGAGTAGACGCGCAGGCTTTGCTCGCCCTGGGTGCCGACATACGAGTCCGATGCGGCGGCAAGGCCGTCGAGCCAGACCAGGGCGTCGTGAATCTCTTCCGACTCGAAGCCGACTGCCGACAGCTTGCGCTTGAGCTGTACATGGTCCGGACAAGCGTCCGGCCGCCAGTACGTCTCGTAGAGGTAGACAAGCACTTCGAACATGAAATGACTATAACGCAGCGTTTTGGGCCACCTGGCGGCTGCTTTCGTGCGCATGGCACCGCGGACCGCCGCAGACCCGAGCGGTTCAGCTGCGTGCCATGCGCTGAAACAGTTGCCCGGGCAGGCGTGCGACCTGGCCGACCAGTTCGAGCTCGAGCAGCCGGGCGTTGAGCTCGGCGGCCGAGCAGCCCGTCCGCGCGATCAGCGCTTCGATCGATGCGGGTTCGTGCCCCAGCGCCTCGAGCAAGCGGTCCTGCGCACCGGTTGCGGCGGACGACGAGGCCGCAACTGCAACTGCAGCGCCTTCGGTACCCGCCAAGCGCTGCGGCCCGCTGGCGCGTGGCGGCAACGCGTCGAGGATGTCGCCGACTGAATCGACCAGCTGGGCGCCCTGCTTGATGAGCTGATGGCAGCCGCGCGATTGCGGCGAATGGATCGAGCCCGGAATGGCAAAAACATCGCGCCCCGCCTCGACCGCCATCCGGGCGGTGATCAGCGAGCCCGACTGCAAGGCGGCTTCGACCACGAGCGTGCCGAGTGAAAGGCCTGCGATCAGGCGGTTGCGCTGCGGAAACTGCGCCGCGAGCGGCGGTGTGCCGAGCGCGAACTCGCTGACCATCAACCCATCGCGAGCCAGCTGACGCGCCAGTTCCTGATGCCGATCGGGGTAGACCCGATCGAGCCCGGTACCGACCACCGCCACGCTCGACCCGCTGCCTTCGAGCCCGCCGCGATGCGCTGCCGCGTCGATGCCGAGCGCCAGCCCCGAGACAATCGCATAGCCTGACCGGCTGAGCTGGGCTGCAAAGGCGCGGGCGTTCTCGGTGCCCTGCGGCGTCGGGTTCCGGCTGCCGACGACCGCAACCGAATCGGCAGCCAGGAGGCGCCGGTTGCCCTCGAGATAAAGCAGCAGTGGCGGGTCGGACGTTTCAAGCAGCAGCGCAGGATAGTCGTCGTCGCCCAGCAGCACCAGCCCACGTGGCGCCTCGCCATGGCTCGTCCCCAGCCATTGCAGCGTGGCCTCGACCGTGCGTTCCAGCTTCGCGGGCGCGGCATGCAGCGCCTGCACGACCTGGGGGGCGACGACTTCCCCGTGCGCCTGGCGGCTGGCCGCAAAGATGCCCTCGGCCGATGCAAACGCCGCGAGCAGTCGCCTTGCCGCGGCGCGGCCGACGCCCGGCGTATGCGCCAGTCGCAACCAGGCGGCGAGTTCGTCGCGTTCGATCACGACGGCCGCAGCTGATTCACGGTTCGGTAAAGCGGTCGCCGGGCTTGACCGGGTCTTTGACCGAGAGGATCAGCGCATACGACACCCGCTCGAAGACGCGGAAGACGAACAACTCGCCATGCCGCTCGTCGGGCAGCTTGAGCAGCGGTCGCGCCGGATCGGTGCGGTCGATCGCCCGTTCGCCGTCGCGCCAGAGCGCCAGCACGTGGCCTCGCTCGATACCGTCGCGCGAGCCACGGTTCAGCGCCACGATCTGGTTCTGACCCGCGCGCAGGGCGTCACCGTAAACCGACACCAGTTGGCCGGCAATCGGCGTCGCCGGCGGATGCGGTGCGTAGTTGGTGAATTCCTGCGGCGGCGAGGGCGCCAGCCGGTCGCCGACATTGGCTTCCTGGCGAACGCCTGTAATCCGGAACGTGGCCGGGATGATTTCGGGCTTGCCGTCAGCGCCGGTCCGGGTCGCCCCTTCACGCAGGTATTCGGCCGATCCGACATAGCGTGCTTCGTAACCGAGCACCTCGCGCGTTCGCGGGTCGCGCAGCGGTGTGGCTTCGCGATAAATGCGGTAGTTCGGCTCGCGGCCGAGCTCCCCGCGCACATAGGCCGTGTCGCCGCGCGAAAGCAGCACCCGACCCTCCTGGGTGGCAACGATGCGCGGGGCACGCGCAAGCTCGTTCTCCTGGAAGACGACCGCCTCGTTGAGGAAGGGTTCGATCAGCCGGAACGGAATCGACGCGATCGCGCCGTCGAAAGCTTCGCGGCGCACCAGCGGCGTGAGGTGCACCGTGGGGCCAGGGCCCGAGCCAATTCCGACGCCGCCCATGCGCAGCCGGGCACGACCGCCCGAGCGCTCGAGCACCAGCACCTGTCCCGGGTAGATGAGGTGCGGATTGCGCACCTGCTCCAGGTTCATTCCCCAGAGCTCGGGCCAGCGCCACGGCCGATTGAGAAACAGGCGCGAAATGTCCCAGAGCGTGTCGCCCGGGCGCACCGTGTACGAGTCCGGCGCCGTCGCGGCCAGCTCGGAGAGAGGCACGCCGGTTTCGGCGACGCGCGTGGCGGTGGCGCGCTGCTCGCTGCTGACGCCCAGATCGGCCGCGCAGATCGCCATTGGCAGGAGGCCGGTCGCGCCGAGCGCCATAAGGAGCCGTGCGACTCGGCGGCGGGCACCTGGAACGGAGGTCGGGCGAGCGGTTGGCGACATCGTCGAGAAACTCCGGGTCGGGGCGAGCGAAGGCATGGCGCCTGTGCGGGAAGGGGATAGGACAGGCGGCAAGCAGCGCAGGTCCAGTTCGGCGAAAATTGCGCGCAACAGCCGGCGATTTTGCAGGCAAAGCCACCCCGTCGCAATCTGCGGGCGTGCGGCATTCCACGGCTCCATACAACCCGGCGCTCGCGCGCCGCTCCCGGGCGCGGCATTGCGGCCCCGACCTCCTCGTCATGGCACAGCTTCCGATCCTCTGCTACCCCGACCCGCGCCTGCACCGCGTGGCCAAACCCGTGCAACAGGTCGACGATCGCATCCGGCGGCTGGCCGACGACATGCTGGAAACCATGTATGCCGCCGAAGGGGTCGGTCTGGCGGCCACCCAGGTGAACGTGCACGAGCGGGTGATCGTCATCGATGTTTCCGAATCGCGTGAAGAGCCGCTGGTGCTGATCAATCCGGAACTGGTGGCGGTCAGCGACGAGGTGCGGGTCGGCGACGAGGGTTGCCTGTCGGTGCCTGCCATCTATGACAAGGTCGAACGCCATGCGCGCGTGACCGTCGCTGCGCTCGATCGCGACGGCCGTCCGTTCCGCTTCGATGCCGAGGGATTGCTCGGCGTCTGCGTGCAGCACGAAATGGATCACCTGGCGGGCAAGGTCTTCGTCGAATACCTCAGCCCGCTGAAGCGCAGCCGCATCAAGAGCAAGATGCTGAAAAAGTTGCGCGATGAGCAGCCCGCCTGAGCCGCGCCGGCACACCGCCCCCTCTGCGGCCCCGGTGCATTGAAGCTCGCCTTCGCCGGCACGCCCGAGTTCGCGCGCATCGCGCTCGCCGGGCTGATCGACGCCGGGCACGAAATCGTCCTGGTTCTGACCCAGCCGGATCGCCCCGCTGGGCGTGGCATGCGGCTGCAGCCGTCTGCCGTCAAGTCGCTGGCGATGCAGCATGCGTTGGCGCTGGCCCAGCCGGCCGGTCTGCGCCTCGACGGGCGTCATGCCGCCGATGCCGAGCAGACGCGCCGGATGCTGCTGCAGGCCGCGCCGCAGGCGATCGTCGTCGCCGCCTACGGGCTGATCCTGCCGCCGTGGCTGCTGGCGCTGCCGCCACTCGGCTGCATCAATATCCACGCCTCGCTGCTGCCACGCTGGCGCGGTGCGGCACCGATTCATCGGGCGATCGAGGCGGGCGACGCCGTCACCGGGGTGACGATCATGCAGATGGATGCCGGGCTGGATACCGGCGCCATGCTGCTCACCGCCGACCAGCCGATTGCCGCTGACGACACGACGGCGACCCTGCACGACAAGCTGGCCGTGCTCGGCGCCCGGCTGATCGCCGAGGCGCTGCCGCGGCTTGCCGGCGGCGACCTCCGGCCGCGAAGCCAACCGTCCGACGGTGTGAGCTACGCCGCGAAGATCGCCAAGGCGGAGGCTGAAATCGACTGGTCGCAGGCCGCGGCGGCAATCGAGCGGCGCTTGCGCGCATTCGATCCGCATCCGGGCGCCAGCACGCTGCTCGAGGGCCGCCTGCTCAAGGTCTGGCGGGCGCGGGCGGGCAGCGGCGCCGACGCGCCAACGACGGTGCCGCCGGGCAGCGTCATCGCGGCGGGAGCCGACGGTGTGGAAGTCGTCTGCGGTGCCGGCAATTTGCTGCTGACCGAGCTGCAGCTTGCCGGCGGCCGGCGTCTGCCGGCCGCCGAGTTCCTGCAGCGCCACCCGCTCTCCGTCGGCACCGTCCTCGGAGCGCCGGCGGCGCCCGCCGCGTCATGCTGAACGGCTGGCGCGCCACCGTCGGCCATCCGCAGTTTCGCGCCGGCATGCGCGAGATGGCGCCGCTCAGTGTCGGCATCGCGGCCTGGGGGCTGGTGACCGGCGTGGCGATGGTCAAGAGCGGGCTCTCGGTCGGGTTGGCGCTGCTGATGACGCTGGCGGTCTTTGCCGGCAGCGCGCAGCTCGCGGCGCTGCCGCTGATGGCGGGCGGCGCGCCGGTCTGGGTCATCTGGGCGACGGCCTTCTGCATCAACCTGCGCTTCCTGATCTTCAGTGCCCATTGGCGGCCATTCCTGATCGGTCTGCCGCGGCTGCGCCGGGTGGCGCTCGGCTACCTGGCTGCCGACCTGTCTTACGTCGTCTTCATGCGGCGCTTTTCCGAGCCACGGTCCGGCGAAGGCCAGGTCGAGTACCTGCTCGGCGGCGCGCTGCAGAACTGGCTCGCCTGGCAGCTGCCGTCGATCGCCGGCATCCTGCTCGCCGACGCGATTCCGACGCAATGGGGCCTGGGCTTCGCGGGGGTGATGGCGCTGCTCGGCCTGTTCTGCTCGATGCTGGGCGACCGGGCGACGCAGCTGGCCGGCTTCGTCGGCGCCAGCGCGGCCATCGCCGCCTATGCGCTGCCGATGAACCTGAACATCGTCGTCGCCATCGCTGCGGCGGTCGGCATCGGGCTGTTGCTCGAAGCCGGCGGGCCGCCGCCTGAAAAGCCGGCGCCTGCCGGGCCGCGGCTGGACGAGCCGCCGGCACCTGCCCGACCCCGCCGCGACGGTTCTGCCGCGTGAAGCTGCCGGTCACAGGTTGGGAGGCGGTCATCACGCTGCTCGGGATGGCGGCGATCACGGTCGTCACGCGCGCTTTCTTCCTCTTTTCGGATCGCGAGCCGGCGCTGCCCGACTGGGTGCACCGCGGGTTGCGCTATGCGCCGGTCGCCGCCATTGCCGCGGTGCTGGCGCCGGAGATCCTGATGAGCGGGGGACACCTGATCGACGACTGGCGCGACGCCCGGCTCTTCGCCGCCGCGGCGGCCGCCGCCTACTACTTCTGGCGGCGCGGCATCCTGGGCACGATGGTCGTCGGCATGGCGGTGCTCGTGCCGCTGAAGCTGGGTCTCGGCTGGTAGGCAAAACCTGGCGGGCGGATCGTGTCCAATAGCCGCGCGGCGCGGCTCGCGCGCTTCACGCATCCAATTCCCTCATGAACATCATTCGATTCCAGGAGCTGGTCGACGCTGGCCGCGTTGCCGGCCAGCGCGTCTTCATCCGTGCCGACCTCAACGTGCCCTTCGACGACACGGGCGCGATCAGCGAGGACACCCGAATCCGCGCCTCGCTGCCGTGCATCCGCATGGCCCTCGACGCAGGCGCTGCGGTGATGGTCACCTCGCACCTCGGTCGCCCGAGCGAAGGCCAGTTGCGGCCGGAAGATTCGCTGCGGCCGGTCGCCGACCGGTTGTCCGAACTGCTCGACGGCCGCGAAGTGCCGCTGCTTGCCGACTGGCTCGGCGGCGTCGAGGTCGCGCCCGGACAGCTGGTGTTGCTCGAGAACTGCCGCGTCAACCGGGGCGAGAAGAAGAACGACGAGGCGCTGGCGCGGCGAATGGCGGCGCTTTGCGACATCTATGTCAACGACGCCTTCGGTACCGCACACCGGGCGGAGGCGACGACGCACGGCATCGCCCGCTTTGCGCCGGTCGCCTGCGCCGGGCCACTGCTCGCCGCCGAGATCGACGCGCTGACCCAGGCGCTGGCCGAGCCGCGGCGACCGCTCGTCGCCATCGTCGGCGGCAGCAAGGTCAGCTCGAAGCTGACGATCCTGCGCAGCCTTGCCGACAAGGTCGACCGGCTGATCGTCGGCGGCGGCATCGCCAACACCTTCATGCTGGCATCCGGGCTGGCGATCGGCAAGTCGCTGGCCGAGCCCGACCTGGTCGGCGAAGCCAAGGCGGTGATCGACGCCATGCAGGCGCGCGGCGCCGCGGTGCCGATTCCGCTCGACGTGGTCACCGCGCAGCGTTTCGCCGACGACGCACCGGCCACGCTGAAACCGGCCGCCGAGGTCGCGCCCGACGACCTGATCCTCGACATCGGGCCGCAGACCGCCGCGCTGCTCGCCACCGAGTTGCGCTCGGCCGGAACCATCGTCTGGAACGGGCCGGTCGGCGTGTTCGAGTTCGATGCCTTTGCCGGCGGCACCGAAGCCATCGCCCGGGCCATCGCCGAGTCCGACGCCTTCAGCATCGCCGGCGGCGGCGACACGCTGGCTGCCATCGCGAAGTACGGCATCGAGGACCGGGTCGGCTACATCTCGACCGGCGGCGGTGCCTTTCTCGAGGTGCTCGAAGGCAAGCTGTTGCCGGCGCTCGACATCCTCCAGCAGCGCGCCGCCAGCCAGTGATCGAATCGGGTGGTCTGCCAACGCCAGGGCCTGCAATGACACGCGCAACCAAGATCGTCGCCACCCTCGGGCCGGCATCGAATTCCCCCGAGGTGCTGCGGGCCATGATCGACGCCGGCGTCGACGTGGTGCGGCTCAATTTCTCGCACGGCCAGGCGCAGGACCATATCGACCGCGCGGCGCTGGTGCGCGAGGTGGCGCGGCAGGCGGGCAAGGAGGTGGCCATCATGGCCGACCTCCAGGGACCGAAGATTCGCGTCGGCCGGTTCGAGGGTGGCAAGACGATGCTGGTGCCGGGGCAGAAGTTCATCCTCGACGCGGCGACGAGCGAGCTGGGAGACAACCAGCGGGTCGGCCTCGACTACAAGGCATTGCCGCGCGACGTGCGGCCCGGCGATGCGCTGCTGCTTAACGACGGGCTGTTGAAGCTGATCGTCGACAGCGTCCACGGCCCCGAGGTGCACACGACGGTCGTCGCGGGCGGCGAGCTGTCGAACAACAAGGGCATCAACAAGGCGGGCGGCGGCCTGACCGCGCCGGCTTTGACCGGCAAGGACATGGAGGACATCCGCACGGCGATGAGCTTCCAGTGCGAATACCTCGCAGTCAGCTTCCCGAAAAGCGCCACCGACATGGAAATGGCGCGCCAGCTCGCCAACATGGCCGGCGAGAGCTGGGGCCACAAGCCGGCCATGATCGCCAAGATCGAGCGCAGCGAAGCCATTCCGGTGCTCGAGGCGATCCTGCGCGCGAGCGACGGCATCATGGTCGCCCGCGGCGACCTGGCGGTCGAGGTCGGCAATGCCGCGGTGCCGGCGCTGCAGAAGCGGATGATCAAGCTGGCGCGCGAGATGGACCGCGTCGTCATCACCGCCACGCAGATGATGGAGTCGATGATCGTCAACCCGGTCCCGACGCGTGCCGAGGTCAGCGATGTCGCCAACGCCGTGCTCGACGGCACCGATGCGGTGATGCTGAGCGCCGAAACCGCGGCCGGCCGCTATCCGGTCGAAACGATCGAGCAGATGGCGGCGATCGCCCTCGAGGCCGAGCGCGCCGAGGACGCCAGCATCGACACCGACTTTGCCGACAAGCGTTTCGGCCGAATCGACCAGTCGATCGCCATGGGCGCGCTGTTCACCGCGCACCACCTCGGCTGCAAGGCGATCCTGGCACTCACCGAATCGGGGTCGACCGCGCTCTGGATGAGCCGGCACAACATCAAGGTGCCGATCTACGGCATGACCTCGCAGGTCGTCAGCCAGCGCAAGATGTGCCTCTATCGCAATGTGCGGCCGATCCTGATGCCGAATTTCAGCGACCGCGACCAGGCGCTGGCCCGCGCCGAGTCGGTGCTCGTCGAGCAGGGCGTGCTCAAGCCCGGCGACACCTACGCGATCACCTGCGGCGAGCCGATGGGCTATCCGGGCGGGACGAACATGTTGAAGGTGTGCCGGGTGGCGTAGTTGCGACCGCGCCGACGCGCCGTCAACGCCCGAGCAGCGCCACCGCGGCGGGAAAGCTGACGAAGGCTGCGGCCGTGGTCAGCAGGACGATGCGGGCGATGCGGCCGGCGTCGGCACCGTAGCGTTCGGCAAGCATCGGCACGTTGCTGGCACTCGGCAGCGCGGCGGTCAGCACCAGCACCGACAGCGCAAAGGCGTCGAGCGCCAGCCCGGCCGCGGCAGCCGCGGTGCCGATGCCGAAGATCAGCGCCGGATGCACGACCAGCTTGCAGACGGCGATCAGCGGGATGTCCGTTTGACGGCCCGGCGGCTTCGCCCGGGTTGCCGCCTGGGCGCGGGCGATGACGGCGCCGATCGTGAACAACGCCACCGGCGAGGCGGCGGTGCCGAGCATCTCCACGGTGCGCAGCAGCGGCGCGGGCAGGTCGGTGCGGCTGGCTGCGGCCAGCGCCCCGAGCCCGATCGCCCAGGGCAGCGGATTGAGCGCAATGCCGCGCAGCGCCTGCAACACCGCCCGGCCGGCGCCGTGCTCGCCCGCGACGCCGAGTCGCGAAAGGCCGATGCACAGCGACGAGGTGATGACCAGGTCGACCGTCAGGACGACGATGATCGGTCCGGCGGCCTCGGCCCCGAGCAGCGCCACCAGCAGCGGCACGCCCATGAAGCCCGAGTTCGGAAATGCGGCCACCAGCGCGCCGAAGGCGGCGTCGTTCCAGCCCGCACCACGCGCTGCCGCGACGCCGATCGCCATCATCGCCAGCGCACCGAGCAGCCACACCAGCGACACGCCGGGGTCGAGCAGGCGCCCGAGCGGCGTCGTCGCGGCAAAGCGGTACAGCATGCACGGCAGGGCGAAGTAGAGAACGAAGGTGTTCAGCCCGGCAATCGCTTCCAGCGGCAGCATGCGCCGGCTCGCTGCCGCGTAGCCGAGCAGCACCAGGGCAAAGAAGGGAAAGGTGACCAGCAGGATCTGCAGCATGCGCTTTGTCCGTTGCGGCGGCATCGGTGCCCGCCGCGCCCAGCGTGCGACCTGCCTCGAGCGACCGCTGCGTTCCGCTGTCTGCCCGGCGTGCGGTGCGGGATTCTGCCGCTGATGGCCCGGTTGTTCCTGAGCCCAACCCCGGGGATTGCCCCGCCGGGTCCCGGTCCGTCCGGCGCCGGCGAGACCGGCAGCTCGTCGATGGCGCGGCCGTCGTGCCCTGCAATCACCGGCGGCGGGCCGACGGACGCTCCGCCTTCGACGAAGCTGCCGACGGTGTGCCGGGCGAGTTCGGCGGGGCGGCACTCGTTCCCGGATGGTGGCTGCGCTGCGACTCGCGGCGCGCGATCCACAGCGTGGAGGCGCAGATCACCACGCCGCCGATCAGCGTCGTGGTGAGCGGAACCTCGGCGAACAGCAGCCAGCCGAGCAAGGTCGCCCAGACCAGATCGAGAAAGCGCACCGACTGGGTCGACGACAGGTCGGCAGCACGGAACGACTGCGTGAGGCAGTAATGACCGACGCTTCCGAGCAGCCCGCACACGGCGTAGCCGGACCACTGCACGAGGGTCGGCCATTGCCAGTGCGGCAGCGCGAGCGGCAGGCTGAAAAGCGTCACCGTGATCGCCTGCCAGGCGACGATCACGCTCGTCGCCTCGTGTCGCGTCAGGCTTTTCGTCAGCAGGAACGAGACGGCGAACACCGGTGCCGAGGCCAGCATGACGAGGTTCCAGACGCCGCCGCTGCCCGAAAGACGCGGCGCCAGGACGATCATCACGCCCGCCAGGCCGATGGCCGACAGCGAGCCACCGTTCCCAGTGCAGCGGCTCGTGGAAGAAGATCGTGGCGCCGATCATCACGAAGATCGGCGTGGTGAAGCCGATCGCCGTCGTGTCGGCAAGCGGAATCTTCGCCAGCGCGGCGAACCAGAGCGCCAGCCCGAGCGTGTGCACGGCGCCCCGGGTGAACTGGCCGGCGAGCTGCTTCGGCCACCAGGCGCGCCAGCCGGCGCCGCGCAGCAGCAGCGGCAGCATGACGAGCAGGCCGAACAGGTAGCGCAGGAACTGGGTCTGGAAGGGGTCGAGCTGCAGCGCCAGCAGGCGCATCAGCGCGTTCAGGTGGGCGAACAACAAGCCGGCAGCGCCCGCCCAGATCAGCCCCCGGACCGCCGGCGGCAGGCGCTCGGCGCACCCGCGCAATCGCGCGAGCATGGCGGCGTCGCGCACGTCCGGCGGCGGGGCGTCGGCAAGCCCGTCGGCCGCGCGCGGAGGGTTCTCGGAATCCATGGCCCCCGAGTCTAGGGACCGCGACGCGATCGCCTGGAGCCCGACCGGTGGCGCAGGCAAAAGGGCGGACCCGGTGCGCGACCCGCCAGCCGAGCGGGTCGGCTTGCGCGAGGGCAGGGCACATGGCGGCGGCCGGACAGCCGCTGGCTAAAATCGCGCGCGTTGCCGCAGCCCTGCGGCCTGCTTACTCCTCCTCCTCATCGACCTTCGGAATCCACCATGCCACTCGTCTCCATGCGCCAGCTGCTCGACCACGCCGCCGAGAACCAGTACGGAATTCCGGCGTTCAACGTCAACAACCTGGAGCAGGTGCAAGCGGTCATGCAGGCAGCCGACGCCGTCGGCGCGCCGGTGATCCTGCAAGCCAGCGCCGGCGCACGCAAGTACGCCGGCGAGGCCTTCGTCAAGCACCTGATCGCGGCGGCGCTCGAAAGCTATCCGCACATCCCGCTGGTCATGCACCAGGACCACGGCCAGAACCCCGATGTCTGCAAGGGCGCGATCGACCTCGGCTTCAGCTCGGTGATGATGGACGGCTCGCTCGAAGCCGACGGCAAGACCATCGCCAGCTACGACTACAACGTCGACGTGACCCGCACCGTGGTCGACATGGCGCATGCGCGCGGTGTCACCGTCGAAGGCGAGCTCGGCTGCCTCGGCTCGCTCGAGACGATGCGCGGCGACAAGGAAGACGGCCACGGCACCGACGCGACGATGACCCGTGAGCAGCTGCTCACCGACCCCGAGCAGGCGGCCGATTTCGTCGGCCGCACGCAGGTCGATGCGCTGGCAATCGCCATCGGCACCAGCCACGGCGCGTACAAGTTCAGCCGCAAGCCGACCGGCGACATCCTGGCGATCGACCGCATCAAGGAAATCCACCGCCGCATCCCGGGCACGCACCTGGTGATGCACGGCTCGTCGAGCGTGCCGCAGGACCTGCTGGCCGTCATCCGTGAACACGGCGGCAACATGAAGGAAACCTACGGCGTTCCGGTCAGCGAAATCCAGGAAGCGATCAAGCACGGCGTGCGCAAGATCAACATCGACACCGACATCCGCCTGGCGATGACCGCGGCGATCCGCAAGTTCTTCGCCGAGAACCCGGAGAAGTTCGACCCGCGCGAATACCTCAAGCCGGCGCGCGAGGCAGCGAAAAAGATCTGCCAGCAGCGCTACGAGGAATTCAACTGCGCCGGGCAGGCGGCGAAGATCAAGCCCGAGTCGCTGACGGTGTATGCCGGCCGCTACGCGAAGGGCGAACTGGCGCCAGCCCTCGCCTGAGAGAGCCGACTCCGCAGGAGGCGCCCGATGGCGGGTGATGCGGGGGTGCCGGACCGCCCGGTGGTGCGGCTGATCGGCGACATCGGCGGCACCCACGCCCGTTTTGCGCTGGTGGTCGGCGCAGCGGGGCGCCCCGGGAAGGCGCAGGTCCTTGCCACCGACGACTACGCCGACCTGGCGGGCGCGGTGCACGACTACCTGCAGCGCATCGGCAACCCGCCCGTCGCCGAAGCCGCCATCGCGATCGCCAACCCGATCGACGGCGACCGGGTGGCGATGACCAACGGCCGCTGGCACTTCTCGATCGAAGCCACCCGCCGCGAGCTCGGCCTGGCGCGGCTGCTGATGCTCAACGACTGGGAGGCGATGGCGTTTGCCGCGCCGGCTTTCAGCGCCGAGGATCTGCAGCAGATCGGCGGCGGCGCGCCGGTGGCCACCGCGCCGCGGGTGTTGATCGGTCCCGGCACCGGGCTCGGCGTGTCGTCGCTGGTGCGCTCGCGCAGCGGCGAATGGGTCCCCGTGGCCGGCGAGGGTGGCCATGCCACGCTTGCGCCCACTTCGGCGCGCGAAGCCGACATCCTGCGCATCGTCTGGCGCGAACATGCGCACGTCTCGGCCGAACGGCTGATCTCGGGGATGGGCCTGGAAAATCTCTACCGGGCCATCGCCACCCTGAACGGCGTGGCTCCAGAGTCCCTTGCGGCGCCCGAAGTCACCGCCCGTGCCCTGGCACGGCATGACGCCGCCTGCGCCGAGGCGCTGGCCACTTTCTGCGGCCTGCTCGGCAGCGTGGCCGGCAACCTGGCGCTGACGCTCGGTGCGCGGGGCGGCGTCTACATCGGCGGCGGCATCGTGCCCCGGCTCGGCGACTATTTCGCGCAATCGCCGTTCCGCGCGAAGTTCGAGTCCAAGGGGCGCTTCACCAGCTACCTGGCGGCCATCCCGACGTACGTGATCGCCTCCGGCGACGCCGCGCTGATCGGCGCGGCCATGGCGCTCGGCGTGCAGCCGCCCGCTGCCTGAAGAAGAACGGCTGCAGGCGCTACCTACAATCGCGCCGCAATGAAGGCCCTGCTGAACACCTCGATCGCCTCGCTGCCGCTGGTCGCGCGCGGCAAGGTACGCGACAACTACGCCGTCGGCGACGACCGGCTGCTGATGGTCGCCACCGACCGGCTGAGTGCCTACGACGTCGTCATGGGCGAGCCGATTCCCGGCAAGGGCGCGCTGCTGACGCGGATGGCGCTGTTCTGGTTCGAGCAGTTGCAAGGCGAGGTTGCCAATCACCTCAGCGGCGACGATCCGCTCGGTGTCGTCACGCCGGACGAGCGGGCGCAGGTCGAAGGCCGCTCGATGCTCGTCAAGAGACTGGCTCCGCTGCCGGTCGAGGCCGTGGTGCGCGGCTACCTGGCGGGCAGCGGCTGGAGCGAGTACCGCGCGACGCAGACCGTCTGCGGCGTTGCGCTGCCGGCGGGTCTGTCCAACGCCAGCCGGCTGCCCGAGCCGATCTTCACCCCGGCCACCAAGGCGCAGGCCGGCGACCACGACGAGAACATCGATTTCGAGCGGATGGTGGCGATCGTCGGCCGTGACCGCGCCGAACAGGTGCGCGAGGTGTCGATCCGCCTTTATCGCCGGGCTGCCGAGTTCGCCCTGGGCAAGGGCATCATCATCGCGGACACCAAGTTCGAGTTCGGCCTCGACGCCGAGGGCACGTTGACGCTGATGGACGAGGTGCTGACGCCGGACTCGTCGCGTTTCTGGCCGGTCGAAGGCTACGAGGCGGCGTTTGCCGAGGGGCGCAATCCGCCCAGCTACGACAAGCAGTTCGTACGCGACTGGCTCGACAGCGTGCGCATCGACGGCCAGCCGTGGAGCCGTCGCCCACCGGCGCCGAGCATGCCGGCGGAAGTGGTCGAAGCCACCGCCGCGCGCTACGCCGAAGCGCTGGAGCGGCTGGGCGCGTAGCCGGCGCCTGGAGCGGGGTTGCGGCCCGGCCGCATCGAGGCTGCGGGATCGGGAGGAACGCCATGACGATCAAACCCCTGCGCGGAATTCGCGTACTCGACCTGACCAACGTGCTGGCCGGCCCCTTCGCGTGCCATCAGCTGGCGCACATGGGCGCGGACGTGATCAAGGTCGAGGCCCGCGGCACGGGCGACCTGGCGCGCCAGCTCGGCGCCGACACCGAGCTGAACAAGGCCAACATGGGCGTCTCGTTCCTGGCGCAGAACCCGGGCAAGCGCTCGGTCACCCTCGACCTCAAGCATGCCAAAGGCAAGGAGGTCTTCCGCCGGCTGGTGCGCACCGCCGACGTGGTGATGGAGAACTTCCGCCCTGGCGTGATGGACCGCCTGGGCGTCGGCCCGGCCGAACTGCTGAAGGAAAACCCCACGCTCGTGTACTGCGCCATTTCCGGCTTCGGTCAGGACGGGCCGCTGCGCGAATTGCCGGCGTACGACCAGATCATCCAGGGCATGTCGGGCATCATGAGCATCACCGGCGCGCCCGAGAACGCGCCGTATCGCGTCGGCTATCCGGTGGCCGACTCGATCGGCGGCATCACCGCGGCGTTCGCGGTTGCCGCGGCACTGGTCGATCGCCAGCGCACCGAAGGCGTCTTCATCGATGTCTCGATGCTCGAGGCGGCGATGGCAACGATGGGCTGGGCGGTTTCGAACCACCTGATCGCCGACCGCGCGCCCACACCGCTCGGCAACGACAACGTGACGGCGAGCCCTTCGGGCACCTTCAGGACCGGCGACGGCCTGCTCAATATCGCCGCCAACAAGCAGGAACAGTTCGAGGCCGTGTGTCGGGTGCTCGGCCACCCGGAGTGGGCGCACGACACCCGGTTCGTCGACCGCCACGCCCGGCTTCGGCATCGGCAGGAACTCAGCGCGCTGTTGGAGCAGGCCATGGCGGGCAAAGCCGCCGGCGAGTGGTGGCGCCTGCTCAACGAGGCCGGGGTTCCTGCGGGGCCGGTGTACTCGGTGCCGCAGGCGCTGGCGCATCCGCAAATTGCCGAGCGCGGGATGATCGCCAGCTTTCCGAAGGCGCCGGGTGTCGGCCGCGACATCCGCGTCGTTCGCACCGGGTTCAAGGTCAACGGCAAGCCACCATCGGTCGACACACCACCGCCGCTGCTCGGCGAGCACACGGCGACGATCCTCGCCGAGCTCGGCTACAGCAGCGACGAGATCGAGGCGCTGCTGCAGGAGAAGGCGATATGAGTGGCGAGCGCAAGGATGTCAGCGACTGGTGGCGTACCTCGATCATCGAGATGGAGCCGGGCGTGATCCGCTACCGCGGCTATCCGATCCAGGAGCTGATCGGGCGGATCAGCTTTGCCCAGATGATCTGGCTGATGACGCGCGGCGAGCTGCCGGGCGAAGCCCAGGGTCGGCTCCTCGACGCGGCCCTGATGGCTGCAGTCGACCACGGTCCGCAGGCGCCGAGCATCGCGATCGCACGCATGGCGGCCACGTGCGGCGTCGGTCTCAACAATGCGATGGCCTCGGCAGTCAACGTGCTCGGCGACGTGCATGGCGGCGCGGGTGAGCAGGCGGTCGAGCTGTACGAATCGATTGCCCGCCGCATCGACGGCGGAGCCACGCTGGCCGAGGCGGTTCGCAACGGCGTCGACGAAACCATTGCCCGCCATGGCAAATTCGTTTCGGGCTTCGGGCACCGTTTTCATCCGGTCGATCCGCGCGCACCGCGGCTGCTCGAACTGGTCGATGCCGCTGCGCGCGAGGGCCACGTCGGCGGACGCTTTGCAGGCATTGCCCGCGCCGTCGAGGACGAGCTCGCCTTGCGCAAGGGCGGCAAGCGCATACCGATGAACATCGACGGCGCCACCGCAGTGATCTACGCCGAGCTCGGCTTTCCGGCACCGCTTGCGCGCGGCCTGTTCTGCCTGTCGCGCTCGGTTGGCATCCTGGCGCATGCCTGGGAGCAAAGCCAGCAGGGCGGGCGCAACAAGGGGCCGATACCGCGGGAGTACCTGTGGACCTACGACGGGCCGGGTGAGCGGCCGCTGCCGGAGTAGCTCGCTTTGGGGGTGGGCGTTGGGTCCGTGCTTTACACGTTTGGTGCTGGCGCGCTTGCGTAATGGCGCGCCGGGATTCCGCCCCGGCGGGCGGGTAACTTTCTTCTGTCGGGCCCAGAAGAAAGTCACCAAAGAAGAGGGCCTGAATACGATTTGGCCGCCGCGCTTCGGCTGCAGGAGGTAGGCAAGCCTCGGTGGCGCGAAACTCGCCCGGTAAGCCGCCTACGCCAATCGCGCAGCACGGCTTCGCCACCCTGACCTCAGCCTGCCAGCCCCTGACGGCGAGCAGGCTGGCTCCCTGATCCGCAGCCGAACCACCGTGATTGGCTGCTGCGGCACGCGGCGGACGTTCTCGCGCCACAAGCCTGTGCGCACCACCTGCAGCCGAAGCGTGACACCCAAATGTGTGTTCGGGGCCTCTTCTTTGGTGACTTTCTTCTGGCCCCGACAGAAGAAAGTCACCCGCCCGCCGGGGCGGAATCCCGGCGCGTCGATACGCAAACAAGCCAGCGGACAACGGGTAAGGCACGAATAAACAAGCTCCCCGCGAGACGCGGCGTCTACTCGATCCCCGCCTCCACGAACCGCCGCTTCCCCGCCGCACTCCCGAGGTAATCGACGAAGCTTCGCGCCACCGGCATGTCTGCCGCCGCATTCATCGGCGCCGCCACGTAAGCGGTGTAGTTCTGCACCTCGGCCGGCAGCGGCCCGACATAGCGCAAGCCCTTCCCGCTGTAGAGCAGGATCTCGGTGATCGCGGCGAAGGCGATCTCGCGGCCGCTGCCCTTGATCACGTGCTCGAGCACCGACGCGCCATCGGCATAGCGCGTCGTCTTCGGCTGCACCGCGTCGAAGAGCGACCACCGCTTCAGCAGGTTCTCGAAGTAGATGCCGGTCGACGCACGGTTGAAGACCAGCGAATCGGCCTCGGAAATCGATCGCTTCAACCCGTCGACGCTGGCAAGGTCCGGCAGCGGCGCGTCGGCGCGCACCGCCACGCCGAGCCCGACGCGGCCGACCGGCATGCGCGGCGTGCCGAACCGTGCCTGGGCGCCGGGGCCGTCGAGCGCCTGCGGCGGCGCGATCACCACGTCGAAGGTCTCGCCACGAGCGAGTCGCTCGACGATCTGCGGCGTCGTGTTGAAGCGGATGCTCACGCGGTGGCCGGTGTCGCGCTCGAAAGCCTGGACAGCGCTGTGCAGCCCCGGCTCGATCGCGCCGCCGCTGAGCACCGTGATCTCGCCTGCCGATGCGTGCCCACAAGCGAGCAGCCCCGCCGCGAGTGCGGCCAGCCAGCGCCGCATCAGAACAGCGCCATGCTCAGCTTGCGCCGGTAGCTGTCGACCACCGGGTCGGCGGGCGCGCTGGCGACCTTGCCGGTGAGTTCGAGCGCCCCCTTCGGTGCCGCGGCTTCCGACTTCGCCGGCAGCGGCTTGCTCATCACCTCGAGGATCGCGACGTACGTCTTGCGCGCCAGCTCGTCCCGCCACGCCTTGTCGCGCATGATGATTTCGAGCAGCTCGTCCATCGCCTCGGTGAAGCGTTGCGCCGCGAAATGGCTTTGCGCCAGCTCGAATCGCGCATCGAAGTCGCGCTTGTTGGTTGCCAGCAGCGCCTGCAACGCGTCGACCGGCCGCGCCTGCTGGGCCGCTTCGCAGGCAGCGATCCAGTGGCCGCAAGCCTTCACGCGGGCATCGAGCAGCATGTCGCCGGCGACCGGGTCGTATGCCGCGCGCGCCTCGGCAACCTGGCCGGCCCGCAGCAGGGCGCGCAGGTAGTCGTAGCGCGCCGTCGCATTGGCCGGGTTGGCGGCAAGCGCCTCGCGCAGCTTGACCAAAGCGCTGTCGGTGTCGCCCTCGGCGAGCAGCTCCTCCGCGGCCTGCACGTCCTCCTCGGCGGCTGCCTCGGCCGCGCTCGGCACATGCGTGTCGAGGAACTTGCGGATTTCGGATTCGGGCAGCGCGCCGGCAAAGCCGTCGACCGGCTGGCCGTCGATGAACAGCACGCACAGCGGAATGCTGCGCGTGCCGAACATCTGCATCAGCTGGCGCGAGATGTCGGGCTGCTCGTCGGCATTGAGCTTGGCCAGGCCGAAACGCCCCTGGTAGTCGGTCTCGAGCTTTTCCAGCACCGGCCCGAGCGACTTGCACGGCCCGCACCACGGCGCCCAGATGTCGAGCAGCATCGGCTGCCGGCGCGACGCCTCGATCAGTTCGGTCTGCAGGTTCTTCAGGTGGATGTCGATCATGGGCTGGTTTGGAGCAGTGAATGGGGCGGCGGCCGGGCGTCGGTGCCGGGCCTTCGTTTGCAGGTCGCCACCTACAATTCAGGCATGACCCCGACCCTGCCATTCGAACGCCAGCCAGGCGTGGCGCCCGTTGTCGGCGTCGTCATGGGGTCGAGCAGCGACTGGGAGACGCTGCGCGTGGCAACCCAGATTCTCGCCGAGTTCGACATTCCATTCGAAGCCCGGGTGGTCTCCGCCCACCGCATGCCCGACGACATGTTTGCCTACGCGGAAAGCGCCGCCGGACGCGGGCTGCGGGCGGTGATCGCCGGCGCCGGCGGTGCGGCGCACCTGCCGGGAATGCTGGCCGCCAAGACCACCGTGCCGGTGCTCGGCGTGCCGGTCGCAAGCCGCCATCTGAACGGTGTCGACTCGCTGCATTCGATCGTCCAGATGCCCAAGGGCATTCCGGTTGCGACCTTTGCCATCGGCACCGCGGGTGCAGCCAATGCCGCGCTGTTTGCCGTGGCCATGCTCGCCACCGGCGACGCCGCGCTGCGCGAGCGGCTCGACGCGTACCGCGCCCGGCAGACCGAGCAGGCGCGGGCGATGAGCGCCGAGCTCGTCTGAAAGCGTCGACGATGAGTGCTGCGCCGCGGCTTGCGCCGACCGACTTCATCGCCCCGGGTGCCACGGTGGGCGTCGTCGGTGGCGGCCAGCTCGGTCGGATGTTCGTCCAGGCTGCACAGCGCTGTGGCTACCTGACCGCCGTGCTCGATGCCGACCCGACCAGCCCCGCGGGCAGCGTGGCCCAGCAGCACATCCGCAGCGGCTACCTCGACGATGCCGGCCTGGCCGAACTCGCCGGGCGCTGCGACGCGATCACGACCGAATTCGAGAACGTTCCGGCGGCCGCATTGAGCCGCCTGGCGGGCGAACGGCGGGTCGCGCCGTCGGCCGAGTCGGTGGCCATCTGCCAGGACCGCGCCGCCGAGAAGCGCCATTTCGCCGCCAGCGGCGTGGCTTGCGCACCGCACCGGCTGATCGAGGACGCCGCGCAGCTGGCGGCGGCATGCGATCCGGTGGGCGACTACTTTCCGGGCATCCTGAAGACCACGCGCCTGGGCTACGACGGCAAGGGCCAGGTGCGGGTCGCCTCGGCGGCCGAGCTGCCCGCCGCCTGGCAAGCCTTGCAGTCGGCGCCCTGCGTGCTGGAGAAGATGCTGCCGCTGGCTTTCGAGATCAGCGTCATCGTGGCGCGCAACGCCGCCGGCGACCGGGTGCATTTGCCGGTGCAGCAGAACCTGCACCGCGACGGTGTGCTCGCCGTCACCCAGGTGCCGGCGCCCGATCTCGCACCGGCGCTGCAGGTCGAAGGCCATCGACGCTGCGCTCGCGCTCGCGGCGTCGATGGACTATGTCGGCGTGCTCTGCGTCGAGTTCTTCGTCGTCGACGACGGCAGCCCGGCCGGCGCGCTGGTCGCCAACGAAATGGCACCGCGGCCGCACAACTCGGGCCACTACAGCCTGGATGCGTGCGACGTCTCGCAGTTCGACCTGCAGCTGCGCTGCCTCAGCGGCGCGCCGCTGGTCATGCCGCGGCTGCATTCGCCTGCCGTCATGCTCAATCTCCTCGGCGACCTCTGGTTTGCCGAAGGCGACGCGCCGCGCGAGCCGCCGTGGCGCGAGGTGCTGGCGCTGCCGGGCGCCCAGTTGCATCTCTACGGCAAGGCCGAGCCGCGCCGCGGCCGCAAGATGGGCCACCTCACCCTGACGGCCGAGCGCGGCGCCACCGCCCGGGCGCTGGCGTTGCAGGCCGCAGCGCTGCTCGGCCTGCCGCCGTTCTAGGAGTCGGCAGCCGTGCGGCTCGACGGCCACGACGCGGCGGCGATCGACCGCGCTGCCGACCGGCTGGCCGCTGGTGAGCTGGTCGCGTTTCCGACTGAAACCGTGTATGGGCTCGGCGCCCGGGCCGATGACGATGCGGCTGTCGGTCGCATCTACGCCGCCAAGGGCCGCCCGGCCGGGCATCCGCTGATCGTCCATGTCACCGACATCGCGGCAGCGGAAGGCTTTGCCACCGTGCTGCGGCCGCTGGCGCGCCGGCTGATCACGGCCTTCTGGCCAGGTCCGCTGACGGTGATCGTGCAGCGGGCCAGCGGCCGTGGCGCGGCGGCTGCCGCCGGGCAGCCGACCATCGGGTTGCGCTCGCCGGCGCATCCGGTGGCGCAGGCGCTGCTCGCGGCGGCGGCAGTGCGCGGCATCGCCGGCCTGGCTGCGCCCAGCGCCAACCGCTTCGGCCGCGTCAGCCCGACCACGGCGCAGCATGTCGAGGCCGAGTTCGGCAGCGGGCTCTGGACGCTCGACGGCGGTGCCTGCCAGGTGGGCATCGAGTCGACGATCGTCGACTGCAGCCGTGACCGGCCGGTGTTGCTGCGCCCCGGAATGCTCGACATCGCGCGCATCGAAGCGGCTGCCGGCGAGGCGCTGCGGCCTGCCGATGCCGACGCGCCGCGTGCGCCCGGAACGCTCGCCGCGCACTACGCGCCGGCGGCGCGGGTGCGGCTGATGCAGGCGGCGTTGCTTGCCGATGCACTGCGCCTGCTGGGCGCCGACAGCGCAGGCGTGGCGGTATATTCGCGCACCCCGCGGCCGCCTGGCAGCGCTGCAAGTTGGCGGCCCATGCCGCAGCATCCCGAGCAGGTGGCGCAAGAGCTTTTTTCCGTGCTGCGCGCCTTCGACGACGCCGGCGCCCGGCTGATCTGGGTCGAGGAGCCGCCCGCCGGCGCCGCCTGGGACGGCGTGCGTGACCGGCTGCAACGCGCCGCTGCGGCCTGAGCGCGCCGCGCGCCGGCTCTCGACTCGACGACTGCACCATCCGACAACCCGAGACCCATTCAATGAAGCAAGCCCCCTCCAAAATGCCCCGCCGTGCGGCCGCCCTCCTGCTGGGTGCCGCGGCGCTGCTTGCCGGCTGCGGCGGCGGCGACCGGACCAGCGATTTCCACCCCTCGCGGATTCGCGCCTTCGGCGACGAGTCGAGCGTCATTGCCGCCGACGGCCGCAAGTACACCGTCAATGCACTCGTCGCCGGCAGCGCCGCGGTCGACTGCACGGCCAATCGAATCTGGGTGCAGGACATCGCCCGCAACTACGGACTGGTCTTCCCGCAGTGCAATCCGACCGGTGCGGCCGCGCCGGCCGGGTTGATCCTCGCGGCGCCGGGCGCCAAGGTCGCCGACATCACGACGCAGATCGACACCTATCTTGCGGGCGGCGACAACTTCCGCAGCAACGACATCGTCACCATCATGGCTGGTGCGAACGACGTTCTCGAGCTGTATGCGCAGTTTCCGGCGCAGAGCGCCGCGGCGCTGACCCTTGCTGCCGAAGCCCGCGGCGCGCAACTCGCGGCCCAGGTCAACCGCGTGGCGCTCGCCGGGGCGCGGGTGGCGATTGCGACCGTGTTCCGCCAGGGGCAGACGCCGTTCGGTCGCGCGCAGAACACCGCTGTGGCCGGCCGCGCCGGGCTGCTCAACGACCTGTCGCTGCGGTTCAACGCCAAGCTGCGTGCCGACATCATCAACGACGGCCGCAAGATCGCCCTGATCCGCGCCGACGACCGTATCGACTACATCGTCAACGCGTCCGGCGACTACGGCTTCGCCAACGTCACCGACGCGGCCTGCCTGCCCACCGCGCCGCTTCCGGACTGCAGCACGGCGACGCTCGCTGCCGGGGCAAATGCAAGCAACTGGCTTTGGGCCGATGCCACCCACCTGAGTGCCGGTGGTCAGTTCCGCCTCGGCGAAGTCGCCCTGCAGGGCATCAACAACAACCCGTTCTGATCAGTCGCCGGGCTGCGGCCTGGCGGGGGCTTTTCCCAGCCGAAGCTTCATGGTCAGGATGACCACCGCGAGCAACAGCGTCACGCTGTTGGCTGCAATCACCGGCCAGGCGCCGATCACCACGCCGTAGGCCAGCCACAGCGCCACGCCGACGGTGAAGGTGGCGTACATGCCGAGCGAGATGCCGCTCACGTCGCGGCTGCGCACGGTCAGCCACGCCTGCGGCAGGAACGCGGCGGTGGTCAGCGTGGCAGCGGCGTAGCCGAGCCAGTCGGTCACCGTCTGCCCGTTCATCGCCGCGCACCTTCCGCCAGGCCCAGGCGCCCCGCGCCGCCGAGTGGGCTCGAACGCATCGCCGACTGCACCAGCGCGTCGAGCGCCGGCCGTGCGCCACCGGCGCGCTCGTGGTTGACGATGCCGACGACGATGCGCCACTGGCCGGCGTCGGTCAGCACATAGCCGGCGATGGCCGTCACGTCGCGCAGCGATCCGGTCTTCAGGTAGGCGCGGCCGGCCGGAACGGTGCTGCGCCGCAGCGTGCCGTCGACGGCGCTGACGGGCAGCGAGGCGACGAAGGGCGCCATCGTCGGGCTGCGCCACTGCTGCGCCAGCAGCGCGGCGAGCAGTTCGGCGTCGACGCTGCCGGTGCGCGACAGGCCGGAGCCGTTGTCGACGACCAGGCTGGCGGCAGCCGCGCCGAAGCGCTCTTGCGCCCATTGCTGCAGCACCGTGCGCGCGGCGCGCGGCGAGCCTTCTCCGCCCGATGCCAGGCCGAGCGTCAGGAACAGTTGCTGCGCCATGACGTTGTTGCTGAACTTGTTGATGTCGCGGACGACATCGGCCAGCGGCGGCGAGGTCCACTCGAAGCTGGGCGCCGCCCCCACCGGCGCACTGCCGTCGCGCACGGTTCCGCCGAGCGTGCCACCGGCTTCGGCCCAGAGCGTGGCCAGCAGCCGGTGGTTGTAGCGCCCCGGGTCGGGGTAGGCGATCGGCCACTGCCGCTGGCCGCACGAAAGCGGGTAGCTGCCGCCCAGCCGCAGCACCTGCGCATCGGCGAAGTCCAGGCCGAGGCCGCCGCGCCAGTCGTCGCAGCGGCCGTTCGAGAGCGGCACGGTGCCGGTCGCCCGCAGTCCGGCAAGCGGCGGATCGACGACGACGCGGGCGACACCGGCAGCGGCGTCGGGCGTGACGGTCAGCTGCAGCGACTTGTAGTTGAGGAGCAGCGCATCGGCGGCGACGTTGTACGGCCGCAGCGACTCGCCGTCGAACTCGCCGGCCACCGCCTGCCCCGGCGCGAAGGCGCTGCCGTCGAGCACGAAGTCGCCCTGCACATGCTGCACGCCGGCCTGCCGGATGCGCCGCATCAGCAGCCACACCCGCTCGAGGACCAGCGAGGGGTCGCCGCTGCCGCGGATCACCACGTCGCCGGCGAGCACGCCGCGCGGGCCCGGCTCGGCGATCCGGCCGGTCAGCCAGACGGGGGTGCGCCAGGTCCACGCCGGGCCGAGCCGGTCGAGCGCCGCGCCGGTGGTCAGCAGTTTCATCAGCGACGCCGGATTGACCGGCCGCGTCGACTGCCACGCGACCAGCGGCGCCGCCGCGTCGACTTCGCGGACGACGGCGACCAGCGCGCTGCGCGGAATGCCGGCCTGGGCGAGCGCGGCGTCGACGCCGGGCGGCAGCGGCTGGGCGGCGGCAGGAGGGGCGGCGGCAACAACGCCGAGAGCGGCCAAACCCGTCGCGAGGAGCCGCCGGCCGAGCCGGATCGGCGACCGCCGGAGGATGCCGGGCGGTCGGCAAAAGGGCATCGGAATCATGCGAAATCATCGCACGCAGCGTGTCCGGGGCGGCTCGGCGGCGGCCGTGCTGGGCCCGGGTGGTGGCCTAAACTCGCCCCGATGCCGCTCCGCCACGCCCTCTGTTTGTCCGTTCTCCGATGAGCCGGCTGCTCGCTTTCGACACCTCGACCGAGCGCCTGTGCATCGCTTTCAGCGACGGCGGCGAGACGACCTGCCACGAGGCCGAAGGCGGTGCCAAGGCATCGGCGGAGCTGATCCCGCAGCTGCTGGCGCTGCTGGCACGCGCCGGCTGCCGGCTGGCGCAGGTCGATGCCATCGGCTTCGGTCGCGGCCCGGGTGCCTTCACCGGGCTGCGCACCGCCTGCTCGGTGGCGCAGGGGCTGGCGGTCGGCGCGGGCAAGCCGGTCATCCCGATCGACAGCCTGATGATCGTTGCCGAAGCCGCTCGCGAGGCGGCGGCCGACGCGGCGGCGCGCACGCTGGTGGTGGCGATGGACGCGCGCATGGATGAAATCTATGCCGCCGCCTACCAGCCGGTCGCCGGCCGGCCCGGCCGCTGGTCGGTGCAGGCGCCGCCGGCGCTCTACACGCTGGCGGCTTTCAACGCCTGGTTCGGCGACCTGGCGGCGGCCGAGGCATCGCTGGCGGTCACCGGAAGCGCAGGGGCAGCCTTCGGCGAGCGGCTGGCGATCGGCCAGACGCAGCGGCTCGAGGCTGGCGGGCGTTCGGCGGCGCTGGCGCGCCTGGCGGTGGCCCAGTGGCACGACGCGGGCGGCGTCGACGCTGCGCTGGCCTTGCCGATTTACCTGCGCGACAAGGTGGCGCAGACGACGCGCGAGCGCGACGCGCAGCGCGCGCTGCAGGCCGCGAAAGGCGCGGCGTGAGCTCGCTGCCCTGCGACAGCCGGCAGATTCGTCCGGTGGGCGTCGGCGACCTCGATGCGCTGATGGCGATCGAGGCGGCGGCCTATCCGTTTCCGTGGAGCCGCGGCAACTTCTTCGATTCGATCGCCGCGGGCTACTGGCTGCAGGCGCTGCAGCTGCCGGCGAGTGGGTCGGCTATTTCGTCGCCATGCCGGCGGTCGACGAACTGCATCTGCTGAACCTGACCGTCGCGCCGCCGCACCAGGGCCGCGGCCACGGCAGCTTTCTGCTCGACGCGCTTTGCGCCCAGGCGCGTTCGTCGGGCAGCCGGCAGCTCTGGCTCGAGGTGCGCCAGAGCAATGCGCGGGCGTCGGCGCTGTACCTGCGATGCGGCTTTCGTGTCATCGGCACGCGGCGCGGCTACTACCCCGCCGACGGCGGCCGGCGCGAGGACGCCACGGTGATGAGCCTGGCGCTCGACGCGCCTTTGCAACGACCCCATGGCGTGGACTGAGCGACAGCGCGCGATGCTGGCCGAGCTCGGCCTGGCGGCATGGCTGCCGGCTGCGCGCGGCCCGGCGGAGGCGCCGGTGCCGGCGTCGCCCGCAGCGGTGGCGCAGGCCGGTGGTGCTGCTGTCGCCAGGGTCCGCCCTGCGGCCGAGGCGCCGGGCCGCGCGCCTGCGCTGCGCGGCGGCGCAGTGCAATCTCCGGCCCCCGCGAAAGCGCCCGAGGTCGGCGCTTCGGTGCGCGCACCGGCCGCAAGCACGGTCGTGGCGGCAGTGCCGCCCCTGTCGACGGCGGCAGCCGCGCAAGCCGAGCGCGCCATGCCGAGCGAGGCGGCCGCCTTCGGCGCTTCCGCGCCGCCGCGCGAGGTGGCCCCGGCCGGCCCGGTCGAGCGCCTGCCCGGCGATGTCGCGTCGATGGACTGGGCCACGCTGCGCGAGGCGGTGGCCGGCTGCACCGCGTGCGCGCTGTGCACCGGCAGGCGCCAGACGGTGTTCGGCGTCGGCCATCCGCGCGCGCACTGGATGATCGTCGGCGAAGCCCCCGGCGAGCAGGAGGACCGCCAGGGCGAGCCCTTCGTCGGCAAGTCGGGCCAGCTGCTCGACAACATGCTGCGGGCGATCGGGCTCAGCCGCCATCCGTCGTCGCCCGCGGCGGACGGTGGCGAAGGCGACGGCGACCCGGCGAAGCAGGTCTACATCGCCAACACCGTCAAGTGCCGGCCGCCCGGCAACCGCAACCCCGAGCCGGACGAGCTGGCGCAGTGCGAGCCGTATCTGATGCGGCAGATCGCGCTGGTGCAGCCGCGGATCATCCTGGCCATGGGCCGCTTCGCGGTGCAGCAGCTGCTGCGCAGCAGCGAGCCGATCGGCAAGCTGCGCGGCCGGGTGCACCAATACGAGGGCGTGCCGCTGGTCGTCACCTACCACCCGGCCTACCTGCTGCGCAACCTGGCCGAGAAGGCCCGCGCCTGGGACGATCTGTGCCTCGCGCTCGAAACACTGGAGCAGGCAGCGCCGGCAGTGTGAGCCGGCGGCGGGCGGGAAGCCTCAGCGCTTCTTCGCCGGCCGCTTCCAGCCGGGCAGCGCCACCTGCTTGGCGCGGGCGACGCTGAGCTGGCCGGCCGGGGCGTCCTTGGCGATGGTCGAGCCGCCGCCGATCGTCGCACCGTCGCCGAGCGTCACCGGCGCGACCAGCACGCAGTTGCTGCCGATGTGCACGTCGTCGCCGATGGTGGTGCGGTGCTTGTCGACCCCGTCGTAGTTGGCGGTGATGCTGCCGGCGCCGAAGTTGACCCGCTCGCCGAGCGTCGCATCGCCCAGGTAGGCCAGGTGGTTGGCCTTGGCGCCGCGCGCCAGCGTCGCGTTCTTGACTTCGACGAAGTTGCCGATGTGCACCTCGGCGCCGAGCTTCGCGCCCGGCCGCAGCCGCGCGAACGGGCCGACGAGCGCGCCTTCGCCGACTTCGACGCCCGCCTGTTCGCCGTCGATGTGGGTGAAGGGGTGGATGCGGGCGCCGGCGGCGATGCGGGCGTTGCGGAGCACGCAGTGCGCGCCGATGCGCACGTTGTCGCCCAGCTCGACCCGGCCTTCGAAGAGGCAGCCGATGTCGATTTCGACATCGCGGCCGCACTGCAGGTCGCCGCGCACGTCGAAGCGCGCCGGGTCGGCCAGGCGAACACCGGCCTCCATCAGCTTCTCGGCCTGCTGCCGCTGGAAACGCCGTTCCAGATCGGCCAGCTGCACCGGGCTGTTGACGCCGAGCACCTCGGTCTCGCTCGATGCCACCACGCCGACCACCGGAACGCCATCGGCCGCCGCCATGGCGACGATGTCGGTGAGGTAGTACTCGCGCTGTGCGTTGTCGTTGGTCAGCCGGCCGAGCCAGCGCTTCAGCTCGGCGTTGGGTGCGGCCATGATGCCGGTATAGACCTCGCGAATCGCCCGCTCGGCGGGGCTTGCGTCCTTGTGCTCGACGATCGCGCGGATCGGCGCGCCGGCGGCGCCGTCACCCGTGCCGTCCGCCGGCTCGCGCACGATCCGCCCGTAGCCGGTGGCGTCGTTCAGCTCGACCGTCAGCAGCGCCAGCCGGGCGCCGCCGCAGGCTTCGACCAGCGCGCGGGCGGTTTCGGCGCGGATCAGCGGCACGTCGCCGTTGAGGATCAGCGTCGTGCCGCTGTCGGCAAGCTGCGGCAGCGCCTGCTGCACCGCATGCCCGGTGCCGAGCTGCGGCATCTGGCGCACGAACGCCAGGTCGGCGCCGGCGATGGCGGCTTCCACCTGCTCGGCGCCGTGCCCGGTGATGGTGACGATGCGCCCGGCGCCGAGCTGCCGGGCGGTGTTCAAAACATGCTGCAATAGGCTCAGCCCGGCAAGCCGATGCAGCACCTTCGGCAGCGCCGACTTCATGCGGGTGCCTTGACCCGCTGCCATGATGACGATTTCCAGTGCCATGCCGATGTTCATGCAGTCCGCGGTGCGCCGATCGATTATCGGCGGTGCCCTTGTCGCGCTCGCCCTGCTGGCCGGCTGCAGCGCACTGCGCCTGACCTACAACCAGGCGCCGCAGCTCGCCTACTGGCGCTTCGACAGCTACCTCGACTTCGAGGGCGCGCAGGTCGGCGCAGGCCAAGCAGTCGATCGCCGACTGGTTCGAATGGAACCGCACCACCCAGCTGAAGGATTACGCCGGCCTGCTGGCGCGCGCCGAGCAGCAGGCGGGCGAGCCGACCACGCAGGCCGCCATGTGCCGCTGGGTCGAGGACCTGACCGCCCGCGCCGTGACGGCCTACGAGCGGGCGGTTCCGCCGGCTGCCGAGCTGCTGCGCACGCTGAGCCCGGAACAGATCCGCCACCTGGAAGGCAAGTACGCCAAGGTCAACGCCGAGTTCACCGAGGAGCAGCTGCAGTCGGCACCGAAGGAACGGCTGGCGGCAGCGGTCAAGCGGGTGGTGAAGAACGCCGACCGTCTGTACGGCAGCGTCAGCCCGGCGCAGCGCGAGCTGATCGAAAAGGCGCTGGTGACCTCGCCGTACGACGCCGAGGCCGTGCTGGCCGAGCGCAAGGCGCGCCAGCAGGCGGTGCTGGCGATGGCGCGGCGCTGGGTGGCCGAGCGGCCGCCGGCGGCGCGCATCCAGGCCGACCTGCGGACGCTGGGCGAGCACATGACGCAGTCGCCGCGGCCGAACTACCGCGATTACCGGCAGCGGGTCGGCCCGTACCAGTGCGCCCTGGCGGCGCAGATCCACAACGCCGCCACGCCGGCGCAGCGACAGAAGGCCGTCGAGCGGCTGCGCGGCTGGCAGGGCGACCTGCAGGCGCTGATGGGGCAGGCGGCGCCCTGAGGCGCCGGCCGGCCGCGCGTCAGCGGGTGATCGGCGTCACCACCCGGCGCGGGCCGGCGCCGTGGGGGAAGTCGGCAAGCGCCGCCTCGAACATCGCCGGCAGCAGCGAGTTGATCGACGGTGAGGCGCCGTCGTTGATGGCGCGGGTTTCGTAGATCACCTGGCTGCTGCGCCGGTCGCGGACGATCACCGAGACTTCGCGCTGGTAGACCGGCGTCATCGGAATGCCCATGCCGAAGCCGAAGCCGCCGCCGCGCCCCCAGTAACCCGAGCTGATGCGGCCGTAGCCCCAGTCGCCGTAGAGGCTGGGATCGCTTCCGGTGACCAGCACGCCGAGCTGCACGGCGAAGTCGGCGTTCAGACCCGGCGCTGCCAGCGTGAAGCCGCGGCGCTGCAGCGCCGGGAGCGCGGCCGACTCGACCAGGGGAACGTCGCTGCGCGCCTCCTGCGACGGCAGGCGGTCGAAGACGAAGGTGCCCGGCGTGCGGCCGGCCGGCCACTGGCTGTAGCTGACGACCGTGCTGGACAGGCCGTTGAAACCGGCGCAGCCGCCGAGCGCCAGGGCCGCGGCGACGACCAGCGGCGCCGCGAGCAGGGAACGTCTTTGCATGGAAGTCTCCGGAGTTCGCCGTTCGACGGCAATCGGGGCGCGCGGTTCAACCCGCCCGCACCACGACCATCGGCTCGGCCGCCGCGTCGAACGACTCCTCGTCGAACGCCAGGTCGCCTTCGCCATCGCCCGCCGCAGCCCCGGCCGCCAGCGTCTCGAACGGATAGAGCTTGCGGTCCATCAGGTGCGACGGCGTCACGTTGCCGAGCGCGCGGAACAGGTTGTCGACACGCCCGGGGTGCTTGCGCTCCCACTCGCGCAGCATCTGCCGGGTCTGCACGCGCTGCAGGTTGCTCTGGCTGCCGCAGAGGGTGCAGGGAATGATCGGGAACTCGCGGTGCTCGGCCCAGCGCTCGAGATCGGTTTCCGCCACGTACGCCAGCGGCCGGATGACGATGTGCCGGCCGTCGTCGCTGGCCAGCTTCGGCGGCATCGCCTTCAAACGGCCGCCGAAGAACATGTTCATGAAGAAGGTCTGCAGCATGTCGTCGCGGTGGTGGCCGAGGGCGACCTTGGTCGCGCCCAGTTCGCTCGCCACCCGGTAGAGGATGCCGCGGCGCAGCCGCGAGCACAGGCTGCACATCGTCTTGCCTTCGGGAATCAGCCGCTTGACGACCGAGTAGGTGTCGCGCGCCTCGATGTGGAACGGCACGCCGCGGCTCGCCAGGTACTCGGGCAGCACGTGCTCGGGGAAGCCCGGCTGCTTCTGGTCGAGGTTGACGGCGATCAGCTCGAAGCGCACCGGCGCGCGCTGCTGCAGCGACAGCAGCACGTCGAGCAGCGCGTAGCTGTCCTTGCCGCCGGAGACGCAGACCATCACCTTGTCGCCCTCGTCGATCATCCGGTAGTCGCCGATCGCCTGGCCGACCAGCCGGTGCAGCCGCTTCGACAGCTTGTTGATCTCGTGCGCCGCCTTGGCATCGCCGGCGTGCTTCGGCGCGCCGTGGTGGAGCATGGCACTCATCGCGAATCCTTTTCCATCGGGCTGAGTGCGAAGACCTCGCAGCCGACCGAATCGCAGTCGAGGTAGACGTCGGGCTTTTCGGTCGAGACCCGCGCGGCGCGCACGCAGGGGTGCGCCAGCATCAGCTTCAGCACGTCGTCGCAGAGCGTTTCCTGCAGGTGGATGTGGCCCTGCGCGACGCGCGTGGCAATGGTGCGCCGCATGAAGTCGTAGTCGACCACCTCGTCGAGCGCATCGGCTACCGGCGTCGAAAGCGCCAGCGGAATGTAGAGATCGACGTTGATCAGCACCCGCTGCTCGCCGGTCTTCTCGAAGTCGTGCACGCCGATGTTGATGCGCACCTCGTAGTTGCGCAGGAACAGGCGCCGGCAGTCCATCAGGCTGGGGTGGCTGAGCAGGCTTTGCATGTCACGGCGCCTTCGCAGTGGGGGTGAGAAAAAGCACGTCGCGCGGCTGCGCCTGCAGGTGCTGGCCGCCGTCGACCAGCAGCGTCGTGCCGGTGATCGCCGGCGACTCGATCAGGAAGCGCACCGCGGCGGCGATGTCGGCCGGCGTCGACGAGCGCGCCAGCGGCGTCAGCTGGTGCGCGGCGGCGAACTGGCCCTCGCTCATCGGGCCCGACACCAGCGTCACCCCCGGCGAGACGCCGCAGACGCGCAGCCGCGGCGCATACGCCTGCGCCAGCATCACCGTCGCCGCTTCGAGCGCCGCCTTCGACAGCGTGTACGAGAAGTAGTCGGGGTTCAGGTTGGCGAGCTTCTGGTCGAGCAGGTTGACGACGCAGCCGGTCGCATCGCGCTCGCTCAGATGCCGGTGCAGGGCGGTGGCGAGCAGCACGGCCGGGGCGGTGTTGGCGCGCCAGTGGCGCTCCATCGCGGCGTGGCCGAAGCTCGCGGGCGCGTCGTACTCGAATACCGAGGCGCTGTTGACCAGCGCGTCGACCCGCCCGAAATGCGCCGCCACCGCCGGCAGCAGCGCCCGGCAGGTGGCCTCGTCGGCCAGGTCGGCGCCGAAGGCAGCGGCGCACGCGCCGAGCGCCTGGGCGTCGGCAACCGTCGCCTCGGCCTCGGCCTGCGAGTGGCCGAAATGCACCGCTACGTCGTGGCCGTGGCCGGCCAGATGCAGGGCGATTTCGCGGCCGATGCGCCGGGCGGCGCCGGTGACGAGGGTGACGGGGCGGGGGGGCATGACGAAAATCAGTTTGAGATTGCGAAGCGGTCGAGCCCGCAAAGGTAAAGGGGCCGCCCGGGCCCCTTTCGTGTGGCGGTACGGAGGACCGGCTCAGTCGGTGACCAGCTTGCCGCGCCCGAGCAGTCCGTCGATCAGCTGATTGTCGCTCGCAGCCGCCGCAAGGCCGAGGTCTGCGGCGGCGAGGGCGATCTGCATAGTCGCCGTGGCAGGGGCCGGGACGCCGCCGGCTGCATCGCCTTCGGCCGGCAGGACCGCGACGACATCGCGGCCGGCGTGCAGGATGTCCGGCAGGCTGCCGACGCCGAGGGCTGCGCCGTCGAGTGCATCGCCCAGCAGGTCGCGGATGTCCAGCACCGCGTCTGCTGCGCTGTCGGCTGCGAGGTTCTGGGACAGACGGTCGTCGCCCGCTGCGGCGGCGTCGTCGAGCCGCCAGGCGAAGACCCCGGTGGGCTGGCCATTCGCGAGGCCGCCATCTTCCGGCTGCAGGCGGCCAGCAAGGCGTCTTGCGGCGTCCGGGCTGGTGCCGCCGCGTCAGCGTCCGCCGTGCCGTCGATCCGGACGCGAGGGTCGCAGTCGAGTTGCTGCCATCGGCATCGGCCAGCGTGTAGGCGAGCCGGTCGGTGACAGACTGGCCAGCGTCCAGCGCCTGCACCGCCAGCTCGTTTCGCCCGTCGATGTGCACGGCGAGCGTCGCGGTCGAGCTGGTGCCGTCGGCGTCGCGCAGGGTGTACGCGAACGTGTCGTCGAGCGACTGGCCGCTCTGCAGCGCCTGCACCGCAGGCAGGGTGTTGTTCAGCGTGTAGATGTAGCTGCTGTCGGCGTTGAGCACCAGGCTGCCGTAGCGGCCGGCGGTGGGTGCGCCAACCGAGGCGGGTGCGCCGTCGACGGCGCTGACCTGGCCACCCTCCGCAGTGCGCGTGTCGTTGGCAAGCACGTTGGCGCTGGCCGTCAGCGGGCCGTCCTCGTGCACCGAAGTGGTGTCGTCGACCGCCATGCGGCCGGTATCGAAGAGCATGATGTCGAGGATGTCGACGGCTTGAATGCCATTCGCATCGACGAGCCGCACGGCGATCCTGTCGAAGACCTGCTGTGCGTTGCTGTGGTCCTGGGCGCGCGCGGTGTACGCGTAGCTGATCGTTCCCGTCGCCTCGTTGTAGCGATCCAGCACCAGCGTGCCCTCGCCCGTGTCGATGCTGCGAGGGCTGGTACCCAGCGCCTTCAGCTCGGCCAGACTCAGTGTGCTGCCCTCGATGGCTACGCTGGCGATTCCGGCAGGCGCCTGCAACTGCACGGTGCCGGTCGCCCGCCGACGACCTCGTGGACCGAGTTTTCCCCGGGCAGGGCCATGTTCATGTCGGCGAACGTGATCACCGGTGCCACGCGGACGCTGGCACCACGCGGACGGTCACGGTCGATCCGTTGGTATCGCCGTCGCGGTCCGCGACGACGTAAGCCAAGGTGTCTTCGATGACGGCGCAGCGTGCCCGGGCGCTCGTAGTGGTAGGCGCTGGTTTGAAAATCGACCGTGTAACGGCCGCCGCTGCCGTGCCGATCGTCAGCGACTGCCCGAGGGATCGAACGGCCCGTCGGGTGCCGATGATGGGGCTTGATATCGGCAGGATGGGCGGCGGAAGTAGATGTAGGTTGTGCCGTTGATGGTCACTGATCCCACCGAGGCGCCGTCGGCGCCGCCCGACGCCAGCAGGTTGAAGGCTATGACACCTTTCTCGTCGACAGGTGTCGAAAACATCATCCTCACGGGCGAGATCCGACCGGAACGTCAGCAGCGAGCGCCCGAACGCGAGAACGCAAGTGCGTCGTCGACAGGTTCAACCCTCGACGACAGCGCCGCCGAAGCGGGTCATCAAAGTCGGGCGCTACCGGCAGGTTGTCGATCATCAGCGTCTACCTCGACTGAGCAGCACTGCGCCGAAAGTGCGGAGGAGCCCGAGCCCGACACTCAAGCGCCACGCGACGCGGAGCGGCAAGTCGGCGCAGCGTCAAGCAACCACTGGCGCACCCGGCGCAGCGAGCGGCGTCATGCTGGCGATTGAAAGAATACCCATTGGTGGTGTCGCTTGACGGTGAAAGCTTCGTGCTTGCTCCGGCAAACCATGCATCCGAGACGCTGGCCGAACGGGCATGAAAACGGGTGCCGTCTGCGGCAGGACACGGACGCTCACCGCCGAGGCCACGGTGTCGCCGTCGCGGTCGGAGAGCACGTAGCGCATCGTCTGGGCGGAAGACGCACCGACTGCCGGCGGCCGCTCGAAGCGGTACTGCCCGCCATCCAGATCGACGACGAGCGGCCGCCGTCGGCTGTTGTGACGGTCAGGGTCTGGGTCGAAGCGTCGAATGCACCTTTGTCGGCGCCACGGCTTGCCACGACCGAGCCGCCCGCGCCGTGGACGGGCCGCTGGTAGGCGTAGGTTGTTCCTTCGATCGTTAGCGAGCGCACGAACAAGCCGTTCGCACCGGCTGCGCCTTGTGCCGTCAGGAGGTTTCCGCCGGCGCCTGCGTAGTCCGTGGCGGGTTGGTGAACTCGACCGGCAGCGGCAGGCCGGTGAGTCGTCTTCGAGCCGGATCGATACGAGCCCCTCCCGCTTCTGCGGCTTATCGGCCGAGCGGGCGATGAAGTCCAGCGACTCGATGTTCTCGCCGCCGGCCCGATGGTGATCGACAGGCGCCATCAGCCTGAAGTCGTAGGTGCCGTTGTGGTCGATCGACATCGTCGCGACCTCGGTCGTCCCGGCAAGCGCACGGAGCGTCGACGTGCCGTGGCCTGTCGACCGGATCGCCACCCCGTTCGACGTGAGCGATGTGGTGGGCGCATCGAGAATCCAGTCGTCCACAGGCGCCTTGTGGCTCTTCGACGTGATCTGCCCCCGGACGGACGCCGAGTCGGTCCGGTCGACGGGTTTTCCGGTAGCGTCTGGAATGCCGAAGGGCAGGCCCTCCTCGGACACATGCGAGGTGCGGTGATGCTTGCGCGGAACGCCAGCACCTTTCGGATGATCGTCCTTCTTGCCCATGCTTTTCCCCGTGCAGATGTCGATGCCGAAGCTTGCGAGCAGCGGTCAGGCGGCTGCCCGGCGGTGGCCGGCAACGATCACGAGCTTGCCGTGTGTCAGTGGCGCGGATCGCTCCAGTCGCAGCCACTGTAGCGGCGGGGCCCGGCGGCAGGAGAATGGCCGATTCCCTAGAACCGAGGGCGTCGGTGAGGAATTGCGATAGCCGTTTTCATCCGGATGCACGGGAGCAAGCGCGCCGGCTTCGAGCTCCGAGTCCGTGCGCACCGCTGCGCACCGCATGCCTGCGCGGCGCAGCCCTCGGCAGGCGCCGGGGTTCATCGTCGCCGCGCAGCGACGCTGCAGCGACCGCCGCGTGCAACGGCGTGCGTCTTGCGCGTGACAGGCTGGCTGCGCAGGCATGGCGATGAACAACGCAACAGGTCGCAGCAATGCACATCGACGGACTTGAAGCAGCGAGCTCCGCGCTGAGCGGCACGACAGCCATCGAAGGCAACGGCGGCTGGCTGCCGTTCGACCGCTTCATGGCGCTGGCGCTGTACGCGCCGGGCCTGGGCTACTACAGCCGCGGCAGCCGCCAGTTCGGCACCATGCCGTCGTCGGGCAGCGACTTCGTCACCGCGCCGGAACTCTCACCGCTGTTCGGCCGCGCGCTGGCGGTGCAGGTGCGCCAGGCGCTGGCCGCCTGCGACAGCACCGAGGTCTGGGAATTCGGCGCCGGCTCGGGCGCGCTGGCGCTGCAGCTGATCGAGGCGCTGGGCGACGCGGTGCAGCGCTACACCATCGTCGACCTGTCGGGCAGCCTGCGCGCGCGCCAGCAGGAGCGGCTGGCGCCGTTCGGCGACCGGGTGCGCTGGATCGACGCGCTGCCCGAGCGCATCGACGGCGTGATCGTCGGCAACGAGGTGCTCGACGCGATGCCGGTGCAGCTGATCCATTTCGACGGCCGCGACTGGTTCGAGCGCGGCGTCGTCGCCGGCCCGGCCGGCTTCGCCTGGGCCGACCGACCGACCGACCTGCGGCCGCCGGTCGACGCCGAGTTCGTGCCCGACACCACGACCGAGCTGCATGCGCAGGCCGAGGCCTTCATCCGCACCCTGGCCGACCGGCTGGGCCGCGGCGCGGCGTTCTTCATCGACTACGGCTTCCCCGAGCACGAGTACTACCTGCCGCAGCGCACCGGCGGCACGCTGATGTGCCACCGCGGCCACCGGGCCGACATGGACCCGCTGGTGGACGTGGGCGAGAAGGACATCACCGCGCACGTCGATTTCACCGGCATCGCGGTGGCGGCGCAGGACGCGGGGCTGGAGGTGATCGGCTACACCAGCCAGGGCGCGGTTTCTGATCAATTGCGGAATCGTGGGATGGCTCGAAGGCGCCGACCCCCGGACCATCGCGCCGGCGCAGAAACTGATCGGCGAGCACGAGATGGGGGAGTTGTTCAAGGTAATCGGTTTGGCGAAGGGCTGCGCCGAAGGGTTTGCTGTCGAGGCGGTAGGATTTCTAGAGGGTGATCGGTCGCATCAGCTTTGAGCATCGAGGGGTGGTGCTGCTTTTCATCGGATTTAGCGCGTGGACGAATGCGATGGAACGCCAGAAAATTCAGTCGTGGCGCGGACTTGCAGTGAACTTTCGCGCCCATGTTCGGGCGCATGCGGCAGGATACGCAGCAGTACTGCGCCCGATAACACGTTAGGCTTTAAGAACTCCACGTCCAAGACGAATGTCAGCACCAAAAGTCTTTATCTCGTACTCACATGATTCCAAGATCACAAGTCTTGGGTGTTGGAATTGGGCACACGGCTGAGGTCATCCGGTGTAGATGTAATTCTGGACCAATGGGATATTGGACCCGGCAGGGGATCTTCCCCACTTCATGGAGCGCAGTATTTCTGAGTCAACCCGTATCTTAATGATATGCACGGACCGTTATGTAGAAAAAGCGAATGCTGGAAAGGGTGGGGTGGGTTACGAGAAGATGATTGTTACCGCAGAGATCATGAAGCAGATCGACTCTGCCAAAGTCATTCCTGCGATTCGTCAGCGAGGCACCACAAAGCTCCCAGTCTTTCTCAGCTCCAAACTCTATATTGATCTGTCGACTCAAGATAACTTCGAAACCGGTTTTGACCAGCTACTCCGCGAACTTCTGGGCGCGCCACTCTTTGTGAAACCGCCGCTCGGGAAAGCTCCACACTTACCTGCTAGCGTCAAGGCTATACCGACTCAACCAAGCCCGCTCGCCCAGTTCATGATCGCTGTTAACAGAGTTTATGAGGGCAGCTTCGAGGGCGGATTAATAGCAACAGAAACGGTTCGTCGAGCCATGGGCGTCTCAAAGTTACTCTTTGACCACGCTCTGTGATTTGGCGATCAAAGCTGATTACATCAGTTCAGCAGGATCTAATGGAAAACTTGTGGGTCCAGGAGAAAGGTCGCGAAGAAATGATTCGATTGGCATCGGAAATCGAGTAAGCTCCATCGTGTGGAGCCCAACAATCGATTCCAGTCGTGCTACGTCCTCGCCTTCTGCTCGGACGCACCTGAACCGAGGCGTTAGGCGTCGAACGACAGACCCGGGCATTCTCACAGTCTAGTTCCGCGGATCAGGGCAACTCTAAAGAGCCCCCACCGAAGAGGAAGACATGAAGCAACTTAGCGTCAGAATCAATACTCAGGCCTTCCAGGCTGAAATGAAGCGCAGTGGCAATGGCAGGGTGCCGCCCTTGAATATCGGCAACACTGCGGGCGTACCAACAGCTGCCTACGTTCTTGTTGGCGAACGCACGGCCGCAATGGGCGGCGGCATGGCGGGAACGGGATACGTTATCCAGAATGGCAAGGCGACTCACTCCATTGCGGTGAGCGCAAGCGACATTCGAGCTGGTGTTATTCGTCTCCCTTGACCATCCTCACTACATCGGAAATCCTGACCGCGAAGAAAAGTCCAAACCTGAGCAGCGCCGCACCAACTACAACAAAGCCCAGGACCAGGGTGCGCTAAGAAATGCCGCAAGCGAACGTTAGATCAGCATTGTTTCGCTCCGTAAACCCGCCTAATAGAGACGCTGGAGCAACTCCAACGGCGGGCGGCTATTGTGTACTATTCATGTTTCTGTAGCGACGTTGTCGACCGCTCACCTTGAACTACAAGGGCTTTCCCGTCGTTAGGCCCCACGAGCGCCCGCCTACATTTCGATGATGCGCACAGCCCGACCGCCCCAGCCCCGTTTGCCCGGCGCTGCTCGCGTCCGAATGAGGTTGCGTAAGGCGCAAATCTCGCACTACCTGCGGGCGCTGTCCGTCAGGGGCCACGAGTTCGGCCTGAACACATTACTCGCAGCCAAGATGCCGCCTTGGCGGTCCAATTTTCTTATAGCTCTAATTGGGCTTGCCTTCGCAATGCTACTCGGCCGTGCATTTTACTTGGCCACCAACCCACTTAGCAGAATCTCTGCGAATCTCGTGGTTGCTAATCGACCTCAGGACTCGCTTGCAGCCTTAGTCAAGCAAGCTGCGCGTCTCTCGCAATTGTCAAAGAACATCGAGTCACTGACAATCAACGCCCTCCGCGGGGCGATGGAAGATTCAGTCGTCGCGGCCGAACGGGCGGCGGTTGACTTCAACGCTCAATGGACCGCCTTGTCAGAGCTACGGGGCAAGATAAAGAACGACAGTTCAACTTATGAGGCCCTGCGCGCTCAGCTCGCCGACCTGCAACGCATGCAAAAGGACGAGATCGTTCGCCTTAAGAAGTTGTTAGATGAGGCGCAACGTCCTTCCATTTTCGCTGACGCATGGAGCCTATTCCTGTCATTTTTAATCGGAGTGCTAGGTTCTCTGCTTGCGAGCGGTCTATACGAAGCATGGCGTGAACGTCGAAAACATCTGGGCTCTCAAGAAACACACTTCAAGTGATCGATTGCGAGCAGCGTTTAAGGCAGGCTGTTAGCAGGGACAAGCTCCATCCTCATCTTGTTTGCACGCTGCAACTTCTGCCGTAGCACCCGTTATGGGTAGTGTTCTTCAGAGTAGTTTTGGCCTTGATCGATGTATTTCTATCCCTTGGTCAGCATCGTGTAGATCATCCACGCGAGCTTGTGAGCCGCAGTGGTGACCCCTCTGGGTTTGTTCCTGCGCGAGCACATCCGCCGGAAGTACATGCCCAGGGCTGACCGGCCGGTGCGCAGTGCTGTGGCGGCCGGCCGTAGGGTGGGTCCGCACGGTTGGCGCAGCGCTTGGACTTGCCGCTCATCACCTTGCCGCCCGTGATCTTGGTGTCGGGGCGCAAGCCCAGCCAACTCGCAAAGTGCTCGACGGTGGGAAATCGCGACATGTCCGCCCGGTCTCGCTGACGACCGCGAGCGCGGAGGTCACGTCGACGCCATCGATGCGCGTCAGGTCCACGCCGTACATCTTGAAGCGCGGCGTGCCGCTCCACCGTATGCGCGCACTGTTCGTCGGTCGGCTGCCAGCGGACCGGTGGTGCAGTTCGGGGCGGTCTGAAAATCTTAAGTCTTTTGCGCTCGCTTGCCAGCGGAGTACTCGCGCGCCGAAGACAACCGTACCGGCAGAATTGCGTGGGCCGCCCGTCCACTGGCGGCCGGCGAACCGCTTGTTGTCTGCCGGTAGGTCGACTCCACCGCTTGCGCGGGTTGTCCATCCGCTGGCAGCCATTGGGCGTCGCAGGCGGCCGCGGCCGTCTCTCTGACTCGCGAATTCGGGTCCGCGGACGGTGTGGCAAGCTACGGAAACCGCCGCACAGATCGCAGAAGGAGCCGTCATGCCTACCTCTGTAGAAGCCTTGGAAGCCGAAGTGCTCAGGCTCGCCCCCAGCGACCGGTCGAGGCTGCTCGAGCGTCTGGCGCTGAGCCTCCCCGCCAACCCGGAGGTCGAGGGCGCGTGGGATGAAGAGGCCGACTGGCGGGAAGCACAACTTGCCGATGGAACCGCCAAGCTCGTCTCCGGAGAAGAAGCAATCGCACGGCTTCGCGCAAAGCTTGGGTGAAGTACAGCCTTCATCCCGAGGCGGAAGCGGACCTTGACTCCATCATTGATCGCTACCTCATCGACTTCGGCAGGAACGCAGCCGAGCGCTTTCTGAGCGAGTACGAGCGTGTCGTAGCCATCGTTGTCGAGAACCCGGGCATGGGAACGAAGACTTCCCGCGGTCGGCGCACATACCCTTTCAAGTCAGTTCCTTATCTTCTCGTCTACCGTGAAGATGAGTCGGGTGTTCGCATCCTCATCGTTCGGCACCAGCATCGGAAGCCGAGTTCGGGTGGTCGAAGGAAGTGAGATGTCCATTGTGCGAAACCGTCGGCGAGTCGAACGGGACGCTCGAGCAGCTTGCCAACGGCGGGCGGCGATCTCTTGTTTCTCGTGAAGCAGCGGCGCTGTTGTCGACGGTTCCGGCTACGACCCTATGTTTCACAGGGGGTGCCTGATGGGAGCCACGAGGGATGAAATCGCCGCGTTCCTAGCGCGCGAGTTTCCGCAAACGAAGTGCGCAATCCTCGAGGTCGGCAACTCCGGCGCGACGGTATCGCACGAGGTCGGTCCGGCTGAACTGCGGCCTGGTGGCACGGTTTCCGGTCCCGTGCTCATGGCCACGGCAGACGTGGCGCTGTACGTTGCCATCCTGGGTGAAATCGGTATCGTGCCGTTGGCGGTGACCACCAGTTTGAACATCAATTTCCTGCGCAAGCCGGTGGCGACGGCGCGCGTGATCGGGGTGTGCAAGCTCATCAAGGTCGGCCGGTCGCTTGCGGTCGGGGAGGTCAGCCTGTACTCGGAAGGCCATGGTGACGTGGTGGCCCATGCGGTGGGAACCTATTCCATTCCGGCGGTCAAGGCAGCAAGCTCCACGGCGGGTGAAACCTGATCCTCTCCATCGAGCGGCTGTTCGCCGGCAAGCCGGCGCCCGCCGCTCATGTCAAACGTCGAAGCTCTCGAGGAAATTCCGATGTCCCAATCCGTTTTCATCAACCTGCCAGTCGAGGACTTGAGCAAGTCGCGCGCTTTCTACGCCGGCCTGGGTTTCGGCTTCAACGAGCAGTTCAGCAACGAGCAGGGAGCCTGCGTCGTGGTCGGCGACAGCATCTTCGTCATGCTGCTCACCAAGCCCTTCTTCGCCACCTTCACCCGCAAGCCCATCGCCGACGCGCACGCGACGACCGAGGTGATCAACTGCCTGAGCTGCGAGAGCAGGGAAAAGGTCGATGAGTTGGTCCGCCTGGCCGTCGCGAATGGTGGGACGGCGCCGCGAGCGGCCCTGGAGCACGGGTTCATGTACGGCCACGGCTTCGAAGACCCCGATGGCCATATCTGGGAGCTCGCGCACATGCCGTCCGCTGCCGGCGAGCCCTGATTCGCCCCCGGTCGTCGGCAGGCGGCCCGTGGTGCCATGGCGCCGCCGGGCTGAACGCTGACCCCCGGCCGCAGCGCCGATGCCCGGGCACAATCGGCCGCCCATGATCCGCTGGCTTCTCGTCACCTTTCTCGCGCTGATCGTCTTCAGCGCGCTGCGCCCGTGGCTCGAGCGGCTGGGGGTCGGCCGGCTGCCCGGCGACTTCCGCTTCCGGCTGTTCGGGCGCGAGTTCTTCATTCCGCTGGCGAGCTGCGTGTTGTTCAGCTTCCTCGCAATGGGCGTCAGCCAGCTTTTCTAAAGGCGTGCCGATGAAGACCGAGCTGTTCTACCTGGCACTGTCGGCCGCGCTGACCGGCGTGCTCTGGGTGCCCTACATCGTCGACCGCATCGCCACCCGCGGGCTGCTCGACGCGGTCGGCTATCCGCCGCGCCCGAAGCCGCAGTCGCCCTGGGCGCAGCGGCTGATGAGCGCGCATGCGAATGCGGTCGAGAACCTGGTCGTGTTCGCGACGCTGGTGCTGGTGGCGCATTCGCTGGGCATCAGCAATGCGGCGATCGCCGGCGCCGCGGCGGTCTATTTCTGGGCCCGGGTGGTGCATGCGCTGGCCTACACCTTCGCCGTGCCATGGGTCCGCACCTTCGCCTTTGCCGCCGGCTTTTTCGCGCAGGCGGTGATTGCCTGGCAGATCCTCGTTCGCTGAGGGATAAAAGCGGGTCCTCGAGCGTTCTGTGGTGCAGCACGCCTGCCGCGGCAGGACTTGGCGGCTAAGAGCGGGCACGCACAGCCCTCGGCCAGTCTCGGGTCAAGACGGGTGCGCGCGAAGCCAGTCCCGCAGCGCATCGTTGAGCCGCGTTTGCCAGCCGGCCCCAGTGCGTCTGAAGGACTGCAGGACATCCGCATCCAGCCGAATGTTTACGTGCTCCTTCGGCTGTGCAAGGGGCGGTCTGCCACGGCGGGGCTTCAGCATCTCGGTAGCCGCCTCCGCGCCGACAAGGCTCTGGAGAACATCCTCGGCCGGGCGTGCCTGCTCGAACCAGGCCGCGTCAGCCTCGGGCGCATCGTCATCGACGAGTTCAGGGTCGGGTTTGCGCGTGCTCATGGCGACTCCTTTCGCGCTGATTAGCGCGGCGCAGGCGTTCGTTCTTGGATGCGTCCCAGGTGAACCGCATGGCATTAGTGTACCCACAATAAATATCTTCAGCGCTGCAAGAACAGCTTTGCTTTAGGAAGTGATGCGCGCCACCGCCTCCACCCGCGCCCGCTGGATCGCCTCGCCGATCGCCGGCCCTTCGAGCCCGCGTTCGGCTGCCAGCCGCGCGATCTCGGCCGTGTCGACCGACTTCGCTGCCGCCAGCACCTGCAGCAGCCGCTCTCGCTGCGGATACGGCTGTTCCTCGAGCCCGAGCCGGCCGCGCGCGTCGCATTCGCAGGCCAGCAGCGCGTCGGCGAAGCGCTGCGGCCGGCGCCAGGCGTCGCAGCGTTCGAGCAGCCGCACCAGCGCCGCGGCGCCGAACTCGCCGCTGCGGTGGATGTTGCCGTGCTCGTGGGCCACCAGCTCGGCCAGCTCGCGGCAGTCGACCGGCACGTGCAGCCGCTGGCTCACCTTGCGCACCAGGCGGGCGCTGCGCTGCTCGTGGCCGATGTGCCGGGGCAGCACCTCGGCGGGGGTCGTGCCCTTGCCGAGGTCGTGGCCGAGGCAGGCATAGCGCACCGCCAGCGGCGCGGCCAGGCGTGCGGCCATGTCGAGCACCATCATCAGGTGCACGCCGGTGTCGACCTCGGGGTGGTATTCGGCGCGCTGCGGCACGCCCCAGAGGCGGTCGACCTCGGGCAGCAGCCGGGCCAGGGCGCCGCAGTCGCGCAGCACGTCGAACATGCGCGACGGCCGCTCCTCCATCAGCCCGCGCGACAGCTCCTGCCAGACGCGCTCGGGCACCAGCGCGTCGACTTCGCCGGCGTCGACCATCGAGCGCATCAGCCCGGCGGTCTCGTCGGCCACGCGAAAGTCCGGCCAGCGCGCCGCGAAACGCGCCACCCGCAGGATGCGCACCGGGTCCTCGGCAAAGGCCGGCGACACATGGCGCAGCCGGCGCGCCGCCAGGTCGTCGCGGCCGCCGTAGGGGTCGACCAGCAGGCCGTGCCCGTCCTCGGCCATGGCGTTGATCGTCAGGTCGCGGCGCAGCAGGTCGTCCTCGAGCGTCACCGACGGGTCGGCGTGGAAGACGAAGCCGTGGTAGCCGGGAGCGGTCTTGCGCTCGGTGCGCGCCAGGGCGACTTCCTCGCGCGTCTGCGGATCGAGGAAGACCGGGAAGTCGCGGCCGACCGGCAGGTAGCCGGCGGCGAGCAGCTCGTCGGCGCTGGTGCCGACGACGACCCAGTCGCGGTCGTGCACCTCGCGGCCGAGCAGCCGGTCGCGCACGGCACCGCCGACCATCCAGCGCTTCATCGGCTCAGGGCGGCTGGCGGTAGGGCTCGTTCGAGGCGACGAAATCGCGCTCGGCAAGCGCCTGCTCGATCCATTGGGCCACGCCGGGCAGCGCGCACAGGGCCTCGATGTAGCGACCGATCCGTTCGGGCACCGGCACGTCGTAGGTGATGAAGCGCATCGCGACCGGCGCGTAATACGCGTCGGCGATGGTGAAGCCGCCGAACAGCATCGAGCCCGGCGTGCGGTCGAGCTGCTCGGTCCAGATCTGCAGGACGCGGTTGACGTCGGCGCGCACCGCCGGCTGCTCGGCCAGCACCCGCGCGCCGACCTCGGGCAGCCGGGCCTCGATGTTCATCGGCAGGTGGCTGCGCAGCGCCGAGAAGCCCGAATGCATCTCGGCGCAGAGGCTGCGCGCGCGGGCGCGGTCGGCCCGGTGCGCCGGCCAGAGGTGGCGCTCCGCGAAGCGCTCGGCCAGGTACTCGGCGATCGCCAGGCTGTCCCAGACGGTGACCGGTCCGTCGATCAGCACCGGCACCCGGCCGACCGGGCTGTAGCGGGCGATCTCGGTCTTGAAGCGCGATTCGGGCGTGAACGCGTCGAAGCGCAACGGCACTTCGTCGAAGTCGATGTGCGTCTGGCGCATCAGCACCCACGGGCGCATCGACCACGACGAGTAGTTCTTGTTGCCGACCACCAGCCGCATCGGCGCCTCCTCAGGCGCGTCCGGCGTGGCGGCGCATCGGCTCGAAGCGCCGCGGCCCGGAGGCCCCGCCGAGCAGCGGCACCATGACGCTTTCGAGGCTCGCGGGCTGGATGCCCAGCGCCTGCAGCCCCGGCAGCGTGCCACCCGCGACGTTCGGCACGCGCATCGAGTCGAGGTTGTCGCGCGAGATCAGCGGCTCGCCCGGCAGGCATTCCATCACCATGGCCTGCAGCCGGCCCAAGGCGCCCGGGAGCGCGACGACGCGTGCCGAGTGACCCGACCAGGCGCCCGCCATCCGCACCAGCTCGGCCAGGGTGTAGACCTGCGGACCGGCGCATTCGTAGATCTCGCCGATGGTGTCGCGGTCGCCGAGGCAGCGCGCCACGGCCTGGCCGACATCCTCGACCCAGACCGGCTGGAAACGCGCGTCGGCGCTCGCCAGCGGCAGCACCGGAAAGACGCGCTGCATGCGGGCGAAGAGCCGGATGAACTGGTCGCCCTCGCCGAACATCACCGACGGCCGCAGCACGGTCACGTCGAGATCGGGCGCGCGCACCACCGCCTCGCCGGCGGCCTTGGTGCGCAGGTAGCGCGAGGGCGCGTCGGGCGCCGCGCCGATGGCGCTGACGTGGATGACGCGGCGCACGCCGGCGGCGCGGCAGGCGCGCACCAGCCGCCGCGGCAGCTCGACATGGGCGCGCTGGAAGGCCTCGTCGTCGCCGTGCAGGATGCCGACCAGGTTGATGACCGCGTCGCGGCCGGCGACCAGCTGCGCCAGGGTGGCGTCGTCGTGGATGTCGGCGCGCGACAGCTCGACGCCGGGCAGGACGCGCAGCGTGGCGGCGCGCTGCGGCCGCCTCGAGGGTGCAGAGATGCGCACGCCGACGCCGCCACCGCCGGCGACCAGTGCCTCGCAGACGCTGCTGCCGAGGAAACCGCTGCCGCCGAGGACGAGCACGCTGGGCGAGGTGGTGTAACGCGGCATCGCCGGCTGGCTCATCGCGCCGAGGCCTTCGTTCATGGCAAGTCCTTGTTGATCACGCCGTTGTCACCGGCGCGTGGGCCGATCGACGGGCCGAGGCGCGCCTTCAGCGACGGGTTGCCGCCGTTCAGCCGCGCCGAGTAGTAGACCGCATTCGACAACACCTTCTTGACGTAGTCGCGGGTTTCGGTGAACGGGATGTTCTCGGCCCAGATCGCCGGGTCGAGCGTCGGCCCTTCGCGCCAGCGGCGTGGCCGCCCGGGGCCGGCGTTGTACGCCGCCGCACCCATGGCCTGCGAGCCGCCGAAATCGTCCAGCAACAACTTCAGGTAGTTGGTGCCCAGGCGCAGGTTGGTGGTGCGGTCGGTGATCAGCTCGGGCGTGTAGTCGAGGTTGATCTTGCGCGCGGTCCAGCGGGCGGTGGCGGGCATCAGCTGCATCAGTCCGGAGGCCCCGGCGCTCGACCGCGCGTCCATGATGAAGCGCGATTCCTGGCGGATCAGGCCGTAGACGTATGCCGGGTCGAGGTCGATCTCGCGTGCCTTGGCGACGACGTCGTTGCGGAAGGGCATCGGGAAGCGCTGCGCCAGGTCGACCTCGCCGCGCGTGCGGTCGCTGGTGTTGATGCAGCGGTCCCAGATCTCGCGGTCGCAGGCCCATTGCGCGGCCGCGAGCAGCTCGCGGTCGCTCATGCCGCGGATGCTGAAATTCCACTCGCGCACGCCCTCGCTGCGCAGCCCCAGGCCGATCAGCGACATCGCCCGGTCGAGCCCCGGGTGGCGCACCGTCTCGGCGCGCTCGGCGGCGGTCAAAGGCGCCGGGGGAGGCGGCATGGTCGCTGGACGACCGAGGTCCTCGGCGGCAAGCTGGCCGTAGAAGTTCATCTGCCGCGACAGGCCTTCGAGCGCGGCGCGCGCTTCACCGCGCTGGGCCTGGGCGCGCTCGGGCGCGGGCGTGCCGGCCTGGGCGAGCGCCATCTGGGCGCGCGCCTTCCAGTAGACCCATGCCGGGTCGAGCTGCTCGGCCGGAGTCATGGCCTCGATCGCCTGCATCACCTGCGGCCAGCGGCTGGTGCCGCGCGCGCGGGCGCCGGTGCTGCGCAACGCGGCGCGGGCCTGCCAGGCCAGCGTCTCGTCGGGCCAATCGATCCGCTGGCCGGGGGCCACCGCAGCCCACTGCGCGGCGCGCTCGAAATGGTCGCTGGCGTCGACCGAGAGCTTCAGTGCGCTTTGCTTGCCGACGGTGGCCCAGGCCCAGCCGGCCAGATCGGGCGGCAGCTGCCTTTCCCAGCGCTCGACGAAACCGGCAACCGCCTCGGGCGACAGGCTCGCCGCGCGCATCAGCGCCAGCGTCGTCATCTCGGCCTGCGCGCGGCTGGTCGCCATCGCCTTGCGCGTGAGATAGCGCGTGGGATCGTCGTGGATCTCCTGCACGGTCGGTGCGCCGCCCGGCAGGACGATCGACACCGCCTGTTGCGCCGCACGCGGCCGGGCCGCGTCGACGGCGTGACGCGCCTTGCGCCAGACGTCGGCGGCGGTCATCTGGCCGCGGTCGTAGAGCGTCGATGCCATCAGCGCGCAGCCGTCGTCGGCCTCGCGCTGCGCCAGCCAGGCGCTGACCGCGGCGCGGGCGACGTCGCGGCCGGCCAGGTGGTCGGTGAGCAGGGCGTAGCAGCTGACCTCGCGGTCGTCGTTCAGGCGGAAGCGCGGGAACTCGGCCCGGAAGCCGGCCCAGTCGCGGCGCTTGCCGAGTTCGAGCAGCCAGTCGTTGCGCAGCCGGTCCTCGACATAGCTGCCCGGCCAGCGGGCGTTGAAGCTGTCGAGCTCGGGCTGGGTCAGCTCGGGCAGCCGGAGGTTCATTTCCCAGTAGTCGGCCCAGGCGGCGAGCGGGCTGCGTTCCATCTCGAGCAGCGCGCGGGTGCCACCGAGGCGCAGGCGGTCCTTCTTGCGATAGGCGTCGCGCGCGTCGAGGATGGTCTCGGGCGCCGCAGAAGCCTGGGGTGGCAGGGCGCTGCCGATGGCCGCCACCGCGACGGCGAGGGCTCCATATACTGCCCGGGCCGATTTCAAACGCTTCAGACGCATGCTTTCCCGATCGTTGACAACAGGTTCCGACGGGCCCCGCGCGACGCTTCGCAAGCGCCTGCTCGAGGAGCGCGAGCGATTTGCAGGCGATCCGCGGCTGGGCGATGCCTCGTCGGCGCTGGGAAGGCAGCTGGCCCTCCTGCTGCAGCAGCTGGAGCCCCAGTGCCTGGGTCTGTACTGGCCCGTCCGGGGCGAATTTAACGCACCCGCATCGTGTGCGGCGGACACGGGTCTTGCCGAAGTGCCGCGGGCGTTGCCGTTTTCACGCCGGGCCGATCGCACGATGCAGTACCGGGTCTGGGACGGCGCCGCGCCGCGCATCGTCGACGAGTGCGGCATTCCCGGCAGCGACGGCGCGCCGGTGGTGCCCGACGTCGTGCTGGTGCCGTGCGTCGGTTTCACCGCCGACGGCCTGCGCCTGGGCTACGGCGGCGGCTATTTCGACCGCTGGCTGGCCGTGCATCCGCAGGTCGTTTCTGTCGGCGTGGGCTGGGCCGCCGCGCAGCTCGATGCCGACGAGCTGCCGGCCGAGCCGCACGACTGGCGGCTCAGCTTGGTCGTCACCGAGGACGGCGTCGTCTGACGCCTCGTTTGCAGGAAACAGCCATGCAGAAGATCACACCGTTTCTCTGGTATTCCAGCCAGGCCGAGGAGGCCGCCGAGTTCTACGCCCGGACGTTCCCCGACTCGCGCGTCGTGCGCGTCACCGGCATGGAGAGCGAATCGCCCGCGGGGCCGCCGGGCTCGGTGAAGGTGGTCGAGTTCGTCCTCTGCGGCCAGGAATTCACGGCGATGAGCGCCGGCCGACTCGATTCGTTCAACCATGCCGTGTCGTTCGTCGTGAACTGCGACGACCAGGCGGAGATCGACCGCTACTGGAATGCACTGCTGGAAAACGGCGGCCAAGCCCAGGCGTGCGGCTGGCTGAAGGACCGCTTCGGCCTGTCCTGGCAGATCGTTCCGCGCGTCCTCGGCGAAATGATGGCCGACCCGGACCGCGCCAAAGCCAAGCGGGCTTCGGACGCGATGCTGACGATGGTCAAGTTCGACCTGGCTGCGCTGCAGGCGGCGTACGACGGCGCAGGCGGTTGAGCGGGTCCGCAGTTCCGATCTTGCGATGCCAGCCGAACTTGTGAAGGACGCCCCCGACCTCGTCGAACGCGTGAGGGGGTGGGTCGCCGCGGCGAAGAACATCGTCGTCCTGACGGGCGCGGGCATCTCGACCGAGTCGGGCATTCCGGACTTCCGCGGGCCGCAGGGCGTGTGGACGACCAACCCGCAGGCCGAGAAGCAGTCGACGCTGCAGCATTACCTCGCCGACCGGCGCGTTCGCGAGGCAGCCTGGCGCAGCCGGATGGCGCATCCCGCCTGGACGGCCGTGCCCAACCGCGGCCACCTTGCGCTGGTCGAACTCGAGCGCGCCGGCAAGCTGCACGCGCTGATCACGCAGAACATCGACGAGCTGCACCAGGCCGCCGGCCATGCACCCGAAAAAATCATCGAGGTCCACGGCACGATGCGCCGGGTGATGTGCTGGAGCTGCGGCCGGCGCCAGCCGATGCAGGACGTGCTCGCGCGGGTGCGCGCCGGCGAGGCCGATCCGCCTTGCCTCGACTGCGGCGGCATCCTGAAAAGCGACACCATTTCCTTCGGCCAGGCACTCGTCCCCGAAGTCATCGACCGCGCGATGGCCGTCGCGTCGCAGGCCGACCTGCTGCTGGCGATCGGCAGCACGCTGCAGGTCTACCCCGTCGCCGGGGTCGTTCCAATGGCCAAGGACGCCGGTGCCCGGGTCGTGATCGTCAACAACCAGACGACGGCAATGGACGGCCTGGCCGACGCGGTGCTGAAGGGAGCGATCGGGGAGGTGCTGCCGGCGATCTGCGCGGTATGACCAACTGCTGCGTGTCGCTGCGGCTGTATCGAGCGGGGTTGGCGGCGTCCCGGTGGAGCCGCGAGCCCGCGTCGCGCTTGTGTCGGATGTGCCCGATGCGACACTCGGAATTCGCGCAACCGGAGCCCTGATGCCCCCGAACGAAACAAGCAATACCGACCTCGCGAGCGCCGAAATCCTGTGGAAATCGGCCGACACCCTGCGTGGCCAGATCGACGCCGCCGAGTACGAGCACGTGGTCCTGGAGGCGTGTTTTCGAGAGGGTAAGCGCTTGATGGCTGTCGTGCGCGAGCGCTTGAACGGCGTCGGCGATGCGCGGTAGGACCGATCCGCCGGAGCCTGCGCCGCCGGACGGTCAGGTCCTCATCTATCAGGACGGGGCCACGCACCTTCAGGTTCGCCTGGAGGGCCGCACCGTGTGGCTGTCGCAGCGACTGATCGCCGAGCTGTTTCAGGTGTCGGTGAAGACGGCCAACGAGCACTGGTCAACATCTACACCGAGCAGAACTCGACCCCGAGGCAACCATCCGGAGTTTCCGGATAGTTCGGGCCGAGGGCAGCCGACAGGTCAGCCGAGCGATCGACCACTACAGCCTCGACGCCATCCTGGCTGTCGGCTACCGGGTTCGCTCCGCCCGCGGCACTGCGTTCCGTCAGTGGGCCACAGCTCGCCTGTCCGAGCTGCTGGTCAAGGGCTTCACGCTGGACGACGAGCGACTGAAGGAAGGCCGATCTGCCGAAGGTGGCTACTTCGACGAGTTACTCGAGCGCATCCGCGCCATCCGCGCCTCCGAGCGGATGTTCTATCAAAAGATCACCGACATCTACGCCACCAGCATCGACTACGACGCGACGCACCCGCTCAGCCAGACCTTTTTCGCCACTGTCCAGAACAAACTGCACTTCGCCGTCCACGGCCGCACCGCCGCCGAGATCATCAAGGGTCGTGCCGACGCGGTGAAACCCAACATGGGCCTGACCACTTGGAAGAACGCGCCGCACGGTCCCATCCGCAAAGCCGATGTTGCCGTCGCCAAGAACTACCTGTCGCAGCCAGAGATCACCGAACTCAACCGCGTCGTGACCATGTACCTCGACTTCGCCGAGGACCAGGCCCGGCGCAAGAAGCCGATGCACATGGCCGAATGGGTGGGGCGGCTCGACGCTTTTCTGCAATTCAACGAGCGCAACGTGCTGACGCACGCAGGTACCGTATCGCACCAATTGGCCGAGGTACACGCGCATGGGCAGTTCGAGCATTTCGACGCCGAGCGTCGAAGTGTGGAGGCTGCGCAGCCGAGTAGCGATTTCGACCGAGCCGTCGAGGAAGTCAAGCGGCTAGAGGTGGGCACGACGTCGACATCGACGCCGCAACGCGAGGCGAAGAAGGCAGTACAGAAATCTCGACCGAAGCGGGAAAAGGATGTCTGAGGCTGATAAACCTCTCAGTCGAGCGTCTACGGGAATTCAGGAATGATGTCGGCCCGCACCCGTTCATTCGCACGCGCTAGAAGATTGCAACACCAGCGATACGAATTGGACCCGCGAGCGCCAAGGCCGTGCGCGCTTTGGATGCGTCAAGCCAAGACGGACATCGTTCCATTGCACGCCACCGGTGCCGCAACTGCTGATTGGCGGATGAGGCGCCATGCCTGAGCTGCGTCGAACGTCGTCTTACTCTCGATCGTTCAGGGAGAGCCCACCGTCGCACGGTCCCAGCGCCGACATTCTCAAACGCCGCCGAGCCCCAACCTTCTGCAGATTTCCAGCGTCGCGGCGCTCTGGTTCATGGTGTAGAAGTGCAGTCCCGGCACCCCGGCGGCGCAGAGCCGGTCGCAGAGTGCGGTGATCGCGTCGAGCCCGAAGGCCTTGATCGATTCGAGGTCGTCGCCGTAGCCCTGCAGCCGCAGGCGCATCCAGCGCGGGATTTCGGCGCCGCAGGCGTCGGCGAAGCGGATGATGCCGCTGGCATTGGTGATCGGCATGATGCCGGGCACCACCGGGATGTCGGCGCCGAGCGCACGGGCGTCGTCGACGAAGCGGAAGTAGGCGTCGGCGTTGAAGAACATCTGGGTGATCGCCGAATCGGCGCCGGCGCGCACCTTGGTCACGTACGCCTGCAGGTCGGCCTGGGGCGTGCGCGCCTGCGGATGCATTTCCGGGTAGGCGCCGACCTCGATCGCGAAGCGGCGGCCGGTCTCGGTGCGAATGAACTCGACCAGGTCGCTGGCATAGCGGAACGGGCCGAGCGATTCACCACCGCCCCAGCCGCTCGGCAGGTCGCCGCGCAGGGCGACGATGCGGCGCACGCCGGTCGACTCGAACAACTGCAGCTGCTCGCGAATCGACTCCGCGCTGGCACCGATGCACGAGAAATGCGGCGCGGCATCGAAGCCTTCGGCGACGATCTGCCGCACCGTTTCCATGGTGCCGCCCTGTGTGCTGCCGCCGGCGCCGTAGGTCACCGAGCAGAACTTCGGCGCCAGGGCGTAGAGCTGCTGGCGAACGGCCGCCAGCTTGGTTGCACCTTCGGTCGTCTTGGGCGGGAAGAATTCGAGGCTGAGCGTGAACGCAGGCGGGTTGGGGTTCATGTCGAGGGCTCGGCCCAGATGAAGTATTCGATGTTGCCGTCGCCACCGGCGATCGGGCTCTTGAAGTAGCCGCGCACCTTGAACGAGCGCTCGCGGAAGGCCTGGCGGATGCGCGTTTCCACCGTCTGGTGGTGCGCCGGGTCGCGGACGATGCCGCCCTTGCCGATCTGCGCCGGCTGCAGCTCGAACTGCGGCTTGATCAGCAACAGCAGCCTTCCGCCCGGCGCCAGATAACGCAGCAGCGTCGGAATGACATGCGTCATCGAGATGAACGACACGTCGCCGGTGATGAAGTCGAAGCTGTGCTCGGCATGGCGCTCGGCGAAGCTGCTGCCGGCGACATCGCGCGCGTTGACGCCTTCGTGGGCGTCGACCCGTGCGTCCGCAGCCAGCCGCGGATGCAGCTGACCATGGCCGACGTCGATGCCGGCAACCCGCGCCGCACCGAGCTGCAGCAGCGCGTCGGTGAAGCCGCCCGTGCCCTGGCCGACGTCCAGGCACGCCAGCCCGGTCGACATCGATGCCGCAGTGCGCCAGCGCGCCTTCGAGCTTCAGCCCGCCGCGCGAGACATAGCGCAACTCGGCGTCGTCGGTGACTTCGATCTGCGCATCGTCGGGCAGCTCCTCGCCGGCCTTGCGCGGCAGCGCCCAGCCGCGCGGCCCCATCCAGCGCACGGCGCCGCGCTCGATCAGCCGCTGCGCAGCCGATCGCGTCGGCGCCAGGCCGCGGGCGAGAACCAGTTGGTCGGCGCGCATCAGGCGTGGCGACCCGCAGCAGGCATCGAAGCGGTCGTCGTCATTCGAGCGCGCCCAGATGCTCGGTGGCGGCCACGCCCAGCCGACGGTCGAACGTTGCGAGAGGCGCCTTCAGCTCGGCGGCCAGCCACAGGTACGAAGCGTCGTAAGCAGAGAGTTGGTAGCGATCGGCAAGGTCGAAGATGCATGGCAGGTCAACTTGGTGCAGCTCGATCGGCAGCTCCCGATAGAGCGAAACGCCATCCCGTGCGATGTCGATGCGACCTTGTCGCGACTTTTTGACGGCGACGCTCACGATTTCGAAGTCGAGCAGTGCCGGCGCATGCAGCGCTTTGCCCATCACGCGGTTTTCGGCATCAGCCCGGCCCGGCTCCTGGAACAGCATCGCGGCAAGAAGGCTGCAGTCGACCACAAGGGGTGGCGTAACAAGGTAGGTGGCGGGCGGCTCTGCAACATAGAGCTTGCGAGGCGTTTCAGCGACCATCCCTCAACTCGCGCACGATGTCGACCGCCAGCGGTGCATCGATGATCGGCTGCGGATACTTCGCCCGCAACTCGGCTGCAATCTGCTCGATCGTCTTGGTACCGCGCCGCACCACCGAACCGGTGCCTCGAGCGGTGCTCGTCCTGCGGAATTCGGGGGCCGTCGCATCGAGCGGTTCCTCGGCGGCCTTCTGAACCAGCGCCATCAACTCGCCTTGCAGCGAGCGATGGTTGCGCTCGGCCCGTGCGCGCAACCGCTCGGCCCATTCATCCGGCACGCCTTTGATCGAAAGATTGACGCTCATGACCGGCTCCTGCGATATGGCTCCATTATGGAGCCATATCGGCGCCTCGGCTTGTTAGTAGCGGTAGGTATCGGCCTTGTACGGACCGTCCTTGGCGACGCCGATGTACGCCGCCTGCTCGTCGCTCAGCTCGGTCAGCATGGCGTTGACCTTCTTCAGGTGCAGCCGGGCGACCTTTTCGTCGAGGTGCTTGGGCAGCACGTAGACCTGGCCGACCTCGTACTTCTCGGGCTGGGTGAACAGCTCGATCTGGGCGATCGTCTGATTGGCGAACGACGAGCTCATGACGAAGCTCGGATGGCCGGTCGCGCAGCCGAGGTTCACCAGCCGCCCCTTGGCCAGCAGGATGATCTTCTTGCCGTCGGGGAACTTGACGTGATCGACCTGCGGCTTGATTTCGTCCCACTCGTATGCCTCGATCGAAGCGATGTCGATCTCGTTGTCGAAGTGGCCGATGTTGCAGACGATCGCCTGGTCCTTCATGGCGACCATGTGGCGGTGGGTGATGACGCGCTTGTTGCCGGTGGCGGTGACGAAGATGTCGGCCTTGTCGGCGGCGTAGTCCATCGTCACGACACGGTAGCCTTCCATCGCCGCCTGCAGCGCGTTGATCGGGTCGATCTCGGTCACCCAGACCTGTGCGGAGAGCGCGCGCAGGGCCTGCGCCGAGCCCTTGCCGACGTCGCCGTAGCCGGCGACGACGGCGACCTTGCCGGCGATCATCACGTCGGTCGCACGCTTGATGCTGTCGACCAGCGACTCGCGGCAGCCGTAGAGGTTGTCGAACTTGCTCTTGGTGACGCTGTCGTTGACGTTGATGGCGCGGAACAGCAGCGTGCCGGCGGCGCTGGCTTCCTTCAGGCGGTGCACGCCGGTGGTCGTTTCCTCGGTGACGCCGATGATCTGCGCCGCCTTGCGCGTGTACCAGCCCGCATCGACAGCCAGCTTGGCCTTGATCGCCGCGAACAGGCAGGTTTCCTCTTCGCTCGACGGGTTGGCGAGCACCGAGGCGTCCTTCTCGGCCAGCTTGCCGAGATGCATCAGCAAGGTGGCGTCGCCGCCGTCGTCGAGGATCATGTTCGGGCCCTCGGCGGCGCTGCCGGCGGGGCCGAATTCGAAGATGCGATGCGTGTAGTCCCAGTAGTCGACCAGGGTTTCGCCCTTGTAGGCGAACACCGGCGTGCCTTCGGCGACCAGCGCGGCAGCGGCATGGTCCTGCGTCGAGTAGATGTTGCACGAGGCCCAGCGCACGTCGGCACCGAGCGCCTGCAGCGTCTCGACGAGCACGGCGGTCTGGATCGTCATGTGCAGCGAGCCGGCGACGCGAGCGCCCTTCAGCGGCTGCGCTGCAGCGTACTCGTGGCGGATCGCCATCAGACCGGGCATCTCGGTCTCGGCGATGGCGATTTCCTTGCGGCCCCAGGCGGCAAGGGCGATGTCGGCGATCAGGTGATCGGCTGCGGCGGGTTTCAGAACGGCGTTCATCTCGGAGGTTCCTGGAGTGGAACCCGCACGGCGACGCTGCAGGGAGGCTGAACACTCACCCACGACGAGTCGTCATGCGGGTGAGCGCGGTTGCAATGAAGGGATTCCGAGCCTGGGACACCGTCGGTGCCTTGCAACGCTCCTCGGAAAACAGGGGCGGATTCTAAGCGCGGCCCAAAGCCCTGACGGAATGGCCTGCGTTCGGATCCACTGTGCGATGCTCGGTTGATCCGCGCCATCGCTGTCCCGAACCCGTCCGCCAAATGCGTGTCCCGCCACCTGCCTGGTCGACGCTCGCCGGCCCCTGCCTCGACGGCGTCGTCGGCATCCTGACCGATATCGACGACACGCTGACCCGCGACGGCCGGATCGAGCCCGAAGCCCGGGCTGCCCTGGAGGCGCTGCATGCGGCGCGGCTGCCGGTGTTCGCGATCACCGGCCGGCCGATGGGTTGGAGCGAACCGTTCGCCCGCGACTGGCCGCTCGAGGCCATCGTTGCAGAAAACGGTGCCGTGGCGCTGTTCAGGCAGGCTGGCCGGCTGCAAGTGGAATACGTCCAGGACGCGGCGACGCGCGAGCACAACGCGCAGCGGCTTCGCGAGGTGCTCGAACGCATCGAGCGCCAGGTCGCCGGCGCCTGCCGGGCCCGCGACAGCGCCGGCCGGGTGACCGACATCGCGATCGACCACAGCGAGTTCGTGCGCCTGCCGGCCGAGCGCATCGCCGAGGTGCTGGCCATCATGCAGGCGGCGGGAATGACCGCGACCGTCAGCTCGATCCATGTCAACGGCTGGTTCGGCGAGCACACCAAGCTGACGGGTGCCGACTGGATCGTGCGGCGACGGCTCGGTCGCGAACTGGCCTGCGAGCGCGAACGCTGGATCTTCGTCGGCGACTCGCCGAACGATCAGGCGATGTTCGGCGCCTTTCCACTGAGCGTCGGCGTCGCCAACATCCGCGACTTTTCCGACCGGCTGCGCGTCTGGCCGGGCTGGATCACCGCAGGCGAGCGCGGCAAGGGCTTTGCCGAGGTGGCCGCAGCCGTGCTGTCACGGCACAGCACGTCGGCCGGCATGCAGGCTCCCCGGCTGCGCTGAGCCGGCCGACGGCGGGGCGAGCGAAGGACTCACCGCCAGCGCAGGTCGACCCGCCACCCGGCGCGCCGGGTGGCCTCGCGCACAGGCCGTCAACCAACCCCTCAGCCGACGACCGTCAGTAGCGGGCTCATGCTGACCATGGTCGCCGGGCCGAAGATGGTGGCGAAGGCCACATCCTTGGCATCGCGGCCGACGGCGATGCGGATGAGTTCGTCGACCGGCGACATCCGGGTCGCATCGAACATCATCCAGCGGCCGCCGACATACGCCTCGAACACCGCATGGAAGTCGGGTGGCGGCGCTTCGAAGCGCGCGTAGCCGACGACCAGCCGCGCCGGTATGTTCAGCGCCCGGCAGAAGGCGACGGCGAGATGGGCGAAATCCCGGCAGACGCCGGCGCGTTGCAGGAGGACGTCGCAAGCGGTCGTGACCGCCGTCGACGAGCCGAGCTGGTAGGCGATGTTCTCGTGGATCCAGGCGGTGATGGCCTCGACACGGGCATAGCCGGGTTCGGTGCCGCCGAACATCTGCAGCGCGGTGCGGCCGAGCAGGTCGGACTCGCAGTAGCGCGTCGGCATCAGGTTGTGCATGACCTCGTCGGGCAGCTCGGCGATCGGCGTCTGCGGCGCTGCCCGGTCGACAGGCTCGGGCGTGCGCTCGACCGTGGCCCGGTAGCGCAGCGACAGCTTCCCGGCCGGCGCCTGCAGCCGCAGGAAGCGGTGCTGCACGCCGGGGTCGATGTAGATGCGGGACGCGACCGGCGGGTCGAGCTCGAGCGATTCGGACAGCACCCGCTGGTCGAGCCCGTCGAGGGCGTGAATCTGGAACTGGAAATCGGTTGTCGCCGCCAGCTGGTATTCGAGCAGGCAGTCGATCTCGCAGCGTCTCGCAGCCGGCGCGGCGCCGTTGCTGCTGAGGGGTGTTTCGAGGAGGGCACTTTCCATGAGGTTTTAGGCATTCCGACGGTGGGGTCGCGGCATGCAACCTTTATGCCTCGGCTCGCCCCGACGAGGCGACTGCCGAAGCGGCACGGCGGCCGCCGCGGCTGCCGCTCGTGAAGGTTTACAGGCCTGCGGCCTGGCGCAGCAGCTGCACCTTGTCCGTGCGCTCCCAGGTGAACTCGGGCTCGTCGCGGCCGAAATGGCCGTAGGCGGCGGTCTTCTGGTAGATCGGCCGCAGCAGGTCGAGCATCTGGATGATGCCCTTCGGCCGCAGGTCGAAATGTTCCTGCACCAGTGCGGCCAGCTGCTCGTCCGGCATGACGCCGGTGCCTTCGGTGTAGACGGTGACGTTCATCGGTCGGGCCACGCCGATGGCGTATGCGACCTGGATCTGGCACTGCCGCGCCAGGCCGGCGGCGACGATGTTCTTGGCGACGTAGCGCGCGGCGTAGGCAGCCGAGCGGTCGACCTTGGTCGGGTCCTTGCCGCTGAACGCACCGCCGCCGTGCGGGCAGGCACCGCCGTAGGTGTCGACGATGATCTTGCGGCCAGTGAGGCCGCAGTCGCCCTGCGGACCGCCGGTGACGAAGCGGCCCGTGGGGTTGACCAGGTACTTGGTGTCCTTCAGCCACTCGGCAGGCAGGACGGCCTTGATGATGTCCTCGACCACCGCTTCGACGAAGGCCTTGCTCATGTGCTTGCCGTCGCTCATCTCGGGCGCATGCTGGCTCGACAGCACGACCGTATCGACCGAGTGCGGCTTGCCGTCGACGTAGCGCATCGTCACCTGGCTCTTGGCGTCGGGGCGCAGGTACGGCATGCGGCCGTCCTTGCGCAGCTGCGCCTGGCGCTCGACCAGCCGGTGCGCGTAGTAGATCGGCGCCGGCATCAGCTCGGGCGTTTCGTCGCAGGCGTAGCCGAACATCAGGCCCTGGTCGCCGGCGCCGGTGTTCAGGTGGTCGTCGCTCGCATGGTCGACGCCCTGGGCGATGTCGTTGCTCTGCTTGTCGTAGGCGACGAGCACGGCGCAGCCCTTGTAGTCGATGCCGTACTCGGTGTTGTCGTAGCCGATGCGCTTGATCGTGTCGCGTGCGACCTGGATGTAGTCGACGTGCGCGTTGGTCGTGATCTCGCCGGCCAGCACCACCAGGCCGGTGTTGCAGAGGGTTTCGGCGGCGACCCGGGAGCGCGGGTCCTGCTCGTAGATCGCGTCGAGAATCGCGTCCGAGATCTGGTCGGCCACCTTGTCGGGATGGCCCTCGGAGACGGATTCGGAAGTGAAGAGAAAGTCGTTCGCCATGGATGTTCCTGCGTGATCGGGTGGGCGTTGCCGACCTGATCAGGGCACCTCGGCGAACGCTTTAGCAGAATTTGTAGAGACACAGCCTGCGCTGCGCCCCGGCAACCGCTGTCTCGAAGACAACCGCTGCATCGCCCTGCAAGTAGTTCAGTAACTCGGCGATGGCTTCATTATAGGAAGCATGCTGACCTTCTTTCGCTGGCTGTCGCGCCGGCCTCTCTGGCTTCTTCATGCGCTCGGTGCGGCCATGGGCTGGATCGCCTATGCGCTCTCGCCGACCTACCGCGGGCGATTTGCCGAGAACGTGCGCCAGGCTGGGATCGACTCGCGCGCGGCTCGCCCGGCGATCGCGGAGGCCGGCCGGCTGGTCGCCGAGGCGCCGTGGGTCTGGATGCGGCCTGCCAGCCAGGCATTGCTTGCGCGCGTCACCTGGGACGGCAGCGAATGCGTCGATGCGGCGCATCGCGCGGGCCGTGGCATCGTCTACCTGACGCCGCATCTCGGCAGCTTCGAGGTGCTGGCGCAGGCGATCGCCGAGCGCTGGGGAGCCGAGCATCCACTCACCGTGCTGTACCGGCCGGCGCGCAAGGCCTGGCTGCGTCAGCTGGTCGACGAGGCGCGCGAGCGGCCCGGCCTCGCGGCGGCACCGGCCACCCTCGCCGGCGTGCGCCAGATGATCCGCGCGCTGCGCCGTGGCGAATCGGTCGGCCTGCTGCCCGATCAGGTGCCGCCGGAAGGCCTGGGCGTCTGGGCGCCGTTCTTCGGCAAGCCGGCGTACACGATGACGCTCGCGGCGCGGCTGGCGCAGCAGACCGGCGCCGAGCTGCTGCTTGCCTGGGGTGAACGGCTTACCGGCCCCTCGCGCTACGTGTTGCATTTCAGCCGCTTCGACGCGGCGCTGCCCGACCCTCCTGCAGAATCGGCCGCCGCGATCAACCGGGCCATGGAGCGGTTGATTGCCCGCTGCCCGCAGCAGTATCTGTGGGGCTATGCCCGCTACAAGTCGCCGCGCCGGCCATCGACTGATGCGGGCGGCCAACCGCCCGCCGCACCCGAAATTCAATGACCCGTCTTCTGCTTGCCGTGCTGTGGCTGCTGCAGTGGCTGCCGCTCGGTGCGGTGGTGGCACTCGGCCGCGGCCTCGGCAGCCTGTTGCTGCTGCTGGCGCGCTCACGGCGCCTCGTTGCGCAGCGCAATCTCGCGCTTTGCCTGCCGCAGCGCCCGGCCGACGAGCGCGCTGCGATCCTGCGCGAGCACTTCCGCTGCCTCGGCCGCAGCCTGCTCGAACGCAGCCTCCTCTGGTACGCCCCGGCCGAACGCCTGAAGCGGCTGATCCGGGTCGAGGGCGACGTGCGGCTGGCCGAGCGCAGCGAGCGGCCGGTGATGTGGCTGGTGCCGCACTTCATGGCGCTCGATGTCGCCGGGGTGGCGACGCTGCTGTTCCAGCAGCATCCCGCCGTATCGATCTACCAGCAACAGAGCAACGCCGTGATGGACGCGGCGGTGCGCAAGGGGCGGCTGCGCTTCGGCCGCAATGCGCAGATCTTCCCGCGCAGCGACAAGGCGCTGGCGCTGATCCGCTCGATTCGCCGCGGCCATGCCTTCTTCAACCTGCCCGACATGGACTTCGGCGAACGCGATGCCGCTTTCGTGCCGTTTTTCGGCATTGCCGCGGCGACGCTGCTGGCGCCATCGCGGATGGCGCGCGCCCTCGACATGGTGGTGCAGCCGGTGGTCGCCGAAATGCTGCCCGGCGGCCAGGGCTGGCGGGTGCGCTTCCTCGATCCGTGGCCGGACTTTCCGAGCGGCGACGCCCTGGCCGACACGGCCTTCATGAACCGCTGGATCGAGAGCGAAGTCGAGCGCAACCCGGCGCAGTACCTGTGGGTGCACAAGCGTTTCAAGACCCGGCCCGCGGGCGAGCCGTCGTTCTATGACTGACCTGCACCTCGGCCCGGCAAGACCCCAATAATCGAGCGATGAACTTGCGCTTCACCAAGATGCACGGCGCCGGCAACGACTTCGTCGTGATCGATGCCACCGAGTCGCCGCTCGACCTGGGCGCCGAGCAGCTGCGCCGCCTCGGCGACCGGCGCTTCGGCGTCGGCTGCGACCAGATCCTGATCGTCGAGAAGAGCGCCACCCCCGGCGTCGACTTCCGCTACCGCATCTTCAACAACAGCGGCGAGGAGGTCGAGCAGTGCGGCAACGGTGCGCGTTGCTTCGTCCGCTACGTGCGCGACAAGGGTCTCTCGGACAAGGACACGCTGGTCGTCGAAACGATGAACACGCGGCTCGAACTTCGGCTGCGCGACGACGGGCGGGTCACGGTCGACATGGGTGCACCGATCTTCGAGGTGGAACGGGTGCCGTTCGATGCCGCCGGACTGGTGCCGCGCAGTGCAGGGCAGACGCAGCTGTGGCCGATCGACGCGGGCGAGGCGCGGCTCGAGGTCGCGGTGCTGTCGATGGGCAACCCGCATGCGGTGGTTCTCAGCGACGATGTCGACAACGCGCCGGTCGGTCTGCTCGGGCCGCTGGTCGAGACGCACGCACGCTTCCCGAACAAGGTCAACGTCGGCTTTTTGCAGCCGGTCGACCGCAGCCATGCCTGGCTGCGCGTCCACGAGCGTGGTGCCGGCGAAACGCTGGCCTGCGGCACGGGCGCCTGCGCCGCCGTGGTTGCCGGCATCGGCCTCGGTCTCTTCGACGCGCGTGTCGAGGTTCAAACCCGCGGCGGCCGCCTGACCATCGAGTGGCCGGGCGGCAGCAGCCCGGTGCTGCTGACCGGGCCGGCCGAAACCGTCTTCGAAGGAGAAATCCAACTGTGAGCGGCGCCGCCGCGATCCCCGGCATCGAGGGCATCACCGAGGACGACATTGCCGACTATCTGGCGAACACGCCGGCATTCTTCGAGCGCCATGCCGAGCTGCTGAGCGCCATCCAGCTGGCCAGCCCGCACGGCAACCGCGCCGTCTCGCTGCAGGAGCGGCAGATGGACCTGCTGCGCGGCAAGATTCGCGGACTCGAGCAGAAGATCACCGGGATGATCCGCCACGGCCAGGAGAACGTGGCGATCGCGGACAAGCTGCACCGCTGGACGCTGCACCTGATGCTGAACCGCGTGCCTGCCGAATTGCCGCGGTTGCTGGTCGACGAACTCAAGGACGAATTCATCATCCCCCAGGCCGCATTGCGCCTTTGGGACGTGGCGCCGGCCTATGCCGGCGCGCGCTTCACCAGCGCCAGCATGGAAGCACGCAAGCTGGCGTCGAGCCTGACGCTGCCCTACTGCGGCGCGAACGCCGGTTTCGAGGTGGTGAACTGGCTCGACGACGCTGCATCGACCCGGTCGCTGGCGATGATTGCCTTGCGTCGGCCCGAGCGTGCCGCCGCCTTCGGCCTGCTGGTGCTGGCCTCGCCCGACCCGACGCGCTTCGCCGCCGACATGGGAATCGAGTTCCTGATGCAGATCGGCGAAATCGCCGGCGCTGCGCTGGCTCCCCTGGTCACTGCGCATTGAACAGGGTCGACGCGCCCGCTGCGCAGGCCGACGCCGGCGAGCGCCGGCTCGATGCCGACTTCATCGCCTACCTGCAGCACCTGGAGGTCGAGCGCCGCGTGGCCGCACGGACCTTGGCGATCTACACCGAAGCGTTCCACCGGCTGCAGCGCTATGCGGCTGACGCCGGCGTGGCGCTGCTGGCCGTGCAGCCGCCCCACGTGCGCCGCTGGGCGGCGCGCCTGCACCAGGAGGGGCTCGGCTCGCGCAGCATCGCGCTCGCGCTGTCGGCCTGGCGAGGCTTCTACCGCTGGCTGGGCAACGACGCGCGGGTGGCGCTGAATCCGGTCGACGGGGTGCGCGCACCGAAGGCAGCCAAGCCACTGCCGAAGGCGCTTTCGGTCGACCAGGCGGTGGCGCTGGCCGAAGGCGGCAGCGGCGAAGGCTCGCCGGCTGTGGCGGCGCGCGACCATTGCATCGTCGAGCTGCTCTACGGCTCGGGCTTGCGGATCGGCGAGCTGATCGGCCTCGACCTGCAGCCCAGCGCGGCGGCAGCGGGCTGGCTCGATGCGGCCGATGCCACGGTGCACGTGCTCGGCAAGGGCAGCAAGCGGCGCAGCGTGCCGGTCGGCCGGGCGGCGCTGCAGGCGCTGGCCGGCTGGTTGGCCGCGCGGCCGCAACTGGCCGCTGCCGACGAGCCGGCCTTGTTCGTCGGCCAGCGCGGCCGCCGGCTGACCGCCGCGCAGGCGCGGCTGCAGCTGAAGCGGCAGGCGCTGCAGGCGGGGCTGAGCACGCACGTCCATCCGCACATGCTGCGGCATTCGTTCGCTTCGCACCTGCTGCAGTCGAGCGGCGACCTGCGCGCCGTGCAGGAGCTGCTCGGCCACGCCAGCATCGCCACGACGCAGGTCTACACCCGGCTCGACTTCGGCCACCTCAGCAAGGTCTACGACGCGGCGCATCCGCGGGCCAGGCGCAAGCCCTGATTCAGCCGGCGACGCGGGGCAGGGCGATCTGCGTCGTGAACTTGGCGCGGTGCACGCTGAAGAAGCTGCGCACGTTGCGCACGTTGGCGTCCTGCGTGAAAAGCCGCTGAACCAGCGCATGCCAGGCCGCCATGTCGGACACCTGGATCAGCAGCATGAAATCCGGGCCTGGCGAGACACGGTGGCATTGCTGCACGGCGGCGTCGGCGACGGCCCGTGCTTCGAACGCCGCCAGGTGCTCGGCGCCCTGGCGATCGAGCGTGACCTCTGCAAATGCACTCAGGCCGGCACCGACGACGGTCGGCGCGAGCAGCGCGACCCGGCGCTCGATGACGCCTTCGTCGACCAGTCGCTTGACCCGGCGCAGGCAGGTCGCCGGCGAGGTGTGCACCGCCGCGGCCAGCGCGTGGTTGGTCAGCGAGGCGTCGGCTTGAAGCTGATCGAGGATACGAAGGTCGACGTCGTCGAGTTGCATGGCAGATTATTCCAAACACTGCTTCGATTTGCCTAATCGTTTCACACGATCCTAAATGTGAAATGATGTTGCAAGATGAATGGAAATCCGGTGCCACGTTTCACGTCGCTGTCTCCAGAATGAATCCTCCCCATCCACCGGTATTCCCATGTGCGGCATCGTCGGCGCGGTCAGCAACCGCAACATCGTCCCCATCCTTGTCGAGGGGCTGAAGCGGCTCGAATACCGCGGCTACGACTCGTGCGGCGTCGCGGTTCACCAGGGGGGTGAACTGCGCCGGGCGCGCAGCACCGCGCGGGTGGCTGAACTCGAATCCCACATCGCCGAGGACAGCGTCGAAGGCGGCACCGGCATCGCCCACACCCGCTGGGCGACGCACGGCGCACCGGCCGTGCACAACGCGCATCCGCATTTCTCGAACGGGCCGCACGCCGGCATGAGCGTCGGGCGCATCGCGCTGGTGCACAACGGCATCATCGAGAACCACGACGAACTGCGCGCCGAACTGCAGGCGCGCGGCTACGTCTTCAGCAGCCAGACCGACACCGAGGTCATCGCGCACCTGGTCGACCATCTCTATGAAGGCGACCTGCTCGACGCAGTGCAGCGCGCGATCGTGCGGCTGCACGGTGCCTACGCCATTGCCGTCTTCTGCCGCGACGAGCCGCAGCGGGTGATCGGCGCGCGCGAAGGCTCGCCGCTGATCCTCGGCGTCGGGCAGGGCGAGCGTGCCGGCGAGCACTTCCTCGCATCCGACGCCATGGCGCTGGCCGGCGTCACCGACCAGATCGTCTACCTGGAGGACGGCGACGTCGTCGACCTGCAGATCGGCAAGGCCTGGATCAGCTCGCGTGTCGGCGCGCCAGGGGGGCGTTTCGCCGCCGTGCAGCGGCCGGTGCGCACCGTGCAGGCGCACACCGGCGCTGCCGAGCTGGGGCCGTACCGGCACTACATGCAGAAGGAAATCTTCGAGCAGCCGAAGGCCATCGCCGACACGCTCGACACGGTGCCGAACATCTCGCCCGAGCTGTTCGGCGACGGCGCCTGGCGCATCTTCAAGGAAGTCGATTCGGTGCTGATCCTGGCGTGCGGCACCAGCTACTACAGCGGCTCGGTCGCCAAGTACTGGCTGGAGAGCATCGCGAAGATTCCGACCAGCGTCGAGATCGCCAGCGAGTACCGCTACCGCGACAGCGTGCCGAACCCGCGCACGCTGGTCGTCACCATCAGCCAGAGCGGCGAAACCGCCGACACGCTGGCCGCGCTGAAGCACGCCGGCTCGCTCGGCATGGCGCACACGCTGACGATCTGCAATGTCGCCACCAGCGCGATGGTTCGTGAATGCCGCCTGGCGTACCTGACGCGCGCCGGCGTCGAGATCGGGGTGGCGTCGACCAAGGCGTTCACCACCCAGCTGGTCGGCCTCTTCCTGCTGACGCTGGCCCTGGCGCAGACGCGTGGCCTGCTGTCGGACGCCGACGAAGAAGGGCATCTGAAGGCGCTGCGCCATCTGCCGCTGGCGGTGCAGGGCGTGCTGGCGCTGGAGCCGCAAGTCATCGCCTGGGCGGAGATGTTTGCCCGCAAGGAAAACGCGCTGTTTCTGGGCCGCGGGCTGCACTATCCGATTGCGCTCGAAGGCGCGCTGAAGCTCAAGGAGATCAGCTACATCCACGCCGAGGCCTATCCGGCCGGCGAGCTCAAGCACGGCCCGCTGGCGCTGGTGACCGCCGAAATGCCGGTGGTGACGATCGCGCCGAACGACGCACTGCTCGGCAAGCTCAAGAGCAATTTGCAGGAGGTGCGCGCCCGCGGCGGCCAGCTCTACGTCTTCGCCGACGCCGACACGCACATCGCGCCAGGCGAAGGCCTGCATGTCATCCGCATGCCCGAGCACTACGGCGCGCTCTCGCCGATCCTGCACGTCGTGCCACTGCAGCTGCTGGCCTATCACACCGCCTGCGCCCGCGGCACCGACGTCGACAAGCCCAGGAACCTGGCGAAGTCGGTGACGGTGGAGTAGGGGCGTGGGTGGTACCGCGACGTTGATCGGTGGAAATAATGTCTGTCGGGCTGGAATAAAGTCTGTCGGGTTTTTGACGGCCTATGTTGCCGCTGTTACAAATGCAAGGCGTCGGCGTCAGGCGACATCGATAGGGAGTCTCGGGACCAGAATACGGCTGGCTTTTCGATGCTCGCCAGCCCAATGCTTCAGTTCGCTACGCCTTCCTCGCAAGCTCCGGCTGTGGTCAGTTCGTCAACGTCCGGAATCGCCAACTTGTCGTGACCGGGGCGCAGGCCAGCGGCGGCCTTACTTCTGGCGCAGCCGGACCCTCTACCTCATCGCCGTCAGGGCATACCTGCCATGGTTTTCAAGCCCAGAGCAGGGGCCAGAATGGTTCGGCCCCTGGCGCGAGATGGTGATGGACGCCGCCAAGCGGGGGATTGCATATACATGCGGTCACCCGAGTACGACTCCCTGTTGTCGATGCTTTTCCCGGAGATGGCAACCCGACTCGCAAAGCCGTTCGGCAGGCGGCCTGATGTGCCAGTCCAGGTCTGGCACCGAGGCAAGAGTCGCTTCAGGCCCACAGCACACGCTGCGGAGGAAGCCAGCTCCCCCTTGGGGGGCGAGGTATTGCGAGAGCCCCTGCCTCCGGGTGCCGGCGGTGATATCAGGCACTTGATCTTCCGCGGGGCTGAATTGGAGGCGTGGAAGCGCGCCAACCCGGATGTGGCCGCGGACTGGGGAGTCAACCGTGCAGAAATTCCCGGGGTTGACGTACTTGGCTTGAGGGTCGGCTGATCAGATAGGTTGGATCGCCGGTGCGGCTTCTCGGGGCGGTTTACGCGCGAATCCCAGAACACGAGATCCACCCAGGGAACCACCTCGGACCTTTGGAGGGATAACGCATCCACCGTTGGCACGGCCGAGTAGGCTCGGGACCCGCCGGGGTTGCCCGATCGAGAGACCCCGCGCAGGATGCCAGCGTCAGCCCAACCCCAGGGTGTGGTTTTCAAGCTCCTTGATCATCCACTCGCCACCTACTGCAGGTTGGCCCCTTAATTCGTGGCCCAGAGATGCCTGATGGCCTCTCGCAACTGCAGCGCCAGCGCCAGCAGCGGCTCACGCAACCGCGCCACGGTGGCAGCGACGGTCACGTCTGCTGTGACGCTCATGTTGAGGACGTAGATGGGGTGGTCGACGATGGCTATCGGCGTCGCCAACGCGATGACCTGCGGCTGCCACGATGCCGAGCAGAACCCATCTTTGTGCACGCTTTCGATTGCGGCGTCGATTTCGGCCGAAAGTTCGCACCAGCCACTTTTTCGCCGAGTTCGGAAATGCTCGAGCAATCCACGGCGGGTTTCGCCGTCTGTGGCCGCAAGCCATGCCCGTCCGAGCGAGGTCAACTCCATCGGTACACGTTGTCCAGCGACGACATTGCGCCACGACACCCGATGGCTGTAACGCACAGACTCGAGGTAGACCATCTCGTCGCGGTCAGAAACGGCGAGGCCGACGTTGATCTTGCGTGTCTCCGCTTCAGTGCGCATCAAGGGGGCGGCGATGTTGAGGACGGGGGAACCCGACCGCATCGCATGCGCCAGGCTCAACACGGGTGCCGCCAGTCGGTAGGCGCGGCGCCGCCGATCGTGTTCCAGCATGCCGCTGTCGACGAGGGTTTGTGCAAGTCGGCTGACCGTCGGGCGCGACAGGCCGGTTCGCTCTGCAAGCTCGCCATTGCCGAGCAAGTCGGTACCCGGTCGAAAGCAACGGAGGATCTGGATGCCACGCTCGAGCGAACGATTGCGATCCCCCGGTGATAGCGCCAGGATTTGGCGATTTCCACTATTCGTATTCGACGCATCTGTCATAGATCGCAATTCCAACAGATGGAAATTGCCTGGTGCAAGAGGGAAATATGAACCCTAAGCTTCAATGGTCGACGCGCGGTGAGCTTGCCTCGCTCTCGGCTGATTTTTCGCCCCGTCAGACCACACTAACCAGGACACTGTTCATGCAACAACCCTTTCGCTCCACTTTCGCTCGCCTTGGCGCGTTCATCGCCGCGGCGGCTCTTTCCGCCGGCTCCGCCCTTGCCGCCTACCCGGAGAAGGCCATCCGCCTGGTCGTTCCCTTCGCCCCTGGGGGCGGAACCGACCTGATCGCCCGCACGCTTGGCGTTGGCATGTCGCAGGTGCTCGGCCAGCCGGTGATCATCGACAACAAGCCAGGTGCCGGCACGCTCATCGGCACCGATGCCGTCGCAAAGAGTGCGCCTGATGGCTATACGCTCGTCATCGCAAGCTTTGCGCATGCCGTCAACCCGAGTCTCCTTCCCAAGTTGCCGTATGGCGACAAGGCGTTTGCTCCAGTCGTTCTCATTGGTCGCGGACCGAACGTTCTGGTGGTTCGAGCGGACAGCCCATTAAAGTCGGTGAAGGACGTCGTTGCAGCCGCCAAGGCAAGCCCTGGCAAGCTGACCTACGCGTCACAGGGCAACGGAACGTCGGCGCATCTGGCAGGCGAGATGTTCGACAACCTGGCCAATGTCCAGATGATCCATGTGCCGTACCGTGGCGCCGGCCCTGCAATCACCGACCTGCTGGGTGGGCAGGTCGACATGATTTTCGGCACCGCCGCAGCCGTGTCAACTTTCGTGGACAGCGGCAAGTTGCGCGCAATCGGGGTGACAACCCCTCAGCGATCGCCTGCGCTCAAGGATGTTCCTGCGATTGGCGAGACCGTGCCTGGCTACGTCGTTGAAAGCTGGTATGGCCTGTACGTGCCCGCCGGCACGCCCGCCGACGTCATCGCCAAGCTCAATGCAGCCGCGGTGAAGGCTGCGCAAGCCCCCGACTTCAAGAAGAAGGTGGAGCACGAAGGCCTGGTGATCGCGACCGGCACTCCGGCCGAGCTCGATACCTATGTCCGCGCCGAGGAAGTCCGCTGGAGAAAGATCGTCAAGGAAAACAACATCAAGTCCGACTGACGCGACCGAGCAAAGAGACCCTCCATGACTACCTCACTGATCGAATTTCAGCTGCAGTCTGGCATCGCCACGCTGACCCTCAACCGCCCCGAGAAGCGCAACGCGATGAGCGACGACATGCGCACGGAGTTCATCGAGGCGCTGGAACGCGTCTCCGCCGACAAGGAGATCCGCGCCCTGGTACTCACCGGCGCCGGCAAGGGCTTCTGTGCTGGCGGCGATATCGCCGGCATGGAGCGCCGGATGAAGGCGCCCGCCGGTGAGGTCGCCTTCAACGGCTGGCATCGCCAGCAGCGCGTGCACCACACACAGTCGCTGCTGTTCACGATGCCCAAGCCGGTCATCGCCGCGGTGAACGGGGCCGCCTCGGGGCTTGGCGCCGACACCGCCATGGCCTGCGACTTCATCATGGCCAGCGAATGGGCCAACTTCAGCTGGTCCTACATCAACCGAGGAATCATTCCGGACGGTGGTGGCATGTACTTCCTGCCGCGCCGTGTCGGCCTGGCGAAGGCCAAGGAACTGATCTTCACCGGTCGCAAGGTCGATGCCGATGAAGCACTGGCGCTGGGCATCGTGGATCGCAAGACCTCAGCCGCTTCGCTGGTGGCGGATGCCCAGGCCTGGGCTGCAGAGTTGAGCAAGGGTTCGAAGACCGCGTTGGCACTTGGCAAGACCATCCTGAACCAGAGCTTCGAACTCTCGGCACAGCAGGTCTTCGCACAGGGCAGCCAGGCTCAAGGCATCTGCTACACGAGCACCGAACACCGCGAGTCGGTGATGGCCTTCCTGGCCAAGACAAGCAGCTAAGGAATGATGAGCCATGGACGCAATCTCAAGACTTCTCAAGCCCCGCAGCGTTGCGATCATCGGCGCCTCAGCCGATGCATCGAAGACGGCTGGTCGACCGGTGTCCTACCTGGTGAAGCATGGCTACACCGGTGACATCTACCCGGTGAACCCGAAGGCCGATCGAATCGGCGAGCTGGCGTGCTATCGGGACATTGCCTCGTTGCCCACGGTCCCCGATGTCGGCATCGTGCTGCTCGGTGCGGAACGCGCACACCTCGCGGTACGCGAATTGGCAGCCCGCGGAACGGCCGCAGCGATCGTGCTGGCGAGCGGCTACACCGAGACCGGTGAAGACGGCGCGCGGCGCCAGAAGCAGCTGATCGAGGCCGCAGGCTCGATGCGCATCCTCGGGCCCAACACCATCGGGCTGGTCAACCTCACCGACAACATCGTGCTGTCGGCGACCGGAGCGCTCGAGATGGAGCACTTCCCGGTTGGTTCGATCGGCGTGGTCTCGCAAAGCGGGGGCATTCTGGGCGCGCTGCTGTCGCGCGCCGCGGCACGCGGCATCGGCCTGTCCAAGCTGATCTCGACGAGCAACGAAGTTGACCTCGAACTCGCTGACTTCATCGACCATCTTGCCGATGACGAGGCGACCAAGGTCATCGCGCTTTATGTGGAGACGGTGCGCAACCCGGAGAAGTTTCGCGCCGCCGCACTGAAGGCAGCGCGCGCCGGCAAGCCGGTCGTGGCCTTCAAGATCGGCCGATCGGAAGCCGGGGCAAAGGCCGCCGTGTCGCACACTGGGGCGCTGGCCGGCGCCGACCGGATGTACGACGCGCTGTTCAGGCAGACCGGCGTAATTCGCGCGCAGACCTTCGGCGATCTGCTTGACATTCCGGTCGCGCTGTCGACGGGCAGGGTGCTGCACGGCAACCGGGTCGCGATCCTCACCTCCACGGGCGGAGCGGGAACGCTGGTCTCCGACAGCCTCGGGCGTTTCCGGCTTCGACACCCCGGCACCCGACCCGGAGACTGCCGCGGCCCTGCGCGCGCTGCAGACCGGCGATCACGCCGCGCTGGACCGCAACCCGATCGACGTCACGCTGGCGGGTCTGCAACCCGACCTGTTGCGCGGCGCGATCAAGGCGCTGCTGGCGAGCCCGAGCTACGACGCTCTGACGATCATCGTCGGCTCGTCCAGCCTGGCGATGCCCGAGTTGATGGCCGGTGCGATCCAGGATTGCCTGCCCCCTTTCGGACAAGCCTGTGATCGCGTATGTCAGTCCGCATGCTCCGGAGGTGGGCGCCTTGCTGACGCAGCGGGGGGTTCCTGCCTTCGCGGTGGCCGGAAAGCTGCACGGTGGCACTTGCCGGCATGTTGCAGGCGAGCCGCTGGAAGGCCGCCCGCCGACTGCGGAAGCGCTGACCAGCAACGATTGCTGTCGATGATTTCCCTGAAGGCTCGCTCGACGAGGCCCAGGCCAAGCAGCTGTTCGCCCGTTTCGGTGTGCCCTGCGCACGCGAGGTCATCGTCGAGACACCCGCTGAGGCCGAACATGCCGCGCGGGACCTCGGCAACAAGGTCGTTCTCAAGATCCTTTCGGGCGAGATCACGCACAAGAGCGATGTCGGTGGCGTCGCCGTCAACCTGACACCGGATCAGGTCGCCGCACGCGTCACCTCCATGGCGGACGAGGTCCACAGACAAGACTGGCGTGCAAACCGAAGCGTTTCCTGGTTCAGGAGATGGTGTCGGGCGGCACCGAGTTGATCCTCGGGTATGCACCGCGACCCGCTCGGCACCGCCATCCTCTTGGGGATGGGCGGCGTCACGGCCGAGCTGTTCAAGGACACGACGATGCGTTTGTTGCCGCCGCAGGGCGGTCTGAGCCGTGACGAGGCGCTGAGCATGGCGCAAGAGCTCAAGACGTGGCCACTTGCTGGACGGCTTCCGTGGGCGGCCAAAGGCGGATACCGAAGCACTGGTAAACGGCGATCGTGGCCTTCTCGGAAATGACGGCGCAACTTGGCGATCGTCTGGTCGAGGCCGAGATCAATCCAGTGTTTGTCCTTGCGGCCGGGCAAGGCGTTCGCGCGGCAGACGGCGTCGTCGTCCTCGGCCGCTGAAAGCGGCGTCGTGGCGACCCTCGACAACCTTGCGGCGGCCTTCCTGGTCGAATTGGAGGGCATAGGGGAACGCCATGATGTTGCCTTCGAAGGCGGCCATGTCTGCTGGCGCCGCTTTGGCGAAGGGGCTCCACTGGTACTGCTGCATGGCGGCCATGGACGATGGCTGCACTGGGCGCGCAACATCCGGGCGCTGGCGTCCCGCCACACGGTTTGGGTGCCGGATCTGCCGGGTTATGGCGATTCGGATGCACCGGTCGAACCCTCCCTTGCATCATTGGTCGACGCGACGATGAACACGCTCGACACCCTGGTAGGGAACGGCAGGCCGATCGCTCTGGTGGGTTTTTCCTTCGGCGCGTTGGTGGCCGCGAACCTCGCGGCGCGTCGCGGCTCGGTCACGCATCTTGCCTTGCTCGGCCCGGGTGGGCATGGCACGGCGCGGCGTCCCCGGGGGGAGTTGCGGTCCTGGCGAGAAGCGGCACAGGCCCACGACCCCGTTGCGCTGGCCGACGCAATGCGCCACAACCTTCTGATGCACATGCTCCACGCGGCCGACGCGGCCGACGCCGTCGCGTTGCACATCCACACCGACGCCTGCCTGAAAACACGCTTTCGCAGCAAGCCCATCTCCCGTGCTGCCGGGCTGTCCCAAGCACTTGACCTTTGCGACGCATCGTTGCTGCTGGCCTGGGGCGAACACGACGTGACCGCCGTGCCCGAGCAGCTGGCTCGTTCTCTCGGCAACGGCCGCGAGCCGTGCCGCACAAAAGTCATTGCCGGTGCCGGCCACTGGGTGCAGTACGAGCGGGCCGATCAAACCAACGCCCTGCTTCTCGCATGGCTCGACCAACAAGTTCGAAGGAACTGACATGACCAATAGAGTGCACGTGGAACGTGACGGCGACGTGGTGCTCGTCAACGGCTACGGGTTCCCCCCTTGGGAAGGCGGGCCGGTGTTATGGGCTCGGCGTAGGGGTGAGCAGCGGTTGCAGGCCGATCTCGACTGGCTGGCCGACCTGAGCGGCCCTGGCTTCGTCCGTGGCGATCTGCGCCACGTCCTGACAGAGGAGGTGTGACATGTATGCAACCGAGATATTCGCCAGGTACTCCAGCGAATTCCGCCAGCGAAGCCTTTCAGACGAGGTGGTGCACCACGCCAAGCGCGCAGTGATCGACTGGTACGCGTCGCTGTTCCCTGGCCTGGACACCGAACCGGTGCGCTTGCTGGAGGCAACGCTTGCCGACGACCTCGACCACGGCAACGCGCGGCTCGCGCAGGGTCGCCTCGCAACTGCGCGCACCGCGGCGCTGATCAACGGCTCGGCAGCTCACGCCGCGGAAGTCGACGACAGCTTCCGTGATGCGATGTATCACCCGGGTGCGGCGACCATTGCCGCGGCACTCGCTGCGGCCCACGACACCCGGGCGACCGGCCTGCAGTTTCTCAGAGGCGTTGTACTGGGCTACGAGGTGTCAACACGCATCGGCGTGGTGATGGGCAGGCCGCACTACAAGTTTTGGCACAGCACCGGGACCGTGGGAACCTTCGGGGCCGCGGCGGCCGCTGGCGGGCTGCTGGAACTGGACGAGCTTGCCTTTGCTCACGCGCTCGCCACGGCGGCCACCTTCGCTGCCGGCCTGCAACAGGCCTTTCGAATGGACTCGATGTCGAAGCCGTTGCACCCAGGCCGCGCTGCGGAGGGTGGCCTGTTGGCGGCTCAACTAGCCCGAGGCGGCCTCACTGGATCACTCGACATCCTTGATGGCGACGCGGGCCTGGGTCAGGCGATGAGCAACGGGCCGGACTGGAGCAATGTCGGTGCGACCCTCGGGACAGACTTCCACATCACGCGCCTGACGTTCAAGAATCACATCGGCTGTGGCCACACGTTCGCAGCGATCGATGGTGCACTGGAACTGCAGCGACTTCATGGTCTTGCGGCGAGCGACATCGAATGCGTGCGCGTTGCCACCTACCAGCCGGCATTGGACATTGCGTGCTACCAGCGACCGACAACGGCGAACGAGGCTCAAGTTCAGCCTGAGCTACGTGGTTGCAACGGCACTGGTGCACGGCAGCGTCCGCTTGGCGGCCTATGAGCCGGATCGACTGGACGACCCGGCAACACGCGCGCTGATGGAACGGCTCAGCATCGCTGTCGATCCGGAAATCGACGCCGCTTTTCCTGGAAAGCGTGCGGCGCGCATCGAAGTCGACACGCGCGACGGGCGACGGCTCACCCACCTGCAACCCAACCGCAAGGGTGACCCGGAGCAGCCGCTGTCCGATGCGGAGCTCGAAGGCAAGCTCCTCGAGCTGGCCTCCCCGGTCATCGGGTCCGAAAAAGCACGCGCGTTGCTCGCGCAAATCTGGTCCCTCGACACAAGCGAAAGCCTCCCATGACCCAGTACGCCTTCATCGTCGACGCCCTTCGCACCCCCTTCGGCCGCTACGGCGGCTCGCTCAGCAGCATTCGCGCCGACGACCTCGGCGCGGTGCCGCTGAAGGCGCTGATGGCGCTGATGGCGCGCCATCCGAACCTCAAATGGCAGGCGGTCATCGACGTCATCTACGGCTGCGCCAACCAGGCCGGCGAGGACAGCCGCAACGTCGCCCGCACACAACGTCGTCAGGCTGAGGGAGTCGTCATCCGCTGCGCACTTGATCTGAGCGACCAAGCGACGCAGCGAGGAATTCCACGAAGGCCGTGATGCGGCGTGCCTTCTGGTGGCGCTGGGGATAAACCGCGTAGATGTCGGCCGGCGGGGTGGCGTAGCTCTCCAGTACCTGGTGGAGGCGCCCACTGCTCAAGTACTTTGAGATGTCCCACTCGGCGCGCATGAGGATGCCATGACCATCCAGCGCCCAGGCAACGGCGATGTCACCGTCGTTCGTGCTCATGGACCCCGTCACCTTTACAGCTTCGGTGCGTCGACCGGCGCTGAGGCGCCACAACCCGTACGCCTCGTCGCCGTGATGAATGCTGATGCAGTTGTGGCGTTGGAGATCTCCTGGCGTGCGCGGCGTGCCATGACGTGTCAGGTACGCGGGTGACGCACACAGCAGACGCCGGTTGGCGGCGACCTTCCGGGCAATTACGCGTGCATCTGGCGGCTCGCCGAATCGCACGCAAACATCGAAGGCTTCCTCGGATACCGGCGGCGGTGCTACGGACAGGTGAAGCTGTACCTGCACACCGGGGTGGGCCTTGCAGAAGCTGGAGATCACGGGAGCGACGTGGTTTCGCCCGAACCCGAGGGTGGCGTTCACGCGCACCAGTCCACGCGGCTCTGCCATGGAGCGCCTCAGCCCATGCTCCACATCCTCGATCTCGGCAACGATGCGCCGTGCCTGCGTCAAGTACTCCTCGCCTTCGGGCGTGAGACTGATGCGGCGTGTCGTTCGGTTCAGCAACGGAACGCCCAGGCGGGCCTCCAGGATTGCGAGCCGCCTGCTGATTGCGGGCGGCGTCAGCCCCAGCTCCTGGGCTGCTGCCGAGAGAGTGCCGCATCGCATCAGCACCACGAAGAAACTCATCTCAGCGGAGGCATTGGTGATCTCGACCATTGTGAAGTTTGGCTGAAGAGTGGAATAAGCGGCGAGGTGATTATTCAGCCCCGTCAAACCTTACAGTTTCTTCATTCGCTGCCAGATCGAGCAGCGCCCCCGAGGAGCCAAAGTGAAACTTCCGCCGTCTCGCCTCTTGCGCCGTTCCATGGTGGTGGGGCTTTGCGCCCTGCCACTGCTCGCATACGCCCAGGCATATCCATCGAAGCCGATCACCTTCGTGGTGGGGTATTCACCGGGCGGCACAACGGACATCGTTGCGCGGCTTGCCGCTCAGGCGCTGGGCACGGCTACCGGCAAAACTTTTGTCGTCGAGAACAAGGGCGGTGGCAGCACCACGATCGCCACAGGCTTTGTGGCCAAGGCGCCGGCCGACGGCTACACGCTGCTGGCCAACGAGATGACGCAGACCATCGTGCCGTCGCTGTTTCCCAAGCTGACTTTTGACCCGATCAAGGATTTGGCTCCAATCACGGTGTTTGCCGAGGCGCCGTATGTGTTGGTGGTCAATTCGAACGTGCCGGCAAGGAACCTGCGCGAACTGGCGGACTTGGCAAAGGCGCAACCTGGCAAGCTGAACTACGCTTCCGGTGGCTCGGGCAGCGGTCCGCACATCGCGGGGGAGCTGTTCAAGGCGGTGGCGGGCATCGAGATGACGCACATCGCTTACAAGGGCTCCGGGCCCGCGGTGCAAGACCTCCTGGGCGGTCAAGTGGACGTGCTGGTCACGGCAGCGCCGACCGTGCAACAGCACATGGCCTCCGGTCGCATGCGCGCGCTGGCTGTGGCGCATACCAAGCGGTTGGGGGCTTTGCCAACCGTTCCGACCTCTGCCGAAGCGGGCTTCCCGGAGTTCCGCATTGCCAACTGGTTCGGCCTGGCGGCGCCGAAGGGCACGCCACCGGAGGCGATCAGCTACCTCCATGCCGAAGTTCAGAAGGTGTTGGACAAGCCGGAGTTTCGCGACAAGCTCGCCGCTGCCGGCGCGGAGCCCGTCAACATGACGCCGGCCGAAGCCACGCGCCATGTCGATGGCGAGGCTCGCCGCTGGGCCGAGCTGATCCGCAAAGCGGGCATCAAGGCCGATTGACCCTGCCCCCGGGACAGTACTCAACGAATCACCACAGACCCATGAAGATCACCAAAATCGAGCCGTTGCACGTCGGCCAGTTCATGTTCGCGCGGATCACGACGGACGAAGGCATCGTCGGCTTCGGAGAAGCCGGCACCTGGGGCCACATCGAGGCCGCCGGGACGTGCATCAAGCGCTTTGCCGAATATCTGGAGGGCAAGGACCCGTTCCCCATCGAGCACCACTGGAACGTGATGCATCGATTCAGCTACTTCCAGGGGCTGGCCGAAAACGCCGCGATCTCAGCCATCGACATTGCGCTCTGGGACATCAAGGGCAAGGCCCTCGGGGTGCCCATCCATCAGCTGCTGGGTGGCCCTGCACGGACCAAGGCGCGCATCTACGGCCACATCTACGAGAACACGATCGAGAAGATGCTGGTGGAGTGCCAAGCCAAGATGGAGGCTGGGTTCACCGCCTTCGGCCACCTCAACCCGTTCTTGGACGAAGGCAACGAACAGGTCTACTTCAAGACGCACATCAAGAAGATGCGCGATGCGATCGACAACACCGAGCGGATGCGCGAGGTGGTCGGCGACCGTGTCGACCTGCTGATCGAGATTCACCGGCGTCTGACCCCCGCAGAGGCGATCGTTTTCGCCCGCGGCATCGAGCACACGCATCCGATGTTCATCGAGGATCCGATCCGGCCCGAAAGCGCGGATGCCATGGCCCGGGTAGCCGAGAAGATTCACATCCCGATCGCCACAGGCGAGCGGTTCGCAACCATCTATGAATTCCAGGCACTGATGGCCCGCGGCGGCGTGGAATACGCCCGCGTGGACCTTTGCCTGTGCGGCGGCATCACTGGGGCACGCAAGGTGGCCGCGATGGCCGAGGCCCACCAAGTGCAGGTGGTCCCGCACAACCCGCTGTCACCGATCGGGCTCGCGGCCTGCCTGCAGCTGGCGGCCGCCATTCCCAATTTCGCGATTCAGGAGTACGCGACGGGCTTCGAGGCTGGCATCTTCGAGTCGCGCCCCGAACACCTCGGCAGCAACGTCGTCGACAAGGTTCCACTGCCGGAAAACGGCTTCGTCGACATCCCGACCGGCCCCGGCCTCGGCATGAACCTGCTGCCGGACGCGCAGAAGATCCGTCCGCCCCTGACGAAGCCGATCACCATGCGGCCGCACTTCGACGGGTTTGTCGTGGATCAGTGAGAGCGTTGCTGGGCCCAGGCTTCTGCGGGGCGACTTCGTAGCTCCGAGACGCAAGGCCAGGAGCCTTGAAGGTGGTTCTAATTCCTGGTGCCGCAGGGTTCCGCTTGCGAATACATGGGGGTTCGGTGTCCGCGTTGTCTCAGCCCTTGCTCTCACCTGAACCGTCTCAGGGAGGGCGATGAAAGGGCTTGCGTGTCCCGGATATGCACCCGGATGAGCACGGCTGTAGTCTGTCGCATCTCTCCGAACAGCGGGGGTGCCCTGCGTGGTCAGTTCGCTCCCAATCTGCTTTCCGATCCGACCCCAGCACATGAAGCGTCACACTAGCTTGCGCCACTTTCCCCAAGGTCTGGCTGCTGCCTGCTCACTCCTTGTTGCAGTCGCGCCGGCAGAGGGCGCCGAGAGGCTGCTCGAGCTCATCAACGAATACCGGGGCTCGCCTCAGACGTGTGGCGGCGCGCGATTCGAGGCAGCAGGCCCGCTTGCCCCCGACGCGCGACTATCCACAGTGGCGCGGGCTCTGCAAACTGAGTCCATGCCTGAGGGATTGAACCGTGCCGGCTACCCAGCTGCCGAGGCGCACGTCATCGTCGTTGGCGGCCAACCGGACGCCGACTCCGCCATGGACCGTCTCAAAGAGCACAACTGCAGCGTCTTGCTCAGCCGAGTGCTGACGGACATCGGCATCTTCCAGGTGGCAGGAACATGGCGCATCGTGCTGGCGCAGCCACTGCTCTCGCCCAACCTCGGTGATGGGTCCGAGGCGGGCAAGGAAATCCTCGAACTCGTCAATGCGGCGCGCGCGCAGCCACGGCGGTGCGGGAACAAGCGGTTCGAGTCTGCGGGTCCCTTGCAATGGAACGAGAAGCTTGCCGCGGCGGCGCTCGCTCACAGCCGAGACATGGCCCAGCGCAACTACTTCGCGCATGAGGGAAGGGACGGGAGCGAGGTCCGTCATCGTGCCGTTCGCCACGGGTACGAATGGCGAAATATCGGGGAGAACATCGCCACGGGTCAGGGTTCGGCGAAGCAGGTCGTTTCCGGTTGGCTCGCAAGTCCACAGCACTGCGCGAACATCATGGAGGGCGCCTTTACCCAGATGGGAGCCGCATATGCGGTAAACCTCGACAGCGAGACCACGATTTACTGGACCCAGGTGTTCGGAAGCCCCAAAAGGTAAGTTCGTGCCGGGCGGTCGAGGGCGGACCAACGGCGCTCGTGGCATCGAGATCGCCAAAGACCTCGGCTTTGCGGGAGACGGCTGCCGCTTGGGCGCAGCAAGGTCCGCATTCGCTGCTGACCCGAGAATCCGTCTTTTGGAAAGGAAGCTTCAATGAACAGAAATACGCATCCGGTCGTCGTGGTACTGGCCGTCATCGGTGGCATCGCATCCGTGGCCGTGATCGGCATGGTTCTGATGATGGGCGGGATGATGGGCGGGATGAGGATGATGGGATGCTAAGCAACTCAATGCCGAAACGCTTGCATGGCAATGTCCGCTTCGCATGTGCGGCAACGACAGCTTCGGGTCGGTCGCCATAGGCCGCAACGGCTTGCCGCGGTGCGACGCGACGTGGAGACTTCTTTCGTCCCAACAGCCTTGCGTCTGACGCCGGGAACCCATCCGGGGCCCGACCATGCAACCACAGTCATTCCCAGGAGGCCTGACATGTCGAAGCCAGTCAAGGATGGCGGCGCCTACCAGAGGAGGCCCGAGGCCATAGAGCCAGGCGATGCGCAAAGAGATGTCACCCGTCACAGGGCCGGAGCGCGCGCATGGACCTCCGCCAACGAGTTACCCGGTGGAGGCAAAAAGATCGACGCGCGACGCAAAGTTCCGTCTGGCCCGCTCGGCGGCTCTGGTCGCAAAACCCATCTGTCGCGCTCCTCCTGAGTCGCTCTTGTCGACCACCCGTGAAGCCCGCCGCCGGTCCGACTCCGGGGAACTCAGTTATGTACTGGCCGCCACTGATGGGCTGCTCCGACACGACGGACGGCACGGCCTCCCTCGACCACCTCAGATTTCCGTCTGCTGGGAAATGCGAAAGGCGTTGATGGACGACAGCTGGGCAGCGCGTCCGGTGGTTTGGCCAAGGACCGCTCTATGTAACAAGCCCGACAACCTTTATTAAATCCTCGCGCCCAACTGGCCAGCATCCTTGCGGCCCGACAGGGCGGAGGCACTTTTTCAGTAATCGCCGGTCCCAGGAGAGCGCCCGACAGACTCTGTTCACACCGTTCGACCTCAGGCCGACGACCTCGCTGCCGTGCAGCCCGGTACCGTAGGCCACCGCCAACGCTGTCTGGTGCTTGAGATTCCAATCTGCGGGGATCAGCCGCGACGCCTCTTCACAGCTGAGTACCACCGGCGATGTGCGCGGCACGTGCACCCGCTTCAACTTGGCCATCAACTCGCGACGATCGAGCGTGACGTCGAAGAAGAACTTCAACCCGGCAATCGTCGCGTTCAACGTGGTCGGCGAGCGCCCTCGACCGGACGGTGGCAAGCTTGCACACCGCACGCAGACAGCCCGTCTGCGTCTTGGGCTCGAACGCAGGGCTCAGCCCGGCAGCAGCACCTTGTTGACCACGTGGATCACGCCGTTCGACTGATAGACGTCGGCGATGGTCACGGTAGCGGCGCCACCCTTGTCATCCGTAATGACCACCGACGATCCGCTCATGGTGGCCGTGAGGGTGCCGCCGCTGGCGGTCTTGAGCATGGCCTTGCCACCCCCGCTGCGGATCTGCTGCGCCAGGGCAGCGGCGTCGACCCGTCCCGGCACCACGTGGTAGGTCAGGACCTTGGTCAGGCTGGCCTTGTTCTCGGCCTTCAGGAGCGTGTCGACGGTTCCGGGAGGAAGCGCCGAGAACGCCGCATTGGTGGGCGCGAACACGGTGAACGGTCCGGCTGACTTGAGCGTGTCGACCAGCCCTGCAGCCTTGACCGCGGCCACGAGTGTGGTGTGGTCCTTGGAATTCACTGCATTGTCGACAATGTCCTTGCTTGGGAGCATGGCAGCGCCGCCAACCATCTTGGTGTTGGCCGACGATGTCATCGAAGTGCCCATCGCACCGCTGGCACCGCCGGTGTTCATGGTGCCGGCGCAGGCGCCGAGCAGCGTGGTGGTGCACAGCGCGATCAGGAGTTTTTGCTTCATGGGGGCCATCCGTAGGTAAGAAAGTGGGAGGGCGACACTGCCCAGCCACTCTCTACGCAGGTATGGGGCGGATGGATTCGACTGCCTGCCCATTCAGGGCACGGACCGCGCGGGGCACCGACACACGCCGTTTTGGTCAAGAGCAGACGCCCGACAACACGAGAGGGTCCGCAGCCCGTTTTCTTGTCTTGTACCGACGCGCAGTTGCCCGTCGAACCTATCGGGCGTCCGCTCGTACACGCTCGGCAACGGCAAGTACGTTGGCTCCACGTCGAGTTGTGTCAGCGTGCTCTGGCCGCAGACCTCAGGATCGGCGGCGAGGTGCTCGGCGTGGAGCCGATCGCGATCATGATTCGCAAGGATGACCCGGCCTTCAAGCAAAGCGTCGACAACACACTGCGCGGCATGATGAAATCCGGCGAGATGGCCCGGCTCTATGAAAAGTGGTTCATGAGGCCGATACCCCCCACCAACACCACCGTCAATCTGCCGGCATCGGAAGCCACGAAATCCGCGTGGACGAACCCGACGGACAAGCCAGCGGAAGACTACGCGCAGCAGTGAACGATGAACGAGAACTTCCTTCCGGTCGCGCTGGAACACGCCAGTCGCCTGATCAACCATGGCCCCACGGTTCTGGTGACGAGCGCGGCCGAAGGCCGGCGCAACGTGATGGCCGCGGCCTGGTCGATGCCGGTGGAGTTCACGCCGCCGCGCATCGCCGTCGTCATCGACAAGCACACGCTGACTCGCGAACTCGTGATGGCCAGCGGTGCCTTCGGGCTGTGCATTCCAGGGGCCGGACTTGCCGACCTCACCTACGCCGTCGGCAGCACGAGCGGCCGGGACGGCGACAAGTTCGCGCGCTTCGGCATCGTCGCCACTGCCGGGCCGGTGCTCGGCGTCCCGCTGATCGAAACGGGTTGCGCAGCCTGGCTCGAATGTCGACTGATCCCGGAATCCCACACCCAGGATGCCTACGACACCTGCTTCGCGGAGGTCGTCGCCGCAGCAGCGGACGACCGGATCTTCGCGGGTGGGCACTGGACAGTCGATGATGGCAACGAGGCGCTGCACACCATTCATCACCTGGGCGGCGGCAATTTTTCGCGCGCCGGCAATGCCTTTCGTGCGCGGTCGATCTGATGAAGAGCCTGCCCGGCAGCGCTTGCTGAAGCGAGTGACTGGGAGCGAGCTGCTTTCGCAATGTCTGCTCCTGGCCGAGTAAGTTTTTCGCGGCATCACCAGCCAGCCGACGACCGCTGGATCGCCGACTCGAGCGGCGGCGCCCGTGGTTGACCGCTGGCGTGAGTCGACCCGGATCCGACATCGGCCGACCTGATTTCGCTGCCTCTGAAGCTGCAGGTCGAAGACCCTGGCATTCACCCTCAGGAGGCCCCGCGGCAGAGCCTTCCGGGTCGGGCACACTCCTGCTCTGCGATCGACATGATCGATCTGAAAACCGGCGCAGTGAAGGAGCACGACCGATGAACCACACCGACGACCCCATCTGGCGCGCGCGTGTCCATCTGGCGGCGGCGAACCGCCTTGCGGTCTACGACGACCTGGAAGAGGGCATCGACAACCATTTCACGATGCGCGTGCCGGATCGCCCTGACCGCTATCTGGTGCTGCCGTTCGGCCTGCATTGGTCGGAGGCGAGGGCGAGCGACCTGATCGTGTTCAACGAAGCAGGCGATGTGCTGGAAGGCAGCGGCAGCCTGGAACTGAGCGCCTTGAGCATTCACGCCCCGCTGCACCGGATCACCGGCGCGAATGTCATCCTTCATACGCACCAGACCTGGGCGTTGGCCCTGAACATGCTGGAGGACAACCGCCTGCTGCCCGGCAGCCAGACGGCTGCATTCCTCACGAGGAACATCGCCTACGACGACGGGTATTCCGGACTCGCCGATTCGCTGAGCGAAGGGGAACGCCTGGCGTCGGTCCTGGGCACCAAGCAGATCATGTTCATGAAGAACCACGGCGTGCTTGCGGTGGGCGACAGCGTTGGGCAGGCGTACCGTCGCCTGTACAAGCTCGAGCGTGTCTGCCGTGCGCAGATCCTGGCGATGTCCACCGGCCGGCCGTTGGCCATGCTGGACGACGCGCTGGTAAGCCGCGTGGAAACGCCGAATCCGCGCAACAGCCACTCCCAGGCGGAGCGCGAAGCGCTCTACTTCGCGGCCATGATGCGTGTGCTGGATCGGGAGATGCCGGGGTACGCGGAGTGAGACGCCTCGCCGGGGGTGTTTGAAACGACCCTGCCTGCGCCTCGCTTGCGCTTCATGTAACCGGTTAGTCAGGGCGGTGCGGTCATGGCCAGTAGCCGTTCACTATCCCGCCATCCACCTTCAGGTCGAACTGGCCGACAAACGAAAGCGGTGGCAGGCCTGCTGGAGAACCGGCGTGCTGCCCCCACTCGGACCGTGCGGTACGGCCGGGTGTGGCCGCTGATCAGCGCGTCGGGTCCCGGCACTTCGGCGGCGAGCTTGGCGTCCTGCACGGCCACCCGCCGGCCACGCGCACGCAGGGTTCGCCAATCTTTCCGCGGTGTTATCGAAAAATTTCCGGATTCGCTGCAGCCCGCTGTGCTGCGGCGAACTCGGCAGCCGACAAGCCCTGGTTCGCATCGGCATCGAACTGCATGAACATCGATCGATGAAGGGCGAGGAACTCCGCCTTCGTGACCATCCCGTCCCGGTTGATGTCGAAGCTGGCGAACGGCTGGCGGCCACGGAACTCCGCCGGCGTGATGCGGCGGTCATTGTTCTTGTCCTGGGCGTCGAAGTCGCGCGATCGCGCTCGCAGGGCCTCTTCCCAGGTAACCGTGCCGTCGCGGTTGGTGTCCAGGCGCGCGAACCGCTGCGCGATGGCCGCCCGGTTCGGGGCGCCCGACGTCCCCACGAGCCCGGCGCCGGCGGCACGGTCACCCGGGTGGGAATCCCAGCCCCACTTGGCGAAGATCTTCTGCCCGTCGGTCGACTTCAGGAACTCGACGAAGGCGGCGGCCTGCGGCTCGGCCTTCCCTTTGTGGGTCAACACCACACCGGCGTCGCGGTAGATGCGGAACGGCTCGTCCAGCGGGACGAGCTGCGCCAGGTCGGGGTTCGCCACCTGCCAGATGTTCCAGATCAACCAGGCGTCGATGTCTTTCTGCTGCGTCCACTGTTCCTTGGCCGCACCGCTGTTGGCCGCCTCGGGAAAGACCATGTTCTTGCGGAATGCCCGCACCATCGCAATGTTGCCAGTGCGCCCGGCGACGTCTTCCCACAAGCCGGTCTGCCCCGCGCCGGCCACTGTGAGGATCCTGACGTTCGGGGCGAGCAGGTCACGAAAGCCCCGGATGTTCTTCGGGTTGCCGGGCCGCACCAGGATCGCTGCCGGGCGCAGGACCAGCGGGTACGCGTCCTTGAGATCGAAAGCGCCGGGCAGGGCCTTGGCGTAGTCGTTGAACATGTTCTCGGCGCCGCTGAAAACGATGTCGGCGTCCTGCCTGGCCCTCTCCACCCACTGTGGCGTCGGCCCGGCGGTCACGTTCACGGTCACGCTTTTCGCGGCGCCGAATGCCTTGGCCGCCTCCTGCATCGCCGGGGCGGGCCCGCCGGGGCCGTAGACGTTGATGACCGCCTGCGCCTGCACCGGTGCGGCTGCCAGCCACAGGCAGCAGGCGAACAGCGAAACTGACTTGAGGTATTGCGTCATTGGATGTTTCCAGAGGAATAGAGCTGCGAGGTAATAACGGTTCCGCTCCGTGTTCGGGGAGCGTATCGACTGGCGAGTGGCCGTCGGGAGGCAGGTGCGAGCCGCGGCGGGACCTCGGACGTCACAGCGGCCCGAAGATGGCGGCCAGGTCGGACTCGGGTGCGCCCCGGCGCATCTGCACGCCGCTCGTGCCGTCCTTCCACACCAGCGCCGGCGTCGCCCGCAGGCCGTAGGACGCCATCAGCGCGGCGTTCGCATCGAGTTGGGCGTCGAGCGCGGCGGGGACCTCGGCCAGCGGTTTCAGGCCGTCGTCGCCCAGGGGCTTCGGCCGCCCGCTGGCCAGCGTCTTCGCATTCGATGCGACGTGCGCACGTTCATACGCTTCCAGCGCGGCAGCCGGGTTCTTGTCGCCGAGCAACGCGGCCGCCTTGCCGGCGCTCGTCGGCGTCAGGATGCCGACCATGACGTGCCGCAGCTGCAGCTTGCCGGCATCGACCCATGGCCGGGCATCGGCCCACAGCTTGTTGCAGTACGGGCAGTTCGGGTCGGTGAAGACGTAGACCGTTCGCGGCGCATCAGCGCGTCCGTCGGCGATCCAGTGGCTCTTTTCGAGGCGGCCCCAGTCGGCGTCGGTCATCGGCTTGGCAAGCGCCTTTTCCAGCCCGGCGGCGGTGCGGTTCTTTCCGCTGGCGTCGAACAGCGTGCCGGCGATCACGTGCTTGCCGTCGGGCGTCAGGTAAAGGGCCACGGGCTGGGTCCCGGCGCGCGCAGCGTAGGCCGTCATCCCACCCGGGCTCGGGAACGTGCCGACGATGTTCAGGCCCTGTTTCTGCAAGGCCTGAAGCGCCGCCGGAAGCGGCGGCGCTGCCGATGCCGGAGAGGCCGCGGCCCATGCCACGGCAATCGTCAGCACGACCCTGGTCGAGGTTGCGAGGGCCCGTGGCTTGAGCCGCACGGCGGCGGCGGTTTTTGAATGTTTCATGGCGTGATGAGTCGGGTTGTCCTGGTTGAAATTGCGCGCAGGCTGGCCAGACGCTGGCTCAGCGTGGCCTGCGACAGCTCGCCGATGCGGGTGTCGGCAAGCCGCCCTTGCGCATCGAAGAACAGCGTGGTCGGCAAGGCGCGATGGCCCAGCGCCGCGCCGGTGCGGCGCTGCGGATCGACCAGCACATGGCGCAGCGCCAGGCCGTGTCGGTCGAGGAAAGCCGCGATGGCGGGTGACGCTTCGCCCTGGTTGACGAAGACGATGTTCACATCCGGGTTGGCGGCCTGCGCCTGCTGCAGCACCGGCATCTCGCGCTGGCACGGTGGGCACCAGGTGGCCCAGAGGTTGACCACGGTGGGTTTGCCGGCGAAGCCGGCGAGCGACACGGCACGGCCTTCCAGCGACTCGAGCGTCAACGGCGGCAAGGGCACGGCCGGGGCCGACATCAGGACGCTCGTGAGGCCGCCGAGCAGCAGCACCAAGCCCGTTGTCAGCGCCGCGCCGAGCACCGGTTTGCGCAGCCCGGCCCGGTCTCGGGCGCGTTGCAGGCCGAACAGCAGTCCCACCACCAGGCCTGCCGTCGGCTCCCAGCCGCCGTCGCGGATGTCCAGGATGCCCAACGGAGCGTCGAAATACTGCTCGCGCCATTGCCAGACGAAGGTCAGCCGCGCCGCGATGAGGCCAACCACCAGCATCTGCGTCAAGGTCGGCTCGGGGTTGACGTCCGCGGCCCGCGCCAGCCGCCTGGCGACGAATCCACCCAGGGCGATGGCCGCCAGGGTCAGCAGCACCGAATACGGCAGCGACAGCGGACCGATCTGCAACGACTGGTTCATGCCGGCTCCGCCACGCCGCGCGTCCAGGGCCCCGGCCAGCGCTGCATGAACTGCTCGAGCGTGAACTCGCCGACCAGGCGGGCGTCGCGCCGCTCGAGGCCTGCGCCATCGAACATCATCAGGGTCGGCGGGCCGATCACCTGATGGGTGCGCATCAGCTGGCGATGGCCCGCGTCGTTGGCGGTCACATCGGCGCGCAGCAGCAGCACGCCGGCCAGCGCGCGCTGGACCTTCGGATCGCCGAAGACTTCCTTCTCGATGGCCTTGCACGAGACGCACCAGTCGGCATAGAAGTCGACCAGTGTCGGCTGGCCCGCCGCCCGCGCGGCAGCCAGCCGAGCCTGGAGTTCGGCCTCGCTGGAGATGGCTTCGAATCGCAGGCTCGTGGACGTCTGGGCGGTGCCCGCTGCCGACGCCGCGGCGAACGTCAACGGCCGCCACGGATCCGTCGCACCGCCGGCCGCGCCGAGAACCATCGCGCTGCCCCAGAGGCCGGCCACGACGGCCAGTGTGCGTGCCGCCAGCCGGTGCGGCGAGCCTTCGGCGGCACCGCCGTCAGCGCCACGCCAGGCCGCATGCACCAGCGTCACCGCGATCCCCAGCAGCAGCGCACCCCACATCAGCAAGGCCAGCTGCGCGGGCACGACACGTTCGAACATCCACACCGCCGTGCCGAGCAGCACGAAGCCAAGTGCACCCTTCACACGGTTCATCCAGGTACCCGGCCTTGGCAGGAAACGCGACCCCAGCGTGCCCGCGATCACCAGCGGCGTGCCCATTCCCAGGCCCAGCGCCGCCAGTAGCAGCGCGCCCTGCGCCGCGTTGCCGCTCTGGGCGATGTAGAGCAGCGCACCGGCCAGCGGCGCGGTCATGCACGGGCCGACAAGCAGTGCCGACAGCACGCCCATGGCCGCCGCGCCGGGCAGCGAGCCGCCGCGCAGACCTCGGCTGGCTCCGTCGAGCCTGCCGCGCAGCGCCGCAGGCAACTGCAGGGTGAAGACGCCGAACATGCCGAGCGCAAGCGCCACGTAGACGCTGCCCAGCGCAAGCACCGTCCAGCGGTTCTGCAGCATCGCCTGCAGGTTCGCACCCGCCAGCGCCGCCACCACGCCGAGCGTGGCATAGGTCGCCGCCATCGGCAGCACGAATGCCATCGACAGCGCGAAGGCGCGCCGCGGCGGCGCATGATTGCCGACGACGATGCCCGAGACGATGGGCAGCATCGGCAGCACGCACGGTGTGAACGCGAGCGCAATGCCGAGCAGGAAGAACAGCGGCAGCGTCCAGCCCAGCGAGCGTTCGCCGAGCCACTGCGTGATCTGGCTGTCGCTGCCGGAAACGCTGTTCCACAAGCCGCTGGCGCCGGCTTCTTGCGGCTGCAGCGCCGTGCCGGCAGGGGTCGTGGTGGCGCTGGCCGACGACACGCCGGCAACCTGGATCGTCTGCGTCTGCGGCGGATAACACAGCCCGGCCTCGGCACATCCCTGCCAGGTCACGTCGAGCGCGGCGGCGCCGACGGGCGCGACCTTCATCGTCACCGCGTCGTGGTAGACCTCCATGACGCCGAAGTTGGGGTCGTCCTTGCGGATGCCGGGCGGGAGCTCGGCCGCCACGCGTTCACCGGACGGCGACGCCGTGACCGCCATGCGGTCGCGGTACAGGTAATAGCCCGGCGCGATCGACCAGGTCAGTCGCAACCCGTCGGCGCCGGACTTCGCCACCGCCAGGCGAAAGGCCTCCTCGGGTTGCAGGAACTCGTCAGCGGCTTGCGCCGGCCAGGCCGTGCCGCACAACAGCAGCAACCCGGCGAGGGCTGTGCGCAGGCGGTTTCGAAAACGATCGGGAAGTAACGGCAAGGGTCGACTCGGAGCGTGACGTGGCGTCACCGGCAACGCAATCCTCGACCGCCGCGATTAAGGCCGCGTTAACAGCCCTCGAAGCTGGTTGCGACGCCTACTTCGCGCGCCGGCCGCAAGCAAAATGCACCATGACCTTCCGCAGCCCACCATGCACGTCCTGCTGATCGAAGACGACCATCTGGTCGCCAGCGGCATCGTCGCCGGGCTGCGCCTGCTGGGTGTGACGGTGGATCACGTCGATACCGCCAGCAAGGCGCGTGCGGCGCTGGCTGCGTCGCACTTCGATATCTGTGTGCTCGACCTCGGCCTGCCGGACGAAGACGGCATGGCGCTGCTCGCCCGCTGGCGCGCCCAGGGGCAGGCGATTCCGGTGCTGGTGCTGACGGCGCGCGACGCGCTCGAACACCGTGTCGAAGGCCTGCGGACCGGCGCCGACGACTACCTGCTCAAACCGTTCGAGCTCGACGAGCTGGTGGCCCGGCTGCATGCGCTGGTGCGCCGGGCCGGCGGTCGCAGCAGCGACCGCGTCGAGCACGGCAGCCTGACTTTCAGCGCCTCCAACGCCGAGGTTCGGCTGCACGGCGTGCCGGTCGAGTTGTCGCGGCGCGAGCTGGCGCTGCTGCGCACGCTGCTGCAAAACTCCAGCCGCATTCTGAGCCTGGAGCAGCTCCAGGCCAGCCTCTACGGCTTCGAGACCGACGTCGAAAGCAACGCCGTCAACGTGCACATCCACCACCTGCGCCGCAAGCTCGGGCCGGGCATCGTCGAGACGGTGCGCGGCGTGGGCTACCGCTTGGGCCCGGCCGGTGCCGCTGGCGAGGCCAGGCGATGACGCTGCGCCTGCGCCTGGTCGCCATCATCGGTGTGTCGCTGACGCTGCTGTGGGCCGTCGTGGCGCTTTGGATGTTCATGGACGTGCGCGAGCAGCTGCGCAACTCGCTCGACGAGCGGCTGGCCGCCTCGGCGCGCATGGTCGCCGGCTTGGTCGTGCGACTGCCAGCCGATCGAATGCAACTCGGCGGGCCGCCCATGTTGCCGCTCGATGTGATCGCGCGCGACGGCCTGGCCTGCGAGGTCAGCCTGGTCCGCGGCGAGGTCGCGGTCCAGCCCATCGCCCGCACCGCCACCAGCCCCGGGCTGGAGGGCGCAGCCCTCGGCTACAGCACCCGCGCGTTCGGCGGCAGGCCCTGGCGCACCTACGTGCTGCAGGTGGGCGAGGTGCGCATCGCCACCGCCGACCGCATGGATGCGCGCGAGGGCCTGCTGCGTGAGATTGCGCTGTCCGCTGCCGTCCCGTTCGCCGTGGCGATGGCTGGCAGCCTGGCGCTGCTGTGGATCGGTGTAGGTCGCGGCCTGGCACCCATCGAACGGGTGCGCACGGCGCTGTTGAACCGGCGCGCGGATGCCGACGCGCCCCTGCCGGCCATCGACGCGCCGCCCGAACTGCAGCCGTTGATCGACACCGTCGCCCACCTGCTGGTGCGCGTGCAGGAAGCGATCGAACGGGAGCGGCGCTTCACCGACGATGCCGCGCACGAACTGCGCACGCCGCTGACCGCCATCAAGACCCACTTGCAAGTGCTGCGCCTGGCGTGCGCCGAATCCGTGCTGCAGGGCCCCGCGGGAGAGGCCCTGGCGAATGCACAGCGAGGCGTCGGGCGGTTGCACCGCACGCTCGAGCAGTTGTTGTTGCTGGCGCGGCTCGAAGAAGCGGCGAGGCCCGGCCACCCGCCCCGAGTCGACGCACTGCATGCGGCGCGGCTGGCGATCGACGATGCGTCGGCCGGTGTCACGCAGGGCGCTGCGGCCGGTGGCCCGCGCGTCGAGTTGCAGTCGGCGCCATCGGCAGCATCGCTCGCGGTGCCCGAGGCCTTGCTGGTTTCGGCTTTGCGCAACCTGCTCGACAACGCGTTGCGCCATTCGCCCCGGCCCGGCTCGGTCGTGCTGCGCATCGAACCGCTGCCCGGTCGGGTGACGTTCTGCGTCCTGGACGAAGGCCCGGGGATGACCGCGGGCGAATGTGCACAAGCGGCGCAGCGGTTCTGGCGCCGCGGCGGCGATACCGGCAGCGGCCTGGGCCTTTCCATCGTCGCCGCGATCGCGAGGCGCCATGGCGGCGAGTTGCATCTCGTTCCCCGGCAACCCACAGGGATCGAAGCCCGGCTGTGTTTTCCGGCAGATAGCGGCGAGACAAGCGGGTTCGAACCAGGGTCGACCCGGCGCAATCCCCTGTCGTGGGCAGAAGACGACGAGAGGAGCGCCGGATGAATGCTCGCAGGATCAACCCGACGCGTCGCAACCGGTGCATGGACCAACGGGATCACGCCGAGCGATGTCCCCTCTGTCCGGCGCCCTTCATTTCCGGTTCCTCGACGGTGAGCCGCCACTGCTGCCGAGCACCCTGCCATTGACCTCCAGGCCATACAGGGAATCCGGGCTGTCGTGGAAGCGCCTGCGGGTTTCCGCGATCGATCCGGTGTAGCGCGGGTCCTGGGGCCGCTCGTGGCTGTTCATGAACATGGCGACGTCCCAGGCTTCCTGCTCCGTCAGGCTCTTCGGCTTGCCGAGCGGCATGTTGGCCCAGATGAAGCCCGCGGCATTGTTCAACTGGTGCATGCCGGCGCCCCAGTTGTAGGAGCGCGGTCCCCACAGCGGCGGAAACACCTGGCGGTTGCCGGCGCGCTGTCCCTGGCCGTCGTCGCCGTGACAGACGGCGCAGTTCTGCTGATAGACAAGTTCGCCACGCGCGTAATCGGGCGCCTGTGCAGGCCGCTGGAGCTTGGGATAACCGCTGCCGACGACCGGCATGCCAACGGGCGCGCCCTTCGCCATCCAGAACGAATAGGTCTGCAGGGCGGTGATCACTTCATCATCGGCCGGTGGTGCCTTGCCATTCATGCTGTACTCGAAGCAGCCCTGCAGGCGGGAGGCGAGCGTGTCGACCTGGCCCGTCTTTGCCCGGTAGGCGGGATAGTGGATGAAGGACGCCCACAGCGGCGCGGAATCGGCCTTGCGTCCTGCGTCCAGGTGGCAGTTGGCGCAGCTGAGGTCGTTGCCGACGTACTTCGCGGCGTACCGGCCGGTCTCTCTGAAGATCTGCTCGCCACGGCGGATCATCTTGCCGTATTCGTTGTCCGGCACGCTGTCCGCTGGCGGAGGCTCGAAGCTCCTTGCAGTTCCCTGCGGGGCCGGCACCGAGGCGGCCGCGGGGGTCGGGGGAGCATCTGCCTGCACGGCTTCAGGTGCGGCCGCCACGACGGGAGCCGAAGCTGCGGTGGGTGCAGGCACCGATTGCGGACCGTCTTGCCTCGCTGCGGTGCTGACCGAAGGCGCCAGTGATCGATCGAACATGATGTTGCCGGCGATCCCGACCGCGAACAGGACCAGAACCATCACGCCGCCGAAGATCGCCACGCCGGGGATCCGGCCGATTCGTCGCGGTGCAGATCGCATTGCTCATGGCCTGCCCTTCGTGCCGGAGCTCACCGGCGCCAACGGCGGGCGATTCGGCAGCTGCGCGTAATAGTCGCTCACCGCCTTGCTGTCGGCATCGGAGAGCTTTCGGGCCACGACCTGCATCAGGCCCAGCGGTCCCGGCGGCCGGTCGCCCGTGCGCCAGGCCTTCAGTTGCTGCTCGAGGTACGCCGCCGGCTGCCCCGCGAGCGGTGGAAAGCTCGCCCCGACGCCCATCCCGCCAGGACCGTGGCACTGCGCGCACGCCGGCACGTCCTCGCTCCAGCGGCCGCGCGTGGCAAGCCATGCCCCCACGTCCTGAGCCTTGTTCGGCTCGACGTCCTCGGCGCTAACCGGCTGCGGAAGACCTGCATAGAACTTGGCGAGCTCGATGCGCTGCTCGGCAGAGAGCGCCCGCGCAATGGGCTGCATGATCGCGTTCTTGCGCTGGCCGGCAGCAAACGCCTCGAGCTGGTCGCGCAAGTAGGCCGCACCGGTCCCCGCAAGCCGGGGAAACTCGCCCCCGCCCTCTCCACGGACACCATGGCAGCCGGCACACGCTGCTGCTGCGCCGCTCCCGGCGGCGGCAATAGGTCCACCCCCCGCGGCTGCCGCTTTCGGCGAGGCCGCCAACGCCGAGGACATCAACAGCGTTCCGGCCAGCAGCGCCAAGCCGAGTACTGGAAGTCGAGCTCCTGTCCTTGCCATGCGCACCTCGGTACTGAGCGACGGCTGCCATTCGGCCTGCGCGCCTGCCTGAGGGCAACACATTCCTTGCAACGGGCCTGCGGCCGGTGCAGGGTCGGCCCCGCCAGGAAGCGGCAAATGCCGCTCCCGTTATCGCACCGGATCGACCGCGCACGACCGGGACCCGGCCGTTCACCAAGGCCGGCGGCACCGGGGCTGCCGTCGATCGAGGTTCGGCACACCCAGCCACTTGCGCGTCATGCAGATCGGCGCCGCCGGTGTCATCGTCGATGTGTCGCAACAGGCGGGCAGCGGTGTGGCGGCAGCCCCGTCCAGGCCCTGTCCGTCCTTCAGGTCGACGGCCGCGCCCATGTGAAGCAGCCCGCAGCCAACGCGGAATTGCTCACCAGCAGCGCGCCTTGTGCATACAGCTCACGGGCTCGGGCGGGATCGGGCATCGACACCACCCACAGCCCTCCCGAGCGATCCACCCACAACACGCGCGCATCCGCGGAAGCCAGTGCCTTGAAGGCGGGAGCCCCCTCCATGCCGAAGCGGAACAGGACGACAACCTGGTTGACGTCACCGGATGGCAGCGCCGCCAAGGGGCCTGCGATGACTGCGGTCAACGCAAGGGCAGCCGCGGCCGTGCGGCCCCGGCTGCTGTCGCCGCCACCTCGCTGCAGGACCCAGCCGATCACCAGCGGGGCAATGCCGAATACGGCAAACCACAGCAGGTCCCAGAACAACGGATTGGGCGAATCCACGCGAATGCGGTGAATGCCCGTGATCCAGTGGGAGAAAACGCTGTCGACGATGTGCCAGATACCGAAGCCGATGAGCGCCTGCGCCCAGAGCGCACGGCCGGCGCCAGGCGCAGCGCAGTCAGCCCGGGCCTTCCACAGCAGGACCAGCGCCCAGACAGCGATGACGTACATCAGCGCATGGAACAACCCATCGGCGAGCATTTGCACGCGGATGTCCTGCAGTGCCGCAGCCTGTACGTTGCTCAGGAGGTGGTGCCACTGCAGCACCTGGTGCAGGAGGATGCCGTCGAAGAAGCCGCCGAGGCTGAATCCCAGCAGGAAACCGGCCCAGCGCAGCTTGCGCGAGCCTGCAGCACCCATGCCTGGACTAGCGTTCACCACTCGCTTGACCCTGCGGCGGGACGTCATGCTCGGCGCGGGGGCGAACCGCGACGTCCAGCGGTTGCGCGGCAACCCGGGCAGGGGTTCCGCCGGCCACGGTGACCCGCCCGAGGTTGCCGGCGTTCAGCACCTTCTTCAGTCGGGGATATGTCGCGACGAAGGCCGTCGCCGCAGCCAGCATGCCGGCCATTGCCCAGACGCCTTCACGGCGGCCGCTGCCCGCGGCCGCTGCCGCCGTGCCCGGGCAGTAACCGGACAGCGCCATTCCGGCGCCGAACAGGACCGCGCCACCGACAAGGCCTACCGGATTCATCGGCTTGGGCTCGACGGTGGCAAGCCCGCGCTGCTTGAGCCAGCGGTGGCCGAGCGCACCGACTGCAACGGCCGCGCCCATCGTCTTGGCGACGCGCGCATCGTCGCCCGTCAACTGACCGACGATCGTGCGCGAATCGGCCAGCCCGCCGCGCTGCAAGAGCGCGCCGAAGACGACTCCAGTCGCCAGCCCGAGCGCATTGCGCATGCTTTCATTCATCTCGGCCATCAGACCTGCCCTCCCTGGCGCCTGGCGCCGCGCGCTCGCCGCGCGAGCAGCGATCCGACTCCGAACATCAGCGGCGTGAACAGCCAGCTCGATCCCGCACCCTGCGCCGTACCCGACAGTGCATGGCCGCTGGTGCAGCCATCGGCCATGCGCGCTCCGAACATCAACATCGCGCCGCCGGCCGCGCTGGCCAGCGGCGAACGCTGCGGTTCAGCGCCCGGAGGGCTGCCGACCGATGTGTCGTTGTCGAGGCCGAACGTTCGGGCGGACGCCATGCCGCCGAGGATGGTCCCGAGCACCAGCCACGACTCCCAGTTGAACTTGGGCGGCTCCTTGCGCGCCTTGACGTACGCATTCACGTCCGCCACATCCGGTGCCAGCCGGCGTGCGGCAAGCGCAGCGGTGTTCTCGTAGGCCCCGCTGACGCCGATGCCTTTGCGGAAAACTGCGAAGGCGCAGATGTTGAGCAACCCGATCGCCGCGCCGATCAGATAGGGCGACGGACCTGAAGGGTGGGGATGATGTGTGCTCATTGGCGCGGGCCCTCGACGTCTGGTGTGGTCACCGAATGTTCTGAGGCGCCGACGTCCGTTCGGCGCTCCAGGTGCTGCCAGGCCTGCATGCCGCCGAGCAGGTTGCGCACGTCGCGCGCGCCACGGCGCAACAACATGCTTGCCGCCAGGCTTGCGCGATGGCCGACGCCGCAGGTGACGACCACCGCGGCCGCAGGATCGAATGGCGGCTGCAGGCGATCGAGCTCGCGCTCGACGTAGCCCACGTACAGGTGCGAGGCGCCGGGAATGTGTCCTTCGGTCTCGAATTCCGCATCGTCACGGACATCGATCACCCGCAGGTCACGCTGCGCGGGCTCGACTTCGATGCGGCCAGCCTCGACCGTGCCGACACCCGCCATCGGCAGGCCATGGTCGCGCCAGGCCTCGAAGCTGCCTGCAAGCACCCCTTCGACATGGTCGAGGCCGACCCGCCCGAGCGCCTTGACTGCATCGTCCAGCGCCGTCGCAGCGTCGTCCAGCACCAGATAGATCGACGTGCCGGCCTCGGCGACCCAGCCTGCGAACACGGGCAGACCATCGGACCAGATGCTGTACGAGCCGGGCACGTGCCCGCCTGCGAAAGCCTCCGGTCGGCGCAGATCGAACACGACGCCGCGGCGGCACTCGGTCTGGAAGTCCTTCAGGCTGCAGAACCCGCACGGCGCTGGCCGAGGTGAGTGGCCCCATGCCCCCGCTCGAGTTCACCTGCTCCATGTGGCGGAAATAAGGTGGGCGCGGAATGCGTTCATCCAGCTTGGCCTTGACGAACTCGTCGCGCGAACGCACGAACACCGGGTTGTAGCTTCGCTCCAGTCCGATCGTCGATTCATCGCGGTCCGCGATGTTGCCTCCGCAGACCGAACCGGAGCCGTGAGCCGGCAGCAGGATCGTCTGGTCTCCCAGAGGGCAGGAGCTTCGAATGCACCGCATCGTAGAGCTGACCGGCGTGCTCGGCAGTCTGCGACGGGTCTGTCAGGTCGGTCCGCCCGGCCTCGCCGATGAACAGGGTGTCGCCGGTGAACACCGCCCAAGCCTGGTGGGGCGCATCGTCGAGGTAGACCGCGTAGCACATGCTCTCTGGCGTGTGACCGGGCGTGTGCAGCGCGACGATCCGGATGCCCGGGGCCAATTCGAACTCTTCACCATCGTCGAGCCGGATGTCGCCGTGACCGAAGGCCTTGTGCCGCCCGTTGACGACCTTCGCCCCGCACTGGCGCGCCAGCTCGGCAGAGCCCATCACGAAGTCCTCCTGCCGATGGGTCTCGATCGCGTACTTGATCGTCACCTTGTGCTTGCGTGCAAGCGTCACGTACTCGCTCACGTCGCGGCGAGGATCTACCACGGCTGCTTGCCCCTTGTTGCCGATCAGGTACGCCACGTGGGCGATTCCGGGGGTCTTGATGCGTTCGAAGATCATGGAGCGAGGATCCCGTGTGGATTCAACAATCGAGCAGCAAAGACAGTGCCCTTGCCGATACCTGACAAGGTCATCGTGTCATGCCGGTGCCGTGCGAGCCGCGATCGACCGGTCGAGCAGCTCGAACAGGCCCATGCCGGCCAGCATCGCGACCACGAACACCAGCGCCTTTGCCTCGCCCATGCCGAGGGCGACCAGCGCGGGTCCCGGGCAGAAGCCGGCGATCCCCCAGCCCACGCCGAACAACACGCTGCCGCCAACCAGCCGGCGGTCCACCTTGGTCGCGGTGGGCAGGCGCATCTGCAAGCCGAGCAGCGAGACCGTGCGCCTGCGGGCAAAGGCGAAGGCGATGGAGCCCACCAGAATGGCGCCGACCATCACAAGGGCAAGCGAGGGATCCCAGGCCCCGGCCAGGTCGAGGAAGCCCAGCACCTTGGCCGGATCGGCCATGCCGGACAGGATGAGGCCGATGCCGAAGACGGCGCCGGCGAGCAAGGCGAAGAAGGTAGGCATGCGTGCTCCTCAAGCGCCGATCAGATGGCGAACGACATAGACGGTAGCGAATCCAGCCAGCATGAAGGTCGCGGTGGCAACCAGCGATCGCGGCGAGCGGCGCGAGATACCGGAAACGCCATGCCCGCTGGTGCAGCCGGACCCGAAGCGGGTGCCGACCCCGACCAGGAGGCCGGCAACGACAAGGCCGAGGTAGCTCGCATCGATCTGCGGCCGCGGCAGCGCGGTGAACAAGGCGTACAGCAGGGGCGCCCCGATCAGACCCAGGATGAAGGCGACGCGCCAGGAGATATCGCCACGTACAGGTTTCAGCAAGCCGCCGAGCACGCCGCTGATGCCGGCGATGCGGCCGTTGAAGAGCACGAACAGGGCTGTAGCGAGGCCGATGACGACGCCCCCGGCGAGCGACGCCCAGGGCGTGAATGAAGTCCAGTCGATCGTCATGCGCCTTGCTCCTCGGGATGACAGTAGAGGCGGTACAGCACCGCCAGGATTTGCAGCAGGTTGGGGTCGGCCACGCTGTAGTAGATGCTCTTGCCTTCACGACGTGTGGCCACCACCCCCCGCCGGCGCAGCACGCCGAGCTGCTGCGACAACGTGGGCTGGTGGATGCCCAACTGCTGCTCGAGCTCGCCGACGCTGCACTCGCCTTGGGACAGCTGGCAAAGCAGCAGCAACCTCTCCGTATTGGCCAGCAGCTTCAGTGCAGCCACCGCCTTCTCGGCCCCGCTGCGCAGACGCCCTGGGTCAATCGCGACATCATGGGCGCCGTCATTCATGACAGCCCCTTGATCCAAGCATTGATCAACACTTTACCGATCGATATATTAATATAGACGACTCGAAAGGAAAGCGCCACTGGCGGACGCACCATGACCCATGCTTGCTTGCGTTTCCGGCTGGGGGGTTTCGGGCGTATGCCGCAACCAGCTCGCAGCATGGGTGGCACGGTCGCGTCGCTGACGCAGCCCGTGGTTGCGTTTTTCCGCGTGGGCCGCGGTTTCGCTGCCGTGCACTGCGCCGGCAAGGGCGCAGCATGAGGGCAGCCTGGCTGCCCAGGTGGGTTGCCACGTACGACCGGGACAAGGCGGCCGAGGATCTTGTCGCCGGCGTGGTGGTGACCATCCTGCTGGTGCCGCAAAGTCTGGCGTACGCAATGCTTGCGGGATTGCCGCCGCATGTCGGGATGTACGCCAGCCTCCTGCCGCTCGTTGCCTATGCCGTGCTCGGTTCCAGCATGACGCTGTCGGTCGGTCCGGTGGCGGTGGCTTCGCTCATGACGGCTTCGGCCGTGGCGCCACTGGCCGCGGCCGGCAGTGCGGAATATGTGCTGCTGTCGATGCTCTTGGCGCTCATCGGCGGGTCGCTGCTGTTGCTGCTCGGAATGCTGCGCATGGGGTTCTTGGCCAATCTTCTGAGCCATCCAGTGATCTCCGGGTTCGTGACGGGGTCCGCCGTGCTCATCGCGCTGGGACAGCTGAAGCCGCTGCTTGGCATTCCAGCCCAGGGCGAGACAGCACTCGAACTGCTGATTTCGTTGATCTCGAAAGTTGGCGCGCTGCACCTGCCGACGGCGGCCCTGGGCCTGTCGTCCGTGCTGGCGCTGTGGGTCTTCCGCCGGTATCTCGCGCGGGCGCTCTCTCATGCAGGCATGAGGCTGAAGAACGCAGACATCGTGGCAAAACTGGCACCGATGGTGGTGGTCCTGCTGGCCATCGGGACCGTGGTGGCCTTCGAGCTCGACGCGAGCGCAGGCGTTGCCGTGGTAGGGGCCATCCCGGCGGGACTGCCGGCGTTCACGTTCGCGTTGCCCACGCTCGGTCAGTTGCAGGCGCTCGCCTTGCCGGCCGTGATGATCGCGCTCATCGGTTTTGTTGAGAGTGTGTCGGTCGCGCAATCGCTGGCGATCAAGCGGGGTGAGCGGATCAACCCCGATGCGGAGTTGCGGGGCCTGGGCGCCGCCAACCTGGCCAGCGCCATCTCCGGCGGCTTCCCGGTAACGGGCGGGTTCTCGCGCAGCGTCGTCAACTTTGCGGCAGGCGCCCGCACGCCGCTGGCCGGCGTGATCGCCGCCGTGTTCATGACCGTGGTGCTCCTGGGCCTGACGGGTCTTTTCGAGCGGCTGCCGCTGGCGGTGCTTGGCGCGACCATCATCGTGGCAGTGATCGGACTGGTGGACTTCGCCACGCTGCGCCATGCCTGGCACTATGACCGGGCCGATGCCGTTGCCTGGTTGATCACCGCGGGCGGGGTCCTCGGACTCGGCGTCGAGGCCGGTGTCGGTCTCGGCGTTGCGATGTCGATCGGAACCTTCCTGTGGCGTGCGAGCCGGCCGCACATCGCGGTCGTGGGCCGTGTCGGTGACAGCGAGCACTTCCGCAACGAGCGGCGCTTTGCGGTGACGACCCATCCCGGGCTGCTGCTGATGCGGATCGACGAGAGCCTGTTCTTCGCCAACATGTCCGCGGTCCTGCGGCGCATCGAGGAGGAAATCGAGCGCCAGGGTGATGTCCAAAACCTGGTGCTGGATCTGTCCTCGGTGAGCCACATCGACCTTTCCGCCGTCGAGGCGCTTCAGCGCCTGCAGGAGGATCTGGCCGAGCGCAGCATCAGGCTTCATCTCGCAGAGGTCCGCGGCCCGGTCATGGACCGGCTCGAGCACACCGACCTGCCCCGAAAGCTGGCCCACAGGCCCTTCCTCAGTTTGCATGAAGCCACGAGCACCCTCGTGCCAGCGGCACCACCATAGCCCCCCTCGCCGAGACCCACCCCTTTCCGGAGCAGCCCATGATTTTCCGACAGCTTCTCGAACCCGTCTCCAGCACGTACACGTACGTGCTTGGCTGCTCCGACACGGGAGAAGCCATCCTGATCGACCCTGTCATCAACTCCATCGACCGCGACCTGCAGGTCCTGCAGGGCCTTGGCCTGCGCCTGGCATACACGCTCGACACGCACATCCATGCCGACCACATCACGGCAGCGCTGGAGTTGAAGAAGCGCACGGGAAGCAGGATTGCCGCTCCGGCATTCGACCGGCTGGCCTGCACCGACCTCGGCATGGAGGAGGGCCGGCCTTTGCAGATCGGATCGATCTGTATCGAGGGCCTGCACACGCCGGGGCACACCGACGGGCATTTTTCCTACGTCGTTGGGGAAAGAGTGTTCACAGGCGATGCCCTGCTGATCGACGGCTGCGGCCGGACGGACTTTCAGAACGGCGACTCCGAGGCGCTTTTTGACAGCGTCGTGCAGAAGTTATTTGCCCTGGCAGATGAAACGCTGGTGTATCCGGCGCACGATTACACGGGCCGGCACGTTTCCTCGATTGCACAGGAGAAGACCCGCAATCCCCGACTGGGTGCCGGCAAGAGCCTGGCGGAGTTCCAGCAGATCATGGCGACGCTGAACCTGCCGTATCCGAAGTTCATCGATTACGCCGTTCCAGGGAACCGCGGATGTGGCGTGTGCCCGAGTGGATTGCCGGACGAACTGCAGAGGTATTGCGTGCCGATGGCGGAAAGCCCTCAGGGCTAGTCTGTCTGCGCCAGGCTGCCGCGGCCCGGTCCTCGCGCGTCGCCGGTCGGCGCGTCGTCGGACCCGGCTTCGGTAGCGAGTTGCCTGCGCGCTGGCTCAGAGAGGCCTGACCATGACCTTGCGCCACTTGATCGGGCCGCCAGGCGCATCCTTCGGGCCATTGGCGAACTGCAACGTGAACGGGCCGGCGGCGTACTTGCTGTCCTGGAGCGCAGCGGTGCGCACCCCGTTCAAATCCACCGCGAAGTTCGATCCCTTGGCCGAAATCCTGAGCGTGTTCCACTTGCCACCGCCCTTGCCGTCACCCGCCAGGTAAACGATCGGCACGGGCACTTTCGCAAAATCGACGATGGCTCCGGTCGCGTATTCCTGGCCGGGGCGCTGGTCGTAGATATTGACTTCGTAGGCGTTGTCGGCGCCGACCTTCTTCGGGTCGGCCGCGCGCAGGAAGATGCCGCTGTTGGTTTTCGTGTCGGCCCAGAACTCGGCCACGATCTCGAAATCCCTGTACGAATCCTTGCTTACCAGGTGCGATGAAACCGTGCCTTTGTCGGCAACGATGGCGCCTGCCTCGGCACGCCAGTTCGCATCGCCGAGGCGATCGAAGTTCTCCAGGCCCCGCTCACCGTCGATGAGCGTGGTCCACCCGCTCCCGGGCGAGTGGGCACAACCCGCAAAGAGCAGTGCGGTAGCAAGGAAAACACTCGAGGCCCAGATACGTTTCATTTCGGTCTCCAGAAGGATCGGAGGCGATCGGACGAGCCTCGAGGATGAGGAAGCCCTGTCCGTCACCATGGCGCGATCAGAGCGTAGCAGTATCGACGTGGCGGAATGCCGGCGGCATCGAGGTCGGCCTGGGCATCGCGGCCCGGGCAAGCCGATCCAGCGTGGTCGTGCGCCGATCCGGGCGCCGGAGACCTCAGTGCGACATTTCCAGCGCCACCAGGAAGCGCGAGACCATGTTGTAGGCGCCGATCGTCACCATCGCATCGACCACCTGCCGCTCGTCGAGGAAGCCCCGCACCCGCTCGTAGAGCGCCGCCGGCACCTCGATCGCCGTGGTCATGGTGTCGGTCAGCTCGATCAGCGCCTGCTCGAAATCGGTCAGGCCGGGGCCGATCTCCTTCGGGTCGCGCAGCGCGGCGATCTTCACCTCGGTCGCGCCTGCCTTCAAGGCGATCGGCACATGCGCCTCGTACTCATAGGTCGCGCCGTTCAGCACGGCCACGCGGATGATGACCAGCTCGCGCAGGTCGGCCGGCAAGGTGCTGCGGTTGCGCACGGCAGTCAGCAACTGCTCCCAGCCGTGCGCCATCGGCGGGCTGTTCAGCAGCACCTGGTAGAGCGGCGAGACGCGGCCGCGCTGGGCGGCGATCTGTGCTTCGAGCTCGGCCAGTTCGGGCCGGGTTCCGGGGGTTATGGGGGCGATGCGCATGTTCGTCTCCTGGTTCATTCGGGCTGGATGCCGACCTTGCGGACCACCTTGCCCCACTTGGGGATCTCGCGAGCGATCACCGCCTGGAAGTCCGCCGCCGAGCCGCCGCCCGCAACCGCACCATCGATTTCGAGTTTCGCCGGCGTTTCCGGCAGGGCGAGCACCTTGTTCACTTCGAGGTTCATGCGACGGACGATCTCCGGCGGCAGGCCCTTCGGCGCGATGATGCCGTACCAGAGCGTGGCCTCGTAGCCCTTGAACCCCGATTCGGCGATCGTCGGCACCTGGGGCAGCGCAGGGATGCGGTCTTCCGTGGTGACGGCGAGCGCGCGCAACTTGCCGGCCTTCACCAGCGGCAGCGCGCTGGCCGTGGCGGCGAAGTACAGGTCGACCTGGCCGCCGACCAGGTCGGTGAGTGCGGCGCCACCTCCCTTGTAGGGCACGTGCCGCATTTCGATGTCGGCTTCGTCGGCGAACTGCGCAGCCGCCAGGTGCAGCAAGCTGCCCTGGCCGGAAGACGCGTAGTTCAGCACGCCCGGCTTCGCCTTGCCCAGCGCGACCAGTTCCTTCAGGTTGCTGGCGGGCAGTTTCGGGTTGACGACGACGAGCAGCGGCCCCTTGGACACCTGCACCACGGGCGTGATGTCGTTCACCGGATCGAACTTGATCTTGTACAGGCTTGGATTGACCGTGTAGCTCGAGGAAATCAGCACGAAGGTGTAGCCGTCCGCGGGTGAGGCCAGGCCCGCCTGCACGCCGACCAACCCGCCGGCGCCCGCCTTGTTTTCGACGATCACGGGTTGCCCGAGCGCGTCGCTCAGGTGCTTGGCGACATAGCGGCCGACGATGTCGGCGCCGCCTCCGGGAACGAAAGTGACGATCAGGCGGACGGGCTTGCTCGGCCAGGTGTCGGCGATGGCCGCACCAGGGATGCACGCAGCCATGGCCAGGGCGGCAAGCCCGCGCAGAGCGGTGCGCAAGGAGAAATTCACGGCGCTTCCTTCAGGAGGTTGGGGGACGCGAACAGTCGCTTCAGTCGCAGCGGGCGGTCATGCCGCCGTCGACCACGATCTCGGTGCCGGTGACGAAGCGGGCTTCGTCGCTTGCGAGGAACAGCACGGCACTCGCGGTGTCGCGGCCGTCGCCCATGAAGCCGAGGGGAATGCGCTTCTGCCGCTGCGCCAGCAGCGCGTCGACATCGCCGCCGGCACGCTGCTTCGCCAGCCGCACCTCGACCATCGGGGTGTGCAGCTGCCCGGGAACCACGCTGTTCACGCGCACGCCGTCCGGGGCGTGCTGCACCGCGATGACGCGCGACATGTGGATCACGCCCGCCTTCGTCGCCGCATAGGCCACCTGCGCCGCGCCGGTCCAGCGCAGGCCGGAGGCAGACGCGATGTTGACGATCGCGCCGGCACGCTTGGCGATCAACGTCGGCAGCACGTGCTTGCAGGTGAGGAACACGCTCTTCAGGTTGATGTCCACCTGCGTGTCCCACACCTCCTCGGACATGTCGATCGGGCCGCCCGCAGCCGAGCCACCGACGTTGTTCACCAGCACGTCGATGGTGCCGAAGCGCTCCAGGCAGGCCTGGGCCATGGCCTGGACCGATGCGCCTTGGGTCACGTCGCAGGCGAACGGGACGATCGAGTCACGCGCGGCGCCGGCGCGCTCCAGCGTCTCCTCCAGGCGTGCCATGTCGCGGTCCACCGCAAAGACCTTCGCGCCCTCTTCGGCCAGCCGCACGGCAATGGCCCGGCCGTTGCCCCAGCCGGAGCCGACACAGCCGGCGCCGGTGACGATGGCCACCTTGTTCTCGAATCGAAGCATGGGTTCTCCAGGAAAGGGTCAGACGACCATCGGCGTGGTCGCGCCGTCGACGGCGACGATCGCGCCGTTGACATAGCTCGCCCGCGGCGAGGCCAGGAAGACCGCCACGTCGGCGATCTCGTCGGGACGCGCCGGGCGTCCCATCGGAAGCTTGTCGCCGGGCAAGCCCGGGGCGGGGCGGCCTTCGCTTTGCGCGAGGCGCGCCTCGGCGTCCAGGCGCTGGCGCAGCCGGTCCGTCAGCACCTGCCCGGGGTTGATGGCATTGATGCGCACGCCGCGCCCTGCGTACGCCGAGGCCAGCCCGGCGCTCACCAGCATCAGGGCGGCGTTGGCGGCGCCGCCGGCCAGGTGCGTCGGGTTGGCGACCTTGCCGCCCGCACCGATCACGTTGATGACGGCACCGCTGCGCCGCTCGCCCATGCGCTTGACCGCGGGGTCCATCATGTGCAGATAGGCGAAGTATTTGGCCTGCATGGCCTCGTGCCATGCGGCGGCATCCAGCTCCGCGAACGGCGTGCGCCTGGCGGCGCCGGCGCAGTTCACCAGCACGTCGAGCGGCCCGTGCGCGGCTTCGGCCGCGTCGAGCGCGTCGAGCGCAGCCGCGGCGTCACGCAGGTTTGCGGCGAAGCAAGCGACGCGGGCGCCGGGCGTCTGCGCACGCAGGCGCGACGCCGCTTCATCGAGCGCCGCGGCGTCGCGTGCCACCAGGCTGATCACGGCGCCCTCGGCGAGGAAACCCTGGGCACAGGCGAAGCCGATGCCCTTGCTGCCGCCAGTGACCAGCACATGGCGTCCGGAAAGCTGAAGGTCCATGGTCAGCCCCGCTTGACGAGCAGGCCGCCGTCGACCGGCAGCAGCACGCCGGTGACGTAGCGCGCCTCATCCGAAGCCAGGAACACGGCGGCATTCGCGACGTCCCAGGCGGTGCCCATGCGGCGCATCGGCACCAGCGCATCGCGCTCGGCGCGCACCACTTCCGGCGGCACGCCACGCTCCCTGGCGCGGCGCTCGATCGCCATCGGCGTGTCGATCAGGCCCGGCAGGATGGCGTTGGCGCGGACGCCGTGCTCGGCGTTCTCCATCGCGATGTGCTGCGTCATCGTGTTGACCGCGCCCTTGCTCGTCTTGTAGGTGATCGTCGGCCGAGCGGCGAGCGAGGCCGTCGACGAGATGTTGACGATCGCGCCGGACTTCTGCGCGATCATCTGCGGCAGCACATGCTTGCAGGTCATGAACATGCCCTTGAGGTTCATGTCCATCAGCGCCTCCCAGACGGCCACGTCGAGGTCCACGGTCTTGCGGTCGCCGCCCGAGCGGCCGACGTTGTTGTGCAGCACGTCGATGCGACCGTAGCGCTGCACGCAGGTGTCGGCGATGCGCTTGCAGTCTTCTTCGCGGGTGATGTCGGCGGCAAGCAAGGAAGCCTGTTGGCCGTGCTGCTTCACGGCGTCCAGCGTGTCCTGCGCCCAGGCCTCGTTGATGTCCACCAGCAGCAGCGTGGCGCCTTCCTCGGCGTAACGCTCCGCCGCGGCGCGGCCGTTGCCCAGGGTTGCGCCCGGCTGCTGGCCGGCGCCCACGATGATCGCCACCTTGCCCTGCAGGCGGCCGCCTTGCGCTTTGGTCATGTCTGTCCTTGTTGCTGCAGGATGCGTGCGGCGTTCAATCGATCGTCACCTTGGCGGCGACCACCACCTTGCGCCAGCGCGACTCCTCGGCGCGCACGTAGCGGGTCAGTTCCTCGGGCGAGGTCGGCGCGGCGATGAGCCCTTCACTGGCCACGCGGTCGCGGAAGAGCGGTGAATCGATGGCACGGCGCACGGCTGTGTTGAGGCGTGCGACGACCTCGGGGGGCGTGCCGCCGCTGGCGAACACCGCGTACCAGACTTCGGCTTCGTAACCCGGCACGCCGGATTCGGCGATCGTCGGTACCTGCGGCCACGAAGGTGACCGGGCTTGCGAGGTCACGGCCAGCGCGCGCATCTTGCCGCTCTCGACGAACTTTCCGGCGCCTGCCGCGGTGGCGAACACCAGGTCGATCTGCCCGCCCAGCAAGTCGGTGTACGCCGGGCCGGCGCCGCGGTACGGCACGTGCGTGATGTCGACCTTGGCCATCAGCTTGAACAGCTCGCCCGCGAGGTGCACCGCCGTGCCGTTGCCCGACGAGCCATAGTTGAGCTTGCCCGGGTTGGCGCGTGCCGCATCGATCACGTCCTTGACGCTGCGGTACGGCTTGTCCGGGTGCGTCACGAGCATGTTCGGGCCGCGGGCGATCAGCGAAATGTCGGCGAAGGACTTCTCCGTGCTGTACGGCAGGCCTTTCACCAGGCTGCTGTTGATCGCATGCGCCGAGGTGGTGACCAGCAGCGTGTAGCCGTCGGCAGGCGCCTTGGCGACCATGTCCGAACCGATCACCGTGCCGGCGCCCGGCTTGTTGTCGATGATCACCGGCTGGCCCAGCTCGCGCGCCATGCCTTCGGCGACGGTGCGCGCGACCAGGTCGGTGCCGCCACCGGGCGTGAACGGCACGACGATGCGGATCGGCCGCGACGGGAAGGTGCCCTGGGCGGCCGCGCGCCCGGAGGCCAGGACCAGCAACGAGGGACCGGCCAGCGAAGCGGCGCCCGCCACCATCGACGTGATCAGTCGGCGCTTGCCGTGATCCGGGATGCTCATGTGTTTGTCTCCGTTGGAGTCGCGGTTCACTTCGCCGCGGCAGGCCCGCAGTCTAGGCCGGCAGACTCGTGCCGCTATGACGTTTCGGAAAGCTTGCGTTTCCCGAATCAGGCAGGCAGGAGATGCTCCAACAAAGCTTTCACCTGGGATGAAAGCGCCTGGGGGTCGCGCACGCAAACGAAGAGATGCCGCTCGGCCCACGGGTCGATCAGCGGCACCACCACCAGCCCCATGCGCCCGACGTAGTTGCCGGCAATGCCTTCCGGCATCACCGCAAGGCCCAGCCCTTCGCGCACCATCGCACAACGGGCCTCCGGATTGGAGACCTGCGCCCGCACCCGGACCGGCCGGGTCACGGTCGCACCCGCGAGCGTCAGGAATTCAGCGAGGCTGTGCCGCGGGAAGTTGCCGAGGAAGTCGTGGTCGAGCGCATCGTTGAAGCGCATTCCCTTGCGGTGCGACAGCGGGTGGCCCACGGGCACCACCAGTCCGATCCGGTCACGCCGGTAAGGCAGCGAGACGACGCCCGACGCAGGGTGCTCGGCGTGATAGATGCCGAGATCGGCCTGCCCGTCGGCGACCAGCCGAGGCACGTCGTAGCTGAAGGCCTCCAGCAGATCCACCCGCGCGCCGGGCATCTTGCGCGCGAACGAGCTGATTTCCGTGGGCAGGAACTGCAGCACGGTGGAGGAATTGGCAACCAGTCGAATGCTGGGTACGCCGCCACTCGAATACGCGGTGAGCGAATCGCGCGCCTGGGCGACCGTGCGCAGGATCGTCTTCGCCTGCTGGTACAGCACCACCCCGGCCGGCGTCGGCTCGACGCCGCGGCCATGGCGCAGCAGCAGGGTCGTCCCGAGCCGGCGCTCGAGTTCCGAGATGCGCTTGCTTGCCGCGGAGGTGACGACGTGCACCCGCTCGGCGGCGCGCGACAGGCTCTTTTCCTCGACGGCTGCGACCAGAATTTCGAGGGAAACGAGGTCCATGTCGGCATTGTCGCCAGCACCCGAAGGCCCCGTCCGTTCCCGGCGTCGCCTGCCGCCAGGGGCCGCGGTCAACCGGGAACGCGCTGCCCGGCTCCCCGGGCATTGCGGCCGTGCTTGGCAGTGGCTGCAGGTGCAGGCGATAGCGCAATCTCGCCGAAGAAGTCGTACAGCTGCTGCGCCGCAGGCGACAGGCTTCGGCCGCGCCGCCGGATCAGTCCCAGCACACGGGTCACCACCGGTTCCTCCAGCGGGATGCTGACCAGCAGCGGGTGATCGTGCGCAGGCATCGCCAGCGCCGGCACGGCAGCCACGCCCAGGCCCGCCTCGACCAGGCCGAGCAGCGTCGTCACGTGCTGGGCCTCGTACAGGACCTGCGGACGGCCCGCCACGCCCGCCAGCGCCTGATCGATCAGCAAACGGTTGCCCGACGCCTTGCCGACGGTGATGAAGTCATAGGCGGCGAGATCCTTCCAGCTGACGCGGCGCCGGCGCGCCAGTGGATGATCACGGCGGCAGGCGGCGACGAAGCGCTCCTCGTGCAGTCGCTCGAACTCGATGTCCGGCTCCTGGCTGCCGATGAAGTTCAGGCCGAAATCCGCCTGCCCACGCGACACCGCTGCCAGCACCTCGTTCGCGCTCGCATCGAAGACCTTGACGCGGATCTTCGGATACCGCTCGTGGTAGCGGCGGATCACCTGCGAGAGGAAGTAGTAGACCGTCGACGGCACGCAGGCGATCGTGACCTCGCCCATCCGCGTCGCGGTGATGTCCTTGATGCCGAGCAGCGTCGCGTCGAGTTCATCGAGCATCGCCTCGACCTTGCGCGCGAAGTCGCGGCCGACGGCAGTCAGCGTGACGCGTCGGGTCGTGCGGTCGAGCAGCTTGACGCCGAGCGCTTCCTCGAGTTTCTCGATGCGCCGGCTGAATGCGGGCTGCGAGATGTTCATCGCTTCGGCGGCCTTGCGGAAGTTCGAAAGCCCGGCCACTGCGCGAAAGGACTGCAGGTCGTTCAGGTCGAAGTTCAGTGCCATCGGGAATACCCTTAGAACCGCAGTCTCGCTGCTCTTATTGATGCGCGCAAAGCATCAATCCATTCTAAGCACGCAATTGACCGGACGGCCGCGACTCACGATCATCGCGGCCATGCCATCCCAGTCCATCACCCTCCCTTGCGTCCTGATGCGTGCCGGAACCTCGCGCGGGCCGTTCTTCCTGCGCGAATGGTTGCCGCTCGACGACCTCGCCCGGGACCAGGCACTGATCGGCGCCATCGGTGCGTCCGACCTGCTGCAACTCGACGGCGTCGGCGGTGGCAGCACGCTGACGAGCAAGGTTGCGATCGTGTCGCGATCGACGCATCCCGACTGCGACGTCGACTACCTTTTCGCGCAGGTCGGCGTCGGCCAGCAGTCGGTCGATACACGGCCCAATTGCGGCAACATGCTGTCCGGTGTCGGGCCGTTCGCGATCGAGCAGGGGCTGGTCGCAGCCGAGGACGGCGTGACCACCGTCCGGGTGTTCAACGTCAACACCCGCTCGCGCATCGAGGTCACGGTGCAGACGCCCGGCCGGCGCGTGCGCTACGACGGTGAGACGCGCATCGACGGCGTCGCCGGCACCGCCGCACCGATCCATCTGAACTTTCTCGATGCCTGGGGCGCGGTCACGGGTTCGGTCTTTCCGACCGGCAGCCGCATCGACCTCATCGACGGCGTCGAGGCAACCTGCATCGACGCCGCGATGCCGCTGATGATCGTGCGCGCTGCCGACCTCGGCGTCAGCGGTCGTGAAACGCCGGGCGAACTCGATGCGCACCCGGGCTTGCTGCCGCGTCTCGAACAGCTGCGCCGCCAGGCCGGCGAGCGGATGGGCCTGGGCGACGTGTCGAACAGCGTCATTCCGAAACCGGTGCTGGTCAGCGCAGGCGACGCCCCCGACAGCATCACCTCGCGCTACTTCACGCCGAAGCGCTGTCACGCCTCGCATGCAGTGACCGGCGCAATCGGTGTGGCGACCGCCTTTGCGCTGCCCGGCACCGTCGCCAGCAGCAAGGAGCCCGCGACCGGCGCCCGCGACCTCGTCGTGCTGCACCCCCAGGGCCGCATCGACGTGGCCGTCCAGATCGAAGGCGTCGGCGATGCGGCGAGCGTTCAGCGTGCCGCTCTCGTGCGCACCGCGCGAAAGATTTTGCAGGGCGACCTGCACATCCCGAGTTACGTGTTTTCCAAACCCCCACCAGGAGACGAAGAAGTGAACCTATTGATCGCCCCCATCGTTGCGGCCGGCCTGCTTGCCGTCGCACCCGCCCACGCGCAGACCCCGGCTGCCTACCCCACCAAGACGATCACGATCGTCGTGCCGACGGCCGCCGGCGGCGCCAACGACGCAATGGCCCGCACCATTGCCCAGAAGCTCGGCCCGATGCTCGGCCAGACGATCATCATCGACAACCGGGCTGGCGCGAACGGCTCGATCGCCAGCGAGTTCGTCGCCCGCGCCACGCCGGACGGCCATACGCTGATGCTGGGCTACATCGCAACCCACGCCATGAACCCGGCGCTGCAGAAACTCCGCTACGACCCCGTTGCCGACTTCGAACCGGTCGGCCTCGTGGGCTACTCGCCGACCTTGATGGTTGCCAACACCAAGGTTCCGGTCAAGGACGTGAGGGACCTGGTGGCGCAGCTGAAGGCCAAGCCTGACAAGTACTCCTATGCGTCTGCAGGCAGTGGAACGGCGCCGCATTTCGCCGCCGAGCTGTTCAAGCTGAGCTCCGGCACCGTCATGCTGCACGTGCCCTACAAGGGTTCGGCGCCGGCGGTCAGCGACACCATCGGTGGCCAGACGCAGTTCATGTTCCCCAGCCTCTTCACCGCGCTGCCGTTCGTCAAGTCGGGCAAGCTGCGCGCGCTCGCCGTCGCCGGCCCGAAGCGGTCGTCGAGCATGCCCGACGTGCCGACGTTGAAGGAGGCGGGGGTCGACGGCGTCGACGTCACGCAGTGGTATGCCATCTTCGCGCCGGGCAAGACCCCCAAGCCGGTGGTCGACAAGCTCAACAAGGCGATCAACGAGGTGCTGGCCGACAAGGAAGTGATCAAGCGCATGGAGGACCATGGCGCCGATGTCGAGACCGGTTCCCCGGAGCAGCTGCGCGCGCTGGTTTCGTCGGAGCTGACGAAGTGGAAGCGCGTCGTGCAGCAAGCCAAGCTGACCGCCGACTGAGCGCATCATGCGCATCCCCAAACCGCCCTACCGACACGTCGACTGCAACCAGCCATGAAAAAATTCATCGAACCCCACCTGCAACTTGCTGGCCTCATCGTCGTCGCCCTCGGCGGCACGAGCTTCGTGCCGGTCCAGGCGCAAAGCAGCGTCACCGTCTTCGGCATCATGGACTCTGCCGCGCGCCACGTCGACAACGAGGGCCGAGGCAGCATCGCCTCGCTGGTCAGCGGCTCCAACTCGACCAGTCGCCTGGGCTTTCGCGGCACCGAAGACCTGGGTGGCGGCCTGAGTGCGGGCTTCCACCTCGAGCACGGCTTGCTGCTCGACACCGGCACGCCAGCCTCGGCAACCCAGTTCTGGGACCGGCGAGCGACGGTCAGTCTGGTCAGCAAGCCTTATGGCGAGATTCGCGCCGGCCGCGACTTCGTGCCGAGCTATGTGAACTGGACCCGCTTCGACCCCTTCAGCTATGTCGGCGTTGCGGGCGCCAACAACTTCATCAACGCCACGCCGCTCGGCCCGATTCGCTCGGCCTTCGGCGCCGGCGGCAACACCACCGTGCGCTCGAGCAACTCGGTGCAGTACCTGCTGCCGGGGGATCTGGGCGGACTGGAAGGCCACGTGATGGTCGCGGCGGGGGAGGGCGGAACCGCGGCAGCGGGTCAGCACAAGCTGGTCGGGATGCGGCTCGGTTACGTCACGTCGAACTACGGTATTTCCGCGGCCCACACCCGCAGCGAGAACGACCTGACGGTCGCCGGCGCTCACAAGGACAGCGCGATCGGCGGCAACGTGCTCATCGGCAACGTCAACCTGACCGCGGCCTATCGCCAGTTCGAGTACGGCCAGGCCAAGCAGAGCAACTTGCTGATCGGTGCCGTGGCTGCGGTCGGGGCGGGCCAGATCAAGGCCTCGTGGCACCGCGTCAACCTCAAGGGACGAGTCGGTGCGACGGGGATCGATGCCAACGACGCAACGCAGCTCGGCCTCGGCTATGTGTACAACTTGTCCAAGCGCACGGCGCTGTACACCACGGCCTCGCGCATCGACAACAAGGGCGCGGCGACTTTCGTGATCCCGGGCGGGCCGGCCGGCATCGCGGGTGGCCGCAATTCGACCGGCTACGAGGCCGGCCTGCGCCACACCTTCTGACCATCGACCGAGGCGGAGAAACACACCATGGCTGAATCCCCAGCGCCGAGCAGCGGCGCGATCGATCCGCAACAGCTGACCGCCTGGGTCGGCCGCAGCGAGACGGTGCAGGACGTCGTCTCCGCAACCCCGGTCGTCGCGCTGACCGCCACCCTGGACCACCCGGCGGCAGCGGTCGACACCGGCAGCGCACTGCCGCCGCTCTGGCACTGGCTGTACTTCCTGCCGATGCACCGGCAGTCGGAGATCGGTGCCGACGGCCACGCCAAGCGGGGTGGCTTCCTGCCTCCGGTGCCGCTGCCGCGGCGGATGTGGGCCGGCAGCCAGTTCGAGTTCCGCACCCCGATCCGTGTCGGCGACCGCGTTGCCCGCACCTCGACCATCGACGACGTGACGACCAAGGAGGGCCGTACCGGCCCGCTGGTGTTCGTCAAGGTGCGCCACGAGGTGCGCTGCAACGGCGCCGCCGAGCCGGCCCTGGTCGAGTTCCACGACATCGTCTACCGCGAGGCGCAGCGTCCGGACGACGTGGCGCCGCCGCCGCAGGCTGCGCCGGCGGACGCCACGTGGCAGCGCGAGATCGTTCCCGACGACGTGCTGCTGTTTCGCTACTCGGCGCTGACCTTCAACGGCCACCGCATTCATTACGACCGCAAGTACGTCACCGAGGTCGAGGGCTATCCGGGCCTGATCGTGCACGGCCCGCTGATCGCGACGCTGCTGCTCGACCTGCTGCGCCGCCAGATGCCCGAGGCCGAAGTCGCGACCTTCCGGTTCAGGGCGGTCCGGCCGACCTTCGATCTCAACCCCTTCCGGGTCAATGGCGCGCCGCAGCCCGACGGCAAGACCGTGCGGCTGTGGGCCAACGACCATGACGGCTGGCTGACGATGGACGCCACGGCCACGCTGCGCTGATTCGGCTCCGAGTCCGGCCCCACCTCGGGGTCGGACTGCCCTGGGCACTGCGCCAGGACCTTCACCTTTCTTCTGGATCGCAACCCCATGCAACCTCTCAAAGGCCTGACCGTGGTGACGCTGGAACACGCCATCGCGGCGCCGTTCGCCACCCGCCAGCTCGCCGACCTCGGCGCCCGCGTCATCAAGATCGAACGTCCCGGTGCCGGTGACTTCGCCCGCGGCTACGACGAGCGCGTGCGCGGCCTGGCGTCGCACTTCGTCTGGACCAACCGCTCGAAGGAGAGCCTGACGCTCGACGTCAAGCATCCGCAGGCCGCCGAGATCCTGCGCCGGCTGGTGATGGAGAAGGCCGACGTCGTGGTGCAGAACCTCGCCCCGGGTGCCGCATCGCGCCTGGGCCTGGGCTATGACAAGCTCTCGGCCGAGAAGGCGTCGCTGATCGTCTGCGACATCTCCGGCTACGGCGACGATCCCGAAACCCCGGGCCCGTACCGCGACAAGAAGGCCTACGACCTGCTGATCCAGAGCGAGGCGGGCTTCGTCTCCGTCACCGGCACAGCCGACGAGCCGTGCAAGGCAGGGCCCTCGATCGCCGACATCGCCGCCGGCATGTACGCCTACACCAACATCCTGGCGGCCCTGCTGCAGCGCGGCCAGACCGGCAGGGGCCAGCGCATCGACATCTCGATGCTGGAATCGCTGGCCGAGTGGACCAGCTACCCGCTCTACTACGCCTTCGATGGCGCGCCGCCGCCGCCCCGCACCGGCGCGAGCCACGCGACGATCTACCCGTACGGGCCGTTCCCCGCCGGCGACGGCAGCGTCATGCTGGGGCTGCAGAACGAGCGCGAGTGGGTCAACTTCTGCGACAAGGTGCTGCGGCAGCCCGAGCTGGCGCGCGATCCGCGCTTTGCCGGCAACGCCAAGCGCGTCGCCGAGCGCGTCGCGGTGCGGCAGATCATCGTCGATGCCTTTGCCGCACTCACCACGGCCCAGGTGGTCGAGCGGCTCGAAGACGCGCAGATCGCCAACGCCCGGGTCAACACCATGCACGAGGTCTGGGAGCACCCGCAACTCGAGGCCCGCGGGCGCTGGCGCGAGGTCGGCTCGCCTGCCGGCACGCTGCCCGCCATGCTGCCGCCCGGCACCTGGAACACCGGCCCGCGCATGGACCCCGTGCCGGCGCTCGGCGAGCACACCGACGCCATCCTGGCCGAGCTGGGCTACAACGGGGCCGACATCGCCGCGCTGCACGAAGCCGGCGCGGTCTGAAGGCGATCAAGATGTCCGATCTGTTGCAGACACCGCGCACCTACCTGTTCGTGCCGGGCAGCCGGGCCGAGCGTTTCGCCAAGGCGCTGGCCAGCGGCGCCGACGCCATCGTGCTCGATCTCGAAGACGCGGTCGCCGCGGAAGACAAGGCGGCGGCGCGTGATGCGGTGGCCGCGTGGCTGGCCGCCGCCCCGGCCACCGACCGCGCACGCGCCGTTGTCCGGGTGAACGACGCCGCCTCGCCCTGGTTCGAAGACGACCTGGCGGCGCTGCGTGCCGCGGGTGCCGGGCAGGTCATGCTGCCGAAAGCCGAATCGCCGGCCCAGGTCGCCCGGGTGCTCGCGGAAATGCCGCACGCCAGCGTGCTGGCGCTGATCGAAAGCGCGAGGGGCCTCGACCGCGTTGAAGCGATCGCCGGCGCGGCCGGCGTGTCGCGGCTGGTCTACGGCACGCTCGACTTCGCGCTCGACCTGGACCTCGACATTTCGCACGACCCGGCCGGTCTGGCGTATGGGGCGAGCCGCATCGCACTCGCATCCCGGGTGGCCGGGCTGCCGGCCCCGGTCGCCGGCGTGACGCCGCAGCTCGACGACGAAGCGCGGCTGCTCGCCGACCTGGCGCTCGCCCGCTGCCATGGCTTCGGCGCCAAGCTGTGCATCCATCCGCGGCAGGTTGCCCCGATCCACCGCGCACTGCGGCCGACCGACGCCCAGCTCGACTGGGCGCGGCGCGTACTGGCCGCCGAAGCCGCCTCGCCCGGCGCCGCGCAGCTCGACGGCCGCATGGTCGACCGCCCCGTCGTGCTGCAGGCGCAGCGCATCCTGGCGCTCGGCCAGGGCTGATCTTCCTTCCCCCTCCTTTCACGACACCACCGAAGAGACACCGCCATGGCCTCCACCATCATCGATTCCGCAATCTTCCAGGGCATCTTCAGCAGCGATGCGATGCGCCACGTCTGGTCCGACGAGAACCGGACGCAGAAGTACCTCGACATCGAGGCCGCGCTCGCCAAGGTCCAGGGTCGCCTCGGCCTGATCCCGCAGGAAGCGGCCGACGAGATCGTCAGCCACTGCCATCTCGACCAGATCGACATGGCCAAGCTGCGCCAGCAGACCGAGCGGATCGGCTACCCGATCCTCGGCGTGGTGTCGCAACTCAATCTGCTCTGCCGTGACAAGCTCGGCGAGTTCTGCCACTGGGGTGCGACCACCCAGGACATCACCGACACCGCCACGGTGCTGCAAATCCGCGAAGGGCTCGATCTGGTCGACGCCGAGCTGGCAGCGATCTCGGCGGCGATGGCCAAGCTCGCCAAGGAGCACCGCCTGACGCCGATGATCGGCCGCAGCAACCTGCAGCAGGCCATTCCGGTCACCTTCGGCTACAAGATGGCCGGGCTGCTCTCGGCCATCGAGCGGCACCGCACGCGGCTGGAACAGCTCAGGCCGCGCGTGCTCGTCGGCGAGTTCGCCGGCGCTGCCGGCACGTTGGCCTCGCTGCAGACCGGCGCGATGGAAACCCAGGCCGGGCTGTGCGAGGAACTCGGCCTCGGCCAGCCGGACATCGCCTGGCACACCATCCGCGACAACATCGCCGAGGTCGGCACTTTCCTCGGCCTCGTCGGCGGCACGCTCGGCAAGCTGTCGATGGACGTGAAGCTGATGATGCAGACCGAAGTCGGCGAGGTCTACGAGCCGTTTGCCCACGGCCGCGGATCGAGCAGCACCATGCCGCAGAAGCGCAACCCGATCTCGTCGTGCTACATCCACGCCGCGATCTCGGTGGTGCGCCAGCACGCCGCCGCGCTGATGGACGCGATGGTGGCCGACCACGAGCGCTCGACCGGCCCGTGGGAGATCGAATGGATCGTCCTGCCCGAGGCGTTCTGCCTGATGGCCGGCGCGCTCAAGCAATCGCGCTTCGTCCTCGAAGGGCTGGAAGTCGATGCCGTGGCCATGCGCCGCAACATCGACATGACCGGCGGCCTGGTGATGTCGGAAGCGGTGATGATGGGCCTGGGTACGTACATCGGCCGCGAGTACGCGCACGACCTGGTGTACGACATCTGCCGCGACGCGGTGAAGAACGGCCGGCCGCTGCTCGACCTTCTCTGCGAGCACCCGGAAATCAACGTGCACCTCGACCGCGCGGCGCTGGCGGAGCTTTGCGACCCGGCGAACTACCTCGGCCAGTCGGGGGTGATGGTCGACCGGGTGCTTGCCAAGCTCGGCTGACGGCGCCGGAACACAGCGGCCGGCTCAGTCCGACCGCGCCGCGCGCAGCAGCTCGTCGAGTGCGTCGGGGTCCAGCGGCTTGGTCAGGTGGCGGTCGAAGCCTGCCGCCGCCGCGTCGGCCTTGTCGCCCGCCTGGCCCCAGCCGGTCAGCGCGACGAGGTAGGTGCTGCGCCCCCAGTCGGCAGCGCGCATCCGGCGCGCCACTTCGTAGCCGTTGATGCCGGGCAGCCCGATGTCGAGCAGCACCAGCTGCGGCGCGAATTGCGCGCCCCGCGCCAGCGCTGCAACGCCGTCGCCCGCCGTCTCCACGGTGTGGCCCTGCAGGGTGAACAGCAGGGCCAGGCTTTCGGCCGCATCGTGGTTGTCGTCGACGACGAGCACCCGCCGCGGCGTCGCGCCGGGCCCGCCCTGCGCCATGGCGGGGGCTGCATCGGCGCGGCTGTCGACCACCGGCAGCCGCACGATGAACTCGCTGCCCTGGCCGACGCCGGCGCTGCGCGCCTCGACGCGCCCGCCGTGAAGTTCGGTGAGCTGGCGCACCAGCGCCAGCCCGATGCCGAGGCCGCCCTGCGCGCGCTCGCGTGCCGGCGAGACCTGCGAGAACATCTCGAACAGCCCGTCGAGGTGCTCCGGCGCGACGCCGATGCCGCTGTCTCGAACGGCGATCAGCGCCTCGCCGCCCTCGCGCGCCACGCGCAGCTGCACCCAGCCGCCGGCCGGCGTGTATTTGGCCGCGTTGCCGAGCAGGTTCAGCGCAATTTGCGTCAGCCGCGTGGCGTCGGCCTGCACGGCAATCGGCTGCAGCGGCAGATCGACCTCGAAGCGGTGGCCCGCCGGCTGCATGAACGAGCGGGCGGCGTCGATGGCGTCGTCCAGCACGCCGGGCAGCTCGACGCGAGCCATGCGCAGCTCGAGCTTGTCCTGCGTGATGCGCGAGACCTCGAGCAAATCGTCGACCAGGTGGGTCAGGTGCTGCAGCTGGCGCTCGAGCAGTTCGCGCGACCAGGCTTGCCGCTCGGGCGAGAGCCCGGGCTTCTTCAGAAGCTCGACCCCGTTGCGCATGGGGCCCAGCGGATTGCGCAGCTCGTGGGCGAGGGTGGCGAGGAATTCGTCCTTGCGGCGATCCGCCGCGGACAGCTGTTCGTTGGCGTGGCGCAGCTGCTCTTCGGCCTGCCGGCGCGCGCTGAGCGCCGCCTCGGCGCTGCGCCGGGCGTGGACCAGCTCGCGCTCGTACTGGTGGCGTTCGGTGACGACCGTCAGCGCCACCTCGTGTTGCGTCACGCCGTCGCACTCACGGCAGTGCGCCGCCAGCAGCATCGGCACGGCATGGCCTTCGCGGTGCCGCAGCTCGACCTTGATTTCGCTGACCGAACCCTGCACCAGCAGCAGCGGCGCAAGGTGTGTCTGGTGGAAGACGCGGCTGCCGGCGGTGAACAGGTCCTGCAGGCGCCGGTGGCCGACCAGATCGCCGGGCGTGCAGCCGAGCCAGCTGCACAACCGGTCGTTGGCGCGGCGGATGCTGCCGTCGGCGGCCGTGAGCAGCAGCCCGCAGGGGGCATGCCGCCAGAGATCACCGTCTGCCGGCGCGGCGGCCATCGATCAGAGCCGCAGCCCGGCGAGGAAACCCTCGATCGCCTCGATGCAGGCCTCGGGTGCGCTCAGGTGCGGGCAGTGACCGACGTTGTCGACAACCTGCAGCCGCCCGTCCGGAAGGTTGCGCTGCAACCAGTCGCCGACGCTGCGTGGCGCGATGGCATCGTCGCTGCACTGCAGCACGAGCGCCGGGACGGTCGCCCGCAGCACGTCGGCCCGGTGGTCGGACAGGAAGGTGGCGCGCGCACAGTGGCGGGCAATGTCGGGGTCGGTGCGACAGAAGCTGTTGACGAGCTCGTCGCGCAACGCCGGGCGGTCCGGTGCGCCCATGATCACCGGCCCCATCGCGGCCGACCAGCCGAGATGGTTGGCGTCGAGCGTCTCGAGCAGGCCGTCGATGTCGCCATGCGTGAAGCCGCCGACATAGTCGCCGTCGTCGATGTAGCAGGGGGAGGGGGCGACCATGACCTGGGCTGCAAAACGCGCGGGCATCCGGTTGGCGGCCAGCAGGCCCATGGTGGCACCCGCCGAGTGGCCGACAAGCACCACCGGGCCGCGGCCGAAGCGTTCGGCAATCTCGATCAGGTCGGCGGCGTGGCCGTGCAGCGTCGCGTACTTCTCCCGGTCGTAGGCGGCGAGATCCGATCGGCCGAAGCCGACCAGGTCGTAGAGCACGGTGCGATGCCGCGCCTCGAAATGCGGCGCGACATGGCGCCACATCGACTGGTCGCAGCCGAAGCCATGCGTGAAGAGCAGCGTGGTGGGCCCTTCGCCGCGCACCTGGACGTGGTTTCGGCGTTCGATGCTCATGGACAGACTTCTCGGAGCACGGCCCTGCATTGTCCATGCAGCGGCCGTCGACGGGGCGGGTGCGACGCCGCCGCTCGCATAATGGACCGGACTCCGCTTCGTTTGCATCCCGATGAACCTGATCTGTCAATCCCGCCGAGCGCTGGTCGTTACCGGGCTGGCCCTGCTCGCGGCCAGCGCGGCCCACGCGCAGGACAAATACCCGAGCAAGCCGATCACGGTCATCGTCGGCTATCCCGCCGGCGGCAGCACCGACCTGAACGGCCGCATCCTGGCGCCGGAACTGGCAAAACGCCTGGGCGTGCCGGTGGTGATCGAGAACATCGGCGGCGCCGGCGGCGCGCTGGGTGCGCAGAAGGTCGTCAACGCGGCGCCCGACGGCTACACGCTGCTGGTCGGGGCCAGCAACGAGATCGCGATCAACGGCCTCGTCTCCAGTGCGGTCAAGTACACCCCCAAGGACTTCACCCCGATCGGCCTGATCGCCGCGCAGCCGATGGTGCTGGTGGCGTCGCAGAAGTCGGGCCTCAAGAACGCCGACCAGTTCATCGAGCAGGCGTCGAAGAACCCGGGCAAGTACAGCTACGGCAGCTCGGGTGTCGGCACGGCGCTGCACCTGGCGGGCGAGATGATCAAGGACCAGGGCCGCATCTTCATGGTCCACATTCCGTACCGCGGCGTCGGGCCGCTGGCCAACGACCTGGTCGGCGACAACATCGACCTCGGCGTCTTCGTGCTGTCCAGCGGACTGCCCCACATCCGCAGCGGCCGCGTGGTGGCGCTGGGGACGACCGAAGCCAAGCGCTCGGCACGCACGCCGGACATCCCGGCGCTGGCCGAGCATCCGAAGCTCAAGGGGCTGGACATCAATATCTGGTTCGCGCTGATGGGTCCGCCCAACATGCCTGAATCCGTGGTGGCGACGCTGAAGAAGGCGCTGACCGAATCGCTGCAATCGCCGGAACTGCGGCGCAAGCTCGAGGAGTCGGGCTCGACCGTGCAGAACCAGAGCGTCGACATGCCGCGGTTCCTGGCCCAGGAAAACCTCAAGTACAAGCGCATCGTCGACTTCGCGAAGATCAAGGAATGAGCACCCCCTTCTGTTCGAACTGCCGAAGCCGGACATCGCCGAGTGGCGCGCCGGCAACACCGGTGTCGAAGGCGTCTGGCATTTCGACTCGGGTCGCGACGGCCGCCAGGTGCTGATTACCGCGCTGATCCACGGCAACGAGCTGTCCGGCGCATGGGCGCTGAAAGGCCTGCTCGAGGCGGGATTGCGTCCGGCGCAAGGGCGGCTGACGCTTGCCTTCTGCAACCTGAAGGCATTCGACACCTTCGACGCGGGCGATCACGACGCCTCGCGCTTCATCGACGAAGACCTCAACCGCCAGTGGGCGCCCGAGCGGATCGCCGAAGGCGGCACCCTGGAGCGTCGGCGCGCCGCCGAGCTCGAGCCTTTCGTCGCGCAGGCCGACTGGCTGCTCGACCTGCACAGCATGCACGAGCCGGGCGCGCCGCTGCTGCTCACCGGGATGCAGCCGCGCAACCTGGCGCTGGCGCGCGAGCTGCGCAGCCCCGAGCACGTCGTCGTCGACGCCGGCCACAAGGACGGCGTGCGCATGCGCGACCACGGCCGCTTCGGCGAGCTGTGCGCCGACGGCAGCGACAACGGCACCCGATCGCTGCTGATCGAATGCGGCTTCCATGGCGACCTGCGCAGCCGCAGCGTCGCCCACGACCTCTGCGCACGCTTCCTGGCGACGTCCGGCGTGGTCAGCGCGGACGAGATCGAGCGCCGGCTGCCGGGCTGGCGCGGCCCCGATGCGCCACGGCAATGGGCGCTGCACGTCAGCGGCGGCGTGGTTGCGCGCAGCAGCGACTTCCGCTTCGACCAGCCCTACCAGGGGCTCGAGTGCATCGCGCGCGCCGGCACGGTCATCGGCTGGAACGAGGGCGAGCCGGTCGCCACCCCGTTCGACGACTGCGTGCTGGTGATGCCTTCGACCCGCCAGGCCAAGGCGGGGGTCACCGTGGTGCGCTTCGCCCGCCGCGAGCCGCTTTGACCGTCCGCAGACGGAAGACTCCGTTTGCGTCTGAATTCCCCGCACGAAGGTTCTCTCCCATGCACGCTTCCGTTCGTCGCCGCGTTGGCCTTGCCGCACTGCTCTCGCTCGTCATCTCCGGGCCCTTGCAGGCGCAGGCCGACAGCAGCTGGGACAACACCTTCTCCATCGTCGCGCGCGATCCGGCAACCGGCGCCCTGGGGGGTGCGGTGTCGACGGCCCGGCTGGCGGTCGGCAACCGCGTGCTGCGGGTCGAGCACGAGGTCGGCGCCATCGCCAGCCAGGCCAACACCAACCCGATGCTGGCGCGCGACGTCGTGAACCGCCTGCAGGGCGGTGCGACGGCAACCCAGGCGCTCGAAGCCGCGCTCGAGGCCGACGCGAGCCGGGAAGAGCGACAGCTCTCGGTCATCGACGCCAGGGGCGGCCGGGCGGCGTTCACCGGGTCGAAGCCCGAGGACTACAAGGGGCACCTCGTCGGCCGCGATGTGGTCGTCGCCGGCAACATCCTCGTCGGCAAGGAAACGCTCGAGGCGATGGTCGCTGCCTTCGAGGCCGCGCCTGGCACGCTCGCCGACCGCATCATGGCCGCGCTGGAGGCCGGGCAGAAGGCGGGTGGTGATCGGCGCGGCAAGGTCTCGGCGGCGATCGTCGTCGTCAACCAGGCGCCGAGCGCCAACGCGTACGCGAAGAACATCGACCTGCGCATCGACAGCAGCAAGGACCCGGTGGCCGAGCTGAGGGTGCTCTATGACGCGTACAAGGCGGCGTTCAAGATACCTTGAGAGGCAGCCAAGGCGCCCGGGCGGGCCCGTCGCGCCTATTCGTCCCGGACCTCGCAGCCGAGGCGGGCGAGGGTGGCCATGATCCAGCGTGTATCCAGGCGGCCGGCGGCAATGTCCTGGAGCGTCTTCTGCTCGGCTTCGGACTTGGCACGGGCGGCAGCCAGAACGGCGTCCACGGCTTCCAGCGGCACCGACAGCATGCCGTCGGCATCACCGACGATCAGGTCGCCGGGCCGGATCACCATGCCGTCGATGGCGATCGGCACATTGATCTCGCCCGGGCCATCCTTGTACGGTCCGCGGTGCGTCACGCCTGCGGCGTAGACCGGCAGATCGCCACCGGCGATCACGTCGAGGTCGCGGATCGCGCCGTTGATGACGAAGCCGGCGACACCGCGCGTCAGGGCGTAAGTGGTCATCAACTCGCCGATGAGGGCGTTGGTCAGGTCGCCGCCGCCGTCGACCACGATGACGTCGCCGGGCACCGCCATCTCGATCGCCTGGTGAATCATCAGGTTGTCGCCGGGCCGCGTTTTCACCGTCAGGGCCGGGCCGCCCAGGCGCCCCGCCTTGTGCATCGGGCGCAGCCGCGGGCCGCCGGCGCTCATGCGCGTCATGCAGTCGCTGATGTTGGCGACCGGCAGGTCTCGGAAGGCAGCGACGCGGGCGGCGTCGATGCACTGGGTACGGGGAAGGATCTGCAGGCCGATCATCAAGAGTCCTGAAAAAAGGGTGGGGCCGGGTGTCCGACCAGATAAGACGGATCGAGCTGGTCGAGCGAGGTCACGCCGAGCAGCCCCATGTTGCGCGAGACCTCCGAGCGCAGTAGCTCGAAGGCCTTCAGCACGCCGGCTTCACCGGCCACCGAGGCGGCAAAGCTGAACGGGCGACCGACAAAGACGAAGCGGGCGCCAAGCGCAAGCGCCTTGATCACGTCGGCGCCGCGCCGGATTCCGCTGTCGATCATGACCGGCACCTGCGGACACGCTTCGACAATGCGCGGTAGCACGCGGAGCGGGGCGATGGCGCCGTCGAGCTGTCGCCCTCCGTGGTTGGAAACGATGATGCCGTCGGCACCCTCGGCCGCTGCCTGTCGTGCATCGCGTGGATCGAGTACGCCCTTGACGACGAGTTCGCCCGGCCAGCGCTGGCGGATCATCCGGAAGTGACGCCAGTTGAGGTGCCCCCGGTCGGAGAGGTTGCGCTCGACGTTGGGCGAAAGGATCGGTGCGCCGCGCGTCGCGTAGCTGTTCTCAAAATGCGGCATGCCGTGCTGCGCCAGCGTGCGCAGGAAAGTGCCGAACAGCCAGCGGGGGTGCGTCAGCCCCTGCCAGGCCAGGCGCGGGCCGGGTCGCACCGGAATCGAGAAGCCCGCGCGCACATTGTTCTCGCGATTCGCCGCCACCGGCGTGTCGAGCGTGATCACCAGGGTTCGGTAGCCTGCAGCCTGCACCCGGTCGAGCAGCGCCATGATCCCCGCGTCGTCGCCCGGCAGGTAGGCCTGGAACCATGCGTCGGGGTTGACCTTGGCGACGTCCTCCAGCCGTATCAATGACGAGCCGCTCATCACCATCGGCAGATTGTCCCGGGCCGCCGCGTGGGCCAGCACCAAGTCCCCTCGGTAAGCCGACAAGGCGGCCAATCCCATCGGCGCAATGCCGAACGGGGCGCTGTAGCGCCTGCCGAGCAGCGTCACGCCGAGATCGCGCTGGCTGACATCGACCAGCACGCGCGGAACGAAGTCGACCGCTTCGTACGCCTCACGATTGGCGCGCAGCGAGCGATTGGTCTCGGCGGCGCCGGCGATGTAGCTGAACACCGACCACGGCAGGTGGCTGCGCGCAGCAATCTCGAAATCGTCGAGGCACAGGATGTGATCGAACCGGCTCGGCAGGACCGGGAGCGGACGGGCGGCACCGGCCACTCGTGCGGTGACGCCGCTGGTCGCGTTGGCGGCCGTACGGTGGGAAGTCGAGACAGGCATGGATCGGCTCAGTGGCTCTGGCCAGCAGGTCGAAGAGGCACCGGCGACGCAGGAACCGAAAGCCCCGACAGCTCCTGTACACGCAGGGCCAGCGCGCACCAGTCCCAGTTGCCGCGGCCGCCTTCGCACAGATCGTCGAGCAACCGCTCGGCAAGCGCGGTCGCGGGCAGCACCGCATCGCTGGCCCGGGCGGTGTCGAGCGCCAGGCGCAAATCCTTGCGCATCAGCCGTGCGCGAAAACCCGGGGCGAAATCGCCTGCAGCGATGCGCGGCGCATGCTTTTCGAGTGAGAAGCTGCGCGCGGCGCCGCCGAGCAGCACGTCGCGCATGACGCCCGCGTCGACGCCCTGCAGGCGCGCCAGCGCGAGCGCATCGGCAACCCCCATCAGCGCACCCGCCACCGCCACCTGGTTGCAGGCCTTGACGGTCTGGCCCGCGCCGAGCGCGCCCACGTGCGTGATGGTCTTGCAGAACGATTGGAGCGCCGGGCGGCAGGCGTCGACCGCGTCGGCCTCACCGCCGACCATGCAGCCGAGGGTGCCGGATTCGGCGCCCTGCTGCCCGCCGCTGACCGGTGCGTCGAGCATGGCGACGCCGCGTTCGCGCAACCGGGTGCCGAATGCCTGCGCCGAGGTCGCGGCAATGGTGCTCGTGTCGACGACCAAGCTGCCGGGCGCCAGCGCATCGGCGAGCCCGTCCGTGCCGAACAGCACCTCCTCGACAGAGGCGGCATCGGGCAGGCTCAGGAAGACCAGCCGGCACGCGCGGCCGAGCGCAGCGATCGAGTCGACCGCTTCAGCACCCGCCTCGACCAGTGACTGTGCGGCTTCCGGCCGGCGTGCGAACAGCTGGACCTGCCAGCCCTTGCGCAACAGGCAGCCCGCCATGCCGGCGCCCATCGAGCCAAGGCCGATGAAGCCGATGCGCGACCCCGCGTCGAGTGACGCGATCCGACTCATTTTGCGATCGCCTTGCCGATCAGGTCGTAGGCCTCGACGATTTCCTTCTGGAACGCCGGTCCGTCCGCATAGTCCTGCGTCAGCCCGGACTTCGCGACGAAGTCTTTCCACTCGGCCGTCTGCATCGCCTTCTGGAAGGCATCGTGCAGGTATTGCCGTACGGGCTGCGGCAGCCCGGCGGGGCCCATCAGGCCCTTCATGTTGTCGAGCGCGACCGGAACGCCGAGTTCGCTCATGGTGGGCACATTGGGCAATGCCGGCAGGCGGGTGCGGGAAAACAGGGCCAGCGGACGGATGCGGCCGCTGTCGACCATGGGCTTCATTTCCTCGTACGCGCCGAATGCGCTGTCGATCTGGCCACCCAGAAGCGCAGTCATCGAATCCGCCGCTCCCTTGTACGGCACATGCAGCAGCTTCACGCCACCGAGCTTTTCCCAAACCGTACCGGTGGCGTGGAAGATGCCGCCTTCGCCGGTGGAGGCATACGACACCTTCTCGGGCGCCTGCCTGGCTTCGGCAAGCAGTGACTTCATGTCGGTGAACCTGGAGTCGGCGCGCACGGCGAGGATGCTCGGTGCGCGCGATACCTTGATCACGGCGGTAAACGACTTGCGCGGGTCATAGGGCAGCGCCTTGAAGTTGCCAACGGCGGTGGTTTCACTGCCGCCACCCACGAACAGGGTGTAGCCGTCCGGCTTGGCTTCAGCCGCAGCCTGCGCGGCGATCGCTCCTGCGGCGCCGGGTCGATTGACGACCACGACCGGCACCGGAACGATGTTTTTGACCGCGCTCGACAGATGCCGCGCGATCAGGTCGGCCGAGCCGCCGGGCGCAAAGCCGACCAGGATCGTGATCGGTTGCGTCGGCGTCCACTGCTGGGCCGTAGCCGGCAAGGCGAGCAAGCTCGCACCCAGGATGCCGAGCGCGCGGCGAGTCAGTCGGGAAGGGTTCAGGGTCATGAGGTTGTGTCTCCGTTTGGTGTCATTGTGGCAAGCGATGCGATTACTTAATAGCGATAAAACCTCATCCTTCTTGTTCACTTTCTTCGAACATGACACTGAAGCAGATCGAAGCCTTCTACTGGGCTGCCACGGCCGCCAACTTCCTGATGGCGGCGAGTCGTCTGCACGTCTCCCAGTCGACGCTCTCCAAGCGCATTGCCGAACTCGAGCTGCAGCTCGGCACGCCGCTGTTCGACCGTCGCGGCCATCGCGCCGTCCTGACCGACGCCGGCGAGTCGCTGCTTCCACTCGCGCGGCGCATGCTGGTGCTGGCTGACGAGATGCGCCTGCTGGTCGGCGAGCGAGGCGGCGTGCGCGGGCACTGCCGCTTCGGCGTCGGCGAGCTCGCCGCATTGACCTGGCTGCCCGACCTGGTCGCACTCACCCGGACGACTTACCCGGAACTGATCCTGGATGCCTATGTCGACCTGGGGTCCGCGCTCGAGCAGCGGCTGGAGGCCGGCGAGTTGGATTTCGCGGTGGTGGCGGGCTACTCGTCGCGCAGCCTGATCGCCAGCGAAGCCATCGCGCAAGTGCGCTTTTCCTGGACGGCTGCGCCGCAGCTCGTCGGCAGGCACCGCACGGTCAATGCCCGGCTGTTGCAGGAGACGCCGCTGGTCACCATGCCACCTGCTGCGGGTCCGACACGCATGCTGGAGCACTGGCTGGCGCAGAACAACCTGGAGATCGGCCGGCGCATCACCTGCAACAACCTGGCGGCGGTGGCGAGCCTGATTGCTTCCGGCGTGGGAATCGGCCTGTTTCCCAACGGATGGTTGAACCAGATGACCGCACGCAACGCGGTGGTCGAACTGCGGGGCGGTCCGGCGCTGCCGGCGCTGGAATACACATTTCAATGCCGACGCGACGACAGCCGCCCGTTGCTCGCCCACATGCGCGAACTCGTCCGGCGGACAGTGAATTTCTCCAAGCCGAGTCCGCTCTGGTAGCGGACTCGGATGGCACGCACAAGGCCGGGGAGGCTACTGCCCATAGTTTCACTTGTGCGCCAGGCGCATGTCGGCCTATACAAGCCATTCACAGGGGCCTTGATCCGCCCCCTTCACACGCCCACTAAGATGCGTGCCCTGACGACGGCGCCAAGCGTGTGCTTGCAGCCGGTTGCGTCGGATTCACGCCTGTGCGATCTCATCTTTTTCCGCCTGATGCGGTGCCGGCATGCCGCCACGTGCCGTTGCGCCCTGCCGAAGCCCGCCGCACGAACCGCCGCGGCGCCCGCCTCCCATGAGCGCGATCGAAGTCCCGCCGGGCGCAGCCTCCGACCTTGCCGTGCCTGCGCCGACTGCCGAGCAGGAACACTGGATGTTCGAGAGCAGTCCCGACTGCCTCAAGATCATGGATCTGGATGGCGGGTTGCTGGTCATGAACCGCAACGGCCTGTGTTCGATGGAAGTCGACGACTTCGCGGTGCTGAAAGGGGCGCATTGGGCGAACCTGTGGCCCGAGGCGACCCGGGCCGAGGTGAATGCGTCGCTCGACGCGGCGCGCGCCGGGCAGGTCGCGCACTTCGTCGCCTTCTGCCCGACGGCGAAGGGCACCCCCAAGTGGTGGGACGTGACGGTCAGCCCGATTCGCGACCGCAGTGGCGCCATCATCCGGCTGCTCTCGGCCTCGCGCGATGTCTCGGCGCTCCGATTGGCCGAGGAGCAGCTCCGCGAGACGGCCGCGCGCCTGCGCTTCACCCTGGAGGCGGCCGAGGTGGGCGATTGGGACCTCGACCTGCAGACCGACACCGCGAGCCGTTCGCTGCGTCACGACCAGTGTTTCGGCTACCGCGAGGCGGTGGCCGAATGGGGCTTCGAAATCTTCATCCAGCACGTCCATCCGGACGACCGGGATGGCGTTCGCGCCAAGTACCTCGAGGTCCTCGGTGGCAGCGGCGATTGGCATTTCGACTGCCGGATCATCTGGCCCGACCGGAGCGTGCACTGGATCGGCGTGCATGGCAGCCTGTATCGCACCGAAGGCGGCAGCCCGACGCGACTGCTCGGCATCGTCGTCGACATCACCGAGCGCAAGCGCTCCGAAGAGGACCTTCGCTGCCTGGCGGCCGAACTCTCGGAGGCCGATCGCCGCAAGACGGAATTCCTCGCCACGCTGGCCCATGAACTGCGCAATCCGCTGGCACCGATCCGCAGCGGGCTCGAGCTGATCAGCCGCGCGGGATTGCGTCCCGAGCAAATGGCCCGGGTGCGCGACATGCTCGGCCGGCAGGTCACGCACATGGTGCGGCTTGTCGACGACCTGCTCGATGTGGCCCGCATCAGCCGTGGCCAGATTCGGCTGAAGAAGGAGCGCATCGACCTGCGCCCGGTGCTGGCGAGCGCGGTGGAGACGGTTATGCCGTCGATACGCTCCAAGCAGCAAAGCCTGCATCAGCAGATTGCGCCCGACGCGCTGCGACTCGACGCCGACAGCACCCGCATCACGCAGGTGATCAGCAACCTGCTCAACAACGCGTCGAAGTACACGCCGGCCGGCGGAAACATCACGCTCGAGGTGCGCCGCGACGCCTCCGAGGTGGTGGTCGAGGTGGCCGATGACGGTATCGGCATCCCGCCACAGTCGCTTGCGGCCGTGTTCGAGATGTTCACCCAGCTCATGCCGCACGACGAGCGGGCGCAAAGCGGCCTCGGCATCGGGCTGACGCTGGTGCGACGCCTGGTCGAGTTGCACGGCGGCACGGTGAACGCATCGAGCCCGGGCGTCGGCCGGGGCAGCACCTTCGGCCTGCGCCTGCCGCTGGCCGACAGCGACGCGCCGCGTGCCACCGGCCCGACCGGCGCCGCAGCGCCGCCGCAGGGGGTGCTCAAGTTGCTGGTGGTCGACGACAACGTCGACGCGGCGGAGTCGCTCGGCACGCTGCTGGAGTTCGACGGCCACAGCGTGCGCCTGGCGCACGACGGGCGGCACGCCTTGCGCGTGGCGGCCGAGTTTCTTCCGGATGTCGTCTTCCTCGACATCGGCATGCCCGGACTCAACGGCTACGAGACGGCACGGGCGATGCGCGACATGCCCCAGCTGGGCGAGCCGACGCTGGTGGCGCTGACCGGCTGGGGCACCGACCGCGACCGGGAGCAGGCGCACCGGGCGGGCTTTGCCCACCACCTGACCAAGCCGGTGCAGCTCGAACTGGTCGAGAGCCTGCTCGCAGGCGTCAGCGCCGGACTCGGCGCAAGGCGGGCGACGCCCGCTTCCTGAGGCGCCGTCGGCTGTGCGAGGCGCGCCAGCTCAGGTCGGCGCTTTCCTGAAGCGGGGCCACCGAGGCACCCTCGATGCCGTGCCGCGCCAGTGCCCCGGCGACAAAACCGCTGGCCTTCATTTCCTCGACGAATGCCGCGAGGCAGGCCGCGGCGGCCGGCCCGCGTCCCTTCGGCGTGCCCATCGCCTGCTGGATGACCATGAAGCGCCCGGGCAGCACGCGCAGGCCGCCGATGCGCCGCGCGTCGGCTTCGAGTTGCTGCCTGACGCCGGCGGCGACGTCGGCGTTCTGCTCGACGAAGGTGTCGACGACGGCCGGTGAACTCGGCGCGCGAACGATGGCGGCCTGGTGCAGCTCGCGCGTCAGGAACAGGTCGTAGGCGCTGCCCTTGCCGACGACGACGCTGCGGCCGGGGCGATCGACTTCGTCGTTGTCGCGGATCGGCGAACCGTCGCGCACCAGGTAGCAGCCTTCGATCAGCACGTACGCGGAAGTGAACGCGATGCCGGCGCCACGCAGCGGGTCGATCGCGAAAAAGCCGATGTCGGCCTGGTCGTCGGTGACCGCCTGCACCGACTTCCCGGCGGTGTCGAAGACCACCAGCTCAAGGTCGACGCCGAGCCGCTTGGCAAACGCGTCGGCCAGGTCGATCGAGACGCCGAAAGGCTTGCCGGTGCCGCGATCGGCGTTCGCCAGGATCGGGTTGCCGAGGTTGATCGACGCGCGCAGCTTGCCGGTGGGCGTGAAGCTGGCGACGATTTCGGGTGCGAGTTGCATGGTGCGTTCCTTTGCTTTGATCTTCTGTCGTGGTGGGCCGCAGGGCTGCCGGTGAGCAGGCTGCCAACCGCGCGAAACTCTGCGGTCTGCCTCGTCCGCGGGCCGTTGCCCCCGGTCTTTCGCTCGCCCCCACCTTACAGGAGCCGTCCCCATGCCTGCATCCCGCTCCGGCGGCCAGATTCTGGTCGACCAGCTTGTCGTCCACGGCGTTCGCCAGCTCTTCTGCGTTCCCGGTGAAAGCTTTCTCGCGGTGCTCGACGCGCTGCACGACGCACCGGTCGAGCTGACCGTCTGCCGCCAGGAAGGCGGCGCGGCGATGATGGCCGAGGCGCACGGCAAGCTCACCGGCCGGCCCGGCGTGTGCTTCGTCACCCGCGGGCCGGGTGCCACCAACGCCGCGGCGGGTGTGCACATTGCACGGCAGGATTCGACGCCGCTGCTGCTCTTCGTCGGCCAGGTGGCGCGCCCGGCCCTCGGGCGCGAGGCCTTCCAGGAACTCGATTACGGCGCGGTCTTCGGCACGCTCGCCAAGTGGGTGGTGCAGATCGACGATCCGGCGCGGCTGCCCGAGCTGGTGTCGCGCGCCTTCCACGTCGCGACATCGGGGCGTCCGGGCCCGGTGGTGCTGGCGCTGCCCGAGGACATGCTGACGCAGGCCGCCGCCGTTGCCGATTCGCTGCCGTACGCCGTCTGCGAGACGCATCCCGGTGCCGGACCGCTGGCCGAACTGCGCCAGCGGCTGGAACGGGCCGAGCGCCCGCTGGCGATCGTCGGCGGCAGCCGCTGGTCGGAAGCCGCGGTGCAGCAGTTCGCCGCTTTTGCCGACGCCTGGGCGCTGCCGGTGGTCTGCTCCTTCCGGCGGCAGATGCTGTTTCCGGCCGACCACCCCTGCTATGCGGGCGACCTCGGCCTCGGCGTCAACCCGCGCCTGCGCCAGCGCATCGAGGCCAGCGACCTGATCCTGCTGGTCGGAGGCCGGCTTTCCGAAGTGCCGTCGCAGGGCTACGAACTGCTCGCCATTCCGACGCCGGCGCAGCCGCTGGTGCACGTCCATGCGGATGCCGACGAACTCGGCCGGCTCTACCGGCCGGCGCTGGCGATCCAGGCCAGCCCGCAGGGCTTCGCCGAGGCGCTGGCGACGCTGCAGCCGGCCGCGCCGCCGGCCTGGCGCGATGCCACGGCAGCGGCGCACGCCGACTACCTGCGCTGGAGCGACCCCGTGCCGGTGCGCATTCCCGGCCCGCTGCAGATGGGCGAGGTGATGCAGCACCTGATCGAGGTGCTGCCCGCCGACACGATCTTCTGCAATGGCGCCGGCAACTTCGCCACCTGGGTGCATCGCTTCTGGCCGTTCCGCCACTTTGCCAGCCAGCTCGCGCCGACCAGCGGCTCGATGGGCTACGGCCTGCCGGCAGGCGTCGGCGCCAAGCGGCTGTGGCCGCAGCGCGAAGTCGTCGTCTTCGCCGGCGACGGCGACTTCCTGATGCACGGCCAGGAGTTCGCCACCGCGGTGCAGTACCGGCTGCCGATCCTCGTGGTGCTGCTCGACAACGCGATGTACGGCACGATCCGCATGCACCAGGAGCGGCACTACCCGGGCCGGATCAGCGGCACCGAACTGAAGAACCCCGATTTCTGCCGCTATGCGCAGGCCTTCGGCGGCCACGGCGAGCGCGTCACGCGCACCGACGAGTTCGCACCGGCGCTGGCGCGTGCCCGGGCCAGCGGCCTGCCCGCGCTTTTGCACTGCCTGCTCGACCCGCAGGCGATCACGCCGTCGTCGACGCTGCAGAGCATCCGCGACGCCGCGCTTGCTGGCGGCGCATGAAGCGCGGCTACGCCACCGGCTGCAGGTCGAAGCGCTGCCCGACGCGCTCGCCGGTGGCGGCCAGCTCGCGCAGCACGCTGGCCGGAACCGGGATGCCACCGGCACGTCGCCCGGCTTCGCTGGCTGCCTGCCGCTGGCCGGGATAGCGGGCCTGCGGGCCGCCGCTGCGAAGGTAGTGCTGCAGCCATTCGTCCATGCTGGCATCGAATGCGGCGCGGCCGAGGAACCGGTCGGGGTTGACGACCAGCAGGAAGGCACTGATGCCGCCCGCCGAGCCCGAGTCCTGGTGGCTGCCCTGGCTCAGGGTCATCGACCCGGCGAGGCTGCCGGCGAGGCATTCGACCAGCATCGCCAGGCCGATGCCCTTGTGCCCCCCGGCCGGACGCATCGCGCCCTGCAGCGCCAGGGCGGCGTCGGTCGTCGGGCTGCCATCGGGCGCGAGCGCCCAGTCGTCGGGAATGGGGTTGCCGTCGCGCGCCGCCTGCAGCACCTGACCGCGGGCGACCACGCTCGCGGCCATGTCGAACACCAGCGGCGGACGGCCACCGCCCAGCGGCGCCGCAAAAGCCAGCGGGTTGTTGCCGATGGCGGCGCGGCTCGAACCCGGCAGCGCGATCAGCGGCGGCGTCTTCTGACAGAGGAAGGCGATCCGCCCCTGCTCGGCCGCCTGGAGCACGAACACGCCGAGCGCCCCGAGGTGGCCCGAATTGCGGATCGTGCACGAGACGGCCGCCAGTTCCCGGCTGCGCTCGACCGCCTCGGCCACGGCGAACGGCGCGACCAATTGGCCGAGCGCCGCTGCACCATCGATGTGCAGCGCGCCGTCGCGCCATTCGGCGCGGGGTACGGCCTGCGGATCGACCTCGCCCGACAACAACCTGTCGACGTACGCCGGCACGCGCGACACACCGTGCGTGTCGATACCGCGCAGGCTGGTCCGCGCCAGGATGTCGGCGCTGCAGCGCGCGTCGGCCGGCGAAACCCGGCAGGCCTCGAAGACCGCACCCATCCAGCGCGTCAGCGCTTCAGCGTCGTAGCGTTCCATGGGCGGCAGACCTCGAGGAATTGAACAGCCGCGCGACGGTACACGCAAGCGGCGGTCGCGTTGCGCGGGCAGTCGCTTGCGGCAACCGGCGCCGCCCGGCCACACCGCACCGTTCAGTGCGGAGTTCAATAGTCGCGGCGACAGTGCTCAGCTGCGCGGCGCCTGGGCGCTGGCGAGATCGCTCATCGGCGTTGGCTGTGCCACGGCGGCGGTATTGCGGTGCGCTCGCAACAGATCGACGCTGGGAATCAGGTCGTGACTCATACGGGCTTGCCGTCCGAACATCCGTGCGTCGCCGTTTGCCGCGCAAGTCGCGCTGCGTGGATCGCTGGTGACCAGAACGACCGACATCGCTGCTTCGTGCACCAGCGCGCGGCGATTGCGCGGTTCGGCGTCGGCTGCATGGGCACCAGCACGAATGGCCGGTTCCGGGCCATTGGCGCTGCGGATCAGTTGCCGCACCGGGTCGATCGGCACCGCGTAGCCGACGGCGCCGCTGGCGACCGACGGCATGCCGAGCAGTGCCGAATCGACCGAGGCGACCACCACGCCGACGACCTGTCCCCTCTCGGACAGCAGCGGCGAGCCGGAATTGCCAGGGCGCACGGGTACGCTGACCTGCATCCGCCCGGCCTCACCGAGGATGCCGACCATCGAATCGAGCGTCCCCTGGTGCGCTTTCGGGTCGTCGCCGAAGCGGTACGGATCGGGGTAGCCGATCGTCAGCAGCGCCATGCCGCCGACCACCTGGTGCGACGCTGCCAGCGCCAGCGGCGGCATCGTGACCGCCGAGCGCAGCAGCGCCAGGTCATTGACAGGGTCGACCGCCAGCACGTGCGCCTCGGCCGCATCGCCATGCACCGTTTCGATGCATATCAGCGTTGCGCCCTGGACGGCGTGGTACGCGGTCACGTAGCTGCGGCCATCGGCAACGGCGAAGGCGCTGGACGTCTGCTCGGCCCGCACGGGCATGCCGGCGAGTACGGCGACGGCGATCAGGGAGGTGAACACGACGCGCTGGCGCTGCCGGCGTGGCGCCGACTGCCGGAGGAGTCTGTGACCCCATTGCCGCCCATGGTGCGTCGCCCCGACTGGATCGGTCGTGCGGCGGGTTTCTCGGGTGTGGCAGGTTTGCATGGGGTCCGGCGGGGCCGTGGCAGCGTTTCGGGGTTGTCATCACGCTCATCGACCTGCGCGCAGTGCTCTTGAGCGACGGCGCGCCGACTGGAGCGCGCTCGAGCGAAATCCTTCACGTGGATTGCCGGTGCAGCGGCGCTTCCCACCTGCACAGACGCTCGCGTGCCGGGATACGCGCAAACCGGGAAGGCGACGGAGACCTGAAGCGGACTTTTCGCACGCCCTCTGCTGCCGGGTGCCGGCCTTTGCCGCGCAGCGCCCGGCTTCGGGCATCATCGCCCGTGGCATGACAGTTGCAATTCCCCCGCGATGTGTTCCACCCCTGCGCGCCTGCAAACGGATCTCACCACATCAGCGCACCCTTGCGGAGATGCGCCTTGGCGCTCCTGAATGACCTATTGCGTCGGCCTCAAGCTCGAGGAGGGCCTGGTATTCGCCAGTGATTCCCGCACCCACGCGGGCGTGGACAACTACGCCCGCTTTTGCAAGATGACGGTCTTCGAGCGGCCGGGCGACCGGGTCATCGTCATGCTCAGCTCGGGCAGCCTGGCCGGAACGCAGGCGGTGATCAGCCTGCCTGCGCCAGCGCATCGAATCGGCCAGCGAACACCTCTTCAATGCGCCGACGCATGTTCGATGCCACCATGCAGGTGGGCGACGCGATGCGCATCGTCGATCGTCGCGATACCCCCTTCATGGACTCGCATCCCTTCAATGCGTCGTTCATCCTGGGCGGGCAGATCCAGGGCCGGCCGATGCAGCTGTTTCGCCTTTATGCCGAAGGCAACTTCATCGAAGCCGGGCCGGACACGCCGTTCATGCAGAGCGGCGAGACCAAGTACGGCAAACCCATCATCGACCGCGTGATCACGCCGACGACGAGCCTTGCCGACGGCGTCAAGTGCCTGCTGATCTCGTTCGATTCGACCTTGCGCAGCAACCTGTCGGTCGGCATGCCGATCGACCTGCTCTGTTATGAGCGCGACAGCCTGCGGGCCAACCTGCGCCGTCGGTTCGAGCAGGGCGATGCCGATTTCACGGCGATTCGCGACCGGTGGAGCGCCGGAACGCGGCGCGTCTTCCGGGAGCTGCCGGAACTGCGCTGGGACGTATCCGAAGCGCCGGAGTAGCCGGCCGGGTGCGCCCTGCGGCGCCCGGCCGGTTACCCGCGAGGTCAGCTGCCGGACGAGACCACCGGCAGCGTGGCGAGATCGATCGGCCCGTGCTGGCTGGAAAAAGTCAGCGAGGCGCTGCCCGACTGCTGTTGTGAAACGCCGCCGATCTGGTGATCGAGCGTGTCGTACACGGTGACCTTGCCGCCGCGGTCGACCGCAAGCCGCCGCGCATCGCCGAAATAGGCGTAGCGCATGTCGTTCTGCGAGCCGGTGCTGTTCGGCGCGTGCAGCTCGGAAGGCCACCACGAGCCCGACCCGCTGCTGCCGCTGCGCGGCGCGGCGTCTCCGGCGCGCTCCGACGCGCCGGCCGGCTGCTGCGAGCCGCCACTGCTCGGGGCCTGGCTGCGCTGTCCGCCCTGGTTCTGCGACTGCACGGCGCTGCCACCGGTCAGGTCCGGCTGCTTGGCGCTCAGTTCCGAAAGGTCGCTGCAGAGCGCGTCGACGCGGCCCTTGAGCTGGTCGTTGAACATGTCCGAAACCATCGTCATGCCACCGCGCATCCATTGGCCACTGCCGCCGAACTCGGGATGGCTGAACTGCGCCATGCTGCCGTTGCCGCGCATCACCGCATCGAGCATGTGCCGGACTGCATCGTCACTGAAGCCGTGACGCTTGGCGATATCGGACAGGGCCGCCTGGCCGTCGGAGGAAAGTTCACGCATGGGAATGTCTTCAGCAGTTGATTCGAGCCGGCCGATTCTGCTCCCTCTCGAATTCGCCCCGGCCGGGCAGGGCCGCTGCGACGGGCGCAGGAGTGCAGGCCCGTCGCTGGGACATGATCGCGTTGCCGTTTCAGGAAGTGAACCCTTGTGAAAGACGCCATGGACCCCTTGATCGACGATGAAAAACTGATGCAGCGCGCCTTCGAACTGGCCGCGAAAGGTCTGGCCGAAGGCGGTTGCCCGATCGGCGGCGTGCTGGTCGACAACGCCAGCGGCCGCATCCTCGGCGAAGGGCACAACGCGCTGGTTCAGGAGGGCAATCCGACCGTCCACGGCGAGATGGCGGCCATGCGCGCTGCCGGCCGCCTGCCGAACCGGCACGTCACGACGATGTTCACGACGCTGCAGCCGTGCTTCATGTGCACCGGCACCATCGTCCAGTTCGGCATTCCCCGGGTGGTGATCGGCGATGCGACCAACGCGTCGAGCGAAGAGACGATCCGCTTCATGCGCTCGAAGGGCATCGAGGTGGTGGTGCTCGACCCGCAGCGAAGCCCCGCAGCGCGGGCGTGCATCGAGATGGTGCAGACCTTCCGCCGCGAGCAGCCGGCACTCTGGACCGAGGACTGGGGCGGCGGGCCGAATCCGGCGCTGCAGGCTGCAGTCGACGGCAACCGGGTCTGCGTAACCCGACCGGGCTGCAGTCCGCACGCGGCACCTGATCGGGGATGGAAACTCAGCGGCTGCTCACCGGCAGCTCGAAGCGGTGGCTTTCGCCTTGCTTGAGGTAGCTGACCTTGTCGTGCAGCCCGGCCTGGCGGACCGCCTCGAAGAAGTCGGCGAGCGGCGACTTGAACACTTCGTAGTCGTTGAAGTGGATCGGTATGGCGTGCTTCGGCTGGACGATGCGCAGCGCCTCGACGCCTTGCGCCGCGTCCATCGTCACCAGCGCGCCGCCGACCCGGGTGCCGCCGAGGTGCAGCAACGCCATGTCGATCTCCGGATGGCGCTTCGGAATCTCGCGCAGGGCGTTGTAGACCGTCGTGTCGCCGCTGATGTAGAGCCGCCAGGGACTGCTGCCGGGCACGTGGAATTCGAGCAGGCTGCCCATCACCGCGGGCAACGCACGGTTGACGACCGGCGGGCCGTGGCGCGCCGGCATCGCGGTGATGCGCAGCCGGGTCTCGCCCTTGATGATGTCGATCGTCTGCCAGGTCGCCAGCGAGCGCACGGCGGTGAATTCCAGCCTGCGCAACGCGCGCTCGGCGGCGCGGGTGGTGACGATCGGCAGCACCCGGTTGAGCTGGCGCTGTACCCGCTGGTCGAAGTGATCGCCGTGGAAGTGCGACAGCAGCACCAGGTCGATCGGCGGCAGCTTGTCGAGCGCGATGGCCGGCTGCGTCAGCCGGCGAGAGCGCAGCCCATAGCCGAGCGGGACCATTTCTCCCTGGTGCAGGAAGTTCGGATCGGTCAGGATCGTCAGACCGCCGACGCCGATCAGCACCGTGGCCGTGCCGATGAACTGGATCGATCCCGCCTTCGGGTCGGTCTCGGCTGCAGCCTCGGTCGGCGTCATGCCGCCGACTGCCGGCAGCGCCTGCGCTGGCAGCGTCAGCGCTCCCGCGGGGCTGGGTGAAGCCGGGGCCGCAGCAGCCGCAGGCATTGTCGAAGCCCGCGACGCGCCAGCCGCTGACGGTTCCGCTGCCGCGCTCGCGGTCGACGCCGCCGGCGGTGATTGCGCCCAACTCGGCGGCATTCCAAGCGCGACCAGGGCCGCGGCGACGCTCAGCAAAGTCGATCGAATGGCAGGCATGGTGCGGCAGCCGTGTCGGGGCGGGCAGCGGCAACCCGCATGCCCCGGCGCGGCCTCAGTCCGCCGGCGCAATCTGCTCGGCGTAGTCGTAGAGCGCGGCGAGGATGTCCTGCTGCCGCTCGTCGGCGTTTTCGCTCAGCGTGTCGATGCGCTCGGCATAGCGGCCCAGCGTCAGCGCACCGGCAGCGCCGTGGTGCAGCCGATCGCTGCAGTGCTGCTGCCAGCGCGCCTGCTCTGCCGCGGCGAGCGTCTGCGGGAAGTTGCGCGCCCGGTAACGGAAGACCAGCTCCTCGAGCCGCGGATCGTCGGCCACGCCTCGCCATTCGGCCAGCTGCCCGGGCGAGAGCGCGCGCAGCCGCAGCAGCAACTGGCGGTCGGCCGGGCCGAGCAGGCCGCTGTAGAGCGCCTCGTCGACATCGGGCGTCGGCGTCGGCGGGCGGGCAAAGACCTCGGGCCACAGGCCCGCCACCGCGGCCACCTGCCGCGCCGCCCCGTGGCCCCGGCGCAGCGCCAGCGGCAGGTCGATACCCCAGCGCTCGGCGCGCTCGGCGCCGAGGGTCTTCAGGTTGGCAATGACGATCGGCGAGCGGTTCAGGTGGATCGTCTTCAGCGGCAGCCGCTTCACCCCTTCGGGCAGGTCGGCGCTGCGGCTGAAGAGGCGCTGGCGGATCGTCGCCACGTCCAGGTCGGCGAGTTCGGCCGGGTCCTCGGCAAGGTCCCAGACGATCAGTTCGTTGCGATTCGTCGGATGCGGCGCGAGCGGCCAGACCAGCGCCATGCAGCCGCGCTCGGCCGCGTAGCGACCGGAAATGTGCAGCAGCGGCTGCCCTTTCGCCGCGGCGCTGCGCAGTTCTTCCTGCACCGCCTGCTTGTGGCGCAGCCGCAGGCAGAAGTCATAGAGCTTCGGCTGGCGTTGCTTCAGCAGCCGCGCCAGCGCGATCGTTGCGCGCACGTCGGAGAGCGCGTCGTGCGCCGCCTCGTGGGCCAGGCCGTTGGCGGCGGTCAGGTGTTCGAGCCTGAACGAGGCGCCGCCCTCGGCTCGCTGCGGCCATTCGATGCCTTCGGGCCGCAGCGCCCAGGCGCAACGCACCACGTCGAGCAGGTCCCAGCGGCCGCAATCGCTCTGCCATTCGCGGGCGTACGGGTCGATCAGGTTGCGCCAGAAGAGGTGGCGCGTCACCTCGTCGTCGAAGCGGATGGTGTTGTAGCCCAGGCCGATCGTCCCGGGGCGGGCGAGCTGCCGCTCGATCGCCGCGGCAAAGGCATGCTCGGGCAGGCCTTCGGCCAGGCAGGTCTGCGGCAGGATGCCGGTCAGCAGGCACGACGCCGGATCGGGCAGGTAGTCCGGCGCCGGCTGGCAGTGGTGCATCACCGGCGCGTCGATCTCGTTCAGATCGGCGTCGGTGCGGATGCCGGCGAACTGCGCCGGCCGGTCGGTGCGCGGCGACAACCCGAAGGTTTCGTAGTCGTGCCAGAAGAAGGTGCAGTCACTCATGGCTCGACACGCACCCGGGCCGAAGCCTTCGACGAAGCGACAGGCTCCTAGCAGTGTGGCGGCGCAGGGCAGGGCGCAGCCGGGCCGGGCGCCCGCGCAACGCGATCGGGTCGGTGCCGCTTCAGCGGGGCGGGCGGGTCGAGCGGCCCGACGTCCTCAACGCCGCGCTGTCGCGCGAGCCCGCGCGCTGCGGCGCTGCCCGGCTGCCGCGCGTGCGGGCCCGCTGCAATGCCGCCTGGTTGTCGCGCCGCGTCGGCTCGAGACAGCGTTCGGTGTTCGCCGCGGACTGCCGGCGGCACTCCTTGAGCGCTTCGCCCGCTGCGGCGCGAGCCTCGCGCTGGGCGTCGGCAAGACTCTGCGGACGGCCGGTCCAGGCGTCGCCGAAGGCTTCCGCAGCCGGCGCCTGTGCCGTGGTTGCAGGTGCGCGCATGCTCGTTCCAGCGGGCGCCGGGCTCGTGGCAGGGCCTCCCGCTGCAGCCGGATTCGACGGATTGGCCGTGCTGCCGGTCGGATTCGGCGCCGCTTGCATCGTTGCTGCGGACGTTGCCGCTCTTTCGGCCGGCTGCTGGGCCGACGCCAGCGACACGGTGGTGCCGAGCGTGAGTGCGGCCAGCCTGATCAGGGCATCGATGCGCATGGGTGACCTTTCATCGGACCGTTGCGGCCGAGGCGTCGATATTAGCCCGGGGCACGCGGCCGCTGCGGCACCAGTTGCACCTTGGAAACGTCGTAGCCCAGTTCGCCGACAAGCGCCAGCAGCCGCCGGTAGTCGGCGTCGGGAATCGTCGGCGTGCGCGCCATGATCCAGACGTAGTCGCGCTTCTCGCGCGCGATCACCGTCTGGCTGTAGTCCGCAGAAACATGGGCGACCCGGTAGTCGGCCCGGATCGGCCAGACGAACTGCACGCCCCAGACGGCGTTCGACGCGTCCTCGACGAAGCCCTTCGAGTTCAGCGTCTTCAGCTCGCCGTCGGCCCCCTTGCGGTAGCTGAAGTGGATGGCGACGCTGCCGTCGGGCTGCAGCCGGTAGTTTTCGAGGGCGTCGTGAGCCCCCTTTTCGAGAAAAGTCGGAATGTTGGCAATGACATACCAGTCGCCCATGAAGCGCGGCAGGTCGAGGTCGGCGACGGTGGCGAGCGGCCGCCGCGGCGGGCTCTGGCAGCCCGCAAGCACCAGTCCGAGGGCGGCGAGGGCGATCCAGCGTTTTTTCATCGGGCTCTTTCGGGGCAGGTCGAGCCCGTTGAATACGGATCGTGGCCGCGGCTGGATGCGGCGCCTGCGCGCACCCCCACGCAGCTTGCCCGCCCGCGGCTGTGGCATGCTGCCGCTCGACCGGCCTGCATTCCCGGAACCTTCGTACGGAGAACGATGATGAATCTCGAGAAGGTGGTCTTCGGTTTCTTCATCATCTTCGCGGCAACGCTGAATTTCGGCTTCTTCGTCGGCGATATCGACAACCCGCTGCAACACGAAATCTGGGAGCTGTTCGCGGCCGTCGCCGTGAATCTCATCGCGACGATCCTCAAGTTCGGCGACCGGACGCAGATCGGCGCGCTGCATCTGGCGACGAGCCTGGTTGCAGACCTGGAGCTCGTCGCAGCGGCCCTTGTCTGGGCCTATGCGGCGCACATGAGCGAGGGCGGCATGACGCCGGGCACGATGGCGACGATCGTCTCGCTGGCAGGCGGTGCGCTGCTCGCCAACGTCGTCTCGCTCGTCCTGCTGATCGGCGAAACGCTGATGCTGCGGCGCTGAAGCAGCGGCGCGCCGAGCGGCCCATGACCGATCCGCACGTCGCCCCGGTTGCGCGCACCTCCCAGCCGAGCATCCTGCTGATCGTGCTGCGGCGGCTGCGTGCGCCGCTGATTGCACTGGTCGCCGCCTATGTTGTCTCGATCGTCGGTCTGGCGCTGGTGCCCGGCGTCGACGCCACCGGCGCGCCGGCGCCGCCGATGAGCTTCTTCCACGCGTTCTATTTCATGAGCTACACCGCCACCACCATCGGTTTCGGCGAGATACCGGGTGCGTTCAGCAACGCCCAGCGCCTCTGGGTGACACTGTGCATCTACCTGTCGGTGGTCGGCTGGACGTACGCCGTCCTGATGTTGCTGGCGCTGTTCCAGGACCATGCCTTCGCCGAAGCAATCGGCCGCGCCCGATTCGGCCGGCGCGTGCGGCGGCTGCGCGAGCCGTTCTATGTCGTCTGCGGCTGCGGCGACACCGGGCATCTGATCACCCGGTCGCTCGACCAGCTCGGCACGCGCTTCGTCATCGTCGAGCTCGACGAGGCGCGGATCACCGAGCTCGAACTCGAGGACTTTCGCAGCGACACGCCAACCCTTGTCGGCGACGCCCGGCGGCCGCAGAACCTGATCCTGGCAGGCATCGGCCATCCGCAGTGCCGCGGCGTGGTCGCGCTCACCAACGACGAGCAGGCGAACCTCGGTGTGGCAATGACCACGCGACTGGTCAGTCCTCACCTGCCCGTGCTGGCGCGCGTGCACACCCCCGAAACGGCGCAGAACCTGGCGGCGATCGGCACGCACCACATCGTCGACCCGTTTCAGAAGTTCGCCGAGTACCTGGTGCTCGCCATGCGCGAGCCAGGCTGCTACCGGCTGCTCGACTGGTTGACCGGCACCACGGGATCGAACCTGCGCTCGGAGTACGCGCCGCCGCGCGGCAAGTGGGTGGTCTGCGGCTATGGCCGCTTCGGCAAGGCGGTGGTGCGCGAACTCGACCGCGAGAACGTTGCGCTGATCATTCTCGATCCCTCGGCAGACCTCGCCGGCGATGCGCGAATCGTTGCGGGTCATGCCACGGAACGGGCGGTGCTGGAGTCGGCCGGAACGGCCGAGGCCGAAGGGCTGGTCGCGAGCACCGACGACGACTTCGAGAACCTTGCGATCGCGGTTGCCGCGCGGGCGCTCAACCCGCGGCTCTTTATCGTGCTGCGCCAGAACTTCGCCGAGAACGGGATCTTGTTCGAGCGTTTCAACGCCGACCTGGTGATGGTGTCGAGCGAGATCATCGCCCACGAGTGCATGGCCACGCTGACCACGCCCTTGCTCCTGCCGTTCCTGGATTTCGTCAAGAAGCAGCCCGATGCCTGGGCCGACGAGACGATTGCCCGGCTGCAGTCGCGGCTCGGCGACGCCGTGCCCCTCACCTGGGACGTGCGCACCACGCCGCAGGACGCGCTCGCGGTCCACGAGGCGCTCGCCAAGGCCGGCCCGCCGATGCCGCTGCGCGAACTGCTGCGCGACCCGAGCGACTGCGAGCAGATGCTTGCGGGCTTTGCATTGATGCGCGTGCGCGCCGGCGTTCAAACCGTCTGGCCGCCGGAAGACTCGGATGTTCAACCGGGCGATGCCTGGCTGTTCGCCGGCACGGCGCAAGCGCGGGCGCGTCAGGAACTGACCTTGCGCAATGCCAACGTGCTGGAATACGTGCGCTCGGGCCGCGAGGTGCCGGCGAGCTGGCTGTGGCGCAGGTGGGGCGCAGGTGCAGGCGCGTAGCGCCGGCGAGCACGCCCCGGCAACCCCGCCTCGAGCCGCTCAGCGCAGCGGCGTGCCTTCGAAGATGCGCCGGCGCGCCGCCTGGATGTGCGCCCGCGTCGCCTCGGCGGCGTCTTCCGGCGAGCGGCGAACCACCGCGTCGACGATCGCCTGGTGCTCGCGCTGGACGCCGCGGATGCGCTCCATGTCCTTTTTCTCGGCCACGCTGCGCGCCAGCTCGATGAACTGGCGGATCGGACCGACGCTGGTCTCGATCGTGGTGACGAAGAACGGGTTGTGCGAGGCGCGGGCAATCGCCAGGTGGAAGCGGACGTCTTCTTCGACGCCGGTGCGGCCGCTCTCCATGGCGACTGTCAGCGCGTCGAAGGTCTCCCGCATCGCGTCGATGTCGGCTGCGGTGCGGGATTCGGCGGCGCCGGCCGCGGCGCCGGCCTCGACGCACGTGCGGAAGATGTAGTAGCGCTCGATGTCGGCCATGCTCCGGATCGGCAGCAGATCGGATGTCGGCGCGCCGGGCAGCCTGATGACGTAGCTTCCCGAGCCGCGCCGCGAGGTGACGATGCCTTCCGAGCGCAGCCTGGAAAGCGCCTCGCGCACCGTGGGGCGTGAAACGCCGAACCGGTCGGCGAGCACGCTCTCGGTCGGCAGCTTGCCGGCCTTGCCGTAATCGCCACGCAGGATCGACTCGAAGACATGGGCGTAGATCCGCTCTGGAAGGGTACCGGCGGCTTCGGCGCCAAGCGAGAGGTCGTTCATCGAGTCGGTGCAGGCGGGGAGGTGCAGCAACACAGGGCCAAGCGTGTTCCCGCAGAGGGAGTTGTCAAGCAACTCATCATAATTTGACTGTCAGGAGAAAGAAGGAGTCCGGAAAAACAAAGTTGCACCATCGAGTGCGTCGGCTGTCGCCGGCCGGTTACCGCAGGGAAACCTCGCTTCATTCGACGACGCAACGCGGTTCCGACCTCCTTCTACCCTGTCGCTGGCCGGAAAGCTCTTGGTGGATACCATTACAACTTTGTTGTTGACTCTTGAAAGTTGTCATACAAAATGGCGGCTCTGAAGCGACCGTGCCTTCCCCGGCAAACGGTCCTTCCTCCACCCGACTTCAAGGACATCCATGTCACGCTTCCTGCGCACATCGCTCAGCGTTCTTTGCATTGCACTTGCAGGGAGCGTCAGCGCCCGCGAATTCCGCTCCTCCGATATTCACCCCACCGACTACCCGACCGTCGAAGCCGTGCGCCAGATGGGCGCTGCATTGAAGGAGCAGTCGAAGGGCAAGCACGGCGTCAAGGTGTTTCGCGGCCGGCACGCTCGGCGCCGAGCGCGACACCATCGAGCAGCTGAAGATCGGCGGCCTCGACATGATGCGCATCAACGCCGCACCGCTGAACAACATCGTGCCCGAGACCATCGCCATCTCGATGCCGTTCGTCTTCCGCTCGATCGCCCACATGCGCCAGGTGCTCGACGGCCCGATCGGCGACGAGATCCTGGCGTCGATGGAAGCGCAGGGCATGGTCGGCCTGGCCTTCTACGACAGCGGCGCGCGCTCGATGTACACCGCCAAGCGGCCGATCAAGACGCTGGCCGACGTCAAGGGCATGAAGATCCGCGTCCAGCAGTCGGACCTGTTCGTCGCCATGATGGAAGCGATCGGCGCGAATGCCACGCCGATGCCTTTCGGCGAGGTCTACACCGGCCTGAAGACCGGCATCGTCGACGGCGCCGAGAACAACTGGCCGTCGTACGAATCGTCGCGCCACTTCGAGGCGGCCAAGTTCTACAACGTCACCGAGCATTCGATGGTGCCCGAGGTGCTGGTGTTCTCGAAGAAGATCTTCGACGGCCTGCCCAAGGAAGACCAGGCGCTGATCCGCAAGACCGCCAAGGAGTCGGTGCCGTTCATGCGCAAGCTGTGGGACGAGCGCGAGATGAAGTCGCGCAAGGTTGCCGAGGCCGGTGGCGCGCAGGTGATCCCGATCGCCGACAAGAAGCCGTTCATCGACGCCATGGCGCCGGTCTACGCCAAGTTCGCCAACACGCCCAAGCTCAAGGAGCTGGTCAAGCGGATCCAGGACACGAAGTAAGCGGCGCCGACGGGCGGCGCGAGCCGCTCGTCGCTGCGGGCTGATCGGCACTGCCGGTGCGTGATCCACCCGGCTCGACCCCCTTTCCAACCGCATTTCCAGGAGCCTCCATGAAGGAAGCTGAACTGGCGGACGAACTGCATCTGCACGAACCCGCCGAGCCCCCTCTGACCGGCCTGTTGACAAGCATCAACGCGCCAATCGCCAAGCTGGGCATGTTCTTCTCGGTCGCCGGGTTGCTGGTGATCGTGACGATCGTCTTCTGGCAGGTGTTCGGCCGCTACGTGCTGAATTCTTCGCCGACCTGGACCGAGAGCCTGGCCCTGGTGCTGGTGCTCTACGTCACCCTGATCGGCGCGGCGGTCGGTGTTCGCGATGCCGGCCACATCGGCATGGAGTCGCTGCTGGTGCTGGTGCCCGAGGCCATCCGCAACCGCATCGAACTGCTGATCCACTTCCTGGTGATCGCCTTCGGCGCGGCCATGGTCTACAACGGCTGGCTGCTCGGCGCTTCGGTCGCCGGCTACAAGATTCCCAATCTCGGCATCACCGAGGCCTTGCGCTACATCCCGCTCGTCATCTCGGGCGTGCTGATCATCTCGTTCTCGATCGAACACGTGATGGCCCTGGTCCAAAACAAGAAAGTGGTCCCATCATGGCACTGACGATTCTCGCCATCTCGTTTTTCGGCCTGCTGATCCTCGGCGTGCCGGTGGCCTTCGCGATCGGTCTCTCGGCCATCTGCACCATCCTCTACGAAGGCCTGCCGCTCGGCGTGCTGTTCCAGCAGATGATGTCGGGGATGAACGTGTTTTCGTTCCTCGCCATCCCGTTCTTCGTCTTCAGTGGTGAGCTGATGCTGCACGGCGGCGTGGCCGACAAGATCGTGCGGCTGGCGCAGAGCGCCGTGGGCCATGTGCGCGGCGGCCTCGGCATGTCGAACGTCGTCGCCTGCACGCTGTTCGGAGGCGTCTGCGGATCGGCCGTCGCCGACGTCTCGGCCATGGGCTCGGTGATGATTCCGATGATGAAAAAGGAGGGCTATCACGCCGACTACGCGGTCAACGTGACGACGCACGCCTCGCTGGTCGGTGCGCTGATGCCGACCAGTCACAACATGATCATCTACGCGCTGGCCGCCGGTGGCACGGTGTCGATCGGCGCACTGATCGCAGCGGGCTTGCTCCCGGCGCTCGTGCTGATGGTCTGCATGCTGATCGCGGCCTACCTGGTCGCCGTCAAGCGCGGCTATCCGTCGGGCTCGTTCCCGGGCTGGCAGGGTGTCTGGCGCGCTGCCGCGGCAGCGACCCCGGGGCTGCTGATCGTGGTCATCATCCTTGCTGGCATCCTGTCGGGTATCTTCACTGCCACCGAGGCCGCGTCGATCGCGGTGATCTACACGATCCTGCTGACCTTCTTCCTCTATCGCACGATGACCGTGCAGAACTTCCTGCTGGCCGCGGCGAAGGCGGTCAAGACGACGGGTGTGGTGCTGCTGCTGATCGGCGTTTCGGCGATGTTCCAGTACCTGATGGGGCTGTACGAGGTGGCCGACTTCATGGGCGGCGTCATCTCCAGCATGTCGACGACGCCGTGGGTCGTCTTCCTGCTGATCAACGTGCTGCTGTTCCTGCTCGGCACCTTCATGGACATGGCGGCGACGATCCTGATCGCCACGCCGATCTTCCTGCCGATCGCCATGAAGTACGGCATGGACCCGGTGCAGTTCGGCATGGTGATGCTGATCAACTGCGCCCTCGGCCTGAACACGCCGCCGGTCGGCACGGTTCAGTTCGTCGGCTGTGCCATCGGCGGCGTCTCGGTCGGTGAAGTCATGAAGACGATCATGCCGTTCTACGGCGCGCTGATCGGTGCCTTGCTGCTGGTCACCTACGTGCCGGCGTTCTCGCTCGCACTGCCGCGCTTCTTCATGGGCTATGCAGGCTGAGGCCGGCGTACAAGACGACAGGAGCAGGCCATGACGGCTCGACGCCTCGATGTGGATCTGTGCTGCGTCGTCGACGCGAAGAACACGGTCGGTGAGTCCCCGGTCTGGTCGGCGCCCGAACAGGCGCTGTACTGGGTCGACATTCTCGAGCCCGCGATTCACCGCTGGGAGCTGGCCAGCGGCGCGAGGCGCAGCTGGCCGATGCCGGCTGCAATCGGCAGCATCGGCTTGCGCGAGGGCGGCGGCGTGGTTGCTGCCTTGCGCAGTGGCTTTCACCGTGTCGATCTCGACAGCAGCGAAGTCACGCTGCTGGTGCATCCCGAACCCGAGCGGCCGACCAACCGGCTCAACGACGGCAAGGTCGCACCCGACGGCGCGTTCTGGGCCGGCACGATGGACGACCGGCCGGAGAAGGAGAACGTCGGCGCGCTCTACCGGCTCGGCGCCGACCACCGTTCGCAGCGCATGGCGGCCGGTGTGAAGGTTTCCAACGGCCTGGCCTGGAGCCCCGACGGGAGGGTGATGTACCACTCCGACTCCCGTGCCGGCACCATCTGGCGCTATGCGCACGACATGGCCAGCGGCGCGCTCGGCGAGCGCGAGGTCTTCGTCACCATGCAGCCCGACTGGGGCCGACCCGACGGCGGCGCCACCGATGCCGAGGGCTGCTACTGGGGCTGCGGCATCGGCGCCGGCCGGGTCAACCGCTTCAGTCCATCGGGCGAGCTGCTGTCGTGGATCGAGCTGCCGGTGACGCATCCGACCATGCCGTGTTTCGGCGGGCCGGATCTGCAGACGCTCTTCATCACCTCCCTGCGTGAGAACTTCAGCGCGGAGCAGCTGGCAGCGACGCCGCTCGCCGGTGGCGTGTTCGCAGCCCGCGTCGGGGTTCCCGGCACGCCGGTCGCGCGCTACCGCGGCTGATCCATCCGAATTCGAAAGGCATCTGAAATGAGCATCAAAGTCGCCCTCAGCGGCGCTGGCGGCAACGTCGGCCGCATCCTCCGCACCGAGCTGCAAAAGCGCGGCATCGACTTGCGCTCGGCCGGCGGCAGCAGGCCGCTCGAACCGATGCACGACGGCGAGGACGTGATGCACGGCGACCTGAAGGATCCGGCGGTCGTCGACCGGCTGCTGCAGGGCGTCGACGTGCTGGTCCACATGGCCGGCACCAGCGTCGAGCGCCCGCTGCCCGAAATCATCCAGAACAACCTCGTTGCGCTGCACGAGGTCTACGAGGGCGCCCGTCGGAACGGTGTGAAGCGCATCCTCTTCGCCAGCTCGAACCATGCCTTCGGCATGCACCCGGTCGATTCGCGCCTGAAGCTCGACGCCGAGTTCCGCCCGGACGGCTTCTACGGCCTTTCGAAGGTCTGGGGCGAGGCGATGGCTCGCATGTACTGGGACAAGCACGGCATCGAAGGCGTTTCGCTGCGCATCGGCACGACGATGGGGCGGCCGCCGGAGAACTTCCGCCAGCTCAGCACCTGGATGAGCACCGAGGATTTGGTGCAGCTGGTGATGCGCGCGATCCATGCCGAGAACGTCGGCTACACGGCGGTCTGGGGCGTGTCGGCGAACAACCGCAGCTATTACGACTTGTCGGAAGGCAATGCCATCGGCTACGCGCCGACCGACAACGCCGAGGATTTCGCCGCCGGAATCCTGCAGCAGCCGAACCCGCTGGACGAACATGCACAGAAGTTCCAGGGCGGCCAGTTCGTGACCATCGACTACACGCCGCCCGAGCAGCGTGGACGCCCGGCCTGAGCCGGTGCGCGTGAGAGGCTCGACTTTCAACGTCAGCACCGCGGCCGACGTGGTCGAGAACCTCGATCTGCGGCTCGAGAATGTCACCATCAACCGGAGCTGATTCGACCATGCGAGTGCCCGATCGCCGAGCCCTGTTGCGCGCCATGTTCGACGCCGCGGTCGCCGCAGCGCAACCGGCGCTCTGCCTTCCGCCCCACCTGCCGCCGCCGCCCAGCGGCCGCACGATCGTCATCGGCGCCGGCAAGGCGTCGGCGGCGATGGCGCGCGCGCTGGAGGACCACTGGCCCGGCCCGCTCGAAGGCCTGGTCGTCACCCGCTACGGCTACGAGGTGCCGTGCGAGCGCATCGAGATCGTCCAGGCCGCGCATCCCGTGCCCGACGCCGCCGGGCTCGCCGCGGCCGAGCGCATCCGCGACAAGGTCAGCGGGCTGAGCGAAGACGACCTCGTCATCGCGCTGATTTCGGGCGGCGGCTCGTCGCTGCTGGTCGGCCCCGGCCCCGGCCTGACGCTCGCCGACAAGCAGTCGGTGAACAGCGCCTTGCTGAAGAGCGGTGCCAGCATCTCCGAGATGAACGTCGTGCGCCGGCACCTGTCGTCGCTGAAGGGCGGCCGCCTCGCCGCGGCCTGCCATCCGGCGAAGCTGCTGACGCTGTTGATCTCCGACGTGCCCGGCGACGATCCGATCGACATCGCCTCGGGCCCGACGGTCCCCGATCCGACGACGCTGCGCCGACGCGCTGGCGATCATCGAGCGCTACCGCATCGAGGTGCCGGCTGCCGTGCGGGCACTGCTCGAAAGCGGCGAGGGCGAGACCGTCAAGCCCGGCGATCCGCGGCTGGCGGAACATCGAAACCCGGATGATCACCGCGCCGCAGATCGCCCTCGAAGCCGCCGCGCAGGTGGCCCGCGACGCCGGCATCACCCCCTACATCCTCGGCGACAGCCTCGAAGGCGAAGCCCGCGACATCGGCAAGGCGCTGGCCGGCATCGCGCGCCAGGTCGCCGTGCACGGCCAGCCCTTCGAGACGCCGTGCGTGCTGCTTTCCGGCGGCGAAACCACGGTGACGATTCGCGGCGACGGCCGTGGCGGTCGCAACGTCGAATTCCTGCTCTCGCTGGCCGTGGCCCTCAACGGGCTGCCGGGCGTGCACGCCATGGCCGGTGACACCGACGGCGTCGACGGCGCCGAGGAAATCGCCGGCGCGATCGCCACCCCCGACACGCTGGCGCGGGCCTGGGCGCAGGGCATCAACCCGCGCAGCCGGCTCGATGCCAACGACGGCCACGGTTTCTTCCAGGCGCTCGGCGACTCGGTGGTGACCGGCCCGACCCTGACCAACGTCAACGATTTCCGCGCCATCGTCATCGACGGCGCTTCAACCCCGGAATCCCCATGACCCGCCTGCAAAGCAACGCCAAGATCGTCGCCACCCTGGGCCCGGCGAGTGCCGACCGCGCCACCATCGAAGCACTGGTGCATGCCGGCGCCGATGTCTTCCGCCTCAACTTCAGCCACGGCACGCACGCCGACCACAAGCAGCGGCTCGACACCATCCGCGCCATCGAAAGCGATCTCGGCCGCCCGATCGGCGTGCTGCTCGACTTGCAGGGGCCGAAGCTGCGCGTCGGCACCTTTGCCAACGGGCCGGTGCAGCTGGTCGAAGGCGCGGCCTTCCGGCTCGACCTCGACCGCGACAAGCCCGGCGACGCGACGCGCGCGCCGATGCCGCACCCGGAAATCTTCGCCGCGCTGGCCGAAGGCGCCGAACTGTTGCTCGACGACGGCCGGCTGCGCCTGAAGGTCGAGCGCTGCGGGCCCGACTTCGCCGAGACCCGCGTCATCAACGGCGGCCAGCTTTCCGACCGCAAGGGCGTCAACGTCCCCGGCGTCGTGCTGCCGCTGTCCGCGCTGACGGTGAAGGACCGTGCCGACCTCGACTTCGGCCTGACGCTCGGCATCGACTGGGTGGCGCTGTCGTTCGTGCAGCGCGCCGAGGACATCATCGAGGTCAAGCGCATCGTCGAGGGCCGCGCCGGCATCGTTGCCAAGCTGGAAAAGCCGGCCGCGATCGACAGCCTCGACGCGATCCTCGCCGAGACCGACGCCGTGATGGTGGCCCGCGGCGACCTCGGCGTCGAGATGCCCGCCGAGCAGGTGCCTGCGATCCAGAAGCGCATCGTGCGCGCCTGCCGGCGCCTCGGCAAACCGGTGATCGTCGCCACGCAGATGCTCGAGTCGATGGTCTCGGCGCCGGTGCCGACGCGTGCCGAAGCGTCCGACGTCGCGACCGCGATCTACGACGGCGCCGACGCGGTGATGCTCTCGGCGGAATCGGCATCCGGCCGCTACCCGGTCGAGTCGGTGGCGATGATGGACCGGATCATTGCGCAGACCGAGGCCGACCCGCAGTACCGCGAGGCCATCGACGCCTCGCACACGCGGCCGCAGGCCAACGTGGCTGATGCCATCGGTTGGGCGGCGCGCTCGGTGGCCGGCCTGCTCGACGTGGCGGCGATGGTCGCCTACACCAACTCGGGTGCTTCGGCCTTGCGCATGTCGCGCGAGCGGCCGCGCGCGCCGATCATCGGCATGACGCCGCGGCGTGCCACGGCGCGCCGGCTGGCACTGGTCTGGGGTGTCAATTCGGTGCTCTGCCACGAGGTGATGAGCGTCGACGAGATGACCGAGGTGGCGATCGAGACCGCCGTCAAGCGCGGCTTCGCAACGGCGGGTCAGACCATCGTCATCGCCGCTGGCATGCCGTTCGGCAACTCCGGGACGACCAACCTGTTGCGCATCGCGCAGGTCGGCTGAAACAGACAGGGACTATCCATGTTGCAAACCGCCAAGGGTCCGGCTCCGGGCCATCCGCCCGAGCTGCTGACCGAGGGGCCGACCGCGGCCCCGGCAAAGACGCCGGTGATCATCGCCATGCACCCCGACGACAACGTCGCGATCGTCGCCAACGACGGCGGCCTGGGGGCCGGCACCGCGCTGCCGTCCGGGCTGGTGCTGCGCGACCATGTGCCGCAGGGCCACAAGGTGTCGCTGGAAGACTTCGCCGAAGGCGACACGGTGCGCCGCTACAACGTGCCGATCGGCTACGCGGTCAAGGCCATCCCCGCCGGCAGCTGGGTGCACGAGCGCCTGCTGAAGATGCCGGCCGCGCGTGAACTCGACGACAACCTGCCGATCGCCACCGTCAAGCCGCCGCCGCAGCCGGCGCTCGAGGGCTACACCTTCGAGGGTTTCCGCAACCCGGACGGCTCGGTCGGCACGCGCAACATCCTGGCCATCACCCAGACCGTGCAGTGCGTGGCCGGCGTCGTCGACTTCGCGGTCCAGCGCATCAAGGAAGAGCTGCTGCCGCGCTTCCCGAACGTCGACGATGTCGTCGGCCTCGATCACGGCTACGGCTGCGGTGTCGCCATCGACGCGCCCGGTGCCGAGATCCCGATCCGCACGCTGCGCAACATCGCGCTGAACCCGAACTTCGGCGGCGAGGTGATGGTCGTGAGCCTCGGCTGCGAGAAGCTGCAGCCCGAGCGGCTGATGCCGCCCGGCACCATCCCGCTGGTCGACGAGCGCAACGTCGCCGACATCGGCGTCACGGCCGAGGCCGGGCTCGACGTCGTCTGCCTGCAGTCCGAGCACCATGTCGGCTTCATGTCGATGATCGACTCGGTCATGGCCATGGCCCTGCTGCACCTGGAGCGGCTCAACGACCGCCAGCGCGAAACGGTGCCGGCTTCCGAGCTGGTCGTCGGCGTGCAATGCGGCGGCAGCGACGCCTTTTCCGGCGTCACCGCCAACCCGGCGGTCGGGTTCTGCACCGACCTGCTGGTGCGCGCCGGCGCCACGGTGATGTTTTCCGAGGTCACCGAAGTCCGCGACGGCATCGACCAGCTGACTTCGCGCGCGACGACGGCGGAAGTCGCTCAGGGGATGATCCGCGAGATGGCCTGGTACGACGCCTACCTCGACCGCGGCCGCGTCGACCGCAGCGCCAACACGACGCCAGGCAACAAGAAGGGCGGCCTGTCGAACATCGTCGAGAAGGCGATGGGCTCGATCGTCAAGTCGGGCAGCTCGCCGATCTCGGGCGTGATCTCGCCGGGCGAGAAGCTCAGGCAGAAAGGCCTGATCTACGCCGCGACGCCGGCCAGCGACTTCATCTGCGGCACGCTGCAGCTGGCGGCGGGCATGAACCTGCACGTCTTCACCACCGGTCGCGGCACGCCGTACGGGCTGGCGCAGGTGCCGGTCATCAAGGTGGCGACGCGCAGCGACCTGGCGCGCCGCTGGCACGACCTGATGGACGTGAATGCCGGCCGAATCGCCACCGGCGAGGCCACGATCGAGGACGTCGGCTGGGAGCTGTTCCACCTGATGCTCGATGTCGCCAGCGGCCGGAAGAAGACCTGGGCCGAGCACTGGAAGCTGCACAACGCCCTGGTCCTCTTCAACCCGGCACCGGTGACCTGAGGCGCGCGACGCTCGTTCGCGCACCTCGGCCCGCTCGCAGCGAGCCTGTCCGTTCGCTCAGGCCGCTGCCCCTCTGAAACTTCAGGAGACACGCTCATGAAACTGCAATTCAGTACCTTCATCCTCGGCGCGGCAATCGCCGTCGGCGCTGCTGCACAAACGCCGGCCTGGCCGGACAAACCGGTGACGATGGTCGTGCCGTTCCCGCCCGGCGGTTCGACCGACCTGATTGCCCGAACGCTCGGCGCCAAGCTGCAGGAGTCACTCGGCGCGACCTTCATCGTCGACAACAAGGCGGGGGCCACGGGAACCATCGGCGCTGGTTTCGTCAAGCGCGCGGCGCCGGATGGCTACACGCTGCTGGTGTCTTCGCTCGGGCCGTTCGTGATCGCGCCGCACTTCCTCAAGAGCCCGCCGTACGACGCGCTGAAGGACTTCGACTACATCACCGTGGCGGTGCAGGCGCCGAACGTCCTCGCCGTGCCGGTCAGCTCGCGGCACAAGTCGCTGGCCGACGTGATCGCGTACCACAAGGCGAATCCGGGCAAGATGACCTTCGCCTCGTCGGGCAACGGTTCGAGCGATCACCTGACCGCCGAGCTGTTCTGGCAGCAGACGGGAACCACCGGCATCCATGTGCCGTACAAGGGGGGCGGCCCGGCGACCCAGGACCTGATCAGCGGCCAGGTCGACGCTTCCTGGGTCAACATCAACACCGCGGCGCCGTTCCTGAAGTCGGGCAAGCTGAAGGCGCTGGCGATTACCGGCGCCAAGCGCTCACCGATCTTCCCCGACGTGCCGACGGTCGAGGAAGCTGGCGTCAAGAACGTCAATGTCTATTCGTGGCAGGCGATCGCCGCACCGCGCGGGCTTCCGCCGGCGGTGAAGACCAAGCTGCACACGGCCATCGTCGCAGCGCTGAACGATCCGCCGATCAAGACCAAGCTGCTCGACCTCGGCTTCGAGATCGTCGGCAACACGCCCGAGCAGTTCGCTGCTTTCCAGGCGACCGAGTTCGCGCGCTGGAAGAAGGTGATCGAGACCGGCAAGATCACCGCCGACTGACGAAGGTGTGAGTCAACCTGCTGCGCTGCGCGTTTCTTTCACACCTTCTGAGCGCACCTGCCGACAGTGCGCGGCGACGACTACCCGAAAGGTGAACATGCCCGATTCCTCGACCCCCCGCATCACCGACCTGCGCGTCATTCCGGTCGCCGGCCGCGACAGCATGCTGCTCAACCTGAGCGGCGCGCACGGTCCGTACTTCACGCGCAACCTGCTGATCCTCACCGACAGCGCCGGCCGCACCGGCGTCGGTGAAGTACCCGGCGGCGAGAAGATCCGCCAGACGCTCGAAGACGCCCGGGCGATGGTCGTCGGCCAGCCGATCGGCAACCACCTGCAACTGCTTCGCGACGCACAGGCCGCCTTCGCCGACCGCGACAGCGGCGGCCGTGGGCTGCAGACCTTCGACCTGCGCATCGCGATCCACGCGGTCACGGCGATCGAGTCGGCTCTGCTCGACCTGCTCGGCCAGCACCTCGACGTGCCGGTTGCCGCGCTGCTCGGTGAAGGCCAGCAGCGCGACGCGGTCGAAATGCTCGGCTACCTGTTCTTCATCGGCGACCGCGGGCAGACCGACCTGCCGTACGACAGCGACCCGGGCGCCGACAACGACTGGTTCCGCCTGCGCCACGAGAAGGCGATGACTCCCGAGGCGGTGGTGCGCCTGGCCGAGGCCGCCCGCGAGCGCTACGGCTTCAACGACTTCAAGCTCAAGGGCGGCGCGCTGCGCGCCGAGGAGGAGATCGACGCCATCCGCGCGCTGCACGAGCGCTTCCCCGAGGCGCGCGTCACGCTCGACCCGAACGGCGGCTGGCTGCTGAAGGATGCGATCCGGCTGATGCGCGACATGCGCGGCGTCGTCGCCTACGCCGAGGACCCGTGCGGCGCCGAGGAGGGCTTCTCGGGCCGCGAGGTGATGGCCGAGTTCCGCCGCGCCACCGGCCTGCCGACGGCGACCAACATGATCGCCACCGACTGGCGGCAGCTGACGCATGCGCTGTCGCTGCAGTCGGTCGACATCCCGCTGGCCGATCCGCACTTCTGGACCATGGCCGGCTCGGTCCGCGTCGCGCAGACCTGCCGCGACTGGGGCCTGACCTGGGGCTCGCATTCGAACAACCACTTCGACGTCTCGCTCGCCATGTTCACGCATGTCGGCGCCGCAGCGCCGGGCCGCGTCACGGCGATCGACACGCACTGGATCTGGCAGGACGGCCAGCGCCTGACGAAGGAGCCGCTGCAGATCGTCGGCGGCCATGTCCAGGTGCCGAAGAAGCCGGGGCTCGGCGTCGAGCTCGACATGGCCGAGGTCGAGAAGGCGCACCAGCTCTACAACCAGCACGGCCTGGGCTCGCGCGACGATGCGACCGCCATGCAGTACCTCATCCCCGGCTGGACCTTCAACCCGAAGCGCCCCGCGCTGGATCGTTGATCCAGCCCGTTACTGCCAGCGCCATTCACCACCAAGGAACCCGCCCGTGACCGTCCCGATTCCCCTCGCGCGCCGAACCGTCTGCGCGCTGGCCCTGGCGCTTGCCGCCGGCGGCGCGCTGGCGCAGGCCTGGCCGAACCGCCCGATCCGCATCGTCGTGCCGTATCCGCCCGGCGGCTCGTCGGACATCATCGCCCGCGCGATCAGCCAGCCGCTTTCCGAAGCGCTGAAGCAGACCGTCGTGGTCGAGAACAAGCCCGGCGCCAACGGCAACACCGGTGCCGACTTCGTCGCCAAGGCGACCGACGGCCACACGCTGCTGCTCTGCGACGTCGGCGCGCTGGCGATCACGCCGTCGGTCTACACCAAGCTGCCGTTCGACCCGTCGAAGGACCTCGTCGGCGTGACGATGCTGGCGTATTCACCGCACCTGCTGGTGGTGCATCCGTCGGTGCCGGCGAACAACCTCAAGGAGCTGGTTGCCCTTTCGCAGCGGCAGAAGCTCAACTTCGCGGTCACCGCGATCGGCAGCGCGCCGCACCTGGCCGGCGTTGCCGTCGAGCAGGCCACCGGCGCCAAGTGGGAATACATCCCCTACAAGGGTGGGTCGCAGGCGATCGGCGACACCATCGGCGGCACGACGCAGGTTCTGATGAACGGCATGCTGGCAACGCTGCCGCACGTGCAGTCCGGCAAGCTGAAGGTGCTGGGTGTCTCGAAAGCCACCCGCATGCCGCTGTTGGGGCAGGTGCCGACGATTGCCGAGCAGGGCGTGAAGGGCTTCGAGTCGGGCACCTGGCAGGGGCTGCTGGCGCCGGCCGGCACGCCGCCGGCGGTGATGCAGCGCATTGCCGCGGAAGCCACCCGCATCATCCGCTCGCCGCAGGTTCGCGAACTTCTGGTGCCGCAGGGCGCCGAGGTGCACACCATGACAAGCGCCGAGTTCGCAACCTTCTTCGAGCGTGAGCGCCGCAACTGGGCGGCAGTGGTCGCCAAGGCCGGCGTCAAGCTGGATTGAGGAAGGTGTGAGTAAACCTACTGCGCAGCCCGATCTCGCATCTCCGGTGCTCGCCGGACGCCATGTCCGGCTGCGCTCCTCAATGCGACCTCGAGCCGCTCGCTACGGTTTCTTTCACACCTTCTAAAGCGTGCGGCGGCCCGCTCGCGCGGCACGCCTGATACCCGCAAGCGAGCGCGCAGACCGGCGACCCGCACTTCACACCTGGCGCCAACTGGCGCAAACCAAGGAAACACCATGAGAGAAAACCGCCTTCGCACCCTGTGGAAATCCGGCGGCGCCGCCGTCAACGGCTGGCTGGCGATCCCGAACAGCTTCTCCGCCGAGACCATGGCGCACCAGGGCTGGGACTCGCTGACCATCGACCTGCAGCACGGCGTCGTCGACTACCAGGCGATGGTGACGATGCTGCAGGCGATCTCGACCACGTCGACGGTGCCGGTGGTGCGCGTGCCCTGGCTCGAGCCGGGCATCCTGATGAAGACGCTCGACGCCGGCGCCTACGGCGTGATCTGCCCGATGGTCAACACCCGCGAGGACGCGCAGAAGCTCGTCGCCTGGACGCACTATGCACCGCGCGGCACGCGCAGCTTCGGCCCCGTTCGCGCACTTCTCTACAGCGGCGCCGACTACCCGCAATATGCCAACGACACCATCGTCACCTTCGCGATGATCGAGACGGCGCAGGCGCTCGACAACCTCGACGACATCCTTTCCGTCGAAGGGCTCGACGCCATCTACATCGGCCCGTCGGACCTGTCGCTCTCGCTCGGCTGCACGCCGACGATGGACGACCTCGACCCGAAGGCAGCCGAAGCCGTCGACCACATCCTGTCGCGCGCAAAGGCGCACGGCGTCGTGGCCGGCATCCACAACTCGGGGCCCGAGTCGGCGCTGAAGCGCATTGCCAAGGGCTTCCAGTTCGTGACCATCAGCTCGGACGCGCGGTTGATTGCCGCCGGCGCCCAGCAGGTGATCGCCACGATGCGCAAAGGCCAGAACGCACCGGCCGCTGCCGCCCCGTCGCCCGCTACCGGCGGCTACTGATCCCCCGAAACCCCCAACCAAAGGAACTGCAATGAAACTCGGATTCATCGGCCTCGGCATCATGGGCGCGCCCATGGCCTTGCACCTCGTCAACGCCGGCCACCAGCTGTTCGTCAACACGTTCGGCAAACTGCCCGACAGCATTGCCGCCTCGTCGGCCATTCCGTGCTCGACCGGCGAGGAAGTCGCGCGCAGCGCCGAGATCATCTTCACGATGGTTCCGGACACGCCCGACGTCGAAGCCGTGCTGTTCACCGAGCACGGCGTTGCCGCAGGCCTGGCTGGCGGCAGCGGCAAGATCGTCGTCGACATGAGCTCGATCTCGCCGATGGCGACCAAGACCTTCGCGCAGAAAATCAACGCGCTCGGTGCCGACTACATCGACGCGCCGGTCTCGGGCGGCGAGGTCGGTGCCAAGGCAGCCTCGCTGACCATCATGTGCGGCGGCCCGGAAGGCGCCTTCGAGAAGGTGCGTCCGCTGCTCGAACTGATGGGCAAGAACATCACGCTGGTCGGCGGCAACGGCGACGGCCAGACCACCAAGGTGGCGAACCAGATCATCGTCGCGCTGAACATCGCCGCGGTCGGCGAGGCGCTGCTGTTCGCCAGCAAGGCCGGCGCCGACCCGGCCAAGGTGCGCCAGGCGCTGATGGGCGGCTTTGCCTCCAGCCGCATCCTCGAGATCCACGGCGAGCGGATGATCAAGCGCACCTTCGATCCGGGCTTCCGCATCAAGCTGCACCAGAAGGACCTCAACCTCGCGTTGCAAGGTGCGCGCGAACTCGGCATCGCACTGCCGCAGACCGCCAATGCGGCTCAGCTCATGCAGTCCTGCGCCGCCAACGGCATGGCCGAGCTCGATCACTCGGCACTGGTCCGGGCGCTGGAGCTGATGGCCGGGCACGAGGTGGCCAAGGCGGGTTGAGAGGGCAAGCCGACGCAAACGCCGACGAGCGCGTGCCGGGCTTCGGCCGGCGTAGGGCAGCGAGTCGGGTACGCCTCAGTGGTGATCCCGGCACGCTGCGACGAGCACGGTGTCGCCTTCGATGGCATAGACCAATCGATGCGTGTCGTCGATGCGTCGTGACCAGAATCCGGCGAGCTGGTGCTTCAGCGGCTCCGGCTTGCCGACGCCGGTGAACGGCTCGCGCTGGATGGCCTTCAGCAGGTCGTTGACGCGCCTCAGCGTCTTTCGGTCCTGACCTTGCCAATGGACGTATTCGGCCCAGGCAACATCAGAGAACTTGATCGGCATTGATCAACTCGCGAACCGTCCCACCACCGGCGCGGAGTTGCTCCACCGACTCCATCAGTCGCTTCGCGCGTTTCGGGTCACGCAAGAGGTAGGCGGTTTCCTCGAGCGAGTTGAAATCGTCGAGCGACATGATCACAACCGGCTTGCCGCGCTGCGTGGTGACGATGACAGGGGCGTGGTCATCGTTGACCTTGCGCATCACCTCGGAGAGATGCGCTCGGGTATGGCTGAAGGTCAGTGCTTCCATGGCGGGATTATCGAAAAGATCGTACAAAGTTAAGACCTAACCTTACTGAATCGGGCGCCGATCGTCAACCGGCGGACGGCAACCCCCAATCGGAAACAATCGACGTGAATTGATAAACTAACTACTCATTTTCAGACGAAAGAGTAGGCAGATGAGCATAACCACCGCATTGGTGTCTGCACGCAAGTCAGCCGGCCTGACCCAGGCCGAACTCGCCGCGCGCGCCGGGCTGAGCCGGATGACCGTCCAGCGCATCGAAGCCGGCGACATCGATCCGCGCCTTTCGACGCTGCTCGAAATGGCACGCGTGCTCGGCATGGAGCTGATGATGGTGCCCGGCGAGCTGCGGCCCGATGTCGAAGGCTTCCTGCGCTCGGGCGGCCGCGTCATCGGCCAGCCGCCCGGCGCCGGCGCGCCGCAGTCGGTGGTCGATATCCTGCGCCAGCCGGCCGACGCCGAGGGCAAGAACGAAGACAAGCCGTGAGCACCTCGATCCGCACCCTGCGGATGTACTTGCACCAGCCCGACGGCACGCGGCGCGCGATCGGCTACCTCTCGCAATACGGCGACATCCTGCGCGTCTCGTTCGACCGCGACTACATCGACGACCCCGCGCGGCCGGTGCTCTCGCTCAGCTACCAGGGCGCGACCGAAGCCGCGACACGCGAAATCCTCACCTCGGCGCGCGACGCCCGGCTGGTGCGCAACGACGGCCGCTGGCCGGCGTACTTCCAGAACCTGCTGCCCGAAGGCCACAACCGCGAGCGCCTGGCCGAGGAGCGGCACTGCAGCCCCGACGACGAATTCGAGCTGCTGGCCTTCAAGATGTGCGGCGTGGACCTGACGCGCATCGATGGCGTCGACGTGACCACGGCGCTGGCGGTCGTCAGCGAGACGGGGGCGGACATGTCTCGCTTTCCCAGCGTAGAGCACTTTGCGAGCTGGCTGGGCTTGTGTCCCGGCACCAAGATCACGGGCGGCAAAGTGATGAGCGGCAAGTCCAAGCGCTGCGCCAACCGGGCGGCCCAGGCCCTGCGGCTGGCCGCCGCGGCGCTGCGCACCAGCCAGTCAGCCCTGGGCGCGTACTTCCGGCGGATGTGCTCGCGCATGGACAAACCCAAGGCGGTCACCGCTGCGGCTCGCAGGCTCGGGCGGCTGATCTACACGATGCGTTGACCAAGGGCGAGGAATACGTCGACCAAGGCCAGGACTACTACGAAGAACGCTATCGGCAACGGGTGCTGCGCCAGATGTCTCAACGTGCGAACAGATGGGAATGAAGCTCGTTTCTTCGGAACAGACTGCCTGAAACGCCTTTCGAAACCAGTCACTTGAGGTTTGCTTCTTAAGAGGCGTCAATCATGAACCGTAACATAGCAGCCACTCGTTCATCTTATCTACGTTTTACAAATTTGGCGGCGAAAAAGGTAAGTCGAAGCCCTATCACGTAAATGAGATATGCGATACTCAACCAAGCCGCAGTTGAAACGAAATATAAATTATCACTGGAGCCAGGTGGAATTGCGTCCATGATAACCCTCATCGGCCCTAGAAAAGCCAAGAATATCCAGACAACCAAAAACAAAATCCGAAGAGATCGGAACCATATTGGCAAACGGGAAATGGAAAAACCTCAGCCTGAAACGCCTTACTCCAAATACAATACTTTGTCCAAAAATGACTATGAGCATCTAGCACCACATTCTATTTGAGCGCTTACTGCCTCATTAGTTCCGCTCGGCTGAACTATATCGACGGATGTTGGCTGTTTCGACTTCTTGCCTATAATTTTTTGAACGCTCTGAACAACACTGCGAATTGCATGATCCGAATTTTGAAACCAGTTGGCTGCCTGATGTGAACGAAACGCAAGAGGTATTCGAATGGGATGAAGCATGATCGGGACTAGAGAGCCCTTCTCCGCGCCGTGGGTTGCCTCATTCAGAACCCATTCAGAATCCACTGAACTATATCGAGCAGAATCACTGCAACACAATCAGAAGCGTCAATTGCCTCTTGAGTCACACGATGATAGTTTTGCCCAGCGCCGATTTTGCGATCCCACCAAACTGAAAGTCCAAAGCCCTCGAGCTGCTGCGCTATTTTGCTAGCCGAGAGAGCTCGTCCTCATGTGCGTAGCTCAAGAAAATATCGTACATGAGAACCTACCTTAAGGCTGATTACATCGGGCCTATTCGCATAACAGTATGCCTGATCGCCAAAATCTCAGATTTCGCGAGGTCTAAGCGCTTGCATACTTGAACGGCTCCCGGGATCGAATTTGACGCCTAACGAATGAAAGGGACTTCCCCGTCCCGAGTACTCCGCGCGAGTTGCGCGGAACGGCGATGCAGTGCCACGATGGGAATTGCGAATCTCATCAACTCATTCGGAAGGGGAAGTCCATGACCATTCTGACCGTCGGCATCGATCTCGCCAAGAACGTTTTTGCCGTGCACGGCGTCAATGAGGCCGGCAAGGCCGAGCTGGTGCGCCCGGCGGTGCCGCGCGCCAAGCTGCACGAGCTGGTCGCCTCCCTGCCGCCGTGCATGATCGGCATGGAGGCGTGCTCCGGCGCCCACCACTGGGCGCGGCTGTTCGCCGCCCTCGGCCACACCGTGCGGCTGATCGCGCCGAAGTTCGTCACCCCGTACCGCATGACGCGGCAAGCGCGGCAAGAACGACGCGGCCGACGCCGCGGCGATCTGCGAGGCCGTGCAGCGCCCGGACATGCGCTTCGTGCCCGTCAAGACCGACGAGCAGCAGTCGCGGCTGATGGTGCACCGCGCCCGCCAGGGGTTCGTCGAAGCGCGCACGGCCACCATCAACCGCATCCGCGGCCTGCTCAGCGAGTTCGGCATCGTGCTGCCGCTGAAGGCCGAGCACCGTGCGCCGCGAGGCGCGCAGCCACCTGGAAGACCTGCCCGGCTGCGCCAACACCGTCATCGGCGACCTGCTCAGCGAGGTGCACCGGCTGGACGAGCGCATCGCGCAGTACGACGCGCACATCCACGCGATGGCCCGCGGAAGGACGACCGCGCCCAGCAGCTGATGCGCCTGCCGGCGTGGGCGCGACCACCGCCACGGCCATCGCTGGCGATGATCGGCAACGGCCACGACTTCAAGTGCGGCCGGCAGTTCGCGGCCTGGCTGGGCCTGGTGCCGGGGCAGTACAGCTCGGGCGGCAAGACGCGCCTGGGGCGCATCACCAAGGCCGGCGACGCCTACCTGCGCAGCCTGCTGGTGCTGGGCGCGCGGGCGGTGCTGGCGGCGGCCAAGAACAAGACCGACTCGCTCAGCCGCTGGGCCATGGCGCTGGCGGAGCGGCGCGGCTACTGGAGGGCGGTGGTGGCGATCGCGGCGAAGAACGCGCGCATGGCCTGGGCGGTGCTCGCCAGGGGCGAGGCGTTCAAGATGCCGGCCTGAGGAGCCGGACCATGCGAGCCATCGTATATCGCCGCGACCCGGCCAACGCCCCGAGGAGCCGGACCCTGACGTACTCAATCCACCACCGCGTGACGACAAGCGTTGATGAGCAAAGGTTGGACCTGCGCGGGGCGTGCCCGATCAACTCGAGGGCGGCGGCTGCCCGGCAGACTTGGCTAACGAATGGGTCCCCCGCGCGCGTCTTTCATCAGGGTCCGCAGCCGCGGCATCGCTGAGCCAAGCGCTGCATCAATGACCGGTTGTAGTTTGTCCAGTCCGCACCTTGGCTCGAAACCATGAGTGCTGGGTCGTCAATGAGGCAGAAGACCGGCAATAGATTCCTTGATTAATCGCTCCGCGATCGATCAGGGCCAGTTCCGCTTGACGGACGGGGAAGCCCTTGTAGTTTGAGGTGAGGCGGGACCGACGGCAGGACGCCAGGCCCGGGCCGGTGAAAATGTACCGCGTACCACCGGCCCGGGCCTAGTGGCCTGCCGTTGGGCCTCGCCTCGACCGAAGGGTTAGGCCTCGACGGACCGGCGCGGGCGTCCACCCACGCGCAGGCATGCCACAATGCTTCCGCAGGTTGGCAAGCTTAGTGCGCAGGCAAGCACAACAGGTATGAGGCATGGAAGAACCAAGTGGCGGATAACGGTACAGATCTGAACATTCAGCTGCGATACGTCGGGCCACGCTATGACGGCGGGAGGCTTCCCCTTGACGTGTTACCAGACCTGCCTGCGTTTCGGGACTTGCTCTTTGCCTACGCCAAAGAGGTCTGGCGGGGTTACAACACGGAGCGGCAGCGTGTTCCCAAGGGTTTTGACAAGAGCCTGTCCTTTGACCTCATTGCTATCCAGGACGGCAGCGCCAAGCCAAAGTTGGCTTGGGACAGGCAGGCTGCTCAGGCTTACCTGCCTGGATTTACAGGATGAACTTCAGGCGATTGTCGATCACTCGTATCAGCACGCGCTTCGCCTTCTCGACGAGGCTGCAAATGGAGTTTCCCGCGCGTACTGTCATCTGAACACGTTCGCGCACTCAACAAGTTCGGTTCAGGGCTACGCGACGGCGAGCGAATCGAGTTTGTTGGCTCACAAGACCGGCGTGGCAACGTCGTTTTATCTAGACGGCGCTAGACGCAAGAATTTAATTACGAAAGTACGCGAGAACGTGTATGAGTCTCGCTATGAGGACGTGGGAGCGCTTGTTGGCACATATGCGGGGCGGGTAATAGCGGTAAAGTAATTGTGCGGACTCAGGTGCACGGGGATATCGAAATCAGCCTCGATAAAGATCGGGTGCTTCAAGAGTTCGACGGAAATATCGGTTCGATGGTTCAAGTCGATCTACAACTTGAATTGGACAACGCGGATCAATATAGAAGTACCGTTTCCGTCCATGAGGTTGCGTTAATCGATGATCGGATCGCCGCGGATCTGGATAAATGTAGTGTGCGACTTGAGTCGTTGTCGTTGCTAACTGACGGATGGGACGACGGGGACGGCGCGTCGGTCGCCGGGTCAGCCCTTCAAGCTGCCAAGAAGTTTCTCCGCCGGCGTCCACTGCTGTGCAGTAGCTACAAGATTTATCCAACCAGTGCTGGAGGCATTCTTTTTGAGTTTGAGTGCAATGGCTGGGATCTTTCTTTGGAGTTCTTGGTTGGAGGATCGGTAGAAATGTTTGGAATTGAGGTCAGTGGTCGAGGTGAACTGCTGCCGAAGCATTTTGATGGCGTCGACGAGGTATTTATCGCTGAGTTCGATTTCCAGGTGGGGCGCGATGGGAGCTAACTTGGACCAAGAAGATGAAATACTGTTTCGGCAAATCCATCCCAAGTCGATGGACGGCGAAGAACCGGGCAGCGACAGATTTCGACCGAGCGCTATGGATCAGAACATGCTGTCCGTGGACCGCTCATCTTTGACTAGTGCGGCAGATGCCCACTCGCGCTACGTAACGAGTGGAAGGACTTCAGTCGCGGTGTTCGGATTGTCCGTTGGCGAGTTCGGCACAGAGAATATCCCATGCAACGCGGATCCGATTCAGGCATCCCCGGGTGTTTCGGAAAATTTGGCGCATGCGCTAGCCAACTACGCAGCCCATTCCATTTCTCAACAGAAGTTGGTTGCCAAGCGTCTCAAGCGGCTTGCAGTGGCTCGAGGATGCCTGTTTACCGCGGCCCCATAGTTGAAGGCGGCTCGAGGTGTCCAGCTTTGCCCTGCAGCCTCTGAGAGCGAGAAGATTTAGCCACTCCAGGCCGAACGTGTTATAGGGCGCACTACTGCTGCATAACATGCTCGACTGCTGCATAACCTGGGAGCTCGATTTAGCCTCGCGCCGGGCTACGGCGACAAAGTGGCTGTCAGGCAACGCGAATAAAAACCGGCGGAAAGCAGCACGCACATCGTGAGCACCTCCGCTCTTCGAAGGCCGCCCTGCGCCGCAGGATAACGGCCGAGCGGGCAATTCGGGCCCGGCGCAGTTCTATGCGATTGGGGGTTGACGAACGGCGCGCGGGGAGCACCCCAACTGCGCCAAGCCAGCGCGCAGCCGCTTGAACGCGGACTCGCCGCGCGGACGGTGCGCCGGGCCGAGAATCCCTTCATGCGCTTTTCCCTCCCGTCCCGCCTCTTCGGCACGTGGACCCAGCAACTCTCCGCCGCCACCCTTCGCGCCGACCTGGTCGCCGGCCTGCTCGGCGCGCTGCTCGTCCTCCCGCAAGGCATCGCCTTCGCCACGCTGGCCGGCCTGCCGCCCGAATACGGCCTCTACTCGGCCATCGTCCCCTGCGCCGTCGCCGCGCTGTTCGGTTCGAGCTGGCACGTCATGTCGGGGCCGACGAATGCCAATTCGCTGGCGCTGTTCGCGATGCTGACGCCGCTGGCCGCCGCGGGCAGCCGGGAGTACGTCGAGCTGGCGCTGGCGGTGACGATCATGGTCGGCCTCATGCAGTGGGGGGTCGGCGCGTTGCGGCTCGGCACGCTGGCCAACTTCATTTCGCCGGCGGCGCTGCTCGGCTTCACCGGCGGGGCCGCGCTGCTGATCGCGCTGCATTCGATTCCGTCGCTGCTCGGCCTCGTCGGCGCCTCGGGGCACGGCACGGCGGCGCTGCTCGGCGGGGTGTTCAGCCAGCTCGGCGACGTCCATCCCGGCGCAATGACCGTCGCTGCGGTGACCCTCGCCGTCGCGCAGGGCGTCAAGGTCTACAACCGGCGCTGGCCGTTCATGCTGCTCGGCCTGGTCGCCGGCACCGCGGCGGCCACAGTGATCAACCGCTGGGGCGCGGCCTGGGGGCTGGCGCCGGTGACGACGATCGGCCTCGTGCCTTCGGTGTGGCCGCCGTTCCATCTGCCGCGCGTCGGCCTGTCGGCCGCCAGCGACCTGCTCGGTCTCGCCTTCGCGCTGACGATCGTGGCACTCGCGCAGTCGATCTCGATCGCCAAGGCGGTGGCGGCGCGCTCGGGCCAGCGCATCGACGCGAATCGCGAGTTCATCGGCCAGGGCCTGTCGAACATCGCCGGCGGGCTGTTCTCGTCGTACGTCTCGTGCGGCTCGCTGAACCGGTCGATGCCGAACCTCGAAGCCGGCGCGCGCACGCCGCTGGCTGCCGTCTTTTCGGCGCTGCTGCTGCTGGTGCTGGTGGCTCTCAGCGCGCCGCTGCTGGCGCTGATCCCGATGGCGGCGGTTTCCGGCCTGCTGGTGCTGGTGGCGATTTCGCTGCTCGACTCGCGGCGCTGGCGGCAGCTGTGGGCGCACAGCCGCACCGACTTCCACGTCGCGGCGATGACCTTCGCCGCGACGGTGACGATCCGCATGGAGATCGCCATCCTGCTCGGCACCATCGCCTCGCTCGGCAGCTATCTCTACCGCACCTCGAAGCCGGCGATGCGCAGCATGGGCTTCGACACGCTGGCGCCGGCGCGGCCGTTCGTCGTCGTCGACGACAACCCGAAGGCGCTGCCCGAATGCCGCAAGCTGAAGCTGCTGCGCATGGAGGGTTCGATCTATTTCGGCGCTGCGCAGCACGTCGCCGACCGGCTGCATGCGCTGCGCAGCGAGCCGGGTGCGCCGAAGCACCTGCTGGTGATGGCCAAGAGCATGAACTTCATCGACCTCGCCGGCGCCGAGGTCTGGCAGGCCGAGATGGTGGCGCGCCGCGCGATGGGCGGCGACCTCTGGTTCCACCGGCCGCGGCCGCAGGTGCTCGAACTCTGGGAGCGCACCGGTTTTCTCGATGCGCTCGGCCGCGATCACCTGTTCCCGGACAAGCGGACCGCCATCGCGGCGATCCTGCAGCGTTTCGGTGCCGACCCGTGCGCCGGCTGCGACCGACGCGTGTTCTGGGAGTGCCGCCGCGGCGCCGAGGCCGCGCCGGCGCTCAGCTCGCCGGGTGCATCCGGCTGACGCCGGCGATCCAGGTCTCGAACGCCGCCATCTGCTTGCCGACGAAGCGCCGCGTCGTTTCGTCGGTGCACTGGCCGGCCGCGTCGAACTTGCTCGCCGCGGCGGCGATGAAGATCTCGGGCTTGATCATCACCAGCGCGTCGACGAACAGCAGCACCTTGCGCAGGTCGTACTGCACCCGGGCACCGCCGAGCGGGCCGGGCGATGCGCTGAGCAGCGCCACCGGCTTGCGCGCAAACGGCTGGTCATCGCCGCGACTGAGCCAGTCGATCGTGTTCTTCAGCACGCCCGGAATCGAGTAGTTGTATTCGGGCGTGGCGATGACGATGCCGTCGGCGCGCCGCAGCCGCTCGGCAAGCGCGGTCACGGCGGGCGGCGGCCCCTTTGCGAGCAGGTCGGCATCGAACAGCGGCACGTCGCGCCAGTCGACCACCTCCATCCGCATCGACGCCGGCATCAGCTCGGCGGCGAGGTTCAGCGCCATGCGGTTCAGCGAGCCGGCGCGCAGGCTGCCGCAGATTCCGACGATGTCGAGCGTCGTCATGTCGACCTCCCGGCCTGCGGGCGCGCATGCCGCGGCGAAACCCCGCTACGCATCGCCGACATTGGCAATGATGATTCCGCTGCCGCCGCAGGCGGTGCAGGCCGCGCCGCCGCCCTGGCGACCGCTGCCGCCACAGGCCGGGCAGGCGTTTTCAGCCGTTCCCGGCGTGCCGGCGGGCGATTCGTCGCCGGGGTTCGTCGAGCCGGACTGCAGGGGCCGGCGTTGCGGGTGTGTCGGATGGGGATGCCATGGAGGGTTGCCGTCAGCGCGGCGGGAAGGGTCGGGAGTCGGGTTGTAGTCGATCGGCCGGCTCGCGGCAACCCTCGTCGGCCCAGGGCGGCGGCGCGTCAGCGCGTCTTGCGCTTGCGCTTGGCTGCGGGCGGCGCCATCAAGCCGCTCCAGAAGCCGATCACCTGCTTGGTGGCCTCGTTGGTCATGGCTGTCGTCTGCCGCTTGCTTTCGGCGGCGACGCGGTTGCGGGCGGTGCCGGCAACGGAATTGGCGCCGCTCAGCCACATGCTCATGAACGGGTTCTTCTTGGTCCAGGGGTTTTTCACGGGCGTTCCTTTGTGTCTGCACCGGGTTTAGCAAGGGCGGGGCCAGGCGCTGAGCGCGCGCAGCCGCCGCTCGCCCGCTCGGGCACAGCCTCAGGGCCGGCGCGCGTCGTCGGTGGACCAGGCGTCGCAGGCGCTGCGCAGCCGGCCGATCGACGCGGCGCGGTGCGCCGGCGGTGCGTCGTAGACGTAATCGATGTCGCGCCAGAAGTCGGCCCAGCGCGGGTAGGCGCCGTCGGGCCAGGCGCGGCCGTCATGGCCGAAGCGGCGGCGGGTGATTTCCATCGCGGCCCGGCCGGCGTGCAGCCGCGTCATCGGCGCGTCGGCGGCCATGGCATCGAGCAGGGCGCGCAGCGCCGGCAGGCCCATCGCGGCCAGGCTCCAGACGGCCGGTGTGGTGTCGGCGTGGGCAATCTCCGGTGCGTCGTCGAGCGTGCGCAGGCTGGCTTCGAGCGCACGCGGATGGCCGCGCGTTGCCAGCTCGACCGCCGCCGCCGCGCGCACGTGCTCGTCGGCGGCATCGAGTTGCTCGATCAGTTGCGCATCGGTCGGGGAAGTCATGGCGGCCCCACGGTGGTTTGGCGGCGCGCGTGCTTGCCGCGATGCCATCTTAGGCGTAGAAGCGCGGCATCGAGGCTGCGGGGGGACTTTCGATGAGCCAGCATGCAGTGCAATCCGCCAGGGCGCCCGGCCGCTCGCCGGCGCAGGCCGTTGCCGCGCGCGCCGCAGCGCCGGCTGTGCGCGGCGTTCCGCGCTACCTCCGCTACCGGGTCGATCCGCAGGCGTTCGCCGGCCCTGCCGTGCACGCCGCCGAAAGCGAGGCCGAGCGCTCGGCGCAGGGCGCGCCGGGTGGGGTTTCAGCACACAGCGCCGCGCCGGCGGATTCACTGGCGCATGCCAGCGTCCGCGCGGCGAGCCGCCCGCTCGGTGCCGGCGCCGCGCTGGCCGCGGAGCAGCGCAGCCGCTACCAGGGCCGATTCGGCGCCGACGACCTGGGCGATGTGCGCGTGCACAGCGACCCGGCGGCTGCCGCACTTGCCGACGGCATCGGCAGCAACGCCTACACCCTCGGCCGCGACATCTACTTCGGCCGCGGCAAGTACCAGCCCGGCACGCCCGCTGGCGAGCGCTTGATCGCACACGAACTGGCGCATGCCGCGCAGCACGGCGCCGGCGACCGCCAGCAGCTGCATGCCGACCTGGCGATGAGCCTGCCGACCTCGCTCGGCGTCTTCGGCATCGACTTCGCCGACCGCATCGCGCCGGCGCGGCCGGGCATGGAAGGCCACATCGACTTCGAGCCCGACCCGGCCGGGCCGTACTCGGCCGAGATCGGGCTGATCCAGGCAGTTCGCATCGAGGCCGGTGGCGCGACCAGCGGCGTCGGCACCGGCCTGGGCTTCGGCGGTGCGCCCGAGTCCGAGCGCGACACGCTGGCGACCACCGGCAGCCAGGGCGAGGAGGCCGGCTGGCATCTCGACACGACCTACTCGGACCCGGCCAAGACCGAAGGCTCGCCCACCTCGCCGAGCTACCCCGAAAGCGTCGGCTTCAACCCGACGCACAACGAGCACGGCTTCCTGCGCTCGCCGACCGACCATGCACCGGCCCGGCTCTACGACTATCCCGGCTCGAGCCGGCCGCAGATCAAGTTCGACTTCGAGACCGTCGCCAAGGGCATGGACAGCCAGAACGTCTACGGCGGTCTGCACTGGGGCTTCGAGGTCGTCGGCGGCGTGCCGCAGGCCGAGTACGCCACCGCGCAGGACACCACCTCGACCGAGTTCGACATCTCGCTGCAGCGCTTTCGCGCCTTCTTCACGCACGAGCCGACCGTCGTCTACTTCGACACCAACGCCGATGTTCCCGCCGCGGGTGAGGACGCCAAGCTCGACGAGGCGATCGGCTGGATGGCCGAGTTTTCCGATGCGCACGTCGAGATCGACGGCTTTGCCGACGAAACCGGCCCCGCTGGCCACAACGCCGGGCTGTCGCGGCGGCGGGCCGATTCGGTCGCCGCGGCCTTGATCGGCCGTGGGCTGGCGCCGCTGCGCATCGACCGGATTTCCGGTGGCGGCGAGACCTCGGCCTTTGCGGCCGGCAGCACGGCCGGCCAGCTGAAGGCCAACCGCCGCGCGCGCATCCGCTTCATCCGCAACGCCAGCACGCCACCCGGGCCGTAGGGCGCCCGCGGCTGACGGCAGCTGCCGGGGGCACGGGAAACGCCGCTCCCGGCGCTGAAAACCCGGCGCCTGGGCCGCCGGAATTTCGTTGTGTGCCTGCATGCACCGGCGGGCTCGCAACCGAGGGTTATCGCCTAGAACGCCGCACAACGTTCCAGGCCCGCAAGGGCCGGCGATCTGCCGTCGTTGGGGTAGAGTCGAATCCGCTCAGAATGTGCAATCCGAGGCTGCGCCATTCTGGTGCGGCATTCCGAATATCGACTTCAGAATTCCGAAGAAACCATGGTCAAGTTTGCTGTCATCGGAATCGATCATCGCCATGTGTACCATTTGATCGATGGACTTCTCTCGGCGGGGGCGACATGCGCCGGGTATCTGACGGCGACGTCGGATCCGCTCGTGCTGGAAGGAATCCGCAGCCGGTTTCCGCAATTGAAGGGCGTGGATACCGCGGATCGACTGCTCGAAGATCCTTCGGTGGACCTCATCGTCACGGCGGGCATTCCGTCCGAAAGAGCGCAGATCGCGCTCGATGCCATGCAGCACGGCAAGGACGTGCTGACCGACAAGCCCGGGGTCACGAGCTACGAGCAGCTCCACCGCATCGAGGCTGCGGTACGAGAAACCGGCCGCCTGTTCGCCATCTGTTTTTCGGAGCGGATGATCGTGCCCGCGGTCGCCGCTGCCGAGCGCCTGATTGCCGCTGGCGCCATCGGCGAGGTGATTCATACCATCGGAATGGGGCCGCACCGCCTGAACAGGGCGATCCGGCCAGCCTGGTTCTTCGACAAATCCAAATATGGCGGCATATTGGTCGACATCGCATCGCACCAGATCGACCAGTTTCTGGTTCTCACAGGCTCGACCGACGCGGAAATATCCTATGCATCGGTCGCTCACCTGGGGACACTGACCGCGAGCGATTTCCAGGATTTCGGAGAAATCGCGATCGCCTCGCGAACGAACAAAGCCCACGGCTATATTCGCGTCGACTGGTTTACCGCCGACGGCCTGCCGACCTGGGGCGACGGCCGTCTTTTCATCGCCGGCACGCAAGGCTCGATCGAACTGCGCAAGTATCTCGACATCGAGGGGCGCCCCGGGACCGACCACCTGTTTCTCTGCGACCGGTCCGGCACGCGCTATTTCGACTGCAGCAGGGAGCCGCTCACCTTTTTCTCGAAGCTTGTCGAGGATATCGAGATGCGCACGCAATCGGCGATCGCCAACGAGCACGCGTTCACCGTCAGCAGACTGGCACTCGACGCCGATGCATGGGCTATCTCGAGGCACCCCGCATGAACAGGATCGGCGTTGCGATCGTCGGTCTCGGGCCGGGGTCCGAGCCCCACCTTGCCAGCCTTGCCGCGCTGGACGGCTTGGCGGAACTCCGCTGGGCGGTGACGAAAAGCGGCCGGGTGCAAGCGCCACGCGTGCTTCCCGCGCACACCCGCCTGACCCCTGATCTGGCTGAAGCCCTGAGCGACCCCGAGGTGACCGCGGTGGTCGTTGCGACGCCGGCCCACACGCACCTGGCGATCGCCCGCCAGTCGCTCGCGGCGGGCAAGCACACGCTGGTCGAAAAACCGCTCGACGTGTCGCTATCGAAGGCGGAGGAGCTCGTTGCATTCGCCGAAAGCAGCGGCATCTGCTTCGGCGTCGTACTGCAGCACCGCTTCCGCCCGGCCGCGATGCGGCTGGAGGAACTCGTGCGGTCGGGTTCGCTGGGTGAGATCCAGGCCGGCGTTCTGCAGGTGCCGTGGTGGCGCTCGCAGAGCGGCTACTATGACCTGGCAGGGCGCGGGACCCTGGCCCGCGATGGCGGCGGCGTTTTGCTGACGCAGGCGATCCATGCGCTCGACATCTTCCGCAACCTCGTCGGCGTGCGGCGGGTCGTCGCCTCGCAGGTGCGCACCACCGCGATCCACCGGATGGAGACCGAGGATTTCACGGCGGCCTTGCTCACGCTCGGCAACGGAGCGCCCGGCGTGCTGATCGCGACGACCGCCATGTATCCGGGACGCCCGGAGACGCTCGAGCTGATCGCCTCCCGGGCCACAGCAACGCTGGTCGGGGGAAACCTCCGCGTCGACTTCCATGACGGACGCAGCGAGGTCGTCGAAGGCGACGCGAAATCCGGCAGCGGCGACTCGATCATGGACTTCTCGCCCGCTGCGCACATCGAACTGCACCGCGACTTCCTCGATGCCGTCCGGCACCGGCGGCCGCCGCGGGTCAGCGGCAGCGACGCACTGGCGACGCACCGGCTGATCGAGCAGATCCTCGCCGCAGGCCATGCCGAACTGTCTTAGCCATTTCAACCACCACAAACAGGGGACACCATGAAGACGCTCTCGAGAATCGTTCTTGCAGCCATGCTCGGCTGGGCCGTTGCACCCGCGAGCGCGCAGGAGTTTCCCAGCAAGCCGATCCGCATCGTGGTGCCCTATTCACCGGGCGGCACCACCGACGTGCTGGCCCGCATGATCGGCCAGCGCATGTCCGAGAATCTCGGCCAGCCGTTCATCATCGACAACCGTCCGGGTGCGGCCGAAGCCATCGGCGCGGGGCTGGTCGCCAAGTCGCCGCCGGACGGCTATACGGTGCTGATCGCGACGATGACGACGCAGGCGATCAACCCGACGCTCTATCCGCGCTTGTCGTTCGATGCCTCGAAGGAGCTCACGGCCATCGGTCGGGTGGCCGACGTGCCGGCGCTGGTCACGGTGAACCCTGGCGTTCCGGCGAAGACCATGGCCGAGTTCCAGGCTTATCTGAAGAAGAACCCTGGTCGCAACTACGCGTCGCCGGGCAACGGAACGCCCAACCACCTGGCCACCGAGCTCTTCAAGAAGGCGGCCGGGGTTCAGGTCGTGCACATTCCGTACAAGGGTGGCGCGCCCGCTGTGCAGGACCTGATGTCCGGACAAGTCGACTTCATGCTCGTCCTGACGCCGGAGGCGATCCCGCTGGTGAAGTCCGGCAGGCTGCGTCCACTGGCGATCACGACGCTGCAGCGCTCGCCGATGTTCGCCGACCTTCCGACGGTCTCGGAGTCCGGGGTCAAGGACTTCGAACTGGTCGTCTGGTACACGATGCTGGCGCCGGCCGGCACGCCCAAGGACATCGTCGCCAAGCTGAACAAGTCGCTGAACACGGCGCTGAACGAGAAGCAGACCAGCGACAAGCTGGCCGAACTGAGCATCCGCCCTGCAGGCAGCACACCCGAAGAAGCCATGGCCTTCGCGACCAGGGAAGCCGCGAAATGGAAGCGGGTGATCGAGGAAGCCGGCATCAGGGCCGAGTAGGGCTGGTCCGGCAGTTGGAGCGCGTAGGGTGGCCGACTCGCTTCGCCACGCCTGCCGCCCGCAGGCCTGCCGCGCAAGGCTTCGAAGCGCGGCTGCTGCCAGGGGGAGCGCCGCCTGCCGGCAGCCCTGGCGAAGACGCCTGCGGCAGTGCACACCGAGGTGCGCGAGCCGCTGGCGGCCGTGCAGCGGCTCCGGGCCCGAGGCGGTGTCGCCGGTGAACGGCAAGCAGATCTCGCGTCGGCGGCTGTCCTGGCCGTTGATTCCCGAAGGTCAGACATGCGCAGGCTGGAGAACCCGATCATCATCGACGTCGAAGCCTCCGGGTTCGGTGGCACGAGCTACCCGATCGAGATCGGCATCGCCCTCGACGACGGCACCAAGTACTGCTCGCTGATTTCGCCGGCACCCGATTGGCAACACTGGGACTGCGGCGCCGAGAAGGTGCACGGCATCGCCCGCGACCTCCTGCAGACCTACGGCCGGCCGGCGCGCGAGGTCGCAGCCAGCCTGAATGCACTGCTCGCGGGCAAGACGCTCTACAGCGACGGCTGGGTGGTCGACAAACCCTGGTTGACCACGCTGTTCCACGCCGCGCGCCTGTCGATGACCTTCAGCGTCAGTCCGCTCGAACTGATCCTGACCGAGCAGCAGATGGACCGCTGGCACGTCACGAAAGCCCGGATCCTCGCCGCCGAGCGCGACCTGCGCCACCGCGCCAGCTTCGACGCCTGGGTCGTCCAGCAGACCTACCGGCAGACGCTGGCGGAGTCGCGTCCGCTCCCTTGACCCGTGGCGCGCAGCGCGCGCGGCAGGATCGGCGACGCCGTTCGGGCCCTGCCGATGCCCGGTCTCAGGCACGCTGCGGTTCCGCGGCGCAGCCGCCGGCAGATGCACGCCTGCCCCTGCGCCCGTGGCGCAACCGACGCCAGCAGCTCGGCACTGAACGTCGCCCGGGTGCACCAGCAGGGCTGCGCGCACTCACCGGTGGGGGCGCTGGCAACGGCGCAGCGGTTCGGCCGAGCGCACAGCGGGCAGACAGCGGGATCGCACGGCTCGGTCGGCGGCGTCACAGCGGCTGCCAGGCGTGATAGGCGAGAACCACCGCCAGTGCCGAGCCGAACCCGTACGTACCCAGTGCGCCCAGAAAGCGCAACGGGTTCGCCTTCGCCATGCTCGGCCCGGCAAGAAGGCCCGCGGCATGCAGAACCCGCGCCGCCGTCGCGCCGATCATCAGCCCGGTGAACAGCGGCCTCTGCCCGTATGTGCCGAGGGCCAGAAACACGACCGCCAGAATCGGGGCGTACTCCGCTGCATTGCCGTGCGCCCGCACCAGGCGGTGCAGCAGGTTGCCCGGATCGTCCGAGTGACCCTGCAGCCGCTTCTCGCGCAGGCGCTGCGCCGAGACGGCCATGCCGAGGCCGAAGACCAGGACGCCGAGAATGGCGGTGCAAAGCAGTGCGATGGGTGACATGCGGGTTTTCGGGTTGAGGTGATGCGGTGATGCGGCCCGGGCCGAGGGCTTCTGGCCAGAGGGAATATGCACCGTGTCGAGCTTGAACACCCGCTTTGTCGATGCCGGCGAGCCTGCCAGCGTGGCAGCAGGCCGTCTCGGCCACGCGAACGAGCAGAGGCGAGTTTCGGCCGAGTCCGGCGCTCGAGGTGTGAGCTGCGACATGCCTCCAACCATTGTTCCGACGCACCGCATACGCAAGCGTCTGCTCGGTGCCCGCGCCGCGGCCGGATTACGGCGCTGCGGTTCCGTGCACCAGCCGCTCGAACAGGTCGGGCGTGCCCATCTGCCCGCCCTTGAGGGCGATCTCGGTGCCGTCCAATGCGCCGTCGTCGCTGTGCATGCGGCACAGCGCCACGCCCGGGGCGACGGCGGCCATGTAGGACAGGCCCCAGGCGTCGAGCGCCTGGACGGCGTAGCTGGAGGTGTCACCGCCGGCCACGCCTATACGCGCCAGCGGCACTGCATGCAAGACGTCCCGCAGCAGGGCGCCACCGGCCAGCGCCAGCGCGCGGGCGTCGATCGCCTGCGTTGCGGCCTGGCCGGGCGCCACGGTGCAGGCGAGGACATGGCGGCCGGCGCGCAGCAAGGCCGTGATGCGCTGCGCTGCGTCGGCGCGGTACGCCGGCTGGCCGAGCAGCGCCTGCGGGTCGAGCCAGACGGTTTCGTACGAGGTCGCGTTGCGGACTTGCTCCGCAGTCACCGGGGACAGGCTGCCAGCCAGCACCAGGACCGGGCCATCCGCCGGGGCGACCGGCGCAGCAGCCTGACTTCCATGGCTGGGCGCAATGCGGGGCGCCAGCGCCTGCACCACGCTGCTGGCACCGGCCACCAGCAAAGGCGCGCGGTCGGCCTCGTGCCACAGCAGCGCGCCGATGCGCTCCAGGTCGGCGTTGTCGACCACGTCGAACAGCACCCCGTCGGGCGCCGTGTCGGCCAGCGCATCCCATTGGGCCTGCAGGGCGGCCGGCGTGTCGCGCACGGCGGTGAGGGGCAGCAGCGCGAGTCGTGTGAGGCCCTGCAAGGCAAGGTGGCGGCGCAGGTCGGCCTCGCCCATCGGCGTCACCGGGTGGCACGCCATGGTGGGATGCCGGTCGATGCGCCACACCTCGCCGCCGCTGCCGGCGCGCGCGAACAAGTTGCCGAACGCGCAGTAGCGACCCAGGTCCGGCTGGCCGCCGACGATCGCCGTTCGCGCACCCGGCAGTGCCGCGCGCAGGGTCTGCAGCGCGACGCCGATGCTCCCGACCCCGGCTGCGCTGTCGAAGGTCGAACAAAGCTTGTAGTGCAACACGCGCGCGCCGAGTCGGTGAAACAGCGGGACGACGTGCGCAAGTTCGGCGCGCATGGCGTCGGGGTCCATCGAGCGCGCGGCGCCGGCCAATCCCACGCAGTCCAGCGCGCCGGCCGCGGCCAGTTGCACGTCGGTGGGCCTGCGCAGAAAAAGCAACGCGCGCAAGCCCATGCGTGCGGCCGTGCCCAGCGTGTCGGTCGCGCCTGTGAAATCGTCGCCGTACCAGAGCAGAGCGGGTGGCGGGGTCATGCGGCGCCGAAGAATTCCAGCGCCTGCGCCAGCTCGGGCGCCTCTCGCGCGGCCTGCTGCACCGGCACCCCGGCGCGTGCCGCAACCCAGGCCTGGCGGATGCTGGCCACGCCCGCCGCCGCGCCGCCCGGGTGCGCCAGGATGCCGCCGCCAGACATGAACAGAAGGTCGTCCCGGCCCACGGCGGCCCAGGTCGGCGCCACCGTCCCGGCCCACTGGCCGGAGGAAAACGCCGGCATCACGGCGTCTTCCACGCCTTCGGCCAGCGGCGTGTAGCAGTCGCGCGCCGAGCTGATGACTTCGGCATCGGCCTGCGCGAACTTGCCCGCAAGGCCGTGCACATGCATGTGGTCCACGCCGGCCAGCCGCCACAGCACCTGGTAGGCCTGGTACGAGATGCCCAGCAGCGGGTGGCGCGACAGCGCGCCGAAGCCGTTGCGGTGGCCATGCAACGCGAGCGGCGTGTGGCGGCGCAGGGCCTGAATGGCCGAGAAGCCGCACCAGTTCAGGCTGGCCATCACGCAGCTGCCGCCTTCGCGCTGCACCAGGTCGGCGTGGCGCCGCATGGCGTCCGTTTCGTCGGTGATGTTGAAGGCCACCATGACCAGCTTGCCGGTGCGCTGCTGGTGCCCGCGCACCACCGCCATCACGGCGGGAACGCGCTCGGCCAGGGGTGCATGGTCGGGGTCGGCGCAGACCTCGTCGTCCTTGATGAAGTCGACACCGGCGGCGCAGAGCCGGCCCACGAGCTCGGCGGTCTGCGCGGCCGAGAAACCCACATTGGGCTTGATGATCGTGCCGACCAGCGCACCCTGCGCCACGCCGGTGGACGCACGCGTGCCGGCGATGCCGACCCGCGGCAGCTCGAAGCGCTGGCGATAGGCCGCAGGCACCGACAGGGTGTCCAGCCGCATGCCGGTGCTCTCGCCGAGGTCGTACAAATTGCCGGCCACGGTGGCCGCCAGCGTCGGCAGGTTGGCGCCGATGTTGGCGACCGGGAACGACAGGTGCACCCGCGCGCGCCGCCAGGGACCGGGCGTGCGCTGGCGCTCCAGCAGTGCATTCGGCAGGCTGGGCGCGTGCGCGCTGTCGAGTTCCTCGATGCGTTCGACCGTGGCGCGCGCCCGGGCGCGCAGTGCATCGGTCTCGCCCTCAACGCGCTTGAAGGTGCCGCACGACTGCTCGCCCGCCATGACCTCGGCCACGGCAGCCGGATCGAGCGGCGTTTCGATCAGGTAGCTGGCCTGGATGCGATCGCCCAGTCAGAGCGTGCTCAGGTCGGGAAACGGTCGCACCGGATCGGTCTTGCCGTCCCAGCCCTCGGAGGCCTCGCGGATCAGGTCGAACATCCTGCCCTTGGGGCCGGCGACCTCGGACAGCTCGATCACCGTGCCGGGGTGGTACTCGGTGTCGAAGTAGACGAAGCGCCCGCGCTCACCGACCTCGCCGCTCATGACGGATTCGAAGCCCTCGTCCGTGAGCCGCGCCAGGTCGGCGTCGTAGTCGCTGGTCCAGTAGGCCACGTGCTGCAGCCCGGTGTGGCCGGCCTGGAGGAAGTCGCGGTACATCGACGGCACGTCGTTGCGCGTCTGGATCAGCTCGACCTGCACGTAGCCCGAGTTGGCCAGGGCGACCGAGTTGTGCGGCTGGTGCGCTTGCCCGCGGTACTGGTAGTTCACGATCGGCACGCGCGGGTTGTAGAACCACGGGCCCACGCCCAGCGTGCGGCTCCAGTAGTCCATCGCGGCCTCGATGTCGTGCACCACGTAGCCCAGTTGGCGGATGGCGCCGAAATGACGGCTCATGGGTGTCTTCCTTTGCGCTTACTTGGCGGCGGCGACGATGTCGCCGGGGATCGGCACGCCGGCGAACTTCAGGTGGATGTCGTTCAGCTTGCCATTGGCCAGATTGGTCTTGATCCAGCCATTGACCGCGTTCATCAGTTCCGGCTGGTTCTTGCGCATGGCCATGCCGAGCTGGTAGGACTGCAGCACGAACTTGACTTCGAACTCGCGTGCCGGGTTGCGCTTGGCGATGGCCGCGATGATCGGTGGCGTGATGGCCACGATGTCGGCCTGGCCGGTCGCGGCCGCCGTGATCGAGGCGGCCTCGTCGTCGAAGCGAACCACCTTGGCCTGCGGCGCGCGCTCGCTGACCAGCTTGTCCTGCGGCCCGCCGCGCGTGACCGCGACGGTCTTGCCGGCGAGGTCGTCGATGCTCGCAATCTTGAGGCTCTTGGGCGCGCCGACGGCCGCCTGGATGGCGCCGTAGGGAATGGAGAAGTCCACTGCCTTCTGCCGTTCCGGCGTGATCGAAAGCGATGAGATGACCAGGTCGACCTTGTTCGACAGCAGGTTCGGGATGCGCGACGAATTGGTCGTGTTCACGATCTCCAGCGGGACGCCCAGATCCTTCGCCAGCAGCCGCGCGGCCTCGACGTCCGAGCCCGTCGGCTGCATCTTGTCGTCGACGAAACCGTAGAACGGCGCGCCGAAGTCGATGCCGACGCGCAGCTTGCCGGCGGCCTTGATTTCGGCCAGGTCGGCAAAGGCCGGCAGGCAGAGCGTGCCGAACGTTGCGGCGAGCAGGCTGCGGCGCAGGAGGCGGGAAGGGATCATGGAGGTCTCCGGTGGATGGGTCAAAGCCCGTGTGACAAAAACTCGCGCAGCTCGGGGGTCTGCGGTTCCTTCAGCATGCTGCCGGGGCCGGTCTCCCAGACGCGGCCCTCGTGCATGTAGATCACGGTGTCGGCGACACGCGCGGCGAAATCCATTTCGTGGGTGACCAGCACCATCGTCATGCCGCCCTCGGCCAGTGCCTCGATCACGCGCAGCACCTCGCCGGTGAGTTGCGGGTCGAGCGCGGAGGTGACCTCGTCGAACAGCATCACCTGCGGCTCCATGGCCAGCGAGCGCGCGATCGCCACGCGCTGCTGCTGGCCGCCGGACAGTTGCTCCGGATAGGCCTGGGCCTTCTCCAGCAGGCCGACCTGGCGCAGCACGCGCTCGGCGATGCCGCGCGCCTCTTCGGCCGGCAGGCCTTTCACCGCCTTGGGCGCCAGCGTCACGTTCTGCTGCACCGTCAGGTGCGGGAACAGGTTGTAGCTCTGGAACACGATGCCCACGTCCTTGCGCAGCGCACGGATGTCCAGCGCCGGGTCGTGCACCGCATGGCCGCAGACCTGAATCGTTCCGCTGTCGATGATCTCCAGCCGGTCGATGCAGCGCAGTGCCGTGCTCTTGCCCGAGCCGCTCTTGCCGATGATGGCCACGACCTGTCCCTTGGGGATGGCGAAGGACACGCCCTTGAGCACCGGGTTGCTGCCGAAGCGCTTGTGCACATCCTTGAGTTCGACGACGACGGGGTTCATGGAAGGATGGGTGTTGCAAGGGTGGGGCGGTTGCCGAACTGCAGCCGTTGCTCGAGCTTGCGGCTCCAGACCGACAGCGGATAGCACAGCGCGAAATAGAAGGCCGCGATCAACAGGTAGACCTGGAACGGCTGGAAGATCGAGTTGTTGATCATCTGGCCGGTGCGCACCAGCTCGACGAAGCCGACGATCGACGCCAGCGAGGTGTTCTTCACGATCTGCACCATGAAACCGACCGTCGGCGGCGTGGCGATGCGCACCGCCTGCGGCAGGACCACGAGCCGCATGCGCTGCGCCCGCGAAAGCGCCAGGCACTCGGCTGCCTCCCACTGCGTACGCGGCACCGCCTCGATGCTGCCGCGCCAGATCTCCCCCAGGTAGGCGCTGACGTAGACCACCATCGCGAAGCCCGCGGCCACCAGCGCCGGCAGCTCGAGCCCGGCGATCGACAGGCCGAAGTAGCAGACGAACAGCACCACCAGCAGCGGCGTGCCCTGGATCAACTGGATCCAGGCAATCGCCAGCCAGCGCACGAAACGGTTGGGACTGACGCGGCACAGCGCAACGACGCCGCCGGCCACGCCGCCGCCGACGAAGGCGATGAGCGACAGGCACACCGTCCACAGCGCGCCGAGCGCCAGGTACTGCAGATGCAGCAGGCTGAGGCCGCCGCCGGTCACTGGTGCACCCTCGCGCTGCGCGCGGTCCCGCCGTGCGGGAGGGAGCGCCGCCTTCGGGGCGGCCGTGCGGTGGCGCTCATCGCGCGGCTCCCAGCCGGCGCCTGCGCGTGAACACGGCCTGTCCGAACAGCCACAGCCCGACCCGCATCAGCATCGACAGCAGCAGGTAGGCCACCGCCACCAGGATGTAGGCTTCGAACGGCCGGAAGGTTTCGGATTGCACGCGCGCCGCGGCGGCTGTGAGCTCCTCGACCGAGATCTGCGAGGTGATCGAAGTCGCCAGCATCAGCAGCACGAACTGGCTGGTCAGGGACGGATAGACCTTCTCCATCGCCGGGCGGACGATGACGTGCCAGTACACCTGCCGGCGCGTGAGGCCCAGGCACTCCGCCGCCTCGATCTGGCCCTTGTGGATCGAGTCCATGCCGGCGCGCATGATCTCGCACGAGTAGGCGGCCACGTTGATGACCAGCGAGACCAGGGCCGCGGTGAAGGCCGATACCTTCCAGCCCAGGCTGGCCAGGCCGAAGAACACCAGGAACACCTGCACCAGCAACGGCGTGTTGCGGATCACTTCGACATAGGCGCCGCAGGCCTTGCGCAGCCGGGGCTTATCGCTACGCCGCCCGATGGCCAGCAAGGTGCCGAGCACGAAGCCGATCACCGTGGCCGGGAACGAAAGCTGGATCGTCAGCCAGGCCCCCGCCAGGAATTGCGGCCAGGCCTCCAGCACGGCCGCAAAGTCGAATTCGTAGCCCACGGTGTCTCCGGATCGGCGGCTCGTTGCCGCGCTTCGGTTTGATGGAATTTGATGCTCTCAGGCATCGATTGCCAGGGATACTATCCGCACAGGTCTTGCAAATCCACCGCCAATAAATGATGTGATTTGATGGAATCGACGAAGTCTCCGCGAATCCCCGACCTCGCCCGGCTGGCGGGTGTTTCCACCGCCACGGTCGACCGCGTGCTGAACCGGCGTCCCGGCGTTCGCGCCGGCACGCGGCAGCGCGTCCTGCGGGCGGCGGCGGAGCTGGGTCTGGCCGAACTGCCGGCAGCACCCGGTACCGCCCTGAGCGCCGCCGCCCCGCGGCCCATGCAGCTGATCTTCCTGCTTCCGGCGGGCAACAACCGGTTCATCCGCATGTTGGGCGACATGGTCGGCTACTCGCAGGAGCACTGGACGCCGTTCAACGTGCAATGCCGCACCGAGTTCATCGAAAGCTTCGACCCGCAGGCCTTGGTTGCCGCGCTGCGCCGCCACGGCAAGCGTGCCGACGGCATCGCGCTGATGGCGCTGGAGCACCCTGCGGTGCGCGAGGCGGTGCAGGAACTCGTGACGGCCGGCGTGCCAGTGGTCACCCTGATCTCCGACTTGTCGAACTCGCCGCGCACTGCCTACCTGGGCCTGGACAACCGCGCTGCCGGCCGCACCGCCGGCTACCTGATCGGCCGCTTCATCGGCCCGCGCGCGGCGAAGGTGGCGCTGATCGCCGGCAGCCGCAGCTACCTCGCCCACGAGGAGCGCGAGGCCGGCTTCCTGCACGTTCTGGCCGAGCTGTTCGGCCCGCTGGAGGTCGTGGGCCTGCGCGAGGGACACGATGACTCCGAGCGGAACTTTGCGCAGACCGCTTCGCTGCTGGAGCAGCACCCCACCCTGGCGGGCATCTACAACATCGGCGGGGCCTCCGACGGTGTGGCGCGGGCCCTCAAGCAGGCCGGCCGCGACCAGCGGGTCGTGCTGATCGGCCATGGCCTCACGCCCGACACGCGCGCGCTGCTGATCGACGGCAGCATGGACGCCGTCATCACGCAGAGCCCGCAGGACACGCTGGCCAATGCCGTGCGCATCTTCGTCAACGTGCGCGAGGGCCGGCCGCCGCTGGCCGGCGTGAAGACCACGCGCAGCCAGGTGATCTTTCGCGAGAACCTGCCGTGAGGGAGCGGCGGCAGCGCGCCGCGCTCAACCCGCTCTGCGGTCGGGCTGCAAGGCACGGTGCGGGTCGGCCGCCTGTGCGTCCGGAGCCCGACGCGTCCGGTCTCCCGGCGCACGCGGTACAGCGCTGCAATCAGGGCGTCGGTGCGGCCGGCGTCGCCGCGGCACCGGCCTTTGCCGCGGCATCCGCCGCCGCGCTCGCCTCGAAGGCGACGAAGTAGGCATACACCGCCGGCCGCAGCGCCTCCAGGGTCGTCGGGCGCTGGGTGAACATGGCGAAGCACTCGGCGTAGTACTCCTTGTCGCTGGTGCCGCCGTAGGTGGTGATCGCCTTGGCGCGGCCGCCGTCCTTCAGCATTGCGTCCTTGAACGCCTTGTCGTTGTGCGCTTCCTTGTCCTTCTCCTTGCCCTTGGCGCCCTGGGTCGGCGCGAAGTCGATGGCGTGGCCGAGTTCGTGGATCAGGGTGAAGGCGAACTGGTCGTCGCTGCCGCTGCGCAGCGAGGCGTAGATGACGATGCGACGGGTCCACTTGCCGTCCTTGTAGACCGAGAGGTATTCGGCGGCCTCGCCGCCGCCGCCCTTGGCGTCGGGCGAGTTGTCGAACTCGATGTCGTGGATGCGTGCGAGCGTCGCCGCCGGCACGCGGTCGAGCGCGCGCAGCACGCGCTTCCAGGTCGCGTCGGGCATCAGCGCCGCCTTGGTCAGCGTGTTCGGCGTCGCCTTCGCCGCTTCGACGCCGGCCTCGCTGGCCGCCATCGGCTCGAACGTCGCGGCGAGCTGCTCGACGATCACCTTGACCTTGATCTTGCCCGCGGTGGTGCCGCCGATCGCCGTGTAGCGGAAGGCCGTGCTCGGCCCGCCCCAGGTCGTCAGGTCGAGGTTGACGTGGTGGACCAGATTCAGCCGCGTCGTCGTCGCCTTGCCCTTGTCGTCTGGGATCAGGTCGAAGATGCCCAGCGCATAGCCGCGCAGTCCCTTGTACAGCCCGCTCTTCACCTTGTCGTCGGTCAGCGCATCGATGCCCGGCGTGACCAGTTCGTAGTCGATGTCGACGTTGTCGGCGGTGACGATGTCGCCCTTCAGTCCGAAGTAACTCTTCGGGTCGGCACCGGCGCCGTGCGCCTCGTCGGTGTCGACCTTCAGCGTCCGGCGGGTCGCCTCGGGCTGGGCTTCGAGGCCTGTGACCACTGGCGCTGCCACTGGCGCCGCCGGCTGCTGCGCCGGCACCGCGGCGTCCGGCTGGGGCTGGCGCATCAGCGCCGGTCGGCCGGACTTCGACTGCTGGACCACGTGGGCCAGTTCGTGCGCCATCAGCCGGTCGCCGCGCGGCGTGCCCGGCGCATACGCGCCGCTGCCGAAGACGATGTCGTGGCCGACGGTGTAGGCGCTCGCACCGACGGCGCCAGCGGCGGCCGACGCCGCGCTGCCGGCGTGGACGCGCACGCCCGACACGTCGTGGCCGAGTTGCGCGCCGTAGCGGGCGGCGAGCGGCTGTGGCAGCGCGGCGCCGCCGGATGCGCCGACGGGCGGGGCGAGCACGCCGGCGCCCCCTGCCTCCGGCATGGCGCTCGGCGATCCGCCCACGACGAGCGACGTGCTGGTCGTCCTCGGGTCGGTGAGCTGCGCCGCCACGCTGTCGGCTTCCCGTTCGCACGCGTCACCGGGCGACGACAGCGGCAGTGCGCCGGCATGCGCGGGTGGCGAAGTGCCGCCGCGCTGCAGGTAGCGCGGCATGCCGGCGGACGGGCGGGCGCTGTCGGCACCGAGGTTGCGGCCGGGGCGCGGCGCGGCGGCCTGGGTTTGCGACTTGAAGGTCATGGCGGAGTCCTCGTCTTCCCAGGCGCCGTGCGCGATCGTGCGCGTTCGATCTTCCACTGGACCCTCGACGTCGACGGCTTCATGGAAAGCGGCGATCCGGTCGGTGACGCGCCGCCGAGCGCCGTCGCCGCCAGTGCAGCCCGAGTGCGATCGCGGCGAGTACCAGCCAGGCCCAGCCGAGCAACGGAACCAGAACCTCGCCGATCCAGCGCGGCACCGGTTCGTCCCGGCCGACCGTCCAGCCGAGCAGCGCCACCAACGCAATCACCACCGCAGCCAGCGCATAGCGCGCCGGCCACGGCAGGCCGCGGCGCAGGTCGATGCGCACACGGGGCGGCCGGTCCGGCGTCTCAGCCATCGCCACCGTCCAGCGCGGGATAGACCTGCCGGTCGTCGGCATCGACGATCGTCTGCAGCCGATCGGCGTCGAAGAACGTCATGTAACCCACCGGCAGCGCCAGCACGCCGAGCCATTGCGGCCGCAACGCGACCAGCCCGCATGTCGCGGCAGTGGGAACAGGGGTGCCGGCACCATGGTCGCTATGGCAACGCTGATGCACGGCTGGTGCTCGAAGAAAGCCAACGTCGATTCCGGAGCAACACGCCCGATGTGTACAGAGCTGTCGCATCTCGTGACCGTGGAGGGATCGGCGAGCAGACGCGCGGTGACGGCTTGCGCGTCGAGCAGTGCGCCAGTGCCGCCGTTGCGCCGCGGGTGGCGCGCAGCCGTGAGCATCCCCCGGCCAAACGCATGCCACTGCGTCGCAGGACTCTGACCTGCGCCGGTCACTGGGCAATTCCCGCCTGCATGGCTGGTCACGGGGCGCCTTCCTCAATCAGCAGCCAAGTGGCGAGCGGCGGTGCTGAGCATCGCGGCCGCTTGCGACGCCGACCATTCCAAAGCAGAGGCGGGCGCACCCAGTAAAGGCGTGTACACCTCCACTTGCAGCGCTTTGCCATCGCCGGACGGCACGAAGCGGCCGGCGCTGGTCCAGCGCTGCAGGCGATCCAGCAAATCCCAGCTTCTTGCCTCAGCTGGCAGTCCGAGCGCCGGTACCGTGTGGGCATGCGCCCCGATCCAACCATCCTCCGCCTGATGCAGCGCGATTTGGGCTGCACATTGCGACGTCAAGCCGACATGAAAGCGCGTCTCGTCGTCGATGTCTTCCACTGCATGTCCAAGGGCCTCGAAGGTGGCACGTCGCAAAGCCCGGTCGGCCGGAGGATTCGGCACCCTGGGGCGTTCGGGCGCTGCCCCGCCGAGCAGCGCTTGCGCCGCGCCGGTCGCGTATGCAAGCAGCGCGTCCAGCACCGGTGGCGGCAGTGCTCCGCCAATCCAAACAGCGACCGACAGCTCCAGCGTGCCGTCGTCCGGCGAGCGGTAGGCGGCGCCGAGCGGCAGTCGAGCACAGCGCTGTGACAGGGCCAAGCCCGCAGGTCCGTGGCCTTTCGGTGCGATCCGGTGCACGGTGAGACGGCACACACGCTGATCGATCAAGGCGGTGAAACCGGTGTCGTTGTCGTCGAGTGCGACCATGCGAAAACTTGCATAGGGCACTCCCCTCGCCGACTGCCGGCGCTCATGATGCAGGCCCAGTGCATCCAGCAGCGTGAAGATCGACGGGTCGTCAGCATCCATGGTCGCTTCCATTGCTCAAGGGCTGGGGACAGGCTCGTTCACCGGAGCTGCTTCGGCGCCGCCATCTTCCCGGGCTCGGGTACGGTCACCCGCGATTTCGCGGGCAGCCGTCATGCCGAAGATGGCGCCGGGTGCGTAGACGGCGCCGGTACCACCGGGTCCGGCCAGCGGCAGGCCGCTGCGCAGCAACACCGGCGGCACGTCTGCCAGCGGTATCGCCATCGCGTCGATTGCCGTGATGCCCCGACCGGCTGCGCCCTGGACGTTTGGAATGCGCCAGGCGCGTAGAGCCACTCCGGCCGCATCGGTTTCAACGAAGATGAACTCACGCGGAATCAGTGTGCCGTTGGAGGTAACGGGTGGGCTCTCCGCGTATCGCGCCATCTCTCGGTAGCCGCCGCCGCCCGCGCGGCCCGAGGGCCCATGGCCGTTGCGGATGCGGCCCACCAGCGAGTTGCGAGGCCCCTGATTCCACCATGAAGCCTGCGGCGTGAAGTTGGCGATGTCGGTCGTGGAACTCAGGACGCCCGGGCCCTCCAGGGTGTCGGCATGGTCGACGCCATGGCCCTTGTCCCAGGGCTGGTTGGTCACCGGGTCGCGGTAGGGGTTGTTGACGCCGACCTCGTCGAGGTCAGGCGGCAAGCGATCGGTGCCGCCATGGGTGCTTCCGCTGCGCGTGATCGCATTCGACTGGATCAAGCGTCCGTTGCTGCGCAGCACGTAATTGGTGTTGCCGGACGCGTCGGCGTAGACCGTCAACTCGAAAGGTGCCGCCTGCGTCCCGGCGTCGCGCATCAGAGTCCACTCGCTGCCGTCGGCGTTGCGCATCCAGAAGTGACCCTCCGGCAGATTCGCCGGAAGCCGGTCGGGCGGCAAGTTGTGGAAGGCCGCGGCATTGCCGCGCTGCGTGACCGTCGCCGGCGCCGCGTTCCGGGCCCGGGCTGCAGCACTGCCGCCCGGCACGCGCGCCTCGGCGTACACGCCCGCGCGCGCTTCGGCCGAGGCGCCGCGCGCCATGCCGAGGTTGGCGACGTCGTCGCCGAGCAGGAATTCGCGCGACAGCCCGCGGCCGAACGACTGGCGCATGCGCCCGGGCAGCCCGCGCACGCCTGCCACGACGCGGCTCGGCAGCGCCCGTGCGCCAGCGACTGCACGCCCCGGCAGGGCGCGCGCCGCGGCGAGTGCACGGCCGGGCAGGGCGCGGGCGCCGGCGACGGCGCGCGACCCCAGCGAGCGGGCGCCGCGCAGACCGGCTGCGCCCAGGCTGCGCGCACCGGCCAGCGTGCTGCGACCGAGCGAGCCCGCACCACGCAGCGCTGCACCCGGCAGCGCCCGCGCGCCGCGGGCCACTGCACCTGGCAGCGCCCGTGCACCCCGGGCCGCCGCGCCCGGCAAGGCCCGCGCACCGCGCGCCACCGCGCCAGGCAGCGCGCGTGCGCCGCGGCCGGCGGCACCGAGCCCGGCGCGTGCACCGACGCCCGCCCGCGCGCCCATCTGCGCGGCATAGCGCACGCCGCCGCCAGCGGCCGAGATTTCGGCGCTGGCGGCGCGGCCGCCGACCTGGCCGGCCTTGGCCATGCCCATCTGCAGCAGCACGTTGGCGGCGTCGCCGACGTTCTCGGTCATCTGGTCCGACTCGCGCTGCAGCTCGGCAGCGGTGTCGGCGCAGGCGGCGTCGATCAGGTTCTTGATGAAGACCAGCGCCTGCAACACCAGCGCCACCTTGCCCACAGCGATGGTCCAGCCGCCGACGGTCGTCAGCACGGTGGTGCAGAAGGCGATCACCGGGCCGGTCACCGGCGCGGCGGTGCCGAACGACAGGATGGTGATCGCCACCATGATGGCGATGATCACGCCCGCCAGCGCGGTGATCGAGCCGAGCACGATGGTCAGGCCGGTGGCGATATCCGCGGCTGACTTGAGCAGGTTGCCGAGCGGGTCGCGCCGCCACTGCTCGGCCGAGAACAGGTTGGCGCCGCCCGACAGCATCATGCCCAGGCCGCTGACCACGCCCATCATCGGCCCGCGCGGGTCGACCAGGCCGAGCGCGAGGTGGCCCCAACCCGGCCACTGGATGTTCGACGCACTGCCGAAGAGGTTGCGCCCGGTCATCCGCAGCGCCACGCCCATGCGGCCAGCGGCGCTGAGGCTGGCGTAGTTGCCGCCGGCCATTGCTTCGATCTCGGCGATCTGGCGCTGGCGGCGCTCTTCGGCAGCCTGCGCCGCCGTTTCGCGCTGATCGGCATTCGGCGCCTGGGCGCCGGTCATCCATTCGGGCAGCGCGCCTGTCACCGCGCCGGCGGCGTCGACCCGCTCCCGTTCGGGCGGGGACGGAGGGGCCGCGGCAGCGGGTTCGGTGCCGCCGCCGAGCAGCGGCTCGGCCCCTTCGGCGTCGGCTTGCGGCGCTGTCGCATCGCTTGCAGCGTCGGCGGGTGTGGCCGCGTCGGGCGCGGCACCCGCGGCGTCGGCCGCCTGTGGGCCGGCATCGGCGGCGGTGTCGACCGCGACCGAGTCAGGTTCGGTGCTGTCGGCCTGCGGCGGTTCCGGCGCTGCCGTTGCCTCGGGCTCGCGCTGCACCAGCACGTCGCCGTCGCCGGAACTGGTTGCGCTTTCGGGCTCGCGTTGTACGGGCGCGGCCTCGTCGGCGGCGGTCTCCAGCGTCGGCTCCTGCATGGCACCCTCGACCACAGCGTCGTCGGGTCGAGGTTCCTCCGCTTTCGGCACGCTGCGCATCGCCTGCTCGTATTCGCGCTGCGTCGCCTGCACCCGGGCTTCGATGTCGAACGACGCGTTGACCAGCGTGCCGCCCTGCTCGTCGAGGGTGCCGGCCTGCTGCGCCTGCCGCCGCGGCGCCGCGGCCAGGGCGGCGATCCCGGCGCGGGCCTGTGTGCTCTGCGCCGTCATCTGGCCGAGCTTCTCGCCGCTGGACGCGAGCGTCGCATCCATCGCGTCGAGCTTGCCGGCGGTGGCGGTGTTGGTCTGTGTCGCGCGTGCGGCATCCTCGCCCAGGCTCGCGGCCTTGGTCTGCGTCTGCGAGATGGCGCTGTCCGTGCTGGCGATGTCGCTGCCGGCCTGGTTCATCTGCCCGCCCTGCTCGCGCGCTTCGGCAGCGGCCTCCGGGTCGTCGGGGGTGTTGGCCGCGTTCTCGGCGCTGAGCTCGCCGGCTTCGCCGGCCATCGGCCCGGATTCGGCCTTGCCTTCGTCGGCCGTGCTCGCGTAGTCGGGGGCTTCGGCAGCGACCGTTGCGGCCTTCTGTTCGGCAACCGCCAGCGCGCCGCGCGCCTGGCTGGCCAGGCCCTGGCGGAAGGCGAGATGCTCGTTCGATTTCGCGGTGCCCTGCTCGGCCTGGGTCACGCCGCCGCGCACCAGCGCCAGGTTGCCTTCGAGCACGCTGGCATTGGCGCGCTCTTCGCCGGCGAAAGCGCGCACCTGCGTGCCCTGGGTGCGCAGTTCCTGCGCCTGGTCGGCGAGCGTTGCCAGCGCGGCGTCCGACGAGGGATCGCCCGGCAGCGGCTGGCCGCCAGCGTCGATGGGCGCCACCGGCTGCGGCGGCGTGACGACGGCCTGCGCCGGCGGCTGCGGCACCGCGCCGGCGGCGGCAAAGGCCGCGTCGGCCGCCGACGCCGCGGCATCGGCGGCGCTCACCGCCTTGCCCTTGCCCTTGGCACCCGCCTCGGCCGCGCCCGGGTCGCCTTCGGCAATCGGTTCGGCCGGGCTGTCGGCCTCCTGCTTGGCTTCGCTGGTCGCCTGCTCGATTTTCGGCGCTTCGGCTGCCGGCCGATTCACGTCCGGCCGGGCATCGGGCTCGACCTCGGCGCGCTCGCTTGCCATTTCGCCACGGTCGACCTGCGTCGCTGCGCTGCGCGCCTGGTGGGCGCGCGCGGCCGGGTCGGCCGGCGCGTCCTCGTCCGTTTCAGCGTCTTCGCTCGCCTCGGCGATGCGCGACTGCATGCGCCCGGCCACGTTGCCGCCGTCTTCCGGGTGCCGATAGTCGGCCGGCGCGCGCTGCAGCCGGTGCTGCTCGGCGCGGCCACTGGTCTGCTGCACCACGTGCGCGACCTCGTGCGCCATCAGCCCGAGATCGTCGGCGCGCTGGCCGCGACCGAGCCAGATGTGCTCGCCGTGGGTGAAGGCCTTGGCATGCAGTGCCTGCGCGGCGCCGCGCGCCGGCGCGTCGTCGTGCACGCGCACGCCGGCGAGGTCGATGCCGGCCGCGCCCTCGAGGCGATGGCGCACCGGCGGTGGCAGCGGCGCACCGCTGCCGCCCGCGCTGCCGCCGGCGGATGGGTCGCCGATGTCGTCGTCGGCGCCGCTGCCGGCACCGTCGTCACCGCCGCCGTGCATCGCGCGCTGTACCAGGTCGCTGCCCGAGGGCTCGGCGTCCGCGCCTTGCTCCGCTTCGGCACAGCCGGCGCAGAGCCGGCGCAGCGATTCGCTGCCGTCGCGCAGCCGCACGGCCGGCGTGCTTTCGGCGTGCAGCACCGAGTCTGCAAACGCGTCGGCCTCGCGCTCGAGCGGATCGTCACGCGCGCCGACGGTCAGCTTGGTCTGTACACCGCGCGACATCAGGTAGCGCGGCAGGCCGGGCTGCTCGGCCGTTTGTTGCTCGGCGCAATCGCAGTCGGCCTGCCGCTGGATCGGCGCGACGCTGCGCAGCGCCGGCTTCGGCCGGGCCTGCAACGGCGCGCAGGCCGTGCTCATCCGGGTGCTCCGCCGTGGCCGCGCGCCGAGAGCACCGCGGGCGCCGCCTTGCCGAGCTTGCGGTATTCGTTGTCCAGCGCGATCAGCAGATCGGCATGACCGATCGCGTGACCGCCTGCGCGCGCGTGCGCTGCCGCGGCCAGGACGACATTGCGGATGTGCCCGCCGGCGAGTTCACAAACCGCGGCGAGCCGGTTCAGCTGGTCGGCAGCCAGCGCATGCGCGGCGGGCAAGTGCGCCAGCCAGAGTGCGCGCCGCTCGTCGGCGGCCGGCAGCGGGAAGTCGATGATCGCGTCGAGCCGCCGTGTGAACGCCGAGTCGAAGCGCGTGCGGCCGTTGCTGGTCAGCACGGCGATGCCCTCGAAGCTCTCGATGCGCGACAGCAGGTAGTTGGTCTGCGCGTTGGCGAAGCGGTCGTTCGAGTCCTTGACGTCGGTGCGCTTGCCGAACAGGGCATCGGCCTCGTCGAACATCAGTACCACCTCGGCATGCTCGGCACGGGCGAACAGCTGCGCCAGGTTCTTCTCGGTCTCGCCGATGTACTTGCTGGTCACCGAGGCGAGGTCGACGCGATACAGCGGCAGGCCGAGCCGGGTGGCCAGCCAGCCGACCGCCAGCGACTTGCCGGTTCCGGACGGCCCGACCAGCAGCGCGCGCACGCCCGGCCGGTAGCGCGCGCGCGCCGCCGGCCCGAGTGCGGCGGCGAGCGTGTCGCGCGCCAGGCAGCGCTGGGCCAGCGCTTCGAGTTCGGCGCGCGTCGCGGCGGGCAGCACCAGCGCCTCGTCCGGGATCGCCTCGCTCATCGCCTCGGCCAGCGTGCCGAGGTCGGTGCTGCCGCCATGTCGAGCGGCGTGGTCGATATCGCCAGCGCCCACCGATTCGCGCCCGGCCAGCGCCGCGGCGAAGCGCGCCGCCCGGCCGAGTTCGGCGATCCGCGCCGCCGCATGGCGGTGCTGGCGGCCGAGGCGCGCGGCCAGCGCCGCGTCGCCGGTGGCGAGCTGCCAGAGGGCGTCGCGCTCGTCGGCGCCAGGCACGGCCACGCGCCAGTCGGGCAGCCCGGCGCCGTCGTATTCGAAGCTGCCGTCGGGGCCGGCGGCAACCAGGATCGGCCCGCTCCAGCCGGCGATCGGCGTGATGCGGCGGCGCTCTCCCGGGCCGGGCTCGGCGCAGACCACCGGAACGCCGGCGACCAGCCAAAGCCACGGGCCGAGCCCCGATGGCGGCTCGCCGTCGACGAAGACGGCCTGGGCATGCAGCTGTGCGGCGACTTCGGCTGCGGCGGCCTGCGCCTCGCGCGGATGACCGCTGCGCACCGCCAGCGCACGCGCGCTGCCTTCGGTCAATGCGCGGGCGTGCGCGGCGGCGGCGGCGCGGATCGATGGCGGCAACGGAGGCGGCTGATGCAGTGCCAGCCGCAGTCCGGGCCAGTGTCGCCGCGGCGCCGAGCCGAGTGCCAGAACGATCGGCTGCGGCACGCTGACCGCAGCCTCGGGCAGCGGGCGCTGCGCGTCGTCGATGCGGATCAGTCCGCTTTCTCGCGCCGCACCGGCGGCAAGCTGGGCCAGTGCCTGCGGGCCGGCCTCGGCGCCGCCGTCCCAGCGCGCTGCGAGGTCGGCGAGCAGCCCGGCGGTCGGCCGCGCGCCGCCGACCGGCGCCTGCAGCCAGGCCAGCGCCCGCGCCGCCATCGCGTCGGTCTCGACGGCGCAGGCCAGCGCCACGGCGAGCACTTCGACCGGTGCCAGCTGCAAGGTCGCGGCGAGCACCGCCAGGCTGCGGTCGCGCTCCGGCGGCGCGTCGTTCCAGCGCCCGACCCACAGCGCAATCGGCCCGCCGAGCAGCGCGATGGCGGCGGCATGGCCAACGAGCCAGGCGCCTTCGGCCGAGGCCTCGCTGCCTGCGGGCGCCAGCTCGGCAAAGGCCAGCTCGGCCAGCGACGGGCGCAGCAGCGCCCCGCGGTGCGGCGCGTTCATCGGCGCTCGCTGCCGGCGCCGCGCTCGTAGCGGAAGGCGACGACGCGGCCGAGCCAGGGCACCCAGCCGGGGTCGATGTCGAGCCCGGCACGCCGCACCCGCAGGTCGCTGTGCGCCAGGTCGTAGAGGACGTCGATGTGGGTCGGGCCGAGCGACAGCAGCGCCGGCCGCAGCACCAGCGTCGACGGACCGATGCCGGCCTGCAGGCGCAGCCAGCGCCGGCAGCGCGCGAGCCAGACGGCAGCCTGGCGATCGGCTTCGTCCTCGGCGCCGGTCGGCCATTGCGGGCCGGCGCTGCGTGCGAGGCTCGCGCAAAGACGCCATGCGGCGTCGTCGGATGCGACGTCGAGCCGGCGGAGCAGGAGCGCCCAGAGCCGCTGCACGAGCCGCGCCGGGTTGTCTGCGGCTTCGTCCTGCGCGGCGCCGGCGCCGAAGCCGAGGCGCTGCAGCAACGGGATCAGCAACGGCAGGCCGCCCGCCTGCGTTGGCAGGCCGTCGGGCCCGGCGGCCGCGGTTGGGTCCGGAAGCGCTTCGGCGTTGCCGGGCTGCGAAGCGGCGAGGTCGGCGCTACCGAGGCCGCGCGGTGCGAGCTCGGCGTCGGCGGGCGGCGGGTCGCCACGCCGGGCGGCGGCCAACGGCCGGGCACCGCTCGGGACTTTCTGCACCGGGGTCGGCACGGTCGCGCCCGGCACCGGTGCCGGAGCGCCTTGCGCACCAGCCGCACCGGGTGCGCGGTGCGCCGCTGCGGCGCTGGCGGTGGTGCTGGCCGGCGCCCGTGTCAGCGCCAGCGGTGCGGCTCGGCCCGGTGAAGCCACCGTGGCGGCCGATGTTGCGAGGAGCTCGCGGAGCAGGCGCCAAACGGCAGGCGCTCCGGCGGCGGTTGCGTCTTGCCGCCTCGGCGGCGTGCGGCCGCTCCGGCCGGTGCGAGGCGAGTCGTCCCGGAAGCCGGGCGGGTTCCCGGATTCGAAACCGCTGCCGGCGCTGGCCGCACGGGGTCGCGGCGACGGCCCTTCACGCCGTCCGAGCGCCTGCCGCAGACCGGGTACGTCGGCCGCTTCGATGGCTGCGGCGACGCTGTGCAAATGGCCGGCGGCGGCCAGCGCCGCGATCCACGCCGGCACCGCCACAGCCGCCGCCGGCTGCGCCGCCAGCGACCCCAGCACCCTGCGCAGCGCGGCTCGCGGCGCCTGCCGCGCGTCGAAACCGGCGACCGCCAGCGGCCAGTACCAGTGATCGACCGCCTGCCCGCGGACCAGGCGGAGCGCCAGCGCCAGATGGGCTTCGAGCGTGTCACCGAACCAGACCGCTGCAGCGCCTGCGGCAGCGTCGCCAGCGCCGTGGACGGCGTGGCTGCGCTGCTGCACAAAGGCGCGCTCGAGCCGAAGCGCCAGCGACTGCGACGACGCCCCGGCCGGCAGCCGGCCCAGCGCCAGCCGCCGCACCAGCACCAGCCGCGCAGCCGGCTCGGGCAGGCTGGCGCAGCGCAGCGCGTCCTCGATCCGCCCAGCGGCCTGCTGCGCCTGCGCGGCCTCGCCGACGCGCAGGCGCAGCAGGCGCACCCGGCGATCGTCGGCCATGGCTGACTTCAGCGACTGCGCGCTGCGAGTCGCGCAACGCTGGCGCTGACCACCGCCGCCTGGTCGAAGTGCACCCGCACGTCGAGGCCGAGGTCGATTTGCGCCGCCGCGGTGTGCAGCAGTCGCGCCGAGACCTCGCCGTCGCCGACGTCCTCGACCACGGCGCGTGCCACCAGCTGGTCGGCGCGGTACAGCAGCGCCTGCATGCCGATGCGCAACCTGGCCGCCGGCTCGAGCGTGACCAGCGGAATGCGCACCCCCGGCCGCACCCCGGTGACCGGCCGCGGCAGCCGGCCGGCGACGATGCGGCCGACCGGCGCGTGGCTGGCGAGCAGCAGGCAGATGCGGACCACGTCGTTGATCAGCGCCGTGGCCTGCGGCTCGCTGTTCGCCAGCTGCGAAAACAGCCAGTCGATGTAGGCCTGCATCTGGCGCCGGTCGGTCGAGTCGATCTCGCTCCAGCGTGGCAGGTTGGCGGCATTGCGCAGATTCAGCAGGTTCGGCCCGCGGTCGAACTCGCTCATCAGCTCGGCCCAGTCGAGGCGGATCGACGGCAGCACGCCGCTGAACTCGGCATGCAGGCAGGCGCAGACGCGGCCGATCTCGGCGAACTCGCGCGCCGCGCTGCGGGCGACCTCGCCCTTGCCGTGTTCGCCATCGATCAGGTCGCCGAACGACAGCAGCGGCTCGGCCTGCTGGCGCAAGCCTTTCCAGGTCAGCGACGCCGACTGGCGCAGGTCGATGCTGCGCAGCGCCTCGAAGCGATTCGCGAGCTGCGCCTGCTGGCCGGTGATCAGCTGCGCGACGGCGATCCGGCTGCGGCCGACCGGCGCAACACCCGGCGCGACCACCGCCCGGCTGACGTGCAGCGCGCTGCGCAGCTGCGCGCTCTGCAGGGTGCGAATCAGCAGCTCGCTGCGGTCGAGCCGGTCGATCAGCTTCGGCAGACGAACGAACCAGGAGGCCGGCGCCTCGCGGACGACGCGCAGCAGCTGCTCGAGTTCTTCCGGCACGTCGTCGTGGGCCCGCAGGCAGGCCGGCACCGGCGCCTCGGCGAGGGCCGGGTCGATGCGGCGCAGCGGCGCGGGCAGCGTGGTCTGCGCCTCGCGCGGGCGGATGAAGGCGATGAACTGCACCTCCTCGGCCAGCACCTGCGCGCGGCGCGCGTTGATCGCGTCGAGCCGCGCCTGCTCCTCGGCGATCAGCGCGCGGGCAACGCCGACGTCGTGCCGCGCCTCGTCGAGCCGGTCGCCGGCGGCGGCCATCCGCGCCACCGCCCCGATCTGCACGTTCTGCAGCTCGGTGAGCGCGAACTCGCTGCGTGTCAGCGCATCGCGGTAGCGCTTGATGCGGCCTTCGAGCTGGCGCAGCAGCGCGACGGTGTTGTCCGAGAGGTCGGCGGATTCGGAGAACAGCGTCGATTCGTCGATCGAGTCGCGCCCCGGCGATTCGAGCAAGCGGCCGACCAGCGTCGCGTTGAAGCGCAGATCGGCGAGTTTGCGAAAGCGGATGCCGGGCGCGGTCGGCGCCGTGTTGGCGTTCAGGTCGGCAAGGAAGGGGTCGTTTTTCAGGCCATAGACGTCGAAGCCCTCGAACAGGCCCGGGGTCATGCCGCCGTCTTCCTGGGTGAAGGCCTCGGCCAGTTGCAGCAGCTTGAGCATCGCCTCGTGCCGCGTCGCCAGCGCGTAGTTGCGCGCCTCCTGCGACGCCGAGTCGCGCAGCCGCTCGGCGATCGCCGTCGTGCGGATCGCCGACTTGCCGACCACCGGGCTCGACAGCACGACGTCGACCGGCGAGAACTGGTTCGCCTTGTAGATCGGCTGGAAGCTGGCCTGCAGCATCGTCGCCTGCACGGCAGTCGGCGCCTTGGCAGGGGTCTTCGGCGCGGCGAAGGCGGTGGGCAGCGACGGTATGCGTTGCGCGTCGACGGCGATCGCTGTCGCATTCGAGAGCAGCGCGTCGCCGAGCAGGTTGGCGCTGAAGGTGCCGGCGTCGGCGACGCCGATCCCACCCGCGATCGCGGCGAAGCCACCGGCGTTGATGCTCGTTGCGCGCGTGCCGACGACCGGCGCCTTGATTCGCGCGACATAGCTGGCGATCTGTGCCTGCGAGGCGACCGCCGTCTCGGCCTTGGCGATCGAGGCCAGCGCCGGCGAGACGGCGAGCCGCGTCGCGTCGGTGCTGCCGAGCATCAGCTGGCGGACGCGGTAGATGTCGGTCTGCATCTTGACGAAGCCGTGGTCGGTCAGGTCGTCGGCGCGGTCGATCCGCGAGCGCAGGTAGTCGACGAACGGGCCGAGGCCGCGCACCGTCAGCTGGGCCCGCTCCTGCTCGGAGAGCACCGACAGCAGCGGGTCGGCGAGCAGGTCGTGCACCACGGCGACGCGGCCGATGCGGCTGCTCGGCGTCGGGGCATGGAGGTCGCGGGCGTCGAGCCACTGCCAGCTGCCCTGCGGCTGCGCAGCAGGCGGCAGCGCGCCGGCGAACCAGGCGCGCTCCACCACGGTGTCGATCGCCGCACCCGTGGCGTCGGTGCCCGAGGTGATGCGCACGGCGCCGGCGGCGGCAAACGCGGCGGCGCCGTCGAACAGCGTGAAAGCCATGCCGCGGATCGGCTGGCCGACGGCGATGCCGACATCGCCCGGCGCGACCTGCAGCCGGACCCATTCGCCGGCGGCCGGCAGCCCGCCGATGCGGCGTCTGGCGTTGCCCGGTGTCCCCCATGCGATCAGGTCCCAGCCCCAGAAGGCGCGGTGTTCCCAGCTGCCGCCGATGTTCCACTGCAGCATGACCTCGCGCGGTGGATCGTTCGGGTCGACCCAGACCCAGGCATGGAGCAGCTCGCCGGCGGCGACCGCGAACGGCGTGGCGTTGTCGAAGTAGTGCTGGTGGATGCCGGCGCGCACCGGCTCGGTATGCCCGCCGGCGGTCACGCCCGGCGCTGCCGGCGCGCTGTCGGGGATCGCCGGCACGACGCCCTGCGCCGCCTCGAAAGGGGCCCACAGGTCGTTGCCGGTGAGCAGTTCCCAGGGCTCGTCGCCCTGGCGTCGCGCGCCGGCCGGCAGCACGTTGCAGAACCACTTGCGTTCGGCATTGCCGGTTTTCGCCCCGGTCATGCCGAAAGCCGCCTGGCCGTCGTACAGGGTGAAGGCCATGCCATTGATCGCCTGGCCGCCCAGGCCGAGGGTTGCCGCCGGCACCTCGAGCTTGAGCCAGCGGCCGGATTCGGGCAGGTCGCCGATCAGCCGGTGCGCGGCGCTGTCGGCGGCGCCCCAGGGGATCAGGTCCTCGCCCCAGATGGCGCGGTGCTCCCAGTCGGTGCCGACGCGCCATTGCAGCATCAGGGTGCGCGGCGGCGCGGCGGGGTCGAGGCAGACCCAGGCATAGAGGCTCTCGCCGGCCGCAGGCGTCAAGGTCTCGGTGGCGCTGTCGAAGAAGTGCTGGTGGATGCCGCTGCGGCGTGCGCCACGGTGGCCACCGCCTTCGGGCGGCGGACCCCAAGGCGTCAGCGTCTCGACCTCGACCGCCTGCGGATCGTCGTCGAAGGCGGCAACGGTCTGCGGCTGCCCGCTCAGGGTGCGACCGAGCAGTGCAACCTCGTGGCGCAGCCCCTGGCGCGCGCCGAGTTCACGCGCACGGCTGAGCAGAAAGCGGTCGAGCGTCTGCTGGAATTCCGGGTCGATGACTTCGCGGTGCAGCAGCCTTGGCTCCCACGAGGCCTGCGTCACCGGCACCAGCAGCCGCACCCGCTCGGGTGCCGACAGGTCGAGCGTGGCCAGCGGCGCGGCATCGGCGATGGCGACATCGAGCTGCTCGAGCGGCACGGGGACGGCGTCGAGCGTGACCAGCGGGCCGAAGAAATCGCTGCGGAAGGTGGCGAGGTCGAGCGCGCTCTTCGGCAACAGGCCGCACGGCGGCAGGCGGCGAAACGGCGTCGACAACTCGGCCAGCGGCGGCGCCGGATCGCCGAGTTCGATCAGTTGTTCGGCGAACTGTTCGATGCGTGCCTGCCAGAGGGCGGGCAGCCGGCTCGCCGACTGCAGTTTTCTCTGCCGCAGCGAATCGCCTTCGGACTGCGCAGGCGGTATCGGCTGCCACTGCAGGCGTGGCTCGCGCGCCCGCCCGCCCTGGCGGGTGACGGCGGCGCGGTCGATGAACACCGGCGCCACTGCCAGCGGCTGGGCCTCGTCGAGTTGCAGCAGCGCCAGCGGCGCTCCCCAGGCCTGCCAGGGCAGCACGCCGCCCGCAGGCAGTTCGGCTTCGGCTTCGAAGATGCCGTGCGCAAGCGCGTTGCGCAGCTGCAGCACGGTGGCCGGCAGCGGCCGCCATTCCTCGGGCCACGGGTACCAGAGCACCCGCGCACCGTCGCCGATGCGCCAGTCCTCGAACGCGGCACGGTTGTCGGCGTCATCGCAGGCGCAGCGGTCGCAGGGGTCGTCGGCGTCGAACTCGGCGACATCGACCTCGACCGGCTGCAGCAGCACGATGCCGATGCGCGACATGCGCGCGCCGGCACTGGCGATCGTCGCGCCGAGCGGTGCGCGGCCGATCTCGCGAGGGTTCGGCTCGGCGGCGAGCGCATCGGCGCTGCCGTCGCCGGGCGCGGGCGCCTCGCCTTCCTCGACGAACCAGGCGGGTGGCGCGACCACCGGGAGGTCGGCCAGGCGGAATTCGAGCCGCCGCGGGAGCAGTACGTCCTCGCCGCTCGCAGCGAGGGCATGGCCCGGCTCGATGACGAGATGCAGCGTGCCGTCGCCACCGTTTTCGGGCGCGGGCTCGATTCGCTGGCCGACCTCGAGGCCGCGAACGGTGCCGGGGGTGAACGACTGGCCGCGCTGGGCGATGCGGCCGGCCTGCCAGCGCTGGCGGCCTTCCAGGGTCGGCGCGGTGAGGGCCCGGCCGGGGTAGAGGTTCGGGCGGCGCAGCCAGTCGGTCGCCGCGGCGGTGGCGTTGCCGGGCGAGAGCGCGGCAACGTGTTCGCCGGGGAGCGGGCGGGAGATGGGGGTGATGGTGCTCACGGGCCGCTCCTGGGGGTGGCGACTGGCGTCGCGGGCTCGCGGGTCGCCGCTGGCTTGCTCGATGACCGAGTCACACCGGTGGCCGTCGCGCGGATGCGATTCGGCGCTGCAGGACGCTTTTGTTCACGGCGTGAGGCTGCGCCGGGATGTCGGCCCGGCAGCCGACCAAGCAAGAAAAGGAACTCGCCCGCGGGGGCGAAATCCCCGCAGTGGTGCAGGCGCGGCCCAAACGCATCACGCGTGAGCGTGCTCCGGAGCAGCATCACTTCTTGCCTCTAGGCCGGATGCGCCTGCCGCTCTTCGCCGGCGAGAGCGGGTGGTGCCTTTCTTCAGCGGCGGGGGTGTCGCTCGCCGACGATTCGTCCGGTGCGTCCGTCACATCCGCCTCGCCATCGGCTGCCGCCCCGTCCTCCAGCGGTGCCTCACCCATCGACGCCGGCGGCGTCACGACGGTCGAGCCGTGCTCGGGCGAATCACTCCGGGTCAACGAGATGGCTTCGACTGACGAGGCGTCGATCTGGCTGGCGATCGGCTCGTGGGCATCGCGTGCCAGCGCGCCGGCGGCCCTCGAGCGCGGCTGCGCCGAGCCGCCGCTGCGCGGAATGCTGCCGATCCGCAGCGACGTCGCCGCGAGGCGCGACACCTCGGCGCCCGAGGCCCGGCCGGCAGCCACGTCGAGGCGCTTCCAGTCGCTGCCGCTGGCGAGTTGCTGCAGGGTCGCGGCGCTGATCGGTGCGGCGCTGACGGCCGCCCGCTCGACGCGCTCGATGCCGATGCCGGCTCCCGGCGCCGAAAGCTCGGCGGCGACCTTCAGGACCTCGGCGTTCGGCAGGCGCGTCACCTCGGGGGTAGGCGTTTCTCCGTCCGGCCCCGGCTCGGCCGGCGGGGTGGCAGCGCTGCTGGCCCGCGCCGCTTCGGTCAGCGAGCCGATCGCCGCTGCGGTGAGTGCCGGCGACTGGGCGAAGCGCGGCGCGGCGAGCAGCTGGGTCAGCGTGCTGACGGCGGCCGGCGACGAGCGGTTGACCAGGTTGTCGAACTGCGGCGCCAGGCCGAGCCGGCCGAGGCGCAGGCGCAGGTCGGTCTCGGTCGAGCGCTCGTCGACGCCGGCGACGGCCTGCCAGGCGCCGGTGTAGTCGTCGCGCAGCGCGAGCTGGCGGCGGCGCACGAACCACAGCGTCGGCAGCCGCGCCAGTCGCTGCCACTCGGCATCCGACGGGCTGGTGGTGTCGAGCACCACCGGCACACGCGGCAGACGCAGCTTCTGCAGCACCTCGAAGGGCTTGCGCTGCGCCAGCAGGTTCGGCGCGGCGGCCCTGAGCGTGCGCACGGTCGAGCTGAGCCGGGCGACGACGCTGCGCCACTCGTTGCGCGGCACCGGGGCGACGACCATCACGGCGGTCGAGTCGAGCAGCTCGGCGGCCGCGCTCAGGTCGATCGGCTGCAGCAGCAGTGCGTCCTCGACCAGTGCCGGCAGCTCGTCGTCGGGAACGACCGTGAAGTCGACGTCGATCTCGGCCGGGAAGAAACGCTGGGTGAAGTCGCGCGGGTCGATGCTGGCTGGCGGCAACGGCCCGGCGCTCGGCAGCGCGGCGAAGTGGGCGCTGGCGGCGAAAGGCGCGCCGCGCAGGCGTTCGACGATGTCTGCCAGGTGGTCCTGGAACTGCATCAGGTGCGCCAAGCGCAGCGCGCGCGGCGAGAAACCGAGCCCGGGCAGGTCGCCGCGGTCGGCGCCGAGTTCGCGCCGCACCAGAGGCTGGTCGATCCAGACCAGGGTGTTGTTCTGCAGCGCGAGCAGCGCCAGCGGCAGCACGTTGGCCGACACCGAGGCGCTGCGCTCGGCGACGAAGACGTTGCGGGCGACCTGGCCGCGTCGCCCGTCGAGGCCGGGGTCGTCGTCGCTCCGCGCGGCCGAGCCGCCGCCGTCGTCGGGCCACGGCACGAGCACGACGGCGGTGGCCTCGATGATGTCGCCGTCCTCGACGCTGCGCTCTCCGGTGATCGAGGTCGGGTAGGCGCCGACCGGATTGGCGGTGTACTCGACCGGCCGCAGCGCCAGCACGAACAGGCCGCTGCGGCTGCGCAGCGGCGGCGCCGGGATGCGCGACAGGCCGAAGCGCGCCGACATCTGCTCGACCGCGGCGAGGTTGGCCAGCGCGACATCGATCGGCCGCGGCAGCAGCACCAGCTCGCCGGCCGGCGTGATGCCGTGGCCGGCGGCGATGCGCAAGGTCTGCGGCCCGTCGCCCTCGCGGACATCGAGCCCGGCGGCGACACCGCTGCCGGCGGCGCGGCCGAGGTCGGCCTCGCGGGTCAGGAAGTACTGCTGTTCGCGGATCAGGTCGCGGGCGGCGAGAAAGCGGCCGTCGAACCAGCGTGGCCGCTCGCGCCGGGCGTCCTCGACCAGCACGCCGGCGCGGCGCAGCGCCACCACGCTGTCGGCGGCGACGCGTTCGCGCGAGGCGCCGCGGGTGGTGTCGATGATCGTCATCAGGCTCTCCTCAGGCGCCCGACCAGCGGGCGAGCAGCGCAATCGGCGGGACGAAGCGGCGATTCCAGTTGTCGACGCGCACCGGCTCGTCGCTGCGCATCGGCGGATTCGCCGCACCGACCGGGATCAGCACCCGGGCCAGGAAGACGGCGCTGCGGTCGATGTCGTTGGGGTGCTCGGCCAGCGGTTCGAGTTCGTCGTTGCTGCCGGCGCGTCCCGAGGGCGGATAGCCGCGGAGCACGGCGTCGTGCAAGGCGGCGCGGCGGGCTTGCGGATCGGCGATCGCGGCGAAGTCGGGGCCGAGGTCGGGCAGCCCGGCGAAGGCGTCGCCGAGGCCGGGGCGCGGGACCAGCAGCAACTCGTAGGCGTCGCGCAGCCGCGAGGTGGCGACCGCATCGAGGGCGTCGTAGGGGCCGGTCGCGAAACTCGGCGTGAAACCCTGTTCGCAGGCGATGAAGCGCAGGTAGACATCGGCGACCACGGCGCGCGCCGGCAGCGCACCGCCGGCGGCTGCCGCGCGCGCCGAGACGAAGCGCGCCAGGTTGGCGTAGGCGGCGGTGCGCAGCACGTCGCCGTCGGCCGCCTGCATCTCGAACCAGCGCGGCAGGCGCAGGCAGGCTGCCCGCGGCAGTTCGATCAGCCGGCCCAGGCGGTCGACGGCCACACCCGGCTCGACGCGGATCTCCTCCGGGCGCGCGCCCGGGCCGGCTTCGACCGCGCTTTGATGGACCACGCGCAGGCCGGCCAGCGTGCCGCTGCCGGCGAGCTGCGCCAGCGCGCGCGCCAGCCGGCCGCGGTGGTAGGTCTGCTCGGCGGCGAAGTCGCCGGCGTCGAGCAGCATGCCGGTGGCATAGCTCGGTCGTTCGGCATACGGCCGCGCATAGAGCGGGTCGGCCTGCGGCTCTCGGCTCAGGGCACTCATCGGTTGCTCCCGCGATCGGGTCGCGGCGTTCGCCGCGGGGTGACCGCCCGGATCGGCGGCCGCGGATCGGGCGGCACCGGGTTGATGCCGCCGCGCGCGATCTGCACCGTCGCCGTGTCGGGGCGGCTGCTCAGGCCGGACGAATCGATGACCTCGAGCTGAAAGCGGTGCCGGCCAGGTGTCAGCCCGGCATCGACGACGATTTCCGGCTTGTCGGTGCGGATCGGCCGGCCGCGCACGAAGGTCACCATGCGAGTCCTTCGGCGTCCGGGGGAGGGCGGTCGAGGCTCACGTGTTCTCCGGCCCGAGGTAGGTCCAGACGTACTGCACGATGCGCCCGCCACCGACGTCGAAGGAGTTGCGGCCGTCGAGATCGAAGCTGCGTCCGGCCGGCGCGATCCGCGGCGCTCGCAGCACCGCGGTCGGTGCGTCCTGGTCGGCGATGATCATCGTCACTTCGTCGGCGGCCGAGCGGTTGCCGGCGTCGTCGACGACGACCAGCCGGAAGCGCTGTCGCCCGATCGGCATCGGGTTGTTCGGCCCGACCGTCACCTCGACGGTCGGCGTGTCGGTGACGACATCGGCATTGATGGTGAAGTCGGCCATGGCTGTTTCCTCGGTGGGGGTCGGTGGCGGAGGGATCGGTCACTCGGGCGGCAGCCGCCGCCAGACGTACTGCTCGAGGGTTCGGCCGGCAGCGGCGCTGGAGCCGCTGCCATCGAGGGTGAAACTGGCGCCGAAGGGCACGCTGCGGTCGGCGCCGGCATCGGCGACGCGGCGGGCTCGGCGGGACGGGCGCCGCGGCCTGGCCGGTCAGGCGCGGGTCGAGCGATGCGTCCTGCAGCACGAGGTCGCCCATGCCCAGGGCCGAGACCTGCACCCGCGCCGGCCGCGGCAGCCGCGGCGGCCCGAGGTAGGTGTCGACGCCGACCAGGCTGGCGATGCCGACGAGCAGCGGCCAGGTCGCACTGACGACGCGGACCTCGACATGCGCCGGTGCCTCGAGTTCGACGATGCGGCGGATCAGGCCGAGGTCCTGCGGCTCGACCTCCTGATGGACGAGGACCGTGGCGCGGTGCGCCAGGCGCGCGTAGAACGAACGCACCGCGTCGTTCTCGTCTGCCGTGGCGACTTCGCTGCGAAACAGCGCCAGCAGCTCGGCGCGTTCGGCGTCGCCGAGCACCAGCGTGTCGCCGACGATCGAATTGCCGCTCTGGTGCAGCCCGGGCAGCAGCGGATCGTCCTGCGGCGCGAGGTCGACGCCGAGCAGGGTGGCGAGCAGGCGGCGCAGCCGGAAGTCCTCGATGACGACGATCTCGCCGCCGCCGACCGCGCCGCCGCTGGCGATGTCGAGCGCGAAGCTCAGGCCGCGCCGGGTGCCGTGCCAGCGGGCGAGCCGCGGCGCTTCGGCGAGCCAGGCGCGGCGCCGCTCGGCCGGCAGCAGCGGGTCGAAGGCCACGCCGATCCAGGCGCCGAGCCAGTCGAGTTGCGGCTCGGGAACGGTGGCCGGATGCGTCAGGACGTGCGCGGCGGCCACCCGGTCTTCCAGCGGCGTCAGCACGCCCTCGAAGTTGGCGAGCATCCGCGACAGGAAATCGGCCGGCGTGGCGCGCGGCGCATAGACCGTGATGCGCGGGCCGGCGCGGCGCAGGTGCCAGACGGCGCGCCGCGCGGTGTCGACCAACCGCCAACTGGCGCCGGGATCCTCGACTTCGACCTGCAGCGTTTGCGGCGTGGCAAGCGGCAATGTGGCCAACGCCGTGCGCAGCTCGGCCGACGGTGCCCCACCGGCGTCGAGCGCAGCGAGTTGCACGGCGAGCTGCGCCGGCGGCAGGCTGCCGATCGACTCCCCCGGCGCTTCGGCCGGTGCGCCGAAGAGCTGCTCGCGGTAGACCCGCGGCAGGTAGTGATCGAGGTAGTCGAAGCGACCGGCCCAGGCGCGCAGGGCCGCGATCTCGGGCCCGCTGCGGCCATCGCCGCAGAGTGAAACGCGTAGCCACAGGTAGCGGCCGACGACCTTGCGCACGCGCTGGCGCGGGTTCTGGATCAGCACGCCGAACAGGCCGCGGCGCCGCGGCTCGGCTGGCCACGGCGCCAGCCCGGGATGCCCGGGCAGCTCGGACGGCGCACGCTCCCAGGCGGCGCGCGGCACCGGGCCCTGGCTGGCCTCGGGCGCGAGGCTGGCGATCTCGTCGCCGAAGCCGTGCGGATGCCAGGCGTCGACCGCATCGATGGCCGGCGGCTGCGGCAGCGCCGTGGCGGCGATCCAGACGACGAAGCCGCAGCCGGCAGGAATCGACGCCTCGGCATACAGCCGGTGCCATACCGTGCCGGCGCTGCCGCTGTCGAGCCAGTGCGCGTCGAGCCCGCCGGGGGTGTCGCGCCAGTGCGCCGCGGCGCCGCGGCGCGCGCGGTTGGCGACCGAAAGCGGCAGCAGCGGCTCGGCACCGCCGTCGGCCGCGGGGTAGCGCGGCGGCCCGTCGAGCCGGTGCGCGAATGGCGCTTCGGGGGCGCCGCGGGCGAGCGGGTAGACCTCGCCGAGCGGCGCAGCGGACGACGGCGCGGCGACGTCGTCTTCGCGGGCGGCGAACAGTGGGCCGAGATCGAAGGCCGGCGCGTCACGGCGACCCGGCATGCGCACGGCGATGCGCCGCTCGTCGAGCCAGTCCAGCGAATAGGCGTAGCGCGCGCCGGCCAGTGCGAGCGGCGCGGCGAAGCGGCGCTCGAGCGGAGGGACTCGCAACGAGCCGCTTTCGGCAGCCAGCAGATGCAGCGTAGCGGCGCCGTCGACGCCCCAGCCGAGCAGCGCCAGATCGCCTCGCGGCGAGACGGCGAGGGCGACCGGCCGTTCGGCGGTGGGCCATGCGGCGTCGGCGACGAAGTCGATCCGCGGTGGATGGCAGTTCTCCGGGTCCGGGCGGAAGACACCCGGCGCATAGGCATCGCGCGGCGGCGTCGTTGCCGGCAGTGGCCTGCCGCTGAAGCGCGCCAGCCGGCCGCTGCTGCGTTCGAGCAGCCAGACAGCGCCGTCGGCATCGGCAGCGAGCCGCCACGGCGCGAAGCCGGGCGATGCCACCCGGCTGTCGGCGAAGCGGCCACGCAGGTCGTGCAGCAGCAGCGCATCGGCCAGGGCGATCACCAGCACGCCGTCGCTGGCGACGGTGAAATCACTCGGCCTTTCGGCAAGCGCAAGCAGCACCGCGTCTTCCGGCAGGTGGCTGCGGACGACGATCGCATGGGTCGGCTCGTCCCAGCGGGCGACCGATTGCAGGCGGTCGAGCGCGCGCGGGATGCTGTCGATCGCGCCATTGGCGATGGCGAAGGCGGCGGCGTCGATCGGCGCATCGAGCGATCGGCGGCTGGCCAGGCCGAGGGCGCGGCAGTCGGCGTCCCAGCGGGTGTTCTCCTGGCCGCGCCAGTGGGCGGCGTCGGCGAGCTGGAAGAAGGTCAGGCCGTTGGCGTCCATCAGGCGAGGCCTCGAGCCGCAGGGCTGACGTGTTTTTGCTGGCGCTGACTGCCTCTGCAAGGGCGCGCCGGGAATCCGCCCCGGCAGGGCGGGTGACTTTCTTCTGTTGGCCCAGAAGTCCGTTCGGGCTGAACGTGTCGAAGCCCCTGTGTGCTTTTGCTCGGCGTTGACTGCCTTCGCAAGGGCGCGCCGGGAATCCGCCCCGGCAGGGCGGGTAACTTTCTTCTGTTGGCCCAGAAGAAAGTCACCAAAGAAGAGGGCCTGAATACGATTTGGCCGAAGCGTGTGGCTACAGGAGGTGCGCGACCGGCGGCTTCGCGAGAACGACCTCTGGGGTTCGTTGCGGCCATGGGGCAGAACTTCGCTGTTGGGCTGAGGGGGCGGGGCTTCGACCGGCTCAGCCTGAACGGGGGGTGCAGGCGTGCTCAGGCTGGCCGCTTGCAGTTGGGCGCGCACGACGGAGTTCTGCCCGGCATGGCACGTGCATTCCACCGAGAGCGTTACTGGCGGGCCAGAAGCGATTTGCGGACCGCCTGCCGCCGAAGGCGCTGCGGCCAAATCGTGTTCGGGGCCTCTTCTTTGGTGACTTTCTTCTGGCCACGGCGGAAGAAAGTTACGCCGCCGCGCCGGGGCGGATGCCGGCGCGTCTTCAACAGGCAGCCAGCCCGAAAAGATGAAACGGAAGGAGTGGGTGAACACCAGCCTTCCCCTCCGCATCGGAGGTGCCAGGCTCAGGCCGGCATCGAGTTGGGCGCCACAACGGAGTTCTGCCCCATGGCACGTGCATTCCACCGAGAGCGTTCTCGCGCCACAAGCGTTTGCGGACCACCTGCCGCCGAAGCGCTGCGGCCAAATCGTGTTCGGGGCCTCTTCTTTGGTGACTTTCTTCTGGCCCGGCAGAAGAAAGTTACCCGCCCGCCGGGGCGGAATCCCGGCGCGTCGTCCCGCAGGCAGCCAGCGCCAATCGTTCGGCGCGAGGGTCAGAGGCGAGGCGCTCATCCGCATGCCCCTTAGCAAAGCTCCGGCACCACCGGCACCGCCACCGCCCCCGCCTGCGCAAACGGATTCGGCGCCGCCGCCAAGCTGGTCGGCACCCCCAGCGACGCATCGACCGCGACCACCGACAGCAGCTCCGGCAACTGCCACGGCGCCAGCGGCAAGGCCTGCGACGGATCGCTACCGGCCCGCGGCAGCAACCGCCAGACAGCCCCGTCAGCCCCGACGCCTCTCTCGAACAAGTTCAATCCCATCACCTCGCGCACCCCCGCGACCCGCGAGACCTCGACCTCGATCTCGCGCTCGCGCACCGCCCGCCCGAGCGTCCAGCCGGCGCCGTCGGAACCCCCGGGCGGCAACGGCCAGAGCAGCCGTTCGAGCGCCTTGCGCACTTCGAAGAGCACGGCGTCGCGTCCATAGCCGTCGCGCAGCGCGACCGACACCGAGACACCCAGCGGCACGTACTCGCAGCCGATGACGTACAACTCGGTCGCCAGCGGCGAGCGCGCGGCCAGAAAGGCGTGGACGCGTTCGAGGAACGGCTTGTCGGGTCGCGGATTCGGCGCCGGGCCGAGCCGCTGGTCGGGCAGCGCCATCACGCTGACAACACCAGGCACGTTGAAGCGCCGATCGCGCGGCTTGAAGCGCGGCAGCACCATCACCCGGCCGACATCGACGCCGGGCACCTCGCCAGCGAGGCGCCGGTAGTCGTCCTCGGTGACCGCACGGTCGCGATGCCGCAGCAGCGCCGGGATGCGCCGTTCGGCGACATCGAGCGTCTCGGCGTCGGCGCCGCCCTGCATCGCCAGCGGCTGCGCGACCTGGATCGCCGCCGCCGGGCTGCCGTCGATGGTCGGCCCGGCGAGCGTCGTCAGGCTGCCCGGCGGCAGGTTGCCAGCCCGGCCGCCGCCGAAGCGGCCGCTCGCCAGAGCGGATGCGCATCTGCCGCTCGGGGATGCGGCCGCGAACGCCGTCACCGAAGCGCAGCATGCCGGCCGCGGCGTCGAGTTCGAACGCCGTCGCCTCGCGGGCGACGTTGGCATCGGCGTTGATCGTTGCCAGGTCGTCGACCCGCCACCAGCGCTGGTAGCCGCGGCCGGGCGCCTCGACTTCGACCACCAGCGTCGCCGGGTCGACCGAGCCCATCGGCAGCGAAAAGGTCTGGTCGCCGGCACCGGTCGAGCTGCCGAGCACCCGGCCGCCGAGCGTCACCCGCTGGTCGACAGCAACGGCATTGATGCCGAGCCAGGACAGCGCCAGGTGTTCGACCTGCGCGCCGGGACGCGGCCGCAGGCGCAGCCAGGCGACGAGCCGCGAGGCGCGCTCGGCATCGTCGATGCGCGGCGGCATGTCGCCGACGCCGGCTGCCGGGTTCTCGAGCACGTCGTTCGACGGCGCCCAGAGGAACGACTCGTTGGGCAGCGACATGCGCAGCGTGCCGGCGCGCGTCAGGCCGGCCGTGCTGTCGCTGCCGGCGAGCGGATCGAGCGTGAGGTAGTCGCTCTCGAAAGGCGTGCGGCCGCGCGTCAGCGCCTCCCACAGCACCGGAATCGGCGTGGGCGGGTCGAGGTCGTCGAAGCTCTCGGGGGCGGCGATCACCGGCACGATGCCGATCGAAATCAGCGCCGGCAGCCGGCTCTCGCCGCCACCGAGCGCAAGCCGCACCTCGGTGTTGGTGGCGTCCTGCTGGTCGGGCCGTGCCGCCGGCGGCGCCAGCAGCGCCAGCCACAGCGCCCGGTCGGCGCTGGCGGCGAAAACATCGACGCCGGCGGCATCGGCACGCTGGCTCGCGAACAGGCGCTCGGTCTGGTACGGCTTGGCGGCGCCGGCCACGCCGTGGATCCGCGCCAGTGCCGAGACCACGTCGCCGATGCGTGCCGCTTCGGCGCTGCTCAGCGCGCGCTTGATGTAGGCCTCGGCAGAGACCGGCAGCACGCTGGTCTCGGCCAGCGTCTCGAACGGCGCCGGGCCGGCCAGGAGTGCACCGGGGCGCAGCGTCTGCACGCGGCGCTCGCCGGGCTGCGCATAGCTCAGGCCGACGATGCCGGTCGCCGGCCGCGCGCCCTGCAGCTGCTGGCCGAGCAGGCGCAGGAAGACCAGCCGCTGGCGTTCGGGAATCAGGTTGGCGCGGTAGAGCAGCGCGTCGCCGAGCCAGGCGAAGAGTTCGATCAGCGTGCGGCCCGGGTCGCCGAGACGCGGGTTGGTCCATTCGGGCGTGTGCGCCGGAATGCGGGCGATCAGGTCCTCGACCAGATCGTCGAAGCGGCGGTCGTCGAGGCTCGGCGGCGTGATCGGCATGGCGCTCAGGCTTCCAGTTGCATCGAAAGGGCCAGATTCGCAGCCGCTCCCGTGCGCACGATGCGGTAGGCGATCTCGACGCGCAGCTGCGCCGGATCGCCCTCGACCTCCCAGACCTCGACGCGGTCGAGCGCGATGCGCCGCTCCCAGCGCTCGATCGAGGCTTGCACCAGGTCGCGAATGCGGCGCCGCGTGCCCAGCGTATTCGGCTCGTGCAGCAAGGCTTCGAGTCCACCGCCGAAGTCCGGCCGCATCAGCTGTTCGCCGGGCCGCGTGGCGAGGATCAGCCGCAGCTGGTCGCGCACGCTCTGTTCGAGGCTGGGCCAGGCGAGCGTGCCGTCGGCATCGGGCAGCGCGAACAGCGGCCAGCCGAGGAGGGGTTTGAAGGCGGTTGCGGAGTCCATCTCAGTTTCGCTGGTTCAGGCGAGCCAACGGTGAGGGCGCGCCAGCAGCGGAGCGGGATCGGGCCGAGAGGGTGCTGTGCGCCGCTCATGTCCCCCGAGACGGGCGCTGCCCGTCTCTCCTCCTTTACTTCGCTCTGCACAACACCCTCTCGACCCGATCGGGTAGCTCGCGGGCTGTTTGCGGCGAACAAAAGCCGGTGCAAGGCCGCGGGTGGTGGGTGGATGGCGCAGTGAAGTCAAGGAGGAGGTCTCGGCCGCAGGGCGAGACCGGGGGACATGAACGGAGCCGTCCACCCGCCGACCGCGGCTCGCTCGGACTCCCAGCAGCGGAGCCAGCACCGGATCGCGGGGCACCACTGCGGCCAACAGCCAGCAGCACACGCGGGAATGCGATCTGGAGTGCTTCATGGTGGGTCCCGCTTCGGAAACGGAATGCAGACCTTGATGAAGAACATCCACTGAAAGATCAGGTCGAACAGCGCCAGGAAGATGTTCAGGCAGATGAAGGCGCAGATCGTGATGATCGGAATGCTGAAGCTGCAGATCCAGCCGATCGACAGCGGCGGCCCGCCCTTCTTGCCGTCGAGCAGGTCCTTCGGGCTGGCGCTCAGCATTCCCTGCAGCGACGGCGGCACGACGAACGAGACGTTGGGTTTGAGCGAGCGCAGCAGATTGCGGTCGGTCGGGTCGGGCAGGGCGATCCTGGCCGGTGGCGCGCCGGCGCTTTCGTACCAGGGCGCAATGACGAACGGCTCGCTGTAGCCGCTCCAGAGGGTGCGTGCCGGGCAGTGCGCGTCGGCCTTCAGACGGACGAAGGCGCGGACCGCGTACTCGGCGCCGGGCTCGTCGTAGCGGCCGGGGTTGCCGTTGATCGCGGCGAAGCGCTCGCGAACCGCGGTCGACAGGGCGGCGCGCAAGGCGCTCGCCGCGCGCGACGAAAGCGCCGGCCACGACTCGGCCATCTCGGGGCGGGGCGCGGCCGGATCACGCTCGAGCAGGACCTTGCCGGCCGAGCGCAGGAAGTCGCCTGCGGCGACGTGGCGCTGCGTCGACTCGCCCGGCCGCAGCAGCAAGGGCAGGGCGATCTTCTGCAGTTCGGCGAAGACGGCGCGGCCGCTGGTCGATTCGCCGAAGGCGTCGAACTCGGATGCGAGCTGGCGCAGCAGCAGCACGAAGCGCTGCAGGCGGGCACGCGCGTCACCGGTGGCGAGCGCCATCCAGTCGTCGCCGGCAAGGCCTTCGGGCGGCACGGCGCCGGGCATCTCGATGGCTTCGAACCAGGCGGGCTGGACGCTGCGGCCGGCGAGCGCCCAGCGATCCGGCAGGCCGCGCAGCGGGCCGACGAGATGCTCGATGAAGTCGGCCGAGTCGGCGCCGAAAGACTCGCCGAAGGTTTCGCTTTCTGCCGCCGGCGTGGCCGCGATCTCGCTGCTCGTCGTCGGCACGATGCCGTAGTAGATGGTCTTGCCGGCGGCGGCGCAGACCTCGGGCGGCGAGGCGAACAGCGGCGACGTCGACTCCTCGAGCAGCGTGTCGGGCTGCTCCAGCGCCATCGCGTTGAGGGCGCGGTCGATCGACGGGCTGTAGCCGGGGGCGGTGAGGCGGCGCGCCGGATCGGGGTCGGCGTCGACCGTGCCGACCCCGACCCGCGCCCAGCCGCGCAGCTGGCCGCCGATGCGCACCCAGCCCTCGTACCCGCTGCTGCGGCCGGTGCGGCGGATGCGCCGCACCACCAGCCCGGCCGAGTCGACGCGCGACGGGTCCAGGCGCGGCGTGCCGGCGCTGTCGCACCAGGCTTCGAGCAAGGCCAGATGAAACTGCCGCTGCACCGGCTGGAACAACTTGAGCACGCCGGTCTTGTTGCGTGCCGCGGCTTGCAGGCCCTTCAGCGCGTTGCGGCCGGCGGCGTCACGCAGCTGCTGCAGGGTCGCGGTGATGAAGTCGTCGTCGCTGCGCTGCAGGATGCAGGGGGCCGCGGCGTCGAGCGCCGTTGCCGGCCGCAGGTCGCGCGGTGCGCCGAGGGCAATCGGGTGGTGGCGCGGCATCGTCGTCATGGCGCGCTCACCAGACATTGCCCGCACCGGGCGTGTACGAAGACGAGACGACGCTGTTGGCGATCAGCACGTCGCACTTGACGACACCGGAGAAATTGGACATCGCCGCGTCGACCTTGACCATGCCGGCGCTGACATCGACGCTCGACGCCTGCACGGTGACCTTGGCGCTGGCCTGCACTGTGATGCCGGCGCTTTCGAGCGTGACCCTGTTGCCGTTGGCATCTTCGAGCGTGATGCCGCCGGGGCCATCCTTCAAGGTCACGCTCTGGCCGCCGGGCGTCTCCAGGGTCATCGTCTCCTGACCCGACTGGTCATCGAGGGTGATCGTGACGCCGTTCTTCGACTTGATGCGTTTGAAGCGATTGCCTTCGCTGCCGAGTTCGGCGGGCGCCGCCGCGCTGCCGTTCCACAGGCCGCCGAGCACCAGCGGGTGGCGCGAATCGCCCCCGGCGAAGACCACCAGCACCTCGTCGTCGACATCGGGCATCAGGAAGGCGCCGCGGTCGCTGCCCGCGAACGGCGAGACCACGCGGGCCCACAGCGGCGCGTCCTGGCCGTCGAGCGCGTCGAAGGCGAACAGCCGCACCTGCACCCGGTTCAGCGAATCGGGGTCGCTGATCGAGACGACGCGCGCCAGGTGGCCGCCATGCAGCAGCGCGAGCGGGCGGTCGAAGACGGAATCGCGCTGCATCAGCCTTGGCCCAGATAGGCGCACTCGGCGCTGAACTCGGTGCGGTAGCCGGCTCGCACGTCGTAGAGATGCGTCGCCCGGACCACGTAGTAGTGGTTGTCGAAGCGCGGGTCGAGCCCGGAAAGCGCGACCTCGCTGCCGACGCGCAGCCGCGGGTTGCCCTCGGCCGTGGCGTCGACCCGGACGAAGCGGCGGGCGCGCTGGTCGAAGGCGGCCTGGGCGACGGCGCGGGCCTCGTCGCGGGTCAGCACCGGCATGTGCGCCAGGTGTTCGCGGCGTGCCGCGAAGTGCTGTTGCAGCAGCTCGGCGCCGGTTTGGCCGGCGCCCGGGCCGAGGTGCGCGCCGCTGGCGATGTCGGCTTCGACGGCCTCGCCGTCGCGGGCGTTCCAGCCGCGCACGCTGACCGTGGTCGCCTGATCGGCGAGGTCGGCGACGACACGGGCGCGGCCGAGCTGGCCGTAGAGCTGCAGTTCGAGCGCGCCGCGCTGCACCTCGCTGCGCGGCGACACGTGCAACTCGCCGCCGACGATCTGCAGGTCGGCATCGAAGCGGCCGAGCAGCCGGCGCAGGAAGGCCAGGTCGCTCTCGTTGAGCTGGGCCCAGGTCCCGCTCGGCGCATCGAGGCCGTTGATCGTCGGCCGCAGGCCGAGTTCGGCGGCGATGGCACGAACGACGTCGGCGGGCGAGCGGTCGGTGTAGGTCCGGCTTCGCCGCGCCAGCCGCGCCGACTGCAGGGCGTCCTCGGCCAGCGCACTGATCTCGGGCGGCGCACCCGAGCGGTATTCGGCTTCGAGCGCGCTGACCTTGCCCTTGAAGATTTCGCGCGGCGCCGACTCGTCGCCGACATAGACGCCGATCTCGGCGCCGAGCGCCAGCGCCGAGGTCGGCCCGAAGGCGGTCTCGGCGCTGCCGCCGGTCGTCGAGGCCCAGTTCGAGAAGCGCAGCTCGAGCCGGCTCAGGCCACCCTCGCTTTCTTCCATCCGCATCGCGATCACCAGCTCGCTGGCGCGGAGGTCTTCCTCGCCGCCGATGCGCAGCGTCGGCCGCGCCCGGTAGATGGCGCTCTGGCTGACCGAGGTTTCGGGCATGGTGCGCTCGAGCGGTCAGTCGGCGAAGCTGCGGGCTTCGCGTTCGCGCAGCAGGGCGAGCATCGAACGCAGCTGGTTCGGGTCGGCTGGCTGCGCGGCGGCCGACGCGGCATCCGCATCGGAGTCGGGCGCACCGCGCTGGCTGTCGGGCGGCGGCGCGACCTCGGCGGTGATCTCGTCGAAAACGATCGGCATGGTCAGACTCCGAAGCGGATCGATCCGCCGAGCTCGGCCTTGGCGCCGACGTTGGCCGAGAGGCTGCCGCCGCCTTGCGCCTGGACGCGGCCGCCGACCCCGATGGCGGCACCCGAAACCGATGGCGCGCCGATGGCGCCGAAGCCGACCGACGCGGTCGGCAGCGCGAGCGCCGTGCTGGTGCCGCTGCGCAGGCCGGCAAAAGCGCCGCCGCTGGAACTGACGCCGGCGCTGGCGCCGAAGCCCCGGCCCCCGGCGCCGAAGCTGGCACCGGCGCTGGCGCCCACACCGAACCCCGCGCCTGCGCTTGCACCGGCGCTGGCGCCGAAGCCCACCCCTGCGCCCGCGCCGATTCCAGCGCCGCCGCCGATCGACAGCCCCGCTCCCACCGAGGCACCGGTCGAGAACGCGGCCGCCGCCGACAGCGTGACCCCCGCGCTGGCGGCCACCGCCATCTGGGCGCCGCCCGAGAAACGCAGGCTGGCGCTGCCGTTGGCGGTGGCGATGGCGCGCGCCGCACGCGGATCGCCGAGCGAATTGGCGAGGCCCGCCGCGCCGCCGCCCGGACCGGTCGAGGTCGGCACGGTCATCGCCTCGCCGCTCGCCGGTGCGCTGTCGACCGAGGCATTCGGGTTGTGCGCGCTGTCGAAGCTCACCTCCTGGCTGGACAGCGTCAGGTTGATGCCCGCGCGCAGCGGCACGCCGTCGGCCGAGAAGTAGTCGAGCGTTTCCTTGTACGACTCGACCATGCCGGTGAAGCGGTACGCGCCCCACGAGAACTCGACCAGCGGCGGCACCTGCTTGCCGCTCGGGCCGTGCGGCTTGAGCAACTTGGCCATCTGGTCGGTGCCCGCCGCCTGGCCCTCGGCGGGGGTCGCGGCGCCGCGGACGTCCTGACCGCTTTGCGTCGTGTCGAAGACCAGGTCCATCGTCAGCTTGGCCGTCGTCTGGCTGACGTACTGCTTCTTCGCGGCTCCCTGGCCTTCCTCCTTCAGCGTGTTGGCAACCGTGTACTGCAGCGACGCCGGGTTGAAGTGCACCGCGACGTCGATGGCCTCGGCCGACTGGACCGTCTTGAAACGCGCGAGCGCGACCTGGACCGGCTGCGGCGTCATAGGAGTCTCAACCCCTCGTGCACGAGGTGCAGCTCCTCGATGCCGATCTCGCTGCCCTTGGCGTTCAGGTCGGCGGCCTTGAACTTGACGGCGAGGGCGCGGTCGAGTTGCCATGACAGCACGGTGTCGCCGGCGGCGTTCTGCACCGCGATGCGCACGTCGAGGCGGTACGCGCTCGACCCGCCGGCGAGCAGCGCGAACCAGTCCCACAGATGGCGCGTGCGGGTGATGCCGCGCTTGAGGATCACCGTGGCGAAGGTGATCGGGCCGACGCGCTGCGCCGCGCCGTAGTTGGCACCGCCGGCCTTGATGACCTTCGGCTCCATCGTCGCTTCGAGCCCGGTGCATTCGGCGAAGGCGCCCGAACAGACGTTGACCTCGGCGCCGGCCTCGCCCGCCGCGCCGGGCAGCACCGCCCGCGTGAAGCTGACGTGGAAGCGGAACATGTGCAGCGGCGGCAGCAGGTTCTCGGCGAGTTCGGTGGCGTCGGCCATGCGTCTTCCTGGTCAGGCGGCTTCGGCGAGCGTCGCGCCGCTGCGCTCGGCAGCGCCGAGCGCGAGCAGCACGGTGATGCGCTCGACCGCGGCGACCGGCAGCAGCTCGATGCGGGCGAGGACACGGCCTGCGTCGAGGTCGTTCTGCGTCATCGTCGTGCGGTCGCAGCGCACGTCGAAGGCTTCGGCCGGGCTCGCGCCGCCGAGACCGCCGGCCTGCCAGTAGGCCAGCAGCAACTGCTCGAACGAGGCGCGCACGCGCTGCCACAGCGCCGGGCCGTTGACGCCGAAGACATGCACCTCGCCGAACTCGCGCGCTGCGCGCAGCACGCTGGCGACGACCCGCGAGGCGCCGCCGCTGCGCCACGGCATGTGCGGCGAGGTGGTGACATCCGACTGCAGCACCCAGCCCTCGGGATCGGGCGCGAAGACGCAGATTCGTTCGGCAAGGCGTTGCCAGGGGCTGTCGGGCGCCAGGCCCCAGGCCGGCGCCGGCACCGCGTCGATGACGCCCAGCGGCATGCGGCCGGCAGCGCTGCGGAAGGTGCCGCGCGCCAGCGCGTTCGCCGCCAGCATGCCGGCGAGGACGCCATCGGGCGGCAGCAGGCCCTGCGCCAGGTCGCCGCTGTCGTGCATCTGCAGCCACGGCCAGGCGAGCTGCACGAAGGCGCTGCTGGCGCCGTGTGGCGCGCCGCCGGCAGCCTGCAGGACATGCGCGGTGAGCAGTGCGGCGAGCGGATCGGCCGCACTCTGCTCGGCTGCAGGGCCCGCGAGGTCGAGCGCCGGCAGCGGCAGCGCGCCGATGAACAGGCAGTCGCGCCGGCGCCGGATCAGGAAGTCGCGCACCTCGCCGACCGCCTGGGTCCAGTCGCGCCAGCCGGCCGGGTCGAGCTGCGGCGCGGCGATGCGGCGCAGGCTGTTGTCGGGTGCGGGTGGCGCCTCGCCGCTGCTGCACTCGACGAAGGTCTCGGGCAGCGGACGCGGCGCGACTGCGGTCGGCGGCGTTGCGGGCGGCCGTGCATACAGCTCGGGCAGGTCGGGAAAGCAGACCATCGCCGCTTCCTCGATGCCGTGCAGGTGCTCGATGCCGCGCCAGCTGCCGGGGTCCATCGGATCGCCGGGTTGCGTCGGCAGCAGCCGGCGCAGGCGTTGCGTGCGCTGCGCCTGCGTGGTCTGGCCGAGCACCGGCCAGGGGTCACCGACGCGGACGATCACCGCCCGCCGGCCACCCTGCGCGAAGAAGGCACGCACCGCGGCGCCGAGCGTGCTCGCCGCCAGCGCCGGCCCCGTCGCCGCGACCGGCCGAGTCCAGTCGTAGAGGTTGTCGAAGTCGGTCCAGCTGTCGACCGCCACCGGCACATGCGTCAGCGCGGCGACGCGCTGGCCGCCGACCTTCCAGGGGCCGTCGATCCAGCCGCCGGCCTGCAGCGCGGCGCTCACGGCGGGCGGCAGCGGCCGGCCGGCGCGCCGCGCCACATGGCCGATGAAACAGGCGATGTCGGCCCGGCCGGCGGCGGGCAGCGCCGGCGGCGAGGCAACTTCGAAGACCAGCGGCATGGGCGGTGCGAACCGTCGGCAGGGAGGGACGCTCAGGCCTCGACCGTCATGCCCTGCGCGGCGAGGACGATCTCCTCCATCGCCACGTCGCCGCCGCCCTTGCCGGCAAAAGTCGGCCCGGTGTACTTCATCGGCACGACCTCGCTCAGCACCCACGACTGCACCGGGAGCCTGGGCCTCGTCGAGCAGGCGGATGGTGACGCTCTTCTTCTGCGCGGCGGGGCCCTGGACGCGGCTCTCCTTGATCCACTGGAACAGCGTCTTCGAGTTGACGATGCCGCGCTTCAGGGTCACGTCGCTGACCTTGTGCACGCCGGCGATCTTGCGCACGTGGTTTTCCTTCTCGTTGCCGTTGCGGTATTCGGCGATGGTGATTTCGGTGCCGATGCCCGAGACGTCGGAGAAGCCGCCGAAGACCTCGCCGCCGTCGAACTCGACGACGAAGTTGAAGGCGCCGTAGGGGGTGTTGCGATTGGCCATGTCGGGTGCTCCTCGGATGCGGTCAGCTGCGCGCGTCGGCGGTCTTCTGGCCGATGCGGAAGATCACGAACTCGGCCGGCCGGATGATCGCCACGCCGATCAGGCAGACCAGACGGCCGTTGTCGAGGTCGTTCTGCGTCATCGTCGAGCGGTCGCAGCGCACGAAGAAGGCTTCCTCGGGAGAGGTGCCGAGCAGCGCGCCGCCCTTCCATTCGCTGTACAGGAAGTCGGTGATCGTCTGCCGCACGTTGGCCCAGAGGCGTTCGCCGTTGGGCTCGAACACCGCCCACTGCGAGCCGCGGTCGATCGATGCCTCGAGGTAGTTGAAGTAGCGCCGGTCGCTGACGTACTTCCATTCCGGATCGCTCGACGCCAGCCGCGCGCCCCAGATGCGGTAACCGCGGCCGCTCAGGTAGCGCAGGCAGTTGACGCCGATCGGATTGAGCATTTCCTGCTGTGCGAAGTTGACATCGATCTCGAAGCGCAGCGCACCGCGGACGATCTCGTTCGCCGGCGCCTTGTAGACGCCGCGCTCGACGTCGTTGCGCGCATAGACGCCGCAGACGAAGCCCGACGGCGGCAGCGCGATTTCCTTGGCGATGTTGTCGCGACCGGGCCGCGCTAGCGGGTTGGGCACGATCACCCACGGGTAGTAGAGCGCGGCGTACTTCGAGTCGATGCGCCCGCGCGCGGTGCGCACGTCACCGGGCAGCTGGTTCGGCAGGCTGTCCAGCACGGCGATGCGGTAGGCGCGGCGCCGTTCGGCATGGGCGATCAGCGCGTTGCCGATGGCCTGCGCTTCGGCGTAGGCGCTGCTGCCGGGTGCGGCGACGATCGAGATGTCCTCGAGTCCGCCGAGCACTGCCAGCCCGGCGATGTAGCTGCCGGCGCTGGTCTCGTTGCCGGCCACCGGCGCGCTGCCGTCGGCGCCGCCGACGAGGTCGACGAAGCGGCGGCCGTCGGTGTCGCCGGGGACGGCGGCAAGCGCGGTGACGGCGCCGTGCAGGTCGGCCGCCGAGACATCGGCGCCGAAGCGCAGGCCGATCAGGTGCTGCAGCCGGTCGGCGCGGCTCGACGGCGTTTCGGCGAGCACCGCGCCGATCCAGCGCGGGTCGCTGCGGCTCAGCGACAGGTCGGTCCAGCCCTGGGCGTAGCCGTCGCGGTCGGTGAACTCGACCGCCAGGGTGATGGCTTCGGCGCTCGACTGGCGCAGCGCGGTCGGCGTGAACAGCGCAGCGTCTGCCACCAGCGGGTTCGGCCCGGCACCGGCGATGCGTGGCCAGGTGGTGACGCCGCCGGTCACGTCCTTGCGGTAGGTCGAGACCGCGGGTGTCGCCGGCCATGGATCGGTGTCGGCGGCGCGTTCGAGCACCGAGACGCGCAGCAGCAGGTCGGCCGGTGCACTGTCGAGGATGCGCGTGTCGGAGACCGGCCGGCCGACGGTGCGGAAGGTCAGCCGCCCGTTGCCCGCATGGCCGCGGAAGCGCGCCACCGCGGTGATGCGCTCGGCGGCGGCCGGCTCGGGCGAGATCAGCGGCGCCGATGCGGCGACGCCGGCGTTGTCGGTGCGCATGACATAGAGCCGCGCGCCGCCGTTGTCGAAGTAGGCCCGCGCTGCGTGCGCGACGTAGTTCAGGCTCGGGTTGTTGCCCGCCGCATCGGCAAAGGCCAGGTTCTCGAGACTGCCGTAGACGCGCTCGAAATCCGGCAGGCTGGTGATCAGTTCGGGCGTGTCGCCGATCGGCCCGCGCCGCGTCGGCCCGACGAAGGCGGTCGTGCTGGTGCTGACGCCCTCGATCGACTTGGCACGAAAGCTGGTCTCTTCGACGTAGACGCCTGGGGCAAGGTATTCGGGCATCGGAGGCTCCTCGGTTCAGCGGGGCGGGTAGGGCGCGTGGGGCGGGTCGGGCTCAAGGCAGGTCGATCGAGATGCGCACGGCGCGCGAGCGCCCTGCCGCCAGCGCCAGCTCGACCGGCTCGCTGGCCTGCGCCGCCGGGTCGGCGGCAATTCGCTCGGGGTTGGGCGGCGGCATCGAAGGGGGCGTGGCGCCGTGGCCGGCGTCGGCTACGGCGCGCGGCGTGCGCAGGCCGCTGGCGGCGAGGAACAGCGCGCTGACCCGCACCGGCGTCTCGCTGACGACGACCGCGCCTTCGCCTTCCGACCAGGTGGTGATCGGCACGCCGGCGATCGGCAGCAGGGCCTCGCCATTCCACTCGGTCACGCCGCGGCCGAGCAGGGCGCCGCCGGGAGCACGCACTTCGACCAGTGCGCCGCCGAGGGCGTCGTCGGTGGTCGTTTCGGCGACCCGGATCGCGAGCCGCGCCCAGTTGGCGCCGAGCGCGGCGCGGGCACTGCGCATCAGCTCGATGCGCTCGGCCGTGAACAGCGAACCCGGCAGGCCGCGCAGCGCCGGGTCGGGGTCGCGCGGCCAGTCGGTGGTGAAGCTGCGCGGCAGGTAGTCGCCCGCCGGATCGACGACGCTGCAGTCGAGCGTGGCCGAACCGACGTCGGGTGCTGCCGGCGGCGCGGCGAAGGCTGCCGCATGCGCCGAGAGGCGGCTCCATTCGCGCAGGACATAGGCGCCGCTGCGGTTGCGCAGCCAGGCGACGGTTTCTCCGGGCGGGACGTGCGCCTGCAGCTGCAGCGGCGTGTCGATCGGCACGCCGGTCGTCGCGTCGACGAACTGCAGCGCGCCGAGCACCCGCTGCTCCTGCCGTTCGACTTCGTTGATGACGACAGCCATCACCGCTCCAGCGTCGCGTAGAGGTCGCGACGCGCGACCACCGGCGCAAAGCTTTCGAGGTCCTGCTCGGGGTCGATGCGGACCACGCGGGCGACGTACGACACCGAGAGCCGGTACGAGGGTTCGATCGCGTCCCAGATGCGCATCACGTCCTCGGTCGTCAGCTCGGCGGGCACCAGCTGGATCACCTCGTCGCGCGCCCAGCCGGCCTCGGGCGAGAGCGACGAGGCGTCGAGCACCGGATGCAGGTGCAGCTGGCGCAGCGCCCAGGCCAGGGTGATCTGCTCGTCGAGCGGATTGCCGGCCCAGGCGATCAGCAGGTAGTGCAGATCGAGCGACAGCACGCCGGTGGCCGACTGGGCCCGCGGCAGCCGGGTCTGCCGGGCGTGCTCGTTCATCGTCACGCGGTAGAGCAGCAGGGCGATTCGCGTCTCGTCGTCGGTGGTGCCGGCCAGCTGGCCGCACGACATCAACTCGAAGCTGCAGGCGGGCATCGGCTGGCCGTCGAAGGTCTGCGGATAGGTGTTGCGCAGGAAGGTCGCGACCGAACTGCCGACCGAGTGGATTGCCCTGAGGTTCGCCATCTGCTGTCCGTCGCGTCCCGTCGTTCCTGATCAATGCCACGCCGTGCTGGCGCGATACACCGGCGTTCCGCCCGGCAGCCGGTTGCACTGGACGACACCGCGCCGTACCAGCGCCTCGAGCGCGTCGCTGACTTCCTCCGGCGACACATCGAGCCCCATGGCCGACATCCACCAGTCCGCAATGCCCCGCGCCGTATCGGCTGCCGCCGGCGAGCGCACCAGGTATGCGGCGATCGCCTCGATCAACTCCTGCCGCGTCACCTCGGGCTCTTCGGCCAAGGGTTGCCTCCGCGTTGCGTGTGACTTGTCAACGCGAAACGTGTGCCAGGCCGAGGGCAGAACGCAAGTCGTTGATCTGTCGGGAAAGGCGCTGTCCGGGCCGCATTCAACCGGGTCGCGGGCGACCCGGTGCCAAGGCGCGGCGCGGTGATTCCGACCCGGCTTCCCGGCTTCCCGGCATACAGCAGCGTCACGCGAGGTAGTTCGTAAGGCGTTTGGCAGCCGACCCTTCTCTGGCGCCCGCACGGCGTGTCTCTTGCGCTCCGGCCGGCTTGTCTGGACGGCTTCGTCATTACTCGACGCTGTTCAACTGCCGGCGTGCTCTACCTGCCGGGCGATGCGCGCTTCGCGCACCGGCTGTCAAGGCTGATCTTCGGCGAGCTCGACGTTTCGACCCTGTCGAACCACGAAGCCGTGCCCACGTGAGCAACCAAGCCGCGGCGAAAGACGCGCGTTCACAATACGTATTGCATGCTTATCATGCCTTCGTGAACTCGATAAACTGGCAGCGCCAAGGCGCTGAGACAGCTTCGAAAGCTCGACGCCCAAGCCAGCCAGCAGATTCGCAAGGCGGTGACTGGCGAACTCGCCGATCTGGCGAAGGCCCGGAACGTCAAGGTGCTGACAACCCACGAGTACGGCTATCGCTTGCGGGTTGGAAGCTACCGCGTCTTCTTCGAGTTCGACGGCACGGTGCGAATAGTCAGTATCGAAGAGGTCAGGAAACGCGATGAACGCACGTACTGAATTTCAGATCATCGTCGGCGCTGACGGCAAGCCGGCGTTCGTTGTCGTCCCTTACGAGCAGTTCCGTCGTATGCGGGGCAGCTTCACCGAGGGGACGGTGCCGAACGAAGTCGTCAACCTCGCCTATGAGCGAGGGGTGTCGCCGATGGCGGCGTGGCGCGAGCACTTCAATCTCACCCAGGCCGAAGTGGCTGCACGCATCGGCATCACGCAGGCCGCATACGCTCAAATGGAGCGCGTCAAGCACCCCCGCGAGGCAACGCTCGAGAAGGTCGCCGCGGCTCTGGGGCTCGAGGTCGAGCATTTGCGGTGGTGAGCCGTCGACAACGAAATCCGGCGATGAACCCAGATAAAAAGGTTCCAGCCAGGCCGACTCGCGACCCCGACCCCCTGAAGGAAGGCGACCTGCTGGCTTCCCTCGGCTGGGGCTTCAAGAATCCCGACGGCGAGTCGCTCGGTGAACTCGGTAGCGAGGGACGCGAGAGCGAGCACCGAGTCGTCCCGACCCGGTCGGCTACGCGCTGCGCTTGCATCGACCGCGCCGAGAAGTTCCAGGCGCTGATCGACGCCTACAACGTCGGCAGCCAGAACGTCATCCGCCCCGCCCGGCCTCGCGAAAACCGGTGCAGTCGACGCCGTGCTTCTTCAGCAGCTTGCCGAGTGCGCGGCGCTCCTTGCCGGCCAGCCTGGCGGCGTGCGTCACGTTGCCGGCGGCGCGGCGCATCAGCTGTTCGAGGTAGTCGCGCTCGAAGCGGGCGAGGGCGCTTTCGCGGGCGGCGCCGTACGGCGCCAGTTCGTCGAAAGCCAGTGCAGCGCAGCCGCGGGCGGCGGGCTGCGTGGGCGGTCGCAGCGAAAGGCGCTCGTCGTCGGAAAGCAGCAGCGCGCGCTGCACCAGGTTGTCGAGTTCGCGCACGTTGCCCGGCCAGGCATACGAGTCGAGCCATTCGAAGCAGCGCGGGTCGAGCGGCCGCGGCGCCACGCGGTGCTGCCGTGCATGCTGGGCGATGAAGTGCTCGGCCAGCAGTGCCGGATCGCCCGGCCGTTGCGCCAGCGCCGGCATGTCGATCGTCAGCACGTCGAGCCGGAAGGCGAGGTCGTCGCGGAACGATCCGCTGCCGAGCATCGAGCGCAAGCGCGGGCTCGCCGCGGCAATGATGCGCACGTCGCCGAGCTTCTCGCGCTGGCTGCCGACCGGGCGGTAGCAGTGGTCCTGCAGGAAGCGAAGCAGGGCGACCTGCGCGCGCGCCGGCAGCGCGTCGAGTTCGTCGAGGAACAGCGTGCCGCCTTCGGCGGCGGCGATCAGCCCGGCGCGGGCCTGGCGGGCATCGGTGAAGGCGCCGCGCTCGTGGCCGAACATCTCGCTTTCGACCAGCGCCTCGGGCATTGCGCCGCAGTTCAAGGGAATGAACGGAGCCGTGCGCCGCGCGGAAAGGTAATGCACCGCGCGCGCGGCCATCTCCTTGCCGGTGCCGGTCTCGCCGATGATCAACACCGGCGCGTCGTAGCGGGCAACGCGCTCGACCAGCGCAACCGCATGAACGAAAGCCGGCGAACGGCCGATCAACTCCGGGATGGCTCGGGACATGCTGGTCTTCCGCTGCGCGCAGGGACCGGACCGCGGGTGGACGGCGGCGTCGTTCGGGCGCACGGCCGGGCGACGAGGGCGGAGTTTTCCGGCGCCGCCGGGCCGGCGTCCATCCCCACGATGCACCCCGTTACAAGGTCGTCTGCCCTGCGTTGCGTGCCTGCCGACTGCCTGTGCCCGGGTGCCCGCGGATCGAACCGGGGGGCCACCGGCGGCACGCCTCAGAAAAACGGGTTGTCGTGCGCCGTTTCGCGCAGCCGCTGCTTTTCCCGCTTCAGCCAGCGCTTGGTCGCCACCCGGTCGCCGAACACGCCCCGTTCGTTGCGCAGCGCGGCAAGCAGCGCCTGCACCTCGCGCGCCCGCCGTTCGAGCGTCCGGCCGAGCTGGCTGGCGTTGACCGCGCCGACACCCTCCAGCGAGAAACGCAGCCGGAACTCGCCTTCGACCCGCTCGGTCTCGGCTTTGAGATCGGCCAGCTGCCCGGCGAGCACCTTGTTGTAATGCTTCACGCGTTGCGCAGGGGCATTGGCGATGTGCCCGGCGTCGACCTGCTCGATCTCGAGCTGCAGTTCGAGCAGGCCGAGCAGGTCGTTGGCGGCGTAGGCCTGGTTGACCTTCTGCATCAGCGCCGTTTTCTCGACCTGCCGGGCCGGGTCGCTCTCACGGTCCGGATGCAGGGCGCTGGCGAGTTTGCGAAAGACTTCGCGGATCGACTGGCTGGCGAGTTGCGCTTCGGCCTCGCGGCGTTGCTGCGCCGCCGACTTGCGGCGCCGGCCGGCTGCCTCGGCCTTGGCCGCCTTGGCGGCCTCGGCCTTGGCGTTCTCGCCGGCGAGTCCCTCATGGATGCGGCGAAACAAATCGTCCTCCGAGGTGATCGACTCGCCGTCGCCGAGATCGAGCCCGGTCACTGCTTCGGCCATTTCCTTCATCACCAGCCGGGCTTCGCGCAACCCGGTCTGGTAGTCGACTTCGCTGTGCTTGTCGAACAGCGCCTCGAGTTCCGCATCGCCGCTGGACTGCTCTTCGAGGAGATCCGCGGCGCTTTCGCAGACCAGCTCGCGCAGCAGCCGCTGCTCGGCCTTCGTCCAGCCCGGCTCGCCGGTCAGGCGATCGAGCGCGAAGGTGTGTTCGCGGCGGGCGGTGCTGTATTCCTGCAGCAGCGGCGCAATCAGTTGCGCATGGGCCTGCTCGAACAGTGCGGTGTTCTCGTGCCAAGCAGCGAGGGTGTTGCGCACGCGCTCGATCTGGCGCAGCAAGGTGTTGAAGCGCTGCTGATCGGGCGTCAGCGGCGTCTGGCCCGCGGTGGCGATCTCGAGGCCTCGAACGGTCGACATGAAGTTTTTCGAAGGGCGAAGGGACGCGCATTCTGGCGTGGCCAGATGCGCGCCGCCGTGGCCTGTCGCTGCGGCCCGACAGCCGCTCGCCCCTACCCGTCCAGCCCGGAAAGGAACTGCTTCAGCTCGGGCGTCTGCGGCGCGCCGAAAACCTGCTCGGGCGGTCCCATCTCGTGGATGCGGCCGGCGTGCATGAAGACCACGCGGTCCGAAACCCGCCGGGCAAACGTCATCTCGTGCGTCACCATCAGCAGCGTCATGCCGTCGCGCGCCAGCGACTCGACCACGCGCAGCACCTCGCCGACCAGCTCGGGGTCGAGCGCCGAGGTGATCTCGTCGCACAGCAGCACGGCCGGCTGCATCGCCAGCGCGCGGGCGATCGCCACCCGCTGCTGCTGTCCGCCGGAAAGCTGGTCCGGGCGGGCGTCGAACTTCTCGGCCAGGCCGACGCGCTCGAGCAGCTTCCTGGCCTGCGTCATCGCCTCGCCCGAGGCCGTCTTCTTCACCAGCGTCGGCGCCAGCATCACGTTGCGGCCGACGCTGAGGTGCGGAAACAGGTTGAAGCTCTGGAAGATCATGCCGACGTGCTGGCGCAGCGTGCGCATCGCCGCCTTGTCGCCGTGCGCCAGCGGCTGGCCGTCGACGACCAGCGTGCCTTCGTCGTGCGTCTCCATGCCGTTGATGCAGCGCAGCAGCGTGCTCTTGCCCGAGCCGCTCTTGCCGATGATGGCGATCACCTCGCCGGGTTGCACGCGCAGGTCGATGCCCTTCAGCACCTCGTTGGCTGCCGAAGCGCTTGCGCAGCCCGCGCACCTCGACGATGGCGGCGGGCGCCGCGACGGTTTCAACGGCCGCCATGCAGGCTCCTTTCGAGCGATCGGCTCCAGGCCGAGATCGGATAGCACAGCGCGAAGTACATCAGCGCCACGCAGGCGTAGACGGTGAACGGCTGGAAGGTGGCGTTGGTGATCATCGAGCCGGCCTTGGTCAGCTCGACGAAGCCGATCACCGACGCCAGCGCGGTGCCCTTGATCACCTGCACCAGGAAGCCGACCGTCGGCGGAATCGCCAGCCGCAGCGCCTGCGGGCCGACGACGTGGCGCAGCTGCTCGCCGAAGCTCAGCGCCAGCGCGCCCGAAGCCTCCCACTGGCCGCGCGGCACCGCGGCGACGCAGCCGCGCCAGATCTCGGTGAGGTAGGCGCTGGTGTAGAGCGTCAGCGCCGCCGCGGCGGCGATCCACGCCGGCACGTCGATGCCGAACAGCGCCAGCCCGAAATACGCCAGGAACAGCTGCATCAGCAGCGGCGTGCCCTGGAACAGCTGCACATAGCCGGCGACGAGCGGCCCGGCGCCGCGCCACCCGGCCAGCCGCGCCACCAGCAGCGCCAGCCCCACCGCGCCGCCGCCGACGAAGGCGATCAGCGACAGCAGCACCGTCCAGCGCGCCGCGAGCAGCAGGTTGCGGGCGATGTCCCAGAGCGAGAAATCGATCATCGCCTCAGCGCCCGAAGATGAAGCGCGGCCCGGCCCAGCCGAGCAGCCGGCGCAGCGCGATCGCCAGCGCCAGGTAGACCAGCGTGGCGACGATGAACGATTCGAAGGCGCGGAAGGTGCGCGACTGGATCAGGTTGGCGGCGTACGACAGGTCGGGCGTCGAGATCTGCCCGCAGACCGCCGAGCCGAGCATGACGATGATGATCTGGCTGACCAGCGCCGGCCAGACGCGCTGCAGCGACGGCGGCAGCACCACCCGGGTGAAGACCTGCAGCTCGCTCAGCGCCAGGCTCTGCGCCGCCTCGATCTGCCCGCGCGGCGTCGCCGCGATGCCGGCGCGAACGATCTCGGCCGCGTAGGCGCCGAGGTTGATCACCATCGCCAGCACCGAGGCCACCTCGGGCGAGAGCCGCAGCCCCAGGCTCGGCAGCCCGAAGAAGACGAAGAACAGCTGGACGATGAACGGCGTGTTGCGGATCAGCTCGACATAGCCGCTGACGATGGCACGCAGCCAGCCGGCGCCGTGCAGCCGCGCCCAGGCGCAGGCCACGCCGATCGCCAGCCCGAAGGTGGCCGACGCCGCCGTCAGCCCGACCGTGACGGCAACGCCGCGCAGCAGCAGCGGCCATTCGGCGAGCACCGCCGGGAAGTCGAAGGCGATCAAGGCGCGGGCGGGTCGGCTCGAACGATGTGCACGTCCACGCGGCTCAGGGCAGCTCGCCGAGCGGACGGCCCAGCCAGCGCACCGCCAGCCGGTTCAGCTCGCCCGACTTCTTGGCCTCGGCGATGATCTCGTCGACCTTCAGGCGCAGCTTGTCCTCGCCCTTGGCGACGCCGATGTAGTTCGGCGAGTCCTTCAGCAGCAGCTTGAACTCGGTGTTCAGCTGCGGGTTCTTGGCCATCAGGTTGCCGGCGACCGAGGCGCCGACGGCCATCAGCTGCACCTGACCGGCGGCGTACGCCGAAACGGTGCCGTTCATGTCCTCGAAGCGCTTCAGGTCGACGCCCGACGGCGCGATCTTCGTCAGCTCCTGGTCTTCCATCGCGCCGCGGGTGACGCTGACGCTCTTGCCGGCGAGATCGGCGGGCGTCTTCACCGCCAGCGACTTCGGCCCGAACACCGCCTGGAAGAAGGGCGCGTAGGCGGTGGTGAAGTCGATCACCTTCTCGCGCTCGGGGTTCTTGCCGAGCGTCGAGACGACCAGTTCGGCCTTCTTCGTCTGCAGGTACGGAATGCGGTTGGCGCTGGTCACCGGCACCAGCTCGACCTTGGCGCCGAGCTTGGAGCCGATCAGCCGCGCCACATCGACATCGAGCCCCTGCGGCACCAAGTCGGTGCCGACAAAGCCGTAGGGCGCCGAGTCGGTGGGGACGGCGATGCGGATCAGCTTCCTGGCCATGACCTCGTCGAGCGCGTTCTGCGCCGTGGCAGGGCTGATCAGCAGCGGCGACAACGCGACGCTCAGCGCAGCTTGGAGGAAGTAGCGGGTCTTCATCGGCAGGATCTCGTATTCGTATGGGGCGGGCGGCAGACGCGGATTCGCCGCAGCGGCGTCCGCGGGCTACGCAACACGCATGCCAGAGCAGCGAGCCGCTCGGCTCGTCCTCCAGGCGGGGTCGAGGAGCTGCAGAACCGCTTGGGAGGGCGGCGGCTACACTTGTGCTGCCCTTTCGGCAGGAGAGTCCCGACAGAGGGAGGCTTCGCGGCGAAGGCACTGCTTGCCCTGCCGACGGCCGTTGCGTCTCGTGCGTTGGTCGAAAAAATGCTTGGTGTGAAGATCCGCAGCGTTTGGCTGCTTGCCGCTTTCCTGCTCTGCGCGACTTGCGGACCGACGATCGCGCAAGGCTCGGCGCCGACGGCCGACCAGGTCAAGGCGGCGTACCTGCACAAGTTCGCGGGGTATGTCGATTGGCCGCCAGCGGTCTTCGCCGGTCCGGCAGCGCCCTTCGTGGTGGGCGTCTACGGTGCCGATGGCGTTTTTGCGGAGTTGTCGCGCCTTGCCGCAGGGCGCCCGGTGCAGGGTCGCAGCGTCGAGGTGCGCAACGTCGCCCGCTCCGACGTCCTGGCCGAGGTTCATATCGTCTACGTCGGCAGGGGCGCAGCCACGAGCCTCGGGCCGATTCTGGATGCCTACAAAGCGCGCCCCGTGGTCACGGTGACCGAAACCGCGGGCCTTCAAGCCGGTGCCGTGCTCAACTTTCTCGATATCGAGCGGCGGATTCGCTTCGAGGCGTCCCCGGCCACTGCTGAACAGCGGGGCCTGAAGCTGAGTTCGCGGCTGCTCGCCGTCGCCGAGCGCGTCGAGGCGGTCGCGCCATGAGCAACCTCACGCTGCGCGGTCAGCTGATGCGGGCGTCGATGGCGACGACGCTGGTTGCGTTGCTGCTGAGTTCGGGTGCCCTGCTGGCCTATGAATGGGTCGTCTACCGCGGTGCGCTGATCCAGGACTTGCGATCGCAGGCCGAACTGATCGCCTACTCGACGGCGTCGGCGCTGGTTTTCAACGACCCGAGAAGCGCCAGGGAGAACCTCGCGCTGCTGCAGGCGAAGCCGAGCATCCGGTCGGCGGCGATTTTCACGAGCGATGGACAGCCGTTCGCAACCTATGTCGCCAATCGAACGCTGGCGGCTCCGGCGGCGGTCGAGGCCAGGCTGCTTGCAGACGGGAGTCGATTCAACGGTTCGATCCTGCAATCGGCCTATTCGATTCGGCACGACCGGGAGGTCGTCGGTACGGTCTACCTCGAGGCCGAACACGACGTGTGGCTGAAGGCCGGCACGTTCGCACTGATCGGCGCCGCTGCCGCCCTGGCCTCCCTGGCGCTGGCCTATCTGGTGTTCGGGCGGCTGCAACGCATCGTCACCGACCCGCTGGTGCGAATGACCAATGTCGCGCAGGAGGTGATGGAGCGGCGCGACTGGACCTTGCGCGCGCCGCCTTCGGTCTACAAGGACATCACGGTGCTGATCGATGCCTTCAACGGCATGCTCGCCGAGGTCGAAAGCCGCACCGGCGGACTCGAACGCGAGATGGTCGAGCGCCAGCATGCGGAAGCCGGGCTCCGCGAAGCCGACCGCAAGAAGGACGAGTTCCTGGCCACCCTGGCGCACGAGTTGCGCAATCCGCTGGCGCCGATGACCAATGCCGTCGCATTGATCCGCCGGCCCGCCGCCGGCCCCGAGGTTCGCGAAAAGGCCACCGGCATCATCGACCGGCAGTTGAAGCACATGGTTCGTCTGATCGACGACCTGCTCGATGTATCGCGCGTGGCCACCGGCAAGCTCTCGTTGCGCGAGGAGCGCATCGATCTGGTGACGGTGTTGCGCGCCGCTGTCGAACTCGCCGAACCGTTGGCGAACTCCCGGCGATTGACGATTTCCGCCGACCTTCCGCAAACGCCCTGCCGATCGATCGGCGACTCGGCACGGCTGCTGCAGGTGTTTTCCAACATTCTCAACAACGCATGCCGGTATACCCCCGGCGGAGGGCGAATCGACGTGGTGATGACGCCGCACGCGGACAACGTCGAGGTGGCGATTCGCGACACGGGCATCGGCATCGCAGCCGACATGCAGCACCGCATCTTCGACCTGTTCGAGCAGGGCGACAAAAGCCTCGAGCGCGGCAACACCGGTCTTGGCATCGGCCTGACCCTCGCGCGTCAGCTCGTGCAGTTGCACCGCGGTGACATTTCCGTGCGCAGCGACGGTGTCGGTCAGGGCGCCTGCTTCACTGTCCGTTTGCCGCTGCCCGCCTTGCCCGATGCCGCCGTGGCGCAGCCCGCGGTGCGGCGGAAGTCGTCCACGCAGGGACTGCGCCTGCTGGTTGCCGACGACAACGTCGACTCCGCGTCGACCCTGCAGGTGCTGCTCGACCTGCTGGGCCACGACGTCGTCGTCGCCAACGATGGGCAGGCAGCGCTCGACGCCGCCATGCGCGAGATGCCCGACGTCGCCATCCTCGACATCGGCATGCCCGGACTCAACGGCTATGAAGTCGCGCGCCGACTCCGCGCCGAGCGCAACCCCGCGTCCCTCGGCCTGATCGCGATCACCGGCTGGGGCCAGGCCTCCGACAAGGAGACCGCCGCTGCGGCCGGCTTCGATCATCACCTGGTGAAGCCGGTCGCGCCCGAGGTGGTGATCGACCTGCTTGCCGCCTATCAGGCGCGCAAGGCATCCCGCGCCGAATTGCAGGCAACCGCATGACCCCGCCAGCCGAAGCACCGCCGCCATCCCGGTGCCGCCATGCGGTGGCACGGACCGCCCTTGCCATCGGACTGACGGGTGCCCTGCGGATCGCGTCCGGGCAGACGCTGGCCGCAGCCGACCTGGCCGAGTTTTCGCTCGAGGAGCTCGCCAGCGTGCAGGTCACTTCCGTCACCGGGCGGCCCGAGTCGGTCCAGGACGCTGCAGCGTCGATTTTCGTCATCACCGCCGAGGACATCCGGCGCTCGACGGCGACCAGCCTGCCCGAGGCGCTGCGCCTCGCGCCGAACCTTCAGGTTGCGCAGCTCAACGCCAGCCAGTACGCGATCAGCGCGCGCGGTTTCAACGATACGGTCGGCAACAAGCTGCTCGTCCTCGTCGACGGGCGCACGGTGTATTCGCCGCTTTTCTCCGGCGTGTTCTGGGATGCGCAGGATCTTGCGCTGCCCGACATCGAGCGCATCGAAGTCATCAGCGGACCGGGGGCGACGCTCTGGGGGGCCAACGCCGTCAATGGCGTCATCAACGTCATCACCAAATCGGCGCGCGCGGTACGCGGTGCGTCTGCCTCGGCAACGGCCGGGTCGAAGGGCTCGCAAGCCACGGCGCGCTTTGGCGGGACAGCCGGCCCGCAAGTCGACTACCGGGTCTATGCCACACGGCTCGACCGCAAGGGCACCCTGCGCGGCGACGGCGTCCCCCGTGCGGACGCCACGACCAAGGAGCAGGTCGGCTTTCGCGCGGATTGGGCCGGCGCGAACGACCGGCTCACCGTACAAGGCGATGCCTACCGTTCGCATGTCGACGTGGCGAGCAACCTGGCCCCCGGGCTGGCGGGCTCCAACCTCCTGGCTCGCTGGTCGCGCCAGCTGGACGACGGGGCCAACTGGGAGTTGCAGGCCACCTTCGATCGGTCTCGCCGCGACGAGGACATTGCGTTCCGCGACCGGACGCGTACCGTCGATGTCGAGTTCAACTATGTGCCGACACCGTCGCCGCGGCACAAGGTGATCTGGGGCGCCGGCTACCGGCAATCCCGCAGCGAGGCCGAACCGACCGCCCTCATCCGCTTCGACCCGACGGCGCGCAAGCTTTCATGGGCGAATCTGTTCGTCCAGGACGAGGTGCGGGTCGGCAGTCGCCTGCGCGTCACGCTGGGAGCGAAGCTCGAGACCAATGTGTACACCGGGCTGGAGTTTCTGCCGACGCTGCGGGGCGCCTTTACCCTGCCGAACGATGCCCTCGTGTGGACGTCGCTGTCGCGCGCGGTACGGGCGCCGGCCCGGCTCGATCGCGAACTCTTTTTCCCCGGGGCGGCCCCGTTCACCATCACCGGCGGGCCGACGTTCGTGTCGGAGGTGGCGAAGGTTGTCGAAGTGGGCTACCGCGCCAAGCCCTCGCGACGCGTCAACTACTCGGTCACGGCGTTCCATCACGACTACGACAAGTTGCGCGCCGGGACCGAAGCGCCCACGTTCATCGAGAACCGGGCCTCGGGCAGCTTGTGGGGAGCCGAGGGCTGGGGCACTGTCGAAGTGCTGCCCGCGTGGCGGCTCAGCGCCGGCTGGGTCGGACTGCGCAAATCGTTCCGCAGCTCGCCGGGTTCGGCGGCCAATTCGGTCGCCAACCTCGGCAACGATCCGAGGCATCGATGGATGCTGCGTTCCACCGCCGACATCGCACGCGACGTCGACCTCGACGTCACGATCCGCCATGTATCGGCCTTGCCGGAGCCCGTGGTGGCGGCGTACACCGCCACCGACATCCGGCTCGGATGGCAGGCCTCGCCCAGCCTGAACATCAGCCTGCTGGTCAACAACGCCTTCCAGCGCAACCACCTGGAGTTCGCCGCAGCGTCGGCGAGCCTGGTCCCGCGCAGCGTCTTCCTCCGGCTCGAATGGGCCATGCGGTGACGCAGCCGGTCGGCTGCAACCAACCTTCAGCCTGAAGGTGCGACGGCCGGGATGGCCGCTTCGCCACCGCTATGTGTTCATCGGCCGCATCGTCCGGCTGGTCGCCCGCCCCGGCTTGATCGACACCGAGGCGTGGCGCGTTGACCTGCGCGACTACCACCCCGGGGCGCGCTTCGGCGCGAGCTTCTACACCCGCACCAGCGACCGCTTCTCGCTGGCCGATGCGGGTGGTCGGCAGGCGTCGACCTCTACCGGCATTGATGAGATGTGAGACGGTGTGAATAACCGCTCGCTGCGGCTTCGTTCACACCCTCTGAGCCCAGCAGCGGGCGTGCGCTGAGGTAAAGAACCGCAGCGCGCCAGTTGGAAGGATTGCGTGGCAGCTTTGTCGTTGCTGCGCGCGACGGACGCGTCCGTCGCGGCTCTTTTCGCCCTGAGCTATTTCTGACTACAAGTCGAGTTGCAGGTGTAACCGTTGGCGAAGACGCAGTTGTCGCCTGCGCTCCGCGACGTCGTGCAACTCGTGCAACCCGACGCCTTGCACGCTTCGACCGACGCCGTCACTGCGGCCTGCCAACACCTCTTGTCCGTGCACCCCGCGGGCCCCTTTCCTGCGAACGACTTCGCCGGCGGCGCGTTGCAGGTGACGGTGCACCGATACGGCGGCTCTCCGCGTCCTCGGGCGAGTCGATCGTTATTGACCGACGGACACTCTCCCGGTCCGCCCGCGCAGGTGGTGCAACCCGACGCTTTGCAGGCGTCGGTCGCCGCGGTGAGCGCTGCGTTCTTGTCCGAATTCTGGTTCGTGAACGTTGTCGAAGCCGCCCACAAGGGCGACACCGAGAACAGCAAGAGCAACAGAGGAATCGGTAATAGTGCTGCACGCAACAACGCACGCAGCGACAATGCATGCCGGCTCGAAGACGCTATGAACATGGCTATCTCCCCTCTAAGGTTGAAGTTGTTATCAATGGAGATCGTCAGCGACGAGCGGTAACAACCCCGCTTCGCCAGGCAGCGCCGACGGTATTCGAGCACCGCCATGACCAGTGTCTTGCGCCGTCCGGGTGCTTCGAATCCCTAGATTCAAAGTCGGAACCGCCATCGCTGGCTGCGCGCGCTGGCGGCTTCCACCCCGGCGCTGCCCTATTCCGGCCTTTGTCGAGCTCGGCGATCCGTCGATGAGCGGCTGGCAGTGGCTCGGCCTGTGGGGGGCGAAGAACTTGCCGGCGCCGATCGTCCAGCGACCGACTGCGCTGCTGCCGGAGATCCTGGCCAGGTCCGACGTGATGGCGTGGCTCGACGACCTGTAGACGCTGCCGCGCAATACGCCAGTTCTCGGCGAAGATTTCACCCAGCACATCCGCTCGAAGATCGCCACCTGGACCGAGGTTGCCCGGCGCGCCATGGCCGAGGTGATCGTCTGAGGCTGCAGCGCCCGCTCTCGAGATGGGCATCCATGCCGCGACCGGGCTGGCGTGTCGGTGGTGCTGCCGCGGGTGAACTGTTAGAAGGGCCACTCGCGCAGAAGCGCATGGGGTTTGAAGGTCAGGAACTCAGAGAGAAGTCCGGTCAGCGGCTTGTCGTGGACTTCCACTCGCGACCCGTTGCGGTCAGTGGGGTCTCCGACGTGGTGGCAGCAATGCTGCCGTCGACAACCATGCCCTCGAAACGTCGTGCGTTGCACAGCGCCTCTGCGGCCCATGCTCGGCCAGTGGCCGTTCAGCCAGCCTTGTCCTCTGCCGCTCTACGCATGCGCTGCGCCTCGCTGGCTCAGACCAACAGCCCGCGCAATAACTCGCTCACCCCGTCCCAGACGATCTGCACCCCCAGACAGAGCAGGATGAAGGCCGAGAGGCGCAAGAAGATCACGCTGCCTGCCTCGCCCAGCGGCTTGAGCAGCTGCTGGGCGTAACGGAAAGCCAGGTACAGCAGCATGGCGATGGCCAGCAGTGCCAGCACCCCGCCGCCCATGCGGGCCAGCGATATCGAAATCTGCGCATCGTTCAGCGCCACGCCCACGGTGATGGCGGCCGCGATCGAGCCCGGCCCGCAGCTGATTGGAAAGGTGAGCGGGTAGAACGCTTGGCGGCGTGCCTGTTCGGGCGTGAACGACTCGGCCAGCGCCGCGCGCCGGTCGTCGCTGGCGTGGTCGGCGTTGAGCAGCCGCCATGCCGCAGCGGCCACGATGAGCCCGCCGCCGACGCGCACGATCGGCAGCGAGATGCCAAAGAACTCCAGCACGTACGAGCCCACCAGCATCGAGGCCACCATCAGCGCAAACATGTTGCGCGCGATGCGCCGCGCGAGCAGGGCCCGCGTGCTGGGCGAGGCGCCTTGGGTCAGTCCCAGGAAGATCGGTGCGGTGGCCGCCGGGTTGAGGATGGGCAGGACGGCGGCGAAGACAAACAGGAAACTCTTGCCGAAGGCCAGCAGCAGTTCGGTGGTCATTCGGCGTCCTGGGTGCCTTGCACCGCGGTGCAGGGCGGACGGCGGCGGGCCGGCTTGGCGCTCATGGCACCGGCGGATGTTCCACCAGATCGCGCATGCGCCGACGCAGTGCCTTGTCCTGCCGCTGCTCCTCGTTCCAGTCGTCACGCACGCCGCGCCACAGCGCCACGGCCATGAGCACGATCACCAGCGTGAAGGGCAGGGCGAACACGATGGTGGCGGTCTGCACCGCTTTGACGCCACCGGCCAGCAGCAGGCTGATGGCGATGCCCGAGACCAGCACGCCCCAGACGATCTTCACGCGCGCGCCCGGGTTGGACTGCCCGCCGGTGCTCATCATGCCGAGCACCAGCGTGGCCGAATCGCCCGAAGTGACGAAAAACACCAGCACCAGCACGGTGGCCACGCCGGAAAGCAGCCCGCTCATGGGCAGGGCGTCGAACATCGTGAACATGGCGGTCGAAACGTCGGCGCCGACGGCCTTGGCCATCGGCAAGCCCTGCATGATTTCCTGGTTGAGGGCGGTACCGCCGAACACCGAAAACCAGACGAAAGCCGCCAGCGTGGGCGCCACCATGGTGCCCAGGATGAACTCGCGGATGGTGCGACCTCGCGAGACGCGCGCGATGAACATCCCGACGAAGGGCGACCAGCTCACCCACCAGGCCCAGTAGAAGATGGTCCAGCCGCTGATCCAGCCGCTGTCACGGAAAGGCGTCATGCGCAGGCTCATGCGCACGAACTCGCTCACGTAGCTGCCCAGTGTGCTGGTGAAGGTGTCGATGATGGCCACGGTCGGACCCATCACGAACACGGAAAGCGTCAGCAATGCGGCGAGCGTGAGGTTGATGTTGGACAGCCACTTGATGCCCTTGGTGACGCCGGTGACGGCCGAAGCCAGGAACAGTACGGTGGTCACCAGGATGATGCCCACCTGAGATGCACTGCCCACCGGCAGGCCCGCCAGCGAATTCAGGCCGCTGTTGATCTGCAGCGCACCCATTCCCAAGGAGGCCGCCACGCCGAAGGCGGTGGCTATCACGGCCAGCACGTTGACCACCGGCCCGAGCCTCTTCAGTGGTGCCCATGGCAACGACTCGACCGCCGTGCTCACCAGCGCGGAGCCGCCCTTGCGGAACTGGAAGAACGCGATGGCCAGTGCCACGATGCTGTAGACCGCCCAGGGGTGCAGACCCCAGTGGAAGAAGCTGTAGCGCATGGCGGCGTTGGCCGCATCGGGCGTGTTGGCCGCGATGCCGGGCGGCGGCGCGCCGTAGTGCGAGATCGGCTCGGCCACACCCCAGAACACCAGGCCGATGCCCATCCCGGCGGCAAACAGCATCGCGAACCACGAACCGATGGAGAACTCCGGTTCGTCGTCTTCAGCGCCGAGCTTCAGATCGCCGTAGCGGCTGAAGGCCAGCACCATCGCCATCACCACCAGGCCCAGCACCACCCACAGGTAGAGCCAGCCGAAGTCGCGCGTGATGACGGCCAACATCGTATCGAACACGCCGCCGAGGGAGTCGGGGGCAATCACGCCCCACAGGACGATGGCCAGGATAAGGCCGGCCGAGACAATGAGTTGCATGGGCAGATTCCTTAGAAGGCGTCGGCCCGCGCGACCGTATCCGTCTTGCAGACGAGACCAGGAGGCAAGCAGCCTCCGTATGCCAACAGACTGATGCCAAGTCTCCAGAGACTGACATTGTCACCCGTGGCATTGTCCTACGCCCTTGCAAAGGCCCGCGACACCTCTGAACCGGTTCGTGATGTCCCGACCCTGCAAGCTCCTTGTCTGCGCCATCGGACCATCGGCGGCATCGGCTGTTGCACCACCGGAGCATCATGACGTCTCGAATGTCGTGCTCCTCGTTCGCGCCAAGGTGGGGCAGTAGCGAACCGAGTCCGCTCGCCAACGGCATCGGTCGACGTCGATGTCCTCGGCCGGGGCGCGTGCGCTTTGCCATGGCCGGGCCCAGCCGCTTACGATGCCGCACGGGCTTCGGCGATCGGCTCGCTTCGGCCGATGCGTCGTGAAGTTCGCGCGTTTCCGCAAGGAGTGCCCCATGGTCACTGCGAAGAAATCGAACCCGTCGCGCAAGGCTGCGCCCGTCAAGGTCGTCGCCCGAAAGGCGCCTGTGCCGGCGGCTGCCGATGGACCGGTGACGCTCGACCAGGCCAAGGCACTCGCGGCACCGCCCGTGAAGGCCGAGGGCGTGCGGGTCAGGGCGCGCAGCGCTGCGGATGAAAGCACCCCGTCTACCCGCGGTGCAGCGCGCAGCGCAGTCGACGGCATCGCGACCGCAACGCCCGGCGCGGTCGGTGCGGAGCGCAAGAAGCTGGAACTGAAGCAGCGCCGCGAGCGCCAGGAGCGCATTCGCGAATACAAGGCGACGCTCGCGATCATGAAGAAGCGCGGCGTCGCCGGGCTCGAGGCCGACGAAATGCCGCGCGCAAAAGGGCGCGGGGTGCCGAAGGCGGGTGCGCGCCGGCCGCTACAAATCTTCGCCGAAGGCGATTCGTGGTTCGACTATCCCGTGCCGTTGTTCCGCGGCGGCATCGTGCCGCGGCTCGAACGGCTGCTGGGGGTGCCGATCCTGAATCTCGCCAAGGCCGGCGACGAAGTGCGCCACATGATGGGCGTGGCCGAGCGCAAGCTGCTGGCTCAGCAGCTGAGCGCCGGCTGTCCGGCAGGCGGGCCGTGGGACGTGCTGCTGTTTTCGGGTGGCGGCAACGACATCGTCGACAACCCGATGGCGCTCTGGATCAAGGACTTCGACCCGGCGATCCCGGTGGCCGAGCACATCCACCGTGCGCGCTTCGACGCGGCGCTCGCCCTCGTGCGCGCGGGTTACGAAGACCTGATCGACCTGCGCAACCAGCTCAGCCCCGACACGCGCCTGGTGCTGCACGCCTACGACTTCGCGATCCCCGACGGCCGCGGCATCTGCCACCTCGGCCCGTGGATGAAGCCGACCTTCGACCTGCGCAAGTTCCCGAGCGGCGGCGTCGCGGCGGCCGAAGTCGTCAAGGCCATGCTCAAGAAATTCGCGGCCGTGCTGAAGGCGCTGGAAGCCAGGCACCCCGGCGTGACCTTCATCAACGCCCAGGGCACGCTGGCCGCGCAGCGCAGCGCCTGGCACAACGAGCTGCATCCGTCGAAAGAAGGCTTCGACCAGTTCGCGCGCATCTTCCACGCCAGGCTGAAGGCGCTGTTTCCGGGGCGCGTTCTCGCGTGACACCAGTCTTCTGAGCAGTGGCTGGCAGACACCCTCGAAGTCTCCGCCTCGGTCCGACACGGGGCCTCGCCGCAGTCGGCTTCGCGCCAGCGGGTGACGGCGGCGCGGCCGACGCCGCTGCGCTTGCGCCCCCAGGCAAGGAATGTTCGAGGCGCAACGACCGCCGGTGTCAGCGGCGATGCGACATCCGACGACAGCGGGCTTCGCGTCGAACCGACCTCGGGCTTCGAGCTGTTGCCCGAAGCAGCGCCACGCGCAGCAGGTCGACGCCACGCGATGACAGGCACGGGAATCCTCGTGGCTTGCACCGATCTCGTTGGCTGACAATCTTGTCGTGGTTCGCAAACGAACCCGGGCTGCTGCGACGCAACCGCCCGAATCCCTTCCCAATTGGAGCGACGACATGAATCAAGAGCTGTTCGATCAAGGTCTCCAGACCCGCCGTGAAGTGCTCGGTGCCGAGTACGTCGATGCCTCACTGAAGAGTGCCGACGACTTCAACATGGCCATGCAGGAATACGTGACCCAATACTGCTGGGGCGATGTCTGGAACCGCCCCGGGCTCGACCGCAAGACACGCAGCCTTCTGAACCTGGCCATGCTGACCGCGCTGAACCGGCCGCATGAGCTCAAGCTCCATGTTCGCGGCGCTGTGAACAACGGCCTCGGCAAGGAGGAGATCAAGGAGGTCTTCCTGCAGACTGCCGTCTACTGCGGCGTGCCCGCGGCAATCGACAGCTTCCGCGTCGCGAAGGAGGTCTTCAAGGAATTGGGGATGTGACGAGCGGCCGATGAAGCAGGCTCGCGTGGCGGCTACACCGCCGCCGGGACCTGCCGCGGCAGGTCGAGCGTCGTCACCCGGCGCAGCTCGCGGCGATGCTTGGTGTCGTCGTACGGTGTTCCACGATGCATGGTGGCCCGGTTGTCCCAGATGACGAGGTCACCGACGCGCCACTTGTGGCGATAGACGAACTGCGGCTGCGTCGCATGCTCGAGCAGGTCCCAGATAAAAAGGCGGCCCTCCGGAACAGGCCAGTCGATGATCATCGAGGTGTGCGACGCGACGTAGAGCGACTTGCGTCCCGTATTCGGGTTGGTGCGTACCAGCGGGTGCACTGCGCCTTTGAGCAGCGCCTGTTCAGCCGGCGAGAACTCGAAGCCCAGTTTCTCGCGCGAATGCGCAATCGAATGGTGGGCACGCAGGCCTTCAAGCTGCTCCTTGCGATCTGCGGACAGCGCCTCGTACGCCGAAACCATGTCGGCGAACTCGGTGTCCGCGTCCACTGGCGGGATCAGTTTTGCATTGAGTAGCGAATAGCGTCCCGGCGGGTCCTGAAAAGACGCATCGGTGTGCCAGAGTCGGTTGCCCAGCGCGAAGAAACGGCGGCGGTCGCCGGCACTCACGACATTGCCCTCGGCATCGATATTCGAGATGTCGGTCAGTGCGTCTTTGCCGAAGCGGTTCGTGGCGACCGCATTCAAGCCCGTCTTGGTGTGCAACTCGCCGTCGAAACGCCGCGCGAAGGCGAGCTGCTCGTCGTCGGTGAACGGCTGGTCGCGGAAAACGAGTACGCCGTACTGTTCCATTGCGCGCCGGATCTCGTCGAGCGTTGCTTCATCGTCGACCTGACGCAAGTCGATCGGACCGACCTCGGCAGCGAAAGTCGGGTGGAGCTTGGTGAACTCGAGTGCCATGGATGCCTCCTTCAGATGGGTTGCAGTCTGCGTTGGTTTGGCTTCGCTCATCGACGACCTGCGGACAATCAAGCGAAGTTGGGGGTGAGGATTGCGCCGTGGCTCACGAGCCGCGCCTGCAACTGGCCTACGTCGACATGGCGCACCTGGCCTTCGAGCCCGACCGCCATGGCGGCTGCAGTACCCGCGGCTTCGCCCATCGCCATGCAGGGGCCCGCGACGCGCGCCGAGGCCTGTGCCGCGTGCTCCGCCGAAAGGTTTCGTCCGGCAACCAGCAGGTTGTCGAAACCTTTCACGATCAGACAGCCCCACGGAATTCCGTAGTAACCAGCGTCCGGAAGAAACTCCCAACTGGTGACCGGGCCGCGGCCGTGCGTTTCCAGCGGCCATGAAGAACAGGCAATGCCGTCGGTCGGCTTCACGCATCCACGCACATGGGCCTCGGTGAGGACCGCATCTCCGTGGACCAGGCGGGTTTCACGAACGCCGACGCGCGCGCCGATGTCGATGACGCGCGAACGCTCGAAGCCGGGCACGTACTTGCGAAACACGTCCTCGTAGAGGTGCACCTGGCGGCGGCCCTCGCGCTCGGCCTCGCTCAGGTCATCGGGATCGGCCAGATTGAACGGCGCGCCGGATGCGTTGGCGAGCTTGGTGACGTTGAGGTGAACAACGCCCTCGAGCGGGTTCATGTGAACGCCGGTCGAGACGCGCGGCAACGGATATCCGTCGGCCAGTGCACGTTCGAGGTGGCCGCGGATATCAGCGCGGGTGAGCGTCGATGCGCGCTCCTGGTCGACGCTGCCGAGACGAAACATCGCTGATCCGTACTGCGTCTGGCCCTCGTGGCCGAGCTCGAAGCCCGCGCCTGCACGCGCCGCAACATCGGCATCGCCGGAACTGTCGACCACCACGCGCGGAACAATCGCTGCGCGACCGCCCTTGTTCTCGACAATGACTGCGCTCACGCGTGCGCCGTCCACCTGCACAGCGACTGCCGATGTATGGAACAAGGTCCGCACACCGTGCGACGCCACCATCTCGTCGGCAATGCGCTTCAACGACACGGACTCGTAGGGAACGCCGACGATGCGGCCATGGCGTTTCGGCGGCAGGATGGCGTCGACTGCGGCCAGGCGCTGCTCGAGTTCGAGATAGAGGCCGCCGACGACCCGGCCAAGGCGCTGGTCGTCGAGCACGGCGTGGGTGCCGCAAAACCCGCCGAGCGTCACCATCGTCAGCGTGCCGCCGAGGAATCCGTACGCATCGACCAGCATCGTCCGGGCGCCAGCGCGCGACGCTGCGCAAGCAGCCGCGATCCCGGCTGAGCCGCCGCCGACGACGAGCACGTCGGGCTCGGCAATGACCGCGATCTCGCGGGCGGGTTCGCGAAGCTTGCGCATGATCATCGCGTCTGCGCCTCAGGGAAAGACTTGCGCGCCGTCGAATTGCGGATCACCAGCTCGTTGGGCAGGCAACGGTGCTCGAGCGGCTTGGCGGGATCGGCAATTCGTGCGAGCAGGAGGTCGATAGCGGTCGACACCATCTCCTGCATTGGCTGGCGAACCGTGCTGAGGTCGTAAGCGCCCCACGAGGCGAGCTCGATGTCGTCGTAGCCGACGATCCACAGGTCTTCCGGGATGCGGACACCGCGGGCACGTGCGCCGTCCATTGCGCCGAGTGCAAGCACGTCGTTGACGCAAAAGATGGCATCCGGCGGGGCGCCCAGTTCGAGCAATCGCGTCACCGCCTGCACCCCGCTTGCATGCGAGAACGATTCGGAACGCTGGCAGCAATGTTCCGGCAGGCGTGCCCCTGCCTTGGCGAGCCCTTCGCGAAACCCCTGCTCGCGATGGCGAATCGTGCTCGCCCGCGGAATGCCGCCGATGAGTCCGATCACGCGACGACCGCTACCGACCATGTATTCGGCCACGCGACGTCCGCCGGCAACGTTGTCGCTCGAGACTTGGTCGGCCGCGTACCCGTCGATCGTCCGGTTCACGAGCACGACGGGCGCTTCGGGCGACGCAACTTCACGGATGAATTCGGACTCGAGCGTCGCCGCGGCGAGGATCATGCCGTCGACGATCCCTTGCCGCAGCGCCTGGCTGGCGGGCAGGTCGCCGCCGTACTCGGAGTCCCAAACGATCATCCGTTGCCCGTGATGCGCGAGCTGCGCACCGATGGCTTCGAGCATGGCCGGGTAGAGCTGGTACGAAAGCCGGGCGACGACCACCCCAATCGACCCGCTGCGGCTGGTTCGAAAGGTGCGCGCCGCTGCGTTGGGCTGGTAACGCGTTTCCGCCAGGACACGCAGCACGCGGGCGCGCGTCTGCGGATGAACATTCGGATCGTCGCGCATCACGCGCGATACGGTGGTCTGCGATACCTCGGCGAGCCGCGCGACATCGTGGCTGGTGACGGAGGTCACCAGCCGCGACGCTTTCGCGGAGGACCGCGTCGCCATGGACCTAGTCGAGCTTGACGTTGTTTTCGCGCGCGACCTTTCCCCATTTCGCGATCTCGGCGCGCAGGTAGGTCGCGAACTCATCGGGCGTGCTGCCCACGATCTCGGCCCCCAGGCCCTGCAGCTTCTCGGCGACGTCGGGCATCTTGAGGATGCGGTTGATCTCGCCGTTCAAGGTCCTGATGACCGCGGGTGGCGTCCCTGCGGGCGCCATCACGCCACCCCAGGACACCGCTTCGAACCCCGGTACGGTTTCGGCAACCGTCGGCACGTCGGGAAGCGAGGGGATTCGTTTGCTGCTGGTGGCACCGATCGCTCGCAACCTGCCTGATTTCACCTGCGACATCGCAGCGACCGCGGTGGGGAACATCACATCGACCTGACCCGACATCACGTCGGTCATCGCCGGTGTATCGCCCTTGTACGGCACGTGGCGCATCTTGATCCCGGCCATGCCATTGAACAGCTCGGCCGAGAGGTGGTTCGAGGCGCCGTTGCCCGCCGACGCGAAAGTGAGCTTGCCGGGATTGGCTTTTGCGTAGGCGATCAGCTCGGGCACGGTCTTGATCGGCAGCGCCGGCGTGACCACGAGAATCTGCGGAACGATCGACGTGAGCGTGATCGGGATGAAATCCTTGATCGAGTCGTAGGGCAGCTTCGCATAGATCGCGGCGTTGATGGCGTTCGGCCCAAGGTTGGCCATGAGGATCGTGTACCCGTCCGGAGCGGCCCGGGCTACCGATTCGAGCGCGATGATGCCGTTCGCCCCGGGTTTGTTGTCGATGACGAACGACTGCTTCAGCGACTCGCCGAGCTTTTGCGCGAGCACGCGCGCCGTCACGTCGGAGGCGCCACCCGGCGGATACGGAATCACGAACCGGACGGGCTGTTTGCCGGGCCAGTCCTGTGCATTCGCTGCCAGCGGCGCCAGCACGGCGCATGAGGCAAGCACGGCTGCGGCGGCGCGAACGATCGAGACGAAACTCATGAGTGCAATCCTTGCGTTGGTGGCATCGACCGCACGGCCAGAGCGATTCTCAGCATTCATTGAATACGTAGTCACGTCGCCTACGCCGGTCAGCGCGGTCGCTACTTTACCTGATGGCTACGTAGTCAGGGAGATCGAGACCCGCCGTGGCCATCGTCGGAGGCGCGGAGTGCAATGCCCGCCGTGCGCAAACCCGGCTGCGCTTTGCGCCTTAGTTCAGTCCCTTTTCCGGCCCAACGCGGGCTCGAACCGAGCCCGACAGGCTCCTGGCTCACCGGATGAGCCAGGCTGAGGTGGGTGACGAATCAGGTCGCCGCAGGATTGCGCAGCCTGGGAAGGTGTGAGCGACGATCGCCCGCATTCGCCCGATCACCTTCGCCCAGCCGGCCTGCGGCTGTCCGACGTGCGCAGGGACCTGCGGGCGGCGCGTGACGCGTCAGCTCGCGTAGCGCGCCGCCGCTTCTCGCAGCACCGCGCGAACATGCGCGACGTCCCACGGCCTGGCGATAAAGCGAAATACCTCGCCGCGGCCAATGGCGCCACCGAGGGCCGGCGGGGTCTCGGGACCGGTCAGGAGGATGCAGACAGCGCGCGGGTAGAGCTGCTTGACGCGGGCGAAGAAGCGCATGCCGTCGTCGCCCGGAAGCACCGCCTCACAGATCACCACGCCGATCTCGCGCAGTGACAGGACCTCGTAGGCCTGTGCGGTGCCGTTCGCCGTGAGCAGCTCGACTTCTTCGCCACGAAGCAGCGCTGCGAAGCCGGCCAGGACCGACGGCGCACTGCCCACCACCAGGGCGGTCGGGCGGTAGGCGGGGTGAGCGATCAGCCCGAGGTCCAGGCACGGCGCAAGCGCGAGCATGCGTGTGATGTCGACCACCGGCAGCGGACGGCTGAAGTAGTAGCCCTGCATCTCGTCGCAGAACTCGTCCGCCAGCAGGCGCACCTGACCCACGGTTTCGACGCCTTCGGCAACGGTGACCAGCCCCAGGCTGTGCGCGAGCCGAATCACCGTGGTGGTGATGGCATGGTCTCGCGGCTCGTCGGTCAGGCCGCTGATGAACGCGCGGTCGATCTTCAGGCGGTCGATCGGAAACCGCTTCAGGTACGCGAGGCTCGAATAGCCGGTGCCGAAGTCATCGATGGCGATCGACACGCCCAGCGCCTTCAGCCGCTGCATCCACGCAATCGTGGCCTCGGGATCGCTCATCGACATGCTTTCGGTGAGTTCGAGCTCGAGCAGCCGGGCGTCGAGCCGGTACCGGTGCAGCACCGTCTCGGCCAGCCTGTCGACGCGCTGATGGCTGAACTGCTTGGCGGCCACGTTGATCGCGACCGGCACGACGACAAGCCCTGCATCGATCCAGTCGCGCGTCTGCGCGCAGGCGGTCTCCAGAACCCATTCGCCGATGCCGAGAATCAGGTTGCTCTCCTCCGCAAACGGAATGAAGTGGTTCGGCGGCACCAGCCCCAATTCGGGCGATTGCCAGCGGATCAGCGCCTCGACGCCGATGATGCGACCGCTGCGCAGCGAGACCTGCGGCTGGTAGTGGAGGAGGAATTCGCCGCGCTCCAGCGCGTGCGTCAGCTGCCGCTGGAGATTCAGATCGGCATTGAGCCGCTGCTGCATCTGCAGGGTGAAGAACTGGAAGTTGTTGCGGCCGGCATCCTTGGCGCGGTACATCGCCAGGTCGGCCTGTTTGAGCAGGTCTTCCTCGATGCGAGCGTCCTGCGGATACGTGCTGATGCCGATGCTGCAGGTGATGCCGTGGGTCTTGCCGAGGAGGGTCAGCGGCTCGGACAACACGGCAAGGACGCGGCTCGCCAGCATCGACAGCGTGGCCCGGTCGTCGACGCGCTCGATCAGCAGCACGAACTCGTCGCCGCCGATGCGCGCCACGGTGTCGTACTCACGCACGCAGTCGGCAAGGCGCTCGGCGATGGCGATCAGCAGCGCGTCGCCGGCGCTGTGGCCGAGGGAGTCGTTGATGTGCTTGAACCCGTCGAGGTCGAGAAACATCACCCCGAGCTGCGTGCCGAAGCGCTCGGCCCGGCGGATGGCGAGCGCCAGCCGGTCGCGCAGCAGCGTGCGGTTCGGCAGGCCGGTGAGTGCGTCGTGCATCACCTGGTGCTCGAGCGCTGCCTCGTGCTGCAAGCGCTGCGTGATGTCGCGTGCCACCAGCAGCACCGACGCCGCTTTGTTGTAGGGCAGTTCGATGCCCATCAGCTCGACCTGTACCGGCTCGCTGTTCATCCGCATCAGCGGTAGCACCCGCGGTGCCGGCGCAGACCCGGCAGCGATCGCATCCAGGTAGTCCGCCAGCTCGGCGTGGTGCCCTGCCGGCAGGCGGTCGATCAGGGGGCTGCCGAGCAACTCGCCGGGGTGCGCGGCGCCCAACAGGCGCAGCGCTGCCGGATTGGCGAAGGCGATGCGGCCGGCGGTCTGCACGAGGATCGCTTCGGGCAGGAATTCGACCAGCTTTCGCGAGCGCGCCTCGCTTTCCTCCAGGCTTGCGTTGAGCGCGCGCAGCTTCTGGCTTGCCTCGTACAGCTCGAGGCTCTTGGCTTCGAGCAATGCTTCGGCGGCCTTGCGTGCGGCGTTGGCGCGTCCGATCTGGCGCGTCAGCAGGTCGATCGCGGCCGCGTCCATGCCCCGGTTCGATCAGGCGATCGCCCGCACCAGGTGAAAGCGCACTCGCTGCTCGCCGTCGCCGCCCGGCAGGTCCTCGCGGATGACGCTGATCGGCTGCTTGAAATGCGCAACGCAGCCGTGGATCAGCCCCTCGGCCAGATCACCGAAGCAGCGCGGCGAGGCATAGAGCATCACAAGCTCGTCGGCGTTCGGCCGCTCGCACTGGAAGCGCGGCAGCTCGGCCTCAGGGTAGAGCTTGCGCACCTCGACATGGATGTAACTGTCGATGCCCGCCAGGAAGTCGAAAGCGTTGGCAGCACCGGCGAAGAAGTCCGGGAAGCTGATCGAGAAACGCCCGAACAGGTACTCGCCGAAAGCGTGGATCAGTGCCGGCGCCGGAACGCTCGTCGCCTGGCTGAGACCGACCACCATCCGGACCAGCTCACGGTGGTCGTAGCTGCCGACCGAGGTGTAGGCGCCGTCGTTCGGCAACGCCGCGCCGGAGATCACCTCGTCGACCATGGCACCGCCCCAGCGTGCGTCGACCATGTCGAGAAATTCGGTGAAGACCATACCTTTCATGACCGATCTCCCGAGCCTGCTCGACGCGGCAGATTATGGGTCAGCCGGTCGGCGGCAGCGGCCGAGGCAGGGCTCGGGTTACCTCGGGATAGCCCTGAGGTCGTGAGTTCACCCCGACCCCAAACCCTCGCCCCCTGCCTGCCGCTCGCTGAACGCCATCGCCTCCGCCCGGGTCTCGAACACCTGGGCCGAGGCGTTGCGCATCGGCAGCGAAGCGCCGAGCTTCATGCGCATGAAGGCACTCGTCGTGTAGCGCGTGGCGCTGCTGTAGTGCTTCGCGTGCAGCCAGCCGACCATGTCGAAATAGGCGTCGCTGATCGACTCGTCGATGCGGAAGCCGTCGTAGTTGGCGATCATCGCCACCTTGCGGCCGACCCGGGTGCAGAGGGTGTCGAAGACGCGACGCACGCTTTCCACATCCTCCGGGGTGCGGATGCTCATGCCCTCGAAGTTGGCGAACAGCGTGTTGCGTTCGGCGTCGTAGGTCAGGCGGTCGGCAAGACGCAGGTCGAGCAGCGCATCGGCCAGCCCCATCGGCACCGGCCGGTAGATGCGTGCATCCATCACCGCGACCTGTTCGATGATCGGCCGGAAGGCCATGTGCGGCAGGATGTCGCGCTCGATGTCGATACCGGGTGCCACTTCGATCAGCTGCAGCCCCTCGGGGCGCAGGGCGAAGACGCAGCGCTCGGTGACGTAGTGCACCGACTGGCCGGTGCTGATGGCACGCGGCCCGCTGAAGGTGATCTGCTCGACCGCCTCGACGAACTTCGACTTCGCCCCCTCGCGGACGATGCGCAGCTGGCCGCCGTCGATCACGACGTTCAGGCCGCCGGCGGTGAAGGTGCCGGCAAAGACCAGCCGGCGCGCCGTCTGGCTGATGTTGATGAAGCCGCCGGCGCCGGCCAGGCGCGAGCCGAAGCGGCTGACGTTGACATTGCCGAGGCGGTCGATCTCGGCCATGCCGAGGCACGCCAGGTCGAGGCCGCCGCCGTCGTAGAAGTCGAACTGCTGGTTCTGGTGCAGCAGCGCCTGCGTGTTGACCGCCGCGCCGAAATTCAGCCCGCCTTGCGGCATGCCGCCGATCACGCCGGGCTCGGCGGTCAGCGTCAGGTGGTCGAGCACGTGCTCCTCGGCGGCGACCGCGCCGAGCATCTCGGGCATGCCGATGCCGAGGTTGATGACGCCGCCGAGCGGCAGTTCGAAGGCACAGCGCCGCGCGATCAGCTTGCGCTCGTCGAGTGCCGGCGGCGCAATGCCGTTCGCCGGCATGCGCAACTCGCCGGAGTAGGCCGGGTTGTAGGCGGTCGCATAGGTCTGCCGGTGCATTTCCGGCGGCGCGACGACGACGCAGTCGACCAGGATGCCCGGCACGACGACCCGGCGCGAGTTCAGCGAGCCGGCAGCCGCCACGCGCTCGACCTGCGCAATGACCAGGCCGTTGGCGTTGCGCGCAGCCATCGCCGCCGCCTGCGCATCGAGCAGCAGCGCCTCGCGCTCCATCGTGATGTTGCCGGCCGGGTCGGCCGTCGTGCCGCGGATCAGCGCCACGTCGACGCGGAAGGCCTTGTAGAAGAGCCACTCCTCGCCGTCGATCTCCATCACGCGCACCAGCGCCTCGGTCGTGCCGATGTTGATGCGGCCGCCACCATTGCGCGGATCGACGAAGGTGCCGAGCCCGATCTTGCTCAGCGTCCCGGCGCGGTGTGCGGCGGCGTCGCGGTACAGATGCGAAATCGTGCCGAGCGGCAGGTTGTAGGCCTCGATGCGGTTGTCGGTTGCCAGCTTGGCGAGCTTGGGCACGAGCGACCAATGGCCGCCGATGGCGCGCCGCACCAGCCCTTCATGCGCCAGCCGGTTGATGCCGGCCTCCTTGCCGTCGCCGGGGGCGGCGGCGAAGATCAGCGTCAGGCCGCTCGGGCCTGCCGTCTCGAGGAAGCGCCGCTCCAGGGCCGCGATCAGCTCCTCCGGCGTTCCGCTGCCGACGAAGCCCGAGCAACTGACGCTGTCGCCGTCGCGTATCAGCGCGATGGCTTCGTCGGCCGTGACGATCTTGTTCTGGATCATGCGACCCGCCCGCTCAGTCGAACACCACCACCTGACGGATGGCCTTGCCCTCGTGCAGCAGGTCGAAGCCGTGGTTGATGTCGTCGAGCTTCAGGCGGCCGGTCAGCAGCTTGTCGACCGGCAACCGGCCCTGCGAGTACAGCGCCATGTAGCGCGGGATGTCGCGCGAGGGCACGCAGGTGCCGATGTAGCTGCCCTTGAGCGTGCGCTCCTCGGCGACCAGGCTGACCGCCGGCAGCGCCAGCGTCGCCGTCGACGGCGGCAGCCCGGCGGTGACGGTCGTTCCGCCACGGCGGGTGATGCGGTAGGCGAGGTCGAGCGCGCGGATCGAGCCGGCGAACTCGAACGCGAATTCGACCCCGCCGCCGCTCAGTTCGCGGATCTGCTCGAGCGCATCGGCCGAGCCGGCGTTGACGGCATGCGTCGCGCCAAGCGCTTTCGCCTGCTCCAGTTTGTCGTCGGCCAGGTCGACCGCGACGATCTGCCGCGCGCCGGCGGCCTGCGCGCCGATCAGCGCCGCCAGTCCGACGCCGCCGAGGCCGATCACCGCCACCGACGAGCCGACGCGCACCTGCGCGGTGTTGACGACCGCGCCGACGCCGGTGAGCACCGCGCAGCCGAACAGCGCGGCCTCGTCGAGCGGCACGGTCGGGTCGATGCGCACGACCGAATGCCGCGAAACGGTCGCGTATTCGGCGAACACCGAGCAGCCCAGATGGTGGTTCAGCGTGCTGCCGCCGAGCGTGAGGCGCCGCGCGCCGGAAAGCAGCGTGCCCGCGCCGTTGGCCGTCGCACCCGGCTCACACAGTGCAGGACGCCCCTCGGCGCACGGCGCGCAGTGGCCGCAGCTCGGCACGAACACGACCACGACGTGGTCGCCGACCTGCAGGTCGGTCACACCCGCGCCAAGTTCCTTGACGATGCCGGCCGCCTCGTGGCCGAGCGCCATCGGCATCGGCCGCGGGCGGTCGCCATTGATCACCGACAGGTCGGAGTGGCAAAGCCCCGCCGCGGCGATCTTGAGCAGCACCTCGCCCGGGCCGGGCGGCGCCAGCTCGACCTCCTCGATCGCCAGCGGGCGTGAATCGACATAGGGGTGCGCGGCGCCCATGGCGCGCAACACAGCTGCTCTGATCTTCATGCGGCCACCTCGCTCATGCGGGTCAGAACGTCATCGACGAAGACCCGGTTGTTTTCGCTGTAATCCACCGGCACGGTGACCAGTTGCACGCCGCCTTCGGAAAACGCCGCCTCGAGCGTTTCGACGAGCGAATCGGCCGACTCGACGCACCGCCCCTTGGCGCCGTAGGCGTCAGCGTACTTGACGAAGTCAGGGTTGCCGAACGCCAGGCCCCAGTCGGGGAAGCCGTCGACCGCCTGCTTCCAGCGGATCATGCCGTAGGCGTCGTCCTGGATGATCAGCACGACCAGGTCCAGCTTCAGGCGCACGGCGGTTTCGAGCTCCTGCGAATTCATCATGAAGCCGCCGTCGCCGCAGACCGCCATCACGCGCCGCCCCGGGTTCAGCATGGCCGCCATCATCGCCGAGGGCAGGCCGGCGCCCATGGTGGCGAGGGCGTTGTCGAGCAGCAGCGCATTCGGCGTGTGGGTTCGGTAACAGCGCGCGAACCAGATCTTGTACATGCCGTTGTCGAGCGCGACGATGCCGTCCTCGGGCATCACCTCGCGCACGTCGCTGACGATGCGCTGCGGTGTCAGCGGAAAGCGCGATTCGTCGGCGCGCGCCATGGTGCGGCGCAGGATGGCGTCGCGCAACGGCGCCAGCGCACCGGCATTGGGCAGCTTGCCCTCGACCAGGTCGGCCAGCATCTCGAGGCTTGCACCGACGTCGCCGACGACTTCGGCATGCGGGAAGTAGACCTGCTCGACATGCGCCGGCGTGTACGCCAGGTGGATCAGCTTCGGGCCGTTCGGGCCCATGATGAAAGGCGGCTTTTCGACGGTGTCGTGGCCGATCGCGAGAATCAGGTCGGCCTTGTCGATCGCCTCGTGGACGAAGTCGCGCTCGGTCAGCGCCGCCGTTCCTATCCACAGCTCCTCGCCGCCGACTTCGGCAGCGACCCGGGCGACGGTGCCCTTGCCCATCTGCGTGTTGAAGTAGGACAGCCGGGTGCGGCGGATGAAGCCCGACAACAACCCCGTCAAGCGGGGGCGGTTCGACGCTGCACCGAACATCACCAGCGGCCGCTCGGCCTGCATCAGCAGCGTGGCCGCCTGTTGCACCGCGACCGGGTCGGCGATCGGCAGGCGCACCGGAAGCGGCGCGACGACGGCGATGTCGTCCGGCACCTCTTCGGCCGCCACGTCCTCGGGGAGCTCGAGATGCACCGGCCCCGGGCGCTCTTCGGTGGCGATGCGGAAGGCGTCGCGGATCAGCGTCGGGATGCTCGCGGCGATGACGATCTGGCGCGAGGCCTTGGTCAGCGGCTTCATCGTCGCGACGATGTCGACGATCTGGAAGCGCGCCTGCCGCGCCGACATGATCGCCTTCTGGCCGGTGATCAGCACCATCGGCATGGCGCCGAGATGCGCGTACGCGGCGCCGGTCACCAGGTTCAGCGCGCCCGGGCCGAGTGTGGCCATGCAGACGCCGGGCTTGCCGGTCAGCCGGCCGTGGGTGGCCGCCATGAAGGCGGCGGATTGTTCGTGACGCGTCAGCACCAGCTGGATGCTCGAGGCGCGCAACGATTCGAGAAGGTCGAGGTTCTCTTCGCCAGGTACCGCGAAGATGCGATCGACGCCCTCGTTCTCGAGTGCCCGAACAAAGATATCGGATGCTTTCATAGGCTCGCCTTTGCACTTACAACGATGCTTGAGCGAGTTTCAGCGCGCCGCACCAGGACGGGTTGCGGGCAAACCGCGCTCCAAGGCGGCATGCGTGCACCTAGAACGAGGATGCGGCGGGTGGTCGGCGCGGCTGCAAGCCGGCGGGCGTGCGGCGCCCGGTGCGCGGCGCGTGCCGGTTCAACCGTATTTCCGCACCAGGTGGTAGCCGCCACGCGACTCCATCAGCGCGTAGCCCTGGGACTTCCACGGCAGCGGCTCGACCGGGCCCGGTCGAAGATCCGCCGCCTTGCGCGCCAGCGTCACGTGCGGCCGGTAAGGCCGGCTGTCGGCGGCGATGCCGAGCAGGGCCAGTCGGGCGGCGAGGGCGGTATGCAATTCGGCAAGTTCAGGCGGAACCGCGCCGGGCAGCAGGACGGCGATGCCGTCCTTCCAGCGATCGAGGCGGTTGAGCGTCAGGCCGATGGGTGCCGCTTCCACGGCCAGCCCGTCGGCGATTTTGCCGAGCTGCGCGCGTTCGACGGCACCGATGAACTGCAGCGTGAGGTGCAGCCGGCCCACCGGCTCGCGCCTTGCGCCGGGCGGCCACGGCAGCGAATCGGCGCAGGCCTGGAGTGCGCCCAGGCAGGCAGCGTCCGGCCAGAGGGCGATAAAGAGGCGGGCGGGATCGGCGAGGTCCATCGTTTCGTATGACTGCGGGGCCCGGATTCGGCACCGACGGGGCCTGCGGGCAGCCGACGCGCCGGCGAGTCGGCGCGTCGTGCCGTGCTCGTACGCACGCAGGCATCATCGTGCGATGGCGTTCGATTTTTCCGCCGTGACAGCGCCGTTCCGCATGCATCCCGGGCTGCGCCGGCTGGCGCCGGGCGTGCCGCAATTGACGCCGAACGCACCCGGCGACGACTGGCTGCAGGCCAAGCTGGAGGTGCTCGCCGGCTGCGCTGGCGAGGCGCTGCTCGCCCAGCCCGGCTTCGACGCGCATGCGGCGCTGCAGGCGCTGATGGCCCAGGCGGCTGCGGAACACCCGGCTGCCTTCGGCGTCGACGACCAAGGCGCCTGCACCGCCCGCCGGCTCGGCTGGACGGTGTGCGGCGATCGCGTACGGGGGCACGGAGACGCGCGCATCGGCGACTGCCTGCGCGCATTGCCGCCGCCCTGGCGGCTCGCCGGGTTGCTCTGCCTGGCTTTCGCCGAGGATTTCGCCGTCATCGACGCCGAGCGGTTGCATCCCCTGGCTGGCGGTCTGCCTGCCGTCGAGCTGGCGACCTGCCGACAAGGTCGGGCGTCGCTTTGCCGACGTGCATGCGCCGGTGGCCGACAACGCCAGCCTGCTCGCGGCCGCATCGCATCTGGCGCGCCTCGTGACTGCCGGCGAGCGCTGGGAGCGCTTCGTCTGGACCGTCAGCAGCGACGGCCTGCTCGACCATCATCCGCAGCGCAGGCCGGCGGGCGGTTGGGGCCCCGGGCTCGATGCCGACGATTTCGGCGCGGGTGCCTTTCTCCGCAGCGAGCGGCAGACCTTCATTCCCGTGCCCCGCAGCCAGCAGGCGGTTTTCACGATCCGCGTGCAGGCGGAGCCATTGAGCGCTGCCATCACCTGCGCCGACGATGCCGACCGTCTGCATGCGGCGATTTCCAGCATGAGCCCGGCCGTCATCGCCTACCGCGGGCTGGCGCCGGTGCGCGAGCGGCTGCTGGCCTGGCTCGATCGGCGCCGGCAGCATTGAGGTTCGCGATGGGCGGCGAGGGTGGCTTCCTGAGCGGCGGCGTGCCGCGCCAGGCCCGGGTCTACGGCCAGATGGAAAGCTACGATCCGGCCACCGATCGCTGGCAGCAGCATGCACCGATGCCGACGCCGCGGCATGCCGTGGGTGCCGCGGTCATCGGAGACTGGGTCTACGTGGCGGGTGGCGGCGCCGTCCTCGGCGGCGCGGTGCAATCCGCCGTGCACGAGGCTTTCACGCTCGGCTGAGGGCAACGATCGCAGGCGGCGCCGCCGCTGCGCAGGGCCGTCAGCTGCGTTGCCAGTGCGCGTCTGCCGACTCGGACTCGGGCCGGCTCAGGACCGCGATCGCGCCGTCGCGACCGGTGATCGCGCGCGCGATGAATGCGGCGCCGAGCGCCATTGACGCCAGGCGCCCGGCAACGCTGTGCCGCCGGCTCAGAAGGAAGTACAGGCCGACGCCGAACGCGAACCAGTGCTCGCCCGGCAGGCTGGGGCGGCTGTCGTCGAATTCGCGCAGACGTTCGAGGAGGGACGGGTCGTGATGCATGGGGGTCTCCGGGATGGAGCCATCCGGCCAGCAGAACCGGTGCCCGGACCGGGCGCCTTGCGCGGTTCAGCCCGCCGGAATGCGCCTTCGGGCGATCGGCGATCGATCCCACTGTTCCACCAGGGCCTGCGGGCTGTCGTAGACGGCGGCGGCACCCTGCAGCGAGGCATCGTCCCACCAGCCGCCGCAGCGCACCGCGATGGTGTCGACACCGGCGGCGCGCGCGGCCTCGATGTCGTACGGCGTGTCGCCGAGCAGCATCGCCTCGACCGGCTCGACACCGCAGCGAGCGAGCGCGGCCTGGATGATGTCGGGGTCGGGCTTGGAGTGTTCGGCGTCGTCCGCAGTCACGACGCGATCGAGCAGGTCGGCAACGCCGGCGCGCTCGAGCACGGCCTGCATCTCGGCGCCGCCGGCGGCGCTCGCCACGACCAGTTCGATTTCCTCGGCCAGCAGCCGCTCGATCAGGGCGCGCGCACCGGGGGTCGGCTGCAGCGACGGCAGGTGCTCCTCGAGGAAAAGCCGCCGCCGGTCGTCGACCAGCTGCTCGGCAAACGCCGGGTCGAGTTCGCCCAGCAGTTCGGCCAGCAGCTTGTCGGAGCCTTTGCCGATCAATGCACGGATGCGCTCGTAGGCAAGCGGATGCCGATGCCGGCGCAGGGTCTCCTGCCAGGACAGGGCGTGTGCATGGTTGCTGTCGAGCAGCGTGCCGTCGATGTCGAGCAGCACGGCGCGGGTGGGGGCGTATTCCTTCATGGCGCGCCGAAAGGCAACGCACATTCCCGCGGTGTGCCACCCGGCGCGGTCCGTGGTCCTCGAGCCGCGACGCGTTGCCTTCGCGGTCCGCGCTGCCGCCACGTTCTAATCAGGGCGAATGGCCACCGACGACTCGCCCACGCACCGCACCGCCCTCCCGCCGGCGGCGGGCATCAATCGCCGGCTCGATGCGATGCTGCGGGGTCCGATCCTCGCGACGCTGTTCGGCCTGGCCTGGCCGAACGTGCTGATGATGCTGGCGCAGTCGAGTACCGGGCTGGTCGAAACCTGGTTCCTGTCGCGGCTCGGCACCGATGCGCTGGCCGGTGCGGCGCTGGTCGTGCCGGTGCTGATGCTGATGCAGAACATGTCGCAGGGCGCGATGGGCGGCGGCATCTCCTCGGCCATCGCGCGCGCGCTCGGCGCCGGCCGCGCCGACGAGGCCCATCGCCTGGTGTTGCAGGCGGTGCTGCTGAACGGCGGGCTCGGCCTGGTGTTCTCGGCGCTGCTGTTCGCCTTCGGCCCGTGGCTCTTTCGCCGCATGGGCGCCGAGCCGGGCGCGCTGGCCGCGGCGCTCGAATACTCGAACGTGCTCGCCGGCGGGCTGGTGCTGATGTGGATCATGAACGCGCTGGCGAGCGCGGTCCGCGCCACCGGCAACATGCTGGTTCCCGGCGCCGTGATCTGCGGCGGCGCGCTGCTGCTGGTGCCGCTGTCGAGCGGACTGATCTTCGGCTGGGGGCCGGTTCCGGCGCTCGGCATGGCAGGGGCCGGCTGGGCCATGGTGAGCTACTACGCCGGCGGTGCGGCGGTCCTCGTCTGGTATTGCCGCAGCGGCCGCAATGCGGCGCAGCTGCGCGGCGGACGGCCGCATTGGCCGCTGATGCAGCGCATCCTCTCGGTCGGCGCGCTGGCGACGATCAATCCGCTGCTCACCAACGGGCTCGTCGCGGCGCTGACCACGCTGGTCGGTGCCTACGCCGGCACGGCCGCGCTGGCCGGCTTCGGCACCGCTGCGCGGCTCGAGTACCTGGTGATTCCGCTGGCCTTCGGCATCGGCGCGCCGCTGGTCGCGATGGTCGGATCGAACATCGGCGCCGGGCAGAGCGCCCGGGCGCTGCGCATTGCACTGACCGGCGGGGCGATGGCCTTCGTGCTGGCCGAAAGCATCGGGCTGGCGGCGGCGTTCTGGCCGCGGGCCTGGATGGAACTGTTCACCGCCGAGCCGCAGGCGATCGACGCCGGCGCGGCCTACCTGCGCCGGGTCGGGCCGGTGCTCGGCTTCTTCGGAATCGGGCTGACGCTGTATTTCGCATCGCAGGGGGCCGGCCGGCTGAAATGGCCGCTGCTCGCCGGTGCCACGCGACTGCTCGTCTCGGCTGGCGGCGGCTGGCTGGTGCTCCGCTGGACCGGTTCGTTGAACGGGCTCTTCGCCGCCGCCGCCGTCGGGATGTTCCTCTACGGCGCGATCACCCTGGCGGCGGTCGCCTCGGGCGGCTGGTTCGCGGGTCGTTCAGCGCCGATGGCGCACCGCTGAGAACCGGGCGATCCGAAACGCCCGTTCTGCAGGACGGCGATCAGACCAGATGGCTCGAGAGCACACGATAGCTGGTGACGCCGTAGTAGAGCGAAGCCTCGACGCCGAGGCCGGCGAAGGGCAGGTCGATGGCGACGAACGAGGGCATGGTCTCGTCTTCCCGGAGATCGAAGCCGGCCATCCCGGCCTTGATGAGCGTGCCCATTTCGCTGACCGTGTCGCCGTTGACGTATTTGGCGATCTTGAGTGCGGAAACCAGCTTCCCCATCTTCGGTATCGCGGCCGCCCACCGGGCGAAGCTCAGCCACTTGGCGCCGATTGCAAGATTCCAGTCGACCCCGGAACTCTGGATCGAATTGAAGTCGTGGGGGTGGTAGATGCCCGTGGCAAAGCAGAGCACGACAGACCCCGAGTAGCCTCCGCCGGCGATCATGTAACGCTCGGTTCCCGCCGCAATCGAAAAGTAGTTGTCCGGGTTCTTCAGGTTGAACATGGCGGCCGTCGTCAGGTCGAGCCCGTTGGCCTCGGTCGACACGTTCGTGCTTCCGGCGCCCGCCTTGGCGCCGATGCCGAACCAGAACATGCCCCGCTTGTCCCAGTAGGGTGCGTCGCTGTTGTCGACCGGCGTCTTCATCCAGCCGTCGTAGACCGGATCGCCGACCTGCTTGCTGACTTCGCCGAAGTCGAGGCCCAGGTGCGTGACGGTCTGGCCGCCCGGATCGGCCCGGCAATCGGGTTTCGAGAGGCCTGCGACATAACGCAGCTGGAAGGCGCCAATGGCCTGTCGGGTCTTCGGGCCGCTCTTCCCGTCGACCGCCAGCACCGCGATCGACGGCAACTTGCCCGCCGCGATCCATTTGTTGAGCCGGGCCTGGACGGCGGTCACGTCCTTCGACCGGTTGACCCCGCGCTTGCCGACCGATTTGGTGATGGAAATCGTTTCCTTCATGGCTTTCTCCCGGTGGCGCCACAAGCCGGCCCGGCGCATGACGCAGCGGCTCGGCTTGGCGCAGCGTAGCGCGCGATGCCCCTGCTGCATAGCGCGGGCTTGGGGGGCGGATCGTTGGAACGCCTTATGCATAAAGGCTCGAAACAACCCCCCTTGCCCGAGGACTGCACCATGCTGGACAAGACGACCACCCGGTTCTCTCACGTCAAACCGAGCGACACACCCTGGCGCAGCGAAGGCCTGCGCGATTTCTTCCTCTACAAGGATCTGGGCGTCGAGGCCGCCACCGCCGGCAAGGTCATCGCGCATCTGGTGAAAGCCAACATGGCGCCCGAGAAGGGCACCGGCTGGCATCGGCACGAAGCCGAGTTCCAGATCGTCTTCATGACCAAGGGCTGGGCCAAATTCATGTACGAGGACCGGGAGACGCTGGTCGAAGCCGGCGACTGCGTGCACCAGCGCCCGGGCATCGCGCATTACCTGTTCGACTACTCGCCCGACATGGAGTACCTCGAGATCGTCTGCCCTGCCGACTTCAAGTCGATTGACGTGCCAGGCGTGTGCGAGGTGCCGTCGCCGACGCCCTGGAAGTGATCCCGAAGCCCGCTGCCCTGCGTCGGCGGGCTCAGAAATCCATCTCGAGTTCCTCGATGTCCTCGGGTTCGAGCCGCGCCGCCTCGACCCACTCCTGCATCTCGGGCATCGCCATGATGGTTTCGCAATAACGCGCGCACACCGGCGGCAGCTTGACGCCGTAGGTGAGGAAGCGCGTTGCCACCGGCGCGTACATCGCGTCGGCCATGCCGCGCTGCTCGCCGTAGAGGAACGGGCCGCCGTAGGTCGCCAGGCACTCGGTCCAGATCTCGATGATCCGGTCGATGTCGGGCTGCGCCCCGGCCCAGACCTTGTGGCCGGGAAAGCTTGCCTTCAGGTTCATCGGCAGCGAGGCGCGAAGGTTGGCGAAACCCGAATTCATCTCGCCGCTGATCGAGCGGCAGTGCGCGCGGGCAATCCGGTCGGCGGGCATCAGCCCGGCGTCGGGCCTGATCTCGTTGAGGTACTGGGCGATGGCCAGCGTGTTCCAGACGTTGGCGCCGTCGTGCGTCAGGCGCGGCACGCGGATCGACGGCGCGAGCAGCAACAGTTCCTTGCGGGCATCGGCGTCGTCCGGCGAGACCATGATTTCTTCGAAGTCCAGACCGACGAAGCGCACCATCAACCAGCCTCGCAGCGACCAGGACGAATAGTTCTTGCTGCTCAGGGTGAGCGTGGCAACAGGCTGCGCTTTGGACATGGACGGCTTTCGTGCAGGAAGGGCCCAGCGCGGATCGCAAGGGCTGTGCCACGGCTGGCGCAGGAGTTGCACCCACGTCGCATTCCCCCACGGAGAGCCCACGATGTATTCCGCTTATCAGGCGCACTCTGATCTGATGTCGCCGCTGCGTGCGATGGCGAAAATGTCGCTGCCGCTGCTCGACGCCCCGAACCGCGGCTGGCCCCGGCAGCCGGCGAGCCGCCACCTCGCTGCCTCGTGCAGGCTGCTCGAACTGGCCGAGGTCACGCACCGGCGTCCCCCGTGGCGGATCGACAGCGTCGTCGTCAAGGGCGAGGTCGTCCCGGTGACCGAGGAGGTGGTGGCGGTGACGCCGTTCGCGACGCTGCTGCGCTTTCGCAAGCCGGTTGCCACCGCCGAGCCGAAGCTGCTGGTCGTTGCACCAATGTCGGGCCATTTCGCGACGCTGCTGCGCGATACGGTGCGCACGGTGGCGCAGGATCACGACGTCTATGTCACCGACTGGCACAACATACGCGACGTGCCGCTGGCGGCCGGCCGCTTCGGACTCGACGAATACACCCAGCACATCATCGACTTCCTCGAGGTCATGGGCCCGAACGCCAACGTGCTCGCCGTCTGCCAGCCGTGCATCTCGTCGATCGCGGCGGTGGCGCTGATGTCGGAAGACCAGCACCCGGCCACACCCGCCAGTCTGACGCTGATGGCCGGCCCGGTCGATTGCCGGATCAGCCCCACCGAGGTCAACCGGCTGGCGACCAGCAAGCCGATCGAGTGGTTCCGCAAGAACCTGATCAACCCGGTACCGGCGCGCCACGGTGGCGCGGGTCGGCAGGTGTATCCGGGATTCGTGCAGCTCTCGGCGTTCATCAGCATGAACCGCACGCGCCACGCCGATGCCTTCAAGGCGTACTACCGGCACCTGGTCCGCGACGAATTCGAGCAGGCCGAGGTGACGCGGACCTTCTACGAGGAATACATGGCGGTGGCCGACCTGTCCGCCGACTTCTACCTGGAAACCGTCGAGCAGGTGTTCCAGACGCATGCGCTGCCGCGCGGCAAGCTGAGCTTCAAGGGCCGCAAGGTCAATCCGGCAGCGATTCGCCGCACCGCGCTGCTCACGGTCGAAGGCGAACGCGACGACATCTGCGCCATCGGCCAGACGCTCGCCGCGCAGGACCTGGCGAGCAGCCTGCGGCCGCACATGCGCACGCACTACGTCCAGCCCGACGTCGGTCACTACGGCGTCTTCGCCGGCAAGCGCTGGCAGAACCAGATCTACCCGGTGATGCGCAACGTCGTCCACGTGTCGCAGTAGGCCGCCCCCCGGGGGCGGCGCGCCGGCATAACATCGCTGCGCCCCCCGGACTCCCTGCACATGCGATTCAGCGACTTCATCGACGACCATCTGGACGAAATCATTGCCGAATGGGAGCGCTTCGCACGCACCATGGAGCTGGCCGCACCGCTGTCGGGCGAGGCGCTGCGCGACCACTGCCGCGAGATCCTGCTGGCGATCGCCATTCAGATGGAGGCGTTCGAGCCGAGCGAGGTGCAATCGGCCGTGTTGTCGAAGCCGGGTTCTCCGGCGGATCCGCCGGAGAACCCGGCGACGCTGCACGGCTCGCTGCGCTACCTGGCGGGTTTCGACCCGGTGCAACTCGTGGGCGAGTTCCGGGCGTTGCGCTACAGCGTCATGACGCTGTGGCAGCGTTCGGGCAAATCGTCCGGCGGTGAGTCGGCGATGGACGAGTTGATCCGCTTCAACCAGGCACTCGACCGCGCCCTGTCGGATTCGGTCGAACGCTATGCCGCCGATGTGGCCGCCTCGCGCGACATGTTCCTGGCCGTCTTGGGGCACGATCTGCGCAGCCCGTTGTCGGTGGTCGACATGTCGGCCATGCTGCTGGTGCGGCCCGAGCTGTCGCAATCCTCGCGCGAGCAGGCACTGGCACGCATCGGCCGTGCCGCGCGCGAGATGAACCGGCTGGTCACCGACTTGCTGGAATACACGCGTACCCGGCTCGGCGCCGGCATTCCGATCGAGCTCAAGGCGTGCGATCTTCGCGAGCTGTGCGAGCAGGCGATCGATTCGGCGCGCGCCAGCCATCCCCGGCAGGTGTTCGAGCTGCATTCCTCGGGTGATCTGCAACTGCAGGCCGATGTCTCGCGCATCCGCCAGGCACTTTCGAACCTGCTCTACAACGCCGTACAGCACGGCGCGACCGGGCCGATCACGCTGACCGCGCAAGGCGAGCCCGGCGAGGTCGTGCTGAGCGTTGCCAACGCCGGGCCACCGATACCCCCCGAGGCGCTGCCGGCGATCTTCGAGCCGCTGATGCAGGCAGGTCGCGAGGTCGCAGACCGAAGGTCGTCCCGCAGTGCCACCAGCCTCGGACTCGGCCTGTTCATCGTCCGCCAGATCGTCAGCGGCCATCGCGGCAGCATCGAGGTCGAGTCCAGCGCGGAAAGCGGCACCGTCTTCACCATGCGCCTGCCGCGCGGCTGATCACCGGGCGCGTGCTGCGGAATCGACGCGCGTCGATCCGGCGCTTCGAGCCTCAGTATTCCCAGAAGATGCGCTGCAGTTCGCGCGTGTCGCGGGTGCGGGTCAGCGCCACCGCGGCGAGGATCTTGGCCTTCTGCGGATTCAGGTCGTGCGCGACCACCCAGTCGTACTGGTCGTCGGGCTGCTCGGCATTGCGCAGCACGAAGCCGTCGCCAACGCGCGACGAGCGGATGATCTGCACGCCGCCGGCGCGAATGCCGCGCAAGGTTTCCACCAGGTAGCCGGCGACCGAGCCGTTGCCCGTGCCGGCGTGGACGATGGCCTTCGCACCGGCCTGGACCGCGGCGGTATAGGGCAGCGGGTTCATGTTGCCCGAGCCATAGACGATGGCGACCTCGGGCAGGGTGTCGATCGTGTCGATGTCGAACTCCGACTGCAGGCCGTGGCGCTTGACCGAACTGCGGAAGAAGTAGGTCTTGCCTTCGACCACCATCCCGAGCGGACCCCACTGGCTGAAAAAGGCGCTCGGCTTGATGTTGACGCGCTTGGTCGCGTCGCGACCGGCATGGATCTCGTCGTTCATCGTCAGCAGCACGCCCTTGCCGCGCGCACTCGGGCTGCCGGCGACCACCACCGCATCGAGCAGGTTCAGCGCACCGTCGGCCGAGATCGCCGTCGACGGCCGCATCGACGCGGCCATCACGATCGGCTTGTCGCTGCGCACCACCAGGTCGAGGAAAAGCGCGGTCTCCTCGAGCGTGTCGGTGCCGTGGGTGATGACGACGCCATCGACATCGCTGCGCTTGAGCAGGGCGCTGACCTGCTTGGCAAGCTGCACCAGCTGGACGTTGGTGAAGCTCTCCGAAGCGATCTGGAACGCCTGCTCGCCGCGCACGCGGGCGTACTTGGCAATCGCCGGGACGGCGGCGATCAGCCGCTCGACCGGCACCTTCGCGGCCTGATAGGTCGCGCTGTTGCTCGCATCGGCGCCGGCGCCGGCGATCGTTCCGCCGGTGGCGACGATGACGATGTTCGGCAAGGCCGCCGTGGCGGCGGCGCTGGCGGGTCGCGTCGCGGCGGCGGGCGCTTGCTGCGCGGTGGCGGCGCCGGGGGCGGCGCAGCCGGCGGCCAGGCAGAGCAGCGCGACCTGGCTCAGGTGCAGGGCAAAACGCATCGGTGAACGCATGGAAAGTCCTTCAGACAGTGGAGACGCCGAGCAAAGCAACCTCTGGACCGCGATAACGTGCGCCCGGCGTGCACGGGCGTGTTTGCTGCGCTGCCCGCGTCAGCCGCGCGGGCGGCCTCGGCGGCGCGGCGGCGGCTCCGCCGCATCGGCGCCATGGCGCCGCGGTCGCCCCGGTGCATCCCCTGCCGGGGCGGCAGCCCGGTGCGGCGCCGGCAACGGTGCCGACGCACGTTCGGTGCGGGCCAGCGCCAGCAGCGGATCGAGTTCGCCCGCAGCAATGCCCTTGAGCGCACAGAAATTCGCCGGCGTCAGCGTGCTGGCTTCGAAGGCGCGCAGCAGCTCGGCGCGTCGGCGGCGTGCATCGGCCTCGGCGGCGCCGGCGCGGCGCGCCTCCTCGTGCGCCGCACGCTGCGCTTCGCGCTCGGCAGCGCGGCGCGCGTCGTGCAGGGCGCGGCGGCGCTCGAGCTCGGTGCGTGCCGCCTCGCGGTGCTCGTCGAGCACCTCGCCGGCCGGGTTGCCGTCCAGGTCGAAGCGGTGCGGCGAGTTCACCAGCGCCTTCAGGTAGGCGGTGCTGGTGGTGTGGCGGTGCAGGAAGATCGACAGCGCCTTGCGGCTGAACACCCCCGGCGCCCGCTGCTGGATGTCGGGCTGGATGCGCAGCTTCAGCGGCCGCGCGCCGCCGGGGCTGAACAGCGCCGGGAAGAGCTCCGCCATCCGGGCAGCGCTGGCGGCGGGCGACAGATCGGCGGGCTGCCTGGCGGACTGCCCTTCAGGAGGTACCACCCCGTCGCTGGGCGCGTCGCCCGGCGGCAGGGCGCCAGGCGCCTCGTCGATGCCATCCGCGGCAGCGTTCTGTGTGTCGGCCGCGTCGGCCGCGTCAGGCGCGTCGGCCACGTCAGGCGCAGGCGTCGGCGCGGCGTCCGCCGGCGCGGGCTCGTCGGTCGACGCAGCCGGCTGCACGCTCGCGGGCGTTGCGTCAGCGGTCGGGACGGCCGGCCCTGCAGCCGCTGTCGACTCGTCACCAGGCGCCGGCGAGGGGTCGCCGAGGGTTTGCTGTTCAACATCGAGCGGGGCAGGGGTCCCGACGATGGCGGGCGGAGGAACTTCGCTCGGCGAGGGTGAAGGGTAGGTCACGTTGGCAGCATGCGGATGGGGACGCCGGATTGTCGTTGCACGCTTGCGACCGGCCGCGGCAACCGGGACCGCCGCCTCTGCAGGCGGCCGCTGCGCAGGCACACCGGACATGAAGCATTGCCACAACGAACGGGAAGAACCCTATGGTCGAACGGCCGCAGACCGGCATATTCGCCTCTTTCGCACCAAGGTCCCCTGCGCATGAACAAGCCCCGTCTGCTGAAGCCGATTGCCATCGCCGCCCTCGTGGCAGCGGCGTTTTCGCCCTTGTCGAATGCGATCGCGCAACCCGCGGCGGCGCCGCCGCCAGCCAACCTGGACAAGCTCAAGCAGTTCAAGGTTTCGGGCACCGAGGCATCGCCACCGGTGGCGCAGGAAGGCCGCAACGCCGACGCACTGCGCAACAACCTGAAGCAGGTCAAGCTGCCACCGGGCTTCAAGATCGACCTCTTCGCCGTCGTTCCCGATGCGCGCCACATGGCCGTTGCGCCGTCGACGAACATGCTTTTCGTCGGCACCCGCAAGAGCACCGTCTGGGCCGTGACCGACCGCAACAGCGACGGCGTTGCGGACGAGGTGAAGGCCTTCGCGCCCTCGCTCAAGTTCCAGAATCCGAACGGCGTCTGCTGGACGCGCGACGGCTTCCTGATCGTCGCCGAGCACAACCGGGTGCTGAATTTCCCCGCCGCCGAGTTCTTCTACGAAGGCCCCGACGTGGCGGTGATCGAGGTCGTGCCGCAGGGCAAGCTGATCCCGGTCGAGGACGAAAGCTTCAACCACGGTGCGCGCACCTGCCGCGTGGGCCCCGACAAGCTGCTCTACATCACGTTGGGCCAGCCGTTCAACGTGCCGCCGCGCGCCAAGCTCAAGGCCTACAACGACGCCGGCATGATGGGCATCGTCCGCCTCGATCCATTCGACGGCGGCAAGCGCGAGGTCTTCGCCCGCGGCGTGCGCAATTCGGTCGGCCAGGACTTCAATCCGAAGGACGGCACGCTCTGGTTCACCGACAACCAGACCGACGGCATGGGAGACGACATCCCGAAGGGCGAAATCAACCGCGCGACCAAGGCCGGTCAGTTCTTCGGCTATCCGTACATCGTCAGCGAAACGCGCATCAAGGAAGAGGGCTACGACAAGGACCCGCTGCCGCGCGATACGGTCAATCCGCAGGTCATGACCGATGCGCATGCGGCCGACCTCGGCATGGTCTTCTACACCGGCAAGTCGTTCCCGGCGAAGTACCAGGGCGGCTTCTTCACGGCGCAGCACGGCTCCTGGAACCGCACCAAGCCGATCGGTGCGCGGGTGCTCTACACCTCGCTGAAGGCCGACGGCACGGCGGACAAGACCGAAATCTTTGCCGACGGCTGGCTCGACAACGCCACCGGCCTCTACAAGGGACGCCCGGTCGACGTGGCGGTGATGAAGGACGGCTCGCTGCTGATCAGCGACGACTTCGCCGGCGCGATCTACCGCGTGACCTACGCCGGCGAAGGCAGATAAGGCCCGGGCTCGCTCGAGCGCCGGGCATCCGCCCGGCGCTTTTTCGTTCACACAATCAAAAGAGGACTTCATGCGGATCGTTCTCACCGCGGCCGCAGCCGTGCTGTGGCTCGCCGGCGCGTCCGGCGCCCACGCCGATGCGGCCGCCGGCCGCACCAAGGCCGGCATGTGCGCCACCTGCCACGGCCCGCTGGGCCTGAGCACGCTGATCGATGCGCCCAATCTGGCCGGCCAGCCCGAGATCTACCTGACCGAGCAACTCAAGGCATACCGCAGCGGGCGGCGCGTGCACGACGTGATGAGCGTGATTGCCAAGTCGATGAGCGATGCCGACATTGCCGACCTCGCCGCCTGGTACTCGTCGATCGCCATTGAAGTCAAGGAGAAGAAGTGAAGCGCAGGTATCAACAGGCGCGCCGGTCCGGGCGCGGGCTGCAGCTGGCAGCGATCGGCGCGCTCGGTCTCGGTTCGAGCGCGCTGGTGCATGCCCAGGCCGGAAATTCGACCGCGCCGCCGACGCGCGAACTCGAGCCGATGGTGATTTCCGTGCAGCGCGGGCCGCAGCCTTCGTTCACCGCGCCGGCGGCAATATCGAGCGTGTCGCGCGAAGACATCGAGCGCGCCGGGCCGCTGGTCAACCTGTCCGAATCGCTGAACCGGATGCCCGGGATCATCGCCCTCAACCGGCAGAACTATGCCCAGGACCTGCAGCTCTCGATCCGCGGCTTCGGCTCGCGCTCGACCTTCGGCATCCGCGGCGTGCGGCTGATCGTCGACGGCATCCCGGCAACCATGCCCGACGGCCAGGGCCAGGCATCGAACGTGGCGCTCGGCTCGGCCGGGCGGATCGAGGTGCTGCGCGGCCCGCTGGCGCAGCTCTACGGCAACGCGGCCGGCGGCGTGGTGCAGGTCTTCACGGCGCCCGACGCCCAGCAGCCGACCGCCACGTTCACCGGGTCGGCCGGCCGCTTCGGCCAGCAGCGCATCGGCGCCAAGTTCAGCACCACCGAGCCGGGCTATGGGCTGACCGTCGACGCCTCGCATTTCCAGACCGATGGCTTCCGCGAGCACAGCGCCGCGCGCCGTGGCCAGCTGAATGCGCGCTGGCAGAAGGACTTCGGCAGCGCCACCAACGCGAGCGTGGTGCTCAACGTCCTCGACCAGCCGCTGTCGCTCGACCCGCTCGGCCTGACCGGCGCCCAGTTCGCCGCCAACCCGCGCTCGGCACCGCCGCCGGCCTATGCGCAGGACACGCGCAAGACGGTGCGCCAGCAGCAGATCGGCAGCGTCGTCGAACACCGTTTCGGCCCGATGACCGCGCTGACCGGTCGGCTCTACATCGGCAGCCGCGACCTCGACAACAAGCTCGGCATTGCGCTCGCCGCGCAGACGCCGCCGACCTCGGCCGGCGGCATCGTCCAGTTCGAGCGCGCCTTCGGCGGCGGCGGTTTGCAGCTGGCGCACCGGGTGGCGCTGGCCCCCGGCCGCGAGCTGAAGCTGACCGGCGGCGTCGAGATCGACACCATGCGCGAGGACCGGCGTGGCTTCATCAACAACGCCGGCGTGCAGGGTGCGTTGAAGCGCGACGAGCGCAACACCGTGCGCAACACCGACGCCTTTGCCCAGGCGGCGTACGACCTCAGCCGCGACTGGACGGCGACCGCCGGAATTCGCGCCAGCCGGGTGCGCTTTCGCACCGCCGACCGCTTCATCGCCGCCGGCAATCCGGACGACAGCGGCTCGCTCGGCTACAACGCCAACAATCCGGTGGTCGGCCTCAGCTGGCGCGCCGCGCCGACGCTGAATTTCTACGCCAATGCCGGGCGCGGCTTCGAGACGCCGACCTTCACCGAGCTGGCCTACCGACCGGGGGGTGCCACCGGGCTGAACACGGCGCTGCAGGCGTCGCGCAGCCGCCATGCCGAGATCGGGCTGAAATGGCAGCCGCAACCCAACCAGCGTGTCGAGCTGGCGCTGTTCGGCATCGAGAGCGACGCCGAGATCGTCGTCGACAGCAACAGCGGCGGCCGCTCGACCTTCAAGAACGCCGGTCGCACCCGGCGCAGCGGCATCGAACTCGGCTACACCGGGGCGCTGGCCGAGGACTGGCGGGGGACGCTGGCGCTGAACGTGCTGCGGGCGCGCTTCGCCGATGCCTTCGTCAGCGGCACTGGCGCCGCCGCTGCGCCGGTGGCCGCCGGCAACCGGTTGCCGGGCACGCCCGACCGCACCCTCTTCGCCGAACTGCGCTGGGCGCCGAAAGCTGCGTGGGGCGGCTTCAATGCCGGCGTCGAGCTGGTGCACACCGGCCGGCTGGTTGCCAACGACGTCAACGACGAGTCGGCGGCTTCTTCGACGATCTTCAACCTGCGCGCCGGTCTTGCGCAGCAGGCTGGCGGCTGGCGCTTCAACGAATGGCTGCGCCTGGACAACATCGCCGACCGCAGCTACGCCGGCTCGGTGATCGTCAACGAGGCGAACCGGCGCTACTTCGAGGCGGCGCTGGCGCGCAGCTGGACGCTCGGCGCAACAGCGAGCTACGCGTTCCGCTGAGCGGCTTGCCGTCGCGGCAGGCCGGCGGGTGCGCGAGATGCGCGGGGCCGATCGCGATCAGCGAGAAGCCGAGCCGGGCATGCGGGGTCCGGAAGCGGCTGCGCCGGAATCGAGATCGGAGGCTCGAATCCAGCGGTCGATCGGCCGGCCGGTGCGGCCGATGTAGCGCACCTGCAGCCAGCCGTCGGAGCGCTTCGCGGTGTCGAGTATCTGCACCGTGTCGCCGCCGACCAGGTACATGCGCGTCGGTGCGGTTGAATCCGGGGTATCGAACAGCACCGCCTTGGCCCTGGAGACGCGGGCAGTGGGTCCGGCTGCTGGCACAGCCTGGCTGCCGGCGTCGGTGTCGACATACGGCAGCAGTCGAGCGGTGAGCGGACTCCACTTGGCCAGCAGTTTCGCCGAAGCCGCCTGCGACGAGCCGTCGTCACCTTGGACGACAACCCCACGCGGACTGCTGCGCACGCGCAGCAACCGGTAGCAATACGAGGCATCCGAGCCCGCAGCGGGCGTCTTGGCGATGAGGAGGAGCTCTCCGACCGCTGCGGCCGCAGGCTCCGGCTTGCACAACGGTAGCGGGCTGAAACGGTCCGGTACGCCGACCGCTGCTGCTTCGGCCAGGTCGCCGGCCTTGAGCAGCCGGGTGCCCGCAAGCTCGACGCCGCCGGCCTGTGCCCGATTCCGGTCGAAAAGGTAGCTCAGGTTGTCCCCGCTGCCGGCGGCCGAGCTGCACTGAACGAGCGTTGCGCCGCCTGCACGCTCGTAAGCGAGGAGGACGCTCTTGTGCTTGCAAGGCGCTACGCGGAGATCGGCGGCGAGCGCATTGAAGCCGCAGACGCCGTGCACGCAGTCGAACGGTGCAACGCCCGCGCCGTCGGCAGCCGACGAGGCGGGCGCGAGCACCGCCCCCGCCAGGACGAGCGCGCCGGCCACCCGGCGCATGCGCTCAAAGCCCGCCGACTCCCCTGCGCCCAAATTCGCCGACAAGGCTGTATTGCGGATTGGCGCGTTTCTTGGTGATTTCATGCTCGGTCGATTCAAACACGGCGCCGTCGAGTATTCCCATGCGACGGCTGATGCAGTCGGAGACCCAAGCCTTCGATGCCTTCCTGCCGCGCTCGACCATGGCGATGCGGAGAAGGTCGAGCTGAGTTGCCGGCTTCTCCTTGTCGACGCGCGACTTGATGGCATCGCTCGCTTTCGCGAGGCCGTGCTGCTGAACGCACAGGTCGAAGAGTGCAGCGTAGCTGCGGAATTCCACCGCTTTCATCAGATCGCTGCGTAGGCCGCGCAAGTGCGCGACCGCCTTGACGACCAGCGGTTGATACTGCGCCGACGCCTCCTGCCGCTGGATGCCGTTGAAGCTTTCAACGGCACCGATCGCACGGAAAGCCGCTGTCCAGGCGGCCTTCTGGTCCTTTTGCAAGGCGCGCGCCCACTTCAGCTGCGCCGCCTGGTTGTTTTCGTCGAGGGCCTTTTTCAGCGTCTCGAAGCCGGCATCGGCGCTGAAGCATTTGGCAAAGGCCTTGGCGTCGTACGCCAACATCTTCTTCAACAGCGGACCGAGCGTGTTCTGGCCGAAGTTCCACTGAATCAGTCCGAACGAGGTGCCTTGGCCGTCGAAGTCGCCCGCGAGCGCCTGATAGTTCATCGACTTGCCGCCTTCGAAATGCGTCGTGATTTTCAACGCCATCTCCTGGGCAAGTTCGAGCGAGATTGCACCGTCCGTGGTCTGCGCCGGCGCCGCCGCAGGCGCCGGACCCATCGAGAGTGCACTGCCGTCGCCGGCACGGCAGACGGTGCCCGGCCGAGGCCAGTCGAGGTCGGACAACCAAGGCAGACTCGGATCGGCCCAGTCATGGAGGCCGAGGATGCCGGGAAGGCTGCCCATCAAGGTCGTCGTATTCGGGTCGGCGCGGTCGCAGATGCCGAGCACGCCCGGGGTCCTGCCGGGCACCTTGCACGAGCCCATCGGCGGATTGATGACGCCGGGACGGCGCGATTCAGCCATTCGGATTCCAGGTGCTTTTCGCCAGGCTCGACTTTACTCGGCGCGCTGCGGGCGCTGCGAGCCGCTTCGCTGCGCGCCGCCGGTGCGCGCCATCGGGAAGCTCCGCGACCACGGTGCGACCGCCGTCACCTGAAGCCAGTGAGGACCGCCAGCGCCGGCGCTCAGGCGTCGGCCGCCTGCAGGAACTTCTCCGCCAGGCGGGCGATTTCGTGCGCGCGGTCGCTGCCGTTGATGCAGCGCCGGGCGTTGATGAAGTCGCAGCGCTCGCGGTCGATGAAGTCGGCGAGCCGCCGGCCGGTGAAGGTGCCGGTCTTGAAGGCGTGGACCAGCACGAAGAGGGCGACGCCCGGCTCCATCGCGCGATCCGGGTCGCCCACCAGGTCGAGACCGAGGATCCGGCCGTACTTTTCGTAGTTGTTGCGCCAGGTCAGCTGGACGTAGCCGCGGCCGTAGTAGGGGTGGTACCGCAGATTGCAGCGGCGCCAATCCTCGTCGCACCAGAAGGCCTCGCGCACCGGCTTGAAGGTCTGGGCGGTTTCCCACCGGGTCGTGGCCAGCACGTACGCCACCTGCGCAGGCTGGCCGATGTCCTGCGCGGCGCATTCGCGGCGGATCGCCTCGATCGTGCCTTCCTTGCTGCCGAGGTCGCAGATGCCGGTATGGCCCAGCGCGTCGAGCTTTTGCTGCAGCGCAGCCAGCGACTCGCGGCCGACGAGTTCGGGGTTTCCTTCGAAGACATCGGTCTTGAACTCGGCCCACGCGTTGCGCGTGCGCGGGCCGAGCAGGCCATCGATGTCGCCGACGGGATAGCCGAGCCGGCTCAGTGCCGACTGCAACTCGGCAAGCTGCCCCTCGTCGAGCCGTTGCAACGGGGTGGGTTCCGCAAGGCAGCCGAGTCGCTCGAGTCGCATGGTCGTTCTCCGGTCGGTTGAAGGGACGACGACGGCCGGTCGGCCGTCGATGCAGTGCAAGCGGAATCACCGGCCCGGCGCAATGCGGCGCACCGCGACCACCTTGCCGTCGGCCCCGAAGAAGCGGCCGGTGCCGCGCCGCTCGTTGCGGGTTGCCGAACTTGCAGTGCCGGTGCGCCGGCCGTCTAACGCTCCGCCTTCAGGGCGTCAGCTCGGCGGTGTCGACGTTGAAGACGTTGCGCATCTGCGTCAGGGCGCCCTGCTTGCGCTCGTCGGTTTCAGCGGCCGTGCAGCTCGCGGGCACCTTGATCTCGAAGCCGCGGAGGTACGCGTCCATCGCGGTCACCTGCACGCAGATGTCCGTCGCCAGGCCGACGACGATCAGCTCGCGCGTGTGCATCTGCTGCAGCAGCAGGTCGAGCGGCGTCGCGAAGAAGGCCGAGTGACGCGGCTTGAGCACCGTGAAGTCGTTTTCGTCGGGCGCCAGCAGCTCGGCCAGCTCACCCGCGGCGCCGCCGATCTCGCGGCAGTAGGCCAGCAGGTCGCGGAATTCCGATCGCCAGATGCCGTAGTTGTCGTTGGCATAGACGGTCTGCACGCCGCGGCCTGCGAGCTCCGCCTTCAGGCGTGCGGTGCGCCGGGCAGCCGCGACCGCCGCATCGGCGATCTTGTCGGCCGCTTCGAACTGCAGCGGGTTGATGAAGTCGACCAGCAGCAGCACGGTCTCGCTGCGCTTCAACGGCTCGGCGGCGCTGCCGAACTTGAAGGTGGCATTGGGGCGGGGGGAGGCGTCCATGGCGGCCCGGATTGCAAACCGAATGCCCGACGGGTCGCACCTTATTGGTCCGGCACGTTCTCCAAGTCCGCCAGCCACACCGTCGCCTGCGAATCGCTCGGCGCGCGCCAGTCACCGCGCGGGGAAAGCGATCCGCCCGACCCGACCTTGGGCGCATTCGGCACGCACGAGCGCTTGAACTGGCTGGTCTTGAAGAAACGCCACAGGAAGGTCCCGAGATGCTTCTTGATCTCGCCGATCGTGTACTGGTTGCGGCTGACGCCGGGCGCGTGCGGCCAGTTTCCGGCATTGCGGTCGTGCCAGGCGGTGTACGACAGGAACGCCACCTTGGCTGGCGAGAAGCCGTAGCGCAGGATGTAGTAGAGGTTGAAGTCCTGCAGCTCGTAGGGGCCGATCGAGCTTTCGGTGCTCTGGCCCGGCTGGTCGGCGTCGTCGTCTGCCGACGGAACCAGCTCGGGGCTGATCTCGGTATCGAGGATCGCCAGCAGCACCTCACTGTGCTCCTTGCCGAGTTGCGCGGTTTCGGCAACCCAGCGCACCAAGTGCTTGATCAGCGTCTTGGGCACGCTGGCATTGACGTTGTAGTGCGACATGTGGTCGCCGACGCCATAGGTGCACCAGCCGAGCGCCAGCTCGCTCAGGTCGCCCGTGCCGACGACGATGCCGTCGTGGTGATTCGCCAGCCGGAACAGGTGGCTGGTGCGCTCGCCCGCCTGCACGTTCTCGAAGGTGATGTCGTAGACCTTCTCGCCGCGTGAATAGGCATGCTTCAGGTCCTTGAGCATCTGCTCGCAGCTCGGACGGATGTCGATCGTTTCCGACGAGCAGCCGATGGTCGCCATCAGCCGCAAAGCCTGCTCGAGGGTGCGCGACCCGGTGGCGAAGCCAGGCATGGTGTAGCCGAGGATGTTGCTGCGTGGCAGTCCGAGCAGGTCCATCGCCTTGGCGCAGACGAGCAGGGCGTGGGTCGAATCGAGCCCGCCGGAAACCCCGATGACCAGCTTCTCGATGTTCGCCGCCTGCAGCCGCTGCACCAGTGCCTGGACCTGGATGTTGTAGACCTCCATGCAGCGTTCGTCGCGCCGCGCGTGGTCGGCCGGCACATACGGAAAACGCTCGAGCTTGCGTTTCAGCGGCAGCGAACCGTGGCCGGGAAAACTCGCGATGTAGCGCACCGTGCGGAAACGCTTCACTTCTTCCTTGTGCCGCTGAACCGCCTGGCCGAAGCTGGTCAGCCGCATCCGCTCGCGCGACAGCAGCTCGAGGTCGACGTCGGCCGTAATCAGCGTCGAGTCGTAGACGAAACGCGCCGATTCCGAAAGCAGTTCGCCGTTCTCGCAGGCCAGCACCTGCCCGTCCCAGGCGAGATCGGTCGTCGACTCGCCGATGCCCGCCGACGAGTACAGGTAGGCCGCAATGCAGCGCGCCGACTGCTGGGCGACCAGCGCATGGCGGAACGCCGACTTGCCGACCGTGATGTTCGACGCCGACAGGTTCAGCAGCACCGTCGCCCCGGCGAGTGCGGCGAAGGAGGAGGGTGGTATCGCCACCCAGGCGTCCTCGCAGATCTCGATGTGGAAGGTGAGCAGCGGCAGGTTCTCGGCCTGGAACAGCAGCTGCGGACCGAAGGGCACGCGCTGGCCGAGCAGGTCGATCTCGGTCGAGACGGCAGTGTCGGCCGGGTTGAACTGGCGCGCCTCGTAGAACTCGCTGTAGTTCGGCAGGTAGGTCTTCGGCACGACGCCGAGGATGCGGCCGTCGTGGACCACCGCCGCGCAGTTGTAGAGCCGGTGGTCGACCTGCAGCGGCAGGCCGACGACAACGGTCACCCGGTGCTTCAGCGAGGCGTCGACGACGCGGCCGAGCGCCGTCTTGCAGCCCTGCAGCAGCGCCTGCTGGTGGAAAAGGTCGTCGCAGGTATAGGCCGAGAGGCCCAGCTCGGTCAACAGCAGCAGCGTCGCGCCGGCGGCTTCGGCGCCGGCCATCATCCGGATCGATTCGTCGGCATTGAAGAGCGGATCGGCCACCTGGTTGCGCGGGCTGGCGATCGCCAGCCGGGCAAAACCGTGCGCATAGAGGTTGTCGAAGGCTTCGAGCGTGGGCATCGGCGGGCTCCTGGGCGGCGGGTGCGCGGCTTCGGCAAACGGCCGACCCGGAGGCCTGCAGAATGCCCGCTGTCCGCCAGGAGCGCTGCCATGACCACCCATCCGACCCACGACCACCATCCCGCCACGCCGGCCGAGCCCGGCCCGTTCGGCCCGCTGCCGATGGGGCCCGGCGAGTTGATCGCCCCGGCCGACCCGGGCGGGCCGCCTTCGCCGAACCGCCCGACCGATCCCGACGTCGAAGCCGACGGTGCGCAGCCACCCGCGCCGCTGCTGAACCCCTGAGCCGCCGACCGCAGGGCGATGCCGAATCGGTACCGCCTGGGGCAGCAGCACGCAGTCAGCTTCATCGCCCATGCCGAGGCCGGCACGGGCACCGAGTTGCCTCGATTCATCCGTCCGGGTCGGGCACACTCCCGCTCGGTGATCGAAATGATCGATTTGAAAACCGGCGCAGTGAAGGAGCACGACCGATGAACCACACCGACGACCTGACATGGCGTGCGCGCGTCCATCTGGCAGCGGCAAACCGCCTTGCGGTCTACGACGACCTGGAAGAGGGCATCGACAACCATTTCACGATGCGCGTTCCCGATCGCCCTGACTGCTATCTGGTGCTGCCGTTCGGCCTGCACTGGTCGGAGGCGCGGGCCAGCGACCTGATCGTGTTCAACGAAGCGGGCGATGTGCTGGAGGGCAGCGGCAGCCTGGAGCTGAGCGCCTTGAGCATCCATGCCCCGCTGCACCGGATCACCGGCGCGAATGTCATCCTCCATACGCATCAGACCTGGGCGTTGGCCCTCAATATGCTGGAGGACAACCGCCTGCTGCCCGGCAGCCAGACGGCTGCATTCCTCACGAGGAACATCGCCTACGACGACGGGTATTCCGGACTCGCCGATTCGCTGAGCGAAGGGGAACGCCTGGCGTCGGTCCTGGGCACCAAGCAGATCATGTTCATGAAGAACCACGGCGTACTCGCGGTGGGCGACAGCGTCGCACAGGCCTACCGCCGCCTGTACAAGCTCGAGCGTGTCTGCCGTGCGCAGATCCTGGCGATGTCCACCGGCCGGCCATTGGCCATGCTGGACGACGCGCTGGTAAGCCGCGTGGAAACGCCGAATCCGCGCAACAGCCACTCCCAGGCGGAGCGCGAAGCGCTCTACTTCGCGGCCATGATGCGTGTGCTGGATCGGGAGATGCCGGGGTATGCGGAGTGAAACGGCTTTGGTGGGGGCGGCGCCACACACCGAAGGGAGCGAGCCCGGTTTCCCCGACCTCGGAATGCGGCGGTACGGCAGGATCCTCGGGTACCGGGTCGACGAACCAGGGCTGGATCGAGTCGACCACGGGAAGCACTCGATGCGCAGGACGAAGGCGACTTCGATCCATCGGCGCACCAGAAACCTTCGCGCCGTGCAGTGGCTCCTTGGGCGCTCGAAGCTGGAGTCGACGTTACTGTAAAGGTGGATCGGCATCGAGGTCGATGACGCTCTCGAGATCTCCCAGCACACCCCGGTAAGTGACCGGAATGCGACGCGGATATGGCAGAGCGTAAACCACGTCAAGCCTCTGGTGTGAAGCCGCTCGCACGGACGACGGGCCCCCAAAAGTCGTACTCGGCACGCAGCGCTGCTCGCAATTGCGCCGGGGTCGAAGCGGTCGTGGTGAGCCCGAGCCGCGTCCACGTGTCGCGTACGTCGGGCTCTTGCATCATGGCCTGGGCTTCCTCGGCCAGCGCCGCGGTCACTCCGGCTGCGGTGCCGGCCGGTGCAACAACGCCGAACCATTCGCGCTGAACGAGATTGCGGTAGCCGAGTTCCGCAAACGACGGTGCCTTCGGGAAGAACAGGGAGCGATGTGCCGCTGTCGTCGCAAGCACACGCAGCTTGCCGCCTTGCTCCAGCGCGACCGCCGAACCTTCCGTCCCAATGGCCGCGCTTACCTGCCCGGCGGTGACCGCGAGCATCGCGGCCGAGCCACCTCGGTAGGGGACGTGGTTGAGCGCCGTCGCGGTCTCAGCGGCGATCAACAAGGCCATGAAGTGAGGCAGCGATCCCGCTCCGGCGTTGCCGCAGCTCGCCTTGGCGGGATTGGCTTTGCACCAGAGGGCGAAGTCGGCGAACGACTGCACCTCGGGAGGCACCGCTGGGCCCACCGCCAGGCAGAACTCGGTGCTCGCCACCATCGCGACAGGCGTGATGTCCGTGAACACGTCGTACGACAAGGCTCGGTAGATGTGCGGGTACATCGTCAGTACCGACGCCGGCGTGACCAGCAGCGTCGAGCCGGGCGCGGACCCCCTCAGACCATCGACAGCCAAGCGGCCTGCCGCGCCGGGTCGGTTCTCGACGATTGCGGAGCGCGCGTACCCCTTGCCGAGCCGGTCGGCGAAGCGGCGCGCGACGACGTCGACGGAACCGCCGGGAGGGTAGCCGCACATGATGCGAATCGTTTCCGGACGGGCTTGGGCGTGAACTCGGCAAGTGATTGCTGCGGCTGCGGCTGCGAGGAGCGAGCGAAGAACTTGCCGGCGGGCGAGTGAAGGTGTCATGAATGAACCCCGTGGGAGATCGATGGGCTCAACACTACCGAGCAGAGCGATTATCGAGAAGCGCTTTTTCTTCATGCGATGATCACGAATCGGAAACACTTTCGCTGCCGTGATCACTGCCGATCGACTGAAGCGCCGCCTGAAACTGCGCGACCTGGATACGCTGATGGCGGTCGCGCAAGCCGGAGGTATGCGCAAGGCGGCCGAGGTCCTGCACCTGTCGCAAGGCGCTGTCTCCAAAGCCATTGCCGAGCTCGAAGATGCTCTTGGCGTTCGGCTGCTGGACCGTACGGCAAAGGGCGTCGAACCGACCATCTACGGCCAGGCCCTGCTGAGGCGCGGCCGCGTCATCTTCGACGAGCTGCGACAGGGCGCGAACGAGATCGGCTTCATGTTGGATCCAGGGGTGGGGGAGCTCAGTGTGGGCGTCGGCGAGAGCTTGGCCGCCAGCGTCGTTCCCGCAACGATCGAGTGCATGCACCGGCAGCATCCGAGGTTGCTTTTCCGCGTCGAATCCGGTGACCCACCGGTGCTCCTGAACCACTTTCTGCGCGAGCGCATTTGCGAGGTGGTGATGCTGCGTCCGTGGGAGGACATCACCGACCCCGACCTTCACGCCGAAGCGCTGTTCCACGAGCGCATCTCCCTCGTGGCAAGCGTCAACAGCGCATGGGCTCGCCGCCGCAAGCTCAGCCTGGAGGAATTGATCGACGAGCCCTGGATCCTCTCGCACGTCGAGGTGCGCAGCGGCTCCCCGGTGGTCCAGGCGCTCGAAGCCCGTGGGCTGCCATTGCCGCCGCGACTGACCCTGTCCGGCTCGCTGAACCTTCGCTACAGCCTTCTGGCGACCGGACGCTATGTCACCGTCATGCCGGCCACCATCTTGAAGCTTTGCCCCGGACGAGGCGCTGTCAAGGCCTTGCCGATCGACCTGCCCGCCTGGGAGAAACCGACGGTGGTTGCGACGCTGCGCCATCGGGAGCTCAGCCCGGTCAGCCGGCTGTTCATTGAGTGCGCCAGGGCAGTTGCCGGGGATTTTGCTTCTACGTGAGCGGGAGGGCGGCGGCTCGGCAACACGTCTGCGCCAAACGACAGTGACCGACGACGCCAACTACAAGTCGCTTGCGTCATGAGTTAGAAGTTCGTTGAAGTAATCTGCCCAGCATTGATCGGTCGTGTACGGTTTGCATACGCCGAGGCGGCTGTTCAGGCGACAGCAATTCGCTGGGGTTCCAATAACGCAATGCGGATACATGCTGTGGGTCGGTTACGTAATTAGCTTGGCACGGTCGGCCCACAGCGAAATGCTACTGCCGGGCCTTTGCGCCCATGCTGCTGAATGCGCGGAACCACCCTTGCGCCAGCAAGACCCCACCTGTATTTTGAAGCGAGAATGCGCGATGGGGACCGCATCCTGGACCGAAATTGCTGGCTATATGGCTGCGGGTGTGATGCTGGGTGTCGTCGTGCTGGGGATCGTCATCTGGTCGATTCGACGCCACCATGATCCCAAGCTCAAGATCGAAAGCGCCGCGCCGATCGACCAGCTGATCCACTCGCTTGCCGGGCTGACCTTGAGCACCGTGGTGCCGGGCAACTCGGTGGCTGTGCTGGAGAACGGCGCTTTCTTCGACGTCCTGATCAGGCGCATTGCAGCGGCGCAGCAATCGGTGCACTTCGAGACCTTCCTGTGGAAAGATGGCGTGCTCGGGCAGCGCCTGGCCGACGCTTTGTGCGAGCGCGCCCGTGTCGGTCTACAGGTGCGCGTGATGCTCGATGCGGTCGGCTGCAAGGAGGTCGGCGACGCTGTGGTGCAGCGCCTGCGCGATGCCGGTTGCCGGGTCGAGTTCTTCCACGAATGGGCCATCCGCCACCTGGGCGTGATGAACGACCGCGACCACCGAAAGCTGTGCGTGATCGACGGTCAGGAAGCCTTCGTCGGCGGCCATTGCATCGTGGACAGTTGGCTCGGCGACGCGCAGGACCATGAGCATTTCGCCGACCTGAGCGTCCACCTGCACGGCCCGATCGTGCACAGCGTGCAGGCCGCGTTCAGCGAGAACTGGACTGGCAATACCGGCGAAGTATTCGTAGGCGACGATGTCTTTCCTGCGTTGCAGCCGGCCGGCAATGTGTCGATTCACGCCGCTTACCTCAAACCCGAAGGCTCGGCGCCGGCTGTGAAGCTGCTGTACCACACCGCCATCTGCATGGCGCGCAAGTCCATCCGCATCCAGAACCCTTACTTCATTCCCGAGCCTGAAGCGATCGATGCCTTCGGCGAGGCGGTGGCGCGAGGAGTCGACGTTCGAGTCATGATGCCTTCCACCGGCGGCTCGGACAACCCGATGGTGCAGCACGCCGGGCACCGCAATTTTGAGAAACTGCTGCGCTGCGGCGTTCGTTTGTTCGAGTATCCCCACACGTTACTGCACCAGAAGGTGATGACGATCGACGGTGTCTGGAGCGCCATCGGTTCGAGCAATTTCGACGACCGGTCGTTCGAGACGAACGACGAGATCGTCCTGGGCATCTCCGATGCGGCGACCGCGGCCCGACTCGATGAGGTGTTCGACAAGTACGCGCCCCGATGTATCGAGATCGAACTGGAAACCTGGTGCAAGCGCGGAACGTGGCACAAGTTGAAAGACAACGCCTACTACCTGCTGAACGAAGTCTTGTGACACTGCGAGATCACATCGATCTGACTCAAGCCAACAGGCCTCTACGAAAGCCGGTGCGGTTCAGACCGAGATCGAAAAGTGACACGGCAAGCCCAGGTGTGGGTATCTGCGAAGGGGCGCGCCCGCTGCGGTCATCTTGAAGCCCACGGTCGGTCGCCATAATCGCCCGACGGTGTCCCACAGCGGACCCCGCATGCCACGCTGCTTCGGGGAACGCCGTGCACTCGACCGAGATGATTGCGCTGGCCGACTACACCCCGCCGGCGGTGCCGAAAGAGCATGCGCTGCGCGTGGCCTGGTCTCGGCTGCAGCAGCGCATCACGGGCGACAGTGACGAAGACCCGCTGCTGCCGAGGGGCGGGCTGGAGCGCTCCTCGCGCCATGTGCTCGACGACCTGGCCGACCCGCCGGACTGTGCCCCGGTGCTGCAGTCGCTTGCCGAGAACCTCGGCGCATCGGCCGCCGGCAGCCGTACCGCGCCGCGCCTCCAGTTCGTCGTCGTGCCGCCTTGCGACCGCACGGGTACGGTCGAGACCTGGGCGCGCGCCGCCGGCCATGCCGTGCTGCCCGCGCCCGAGCGCGGCCCGGACACCGACCTGGGCCACTCGGCTGCAACCCCGGGCCTCGAAGGCGAAGGCCTGCTCGTCGTGCCGCGCCTCGAGCGCTGGTTCCTGCGCCAGCGCCACGGCCTGCACGCGGTGCGGGCGCTGCTGATCGGGCTGGCGGCGAGCGAGCGGCGCTGCGTGGTCGGCTGCGACGCGTGGGCCTGGCGCTACCTGGCCAAGGCTGCCGACGCCGAGCTGATGCTGCCGCGACCACTGACCTTCCATCCGTTCGATGCGGCGCGGCTGCAGTGCTGGTTCGCCGAACTCGCCGCCGATGGCGGCGACGACGTCACCTTCCGTCTGGCGCGCAACGGCGAGAACGTGCTGGCCACCGACGAGGCAGGCCAACCCTGCAGCAACTGGCTGCACCAGCTCGCCGCACGCAGCGGCGGCATTCCGTGGGTGGCGTGGCACCTGTGGCGCGCAAGCCTGCAGGTGCGCATCGAGGAGACGGCGCTGTCCGATCGAGCCGCGCGCGCCGTCGCGGGCGACCGGCAAACGGTCTGGATCGTCGACACCGAGGACTTCCGACTGCCCTCGGCGCACGAAGGTCGATCGATGCTCGCGCTGCAGGCGCTGTTGATCCACGGCAGGCTCACGGCCGACGAGGTCCATGCCGTGCTGCCATCGACGGGCGAGCCCAACGTGCTGCCGGCGCTGGTCACCTCGGGCCACCTGCGCTGCGAACACGGGCGCTACAGCGTGCGGCCCACCGCCTACCCCGCCGTGCGCCAGGCGCTGCAGGCAGCCGACTTTCCGATGGGAGCGATCTGATGGCCGCCGTCGACGAAGGCCAGCAGAAGGCCGCCAAGCTGCTCAACGACCTGCAGGACATCAGCTTCACGAAGATCGGGCTGATCCTGATCGGCACCTGGCATCGTCATCCTGCTCGCGCGCAAGCTGCTGCCCTACCTGGCCGAGCGCGGGCCCGAGCAAGCTGCGCTTGTACCTGCTGGGGGCCGTTCCGATCATCCGGCTGCTGATGCTCGGTGATCGCGATCCTGTGGGTGATCCCGATCATCTTCAACATCACGCTGCAGAACTTCCTGGTGATCTCCGGCGCGCTGGGCGTCGCGATCGGCTTCGCCTTCAAGGACTATGTCAGCAGCCTGATCGCGGGCATCGTCGCGATCTTCGAGCGGCCCTACCGGCCAGGCGACTGGGTGCGCATCGACGGCGACTACGGCGAGGTCCGGTCGGTGGGCATGCGCGCGCTCGAGATCTGCACGCCGGCCGACGACATCATTCACGTGCCGCACGAGAAGATCTGGCAGAACAACATCACCAACTCGAACGACGGTGCGCGCACGCTCATGTGCGTGGCGTCGTTCTGGTTGCGGCCCGACCACGACGCGGCCCGCGTGCGCATCGCCCTGCGCGACGTGGCGCTGACCAGCGCCTACCTCGCCTACGACAAGCCGGTGGTGGTGATGCTGGCCGAGACGCCGCTCGGCACGCAGTACAAGCTCAAGGCCTATCCCTTCGACATGCGCGATCAGTTCCACTTCATCAGCGACCTCACGGTGCGTGGCAAGCTCGCCATCGCCGAGGCGGGTGGCGTCGAGTCGCAGGCCATGGGCACCGTCGACCCGACCACCACGGGCGTCTGACCACCGTCTCGCGCAGGCTCTCTTCGCCACCCAACACAACCGGACATCCCATGGCAGAAACCCCCGTCCAACCTGCTGCTGCCGCCGCGTCGGCGCGCGACGTTCCCCGTACCCTGGACGTCGACCTCGGCACAGCCGTCGAGCGCATCGACAGCTGGATCGACGGCGCGGTGCGCCTGCTGCCCAATATCGTGATCGCGCTGGTCGTCGTCGCCGTGTTCTACGGCATCGCTGTGGTGCTGCGCCGGGTCATCCACCGGCAGGCCCTCGGGCGCAGCCGCGAGAACCTGGGCGAGATGATGGGCGGCTTCGTGATGTACCTGACCGTGGGCCTGGGCCTGCTGCTGGGCGCGACCATCGTGATTCCCAGCCTCAAGCCGGGCGATCTCGTTGCCGGACTCGGCGTGAGTTCGGTGGCAATCGGTTTCGCCTTCAAGGACATCCTGCAGAACTGGCTGGCCGGGCTCCTGATCCTGCTGCGGCAGCCCTTCGAGGTCGGCGACCAGATCGAGGTCAACGGTTTCGAGGGCACCGTCGAGCGCATCGAGACGCGCGCGACCATCATCCGCACCTACGACGGCCAGCGCGGGGTCGTGCCCAACAGCGACATCTACACCCATGCGGTGCTGGTGAAGACCGCACACGAGCACCGGCGCAGCCAGTACGACGTGGGCATCGGCTATGGCGACGACATCGACCGCGCCTGCGAGGTCATCCGGCAGGCGGTGGCCACCGTCGCCGACGTGAGCACCGACCCGGCACCCGAGGCCCTGCCCTGGGACCTGGCCGCGAGCTGGGTGACCATCCGCGTGCGCTGGTGGACGCCCAGCCGGCGTGCGGACGTGGTGCTGGTGCATGCCCAGGTGATCCGCGCGTTGAAGAACGCGCTGCAGAAGGCCGGCATCGACCTGCCGTACGAAACGCAGATCCAGCTGTTTCACGACCAGACCGAAGCCGGGGACGGTGACCGCAGCCGACAGCGCGAGGGCTGGCCGGCGCAGGGCGGCCAAGGCACCGTGCCGCGCTGGCGTGCCCAGGCCGAGGCCGCGACGGGCGCGATACCGCCGCCGGACGCGGCGTCGGCCTCGACCCCGCGATCCTGAAGTCCGCTCGCCGCACCCTCGAGCCCCGACCGATCGGCGAGCGATGCGACACGGCACGCTCAGGGCCGGCAGGCAACAGCAGCGCAGAAGTTATGGACCGTTGTACAAAGCAACAGCTCAGGTCAACGCCTCCGCGCTGGCTACCAGAATGCCCAGGAAGCGCTGCACCACCGGTTGTCCGACCGATCGGGAATGAAGCGCAAAGACCTGCGTGTTCATCTGCGGGCCGACAAAGGGGATGAACCGCACGTCCGACCGGTTGTTGACCGCCACGGTCTTGCCAACCAGCGTTGCACCCAGACCCGCAGCCACCAGACCCAGTGCCGTGTGGATCTCCTTGGCTTCATACCCCACGACGGGGGCGCCCCCACGACTGCGCAGGTAGTCGAGCGACTGGCGCGAAAACGTGCTGTGCGGGTCCTTGGGAAAACAGATGAAGGGCAGGGCGTCGAGATCGGTGGCACGCAAGCGCTTCTTCTTCGCAAGCGCATGATGAACAGGAACGGCCGCAACCAGGGGGTCGTCGAGCAAGTGCGTGTAATGCATGTCGCGTTCTTCCGTGAACGCGCCGATCTGTCTGGATAGGCCCAGGTGAATCGCTCCGCTTCGAATCGATTGCGCCTGGTGCTCGCTCAGGATCTCCACCAGGTCGATGCGAACGTCGGGGAACTTGGAGCGCATTTCCCGGACAGCACTCGGCAGCACCGAGAAAAGCGTCGAGCGCACGAATCCGATGCTGAGCCATCCCAGATTGCCGGTGGCGATGCCTCGGGTTTCCATGTGGACTTGGGCAGCGTCGGACAGCAGTTCCCGGGCTTTGGGATAGAGAAAGGCGCCCAGCGTCGTCAGGCCCAACGGCCGTTTGGATCGATCGAAAAGCCTGCCGCCAACCGACGCTTCCAGCTGCGCAATTTGCATGCTGATCGCCGTTGCGGCGATGTGCAGGCGGGCAGCCGCAGCGCTGGCACTGCCTGCGTCCACGATCTCGCAGAAGACCTTCAGGTGCTTCAAGTTCATTAACTTTGAATATAAGTCCAATAAATTGACATTGCTTTGTGAAAAGCCACGCCAAAGAATGCGCACCTGTTCTCCAACCGGTCGATCACATGGCTTCAGGCATCCAAATTCACCCGCGCGTGGCGAGCGATCCGACCGCGGCCCAGGCGCTCGCGGCGTTTCCCTCGTCGATCCTGGGTGATGTGATGGGGCGTCTGACCGGGTCGACCGGCCTGCACCCGGTCAATCGTCCTGCTCTTTCCGTCTGCGGAACGGCCCTGACCGTGCGGGTGCGTGCCGGCGACAACTTGCTGATTCACAAGGCGCTCGACATGCTGCAACCCGGCGACGTCCTGGTTGTCGATGGCGAAGGCGATGTGTCTCGCGCCCTGGTGGGCGAGATCATGATGACCAGCGCCATGTGCCGAGGTGCGGTCGGTTTCGTCATCGACGGCGCCGTGCGCGACGTCACGGCCTTCGAGCAGCAGCAGTTTCCCTGTTGGGCACGTGGCGTGAATCTGCGAGGGCCGTACAAGGAGGGCCCGGGAACCGTCAACGCGCCTGTCACGGTCGGCGGCATGGTGGTCCACCCGGGTGACTTCATCATCGGCGACGCCGATGGCGTGGTGGCTGTGGCGCAAGCCGACGCCTCGCGTGTCGTTGCGCTGGCAAAGGAGAAGGTCGCAACCGAGCAGGCGACGATCGCCGCGATTCGCGCAGGCACATACGACTCGTCATGGGTCGACAAATTGATCCAACTCAAGGGACACTGAAATGAAACACACGACATCGATCGCGCGCGGATTCGTGCGGCGCCGCACGTGGATGGCCGTTGCCACCCTGTGTTTTGTCAACCAGGCGGCATTCGCCGCCTATCCGGAAAAGCCGATCAGGATGGTGGTCCCCTGGGCCCCCGGTGGTGCGACCGATCAGATCGGCCGCATGCTGGCCCAGCCTTTGTCCCAGGCCATGGGTGTGCCCGTGGTCGTGGAGAACAAGGGCGGTGCCGGTGGTGTCATCGGCACGCAGCTGTTCGTCAAGGAAAAGGCAGACGGCTACACGATCTTGCTGACGACCAGTTCGACGCACGCGGCCGCGCCCCATCTGTACTTGAAGCTGGGCTTCGATCCGATCAACGACTTCACCGCGGTCGTGTCGCTGGCCTCCATTCCGAACGTGATGGTGGTGCCTGCAAAGTCACCATGGAATACGCTCAAGGAAATCGTCGACGCAGCCAAGAAGTCGCCCGGGAAATTCACGTACGGCTCGGCGGGCGTCGGCGGATCCCAGCATCTGGCGGGCGCGCAGTTCAAGACGGCTGCCAACATCGATGTTCGTCATGTTCCGTACAAGGGCAGCGGTCCTGCTGCACAGGACTTGATGGCAGGCCACATCGACATGATGATCGACACCGGTTCGCTCGGCAGTATCAAGGGGGGCCTGCTGCGTCCGCTCGCCGTCGCTGCCAGAAAGCGCTTGCCGGCACTGCCCAACGTACCGACCTTCAATGAAGCGGGCGTGCCGATGCTGGCCTCGGCCTGGTACGGCATCGTTCTGCCGGCCAACGCGCCGCAGGACGTGTCCGAGCGCTTGAACAACGAGATCAACAAGATTCTCAAGAACCCGGAGTTTCGCGGCAAGCTGACCGAGATGGGCGCCGAAATCTTGGGCGGCTCACAGGCCGAGTTCGCAAAGTTCATGGCCTCGGAGGTCACGCGTTACGAAGGCATCGTCAAGGACTCGGGCGCGACCAAGGAGTGATGCCGAGGGATCACCCGATCCCCACTGGACGGCACTCGCCGACACGCTTGTGCAGCCCGGCCGTGGCCGGCGCGAGGCAGGCGAGCGCCGCCTCAAAAGCTCAAGTACGCCCGCCGCACCTCCTCATCCGCCGCCAGCGCCTCCATCGACCCCTCGAACCGCATCTGCCCCTTCTCCAGCACGTAGGCCCGGTCGGAAACCAGCTCGGCGAAGTGCATGTTCTGCTCGGAAAGCAGGATGCTGACGCCGGCCTGCTTCAGCTCGACGATCGTCGACGCCATCTGCTCGACGATCAGCGGCGCGACGCCTTCGGAGGGCTCGTCGAGCAGCACGAGGTAGGGGTTGCCCATCAGCGTGCGGGCGACGGTCAGCATCTGCTGCTCGCCGCCGCTCATCCGGCCGCCGGGGCGGTCGGGCATTTCGCCGAGGTTCGGGAACAGCTTGAAAAGGCGCTCGGCAGTCCAGTGCGGCGCGGCGCGGCCGTCGGGCCAGCTCCGCGCCGGCTGGCGGCCGACTTCGAGGTTCTGCAGCACCGTCAGGTCGGTGAAGATGCGGCGGTCTTCGGGGACGAAGCCGAGGCCGCGCCGGGCGATGTCGTGCGGCTCGGCCTTCGAGATGTCGCGGCCGAGGAAGGTGGCCGCACCGCTGCGCTTGTCGAGCAGCCCCATCAGCGCCTTCAGCGTGGTCGACTTGCCGGCGCCGTTGCGGCCCATCAGCGCGACGACCTCGCCGCGGCCCACCTGCAGGTCGACGTCGAAGAGGATCTGCGCCGCGCCGTACCAGGCGCAGAGCTTGCGCGCCGTCAGCAGCGGCTCGCCGTCGGCGGCGGTGCGCAGCGTCACGCGGCAGCCTCCTTCTTCGCCGCGAGCTGCTTCTCGAAGGTCTTGCCGCTGCCGAAATAGACCTCCTGCACCTTCGGATGGTCGCGGATTTCGGCCGGCTTGCCGTGCGCGATCAGCCGGCCGCGTGCCACCACGATGATCCGGTCGGCATGGGCGAAGACGACGTCCATGCTGTGCTCGGTGAACAGCACCGCGATGCCGCGCTCGACGACCAGCCGCTTGGTCAGCGCCATCAGCTCGTTGCGCTCCCTCGGCGCCATGCCGGCGGTCGGCTCGTCCATCAGCAGCAGCTTCGGCCGGTTGGCCATGGCGATCGCCAGCTCAACGCGCTTGACGTCGCCGTAGGCGAGCACGCTGCACGGCCGCTCGGCCTGCGCCGCCATGCCGACCATCTCGAGCAGCGCCAGCGCGTCGGCCCGCCGGTGGTCGGCCGCACGCCGCCACATCGAGAACAGGCGGCGGTCGGCCGAGATCAGCGCCATCTGCACGTTTTCGACGACGGTCAGCGAGGCGAAGGTCGCGGCGATCTGGAAGGTGCGGCCGACGCCGCGCTGCCAGAATCCGTCGTGGCGGCAAGCCGACCAGCTCGTGTCCGTCGAGCCGGATCGAACCGGCATCGGCCCGCAGCTGGCCGCCCACCATGTTGAAGATCGTCGACTTGCCGGCGCCGTTGGGGCCGATCAGCGCCAGCAGTTCGCCGGCGACGAGGTCGAAATCGATCGCTTCTGCGGCGCGCACGCCGCCGAAGGATTTGCCGAGCCCGCGCACCTGCAGCAGGCTCATGGCGGGTCTCCGGGGCGCTGCGACCGCAGGCTCATGGCTGAACCTCGCCCCGCCGCAGCAGCCGCTTGGCCGAGCCGACGAGCCCGAGCGGAAACAGCAGCACCAGCCCGAGGATGATCGCCCCGAGCAGCGCCCGCCAGTAGTCGGTGCTGCGCGCCACGCTGTCGTGCAGCCAGCCGAAGGCGAAGGCGCCGACCACCGGGCCGGTGAGCGTCTGCACGCCGCCGAGCAGCACCATCGCCAGCGCGTCGATCGAGCGGCCGACGTGCAGGCTCTCGGGCGAGATGCTGCCCTTGGAAAAGGCGTAGAGCGCACCGGCGAGGCCGGCGAAGGTGCCGGCGACGACGAAGGCCGCCCATTGCAGCCGGCGCACGTCGATGCCGATGGCGTCGGCACGCAGCGCCGAGTCGCGCGCCGCGCGCAATGCGTAGCCGAAGGGCGAATACAGCGCGCGCCAGAGCCAGAGCACGCCCACGGCGGTCAGCCCCAGCGTCAGGTGGTAGTAGCTGCGCTTGTCGGCGAGCCAGTCCGCCGGCCAGACGCCGGTCAGCCCGTTGCTGCCGCCGGTGACGTCGTCCCACTGGAAGGCGATCGCCCAGGTGATCTGTGCAAAGGCCAGCGTCAGCATCGCCAGGTAGACGCCCGACAGGCGCACGCAGAACCAGCCGTAGAGCAGCGCGCCGGCGGCCGCTGCCAGCGGCGCTGCTGCAAGTGCCATCGCCATCGGCAGCTCGGCACTGCGCAGCAGCAACGCCGCGCCATAGGCGCCCAGCCCGAAGTAGGCCGCATGCCCGAACGAATGCATGCCCGCCGGGCCCATGATGAAGTGCAGGCTGGTCGCGAACAGGGCGGCGATCAGCAAGTCGGTCACCAGCACGGCGACGTACGGCGAGTCGGCACTGGCCAGCGGCAGCAATGCCAGCGCGGCAGCCACCACCGCGCCAGCGACGAGCGTGCGGCGCGACGGCGGCCGCAAGGGCGCCTCGGTCGTGCCGAGGTGACGGCTCGGCGCCAGCGGCCGGCCGAACAGGCCCCAGGGCCGCAGCACCAGCACCACGGCCATCACCAGGAACTCGACCACCAGCGTCAGCTTGGAAAACGAAATGCTGATGCCGAACACGTCGACCAGGCCGAGCCAGATGCACACGGCCTTCAGCTCGGCGATCAGCAGCGCGGCGACGAACGCGCCGGGGATCGAACCCATGCCGCCGACGACGACGACGACGAACGCCGAGCCGATGGTGTGCAGGTCGAGCTCCAGGTGCGCCGGCTCGCGCGGCAGCTGCAGCGCGCCGCCGAGGCCTGCGAGCAGCGCGCCGAGGGCGAACACTGCCGTGAACAGCCGCGCCTGGTCGACGCCGAGTGCTGCGACCATCTCGCGGTCCTGCGTGGCCGCACGCACCAGCGTGCCCCAGCGGGTGCGCGTCAGCAGCAGCCAGACGAGACCGAGCACCACCGGCCCGACGACGATCAGGAACAGGTCGTAGGTCGGAAACTGCCGCTCGAAGAGCGTCACCGCGCCTTCGAGGCCCGGCGCCCGCGGCCCGAGCAGTTCCTCCGGACCCCAGAGCCAGAGGGCGGCGTCGCGGATCACCAGCACCAGCGCGAAGGTGGCGAGCAGCTGGAACAGTTCGGGCGCCTTGTAGATGCGGCGCAGCAGCAGCCATTCGACGGCGGCACCGAGCGCGCCGACAGCCAGCGGCGCGAGCGCCAGCGCGGGCCAGAAGCCGATCACGCCGCCGAGCTGCTCGACCAGCGTGTAGGCGATGTAGATGCCCAGCATGTAGAACGAGCCGTGGGCGAAATTGACGATCCGCGTCACGCCGAAGATCAGCGACAGCCCGGCGCCGACGAGGAACAGCGACGAGGCGGACGCCAGGCCGTTCAGCAGCTGGGCGAGCAGGCTGGAAAGACTCAAGGGCGGGTTCTCCGCATGCGCAGTGCCCGTTTCGCGGCTATCGGCGGCGAGGCCTGCTGGGCCGCTGCCCGGGGCTGCAGCAGCGGCGCTGCGGCGCGCGCCGTGTGCTCAATCGACCGCCCGGAACTTCCTGACCTCGGCCGCCGACGGCTGCAGCTTGGCGCCATCGAGATACACGTAGTCGACCATCACGCCCTTGCCGTTGTCGTTCTTGGTGCGGCCGATGAAGCCGCCCATCGTCGACTGGTGGTCCTCGGGCCGGTAGGTGATGCGACCGAACGGCGTGTCGAGCTGCAGCCCCTTGAATGCGGCCACGAGCTGCGGCGTGGCGGTGCTCTTGGCCTTGGCGATGCCGGCGGCGACCGACTTGATCATCGCGTAGCCGACCACCGAGCCGAGCCGCGGATAGTCCTTGAAGCGCTTGTGATACGCGAGGAAGAACGCCTTGTGCTCGGGCGTCTGGACGCCGTACCAGGGGTAGCCGGTGACGATCCAGCCGTTCGGCGTTTCGTCCTTCAGCGCATCGAGGTACTCGGGCTCGCCGGTCAGCATGCTCACCACCTGCCGGTCGCGGAACAGGCCGCGGGTGTTGCCTTCGCGGACGAACTTCGTCAGGTCGGCGGCGAACAGCACGTTGAAGATGGCATCCGGCCGCGCATCGGCCAGCGCCTGGACGACGCTGCCGCTGTCGATGCGGCCGAGCGGCGTGGCCTGCTCGGCGACGAATTCGACGTCGGGCTGCGCTGCCTTCATCAGCTGCTTGAAGGCCGCGACCGCCGACTGGCCGTACTCGTAGTTCGGATAGACGATCGCCCAGCGCTTCAGCTTCAGCTTGGCCGCCTCCGGCACCAGCATCGCGGCATGCATGTAGGTGCCGGGCCGCAACCGGAAGGTGTAGGCATTGCCGCCTTGCCAGGTCATCTTGTCGGTGAGCGGCTCACCGGCGAGAAAGAAGACCTTGCGCTGCTTGGCGAAGTCGGCCACCGCCATGCCGGTGTTCGACAGGAAAGTGCCGGTCAGCACCTCGACACGCTCGCGCGAGACCAGCTCCTCGGCGACGCGCACCGCATCGCCCGGATTGCCGTTGTCGTCACGGGTGACCAGCTCGACCTTGCGGCCGAGCAGGCCGCCCGCGGCGTTGATTTCCTCCACCGCCAGTTCCATGCCCTTCTTGTAGGGCTCGAGAAACGCCGGCTGCGCCTTGTAGCTGTTGAGCTCGCCGATCTTGATCGGCGCCTGCGCCTGCGCCGCAACGGCGGCAAAGGCGAGCAGCGCAGCAAAGAGGTTGCGGTAGATGTGCATGGGTCCTTCTGTGGCGGGTCTTGGTGAACAACACGCGGAGGCGGCGACGACAAGCGCGGGGATCCGGGCCTTGCGGCCGACGCCCGGCCCTCGGGCATACCCGGATTGTGTAGGATCGCCCGCCGCTGTCGCCGCCCCCGCTTCCCGGGGGACAAGCCCCTCCCGACCGAAAAATGAGTGCATTCAACGAAGAAACCGTCCTCAGCGTGCACCACTGGACCGACCGGTTGTTCACCTTCACGACGACGCGCGACCAGTCGCTGCGCTTTTCCAACGGCCACTTCACGATGATCGGCCTGCGCGTCAACGGCAAGCCGCTGCTGCGCGCCTACAGCATCGTCAGCGCCAACTACGAGGACCATCTCGAGTTCCTCAGCATCAAGGTGCCCGACGGCCCGCTGACCTCGCGGCTGCAGCACATGCAGGTCGGCGACACCATCATCGTCGGCCGCAAGCCGACCGGCACGCTGGTGATCGACTACCTGCTGCCGGGCAAGCGGCTCTACCTGCTGTCGACCGGCACCGGCCTGGCGCCGTTCATGAGCATCGTGCGCGACCCGGAGACCTACGAGAAGTTCGAGCAGGTGATCCTGGTGCACGGCGTGCGCCAGAAGGAGGAGCTGGCGTACCACGACCTGCTGATGGAGCACTTGCCCGCGCACGAGCTGCTCGGCGACCTGGTGACCAGCCAGCTGCGCTACTACCCGACGGTGACCCGTGAGGCGTATCGCAACATGGGCCGTGTCACCGCGCTGATCGAAAGCGGCAAGCTGTTCGAGGACCTGCAGCTGCCGCCGCTCGACCTCGACCGCGACCGGGTGATGATCTGCGGCAGCCCGGGCATGCTGCGCGACATGAAGCACCTGCTCGAAGCCAAGGGCTTCCACGAGGGCAATACCTCGACGCCGGGCGGCTTCGTCGTCGAGCGGGCCTTTGCCGAGCAGTAGGCAGCGTCGAGCGGCCCGGCGCGCGGGTCCATGATCAGATTTTTTCCTAGGGGGGCAGGCAGTCGCGGCTCGCTCCTACGATCGGTGCCATGCCGCCGAGCGCCCCCGAGGAGAGACCATGGCCCCCCGAAAGTCTGCCGTTGCGAGCAACCGGCCGCGCGCCGCGTCGCTGCACATCGGCCTCAATGCCGTCAGCCCCGCCGCGTACTCGGGCTGGTCGGGCGAGCTTGCGGCGTGCGAGTTCGACGCCAACGACATGGCGGCGCTGGCCCGATCGCGCAGCATGGTGCCCCTGGTTCTGCTTACGAAGAAGGCGACGCGGGCGGCGGTGCTGGCCGGATTGCGCCGGGCCGCGTCGACGCTGAAGGGCGGCGACTTCTTCTTTCTCAGCTATTCAGGCCACGGCGGTCAGCTTCCGGATACGAGCGGCGACGAGGCCGACAAGCTCGACGAGACCTGGTGTCTCTTCGACGGCCAGCTGATCGACGACGAGCTGTATGTCGAACTCGCCCGCTTTGCCGCCGGCGTGCGCGTGCTGGTGCTCTCCGACAGCTGCCACAGCGGCACGGTGACCCGCGCGGCGCTGCCACCTCCAGACGCGAACCCGTCGCTGCGGCCGCGGCTGATGCCGCCGTCGGTTGCCATGCGCGTCTATCGCGAGCACCAGGCGTTCTACGACAAGCTACAGGCCGAAGTCGCCGTCGAGAACGAGCGGGCGGCGGTCGACCCCGATACCGCCCTGGCGCAACTTGCGGTGAGCAACCGGCTGACGGCGATCGTCAGCCGCTTCGAGGCCGCCGTGATCCTGATTTCAGGCTGCCAGGACAACCAGACCGCGATGGATGGTGCGCACAACGGCGCCTTCACCGAGAAGCTGCTGCTGGTCTGGAAAGACGGCAGGTTCAGCGGCAACTACGCCATGCTGCATTCGAGGACCCGTTCGTTGCTGCCGCCGACGCAGTCGCCCAACCTCTTTACCCTGGGGCCGGCCGGCGCCTTTCTGAAGCAGCAGCCGTTCAGCTTGTGAGATCAACCGCGAGCGTCGTTGCCGGGCGCGCCTTCGCCGGCGTCGAGATCGTCTGCCGTCGGCTTGACAGCAAGACGAAAGCTTTCGCTCGCCCATCCCCCGAAATCGACATTGCGGCAGCGGGCACTGCAGAAGGGGCGGTACGGGTTGCCGGGCTCGTAGCGGCTGTCACCGCCACAGCTCGGGCAGCGCACGATGCGCGGCGCGGGCGTTCGATCCATCACGCGACGCTCAGCCGCAAAGGGCCAGCTCGAAACTGGCGTCGTTGCCGCTCGGCCGCAGCCGTCCGTCACCTTCGGCCCGCATCATGCGCACCGACACCAGCAGGCGGTGGCCGGTGATCTCCGGCACCAGCCCTTCCGAGCCGTCCATCCGCAGCCGCAGCAGGTGATAGCCGCGCCCGGCAGGCAGGCTTTGCTGGAAGAAGCCGGCCGGTGCCACGACCTTGTGCGGCGCGCCCGCGTCACGGACCAGCGACAGCAACAGGTGCAAGGCCCGCGCGAGCGGCATCGTCGTCGAGATCCATTGCTGCAGATCGCCACGGCGGCGCGCCGCGGAATGCTGTTGCCACGCGTGGTAGGCCGGGAGGTCGAATTCGCAGGTGCCGCCCGGAATGTTGATGCGGCTTCGCAGGCTCATCAACCAGTCGTTGCTGGTCAGTGACTGGCCGGTCTTGCCTTGCGTCTGCGCCAGCCCGCTGTGCGCCGCATCGATGCGCTCGATGACGCTGTCGAGCGTCCGTTCGGAGATCGCCGGGTTGCCGCGGTAGCCGTTGAGCATCGTCCGCTGGCGGTCGAGCTCCTTCAGCACATCGGTCTTCAGGTCGGCGCGCGACGCCACCTCCATGATCTCGAACAGCGTGGCCAGTGCGAAATGGTGGTCGACCGGGGCGTCACGGGCGACGAGAAGGCCCAGGCGATCGAACAGATGTTCGAGCCGCAGCATGGTGCGGATGCTCTCGTTGAAAGGGTATTCGTAGAGAACCAAGGCGCGGTTTCCTCGCGGTTTCGCCTAGCGGGAATTCAAGGCCCGATTGTTTCACAGCACCCGTTTGGCGCACTCGCGGCACGGCCCGACCTTGCCGGCGCGGCTTCGGCCAGCCGCAATGCGCTCAGCCGGTCCAGCGCTGCCAAAGAGAGGCCACCTCGGCTTCGAGCCGAGCCAGCGAGATGCCGTCGTTGACGATCACCGCATCGGCGGCGGCCAGCCGGGCGTCGCGCGTGGCCTGGCGGGCGATCACCGCCTCGACCATTTCCGGGCGCCAGCCCGAGCGGGCAACGACCCGCTCCACCTGCGTTGCCGGACTGCAATCGACCACCAGGATCATATCGACCCGCTCGCGCCAGCGTCCGGATTCGACCAGCAGGGGTACATCGAAGACCAGGACCGCTGCGCCACTGGCTGCGGCCTCGCGCTCGGCTTCGACCGCAATCAGTGGATGAAGAATGGCTTCGAGCCGTCGACGCGCGCCGTCATCGCTGAAGACCAGCTCGCGCATGCGCGAGCGATCGAGCGCGCCACCGGCAGCCACCACCGCCGCGCCGAACTCGGCTTCGATCGCCGGCATGGCAGCACCCCCCGGCCCTGTCAGGCGGTGGGCGATGGCGTCGGTGTCGATGACCGTCGCCCCGAGCCGCGCCAGGTGGGTCGCGACCACGCTTTTGCCGCTGCCGATGCCGCCGGTCAGCCCGATGCGCAAGGGAGCGGTCATCGCATGTCAGCGCGCGCGGGCTGCGCCGCGACGCCTCATTCCCAGCCGAGCCAGCGCAGGATCGGCCGCGGTCCGATCAGGAAGACCGCCACGCCGGCACCGGCGAGAAAGGGTCCGAACGGCACATAGCGGCCCTCGCGCAGCGACTGCTGCAGCTTCATGACGATGCCGACCACCGCGCCGATGATCGACGCCGCAAGGATCACCGGCAGCAGCATCGAGACGCCCAGCCAGGCACCGAGTGCGGCAAGCAGCTTGAAGTCGCCGTAGCCCATGCCTTCCTTGCCGGTCACCAGCTTGAACAGCCAGTAGACCGCCCACAGCGACAGATAGCCGACCACCGCACCCCAGACCGCCGTCGGCAGCGGCACCGTCAGCCCGAGCGCCGACGCCACGAGCCCGCCCCAGAGCAGCGGCAAGGTCAGGCCATCGGGCAGCAGCGTCGTGTCCCAGTCGATCAGTGCCAGCGCCAGCAGCACGGCCATGAAGGCGCACCAGGCGAGCGCCACCGGCTGCGGGCCGACGCGCCAGGCGACGAGACCGAAGAGCAGCGCCGTCGCCAGTTCGACGCCCGGATAGCGCAGCGAGATCCGCGTCTTGCACGCCGAGCAGCGGCCACGCAGCCAAAGGTAGCTGATGACCGGCAGGTTCTCGTACCAGGCAATCGGATGTGCGCACGCCGGGCAGCGCGAGCGCGGGCTCGAAAGCGTCAGCCGGGGTGGCTCCTCGATCTGCACGTCGAGCGTCTGCGCGCTGTCGATGCGCCACTGGCGCTCGAGCATCAGCGGCAGGCGGTGAATGACCACGTTCAGGAAGCTGCCGATGGCGAGGCCCAGCAGCGCCAGCAGCCAGGGCGAGAAAAGGATTTCGTACTCGGGCACCGACTCGCCGCCTCTCGCTGTTTAGGAACTGGTGTGACCGACGGATCCGGCGACCACGCCGGGCAGCAGCAACAACAACAAAAACCCGATCAGACGACCTGACCGAGCTTGAAGATCGGCAGGTACATCGCCACGACGATGCCGCCGATGATGGTGCCGAGAATGACGATGATGAACGGCTCCATCAGGCTCGACAGCCCCTTCACCGCCTCGTCGACTTCTTCCTCGTAGAACTCCGCCGCCTTGCCGAGCATCTGGTCGAGCGCACCCGATTCCTCGCCGATGGCGCACATCTGCAGCACCATGTTCGGGAACACGCCGGTGCTCTGCATCGACGATGTCAGCGAGGCCCCGGTCGAAACGTCCTTCTGGATCTTCTCGGTGGCATCGGCATAGACGGCATTGCCCGATGCGCCGCCGACCGAATCGAGTGCCTCGACCAGCGGCACACCGGCGGCGAACATCGTCGACAGCGTCCGGGTCCAGCGCGCGATCGCCGACTTGTTGATCAGGCTGCCGAAGACCGGCATTTTCAGCAACAGACGGTCCATGGCCCGCTGCATCGGCACCGAGCGCTTCCAGGATTCGAGGAAGAAGTAGATGCCGCCGCCGATGATGCCGAAGATCGCCCACCAGTAGCTGACGAAGAACTCCGACATCGCGATGACGATCAGCGTCGGCGTCGGCAGCTCGGCGCCGAACGAGCTGAAGACCTCCTTGAACGCCGGAATGACGAAGATCATGATCACCGTCACGACGACAAAGGCGACGACCAGCACGGCGATCGGGTAGGTCAGCGCCGACTTGATCTTCTGCTTGATGGCCAGCGTCTTTTCCTGGTAGATCGCCAGCCGATCGAGCAGCGCCTCCAGGATGCCGCCGGCTTCGCCTGCCTCGACGAGGTTGCAGTACAGCGCATCGAAATGCAGCGGGTGCTTGCGGAAGGCAGCCGAAAGCGAGGTGCCGGTTTCGACGTCGCTGCGAATCTCGGTCAGCAGCCGGGTCATGCGCGGGTTGACGCTGCCGCGGGCAACGATGTCGAACGACTGGATCAGCGGCACGCCCGCGCGCATCATGGTCGACAGCTGCCGCGTGAAGATGGCGATGTCCTTCTGCTTGATCGACTTGCCGCCGCTGGTGCGGCGCTTCTTGACCTTGGTGACGAGGATGCCCTGGCGGCGCATGCTGGCGCTCACCATGGCCTCGCCGCCGGCGCGCATCTCGCCGCGGACGACCTTGCCGTTCCTGTCCTTGCCCTCCCATTCGAAGACAAGTTCCTTGATATTGCGTGCGGCAGCAGTCGCCATGGCTTACCCGAGAGGCCCCGGTGGGGGCAGAAGGCCGAGTCGCGGCCAGGCCGCGGCTTACTCGTTGGTCACCGAGATCACTTCCTCGAGGGTGGTCACGCCGGCACGGACCTTGATCAGCCCGGATTGGCGCAGATCGCGAACGCCTTCGCGCTCTGCCTGCGTGGCGATGTCCCTCGCGGTGCCCTCGGTGAGGATGATGCGCTGTATTTCGTCGCTAATCGGCATAACTTGATAGAGGCCGACCCGGCCCTTGTAGCCGTTGTTGCACGCCGGGCAGCCGACCGCGCGGAACGGACGCCAGCCGCCTTCGAGGTCGGCTTCGGTGAAGCCTGCCTTGAGCAGCGCGTCGCGCGGGTAATCGGCCGGCTGCTTGCAGGCCTCGCAGAGCTTGCGCGCCAGCCGCTGGGCGGTGATCAGCAGCACGCTCGAAGCGATGTTGAAGGGCGCCACACCCATGTTGCGCAAGCGGGTCAGCGTGCTCGGCGCATCGTTGGTGTGCAACGTCGACAACACCAGGTGCCCGGTCGACGCCGCCTTGATCGCGATGTCGGCCGTCTCCAGGTCGCGGATCTCGCCGACCATGATGATGTCCGGATCCTGCCGAAGGAACGACTTCAGCGCCGCCGCGAAGCTCAGGCCGGCGCGGTCGTTGACGTTCACCTGGTTGACGCCGGGGAGGTTGATTTCAGCCGGGTCCTCGACCGTGGCGATGTTGACGCCGGGCTGGTTCAGGATGTTCAGGCAGGTGTAGAGCGAGACCGTCTTGCCCGAGCCCGTCGGCCCGGTGACGAGAATCATCCCGTAGGGCCGCTGGATGCAGGCGAGCAGCCGTTCCTTCTCGATCTTCTCGTAGCCAAGGGCGTCGATGCCGAGCTTGGCGCTCGACGGATCGAGGATCCGGATGACGATCTTTTCACCGAAAAGCGTCGGCAGCGTGCTGACCCGAAAGTCGATCGCCTTGTTGCCGAACTTCAGCTTCATCCGGCCGTCCTGCGGGACGCGCTTCTCCGAAATGTCGAGCCGCGAGATCACCTTGATGCGCGAGGCCAGCTTTTCCTTGATGGCGATCGGCGGCTGGGTGATTTCCCGCAGTTCGCCGTCGACCCGGAAGCGCACCCGGTAGTGGTACTCGTAGGGCTCGAAGTGCAGGTCGGACGCGCGTGCATTGATCGCGTCGATCAGCATCTTCTGCAGGAAGCGCACCACCGGTGCGTCTTCCACATCGGACGCGGCATCGGCCTCCTGCGGGGAGGTGACGTCGTCGGTGACATCGAACTCGAACTCGGTCGATGTCAGCGATTCCAGCGTCTCCGCCGCGCTGGCACTGTGGGCGTCGAGCAGGCGCATGAGCTTGTCGTGCTCGACGATGACCCACTCGGGCGCCATCTGCGTCGCGAACTTGATGCGCTCGACCGCTTCCTGGTGCGTCGGGTCGGCGCCGCCGATGAAGAGGCGATTGCCGCGCTTGCCGAGGACGACCAGCTGGTATTGCGCGGTCAGCTTGGCATCGATGACGTTGCGTGGCAGGCGCTCCGCCGACACGGCGGAGAGATCCAGCAGCGGCAGCGCAAGCGCACTCGCCAGGGTGTGCGCCAGCTCGCTCGCTGTCAGGGCGCCGGAGGCGATGACGGCGCCGACAAAGCTCGACTTGGCTTCGCGGGACGTGCGCACCAGTTCCTCGGCGCTGCGCTGCGGCAGCTTGCCGGCATGAACGAGGACGCGGGCGACGCCGGAAAGCGTCGACGGCGCGATGTCCTGGGTGGTATCGACTCTCACGCGACCCTTCCAGAACCAGGCAGCGGCCCGGTCTGCTCGAGCCAGTGCCACGGCAGCGGCTTCGCCGCAACGGCGTGAAGCGCAGCGTGCGGTGGGGCTGGATCAACGAGCACTCTCGACATGGGCGGAGCTCCGGGGCGAACGGACAGGGGATTGCCTCGCGATACTAAATGAACGCAGAACGCCTGATGACAGGCGCAGATGCCGCGTCGGCGCGAGATACAGGCACCAACAGCGTACCGTTTGAAACGGTCCAGATGGTCGGGGTGAGAGGATTCGAACCTCCGGCCTCTACGTCCCGAACGTAGCGCTCTACCAGGCTAAGCTACACCCCGATGATCGGTCTGCCTGCCGGTATGGCACCGGAAGGCAGGAGTGCGACAGGTCACGATGACCGGTCGACTGATCGAACGCAAAATTCTAGCAGAGCGTCCTTGTACGGCGATTCGGGAAGCATCTGCAGCGCCTTGCGTGCCGTCTCGCCTTCCGAACGGGCCATGTCGCGCGTGGCGTCGATCGCCCCGGTCCGGCGGACGATGGCGACGATGTCGGCCAGCCGCTCGACTTCACCCTTTTCGATGGCGTGACGGATCAGGTCGCTCTCGTCGGCGCTGCCGCGGCTCATCGCCAGCAGCAGCGGCAGGGTGGGTTTTCCTTCCCGCAGATCGTCGCCGACATTCTTTCCGAGTTCGCTGGTGGCGCCTTCGTAATCGAGCACGTCGTCGACAAGCTGGAATGCCGTGCCGAGCGACCGGCCATAGGCGGCGCAGGCCTCCTCGACCTCGGGCGTCGCCTCGGCGAGCACCGCCCCCAACCGGGCGCTCGCCTCGAACAGCTTGGCCGTCTTGAAGCGAATGACCCGCAGGTAGTCGTCGACCGCCAGGTCGGGGTCGTGCATGTTCATCAGCTGCAGCACCTCGCCCTCGGCAATGACGTTGGTCGCGTCGGCGAGCACATCGAGCACGCGCATGCGATCGACCTCGACCATCATCTGAAAGGCGCGCGAATAGACGAAATCGCCGACGAGAACGCTCGCCGCATTGCCGAACAGCGCATTGGCCGTCTTGCGGCCGCGCCGCAGCGACGACTCGTCGACGACATCGTCGTGCAGCAGCGTTGCCGTGTGGATGAACTCGACCACCGCCGCAAGCTGGTAGCGCTCGTCGCCCACGAAGCCGAGGGCGCTGGAGAAGAGCAGCACGAGCCGGGGCCGGATCCGCTTGCCACCGGCACCGATGATGTAGTGGCCGATCTGGTCGATCAGCGGCGCGTTCGACGTCAGCCGGCTGCGAATCACCGCATCCACCCGAGCCAGGTCGGCGCGCATCGATGCTGCGCTATCGGTCGCCGTGGGCAGGGCAGGGGAGTCAGGAAGCACAAAGGCCTTTGTCGGGGGTTCGTCGATTATAGAAAGCCGGCTCTCGACCGTTCCTCCGCGCGCGGCAGCGATCCGGATCGGGGTTGCGTGGTAGACTCTTCGGCTTCGCATTTTGCGGTGCCCCTGTCTCGCTTCGCGAACGTGGGGGCGAACGAGGACGAGAAAGGCTGATATGTACGCCGTCATAAAAACCGGTGGCAAGCAATACAAGGTTGCTGCCGGCGAGAAAATCAAGGTTGAGAAGATCGAGGCGGATGTCGGCCAGGAGATCACGCTCGACCGCGTGCTGGCAGTCGGCAACGGCGCCGAGCTTCAGGTCGGAACGCCCTGGGTCGCAGGTGCGTCGGTGGTTGCGACGGTGATTGCCCAGGGCAAACACGACAAGGTCCGCATCTTCAAGATGCGCCGACGCAAGCACTACCAGAAGCGCCAGGGGCACCGGCAGACCTTTACCGAAATTCAGATCGGTTCGGTCAACGCTTGAGCGATCGGCCGACAGGCCGCTCGTGAATGAAGGAGTAGAACGATGGCACAGAAAAAGGGCGGCGGCTCGACGCGCAACGGCCGCGACTCGCAGCCGAAGATGCTGGGCGTCAAGGCATTCGGCGGCGAGAAGATCCCTGCGGGATCGATCATCGTTCGCCAGCGCGGAACCAAGTTCCATGCGGGTGTGAACGTCGGCATCGGCCGCGATCACACGCTGTTCGCGCTGGTCGACGGGCAGGTGAGCTTCGCCGTCAAGGGTCCGAAGAACCGCAAGACGGTGAACGTGACCGCGGCTTGAACGAGCTGCGCACGGCCTGCAACCCCGGCTTGCCGGGGTTTGTTGTTTGGAGCGCGCTAAAAACTGGCGGGATCTCGGTGAAATTCGTCGACGAAGCGACCATCGAAGTGATCGCCGGTGACGGTGGCAACGGTTGCATGAGCTTTCGCCGTGAAAAGTTCATACCGTTCGGTGGCCCCAACGGCGGCGACGGTGGCCGTGGCGGGAGCGTGTTCGCGGTCGGCGATCGCAACCTCAACACGCTGATCGATTACCGCTACGCCCGGCGCCATGAAGCGCGCCGTGGCGAGAACGGCCGCGGCTCCGACCAGTTCGGCGCTGCCGCCGACGACATCGTCCTGCGCATGCCGATCGGCACCATCATCCGCGATGCCGACAGCGGCGAGACGCTTGCGGAACTGCTCGTGCCCGACGAACGCGTGCTGCTCGTCAAGGGTGGCGACGGTGGCTTCGGCAACATGCATTTCAAGACCAGCACCAACCGTGCACCGCGCCAGAAGACACCCGGCTGGCCCGGCACGCAACGCCGCTTGCAGCTGGAACTGCGTGTTCTGGCCGATGTCGGCCTGCTCGGCATGCCCAATGCGGGCAAGTCGACCTTGATCACGGCCATTTCCAATGCCCGGCCGAAGATTGCCGATTACCCGTTCACGACCCTGCACCCGAATCTCGGCGTGGTCCGTGTCGCCGCCGAGCAGAGCTTCGTCGTCGCCGACATTCCCGGGCTGATCGAGGGTTCGGCCGAGGGCGCGGGTCTGGGGCACTACTTCCTGCGCCATCTGCAGCGCACCCACTTGCTGCTGCATCTCGTCGACGTGGCCCCCTTCGACGAGGGCGTCGACCCGGTTCTCCAGGTTCGCACCATCACGGCCGAGCTGAAGAAGTACGACCTGTCGCTGTTCCGCAAGCCACGCTGGCTGGTGCTCAACAAGGTCGACATGCTGCCGGTCGAGCAACGTGCGCAACGGGTCCGGGACGTCGTGCGGCGACTGCGCTGGAAGGGTCCGGTGTTCGAGATTTCGGCGCTGACGCGCGAGGGCTGCGAAGCCTTGACGCAGGCTGTCTACCGCGAGGTCGCCAACCTGAAGAACCCGCTTGCCGCCGATCCCGATCCGCGTTTCGACGAGACGGTGCAAGCACCGCCGGCCGCATGATCGGCTGCGTGAGGTCGTCTCGAAAGCCGTGGTGCGTTGCTCCCGGGGGGATCGCGCGCGGCGCCAGGGTGCCCGATTGAGCGGGGTGCTCCGGGCAGCGCACCGGATCGTCGTCAAGGTCGGCTCGACGCTTGTCACCGACGAGGGCCGCGGTCTCGACGAAGCCGCCATCGGTGACTGGTGTCGGCAACTTGCCGCATTGAACGCGCAGGGGCGCGAGGTCCTGATGGTGTCGAGCGGCGCCATCGCCGAGGGCATGAAGCGGCTCGGCTGGCGTGAGCGGCCCAAGGAACTGCATTCGCTGCAGGCCGCGGCGGCCGTTGGCCAGATGGGCCTTGCCCAGATCTACGAGTCGAAGCTGCGCCAGCATGCGCTCGGCAGCGCGCAGGTGCTGCTGACGCACGCCGACCTCGTCGACCGGGAGCGTTATCTCAATGCGCGCTCGACGCTGCTGACGCTGCTCAAGCTGGGCGTGGTGCCGGTCATCAACGAGAACGACACCGTCGTCAACGAGGAGATCCGCTTCGGCGACAACGACACGCTGGGGGCGTTGGTCGCCAACCTGGTCGAAGCCGATGCGCTGATCATCCTCACCGACCAGCGGGGTCTCTACAGTGCCGACCCGCGGCGCGACCCCACTGCGCGCTTCATCGAGTCCGCCACGGCGGGTGCGGCCGGGCTCGAGGCGATGGCGGGCGGCGCCGGCAGCCATCTCGGTCGCGGCGGGATGATCACCAAGGTGCTCGCCGCCAAACGCGCCGCGCGTGGCGGCGCCAGCACGGTGATCGCCTCCGGGCGCGAGCCCGACGTTCTGACACGCCTGGTGGCCGGCGAATCGATCGGCACGGCGCTGATTGCCTCGACGCCGAAGCAGACCGCCCGCAAGAAATGGATTGCCGACCATCTGCAGCTGCGCGGCACCGTGGTTGTCGACGAGGGTGCCGTCGTCAAGCTGCGCGACGAAGGCAAGAGCCTGCTTGCAGTCGGCGTCGTGGCGGTGCACGGCGAGTTCCACCGCGGCGATGTGGTCGCGGTACACGATCTCCGCGGCCAGGAAATCGCCCGCGGCCTTGCCAACTACGCCAGCAGCGAAGCGCGGTTGATCGCGCGCAAGCCTTCCTCGGCGTTCGAGAGCCTGCTCGGCTATGTCGGCGACGCCGAACTGATCCACCGCGACAACCTGGTGCTCGGCTGAGCCGAGTCGTGCGTCAGGTCGGCGGCAGTTCCAGCGCAGGCTGCGATTCGGCCCGCTCGGCACTGCCCGCTGGCGATGAAACCGCCGGATGGCGGGACTCTTCGCGTGGATGCGGCCGCACGCCCGCGCGCAAATAGCGGTTGTGGAAGTTCGACCGAGGCAGGAAGCGCGCCAGCTCGGTCAGCGCCATCTGGTAGACGTTGCGCTTGAACTCGATCACGACCTCGAGCGGCACCCAGTACTCGTTCCAGCGCCAGGCGTCGAACTCCGGGTGGTCGGTCGCGCGCAGGTTCATGTCGCTGTCGCGACCCATCAGCTGCAGCAGGAACCAGATCTGTTTTTGTCCGCGGTAGTGGCCGCGGGCATCGCGCCGGATGTAGTGCTCGGGTACTTCGTAGCGCAGCCAGTCACGCGTTCGGGCGAGGATGCGCACGTGCTCCGAGGTCAGGCCGACCTCTTCGTGGAGCTCTCGGTACATCGCCTGCTCCGGCGTCTCACCGTACTTGATGCCCCCCTGCGGGAACTGCCATGAGTGTGTCCGGAGGCGTTTGCCCCAAAACACCTGGCTCCTCTGGTTGAGCAGGATGATGCCGACGTTGGGTCTGAACCCTTCACGGTCGAGCATAATCAACCCCCGAATTTTCTCGTTGGATCGATTATTGCACCGGTGTGACGCGAATCGAGCCAAGGGCTTCTGTGCAGCGCTTTCCCGGGGTGACTCGGCCGCCCTGCCGCCCGCATGAAAGCATCGCAGTTCCACATCGTCACACTCAAGGAAGCACCCGCCGACGCCGAGGTCGCCAGCCACAAGCTGATGTTGCGCGCCGGTCTGATCCGCCGGCTCGGCGCCGGTATCTACAGCTACATGCCGATGGGCCTGCGGACGATCCGCAAGGTCGAAGCCATCATCCGCGAGGAGATGAACCGCGCCGGCGCGATCGAACTGCTGATGCCTGTGGTTCAGCCGGCGGAGTTGTGGCAGGAGACCGGACGTTTCGAGAAGATGGGCGCCGAGCTGTTGCGGGTCAAGGACCGCCATGAGCGCGACTTCATCATCCAGCCGACTTCGGAAGAGGTGATCACCGACATCGCCCGGCAGGAGCTGCGCAGCTGGCGTTCGCTGCCGAAGAATTTCTATCACATCCAGACGAAGTTCCGCGACGAGCGCCGGCCGCGGTTCGGCGTGATGCGCGGCCGCGAATTCACGATGAAGGACGCCTATTCCTTCGATCGGGACGTGGCCGCTGCCGGCCGCAGCTACGACGCGATGTTTGCGGCGTACCAGCGCATCTTCCAGCGCATGGGGTTGCAGTTCCGCGCGGTGGCGGCGGATACCGGCGCCATCGGCGGCGATCGCTCGCACGAGTTCCAGGTGATCGCCGAGACGGGCGAGGATGCGATCGTCTATTGCCCCGAATCCGACTACGCCGCGAACATCGAACTGGCCGAGGCGTTGCCGCCCCCCGGAAGCCGCGCTGCGCCGACACAGCCGATGCAGCAGCTGCCCACGCCCGGTGCCTCGACCTGCGAGCAGGTCGCAGCACTGCTCGAGCTGCCACTGCAGAAGACCGTCAAGTCGCTGGTGCTTGCCGCCGATAAGCCGGGGATGGAAGGCGAGGCTCCGCAAACGACGATCTGGCTGCTGCTGGTGCGCGGCGACCATTCGCTCAACGAGGTCAAGGCCGGCAAGCTGCCCGGCCTCGACGCGGGATACCGCTTTGCGAACGCAGCCGAGATCGAAAGCGCCTTTGCCTGCCGTGCCGGTTATCTCGGCCCGGTCGGTGCCTCGCCCGAGGTGCGTGTCGTCGCCGACCGCAGCGTGGCGCTGATGAGCGACTTCGTCTGCGGCGCCAACGTTGCCGATGCCCACCTGACGGGCGTCAACTGGGGGCGTGATCTGCCGGAACCGAATCTGGTTGCCGACATCCGAAACGTCGTCGAGGGCGATTCCTCGCCCGACGGACGCGGCTCGCTGGCGATCCAGCGCGGCATCGAGGTCGGGCACGTCTTCTTTCTCGGAACCAAGTACAGCGAAGCGATGAAAGCCACCTTCCTCGACGAGCAGGGCAAGCCGCAGCTGATGCAGATGGGCTGCTACGGCATCGGCGTCACGCGCATCCTCGGCGCGGCGATCGAGCAGAACCACGACGAGCGCGGCATCACCTGGCCGGCCGCGCTGGCGCCGTATTCGGTGGTGATCTGCCCGATCGGCTACGACCGTTCGGACGACGTCCGCTCGGCGGCCGACCGGCTGCATGCCGAACTCGAAGCGCTCGGCATCGATGCCATGCTCGACGATCGCGGCGAGCGCCCGGGCGCGATGTTCGCGGACTGGGAGCTGATCGGCGTACCGCTGCGGGTGGTCGTCTCCGATCGCGGCCTGAAGGCCGGTACGGCTGAAGTCCAGGGCCGCCGCGAGGGCAGCGCCACGCCGGTGGCGCTCGGCGACCTCACCGCCCACGTCCGGGCACGGGTGCTGTCATGAGCGGTACCGGCCATCTTCGCAACCGCCGGCGGCTGATGGCGGCCGCTGCCTGGGGGCCGGTTGCGGTGTTCGCGCCGGCCACCGCACGCGCGCGCGCAGGGCAGGTCGAGGAGCCGCTGATCGACTCGGTGCGCTCGGCGCTGTCGTCGGCGATCGCCAACACCGCCCCGCCAAAGCCGAGCTTCACCTCGGAACAGGCGCGGGCGACGTACATCGCCTGGCGCGACGCGATGAGCCAGCGGCTGCGCCAGCGCAAGCCGGACGAGGCGACGCGGATCGAGTTTCTGGAAACGGTCTGGTACGAAAGCAAGCGCGCCGGCCTCTCACCCGAGTGGGTGCTCGGCGTCGTCCAGGTCGAAAGCGGCTTCCGCAAGTACGCGATCAGCGCCGTCGGCGCTCGCGGCTACATGCAGGTCATGCCGTTCTGGGCCCGGCTGATCGGCGACGGCGACGTCGGCCGGCTGTTCCACCTGCAGACCAACCTGCGCTTCGGCTGCGTCATCCTGCGCCATTACCTCGACATCGAGCGCGGCGACCTGTCGATGGCGCTCGGCCGCTACAACGGCAGCCGCGGCCGACCGGAATATCCGCGCCTGGTGGTCGGCGCAAAGCGCAACTGGGACTGGTCGGCCGAAGCCTAGAACGCGCGATCAAACCGGCTGCACGGCCCGATTCGTTTTTCCGGTGCTCGCCGGACGCCAGGGCCGGCTGCTCCTCCATGCGACCGCGAGCTGCTCGCCAAGCTTTCTCCCACACCTTCTGAGCGCTGGTACTTCGCTCTACAGCCCGTTCCAGCGGGTGGGCGTGGCGCCGTCGGTGCCGAGCAGGCCGATGGCACGCTCCACCGTCTCGGCAACCATCGCCTCGATGCTGTCGGGCCGGTGATAGAACGCCGGCAGCGGCGGGAAGATGACGCCGCCCATTTCGGTCACCGCCGTCATGTTGCGCAGGTGGGCCAGGTTGAACGGCGTTTCGCGGACCATCAGCAGCAGGCGGCGCCGCTCCTTCAGTGCGACATCCGCCGCGCGCGCAATCAGGTTGTCGGAAAGACCGAGTGCGACCGCGGCCAACGTCTTCATCGAGCAGGGTGCGACGACCATGGCATGCGTCGGAAACGAGCCGCTGGCGATCGTCGCGCCGATATCGGCCGGGTTGTACGAATGGTCGGCCAGTGCTTCGAGGGCGCGCCGGTCGAGGCCGAGTTCGTGGTGCGCATTGAGCACCCCCGCCGGGCTGGCCACCAGGTGCGTCTCGCAGCCGAGTTGCCGCAGCCGCTCGAGCAGCCGCACGCCGTAAATTGCCCCGCTTGCGCCGGTCAGGCCGACGACGACCTTCGGCGGCGCGGCGCTTGCGGTCACGCGTCAGGCCTTGGCGGCGAGCACCTGCTCGAGTTCGCCCGACTGGTGCATTTCCATCATGATGTCCGAGCCGCCGACGAACTCGCCGTCGACATAGAGCTGCGGAATCGTCGGCCAGTTGGCGTAGTCCTTGATGCCCTGGCGGACTTCGTCGTCCTCGAGCACGTTGACCGTCGTCACGTCGGTCGCGCCGCAGGCCTTGAGCAGCTGGATGGCGCGGCCGGAAAAACCGCACATCGGAAACTGCGCGGTGCCCTTCATGAACAGGACGACGCGCTTGGATTTAACGATCTGGTCGATGCGTTGTTGAACGTTGCTCATGGATCGCTGGCCCGCAACGGGCGGTGAAGAATACGGCTGCTATTGTCCACCGGCCGCTCCGGGCCTGCTGCCGGCAGGGCTGCGGCCGCCGCTGACCCGCGGCCTGCCGGCGAGGTCGCGGCGCGTCTGCACTTCGCCGAAGCCGGCGGCGCCGAGCAGGGCGCGGACAGCGGCGTCCTGTTCGTGACCGTGCTCGAGCAGCAGCCAGCCGCCGGGATGAAGCTGCGCCAACGCGCCGCCGATGATCGCTCGCAGGTCGTCCTGGCCGTCGGCACCCGCCACCAGCGCAGCGAGCGGCTCGTGGCGCAGCGCCGGCAGGTGGGCGTCGCCGGCGGCGATGTAGGGCGGGTTGGCGACGGCAAGGTCGAATCGGCGCCCTGCGACAGCGCTCCACCAGTCGCCGGCGAGGAACTCGACTTCCAGGCCGAGCCGCCGGGCGTTGTCTTGCGCCAGCGCCAGCGCCTCGCCGCTGGCATCGACGGCGGTGACCTGCGCGTCCGGGCAGCTCGCCCGCAGCGCCAGTGCAATTGCGCCGCTGCCGGTACCGAGGTCGAGCACGGTCGGCGGCGGCTCGCCGGACGCATGCTGCCGCAGCAGCGCGACGGCCCAGTCGACCAGCGTTTCGGTGTCGGCACGCGGAATCAGCACCCGTCGGTCGACCGCCAGCTCAAGGCCATAGAACTCGATCTTGCCGAGCAGGTAGGCGAGCGGCTCGCCTGCGCAGCGCCGTGTCTTCAGCCGCAGCCAGGCAGCGTATTGGACGCCGTCGAGCACGTCGTCGCCGTGCGCAATCACCCAGGCACGCGACTGGCCGACGACCTGCGCCAGCAGCAGCTGCGCATCGAGCCGGTCGATGCCTGCCGCCCGGGCGTCGCCGAGCGCCGCGTCGATGCGCATCAGCTCGCCGCGTCGCCGCTTTCCAGCAGCGCCAGCTGCTCGGCCGAGCGGGCAGCCTGCAGCGCATCGACAACGTCCTGCAGATCGCCGTCGAGCACCGCCTGCAGCTTGTAGAGCGTCAGGTTGATGCGGTGGTCGGTCAGCCGGCCCTGCGGGAAGTTGTAGGTGCGGATTCGGTCGCTGCGGTCGCCGCTGCCGATCAGGCCCTTGCGCGTGGCCGCTTCCTTCGAGGCGCGCTCGCTGCGCTCCTTTTCGCGCAGCCGGGCGACCAGCACGGACATCGCCTTGGCCCGGTTGCGGTGCTGCGAGCGGTCGTCCTGGCATTCGGCCACGATGCCGGTCGGCAGATGGGTGATGCGGATCGCGCTGTCGGTCTTGTTGACGTGCTGGCCGCCGGCACCGCTGGCGCGAAAGGTGTCGATGCGCAGCTCGGCCGGGTTGAGCTGCACCTCTTCGGCCTCGTCGGCTTCGGGCAGCACGGCAACCGTGCAGGCGCTGGTGTGGATGCGGCCCTGCGTCTCGGTCGCCGGTACCCGCTGCACCCGGTGCCCCCCGGACTCGAACTTCAGCCGTTCGTAGACCGCGTCGCCTTCGAGCCGGATCACCACTTCCTTGTAGCCGCCGAGGTCGGAGGCGTTCTCGGAAATGATCTCGCGCTGCCAGCCGAGCCGCTCGGCGTAGCGCAGGTACATCCGCGCCAGCTCGGCGGCGAACAGCGCCGATTCCTCGCCGCCGGTGCCGGCGCGGATTTCGACGAAGGCATTGCGCAGGTCGTCGGGGTCGCGCGGCAGCAGCGCGGTCTGCAGCTGCCGGCCCAGGCGCTCGATCTCGGTGGTGGCCGTCTGCGCGGCTTCCTCGATCAGCTGGGCCATCGACTCGTCGCCGGCGGTTCGGTCCTGCGCCAGCTGCTCGGCCATCTCGCGCGCTTCGGCCAGCTCGCGCTCGCAGGCCTGGTAGCGCCGGAAGGTCGAGACGAGGGCGTCGACCTCGGCGTGCTCGCGCGTCAGCGAGCGCCAGCGGCGCATGTCGGCCGCGACGGCAGGGTCGGCCAGCGTGGCGTCGAGTTCGTTGCGGCGCAGCGCGAGACGCTCGAACTGCTGGCGAAGGGTGTCTTTCATCGGCGTGCGGGCAGGCAGGGCGTGCGCTGCGACCCGGTCGCAGCCAACAGCAGCATTCGGCGCTAGGGCGCCGCAGGAGGGCGCGGCGCGTCGGCTGCGCTTTCGCGCAGGAACAGGCGGGCAACGGTTTGCCCCAGCCGGACGCGCTCGTCGCCGCTGGCGGCGTGCAGCTCGGCCAGCGTGCCGTGCAGCATCTTCTGCGTCAGGCCGCGCGACAGCGCCTCGAGCACGGTGTCGACGTCGGCGCCGCGCGCCAGCATCCGCTGCGCACGCGCCAGTTCGGCCGATCGCCACTCGCCGGCCTGCGCCTGCAGCGACTGGATCAGCGGCACCGCATCGCGCTGGTCGAGCCAGCGGACGAAACCCTGCACGCCCGACTCGATGATGACCTCGGCACGTTCGACGGCAGCCTGCCGCCGCGCACCCGCCGACTGCACCAGCGCCGAAAGATCGTCGACGGTGTAGAGGTAGACGTCGGCGAGCGAGCCGACTTCGGGCTCGATGTCACGCGGCACCGCGAGATCGACCATGAACATCGGGCGGTGGCGTCGCGCCTTGACCGCGCGCTCGACGGCGCCCAGGCCGATGATCGGCAGCGAGCTCGCGGTGCATGAGATCACCACGTCGAATTCGGCCAGCCGCTGCGGCAGTTCGGCCAGCCGCATCGCCTCGGCGCCGAAGCGCTGCGCCAGCTTCTCGCCGCGCTCGAGCGTCCGGTTCGCGACGCTCATCGATCGCGGCGAGCGCGCCGCAAAGTGGGCGGCAACGAGTTCGATCATTTCACCTGCGCCGACAAGCGCGATCTTCAGCCGGCTCAGGTCCTCGAACAGGCCCGAGGCGAGCCGCACCGCGGCGGCGGCCATGCTGATCGAATGCGCGCCGATGTCGGTCGAGCTGCGCACCTCCTTGGCGACGGCGAAGCTGCGCTGGAACATCTGGTGCAGCGTCGTGCCGAGCGTGCCGGCGCTGCCGGCGTTGCGCACCGCCTGCTTCAGCTGCCCGAGAATCTGCGGCTCGCCGAGCACCATCGAATCGAGCCCGCTGGCAACGCGAAAGGCGTGACGGGCGGCTTCGCTGCCTTCGAGCAGGTAGGCGTGCTCGCGCAACTCGGGTGCAGCGATGCCGCCGACCTCGGCCAGCCATTCGACGCTGGGCGTCGCTGCGGCGTGCGCCGGCTGTGTGTCGGTGCCGAGGTACAGCTCGGTGCGGTTGCAGGTCGAGACGATGGCCACTTCCGGAACGCGCTCGACGCGGCGCCGGAAGGCATGCAGCGTCTCGACCAGACGCTCCGGCGCGACAGCGAGCCGTTCGCGCAGGTCGAGCGAAGCCGTTTTGTGGTTGAGGCCGATGGCCAGGACGCCCATTGGGCGATTATAAAATCGCCGCCCCTCGAAGCAGCGGCTTGTCGGTCGACGCATGACATTCGGTGACGCCGCCTGGCACTTCCTGAACTTCTACGCACCCGCGTTCGGGGTCGGGTTGCTGGCGGCGAGTCTCGCCAAGCTGCTCTGGCGCGCCGAGTTGCGCGCAACATCCTGGCTGCGACTTGCCGGCGCGGCTGCCGCCGCCAACGCCGGGGCGCTGACGCTCGGCCTGCTGCTGTTCGGCCGTGACGGCCGCACGGCAAGCTATGGATTGATGCTGCTGGCCACCACCGCGGCCTTGTGGCTCACCGGCCTGCGGCAGCCGCGCCCCTAGGGGCGCGACAGGCTCCTGGCCGTCGCGATCACGCCGTCGCGGTCTCCGGCACCTCGCCGCGCAGGGAATGCGGGTTCGCCGAGGTGATGCGAACCTCGATCAACTCGCCGATCAGCCGCTGCGACTGCGGCCCGGCGCTGAAATTGACCGTGCGGTTGCACTCGGTGCGGCCCATCAGTTCGGGCGCCTCGGGGCTCGACTTGCGCGATGGGCCCTCGACCAGGATCTTCTGCAGCGTTCCCACCCGGGACGCGCTGATCTGCGCCGCCTGGGCTTCGACAAGCGCCTGCAGGCGCTGCAGCCGCTCGAGCTTCAGCGCCTGCGGCGTCTCGTCGGCCAGCGAGGCGGCGGGTGTTCCCGGCCGCGGGCTGAAGACGAAGCTGTAGCTGCTGTCGAAGCCGACTTCCTCGATCAGCCGCATCGTGCGCTCGAAGTCGTCGTCGGTTTCACCGGGAAAGCCGACGATGAAGTCGCTCGACAGGCTGATCCCGGGGCGCAGCGCGCGCAGCTTGCGGATCGTGCTCTTGAACTGCATCGCGGTGTAGCCCCGCTTCATGGCCGAGAGGACTCGGTCGCTGCCGTGCTGCACCGGCAGGTGCAGGTGGTCGACCAGCTTCGGCACCCGGCCGTAGACGTCGATCAGCCGCTGGCCGAACTCGTTCGGATGGCTGGTCATGTAGCGGATGCGCTGGATGCCGTCGATGCTCGCCACCACCTCGACCAGCAGGGCGAAGTCGGCAATCTCGGCACTGCCGCCCATCGCGCCGCGGTAGGCGTTGACGTTCTGCCCGAGCAGGGTGATTTCCTTGACGCCGCGACCCGCCAGGTCGGCAATCTCGGCCAGCACGTCGTCGAACGGCCGTGAGACTTCCTCGCCGCGGGTGTAGGGCACGACGCAGTAGCTGCAGTACTTCGAGCAGCCTTCCATGATCGAGACGAAGGCGCTGGCGCCAGTGACCCGCGCCGGCGGCAGGTGGTCGAACTTCTCGATTTCCGGGAAGCGGATGTCGACCTGCGGCCGCTGCTCGTCGCGCTGCCGGTCGAGCATGCCGGGCAGTCGGTGCAGCGTTTGCGGCCCGAACACCAGATCGACATACGGTGCCCGGTCGATGATCGCCTGGCCTTCCTGGCTGGCAACGCAGCCGCCGACACCGATCAGCGTGCCACGTGCCTTGAGGTGCTTGACCCGACCGAGATCGCTGAAGACCTTTTCCTGCGCCTTCTCGCGCACCGAGCAGGTGTTGAAGAGGATCAGGTCGGCGGATTCGACATCGTCGGTCGTCTCGTAACCCTGCGCGGCGTGAAGCACGCCAACCATCTTCTCCGAGTCGTATTCGTTCATCTGGCAGCCGAAGGTCTTGATGTAGACCTTCTTCGCTGCAGGCGTGTCGTTCATGGTCGGGTCCAGGTCTGGGAAGTCGGGTCGAACAGCCACTCCTGGGCTTCGCGCGGCGTGCGCGGCCAGGGGCGGATGGCCAGCTCCTCCGGTCGGAGCAGCCAGACGTCGCCGATTTCGCCGTTGATATCGAGCGTGTAGTGAACCGGCAGGCGGGCATCGACGAGCGAAGCCGACATCGCCAGCATGTTGTCGGTGCCGCGAATTCGCGCGCCGGGCGACAGCCGGGCGCTGCGGCCGTTGAGACGTACCTCGGGCGGGGCGACGATCGTCAACTCGCCGCGCAGTGCGGCCTGCGGAAAGCGGCGCTGCATCTGGGCGTCGGCGGCCGAGACTGCCAGCGCGGCGGCAAGCGCCAGCGGCAAAACGAAAACGCGGACCATGGCAGTGTTGCGCGCAGGCGGTCGGGCAAGTGGGGCGCGAGTTTAGCAACCGGGTCCGCCGGGTGTGGGGATTGCCTCACGGCGCGGCTGCATCGTCAGAGAATTCGGTTCATGAAAGCAAATCCCACACGCGGCGGCCGGCCCGAGCGCGCCGAAGGCGCCGCCGGTGACTCGGGCGGCGGCGCCTCGGCCGCTTCCGCGCTGCCCGCCAGCGGGGCCGTGCTGCCGCCGAACCTGCACGCCGGCTTCGGCAGCGCGCGTCGCGAAGCCTCGCATCTGCGGCTCTGGCAATGGAGCGCCGCGGTCCTGCTGGTGCTTTTTGCCTTCGTCGCCTATTCGCTCTGGCAGTGGCGACTCGGCCGAATCGACCCGCGCGTGGGCCATGCGCTGGTCGGCGGGCTGCTTGCGGCGGCAGCAACCGCCATCGGCGCACTGCCGGTGCTGTTCACGCCGCGCGATTCGCCGAGGGCGGCCGATGCGATGCTCGGCTTCGGCGCCGGCGTGATGCTGGCGGCGTGCGCCTTTTCGCTCGTGGCCCCGGGGGTGGCCGCGGCGCGCGAGAACGGCGCCGGTGCCTGGGGTGCGGCGGCCATCGTCGGCTGCGGCATCCTGCTCGGCGCCGGCATGCTGGTGGCACTCGACCGCTGGCTGCCGCACGAGCACTTCATCAAGGGCTTCGATCACACCTGGGCGCGGGCGCAGTCGCTCAAGCGCACCTGGCTGTTCGTCTTCGCCGTCTCGCTGCACAACCTGCCCGAAGGGCTGGCGATCGGCGCCGGCTTTGCCGGCAACGATCCGGTCCGCGCCGGTGCGCTGGCCACCGGCATCGCGATCCAGGACGTGCCCGAAGGCCTGGTCATCGCGCTGGCATTGCACAGCGCGGGTTACCGGCGCGGGCTGTCGGTGATGATCGCTGCGCTTTCAGGACTGCTCGAACCGATCGGTGCGGTGCTCGCGGCGAGCATCGTCACCGTGATCGGCGGCCTGCTGCCGTGGGGCCTGGCGTTTGCCGCGGGCGCCATGCTGTTCGTCATCAGCCACGAGATGATTCCGGAGTCGCACCGCCGCGGCCACGAAGGCGTGGCGACCGGCGGCCTGCTGATCGGCTTCGTGTTGATGATGATGCTCGACACTGCGCTTTCCTGAGCACGCAAGGAGAAGACATGGATCTCGGCATTGACGGCAAATGGGCGCTGGTATGCGCCGCAAGCAAGGGCCTGGGCCGCGGCTGCGCCGAGGCGCTGGTGCGCGAAGGCGTCAACGTGGTCATTACCGCCCGGGGCGAAGCCGCACTGCAGGCCACCGCCGCCGCGCTGCGCCTGCTGGGCAGCGGCGAGGTTCGGGCGGTGGCGGGCGACATCACCACCGCGGAGGGCCGGGCGGCTGCGCTGGCCGCCTGCCCGCAGATCGACATCCTGATCAACAACGCCGGCGGGCCGCCGCCCGGCGACTTCCGCGACTGGGACCGCGAGGCGTGGATCAAGGCGCTCGACGCCAACATGCTGACGCCGATCGAGCTGATGAAGGCGGTGGTCGATCCGATGATGGAGCGCGGCTTCGGCCGCATCGTGAACATCACCTCGGCGGCGGTGAAGGCGCCGATCGACATCCTCGGCCTGAGCAACGGCGCACGCAGCGGGCTGACCGGTTTCGCCGCCGGGCTGGCGCGCAAGACCGTCGCACGCGGCGTGACGATCAACAACCTGCTTCCCGGCCCGTTCGACACCGACCGGCTCGCCGCGACGATGGCGGGCGCGGCCAAGGCGAGCGGCCAGCCGATCGAGACGGTGATGGCACAGCGCGCCGCCGCCAATCCAGCGCGCCGCTTCGGCACGGCGGCGGAGTTCGGCGCCACCTGCGCCTTCCTTTGCAGCGTCCATGCCGGCTACATGACCGGGCAGAACGTCCTGCTCGATGGCGGCGCCTTTCCCGGCACCTTCTGAACCGCACGACAGGCCTCTCAGGGCATCGCGCAGCCGCAACTCCAGCACGACTCGAACGGGCCGTCGATCGTTTCCCGGCACTGCGGGCAAAGCCAGTGGCGCGGCGTGGGATGCCTGAGCGCATCGAGCAGTGCCAGCGCCCGGTCGAACTCGTCGGCGTCGTCGAGCCACAGCTCGGGAAGCGCCTGATCGGGCGGCAGTTCGCCGGCAATGCTGCTGGCAAAGGCGCGCTGGATCGAGGTGCCGACCCCGGCTTGCCGCAGCAGGTCCGACCAGAGCGAAGCCAGTGCGAGGTTGGGTGCGGTGGTCAGGCGTCTCATCGCTTGCAGGCCTTCTGGCACGATAGCCGCCTACCCGAATCCCCTGGAGCATGCAGATGCCGAATTCTTCTTCGACGACCCACGCGATCCGCATCGATCAGACCGGCGGCCCCGACGTGTTGCAGTGGGTCGAACTGCCGCTCGGCGAGCCGGGCGCCGGCGAGATCCGCATCCGGCACCATGCCTGCGGCGTCAACTTCATCGATGTCTACCAGCGCAGCGGGCTCTACCAGCTGCCGCTGCCGATGACGCTCGGCATGGAGGGCGCGGGCGTCGTCGAAGCCGTCGGCGAAGGCGTGACGCACCTGGCGGTGGGTGATCGCGTGGCCTACGCCAGCCAGCCGCCCGGCAGCCTTTGCGAGGCGCGGGTCATGCCGGCGAAATGCGTCGTGCGGCTGCCCGAGGCAATCAGCTTCGACGAGGGCGCTGCGATGATGCTGAAGGGGCTCACCGCGCAGTACCTGTTGCGCCGCACGCTGCCGCAAGGCGGACTCGAGCCGGGCGACCATGTCCTGTTCCATGCCGCTGCCGGGGGCGTCGGCCTGATCGCCTGCCAGTGGGCCAGGGCGCTCGGCCTGCGTCTCATCGGCACGGCCGGGTCGGACGAAAAGTGCGCGCTGGCCCTGGAAAACGGCGCTGACGAGGTGGTGAACTACCGCCGCGAGGACTTTGTCGCCCGGGTGAAGGAAATCACCGGCGGGCGTGGTGTCAAGGTCGTCTACGACTCGATCGGCAAGGACACCTTCGACCAATCGCTCGACTGTCTGCGGCCTTTCGGGCTGATGGTGAGCTACGGCAATGCTTCGGGGCCGGTGCCACCCTTGAACCTCGGCCTGCTCGGCGCGAAAGGTTCGCTCTACGTCACGCGACCGACCCTGTTCACGCACATGGCGACCCGCGAGTCGACCCAGGCCATGGCCGAAGACCTGTTCGCCATGGTCACCAGCGGCCAGGTGAAGATCCGCGTCGAGCAGCGCCATGCGCTGAAGGACGCGGCCGAGGCCTATCGGCAGCTCGAATCGCGGCAGACGACCGGCTCGACGATCCTGCTGCCCTGACGCAATCCTGGACCGCGCCCGCTCAGGCGCCACCGATCCCGGTGGTGACCTTGCCGGTGCCGTTGCACTCGGTACAGCTGGCGCCGTCGGACTGCCCGCTGCCGCCGCACTTCTTGCACAGGTTCTCGCCAGTGCCCGGCGTTCCGGCTGGCGCTTCGTCGCCGGGGGCCATCGGTGTCGTATTGTCGCCGGTTGCGGCCGGGGAATTTCCAGTTGTCTCCGCCATGCTGTTCTCCGTTTGAGGGGAGCGTGCGTCGAGCAACCCACATTCCCATGGTCCGCGGCGCCGCGAGCTTCCAGGCTGCCCTTATCGACCGCTTTCGCGTGCGCGCAGTCGCAGCCGTTCGATCGTTCTCAGCAGTCGATCCAGACTGACCGGCTTGGTGAGGTGCGCGTCGAAGCCCGCAGCGAGCACGCGTTTGGTATCGGAGCCCTGACCGAAACCGGTCAGCGCGATCAGCGGCAGCGTGCAGGTCGATTCAAGCTGGCGCAGTCGACTGGCCAGCTGGTAGCCGTCCATGCCGGGCATGCCGACATCCGAAATGATCAGATCGAAGACGGCGCCGGCATCGGCAACGCTTGCCAGCGCCTCCTCGCCGCTCGTCGCGGTGGTCACGGTCGCGCCCTCGATCTGCAGCAACGAGGTGAATGCCTCGAGCGTGTCGGCGGTGTCGTCGACGATCAACACCCGCAATCCGCCGAGTGCGGGCGGCTCCTGTGCCGGAAGCAGTTGCGAGTTGTCGGCGGCGAGCGGCAGCCACACCGACAGGCACGCACCCCGGCCGAGGCCTTCTGACGCCGCGGCGACCCGGCCGCCGTGCTGCTCGGCGAGGTGGCGCACCAGCGCCAGGCCGATGCCGAGTCCGCCTTCCTGCCGCGCCGGCCCTGCACTCGCCTGGCGGAACATGTCGAAGACGTTCGCAATGAAGGCCGGATCGATGCCGCGGCCGGTGTCGGCCACATCGAGTCGCGCCGAGTCACCGTCGATGGCAAGTCCCACCCGGACCCTGCCGCCGCGCGGCGTGAACTTGAGCGCGTTGCTGAGCAGGTTCCAGATGATCTGCTCGACGCGCACCCAGTCGGCCATGACCATGGCCGCGCGGCTGTCGAGGCCGGTGACCAGTTCGAGCCCCTTGGCCTCGGCATCCGGGCGAACCGCCTCGACCACCCGCTCGATGATGCCGGCCCAGTCGATCCGCGCGAAGCTCAGCGAGAGCTTGCCGGTGTGCAGCCGCGAAAGGTCGAGCAGGTCGTCGATGATCTTGGCCTGGCTGAAGACGGTGCGGCGGATGACGTTGGCCGCTCGCGCCACGGCCGGATGGTTGCGCGCCTCGGGCAGCCGGGTCAGCAGCTCGGCATTGACGTGGATCAGGTTGAGCGGATGCTTGAGTTCATGCGACATCACCGCGAGGAACTCGTCTTTCAGCGTGCTTGCCCGCTGCAGCTCGGTGCGCAGCTGCTTTTCACTGGCCAGCAGCGCCTCGCGCTGGACGTCGGCCAGCCGGGCTTCGGTACGGTCGCGTGCGATCTTGGCGTAGCCCTGCAGTTCGCCATCGTTCAGCGTGGTGGTGATTCCGCTGCAATACAGGCGGCTGCCGTCCTTGCGCAGATGCCAGCGTTCGTCCAGGGCGCGGCCGGTCGAGCGCGCGCACAGCAGCTCGTGCCGGTGGGCACCGGCGGCGCGGTCCTCGGGCAGGAAGATGGCTTCGAGCGAGCTGCCGAGCATCTCGGCGTCCGAATAGCCGAACAGGCGCTCGGCCCCCTTGCTCCAGTGCGTCACCCGGCCTTTTAGGTCGAGCGTGATGATGGCGAAATCGGTGGCACTTTCGGCCACCAGCCGCATGTGCAGTTCGCCCAGGCGCAGTTGCGACTCGGCACGGCGCAGCGCACTGACGTCGATAAAGGTCAGCACCGCACCGGCAATCTGGTCGGCGTGGGTGCGGTACGGCAGCACACGGGCCAGGAAATGCCGATCGTCGTGGCTGCGCAACTCGCGATCGACCTGCCGCAGCTTGCTGAAGGCATCGCTCGCATCGCTGACGAGTTGCGGATAGTCGAGGCCGCTGGTGATGTCGAGCAGCGGCCGTCCGACATCCGTGGGCAGAAGGTTGAACAGGTTGGTGGCGGGCGGCGTGTAGCGCCTGATGCGCAGCGCCCGGTCGACGAAAACCGTCGCGATGTCGGTCGACGCAATGAAGTTCGTCAGGTCGTCGTTGAGCTTGTCGGTTTCCTCGGCGCGCGAGCGCAGTTCGTCGTTCAGCGAGATCAGTTCCTCGTTGACCGCCTGCAGCTCCTCCTTGCTGGTTTCGAGCTCCTCGGTGGCGGAACGAAGTTCCTCGTTGATGGCCTGCAGCTCCTCGTTGGAAGCGCGAAGCTCTTCGCCCGAGGCCTCGGAAACGCCGAGGCTGCCCTGCAGCCGATCGCGCGTGAGCTGCAGCTCGCGCTCGAGTGCATGCATCAGCGGATGCGCGCTGCCGTCGAGCGGCGCGTCGACGGCCAGCGATTCGCTGACCTGGATAAAGCGCACCAGCATCAGCGAAGCCTCGCCGTGCGAATCCGCGCACGGCGTTGCCACGATGCGCACCCGCGACATGCACCCCTGATGCTCGAATTCGGCTTGCGGCGCCTCGACGCTGGCGCCGATTTGCCGGGCGCGCGACAGCGCGGTGCGGAGTGCCAGCCGCAACTCGGGGCGAATCAGGTCGAGCAGGCGGTGCGCGGGTGCGCCATCGGGATGGTGGAGAAACTGCGCGGCCTGGTCGGAGATGTGCAGCAGGTTGCCGAGCGCGTCGATCAGCACGCTGGCTGGCGCCGTCTCTGCCAGCAGCCGGGCGTGCAGCTGCGACAGTTCGCTCTGCGCCAGCTTCGGGGGTGGCTGCGCAACCGGCAGCGAGGGCAAGCCCGGCCGCGCCGGCGCGCCTCTGCCCGGCTGCGCCAGCGCGCGAAAGATGCGCCAGCGGCGATCGACCAACTCGAACAGCCCGGGCGCCGCCTCCGTCGACTCGGAGCTGCCGAGGAACAGCAGGCCACCCGGGCGCAGACCGAAGTGGAACGTCTGCAGGATTCGCTTCTGCACGTCGCGGTCGAGATAGATCAGCAGGTTGCGACAGCAGACCAGATCGAGCCGCGAAAAGGGCGGGTCGCGCAGCACGTTGTGGACGGAAAAGAGGATCAGGTCGCGCAGTTCCTTGCGCACCCGGTAGTGCCCATCGCCGAGCACGAAAAACTGGCGCAGCCGCGCCGGCGCAACGTCGGTGACGATCGAGCCGGCATAGCGCCCGAGCCGTGCCGCGCCGATGGCGCGCTCGTCGATATCGGAGGCAAACACCTGGATCGGTCGATCGCCCGCCGGCGTCGCGAAACGCTCCCAGAGCAGCATCGCGACCGAGTAGGCCTCTTCGCCGGTGGCGCAGGCCGGCACCCAGGCGCGCAGCGGCCGCCTGGGTTCGATCGACTCGGCGGGATGGGTCTGGAGCTGCCGCTCGACCGCGTCGAAGGCCTCGCGGTCGCGAAAGAAGCTGGTGACGCTGATCAGAAGGTCCTGCTGCAGCGCCGCGTACTCCTGCGGCTGCTCGCGCAATGCGGCCCGATAGGCCTGCAGCGTGGGAACGCGCCGGACCTGCATGCGCCGTTCGAGCCGGCGCAGCACGGTGGCGCGCTTGTAGTGCGAGAAGTCGTTGCCGGTGTGTGCCTGAAGCCCCGCCAGCACCTCCTGGAGCGCGGCATCGACCTGTGCCAGCGGGTCGGCTGCCCCGATCGGCCGTGGCGATGCCGGTGCGTCGCCGTCGGAGGCAGCAGGCAATTCGATCTGCTGTGCATTGCTCCAGAGATCGACCAGTTTCTGCGGCAGATCGACCGCCGGCAGGACGAAGTCGACGACACCGGTGGCGATGGCGCTCTGCGGCATGTCCGGGAATTCGGCATCGTCCGGGCTTTGCACGAGTGCGACACCGCCTTCTTCCACGATGCGCTTGATGCCGACCGAGCCGTCGGAGCCGATTCCGGAGAGCACCACGCAGACCGAATGCGAGCGGTGGGCGGCGGCGAGCGAGCGGAAAAACACGTCGATCGCCACCGGCGGGCTGATCCGTTGCTCGGCCGGCTCGACGCAAAGATGGCCGCCCGCCATCGAGAGCTGCTGCGCCGGAGAGATCACATAGACGTGGTCGGCCGCGATCGGCACGTTGCGGCTGACCTGCAGCACCGGCATCCGGGTCGAGCGTTGAAGAATCGAATCGAGCTCGCTGCCGTGCTCGGGCGACAGGTGCAGCACGATGACGAAGGCCATGCCGGTGCGCGCCGGCATGTGCTCGAAGAAGACGCGCAACGCGGCCAGCGCGCCGGCGGAGCCGCCGATACCCACCACCGGGAAGGGCAGGGGAGGGGCGCTGCGTGCGGCTTCGTCGGGTTCCTCGAAAGGCATGGGTTCGGTGCTGCCCACAGGGACTCCTCGGAGGCTTGGCGGCCTCGATTCTCTTCCTCGCAGCCTCCGGCGCTGGCCCGCCGCGTGCCTCAGCGCGCGGTCTTCACCCGCCGCAGTTCGTCGAGGATCAGGCAGGCGGCGCCGATGCTGATTGCGGCGTCGGCGACGTTGAAGGCCGGAAAGGTCCAGCCGGAATAGTGCAACTGGACGAAGTCGATGACGTGGCCGTGCAACAGCCGGTCGACGACGTTGCCGACGGCACCGCCGAGGATCAGCGAAAGCGCCCAGCTGAACAGGCGCTGGCCGCCATGCTGGCGCAGCAACCAGACGATGAACACCGTCGCCGCGGCGCCCAGTCCGATGAAGAACCAGCGCTGCCAGCCGGCGGCGTCGGCCAGGAAACTGAACGCGGCGCCGCTGTTGTGCACCCGCACCAGGTTGAAGAACGAGGTGATGGCGCGGCTGTCGCCGAGCGCGAATTCGGCGACGACGAGTGCCTTGGTCAGCTGGTCGGCAACCAGGATCGCCAGTGCAATTGCCAGCCACCGGGCAACCGACGGTCGGGATCGGTGCAGGCCCATCAGGCCACCGTCCGCGCTTCGCCGGCGCCGTACAGGTTGCTGATGCAGCGGCCGCAAAGGGCAGGATGCTCCTCGGCGGCGCCGACGTCTTCGCGCCAGTGCCAGCAGCGTTCGCACTTCGGCACGCTGGCCGGCCGAACCTCGATTTGCAGCGCCTCACCGTCGGCGAGCTCGACCTTGGAGGTGATGGTGACGAACTTCAGGTCGTCGCCGAGCGACGCGAGCAGTGCCCGGTCGTCTGCAGGCGCCGTGATCAGCAGTTCGGCCTGCAGCGACGAGCCGACGCCACCGCCCGTGCGCACCGCCTCGATCTGCTTGTTGACCACCTCGCGAATCGCGCGGATGCGGTCCCACTTTGCCAGCAGCGCCGGGTCGTGCCAGCGGCCGAGCGGAGACCATGTTTCGACGAAGATCGAGCCGGCCTGCGGCGCGACGATGTGCCAGGCCTCCTCGGCCGTGAAGCTGAGGAACGGCGCCATCCAGCGCAGCATCGCCTGCGCGATCTCCCACAGCGCGGTCTGCGCCGAGCGGCGCGCGCGCGAGTCGGCACCGGTGGTGTAGAGCCGGTCCTTGAGCGCGTCGAGGTAGAAGGCGCCGAGGTCCTCGCTGCAGTAGACCTGCAGCTTGGCAGCGACCGGATGGAATTCGAAGGCCTCGTAGTGGGCCAGCACCTCGTCCTGGAACTCGGCTGCCCGTGCCAGCGCGTAGCGGTCGATCTCCAGCAGCTCGGCCTGCGGCACGGCCTGCGTCGCCGGGTCGAAGTCGCTGGTGTTGGCGAGCAGGAAGCGCAGCGTGTTGCGGATGCGCCGGTACGCATCGACCACGCGCGAGAGGATCTTCTCGTCGATGTTCAGGTCGCCCGAGTAGTCGGTGCTCGCCACCCACAGGCGGATGATCTCGGCACCGAGCTTGTCGCTCAGCACCTGCGGCGCGACGACATTTCCCAGGCTCTTGCTCATCTTGCGGCCGTCGCCGTCGGTGGCGAAGCCGTGCGTCAGCAAGCCGCGGTAGGGCGCGCGGCCCTCGATCGCGCAGCCGATCAGCAGCGACGAATGGAACCAGCCGCGGTGCTGGTCGTGCCCTTCGAGATAGAGGTCGGCCTCGGGGCCTTGCTCGTGCATGCCGCCGCGGTGCGAGCCGCGCAGCACGTGGAAGAAGGTCGAGCCCGAATCGAACCAGACGTCGAGGATGTCGCTGCTCTTGGCGTAGTGCTCGGCCGAGTGCTCGCCGCTCGTGCCGAGCCATTCGGCGGGGTCGAGCTGCGACCAGGCTTCGACGCCGCCTTGCGCGATCAGCGCAGCGGCGCGGTCGATCAGCGCCAGCGTGTCGGGATGCAGTTCGCCGCTGGCCTTGTGCAGGAAGAAGGGCAGCGGCACGCCCCAGTTGCGTTGCCGGCTGATGCACCAGTCGGGCCGGTTGGCGATCATGTCGCGCAGGCGCGCGCGACCGTTTTCCGGATAGAAGCGGGTGGCGTCGATGGCGGCCAGGGCGCTTTGGCGCAGCGTCGCCGGCGCCTTGTCGACCGTGCAGACGCCGATGCCTTCGTCCATGCGGACGAACCACTGTGCTGCGGCACGGTAGATCACGGGCGTCTTGTGGCGCCAGCAGTGCGGATAGCTGTGCTCGAGCCTGGCGGTCGCGAACAGCCGGCCGGCCGCTTGCAAGGCCTCGACGATCAGCGGCCCCGCCTTCCAGATGTTCTGCCCGCCGAACAGCGGCAGCGCGTCGGCATAGCGCCCGTGGGCTTGCACCGGGTTGAGGATCTCGTCGGTCGCGAGGCCGTGCGCGACGCACGAATTGAAGTCGTCGACACCGTACGCCGGCGCCGCATGGACGATGCCGGTGCCGTCCTCGGCGGTTGCGTAGTCGGCGAGGAAGACGCGCGACAGCCGGTCGTAGCCGGCATCGGCCTCGGCCAGCGGATGGCGAAAGGCGATGCCGCCGAGCGCGTAGCCCTTGCAGGTGGCGAGCACCTTGCCTGCGAGCCCGTAGCGTTCGAGGCAGCGCCCGACCAGTGCCTGCGCCAGCAGCAGCAGGCCGCGACCGGTTTCGACCAGCGCGTAGTCGAGCTCGGGATTGAGGTTCAGCGCCTGGTTCGCAGGCAGCGTCCATGCGGTGGTGGTCCAGATCACCGCAAACGCGGGCTGGTCGAAGGCTGCCAGCCCGAAGGCGCTGGCGAGCCGCTCGGGCTCGGCGCAGGCAAAGCCGACGTCGACCGTCTGCGACGACTTGTCGGCGTACTCGATCTCGAACTCGGCCAGCGACGACCCGCAGTCGAAGCACCAGTAGACCGGCTTCAGCCCGCGGTAGACGAAGCCGCGCTCGACCATGCGCTTGAGCGCGCGGATTTCGCCGGCCTCGTTGGCGAAATCCATCGTGCGGTACGGCCGCTCCCAGTCGCCGAGCACACCGAGGCGCTGGAAGTCGGCCTTCTGCTGGGCGATCTGCGCGGTGGCGTAGGCGCGGCTCCTGGCCTGCACCTCGCTGCGCGAGAGGCCGCGGCCGAACTGCTTCTCGATCTGGTTCTCGATCGGCAGCCCGTGGCAGTCCCATCCAGGCACATAGCGGGCGTCGAAGCCGGCCAGCTGGCGCGACTTGACGACCATGTCCTTGAGCACCTTGTTGACCGCATGGCCGATGTGGATCTGCCCGTTGGCATAAGGCGGCCCGTCGTGCAGCACGAACTTCGGTGCATGCACCCGGGCGTCGCGAAGCTGCTGGTAGACACCGCGCTCGTTCCAGTCGGCGACCCACGCCGGCTCGCGCTTGGCAAGGTCGCCGCGCATCGGAAACGGCGTGTCCGGCAGGTTCAGCGTCGCGCGATAGTCTGGCTTGGCAGAGGACATCGTGGCTCTCGGAGTGGCAGTGGCGCCCGGGGTGCGCGCATCTGCCCGGGCTGTCCGCAGGACAGCAGGCCGCCGACCGCCGGCGGCGATGCCAGGCGTCAAATTCGGCCGGTGCGCGCGCGTCGGCGCCCGCTGCCCGCGCCAACGCGGGGCAGGGGTCGGCCGGCGGTGGGCAGCATCGACATGCCAACGATTCTAGTGGGGGGATTTGTCCGGTCGAACGGCTTGCGCCGCCCCGGCCGGCCGGGCCATCAGCCAGCTGCGCGCCTTGGCAACGTCGCCGGCGATGCCCTCGCGCAGCGCCTCGATCGACGGGTAGTGCAACTCGTCGTGCAGCTTGTGCAGCAGCTCCACCCGCACGCATCGGCCATAGCCGGCCTCGCCGCCGAGCGTCGCCGGCCAGTCGAAGCAATGCGTCTCGAGCAGCACCTGGCCGTCGTCCTCGACCGTCGGCCGCACCCCGAGGCTGGCAACGCCACCGAGCGGCGCGTCGGCCAGGCCATGCACCCGCACCACGAAGATGCCCATAGCGGCAGGCCGCGGGTGTGCAAAGCGCAGGTTGAGCGTCGGGAATCCGAGTGCGCGGCCGAGCTTGCGCCCGTGCACGACGTGGCCGCTGATGCTGTAGGGGCGGCCGAGCAGGGCCTGCGTGCGGGCCATGTCGCCGGCGGCGAGGGCCTCTCGCACCTCCGAACTCGAGACGCGCACGCCGTGGACCTCGTAGCTCATCATCCGCGCCACGTCGAAGCCGGCACGCTGGCCCGCGCGGTCGAGCATCGCGTAGTCGCCGCCACGCCGGGCACCGAAGCGGAAGTCGTCGCCGACCAGCACATAGCGCGCGCCGAAGCCGCGCACCAGCACCTGGTCGATGAAGTCCTGCGGTGCCAGCGAGGCCAGTGCGGCATCGAAGCGCAGCACCACGGCCTGATCGACCCCGCAGCGCTCGAGCTCGCCGAGCTTGTCGCGCAGGCTGGCGATTCGGGTCGGCGCCAGCTCGGGCTTGCGCGCCAGCCGGGCAAACCAGTCGCGCGGATGCGGCTCGAAGGTCATCACCGCGCTCGGCAGCCCGCGGTGCTGGGCCTCGCTGCGCAGCAGCGCCAGCATCGCCTGGTGGCCGCGATGCACGCCGTCGAAGTTGCCGATCGTCAGCGCGCAGGCGGGGGCGATGCCGGGATGGTTGAAACCGCGGAAGACGCGCATCGATCGATTATCGCGATGGCTCCGGCGCTGTGTCCGTGCCTCGCCCGTTTGCCGCTGGCGTGTGTATGTGAGGACGCGCCGGGTGTCTGCCCCGGCGGGCGGGTAACTTTCTTCTGTCGGGGCCAGAAGAAAGTCACCAAAGAAGAGGCCCTGAACACACATCTGGGTGTCACGCTTCGGCGGCAGGTGGTGCGCACAGGCTTGTGGCGCGAGAACGTCTGCCGCGTGCCGCACCCTCCAATCACGCTGATCGGTGCCTTACACGTTGTCCGCTTGCAAGCTTGCGTGAAGACGCGCCGGGATTCCGCCCCGGCGGGCGGGTAACTTTCTTCTGTCAGGGCCAGAAGAAAGTCACCAAAGAAGAGGCCCCTGAATACACATCTGGGTGTCACGCTTCGGCGGCAGGTGGTGCGCACAGGCTTGTGGCGCGAGAACGTCCACCGCGTACCGCAAGGGCCGATGGCAGTGGTTCGTCACGCCCCATTGAGCCACCCCGGTCGCCTACCCAGGAGCCGGCAGGCTGAGGTGGGGGTGGACAAGTGATGCGGCGCGATCGGCGTAGGCGGTTCACCTGGGACGTTCTCGCGCCACCACGGCCTGCGGACCTCCTGCAGCCGAAGCGTGACGGCCAAATCGTGTTCAGGCCCTCTTCTTTGGTGACTTTCTTCTGGGCCCGACAGAAGAAAGTTACCCGCCCGCCGGGGCGGAATCCCGGCGCGTCAAAACAGACACACATCAGCGCCCAGCGGGCAAGGCACGAAACGACTGGCTCCCCCACAAGGTTCGCTGCAGCGAAGTCAAGGCGCGCTAACCGAGCACCTCAGGCCCATCGAGCCAGCGCCAGCCGCGCGGCGGCAGATCGGCCGGCAGGCGCAGCGCGCCGAAGCCGCTGCGGTGCAGCGCCTCGACCCGGTTGCCGACCGCTGCGAGCATCCGCTTCACCTGGTGGTACTTGCCGTCGGTGAGCGTCAGCCGCAGGCCGTGCAGGCCGTCGTCGCGCTCGCCGGTCGTCTCGGCAGCGGCTGCGCGAACGGTCGCCGGGTCGTCGACCAGCTGCACGCCCGCCAGAAGCCGCTGCAGCTGGCGCTCGTCGAGCGGATGCTTGCAGCCGACCTCGTAGATCTTCGGTACATGCCGCTTTGGCGAGGTCAGGCGATGGATCAGCGCGCCGTCGTCGGTGAAGAGCAGCAGCCCGGTGGTGTCCGCATCGAGCCGGCCGACCGGCTGCACGCCGCGCTGGCGCAGCGGCAACGGCAACAGGCTGGTGACGGCCGGATGGTGTTTCGGCTTCAGCGAGCATTCATAGCCGGCGGGCTTGTTCAGCATCAGCAGCGCCTGCGCCCGCCATGGCCAGTCGACGCCCTCGACGCGCAGCACCAGCCCGTCGGTCGCGAACTCGGCCTGCGGATCGTCGATCACCTGGCCGGCGACTTCGACCCGGCCGAGCGCAATCAGCGCCGCGCATTCGCGGCGCGTGCCGAAGCCCTGGCTGAAGAGCAGGCGGTCCAGCTGCACGGTCGGCCTCAATGCTGCAGTTCGAGCAGCACGACGTGATTGCCCGCGGTCGGCCAGGCCCGACCGACGATGCGCTCGCCGTTGAACGCACCGCCGATGGCCCTGCCGACGCCGCTGTCGAGCCGCACCTTGGCCGTCGAGACGCCGGGCACGCCGGGCGGTATGCCCGCCGGCGGACTCAGTCCGTCAAGGCTGATCTCGTCCCGTGGCACGCCGAAGTAGCCGCGTGGCCGCGTCAGCGTGACCACCGCCAGGGCGTCGCGGTCGGCGTCGGCAACGCGCTCGGCGCGCAGGTGGATCAGCTTCGACGAGCGGGAAAAGCCGGCGCGGTAGATGTGCGTCGTCGCGAAGCCGGGTGCACTGACGACGAATTCATAGCGGGCCTGCGGATCGGCTTCGAACGGGCCCCAGCGCCCGTCAGCGCCGACCTGGCGCTGGTGCAGCGCGGCACCGCGCCGCTCGCCGCTCGCCGGCTCGGTGGCGTAGACCTCGACCCGGGCGCCGTCGAGCGGCAGATTGTTCGGGAAGTTGCCGCCTCCGGGCCGGTTGTCAATGCCCAGGCCGCTGACGATGCCATCGAGCACCGGCCGCGCCTCGGCCACGATGGCCGGCGTGGTCGGCGGCCGGCCGGTGATGAAACGCCAGCTGTGCTCGAAGGCCTGCACGCCGGTCGAGACTTCGCGGTGGTCGGCACTGGCAACGACGACGTTCTCCGCGCCGCGCAGCGCCGGGGCGTCATGACCGATGTTCGTCGGCACGCCCCTGGCACCGATCCAGCTGCCTTCGGGCTGGGCGAACTTGTCGTTGTGGTCGCTGCGGATCGTCATCCAGCGGATTCCCGGCGTGACTTCGTCGCCGCTTGCATTGCGCGGCATGTTGAGCCGGCGCAGGAAAGGGCCGGCGCCGTTGAATTCGTTGCTCGGGCGGTCGTTCGGATCGAAGCGCACGCCGTGGTTCGGCGTTCCGCCGAGGATCGCATGCGAAACCCGCGCGGCACCCTCGGCGCCGACAAGGCTGCGAATCGCGTAGCCGCCGCGCGAGCTGCCGATCAGCACCACCTGGGCGGCACCGGTGCGCCGGCGCAGTTCGTCGACGGCGGCGGAAAGTTGCTGGCGCTGGTCGGCGGTCGAGCTGCGACCGGGCTGCGGCCGGTCATCGAGGTCGCGGGCCAGCGGATAGGCGAAATCGAGCGCGTGCAGGCGCTCGCGCGGCCAGCCGTTGCTCTCGAAACGCCAAAGCGTCGTGTTCCAGAAAGCCGCGCTGTCGCCGTTGCCGTGAACGAAGAGGATCGGCGGCGGGCCGGTGTCGACGGCGGTCCGCCGCGGCGCGGCGCAGCCCGCCGCCAGTGCGGCCGCGCTCAGCAGCAAATGGCGCCGCGGGAGCGCATGCGGATCTTGAGCATCCATGACCGGAGGCGAGTCGAAAGTCAGCGAGCGTACAAGACGCACGCCAGGGCACGCACGCAATAGCGGCATGGAGCCAGGCAGCGGGCTCGGCGAAGCCGAAAACCCACCGGTGCTCAGAAGGTGTGAAAGAAACCGTAGCGAGCGGTCTGAGGTCGCGTCGAGGAGCGCAGCCGGACATGGCGTCCGGCGAGCACCGGAAACGCGACATCAGACCGCGCAGTCGGTTTATTCACACCTTCAGGCAAAGACGCCGGCAGTCGGCTGCATCCGCGCAGCCACCTCGCCGACCTGGTGCAGGCTGTCGCCCCAGCGCATTTCGATCATCGTCAGGCGCTTGAAGTAGTGGCTGGCGGCGTATTCGTCGGTGACGCCGATGCCGCCGTGCAGCTGGATGCACTGCTGGCCGACGAAGCGCACCGACTGGTTCAGTTGCAGCTTGGCCTGCGCCAGCGCCCGGCGCCGCGCAGCAGGTGCCTCGCCGAGCTTCAGCGTCGCAAAGTAGCTCATCGAGCGGGCCAGCTCGAGCTGCATCTTGACGTCGGCGATGCGATGGCGCAGCGCCTGGAAGCTGGCGATCGCCACGCCGAACTGCTTGCGCGTGTTCATGTACTCGGCGGTCATCGCCACCAGCCGGTCCATCGCGCCGACAGCTTCGGCGCAGACCGCCGCGATGCCGGTGTCGACGGCGCGTTCGAGCGCTGCAAAGGCCGAGTCCTCGCCGTCACCCGCGGCCAGCAGCAGCCGGGCCGGGCTCGCGGCAAAGCGCACTTCGGCGGCACGACTGCCGTCCTGGGTCGAATAGCCACGGCTGCCGACACCCGCCGCGGCGCGTTCGACGAGAAAGAGGCCGATGCCTGCCGCATCGTCGACTGCGCCCGAGACGCGCGCCGGAACGATGTATGCGTCGGCGCGGTCGCCGACCGGGACGATGCTCTTCGCCCCGTCGATCCGCCAGCCGCCTTCGCCCTGCGTGGCCGTGGTCTCGACGTGCGCCAGCCGGTAGCGCGCGGCGCGCTCCTGCTGCGCCAGCACGACCAGCGCCTCGCCACTGGCAATCGCCGGCAACCAGCGGCCCTGCAGCTCGGCGTCGGACGATGCCGCGATCAGCCCGGCGGCCACCAGGGCCACCTCGGCGAACGGCTCGACCACCAGGCCGCGGCCCAGCTCTTCCATCACCACCATCGCGTCGACGGCGCCAAAGCCCATGCCGTCGTGCGCCTCCGGCACCTGCAACCCGAGCACGCCCAGCTCGGCCAGCTGCTGCCATGCGTCGCTCGAGTAGCCGCCGTCACGAACGATGCCGCGCCGGCGCTCGAAGTCGTAGCCCTTCTCGACCCACCGCCGCACCGAGTCGCGCAGCATCTCCTGCTCGTCGCTGAAGTCGAAGTCCATGTCGGTCTACCTCTTGTCTGTTTGACTGGAACCCCATCCCGCTCGCAGCGATGGGGCAGGGGAGGGAAGCGATCCTGGCTGCCCCGCGCAGCGCGGAAGGGAGCCAAACGGCAGGCAGCGCATCGGCGCGCGGGTGCTCATGGGCTTCAGCCCAGGACCACTTGCGCGACGATGTTCCTTTGAACCTCGTTGCTCCCGCCGTAGATCGTCGTCTTGCGCATGTTGAAGTAGCTGCCGGCGAGCGGCGCGCAATGCGCCGCACCGACATACTCCCCCTGCCAGCCCGCATCGACGGCCTCGCGAATGAACGGCAGGCTGTAAGGCCCGGCAGCCAGCATCATCAGTTCGGTGTAGCGCTGCGAAATCTCGCTGCCGCGGATCTTCAGCAGCCCGGCGACGTCGAGGCTCTGCTTGCCGCTCTTCTCGGCGCTGAGCACGCGCAGCACCATCATTTCGAGTGCCACCACCTCGACTTCCAGCTGGGCGATCTCGCCGCGGAAACGCGGGTCGTCGTAGACGCCTTCGGCCTTGGCGATGCGCTTGAGCCGCTCGAGTTCGCGCTTCGAGCGGTTGACGTCGGCAATGTTGGTGCGCTCGTGTGCCAGCAGGTACTTGGCGTACGTCCAGCCCTTGTTCTCCTCGCCGACCAGGTTGTCGGCGGGAACCTCGACATTGTCGAACCAGACCTCGTTGACCTCGTGCTCGCCGTCCATGGTGATGATCGGCCGCACGGTGACGCCCGGGCTCTTCATGTCGATCAGCAGGAAGCTGATGCCTGTCTGCGGCTTGCCTTCGCTGCTGGTGCGAACCAGGCAGAAGATCCAGTCGCCGTACTGCCCGTAGGTGGTCCAGGTTTTCTGGCCGTTGACCAGGTAGTAGTCGCCGCGGCGCTCGGCGCGGCACTTGACCGAAGCGAGGTCCGATCCCGATCCGGGCTCGCTGTAGCCCTGGCTCCACCAGACGTCGCCGCTCATGATGCCGGGCAGATGGCGCTTCTGCTGCTCGGGGGAGCCGAAGGCCATGATCACCGGCGCCACCATCACCGGGCCGAACGGTGCGATGCGCGGCGCGCCGGCAAGGGCGCACTCTTCCTCGAAGAGATGGCGCTGGATCGCGTTCCAGCCGGGTCCGCCGAACTGCTTCGGCCAGCCCCAGCCGTGCCAGCCCTGCTTGCCGAGGATTCGTGCCCAGCGTTGCAGATCGTCCTTCGTCAGGCGCAGCGCGTTGTGCACCTTGTGGCTGATGTCCCGCGGCAGGTTGGCGGCCACCCAGGCACGGATTTCCTCGCGGAACGCCTGTTCCTCGGGGGTGAAATTCAGGTCCATCGATGGCTCCGGCAGGTCGCCCGGGCGGTCGTGCCGCCGGCGAGGGGTGATCGACTGCGCGGCGGTCGCAGCGCGCCAGCGTTGTAGCACGCGCACCCCACGGCCGCGGTGCTCGGGCGGCCGAATCGGCCCCGGTGAAACCCGAAGCGGCGCCCGGGCCGGGGACTGCTCAGTCGCGGAAATTGTCGAACGAGAGCGGCACGTCGCTGACTTCCTTGCGGATCAGCGCGATTGCCGCCTGCAGTTCGTCGCGCTTGCCGCCGGTGACGCGCACCGTGTCGCCCTGGATCGCGGCCTGCACCTTCATCTTGCTCTGCTTGATCAGCGTCTGGATTTTCTTGGCGGTGTCGCTGTCGATGCCGCTCTTCACCGTCAGCAGCTGCTTGACCTTGTCGCCGCCGATCTTCTCGATCTTCGCGCTGCGGTCGAGAAACCGCACGTCGACGCCGCGCTTCGTCAGCTTGGCCAGCAGGATGTCGATCACCTGGGCAATCTGGAAGTCGCTGTCGGCATAGAGCGTCAGCTCCTTCTCCTTCAGCTCGACGCGCGCCGACGAGCCCTTGAAGTCGAAGCGGGTGCCGATTTCCTTGGCCGTCTGGTCGACTGCATTGCGCACCTCGACGAGGTTGGGGTCGAGCATGGCATCGAAGCTGGGCATGGCATTTCTCTCCGGGGGACAGTCGAAAATTTTGCCATGCACGCTGCGCCGGCACCGCTGCCTCCGCGGTGCCGGTGCCGCACCGCGCAGCGGCCCGATGCACGAAAATCGGCCATGCAAATCGAAACGGGCGTCAACCTGAAGCCCTACAACACCTTCGGTCTGCCGGCGGTCGCGCAGACGCTGGTGCGCATCGCCAGCGACGCCGACGTGCGCCAGGTCGTCGACCATCCGCAGCTCGGCCGCGCACCCAAGTTCATCCTCGGCGGCGGCAGCAACATCGTGCTGACGCGGGACATGCCGCAGGTGGTGCTGAAAGTCGAGGTTTCCGGCATCCGGCTGGTCGACGAGCGGCGCGACGCCGCGATCGTCGAGTGCGGCGCCGGCGAAAGCTGGCACCAATTGGTGATGTGGACCCTGGCGCATGGCCAGCCCGGGCTGGAGAACCTGGCGCTGATTCCGGGCACGGTCGGCGCATCGCCGGTGCAGAACATCGGCGCCTACGGTCTGGAACTGCAGGAGCGCTTCGAGTCGCTCGACGCTGTCGACCTGGTCACCGGCCGCAGCGTCGTCATCGGCCGCGAGTTCTGTGCCTTCGGCTACCGCGACAGTGTCTTCAAGCAGTCGCTGGCCGGCCGCGTGGTCATCACCCGGGTGCGTTTTCGGCTGCCGCGGCCGTGGCGGCCGGTGCTCGGCTACCTGGAGCTCGAACGCAAGCGCGCCGAAACCGGCATCGCCGAGCCGAGTCCGCAACAGATTGCCGACTGGGTGATCGCCATCCGCCGTGCCAAGCTGCCCGATCCGGCCGAAGTCGGCAACGCCGGCAGCTTCTTCAAGAATCCGCTGGTGACGCCGGAGCAATGCCGCGACATCATCGGCCGCGACCCCGAGATCGTTTACTACCCGATGGCCGATGGCAGCATGAAGCTCGCCGCCGGCTGGCTGATCGACGCCTGCGGCTGGAAGGGCAAATCGGTCGGCCGCGCCGGCGTCTACGAGAAACAGGCGCTGGTGCTGGTCAACCGCGGCGGCGCGATCGGCTCGGAGGTGATGACGCTGGCCCGGGCGATCCAGGAAAGCGTCTACGGCCGTTTCGGTATCCGGCTTGAACCCGAGCCAGTTGTCGTTTGATCAGCGGGTATTCAGCAGGTTCGACGGCGAATACTGGTCGGTGAGCACGCGCGCCGGCTGGGCGGAGGGCATTTCGACGATGAACAGCGGCAGCAACCATTGCCGCGCGACGCCGAGCGGCGCCAGGCGCGGCTCGAGCGCGTCGGCGTTGCGCGCCAGCTCGGCGCCGTCGGGCAGGCCGCCACGGCGCCACAGGATCACCCGGTTGTTGCGCCTGAGGTTGTAGAAGTCGCCGAAGGCGCTGTGGTAAGTCGCCGACTCGTGCGCGTAGAGGCGGCTGTTGCCGAAGGTGTTGGCGGCGAGCAACGCCACGCGCGCCGAGCAGCGCCTGGATCTCGAGCAGGAATTCGCGCGTCAGCAGGTGCTCGGGGATGTAATCATGGTCGAAGGCGTCGAGCATGACCAGGTCGTAGCCCACGCCGTCGCGCAGCGCGCGCTTGACGAAGACCCGGGCGTCGCCTTCATGAACGCGCATCCGCTCGCCTGGCTTGAAATCGAAATAGCGGCTGGCCACACGCACCACCGCCGGATCGATCTCGACCACGTCGAACTGCGTGGCCGGATAAAGCCGCTGCAGCGTGCGCGGCAAGGTGCCGCCGCCGAGGCCGACGATGAGCACGCGTTGCGGGGCGGGGTTCAGGTAGAGCGCGCCCATCATCATGCGCGTGTAGTCGAGCGCCAGCTCGTCGCGTCGCGCCAGGGTGATGCAGCTCTGCCGGCCGCCCTGGCGGCCGAAGACCATGCAGCGCTGGACACCGTCCTCGGAGACCGATATATCGCGGTACAGCGACTTTTCGGTATAGACCACGTCGGCGGCCACGCCGCCGCTCAGCACGAGCGCGGCAAGGCCCAACAGTTCACGCTTCAGTCTGGCTCTCACGGCGAGGTTCTCCCACGAAGACGGCAAGGGTGCCGAGCAGCAGCGAAACGCCGATCAACCCGATGAAGATCGCGTCGATCTCGAACAGCGCGACCAGGTAGAACGAGGTCACGATCGTTCCCGCGGCGCTGCCGAAGGTAGAAAAGAAATACAGCTTGCCGGCCGATTTGCCACTCGCCTCGACCTGCGTCACCAGCAGCCGGATCGCATAGGGCGAAACCGTGCCGCTGATGGCGGTCGGCACGAAGAAGAGCAGGGTCGACGCGAGCAGCGAGCCGTAGCGGGGGTCGCGCACCCGGTCGAAGATCCCGTCCAGCACCACGCCGCCCCAGATCGCCACCGGCAACGTGGCGAGGGCAGCGGTCACCATCAGGCCGCCGAGGCGGCGCAGGCTGGGCTGGTGCATCGACAGCTGGCCGCCACCGAGATAGCCCACCGACAGCGCCAGCATGAAAACGGTGATGATGCCGCCCCAGACGAAGATGCTGTTGCCGAAGGTCGGCGCGAGCAGACGCCCGCCCAGCAGCTCGACCGACATCACGAAAAATCCGGACCAGGTGGCCATCAGAAAGACAAGCGGGCGGTTCAAGTGGCTGGCGCTTTCGAAAGGTCGCAAAGGCGGCCAACGCCGCGAGCGTGCGAGTGTCGGTGAAGTTTGCCGTCGCGCCGCCGCTGCCAGGCGCTTCCGGCGTGGCGTTTGCGCTAACGTTGCGTCCGTGCGCGCATGGGAAAGAGGCGTCGCTGACAGGACAAGAACGCCAAAGCCGCATGGACGAGCCGATGAATTCCACACCCCCCCACGCCAGCGAGCTTGACGCCGGCCTGCTGGAGTGGCTCGACGAAGCGGTGCTGGTCTTCGATGCGGCGCTGCGCTGCGTGCGGGCCAATCCGGCGGCAGAAAAGTTGTTCGGCCGGCGCCTGGTCGGGGAGCCGGCCAGCGGGCTGCTGCCACCGGGCGAAGGTCCCGCCCTGGCGGAGCGGCTGGCTGAAGTCGCGCGCGGCGCCGTGGCAGCGAGCGTCGAGGGCGTCTGCATCGGCGGCCGTTGCTACTTCGAGCTCAGCATGGTGGCGCAGCCGAACGGCCGCGTTGCCGCCTGCCTGCGCAATGTCACCGAGCGCAGGCGCAGCCGGGCGATGGCCGCGTTGCAGCAGGAAGCACATGCGCTGCGACTGAATCGCGCCACGCTCGGCGAACTGCTGTCGCTGCTGGCGCGCGCCGCCGAGGCGCATTTCGCCGACGGTTCGTGCGTCGAGTTCATCGCCGCTGGTCTCGCAGGCGAGCCGCCGCGGCACCTCGACCCGCAGCCACGGCTGCCGCCGGCGCTGCGCCAGGCCGTCGAAGGCTGCACCGGCGGCGCCGAGGCGCCTTTTGCCGAAGTCTGGAGCGGTGCGGTGGCATCGGGTGTCGAGCAGGTTGCGGAGAGTCCGCGCTGGGCGGCGCTGCGCGACGTGGCCGCGGCGCACCGCCTGCATGCGGCCTGGGCCATGCCGCTCATCGCGCCCGGAAAAGTGATCGGCGCGATGGCCGTCTACTACCTCGGCGACGCGTCGGCGCCAGCGGACGAGAACCGCGACCTGCTCTTTGCCGAGTACGTCTGCGGCATTGCGTCGGTGGCGATCGAGCGCGCCCATGACCGCGAGCAGCGCGCGCGGACCGAAGCGCTGCTGCGTGACGAAGTGCGGATCAACGAAACGCTCAACAACATCAGCGCCGCGCTGGCCACCGAGCTCGACCTCTCGACCATTGTCCAGTCGGTGACCGACGGCGCGACGGCTTTGACCGGCGCGCAGTTCGGGGCCTTTTTCTACAACACCACCGACGTGCACGGCGCGATGCTGCTGCTCTACACCTTGTCCGGCAGCGGGCGGGAGATTTTCTCGCGGCTGCCGGTGCCGAGGCCGACGGCGATCTTCATCCACACCTTCGGCGGCCGCGGCCCGCTGCGGATCGACGATGTTCCCGTCGATCCGCGCTACGGCCTGTCGCCGCCCTTTTCGGGACTGCCGCCCGGCCACCCACCGGTGCGCAGCTACCTGGCGGTGCCGGTCGTGTCGCCGAGCGGAAAAGGCGTCATCGGCGGCATCTTCCTCGGCCACGGCGACCCCGCCGTCTTCAGTGCGCGTCACGAGTCGCTGATTACCGGCATTGCCGCGCAGGCGGCGATCGCGATCGAGAACGCCCGGCTGGTCGCCAGCCTGCGCGAAAGCGCCGACCGTCTGGCACTGGCGATGTCGGCCAGCGAACTGGGTGACTGGCGGGTCGACATGCGCAGCGGCATGCTCGGGTTTTCCGACGCCGCGGCGCGCATCTTCGGCCTGGAGAATGCACAACCGATGGCGCGCAGCGCCTTTGTCGAACGGCTCGAGGCCGAGGACCGAGTCGGTTTCGAGGCGGCGCTCGACGCGGCGCTCGCCAGCGGCAGCCGCTTCGAGGCCGAGTACCGGATTCGCCGTTCCGACGGCGTCAGACGGCTGGCGCTGTGCGGCATCGTGCACCGCAGCAGCGATGCGGCGGTGGCGCCGGGGATGTTCGGCGTGGTCCAGGACGTGACCCTCAGCCGGCAGATGGAAGCCGATCTGCGCGAGCGCGCCGAGCAGCTTGCCGAGGCCGACCGCCGCAAGGACGAGTTCCTGGCCACACTGGCCCACGAGCTGCGCAATCCGCTCGCGCCATTGCGCACCTCGCTGGAAATCCTGCGGCGGGGCGAGGTGGCGAGCACGGTGCGCGAACAGGCACGGTCGATCATGGCGCGTCAGGTGGCGCAGATGGCGCGCCTGATCGATGAACTGATCGACATCTCGCGCATCAGCACCGGCCGGATCGAGTTGCGCAAGGAGGCGACCCACCTCGAAACGATCATCGACAGCGCGATCGAGATCGCCCGGCCGCTGATCGACGGCGGGCGGCATCGGCTTGCCGTGCGGCTGCCGGCACCGACGCCGGCCTTGCTGATCGATCGCACACGCGCCGCGCAGGTGCTGTCGAACCTGCTCAACAACGCCGCCAAATACACGCCACCGGGCGGCGAGATCGGGATCGATGCGCAGGTCGACGCCGGCTGGTTGTCGGTCGCCATTCGCGACAGCGGTGTCGGCATCGCGCCGCACATGCTGGCACGCATCTTCAACATGTTCGAGCAGGGTGATCGCAGCAGCGCCGCGCACGCGCAGGGCGGGCTTGGCGTCGGTCTGACGCTGGCGCGCCGGCTGGTCGAGCTGCATGGCGGCACGCTGGAGGCACACAGCGCCGGCCCTGGAAAGGGCAGCGAGTTCGTCGTCCGTCTACCGGTTCTCGCCGGCGCCGCGGTGGCGCCGGCCGTGCCCGATGCCGCACGCGAACCGGCAGCCGGCGGGCGGCGCGTTTTGGTGGTCGACGACAACGTCGATTCGGCCAGCAGCATGCAGATGGTTCTCGAGGTCGAAGGCCATGCCGTCGAGGTGGCGCACGACGGCTGGGCCGCGCTGCAAGCCGTCGAGCAAGGGCAACCCGAGGTGGTGCTGCTCGACATCGGGTTGCCGGGGCTCGATGGCTACCAGGTCGCCGAGCGCATTCGCAAGGGCGACCCGGAGCGCCGCATCCTGCTGATCGCGGCGACCGGCTGGGGCCAGGCCAAGGACCGGGAAAAGTCGGAGCGCGCCGGCTTCGACCGGCATCTGGTCAAGCCGGTCGATCCGGACGAGGTCATCCGCCTGATCGGCGAGGCCGCGCCGAGCGCCGTGGTTGCTGCAGGCGCCGGCGGCGCGCCGCCGCCCGAAGCGCCGAGCCCCGCAGCGACGGTGGCAACCCCGCCGCTGCGGGTGCTGGTGGTCGACGACAGCCCGTTGATGCGCGAGTCGGCGGCGGCCATTCTCGAAAGCGAAGGCTACGCGGTACGCACCGCGGGCGACGGCATCGAGGCGATCGAGGTGGTCGGCGAATGGGCGCCGAGCATCGTCATGCTCGACCTGCACATGCCGCGGCTCGGCGGCATCGAAACCGCGCGCCGGCTGCGCGCGCTGCATCCCCCGGGCGAGATGGCCCTGCTGATGATGAGCGGCGTTTCACTCGACGCCGCCTGGCTGAGCCATGCCAAGGCGGCCGGTTTCGACGACTGCCTCGACAAGACGGCCGAACCGCAGGTCTGGCTCGACCTGCTGCAGCGACTCGCGGGAACGCTGACGACGGCCTGAGACCGTGGGGCGCTGCGGCGCCTTCAGCCGTAGTGGCAGATGTAGTGGTAGGGCTCGCCGTTGACGCGGATCTCGAAGCTCGAGTTCGCCGGCACCTCGAAGCGCTCGCCCGCGCCGTAGCGCTGCCAGCCGGTGCTGCCGGCCATGCGCACCTCGCAGCTGCCGGCGACGCCCTCCATGGTCTCGGGTGCACCGGCATCGAACACCAGCGTTGCCGGCAGGATCACGCCGACGCTCTTGCGGCTGCCATCCGCAAGCTCGACGCTGTGCGAAACGCAGCGGCCGTCGAAGTAGACATTGGCCTTGGGCGCGATGCGCCCTTCGAGCGGCGCCATCACGCGCCCACCTTGCTGCGCCCGCCGCGCACGGCGGGCGCAACGGCTGCCGCCTTGCGCCGCGGCTTCGGTGCGGATTTGGAACGCGCCGCCGCGGCATTGGCCGCGATGCGCAGCCGCAGCGCGTTCAACTTGATGAAGCCGGCCGCATCGGCCTGGTCGTAGGCGCCACCATCGTCGTCGAAGGTCGCGATACGCGTGTCGAACAGCGAATCGGTCGGGCTCTCGCGGCCCACGCACAGGATCGTTCCCTTGTAGAGCTTGAGCCGGACCGTGCCGTTGACGGTCGCTTGCGAGGCATCGATCAGCCCCTGCAGCAGCAGCCGCTCGGGGCTGAACCAGTAGCCGTTGTAGACCATCCGGGCATAGCGCGGCATCAGGTCGTCCTTCAGCGCCACCACCTCGCGGTCGAGCGTGATGCTCTCGATCGCGCGGTGGCCCGCCAGCATGATCGTGCCGCCAGGCGTTTCGTAGCAGCCACGGCTCTTCATGCCGACATAGCGGTTCTCGACCTTGTCGAGCCGGCCGATGCCGTGGCGGCCACCGATCTCGTTGAGCGTCTGCAGCACGTTCGCCGGGCTCAGTGCCTGGCCGTCGACCGAGACGATGTCGCCACCCCGGTAGCCGAGCTCGACGACCTGCGGCTTGCCCGGCGCCTTTTCCGGGCTGACGGTCAGCCGCCACATGCTGGCCTCGGGCTCGAAATTCGGATCTTCCAGCACGCCGCCCTCGTACGAGATGTGCAGCAGGTTGGCGTCCATCGAATACGGCGCGCCGCCGCCCTTGCGCTTCTTGAAGTCGACCGGGATGCCGTGCTCGTCGGCGTAGGCGAGCAGCTTGTCGCGGCTGAGCAGATCCCACTCGCGCCACGGCGCGATCACCTTGACGTTGGGCATCAGCGCATAGGCGCCCAGCTCGAAGCGCACCTGGTCGTTCCCCTTGCCGGTGGCGCCGTGGCTGATCGCGTCGGCCTGCGTCTCGCGGGCGATGTCGATCAGCCGCTTGGCGATCAGCGGCCGTGCGATCGACGTGCCGAGCAAATATTCGCCTTCGTACAGCGCATTGGCGCGGAACATCGGAAAGACGAAGTCGCGGACGAACTCCTCCTTGAGGTCGTCGATGTAGATGTTCTCGGGCCGGATGCCCATCTTCAGCGCCTTGGCACGCGCCGGCTCGACTTCCTCGCCCTGGCCGAGGTCGGCGGTGAAGGTGACGACCTCGCACCGGTAGACGTCCTGCAGCCACTTCAGGATCACCGAGGTGTCGAGTCCACCCGAGTAGGCAAGAACGACCTTCGACGGCGCCCTGCGCTCGTTGGCGGACGGGGATGGCACGGCGGGTTTCGGCATGGGGCAGGGTCGGGAGGGAGGGAGCTGGATTTTAGGTGCGTGAGGGCTTACCGCCGGCGCGCCCGGCGCCCTGCTTCGACAGGGGGCGCTGGTATGCTCGCCGGCCGCCCCGCGGGTGAAAGCGCCGACGTGTCGTCGCCGCTTCGCCCGGTCTCCCGACGATCGCCCATGGCTCCTGCATCCCCTGACAGCTTCGACGGCGAAGGTTCCCGCGTCTCCACCGGCATCGACGGCCTCGACGCGGTGCTCGGCGGCGGCCTGACCGCCGACCGCATGTACCTGGTGGAGGGGACACCCGGCACCGGCAAGACGACGCTCGGTTTGCAGTTCCTGCTCGCCGGTGCTGCGCGCGGCGAGGTCGGGCTGTACATCACGCTGTCCGAAACCGGTCGTGAACTGCGCGCCGTCTGCGCCTCGCATGGCTGGTCGCTCGAAGGCATCGAGATCTATGAACTCGTCAGCGAGCTGGGGCTCGATCCGAGCGCCGAGCAGTCGATCCTGCTGCCTTCGGACGTCGAGCTCGGCGAGACGATCCGCAACGTGGTCGAGCGCGTCGAGCGGCTCGGCCCGCAGCGGATCGTCTTCGACAGCCTTTCCGAGATGCGGCTGCTGGCGCTCGAGCCGCTGCGCTACCGCCGGCAGATCCTGGCGCTGAAGCATTTCTTCGCCGGCCGGGCGACGGTGCTGCTGCTCGACGACAAGTCGACCGACAACGGCGATGCGCAGCTGCACAGCATCGCCCACGGCGTCGTCAGCCTGGACCAGACGATCGGCGACTACGGCCCGCAGCGGCGGCGCCTGCGGGTCATCAAGATGCGCGGCATCGCCTACCGCGGCGGCGCGCACGACATGTCGCTGCAAAAGGGCGGGCTGTCCGTTTATCCGCGCCTGATCGCGGCGCTGCATCCGCGCCTCTCGCTCGGCGCCCCGGTGACCAGTGGCGTTCCGCAGCTCGACGCGCTGCTCGGCGGCGGGCTGATTCCGGGGACCAACACGCTGCTCATCGGGCCCTCGGGAATCGGCAAGACGACCACCGCGCTGCGCTGCCTGATGGCCGCCCTCGAACGCGGCGAACGCGCGACCTACTACCTGTTCGACGAGGGCATGGCAACCGTGTTCGCCCGCGCGCATGCCATGGGCATGGACCTCCAGCCCCATGTCGACGCCGGGCGGCTGAAGGTGATGCAGATCGACCCGGGCGAACTGACGCCGGGTCAGCTGTCGCACAGCGTTCAGCAGGCGGTCGAGGCCGAGCGCAACACCTTCGTCGTCATCGACAGCCTGAACGCGTATCTGCAGGCGATGCCGGGCCAGTCGTTCCTGCTGCTGCACATGCACGAGCTGCTGACCTACCTGAACCAGTGCGGCGTGACGACGATGCTGATCCTCAGCCAGCATGGCCTGATCGGCGATATCCGCACCGATCTCGATCTCAGCTATCTCAGCGACGCGATCCTGCTGTTTCGCTACTTCGAAGCCGGCGGCGAAGTCCGCAGTGCGATGTCGTGCGTCAAGAGCCGCGCCGCGGTGCACGAGCGGAAAATCCGCGAGTTCCGGCTCGGCCCGGACGGACTTCGGGTCGGCGCCGTGCTCGCCGAGATGAGCGGGCTGCTCGCCGGACTGCCTTCGTACCACGGCGACGTGCCGATGTTGAACGAACTTTCCTCCCCGAAAGCCGGGTGATGACCGCCGCACGGACGCTGCGGCGAGCGGCCGTGCCGTCCACGGCCACGCCTTCCCGGGCGCGCTAAGGTGCATCGATGAGCCAGATCGAACATCGCGTGGTGCTGCTTGCTCCGCGTGGCCGTGACGCCCAGGTGATCGCGCAGGTGCTGGAGCCCAGCGGCTTCGCCTGCCGAAGCACCGACTCGGTCGAGGAATTCGCCGCGACGCTGAGACAGGGCGCCGCAACGGCTTTCGTGACCGAGGAAGCGCTGCTCGGCTGGCCGCACGCGTCGCTGGTCGACTGGCTCGCCGAGCAGCCGCCCTGGTCGGACTTCCCGTTCATCGTGCTGGCGACACGGCGCACCGGCAGCCGCCCGGCGAGGGCCCGGCAGACGCTCGAGGCGCTCGGCAACGTCGTCATTCTCGAGCGTCCGCTGAATGCCGAAACGCTGTTGAGCGCCGCGGCGTCGGGCCTGCGCGGACGCTTGCGCCAGTACCAGGCGCGCCAACACCTCGAGGAGCAGGTCCGCGTCGGGCTCGAGACACAGCGCCTGCTGAAAGCCGAGATCGATGCCCGCCAGCAGATGCACGAGGCGCGCGAGATGCTGGCGCTGGCGCTCGACGCCGCCGAGCTCGGGACGTTTCACCTGCCGATGCCGATCGGGTCGATCCGCTGGAACGCGACCGCGCTGGCGCAGTTCTTCTTCGCGCCCGACGAGCAGCCCGACATGGAGCGCTTCTACCAGGTGCTGCATTTCGAGGATCGCGATCGCGTGGCCCGTGCGGTCGAGGCAGCGGTCGAGGCAGGCCAGGCCTACGACATCGAATACCGCGTGGTTTCGCCGCAAGGCGAGATCCGCTGGGTCCGTGCCAAGGGCCGCGCCTTCGGCGATCACGGCAGCGCGCCGGCGCGCTTCGACGGCGTGACCATCGACATCAGCCGGCAGAAAGCCCTGGAGCGCGAGCGCGAGGTGCTGCTCGAGGCCGAGCGTGCGGCGCGCATCCACGCCGAAGAAGCCAGCCGGATGAAGGACGAGTTCCTCGCCAACCTGTCGCACGAACTGCGTACGCCGCTCGGCGCGATCCTCGGCTGGACGCATGTGCTCGGCAAGGCCGCGCTGGCTCCGGATCAGCAACGCGCGGTGGAAACGATCGCCCGCAACGCCCGGGCGCAGGCCAAGCTGATCGAGGATCTGCTCGACATGAGCCGGATCATCTCCGGCAACATTCGGCTCGATCTAGAGCCCGTCATGTTGCCGGCGGCAATCGAGGCAGCGGTGGCTTCGCTGCAGCCCGTCGCAGAAGCGCGTGGCGTGCGGGTCGTTGGCGTCATCGAGCCGGACATCGAAGCCGTTTCCGGGGATCCGCACCGCCTGCAGCAGGTCATCTGGAACCTGCTCTCCAACGCGATCAAGTTCACCCCGGAAGGCGGCGAGGTCCGCGTCGGCCTTCGGCGGACAGACAGTGCCTGCGAACTGTCGGTGGTCGATTCCGGTGTCGGTATCGACGCCGCGTTTCTGCCGCACGTCTTCGACCGCTTCAGGCAGGCCGACGCCTCGAGTACGCGCGGCCACGGCGGGCTTGGCCTGGGGCTGGCCATCGTCAAGACGCTGGTCGATCTGCACGGCGGGCGCGTCGAAGCCACCAGCAACGGGCTGGGGCAGGGGTCGACCTTCACGGTTTCGTTGCCGCTGCCGCTACCGCGGCCCCATGGTGCGACGTATGCGACCGGCACGGCGCCTTCGGCCCGCTACGGCGTCGACCTGAGCGGGCTTCGGGTGCTGGTGGTCGACGACGAGCCCGATCTGCGGGACCTCGTTCGCGAGGTGCTCGGCGAATGCGGCGCCGAGGTGGTTGCGATGGCCTCGGGCGCCGAGGCACTGGAGCACATCGGCTCGATGCGACCCCATCTGCTCATCAGCGACATCGCCATGCCACAGATGGACGGCTACGAGCTGCTGCGTCGCATCCGGCTGCTCGATGAGGATCGGGGCGGCCGCGTCCGCGCCATCGCACTCACGGCCTTTGCCCATCAGGAAGACCGTCGTCGGGCGCTGCTTGCCGGCTTCCTGGTGCACATCGCCAAGCCGGTCGAACCCTGGGAGCTGATTGCGACCGTGGCTGCGGCCGCGGGTCGAGAACGCTGAGTCGACTGGCCGCGGCCCGGAAAGCAAAAAACCCGGCTGGGACGCAAATCCCGGCCGGATTTTTTCTGGGATGGCGATCAGCTACGGATCGCCAGTTCGTTCTTCACCGACTTGACACCCTTGACGCCGCGGGCGATGCGCTCTGCAGCGCTCTTTTCCATCGCCGACTTGGCGAAGCCCGAGAGCATGACGGTGCCCTGCAGCGTTTCGACGCTGATGGAAGCGGCATCGACCGTCGGATCTTCGACGAACTTGGCCTTGACCGCGGTGGTGACCGCCGCATCGTCGACATAGGAGCCAACGGTCTGCTGGCCACGGGTGACGGCACAGCCCGGCAAGACGACAAGCGCCGTGGCCGAGACGAGGGCGAGCATGGCAGATTTAAGAATCATGAGAATCTCCTGGTAGCGATTGGAATGGCCGCCACCCCGATGTTGAACAGAGTGCCGGCGCTGCCGTAAGCGTGATGTAAGAGCAAGCGGACTTCGGCCTAGAGCACGCAGGGTGCCCGCTGGTTGTTCCTCGATGACTGGCGCCCGATGAGCTGCAATCAATACGGATCGCGCGATCGAGTCGAGAGGCTGGCGATGGCAATCAAAGCCGCCCCGACGACGGCGGCGATCAGCACCGCCTTGCCCGGCTCGTCGCGGATGTAGTTGATCGTCTGCGTGCCGACCTGATCGGCGCGGTTGCGCAACTGCAGCGAGCTGTCGCGCATGGCATCGACGCTGCGACGCAGCACCTGCTCGGCCTGTGACGTCATTCGCTGGATCGCAGGCGAGACGCCGTGGCGGGCGTCGTTGACGGCCTGCGACAGCGAGTCCAGTGCCTCGTGGGCCGCCCGGTGGGTGCTGTTCATGGCACGGTCGGCCTGCTCGGCGGCTTCGTCGCGCGTCGTCGCTGCGGCATCGCGGGTACGGAAGGCAAACATGGTGGATCCTTTTTCGAAGTGGGAGAGCATTCGGCATCGAAGCCTTCACGCAGCCGGGTTGCTGGCGCTGACAGAAGGCAGCCGACGCCGCGTTGCTCGCAGAGCAAATTTCGTTCTCGCCGATGGTTTCCGGTGGAGAACATTACGGGGGCGCAGCTTCCGCGACTTCAGGCCGCCTCGGCGACGTCGGTTGGCTTCAGGGGCAGCACGGCACTGACCTGCGTGCCACGTCCGCGTTCGGATTGCAGCCGCATTTCGCCGCCTTCGGCCTCGACCCGGTAATGCATGCCGAGAAGCCCGTGCGTCGAGCGCCGCTTGTCGGCGGTATCGAAGCCGATGCCGTTGTCGCTGACCGAGATCTCGATGCCGGACGCGACCGGACGCAGGCGAATCGCCACCTTGCTCGCCTGCGCGTGCTTGGCGATGTTCGTCGTCGCCTCCTGGACCAGGCGGTAGACGGTCAGCTCGGACGCCGGCGAAAGCGCGGCTGCCGGGACATCGACGTCGACATCGACCTCGATTCCCGAGCGCTCGGCGAACTCTCGCGCCTGAATTTCCAGCGCCGCCACGAGTCCGAGGTTGCTCAGCGACGACGGCCGCAGGTCTTCGATGATGCGGCGCTTCAGCGCAATGCCGCTGTTGAGCGTCTCGTTGAGGTGGGTCAGGCGTTCGGCCGCTTCCTGGCTGATGTCGGGCAGCCTCGACTTGAGCCGCGCCGCATCGAGCTTGGCCGCCGTCAGCAACGCGCCGAGCTCGTCGTGGAGGTCGCGCGCCAGGCGGCTGCGCTCGTCCTCGCGGGCGGTCTGCAGATGGCGTGCAAGCTCGGTCAGCTGGGCGGTGCGCTCGAGAACCTGCTGCTCGAACTGGTCGCGCTCGAACTGCACGGCGGCCTGCTGCTCGTCCTGCTGGCGCACCAGTGCGGCTGCCTTGCGCAGGTAGAGCAGCAAGGCGAGAACGGCCAGTGCGGTCATCGTGGCGATGCCGACGCGGCTCAGGCCGAGGATGTCGTAGACCTTCCTGCGCTCGGTGGCGATCCGCTCGCTCTCGTCGGCCACCAGCCGCGCCGAGCTGGCCCGGATGTCCTCCATCTGCGACTTGCCGATGTCGTTGAGCATCCATTGCAGCGCCGCGTCACCGCGACCGCGGGCATGCAGCTCGATCGTCGTTTCCAGCTCGGAGAGCTTGCGCTGCACATGGTTCTCGAGTTCAGCGAGAAGCGCGCGCCGCGGATCGTTCGCATAGTGGCGCCGCAGCGGCTCGAGCAGGCGGCCGACGCGCAGCGCGGCCGCGCGGTAGCTGGCAAGGTAATCGTCGCGGCTGGTCAGCAGGTAGCCGCGCTGGGCGGTCTCGGCTTCGGTCATGGCCGCAGCCAGCTCGACATTGTTCAGCCGCACCAGCGCCATCGGGCCGAGCTGGTCGAGCGACTTGACCGCCTGGAAGTAGCCGGTCTCGCTGATCACCAGAAGCAACAGGGCCACCAGACAGACCAGTGAAACCGCAAACGGGCTGCTGCGAAGGCGTCGGGCAATCTTCATCGAACCCCGTGCCCCCTAAACTCGGGCATTCGGGCACTTGCCAAGCCGAAACTCATCGTATTCATGATTCGTATTGCCATCGTCGACGACCATGCCATCGTGCGGGCCGGCTTGCGTCAGTATTTTGCCGAGCAGGTGGACCTCGTCGTGGCCGGAGAAGCGGCGAACGGTCGCGAGGCCCTCGACCTGGTCCGCAAAGGCAACATCGATGTCCTGCTGATGGACCTGTCGATGCCGGACCAGAGTGGCGTCGACGCACTGGCCGCCATCAAGGCGCGTGCGCCGGAGCTGCCGATCCTGATACTAAGCGGCTTTCCCGAGGCGCATTACGCCACCACGCTGCTGCGACAGGGCGCGAGCGGCTATTTGAACAAGGAATGCGAGCCCGAGGAGATCATCAAGGCCATCCGCACCGTCGCCCGCGGCCGCAAGTACATCACCGCCGGTGTGGCCGAACTGCTTGCCGAAGGTCTCGGCGGCCAGGCCGACCGGCCGCCGCACGAGCTGTTGTCGGAGCGCGAATTCCAGGTCTTCCTGCGCCTGGCAAATGGCGAAACGGTCAGCCACATGGCCGACAGCATGTCGCTGAGCGTCAAGACGGTGAGCACCTACCGCACCCGGGTGATGGAGAAGATGAGCCTGGAATCCAACAGCGATCTCACCTATTACGCGCTGAAGAACGGGCTGATCCAGTAACGCTTCAGGCGGCGGCCCGTGCGGCCTGCATTCGAGCCACGCGCTGCAGCCCGTCGAGCCGCCTCAGTTGGCCCAGAGCGTCTCGCCGCCGTGGTTCGCCAGCCGCGCGCAATAGCTCAGCAGCGAATCGATCTCGTTGGACTTGTCGAACACCCGGTCGGCACCGAGTTCAAGGCACTTGCGCCGGATGTCCGGGGTCGCGAAGTTGCTGAGCACGACCAGCTTGCGCCCACCCGTTCCCGCGGCACAGGCGGCAAGCACCCCCAGCCCCGAGCCGCTCTTCAGGAAGATATCGACGATCACCAGGTCGCAGCAATGCCCGTCGCATGAGAGCCAGTCGTTGGCGGCGTCTTCCGTATCGGCACTGCCGACGACTTCCACCGGCGCCAGTTCCTCGAGTGTCGCAATCAGGTTCTCGCGAATGACGGGGCTGTCTTCGACGATGAAGGTCTGGAGTCGGGACATGCAGGGGGGCGGGTGGTCAGCGCGCAAGGCGGCGATGACAGCGCCAGAGTGTTCCACCGGCGAGGCACCCCGCCAGTGGGAGCGAACTTCGATTCACCGTAGGAACTGGCCTACGTAGGGGCGACTAAACCGCCAGCAGCTCGACCTCGAAGAGCAGCGTCGCATTCGGCGGGATCACCCCGCCCGCGCCGCGCGATCCGTAGCCGAGGTCCGGCGGGATCACCAGCAGCCGGCTGCCGCCCACCTTCATGCCCTGCACGCCTTCGTCCCAGCCCCGGATCACCATCCCGGCGCCGAGTTTGAAGCGGAACGCATCGTTGCGGTCCTTGCTGCTGTCGAATTTGGCGCCCTTGCTGCCGTTCTCGTAAAGCCAGCCGGTGTAATGCACGCTGACCTGGGCGCCGGCCGATGGCTTCGGCGCCGCTGCCCACGGTGGTGTCCTCGTACTGCAGTCCGGAAGGAAGGGTGTTCATGTGCGGTGCCTGGAATTTCGGAAGCCGCGATGCTAGCCAGTTTCATTCACGGCCTGGGCCGCCATGCGGCGGCAGGCGTCAGGCCAGCGGGCCACGGCGCCTTGCAGCCATTCGGCGGCCGTCGCGGCGCCATGGTCCAGGCTGAGGCTGCCGCCAGCCTCGCGAAGGGTCGCCAGCGGATCGCCGACGTCGAGGGCCGGTGCACCCTGCTGCTTGGAGAGCTTCTCGCCGTCGGCGCCGAGCACCAGCGGCGTGTGCAGGTACACCGGCGTGGCGGCGCCGAGCAGCGCCTGCAGATGCAGCTGGCGCGGCGTGTTGTCGGCCAGGTCCTCGCCGCGCACCACATGGCTGACCTGCTGCGCCGCGTCGTCGACCACCACCGCCAGCTGGTAGGCCACCACGCCATCGGCACGCTGCACGACGAAGTCGCCCACGGCCCGCGCGACATCCTGGCGCTGCGCTCCGAGCCGGCGGTCGCGCCATTCGATCGGAGCGGCCGGCGCGCGCACGCGCAGGGCACGCGCCGGTCGATCGGTGCCGCTGCGGCAGAAGCCGGGGTAAGGCCACTCGGCGCCGCGTGCCCGCTGCGCGCCGCGCGAGGTCCAGTAGGCGGCGATGCGGCTGCGGCTGCAGCTGCAGGGGTAAAGCCGGTCGTCGGCCTGCAAACGGTCGAGCGCCTGGTGGTACAGCGCCGAGCGTGCCGACTGCCACAGCGGTGGTTCGTCGGCGCTCAGCCCCAGGGCTGCAAGCTGATGGAGGATCGTTCGTGCCGCTTCGGCGCTGCAGCGTGCCGCGTCGAGATCTTCGATCCGCACCAGCCAGCGGCCGCTGAACGCGCGTGCATCGAGCCAGCTCGCCAGCGCCGCGACCAGCGAGCCTGCGTGCAGCGGCCCCGTGGGAGACGGCGCGAAGCGGCCGACATAAGCCCGTGCGGGCGGTGCTGCGCTCATCTCGCCTCCACCGCCGCCACGCTGCACGCCGTCCGGCTGGACTGCGCCGGGTGGCCAGGCGCGCGTGGCGACGCCCGGCGCGCCGCGCCCTGGTCGGTCGGCAACGCATTGCTACGATCGCGCATGGACACGTTGTTCAAGGTTTTCGCATTGCTGCCGCTTCTCGACTGGCTGGCGATCTTCGCCTTTGCTGCGGGGTGGGTGGGCTATGCGGTGTTTGCGCGGCGCCTCGCCGACACGCAGCCTTCGATTCTGGCAACGACCAACCGCTACCGCCGCGACTGGATGCTGCAGACCACCTACCGCGAAGTGCGGGTGGTCGACGGCGTGGTGATCCAGAACATGGCCACCAGTCCCTCGTTTTTTGCATCGACGACGATCCTGATCATCGGCGGCCTGCTGGCCGTGCTCGGCGCCGACCAGGCCGACGAACTGGTGCGCGACATCCCCTTCGCCGCACGCACCAGCGTTCTGGTGTTCGAGCTGAAGCTGGCCCTGATGCTGATGGTCTTCGTGTATGCCTTCTTCCGCTTCACCTGGTCGATGCGGCAGTACACCTTCGGCGCGTTGCTGGTCGCATCGGCTCCCGAATCGACCCAATACGTCGAGCGCAGCCTGTCGCGCGACGAGTTCGCCGACAAGGCGGGCAAGGTCCTCGGCCTGGCCGCCGAGACCTTCAACGACGGCATTCGCGCCTACTACTTCTCGTTCGCCGCACTCGGCTGGTTCTTTTCGCCGCTGCTCTTCCTCTGCGCGACGGTAGGGGTGATCACCATCCTCTACCAGCGCGAATTCAAGTCGGAAGTGCTCGGCGTGCTCAACGCCTGAGCCGCCTTCCCGACGCCACCGGATCCCCGATGCCCGACCACCCGTCCGCCCACGGCGGCCTGCCCGATCCGAGCCACCAGCGGCACTTGCCGCCGCATATTTCCGACGAGCAGCTGCTGCGCCTGCGGCGCCAGGCGTTTCAGCTGCCGCAGGTCGTCAAGCCGGCCGACTTCTTCGATCCGCAGGGCAGCGACTTCGAGTCGCGACTCGATCGCCACGGCTACATCCTGCTCAGCCGGCCCGCCGGCGGTGCGCGGCCGAGCCGCTGGATCGCGCCGGACTCGATCGACGCGGCGCTGCGCCATCTCGACGCCGTTCCTGCCGGGCCGACCGCACGGGCGACGATGCTGCAGCGCGCTGCCGCGCTCGAGACACTCGGCATCACCCGCCGTGTCGACGGCTGGGAGCGCCTTGCGCACCAGACGCTGCCGCTGGCCGAGGTCCGGCTGCAGCTGGCCTATCACGTGCCGATTGCCGCCGGTCCGGTGTGGGACTTCTACCGCGAAGGCGACCAGCCGGCGCTGTTGCAGGCGCTCGGCGGCGCACCGGCCGCGGCCGATGCCGTCGAGCTGGCGCGCCACCTCGACGGCTTGCTTGCCGACGCACGGCAGCGCAGTCCGCAGCAGCTCGACACGCTGCTGCCGCGGCTGCAGGCCGAGCTGTCGCGTCGCCGACCCGCTGCAGGCGCTGAAGGACCGCTGCAGCCGCGCGCAGTCGAGCGCTGGCAGCAGCGGGTCGCCGAACTCGAAACGCTCGAAGGCCTCAACGCCGACCTGGCGTTCCAGGGCTATCCCGACACCTTCGCGATGGCGCGCCGGCTGCAGCGCAGGGTGCACGCTGTTCGTCGGCCCGCCGAACAGCGGCAAGACGCACGCGGCCTTCGAGCAGTTGGCGCAGGCCGACAGACGGCGCCTACCTGGCGCCGCTGCGCCTGCTGGCGCTCGAAGGCCGCGACCGGCTGCGGGCGCGCGGCGTCGCCTGCTCGCTGCTCACCGGCGAGGAGAACGTGCCCGCCGACGGCGCCCGGCTGGTGTCGAGCACCATCGAGATGGTCTCCACGCGGCAAGGAGATCGACCTGGCCGTGATCGACGAGGCGCAGATGATCTTCGACCCGTACCGCGGCTGGGCGTGGACGCAGGCGATCGTCGGCGTGCCGGCACGCGAGCTGATCATCATCTGCTCGGCTTATGCGGTGCCGGCGATCGAGAACCTGCTCGGCCTGTGCGGCGAGCGCTGCCGAGGTGCGTCCATTTCGAGCGCAAGCAGCATGTGCAGCTGCTGCCGACGCCGGTGCCGCTGTCGGCGCTGAAGCTCGGCGACGCGGTGGTCGCGTTCAGCCGCCGCGACGTGCTGATGCTGCGCGACCAGATCGCTGCCAGCGGCCAGGCGGTGTCGGTGATCTACGGCGCGCTGCCGCCCGAGGTGCGCCGCCGCGAGGCCGAACGCTTCGCGCAGGGCGCCTCCCACGTGCTGGTCGCCACCGACGCGATCGGCATGGGCCTGAACCTGCCGATCCGCCGGGTGCTGTTCAGCACGCTGACCAAGTTCGACGGCGTCGCCGACCGGCCGCTCGACGAATCCGAGGTGCACCAGATCGCCGGGCGCGCGGGCCGCTACGGCATGCACGAGGAAGGCTTCGTCGGCGTGCTGAAAGAGGCCGAGGCCGGCGCTGCCAAGCATCTGAAGGAAATGCTGGCCAAGCCGCCGCGCGCGCCGCGCGACTTCAAGGCGCCGGTGGCGCCGAACTGGTGGCATGTCGACACCATCGCCGTCCGGCTCGGCAAGGACCGGCTGCGCGAGGTGCTCGGCGTCTTCATCGAGCAGCTGAAGCTCGACGACGCGCACTTCGCCGTCGCCGAACTCGAGCAGATGCTCGAGCTGGCCGAGCAGCTCGACCGCAGCGCGCCGGCGCTGCCGCTGCGCGCAGCGCTTCGTCTACGCGCAGGCGCCGGTCGACACCCGCACCGACGCCCAGCTGCAGCACTTCCTCGACTGGGCCGGCCGGCCACGCGGTGGCCGGCCGTGCCGGCAACGCCGTGGTTCCTCGACGAGGTCGACGAGCACAGCCGGCTCGACCGCATGGAGCAGGCGCTGCGCTCGTGCACGCTGTGGCTCTGGCTCGACCTGCGCTTCGAAGGCGTCTACGGCCATGTCGAGGCGGTGGTCGACCTGCGCTCGCGGCTCAACGACGGCATCGAGCGCCAGCTCAAGGGCAAGAAGCCGCTGGCGCAGCTGCGCCGCGGCCGTCGCTGAGGAGCGGTGATGAGGCATGTCGTCGTCGACGACCTGATGCAGACCGGCTACCGCTATGTCTGCAGCGAGCCGCCGGGCGAGAACTTCCATGCCGACTTCCGGCCGCAGCTGACGCCGCCGCAGTTGCTGGCACTCGGCGTCTTCGGGGGTCGCTACATGACCGACTGCGCCGCCGAATTCCCGGCCGACTGGTACGCGCGTGCCAAGCTGTCGCCCGGTCGGCGCGACCCGGCGCTGAACTGCTTCGGCGTCGACGCCTCGCAGCCGCTCGCCGTCTGGCGCGCCAAGGGCTGGATCCATGCCGACGATCCGCGCGGCTGGTTCCAGTGGTACTGCCGCTACTACATGGGCCGTCGCGGCCCCGACGACGAGCGGCAGATCCGGCGCTGGAAGGCCATGACCCGGCACATCGGGCAGATTCGTGCCGGCTGCCTGCGCGGCGATCTCGCTTGCCGCCCCCGGCAGCGCCAGGCGCTGCTGCACTGGGCCTACGACAGCCGCGCGTTCTGATCCGCGCCGCAAGGACGACGGTGCTCAGGTGCCCCAGACGCGCGGCGGGCAGGGCGGCAACTGCCAGGCGGCGTCGCGCCACGCCGCGCGCACCGCGGCGAGCAGCTGCATCGCCGGCTCGACCCGCGGCGCCAGCAGCCGCAACACGACCAGCCGGGGCTGCATCGACGTGACACCGGCGCGCTGGTGCAGTTCGTCAGCGCCTTCGACCGTGCCCCGCGCCACCTCGATCAGCCGCTCGCGGCGCGCCGACGCCAGCGGCGACCCCGCGGCAAACCACAGCGTCGCCAGCACGCGCTGCCCGGCAAAGCCGAGCGGCGAGTCGAGCAGCAGCGTGTCGTCGGCGGCAACGCGGCCCTGCTCGAGCCAGACACCCGGCAGTTCGATGCGCTGGCGCCAACTGCCGGCATCGAATGCCTTGTCCGAGGCGGGCAGGCCGAGCGCCAGCAGGTCCCAGCCGATCATTTCCGCCCCGGCGGCCAGCTCGAAGCGCAGGCTGCTCTCGACGATCGCACCGCCGTGCACGATCGATTCCAGCGGCAGCCATTCGAGTCGTGCGCCGTCCGCGACATGCACCGCCAGCGTCTGCGTCGCGGTCGCGCCGGCGCTGCGGTAGAAGCGGGTCGCGCCGGGGGTCGTCAGCAGCGCATGCGTGCCCGCGCCGAGCGAGGCCTCGATGGCCAGCGTGTCGCCACCGACGACCCCGCCCGGTGGATGAACCAGCACGGTGTGGCAGACGCCGGGTGCCTCGGGATAGAGACTCTTGAGAACCCGCAACGGCCCGCTGTGGCGGTCGAGAAGGACGGTGCGGTCACCGGCGCGGCGGTATTCGAGCAAAAGGTGGCCGCGCCATCCCATCATGGTGCGTGCAAGGGTCGCGAGGGGGCGTCAGTGTAAGGTCGGGAATCCGCGCAATGCCGCTTCGGCACTGGCGGCATCCGCTTTGCCACCCCCAGCCGACCTTTTGGAGTCTCCATGAACGAAGAACAAGACAGTGCGAACGACGCTTCGGCGCCCGTCGCCACCCAGGAACCGCGTCCCGCATCCGTCGCCGGGCCGAAGGCCAAGCCGCTGCAGCCGCGGATGAAGGCCACCGGCCAGAAGCGCAGCAAGGAGCGCGGCGCGCACACCCGCAGCAAGAAGAATCCCGGCAAGCGGGCGAAGAAGGGCGGCTCCTAGCCGCTGCAGCCCGGCGACAAGCCGGGCCAAGCCTCAGGCGGCGCCGACCGAGCGGGCCTGCTTGGCTGCGCCGACGGTTTGCGCCTTCGGCACGGCGACGCCGTTTTTCGTCGCGACGATCTCGGCGAGGATCGACAACGCGATTTCCGGCGGCGTGCGGCTGCCGATGTAGATGCCCGCGGGGCCGTGCAGCCGCTCGAGTTCCGCATCGCCGAGGCCGAAATGTTCGCGCAGGCGTTCCCGGCGCTTGGCGTCGTTGGCACGTGAGCCGAGCGCACCGACGTAGAACGCCGGCGTTCGCAGGGCATCCATCAGCGCCAGGTCGTCGAGCTTGGGATCGTGCGTCAGCCCGATCACCGCGGTGCGCTCATCGGGCCGCAACTCGAGCACCGCATCGTCGGGCATGGTGCGAACCAGCGTCACCCCGGCGAGCGCCTCCCACTCGCTGGCGTAGGCCTCGCGCGGATCGCAGACCGTGACTTCGAAGCCGAGGCCGACGGCGGTCTGGCAGAGATAGCGCGAGAGCTGGCCGGCGCCGATGACGAGCAGCCGGAATCGCGCCCCGAGGATGTTGACCAGGCACTGCTCGGCATGGCCGAAACCTTCGCTCGGCTCGGCGGCGTCGAGCCGCACCGCACCGCTGCGCAGGTCGAGCGTGCGCCGGATCAGCTCGCGCCGTTGCAGCCGCTCGACCAGCTCCTGGATCGCGCTGGCAGCGCCGAGCGGTTCGAGCACCAGCTGCAGCGTGCCGCCGCAGGGCAGGCCGAAGCGGTGCGCCTCCTCGGCACGGATGCCGTAGGTCTCGATCGACGGAACCCCGCCGGGCGCAAGCGTCTCGATGCCGGCGCGGGCGCGCTCGATCAGGTCGTCCTCGATGCAGCCGCCGGAAACCGAGCCGGCAACCCGGCCGTCGTCGCGCAGCGCCATCATGGCGCCCGGTGGCCGCGGCGACGAGCCCCAGGTGCGCAGCACCGTGACCAGCAGCACCCGGTGGCCGGCGGCGTGCCATTCGGCGCAAGCGCACAACACATCGAGATCGACTGCTTCCATGGGGGAGGGCTCCTTGGGGCCGGGATGCTACTTCGCGGCCTGTTCGCGCAGCCGCGCCAGCAGGCCCGAATGGCGCCGCGTCGGTGTTTCGATCGCCTGGCGCAGTCCTGCCGCGGTGGCGACGAGGGTGGCGCGGCGGCGTGCGCGTGTCAGCCCGGTGTAGAGCAACTCCCGGCTGACGCCGCGGCCTGCCTCCACCGGCAGCAGCAGCGCCAGTTCGTCGTACTCGGAGCCCTGCGCCTTGTGCACGGTGATCGCGAAGGCGCTCTGGTGCTCGGGCAGGCGCAGCGGCGCGATGGCGCGGAAGCCGCCGCGACCGTCCTCGAACCAGACGACCAGGCGGCCGTCGGCACCCGGCAGCGCAATGCCGGTGTCGCCGTTGTAGAGCCCGAGCCGGTAGTCGTTGCGCAGCACCATCACCGGTCGACCGGCATACCAGTCGCCGGCAGGGCTGCTGCGGACGGCGCGGTGCATACGGCGCGCCATCAGCGCATTCACGGCGTCGACACCGCGCGGTCCCCGGTGCACCGCGCAAAGCACGCGGAAGTGCGCGAAGGCCTCGCTGACGGCGCGCGGATCGTCCGGGCGTGCCTGCACGGCCGCCAGAAAGCCGCCGTAGCCGTCGACGATCTGCTCGAGTGCAGGCCGGCGACCGGCGTCGATCCAGCGCAGCGTGTCGTCGCCCGCAGCGGCAAGCTGCTCGATCGCCGCATCGGCATCGCCGCGGTTGATGGCCGTCGCCAGGCGGCCGATCGCCGAGTCGCTGCCGAAGCGGAAGTTCTCGCGCAACCAGACGACGCTGTCCTGCAGCCCGGCGCCGGGCGTGGCGACCTCCGGTGGCGCGACGGCGTCCCGCGGCAGGCCGCACAGTTCGGCCAGCGCGTCGATCCGCGCTGCCGAAAGCCGCGGATCGGCCGACAGTTCGGCGAACACCGCGCCGGCCTCGACCGCAGCCAGCTGGTCCTTGTCGCCGAGCAGGACGATGCGCGCGCCAGAGGGAACGGCTTCGAAGAGCCGGGTTGCCAGCGCCAGGTCGAGCATCGACGCCTCGTCGACGACCAGCGCATCGATCGCCAGCGGCTGCGCGGCGTGGTGGCGAAAGCGTCCGCTTTCGCCGGTCACGCCGAGCAGCCGGTGGACGGTGAATGCCTCGGTGGGCAGCGCGTCGCGCAGCGCTGCCGGCAGCTGTGCGGCGCGCAAGCGCAGCGCTTCGAGCATTCGCGCCGCGGCCTTGCCGGTCGGCGCGGCAAGCGCGATCCGGCATGCCGGGTCGGCGGCGAGCAGGCAGGCCAGCAGCTTGACGACGGTGGTTGTCTTGCCGGTGCCGGGCCCGCCGCTGATGACGGTGAAGCGGCCGAGCAGCGCCAGCCCCGCGGCGACCTGCTGCCCGACGGGTGGTCGGCTGGCAGGTGCTTCCGCTGCGAACAGGCGCCGCAGCGCGGCGCGGGCGGCGGCGGGCGGCTCGCCGGCCGTGCCGAGCGCTGCGAGCAGCCGCCGCGCCAGCCGCTGCTCGAAGTCGAAATAGCGGTGCAGGTAGACGCGGCCGTCCGCGTCGACCACCAGCGGCTTGTTCGACGGCGCCTGCGCCGTGCCGACGACGTGGGAGGCGAGCAGCAGTTCGCGCAGCCGCCCGGGTGCGGGTCCGCCGTCGGCGCTGGCCGCCAGTTCGTCGAGCTCGGCGCAGACGTGGCCGGCCGACGTCGCCAGGCTGACGCCGCGCGCCACCCGTCGCAGCGCCGCTGCGGCCTCGGCCGTCGCTCCGCTTTCCCGCGCCCAGCGCTCGGCGTGCGTGGCGAAGCCTTCGGCCAGTGCATCGGCTTCGCTGCCGATCGGGCGTGCGGCGTCCATCAGAACCCGAGCTCGATCTGCTCGCTGGCGGGCGGCGCGCCGGCGGCAAGGCGTGGCAGCCGGCCCTCGAGCAGGGCGTCGAGCGCTTCCAGCGTCTCGGCGCGCGGCCGGTGGAACCAGACACCCGATGGCGCGTCGCCCGCCGCAGCACGGACGCCGCGCAGGAAGAGATAGAGCACGCCGCCGAAATCGCGCTCGAAGTCGTAGGCCGCCAGCCGGCGCTGCAGCAGCCGCTGCAGCGCCACCGAATAGATCAGCTGCTGCAGGTGGTAGCCGTGTTCGGCCATGGCGTCGTCGAGCGCCGCGCCGCGGTACTCGGCCGGCGAGTCGCCGAGGTGGTTCGACTTCCAGTCGATCAGGTAGAAGCGGCCGGCGTGCTCGAAAACCAGGTCGATGGCGCCATTCAGGTAGCCGTCGAGCGTCGCCGCGCCGAGCGGCGGCAGCGCATAGCCGGCGCCTTCGAGCAGCCGTTGCAGGGCGCCGCTGTCGAGGCCGTGGCTCGGCAGCGTGAACTCGAGCTCGGCGAGCCGCCGTGCCGGTGCCACCGTGTCCAGGCGCAGGCCGGGGACGAGTTCGGTGCGGCTCAGGTCGTCGAGCAGCCGGGCGATCATCGCCGGCCAGCGTGCGGCCGCTTCAGGCGGCGCGCGCCGCCGCGCTGCGGCGAGCGGATGCGCCTGCAGCGCGGCGTCGATGGCCGCCGGCCAGCCGCTGCGGTCGCAGAAGTCGATCCCCTGCAGCACCGCATGCAGGCAGTCGCCGGCCTCGGTGCCACGCGGAAAGTCGAGGATGTCGTCGTGCCGGCCGGTGGGGGCCGACCGGCGGCTGCGGCGTTTCACCGGCTGCGGCTCCGGCGGTGCATCCCCGGCACGTTCGCCGCCGCGCAGCAGCGCGCTGTAGCTGCCGATCCGCCAGCCGGCGGGAATTTCGCGCGGCGGCGGCAGCGCCGCGAGCTGCGGCGATGTCGCCGGCCGCGCTGCATGCGCTGCTGCCGGCGCTGGCAGCGGCGTCACCGACAGCGCCGGGCCGACGCGATCGGCGAGCGCTCGCCAGCTTTGCTCGAGCGCTGCGACGCCGAAGTGCGCCGGCGGCCAGGCAGCCGGCTCGACGCCGTCGCCGGCCACCAGCCACGTCAGCGGGCTGCGCAGGCTTTCGGTGACGCTGTTCCTGCCCGTCGCATAGGCGCCGGCGACGACGTGGCAGCGATAGACGGCGCGCGTCAGCGCGACGTACACCAGCCGCATCTGCTCGGCGCTGTCCTCGTCGCGCCGCTGCTGCCGCAGGGCATCGGCTTCCCGGCGGTCGAGGAAGCGGCCGCGCCAGTCGATGACCACCTGGTCGTCCTCGCCGCGGGTCACGCGGCCGTCGGGACCCTCATCGGCTGGCGGCAGCCGGCCGTCGTACAGGAAGGGGCAGAAGACCAGCGGATATTCGAGGCCCTTCGAGCGGTGAATGGTGACGATCTGCACCAGGTGGCGGTCCGATTCGAGCCGCATCTGCGCGACCTCGTCGACGGCTTCGCTGCGCCGCTGGGCCCGCAGCCAGCGCAGCAACGCATGCGGCGCGCGCTGCGTCTCGGCCGCCTGCTGCAGCAGTTCGGCAAGGTGGCGCAGGTTGGTCAGCCGGCGCTCGCCGTCGCGGCGCGGCAGCAGCCGGCGCTCGATGCCCTCGGCGCGCGACAGCTCGCGCAGCATCGGGCCGACGCCGCGGCGCAGCCAGGTGTCGCGGTAGCCGGCGAAGCGCTCGATGCGGGCGGTCAGCAGCGCCTCGTCGTCGGCGAGCGACTCGGTGCGGGCCGCGTCATCGCCGAGCAGCTCGGTGGCGAAGGCGGCGCGCAGCAGCCCGCCGTGACCGGGCTCGAGGATCGCGGCGAGCAGCCGCTCGAGCGCTTCGGCCTCGGGCGTGGCGTAGACGCTGGTCTGCGACAGCTCGACACAGCCCAGGCCGACGGCAGCCAGCGCGCCGCGCATCGCCAGCCCCTGCGCATGCGTGCGCACCAGCACCGCCATGTCGCCGGCACCGACCGGCCGCCCGTCGATCAGCAGCCGGCCGGCGGCCGCCTCGCCGAGCAGCCGGACGATTTCGCCTGCGGTGGCGGCGACTGCCGCTGCGGCGGCGGCCTTCTTGGTCAGCAACTGGTCGTCGGCGCCCGGCAATAGCCACACCTTCAGCGCGGCGCCGGAATCGCCGGCGTCGACCCACGGCTTGCGCGGCTTGGCGCCGTAGCGCACCTGTCGGTAGTCGAGCCCCGGCAGCCGGAACGCCTGCCGGTTGCTTTCGAAAAGGCCGTTCAGCGCGGTGATCAGGTCCTCGGTCGAGCGCTGGTTGTCGGTCAGGCTGTAGCGCGCTTCGGTGCGGCTGCGTGCCTGCAGGTAGGTGTGCAGGTCGGCGTTGCGGAAGCTGTAGATCGCCTGCTTCGGGTCGCCGACCAGGAACAGCGACAGCGCCTCGGCCGGCGACGGGGTGGCATAGATCGCTTCGAAGATCGCCCACTGCAGCGGGTCGGTGTCCTGGAACTCGTCGATCAGCGCCGCCGGGAAACGCGCGCGCAGCGCCGCCGCAAGCTCCGGGCAATCGCCGCTGGCGAGGCGTTCGTGCAGCTGGCCGAGCATGTCGTCGAAGGAGATCAGCCGCAGCGCCCGCTTGCGTTCGCGCAGCGCCCGGCTGCCGGCGTCGAGCAGCTCGCGCAGCAGCCGCAGGCGCTGCAGTTCGAGCGCGCGGCCGAGCCGCTCGTCTTCGGCAAGCAGCGCCTCGGCGAGGTCGAAGAACGCATGGCGCGGCGTGACCTGCCCCACGCGCGTCGACTTCTCGAGCAGGCTGCGGCGATAGAGCTGCGCCTTGTCCCGGGGCAACGACAGCGCCAGCGGATCGGCCGCATCGAGCAGGGCGTCCCACTCGCGCGCGCCGGTGGCGGCGGCAGCGTCGTTGTAGCGGGTGCGGTTGAGCGCGGTCGAGCCTTCGATGCTTGCGACGATGGCAGCGCGTTCGGCCTGCCACAGCGTGCGCGCTTCTGTGAGCTGCGCTGCCCGCAGCGCGGCATCGGCGGGCGAGGCATCGTCGATCCCGTCGGGCCAGATCGAGCGCGCCAGCGGCCGGCCGAGGTGGCGCCGCAGCAGCTGCGCCCAGCGCGCCGGGGCGTCGCGCCGCGCTTCGAGCAGGCCGACCAGGCCGGCCGACACGGCCTCGCCGCCGAGGCGCCGGCGCCAGAAATCGGCCACCACCTCGGCAACGAGCTGCGAGTCGTCGGGCACGAGCTCGAGCGCCAGCGGCAGCCGGGCGGTGAAGGGCGCGTCCGCCAGGGCCCGCTGGCAAAAGCCGTGGATGGTGTGGATGGCCGCCTGGTCGAACGACTGCAGCGCCAGCTCGACGCGGCTGTGCAGCTCGCCTGGTTCCAGGCCACGCTCGACGCAGCCTTCGATCAGCGCGTCGATGAAGCCGTCGGCCGGTGCGGCACCGCCGGCCAGCGTGGCCAGCAGCTCGGCCAGGCGCGCGCGGATGCGCTCGCGCAGTTCGGCCGTCGCCGCGTTGGTGAAGGTGACGACCAGGATCTGCTCGACCGGCAGCCGGCGTTCGAGCAGCAGCCGCAGGTAGAGGCCGCAGATCGCCCAGGTCTTGCCGGTGCCCGCCGACGCCTCGACCAGGCGGATGCCGTCGAGCGGTACGCGCAGGACGTCGAGTGCGGTGCTCACGCGCTTCGCACCAGATGCGCATGCAGCGGTCCGAAGACCGCGGCCGCGCAGCGCTCGAAAGCGGCGTCGAGCGGCTCGGCGCCGCGCAGTGCCAGTCGGTAGGCGGCGTCGGCGCTTTCACCGAAGGCATTGAAACGGCTGCAGTTCCAGGCGGCCTGCGCCTCGCCGAGGCGGCCGCCGCTGTCGATGTAGCGCCAGGCTGCCTTCGGATAGAAATGCAGCGGTTCGCGAAGGCCCTGGCGGTAAAGCCGCAGCAGCGCCTCGAGTTCGGCACGGGCGTCCGCCACCGGCTCGAAATGCCAGGCGCCGTCGCGCGAATGCCAGGTCGTGCGCAGCGCCACACCGGGCGGGCGCCAGGCACACAGCCACAGATGCGCCAGCCAGCCGGCGAGGTGGTCGCGCGGCCGCGCCTCGTCGCAGCGAAAGCGCACCAGCCCGCTTTCGCGCAGGTCGGCGACCGCGCCGCTCAGCCGCCACTCGGCGCCGTCGAGCTCGAAGGCCAGATCGCCGGCCAGCGGCGCTTGCAAGGGTGCGGCGGTGTCGCGGGCGACGCCGTGGGCGAAGCGCTGCAGGTGCTGCAGTTCGCGCTCGAGCAGCAGCTCGCCGTAGCGCCCGCCCGGGTACTCGGAGCCGGCTTGCGCCAGCTCGCGCAGCGATGCGGCGTCGGCGCCGGCCATTCCGTGGGGCAGCAGCCGGTCGGCGAGGGCGCTGCGGCCGCGGTGGTCGGCGAGCAGCGGTTCGTCGTCGAGCAACTCGTCCTGCGCGCGTTCGAGTGCGATGCCGAGACGGCGCTCGAGCAGGTAGCGGCACGGGTTGCCGAGAAAGCGGCCGAGCTGGTCGAGCGTCGGCCGCCGCCAGGACGCATCGGGCTCGGGCAGCGGCGCGGTGAAGAAAGGGTTCGCAACCGCCGCGTCGGCGCCGTGGCCGAAGGCCGCGTCGTCGTCCTCGCGGTCGAGGTCCGGCAGCTCCGCCAGCGGCGCTGCGGCGGGCGGCGCCTGTTGCAGCGCTTCGAGGTACTCGGTCTCGAAGCTGCGCAGCCGGCGGTCGCCGTCGGCATCGAAGCTGGCCGGCGTGAAAGGCTGCAGCGGATGCTCGACGACCACCCGGCGGCGCACGGCGCGGATCGATTCGGCCGAGCCCGGGTCGTCGGCAATCGCCGGCAGCACCGCATCGAGCAGTTCGGAAACCAGCACCGAAGGCGGCAGCGGCGCGTTGTCGCGGGCACTGCGGCCGGTGGTGCTGAGGTGCAGCCGTTCGCGTGCCGCCAGCACGAGGTCGAGGAACAGGTTGCGCTCGTCGACCCGGCGCTGGCGGTCGCCCGGGCGTGGCCGCGCGGCCATCAGGTCGAACTCGGGCGCACGCGCCGGCGACGGGAAAAGGCCGTCGTTGAGGTTGATGGCACAGACGACCCGGAACGGCAGGTGGCGCAGGCCGCTGATCGAGGCGAAGGTCACGGCGCCGCTCGGCACGCTGCCCTGGGCGGGGTCGTCGAGCCGGCGGGTCAGCGCCAGGCGCAGCACCTCGTGCGGAATCGACGCCGCGAACTGGGCCTGGACGAGGTCGCCGTGCAGTTCGCGCAGGGCGCTGCGCAGCTCGGCGAGATCGTCTTCGTCGACCGGTCCGGCCGGCAGGATGAAGTCGTCGATGGCGGCGTCGAGCCGCTCCAGCCAGGCGTCGGCGCCGAGCGGCTCGGCCATGCCGCGCTGCAGCCGGGCGAGCGCATCGACGAAGTGCTGCAGGCCGCCGAGCGCCACCGCCGCCGAGCCTTCGGCGCGGCCCGCCGGCAGCCGGGCGTTGAACGGCGCGTCGATGGCGTCGGGCAGCGCATAGCCGAGGTAAAGCCGCTGCAGCCCGTCGTCGAAGCCATGCCGCGCCGACACCGGCAGACCGAGGCGGCCGCGGTGCGCCGCGTCGAAGCCCCAGCGGATGCCGGCGTCGGCGAGCCAGCCGCGGACCGCGACGAGCGAGGCATCGTCGTCGAGGCCGAAACGCCTGCCGACCAAGGGCTGCTGCAGCAGGTCGACCACTTCGCTCGCGCGCCAGCGCGACGCCGCCAGCGCCAGCACGCCGAGCAGCGCCTGCGCCGCCGCGTTCTGCCGGCTGCGCGCGCGGCCGCTCACCGCATAAGGGATGAAGCGCTCGGCCGGCGCGGTGCCGAACACCGCCTCGATCAGCGGCGCCGCGGCGTCGAGGTCGGGCATGACGACGACGATGTCGGCCGGCTGCGGCGGATCGGCATCGGCAAAGAGCGCCAGCAGCCGCGACTGCAGCACTTCGAGCTCGCGCAGCAGCGAATGGCAGACGTGCAGCTCGATGCTGCGGTCGTCGTCGGCGAGTGGCGCGGCTTCGATCTCGGCCAGGTCGAGCATGGCGTTCTGCAGCCGCGCCAGCAGGGTCGGCTGCGGATTGGCGACGAAACGCTCGTGCGTCGTCGCAGCCTCCCCGGCCTGGCCGAGCAGCAGGCCCAGCTGGGCCTGCGTCTGCCGGCCCCAGCGGGCGAGCAGCGGATTGCCGACTTCGTGGTAGCCGGTGTCGCCGGCAACCGCCAGCCCGGCAAGGCGGCGCGGATCGATGATCTCGAACCAGTACTCGCGGCACGGGTTGAGCACATACAGGTGCAGATCGACCCAGCGGGAAAGTTGTTGCAGCAGGCCGAGGTAGAGCGGCGGTATCGACGGCAGCGCGAACACATGCGCGGTCTTCGGCAGGCCGCCGGCCGCCGCTGCGCCGCTCTGCTCGACGCGGCGCAGGAAGAGCAGCGCCGGATGCTGGCGGTCGGTGCCGAGGTCGGCGGCGATGCGGCGCCAGAGCGCGGCCTGCCACGCTTCGTCGGCGCGCAGCGCGGCGTCCGCGGTGCCGGTGAACACCGAGTGGCTGTCCGACCAGGTCTCGAGCCAGTCCGGACGGTAGGTGATGGTCTGCTCGATCAGCGCGGCGCAGCGCAGCGCCAGCTCGTAGCGCATGGCCTCGTCGGCATCGCGCAGATAGTCGCCGAGCCGCGGCTGCGCCGCAAGGAACGCCGGATCGCGAAAGATGCCGAGCACGCGCCAGCCGAGCACCGCCGGCGCGAACGGGGACTCGGCGGCGACGGTCGGCACCCAGCGGCCGATCTGCGTCCACAGCCACTGTGCGAGATACGAGAAGCGAAGGTTGGTGCAGATGCCGTCGCGGTCGGCCACGGCCAGCGTCAGGTGCCGGCGCATCGCCGCGCTGGCAACGATGAGCTCCTGCGCCTCGAAAACGCCGCCAACGTCCCGGCCGAGCTCGGCCAGCAGCGCTTCGCGCAGCACTTCGAGACGATTCGAGAAATGGATCTGGAGCATGCGGACCGGCGTGCCTCGGGGGCGGGCGGCGCATTGTGCGGGGCCCCGATCGGAAATGCCACGCTGCGCCGCGCACCCAACATTTGCCATCCTGCCTGGCCGATCGGCTGCTCGGATATCACGAATGCCCTTGCGGGTTGGTCCGCATTGCATCCGTGTAGGCGCTATCCCACATTAACATCGGAATGTGGCACGCACTGGCATTTGCCGGTGTTCGCCGTTCTGCGTGTACCAGGGCCCTGGGGGCGGTGCGTGCCGTCGCAACCTTTTCGGGATCGACCTCCGTGGACAAGCGCGTGAATCCGGCTTCCCTGGCCAAACCGCGCAAGCGGCCCCTTTCTTCCGTCGTGCCGAGCGCGACGCGACTCATCAGTCAGCTGGTGCGGCGCGCCATGCAGGCGATCGCGGCGCCGACGCCGGCGCCCGGCAAGCTGGTGTTCGAGTCGTTCGAGCCCCGGGTGCTGCTATCCGGCGACACGGTCGTCCCGAGAATAGACGGCAACCTCGACGTGCCGGGCGAGACCGACCGCTACGGCTTCACGGTCGAAGACAACATCCGGGTCGTCTTCGATTCGCTGACCAACCGCAGCGACATGCACTGGTCGATCGAGGGGCCCCGCGGCGAGGTCGTCACCGATCGGCCGTTCAGTCAATCCGACGGCAGCTTGCGCCAGGGCGAGGTGGCTTTCGACCTCACCGCCGGCGATTACACGCTGAGCGTCGATGGGAGAGGCGACGCGACCGGCGCCTACAGCTTCCGCCTGGTGGACATCGCGAAGGCAACCGAGCTGACGCCTGGCACGGCGGTTTCCGGCCTGCTCGAGCCGGCCAACGAGACCGACGCCTACAAGTTCAGCGTCGCCGCCGGCGAGCGCTTCTATTTCGACAGCCTGCAGAGTCCCGGCAACACCTACTGGCGGTTGCTCGACCCGTTCGGTCGCACGGTCACCGGCCCGACCAACCTCAATTCCGACATCGGCGAGTTGCGGCTCGATGTCGACGGCAGCTACACCGTGCTCGTCGAAGGCCAGCCGGGCCAGTCGGGCGCCGCCGCGGCGTACCGCTTCAACATCGTTGCGCTGCAGGACACCGCGCCCGTCGCGATGCAGGTCGGCACGGTCGTCTCCGGCCGCATCGACGGCGCCGGACTTCGCGACGGCTACACCTTCGACCTCGCGGCCGACACCCGGGTTCTGTTCGACTCGCTCAGCGAGCAGTCGCGTCTGAACTGGTCGCTGAGCGGCCCGCGCGGCGCGGTGGTCGGCTCGCAGCCGTTGACCGCGGCGGACTCCTTCGACATCTCGGGCAACAGCGGCCTGCTGTTGCGCTCCGGCCGCTATACGCTGACGATCGCTGGCGAGGGTGACGCGGTCGGCGACTACGCCTTTCGTTTGCTCGACTTCGCTGCGGCGACTTCGATCTCTCCGAGCACGCCCGTCGAGGGAACGCTCGGCGATGCCGAGGCGGGCAACGCGAGCCGGCATGTCGTCTCTGGTGCACCGCTCGTCTATCCGGCCGGTGAAACCAACCGGGCCTTCAATCAGGACGGCTCGAACCGCTACATCGAGGTTGCCGACAACGCGAGCCTGAAGCCGCAGCAGCTGACGCTGGAAGCCTGGGTCCTGCGCGATCCGGCGATCGGCAACTGGGGCGCCGTGCTCATGAAGAGCAGCAACAGTTCGTGGAACGATGGCTGGGGCCTGACGAACTACACCGACGGCAAGATTCACTTCTTCGTCAACAACTATTCGAGCAACGAGGTCAAGGCCGACTTGCCGGCCAATACCTGGACCCATGTCGCGGCGACCTACGACGGCGCGGCGCTCAAGCTCTACCTGAACGGCGCGCTGGTCGCCAGCCGCGCCTACACCGCGCCGATCGTGCAGTCGTCGCAGCCGCTGCGCATCGGCTCGGGCTCGGGTGCCAACTATCCCTGGAAGGGGCAGATCGACGAGGCGCGAATCTGGAACGTCGCGCGCAGTGCCGAGCAGATCGCTGCCGCCTACCAGTCGACCCTCACCGGCAGCGAAGCCGGCCTGGTGGCCAACTGGCGCTTCGACGAGGCCTCCGGGTCGACTTTCGCCGACCGCAGCGCGAACGCCAACAGCGGCACGCTCGTCAACCCGGCGTCGATCGAAACCCGGCTTTACCGCTTCGACGCGATCGCCGGCGAGCGCTTTTATTTCGAGCCGCTGAGCCAGTCCGGGGACAACTTTCCGCTACGCATCTTCGACCCCGCCGGCCAGTTGCTCGCCGGCCCGCGATCGTTCACGACCCAGGCCGACGTCTTCACCGCCGAGCGCAGCGGCAGCTACGTCCTGGCGCTCGAAGGCCGCATCTACAACGACAACCCGAGCCCGTACCGTTTCAACCTGCAGAAGGTCGTCGACGCGACGACTGCGCTCGGCATCGGCACACGAGTCGACGGCCGCATCGAGCATGCCGGCCAGCAGAAGTCCTACACCTTCACGCTCGGCAGCCCGACGCGCACAGTTTTCGACGCGCTGACCGGCGACAACCGCTTCACCTGGACGCTCGCCGGCCCCGGCGGCACGCTCGTCTTGCCGCGCGGCTTTCGCAGCTCCGATTCAGGCGAGCGCAGCGATGCGGTTGTGCTCGACCTGACGGCGGGCGATTACACGCTGACCGTCGACGCATCGGCCGCAACGACCGGCGACTTCGCTTTCCGGCTGCTCGACCTCGCCTCGGCGCAGCAGATCGCCTACAGCGCCAGCGTGAGCGGCAGCCTTGCCCCCGGCAGCGCGACGCAAGCCTTTCGCTTCGACGCGACCGCCGGCGACCAGGTCGCTTTCGACTGGCGTTCGCGCAGCGGCGGCAATCCCTACTGGCGACTGCTCGATCCGACCGGCCGGCAGATCTTCGGGCCGGACTATTTCAACCAGGACCGTGGGCCGTTCAACCTGCTGCTGAGCGGCAGCTACACGCTGCTGCTCGAAGGCCGCTCGTTCGAAACTGCGCCCGTCGCTTACGACTTCGCACTGACGCTGGAGGGCAACACGCCGCCCGTGGCGCTGACTGGCACCGCGATGCCGCTCGGCAGCCGGGTCGACGGCAGCTTGAGCGCGGCCGGCGAGGTCGACAGCTACGTCTTCGACCTGGCGGCGCCGACCCGGCTCTACTTCGACAGCTTTGCGCCGAACAACGACAGCAGGTTTCGCTGGTCGCTGGTCGGTCCGCGCGGGCTCGAAATCGACAGCCGCAGCACCTACTCCTCCGAGTCGTACGAATTCGGCAGCGGCAGCCCGGCGGTCGACGTGGTGTTGCCGGGGACCTACCAGTTGCTGATTCGCGCCGACGGCGGCACCACCGGCGCTTACGCATTCCGGCTGCTCGACTTGGCTGCGGCGACGCCTGTCACGCTCGGTACAGCAACGACCGGGAGCCTCAATCCCACCAACGAAACGGACGCCTACCGTTTCTCGGTGACCGCCGGTGACCGCATCTACTTCGACCGTGAGAGCCTCGAGCCTGCCTACGGCGACTGGGTCAGCTGGCGTCTGCTCGATCCGAGCGGTCGACAGGTGTTCGGGCCGGTCGATTTCAACCAGGACGTGCCGACGCGCACGCTGACAGTCGGCGGCAGCTACACGCTGTTGATCGAAGGCCGCATCTGGACGACGCAGTACGAGTCGTATTACGGACTCACGAAGTTCGACTACCGCTTCAACCTGCAGAAAGTGGTCGACACCGCGCCGGTCGCGCTGACGCTCGGCCAGACCGTCGACGGCAGCCTCGACCGCGCAGGCGAAGTCGACCGCTACAGCTTCACCCTCGCAGACGAGAGCCAGCTCTATTTCGACAGCCTGACCAACAACGACTCGATCAGCTGGACGCTGGCCGCGCCTGACGGCACGACGATCAGCCGCAGTTTCTCGGGCAGCGATTCGGCCGAAATCGGCGGCGCGAATCCGCTGCTGCGGCTCGCCGCAGGGAGCTACACGCTCAGCGTCGCCGGCGGCGCAGATTCTGTGGCCGGCTACAGCTTCCGCCTGCTCGACGTTGCGGCGCATTCGACCGCGATCAGTCTGGGCAGCGTCGTCAGCGCCGCGCTCGCGCCAGCGCGCTCGACCGACATCTACCGCTTCGATGCGGTCGCAGGCGAGCGCTTCTATTTCGACCGCATCACTTTCGGCGACTACTACAACACCACCTACCGCCTGCTCGATCCGAACGGCAATCAGGTCTGGGGTGGCTATGTCTTCGACGACCAGGACGTTCGCACCTTCGAGCAAACCGGCAAGCACACGCTGCTCGTCGAAGGCCGCATCGGGAACGGCGCGGCGACCAATGCCTACGGCTTTAACGTCCAGAGGGTTGTCGACAGCAGCGTACCGCTCGACGATCGGCGCAACCACCGCCGGGAGCATCGCGCACGTCGGTCAGCGCGCGCTCTACAACTTCAGCCTGACCGAGGCAAAGCAACTGTTGTTCGACGGCTTGGCGCCGAGCAATGCGAATCCGGACTTGTACTGGACGCTGACCGGTCCGCGCGGCGTCGAAATTTCGAGCCGGCGCTTCTACGGCTCCGAGTCGTACGAGCTCGGCGGAACGAACCCGCTGCTCGACCTGATCGGGGGCGACTACGTCCTGAGCTTCGACCTGGGCGGCGATGCCACGGGCGATTTCAGTTTCCGCCTGCTCGACATCGGCGTGGCGCCGGTCATTGCGAGCGAAACGGTCGTCAGCGGCCAGCTCAATCCGGTCAACGAGACCGATGTCTACCGCTTCGACGTGGTCGCCGGCAAGCGCTATTACGTCGACCGGCAACTGCTGAACAGCTCCAGCGACTGGCAAACCTGGCGCCTCTTCGATTCATACGGCCGGCAGTTGCTCGGGCCGCAGAACCTCGACGACATCGACATCTTCACGCCGACGCAAAGCGGCCGCTACACGCTGGTTGTCGAGGGACGCATCTGGCAAAGCCAGTATCGGGCGACAACCGACTACAGCTTCAAGCTGCTCGAGATCAGCGACGACCTCGCGACGATCGTGCCGGGGCAAAGCTTCGGCCTGGAGACGCCGCGCACGGCAGGGAAAATCGGCGGCGCGGTGCGGCTCGACGGCGTTCATTACGGCGAAATCGCCGACAACGACGCGATCGATCTCACCGGTTCGCTGACGCTGGAAGCCTGGTTCCGGGTCGACGGCTACGCCTCCGAATGGCAGGCGCTCTTCTACAAGGGCAACGGCAATTACTGGCAGCGCACCTACACGCTGTGGGTCAATTCGGCGGGCTACCTGCACCTGTCGACCGGAGACAACAACAACCAGACGATCAGCACCACCGCCGGCTCGGTCAAGCTGGGCGAGTGGCAGCACGTCGCTGCGGTGCTCGACCGCACGACCGGTGCGATGAAGCTCTACCTCGACGGCGTCGAGGCAGCGACCGGCGACTTGCGCAGCGCCCCGGCGATCGCGAGCGACCAGCCGCTCTTCATCGGCCGCTCGCTGGAGGGCAATCCGCTATTCCAGGGCGCGGTCGATGACGTGCGCCTCTGGAACACCGTGCGCACGCCCGAGCAGATCGCCGGCGGCCGGGACGCGGCGCTCGCCGGCACCGAAGCGGGGCTGGTGTTCTACCTCCCGGCCGACGAGACGAGCGGCGAGACGCTTGCCGATGCGACCGGCAACGGCCACCCGGCAACGCTGCACCACATCTACGGTGCGGCGAGCGGCGTGGTCGCCGGCTTTCTCGATTTCGGCCAGCGCGACGTCTATCGCTTCACCCTCGGCGCGGCCGAACGGCTGTATTTCGATTCGCTCGCCGACCGCTACGACTTGCGCTGGAGCCTGATCGGTCCGCGCGGCACGGTCGTCTCCGGCCGGCCGTTCCAGCAGAGCGATTCGGCCGATGGCAGCAGCATCCTCGACCTCGCCGCGGGCGATTACACGCTGACGGTCGACGCGAACGTCGGCAGCTCGGGGGCGTACGCGTTTCGCCTGCTCGATCTCGCCGACGCCCAGCCGCTCGCGCTCGATACGCAGGTCGACGGTACGCTCGACCCGGCCAACTCGACCGTCGCCTACCGCTTCGACGCGACCGCGGGCGAGCGCTACTACTTCGACCGCAGCGCGAACGGCAACACCTACTGGCGTCTGCTCGACCCGTTCGGCCGCGCCGTCTTCGGCCCGGGCTATCTCGGCAGCGAAATGCCGGATGTGACGGCGCTCGCTTTCAGCGGCACCTATACGCTGCTGATCGAAGGCCGGCGCGACGCCGGCGGCAGCTCGCCGTACGGCTTCAAGGTGCAGCGGATCGTCGACCCGACGGTCGCGATCACCCCCGGCGAGGCGAGCGGCCGCACGCCGCGCTGGAGGTCCGGCCAGTTCGGCTCGGCGCTCGCACTCGATGGTCTGGCATCGCTCGAGGTGGCGCCGAATTCGGCGCTCGACCTGCGCCAGACGGCGACCTTCGAAGCCTGGGTCAACATCGACCGGTTCGCCAACACCTGGACGCCGCTTTTCTACCGCGGCAACGGCGATCCGCAGCAGCGCAGCTACAGCGTCTGGCTGAATGGCAATGGCTCGGTCTTGATCTCCAGCGCCGACGGCGGCGAGCAGGGCGTGATCACGGCGCCCGGACTGATCACGACCGGCGTCTGGCATCACATCGCCGCGGTGATGGACCGGCCGAACGGCCAGATGCGCATCCTCGTCGACGGTGTCGAGCGGGCACTGGGCGGCGTCCGGCAGACGCCGGCGAGCGCTGCGACCGGCCCGCTTCGAATCGGCAACAGCAGCGAGTTTGCAGGCGACTACGCCGGCATCGTCGGCCGCGTCGACGAATTGCGCGTCTGGAACGTCGCGCGCAGCAACGAACAGATCGTCGCTTCCAAGGATGCGACGCTTGCTGGCAGCGAAGCCGGCCTGGTGGTGCTGCTCAAGGCGGATGAAGGCAGCGGCACGGTGCTCGCCGATTCGAGCGGCAAGGGCAATGCAGCGACCCTCGTCGAGTCGACGCCCGGCATCGTCAGCGGCGCCATCGCACGCGCCGGGGAGCGGGTGGGCTACAGCTTTACGCTTGCCCAGCCGGCGACGCGGCTGTATTTCGATTCGCTGACCAACAACGGCAGCCTGCGTTGGAGCCTCGCCGGTCCGCGCGGCATCGTGACCGCCGGTCGCTCGTTCCAGTACGGCGATTCCGTCGACGGCAGCGCTTTCTTCGAGCTCGCAGCGGGCAATTACACGCTCACGGTCGACGGCGTCGACGACACCGTCGCACCGTTCGCATTTCGGCTCCTGCCGCTCGACGCAGCGACGCCGCTTTCGGTGGGAACGCAGGTCGATGCGCAGCTCACCCCGGCGAACGAAACCGATGCCTATGGCTTCGACGTCGCGGTTGCCGGCCAGCGCTTCTACTTCGACACGATTTCTCGCCTCGGTGGCGACATTTACTGGCGACTGCTCGACCCGTTCGGCCGTCCGGTCGAAGGCCCGTCTTCGATGAACAGCAGTGGCGAGGACCGCGAATTCACGCTGCCCTTCGCCGGCCGCTACACGCTCTTGATCGAAGGCCGCTTCTACGTCGGCGGCAATGCGGCGTACAGCTTCAACCTGCAGCCGATCGTCGACGAGCAGGCGGCGTTGACGCTCGGCACGACGACGGCGGGTTCGATCGCGCATGTCGGCCAGCGCGACATCTACAGCTTCACGCTCGCCGCCGGCGCGCCGGTCTATTTCGATTCGCTGACCCACAATTCGCGCCTCAACTGGACGCTCGCCGGACCGCGCGGCACCGTCGTCACGGGCCGCAGCTTCAGCAACAGCGATTCGCTCGACTTCGGCGCTTCGCCGGTGCTCGACCTCGTCGCCGGCGATTACACCCTGACGATCGACGGCAGCGGCGACGCCACCGGCGACTACGGCTTCCGGCTGCTCGACCTCTCGAGCGCGCCATCCCTGGCGCTCGGCACGTCGGTCAGCGGCAGCCTGAGCCCCGGCAATGCGACCGTCGCCTACCGCCTCGACGGAACGGCCCGCGACCGGGTCGGTTTCGAGCTGATCAGCGAGAGTCGCAACAGCGCCGGCTGGCGGCTGCTCGATCCCTACCTGTCACCGGTGTTCGGCCCGAGCAACGTCGAGAGCGTCTCGGCGGTCACGCTGCCTTACGACCGGCACGAATTACCTGCTGGTCGAAGGCCGCGTCGACGAAGGCACGCCGGTCGACTACAGCTTCCGCGCAGTCGACCTCAACCTGCCGGCAAGCGGCCAGACTGCGCAGAATTTCGACGCGGCCGGCCTGCCATACGCGCTCGCGACTTTCAGCGCTGCGCCGCCTTCGGTGCAGCCGGGTGGACCGTCGGGCAATTTCCTGCGGTTGTTGCCGGGCGATGTCACCGGCATCAACACGGTCGGTTTCAGCAACACCGCGGTCGGTGTCGTTCCGGCAACGGCGACGGTCGATTTCGATCTGCGCATCACCCGGGTCAGCAACCAGGGCGACGGCATCGGCTTCGCGTGGCTCGACCCGAAAGTCTGGGGCAACAGCGGCCCTGTGGCGCAGTTCGCCGAAGAGCCGAACCTCGCGGCCAGCTTCGGCGTCGGCTTCGACCCGGTCAACAACGGCGAGATCAACGACAACCACGTATCGCTGCATTTCAACGGCAGCAAGCTCGGTGAATTCGACCTCGGCGCGGCGATTTCTGGTTTTCGCCTCGACGACGGCCGTTTTTTCCATGCCCGCATCGTTCTCACGGCGGCCGCGGGCGGAAGCCGCGTTTCGGTCTTCCTGACGCCCGCCGGCGGCAGCGAGGCTCCCGTCATCAGCGACTTCTTCGTCTCCGGCCTCTCTGCGTACGACGGCCGGGTTGCTTTCGGCGCGCGCAACGGCGGCTGGCGCGCCGACAACGACATCGACAACGTGTCGGTGGCCGTGACGCCCGGGGCTGCCGAAGTGTTGCCCCCGCTCACGCTCGGCGAGGTGGTGACCGGGACGCTCGCCGTGGCCGGTGAGCGCGACCGCCACGCCTTCAGCCTTGCGGGACCGACGCAGCTCTATTTCGACGTCCAGACGAACAATTCCGAGCTGCGCTGGAGCCTCGCGGGCCCGCGCGGCGCCGTGATGACCGACCGGCGCTTCAGCGACACCGATGCGGCGAACGGTGTCACGCTCATGTCGGTGCCGGCGGGCGACTACGTCGTGACGATTTCGGGTACCACCGGCGACTACCGCTTCCGCCTGCTCGACCTTGCCGCTGGGACCAACCTCACGCCGGGAACGCCGATCACGGCCACGCTCGACCCGGCCAACGAGACCGACGTCTACCGTTTCGCCGCCAACGCCGGCGAGCGCTTCTACTTCGACCGGGTCGCATTCAGCGGCGGCTACTACACCGACTGGCAGCTGGTCGACCCGTTCGGTCGCACCGTGTGGGGTCCTGCCCACATGTATTACGACGACCACGAGGTCACGACGCTCGATCACACCGGCGTCTATTCGCTGCTGGTCGAAGGCCGTTACCACGAAGGCACGCCGTCGACCTACACGGTCAATGTGCAGAAGGTGGTCGACAGCAGCGCTGCGATGACGCTCGGCACGCGCACCGAGGGAACGATCTCGCACGCCGGCCAGCAGAACCGCTTCACCTTCGACCTCGCCGCGCCGAAGCAGGTGGCCTTCGACGTCCTGACCGACGACGGCCGGCTCAACTGGAGCCTGACCGGGCCGCAGGGCGGCGTCGTCTCCGGACGTCCGTTCACGGGGAGCGACGCCGCCAACGGCCGCTCCTTCCTCGACCTGGCGGCCGGCGCCTACACGCTGACCGTCGACGCAGTCGGCGACGCGACCGCCAGCTACGCATTCCGCCTGCTCGACTTCGATGCCGGCACGCTGATCACGCCGAACACCGACGTCGCCGGCACGCTCAATCCCGGCAACTCGACCGCGATTTACCGCTTCGATGCCAGTGCCGGCGAGCGCTTCTACTTCGACCGCGTTGCCTTCAGCGGTGGCTACTACACCGACTGGACCTTGCTCGACCCGCAAGGCGCCACCGTCTGGGGCCCGGCGCACATGTATTTCAGCGACGTCGACACGACGACGCTCGCACAGACCGGCCGCTATACGCTGCTCGTCGAGGGTCGCTACCACGAAGCCAGCGCGTCGAGCTTCACGATCAACGCCCGCCGAGTCACCGACGACGTCACTCCGCTCACGCTCGACGCCGTCCAAAGCCACAACCTCGCGCTCGGCCAGCAAAACCGTTACACCTTCAGCCTCGCTGATGCCAAGCGGGTCTACTTCGACAGCCAGACGGTCAATGTCGAGGGGGCCGACAGCTACTACCTGCGTTGGGCGCTGAGGGGCCCGCAAGGGACCGTGGTCGACGACCGGCCGTTCCGCGTCAGCGATTCGTACGACGGAAGCAGCATCTTCGACCTGCCTGCGGGCGACTACACGCTGAGCGTCGACGGTGTTGGTGAAATCGCCGGCGCCTACAAGTTCCGCCTGCTCGACCTCGCCAGCGCAGCGGCGATCCAGACCGGCGCGCCGATCAGCGGCGTGCTCAATCCGGCCAACGAGACCGACGCCTACCGCTTCACCGCCAAGGCCGGCGACCGTTTCTTCTTCGACCGCACCGCGAACAGCGGCGGCGACACCTACTGGCGGCTGCTCGATCCGTTCGGCAATGCGGTGTGGGGCCCCGTCTACATGCGCGACAACGACGTCGACGTGACGGCCTTGCCCTTCGACGGCGAGTACACGCTGCTGATCGAGGGCCGCTATCACGTCGGCGGCACCGACAGCTATGCGTTCAGCGTGTCGCCCTCGCCGATCGCGGAGCGGATCATCATTTCCGGCCTCGGCAACGCGCCGGGTCCCGACCTCGTGGTCGAGAACATCGTCGTCACGCCGATCGGCGGCACGCTCGCCGCCGGCGGCCGCGCGCTCGTCTCGTGGGAGGTCGCCAACCGTGGCAGCGAGCCGTCGAATGCCCCCTGGCTCGACCGGCTGCTGGTGCGCAACCTCGACCGCGGAACGACGATCGTCAACGTGCTGGTCGACTACCAGGATCTCGGTGCTGCCGCCGGCGATCCGGTCGCACCCGGCGCCAAGCGGACCCGTCAGACGACGATCGAGTTGCCGCGGCGGCGCGGCGGGCGCCGGCAACCTTCGCTTCGAGGTCTCGACCGACGTCAGCAACGTCGTCGCCGAGCCGGGCACTGCCGAGCTGAACAACCTGGGCAGCTCGGCGCAGCTTGCCGAGCTGACGCCGTATCCCGACCTGCAGGTCGCCAGTCTGGCGGTCGAGCCGGCGGGGGCCTGGGTCGAAGGCCAGAACGTCACCCTGCGCTGGCGCGACAACAACGCCGGCGACGCACCGATCAACGCGGCCTGGACCGACCGGGTGCTGGTGCGCAACGCATCGACCGGTGCCACCGTCGCAACCGCCGACTTGCGCTACGACCCGGCCGCAGCCGGCGCCGGTGCGGTCGCCGCTGGCGGCTTTCGCGACCGCAGTTTCAGCTTTGCCTGGCCGGCTGGTGCGGTCGGCGGTGGCCGCTTCGTCTTCGAAGTCGCGACCGACGCCGGCACCGAAATATTCGAAAGCAACGTTGCCGACAACGCCGAAGCCAACAACACCGCCAGCCTCTCGATCGTCTCGGCGCCCGACCTGACGGTCGGCGGCCTGGCGATCACGCCGGTCTCGCCCTCGGCGGGATCGAACCTCGTCATCAGCTGGGTCGACAGCAACGGCGGCGTCGCGCGCACGCCCGCCGGCTGGAACGACCGCATCATCGTCCGCAACCGCGACCGCGGTGAAACACTGCTCGACACCGCCGTCTTCTACGACCCGAGTGCCAACGGCAACGCGCCGCTCGCCCCTGGCGAAAGTGTCGCGCGCAGCACCACCTTCCGGCTGCCCGACGGTGCACGCGGCGCCGGCAACCTCGAAGTCGAGGTCATCGCCGACCAGAACGCGTCCGGACAGAGTCTGCTCGCCGAGTTCACTGCCGCCGGTGCCGACGGCGAAGGCAACAACGCAGCGACGCTGCAGTTCACCTCGACCGCGAGCCTCTACGCGAACCTGGTCGCATCGGGCCTGAGCGCGCCCGCCGCGGGCCGCGGTGGCGACGTCATCACCGTCGGCTGGCGAATCGACAACGTCGGCGGGGTGGCGACACCTGCGAGCTGGAGCGACCGCATCGTCCTCAGCCAGAACAGCGTCATCGGCGACGCCGACGACATCACGCTGGCCACCGCCATTCACAGCGGCGTGCTCGACCCACGCACCGGCTACGCCGCATCGCGCGACGTAAGCCTGCCGCTCAACACCGAGGGCAACTACTACATCGGCCTCGTCGCCGACGTCCTCAAAGAGGTCAACGAACCCGACACCCGCGCCGACAACACCAGCGGGCCGCGAGCGATCACGCTCACCGCGCCGGCAGCCGACCTGGTGGTCGAAGTCGTCACCGCGCCGGCGAGCGCGCAGAGCGGCCAGTCGATCGACGTCGCCTGGCGGGTGCGCAACCAGGGCGACTTCGCGGCAACGGGTGGCTGGCGCGACGCGGTCTACCTGTCGCAGGACGCCACGCTCGACGGCGCCGACGTGCTGCTCGGCACCTTCGCCCGCAGCGCCTCGCTCGCGATCGACCAGACCTACAGCGCGTCGGGCAAGTTCAAGCTGCCGTTCGAAACGACCGGCGAGTTCCGCATCCTGGTCTCGACCGACATCGACAACGCGGTGTTCGAGCACGGCGCTGCAAGCAACAACGTCGGCGCGTCGGTCGGCACGCTGGCGATTTCGGCGGCTCCCGCCGCCGACCTCGAAGCGTCTGCCGTCAGCGCTCCTGCGAGCGCGCTCGCAGGAGCGTCGGTGACGGTCAGCTGGACGCTCGCCAACCGCGGCGAGGCGCCGGTGTTCGCGCCGTGGGTCGACCGTGTCTACCTGTCGTCGGACGGAACGATGGCCGGCGCGACCCTGCTCGGCAGCCTCACCCACAGCACCTCGCTCGCGATCGGCGCGTCGCAGAACTTCAGCCTGCCGGTCACGCTGCCGCTGATTGCCGACGGCAACTTCCGGCTGCTCGTCGCGAGCGACGCCGACGGGCAGGTCTACGAGGCGCGCCGGGAGGCCAACAACACGGCAGCGAGTGCCGCGACGATCGCGCTGCAGCACCGCGACCTGACGGTCAGCGCGCTGAGCGCGCCGGCAAGCGCCGTGTCGGGCAGCGTCGTCCGCATCGACCGCACGGTCAGCAACGCCGGATCGGCAGCGGTCGCCGGCAGCTGGACCGACCGCTTCTACCTGTCGCGCAACGCGGTCGTCGACGCCGGCGACCGGCTGCTCGCTGAAGTGGCCGCCGGCGGAACCTATGCCGCTGGCGCGGGTTACGGCGGGCCGATCGACCTGACGCTCCCGATCGACGTTTCGGGCAACTGGTTCGTCATCGCCGTGACCGACGCGACCGACACGGTCGCCGAGCTGAACGCCGAGAACAACAACGCCCGCGCGGCCGCGATCGACATTGCGCTGGCGCCGTACGCCGATCTGTCCGTCTCGACCGTCGTCGCACCGACGCTGTTGATCGCCGACCCGGCGCGGGTCAAGGTCGAGTGGACGGTCATCAACAGCGGCACCGGCATCGGCCAGACGCTGCAGTGGACCGACAGCGTCGTGCTCTCGCGCGACAACGGCGAACAGTTCGTCCTCGGCACCTTCGACCACAGCGGTGCGCTCGCCGTCGGCGACTCGTACAGCCGCAGCGAAACGATGTTCGCGCCGGCGTCGCTGACCGGGCACTTCAAGGTTACCGTTCGCACCGACTCGAAGGGTGTCGTTTTCGAGAACGACAGCGAAGCGAACAACGCCGCGGCTGCGCGCGAGCCGCTCGACGTGATGCCGATCCCGTACGCCGACCTGCACGTCACCGCGCTCGAGGTCCCCGCCGCTGGCCGCTCGAGCGCGCCGTTGACGGTCACTTGGACGGTGCGCAACGACGGCATCGGCCCGACCAATACATCCAACTGGAGCGACCTGCTGCGGCTGACGCGCGATGCCGCCGGGGTACAGACGCTGGCGACCGTCGCCGCCGACCACCTCGGCGTGCTCGAAGTCGGCGGCTCGTACGTGCGCAGCGCGAGCATCACCGTGCCTGACGGCTACTCGGGTCCGCTGTATGTGGCGCTCGGCACCGGCGGGCCGTTCGAATTCACCCATGGCGACGACAACCTCGCCATCAGCGGCCCGGTGCAGATCGCGCTCGCACCGTCGCCCGACCTGCAGGTGACCGAGATTACCGCGCCGGCAACCGCCGACGAAGGCGCAACGATCGAGATCACCTGGACCGTCGCCAACAACGGCGAGGCGCGCGCGGCAGGCAGCTGGCGCGACATCGTGACGCTGCGCAAGCTGAGCGCGACGCCGGGTCAGCCGGTGACGCTCGGCTCGTTCGAATACAGCGTCGGCCTGGGCGCCGGCCTCAGCTACACCCGCACCGAGCGCTTCAGCCTGCCGGCCAAGATCGAAGGCGCCTGGCAGGTGACGGTGAGCACCGACACCGGCAACACGGTCTACGAAGGCGCCGGCGAAGCCAACAACTCGACCGGCGACGACCGGCCGATCGTCTTGTCGCTGAAAGCCCGCCCCGACCTGCAGGTGCAGACGATCACCGCGCCCGACCGGGTGCAAGCCGGTGCGACCGCCGCGGTCAGCTTCGTCATCGTCAACCGAGGCTCGGTCCCAACCGACCAGCCACACTGGCGCGACAACATCTACCTGTCACTCGACAACAAGCCGGGCGCCGACGACATCCTGATCGGCTCGATCGAAAACGGCGCCGCGCTGGCGCCGAACGAGGCCTACACCTCGACCACCTCGAGCATCGTGATACCCGAGCGCTTCCGTGGCCCGGGCTACTTTCTGGTGATCGCCGATGCGAGCGGCAACATCGACGAGTACCCGGCTGCGAACGAAGCCAACAACCTCATCGCCAAGGAAATCTACGTCGTCCCGCAGCCGCTCGCCGACCTGGTCACGGGCGGCGTGGTGGCACCCGCCCAGGCGGTCTACGGCAGCGAAATCGAAGTCCGCTATACCGTCACCAACAAGGGCTCGGACACGACCAACCGTGCCGGCTGGACCGACACCGTCTGGCTGACCCGCGACAAGACGCGGCCGAACCCGGGCGGCAACGGCGGCATCCAGCTCGGCAGCTTCGCGCACAGCGGCGCGCTGGCGGTCGGCGAAAGCTACGAGCAGGTGGTGCGGGTGCGCATTCCGCAGCAGATCGCATCGGGCATCTACTACATCACGCCGTGGAGCGACGCCTACGACGCGGTGTTCGAAGACACGCTCGCCTCGAACCTCAATCCGGACGATCCGAACGAGTTCGACAACAACAACTACAAGGCGCGGTCGATCGACATCATCGGCACGCCGGTTCCGCCGAAGCCCGACGTTCAGGTCACCGCCATCACGACCAACGCGCCGGGGTCGGTCGACGAGCCGTTCAGCGTCACCTGGACCGTTGCCAACCGCGGCGAAGGCAAGGCGAGCGGTTCCTGGTACGACACGATCCTGGTCCACGACCTGCCCGACTATCGCGCGAGCGGGGCGCAGGTGTGGAATATCGGCACTTTCGAGCGCGGCACCGAACTCGACTCGCTGGCCACCTACACCGAAACGCAGAAGATCGACCTCGCGCCGTCGGTTCGCGGGCGCTACGTGACCGTCATCACCGACTCGCTGCCGCCGCCGGCGCCGAGCCTCGACGAATCGATCGAGACCAACAACGCGCTCACCGTCGCCGCCGAGGTGATCGCGCGGGCGGCCGACCTCAAGGTGGTCTCGGTCAGTGCACCGGCGCAGAACTTCTCCGGCGAGAAGACGACGGTCAGCTGGACCGTGCGCAACGACGGCGCCGCGGTCTGGAGCGGCACCCGGATCTGGACCGACGTCGTCTACTTTTCGCCCGACCCGGTCTTCATCGTCGAACGGGCGACGATCGTCGGCGTCAAGGCGCATGCGAACACCGGCGGCCTGGCTGCCGGCGCGAGCTATTCCGAAACGGTCGATGTCGTGCTGCCGAAGGGCCTCGGCGGCGACTACTTCCTCTACGTCGCGACCGACGACGCCCCCCGCAACGGGCAACCCGACCTGTCGCCCGAAGCGCGCAATGGCGAAAACGAGCGCTCACGCCAGGTTTACGGCGTTCGCGTCTACGAAGACGTGGCGCAGGTCAACAACCTGACCCGCGGCGAAATTCCGGTCACGTACCGCGAACCCGACCTGAAGATTTCGCAGCTGACGATTCCGGCCGGCGAGTTGCGCTCGGGGCAGACGATCAGCGTCTCGTTCACCGTTGCCAACCAGGGTACCCGCGAGACCCGCGAGGACTACTGGATCGACCGGCTCTACCTGTCGCGCGATCCGTCGCTCGACTCGCGCGACCTGCAGGTCGGCGAGTTCCAGCGCTACGGCCGGCTCGCCGTCGGCGCCAGCTACGACCGCACGGCGACGTTCACGCTGCCGGGCGACGCCGACGGCCCGTTCTACCTGATCGCGTTCACCGATTCCGACGTTGTCGGCAGCCAGGGCGAAGGCAGTGCTTCGCCGATCGAGGTCGGCAAGGTGCGGCTGCAGAACGACCAAGTCGAGGAATTCCGCGATGAAGGCAACAACCGGACGGTGGCGCCGGTCACGGTGAAATTGAGTCCTGCCGCCGACCTGCGCGTGACGACGCTCACCGCGCCCGAGCGGGTCGAAGTCGGCCAGATCCTGCACATTGCCTACACGGTCGGCAACCTCGGCGGCGCCGCGACCTCGGCCGGCGCCTGGACCGACCAGCATTTACCTCTCGGCCGACGCCTTTTTCGACCCCATCGCCGACCGCTACGTCGGCACCGTCGAACACACCGGCCTGCTGCCGGCCGGCGACAGCTACCGGGTCGCGACCGACTTGCGCCTCGCGCGCGACCTGGTCGGCCCGTACTACGTCTTCGTTCGCACCGACGTGCCGGGTGGCGTCGGGGAGCCGCGCGGCAAGGTCTTCGAATCGACCGCGGAAAACAACAACACGACGGCGTCGGCGAACCCGGTGCTGATCGAGCTGCCGCCGCCGTCGGACCTCGAGGTCAGCAACATCGACCTGCCGCCGCTCGCGACGAGCGGCTCTCCGGTGCGCATCGGCTTCACCGTCACCAACTCGTCGGCGATCGACGCGGTCGGTTCGTGGAGCGATTCGCTGTATCTGTCTGCCGACAGCCAATGGGACCTCACCGACATCCTGCTCGGCAAGGTCGCGCATTCGGGCGGCCTGGCCGCTGGCGCGAGCTACGACGCCGAGCTGCTGTCGAAGCTGCCGCCGGCCAAGGCCGGCCAGTACCGGATCATCGTTCGCACCGACATCTTCAACGAGGTCTATGAAGGCGTCGACGAACGCAACAACATCACCGCGTCGCCCGATGCAGTGACGGTGGTCGTGCCCGAGTTGCGCCTGGCCGTGCCGCAAACGGCGACGCTCTCGCCCGGCGAGCAGCGGCTGTTCCGCATCAGCGTCGGCAGCAACGAGACGCTGCGCTTCCAACTCCAATCGAGCGACCCGACGACCGCCAACGAGATCTACGTCCGCTATGGCGACGTCGCATCGGGCTTCGCCTTCGACGCCGGCGCGATCGACCCGCTCTCGGCGAGCCCCGTCGCGATCATTCCGTCGACGCTCGCCGGCGACTACTACGTGCTGATCCAGGGCCGCTCGGGCGCCCGCGCCGACGTTCCGGTGACGCTGACCGTGCAGGCGCTGCCGTTCTCGGTCAGCGACATCGTGCAGGACCAGGGCGGCGACAGCCGCTGGGTGACGACGACGATTCGCGGTGCGCGCTTCCAGCCCGGCGCGCTGGTCAAACTGGTGCGCCCCGGCATCGCCGAGATCGAGCCGACGCGCTACCAGGTGATCGACGCGACGACGATCATCGCCACCTGGGACCTGCGCGAACCAGCCGCACGGCCTCTACGACCTGGCGGTGACCAACCCCGACGGCGCGACCGCGGTGCTGCCGTACCGCTATCTGGTCGAAAGCGCGATGGAGATCGACGTCACCATCGGCCTCGGCGGACCCGCGCGTGCTGCCGGCCGGTCAGACCGGCCTCTACGGCATCTCGCTGCAGAGCCTGACCAACGTCGACACGCCGTACGTGCATTTCAGCTTCGGCGCACCCGAAATCGGCGACAACGCCGAGGTCTACGGCCTGCCGTTCCTGACCTTCAATTCGAACGTCCGCGGCGCGCCCGACGGCCAGCGCACCGATGTCGCCGTGGGCGAGCCTCGATTCCGAAGTCAACCGCAACGGCTGGATGCTCGCCTCGGGCTACGCCTTCGACGTGGCCGCAGGCGGCTACGTCGGCATGAGCTTCAGCGTCGCCACCTACCCAGGCCTGAAAGCGCTCGCCGACCGCGACTTCGAGGCTTTCAAGCGCGCGCTCTACGACGCGCGGCCCGAACTGGCCAAGGCCGACCGGCTGGCCGACGGTGTCGATTCGCTGACCGGATCGCTCGAAATCTTCAAGGCGATCTTCGACAACCCGCTGATGGAAGTGCCCGGCGAGTGCGAAGCCTTCTTCATGCCGTTCCGCTTCAACGTGATGGCCTCGGCAACACCGATGACGCGCGACGAATTCGTCGCCGAGCAGACGGCCGAAGCCAGGCGCCTGCGCACCGCGATCCTCGCCGACGCGACCGCCAATGCGGCGCTCGTCAACCTTGCAGCCGACGAAGCCACCTGGGTGGCGTCGTACCTCGCCGCGCTCGAAGACAGCGGCGAATTGCGGCCGGTCGACACCGCGCCGCCGATCCGGCGCGACCCGAAAGTGGTTTCGGTGCTCGGCGTGCTTGCGAGCGGCGTGCTGGTCGGCCCGGCGGGGCAGACGATCCAGAGCCCGTCGAGCCTCGTCGCGTTCTTCGCCAAGGTGCACAGCTGGTACGGCGACACGCCGGGCAAGATCGCGCCGCTGGCCGGCTACGACGTCCGTTCTTCTGACGAATGCGGCGAATACGCGATCCCGATTCCCGCGCTGCCGAAATTCGCCGACTTCGACCTCGGTCTTTCGCATCAGACCTATTTCCAGGCCTTCAACGTCTTCTCGCCCTGGCTCGGCTTCGATAGCAACGTCGCGTTGCCGGACTTCGCGTCGGTCGCGGCAGACAGCGAAATCACGCCGCTTGCGCTGCAGGCGCTGTTCGAGCAGGCGTCGCAGTCGCAGGGTGCGGCGACGATCAGCGGACCGCAGGGCTACGGCAGCGACCAGGTGGTTCCGGCCGAGACGGCGCTGCCGTACACGATCCGCTTCAAGAACCCGGCCGAGGCGACGAACTCGGCCAACGAGGTGCGAATCGTCAGCCAGCTCGATCCCTCGCTCAGCGCGCGCAGCTTCCGCCTCGGCGACATGAAGATCGGCGGCATCAACATCACGATGCCGCGCGACCGGGCCAGCTTCCAGGGCGAATTCGACTTTCGCCAGTCGCTCGGCTTCATCCTGCGCGTCTCGGCGGGCATCGACACCTCGACCCGCACCGCGAGCTGGGTGCTGCAGGCGATCGACCCCGAGACCGGCGAGGTGCAGCAGGACGCGACCCGCGGCCTGCTGCGGCCCGACAACGCACAGGGCCAGGGCTCGGGCTTCGTCAGCTACACGGTTGCAAGCGCCTTCGGCGCGCAAAGCGGCGTGCGCATCGATGCCTCGGCGAAGGTGCTGCTGAGCAACCAGGCGCCGGTCGTCACCAACACCGTGAGCCACCGGCTCGACGCGAGCGCTCCGGTGACCAGCGTGACGGTCACCCAGGTGGTCGCCGGCGGTGGCGACTACCAGGTGCAGCTGGCAGGCGGTCGAGGAGGCGGGCGGCTCGGGCGTTCGCCACACCACCGTCTACGTCCGCATGGACGAAGGCGACTGGACGATCTGGCAGCGCCAGACGGCGACGACCACCGGCGTCTATTCGGGCCCGGCCGGGCACCGTTACGAGTTCATGGCGCTGTCGACCGACAACGCCGGCAACCGCGAGCGCCCGCCCGAAAACGGCGTTCCCGACGACGGTTCGAGCACCAACCTCGGTGGCACGCCGCGCGTCGGCAGCACGACGGTCGACGTCGGTGTGCCCCCGGCGCCAGCGGCGACGCCGTCGACCAATCCGCTCTTCGAGCAGGCCGAGCAGGGCGTGCCGTCGCTGACCCCGCCGACCAACGCTTCGCTGTTCAACACCGTGCTGGCGCCGTTCGTCGGCGCCGCCTTCGGCACCGGCGTGACGCAGAGCTTTGCCGGCATCGGCCCGCTCGCGATCATCGAGCGGCCGGACGGCAGTTTCCTCGTCTCGGGCGGCAGCAACCGCGGCGCGCTCTACCGCTTCGACCAGGACGGCGGCCGCGCGCTCGCGCCGCAGACGCAGCTCGACATTCCAATTTTCGACCTCGCCTACGACGCCAACGGCGGCCTCTGGGCCACCTCGGGCGGCGGCGCGCTGCTCGAACTCGATCCGGCGACATTGCAGGTCGTCAACCGCTACGGCGACAGCCTGACCCAGTCGCTCGCCTTCGACGCCGCCGCCGGCGTGTTCTACGTCTCTTCCGGCTCGGGCATCGAGCGCTTCGACCCGGTCAAGCGCAGCTTCAGCCATTTCAGCGACGTGCGCGTCGACGACCTTGCAGTCGCACCCGACGGCACGCTCTGGGGCAGCCGCTGGCCCACGCGCGGCGACCTGCTCAGCTTCGACAAGCCGGGGCCGGGCCCAGGTGCAGGTGCGGTTCGATGCCGACCTCGATTCGATCGCCTTCGGCAAGCGCGGGCACGCAGTTCGAAAATCTGCTCTTCGCGACGTCGCGGGTGCGCACCGGAGACGCCGGCGCCAGCCTCTGGATGGTCGACCTCGTCACCCTGCGTCGCGTCGAGCTGGCGCGCGGCGGCCCGGGCGCCGAGCAGCTGATCGCGACTTCCGACGGGCGCCTCCTGATTGCCGACGGCAAGCAGGTCGACGTGATTGCGCCTCTGGTCGCGCCGAAGGTGCTGCGCGTGACGCCGGCCGACGGTGCCTTCGCGCCGCTCCCGATGGGTGAGATCAGCGTGGTCTTCGACCACGACATGCTCGCGTCGAGCCCGACGGCGGCCGATTCGGTGACCAACGTCGCCAATTACCAGCTGAGCCGCGACGGCGCGGCGATCGCGATCCGCAGCATCCGCTACGACGCGGCCAGCCGCACCGCGACGATCCGGGTCGATTCGCTCGAGCCCGGTTCGATCGAAGTGACCGTCAGGCGCGGCGTGCGCAGCGGCGACGGGCTGGCGCTCGCCGCCGACTTCAAGTTCGGCTTCTTGGCGATCAGCGACTTCTCGCCGTACGTGCGCATCGACTTCGAGGCGACGCGCTCCGACCGGCTGACCGGCACCGTCTCGTACGACCTGCGCGCGACCAACATCGCCGACTTCGACTTGCGCGCACCGCTGCAGCTGGTGCTCGACCCGGCGCGCTTCTTCGGCGGTGCACCGGCCGGATCGACCACCACCGGCGGCGTCTGGCTGATCGACCTGGCAGGCACCGGCGCCGGCCTGAAGCCGGGCGAATCGTCGGTGCTGCAGACGGTCACGCTTTCCAACCCGACCGGCCAGCGCGCCGACCTCGGCACCGGCATCTACGCGCTGCCGTATGCGAATTCGGCGCCGCTGCTGCAAAGCACGCCGGTGACACAGGCGGCAATCGGCACGGAGTACCGCTACCAGCTGCAGGCGGTCGACCCTGACGGCGTCGGCCTGCGCTATCTGCTGTTGTCCGGCCCCGAGGGCATGGCACTCGACGCATCCGGCCTGCTCGCGTGGACGCCGTCCGCCGGCACCGCCGCAACCGCTGCCGTCGCGCTGCGCGTTTTCGACACCCGCGGTGCGTCGGCGACGCAGGCGTTCGGCATCGACGTCGCCGGTGGCAACCATGCGCCCGCTCTGACCGGCCTGCAGCCGCTCTACACCCTGCGCGAAGGCGAGTTCCTGCGCATCGCCTTCGACGCCTTCGACAGCGACGGCCAGACGATCGGTCTCGCCGCCGACAACCTGCCGCCGGGAATGGTCTTCGATGCGGTCGGCCGGGTGCTCGAATGGCTGCCCGACTTCAGCGCCGCCGGCATCTACCGCGACCTGCGAATCCTGGCGAGCGACGGGCGGTTGACGACGCAGGCGTCGATCCAGGTCACCGTGCTGCCGGCCAATGCGCCACCCGAGCTGGCGAGCGTGTCGCCGCGTATCGTCCGCGAAGGCGACCCGATCCGCATCCAGTTCCGCGCGACCGATCTCGACGGCGACAAGATTGCCTACAGCAGCCCGAACCTGCCGGCCGGCGCCTTTTTCGATCCGAACACCGGCGCTTTCGAGTGGACGCCGGCGTTCACCCAGGCCGGCCACTACAGCATCGGCATCTGGGCCGACGACAACAAGGTGCGCTCGCAGGTCCTGCTCGACCTGACGGTGACCAACGTCAACGCCGCGCCGGTCTTCGATTCGCTGCTCGGCCTGAACGTGCTCGAAGGCGAAGCGATCAGCTTCCGTGCCTTTGCCTTCGACCCGGACAACCCCGAATATGCGATTCCCGATCGCTTTGCCGATGGCCGGCTGAGCCCGTACGAGACGACAGCGCCGACGGTGAGCTATGTGGCGACGGGGTTGCCGGCCGGTGCGACCTTCGATCCGGTCACCGCGTTCTTCGACTGGCGGCCGGGCTACACGCAGGTGGGCACCTACCAGATCCGCTTCACCGCGACCGACGACGGCAACGGAACCGGCGTCGCGCTCACCAGCACGATCACCGTGCCGGTCACCGTGCGCAATGCGAACCGCCAGCCGGTCGTCCCGGCGATCGGTACCCAGACCGTCGCCAAGGGCCAGGTGCTCGAGCTGCCGATCGCGGTGGACGACGCCGACGGCGACAAGCTCGCGCTGCGCTTCGACGGCCTGCCGCGCTTCGCGACCTTCACGCCGAGCGGCAACGGTACCGGCGTGCTGCGCATGGCGCCGGGCGATCGTGACCGTGGCGACTACGTGGTGACGCTGGTCGCCTCGGACGACGGCGATGGCGAAGGCCCGCGCGGCGTTCTCAGCGCGAGCCGCACTTTCGTCATCTCGGCCGACTCGCCGACCGAGCCGCCGCTTTTCGCTCCGATCGGCGACAAGGTCGCGGTCGTCGGCACTCCCTTGCGCTTCACGATCCGCGCGAGCGACCTCGACCAGGATGCGCTCGTCTTCGACGCCGCTGGCCTGCCGGCCGGCGCGACGCTCGTTCCCGGTGCACAGTACGGCAGCGCGGTGTTCGAGTGGACACCCGCGTCGGCCGACATCGGCACGCACCCGATCACCTTCACCGTCACCGATTCGACCGGTGGCAGCGACCAGCGCAGCATCACGCTCGAGGTGCGCACCGCCAACTCGGCGCCGCTGCTGCTGCCGGTCGGCGACCGCCTCGTTGCCGAAGGCGATCTGCTGGTCGTCGATCTGGCGGCGAGCGACGGCGACGGCGACACGATCAGCTACAGCGCGACCGGGCTGCCGCTCGGCGCGAAGTTCGACACGACGACGGGCCGCCTGACCTGGGCGACCAATTACTTCAACGCGGGTACCTACGCGGGCATCACGGTCGTCGCGTCCGACGGCGCGGCGAGCAGCAGCGACACCTTTGCGATCACCGTCACGCCCGTCAACCGGGCACCGCTGCTCGCCGGCATCCCGCCGGTCGGCGGCCAGGAGGATCGGCTGCTGCAGTTCACGCTGATCGGCGGCGACCCGGACAACGACGCGGTCGTCTACGCGCCGGCCGCGCCGCTGCCCGCCGGATCGTTCTTCGACACCGCGAGCGGCCTGTTCGAGTGGACGCCCGGCTTCGACCAGGCCGGCGACTACACGCTGCGCTTCGACGCGATCGATCCGGGTGGCCTGATGGACACCATCGCGGTTCAGGTGTCGGTGGCCGACGTCAACCGCGCACCGGTTCCGCTCTTCACCAACCACCAGGCCACGCTCGGCGAAACGCTGCGCTTTCGCGTCGGCGCGTCCGATTCCGACCGCAACGAAACCCTCCGCTTCGCCGCACGCGGCCTGCCCGAAGGCGCGACCCTCGACGCTGCGAACGGCGACTTCGCCTGGACGCCAGGCGCCGGCCAGGCCGGCGATTACCTCGTCATCGTCGCCGTCAGCGACGGCAAGGCGACGACCGAACGCGGCCTGGCGCTGCGCGCGACGCAGGTGCCGGTCGGCCCCAGCGTCACGATTGCGCTGACGCCGAGCTTTCCGGCGGTACCGGGTCAGCCGGTGGCGATCACCGTTCTCGGCGACGCCTTCTCGGCCATCGCTTCGCGCACGCTGAAGCTCAACGGCGCCGCACTGGCGCTCGACGAGCGCGGCCGCGCGATCTTCACGCCGCCGGCAAGCGGCCTCTACCAGCTCGTGGCTACCGCGACCGACCTCGACGGCTTCACCTCGACGACGACCGGGCTGCTGAAGGTCCGCGATCCGCTCGACAGCGCGGCGCCGGTGGTTGCCCTCGCGACCGATCTCGACCACAGCCAGATCACCATCCCGCAGGCCGTCGTCGGCCGCGTGAGCGACAGCAACCTCGAATCCTGGCAGCTGGAGATTGCCCGCGCCGGCAGCGACCGCTTCATCGTCGTCGCCCAGGGCACGACCGCGATCGACGGCGGCGTGCTGGCGCAACTCGATCCGGCTGCCTTCGAAGCCGGACCGTACCTGTTGCGCTTGACCGCGACCGACGTCGCGGGCCGCAGCGCACTGGCGCAGGTCGCGGTGGAACTGCGCCCGCCGCTCGGCGCGGCGCCGGCGCGTGTCGATACCGACTTCAGTGCAATCCTCGCCGGCCATGTGCTCGACTTCACCCGGCGCAACGACGTGCTCGCGGTCGACCGCGCCGGCTCGTTCGGTGCCGGCTGGCGCCTCGCGTGGCGCGATGTCGACCTGGTGACCGACCTACCGCCGACGGGCAACGAGTCGTTCGGCAACTACCCGCCCCTGGTCGACGGCACCCGGCTCTTCATTACGCTGCCGACTGGCGAACGCGCCGGCTTCACCTTCGCGCCGCTGGCAGTCCGCGAAGGCGGCGTCTCGTTCACCCGTCCGCACTGGGTGGCGGACCCTGGCGTCGCCTGGCAACTCGAATCAGCCGACATGAAGCTGATGCATGCCGGCGACCGCACCTACACCCTCGACGGCAGCCAGCCCTACAACCCGGCGGCGCTGTTCGCCGAACGCGCGCAGTACACGCTCAGCGCGCCCGACGGCACGCGCTACGAAATCACGGCGGCGCAGGGCGTCACCGGCATCGTCTACCCCGACGGCGTGCGCCTGCTCGTCACCGACTCGGGCGTGAGTGCGTCCAACGGCGACATGCTCCGCTTCGTCGAAGGAACCGGCGGCAGCATCGCGGGCGTCGTCCTCGCCAACGGCGATGTCTTCAGCTATGAATACGGCAGCGACGGCCGGCTCGCCTCGGCGCGGAACTTGAGCGCCGCGCAATCGACTCGCTACGCCTACGATGCCGCGGGCCGACTGGTGCTCGTCTCGGCACCGACCGGCGGCGAAGCCCTCGGCTATGCCGGCTCAGCCGCGGTTCACCAGCCGCTTGCCGCCGATCTCGGTGCTGCCCTGGCCTACGTCGGCACCTCGCGCAGCGACAGCCTTGCCGCCGCCGAGGTCGACCGCTATGCGTTCTCCGTGCGCCAGAGCGAGATCGACGCGACGGCGGGCGGCGCGGTGCTGCTCGGTGTCGTCGTCGGCGCGAATTCGGGCGACCTCATCCCTGCACTGCCGCAGATCGCCGGCGTCGCGCCGGTGTTCAGCCGGGTGCAGGGCAACCAGGCCTTCGCGCTGTTCCGCATCGACCATGCCGGGCTCGAACTGCTGCAGATAGCCGGCGCGGGCAGCGGCAGCTATTCGATGCGGATGTTCGTTGCCGGCGACGCCAATGGCGACCAGCGCGTCGACGGGCGCGACGCCGACCTGCTGGCCGCCGCGCGTCGCGGCGCGTACAACGCCGCAGCCGACGTCGACATGGACGGCGATGTCGACGCGAGCGACTCGCAGCTGCTCTACGCGGGGCTCGGCTATGCGCCGAACCAGGCGCCGACGGCGGGAACGACGACGCTGAAGACGCACGTCGACCTCGCGGTCGAGCGCTCGCTCGGCAGCATACTGGCCGACCCCGAGAACGACCGGCTGACGCTGCGAATCGTCGAAGCGAGCCACGGCACGGCTCGCATTACCGGCGATGGCCGCACGCTCGAATTCCGTCCGGGCAAGGACTTCGCCGGCAGCGCGACGGTCACGCTGCTGGCCGACGACGGCTACTCGTCGTCGGGCCCGACGACGCTGACGATCAACGTCAGCGACGCCCGGCTGCTGTCGATCGACTTCGACCACCGCGTGCTGCGGCTGCGCGCCGGCGACCAGCTCGGCATGCGCTTCGTCGGCGACTTCGCCGACGAAATGGGCGTCGCACTGCCCGCTGATTACCTGACCCTCGCGACCACCGATCCGGCCGTTGCGACGGTCAGCACCGCGGGCCTGCTGACCGCCCGCGCCGACGGCAACGCCCAGCTGATCGCGATGCGCGGCCCCATCTCGGCGGCGACGGTGATCGCCGTCGGCAAGCCGAAGACGGCCGAAGATCTCTACGCCTACTACTTCGGCATCGACGCCTATCCCGACAGCCTGGCGATGACGCCCGGAACGGAACGCCAGATGGTGATCCAGGCGGGCGAGGGAATCTCGATCACCGACCCCGCCAAGGGCACCAGCTACCGTATCGGTAACAGCGATATCGCCCGAATCGACGCGAGCGGCAAGCTGGTGGCGCTCGCGACCGGCGACACCACGGTCACCGTCGATCTACCGGTCGGCGGAGCAGGTGGTTCCTGTTCGCATCGTCATGCCGCAGACGGGGACGGCGGCGATCGGCAAGGACGGCGGCATCGTCCAGGGCGACGGCGGTCAACTCGTTGCTTTCGGCGAAGGACAGCTCGCCGACGGTGCGACGGTCACGGTCACGACCTTGCAGGCTGAGCAACTGACCCTGCCGCTGCCCGAGGCGATGAACTTCTCGGCGGCGTTCAACCTGAACGTCAGCAGCGGCACGATCAACGGCCCGGTGCAGATGGCCGTGCCGGTCGGCCCGGCAATCCCGGTCGGCGAAACGGTCTACTTCTTCGTCGAGATCGAAAGCAGCCTCGCCGGCGGCGTGCCGCAGAAGTACTGGGCAGCGGTCGATTCAGGCGTCGTCGGCGCCGACGGCTACGCGCGCAGCACCTCGCCACCGTGGCCGGGCCTGTCGACCAACGGCAACATCCTGGTCGCGCGCGCCGCGCAGCCGATCCGCCAGATCACGATCGATCTGTCGAACTTCTTCAACCCGGCGCTTTTGCTCATGGGCAGCACCAGCCTGGTCGGCCTGATGGCCTACCTGGCGACGGTGACCTTCCCGATCGCCTACCAGGCGGCCAACATCGTCCTGTGGACCACCTGGGCCGGCAAGCCGCTGGAGCTGAACATCCCGATCGGCGCAGGTGCCGGCAACGAGCGCATCCGCGTCACGGTGCCGACCCCGCCGCTCGCCACGGGCTCGCCGCCGACGATCAACGGCCAGCCGGTCTTCAACCCGGCCACTGCCGAGATCACGATCGACGGTGCGAATTTCGGTACCGGCTCGGGGACCGTGGTCGCCTTCCGCCAGGGCGGCAAGGAGATCGAGGCGCGGCCGGTATCGGCGACCGATACCAAGATCGTTGTCAAGGTGCCGAACAGCGTCGTCCTTGGGCTCGCCGAGATCGTCGTCAAGCGGCCGAACACGCCGCCAGGGTCGATCGGCACCGCAGCGGTGGCATCGAGCCGCTGGATCGAGAGCGGCCTCTTCCGCATCTTCAATCCGGGCGGCTACAGCTTCACCGGCGGCTCGCGTTTCGCAGACGGGCAGTTCTCGCAGGGCGTGTTTGTCGTCGATACCAACCGCAAGGGCGACCCGAGCCCCGCGCCGGAGCAGGTGATCAAGACCATCGATCTCGGCCGCTTCGTGGTTGCGACCGAGGCCACCTCCGACCTGGCACGCGCCTTCGCCCTGGTCAGCAACGCGGGCGACAAGCCTCCTGCGGTTGCGGTGATCGACGGCGTGACACTGAGCGCCGTCGATCAAAACCGCGACACGCCCGAGCTCGATCTCATCGATTTGGAGTTCAACGGGGTGCGCGCCGAGCTGCCGGGCGCAATGACGCTCGATCCGCTCGGCCACTATCTCTACATTGCGTCCGGCCGGTCGATCTGGGTGATCGACATCAACCCGGGATCGGACAAGCTGCACAAGGTCGTCGACGTAATCGCAATTCCGTCGACGGTCACGACCACCGACCGCATTCGGGGCCTGGCGGTCAATGCCGACGGGACGCGCCTCTACATCACTGCGCCGGAGACCGAACTCTTCGGCGGCACGCGCGGATGGGCGAGCGGCGGCCGCGAGGCCGGCAAGGTCCTCGTCATGAATGTGAACGAGGCCGATCGGCCGGTGCCGAGCGTGGCCGTCCCGAATCCGCCGAATCTGCGCAATTTCCGCAAGATCATCGGCGAGCTCGATGGCGGCCTCGAGCCGTACGGCATCAAGCCGACCGCATTTGCCGACAAGATGATCTTCACCTCGCGGCTGAAGGGCGCGGGCGGCTTCGGACTGGCAACGATCACCGTCACCAACGACGATCCGACGAGCTACGCGGCAACGGTCAAGACGATCCCCCTCACGCTGTCGACCAACGTTCAGCAGCGCTACCAGTTGTCGATCAAGAACCCGGTCGACGTCGCGATCACGCCGAATCTCGAGTGGGCTTTCGTGCTCGACTGGTACGTCCCGCTGACCATCGGCTCGGGCGCGCAGAGCTCGATGATCGAGTACATGGACACCCACGACACCGGCTCGAAGGTCGGTGTCGTCAAGGATCCGTTCGGGCTGCGCGGCACGCCGCAACTGCTGGCTGCGACCTCGCCGATACCGCTCGCGCTGGCAACCGAGATCGAGCTGTCATCGGACAACAAGAAGCTCTACACCAACTACCGCCTGGCCGGCGACATCCTTGTCTTCGACGTCGACAAGCTGACCCAGAAGGCTGAACTGGTTCCGCGCGATCAGCTGACACGTCGCCCGATCGACAACCTCGGCTCGGCCGACCCGCGCCCTGACATCGTCGTCAACTTTCCGGGCATTGCGGTTTCGAATCGCTCGTGGGGATTGGCCGTCCAGCCGTACGACCCGCTGACGCTGATCTCGCCGCAGGACAGCCGCGACCTGCAGAACGGCCCGTTGACCTTCAAGTGGGACGTCGACACCGACCAGCTCGGAACAACCAATTACAAGGTGCAGGTCTTCGTCAGCACCCTGCCACCGGGGCAGGGGCTCTGGCCCGACGACGCGCCACGGCCGCGCTTTTCCAAGTTCGAGGCCGAGCCGACCCGGGTGATCGGCAAGGACTTCGAGGGCAGCCCGGTCACCGACAACAACCCGAACCGGGTCTGGACGTCGGAGCTTTTGCCTGCCGGCACCGAGCAGGTCGAGTTGCCGTTCGACCCGACCGAACTGACCGCCGGCCAGCGCTACTACTGGGGCGTGAAGCTGTTCGCCAACGGCCAGACCTTCAGCGAAGCCACCGGCTTCGTCGCCAAGGCGGTCGATACCCGTACCACGTACAACGGTGTCACCGTGCTGACGCACGGCTTCCAGCTCGGCGCGTCGCTCGATGACGGCGCCTACCAGCAGCCGGAAGCCTTCATGGCGCTCGCGCACCTGATCGCCGACGCGTCGGGCGGCGGCGTCGTGCTGTCGTACAACAAGAACACCGGCGAGTGGTTCGATCAAAACAGCCGGCTGTCCGGAACGGCGGCGCTGCAATCGGGCAAGGCGGTCGTGCTGGTTTCCGACTGGTACAAGGAATCGGACATCAGCGATGCCGGCTTTGCCGAAGCCGCCGCCGACGCGATGTACGCGTCGCTCGCCGACCTGAACAACCGAGACCAACGGCGCCCTGTTCGCGATCACCGCTGCATTTCATCGGCCACAGCCGCGGTACCTCGGTCAACAGCGAAATCATCCAGCGGATGGCGAAGCTGAACCCGACCGTCACCGGCATCCACATGACCGACGCTCGATGCGCACGAGTTCAAGCAGGACTCGCTGAAGGTCCCGCTCGGCGATTTGATCGACGGTGTCAAGGCTGCCGCGGGAATCGCCATCCTGGCAGCCGGCGGAGCGACGCCGCTGTTCCCGCCAGCGGCAGCGGCGATCCCGGCGCTGACCGCAATCGAAGTCTGGCTCGGGCGGATGACTTCGCTCGCCAGTGCGCTTCGGCATCACGCTCAACGTCGCCTACGACGACTTCCGGACCCCGATGTCACCCGCTGGACCAACATCGGGTTCTTCGACAACATCTATCAGGAGACGGCGACCGGTGCGATCTCGCTCAGCGCTCCGCTGATCGGCCAGGTGGCGAGCACCGCGTTCACCGCCACGCCGAACGGCCGCACGGTGACCGGCGCCGACCTCGACATCAAGCTCGACGGCGCTGCCGGGTTCACGCAGGACGACTTCAAGGGCAGTTACCCGATCGGCCTCAACAGCATCCTCCCGTGGACGCTGTCGGTCGACTTCGGTCTCGGTGGCCCGCACAGCCGGGTCTGGCAGTGGTATGCCGGCACCACCAAGACCGACATCGAGTCGTTTGCCGAGAATCCGATCTACCGGCGCGTGGTCGACGAAGGCGTCATCGCCCGCACGACTGCCGGGCTGCCGACCTTCCGCTTCAACACCTCGCCCTGGTACTACAACGTTCCTGGCGAGGCGACCGATCAATCGGTCGAGGAACCCTGGAACCTGCCGGGCTCGGTGTGGGAAGGCATCGGCGAGGGCTGGTACTTCAGCCCGACCGGCGGCGGCGTGAGCCAACGGCCGACACCCGGCACGGCCGTCGACCCCGGTCGAGCCGAGCGAGGACAACACCGAGGTCACCATGGGCGTCGAGCCGGTGCCGTCGGTCTTCAATGGCAACTTCGAGAACGGCGTCAAGCAATCGCTCTACCGCCGTTTCAGCGGCGACGACAGTGGCCGCTTCCCGCTGTCGTACGAATTGCCCGGCTGGTCGTTCCACGGCGGCGAAGGCTTCTTCATCGACGTGCCGACACAGTATGTCGGCAAGCTCGACATCACCGGCCTGTTCGTCTTCGAAACCGACCCGGCGACGATGTTCAACAGCGCAGCGAAAGCCATCTTCGGCAAGATATTCGACAAGCTTGCCGACGGTCTGATCAATTCCCTGACCGGCAAGGTCAAGGCCGACACCTTCGGCGTGCCGAAGGCGCCGGATGGCAGCAGCAGCGCCGGCTACAAGAAGTGGTACGACGAGAACTGGGGCGTCGACGGCTCGGCCAACAAGGCGAAGGTCGACGATCTCGAACAAGATCTGGGACCTGGTCGACGGTTCGATCAACAAGCTGGTCCAGCCAGGGTGCCGAGAAGTTCGGTCTCGCCGAGCAGCTGAAGATCGGCGACGACAAGGTCAACCCCGTCGGCATCGCGGCGTCTGAAGGACTACATCAAGAAGTTCCTCGAACTGCTGATGAAGGAGAAGCTGCCGACGGCGAAGTCGAACTACGCGCTGCTGATGGGCGGCGGCGAAGTCATCAAGGGGCGTGATCGAGACCGTCTTCAGCGAACTGGTGCCGCTCGGCGGACGGACGGTGCAGTTGCTGCAGGAAACGGCGAGCGACATCGTCAACCTCGACAGCGTCACGCACAACCGGCTGCTGGTGCCGACCGACCAGCCGCTGCTGTCGATGAACATCTTCGCGCCGGCGATCCTGCAGCGAGTCGTCGCAGATCCAGGTCACCTTCAAGCACACGGCGCTCGACCCGAATCTCCAGGACGTGACGCTGCCGGCGCAGACGCTTGAAGCCTCAGCTTCTTCGACCGCAACAACTACAGCTTCGTCGGTCCCTGAAAGCTTCAAGGGCAAGGTCGCGGACATCGAGATCAAGACGCTGTCACTCGAGCCGAAGTCGGTCGAGGCGGCGTACTGGGATCCGGTCAAGGACGTCTCCGGCGGCGGTTGTGGCTTCGGCGGGAAGCTGGCTGGTCAGCCAGCTGTTCTTCCTCGACGACGTGCGCTTCTCCAAGGGACTGCAGGCGACGGTGACGACGCCGATCAACGAAGGCGCTTCAGCCACGCTGAACGTCGACCTTCGAGCCTTCCGATCCGACGCAGCCGGTGCTGCTGACCGTCAACTGGGGCGACGGTCCGAATTCGTTCGAGCAGCTTCACCGTCCCGGCGGGCGGCTCGCAGCACACCTTCACCCGGCTGTTCGTCGACGACACGCCGACGGCGACGTCGGCCGACAGGAAGACGATCTCGGTCCGCGCGACGAATGTCATCGGCGTCGACAACGCCAGCAGCGGTGCTGCAGGTGCGCGACGTCGCGCCCACCGTCACCGGCGTGACACTGAACGCCGCCCAGATCTTCGAAGGCGACGACCTCACCGTCACCGGCACCTTCACCGACCCGGCCAACGGCAACGACACCTACAAGGTCGAGGTCTTCTGGGGCGACGGCAGCTCGAGCATCGCGACCGGCGTGGTCGCGCCTTCAGCCGGGCGTGCCGGGCAGTTTCACCGTCACCAGGCACATCGACGACGACGCTCCTTCGAGCGGCACGCCGCGCGACATTCGGACCTTGCGCATCGTGATCACGGACGACGACGGACTGCAGGGCGCGACGACCCGCAGACGTCGATCTGGTCAACCGCAACCCCGAAATCATTTCACTCGACCTTCGATTCGCCGACGATCAAGGAGGGCGCCAGCACGGTGCTGCGCGGCAGTTTCACCGACCGCGGCGTGTTGGACACGCACAACGTCAAGGCCACCTGGGCCGGCGGCAGTGCCATCGGCACGGTGAGCTTCGCGGCGGGCAACGGAACGTTCCAGATTCCGGTGCAGATGCGACGACGACAATCCGACCGGAACCGACGGAGACGACATCGACTTCAGCGTCGTCCTCGTCGACGACGACACCGGCATCGCCACCGGCATGACGACCGCGACGCTGCACGTCGAGAACGTCGCGCCGACCGTCACGGTCACGCCCCTGCAAACCGAGATCGAAGAGGGCGGAACGGCGCGGTTCCGGCTGGAGATCGACCGATCCTGGAATCCGCGACAGCTTCCAGGTGACGATCGACTGGGGCGACGGCGTAACGCAAACGCTGATGCTGCCGGCCGGCACCACCAGCACCAATTTCGAACGCGAATTCGCCGACGACAACCCGACCGGAACGCCATCGGACGTGCTCGGCAACATCGCGGTCACGGTCGTCGACGACGACCTGGGCAGCGGCGACGCGACGACGAAGCTGACGATCAAGGATGTCGCACCGAAGGTCGACGCCGGGGCGGCGCAAATCGCCGCAGAGGGCGACGCGGTCACGCTGGTCGGCAGTTGGACCGACGTCGGAACGCTCGACACCTTCGATCTGCTGTGGACCGTCACGACGCCCTCGGGCCAGACCTTCAGTGCGACCGGCAGCGACGCGATCAGCTTCCTCGCCGACGAGCCGGGCGCCTACCGCGCCGAATTCAAGGTCACCGACGACGACGGCGTGTTCGCTTCGGGCAGCACGTCGGTGTTCGTCACCGAAACGCCGATTCCGCCGCCGCCCGAGCCGAATCTGCCGAAGATTCCCGGCACCGGAAAGCCGCGAGTCCCGGGAACGCCCGGCACGCCGGGTAAGCCCGGAAAGCCGGGCACGCCGGGCACGCCAGGAACGCCTCCCAGCCCGGGTGATCCCGGGACGCCCGGAACACCGCCCACGCCGCCGACACCGGGCACGCCCCGGAACGCCGGGCAAGCCCGGCACGAAGGAAGAGCCGCCGGTGTACGAAGGTGCGCCGAGCAGCAGCCCCGAAGGCACGAAGGTGCAGGTGATCCTGTACGGCTCGGTGAACGCCGCTTCCGGCAGCTATACGGTCGACGTCGACTGGGCCGACGGCACCACCTCGCGTCGGCATTCCGGTTCCTTCGGGCAGCAACACGACCCTCGACCACATCTATCTCGACGACCAGCCCGGAACGAGGCTCGACTACTACGACGCGAAGCTGCACTTCAACTACAGCAGCGGATCGTTCTCGGGAGCAAGCAAGAGCGACAGCGGTCATCCGCTTCGCGATCGACAACGTCGCGCCGACGGTCGACATCAAAGTCACCCCGCCGGCAAGCGGCGGTGCGGGTACCTTCATCTTCCAGGGCAGCTTCACCGACCCCGGTCTGCTCGATACGCACACCTACACCTGGGACTTCGGAGACGGGACGGTCCTGACCAACGCCGGCCTCGATGTCAGCCACAGCTTCACCTCGTCGCACACGGTCACCCTGTCGGTCGAAGACGACGACGGCGGCGTCGGCCGCAAGTTCGTCTTCATCAACCCCGGCACCGCATCGGGCGTAAGCAGTGCGAGCCGCTTCGCCGCGGTGAGCCCGCCGCCGAGCGCAGCGTCGCTCGCCGCGCTGGCCGCGCAGGCGCGCGCCGACTGGATCCGAGTCGGTGCCGACGCGAGCAAATTCGCCGACGTTCGAATCGTCGTCGCCGACCTCGGCGGCGACTTGCTCGGCGAGACGATCATGCAAGCCGGCCAGCCGACCACCATCTATGTCGACGACGATGGCGCCGGCCGCGGCTGGTACATCGACCCGACACCCGGCTTCAACGAGGAGTACGCCTTCAGCGACGGCGGCGCCCGCTACTGGACGCTCGGCAGCGTCGCCGCAGGTCGGATGGACCTGCTGTCGTTGCTCGAGCACGAGTACGGACACACGCTCGGCCTGGCTCACGTCGACGGCGGCGCACCGAGCGCGCTGAACCGGATGCTCAACATCGGCGAACGGCGGCTTGCCGTGGCAAGCGACCTGACCCGCGGCTTGGCTGGCGGCGGATCGGCGTTCGACACCGGCCTGCTGGCGAGCGGCATTGCCGACGGCACCTTCGACAGCCCGAACGGCTGGACGACGCGCGGCGCGGTCGCCATCGCCAACGGCGAGGCGATGCTGAGCGAAGATGCGGCCTTCAATTCGAGACTGTCGCAGCAACTGCGCATTCCGCAGGGGGCGCGATTCCTCACCTTCGATCTCACGAACGTTCAATTCGGCGCTGCCGGTGCCGGCGTCGGCGATGCGTTCGAGGTGGCGCTGGTCGACCTGAACACCGGCGCCTCGCTGGTCGGACCGACCGGCCTCTCGCGCAGCGATGCGGCGATCAACATCCAGAGCAACGGCACGGTTCGCGCCGCGGCCGGCGTCACCTTCGACGGTTTCGCGACATCGGTGCTGCCGCGCGGCGGCACGGTGCGGGTGCGCATCGACGTGTCCAGCATCGCGGCGGCCCAGCCGGCGCTGCTCAGTTTCGACCTGCTCGGCTTCGGCGCGCGCGACAGCCGGATCGGGATCGACAACGTCGCCTTCGTGACCGAGGGCAACTTCGCGCCGGCGGCGGTCGCCGATCTGTTCGGCGTCCAGCGTGATTCGGCGCGGGTGGTGAACGTACTGGCCAACGACAGCGATCCGAACGGCGACGCGCTCGTCGTGACCGCGGTCAGCCCCCCGGTCAACGGCACGCTCGCTTTCAACGCCGACGGTACGCTGACCTACCGGCCGAACACCGGCTTCATCGGCGTCGATCGTTTCTTCTATCGGGCGAGCGACGGGCAGCTCACCAGCGCGATGACGCAGGTCGACCTGAACGTTCAGGCCGTCAACACGGCGCCCGTTGCCCGACCCGATACGGCTGTCACGTCGCGCAACCGGCCGGTTGCCATCGACGTGCTGGCCAACGATTCGGACGCCGAGGCTGACCTGCTCGCGATCGAGATCGTGAGCGGTGCGTCGCATGGCAGCCTGAGCATCGATGCGTCGCGCCGGGTGGTCTACACGCCCGCCATCGACTATGTCGGCGCCGACTCGTTCAGCTACCGGACGAGCGATGGCGCCCTGAGCAGTCAGGCGGTCGAAGTCGGCCTGACGGTCAATGCGGTCAATACCGCGCCGGTCGCACGCGACGACGCGTACGCGATCGACGAAGACACCCTGCTCGTCTTCGACCCGCGCCTCAATGACAGCGACGCCGAGACTGGCGTATTGACGGTCGGCGTGTTTAGCGGCCCGCAGCACGGCCGTTTGAGTGCGCGCGCCGACGGCTCGTTGCTGTACGTGCCCGATGCCGACTTCAACGGAAGCGACGCGTTCGTCTATCGGGTCAGCGACGGCGAACTGGCGAGCGATTTCGCCACCGTCTCGATCAATGTGCGGCCGGTCAACGATGCGCCGTCGCTCGCGCCGATCGACGACCGGAGGGTCGACGAAGGGCAGACCCTCACCCTCGACCTGGTCGCGACCGATGTCGATGCCGGCGACATGGCGCGCTTCTCGCTCGACGCGGCGCCTGCGGGGGCGACGATCACGGCGGGTGGGCACCTCGAATGGAAGGTGCTCGACGGTCCGTCGAGCGACAGCTTCATCGTTCGCGTTACGGATGCCGCCGGTGCGAGCAGCAGCCGCACGTTTGACGTTCAGACGGCCAACGTGGCACCAACGATCCTCTTGCAAGGCGCGCCGAACGTCGAGATCGGTGCACGCTACGAGCTCTCGTTCAGCTATGCCGATGTCGGCGCCGATGCGGTCACCACCTGGTTCATCGACTGGGGCGACAGCAGCAGCAGCGTCGTCGACGGTCGGTTCTCGAGCGCAAGCCATGTTTATGGCGCCGCTGCCGACAACCACATCATCCGCGTGCAGGCACAGGACGATGATGGCCTGTGGAATGCGATGCCGCGAAGCGTGCGCGTCCTTGCGGCCGCGCCGCAGCCACCGGCACCGGTTCCGCCGACGCCGCAGCCGCCTGCACCGGTTCCCCCGGCACCGCAGCCCGCGCCGCCTGCGCCTGAGCCACCGGCACCGGTTCCCCCGGCACCGCAGCCGCCAGCGCCAGTGCCCCCTGCGCCCGAGCCACCGGCACCGGTTCCCCCGGCGCCGCAGCCGCCAGCGCCGGTGCCGCCTGCGCCCGAGCCACCGGCACCGGTTCCCCCGGCGCCGCAGCCGCCTGCGCCGGTGCCCCCTGCGCCCGAGCCACCGGCACCGGTTCCCCCGGCGCCGCAGCCGCCTGCGCCGGTGCCCCCTGTGCCCGAGCCACCGGCACCGGTTCCCCCGGCGCCGCAGCCGCCTGCGCCTGTGCCTGTGCCCCCGGCGCCGGAGCCGCCGCCGGGGCCGCCCGTACTGCCGCCGTTCGTCAGCGCGGATCGCGACCGCTCCAGCCTGTTTGCAGGCGATGACGCAAGGGCGGACTTCTTCCAGCGGCTCGGCGCCTTCTTGCCGACGCCGGGGCTCGATTTCGGCTTCGATCCGGGCGGGTTGCCGACCCTGGCGTCGTACAGCGTCCATTTCATCGGCCAGACGGCGCACGTCGATCTGCAAAGCGTCGGGGCGGTCGTCGAGCCGGTCTCGCCGATCGAAGCGCCAGGCCAGCAGCCATCCGACCCGGCGCGGCACACGTTGCGGGTCAACGGCTTCACGGTGACAGCCACGGGTTTCCGGGTGCGCTTCAACCAGCCGCTCGACCCCGTCAGGCTGCTGCGCCTCGCGGCAAGCGCACCGGGCGCGCTCGGCCCCGTCGTGCTGATGCGCGACGGGCAGCCCGTGGCCGGTTTGCTGCAGATCGATGCCGACCAGCGCGGCTTCGCCTTCGTCGTCGGTGCGGCCGGCCTGTTGCCGGGCGCGTACAGCGTGCTGCTCGCCGACGGTGCGCTGGTCGGCGCCGGCGGCCAGGCGCTCGACGGCAACGGCGATGGCCAGGCGGGCGGCGAGTTCCGCGTGCGCTTCAAGGTCCAGTCGCGTGGCGCACCGCTGGCTGCGGCCGGGTCCGGCGAGCCCACGGCCGCGCTTCCTGTCGAGGGCTGGCTGCCGGCGCTCGGCGGGCCGGGCGCGGTGGTCACCGGCCTGGCCGGAGGCTTCGGCGGTGCGTTGCAACTGCGGCCGGGCTCGCGCCGCCGTGCGGGACGTGCGGAAGTCGACAAATCGACGGGTGCACACGACCGCCGTGGCTCTCCAGGCCGTGCGCAGGCCGTCGAGAATTCGCCCGTCGGCGCGCTGGGCGCGGCCATCCGGCTACGCGAGGAGGTCGGTGCGCCTGCCGATCTGCAGGCGCCGCTGGCCGGCAAACCCTCGTGGCTCGGCGGCTGGCTCGGTCTGAAGTCGAAGGCCAGCAACGACTGGCGCATCAAGCTCTGAATGCCCCGGCCGCGTCGGCCGGGTTTCCCCAACCTCTTGACGACACACGAAAGACTCGAATGGCCACCGCACCCAATACCCCTGCAGCCGACGCCAAGGACACGACCAGCGAACCGCGCGTCAAGTGGAAGGTCGATCAGCTGAAAAGCTCGTACGTCAATTTCGTCAATGCCAACTCGACGCAGGAAGAAGTCGTGCTGAACTTCGGCATGAACAACAGCTGGGACCGCGCTGCCCGCGAGATCGAAATCGAGCTGGCGCACCGGGTGGTGATGAGTCCCTTTGCCGCCAAGCGGATGGCCGACATGCTCAACAAGCTGGTCGCCCAGTACGAAGGCCGTTACGGCGAGCTCAAGTCCTGACGCGCCCGCCATGCGACTGCAACCCTTCGCCCTTTCTTCGGCCACACGCACAGGGCGCATGCGGCCGGTGCCTGCGGCCACGCCGGCGCTGAGCCGATCTGCACTCCGTCTGGCCTGCGCACTCCTGACGACCGGCAGCTGCCTGGGCGCAGCGGCGGCAACGCTGAGCGAAATCGTCACCCTGGCGCGCGCCGAGGATGCGCCCTACCGCGCGGCCCGCCATGCCTACCGCGCGGGCCTGGAAAAGCGCGAACAGGCCAAGGCGTTGTACCGGCCGACGGTGACGCTGAACGCCAATGCACGCGAGAACAACGAGAAAGCAGTTCCCGGCGCGCCGGAGCGCAACTATGCCTCGAGCACGGCGGGCGTGTCGGTGGTGCAGCCGCTGTGGCGGCCGCAGAACGAGCCCGCCTTCCAGCAGGGCGAGCTGCAGTCGCAGGTGGCCGAGCAGCAGTTCCTGCTCGCCGAACAGGAACTGCTGCTTCGGGTTTCGCGGGCCTATTTCGAGATCCTGCAGGCGCAGGATGCGCTCGGTGCGGTCGGCGCGCAGAAGCAGGCCTTTGCCCAGCAACTGGCGCAGGCGAGGCGCAATTTCGAGGTCGGCGTGGCGCCGATCACCGAGACCAACGAGGCGCAGTCGCGCTACGACCTGACGCTGGCGCAGGAGATCGCCGCCAGCAACGAGCTCGAGATCAAGCGCCGCGTTCTCGAAAAGATCATCAACCGGCCGGCGCCCGCACTGGCTCGTCTCGACCCGGCGGCCGAGTACAAGCCGCCGACGACCGCGATGATGGATTCGCTGGTCGAACGCGCACCGACCGAGAACCTGGCGGTGGCGGTGAGTCGCCTGAACCGCGAGATTGCCGAGCGCGAAGTCACCCGGCAAAGCCGCGCCAATTCGCCAACGCTCGACCTCACCGCCACGGCGAATGCCAACCGCAACGTCACGCCGAGCGGCTCGGCGGTCAGCGGCAGCACGCACCGTGCGGCTGTCGGCTTCGAGTTGAGCTGGCCGCTGTACCAGGGCGGCGCCAATGCCTCGCGCGAGCGTGAGGCGATCGCCAATGCAGCGCGTGCCGAAGCCGAAGTCGAGAACGCCCGTCGCCAGGCGACGCTCGATGCGCGCCAGGCCTATCTCGGCGCGGTCTCGGGCGCGGCGATGGTGACGGCGCTGCAGCAGGCGCAGACGTCGGGCGAGAGCCAGTTGCGGTCGTCGACGCGCGGCTTCGAAGTCGGCGTGCGGGCCCGCGTCGACGTGCTCAACGCCGAGCAGCAGCTCTACACCACACGCCGCGACCTTGCCGCAGCGCGCTACCAGAGCCTGATTGCCCAGCTGCAGCTCAAGGCGGCGGCCAACCAGCTGACCGAGCAGGATCTGAAGGCGCTCGACGCGCTGTTGAAGGAGCCGGCCCCGTGAGGAGGCACGGCCGCGCTCGGCGTCCGCGGGCGGTTGCCCAGACGTGAGCGCTGCGGCCCAGCGCGGGACCGCGTGCGCCTCGCCGGCCGAGTACCTGGGGTGCCGAGATCGTGAGCGCTGAAGCAGCGCGCATCGACGCACCGGTCGGGCTTGTCGATGCCGGCGACGGCTGGCAGCGGCTGGTCGGTGCCGAGACGGCCGAGCAGCTCTGCAGCGCCTGGCTGCAGGTGCTGTGCCGCGAGCTGGCGCAGGTTCGCGCCGGGCTGGTGCTGCTGGCGGATGCCGACGGCAGCTTCGCGCCGGTGGCGGTCTGGCCGCCGGCGCGCGAACTCGGCCACCTGTCGGAGATTGCCCGCCAGGCACTGGCGCAGCGCGAGGGCGTCTCGACCCGCGATGCCCGCGGCCATGCGCGCTGCGCCTATCCGCTGCTGCAAGGCGAGCAGCTGCGCGGCAGCGTGGTGCTCGACCTCGGCCCTGCCAGCGATGCCGAACTGGCGCGGACGATGCAACTGGCGCACTGGGGCGCCGGCTGGCTGATCGAGCTGTTCAGCCAACGCGAGCAGTCGCGGCAGCAGCAGCGGACCGACGAACTCGGCGAGCTGCTCGATCTGCTGCTCGGCGCCCAGACCGCGCCGAGCTTCCGCGAAGCGATGCTGGCGATCGTCAATCGGCTGGCGCATCGCTTCGACTGCCACCAGGTGCAGCTCGGCATCGACCGAGGCCGCACGCTGCGCGTGCTTGCGGTGTCGAACAGCGCCTGGTTCGACGAGCGCACCGGCCTCGTGCACCAGTCGCTGCAGGCGATGAACGAGGCGTTCGACCAGCGCACCCGCATCGTCTGGCCGCAGCCACCCGAAGCAGGCGCAGTGATCGCCCAGGCGCACCGACGCTACGCCGAGGAAAGCGGCAGCGCCGCGGTCTGCTCGCTGCCGCTCGAAGCGGCCGGCCGCGTCATCGGCGTGCTGACGCTCGAGCGCGGCCCGGCCTTCACCGCGGCCGAGCTCGATGCCCTCGACACCGCCGCCGCCGCCGTCGCTTCGACGGTCGACATGCGCCGCGAGGCCTCGGAAAGTCTGTTCGCGCACGCGCGCCGCGTCGGCCGCAAGGCGCTGGCGCGCATCACCGACACCTCGCGGCCGGGGTTGAAGCTGCTCGGAGCGACCGCCGCGCTGGCGCTGCTGGTACTCGGCACCCTGCCGGTGGCGTGGCGCATCGCCGCGCCGGCATCGGTCGAGGGTTCGCTGCAGCGTGCGGCGGTGGCGCCCTTCGAAGGCTATCCTGCGGGAAGCGCCGGCGCGCGCCGGCGATGTCGTCAAGGCCGGCCAGCTGCTGGCGCGGCTCGAGGACAAGGACCTGCGGCTCGAGCAGGTGCGCTGGCAGGCCGAGCTCGAGGTCGCGCAGCGCAAGGAGCGCGAGGCGATGGCCGCGGGCAACCGCGTCGACCAGCGCTTGTCGGCCGCGCAGGCCAACCAGGCCCGGGCGCAGCTCGACCTGGTCGAGGAGCGGCTGGCGCGGGTGCAGATCATGGCGCCGTTCGACGGCGGTGGTCGTCAAGGGCGACCTGTCGCAGCAGCTCGGCTCGCCGGTGCGAGCAGGGGCAAGGTGCTGTTCGAGCTGGCGCCGCTCGACGCGTGGCGGGTGGTGCTGAAGGTCGACGAGCGCGACATCGCCTGGGTGCAGCCGGGGCAGCCGGGCGAGCTGGTGCTGTCCAGCCTGCCTGGACAAGCCTGGCCGTTCAAGGTCCGGAAGCTCACGCCGGTGTCGGTGGCCGAGGAGGGCCGCAATTTCTTTCGCGTCGAGGCGGAGCTCGGCGGCCGTACGCCGCAAGCTCAGCCCGAACATGGAAGGCGTGGCCAAAGTCGCGGTCGGCGAACGCAGCCTGCTCTGGATCTGGACGCACCGGCTGCTCGACTGGCTGCGACTGGCGTGGTGGCGGCTGATGCCTTGAGTGCGGCTCGATGACCCGCCCGCTACTTTCCAGCAGCTGGTACCGCGTCAAGGCGCTGCAGCCGCGGCTGCGTGGCAATGCGCGGCTGCACCGGCATCGCTACCGCGGCGACGTCTGGCACGTGGTCGAGGACCGCGCCTCGGGCAAGTGCCACCGCTTCAACCCCGCTTCATGGCGGGTGATCGGCTTGCTCGACGGCCGCCGCGACATGCAGGCCGTCTGGGCGCTGCTGACCGGGGAAATGCGCGACGACACGCCGTCGCAGGACGACATCGCCGCGCTGCTCGGCCAGTTGCACGCCGCCGATCTGATCCAGTGCGACGTCACCCCCGACGTGGCCGAGCTGTTCGAGCGCTGGCGCAAACAGGAGCGGCGCAAGTGGTTCGGCCGCTTTGCCAACCCGGTGGCGTTGCGCTTTCCGCTGATCGACCCGGACGCCTTCGTCGCCTCGATGGTGCGGCGGCTGCCGTGGCTCTGGGGCTGGATCGGCGCGGCGATATGGCTGGCTGTGGTGCTGCCGGCGGCCGCCCTGGTGCCACCGCACTGGGGCGCGCTGACCCGGAACTTTCAGGAGCAGTTGCTCTCGGCCGACAGCCTGCTGGTGCTGGCGCTGGTCTTTCCGCTGGTCAAGATCGTCCACGAGTTCGGCCATGCGATCGCCTGCCGCGTTCGCGGCGGCGAGGTCCACGAGATGGGCGTGATGCTGCTCGTCTTCTATCCGGTGCCGTATGTCGACGTGACCACGTCGGCGGCCTTTGCCAGCAAGTGGCAGCGGGCGCTGGTCGGCGCGGCCGGCATGCTGGCCGAGCTGTTCGTTGCCGCGCTCGCGCTGGTCGCCTGGGTTGCGCTCGAGCCTGGCTTCGCCCGCTCGGTCGCTTACAGCGTGGTCGTGCTCGCCGGCGTGACGACGATCTTCTTCAATGCCAATCCGCTGCTGCGCTACGACGGCTACTACATCCTGGCCGACCTGATCGAGATACCGAACCTCGGCGCGCGCGCGACCCGCCACTGGCAGTACCTCGCCGAGCGCTGGCTGCTCGGCGTCAAGGCCGATCCGCCGCAGGCGAGCGCCGGGGAGCGGCGCTGGTTCCTGGCCTATGCACCGCTGTCGTACGTCTACCGGCTTTTCGTCACCTTCAGCATCGCGCTTTTCGTCGCCCAGCAGTACTTCTTCATCGGCGTGCTGCTGGCGCTCTGGGCCATCGTCACCGGGGTTGGGCTGCCGCTGTGGAAGATCGTCCGCGGCCTGCTGAGCGCGCCGCAGTTCGCCGGCCGGGGGCCGCGAATCGCGGCGGTCGGTGGCTCGGTGCTGGCACTGGTCGGCGGTGGCCTGTTCCTGCTGCCGCTGCCGTACAGCACCATCGTCGAAGGTGTGCTCTGGCTGCCCGAGCAGGCGATCGTCCGCGCCGAGAGTGCCGGGTTCGTCAGTCGGGTGGTGGCGCGCTCGGGCGAGCCGGTTGCGCCAGGCCAGCCGGTGGTCGAACGGGTCGACCCCGCCCTGGCGGCGCGGGTCGAGGTGCAGGCCGCGAAGCTCGAGGAAGTGCGCGCCCAGTACGACGCGGCATGGGGCAGCTCGCAGTCGCGGGCGCAGCAATTGGAGGAGGAAATTCGCCGCGAGGAAGCCGCGCTCGCCCGGCTCGAAGACGAAGCCGCGCATCTGACCGTGCGCAGCGCCGCACCCGGCGGGCTGGTGATCGCCGACGAGGCCAGCCTGCCCGGCCGCTATGTGCAGCGCGGCGATGTCGTCGGCCACGTGCGGACCGACGACGCACCGTTGGTGCGGGTCGTCGTCACCCAGGCCGAGGTCGACCCGATCCGGCTCGGCACCCGCGCGCATCGACGTGCGCATGCCGCAGTCGCTCGAGCGCTCGTGGCCGGCGCGGCTGGTGCGCGTGGTGCCGGCGGCGGCGAAGCAGCTGCCGAGCGCGGTGCTCGGTCTGCAGGGCGGCGGCCAGTTGGCGCTCGATCCGCGCGACGAGAAGGGCATGCGCTCGCTCGAATCGCTGTTCGAGTTCGAGCTCGAGCTGCCGCGCGAGGTGCCGCATGCCTTTCTCGGCAGCCGGGTGCACGTGCGTTTCGAGCATCCGCCCGAGCCGATCGGCTTTCGCATCGGCCGTGGCGCGCGGCGGCTGTTCCTGAGCGTGTTCCATGTCTGAATCGCTGCTCCATCCCGGCGCGGCGGCGCTGGCGCCGCGGCCCTTTGCCGAGCGGCGGGATGTTGCGCCGAATGCGCTCGATGCTGCCGCTTCGGCCCTGCTCGGCAGCATGCGCCAGCGGCTGCATCCGCCACTGGCGCGGCTGCGGCGCGCCGCCGCACGGGCCGAGCGGCAGCGCGACGCGGTCGGTGGCGCTCGACGACCGTGCGCTTCGTGCGGCGCTGCCGGCAGCGGCCGCCGCTGCGCTGCGCGACGACGGCGCGGTGGCGCTCGGCGAAGCGCTTGCGCTGGTACGCGAAGCCGCGCGGCGCAGCCTCGGCATCGAGCCTTTTGCAACCCAGCTGATGGGTGCGGCCGGCCTGCTCGCCGGCCGCCTGGTCGAAATGCAGACCGGGGAGGGCAAGACACTGACCGCCGGCCTGGCCGCCTGCATTGCCGCTGCGGCCGGGGTGCCGGTGCATGTCGTCACCGTCAACGACTACCTCGCGCAGCGCGATGCCGACGAAATGCAGCCGTTGCTCGGCTTCTTCGGCCTGCGTTGCGGGGTCATCAAGCACGGCCTGGCGCCGCCGGAGAAGCAGCAGGCGTATGCCGCCCAGGTGACCTACTGCACCAACAAGGAGCTGGTCTTCGACTACCTGCGCGACCGGGTCACCGCGCAGGGGCCGGTGACGAGCGTGCAGCTGCGCGTGCGCGCGCTCGCCGGTGGCGGCGACTCGCGGCTGCTGCAGCGCGGCCTGCACTTCGCCATCGTCGACGAGGCCGACAGCGTGTTGATCGACGAGGCGCGCACGCCGCTGATCCTGGCCGAGCGCGACGGGCCGGTGCAGGACGCCGGCGTCTATCCCGAGGCCCTGGCGCTCGCCGACCAGATGGCGGCGGGCGAGCACTTCATCGTCGAGCCGGCGCGGCGCGAACTGCGCCTGACGGCGAGCGGGCAGCGGCTGCTCGCTGCCTGGGCGGTCGAGCGCACCGGCGACGGCACGGACGGCGCCGCCGTCTGGCGCTCGGTGCGCGGTCGCGAGCACCTGGCGACCCAGGCGCTTCGCGCGCGCCATCTCTTCCTGCGCGACCAGCACTATCTCGTTGCCGACGGCAAGGTGCAGATCGTCGACGAGTACACCGGCCGGGTGCTGCCCGGCCGAACCTGGGAGCAGGGCCTGCACCAGATGATCGAGGCCAAGGAAGGGTGCGAGCTGTCGGAGGACAACCGCACGCTGGCGCGGATCACCTACCAGCGCTATTTCTGCCGCTACCTGCGACTCTCGGGCATGACCGGCACGGCGCGCGAGGTTGCCGCCGAGCTGCGCGCGACCTACCGGCTCGACACCGTGACGGTGCCGACGCACCGGCCCTCGCAGCGGCGCAACGAGGGTGTCGCCGCTGTGCCGCGACGAGGCGGCGAAGTGGCAGGCCGTTGCCGCGGCGGTGGCGGCGCAGGTGCGCCAGGGCCGGCCGGTGCTGGTCGGCACGCGGTCGGTCGAAGCCTCCGAGCGGCTGAGCGCGGTGCTCGGCGAGCACGGCATCGCGCACCGCATCCTCAACGCGCGTCAGGACGCCGACGAGGCGGAAGTCGTCGCTGCCGCGGGGCAACCCGGTGCCGTGACCGTCGCCACGAACATGGCCGGGCGCGGCACCGACATTCGGCTGGCGCCGGGCGTCGCCGCGCAAGGCGGGCTGCTCGTCGTGCTGACCGAGTTCCACGACTCGCCGCGCATCGACCGCCAGCTCTACGGCCGCTGTGCGCGGCAGGGCGACCCGGGCGGCACGATGACCATCGTCGCTGCCGACGATGCGCTGCTGAAGGAGGCGGCCGGCGTGGCACCGCTCCTCGCCGCCTTGCAGCCGTGGCGCGACCGGTCGGCCGGTCGCGCCGTGCTGCACGCCTGCCGGCGCCTTGCACAGGCCGGCGCCGAACGGCGTCATGCCGCGACCCGCCGCCAGACCTTGAAGCACGATCGCAACCTCGATACCCAGCTGGCATTTGCCGGCAGCCCCCTATGAACGCATCCTTCCTTCCGCGGGCGCTCGGCCTTGCGCTGCTTGCGCCGACCTTTGCCTTCGCCGCCGGCGAGCCCGGCCACGCCTGCCTGATCGAGCCGTACCAGAAAGTCGAGTTGCGCAGCCCGGTCGAAGCGCTGATCGCCTCGATCCATGTCGACCGCGGCTCGTTCGTGCGTCGCGGCCAGATCCTGGTCGAGCTCGATACCTCGACCGAGCGCGCCTCGCTCGACGTGGCACGCTACCGGGCGGTGATGGAAGGCCAGGTGCAGTCGGCGGAAAGCCGCCTGCAGGCCGGCAAGGAGAAGCTGCGCCGCCGCGAGGAACTGCTGCAGGAGCACTTCATCGCCAAGCAGGACCGCGACGACACCAAGACCGAAGTACAGGTCGCCGAAGCCAGCCTGCTCGAAGCCAGGGACAACCGGCGCCTGGCCGAGCTCGAGCAGCGGCGGCTTTCCGAACTGGTCGAGCAGCGCCGGCTGCGCAGCCCGTTCAACGGCGTCGTCACCGAGCGGCTGCAGCATGTCGGCGAGATCGCCCAGACCGGCGAGAGCGCCCGGCCGGTGCTGCGGCTGGCGCAGACCAACCCGCTGCGTGTCGAAGCGGTGCTGCCGCTGGCGATGTACGGCCGCGTCAAGCCCGGGGCCAAGGCCGACGTGGTCGTCGAGGCGCCGCTTTCCGGGCGCTATGTGGCGACGGTGTCGGTGGTCGATTCGGTGGTCGATTCGGCGAGCGGCACCTTCGGGGTGCGGCTCGACCTGCCCAATCCGCGCGGCGAGGTGCCGGCGGGCGTGAAATGCCGCGTGGCTTTTCCTTGACGGGAAGCCGGCGTGGCGTCCATTGGCGCATCGGCTGCGTAGAAGGTGCGACCCGGCCCGTTTGAAGGCCGGTTGACAAGGAACGCACCGCCATGAGCCACAGCCCGCTTGCCATCCACTGGGTCGAACAGGGGCTGGTTCCCGACAAGGTGGTTCGCGCCGGCATCCGTCGGCTGCTCAAGGCGCGGCTGGTCGAGGCCGGCGACGGCGATGTCGAGCGCGCGGCGCAGCAAAGCCAGGCCTTTGTCGACGAACTGCGCCAGGCGCCACGGGCGCTGCTGCCCGAGCGCGCCAATGAACAGCACTACGAGCTGCCTGCCGCCTTCTTCGGCCAGGTGCTCGGCCGACACCGCAAGTACAGCGGCTGCTGGTGGGCCGAGGGCGTCGAGACGCTCGACCAGGCCGAGGCCGCGGCGCTTGCGGCGACCTGCGAGCGCGCCGGGCTCGTCGACGGGCAGGATGTTCTCGAACTGGGCTGCGGCTGGGGTTCGCTGTCGCTGTGGATGGCCGAGGCCTACCCGGCGAGCCGCATCACCGCCGTCTCCAATTCACAGTCGCAGCGCGCGTACATCGAGGCCGAAGCGGCGCGTCGCCAGCTGCCCAACTTGCATGTGCTGACCTGCGACATGAACGCCTTCGAGACCGCCGGGCGCTTCGACCGCGTGGTGTCGGTCGAAATGTTCGAGCACATGCGCAACTGGCCCGGGCTGTTCGCCGCCGTCGCGCGCTGGCTGAAGCCGGGCGGGCGCTTCTTCATGCATGTCTTCACCCACCAGGGCGCGCCCTATCTGTTTGTCGACCGCGACGCATCGGACTGGATGACGCGGCATTTCTTCGCCGGCGGCATGATGCCGAGCGACGACCTGGCGCTGCATTTCCAGGACGACCTGCGGCTGCTGCAACGCTGGCGCTGGGACGGCCGGCACTACGAGCGCACGGCCAACGCCTGGCTGCAGAACTTCGATGCGGCGCGCGAATCGATCACCCCGCTGCTCGAAGGTAGCTACGGCGAGCAGGCGGCAGTCTGGTCGATGCGCTGGCGGCTCTTCTTCATGAGCTGCGCCGAGCTGTTCGGCTACGAGCAAGGCCAGCGCTGGGGCGTCAGCCACTACCTGTTCGAGCGCCGGTGAGAATCCGCAGCGCCTTCCTCCGCTTCTGATCGCCTGCCCGTGGACCTGCCCTTCATCGATTTGCTACCCGCTGCCCTGGCGGGCCTCGGCGTCATCGCGCTGCTCGCGTCGATCACCTGGGCGGTCGGCACGGCGCGCAGCAACATCGCCTACGTCGACCGTGTCTGGTCGCTGTTCTTCGTTGCTGCGGCGCTGGTTTATGCCGCCCGGCTCGGCATGCAGGGCGCACGCACGCCGTGGCTGCTGGCGCTGGTGGCGGTGTGGGCGCTGCGCCTCTCGGGCTACATCACCTGGCGCGGCTGGGGCGCGGCCGAGGACCGGCGCTACACCGCCATCCGCGAGCGCAACCAGCCGCACTTCGCCATCAAGAGCCTGTTCATCGTCTTCGGGCTGCAGGCGTTGCTCGCCTGGGTCGTTTCGGCGCCGCTGCTGGCGGGAATTGCCAGCCGCCGGCCGTTGGGCTGGGTCGACGGCGTCGGTATCGCACTGGCGGTCTTCGGCATCGCCTACGAGGCGATCGCCGACTGGCAGATGCAGCGCTTTCAACGCGACACGGCGCAGCACGGCCAGGTCATGGACCAGGGACTCTGGCGCTGGTCCCGGCATCCGAACTATTTCGGCGAATGCTGCGTCTGGTGGGGCCTGTTTCTGTTGGCTGCCAGCGTGGGTGCCTGGTGGACGCTGGTTTCGCCGCTGCTGATGACGGTCCTGTTGCTGAAGGTGTCGGGCGTCACGCTGCTCGAAAAGGACATCGGCGACCGGCGGCCAGGCTATCGCGACTATGTACGCTCGACGAATACGTTCTTCCCGGGGCCGAAGCGCGCGCAGCGGGCGCAGGCCTGATGCGCCTTCGGAGTGCCTGGTGGCTGCTGATGGTCGCGAGTTGGGCCGGCGCAGCGCAGGCGGCGCCGACAAGCTGGGGCTTCCGCGTGCTGCTCGGCGACACCGAGATCGGCGAGCACCGTTTCACGCTGAGCGGGGAGGGCGTGCAGCGCCAGTTGCGCAGCGAAGCCGCCTTCGATGTCAAGCTGCTCGGGCTGACGGTCTACCGCTACCGCCATGAGGCCACCGAACGCTGGTCCGGCGACTGCCTGGTCGGGCTCGCCGCACGGACGGACGACAACGGCACGCCGCTGACCGTCGAGGCCCGGCGCGACGGCGAGGCGCTGAGCGTGCGCTCGCCCGCAGGTGAAGCGCGAATCGACGGCTGCGTCATGAGCTTTGCCTACTGGAACCCGGCGATGCTGCGCCAGCAGCGCCTGCTGAATGCGCAAAGCGGCCAGCTCGAGGCGGTGCGGATCCGCTCGCTCGGCGCGGTGACGATCGATGTGCGCGGCCGGCCCGTGGCCGCGGTGCATTACGTCATCGACGGGCTCGAGCGACCGGTGGCGCTCTGGTATTCCCCGGACGGCGACTGGCTGGCGCTGGAGGCGACCGTCGCCGGCAATAGGCGGCTGCGCTACCGGTTGCAGTAGGCGGGTGCTTCAGCCGGGCGCCGCCGGGTCGCTGCGGCGCGCGACCCAGTAGGTGGCGCCCTGCGGGCCGTAACGCTCGTCGTGCGTTGTGCCGCTTTCCAGGCGAAAGGTGTCGCCGGGCACCAGGTGCCGGGTTTCACCACCGACGCTCAGCCACATCTCGCCATCGACGACGAGCGCCTGGGCGAGGAAGGGGTGCGAATGCGCACCGACGACCTGGCCGGGCTGCCAGCGGCGCTCGACCACCTGGTCGAAGCCCTGCGCGCGTGCGTCGGACTCGAACTCGGAAAAGGAGGCGGGGTTCATCGGCGAATTCTCGAGGTTTTCAGGCGTAGCGGTAGCCGTCGAGGCCCGCGCCGAGGTTGCCGATGGCCAGCGCATCGCGGATGCGCCGGGGCGGCAGCGCAGCGGCGCTCGGCAGCATGGCGCGGACGGCGGCTGGCGCATTCACCGTGTAGCCCGGTGTGGCGCCGACCCAGGGCCACATCAGGTCGTCGCGTCGATGGCCGACGGGCGGCAACTGTCCGTTGAACGGCGACACCTCGGCCGGCGGCGGGTAGTGCGAAGCCAGCGTGCTGCCCGGCTGGCCGGCGAGCCGATTGGCCTGCCAGCGGGCCCAGACGCGGTCGACGCCGGCATGGTGAAGCCAGAACAGCGGGTCGTTGGGCGAGAACACCGGGTTGGACATGGTTCCGCCGACGATGTTGTGGCCGGTGTTGTGCATTCGTGCACCGCCTTCGAGCTGGTTCCAGAACGCCCAGTACGGGTTGACGCCGGGCGCGACGCTGTTGAGGGCTTCCAGGTTGGCAATCGCCGTGGCACTCGGCGGCCAGGTGTCGGCCGGGCTGCCGCGCCGCAACACCGGTGCACCGCCAACCTGGAGTGCTGCGTGGACGCGCCAGCGGAACCCGGCCGGCCACCATGAAGGGCGGGGCGCAGGGCCGTTGCTGGCGAACAGGCCGCCGACGTCCTGCGCCGAGCTGCTCGAGAAGTAGATGCGGTGGATGCGTGCGTTGGAAAACAGCACCGACGGCTCGGGCGTCGTCGGCCACGGCCAGTAGGGGATTGCCACGCCGGGAACGACCGCCTGCAGCGCCAGTTCGAAGCGGCGCAGGTACTCGCGGTGCCACGGCAGGAAGCCGATGTTCTGATGGCCCATGTTCATGAACGCCGGCGAGCCCGGCGAGCGCACGCCCATGATGCAACCGTGGATGGCGACCCACTGGTCGTAGACGCTGAACGTCTGCCCCGGAACGAGCCGGCTCTTCAGGATCACACAGGCGCGGACGAAGTTCTCGAATTCGCCGGCCGGCATGGTTGCGGCGTTCTTGCGGATGTCGTGCGCCATGGTCGTTCACCTCCCATGCGCTGCTGGACCGTGCGCATGCTCGCCCTGCCCGGGCCACGCCTCGGCCGTAAAGATCGACGCGTCGTGCTCGGCGTGGCCGGTTGCCGGCTCGGGCACGATGACCGCGGCGTACGACTTGCGCGGGTTGCCGAACGCCTGGTCGAGCGTCTGCCACATCGTCAGTCGGTTCTGCTTCGGCCGCAGCACCACCTGCGACTGGTACATCGCCATCGGTCCCAGCGAGAAGCGCAGGCAGGTGCCGATGCGGCTGGTTTCCACTTCGACCGGAATCGCCGTGGTGCCGTTCTGCCCGCAGTGGGAGGTGCAGCTCAGTGCGGCGGCGAGCCGCGTCCACGCCTGAAAGGTCGCGCCCTGCGTCATGTCGAGCGAGACCAGAATCCGGGCCGACCCATAGAGCATGTCCGGCCCGTTGACGAGGAGATGCACCTCCTGCACCCAAACCCGGACATCGAGCAGCCGCGAGGTTCCCTTGCCGAGGAGGTAGGCGACGCGGCTCGCTTGGGCCGTCGAGGGGCCCGGCGCTCCAGGTTGATGGTGCGGTGCGCTCGCGCGCGTCGAGGAATCTGCCATCTGCGCCTCCCGCCCTCGTTCGATCGAGGGCATCGATCGAATGTAAGGCTCGCCTGCAGGGCCGCACCTCCCTAGGCTGGCTGCGTTGCCTAAGAGACCCCGGGGCTGAAGCTCCTTGCGACTTCGGCTCACTCCAGGCTGATGTTCTTGCGCTTGACGAGGTCGGCATAGATCGCCGACTTGGCTTGTGTCTGGCGCTCGATCTCCAGCGGCGACCAGCCGATGGTCTCGAAGGCGAAGGTCTCGAAGCGCGCCTTGATGTCCGGCTCGGCAACGGCCTTCTGCACGTCGGCATTGATCTTGTCGCGCACGGCGGGCGGCAGGCCGCGTGGCGCGACGAGCACGACGAACGAGTTCACCTCGAGGCCCGCCGGTCCGCCCGACTCGGCAACGGTCGGCACGTCGGGCAACTGCGGTATGCGTCTGGCCGCGGCAATCGCCAGGTAGCGCAGCTTGCCGGCCTTGAAGACGCCCTGGCTCGACGGGATGCTGGCGAAGCTCCAGCCGATGTCGCCCGACGCGACCGAGGTGTACAGCTGCGAGACTTCCTTGAAAGGCACATGCTGCATGTCCGTCCCGGTCATCATCTCGAGTTGTTCGGCGCCCAGATGACCGGGGCTGCCGATGCCCCACGAGCCGAAGGTCATGCGGCCGGGCTCGGCCTTGGCGGCAGCCAGCAGGTCGCCCATCGACTTCCACTTCGAGGTGGACGGCACCGAGACCATGAACGGCGTGCGGAACAGCGCGGCGGTCGGCTCGAAGGTCTTCAGCGTCTCGAAGCCTCGCGACTTGTACAGGTGCGGCAGTGCAGCGAGGTGCTCGCTGTCGAGCTGCAGCAGCGTGTAGCCGTCAGGCGCGGCGCGCCGGGCGAACTCGATGGCGATGAAGCCGCCGCCGCCCGGCTTGTTTTCGACCAGCACGCGCTGGTTCCAGGTCTTGCCGAGCTTGTCGGCAACCAGCCGCAGCACGGCATCGGGGCCGCTGCCCGGAGCGAATGCGGTGACGAGGGTGACCGGCTTGGTCGGGAACGGCTCGGCAGCGCCTGCGAGGTTGACGGCGAGGGTGGTCGCTGCGCAAAGCAGCAGCTTGGGAAGGGTGTTCATGCGGGTCTCGGTGGATTTGGGGGTTCTGGAGTTCAGCCGGCGTCGGGCTGCAGTGCCGGGGCTGCAAGGCGGAAGGCGTCGATGGCTGCGCAGGCGTTGTCGACAGCGACGATGTTCGGCCAGCGGCTCAGGTCGATCGCGAAGCGGCGTGCACTCTCGACCTGCGGCACGAGGTAAACGTCCGCCAGCGTCGGCGCGCCGCCGAAGCAGAAGTCGCCGCGCGCCGGATCGGCCGCCAGCAGCGCCTCGATGGCGTCGAAGCCGTCGCCGATCCAGCCGGCGCACCAGGCGTTCACGGCGGCTTCGTCGGCGCCGAAGGTCTTGCGCAGCGTTTCGAGAATGCGCCGGTTGTTGACCGGATGGATGTCGCAGCCGACGATCGCGGCCAGCGCCCGCACATGCGCGCGGTCCTCGGGGTCGGCCGGAAGCAGCGGCGGCGCCGGATGGCGTTCTTCGAGCCATTCGATGATCGCGGGCGACTGGATCAGCACGCGGTCGCCCGCCACCAGTGCCGGCACCAGCCCTTGCGGGTTCAGCGCCTTGAAGTCGGGGCCGAGATGCTGCTCGCGGCGCAGGTCGACTGCCGCGTACTCGAACGGCAGTCCCTTGAGGTTGAGCGCGATCCGCAGCCGGTGCGAGGTGCCGCTGCGAAAGAAGTTGTAGAGCTTCATCGCTTCACTCGGCCGGGCCGACGTGCAGCGTGATCTCGCCGACGCCTTCGATGCGGCCGTCGATCCGGTCGCCGGAAACGACGGCGCCGACGCCCTCCGGCGTGCCGGTGAAGATCAGGTCGCCCGGCTGCAGGTGGTAGAACTTCGAGAGGTCGGCGAGCAGCTCGGGGATGTTCCAGATCAACATGCCCAGGTCGCTCTTCTGGCGTGGCTCGCCGTTGACGGTCATCGCCAGTTCACCCTTGTCGAGCACGACGCCAGGCATCGGCACGATCTCGGAAACGACGGAAGACTGCTCGACGTCCTTGCCCAGGTCCCACGGCCGACCCTTGTCGCGCGCAACGAGCTGCAGGTCGCGGCGCGTCATGTCGAGGCCGCAGGCATAGCCGTAGATCAGTTTCCCCGCATCGCTCTCGGCAATGCGAAAACCGGGTGTGCCGATCGCCAGCACCAGCTCCATCTCGTGGTGGTAGTTGTTCGTCTCGGGCGGGTATGCGACGGTGGCACCCGACTCGACCAGCGTCGACGCCGCCTTGGTGAAGTAGAAGGGCCGCTCGACCCCCTTGTCGACCGGCCGCCCCATCTCGACAGCGTGCGCATGGTAGTTGCGGCCGACGAAGAAGAGGCGGTTCACCGGCAGGCGTTCGGCCTTGCCGCGCACCGGCAGCGAGTAGACGGGCGGCGGGTTCCAGAGGTACGGGGTGGTCATGGGGTCTCTTTTTGGGACGTTGAAATTCAGCCGCGGTTTTCGAACACGCCGAGCTTGCGGTGGAGCGGGGTCTCGTCGGCGATGAAGACGAAGGCGGGGGTATCCGCCGAGCGGTTGGCCAGGCTCACCGCGGTGTAGCCCGGCGCGCAGCAGGTGTCGGCCTCGGAAAGCAGGAAGCGCTGGTCTTCGACCTGCACCTCGGCGCCGCCTTCGATCAGGTGGAACACCATCGCCGGGCTGCGCACCGGCAGCTTCAGCGTCTGCCCCGGTCGCAGCATCAGCGCGTAGAAGCCGAGAATGTTCTCGGTGTCGTCGCCGGTTTCCGGATTGACGTAGGTGACCTGCACCGCCTCGAGCTCGGGCTGGTCGACGGCGAGCGACTCGAGCGCTGCGCGCGCATCGACCCACGGGTAGCGCAGCATCGGGTAGGCCTTGCGCGAACGCTCGAACACCGCCGTCGGCACCAGGCCGCCACGGGCGTAGGCCCGCTCGCCGTGGCCGGGCTTTACCGTCTGGCGACCACCGTTCAGGTGGTAGCTGGCTTCCATGTAATAGACCAGCGGCAGGTCGAGCACGTCGAGCCAGACGACCGGCTCGGTGCCGTCGTGGCCGTGCTCGTGCCACAGGCCGGTGGGCGTCAGGATCAGGTCGCCGCGCTCCATCGGGCACTTCTCGCCGTCGACCGTGCTCCAGGCGCCGGTGCCTTCGACCACCATGCGAACCGCGTTCGGCATGTGGCGGTGAGAAGGCGCCCATTCGCCGGGCAGCAGCAGCTGCATGCCGAGGTACATCGCGGCGCTCGCCTGCATCTTCTCCAGCCCATGGCCGGGGTTGGCGAGCACCAGCACGCGGCGCTCGGCCTTCTCGATCGGTGCCAGCTCGCCGGCCTGCAGCAGCAGCGGGCGCAGTGCCGCGTACGGCCAGTGCGTCGCGCGGGTGTTCGGGCGCGGCTTGTCGGGCGGCAGCACGGCACGCAGGTTCGGCCACAGCGGCACCAGGTTCTGCGCCTTCAGTGCGGCGATGTAGTCCGCAGGCAAATCTTCCATTCGGCCCAGTTCGCTCATCGTGTTCTCCGGTCTTTCCAAGGTTCAGGCGGCAACGCAGTTCTCGACCTTCCAGCCGTAGAGCCACTCCATCGCATCGTAGAAGCGCTCGGGTGAGCGGCCTTTCCACAGCTCGTTGCGCACCAGGCGCTCGACGCCCTTCGCATGGAAGATGCGCCCCATCTCGCGCGCAGACAGCACGATGCGCGCGGTCCGTGCCACCCGCGAGCGCTGGTAGAGCGCGAAGGCCCTGGGGAAGTCGTTGTCGCTGACGCGCAGCGCTTCGCCAAGCGTGACCGCATCCTCCATCGCCATGCACGCGCCCTGTGCCAGGTACTGCAGCGTGGGATGGGCGGCGTCGCCGAGGAGCACGGCGCGGCCGAAGGCCCATTGCGCGATCGGCTCGCGGTCGGCCGTCGCCCAGCGCGTCCAGTCCTTCGGCAGGTCGATCAGCTGGCGTGCCCTGGCGCAGATGCCCTCGAAGTAGCCTTGCACTTCCTCGCGGCTGCCGGCGCGCACGCTCCATTCTTCGTTCTCGCGGCTGTGGAAGGTGACGACGACGTTGTACTGCTCGCCGCCGCGCAGCGGGTAGTGCACCAGGTGGCAGTTCGGGCCGACCCAGATGCTGGCGGCGTTCCATTGCAGGTCGGCGGGGAAGTCCTTGCGGTCGACCACCGCGCGGTAGACGACGTGGCCCGAGACGCGCGCCTCGTCGCCCACGTACTGCCGGCGCACCGCCGACTTGACGCCGTCGGCACCGATCAGGGCGATGCCGCGGTGCTGCTCGCCCTTGGCGTCGTGGACCGTGACGCCCGCATCGTCCTGCTCGACGCGCTGCACCTGCGTCGCGGTCGCGACTTCGATGCGGCCGCTGGCCTGTGCGCCTTCGAGCAGCGAGCTGTGCACGTCGGCGCGGTGGATCACCGCGTACGGGTTGCCGAAACGTTCGATGAACGCTTGGCCGGTGGGAATGCGGCCCACGGGGTATTCGTCGAGGGCGTCGTGCATCACCATCTCGTCGGTGTAGACGGCGCGTGCCCGGGCGAATTCGCCGATGCCGAGTGCGTCGAAGGCGGCAAAGCCGTTCGGCCCGACCTGCAGGCCGGCACCGATCTCGCCGAGCTGGGACGCCTGCTCGAGCACCTTGACCGTGAAGCCGCGCCGAACCAGCGCGAGTGCTGCGGCGATACCGCCGATGCCGCCGCCGGCGACGAGCACCTGATGCGAGGCCGTTGGGGTTGCCGTCATTCCTGTCTCCGTTCGTTTTCGTTGAACAGGACTATCGGCGTTGCGGACTATTGCGTCAAAGCGCAATACACAATAGATCGAATATCAAAACGGCATAGAGAGAATGGCCAAGCTCGATCTCGACTGGATCGTCGTCTTCGTCGAGGTCTACAAGACGCAGAGCGTCTCGCGCGCTGCAGAGCGGCTCGGCATGCAACAGGCCAGTGCCAGCATTGCGCTGAACAAGCTGCGGCGGCATTTCGACGACCGCCTGTTCAGCCGTACGTCGAAGGGCATGGAGCCGACGCCCAGAGCCGAGATCATCTATCCCGAGCTCCAGGAAGCGCTGCTGCGGATCGAAAAGGCGCGTGGCACGCGCGGCGCTTTCTCGCCAGCCGATGCGCAGCGGGCCTTCCGGATCTGCATGACCGACATCAGCGAAATGGTGCTGCTGCCGAAGCTGATCAACCACCTGCAGAAAGCCGCACCGGGCCTGACGCTCGAAGCCGAGAAGATTTCGCCGGAGAGCCGGCGGGGGCTGGAGTCGGGCGAAATCGATCTGGCGGTCGGCTTCACGCCCGATCTGGAAGCGGGCTTCTACCAGCAGGCGCTGTTTGCGCAGAACTTCGTCTGTCTCGCTGCAGCCGACCACCCGCGCGTTCGAGCGCCGCTCAGCCGGCGCGCGTTCTCGGCCGAAGGCCACATCAGCGTCACCGCCTCCGGAACGGGTCACTCGATCGTCGACAAGGTGCTGGCCCGTCACCAGGTCGAGCGCCGTACCGTGCTGTGCGTGCCGAGCTTCCTCGGCGTGGCGCGCATCGTTGCGCAGACCGAGCTGCTCGTCATCGTGCCCCGCTTGCTCGGCCATGCCCTGTCGGCGCAGGAGCGGGTGCAGCTGCTCGAACCCCCGGTGCCGCTACCGCCCTACAAGGTCAAGCAGCACTGGCACGAGCGGTACAACGCCGACGCCGGGAACGCCTGGCTGCGAAGGACGATGGCGGAGCTGTTCTCCGGGATGGGATTGGACGCGTGACCCTGGGCAGGCAGCAGCCCGCTCAGTGGTTGTCTTCGTCGGCCTTCTCCAGGCGCAGCCTCGGCGGTACCTGCGGGGTGCAGCGCCTTGCGCAGACCATCGGCTCGAGCTCATCGGTGCGCCCCATGCTGCGCGCAGCTTCGCGCACGTAAACCAGGCCGCGCAAGGGACCGACGGCCCGGTCAGCGCATTCGATGCGGTCCTGCCGACGGTCGGTGTCGTCGAAGTGATAGACGCACGCGTCGTTCGTTGCGCGCAGACGGCCGTTGCGGAGTTGATGCACCGTGACGCGGATCGACTGGACCGACCCTTTTCTGCCGAGGAATTCCCCACCGTCGAGGTAGAGCCTGAACCCGGTACCGCCACGGCCCGTGCCAGCGTAATGCGCGCCGAACGAGGCAAAGGCGCTGGTGGAGGCCAGAAGCAGCCCGACGACAGCGGCGGCAGGCTTCATGGCACGTTTGGCCCTGTCCAACGCTACACCTGCGCCAGCGTGAACCGGTAGGCGCTGGTCGACGTGCTGTCCGGCGAAACGACTTCGATGGTGACGACACTGCCGGCCGCAACAGCGACGGTGACGCTTGCGCCTTGGGCGACGGCAACCCCGTTCACCTTCATCGAGCTGATGTTGTTGGACATTGCCGTCGGCTTGATCACGATGCTGGCGGTCCCGCCCGCAACGTTGATGGTGTAGGCGTAGGTCCACGGGTCGAACTTGTTCGTCACCCGATTGGGAATGCCGTTGGCCGGCGGTGCCCAATGCACATCGACGCCGACGAGCGAACCACCGGCAATCTCGACGTTGCTGAGCACCGAATACTTCCTGAAGCCGTCGGCGGTGTTGTAGTCGATCGCCACGCCGCTGGGATAGGCCGTCGTGGGCGCGCTGAAGTAGTCGACCGGAGCGTCGAGGCCGCTGCCCAGCGGGTTGCCGACCGCCATCCAGTTCTTGTCGCGCCACATGTCGCCGACCATGCTCATGCGCGAGTTGCGCGTCGTCGGGCTGGTCGGGTTGCCGAACCTGCCGCCGCGGATCGATGGCGCGCTCGCCGCGTCGCCGCGGTCGATGAGCTGCTGGAAGCACTTGACGAAGTTGTTGACGCCTTCGATTCTCACCGGCACTTCCTGGTGCGCGTTGGTTACCTCGGTGATCTGGCCGCTCGTGCTGCTCTTGCGGTAGTTCGCCAGCAGCTGCTGGAGCAGCGAGAGGAAGAGGTCGACCTTGACCAGGTTGTACTGGCTGGTGTCGGCGGTATAGGCCCGGTTGCAGGCGAACATGTCCGAGCAGTAGACCCATCCCGTCTGGTTGACGATGACCGTCATCAGGCCGTGGGTGTGACCCGGCTGCATGTAGGCCGTGACCTGGGCATTGCCGAGGTTGAAGACGTGGCCATCGCCGATCGCTACCGCAGCCGCACCGGCGGCCTTGAAGTCGGCGCGGCTCGACGCGGTGATGGCCGCCTTCTCGATCGCCGACGCGTGCAAGGTGATGCCTGCCGACGTGAAGTTGAAGATCTGCTCGGCGTGGTCGGGATGGTTGTGGCCGACAACGATGTCGTAAGGCTTGGTCGCCAGCGTGTCGATGAAGGCCTTCAGGTTGGCGCGATCGAACGCGTATTCGCCGGCGTCGAAGACGAGTCCACGGGTCGAGCCCTCGATGTAGAAGACAAAAGCCTGGAAGTACTCGGCCGGGTTGTTGATTTTCCAGACCGTCGGCGAGGTGTCGGTTCCTGCATGCGCCAGCCGGGCCTGGAACGATCCGGTGCGGGGCCGGACGATGTTCCAGGTGAAGCTCTGGACGGTGCTGGCCACCATGCCGTCCTTCTTCGCCACGGCCTTCAGGCGGTAGAGGCGGAAGTCGGTGGTCGACGTGAGCGGATTGACGAACTGGAGCACGCCGTTGTTGACGAAGTCGTATTCGATGCCAGCGGCAGTGCTCGGGTCGGCGGGCTCGGTACCGTCGAAGGTGTAGGTGTAATAGAGCTTCGCGCCCGGAGTCGGCGTCGAGATCGTGACGTAGCGCCGGGGCGCCGTGGTTCCCGGCTTCGGCAGCACTTGTGGCGGGGCCACGCGCTGCGTGGTGATGTTGCCCAGGATCGTCCTGGCCTCGCCCGCCGTGAGCGTCGCGGACGGCGAGAACTGGGTGGCGCTGCTGCCGCCCATGTAGCCGGCTGCGACCAGTGCATTGACGCTGGCGCGCCGGCTGGGCGTGATCGAAGCGGCGTCGCCGAAGCCGGCGAGGGCGTTGCTGCTCGACGCCGGGATCTTGAACGCCTTGACGTAGATCTCGGCTGCCTCCTCGCGCGTGATTGGCTGCTCGGGACGGAAGAAGCCCGGGGCGTTGCTGACGACGTCGTCTTCGGCCGCGGTCTCGATTTCCTTGGCATGCGGCGTGACGCCGATCTTCACGTCGGCGAAGGTCGGCTGGGCCAGCTTGTACGGGTCGTTGTACTCCGACGAATGCACCCCGTTGAAGTGCGACGAGATCGTCGCCACGAACGCGCCGCGGGTCAGCGTCGCTGCGTTCGGGTCTTGTTGAGGCGCGGCGTCGTCGCTGCCGCCGCACGCCGTGACCGCGGCAGCGGCGGCGGTCGAGGTCACCACCGCCGGCAAGCCGATCAGCTTGCCAAAAAGGCGGCGCGAGATTTTCTCGCCTTGGGAATCGGCTGCGGAAGGCTGCGCGTGCAGCGAGGCCGCGACAGCGCGCTTCGTCGGTTCGTTCATGAGCTTGTCTCTTCGTCGGGTGTTGGAGGGCGGGCGGTCTCAGGCCGCGGTGGGCAGCAATGCGTCGGCAACCGCCCGGACCGCCAGCAGGTAGCCCACCGGACCCAGCCCGCAGATGACGCCGGTGGACACCAGCGACACGGTCGAATGCCGGTGCGGCTCGGGTCGCTGGTGGATGTTGGTGATGTGGACCTCGACCAGCGGCTTGCGGATCAGCTTCAGTGCGTCGAGCACCGGCACACAGCCGAACGAGAAGCCGGCGGGGTTGATGATCACTGCGGCGTCCTTCTGGAACGCCTCCTGGATCCAGTCGACCATCACGCCTTCGTGATTGGTCTGGCGGAAGTCGCAGCCCAGGTCGAGTTCCCCGGCAAGCTGCTCGGTGCGGCGCTGAATCTCGGCCAGCGTGGTCCGGCCGTAGAGATGCGGCTCGCGCTGGCCGAGCAGGTTCAGGTTCGGGCCGTTGAGTACGAAAAGCGGGTGCGGCATGGAATCTCTCGCAAGGTGCGGTGGTGGAGGGCCGGGAAGCCCCGTGCTACTTGCGAATCTTCGCCAGCTCGTCGTTGTAGAGCTTGACCATCGCCGGGTCGTACGCCGCCGCCAGGCGGTCGGTCACCGGCTTGGCAACCTGCGCCATGCGCCGCTGCTCGGCGGCACTCAGTTCGTTGTACTGCATACCCCTCGTCTGCAGTTCGCCCACCGCCTTCTGCGCCGCGGCGCGGCTCACCTGCCGCTGGTAAATGCGGCTCTCGTTGGCCGCATCGTTCATCATCTTCTGCTCGGCCGGCGAGAGCCGATCCCAGAAGCGCTTGCTGACCAGCAGGATGTTGGCGGCATAGACGTGGTTGGTCGCGCTGACGTACTTCTGCACCTCGAAGAACTTGTTCGACAGGATGACGGCGAACGGGTTTTCCTGGCCGTCGACCGCTTTCGACTCGAGTGCGCCGTACAGCTCGGCAAAGGGCATCGGAACCGGGTTGGCCTTGAACGACCGGAAGGTCTCGAGGAAAACCGGGTTCGGGATGACGCGCAGCTTCAGCCCATCGAGATCCTCGGGCTTGGTGATCGGCCGCTTGCTGTTGGTGACGTTGCGAAAGCCGAGGTCCCAGTAGCCGAGCGCAACGAGCCCTTTCTCAGGCAGCCTGGCGAGCAGGGCGCGGCCGAAGGGCCCGTCGAGCAGCGCATCGGCCTGCGCATAGTTCGCCACGGCGAACGGGAAGTCGACCAGGCCGAATTCCTTGACGATGCCCGCCAGCGACGTCGTCGCCGGTGCCGACATCTCCTGCACGCCACCCTGCAGCGCCGACTGCTGCTGCATTTCGTTGCCGAGTGTCGACGCCGGGAATTCCTGCACCTTCATCTTGCCGCCGCTCTTCGCGGCGAGCAGCTCGCCGAAGCGCTTGACGCCGAAGCTGACCGGATGGTCGGCGTTGTTGAGATGGCCGAACTTGATGACGCGCTCCGGCGTTTCCTGCGCCATCGCGGGCGTCGCCGCGCCGCAGGTCAGGGCGAAAAAGAGCGTCCAAAGGTTGCGACGTTGCATGGAATTTGTCTCCGCAGGGGTGGTGTTCGGCTATTCTGCGCAGCCATTCGGAACGTTGTTCCAAATTGGAATTCCGGTTTCAGTCCAGGGGAGGGCCGTCGTGACCACTGCACTCGACCGCGGGCTGGCGCTGCTCGAGCAGCTGGCGTCGCTGCCCGAGGGGATGGCGCTCGGCGCGCTGGCGGACGAGCTGGACATTCCGCGCAGCGCCTGCCATCGCCTGCTCGCCGAGCTGCAGCGTCGCGGCTATGTACGCCAGGTGCGGGCGCACGGCGACTACGCGCTGACGACCAAGCTCGCATCGCTCGGCCTGGGCTTTCTCAGCAGCGCGGGCATTGTCGATATCGCCGAGCCGTTGCTCGATCGGCTGGCGAACGAATCGGGCGAGCTGGTGCGCCTCTCGGTTGTCGACGACGACCGGCTCGTCTGGGTCGCCAAGGCCCAAGGCTCGCGCAGCGGGCTGCGCTACGACCCCGACATGGGCCGCGACGCGCGGCTTTCGTGCACCGCCTCGGGACATGCCTGGCTGCTGACGCTGAGCGACGAGCGCGCGCTCGAACTGGTCGCACGGCAGGGGTTCGGCGCACCGAAGGAATTCGGCCCCAAGGCGCCGACCACCATCAAGGCGCTGCTCGGCTTTCTGCATGCGGCGCGCGTACGTGGCTACGCGATGATCGACGAGGTGTTTGCGCCGGGAATGGCCGCGATTGCCACGCCGGTGATGCAGCGCGGGCAGGCGATCGGCGTCATCAGCATTGCCGGGCCGCGCATCCGCCTCGACACCGCACGCATGCAGGCGCTGGCGCCGGCCTTGCTTGCCATCGCCGCCGAGCTGGGGCCGATCAGCAAGGCGTCGACGCTCTTCGGCAGGCCGCCGCTGGGCCGGGCGTGAGACAGCAATGTCGCGCGTCGCGTGGCCTTCAGGGTGCGACGCACGCAGGCGCAAAAGCATCGATTTCTCGTTGTGGCGGCGCACGAGGTGAGCGCCGCCGCGAACCCTTCCCACCTCGCAACCCAGGCAAAGGCAGAACAGACATGAGACGAACCCTTCCGACACCCCGCCGCAACTTCGTCAAGGCCCTGGCCGCCGGTGGACTGAGCGCACTTGCCAGCAGGGCCGGCGCGCAATCGTTCGAGTTCCGGCCCAACCAGCGCTATCCCGACCCGTCGGTGTTGATCCTCGACCCGAGCTTCGCGAAGTACCGCATCTACAGCAGCACCGTCGAGCAGGTCGGCACCGGCATGCGCTGGGCGGAGGGGCCGGTGTACTTCCCGGAGGGACGCTTCCTGCTGTGCAGCGACATCCCGAACAACCGCCTGATGAAGTTCGACGAGGTGAGCGGCCGGTTCACGGTGCACAAGGAAAACGTCAATTACGCCAACGGCAACACGCGCGACCGGCAAGGCCGCCTGATCAGCTGCGAGCATTCGGTCACCCGCCGGGTGGTGAGGACCGAGAAGAACGGCCGCATGACGGTGCTGGCCGACAGCTTCGAAGGCAAGAAGCTGAATGCGCCCAACGATGTGGTCGTCCGCTCCGACGACACGGTCTGGTTCACCGACCCGCTGTTCGGCATCAACGGCGAATGGGAGGGCTCCAAGGCCAAGCCCGAGCAGGCGACGACCAACGTCTACCGCATTGCCACCGACGGCAAGCTCACGGCGGTGATCACCGACTTGCTCAACCCCAACGGCCTGGCGTTTTCACCCGACGAGTCGAAGCTCTACGTCGTCGAATGGCGCGGCACGCCGAACCGCAGCATCTGGAGCTACGACGTCGCTGCCGACGGCAGCGTTGCCAACCGGGCGAAGCTGATCGACGCGGGCGGCCCGGGCGCGCTCGACGGCTTTCGCGTCGACCGCGACGGCAACCTTTGGTGCGGATGGGGTTTCAGCGGCGCCTTCGCGCCGGAGGCCACCGAAGTGCCGGGCGGCATGCGGGCGCACCTGCCGCTGGCGCGCTCGGAAGACATGGACGGCGTCAAAGTCTTCAACCCGCAAGGCAAGCCGATCGGCTTCATCCGCCTGCCCGAGCGCTGCGCCAACCTCACCTTCGGCGGGCCGAAGAACAACCGCCTCTACATGACCAGCAGCCATTCGCTGTATGCGCTGTATGTGGAGGCCCATGGGGCGGCGTAGGCCGCGCGGGACGAGAACTCCGACGCCCTATAACCAATAGGCCGCGCTGGAAGGGGTACCTGCTTCGGAACCCGGTTCAACAAATAGCCCTGGTATCCAGAAGCTGATGTGTACCCATCACTCATCGCGCAAGGAAGAGCGCCGGATCGACCGGAGTCGCATTCAGATAGACGCTGAAATGCAGATGAGCGCCGGTCACGCGACCCGTGGCCCCGACGCGGCCGATCTGCGCGCCGGCGTCGACCAGCTCGCCGACCGCGGGCTCGATTGCAGACAGGTGGCAGTACAGCGTTAGAAAGCCCTGACCGTGGTCAACGATCACGGTCTTGCCATTGAAGAAGTACTCACCCGTGTCGGCCACTTCGCCGGCAGCAGCGGCAAGAACCGGCGTGCCCGTGGACGCGGCGATGTCCATCCCGCTGTGCGGATTGCGCTTCTCGCCGTTGAAGATCCGGCGCAGCCCGAACGACGACGAGCGCCGCCCCTCGGACGGACTCACGAGCAGCAGTGTCGTCGGCTCCCGCGACGCCGTAAAGCGGCTCGACACGCCCGCGAGGTGCAAGCGCTCCCGCTCATAGCGCGCTAGGTCCTGCGGCGACAGATCGACGTGCCGCGGCGCGACGGTCAGTCGCTGCTCGGCGTACCGCTTGGGCTCGATGCCAAAGGCGATCTCGCGTGCCGCGCCGTCACCATCACGCACAGTCAGTGTCTGCCGCTTCTCCGGATCGGCAGCGAGCCCGATGCCGACGATGGCGATCCAGAACCCCTCCCGTTGGCGATCGGGCAGCACCATCGCACGGTGGCCGTCGAACGTTGCTGATGGTCGCTGCGCCGCGGAGCCGACCTCGACGATCGCGACGCCCCCGGGCACAGCCGCAGCGCGCGGCAGCGTTGTCGATAAAGCGTGCGCGAGCCATGGTGTAGCGATTCCGGCCGCAAGCGATGCGAGAGCGAGACGACGATGCACGATGCGGGCTATCGTAGCTGCGCCATGGGGCGCGAGCGTGGTGTTCGGCGGCGGGGGGCATTCGGCTTAAGACTGACACCGGTTACTCGCCGCTTGAGCCTGAAGCTAATGACCACCCTGGATCAGGGGCTGGTCGAGCGGCTGAACAGCAGCGAGGGATTCCTCGCACTCGTACGGCGCGCTGTGAAGGACGTGTACCGCTACTCGGGCCTCATCGAACTGCATTGGGATGACGACATCCCGTTCTGACCAGGAGGCGGCTATCGGCCCTCTCTCGAGGCGAGCGCACCCGCTTCGGGACATGCCGATTTCCAAACTGCTCCATCTTGGCCCCATAGTGGGAGAGTGAGTGATCCACGGAGGAGATAAAAAAATCGAAGGGAGTGCCACGACACACGTCCACAGGCCAAATTCCAAGTGCCCCCTCCTGGTTGGGATCTCACCTCGACGAACGTGAGTGAATGACCGGTAGCACTGCGGAGCCGCCGTTCCCTCGCCGCTGCTTGTGAATCGACGACATTTACTGTACTGAGCGCTCATCGCTCGGCGGTCACATTGGCTCGTGTGTAGCGGACCCTGAGCGACCCTGTCGCGGGCTGCTACCGGGAGGCCGTAGGTCGCTTCTTCTAGGGGTGGAAGGGGTTGGTGCGCCGATGCTTGACCTGCTTTTCGTCGTTTGGAGCGATTGGCGCAGCCAGAATGAAGCGTTTCGAACGCGCCGATTGCTTCGGAACGACGCCTTGCCGCCCCGGGTGACGTCGGTGGCCCTTCGCTAAACTGATCACCCTGTCATTTCCTGTTTTCAGCGACGAATGAGTGGCCTGCGACGTTTGGCTCCTGCTGCGCGGAGTCCCCTGTGGGACCAAGCCTATGGCGCGCTGCGGGCGACGTTGATGGCGGGGCGGCTGGCGCCGGGTGAGCGCATCCTGTTACGCGACGTGGCCGAACAGCTCGGTATCAGCCTGACGCCGGTCCGCGATGCGGTTAACCGGCTGGTCGCCGAGCGGGTGCTCGAACGCGGCAGCGTGGGCCAGGGGGGCGGCGCGACGGTTCCGGTGTTCGCAGCCGACGAGTTCGCGCAGTTGATGGCGGTGCGCGCCAGTCTGGAGCCGGCTGCCACGCTCGCGGCACTGCCGCACGCGGGGATTGAGCAACTCGATGCGATCGGCGTCGAGCTGGTGGCGATGCGCGAGGCGGTGGAGGCTGGCCGGGCGGAGGAGTACCTCGCTGCGCACTACCGCTTCCATTTCGGCATTTACGCGCTGGCGCGCATGCCGATCATGCTCGAGGTCATCGAGAGCGCATGGCTGCGCTGCGCGCCGACGCTGAGGCTCGGGCTGCCTAGCTACATCCCCGATCTGAAGCGTTACCCCTTCCACGTCGCCGCGTTGCAGGCGCTGCGCGATGGCGACGGCGATGCGGCGGCCGAGGCCATTCGAGGCGATATCGAAAGCGCGCGAGTCGACATTTGTGCGCTGCTCCAGGCGGGCGTCACGCCTGCCTGATCGCCATGAGAAGGTCAGCGAAGAGCCGCTTGCCAGTCTAAGTTGTTTGTTATAACATTCGGCTTGGCCCACTGTTCCTACTGGAGACAACATGATTTCGCGCCTGACTTTTCTTCACGGCCTGACGGCTGCGGTAGTGGCGACGGTCTGGCCTGCGGCCGTCGCCGCGGCCGACGCCTATCCGACCAAGGAGATCCGCCTGGTCGTCCCCTGGAATGCAGGCGGGTCGAACGACATCGCAGCGCGTGCGCTCGCCGACATCCTGCGCGAGAAGGGCGTGACGGTGATCGTCGAAAACGTACCCGGCGCCACGGGGGCCATCGGTATGGCCAAGGTCGCGAACGCTGCGCCCGACGGCTACACCATCGGCATGGGCACGAGTTCGACCCTGGCGCTGATGGCGCAGGGCCTTACACCACTGAAGAACGAGCAGTTCACGGCGATCGCGCGTGTCACGGTGGACCCGCTGATTCTCTTGGTGCCTGCCACGAGCCAGAACGACACGCTCGAGTCTTTCGTCGCCAACGTGAAGAAGAACCCCGGCAAGGTCTCGATCGGCACGCCGGGCAGCAACAACCTCAATCACATCTTCGCGGTAATGGCCGGCCGTGTTGCCGGCAGCGATGTCATCGCCGTACCCTACACCGGCGGCTCGAAGGTGGTTGCCGACCTCGCGGGCAAGCAGATGGACGCGGCCGTGCTCAAGCCATCAGAAAGCAAGGCGCAGATCGACGGCAAGCTCGTCAAGCCGATCGGGGTCTTCGCCAACGAGCGGCTGAAGGTGTTGCCCGACGTGCCGACCTTCAAGGAGAAGGGGTTCGACGTCTTCCCGCACGGCCCGCTGGTGCAGATGGCCTACATCGCTGCGCCCGCCAACCTGCCGCCCGCCGTGCGCGACAGGCTGACCTCGCTGTTCCGCGAGGCGATCCAGAGCCCGAAGTTCAAGACCTCCGCCGAACAGGGCGGCGCGCTCGTCGACGACCTGACGGGGCCTGCGCTCGCCAAGGAGATCGCGGGGGTTTCGCAGTCGCTCGCCGTCGTCGGCAAGCAGATCTTCGTCGCCGAAAAGAAGTAACCACGGATGCACCCCATGAGTACGCCATCCCCGATCAAGAAAGTCACCTGCCACGTCGTGTCGGCACCGGTCGAGCGCCCGTTCACCTCGTCGCGCGGCTGGCTCTACAAGAGCCGCGGCTCGTGCATCGTCGAGATCGAGACGACCGACGGCATCACCGGCTGGGGCGAGTGCTACGGCCCTGCGGCCGTCGCCAAGGCCTATATCGAGACGCAGTTCGCGCCGCGGATCCTCGGGCGCGATGCGTTCGACGTCGAAGTGATCTGGGAGGACCTCTACAACCGTATCAAGGATTACGGCGGCAAGGGCATGGCGGCGTCGGCGCTTTCGGGCATCGACATTGCGCTGTGGGACATCATCGGCAAGGCGACAGGCCGGCCGATCCACAAGCTGATCGGCGGCGCTCACCGCACCGAGGTCACGTGCTACGCGACGGGCCTCTACTTCATCGACATGGACCGCCTGATCGAGGAGGCTGTCGAGGAGGCCCAGGGCTACGTGGCCGAGGGCTTCACCGCGGTAAAGATGAAGATCGGCCTGGGCGATCCGAAGCTCGACATCCGCCGCGTTGCTGCGGTGCGCGAGGCCGTCGGTGAGGGCACCCGCCTGATGGTCGACGCCAACCACTGCCTGACGGTGCCGCAGGCGATCCGCATCGGCCGCGAACTCGAGGCGCTCGACATCGAGTGGTTCGAGGAGCCGATCTCGCCCGAGGACATCGACGGTTACGTCGAGGTCACCCGCGCGCTCGACATGGCGGTCGCCGGTGGCGAGAACGAGATGACGCGCTGGGGCTTCCGCGACATCGTCGTGCGCAAGGCGATGGACATCATCCAGCCGGACGTGTGCGCAGCAGGGGGCATCAGCGAATGCCGCAAGATCGCGACGCTCGCAGCCGCGCACGGCGTCGAGTGCGTGCCGCACGCCTGGGGTTCGGTGATCGGCGTGGCCGCGACGCTGCATTTCCTGGCGGCGCTGCCCGACCAGCCGCCGAGCTTCCGCCCGATGCCGCCGATGTTCGAGTTCGAGCAGTGCGAGAACCCGTTCCGGGACCTGCTGGCGAAGGAGCCGATCGTGCAACAGCGCGGCAAGATTGCGATTCCGACCGGCGCCGGCCTGGGTATCGAGATCGACCGCAGTGTGCTCGACCGCTACCGTGTCGCCTGAGATGAGGCGCAACCTTCCTCATCCGCACCATCCGGTGCGGGCGGCAGAAGCTCAGGCCTGCGGCGTGTGCCGCGGCGCCGCCTGAACCATGCGCTTCGTCACCTTTCGGGGCCGCGATGGCCAACCCGTCGCGGGCATCCTTCGCGCGAATGACAGCGTCGTCGACCTCTCGCACCCGGCGTGTGCCGCCCTGCTGGACGGCACGCCGCCTTCTGTCGATGCCTTCATCGCGCAGGGGCTCGAAGGCTGGGTCCGGCGGCTCGAGGAATTCCGCTTCCCAACCGAGTCGCTGCGCCCGCTTGGCGAACTTCAGCTGCTCGCGCCGATGCGGCCGGGCAAGATCGTCGGCGCCGCATTCAACTTCACCGACGCGCTTGCCGAGCGCGCGATGGCGCACCCGGCGCAGCCGGTGATCTTCGTGCGCGCCGGCAGCACGGTGGTAGGCCCCGGCGAGCCGGTGCTGATTCCGCCCGATGTCGAACAGGTCGGTTACGAGGCGGAGCTCGCGGTCGTGATCGGCCGGCGTGCGCTGGCCGTCAAGCGCGAGCACGCGATGCGTTTCGTCGCCGGCTACACGGCGCACAACGACATCAGCGGCAGCAGCCTTGTCAAGGCCGATGGCGGAAACTTCGTGCGCGGCAAGAACCTGCGCGCATCGGCGCCGCTTGGCCCTTGGCTCTCAACCCCCGACGAACTTCCGGACCCATACGCGGTAAGCATCCGCCTCGATATCGACGGACGCGCGCTGCAGGACGGATCGACGGCGACGATGCTCTTCGACATCGCCACGCTGATCGAATTCGTGTCCCAGCAGATGCCGCTGGAGCCAGGTGACGTGATCGCCACCGGAACGCCTGCTGGTGTCGCAGCCATGCACACGCCGGCGGCGTGGCTGCGGCCGGGGCAGACGGTGACCGTCGAGGTGGCGGGTTTCGGGCGTCTTTCCAACCCGGTCCAGGCAGGAGCACCCTTTGTCGAAACCTAAGGTACTACTGACCGACCACATCCACCCCGATCTGGGTCCGGTGCTGGAGGCGCGCTGCGAGATTGTCGTGGCGCCCAGACGCCTCGGCGGCCACGTTGAAACGGCTGATCGTCGACGCTGAAGGCCTGATCGTGCGGAACAAGTTGCCGCACGACCTGTTCGACGACGCGCCGAAGCTGCGCGCCGTGGTGCGCCACGGCGTCGGCCTCGACCTGATCCCTGTCGAGGCGGCCACGGTGCGGCGGATACCGGTGGCCAACCTGCCTGGGTCGAACACGACCGCCGTCGTCGAATATGTGTTCGCTGCGATCCTGCAGCTGCGGCGCAACCTCGCTGCCCTTGACACGACGCTGCGACGCGACGGCTGGGCAGCAGCGCGGCCACTGGCGGATCGCGGGCTCGAGCTGCGCGGCAGCACGCTGGGCATCATCGGCGTCGGCGCCATCGGCGCGCGCGTCGCCGAGCTCGGGCTTGCGCTCGGAATGAACGTGATCGGCCTCACGCGGCGGCCGGAGTCGTTGCCCGCCGGTGTGGTTGCTGCAGACCGCGCGACGCTGTTCGCCCGCGCCGACGTCGTCGTGCTCGCCTGCCCGCTCAACGACCATACGCGCGGGCTTGTCGACGCCGCGGTCATGGCGACGATGAAAGCCGATGCGCTGCTGATCAACGTCTCGCGCGGCCCCGTGGTAGAGACCGGCGCGCTGATCGAGGCACTGCGTGCCGGGCGACTCGGCGGCGCCGCGCTCGACGTGCACGACCGCCAGCCGCTCGACCCCAGTGAGGCCGTGTTCGATGCACCGAACCTGCTGCTGACGCCGCACGTGGCAGGCATCACCGCGACAAGCCTCAAGGCGATGAGCCAGGGCGCGGTCGAGACGATGCTCGCGCTGCTCGACGGCGAATGCCCTTCCAACGTCATCAATCCCGAGGTCTACGCATGAGCCCGTTCCAGATCGCCGACATCCGCGCAGTGCCGATCTCCTTCCCGGTTCCCGAAGGACAATCGGTGCGCCTGGGCATCGGGCGCAGCGTCAAGCGCGACGCGGTGCTCGTTCGCGTCGAAACGCACGACGGCCATGTCGGCTGGGGCGAGGCGCACCATGGGCGCTGCCCCGGCGCGATCGCCAAGCTGATCGACACCACGATGCGCGAGCTCGTGCTCGGCATGGACGCCTTCGACGTCAACGGCGTCTGGGCGCGGGTCTACAAGATGCAGCTGGCGAGCCACGGCATGGGTGCTGCAGCGGCGCTGGCGCTCAGCGGGCTCGACATCGCACTGTGGGACATTCGCAGCCAGGCCAGCGGCTGGCCGTTGTACCGCCTGCTCGGCGGCAGAGCGAAGCCGATCAAGGCGTACGCGGGTGGCATTTCCCTGGGGTGGCAGCCCACAGCGGCACTGGTCGAGGAAGCGCAGCGACATGTGGCATCCGGCTATCGCGCGCTCAAGCTGCGGGTCGGCGACACCGCGGCGAAGGACATCGAGCGCGTGCGCGCAGTACGCCAGGCGCTCGGAGACGGCATCGAGATACTCGTCGATGCCAACACCGGCTACACGGTCGACGACGTGCGCCGGGTGATGCCGGCGTTCGAGGAATGTGCTGTGGGCTGGCTTGAAGAGCCGTTCCCGCCACAGGACCGCCGCGCCTATGCACAAGCCGCCAGGCTCGGCCGTGTGCCGCTGGCGGCCGGCGAGAACCATTTCACACGCTACGAGTTCGCGCTGCTGCTCGAAGACGGCGACATCAGCATCGTGCAGCCCGATCTGTCGAAGACCGGCGGCGTCACAGAGGCGATGCGCATCGCGGCAATGGCGAGCGCTCAGAAGCTGACCGTGAACCCGCACACGTCGGCGACTGCGCTCAACATGGCGACCACCATTCACTACCTCTCGGCCATCGACAACGCCGGCTACTTCGAGGGCGATGTCACGACCTACAACCCGTTCCGCGACAAGCTCACGGACCAGTCGCCGTACGCTCTTGACGAGAACGGCTGCGTGAATCCGATCGAGGGCGTCGGCACGGGGCTCAAGGTCGATAACGCATTCATCGCCGAGCATCCGCTGATCGAAGGGCCGTGCTACGTCTGACGTGGGGAACAGCGGGTTGTCGAACGTTTCGGGGTGCACCGGTGCGATAGCAAGGGAACCGATGATCAATTCAGCTTTAGTGAAACGCTGATCAATTCACCCAAACCGGCATGCCTCATGCATGCTTGACCACACCGCGACAGCCCCTCGAACAACCATGAGCCAACGCAGCTTTGCCAGCGCCGAGTTCGCCTTGAAGAAGAAGCGGACCCGGCGCGAGAAGTTTCTCGCCGACATGGAGCGGGTGGTGCCCTGGTCGCGCTTGGTTTCTGTGATCGAGCCGCTGTACCCGACGAGTGGTCGCGTTGGTCGCCAGCCCATGGGTGTGCCCAAGATGCTGCGCATGTACCTGCTGCAGCAGTGGTATGGCCTGGCTGATGAAGCCCTCGAGGATGCGATCTACGACAGCCAGGCGCTGCGGGACTTCGTTGGTATCGACCTGTCGCGCGAGTCGGTACCCGATGCCACCACGTTGCTGAAGTTTCGACGCCTGCTGGTCACCAATGACCTGACCAAGGCGCTGTTCGAGGAGATCAACGCTCACCTGGCCCGGCAAGGTCTGCTCATGCGCGCCGGGACCATCGTGGACGCCACCATCATTGCTGCGCCGAGCTCGACCAAGAACGCCAGCGGCGAGCGTGACCCCGAGATGCACCAAGCGAAGAAGGGCAACCAGTGGCATCACGGCATGAAGGCGCACATCGGCGTGGACGCCGAGTCGGGCCTCGTGCACTCGTTGGTCAGCACCGCGGCCAACGTCAATGACGTGACCCAGGCGGGGGAGCTGCTTCATGGCGATGAAACCGATGCGTTTGGTGATGCCGGCTACCGCGGCGTAGACAAGCGCGACGAGGCCCGGGGCCCGCAGTGGCACGTCGCGATGCAGCCGGGCAAACGCAAGCAACTCAGCAACAGCGCGCTGGGCCAGATGCTGGAGAAGGTCGAGAAGATCAAGGCGAGCATCCGGGCCAAGGTCGAGCACCCGTTTCATGTGATCAAGAACCTGTTCCGGCACAAGAAGACCCGGTACCGCGGCCTGGCCAAGAACCACGCGCAGCTGTTCTGTCTGTTCGGGCTGGCCAATCTGATGCTTGCCAAGCGGCGCTTGTTGGCGACTCATGGCGGAGGTGCGTCTTGAATGCGGGAAGTGGCCCCGAAAAAGGCCAAATCCAGGCTCCAAAGGGCCTATTTCGATCAATTTGCCGAATGAATCGGCGAGTCCGCTTCATACCGCTCTGAGCGTCTGAAAAAACGGCCATTGCTCAGCGCTTCCTTAGGCGATGAAATCGCTCGTAAGGCATTGATTTTGCTCGGGCCCGTTTTAGCGGATGTGAATTGATCAGCGCTTCCCAAGCTAACTCGGCCCCTTGGCCGAGGCGGCACCGTCCGTTGAATGCGATCAACTTTCGCTGGTGGACCTTAACTCCTGGGTCGGCAGTAATCCACTTGGCGGGTCGAGGCGAATCGTGCATCGGCGGTCGCATTGTGCTTGGCCAGCAAGGCGCGCATCCAGTAGACGCCGATCGCAGCATCACCCCGGTGGCCGGTGGCCGGTGGCCGGTGGGCCAAGTGGACCCCCGGGCCAAAAAAAAGCCTCGCAAGTCATTGACTACAAGGCTCTTCGGGTTCTGGTGGCGCTTCAGGGATTCGAACCCCGGACCTGCGGATTATGATTCCGTCGCTCTAACCGACTGAGCTAAAGCGCCTGAGCCGCAAATTATAGCGGGCAGCGTCAAGCCGCACCGGCTCCGCCAGCTTCCCATTTCCTGCGCTCGATGTTCAGTTTCTTCCGAAAAAAGCCGGCTCCCGAGCCGCTGCCACCTGCTCCCGATTCCGCGACCGATGCCGCCACCGCGGCTCGGCATGCAGCCGCGGCGGAGGCTTCAGCGCTGGCCGAGACTGCCGAACCCACCGTCCTCGAACCCGAGTCGGAGGCACCTCCCGGCGAGCAGCAGCGCTGGCTCGACCGCCTTCGCGGCGGGCTGCGCAAGACCGGCGCCAGCCTGGTGCAGGTGTTCACCGGCACGAAGATCGACGAGGCGCTGTACGAGGACCTCGAGTCGGCGCTGCTGATGGCCGACGCCGGCGTCAAGGCGACCGAGTACCTGCTCGACGATCTGAAGCGCCGCGTCAAGGAGGCGAGGGTGGCCGAACCGCAGGCGGTGCGTGGCCTGCTTGCGCAGGCGCTGGCCGATCTGCTGCAGCCGCTCGAACGCCCGCTGGTGATCGGCGAACACGCGCCGACGGTGATGATGGTCGTCGGCGTCAACGGTGCCGGCAAGACGACCAGCATCGGCAAGCTGACGCGCCATCTGGCCGACAGCGACCGCAAGGTGCTGCTGGCGGCGGCCGACACCTTTCGTGCCGCGGCGCGCGAGCAGCTGGCGGTGTGGGCCGAGCGCTCGGATGCGCATGCGCCGTCGCTGCGCGGCCATGTCGAGATCGTCAGCCAGTCGGGCGGCGATCCGTCGGCGGTGACCTTCGACGCGGTGGTCGCCGGTCGTGCACGGGGTTGCGACGTGGTGATTGCCGACACCGCCGGGCGCCTGCCGACGCAGCTGCACCTGATGGACGAGCTGAAGAAGATCAAGCGGGTCGTCGGCAAGGCACAGGCGGGTGCGCCGCACGAGGTGCTGCTGATCCTCGACGGCAACACCGGCCAGAACGCGCTGGCACAGGTCAAGTCATTCGACGAGGCGCTCGGCCTGACCGGGCTGCTGATCACCAAGCTCGACGGCACCGCCAAGGGCGGGGTGCTGGCCGCCATCGCGCTCTGGTCGCGCGAACGCGCCGGGGGGGCGCTGCCGGTCTACTTCATCGGCGTGGGCGAGCAGCTGGAAGATCTGCAGCCGTTCCGGGCCAGCGAGTTCGCGAGCGCACTGCTGGGTTGAAGCGGCCGGGCGGGCGCGGCTACTTGAGCCCGCCGCCCATGCCCTTCATCCCGCCCATGCGCTTCATCATCTTCATCATTCCGCCGCCCTTCATCTTCTTCATCATGTCGCGCATCTGCTCGTACTGCTTGAGCAGGCGGTTCACGTCCTGAACCTGCACGCCGGCGCCCTGCGCGACGCGGCGTTTGCGGGTGGCCTTGAGCAGCTCGGGCTTGCGGCGCTCGAGCGGTGTCATCGAGCAGATGATGCCTTCCATGCGGCGCACGTCGCGCTCGGCGCGGTCCATCTCGGCGCCGCCGATCTGGCCGGCCTTGGCGCTGAGCTGGCTCGGCAGCTTGTCGATCAGGCTCGACAGGCCGCCCATCTTCTTCATCTGCGCGATCTGCGTCAGGAAGTCGTCGAGGTCGAAGGTGTCGCCGGACTTGACCTTGTCGGCAAGCTTCTGCGCCGCCGCCATGTCGACGCCCTTGGTCACCTCCTCGACCAGCGCGACGATGTCGCCCATGCCGAGAATGCGGCCGGCGTGGCGCTCGGCGTCGAAGACTTCCAGGCCGTCGATCTTTTCGCTGGTGCCGGCGAACTTGATCGGTGCGCCGGTGATCTGGCGCACCGACAGCGCCGCGCCGCCACGCGAGTCGCCGTCCATCTTGGTCAGCACGATGCCGGTGAGCGGCAGTGCCTCGCGGAACGCCTTGGCGGTGTTGACCGCGTCCTGGCCCTGCATCGCGTCGACGACGAACAGCGTCTCCACCGGCTTCGCCGCCGCATGCAGTTCGCCGATCTCGCGCATCAGCGCCTCGTCGATCGCCAGGCGGCCGGCGGTGTCGACGAGCAGCACGTCGAAGTAGTGCCTGCGCGCGTAGTCGAGCGCGGCTTCGACGATGGCGACCGGCTTGTCGGCCGCGGTCGACGGGAACCATTCGGCGCCGGCCTGGCGGGTGACCAGCTTCAGCTGTTCGATCGCCGCCGGCCGGTAGACGTCGGCCGAGACGGTGAGCACCTTCTTGCGGCGCTTCTCGATCAGGTGCTTGGCCAGCTTGGCCGTCGTCGTCGTCTTGCCGGCGCCCTGCAGGCCCGCCATCAGGATCACCGCCGGCGGCTGGGCGGCGAGGTCGATGTCGGCGACGCCCTGGCCCATCGTTGCCGCGAGTTCGCGATTGACGATGCCGACCAGCGCCTGGCCCGGCGTGAGCGAGCCCACCACCTCGGCGCCGAGCGCCTTCTCCTTGACCCGGGCGATGAAGTCGCGCACCACCGGCAGCGCAACGTCGGCCTCGAGCAGCGCCATCCGGACTTCGCGCAGCATGGTCTGCACGTTGTCTTCGGTGATGCGCGCCTGGCCGCGCATCGTCTTGATGACACGGCCCAGGCGATCGGAAAGTGTGGATGCCATGGGCGCCGCTGAGCGCCGGGGCGCGAAAGTACACTTGGCCGATGATTCTATCGTTCGGCTCCGGCGCAGCCGCTGCGCTGCCGGCAGCGCCGATGGTGCTGACGCTGACGAGCCTGCTCGCCCTGGCTTCCTACCTGGTGGCAGCCGCGTCGCCGATCGGCCGCGCAGGCGGATTTCGTGCCGCGCTGCTGCTCGGGTGGGTGGCGCAGGCGGCGGCGATCGCCATCGACGTCAGCGGTTTCGGCGCCGCGGAAAGCGGCGCGCGCTTCGGCTTCGCGCCGGCGTTGTCGGCCACCGCCTGGCTGGTGCTTGCGGTCTACCTGGTCGAAAGCCGCTTCCTGCCGATCATCGGCGTGCGCCGTGCGTTGGCGTTGCTGGGTGCTGGCGCCGTGATGCTCGCCTGGCTGTTCCCGGGGGTGATGCGACCGCATGTCGCACCGGTCTGGGCGCCGCTGCACTGGCTGCTCGGCATTGCGTCGTATGGGCTTTTCGGCGCGGCGCTGCTGCATGCCGCACTGCAGCGTCGCGCGGAACGCGCCTTGCGGTTGAAGTCGGAACGTGCCGCCGGCGCTGAAGCCGGCATGCCGCTGCTGCAGATCGAGCGTCTGACCTTCCGCTTCGTGCTGGCCGGCTTCGTGCTGCTCACCGCGACGCTGCTGCTCGGCGTGGCGCATCCCGAACCACTTCACTGGGACCACAAGGCGGTGCTCTCGGTGCTCGCCTGGGTGGTGTTTGCCGGGCTGCTTGCAGGCCGGCGCCTGCTCGGCTGGCGCGGTCCGCAGGCCGCGCGCTGGCTCTATGCGGGTGCGGCGATGCTGCTGCTGGCTTACGTCGGGTCGCGCTTCGTCTTCGAGGTGGTGCTGCAACGTACGCCGGCTGCCGGCTGAAGCATGAAGTTCCTGGTCTTGCTGGCGGTGGTCTTTGCCGTGCTGTGGATGCTGCGTTCCGGGCAGCGGCGCGTACCGCGCGGCAAGGCGCCTGCCGCGGTCGGTCACGAGGACCTGCCGGCCTGCGCGCACTGCGGCCTCTACCTGCCGCGCAGCGAAGCCCTGGCGGGGCCCGATGGCGTCTTCTGCAGCGAGGCGCATCGCACGGCGTTTCGCATGCGGCAGGGCGTTCGATGAGCGCCGGCGTCGCGGCATCTCGCAGGCAGCGGCGCAGCCCGGCCGGCGAGCGCGCCAATGGTGCAAGGCGGCACGCGTGACCCAGTCGTCCGGTGAGGGCGGCGCGGGTCAGCGCGAGCGCCGCGCCCGGCCGCGCACGCCGGCGGTCGATCGATCGTGGTTCGGCGTCGCCGGCCTGCCGATGGAAGTCGAGAGCATCGCCGGCTTTCCTGGCGAGCAGAGGGACTCCCAGTTCGCCTCGATCTGGAGCGATCTCGAGCCTGCCGCCGCCGGCGCGCCTGCGCAAAAGCCGCAGACGAGTGCGTCGGCCATGGCCCAGTCGCCGCCAGGGGGCGCCACCGAGCGCATCTACCGCGCCTTCGTCGGCGCGCGCGCCGCGCTCGGCGTCGCGCTCGTCGCCACGCTGATCGCCAGCGGCAGCTTCGGCGTGAACCAGGCACCGACCGTCGTCTGGGTGAGCGCCACCTACGCCGTGCTGGCGCTCGGCATGTGGCTGTGGCCAAGTTTCTCGCGGCGCGGCGCTTCGCCCGGGCTTTCGCACCTGCGCAGCCCGCACTGGATCGGCACCATCGGCGTCGACATCGTCTGCTTCCTGGCGCTGCATGCGCTGTCGAATTCGGCTGCGTTCAACTATGCGGCGCTGCTGGTGCTGCCGGTGATGATGGCCGCCGTCATGACGCCGCGACGCATGGCGCTGGCCACGGCGGCGCTGGTTGCGCTCGGGCTGCTCGGCATCGCCTGGCTGGGCGTCCTCGAAGGCGGCGACGCGATGCCGTTGCTGGCGCAGGCGGGGCTGTCGGGCAGTGGCGTGTTCCTCATCACGCTGCTGGCGGGCGAACTGAGCGGGCGTCTGCGCCGTGAGGAGCTCACTGCCCTCGGAAGCCTGGAGATTGCCCGCCAGCAGGCGCAGTTGAACCGCCTGGTGATCGAGGAAATGCAGGACGGTGTGCTGGTCGTCGACCGTCGCGCCCGGGTGCGTGCGGCCAACCCGGCCGCGCGCCGACTGCTGGCGCGCGACGGGCTGGGAGTGCCGGCGCCGTTCCAGCTGAACGATGTCGATGCCTGGCGCTCGCTGGTGGCAACCGTCGAGCGCGCCTTCGTCGAGGGCATCTGGCCGGAGGCGGGCCGCGACGTGGTGCTGAGCTTCGCCGCCGATGCCTCGCGGACACTGCGCGTGCGGGTTCGCTTCACCCGCCGCACCGACGCCCACAAGAGCGAAGACTTCTGCCTGCTGCTGCTCGAGGACGTGCGCAGCATGCAGGCGCGGATGCGTCAGGAGAAGCTGGCGGCGATGGGCCGCGTGTCGGCCGGTGTGGCGCACGAAATCCGCAATCCGCTCGCCGCCATCTCGCAGGCCAATGCGCTGCTTGCCGAGGATGCCGTCACCGCCAGCCAGCGCCAGCTGACGCGAATGATCGGCGACAACGTCGAGCGGCTGAAGCGCATCGTCGACGACGTGCTCGAGTTCGGCCCCGGCCGGATCGAGGATCCGGTGGTGATCGACATCACGGCCCACGTGGCCGCGCTGTGCAGCGAATGGTCGCTCGCCGCGGGCGTGCCGCTCGGCGAGCAGAGCCTGTTGCAGGTCGAGCTGCCGGGCGAGCCGCTCGGCGCGCTGTTCGATGGCGAGCACCTTCGGCGGGTTCTGATCAACCTGCTCGACAACGCGCGGCGGCATGCCTCGCAGCGTCCGGGCGCGGTGCTGCTGCGGCTGTTTGCTTTCGATGACAACACGGTGGTGGTCAGTGTCGCCAGCGACGGTCCGCCGATACCGGTCGACGTCGAGCCGTACTTGTTCGAGCCGTTCTTCTCCACCCGCAGCCGCGGCACCGGCCTCGGCCTCTATATCTGCCGCGAGCTGTGCGAGCGGCATTCGGCAAGCATCGAGTACCGCTCGCATGCCGCGCCGGCGCTGCACCGCAACGAGTTTCAGGTCCTCGCGCGCCGCCAGCCGCTGAATGCCGGCAACGAGCGCCTGCCGCTGGCCGCCTGACCGCGCCGCCCACCCCACTGCCATGGCCAACCCACCACCGCGCCTGCTGGTCGTCGACGACGAACCCGATCTGCGCACCCTGTACGAAATGACGCTGCTGCGCGAGGGCTACCAGATCGACACCGCGGGCTCGGTCGAGGACGCGCTGCATTGCCTGGCCGAGTCGGGCTACAGCGTCGTCATCACCGACATGCGCCTGCCCGACGGCAGCGGGCTCGATCTGTTGCGCCGGCTGGAAAGCGACCGGCGCAGCGAAAAGGCCATCGTCATCACCGCCTACGGCTCGGCCGAGAACGCGGTCGAGGCGCTGAAGTCCGGCGCCTACGACTACCTGACCAAGCCGGTCGATCTGAAGCAGTTCCGGATGGTCGTGGCCTCGGCGCTCGGCCGGGTGTCGACCGGCGTCGGAGCCGCCGCAGCGCTCCTGTCGCCGGCCGCTGCGCCCACCACGCCCGCCGCGGGCCGCAGCGCCGAGGTCGGGGCTCGAAACCTTCTGCCGCAGCCGCCGGCGATGCACCCGGCGCTGGAGCGCATGGCCGGAGAGTCCGACGCGATGCAGCAGGTGCGCAGCCTGGTCGAAAAGGTCGCCCGCAGCATGGCACCGGTGCTGGTCTGCGGCGAATCGGGAACCGGCAAGGAGCTGGTGGCCCGCGCCATCCACGAGGTCAGCCCGCGCGCCGGGCAGGCCTTCCTGGCCGTGAACTGCAGCGCGATTCCGGAGCACCTGCTCGAGGCCGAGTTCTTCGGCTACCGCAAGGGCGCCTTCACTGGCGCCGCAGACGACCGCGAGGGCTTCTTCCAGGCCGCCAGCGGCGGTACGCTGTTTCTCGACGAGATCGGCGATCTGCCGTTGGCGATGCAGAGCAAGCTGCTGCGCGCGATCCAGGAGCGCTCGGTGCGGCCAGTGGGTGCGGTTGCCGAGCAGCCGGTCAACGTGCGGCTGCTCAGCGCCACCCACAAGGATCTCGCCAGCGAAGTCGGGGCGAGCCGCTTCCGGCAGGATCTCTACTACCGGCTGAACGTGATTTCGATTCGCGTGCCGCCGCTTCGCGAGCGGCTGGTCGACCTGCCGGCGATCTGCATCCGCATCCTGGAGCGGATTTCGCGTGATGCCGGCGTCGTGCCGCCACCGCGCCTGAGTGGCGAGGCCGCCGCACGGCTTGCCCGCTACCGCTTCCCGGGCAATGTGCGCGAGCTGGAGAACCTGCTGCACCGAGCGGTCGCGATGTCGAGCGAAGAAATCATTGCCGCTGGCGATCTGGGGCTGCCGGACGAAGTGATCAGCGGGGTGCAGCCCGCCGACGATCTATCGGCGGCGCCGGGTCCCACCCGGGAGGCATCGCGCGAGCCGCTTCGCGCCGAGGAGCTGCCGCGTGATCTCGCGCTGTTCCTCGACGAGGTCGAGCGCGACGTGCTGTTGCGGGCACTTCAGCAACATCGCTTCAACCGAACCGCTGCCGGCGCCAGACTGGGCCTGTCGTTGCGCCAGATGCGCTACCGCATGGCCCGCCTGAAGGTCGCGCCCGGCGATGCCGCGGAACCCGAGGGCGCGCTCTAGCGCCGGGGCTCGCATTGCGGCGCAGTGCCTGGAAGGACGGCTGGTGGGGCGGGGCGCGGCGGCAGCCTTCGCCCAACTTCGGCGCGCGACCGCCCGGCAGCCTCATCGACCTGGCGCTGATCCATTCGATCAGCCTGCCGCCGGGCGAATACGGCGGGCCGTCGATCAAGCGGCTGTTCACCAACCGGCTCGATTGCGACGCCCACCCCTATTTCGAGCGGCTGCGCGGGCTGCGCGTGTCAGCGCACTTCGTGGTCGGTCGCGACGGCCGGCCGACGCAGTTCGTCTCGTGCGACGACCGCGCCTGGCATGCCGGCGTGTCGAGCTGGCGTGGCCGCACGAACTGCAACGATTTTTCGATCGGGATCGAACTCGAGGGGCTCGAGGGCGAGCCGTTCGAAGCCGTTCAGTACCGCACGCTGGCCCGACTCCTTCTCGCCCTGCGCCGCCGCTATCCGATCGAATCGGTGGCCGGCCACCAGCATGTTGCCGCGGGCCGCAAGCACGATCCCGGCGCGGGATTCGATTGGCGGCGCTTGTCTCGCGACACCGGGGGTTGCTTCGGCAACTTGCCCACTGCCGACGCTTGACAAACACGCCGATTGCGTGCAGACCACTACATCTAGTGTCGCTGATGTCGTAATCGCACATATGTAGCGTTCAAGGTGGTATCGTTGCGCATCGCCGGGGGGTTCGACAGTCAACACCGACCCGGCCGGCGAGCGGCAGACGAGGGGTGAGTCCCGAGCCGCTTTGCCTGCCACGCCCGAGCAGCGCTGCCCACCGGCAGCCCCCGAATGACCGATGCAAGCGCGCCACCCGAGCCGACCTTGCGCCTGGAAAAGGACACGAACGCGATGAACAGACTCAGCGAAACCAGCCCCGACGTCAGCAGCCGTCCGATGGCCAAGCCCGCCGCGGCAGCGGCCCCGGTTTCGGCGTACCAGGGTTACCAAATCATCCGCCGCAACGGTGCCGTGGTCGCTTTCGAGCCGAGCAAGATCGCCGTGGCGCTGATGAAGGCCTTCCTGGCGGTGCACGGCACGCAGGGCGCGGCCTCGGCCAGCGTTCGCGAAACGGTCGACGGGTTGACCGAGTCGGTGGTTCGCGCGCTGTTGCGCTCGCGTCCGGGCGGCGGCACGTTCCACATCGAAGACGTGCAGGACCATGTCGAGCTCGGCCTGATGCGCGGCGGCCACCACGAAGTGGCGCGCGCCTATGTGCTGTACCGCGAGCGACGCGCGCAGGAACGCTCGAAGCAGACCGCCGCGGTGGTAGCGGCGGAGCCGGCGCTGACCGTCATCGACGGCGGCCAGCGCGTCGCGCTCGATATCGGGCACCTGCGCAGCCTGATCGAATCGGCCTGCGCCGGACTGGGCGCCGAGGTGCGGCCGGAGCCGATCCTGAGCGAGACCCGGCGCAACCTCTACGACGGCGTGCCGATCGAGGAAGTCCACAAGGCGGCGATCCTTGCGGCCCGGACGCTGATCGAGAAGGACCCTGGCTACAGCCGGGCGACGGCGCGGCTGCTGATGCACACCATCCGCAAGGAAATCCTCGGCGAGGATGTGCTGCAAGAGGCGATGAGCACCCGCTATGCCGACTACTTCCCGGGATTTATCAGGCGCGGAGTGCAGGCCGAGCGGCTCGACGAAAAGCTGCTGCAGTTCGACCTGGAGCGACTCGGCGCCGCGCTGAATCCCGACCGCGATCTGCAGTTCGACTACCTCGGACTGCAGACGCTCTACGACCGCTACTTCCTGCATATCGACGAGGTGCGCATCGAGCTGCCGCAGGCCTTCTACATGCGGGTGGCGATGGGACTGGCGCTAGGCGAAATCGACCGCGAGGCGCGCGCGATCGAGTTCTACGAGGTGCTGTCGTCGTTCGACTTCATGAGCAGCACACCGACGCTGTTCAATGCCGGCACGCAGCGCTCGCAGCTGTCGAGCTGTTACCTGACGACCGTTGCCGACGACCTCGACGGCATCTACGAGGCGCTGAAGGAGAACGCGCTGCTGTCGAAGTTTGCCGGTGGCCTGGGCAACGACTGGACCAATGTTCGTGCCCTCGGCAGCCACATCAAGGGCACCAACGGCAAGAGCCAGGGCGTGGTGCCGTTCCTCAAGGTGGTCAACGACACCGCCGTCGCGGTGAACCAGGGTGGCAAGCGCAAGGGTGCCGTCTGCGCCTATCTCGAGGCCTGGCACCTCGACATCGAGGAGTTCCTCGAGTTGCGCAAGAACACCGGCGACGACCGGCGGCGCACCCACGACATGAACACCGCCAACTGGATCCCCGACCTGTTCATGAAGCGGGTCGTCGAGGGTGGCGAATGGACGCTCTTCTCGCCGAGCACCTGCCCCGACCTGCACGACAAGTTCGGCCAGGCCTTCGAGCAGGCTTATGTCGCCTACGAGCAGCGCGCCGCCCGCGGCGAGATCAAGCTCTTCAAGACGACGCAGGCGCGCGACCTCTGGCGCAAGATGCTCTCGATGCTGTTCGAGACCGGCCATCCCTGGATCACCTTCAAGGATGCCTGCAACGTGCGATCGCCGCAGCAGCATGTCGGCGTCGTGCATTCGAGCAACCTCTGCACCGAGATCACGCTCAACACCAGCGAAACCGAGATCGCCGTCTGCAACCTCGGCTCGGTGAACCTGGTGCACCACCTGGTCGACGGCCCGGACGGCAAGGCGATCGACCACGTCAAGCTCAAGCGCACCATCGCCACCGCGATGCGCATGCTCGACAACGTCATCGACATCAACTACTACGCGGTCAAGAAGGCGCGCGACTCGAACCTGCGGCACCGGCCGGTGGGTCTGGGGATCATGGGCTTCCAGGACGCGCTCTACGAGTTGCGCGTGCCGTATGCCTCGCAAGCTGCCGTCGAATTTGCCGATCGCTCGATGGAGGCGGTCTGTTATTACGCGTACTGGGCCTCGACCGAACTCGCCGCCGAGCGCGGCCGCTACTCGAGCTACCGCGGCTCGCTGTGGGACCGCGGCATCCTGCCGATCGACTCGATCGATCTGCTGGCCGAGCAGCGCGGCGGCTTCGTCGAAGTCGACCGCAGCATGTCGCTCGACTGGTCTGCGCTGCGCAGCCGGCTTGCCGAACACGGCATGCGCAACTCGAACTGCGTGGCGATCGCGCCGACGGCGACGATCTCCAATATCGTCGGCGTCAGCGCATCGATCGAGCCGTCGTTCGGCAACCTCGCGGTGAAGTCGAACCTTTCGGGCGAGTTCACGCTGCTCAACGAGTACCTCGTCCGCGACCTCAAGGCGCTCGGCCTCTGGGACGATGTGATGGTCATGGACCTCAAGCACTTCGACGGCTCGCTGGCGCGCATCGACCGCGTGCCGGCCGACCTGAAGGCGCTCTATGCGACCGCCTTCGAGATCGATGCGCAGTGGCTGGTCGAAGCGGCCTCGCGCCGCCAGAAATGGATCGACCAGGCCCAGTCGCTGAACATCTATATGGCGGGCGCTTCGGGCAAGAAGCTCGACGAGACCTACAAGCTGGCCTGGACACGGGGCCTGAAGACCACCTATTACCTGCGCACGGTCGGTGCCACGCATGCCGAGAAGTCGACCGTCAAGGCGGGCAAGATGAATGCGGTCGACGGCGGCCCGGCCTCGACCGCGGGCGCGCGCACCACGTCGGCAGGAACTTCCGGGAACGCTGCGGCGGCGTCGGGGGTCACAACCGAGCCGGCGACGGACATCAAGTTCTGCGCCATCGACGACCCCGGTTGCGAAGCTTGTCAGTAAGTCGCCAGGCCTTGCATCCTTTACCGGGTGGCATTGCAGAACAAGCAAGAAGCCGTATCGCCATTCATTCGAGTCGTTGATTCGATCCGCACAGGAAGCACGACATGTTGGTCTGGGAAGATGAAGTCAGCCCCGCCTCGCGGGGCCCGAAAGGGATTGCTCCGACGGCTTCGATGCCGCCCGAGGCGGGCCGGGTGCGACAGCCTGTGCCCGATGCCGGCCTGCACGGCGCGGTGCCGCCGCCCGCTGCGGCAGTGCAGACGCAGCGGGTCAATGCCGCCGACAAGCGGGTCATCAACGGCCGCACCGATGTCAACCAGCTGGTGCCGTTCAAGTACAAGTGGGCCTGGGAGAAGTACCTGGCCTCCTGCGCCAATCACTGGATGCCGCAGGAGGTCAACATGTCGCGCGACATCGCGACCTGGAAGGACCCCAACGGCCTGACGGAGGACGAGCGCCGCATCGTCAAGCGCAACCTCGGCTTCTTCGTGACCGCCGATTCGCTGGCCGCGAATAACATCGTGCTGGGCAGCTACCGCCACATCACCGCCCCCGAGTGCCGCCAGTTCCTGCTGCGCCAGGCCTTCGAGGAGGCGATCCACACGCATGCCTATCAGTACATCGTCGAGTCGCTCGGTCTCGATGAAAGCGAGATCTTCAACGCCTACAACGAGGTCGCCTCGATCCGCGACAAGGACGCCTTCCTGCTGCCCTTCATCGCGCAGATCATGGATCCGCACTTCCGCACCGGCACCCCGGAGAACGACCGCAAGCTGCTCGAGTCGCTGATCGTCTTTGCCTGCCTGATGGAAGGGCTCTTCTTCTATGTCGGCTTCACGCAGATCCTTGCATTGGGGCGGCAGAACAAGATGACCGGGGCGGCCGAGCAATACCAGTACATCCTGCGCGACGAGTCGATGCACTGCAACTTCGGCATCGACCTCATCAACACCGTGAAGCTCGAGAACCCGCACCTCTGGACGCCGGACTTCAAGGCCGGCATCAAGGAGCTGTTCATGAAGGCGGTGGAGCTCGAGTACCGCTATGCCGAGGACACGATGCCGCGCGGCGTGCTCGGCATGAATGCGTCGATGTTCAAGGGCTATCTCCGCTACATCGCCAACCGTCGCGCGGTGCAGATCGGGCTCGACGAACTGTTTCCGCACGAGGAGAATCCGTTCCCCTGGATGAGCGAGATGATCGACCTCAAGAAGGAACGCAATTTCTTCGAAACGCGGGTGATCGAGTACCAGTCGGGCGGCGCGTTGTCATGGGAATGAAGGGCGGCCGAGTGGCACCGCGTGAATGCCAGCCCTTCAGCCATTGCGAGTCGGAAGATGCTGCGTCATGGCATCTGGCTTGCTCAGCAGTTCACCGCACCTGGGTGCCCGTCGGGCAGACCTTCGGTCGGTGAATGACCAGCACGGTCGTCACCCTCGTCGGCCGGGCTGATGTTCTTTCCACTTGATCAAGGAGAAACCTGATGGCAACCGCGAAGAAAGCTCCAGCGAAGAAAGCCCCGGCCGAGAAGGCAGCAGCAACCAAGCGCGCAGCGCCGGCGAAGAAGGCAGCCGCCAAGCAAGCCGCACCCGCCCAGAAAGCGGCACCGGCGAAGAAGGCTGCAGCAAAGAGCCCTGCAAGCAAGAGCCCTGCGGGCAAGAGTCCCGCGAGCAAGAGCCCCGCGACCAAGAGCCCTGCTACGAAGAGCCCTGCAGCGAAGAGCCCGGCTGCAAAGAGCCCGCCGGCAAAGAAGGCGGCGTCTGCCAAGAACGCCGCGCCTTCAACCGCCGTCGGTGCCAAGAAGACCGCGGCTGCCAAGAAGTCGGCGACGGACAACAGCAGCGGCGCCGAAAGCAGCAGCCCGGCCGGGAAAAAGGTTGCGGGCAAGAAGGCGGCAGCCAAGAAGTCCGGGGGTGCTGGCTCGGCAGCAAAGACAGCACTCAGCGCGCAAGCTGCATGGCCGTTCCCGACGGGAAACAAACCCTGAGGCTCGACTCGCTTGAACAACAACCCGGCTTCGGCCGGGTTTTTTCATTCAGTGGCCCGGGTCCCGCGCGTCACCGTCCTGACCGAGCACCGAGCGATCGACGACATGGTTCTGCCCGCCCCGGCTTGCGACCTTGATGGCCCCGATCCGGTTGCCGAGTCTTGCGCAGCGCTCGAGCGCCCAGCCGCGTTCGAGGCCGTAAAGCAGTCCGGCGCGGAAGGCATCGCCACAGCCCGTCGGGTCGAGCACGGCAGTCGCCTCGACGCCCTCGATGCGTCTGCAGCTGCCGTCTTCCCACAGCTCGCATCCGGCCGCCGCAAGGGTGACCACGATGCCACGCAACCCGGAACGTGACAGCGCTTCCAGGCTTTGCCCGGTGCGATCGCAAAGCATCTTCGCTTCGTAGTCGTTGACCGCCAGCCAGTCCGCCTGCGCCACGAACCGGGCGAGTTCGGCACCATCGAACATCGGCAGTCCCTGCCCGGGATCGAAGACGAACGGGATCCCGAGCTGCGCCAGCTGATCGGCATGCTGCAGCATCGCGTCTCGACCATCGGGCGCGATGATCGCCACCTTGATCGCAGCGTCCTGCGCGATGGTGCCCAGATGCGCCGACTGCATCGCACCGGGATGAAAGGCGGTGATCTGGTTGTTGTCGGCGTCGGTGATGATGATCGCCTGGGCCGTGTAGCTGTCCGCGATGCTGCGCACAAACCGGGTCGAAATGCCCCAGCCTTCGAGGCGCTGCAGGTAGTCGTCGCCATCGGCGCCGAGGGTGGCCATCACCAGCGGTTCGCCGCCCAGCTGCGCCAGGTTGTAGGCGATGTTGCCGGCGCAGCCGCCGAATTCCCGCCGCAGCGTCGGCACCAGGAACGACACGTTGAGGATGTGCACCTGCTCTGGAAGGATCTGCTCGGCAAAGCGTCCGGGAAATGTCGTGATGGTGTCGAAGGCGAGCGATCCGCAGATCAGCGCTGGCATGGTGTGGTCCTCGGGGTTGTTTGCGTTCGGTGCGTCGCCGCTCAGGCATGAACCGCAGCCCTGCAGCCTCGCGCAGCGGGCCAGGGCGGATGCGCCTGTTCGGTCGACGCGTCAGGGATAGAAGATCTCGACCGTGTAGGCGGCGATTCGCCGGCCATCGGTGGCGACCAGCAGTTGCAGTGGCACGTCGATGCCCGCGGGCAGCGTGGCTGGCGCGGCAGGCACTTCCTGCGGCTGGATGGCCCGGCGGACGAGCACCTTGCCGGCACCGTCCTTCAAGGTGAGATCGAGCGCCGGCATGGCCAGCGCGACGCGACTGCGGTTGCGCAGCGTCATCGACAACCGGATCAGCTGGTCGCTGCCAGCAACCCGTGTCAGCACGCTGCTCTCGACGGTGAGATCGGCAATGCGTCGCGGTGCTTCGATGCGGCAGCCGAGCTTCGCGCACAGCCAGGTCAGGGCGTGACGCGCTGGGGTTGATTCGGCCGCCAGCCCGTGCCGGAAGTGCAGCGCCGTTTGCAGCGTCAGCACCAGCAGCGCCACCAGCCCCACGCTGCCGAGCGCAAGGCGAACCGACGGCCGGCTCCAGCGCGCCTGCTTTTCTGCCCGGCGGAGGAACCCGGGCGTGGGCACGCCCGCCGGTGTCGTCGCAGGGGGTGCAAAGGCCGGCGCGTCGCCGACCGGCCGAACGGGCTCCACGAGATTCTCTCGAGCGGCATCCTCCGGCTCGTCGACAACCTGCGGTAGATGCCGCGCCTGGCCCGACTGCAGATCGTCGTCTGCACCTGGAACGACACCGAGGACGGGGTCGAACGGTGGCGAGACTTCCGCAGGTGCTGGATTCGGGGTGGGCAGTTCGCTCGGCGTGGTTGCCGTCGGCGGAATCGGTCCGGCCTCTGCTCCGGCTGCTTGCCATGCGCCGGAGGTCGATTCCTCAGGCAATGCGTCGAGGCTCGCGGCCGCTTCGAGCTCGTCGGTTGCTGCTGTGGACGCCTCGACCGGCGATGCCCGGGTCGAGCCCTCGGCTGTCTCCGGGGCAGCGACCATGGCAACGCTGACAGGATCGGCAACCGCCACAGGGTCGACCCATGCCTGTTCGGGCGCGTCGTCGCCTGCGCCGATCCACGCCGGCGGCTTGCCTTGCGTCAGGTCGTAGAGCCGATCGTATGCATTGAAATCGCTGCCACAACGGCCGCAGCGCACCCAGCCACCCGAAACCCAGAGCTGATCGCGGACCACGCCGAAAAGCGTCCCGCAGCGATTGCAGCGCGTGGCGAGTTTCATCGGCCGGGGCGCTGTCCGGTCATCAGTATCCAGCCGTCCTCGGCGTCGCTGACATGCAGCTGCAACCAGGGCGCATAGGCCGCTTGGAGTTCCTCCGCCTGCCGGTCGAGAATCCCGGCAAGGACGATCTCGCCGCCTGGAGCCAGCCGGTCGCAGAGCAGCGGCGCGAGCAGCTTGAGCGGGGTTGCCAGGATGTTGGCGAGGACCAGCTCGTAGCGGCCGCTGACAAGCGTCGGCAGGCCGCACTCGACTTGCACGCCGTTGTCGCGTGCGTTCAGGCGCGCGGCATCGACCGCCGCCGGATCGATATCGACTGCGTCGACCGCCACGCCGCCATGCAGCGCCGCGGCAATCGCCAGAATGCCCGAGCCACAGCCGTAGTCGAGCACCCGCTGGCGCGCAACCGCACGCTGCGCGGCGTCAGCGGCGATCCAGCGCAGGCACATGCGCGTCGTCGGATGCGTGCCGGTGCCGAAGGCCATGCCGGGGTCGAGCCGGATCACCTGTTGCGCGCCGTCGGGCGGCTCGTGCCAGCTGGGAACGATCCAGAAGGCCGGCGTGATCTCGACCGGCTGGAACTGCGACTGCGTCAGCCGCACCCAGTCCTGTTCCTCGACTTCGTGGATGCCGCCGAGCCGAAGCGCATCCTCGCCGGCGCTGGCCAGCAACAGTGTCGCGGCGCAGGTCGCCTGCGACGCGTCTTCGAACAGCGCCCTGACGATCGACCGCTGCCAGCCCTCGCGGGGGGCGGGCAGGCCCGGCTCACCGTAGAGCGCCTGCTCGTCGACCGTTCCGGCGTCGCCGTCCTCGACCGACACCGACAACGCGCCGCAGTCCTCGATCAGCGCATCCGAAACCGCCTCGACACCGTCTTCTGACGCGAGCAGCAGCAGTTCGACCATGGGTCAGCGCTTGTGCTGGCTCATCCAGCCTTCGAGGTAGTGGATGCTGGTGCCGCCTTCCATGAACTTGGCGTCGACCATCAACTCGCGGTGCAGTGGGATGTTGGTCGAGATGCCCTCGATCACGGTCTCCTGCAGCGCGATGCGCATGCGCGCCAGCGCCTGCTCGCGGTTGTCGCCATGGACGATGATCTTGCCGATCATCGAGTCGTAGTGCGGCGGCACGAAGTAGTTGGTGTAGGCATGCGAATCGACCCGCACGCCGGGGCCGCCCGGCGGATGCCACATCGTGATGCGGCCCGGCGACGGCGTGAACTTGTACGGGTCCTCGGCATTGATCCGGCATTCGATCGCATGGCCGCGGCGCTCGATCTGGCGCTGGGTGAACGGCAGCTTCTCGCCGGCAGCCACGCGGATCTGCATCTGGATGATGTCGATGCCGGTGACCATCTCGGTCACCGGGTGCTCGACCTGAACCCGGGTGTTCATCTCGATGAAGAAGAACTCGCCGTTCTCGTAGAGGAACTCGAAGGTGCCGGCGCCCCGGTAGCCGATGCGCTTGCAGGCCGCGGCGCAGCGCTCGCCGATGCGCTCGATCACCCGGCGGGCGATGCCCGGAGCCGGGGCCTCCTCGATGATCTTCTGGTGGCGGCGCTGCATCGAGCAGTCGCGCTCGCCAAGCCAGACCGCATTGCGGTGCTGGTCGGCGAGGATCTGGATCTCGACATGGCGCGGGTTCTCGAGGAACTTCTCCATGTAGACCGCCGGATTGCCGAACGCCGCGCCGGCTTCGGCCCGCGTCGTCTGCACCGCATGGATCAGTGCCGCCTCGGTATGCACCACCCGCATGCCGCGGCCACCGCCGCCGCCGGCGGCCTTGATGATCACCGGGTAGCCGATCGACCGGGCGATGCGCAGCATCTCCTTGGGGTCGTCGGGCAGCGCGCCTTCGGAGCCCGGCACGCAGGGCACGCCCGCCTTGATCATCGCCTGCTTGGCGGCGACCTTGTCGCCCATCGTGCGGATCGAATCGGAGGTCGGACCGATGAAGGTGAAGCCGCTGCGCTCGACGCGCTCGGCAAAATCGGCGTTCTCCGACAGGAACCCGTAGCCCGGATGGATCGCCTCGGCGTCGGTGACTTCGGCCGTCGAGATGATCGCCGGCATGTTGAGATAGCTCTGCGCCGAAGCCGCCGGCCCGATGCAGACCGCCTCGTCGGCCAGCTTGACGTACTTGGCTTCGCGGTCGGCTTCCGAGTAGACGACCACCGCCTTGACGCCCATCTCGCGGCAGGCACGCTGGATCCGGAGGGCGATCTCGCCCCGGTTGGCAATCAGTATTTTCTTGAACATCGGTGCTCGGCTCGACCGCTACTCGATGACGAAGAGAGCCTGACCGAACTCGATCGCCTGTCCGTTCTCGGCGAGGATCTTGCTGATCGTTCCCGACTGGTCGGCGTCGATCTCGTTCATGATCTTCATCGCCTCGATGATGCAGATCGGCTCGCCCTGCTTGACGACCGAGCCCACCTCGACAAAGGCTTTCGAGCCAGGATTGGCCGTCCGGTAGAAGGTGCCCACCATCGGCGATTTGACAATGTGCCCGACCGGCTCCGGCGCAGACTCGGGTGCCGATGCCACCAGCGTCAGCGGCGCACCGGGCGCGCCGGATGGCGGCTCGTGCGGCGGCACGGCAGGCGCCGAAGCCGGCGGCACCGCCGGCGCCTTGACGATTCGAACCCGGCCTTCGGCCTCGGTGATTTCCAGCTCCGAAATGTTGGAGTCCGAGACCAGGTCGATCAGGGTCTTGAGTTTTCGCAAATCCATCGAGCGATCTCCAATGATGGCCCCGCCGGCCGGAACCGGCCAGCGCGCATTGCATTCAAGTGGGCGTCAGCGCCTGGCGAAGCCGGGCATTGCGGCTCGGCAGCGGCGAGCCGGGGGCGCTGTTCGCCCGCGTGGGCGGCAGAGTGGTCGACGTGCGGATTTGCAAGATTGGAGATCGGCACGGCGGCAACTGCGAGCCTCTGCAAAGGGAGGGGAGTTTATGCGCATCGCGGGCCGTCGTGACCGGTGCCCTGCCGCCCGGGTCAGCCGGGTTGGGCGCCCCAGCGAGCAAGGTCGGCCGCCTCGACGATGCCGAGCTTGCGCTGTTGCACGCTGCCCTGGCGATCGAAGACCACGGTGAACGGCAACTGCCCGCCGGCATTGCCCAGGCTGCGCACCAGCGACATGCCGCCTGCTCCGCCGATGCCGATGGGAAACGCCACCGGAATCCGTCGCAGGAAGTCCTGAACCGGTCCCGCCGAATCGAGCGCCAGGCCGACGACCTGCCAACCGTTGCTCCGCTGCTGCCGGTAGAAGGAATCGAGCAACGGCATCTCGCGCACACAGGGCGGGCACCAGGTGGCCCAGAAGTTGAGCAGCAGCGGCCGACCGCGCAATGCCGACATTTCCAGGCGACCACCGGCCGGCTGCTCGAACGTCTGCGCCCAAAGCCCCGCGCCTGCCCCTTCGCCCCCCCCGCTTGCCGGCATGCCGCCCGGCGGCCGCCAGACCTGCCAGCCGACCCCGGCCATCGCCGCCGCGCCCGCGACGCCTGCAACCAGCCAGCTGCGCCGCGTCACTCGCCCGACGCCATCAGTCGACGCAGCGCACCCAGGTCGCCGCGCGCGGTTCGGCCCTGTTCGTCGGGCTTGAGGGCGCCTCGCAGGTCGTCGTGGTCGAGCACGCTGAGATGGATGGTCACCCGTTCGCCGAGGGCCGCGCTCGAACTGCCGACGCTCAGGACATCGACCAGTTCGCCACGCGGCCCTGGCATCGTCGACACGTCGTAGTCGATGCCGCGGTTGATGAGTCCGATCTCGGCCGCCTTGGCATCGTCGCAATAGAGCTGGAGGTGCACATCGTTGCGCCGGGTTGCCGTACCGCGCCAGACGGCACCGGTGAGGTGCGGCCTGAATTCGGCCAGTCTTTCCATCCAGACCGCTGCAATTTCACGCAGGGCAGCAAGCTCGGCCGGCTGGGTGTCGGCGCAAAACAGCGCCAGGTAATCGCGAACCTCGTCCTCGAGTTCCTGGTTGCTCGGCAGGTCGAAGCTGCGGCTGCTGCGGCGTCCCAGGTCACGCGCCGCACGGCGCTTGGCCGGCCCGTAATCCAGGCCTTCCTCGACGATCAGGCGGGCAGCGGCGGCGGCGATCTCGGCGGTGAGCGTGGACGGCATGGCCGATTCTAGGAGTGCGTGCCGTTGGCGACTGCAGCAGGGGATGCCTCTGGTGATGCCTACGGAAGGAACTGGTGCCGGGGTGTTGCGTCCCGAGTCGCTCAGAGTCCGAGCGGGCCGCGGCCAGCGGGTGGGTAGCTCCGTTCATGTCCCCCGGACCCGGCCTTCGGCCGAGTCCTCCTCCTTTACTTCACTGCGCCACCCACCCACTGCCCGCGGCCTGGCACCGCTCGTGGTTTGGGGCGAAGTGCCTGAGCGGTGGCGGAGCGGGCCGGTGGGGTGTTGTGCAGAGCGAAGTAAAGGAGGAGAGACGGGCAACGCCCGTCTCGGGGGACATGAGCGGCGCACAGCACCCCGGCGGCGCGCTCCCTCGCGAATGCTCCGCGTGATGTGTTGATGGGCCGACTGCGCAGGCAAGCGCGGTGAAGCGGTCATTTGCCATGACCGACGGCAACTCAGGGCGCCGTGACGTCACCCATCCGCCTCAGAACCGTCGCCGCACGGCTGGCGACGTAAGGAGAGGCGGGCCGCTTTTCGAAGCGCTTGGGCGCGGGCAGTATCACCGCCAGCCGGGCTGCGGCGGTTGCGCTCAGCTGCGCCGCGCCGACGCCGAAGTAGCGCCGCGCGGCGGCTTCGGCGCCGAACACGCCTTCGCCCCATTCGACATGGTTGAGGTAGATCTCGAGGATGCGCCGCTTCGACAGCACCGCTTCGAGCATCAGCACGATGATCAGCTCCTGCGCCTTGCGCCCGAGGCTGCGCTCGCCGCTCAGGAACAGGTTCTTCGCGAGCTGCTGGGTGATCGTCGAGCCGCCCACCACCTTCGGCTCGGCGATCGCCGGGGTTGCCGCGCCGCGCCGCTCGAGCTCGCGCAAACGCTGCTGCACGCGGGCTTCGGCGCGCTCGTTGCGGTCCCAGGCCTTCTCGATGGCGTCCCATTCGACGCCGCTGTGGTCGGCAAAGCCCGCGTCTTCGCTGGCGATGACAGCGCGCTTGAGATGAATCGAGATCTGCTCGTAGGGGACCCAGCGATGCTGCCAGGCCAGCCGTCGATCGACCGCCAGCCGCCAGGCCTCTGAACGCTGGAAGCTGGTCGATGCCGGATCGACCACGGCCATGAGCACGATCCGCGACAGGAAATATCCCTGCAGCGCCAGCCAGGAGACCACCAGCAGGATGAGAAGTCGCACGGTCAGCAAGCGCATGCGCCGGGGGCCTTACCGTAAACGGGCATGGTGGCGTGCGGCGGCTCGGCGTCAACGGGCGCTGACGCTCGTTGCCAGCCCTTCGTCGCGGGTGAAGCGAAAACGCGAGGTGATCACCAGCTGGTCGGCCGAGCGGCGCATGGCGGTGGTGAATTCGCCGAAGGGCGCGGCCGCCTTGACGATGGCGATTGCATAGCGGTCGAGGATGGCCGAGCCCGACGACCGCATGATGTCGGCGGCCAGCACCTGGCCCTGTGCATCGACCGTCACGTTCATCGTCAGGTCGCCGTAGAGCTTCTGCCCCTGGTGCTCCGGGAAGTTGCGCGTGCCGCGGTCCTCGATCCGGCGTCGCAAGTGGTCGTAGTACTGGGCGTAGACCTCCTCGCGCGTGGCGGGGCTGATGTAGCGCTTGCGCGGCCGCTGGTTGTCGTCGTGAATGCGCTTTTCGATTTCGGCCATCAGCTGCAGCAGCTGGCGGCGCTTTTCTTCCTCGCTGCGCTCGTCGGGCGTTCCCTGCTCGCGCATCGGGTCGGGCGGCGGCAGCATCGAGAGCTCGCCGCGTATCTGCGTCAGCAGCCGCTGCTGCGCCTGCTGCAGCTGCTCGATCCGGCGCCGGGTTTCCTCGTCCGCTTCGCCGACCTCGATTTCCTTCGACGACGGCAGTGGCGACGTCGCCCGGCCCGCGCTGGCATCGCCGCCGCCGGCGAGATTGGCTTGGGCGATCGCCTGCGCCTGGGTCGGCGCCTCGCCCGAGCGCGAATTGACCAGGATGACCTCGAGCGGCGTGTCCTGGAAGATGCGGTTGAAGGCCGGCGGGTCGACGAAGCGCAGCGTCAGCAGGGCCGCATGCGCGCCGAGCGACAGCGACAGCGCCAGGTGCAGGGTCGTCAGCCGCAGCGGCATGCGGGCGCTTCAGATCGCCGGCGTCGCCTCGGCGGCGGGAGCCGCTTCGGCATCCTCGTCGCCGATCTCGATCGCCAGCGGCAGCACCCCGGCGGCAGCTTCCGCCGCCTCGTCGACCTCGCCTTCACCCTCGGTCTCGTCCGGCACCACGCCGGCGCGGCCGGCGCCGGCCTCGTCGATCTGCGCAAGCAGCCGTGCATGCACGTCGAGCGTCAGCAGGTCGCTGCCCTCGATGCGAACCCGCGCCCGCGCCCCGCGCGGCAGCGCTTCGGCACCCAGGGCGCGGAAGACCAGCGGCAGCGTGTCGGCGCGAACCAGGCCCTCCTTCATGACCGTGGCATCGAGCTCGCCGAGCCCTTCCTGCTCCAGGTAGCGCAGCGTCCAGTAGCGCTCCAGCGCCGCCTGGAAGGCGTTGTACGACGCATAGGCGGTGTCGAAGGCCGAGATGATCGAGAACAGCGCCACATCCTTCGGCTTGAAGGCTGCAACCAGCGCCGCCGTGCGGCCGTGCCGTGCGCAGGCGATCAGCTGCCACTGATTCACCAGGTCGACATAGCGGCGCAGCGGCGAGGTCGACCAGGCGTACTGCGCCACGCCCATGCCGGCATGCGGCGCCGGCTTGACCCCCATGCGCACCTTGACGCCGGGCGACAGGCTGGCCTGGCTGCGGTAGATGCCGGGCACGCCGCATTCGGCCAGCCAGCCGCCCCAGGTGCTGTTGGCGAGGATCATCGCCTCTGCGACGACCAGGTCGAGCGGCGCGCCGCGGCGCCGCACGCCGATCGCGACCGGCTCGTCGCCGACCGGCGCAGCGCCGTCGGCGCTGTCGATGCGGAAGCTGTAGTCCGGCCGGTTGAAGTTCTCCGGCTTGCCGCGCACCACTTCGCGCGCCGCCTTGAGGTGGCGGGCGAGTCGCCAGGCGAAGCCCAGCTCGACCGCAAACGGATAGTCGGCAGCCGCCTCGCCGTTCAGGCTGGCTTCGCTGACCTCGGCGTCGAGAAGGTCGTGGCGCAAATTGGCGGCAATCGGGACGCGCTCGAGCCGTGTTTCGCTGTGCAGCACGGCGAGGCTCGCCTCGTCGAAGGTGACATAGAGCGACAGCGCCGGGCAGTCGCGCCCGGCTTGCAGCGTGAAGGCCTGGACAACGTCGTCGGGCAGCATGGTCAGCTTGTGGCCCGGCATGTAGACCGTCGACAGCCGGCTGCGCGCCAGCCGGTCGAGCGCGCTGTCCGGCGCGATCGCCAAGCCCGGCGCAGCGATGTGGATGCCGAGCACGACGCGGCCGCTGCCGATGCCCTCGACCGAAAGCGCGTCGTCGATCTCGGTGGTCTGCGAATCGTCGATCGAGAAGGCGCGGACTTCGGCCCGTGGCAGCGCGTCGGCCGTTTCCGGCACGGGCAGCGCCGGGAAATCGGTGCCCGAGGGGAAGTTTTCGAACAGGAAGCGCTGCCAGTGGAACTGGTACGGCGAATCGATCGCGCCGGCCGTTCTCAGCAGGTCGAGCGGCGGGCGCTGGCTGCGCCGCGCGGCTTCGACCACCGCCTTGTATTCCGCTGCGTTCTTGTCGGGGCGGAACAGCAGCTTGTAGAGCTGGCTGCGCACGGCGGGCGGGCAGCGCCCCGCGGCGAGCTCGTCGGCCCAGGCGTCGATCTGCGCCGCCACCTGCTTCTTGCGCTCGATGCCGAGCAGGGCGGCCTTGACGACCTCCTCGGGCGCCTTGCGGAACTGACCCTTGCCGAGGCGGCGGAAGTAGTGCGGCGCCTCGAACAGCCGCAACAGCGTGCCGGCCTGCTGGGCGGTATCGGCATTGGCGTTGAAGTACTCGCGCGCCAGCTCGGCAAAGCCGAACTCGGCTTCCGGCGCGAATTCCCAGGCCAGGTCGAGGTCGATCTCGGCAGCGCGCTCGTGGGCCCTGGCAAGCATTTCGGCGGGTGCCGGTGCGGCAAACCTCAACAGCACCTGCGCCGCCTTGACCTTGATTCGCCGACCCGAGTCGAGCTCGATCTGCATCGAGGTCTCGGCCTCGCCCATGACCCGTCCGGCTGCGAATTTTCCGCCGTCTTCATAAAGCGCATACATCGACGAATTGTCGCCCCAAGGTTGCGACGGCCTGTCGACGCCGGCAGGGCGACTGCGCCCGCTTTAGGCAGCGCAGACAATACCGGCACCTCTATAGTGGTGCCCCGTTGCGGCGAACCGCTCGCCGCCGAACCCTCTGCCCATCGGACTTGTCATGAGCCAATTGCCTTCGCCCCCGCCCGACGAGCCGACCAGCCCGGCCAAGTCGGACACGGCCCTTTCGACCGCTGTCCAGCAATCGGCCCAGCAGATCTGGCTGGCGGGAATGGGCGCCTTTGCGAAGGCACAGGAGGAGGGCGGCCGTGTCTTCGAGGCGCTGGTGCGCGAGGGTGTTGCCCTGCAGCAACGCACGCATGCCGTTGCCGAGGAACGCATCGTCGAAGCGTCGAGCAAGATCGGCAGCATGGCCGAGCAGGTCAGCTCGCAGGCCGGCCAGCAGTGGGACCGGCTCGAATCGATCTTCGAGGAGCGCGTGGCCAAGTCGCTGAACCGCCTGGGCATGCCGTCGACCAAGGACATGCGCGCGCTGGTCGCACGTGTCGAGGAGCTGAGCCTCGAGGTGGGCCAGTTGACGCAACGGGTCGCCGCCGCCGAAGCGGCCTTGCCGGGCGGCTCCGCCACACCCGACCGCCAGGACGCCGCCGCTGCCGAGCCGCTCGCCATCGAACAGCCGGTGCGCCAGGCGACTGACGCAGCCCCGGCTGCCGGCGTGGTCAACCGGCGCCGCAGCCGGTCGGCCTGACCGGCTCGGGCAGCTCAGAGCTTGCCCGGGAAGAACCAGAGCAGCGCCGCCGTCATCGTGAAATAGCGCGCGAACTTGCCGATCGCCATGTAGAGGACGCAGGGCCAGAACGGCATCTTCAGCCAGCCCGCCACGGCGCAGAGCGGGTCGCCGAAAACGGGCAACCACGACAGCAGGCACGCCTTCGGGCCGAAGCGTTCGAGCCAGCGCAGGGTGCGCGGATGCGATGCGTGGTGGTTGACTTTCTCGTAGACGGTCTCGGCGCCGCGGCCCATCCACCAGCTGACCGCGCCGCCAAGCGTGTTGCCGGCCGTGGCGACCAGCACGCCGGGCCAGAACAGCTCCGGGTTGAGCTTCAGCAGGCCGAAAAGCGCCGGCTCCGAGCCGAGCGGCAGCAGCGTTGCCGAGACAAAGGAAATGACAAAAAGCGAGCTCAGGCCGAACTGCGGCAGGGCCAGCAGCGCGAGCAGCGCCTGCATGTGGGTTTCGAACCAGACGCTCATCGGCGGGCATTATGGGCCGCCGGCTGGGGGGCCCGCCGCTATACTGCTGCCTCCTTTTTCGGCAGCTTTCCCATGCAACTCGGCCCCATCGCACTGGCCAATCGCCTGTTCGTCGCGCCGATGGCCGGGGTGACCGACCGCCCGTTCCGCACCCTTTGCAAGCGGCTCGGCGCCGGCTACGCGGTCAGCGAGATGGTCAGTTCGCGCCCCGAGCTGCGCGACACGCCCAAGACGAGTCGCCGCGCCGACCATGCGGGCGAACCGGCACCGATCGCGGTGCAGATCGCCGGCACCGAACCGCGTGAAATGGCCGCGGCGGCGCAGCACAACATCGACGGCGGCGCGCAGGTCATCGACATCAACATGGGCTGCCCGGCGAAGAAGGTCTGCAACGTCTGGGCCGGCTCGGCGCTGATGCGCGATGAAGCGCGGGCCTTGCAGATCGTCGAGGCGGTCGTTGCAGCCTGCGCACCGCGCGGCGTGCCCGTGACACTGAAGATGCGCACCGGCTGGTGCGACACCGAGCGCAATGCGGTGGCGCTGGCGCGCGCTGCCGAATCCGCCGGCGTCGCCCTGGTGACGGTGCACGGGCGCACCCGCGAGCAGGGCTATCGCGGCCATGCCGAGTACGCGACGATCGCGGCCGTCAAGGCGGCGCTGTCGATCCCGGTGGTGGCCAACGGCGACATCGATACGCCGCAGAAAGCGCAGGCGGTGCTGGCCGCCACCGGTGCCGACGCGCTGATGATCGGCCGCGCAGCACAGGGCCGGCCGTGGATCTTCGGCGAGATCGCGCATTTCCTCGAATGCGGCGAATTGCGGCCCGCGCCGCCGGTGCTCGACGTGCGCCGCTGGCTGCTCGAACATCTCGAGGACCACTACGGGCTTTATGGCGAAGCCACCGGCGTGCGCACCGCACGCAAGCACATCGGTTGGGCGCTGCGCGGCCTGCCGGGTGCCGAGGCCTTCCGCGCCGAGATGAACCTCATCGATGACTGCGAGCGCCAGTGGCGTGCGGTTGCCGACTGGTTCGACGGGCTTGCCGACCGCCACCGGCTGTTGCCCGCCGCCAACGATGCCGGGCAGCCGCTCGCGGCGGCCGCATGAACGCCGCCGCCACGCCGCAAGCCCCGAGCGCGCCCTCGATCGACGAGAGCGTTCGCGCCAGTCTCGAGAGCTATTTCGCCGATCTCGACGGCGTGGCGCCGACGGCGATGTACCAGATGATCCTCGCTGTGGTCGAGAAGCCGTTGCTCGACGTGGTGATGAAGCACGCCGAGGGCAATCAGAGCCGGGCCGCCGAGTGGCTTGGCATCAACCGCAACACGCTGCGCCGCAAGCTGCTCGAGCACCAGCTCCTCGCCTGAGAGGGCGTGGGTAGACCTGCTGCGCGACGGTTTCTCTCACACCTTCTGACGCGGCGGCCCTGCCGATCTGTGCGGCGCATCCGCCGCACTCGCGATCCCGCAAATCAATTCCACCGGCCCGCGCCAAAACCGATCCCGAACCATGCAAGCCCTTCTTTCCGTCTCCGACAAATCCGGCGTGCTCGAACTCGCCCGCGAGCTGCAGGCGCTCGGCTGGAAACTGCTCTCGACCGGCGGCACCGCGCGGCTGCTGGCCGATGCCGGCCTCGCGGTCACCGAGGTGGCGGCGCACACCGGCTTCCCGGAGATGCTCGACGGCCGCGTCAAGACGCTGCACCCGGCGATCCATGGCGGTCTGCTCGCGCGGCGCGACCATCCCGAGCACATGGCCGCACTGGCGCAGCAGGGCATCGAGACCATCGACCTGCTCGTCGTCAACCTCTATCCCTTCGTCGAAGCCGTTGCCAAGCCGGACTGCACGCTCGAGGAGGCGATCGAGAACATCGACATCGGCGGGCCGGCGATGGTCCGCTCGGCAGCCAAGAACTGGCAGGACGTGGCGGTGCTGACCGATGCCTCGCAGTACGCCGGGATGCTGGCCGAGTTGAAGGCCGGCGGCATCAGCCGGGCGACTCGTTTCGAACTCGCCGTGGCGGCCTTCAACCGGATTGCCAGCTACGACGCGGCCATCAGCAACCACCTCTCGGCGCTGGCGGCGGCCGAGGGCGAAGCAGGCGAGCGGCCGGTGCGCAGCGCATTTCCGGCGCAGAGCAACGCCAACTTCGTCAAGCTGCAGGACCTGCGCTACGGCGAGAACCCGCACCAGCAGGCCGCCTTCTACCGGGATCTGTATCCGGCCCCCGGGTCGCTGGTCACCGCGCGCCAGCTGCAGGGCAAGGAGCTGTCGTACAACAACATCGCCGACGCCGACGCGGCGTGGGAATGCGTCAAGGGCTTCGATGGGCCGGCCTGCGTCATCGTCAAGCACGCCAACCCGTGCGGCGTGGCCCTGGGTGGCGACGCTGCCGAGGCGTATGCGAAGGCCTTCCAGACCGATCCCACCTCGGCCTTCGGCGGCATCATCGCCTTCAACTGCGAAGTCGACGCGGCCGCTGCTGCGCACATCGCCAGGCAGTTCGTCGAGGTGCTGATCGCCCCGGCGTTCGCGCCCGAGGCGCTGGCGGCGTTTGCCGCCAAGCCGAACGCCCGGCTGCTGCAGATCGACCTGCCGCCCGGCGGCGCCACCGACTGGGAGCAGGGCCGCAATGCGCAGGACGCCAAGCGCGTCGGCTCCGGGCTGCTGATCCAGACCGCCGACAACCGCGTCCTGCGGCGCGACGAGCTGAAGGTCGTCACGGCGCGTCAGCCGACCGCGGCGCAGCTCGACGACCTGATGTTCGCGTGGAAGGTTGCCAAGTACGTGAAGAGCAATGCCATCGTCTACTGTGCCGGCGGCATGACGCTCGGTGTCGGCGCCGGACAGATGAGCCGCCTCGACTCGGCGCGCATTGCCAGCATCAAGGCCGAGGCTGCCGGTCTTTCGCTGCAGGGTGCCGCGGTGGCCAGCGACGCCTTCTTCCCGTTCCGCGACGGCCTCGACGTGGTCTGCGAAGCGGGTGCCTCGTGCGTCATCCAGCCGGGCGGCAGCGTTCGCGACGAGGAGGTCATTGCCGCCGCCGACGAGCGGGGTATCGCGATGGTCTTCACCGGCATCCGCCACTTCCGGCACTGACCCGGCAGCACGGAGGAAAGCCCGGCGATGGCGGCAACGCGAATCCTCGGCATCGATCCGGGGCTGGTCTGCACCGGCTTCGGCGTGGTCGACGTCGAAGGCCACTCGCTGCAGTATGTCGCCAGCGGCACGATCCGCACCGCAGCGGTGGCGATCGGCCAGCTGCCGCAGCGGCTGAAGGTGATCTACGACGGCGTGCGCGAGGTCGTCGCACGCTGGCAACCGGCGAGTGCCGCGGTCGAGATCGTCTTCGTCAACGTCAACCCGCAGTCGACGCTGCTGCTCGGGCAGGCGCGTGGCGCCGCGGTGACGGCGCTGGTTTCGACCGATCTTCCCGTCGCCGAGTACACCGCACTGCAGATGAAGAAGGCGATCGTCGGCCAGGGCCAGGCGCGCAAGGAGCAGGTGCAGGAGATGGTGATGCGGCTGCTCGCGCTGCCGGGCCTGCCGGGCCCCGATGCGGCCGACGCCCTGGGGCTGGCGATCTGCCATGCGCATGCCGGCGCCTCGTTCGCGGCCATCGCCAAGGCCGCGACACTGGCACGCCGCTCGCATGGGCAGTTCCGCCGCGGCCGCACCTACTGAGCGGGCGCCGGCACGCTGCAGCCCGGTCGCGCACGGACCCGCAGCCTACAATTTCGGCGCCGACAATTTCCCCGGAAGACATGCCATGAACTCTCCCGTCCCGGGCACGCTGCCGGCCGCATCCGACCTCAGCCAGATTGCGCCGCGCGACAAGGCCGAGATCCTGGCCCAGGCGCTGCCGTACATCCGCCAGTTCCACGGCAAGACGATCGTCATCAAGTACGGCGGCAATGCGATGACCGACCCGGGCCTGCAGCAGGACTTCGCCGAGGACGTGGTGCTGCTCAAGCTGGTCGGCATGAACCCGGTGGTGGTGCATGGCGGCGGGCCGCAGATCGACGAGGCGCTGGCCAAGGTCGGGAAGAAGGGCACCTTCATCCAGGGCATGCGCGTCACCGACGAGGAGACGATGGAGGTCGTCGAGTGGGTTCTTGCCGGGCAGGTCCAGCAGGACATCGTCGGGCTGATCAACGTGGCCGGTGGCAAGGCGGTCGGCCTGACCGGCCGCGACGGCGGGCTGATCCGTGCGCGCAAGCTGCGGATGCTCGACCAGAACGACCCGAGCAAGGAGCACGACGTCGGCCAGGTCGGCGAGATCGAGTCGATCGACCCGAGTGTCGTGCGCGCACTGCAGGACGACCAGTTCATCCCGGTGATCTCGCCGCTCGGCTTCGGCGCCGACAACGAGAACTACAACATCAACGCCGACGTCGTCGCCGGCAAGCTGGCCGAGGTGCTGCGCGCCGAAAAGCTGATGATGCTGACCAACACGCCGGGCGTGCTCGACAAGGCAGGCCGGCTGCTCACCGACCTGACCGCGCGCGAGATCGACGCGCTGTTCGCCGATGGCACGATTTCCGGCGGCATGCTGCCGAAGATCGCCTCGGCGCTCGACGCGGCCAAGAACGGCGTCAACACGGTGCACATCATCGACGGCCGGGTGCCGCACGCGATGCTGCTCGAAGTGCTCACCGAGCAGGCCTACGGCACGATGATCCGGTCGCATTGAATCCCGGTGACGCGGTACGCCGGCCGTCCGGCACGGTCTGGCTTTTCGATCTCGACAACACCTTGCACGATGCGTCGCTGGCTGCCTTGCGGCCGACCGGCGAAGCCATGACCACCTACATCCGCGAGCAGCTCGGTCTCGACGAGGCCGCCGCCACCGCTCTGCGGCACCGCTACTGGCGCCGCTATGGCGCCACGCTGCTCGGGCTGGTGCGCCACCATGGCATCGACGCGGCGCACTTCCTTGCCGAGACGCACCGGCTGCCCGGCCTCGAGGAGCGGCTCTCGGCGAGGCGCCGCGACCGGGTGGCGTTGCGCCGGCTGCCAGGCCGCAAGTTCGTCGTCACCAACGCGCCGCGCGACTACGCGCTGCGTGTGCTGAAGGCCCTGGGGATGCGCGACGCCTTCGACGGCGTGATCGCCATCGAGGACATGCAGATGTTCGGCGAGCACCGACCGAAGCCCGACGCACGGATGTTCCGGCGTCTGCTGGCCCGGCTGCAGCTGCCGGCGTGCCGCTGCGTGCTCGTCGAGGACACGCTCGAACACCAGCGCGCTGCGCACGCGCTCGGCATGCGCACCGTCTGGATGCAGGGCTACCTGCGGCACAGCCCGGATGCCCGCCGCCCGGCGGCTGCGGTGCCCGTCTGTGTCCACCCGTGCCGCAAGCCCGCCTATGTCGGGCGGCGCGTCAAGACCCTGGCGGGGTTGCACCGGTTGGCCGGTGCGCCACTGCCGCGATGAGCAGCGCCGCGTCGCCGCTGCGGACCTTGTGCTTTATCGCGCCTGGCGTGGCTGCACGCAGCGCGGGGGTGCGCCGGTGAGCGCGGTGCTCGACGACACCACCGGGCGCAACGCCTGCGGTGCCAGCGCGATCGAGGTTCGGCTCGGCGGCGAAAGGGTGTTGCTGCTGCCGGAAAAGGCCGCCCTGCTGGTCGACCGGGCCACCCTGCTGGTGGCGGACGCGCACATCGGAAAGGCGCAGTCGTTCCGGCGGCTCGGTGTCCCGGTACCGCATGGCACCACCGCCGAGACGCTCGACCGGCTCTCGACGCTGCTGCGGCGACATGCCGTGCGCCGTGTCGTCTTTCTCGGCGACCTGCTGCATTCGCGCCATGCGCAGGGGCTGGCGACGCGAGCGGCCTTGAGCGCCTGGTGCGAGATGCATGCCGGTGTGCAGCGCACGCTGGTGCGCGGCAACCACGACCGCCACGCCGGCGATCCTGCGGCGGCGCTCGGCTTCGAGGTCGTCGACGAGCCGCTGGTCATCGGCGGCCTGGCGCTCTGCCATGAGCCGGCGAGCCATGCCGGCCGCTACGTGCTGGCCGGCCATCTTCATCCCTGCATCACCCTCGGCGGCGCGGCACGCGACCGGCTGCGGCTGCCGTGTTTCCATCTGCGTCCGCAGGTCGGCGTCCTGCCCGCGTTCGGCGCCTTCACCGGCATGCACCCGGTGGCCGCCGCCCCGGGCGACCGGCTGGTGGTGGTGGCCGACGACCGCATCTTCGAACTCTGATGCGCCTTTGCCGGCGCTGCCCCGCATGTCCCCACTCGATTCACTGATCTCGCGTGCCGAATTCCTGCTGACCCGGCTCGAAGCCGTGCTGCCGCATGCGCCGGCGGCGCCCGACTGGTCGGCGTCGATCGCCTTTCGCTACCGCAAGCGCGCGGGTTCGGGACGGCTCGAGCCGGTGCGCCATGTGGCGCCGATCCGGCTCGATTCGCTGCGCGAAGTCGATGCACAAAAGGAGCGGCTGCTTCGCAACACCGCCCAGTTCGTCGCCGGCCACAGCGCCAACAACGTGCTGCTGACCGGCGCGCGAGGCACCGGCAAGAGTTCGCTGATCAAGGCCTGCCTGAACGAACTGGCGCCGCGCGGGCTGCGCCTGATCGAAGTCGACAAGGCCGACCTGGTCGACCTTCCCGACATCGTCGACCTGGTTGCCGATCGGCCCGAGCGCTTCATCGTCTACTGCGACGACCTCAGCTTCGACGAAGGCGAGCCGGGCTACAAGGCACTGAAGTCGATTCTCGACGGCTCGGTTTCGCAGGCGTCGGACAACGTGCTGATCTATGCCACCAGCAACCGCCGCCACCTCCTGCCCGAGTACCTGAAGGAGAACCTCAGCTACCAGCACACGGCCGACGGCGAAGTCCATCCGGGCGAAGTCATCGAGGAGAAGATTTCGCTGTCCGAGCGCTTCGGCCTGTGGATCAGCTTCTATCCCTTCAGCCAGGACGAATACCTGGCGATCGTCGCCGAGTGGCTGCGCGGCTACGGCGTGGCCGAGGACGCCATCGCGGCGGCGCGCCAGCCAAGCCTGGTCTGGGCGCTGGAGCGCGGCTCGCGCTCGGGGCGGGTCGCATTCCAGTTTGCCAAGGACTACGCCGGCAGGCACGCGACGTGAGCGCGGCCGATGAGCGCGAGCCGGTCGACGTCGCCGTCGGCGTGCTCATCGAGCGCACCGCGGCCGGTGCCGAGGGGCGCTTCCTGCTGACGTCGCGGCCGGCGGGCAAGGTCTATGAAGGCTTTTGGGAGTTCCCCGGCGGCAAGATGGAGCCGGGCGAATCGGTCGAAGAGGCACTGCGGCGCGAACTCGACGAAGAACTGGGAATCATCGCGCGCGAAGTCGTGCGCTGGAAGCAGACCGTCTTCGACTATCCGCATGCCCGCGTGCGGCTGCATTTCTGCAAGGTGTATGCGTGGGACGGCGAGTTGCACATGCGTGAGCGGCAGCGCATGGCCTGGCAGTCGTTGCCGGTGACGGTGCAGCCGGTTCTGCCCGGCACGGTGCCGGTGCTGCAGTGGTTCGCCGAGGAACGCAGCCACGTGGGAGCGCTGCACATCGCTTGAGCCGGCTGGCGATTGCGCGGCGGGTTGCCTGGGCCGTTGCGGCTGCGCCTCGACCGTACACTCGCCGCATGAAATGGCTCGACGAGGTGCGCTGGGGTGAGGACGGCCTGCTGCCGGTGATCGCGCAGGAAGTGGGCAGCAACGACGTGTTGATGTTCGCCTTCATGAACCGCGAGGCGCTGCTGCGCACCGCCGAGTCGGGCGAGGCCGTCTACTGGAGCCGCTCGCGCCGGCGCCTCTGGCACAAGGGCGAGGAGTCGGGTCATGTTCAGAAGGTGCACGAGATGCGGCTCGACTGCGACCGTGACGTGCTGCTGCTGAAGGTCACCCAGACCGGCCACGAGCCCGGCATCGCTTGCCACACCGGCCGCCACAGCTGCTTCTTCAGCCGGCTGGAGGAGGGCGCCTGGCGCGAGGTCGAGCCGGTGCTGAAGAATCCGGAGCAGATCTACAAATGAACGCCCGCGAAGACTTGCTCGGCCGCCTGGCCGAGGTCATCGAGCAGCGCAAGTCGGCCGATCCGCAGGCCAGCTACGTCGCCCGGCTGTTTGCCAAGGGCACCGACGCGATGCTGAAGAAGGTCGGCGAGGAAGCCACCGAGGTGGTGATGGCGGCCAAGGACGGCGACCGCGAGCAGATCGTGCGCGAGGTTGCCGACCTTTGGTTCCATTGCCTGCTGGTGCTCAGTGCCTTCGACCGGGGGCCTGACGACGTGCTGGCGGAACTCGCGCGCCGCGAGGGACTCTCGGGTCTGGACGAGTTTGCCTCGCGTCAGCCCAGCCAAAGGACCGCGCCATGAACCAGATCACCGTCTCGAACGACTCGTTGCGCTCGCTGAAGAACATCGGCCATGCGAGCTACCTGCTGCACACGGTGGTGGCAGTCGGTGCGGTGCTGCCCGGCGTGCAGGCGAGCGTGGTGCTGCTGCTGGTCGCCTTCGCGCTCGACCTTTTCAAGAAGGATGCTGCCCTCGGCACATGGCAGGAGTCGCACTTCGCCTGGCGCATCCGCAGTGTGCTCTGGGCCGGTGGGCTGTACCTGCTGACGGCGCCGCTCTGGGTGCTGCTGCTGGCGCCCGGCTGGATCGCCTGGGCGCTGATCTCGATCTGGTTTCTCTACCGCATCGTTCGCGGCTGGGTCAACCTAAGCAACGGCCGGCCGATGCCACGCTGAGCCCGACGACGGAGTGCAACAACGATGAGTCCTGCTACCGATTGCATCTTCTGTCGCATCGCCGCCGGCGAGGTGCCGAGCCGCAAGGTTCACGAGGACGGCGAGGTGATGGCCTTCCACGACATCGCGCCGTGGGCGCCGGTGCATCTGCTGATCGTGCCGAAGGTGCACATCCCCTCGCTGGCGGAAACGACGCCCGTCGAGCACGAGGCGTTGCTCGGCCGGATGCTCGCCCTGGCGCCGCAGTTGGCGCGGGCGCAGGGGGTGACCAACGGCTTCCGGGTGATCGTCAACACCGGGGCCGACGGCGGTCAGGAAGTGCCGCACCTGCACTTGCATGTAATCGGCGGGCCGCGGCCGTGGAAGCGGGGGTGACGGTGAGGTCTTGCGCCGGCCGCCGCGGCGAGCCGCTCGCCTAGAATCCGCGGTCCGCTAGAGGAGAGAAGCGATGGGTTCGTTCAGTGTCTGGCACTGGTTGATCGTGCTGTTGATCGTGGTGCTGGTCTTTGGAACCAAGAAGCTGAAGAACATCGGCTCGGACCTGGGCGGCGCAGTCAAGGGTTTCAAGGACGGCGTCAAGGACGGCAGCACGACAGCCGACCCGGCTGCCCCTGGCGTCGCTCAACAGGTCGCTGCACATAGGGCGGCGCACGAGGCGAACACGGTCGACGTCGAGGCGCGGACCAAGTCTTGACGCGGCTGCGCATGCGCGCGGGTCGGGCGCTTGACTTCCCGAGCAGATGATCGATCTCGGCATCGACAAGCTGGCGTTGATCGGCGCCGTCGCACTGATCGTCATCGGCCCCGAGCGGCTGCCCAAGGTGGCGCGCACCGTCGGCCATTTCATCGGCAAGGCGCAGCGTTACGTCCAGGACGTCAAGGCCGAGGTCAATCGCTCGATCGAACTCGACGAGCTGAAGAAGATGCGTGGCGAGTTCGAGGATGCAGCGCGCAACGTCGAGCAGAGCGTGGCCGCCGAGTTCAGCCAGCATTCCTCCGAAGTGCAGAGCAGCTGGAGTGGGCTCGGCGAAGCGAGCACCGGAGGGGGTAACGGCAGCGATGCCGAGATGCGCCCCTTGAGCCCGGTTGTCCCCGAATACCGGCGGCCGAGGAAGAATTGGCGCCTGAAGCGCGGTGCCACCCCCCAGTGGTACAAGCAGCGCCATGGCGTACGCGCCAAGGCGTTGTCGGGCGCGGCGCGCGTGGTGCGCTTCAGGCCGCCCCGCAACCCGGCGGCATGAGTCCACCCAACTCCGATCCCGACGAGCTCGCGGGGACCGAACAGCCATTCGTATCGCACCTCATCGAGCTGCGCGACCGGCTGATCCGGGCGTCGCTGGCGATCGGCATCTGCTTTGCGGTGCTGGCCATCTGGCCCGGCCCGGGTGCGCTTTACGACATGCTTGCGGCGCCGATGGTCGCGCAGCTGCCCAAGGGTGCGACCCTGATCGCGACCAACGTGATCTCGCCGTTCGTCGTGCCGCTGAAGATCACGCTGATGGCAGCGTTCCTGATTGCGCTGCCGGTGGTGCTCTACCAGGTCTGGGCTTTCATCGCGCCCGGACTGTATCGCCACGAGAAGAAGCTGGTGCTGCCGCTGGTCGTGTCGAGCACGCTGCTGTTCCTGATCGGCGTGGCGTTTTGCTACTTCTTCGTCTTCGGCCAGGTGTTCAAGTTCATCCAGGGCTTTGCGCCGAAGAGCATCACCGCCGCACCGGATATCGAGGCCTACCTCAGCTTCGTGCTGACGATGTTCATCGCCTTCGGAGCCGCCTTCGAAGTGCCGATTGCAGTCATCGTGCTGGCGCGGGTCGGTCTGGTGACGATCGAACAACTGCGCTCCTTTCGCAGCTACTTCATCGTGCTCGCGTTCATCATCGCCGCGATCCTGACGCCGCCCGACGTGGTTTCGCAGCTGGCGCTGGCGATTCCAATGGTGCTGCTCTACGAGGTGGGCATCTGGGCCGCGCAGCTTTTCATCAAGCACACGCAAGCGCCGGCCGAGGAGACGCCCGCAGCCTGAGTAGGTGTGAGCAAACCTGCTGCGACGGTTTCCTTCGCGCCCTGAGCGCTCGGCTCGGCTTCAGCGGTCCTGCGGTATCGGCGTGCGCGGCCGCTGGCCGACGACGACTTTCAGCTCGATGGCCTTGCTGCCGCGCTGCACGTCGATGCGGGCACGGGCTTGCGGCTTGAGCGCGGCGACCGCGGTGAGCAGCTGCGAGGTGTTGACGACCGGCTTGTCCTCGATCTTCACCACCACGTCGCCGGGACGAACGCCGCCGGCTGCCGCCGGCCCGTCCTGCAGCACGCCGGTGATGAGCACGCCCTGCTTGACCGGCAGGTTGAAGGTGGCGGCAATCTCGGGCGTGAGGTCGCGTGGCTCGACGCCGATCCAGCCGCGGGTGACGATGCCGTCCTTGATCAGGCCTTCCATCACCTGCTTGGCGGTGCTCGCAGGAATGGCGAAGCCGATGCCCATGCTGCCGCCGCTGCGCGAATAGATGGCGGTGTTGATGCCCATCAGGTTGCCGGCCACGTCGATCAGCGCGCCGCCGGAATTGCCCGGGTTGATCGCCGCATCGGTCTGGATGAAGTTCTCGAAGGTATTGATGCCGAGCTGATTGCGCCCCAGCGCGCTGACGATGCCCGAGGTCACCGTCTGGCCGACGCCGAACGGGTTGCCGATTGCCAGCACGACGTCGCCGACCTGTATCTGGTCGACGTTGCCGAAGGCGATGACCGGCAGCTTGTCGAGATCGATCTTCAGCACGGCAACGTCGGTGTCCGGGTCGGTGCCGACCAGCTTGGCCACGGCCTCCCGGCCATCGCTGAGCTGCACCCGGATGTCGTCGGCGCCCTGCACGACGTGGTTGTTGGTCAGCAGATAACCCTGCGGCGAGACGATCACGCCCGAACCGAGCCCGAGCTGCGGCTGCTCCATCTGGCGCGAGCGGTCGCCGAAGAAGAAGTTGAACCACGGATCGTTCGGCCGCAAGGTCCGGGGCGGCGCCTTGCTGGCCGTGATGCTGACAACCGCAGGCGTCGCCCGCTTGGCCGCCGCGCTGTAGCTGTACGGCGTGACCACCGCCACGCCCGACGCCGAGCTGCTGGGCGCGGTGACGATCGAGACGACGTTGGGCAGGTTGGTGCCACCGTCGCGCTGCAGCCAATCGGGCTTGAGCGTGGCGACGACGAAGAGCACCGCCACCGCCACGGTGACCGCTTGAGAGAAGATCAGCCAGGTTTTGCGCATGTAAAGTCGGGCGATGGTGCATCGCAGCGAACTGGAGTCGGCGTTGGCCGAGCTGCTCGATTGCGGGCGGTTCAAGGATTATGGTCCGAACGGTCTGCAGGTCGAGGGCCGCGCCGAGGTGCGCAGGCTGGTCTCGGGCGTTACCGCCAGCCGGTCGCTGATCGAGGCCGCGGTGGCGGAAAAGGCCGATGCGATGCTGGTTCATCACGGCCTCTTCTGGCGTGGTCAGGACGGTCGCATCACCGGCTGGCTGAAGGCGCGGATCGAGCTGCTGCTGGCGCACGGCATCAACCTGTATGCGTACCACCTGCCGCTCGACGCGCATGCCGAGTTCGGCAACAACGCCCAGCTGGGCTGGCGGCTCGGGTTTCACGCGGAGGCCCGTTTCGGTGACCAGGCGCTGGGTTTCCTCGGCGTGCCTGCGGCGCCGCTCGAATGGACTGAACTCATTGCCCGTGTCGCCGATTCGCTGGGTCGGGCGCCGATCGCCGTCGCCGGCGACGGCCGATCGATTCGGCGCCTGGGCTGGTGTTCGGGCGGCGCCCAGTCGTACTTCGAGGCGGCCGTTGCAGCAGGCGCGGACGCCTTCCTCACCGGCGAGATCTCCGAACCGCAGGCGCATCTTGCCCGCGAAACCGGTGTCGCCTTTCTGGCTTGCGGCCATCACGCCACCGAGCGCTATGGTGCGCCCGCCCTGGCGGCCCATATCGCCGAACGCTTCGGACTGGCGCACCGCTTCATCGACATCGACAACCCGGCATGAGCCGCCCGACACGGCCGATGGTGATCACGATGGGCGATGCGTGCGGCATCGGGCCCGAGATCGTCGCCAAGCTGTTCGCGGCGGGTGCGGGTGAGGGCTGCGTCGTGGTTGGCGATGTCGCGGTGCTGCGGCGGGCTGCGCGCTGGGTCGGCGGCATCGCTGCGGTGGCCGAGGTCGAGCATGCGGGCGACGCGCTCGCCGTTCCCGCCGGCACGCTGCCGGTGCTCCAGGTATCCGGGCTTGCCGCCGATCTGTTCGAGGCGCCGGTCGGCGCCATCGACTCTCGCGCCGGTGCCGCGGCCGCGGCGTGCATCGAGGAAGCGGTGTCGCTGCTGCGCAGCAGCAAGGCAACCGCGGTGGTGACGGCGCCGATCCACAAGGAAGCCCTTGCCGCCGCGGGCGTGCCGTATCCGGGACACACCGAAATGCTGCAGGCGCTCTGCGCTGCCGAAGGCACGGTGCCGCCCCCGGTGCGGATGATGCTCGCCAACGACGAGTTGCGCGTGGTGCTGGCGACGATCCACCTGTCGCTGCGCGATGCCATCGATGGACTCGACTTCGAGCAGGTGCTGCAGACCGTGCGCATCGCCCACGCCGCTGCGGCCGCCTGGGGCTGCCCCCGCCCGCGCATCGCCGTGGCGGGGTTGAATCCGCATGCGGGCGAGGGCGGCCTGTTCGGCGACGAGGAAGTGCGCTTCATCGGTCCGGCCGTCCGCGCGGCACAAGCCGAGGGCATCGACGCGCACGGCCCTTACGCCCCTGACACGGTCTTCATGCGCGCTCGCAACGCGGCGGGACACCCGGGCGAGTTCGATTTCGTCGTCGCGATGACCCACGACCACGGGCTGATCCCGGTGAAGTACCTCGGGGTTGCCGACGGCGTGAACGTCACGCTGGGCCTGCCGTGGGTGCGCACCAGCCCGGATCACGGCACCGCATTCGACATCGCGGGCACCGGCCGCGCCGATGCATCGAGCCTGGGTGCGGCGGTGCGAATGGCGCGCCGGCTTTTGGCCGGCTGAGGCGGACGCTCCTTCCGCATCCTCTCACAGCGCCCGCGCCGCACCCTGGCGCCCGAAGGGGCGTCCGCTAGAATCTCTTGTCCCTGATGAGATGTCACCTTTGAGGTTTCGCACATGAGTGAGAAGCATGTCGATCACGGCAAGCGCACGTGGTTGATCGCGTCAGGCTGCGCCGGTGTGGTGGGCGGTGCCGCAGTGGCGGTGCCCTTCGTCAGCACCTTCCAGCCGTCCGAGCGCGCCCGCGCCGCTGGTGCGCCGGTCGAGGTCGACATTGCTGCGCTCAAGCCGGGCGAGAAGCTGACGGTCGAATGGCGTGGCAAGCCGGTGTGGATCGTCAAACGCACGCCCGAGCAGCTGGCATCGCTCGCCAAGGTCGAGCCGCAGCTCGCCGATCCCAAGTCCGAGCGCAAGCCCGACGAGCTGACCCCACCCTACGCGCGCAATGCGCACCGTTCGATCAAGCCGGAGGTGCTGGTGGCCGTCGGAATCTGCCCGCACCTGGGCTGCTCGCCGTCGGATCGCTTCGCGACGGGGCCGCAGACCTCGCTCCCGGACGACTGGGCAGGCGGCTTTCTTTGCCCGTGCCACGGATCGACGTTCGATCTGGCCGGTCGCGTCTACAAGAACAAGCCGGCACCCGACAACCTCGAAGTGCCGCCGCACACCTACCTGTCCGACACCCGGCTGCTGATCGGCGCCGACAAGGCTGCCTGAGCTGCCGCGCCATGCGACGCTGAATTTCCGGAGACAGAAGATGGCTCAAACAAGAACGGCTGCAGCCACCCCGCCGGCAACTGCCGCGGGCAAGCTGCTCGGATGGGTCGACGAGCGCTTCCCGGCAAGCAAGTTGTGGAACGACCACATGGGGCAGTACTACGCCCCGAAGAACTTCAACTTCTGGTACTTCTTCGGCTCGCTGGCGATCCTGGTGCTGGTGATCCAGATCGTCACCGGCATCTTCCTGGTGATGCATTACAAGCCCGACGCGGCGCTGGCCTTCGCGTCGGTCGAGTACATCATGCGCGACGTGCCATGGGGCTGGCTGATCCGCTACATGCATTCGACCGGCGCCTCGGCCTTCTTCGTCGTCGTCTACCTGCACATGTTTCGCGGCCTGATCTACGGCAGCTACCGCAAGCCACGCGAGCTGATCTGGGTCTTCGGCTGCGCCATCTTTCTCTGCCTGATGGCCGAAGCCTTCATGGGCTACCTGCTGCCCTGGGGCCAGATGAGCTACTGGGGCGCCCAGGTGATCGTCAACCTGTTTGCAGCGATTCCCTTCGTCGGCCCCGACCTGGCGCTGCTGATTCGCGGCGACTACGTGGTGAGCGATGCGACGCTGAACCGCTTCTTCAGCTTCCACGTGATCGCGGTGCCGCTGGTGCTGCTCGGCCTGGTCGCGGCGCATATCGTCGCGCTGCACGAAGTCGGCTCGAACAACCCCGACGGAATCGAGATCAAGAACAACAAGGACGCGCGCGGCAATCCGGTCGACGGGGTTCCGTTCCACCCGTACTACACGGTGCACGACATCCTCGGTGTCGCCGTGTTCCTGATGATCTTCACGGCCGTCATCTTCTTCGCGCCCGAGTTCGGCGGCTACTTCCTCGAATACAACAACTTCATTCCGGCCGACCCGCTGAAGACGCCCGCGCACATTGCGCCGGTGTGGTACTTCACGCCCTTCTATTCGATGCTTCGGGCGATCACCACCGAGATGGTCTACGTGCTGATCGCCATCGTGCTGGCCGCTGCCGCGCTCGGTGTGCTGAAGGCCCGGCTGCCGCTGTGGATGAAGGGCGCGATCGTCGGCGCGGCACTGCTGCTGTCGGCGGCCATGCTGTCGACCGACGCCAAGTTCTGGGGCGTGTTGGTCATGGGCGGTGCGGTCGTGATCCTGTTCTTCCTGCCCTGGCTCGACTACAGCCCCGTCCGGTCGATCCGTTATAGACCGGGCTGGCACAAGGCCGTCTACGGTGTCTTCGTGGTGGTTTTCGCGGTGCTCGGCTACCTTGGCGTGCAGCCCCCGTCGCCAATCGGCGAGCGCGTGTCGCAGATCGGGACGCTGTTCTATTTCGGCTTCTTCCTGCTGATGCCCTGGTGGAGCCGTCTCGGAACGCCCAAGCCGGTACCGACGCGGGTTACCTTTCACGCCCACTGAGCCGCCACGCCACCATGAAGAAACTGATCGTTGCGTTCTGGATCGCCTTCAGCTCGCTGGGTGCGGCATGGGCATCGGAAAGCGGCATTCCATGGGACAAGTTCCCGACCGCCAAGCTCACCGACGTGCCATCACTGCAGAACGGTGCCAAGCTGTTCGTCAACTATTGCCTGAACTGCCACAGCGCTGCCTTCATGCGCTACAGCCGCTTGCGTGACCTCGGACTTTCCGAAGCCCAGATCAAGCAGAACCTGATGTTCGGCACCGACAAGCTCGGCGACACGATGAGGTCGGCGCTCGATCCGAAGCAGGCCAAGGCCTGGTTCGGCAGCAACCCGCCCGACCTGACGGTGATCGCACGATCGCGAGCCGACATCTCGAAGGGAACCGGCGCCGACTATCTGTACACCTATCTGCGTTCCTACTACCGCGACGAGACCAAGGAGACCGGCTGGAACAACCTGGCCTTCCCGAACGTCGCCATGCCGAATGTGCTGTGGCAGATGCAGGGCGTGCGCCAGGCCCGGTTCGTCAGCGAGAAGGATCCGCACGACCCCGCAAAAAGCGTGTCGCATTTCGCCGGTTTCGAGCAGACGAGCCCGGGACAGCTCGACAGCCCCCAGTTCGACGACAGCGTTGCCGACCTGGTGGCCTACCTTCAATGGATGGGCGAGCCGGCGCAAGGCGAACGGGTGCGTATCGGCGTCTGGGTGCTGATGTTCCTGGCCATCTTCAGCCTGATTGCCTGGCGCCTCAATGCGGCTTATTGGAAAGACGTGAAATAAACCGAGCCGCTGCCGTGCGCCGCTGCGCACGGGGCCTGCGCGCAGTGGGACGGCCGAAAGGACGCCCACTGCGTTTTGGTTTTTTCAGAACTGGTTTCTTGATTTTTGATTGCTTGGAGAACACGCCATGATGGTGCTTTATTCCGGAACGACGTGCCCCTATTCGCACCGCTGCCGCTTCGTCCTGTTCGAGAAGGGCATGGACTTCGAGATCCGCGACGTCGACCTGTTCGCCAAGCCCGAGGACATCGCGCTGATGAATCCGTACAACGAGGTGCCGATCCTCGTCGAGCGCGATCTCATCCTCTATGAATCGCACATCATCAACGAGTACATCGACGAGCGCTTCCCGCATCCCCAGTTGATGCCGGGCGACCCGGTGGCGCGGGCGCGGGTGCGGCTGTTCTTGCTGAACTTCGAGAAGGAACTTTTCGCCCATGTCAACACGCTCGAGGCGCGCGGCGTGCGGCCCAACGACAAGCAATTGGAGAAGGCGCGTTCGCAAATCCGCGATCGGCTGACTCAGCTGGCGCCGATCTTCCTGAAGAACAAGTACATGCTCGGCGACGACTTCTCGATGCTCGACGTGGCGATCGCGCCGCTGCTCTGGCGCCTCGACTTCTACGGCATCGACATGTCGAAGAATGCGGTGCCGCTGCTCAAGTACGCCGAGCGCATCTTCTCGCGGCCTGCCTATATCGAGGCGCTGACGCCGTCCGAGAAGGTGATGCGCAAGTAGCGCGCAGCGATGAGCATCCCGACCTCGCCAACGGACGCGATGCCGTCGACGCGGCCGTATCTCGTCCGGGCGCTGCACAGCTGGTGCTGCGACAACGGCTTCACACCGTACATCGCGGTCCATGTCGACGCCCGGGTGCAGGTGCCGCGCGAGTACGTCAAGAACAGCGAGATCGTGCTGAACATCGCCTTCGAAGCGACGACCGGGCTCAAGCTCGGCAACGAGGCGATCGAGTTCAAGGCCCGTTTCGGCGGCACCTCACGCGACATCTACGTGCCCATCGACCACGTGATCGCCATCTACGCACGCGAGAACGGTCAGGGCATGGCCTTCCCGATGCCGAGCGACGGCGCGCGCGATGCCCCGCTGCCAACGGCTCCGGGCGTTCTGCGGCTGGCAGGGGATCAAACCGAAGACGCGAGCCTGGATGAGCCCCCACCTGTGGCGCCGCAGCCTCCCCCGGCACCGACCGGTGGCTCGCCCCGACCCGCCCTGAAGCGCATCAAGTGAGCGCCGGCGCCGGGTAAGATCGAAACATGCCCTTGTAGCTCAGTCGGTAGAGCAGCGGTTTTGTAAACCGAAGGTCGCGGGTTCGACTCCTGCCGGGGGCACCAAATCAGCGGTCATCCAGGGGCCGGCGTCACCAAGTCTCGCGTCGAGCCGCCTGACCTTGCCGGCGAGGTGAGCGTTTCGCCAACCGCTTTCACGCGCGGCACCTGTGTGGCGAGTGCGGGCTGGGTGAGTGAAATCGTTCACAAGCCGTCGATGACCGCCACCAGCCCCCGTAACACGATGTCCGGCTTAACGGGGCCGAGGGCTTCTGCCGTTAGCGGCCGGTGCCGGGCTGCACCACCTTGATGCGCAGGGGAACTGCGGGCCAGCCCTGGCCGAGCAGGGCCGCTTCCAGGCGCGGCTGCAACTGGCGAAGCTTGGCCGCAACGGCCACATTGGCGGCGATCAGTACCCAGCCCTCGGCGTCGAGCGGTCCGGGGCGAACGTGCGGCGCCAGCGGCGCGGGCAGCAAGGAGCGGATCTGCTCGAAGCGCAGATTCGACGCCTCGACCCGGCGGCGCAGATCGGCGAGCGGCGCGCTGCGCTGGAGCGCGTCGCGCAAGGCGAGCGGATCGGGTACGGCCGGCGGGCTGGCGTTGCTCACCGGCGCAGTTTAGCGAGGCGCCCGCGCGGAACCGGTGGGTCGCTAAAATCGATCGTTTTTGCGGCGTCGCGGCGGCCGGTCGGGCGCTATGGCGCCTGCCGCGCGTTTCTGCTTTCCGCGCCTTGCTTGCTCCACCGGTCCTCGCGCCGAAACCCCACGCTGCATGTTGCCCAAGCTACTTACCCAGATTTTCGGCAGTCGCAACGACCGCCTGCTGAAAACGTTTCGCCAGACGGTCGGGCAGATCAATGCGCTCGAAGCCAAGTTCGAATCGCTCGACGATGCGGCCCTGCGCGCCAAGACCGACGAGTTCAAGCAACGGCATGTCGGTGGCGAGACGCTCGACGCGCTGTTGCCCGAAGCCTTCGCCGCGGTTCGCGAGGGCAGCCGGCGGGCGCTGAAGATGCGCCACTTCGACGTGCAGCTGATGGGGGGCATGACGCTGCACAGCGGCAAGATCGCCGAAATGCGCACTGGCGAAGGCAAGACGCTGATGGCGACGCTGCCGGTCTACCTGAACGCCATCGCGGGCCGGGGCGTGCACGTGGTCACCGTCAACGACTACCTGGCGCGGCGCGACGCCGAGTGGATGGGGCGCCTCTACAACTTCCTCGGCCTTTCGGTCGGCGTCAACCTGCCGAACATGACCCGCGAGGAAAAGCAGGCCGCGTACGCCGCCGATGTCACCTACGGCACCAACAACGAGTTCGGCTTCGACTACCTGCGCGACAACATGGTCCAGGAAGTCGCCGACCGGGTGCAGCGCAGCCTGTCGTACGCGATCGTCGACGAGGTCGACTCGATCCTGATCGACGAGGCGCGAACGCCTCTGATCATCAGCGGCCAGGCCGAGGACCACACCGAGCTGTACGTGCGCATCAACGCTGTCGTGCCGCAGCTGAAGAAGCAGATCGGCGAAGAAGACATCCGTACTGGCGAAGGCGTCATCGAGGCGGGTGACTTCACGGTCGACGAGAAGAGCCGCCAGGTGTTCCTGACCGAGCAGGGGCACGAGAACGCCGAGGCGATTCTTTCGCAGGCCGGGCTGCTCGCCGAAGGCGCAAGCCTCTACGACGCCGCCAACATCACGCTGATGCACCATGTGTACGCGGCACTGCGGGCGCAGCACCTCTACAACCGCGACCAGCATTACGTGGTGCAGGACGGCGAGGTCGTCATCGTCGACGAGTTCACCGGCCGCCTGATGAGCGGCAGGCGCTGGTCCGACGGGCTGCACCAGGCGGTCGAAGCCAAGGAAGGCGTCCAGATCCAGAGCGAGAACCAGACGCTCGCCTCGATCACCTTCCAGAATTACTTCCGCATGTACGGCAAGCTCTCGGGCATGACCGGCACCGCCGATACCGAGGCCTACGAGTTCCAGGAAATCTACGGCCTCGAGACGGTGGTCATTCCGCCGAACCGGCCGACGATCCGCAAGGACGAGCTCGACCTGGTCTACAAGACCAACCGCGAGAAGTTCGACGCGGTCATCGATGACATCCGCGACTGCCACCAGCGCGGCCAGCCGGTGCTCGTCGGTACCACCTCGATCGAGAACTCCGAGCTGATTTCGGGGCTGCTGCAAAAGGTCTCGCTGCCGCACCAGGTGCTCAACGCCAAGCAGCATGCGAAGGAGGCCGAGATCGTCGCCCAGGCAGGACGACCCGGCGTGATCACCATCGCCACGAACATGGCGGGCCGCGGTACCGACATCGTCCTCGGCGGCAACGTCGAGAAGCAGGTCGAATTCCTCCAGCAGGACGAGGCGCTTGCCGCCGGCGATCGCGAGGCGCGGATCGCACAGCTGCGCTCCGAATGGCAGGGCCTGCACGACGCGGTGAAGGCTCAGGGTGGCCTGCGCATCATCGCCACCGAACGCCACGAGTCGCGGCGCATCGACAACCAGCTGCGCGGCCGCTCGGGACGGCAGGGCGACCCGGGTTCGTCGCGCTTCTATCTCTCGCTCGACGATCCGCTGATGCGCATCTTTGCCGGTGACCGCGTGCGCGCGATCATGGAACGGCTGAAGATGCCCGAAGGCGAGGCCATCGAGGCCGGCATCGTCACCCGCAGCATCGAGAGCGCACAGCGCAAGGTCGAGGCGCGCAATTTCGACGTGCGCAAGCAGCTGCTCGAATACGACGACGTGTCGAACGACCAGCGCAAGGTGATCTACCAGCAGCGCAATGAAATCCTCGAAGCGAGCAGCCTGCAGGCGCAGATTGCCAGCCTGCGGCAGGGCGCAATGGCCGAGGTGGTCCGCACCTACGTTCCGAACGAGAGCGTCGAGGAGCAGTGGGACATCGCCGGTCTCGAAGCGACGCTGCGCGACGAATGGCAGCTCGACCTGCCGCTGAAGGCCGAAGTCGAGGCCAGCGAGTCGATCACCGACGAGGACCTGCAGCAGCGCGTGGCCGACGCCGCCGATGCGGCATTTGCCGAGAAGGTCGAGCGGGTCGGCATCGAGCAGTTCACGCCGTTCATGCGGATGATCCTGCTGCAGTCGATCGATCACCACTGGCGCGAGCACCTGGCCGCACTCGACTACCTGCGCCAGGGCATCCACCTGCGTGGCTATGCGCAGAAGAATCCGAAGCAGGAATACAAGCGCGAGGCGTTCGAGCTGTTCAGCCAGCTGCTCGACACGGTCAAGATGGACGTCACCCGCGTGCTGATGACGGTGCGCGTGCAGTCGCAGGAGGAAGTCGAGGCGGCGGCAGCGGCAGCCGAGGCGGCGATCGAGCGGATCAGCAACCTGAGCTACACGCATCCCACCGACGACGGCGGGGTGGCGACCGAGACGGCCGAAGCCGTGGCGGCCGGGGCCCTGGCGGGCGAAGCGGCAATGCCGGTCGGCGAGGTGGCGAAGGTCGGCCGCAACGAGCCGTGCCCCTGCGGCAGTGGAAAGAAGTACAAGCAGTGCCATGGCCGACTGGCCTAGAAGGCGTGGATAAACCTGCTGCGCGGCTCGATCTCGCATCTCCGGTGCTCGCCGGACGCCATGTCCGGCTGCGCTCCTCAATGCGACCTCGGGCCACTCGCTACGGTTTCTTTCACGCCTGCGAATTTCGCTAACCGCTGTACTGTGATTCCCAGGAGCACACCATGCCCGTTAATTTGCAAGCTCCCCGCGCCGCCGATCTTTATCCGGTCGCCGGCGTCGAGATCGGCGTGGCGATGGCCGGCGTCCGCAAGGTCGGCCGGCGTGACCTGACGGTGATGCTGCTTGCCGACACCTCGGTGGTGGCCGGCGTGTTCACGCGCAACCGTTTCTGCGCCGCGCCGGTGCAGCTGTGTCGCACGCACCTGACGCGCAGCTCCGCCGCGCGCGCCTTGCTGATCAACACCGGCAATGCCAACGCCGGCACCGGCAACGACGGGTTGGTGCGCGCCTTCTCCACTTGCGTCGCCCTGGCGCAGCACCTGGAGGTGGCACCGGAGCAGGTGCTGCCGTTCTCGACCGGCGTGATCATGGAAACGCTGCCCAGCGACCGAATCGAGGCCGGCTTGCCGCAGGCGCTGGCGAACTGCGGCCCTGATAACTGGCTGCTCGCCGCCGAGGCGATCATGACCACCGACACGCTCCCCAAGGCGGCGTCGCGGCAGCTGCAGATCGGCGGGCGGACGGTGACGGTGACCGGCATCAGCAAGGGCGCGGGAATGATCCGCCCCGACATGGCGACGATGCTCGGCTTCATCGCCACCGACGCGGTCATCGCACCGGGACTGCTGCAGGCGCTGCTCGACGAGGCCGCCGAGCGCAGCTTCAACCGCATCACGATCGACGGCGACACCTCGACCAACGACTCGTTCATCCTGGTCGCGACGCGGCAGGCCGGGCATGACGAGATCGACGACCTTTCGTCAACCGAGGGCCAGGCACTGCGCGATGCGGTGATCGACGTCGCCCAGACGCTGGCGCAGGCGATCGTGCGCGACGGCGAGGGTGCTACCAAGTTCATCACCGTGCGCATCGATGGCGGCCGCGACGTCGCCGAATGCAAGCTCGCCGCCTATGCGGTGGCGCATTCGCCGCTCGTCAAGACGGCTTTCTTCGCCAGCGACCCGAACCTCGGCCGCATCCTCGCGGCGGTCGGCTACGCCGGCATTGCCGATCTCGACCAGACCACCATCGACCTCTGGCTCGACGACGTGCACGTCGTCGAGAACGGCGGCCGGCGCAGCAGCTACCGCGAGGAAGACGGTCAGCGGGTGATGAAGCAGAGCGAGATCACCGTCCGGGTCGACCTGCACCGCGGCGATGCCAGCGCGACCGTCTGGACCTGCGATTTCAGCGAGGAGTACGTCCGCATCAACGCGGACTACCGCAGCTGAGGCGCCAGCCCCGACTGGCGGCTTGTCGTTCCGCTGCCTCCGTCACCGCACGGTGCGGCGGTGCGGCCCGGCCGATGCGTCGTGCGACGAAAGTCACGGTCCGGGCAGACGGCCCCGGGTGACGACGACCCTGCCTGGGTTTCAGGCGATCCGCGCCTGTGTCTGCGGATCGAACCAGTGCAGCCGCTCGGCAAGGATTTCCAGTCCTACCCGGTCGCCGCGCCGTGGTGCGGCGAGCATTGCGTCGATGCGCACCGTGAACAGCGATTCGCCGAGGCGGCAGTAGAGCAGGCGCTCGGCGCCGAGCATTTCGACCACGTCGACGTCGAGATTCCAGGTGCCGCTGCCCGCTGCCCTGGCAATTGCATGCTCGGGCCGCAAACCCAGGATCAGCGCACCGTTGCGCGGTGCGGCAGCGGGCAGCTCGAGCGTCTGTCCGCCGCAGGTGAAGCGCGTGCCGTCGGCATGCCCGGGCAGCAAGTTCATCGGCGGCGAGCCGATGAATCCGGCGACGAAAGTGGTTGCCGGGCGGGCGTAGACCTCCTCCGGCGTGCCGATCTGCTCCATCCGCCCGGCGTTCATGACGATCATCCGCTGCGCCAGCGTCATCGCCTCAACCTGGTCGTGGGTGACGAACAGCGAAGTCACACCCAGCTCGGCATGCAGCTTCTGGATTTCGAGCCGTGTCTGCGCGCGCAGCTTGGCGTCCAGGTTGGAAAGCGGCTCGTCGAAGAGAAACACCTGCGGCTGGCGGACGATCGCCCGGCCCATCGCCACCCGCTGGCGCTGGCCGCCCGACAGCTCGCGCGGCCGCCGCTGCAGAAGGGCGCCGAGCTGCAGGATGCCCGCGGCCTTGTCGACCCGGGCCTTGATCTCGCTGGTGGGAACCTTGGCGATCTTCAGCCCGTACGCCATGTTGTCGTAGACGCTCATGTGCGGGTAGAGCGCGTAGTTCTGGAACACCATCGCGATATCGCGCTGTGCCGGCTCGACATCGTTGACGACGCGGCCCGCGATGGCGATCTCGCCGCTGCTGATCTCCTCGAGCCCGGCGACCATTCGCAGCAGCGTCGACTTGCCGCAGCCCGACGGCCCGACGATGACGATGAATTCGCCGTCGGCCACTTCGGCGTCGACGCCGTGAATCACTTGCAGCGCCTGGGCGCCGTGGCCGTAGCGCTTGCCTACCTTGCGGATCGAGATTGAGCCCATTATTTTTCGGTGTCGACCAGGCCCTTGACGAACCAGCGCTGCATCGTCAGCACGACGATCGCCGGCGGCAGCATGGCGAGGATGGCGGTGGCCATGATGACGTTCCATTCATTGGCAGCGTCGCCGCCCGAGATCATCCGCTTGATGCCCATCACGACCGGGTACATGCCTTCATCGGTGGTGACCAGCAGCGGCCAGAGGTACTGGTTCCAGCCGTAGATGAACTGGATGACGAAGAGGGCGGCAATCGATGTCGTCGACAGCGGCACGAGCACGTCGCGGAAGAATCGCATCGGCCCCGCGCCGTCGATGCGCGCTGCTTCGACCAGCTCGTCGGGAATGGTGAGGAAGAACTGCCGGAAGAGGAAGGTGGCGGTCGCCGATGCAATCAGCGGCACGGTGAGGCCGGCGTAGCTGTTGAGCATGCCGAAGTCGGCGACCACCTTGTAGGTCGGCCCGATCCGCACCTCGACCGGCAGCATCAGCGTGACGAAGATCATCCAGAAGACGAGCGACCGGAAGGGGAAGCGGAAGTAGACGACGGCAAATGCCGAGAGCAGCGAAATCGCGATCTTCCCGACGGCGATGATCAGCGCGCTGACGAGGCTCACGACCATCATCGGCGCGACGGGTGCGATCCGGTTGCCGTAGGCCGTCTGGCCGCCGAAAAGGGCCACGCGGTAGGTCTCGACCAGGTTGCTTCCCGGCAGCAGCGACATCGGCGCCTGCTGCACGATCTGCTGCGCCGTTTGCGTCGATGCGATGAAGGTCACATAGACCGGAAAGGCGACGACGAGCACGCCCAGCACGAGGACGAGGTGTGACAGCAGCGCAAGGGCAGGGCGGCGTTCGACCATGTCAGTTACTCCACCATGCTTTGCAAGACCCGCACGAAAGAGGCGTGTCGTGTCAGGGCACCCATACCCGATGTCTCGCACGCGGGCACACCAGCGGGATCGTGCCGAGCGGGTGCTGTGCGCCGCTCGTGTCCCCCGAGACGGGCTCCGCCCGCCTCTCCTCCTTTACCTCGCTCTGCACAACACCCGCTCCGGCCGATCTGGCACCGCTCGAACCCTGTGACGTGAACAGCGAGTGGTGCCAGGCCGCGGGTGTCGGGTGGGCGGCGCGATGAGGTAAAGGAGGAGGACTCGGCCGCAGGCCGGGTCCGGGGGACACGAACGGCGCCGCCTACCCGGCGACCGCGGCTCGCGCGCGCCTTCACCGCACCAGGAGCCGGGTGGTGAGGCACCCACAGGAGCCGGCGCATTCGGGGGGACGCCTGTTGCTTCACGTCAGTACTGAACCCGTTTCTCGACGTAGCGGAACTGAACCACGGTCAGGCTGATGACGATCACCATCAGCACCACCGACTGCGCGGCCGAGCCGCCCAGGTCCAGCGCCTTGAAGCCGTCGTAGTAGACCTTGTAGACGAGGATTGCCGTGTCCTTGCCGGGGCCGCCCTGCGTCGACGCGTCGACGATCGCGAAGGTGTCGAAAAAGGCATAGACGATGTTGATCACCAGCAGGAAGAAGGTCACCGGCGAGAGCAGCGGAAAGACGATGGTCCAGAAGCGCCGCCACGGCCCGGCGCCGTCGATCGCCGCGGCCTCGATCAGCGACTTCGGGATCGACTGCAGACCGGCGAGGAAGAACAGGAAGTTGTACGAGATCTGCTTCCAGACGGCCGCCATGACGATCAGCGCCATCGCATGGTCGCTGTCGAGCAGGTGGTTCCAGTCGATGCCGATCGAGCGCAGCGCAAAGCTGACGATGCCGATCGACGGCGCGAACATGAACAGCCACAGCACGCCGGCAACCGCCGGGGCCACGGCGTAGGGCCAGACGAGCAGCGTGCGGTAGAGCGCCCGGCCGCGCACGACGCGGTCGGCCATCACGGCCAGCAGCAGCGCGATCGACAAACCGCAACTCGCCACGAGCAGCGAGAACACCGCCGTCGTCTTGAACGACTCCAGATAGCTCGCGTCGTCGACCAGCCGCTGGAAGTTGAGCAGGCCGACGAACTCGGTCGAGGTGCCGAAGGCATCCTCGGTGAGCAGGCTTTGGTACAGCGCCTGCGCCGCCGGCCAGAAGAAGAAGACGAGAACGACCGCCATCTGCGGCGCGATCAGCACCCAGGGCAGCCAGCGGCTCTTGAAGCGAACGCGTTTCTCGACCGCCATGGGCTCAGGGACCTGTTTGCGAGCCTGGACTCAGGGAGGGTTGGCCGGGAGGAAAGCGCAGCGAACTGCCGAAAGCCGGCACGTGTCCTCAGGCCTTGTTGGCTTTCTGGAAGCGCTCGAGCTGCTCGTTGCCGCGCTTCACCGCCGTATCGAGCCCTTCCTTCGCCGTCTTCTTGCCCGCCCAGACCTGCTCCAGCTCCTCGTCGATGATGGTGCGGATCTGCACGAAGTTGCCGAGCCGGACGCCGCGCGACTTGTCGGTCGTCTTGCGGATCATCTGTGTCACCGAGACGTCGGTGCCCGGGTTCTGCTTGTAGAAACCCGACTTGTCGGTGATCTGGAACGACTGCAACGTCACCGGCAGGTAGCCGGTGCGCTGGTGGCTCGCGGCGGCCACCTCGGGCTTCGACAGATGCGCGAAGAACTGGCCGACGCCCTTGTACTCGTCCGGCTTCTTGCCCGACATCACCCACAGGCTGGCGCCGCCGATGACCGTGTTCTGCGGCGCGCCCGGAACGTCGGGGTAATACGGGAGCGTGCCGGTTCCCGCAACGAACTTCGCATTGCGCTTGATGTTGCCGTAGAGCGCCGACGTGGCGGTGGCCATCGCGCATTCGCCCGAGACGAAGGTCGCGTCCGCCGCATTGCCACGGCCCTTGTAGACGAAGAGCCCCTGCTTGGCCATGTTGGCCAGGTTCTCGATGTGGCGCACGTGCAGCGGGGTGTTGATCGACAGGCGCGCATCGAGGCCGGCGAAGCCGTTGCGCTTGGTCGCGAACTCGACGTTGTGCCAGGCCGAGAAGCTTTCGAGCTGCGTCCAGCTGACCCAGCTGGTGGTGAACGGGCACTTGTGGCCGGCGGCCTTCAGCTTGGCGGCGGCCAGCGCCACCTCGGGCCAGGTCGTCGGCGGCTTCTCGGTGTCGAGCCCGGCGGCCTTGAAGGCGTCCTTGTTGTAGTGGAAGACCGGCGTCGAGCTGTTGAACGGAAAGCTCAGCATCTGCCCGTTCGGCGCGGTGTAGTAGCCCGAGACGGCGGGAACGTACGCCTTGGAATCGAAAGTCACGCCGGCGTCGGCCATCACCTTGCCGACCGGAACGATCGCGCCCTTGCTCGCCATCATCGTCGCCGTGCCGACCTCGAACACCTGCAGGATGTGCGGCGCGTTGCCAGCGCGAAAGGCGGCGATCGCGGCGGTCATCGATTCGTCGTAGCTGCCCTTGAACGTCGGAACGATCCGGTAATTGCGGCTGGCTGGCGTTGAAGTCCTTCGCCAGATCGCCCACCCATTCGCCGAGCGCGCCGCCCATCGAGTGCCAGAACTGGATGTCGGTCTGCTGCGCCTGCGCCGGACCCACCAGCGAAAGCGCCAGCGCAACGCCGGCAAGGGGGAGGAAATTCGACTTCATGGGCACTCCAGGAAAGGTCTTCGACGGGCTTGCGTCGGGCGCCAGACTCTGCCCCGGCTTGATGACACTTGTGCCACTGCTGTCGACTGGAGACAACAGGGGCTTACCCGGCGGCCCGGCCGATTCCTTGAAAACCCTGCGGTACGATTCGACTCCAAGTGCCACCGGGCGCCTCCACGGCCCGCTTTTCATGAACGCACCGATCCGCCCGAGCGATCTCGCGCCGTCGCCCGAGACCACCGCTCCCCAGCCCGGCCCGCCGCGGCTGCGCGAGATTCCCTACAACTACACCTCGTTTTCCGACCGCGAGATCGTTATTCGCCTGCTCGGCGTGCGCGCCTGGGAGATGCTCGAGCGGCTGCGCGGCGAGCGCCACACCGGCCGCTCGGCGCGGATGCTCTACGAAGTTCTCGGCGACATCTGGGTGGTGCAGCGCAACCCCTATCTCCAGGACGACCTGCTCGACAACCCGCGCCGGCGTGGCCAGCTGATCGACGCCTTGCACCACCGGCTCGCCGAGGTCGACAAGCGTCGTGCGCCGGTGACCGATGCGGCGCGAGACGCCATGGTCGGCGAGCTGCTCGGCCTGGCGGGTGCGGCCGTGACCGCCTTCGACCGGCATTTCGACGCCGTGGCCGAGCTGCGCCGCAAGGCGACCCGGCTGCTGCGCCGCCACACGGCCAAGGACAACATCAAGTTCGACGGCCTGAGCCGCGTCTCGCACGTCACCGACGCGACCGACTGGCGGGTCGAATACCCGTTCGTCGTGCTCACGCCCGACACCGAGGCCGAGATGGCCGCGCTGGTCAAGGGCTGCATCGAGCTCGGCCTGACGATCATTCCGCGCGGCGGCGGCACCGGCTACACCGGCGGCGCGATTCCGCTGGCCTGGAACAGCGCGGTCATCAATACCGAGAAGCTGGAAGCGATGACCGAGGTCGAGATGATGCGCCTGCCCGGCATCGACCGCGAGGTCGCGACGGTCTGGACCGAGGCCGGTGTCGTCACCCAGCGCGTCGCCGAGGCGGCAGAGCGCGCCGGCTACGTCTTCGCCGTCGATCCGACTTCGGCCGAGGCCTCGTGCATCGGCGGCAACGTGGCGATGAACGCCGGCGGCAAGAAGGCCGTGCTCTGGGGCACGGCGCTCGACAACCTGGCGTCGTGGCGGATGGTCACGCCCGAGGCCAAGTGGCTCGAAGTCGTGCGCCTCGACCACAACCTCGGCAAGATCCACGACGCCGAGGCGGCGACCTTCGAGCTGCGCTACTTCGACGCCAGCGGCCGCACGCTGGAGAAGACCGAGCAGCTGCGCATCCCCGGCGGCGTGTTCCGCAAGGAGGGGCTCGGCAAGGACGTCACCGACAAGTTCCTCGCCGGCCTGCCCGGCGTGCAGAAGGAAGGCTGCGACGGGCTGATCACCAGTGCCCGCTGGATCGTCCACAAGGCGCCGGCGCACACGCGAACCGTCTGCCTCGAATTCTTCGGCAACGCCAAGGACGCGGTGCCGAGCATCGTCGAGATCAAGGATTACCTGTTCGCCGAAGCCAAGGCCGGCGGCGCGGTGCTGGCCGGGCTCGAGCACCTCGACGACCGCTATCTCAAGGCGGTCGGCTACGCGACCAAGAGCAAGCGCGGCTCGGGCGGTGCCGGCGCCGCTGCGGTGCTGCCGAAGATGGTGCTGTTCGGCGACATCTCGGGCGACGACGCCGACGCCGTGGCCCGCGCCACCAGCGAGGTCGTGCGCATCGCCAACAGCCGCGGCGGCGAAGGCTTCGTCGCGGTCAGTCCGGAGGCGCGCAAGAAGTTCTGGCTCGACCGCAAGCGGACGGCGGCGATCAGCAAGCACACCAACGCCTTCAAGGTCAACGAGGACGTGGTCATCCCGCTGCCGCGGATGGGCGAATACACCGACGGCATCGAGCGCATCAACATCGAGCTGAGCCTGCGCAACAAGCTGGCGCTGGTCGACGCCCTCGAGGCCTGGTTCGAGCAGGGTCAGTTCCCGCTCGGCAAGAGCGACGACGCCGAGGCCATCGCCTCGGCCGAGCTGCTGGCCGACACCGTGCCGCAGGCGCGCGCGCTGCTCGCCGACGTGCGTACGCTGTGGTCGCACTGGCTGCAGCATCTGGACGCGACCTCTGCCCAGCGCCCGGCGCCGCCGGCGACGCCTCGGCTGGCCGAGCGCGTCGATCTGAGCTGGCCCGACGATCGCAGCTACTTCGAGCAGTTGCAGGACCGCACGCTGCGCGCCTCGTGGAAGACGCAGATCCGCGCGCCGCTGCAGCGCATCTTTGCCGGTGCGGCGCTGTCGCCGATCGTCGACGAATGCCAGCGGGTCCACGGCCAGGTGCTGAAGGGCCGTGTCTGGGTGGCGCTGCACATGCACGCCGGCGACGGCAACGTGCACACCAACATTCCCGTCAACAGCGACAACTACGAGATGCTGCAGACGGCGCACGAGGTCGTCGTGCGCATCATGGCGCTGGCGCGCAGCCTCGACGGCGTGATCTCGGGCGAGCACGGCATCGGCATCACCAAGCTCGAATTCCTGACCGACGACGAGCTTGCCGACTTCACGGCGTACAAGGCCCGCGTCGACCCGGAAGGCCGCTTCAACAAGGGCAAGCTGCTGCGCAATGCCGCCTTCGACGGCGCGGTCCTCAAGGCCGACCTCGAGAACGCCTACACGCCGAGCTTCGGCCTGATGGGCCACGAGTCGCTGATCATGCAGCAGAGCGACATCGGCGCGATCGCCGACTCGATCAAGGACTGCCTGCGCTGCGGCAAGTGCAAGCCGGCCTGCGCGACGCATGTGCCGCGCGCCAACCTGCTGTACAGCCCGCGCAACAAGATCCTCGCGACCTCGCTGCTGGTCGAGGCCTTTCTGTACGAGGAGCAGACGCGCCGCGGTGTCAGCATCAAGCACTGGGAGGAGTTCGAGGACGTCGCCGACCACTGCACCGTCTGCCACAAGTGCCTCAGCCCGTGCCCGGTCGACATCGACTTCGGCGACGTCTCGATGGCGATGCGCAACCTGCTGCGCAAGATGGGCCAGAAGAGCTTCCGCCCGGGCAACCAGGCCGCGATGCTGTTCCTCAACGCGACGAATCCGCAGACCATCAAGCTGATGCGCGGCGCGATGGTCGACGTCGGCTTCAAGGCGCAGCGCCTCGCCAACGACCTGCTGCGCCGCCTCGCGCGCAAGCAGACCACGGCGCCGCCGGCGACCGAGGGCAACACGCCGATCAAGGAACAGGTCGTCCACTTCATCAACAAGAAGCTGCCCGGCGGACTGCCGAAGAAGACCGCGCGCGCGCTGCTCGACATCGAGAACAAGGACTACGTCCCGGTCATCCGCGACCCGAAGGCGACGACGGCCGAAACCGAGGCGGTGTTCTATTTCCCCGGCTGCGGCTCGGAGCGCCTGTTCTCGCAGGTCGGCCTGGCGACGCAGGCGATGCTCTGGCATGCCGGCGTGCAGACGGTGCTGCCGCCGGGCTACCTGTGCTGCGGCTACCCGCAGCGCGGCAGCGGCCAGGCCGACAAGGCCGACAAGATCATCACCGACAACCGGGTGCTGTTCCACCGCGTCGCCAACACGCTGAACTACCTCGACATCAAGACCGTGGTGGTCAGCTGCGGCACCTGCTACGACCAGCTGCAGGGCTACCAGTTCGACAAGATCTTCCCCGGCTGCCGGATCATCGACATCCACGAGTACCTGCTCGAAAAGGGCATCACGCTGGCGGCGGCCGGTACACCGGGCGAGGCCGGCTACCTGTACCACGACCCCTGCCACACGCCGATGAAGCTGCAGGAGCCGATGAAGACCGTCAAGGCGCTCGTCGGCGACGGCGTGCTGCAAAGCCAGCGCTGCTGCGGCGAGAGCGGCACCTTCGGCGTCACCCGGCCCGACATCGCGACGCAGGTGCGGTTCCGCAAGGAGTTCGAGCTGAAGAAGGACGAGGCGGCGCTGCGGGCGTCGACCGGCGTCGGCGCAAAGGGCCCCGTCAAGATCCTGACCTCGTGCCCGAGCTGCCTGCAAGGCCTCTCGCGCTACGAGGGCGACCTGAACAACGGCCTGCTCGAGGCCGACTACATCGTGGTCGAGATGGCGCGGAAGATCCTGGGCGAGGACTGGATGCGCGAGTACGTCGAGCGGGCCAACGACGGCGGGATCGAGCGGGTGCTGGTGTAGCCGGCCATTGGCAGTCGCTGTGGCAGGTCGGGGCGCAAACTCGGGCCTCGGACCCTGACTTCACGGAATTTGTCGCTGCCATGCGCACCTTGCCCGTCCTCCTGAGCGCGGGGCTGCTCGCCAGTGTGGTGGCGAATGTCCTGCTGACCATGGGTGCCGTCCGCGACCGGCGTGAGCCGGCGGTGAGCACGGCTGCGACCGGTCAGCCGATCGTCATGCGCACCGAGGGCGGACGGCTCGAAGTCGCCCGTATCCAGGCCCAGGAGGGATTCCAGACGCAGCAGGACCACACCGTCCTCGGCGTGCCGGTCGGAAGCACGGTGACGCGGATTCGCGTGCCGGCGCACTACCGCTACACCATCGAACTGGCGCCCGAATGGAAGCTGCACCTGCGTGACGATGCGGTGCTGGTGATCGCGCCGCGGATCAGGCCGTCGTTGCCGGTCGCGATCGACACCGGCCGGTTGGAAAAGGAAGTCTCCGGCATCTGGTCGCCGTTCACCGGCGAGGCGCAGCTCGACCGCCTGCAGCGAACCATCACCCGCACGCTCGAAGGCAAGGCCTCGAGCGCCGCCTATATCGACCTCCAGCGCGAGGCCGCACGGACCACGGTGCGCGAGTTCGTCTCCAAGTGGTTGCTCGCAAACCGCCCCGCAGCAGCCAACAAGCCGGTGCGTGTCCACTTTGCCGACGAGCCGATCGAGTCGCTCGGCCGGGTGGCGCCGCCGGAGCGGCTGGACTGAGGCCATGCCCGGGTGGTGCCGGCTGCCTGGCAGCCCGCCGTCGGCAGCCTCGCTACTCCGCCGACAGTCCGCGCTGCCGGATCAACGGGTGCCAGAACGCCGTCTCGCGTTGCACGAACTCGGCGAGTTGGGCGCTGCCGGACGGCGTCACCTCGAGCCCGAAGTCCTCCAGCCGGGCCTTGACCTCGGGTGTCGTGATCGCCCGCTGCATCTCGGCGGTCATCCGGGAGACGATCTCCGGCGGCGTGCCCTGCGGCATGAAAAGCGCCTGCCAGGCGGCGACCTCGAAGTCCTTGACGCCGACTTCGTCGAGCGTCGGTATCTCGGGCAGCGACGGCAGCCGGCGCCGCGACATCACCGCCAGCGCCCGGACCTTGCCGGCCCGAATCTGCGGCAGCCCTGCAGCGGTGTCCAGCACCATCATCGGCACCTGGCCGGCGATCACGTCCTGCACCGCAGGTGCCGTGCCGCGGTACGGCACGTGGACGATGAAGCTGCGGGTGCGGTCCTTCAGCAGCTCCATCGCCAGGTGGTGCGGGCTGCCGACCCCGGGCGAGGCGTAGCTGTACTTGCCCGGGCTGCGCTGGACTTCGGCGAGCCACTGGGCCGCGCTGGTGAACCCGGACGCCGGATTGACGGCGAGGATCAGCGGGAAGCGCGCCATGAATCCCACCGGCGCGAACTCCTTCGCGTCGTACGGCAGCTTGCGGTACATCGCGCCGTGGAAGACCATCGCGCCGTTGTCGCCGGTGAGCAGCGTGTAGCCGTCGGGCGCAGCCTTGGCGGCGTTGTCGGTGCCGATGATGCCGGCCGCACCCGGCCGGTTCTCGATGACGATCGTCTGACCGAGCTGGCGGCCGAGCTGCGGCGCCAGCTGGCGCGCCAGGAAGTCCGAGCCGCCGCCGGCGGGGTAGGCGACGACCCAGCGGATCGGCTTGGAAGGCCAGGCGGATTGGCGCTGAGACCAGCGCGGCAATGCTGCGGAAGCAATGGCGGCGGCAGCCCCGCTGAGCAGGTGACGGCGAGACGGCAGAAAACAGGTCATGGGCAGGAGGGCGAAGTTGCGAAACGGCGTCGCATGGTATGCCCCCAGGCTGCGCTGGAAGTACCGTTTGACTAAACTCCGCCCGCCCTGAAACCCAACCGAACGGCAACGCCGATCGTTACCGTGACTCCCCGATGGCCGGCACCCCCGCACTGACTTCGATCACCGCCCATCAGCAATCGCGCGTGCTGGAGGTCGCCTTCGACGACGGGCAAACGTTTCGCATTCCCTTCGAGCTGATGCGCGTCCATTCGCCGTCGGCCGAGGTGCAGGGCCACGGCCCGGGGCAGGAGGTGCTGCAGGTGGGCAAGCGCAACGTCGGCATCGCGGCGATCGAGCCGGTCGGCAACTACGGCATCAAGCCGACCTTCAGCGACGGCCACGACTCGGGAATCTACACCTGGGAGTACCTGCACTTCCTCGGTTCGCAGCAGGACGAGCTGTGGCAGAAGTACGAAGCGCGGCTGGTGGCAGCCGGCGCCTCGCGCGACCTCGCAGCGCCGAAGGCGGCAGCAGCGGCACACGCCTGCGGTCATTCCCACTGAGGCCGGGCATGAGCCAGACGCATTTCGGCTATCAGACCGTCGACGAGGCGCAGAAGGCGCGCCGCGTTCGCGGCGTGTTCGATTCGGTCGCGCCGAAGTACGACCTGATGAACGACCTGATGTCGATGGGCCTGCACCGGGCCTGGAAGGCGTACACGGTGGCGGTGGCCGATGTGCGCCGTGGCCACCGGGTGCTCGACATTGCCGGCGGCACCGGCGACCTCGCCAAGGCCTTTGCGGCGAAGGTCGGCCCGACCGGGCGGGTGGTTCACACCGACATCAACGAAGCCATGCTGGCGCAGGGTCGGGCGCGGCTCGAGGACGGCGGCCTGTTGCTGCCGACAGCGGTCTGCGATGCCGAGACGCTGCCGTTCGCCGCCGACAGCTTCGACCGGGTGTCGGTCGCCTTCGGCTTGCGCAACATGACGCACAAGGAGCGCGCCCTGGCCGAGATGTGCCGCGTGCTCAGGCCGGGCGGCCGGCTGCTGGTGCTCGAGTTCTCCAAGGTGGCGCAGCCGCTGGAGAAGGCCTACGACTGGTACTCGTTCAAGGTTCTGCCGCGCATCGGGCGCCTGGTTGCCGGCGACGCCGACAGCTACCGCTATCTGGCGGAGTCGATCCGCATGCATCCGGCGCAGGCCGAACTGAAGGCGATGATGAAGGTTGCCGGCTTCGGCCATGTCGATGTGCACAACCTGAGCGCCGGCGTCGTGGCTTTGCACGTCGGCATCAAATGCTGATCTCGGCGCTGATCACGCTCGGCGGCCAGGCGGCCGGGCTGGTGCGTCGCCGCCACACGCTCGACTGGCGTGCGGCACCGCGGCGCTTGCGCCGCGCCGCGGTGGCCTGGCGGCGACCGGCAAGCGGCGCAGCGGCACGCGTGGTGCTGCCGGCAACACCGATCACCTTGCCGCAGGGGCTCGAGCTGGTGCCGCTGCTGGCCGCGGTGCGCAGCCAGTTCGTCCGCCTGCAGTCGGCCTGGGATGCGGGCGACGTCGAACTGCTCGGCCAGCTGACGGCGCCGGCTGTCTGGCGGGATCTCTGCGCCGAGCTGCCGGTGCGCGGCGCCGCGCCGAACTGCACCGAAGTGCTCGCGCTGCAGGCGCGGCTGCTCGACTGCGTCGAGGCGCCGGGCGCTTGGCTGCTGAGCGTCGAGTTCACCGGCATGCTGCGCGAGGGTGCCGGCGAGCATGCCGCGCCGTTTCGCGAGTGGTGGATGCTGGCGCGCGAAAAGTCGGCTGTCGGCGGCGCCGACGAGCCGGCGTGGCGGTTGATGCGTCAGCAGACGCTGTTCTAAGCCTGCCAACCCCGCCCTGCGGCCCTGCGCCGCCGAGACGCGGCGCCCGGTCCGGCCGCGAAAACGCTCAGGCCTCGTCCTCGTAGCCCTTCGGATTCAGCCGCTGCCAGCGCCAGCTGTCGGCGCACATCGCATCGATGTCGCGGCTGGCCTGCCAGCCCAGCAGTTCGCGGGCGCGCGTCGGATCGGCGTAGCAGGAATCGATGTCGCCCGGCCGGCGGGCCACGATGTCGTACGGCACGCTGCGGCCGCTGGCCTGCTCGAAGGCACGGATCAGCTCGAGCACGCTGTAGCCGCGGCCGGTGCCGAGGTTGACCGTCAACGACTCGTTCTTGTCGAGCAGGTGGCGCACCGCGGCGACATGGCCGTCGGCCAGGTCGACGACATGGATGTAGTCGCGCACGCCGGTGCCGTCGGGCGTGTCGTAGTCGTTGCCGAAAACCTGCAGCCGCTCGCGCTTGCCGACGGCGACCTGGGTGATGTAGGGCATCAGGTTGTTCGGCAGGTCGCGCGGGTCTTCGCCGATCCGGCCGCTCTCGTGCGCGCCGACCGGGTTGAAGTAGCGCAGCAGCGCCACTTTCCAGCCGGCGTCGGCACGCTGCAGGTCGCGCAGGATGTCCTCGGACATCAGCTTGGTGGCGCCGTAGGGGTTGGTCGTCGCCAGCGGCGAGTCTTCGACGATCGGCAGTTTCTCGGGCTTGCCGTAGACCGTGGCGCTCGAGCTGAACACCAGCCGCGTGCAATGGTGGCGCTGCAGGGCCGCGCACAGCGTCAGCAAGCCGCCCAGGTTGTTGCGGTAGTAGGCCAGCGGCTTCTGCGTGCTTTCGCCGACGGCCTTGAATGCCGCGAAGTGGATCGCCGCGTCGATCTTGCGGGCCTTGAAAACGCCTTCCAGCGCCGCTTCGTCGCAGACATCGACTTCCATGAAATCGATGCTGCGGCCGCTCAGTGCCGCAAGCCGTGCCAGCACGACCGGCGAGCTGTTGGAGAAATTGTCGATGCCGACGACATCGAAGCCGGCAGCCAGCAGCGCAAGCCAGGTGTGCGATGCGATGTAGCCGGTTGCACCGGTCAGCAGGATGGTGTTTCGGGTCATGCGCGATTGTGCCGAAGCGGCCTGTGCGCCCCGGCCGCTGCGGAGCCGCGACCCGCCGATGTCAAAATCGGCCGATGTTCGAAACACTTCGCTCGCTGGCCGCACCGGCTGCGATGCAGCGACTGACGCTGCTCGTCAATCACCTGCTCAGTTCCGAGCCGCTGGCGGCCGCAAGGCTGCAGCCGCACGCCGGCCGGCGCGTGCATCTGTCGGTCGCCGGCTGGCCGACCTGGCTGCCGGCCTGGCCCGAACTCGACTTCCGCGTCACGCCGGCCGGTCTGCTCGAGTGGATCGGCGATGCGGCGCAGGGCGCCCCGGTCTATCCCGCCGAGGCCGATCTGCGGCTGATCGCCGAGGTCGGCAATCCGGCGGTGGCGTTGCTGCAGGGCCTGGCCGGGCACCGGCCGCGCGTCGAGATCGCCGGCGACGCGGCCTTCGCGGCCGATGTCGACTGGCTGTTCGACAACCTGCGCTGGGATATCGAGGACGATCTGGCGAAGGTGGTCGGTGCGGTTCCGGCGCGCGAGCTGAGCCGGGTCGCCGGCTGGCTCGGGCGGGGCATCCGCGAAGCCGCCCGGCTGGCGTCACGCGCGGTTCCCGGGGCCGCGCCGCCGCCGCCGCGGCATAGCGACATCTTCGACCGGCGATGAGACATTTTTCGCGCCTGATCGTCATCCTGCTGACGGTCTGGCGCTTCGGGCTCGACGAGCTGGCCCTCTCGCACAGCCGGCGCCCGGCCGTTCGGCGGCTGCTGCGTGTGCTGACGTGGAACCGGCGCCTGGACCTGCCGCGCGGCGTGCGGCTGCGCCTGGCGCTCGAGCATCTGGGGCCGATCTTCGTCAAGTTCGGCCAGGTGCTGTCGACACGGCGCGACCTGATTCCGCTCGACATCGCACTCGAGCTGGCCCTGCTGCAGGACCAGGTGCCGTCGTTTCCGGCGGCCGACGCGCGCCGGCTGATCGAGGCCGCATTCGGCCGCCGGATCGAGGCGGTCTTCGCCACCTTCGAAGCCGAGCCGGTGGCGAGTGCGTCGATCGCACAGGTGCACTTCGGCACCTTGCACGACGGCCGCGAGGTCGCCGTCAAGGTGCTGCGTCCCGGCATGCTCGCGGTCATCGACGACGACCTGTCGCTGATGCGCCAGCTGGCGCGTTGGGTCGAGCGGCTCTCCGCCGATGGCCGGCGCCTCAAGCCGCGCGAGGTGGTCGCCGAATTCGACAACTACCTGCACGACGAGCTCGACCTGGTGCGCGAGGCGGCCAATGCCGCGCAGCTGCGGCGCAACATGCAGTCGCTCGACATGATCCTGGTGCCCGAAATGGTCTGGGAGCTGTGCACCGCGGGTGTGATCGTCATGCAGCGCATGGTCGGCGTGCCGATCGGCCAGGTGCAGCGGCTGCGCGACGCCGGTGTCGACATTCCCCGGCTGGCGCGCGACGGGGTGACGATCTTCTTCACCCAGGTGTTCCGCGACGGTTTCTTCCACGCCGACATGCACCCGGGCAACATCCAGGTGAGCCTGGCGCCGGAGACCTTCGGCCACTACATCGCGCTCGACTTCGGCATCGTCGGCACGCTGACCGAGTTCGACAAGGACTACCTGGCGCAGAACTTCATCGCCTTTTTCCGCCGCGACTACAAGCGTGTGGCCGAACTGCACGTGGAAAGCGGCTGGGTTCCCGCGAATACCCGCATCGACGCGCTCGAAGGCGCGATCCGCGCGGTCTGCGAGCCGCACTTCGACCGACCGCTGAAGGACATCTCGCTCGGCCAGGTGCTGCTGCGGCTGTTCCAGACCTCGCGACGCTTCAACGTCGAGATCCAGCCGCAGCTGGTGCTGCTGCAGAAGACGCTGCTGAATGTCGAGGGACTCGGCCGCGAGCTCGACCCGGAGCTCGACCTGTGGAGCACCGCCAAGCCGTTCCTCGAACGCTGGATGAACGAGCAGATCGGCTGGCGCGCGCTGGTCGCCCGGCTGAAGGACGAGGCGCCGCACTATGCGCACGTGCTGCCGGAACTGCCGCGGCTGGTGCACCACGCGCTGCAGCAGCGCAGCGGCAACACCGACCGGGCACTCGCCGCGCTGCTGGTCGAGCAGCGGCGCACCAACCATCTGCTGCAGGCGCTGGTCTACAGCGCGCTCGGCTTCGTCGTCGGACTGGTCGCGATGCAGGCCTTCTTCGGCTGAAGGTATGAATAAACCTGCTGCGCGGCCCGATCTCGCATTTCCGGTGCTCGCCGGACGCCATGTCCGGCTGCGCTCCTCGATGCGACCTCGGGCCGAAGCCCTGGCGCTTGCAGGCGCCAGGGCCTGCGTCAGGCGCGGAACAGTCCGCAGGGACTGTCCCCCGTTCAGGCACAGTGCATACGGTTTCTTTCAAACCTTCTGATCTGATTCGAACCTTCACCCGCAAGCCCGGAGAACCGCGATGCTGCTGGCCCTCGTCGTCCTCTACCTGCTGCTGACGATCGCCATCGGGCTGTGGGCGGCGCGGCGGGTGCATACCACCGCCGACTTTGCCGTTGCCGGCCGCAACCTGCCGCTGGTGATGATCGTCACCACCACCTTCGCCACCTGGTTCGGCTCGGAGACCGTGCTCGGTGTCCCGGCCAAGTTCGTCGACGGCGGGCTGAAGAGCGTCGTCGAGGACCCGTTCGGCGCCGGCACCTGCCTGATCCTGGTCGGACTCTTCTTCGCCGCCAAGCTCTACCGGATGACGCTGCTGACGATCAGCGACTACTACCGCGAGCGCTACGGCCGGGGAATCGAGGTCGTCTGCTCGCTGATCATCATCCTCAGCTACCTCGGCTGGGTGTCGGCACAGATCACCGCGCTCGGGCTGGTCTTCAACCTGCTGTCGGGCGGCGCGATCGGCATTCCGCTCGGCATGGTGATCGGCACGGCGTCGATCCTCGCCTACACGCTGTTCGGCGGAATGTGGTCGGTCGCGGTCACCGATTTCATGCAGATGATCATCCTGGTCGGCGGTCTCTTCGTGCTGGCGGTCTTCGCCGGCCAGCAGGCCGGCGGCGCCGACAAGGTGATCGCCCTGGCAGTCAGCCGCGACATGTTCCGCTTCTGGCCCGAGCCGAGCTTCACCGACATCGTCTTCTTCATCGCCGCGGCAATCACGATGATGCTGGGCTCGATACCGCAGCAGGACGTCTTCCAGCGGGTGATGTCGGCCAGGGACATGACCGCCGCCACCAGGGGCCCGGTGATCGGCGGCGTCTGCTACATCCTGTTTGCCTTCGTGCCGATGTTCCTGGTGACCAGTGCGTTGATCATCATGCCCGAGCAGACCGAAGCGCTGCTGAAGGACGATCCACAGAAGATCCTGCCGACGCTGGTGCTCGAACGCATGCCGTTCATCATGCAGGTGCTGTTCTTCGGTGCGCTGCTGTCGGCCATCAAGTCGGCGGCGTCGGCGACGCTGCTGGCGCCGTCGGTGACCTTCGTCGAGAACATCTGGCGCCAGTTCCGGCCGCAGCAGGGCGACCGGGGCCAGCTGCTGACGATGCGCCTGACCGTGCTGGTCTTCAGCAGTTGCGTCTGCATCTACGCCATTGCCTCGCAGGGCACGCCGATCTACGAAATGGTCTCGGGCGCGTACCAGGTGACGCTGGTCGGCGCCTTCGTGCCGCTGGTCGCGGGGCTCTACTGGAAGCGCGCGACGACGCAGGGGGCGACTTTGTCGATTGCGCTGGGCCTGGCGGGCTGGCTCGCGCTGCAGCTCACGCCGGCAGGCGAGGCGTTTCCGGCGCAGCTTGCCGGCGTGCTGCTCGCCTTTGTCGGCATGGCCGCCGGGTCGCTGCTGCCCCAGCGTGTGACCGACCGGCGCGGCTCGACGCATCGGCCGGCCGGCATCGCGACGGCCTGATCGCAGGCGCGGCGCGCGGCCGCGCAGGCCTACAATCAGCGGCTTTGCCGACGCCGCACTGCCGAGCCCCGCCATGCCGATCTACGCCTACCGCTGCGCCTCCTGCGGTTACGAGAAGGACGTCCTGCGCAAGGTATCCGACCCGCTGTTGACCGTTTGCCCCGCCTGCCAGGCGGAAACCTTCCAGAAGCAGGTCACCGCAGCGGGTTTCCAGCTGAAAGGCTCGGGCTGGTACGCAACCGATTTCCGCGGCGGATCGAAGCCGAAGGGCGACGACGCCGGCGGCGGATCGGCCGAATCGGCCGATTCGGCAAAGGGCGACGCCGCAACCGCTGCCGAGAAGCCGTCGGGCGACAAGCCCGCTGCCGACAAGGCGGCTGCGGCCCCCGCTCCGGCCGCAGCGCCTGCTGCAGCCGCGAGCAAGTCGACTCCACCGGCCACCGGCAGCTGAGGCGCCGGCCGTCGACGCGCCGACCGTGAAAAAGTACCTGATTGCCGGATTGCTCGTCTGGCTGCCATTGGCCATCACCATCTGGGTGTTGCAGGCGGTGCTGGGCCTGCTCGATGGCGTCTTCGCCAGCCTGCTCGGCGTTTCTCAGGCGATCACCCCACAGGCTGCGCACGGAACGCTCGAGATGCTCAAGCGCATTCCCGGGCTCGGCGTCATCGTCATGCTGCTCGGGCTGTTGCTGACGGGAATCTTCGCCACCAACATCTTCGGCCAGTGGTGGCTGGTGCAGGGCGGCCGCGTGCTGCACAAGATTCCCATCGTCAAGTCGATCTACAGCTCGGTCAAGCAGGTGTCGGACACGCTGTTCTCGAGCAGCGGCAACGCCTTTCGCGAGGCCGTGCTGGTGCAGTACCCGCGTGAAGGCTCGTGGACCATTGCTTTCGTCACCGGGCGGCCGAGTGGCGAGACGGCGCTGCATCTCGGCACCAACTACCTGAGCCTCTACGTGCCGACGACGCCGAACCCGACCTCGGGCTTCTTCCTGATGGTGCCGCGCGCCGATGTCGTCTCGCTGCGGATGAGCGTCGACGAGGCGCTCAAGTACATCATCTCGATGGGCGTGGTCGCGCCGCCGGTTCCGCCGGCAATCGCGCTTGCCGCTGCATCGCAGCCCCGAGGCTGAACAGCCGCCAAGCCGCCCGTCCTTTCTGCTGCGGCCGCCTGCACAGCCGGCCGCGTCCCCAGGAGTCCCCATGAGAACAACCTACTGCGGCCTCGTCAGCGAGGCGCTGCTCGGCCAGAGCGTCACCCTGATGGGCTGGGCGCACCGCCGTCGCGACCACGGCGGCGTGATCTTCATCGACCTGCGCGACCGCGAGGGCCTGGTGCAGATCGTCTGCGACCCGGACCGACCCGAGATGTTCGCCCTCGCCGAGGGTGTGCGCAACGAGTTCTGCCTGAAGGTGGTCGGCAAGGTGCGGGCGCGGCCTGCCGGAACCGAGAATGCCAGCCTGACCAGTGGCCGCATCGAGGTGCTGTGTCACGAACTCGAGGTGCTCAACCCGAGCGTCACGCCGCCGTTCCAGCTCGACGACGACAACCTCTCGGAGACCACCCGCCTGACGCACCGGGTGCTCGACCTGCGCCGGCCGACGATGCAGAAGAACCTGATGCTGCGCTACCGCGTGGCGATGGCGGTGCGGCGCTTTCTCGACGCCCAGGGTTTCATCGACATCGAGACGCCGACGCTCACCAAGAGCACGCCCGAAGGCGCACGCGACTACCTGGTGCCGAGCCGCGTCAACGAAGGCATGTTCTTCGCGCTGCCGCAGTCGCCGCAGCTCTTCAAGCAGCTGCTGATGGTCGCGGGCTTCGACCGCTACTACCAGATCACCAAGTGCTTTCGCGACGAGGACCTGCGCGCCGACCGCCAGCCCGAGTTCACGCAGATCGACATCGAGACCAGCTTCCTCGGCGAGGACGAGATCCGCGCGATGTTCGAGCGCATGGTGCGCAGCGTCTTCCAGGAAACGATCGGCGTCGAGCTGCCCGACTTCCCGGTGATGGCGTACGACGAGGCGATGGCCCGCTACGGCTCGGACAAGCCCGACCTGCGCGTTGCGCTCGAACTCACCGAGCTGACCGACGCCATGGGCAGCGTCGACTTCAAGGTCTTCAGCCAGCCGGCGACGACGCCGGGCGGCCGGGTGGCTGCGCTGCGTGTGCCGCGCGGCGGCGACATGAGCCGCGGCGAGATCGACGGCTACACCGAGTTCGTCAAGATCTACGGCGCGCGCGGCCTGGCCTGGATCAAGGTCAACGACCTGGCCCGCGGCCGCGAGGGCCTGCAGTCGCCGATCGTCAAGAACCTGCACGACCAGGCGATTGCCGACATCCTGGCGCGCACCGGCGCGCAGAACGGCGACCTGATCTTCTTCGGCGCCGACAAGGCCAAGGTGGTCAACGACGCGCTCGGTGCGCTTCGCGCCAAGGTCGGCTCGAGCGAATTCGGTCGCGCCAACGGGCTGTTCGACGACCGCTGGGCGCCGCTCTGGGTGGTCGACTTCCCGATGTTCGAGTACGACGAGGAGGCGCGCCGCTGGAACGCCGTGCACCATCCCTTCACCGCGCCGAAGGACGGCCACGAGGACTGGATGGACACCGAGCCCGGCCGTTGCGTTGCCAAGGCCTACGACATGGTCGTCAACGGCTGGGAACTCGGCGGCGGCTCGGTGCGGATCCACCGCGCCGAAGTCCAGAGCAAGGTCTTCAGCGCGCTCAACATCGACCGCGACGAAGCCCAGCTGAAGTTCGGCTTCCTGCTCGACGCGCTGCAGTACGGCGCGCCGCCGCACGGCGGCATCGCTTTCGGCCTGGACCGGCTGGTGACGCTGATGACCCGCTCCGACAGCATCCGCGATGTCATCGCCTTCCCGAAGACCCAGCGCGCGCAGTGTCTGCTGACGCATGCGCCGAGCCCGGTCGACGAGAAGCAGCTTCGCGAGTTGCACATCCGGCTGCGCAATCCGCTGGCTGCTGGGACCTGACTGGCTATGAATGGCTAAAATGGACATTCCCCCTGGGGAGATCCTCCTATGAACGTCACCGCGACTCAAGCCAAGAACCGCTTCGGCCAGGTGCTGGAAGAGGCACAGCAGCAGCCTGTCGTTATCGAGAAGGCCGGTCGCGCGCATAGCGTGGTGCTGTCGAGTACCCGCTACGAGGCGTTGCTGAGGGCGGAAGCCGGTGCATCGTTGGACGAGCGGCGGCGGCTCTTCAACGAGCAGTACAGGGAATGGATCGACGAGCAGAACCGGCGCTTTGCTTCGGCAGGCACCTGGAACGAGGAGTTCCGGCGCTGGTAGCCGGCACGCGGCAGACGTGGCGCAGTGGGACGTTTACCCCAATCCGAGCCAGCACTCGCGCGGCGAAATTCCCTTTATCGTCGACCTGCAGAGCGATTTGCTCGACACACTCGCCTCGCGGCTTGTTGCACCGCTGGCGCGTACCCGGCTCAGCGCCGGCGGGCTGCCACGCCGGCTCTGCCCGCAACTGTCGGTCGAGGGGTTGGCGTTGGTGCTGCTGCCGCACGAGATCGGCGCCATCGACGCTCGTCTGCTCAGGCATCCAGTGGCGTCGCTGCGAGCCCATTCGGCAGCGATTGTCGATGCGCTCGATGCGGTGGTCAGCGGCATCTGAGTCGATGAGCCCGCTGCGCCGCTACAAGGTCCCCGAGTCGGTGCTGGTCGTCGTGCACACCGCCGACCGCGAGGTGCTGCTGATCGAACGCGCCGACTACCCCGGCTTCTGGCAAAGCGTCACCGGCTCGAAGGACACGGCCGGCGAGGCCACGTCGGCGACCGCGGCACGCGAAGTCGCCGAGGAAACCGGCATCGTCATCGGCAGCGCCGCGGTTCCCGCCAGCGCGTTGCGCGACTGGGGCTTCTCCAACGTCTACGAGATCTACCCGGTCTGGCGGCACCGCTACGCGGCCGGCGTGACGCACAACACCGAGCATGTCTTCGGCCTGTGCGTGCCGCGCGGCATTGCGGTGACGCTGTCGCCGCGAGAACACACGGCGCTTGCCTGGCTGCCCTGGCAGGAGGCGGCCGACCGCTGCTTCTCGCCGTCGAATGCCGAGGCGATCCTGCAGCTGCCGCGCTTCTCATGACGCCCGCCCTGCTCCCAATGCCGCCCGTGGCCGACGGCGCGATGCGCATCGCGACCTACAACATCCACAAGGGCGTGCGCGGCCTGGGTCCGCAGCGGCGGCTCGAGATCCACAACCTCGAAGCCGGTGTCGCCGCGCTGCAGGCCGACTTCGTCTTCCTGCAGGAAGTGCGCAGCTTCCACGACCGCGAAGCGCTGCATTTCAAGCGCAGCTCGTTCGGCTGGCCCGAGCAGGGGCAGGCGCATTTCCTGGCGCCCGAAGGCTACGAGGTCGCCTATCACACCAACGCCGTGACCCGCGGCGGCGAGCACGGCAATGCGCTGCTGTCGCGCTGGCCGCTCGGCGAGACCGGCCACCACGACGTTTCCGACCACCGCTTCGAGCAGCGCGGCCTGCTCCACGTGACGGCGCACTGCCAGGGGCGCACGCTGCACCTCATCGTCGCCCACCTCGGGCTGATGCACCGCGGCCGGGTGCGCCAGGTGGCGCGAATCGCCCGCTTCATCGACGCCAACGTGCCCGCCGGCGAGTCGCTGATCGTTGCCGGCGACTTCAACGACTGGGGTGAGCGGCTCGACGGCTCGATGCGCGAGATGGGCCTGGCGCGTGCGCGGGCCGACGGCGGGCCGGCGGTGCGCACCTTCCCGTCGAGCGCGCCGGTGTTCACGCTCGACCGCATCTACACGCGCGGCTTTCGCTGCGTCGACAGCTTTGCGCCGCGCGGCAGGGCCTGGGCCCGCATGTCCGACCACCTGCCGCTCGTTGCCGAGCTGGTGCCGGGCTGACCGGCGTGGCACGGTCCCGTCGCAAGCCGGTGCGGCCGCGCGGCGACGCGGTCATCGCCGAGGAGGATGCCGACGGCTTCGCCAGCCTCGGCCAGGTCGTGCGGCACCCGGTCTACAGCGGCGGCAACCAGGTCCGGTTGCTGCAGGGCGGCGACGATCTCTTCCCGGCGATGCAGGCCGCGATCGATGCCGCGCAACATGAGGTGTGGCTCGCCACCTACATCTTCCACGACGACGCCACCGCGCTGGCCATGGTGGCCACGCTGCAGGCCGCTGCGGCGCGCGGCGTGCGGGTGCATGTCGTGGTCGACGGCTTCGGCTCGAAGGGATCGCTGCCCACGCTGCGCGAGCACATGCCCGATGGCGGCGCGGTGGCACTGGCCGTGTTCCGGCCGCTGCATCGCTGGTGGTCATGGTTGCAGCCGGGGCAGCTGCGCCGCCTGCACCAGAAGGTCTGCGTGGTCGACCACCAGGTGGCCTTCGTCGGCGGCATCAACGTCATCGACGACCGGCTCGACCTGCGCCACGGCGTCTCCGAGCTGCCGCGGCTCGACTTTGCGGTGCAGCTGAACGGGCCGGTCGTCGATCCGGTCGAGCAGTCGGTGCGGGCCGTCTGGACGCGGGCCTGGCTGGGCCATGATTTCCGCGACGAGCTGGTCGCGCTGGCGCGCAGCAACGCCCCCCTCCTGCGGCTGCGGCGGCTTGCCGGGCAGCTGCGCATGCCCGGCAATCGTGGCCGGCGTGACACGGTGCGGGCGCTGCCGCCGGTGCGCTGCGCCTTCGTGCTGCGCGACAACCTGCGCCAGCGCCGCACCATCGAGCGCAGCTACATCGCGGCGTTGCGCGGCGCGCACGAGCGCATCGACCTCGTGGCCTCGTATTTCTATCCGGGCCGCGCCTTCCGGGTGGCGCTGCGCAAGGCGGCGCAGCGCGGCGTGCGGGTGCGGCTGCTGCTGCAGGGCAAGCTCGACTACCGCATCGCCGGCATGGCGGCGCGGGCGCTCTACGACGAGCTGCTCGGCCACGGCGTGCGCATCTACGAATACACCCCGGCCTATCTGCACGCCAAGATCGCGCTGGTCGACGACGACTGGGCCACCGTCGGCAGCAGCAACATCGACCCGCTCTCGCTGCTGCTCAACATCGAGGCCAACGTGCTGGTGCGCGACGCCGCCTTCAACCGCGAGCTCGCCGAGCGCTTCGACCTGGCGCTGGCGACCTCGCAGGAGATCGACCCGCGTTCACTGCGCCAGCAGGGCCTGCTCGGCGCGGCGCGGCGCGCCTTCGTGGCCTGGGTGGCCTATGTCTACCTGCGCCTGGCCGGCGCGCCGGGGCGGTACTGATGGGCTTCTGGGGAACCGCGCCGAGCGCCGCTGCCGAAGCGGCGCTGCAGCAGGCGATCCGCCGCGGCGACCTCGTCGTCGAGACGCCGAGCGGCCTGTACTGCCCGCCCGGCGACTTCTACATCGACCCCTGGCGGCCGGTCGCCCGCGCCGTGATCACCCACGCGCACGCGGACCATGCGCGCACCGGCCATGGGCACTACCTGGCCGAGGCGTCCTCGGCCGGCATCCTGCGGTGCGCGGCTCGGAAAAATCACCCTGCAGACGCTCGCCTACGGCGAGGAGATCGTCCACCACGGCGTGCGCCTCAGCCTGCATCCCGCCGGGCATGTGCTCGGCTCGGCGCAGGTGCGGCTCGAGCATGGCGGACGCGTCTGGGTGGCGTCGGGCGACTATTTCGTCAGCGGCGCTGGCGCCGGGGAAAGCAATCCGAGCTGCCTGCCGTTCGAGCCGGTGCGCTGCGACTGCTTCATCACCGAGAGCACCTTCGGCCTGCCGATCTACCGCTGGCAGCCGCAGCGCGAGATCTATGCCTCGATCGACGCCTGGTGGCAGGCCAACGCCGCCGCCGGCCGGGCCAGCCTGCTGCTCGGCTACAGCTTCGGCAAGGCGCAGCGCATCCTCGCCGGCATCGACGCGACCATCGGCCCGATCGTCGTGCACGGCGCGGTGCAGCCGCTCAACGACGCCTACCGCGCCGCGGGCGTGCCGCTGCCGCCGACGCAGCGCGTCGTCGACGTAGAGGACAAGTCGCTGTTCCGGCGCGCGCTGGTGATCGCGCCGCCGGCGGCCGCCAGCAGCACCTGGTCGCGCCGCTTCGGCGAGCACGTCGACGCCTTTGCCAGCGGCTGGATGCAGCTGCGCGGTGCGCGCCGGCGGCGCGGCGTCGACCGCGGCTTCGTGCTCAGCGACCACGCCGACTGGCCCGGGCTGCAGCGGGCGATCGCGGCCACCGGCGCCGAGCGGGTGATCGTCACCCACGGCTACGAGGCGGTGATGGTGCGCTGGCTGCAGCAGCAGGGGCTCGAAGCCGGATCGTTCAACACCGAATACGGCGACCAGGACGACGAGTCGGCGGCTGCCGCGCACGGCGAGGCGGCGCCCGAGGCGCAGGAAGGGGACCCGCCGCTTGCGCCGCAGGAAGCCACCGACGCGGCGCTCGCCGACGCGCTGCCCGGTGCACCGGGCGCCGGGCAGGGCGCCCGCGCTGCCGACAGCGACACCGGCGACGGCGCCCATGGCAGCGATGGCGAGGGTGGCGGCACGCGCAGCGGCTCCGGGTCCGCGCGATGAAGCGCTTCGCCCAGCTCTACACCGAGCTCGACACCACCAACTCGACCGCCGAGAAGGTGGCTGCGCTGAAGCGCTACTTCCTGCAGGCCGAGCCTGCGGATGCGGCCTGGGCGGTGTACTTCCTCGCCGGCGGCAAGCCGCGGCAGGTCGTGCCGCCCGGCCAGCTGCGCGGCCTGGCCAGCCGGCTCGCCGGCATCGACGACTGGTTGTTCGACGAGTGCTACCAGGCGGTCGGCGACCTGGCCGAGACGATCGCGCTGATCCTGCCGCCGCCGAGCCACCCGAGCGACGTCGGCCTCGCCAGTGGCTCGAGGAGCGTCTGCTGCCGCTGCGCGGCGCGCCGCCCGAGGCGCAGGCGACGCAGCATCGCCGCCTACTGGGACGAGCTGTCGACCGACGGCCGCTTCCTGCTGGCCAAGCTGATCGGCGGCGGCTTCCGTGTCGGCGTCAGCAAGCTGCTGGTGCAGCGCGCGCTGGCCGAGGTGGCCGGGCTCGACCCCAAGCGCGTCGCCGAGCGGATGATGGGCTACACCGACAAGACGGCGCGCCCCGACCGCCGCGGCCTATGCCGCGCTGATCTCGGGCGACGCCGACGCCAGCCGTGCCGGCCAGCCCTATCCCTTCTTCCTGGCGCACCAGCTCGACCTGCCGCTCGAGGAAATCGCGAACCGGCTCGGCTCGCCCGCCGACTGGCTGGTCGAATGGAAGTACGACGGCATCCGCGCCCAGGTGGTGCGTCGCCAGCAGCAGGTCTGGGTCTGGACCCGCGGCGAGGAGCTGGCGACCGACCGCTTTCCCGAAGTCGTCGCGATCGCCGAGCGGCTGCCCGACGGCGCCGTGCTCGACGGCGAGATCGTCGTCTGGAAGGACGGCCGGCCGGCGCCGTTCAACCTGCTGCAGCAGCGCATCGGCCGCAAGCTGCTGACCAAGAAGGTGCTTGCCGACGCGCCGGTCGACTTCATCGCCTACGACATCCTTTGCTGGCAGGACATCGACCTGCGCAGCCGCACGCAGGCCGAGCGCCGAGCGCTGCTCGAAGCAGGTTGCTGCGGACCACGATTTGCGGCTCTCGCCGGTCGAGGTGCGTGGCGACTGGGCCGAGCTCGCGGTGCTGCGCGAGGAGTCGCGCGGCCGCGGTGTCGAGGGCTTCATGCTCAAGCACCGCGACGCGCACTACGGCAGCGGCCGGCGCAAGCAGGAGGGCATCGTCGCCGGCACCTGGTGGAAGTGGAAGATCGAGCCCTACGCCGCGGACGCGGTGCTGATCTACGCCCAGGCCGGCCACGGCCGCCGCGCCAGCGTCTACACCGACTACACCTTTGCCGTCTGGAACCGCCAGCCCGCCGATGCAGCCGAGGCGCAGGCGGTGGTCGAGGCGATCGCCGCCGGCCGGCCCGCCGAGCCCGGCGCGCTGCAGCTGGTGCCGTTCGCCAAGGCCTACAGCGGCCTGACCGACGCCGAATTCGCCCGGATCGACCGCGTCATCCGCCAGACCACGCTCGAGAAGTTCGGCCCGGTGCGCAGCGTCCGGCCGCAGCTGGTGTTCGAGCTCGGCTTCGAAGGCATCAACCGCAGCCCGCGCCACAAGAGCGGCATCGCCGTGCGCTTCCCGCGCATGCTGCGCATCCGCGACGACAAGCCGCTGCACGAGGCCGATACCCTGCAGATGCTGGAAGGATTGCTCGGCGCAGGCTGAGCAGCCCGTGCCGGCTGCGCATCGGCTGTCAAACTCGCGCCATGCCCCGCCCCGCATCCCCACCCGAACGCAAGCGCGATCCGCTTCATGGCATCACGCTCGAGGCGATGGTCACGGCCTTGCACGCGCATTACGGATGGCCAGGCCTTGCCGAGCGCATTCCGCTGCGTTGCTTTGCCAGCGACCCGAGCGTGGCGTCGAGCCTGAAGTTCCTGCGCCGCACGCCGTGGGCGCGCGAAAAGGTCGAAAGCCTCTACGGCTTCATGCTGCGCGAGGTCCGGCGCAACCCGGCCGCCGGGGGGGACGAGAGCAGCGTCGACTGAGCCGTCGCGACGGCCGATAACGACAACAACAGGGAGACACGGCGCACATGTGGATCGAGATGCTGACGGGTTCGGGTGGCCTGCTGATCGTGGCCACCGCGATACCCTTTTTCCGCCTTCAGCACTGGTGGGTGCGGGTGTTCGACTTTCCGCGCCTGCAGGTCGCCGGCGGACTTGCGCTGGTGCTGCTGCTGCATCTCGCGTTGGTCGCACCGTCGTGGCTGGCGCACGGCTTTCACGCACTGCTCTTGTTGAGCCTGCTGGCGCAGGCGCGGCGCATGGTGTGGTTCACACGCCTGGTGCGCACGCAGGTCCAGCAGAGCCGGACACCGGAGCCGAAGAACGGCATTCAACTGATGTTTGCCAACGTGTTGCAGACCAACCGCAATGCCGGCGCCCTGCGCGGGCTGATTCGGGAGGTGGACCCCGATCTCGTTCTTGTGCTCGAGACCGACGCCTGGTGGCAAGGCGAGCTTGCGGCCCTGACCGAAAGCCATCCGCACAGCCTGCAGCAGCCGCAGGACAACACCTACGGCATGCTGCTGTTTTCCCGTATTCCGCTGATCGACCCCGAGGTGTCGTTCCTCATCGAGCCCGACGTGCCGTCGTTCCACTTCCAGGTGAGGCTCGGATCGGGCAAGGCGATCCAGATGCATTGCCTGCATCCGCGACCACCGGCACCGGCCGAAAGCGACAGCTCGGCGCCGCGCGATGCCGAGTTGCTGATCGTCGGCCGTGCGATCAAGAAGGACCCCATGCCGGTGATCGTGATGGGCGACCTGAACGACGTGGCCTGGTCACACACCAGCGAGCTGTTCCGCAAGATCAGCGGCCTGCTCGACCCGCGGGTCGGCCGCGGCTTCTTCAACACCTTCAACGCCAAGCACTGGTGGATCCGATTTCCGCTCGACCACTTCTTCCATTCGAACGACTTTCGCCTGGTCGAGTTTCGCCGGCTCGCGCGCTTCGGCTCGGACCACTTCCCGGTCTACATCCACCTGAGCCACGAGCCCGAGGCAGAAATCGAACAACCCGAGCTCCACGCAGACGCCGATGAGCAGTGCGAAGCCCGCGAGAAGATTGCCGAAGTGGCACCGGCGGGCGCGTCGATGCCGACGTAGCGGGAAGCGGCGTGCCGAGCCGGCCTTGCTAACGGGGCCGGCTGGCGCGAACGCCGGTCAGCATTCGGCCGTGCACTTCCCGGCAGCGTCGAACGCCATCGTCCTGCCCGACAGCGGAACGTGGACGGTCGCCGACTTGACGGCCTTGATGAAGGTTTCGGTCTTGCTGCCCGGGCGCACCTTGCCGCCGACGGTTGCGACTTCGTTGGCATGCGACGCGATCACCGACGCGGGCCTGACCAGCTGATCGATGACGTACGCGGCTTCCGCCGGGCCGGTGGTGAAGCCGTCGCCCATGTTCATGACGGCGAGCCGCGCGTTGTAGTGGTCGCGCACGACGCGCTCCTGGTCTGCCGTGATGCCGGTGTCGCCCGAGAGGTAGGCGACCAGGCCGTTGCTGAAGCGCAGCACGTAGCCGGTCGCCAGCCCCAGGTCGCCGGCAATGCCGACGTCCTTCATCGCCTTGCCGAGCTCGCCGCCGATGTAGTCGGGGTCCAGGCCGTTGCTGTGCAGCGCCGCCACGGTCGCGATGCGCACGCCGCCGACCGTCACGCTGCCGCCGAATCGGGCGAGCATCGAGTTGGCTGGATCGCCGCCGTTGGCCTTCAGCTTGGCGGCGAAGAACGGCGGCATCTCGCTGCCGGTGACGATCTTCGAGTTCTTGGCCAGCGCGATGTTCACCGCCACCGAGTTGGGCATCGCCGACACCGACGTATCCGGCTTGTCGCAGCTGCCCGCGTTCGGCGCCTTGTTGTGCGCGTTGCCGACGTGGTCGCCGTGCATGTGGCTCACCAGGATGATGTCGATCTTCCCCAGCCGCGGATCGCTCGCGCCGGCCACCGTTCGACCCGGGTCGTATAGGACGCGCGTGCCGTTCGGGTCTTCGAACACCAGCGCCCGGTCCTGCGGGCAGAACTCGCCGTCGATGCCGCCGAGCGGCGTGACCTTGACCGTCTGGGCCAGGGCGGGGAGCGACAGGGCGGCGCAGGCGGCGAGTACCGCGGCAATTCGGGTCGATCGGTTCATGGGGTCTCCGGGTGTTGTCTGTGGGCCTTGAGCCTTCGTCGGCGGGCCATGGAAAAGCCCCGGCATCGTAGCTGCGCGCACTAATACATTAATGCTTCAACACCGTTCGAATGACTACAATCTGCCGCTCGAAGGCGGGCCGGCCGGCCAGGCCTCCTTGGATTTTTGGTGAGGCACGCCTCGGCGACGCGGGCTCGGGAGGCGTGACCTGTGGGATGCTAGTGCGAGATGGCCGGCTCCGCCGACGCGAGGTGCCGCCATACACTACCGCCCACCTCACCAGGCACCCCATGGCGCGCAGCCCGACCACCGACCGCGCAAGCGTTGCAACTCCGATCCTGAACGGGCCGTACAGCGAGCCGGAGTTTCACTACGCCACGACACCCGAAGGCAATCTCGACTACGAAGACAAGCGCCGTGGCCGGCGTATCTTCGCGCCCGAGACGCCGCAGGTGCCGCTCGGAAGGCTTGCCCAGTCGGGCATGTTCGACATCAACGATTTCGCAGCGCAGTACCGGGATCATCCGGTCAACCGGCTGCGTGAGCAGGTTGGTGGGTGGCGCCGCGATGGGTACCCCGGAGTCACCAGCCGTGTGACCCGTGATCTGCTTCGCTTCTGGTTCGAGAACCCCAGCCGTGCCGCGTGGCAGCAGTTGTTTTATGCCCAGCGCGAAGCAGTCGAAACGGCGATCTGGCTGAACGAAGTCGCTGACAAGTCGAATCCCGGTACCCATGCGCTGAGCCAGCTTCGCCTCGCGCAGGAGACGGTGGGCGAGGGTGCCAGCCAGCCCGACAGCGTGCTGCCGCGAGTGGCTTTCAAGATGGCAACGGGCACCGGCAAGACGGTGGTGATGGCCTGCCTGATCCTGTACCACTATCTCAATCGCAGCCAGTACCGCAACGATCCCAAGTACAGCGACTACTTTTTGCTCGTTGCGCCCGGCGTCACGATCCGCGATCGACTTTCGGTGCTGCGCGTCGACACCCAGGCACCCACCGACCGCGACGCCGCCGACTACTACCGCCAGCGCAGCCTGGTGCCACCCGAGTACGCCAGCCTGCTGCAGGGTCTGAACGCGCGCATCGTGATCACCAACTACCACGCCTTCGAGCCGCGCCTGATTTCGGGCAACAAGCGCAGTCCGCTCGACGGCAAGCTCGGCGTCGACGGCAGGAAGGTCGAAGCCCGCGAAGACGAGGCGCTGGTGATGAAGCGGGTGCTGGCGTCGTTCAAACCCGGTCGCCGCCTGCTGGTGATCAACGACGAAGCGCATCACTGCTATCTGCCGCGCGCCAAGGGCAAGGACACCGACGAGGAACAAAGTGCGACCGAGAACGAGCGCGCGGCGGTCTGGTTCAGCGGTATCCGCGCCGTGACGCGCCGATGGCAGGTGCGTACCGTTTACGACCTTTCGGCGACGCCGTACTACCTGTCCGGCTCCGGTTGGCCGGCGTACAGCTACTTCCCCTGGGTGGTCAGCGATTTCGGTCTGATCGAGGCCATCGAAGCCGGCCTCGTCAAGATTCCCTTCCTACCGGTTGACGATTCGTCGCACGCGATCGACGAGCCGGTGTTGCGCAACCTCTACGAACACTGCAAGGATCAGCTTCCCCGCAAGGGTCAGCGCACCCAGCGCAAGGACGAGCGGGCTGCGGAAATGAAGACTGGCGAAGCACGCGCGGGTAGCGAGCCACCCCCGCAACTTCCCGCGCTGCTGCGCACCGCCCTCGAACAGTTCTACCGTCACTACGAGTCGTACGACAGCGGCATGCGCGAGCAAGGCGAGCGCGGACGCGATCTTTTGAGCGCCCCGCCGGTGTTCATCGTCGTCTGTAGCAACACGACCGTCTCGAAGGAGGTCTACAAGCAGATCGCCGGCTACGAGACCCGCGACGAAAACGGCGGTACCCGCGCTATCGCCGGCACGCTGCCCCTGTTCTCGAATTTCGATCCGGTCACGCGCGCAGCGCGGCGCAAGCCGCCCACCTTGCTCATCGACTCCGATGCGCTCGAACACTCGGGGCAGGTCAACGACGAGTTCCGCAAGGTATTCGCACCGGAAATCGAGGCTTTCAAGCGCGACTATCGGCTCAGCCGCCCAGACAAGTCGGTCGACGCGTTGACCGATGCCGACATCCTGCGCGAAGTGGTCAACACCGTTGGCCGGCCAAGCAAGCTCGGCGAACACATCCGCTGTGTGGTCAGCGTCGGCATGCTCACTGAAGGCTGGGACGCGAACACCGTGACGCACATCGTCGGCGTTCGTGCCTTCGGCTCGCAACTGCTGTGCGAGCAGGTGGCCGGCCGCGCGTTGCGCCGCCGCCAATACTTTCTCGATCCGAAAACCGGCAAGTTCCGCCCGAGTACGCGCACATCATCGGCGTGCCTTTCAAGTTCTTCAAAGGGGGGCAGAGCGAGCTGCCGGTACCGCAGAACATCAAGCTGCTGAAGGCGTTGCCCGAGCGTGGCGAGCTCGAAATCGGCTTTCCGAATCTCGTCGGCTACAAGATCGAACAGCCGCACGACGAGGTACGGGCCGACTTCTCCGGCACGCCCGGGTTTGCCGTCGATTTCAACCGCCTGCCGACACGCACCGCCATGGGAACAGCGTTCTCTGGGGAGCGCGAGCAGTTGCGCGCTGAGCCCGACAGCCTGCGTGACCAGGAGGTCGTTTACTGGATCGCCGCACAAGTGCTGTCTCACTATTTCCGCGACGAACAGCACCGGCCGCAGCTTGCGAAGTTCGGCGACGTGCGGCGCATCGCGCAGACTTGGTACGACACCAAGATCGAACTTCTCGGGGAAACCGACCCTCGGTTCCGTCGACTGGTGCGCTTCGAAGACGCGAAGCGCGTGGCCGCCAGCGTCTTCCTCGGCATCGAAGCTGCCGCGGTCAACGAGGGGCTGGCGGGCGAAGCGCTGATCGTGCCACTGCTCAACCGCTACAACCCAAGCGGCTCGACCAGCCATGTGCACGCTGCCACCAGCAAGCCGGTGTTCGCCACGAAAAAGAGCCATGTCAATCTCGTCGTCGCCGACACCGGCAGCTGGGAGCAGATCGCCGCCAAGACCTTCGAGCAGATCGACGCGGTGCAGAGCTACGTCAAGAATGCCTTTCTCGGCTTCGAGGTGCCGTACGTCGACAAGGTGGGAGCAGAACGCCGTTACCTGCCCGACTACTTGTGCCGCGTGCAGACGCCCGGCGGTGAGCACTTCAACCTCATCGTCGAAGTGACCGGCTTCGAAAGGGACAAGGCGGAGAAGCGCTACTTCGTCCAGCAGCGCTGGCTGCCGGCGGTGAACAAGCAGCGCGAGAAGCTCGGCATGCTGCCGTGGCATTTCATCGAAGTCACCGATATCGAGCGCATCAAGAACCAGCTGCTGGGCGAGATCGGACGGATCAGCGCGATCGTCGACGACGAGGCCGACAGTGCATTCTGGGCAGCGGCTCAGAACGAAAGCCTGGGCAAGGTCTGGGACAACGAACACGACGCTATTTGGGACACCTTGTGACGGCACCCGTCTCGAAGTCGGCGACGTGGTGCTCGTCGCCTTTCCCTTCAGCGACGGGAAGACCGTCAAGCGGCGACCCGCGCTCGTGATGAGCCGGCGAGACGACTACGGCGATCTGCTGCTGGTGGCGATCACGTCCAAACCCGGCACCCCCAACAGCGTGTCGATCGGCAGCGCCGACCTGTCCTCGGGCTCGCTGCCCACGCAGAGTTGGGTCAAACCGGAAAAGCTCAGCGCGGTCGATGGAAGTCGTGTCGAGCGTGTACTCGCCAAGGCCACGCCGGGTGTCCTGGCGAGCGTCCGCGCCAGGCTGTGCCCGGTGTTGGGCTGCTAGAAAACAGCTGATCCATGCCTTCAATCAAATCCAGCAAGTCCGGTCGGCCTTCCGTCAAGAAGGCTGCCGCCGGTGACAGCGCGCCCGGTGCCAACCAGCCCGTCGACGCTTTCATCCATGCCGACAAGGAGCGCCTGTTCATCCCGAGCCGTGAAGAGGCCGGCCAGGAGCTCGACGCGGTGGCGGATCGCCCCACCGTGCGCGACGTGCCGCTGAACCCGGTCATGCACCGCGGCCAAGACCCGGAGCTGTACTGGCTTAACAAGTACGGCGCCGACGACCGGCAGAGTCGGCTCGAAATCGACATCCGCAGCCTCTATCGCCATGAGCACATCGAGCCCGAGCAGCTGATTGCGCGGCTTTACAAGCTGAAGAACCGCGACGCGGCGCAGAACGACCTGTTCGTCAATGAGTTCCACGGAAACCCGTTACCCGTGGACGAGCTCGACAAGCCGATCGCCTACTACCGCCGCACCGACAAGTGGCGCAACCGGCTGATCCAGGGCGACAGCCTGCTGGTGATGACAAGCCTGCTCGAGCGCGAAGGCATGGCGGGCAGCGTGCAGTGCATCTACATCGACCCGCCTTATGGCATCAAGTACGGCAGCAACTGGCAGATGCGGATGAACGACCGCAACGTCAAGGATGGTGCGGACGACAACCTGAGCGGCGAAGGCGAGGTGATCAAGGCGTTTCGGGATACCTGGGAACTGGGTATTCACTCATATCTGTCGTATCTGCGCGATCGGCTGTTGGTGGCGAAGGAGTTATTGAACGCGAGCGGTTCTTGCTTTGTGCAGATCAGCGATGAAAACGTGCATCTGGTGCGATGTTTGATGGATGAAATTTTTGGCAGCGAGAACTTCGTGGCACAGATTACCGCTGTGAAGACAAGCGCGCAGGAAACCCAGACGATTGCCGCAGGTCTGCGATCTCGTTCTTTTCTACTGCAGAGATAAGGAGAGGCTCAAGTTTCGAAAGCCTCTGGTTGTCCGAAGGAGATGAACGAGCCGGTGTGGCCGATTACAACTGTGTTGAACTTGCAGACGGCTCGCGGCGGAGAGATGACCCGTGACGAGCAGGATGATTGGACCGGGCTGCCGACCGGTGCCCGCCGTACACGCAAGACAATCTCACGAGTTCGCGTCCGGCGGGCGGCAGCGATGTCGTCCGAGTACGAATGGAAAGGTAAGCGTACACGACCAGGAAAGGGAACTTTCAAGACCGACGCGCGCGGCCTCGATCGCCTGAGCGATCGGAAGGCGCCTTGAGCCGCGTGGAACATCCCTTCGGTATGTATCGGTTCTTCGACGACTTTCCTTTCCGTCCACTGGCGAACTTCTGGAGCGACGCGCGTTTTACGAGTGGATTCGCAGAGGACAGGGTTTACGTGGTGCAAACGGCTGCAAGAGGTGATCGAGCGCTGCATGCTTGATGACCACAGACCCCGGCGATCTCGTGCTCGATCCAACCTGCGGCTCCGGCACCACTGCCCACGTGGCCGAGCAATGGGGCCGGCGCTGGATTACCTCCGACACCTCTCGCATCGCACTCGAACATCGCCAAGACGCGCCTGATGACTGCCACCTACCCGTGGTACCGCCTGGCCGACACGTCCGGTGAAGACATCCGCCACGGCTTCGTCTACAAGACGGTGCCGCACATCACGCTCAAGTCGCTCGCCAACGACGAGCCGCCCGACACCGAAACGTTGTTCGATCAACCCGAGATCGACAAGAAGAAGCTCCGCGTCGCCGGCCCGTTCACCGTCGAGACGCTGCAAAGTTTCGAGCCGCTGTCGCCCGAACGCATCGACGAGGCCAATGCGTCGGTCGATAACGTACAGCGCTTTACCGAGCGGGTGTTCGAGCACCTCAAGCACGCTGGCATCAAGAACGGGTTGAAGAACGAGACGGCGGTGTTCAACCGCGTTGACGTGATTAACGAGGCGAGCGGCGCACTGCATGCGGAAGGCTGGTATGCGGGCGCGGAGGGCGAGAAGAAGGCCTACTTCCACATCGGCCCGCAATTCGGCACGGTGAGTCGCAAGTCGGTCAACGACGCTATCAAGGCCTGCCGCCAGCGTGCCGACGCCGACTGGCTGGTGCTGCTCGGCTTCGGCTTCGAAAGCGATGTCGACAACCGCAACGTCACGCTGAAGGTCGGCGCCTTCGAGGTGACCAAGGTGCGCATGCACGACGACCTGATGCAGGACGGGCTGATCAAAAAGGACAAGAAGGCGGCGTCGTTCGTGACGATCGGCGAACCCGATATCGGTATCGAGCGCGATGGCGACACGGCGACGATCGAGATTCGCGGCCTCGATCTCTACGACCCGATCACTGACGAGGTCAAGCCGCGCAGCGCCGCCGACATCTCGTACTGGATGGTTGATGACGACTACGATGGCGCCAGTTTCGTGACGCGGCAGGTGTTCTTCTGCGGCGGCGATGCCGACGAGTTCGCCAAGTTCAAGCGGGGCCTGAGCGCATTGGCCGTGAGAACCGCCAAGGCGAAGGTCGAGCGCACGCTCAAAGTCGAGCTCGACGACGAAGCCTTCGAACGGGTTTACGGTTTCAAGTCGCACCCGATCCCGGCAACCCGCGGGCGCCGGGTCGCAGTTCGGGTCATCAGCCAGTTCGGCGAGGAGAGCACAAAGGTTTTGGTGCTCTGACGATCGCTTGGGGCTGGCGCGTCACGTCGCCTTCGGAACTGCTGTGCGCAGCGGCGCCATAGCCGTGGCAGGCGCGGTAAAGCTGGCGAATATTAATGCTTCAACGGCCCGTCGGTCGCTACAATCGGCGTCGTCCGAGCGGCGCGGCTTGCCTCGCAACGCCATTTTTTGAAAGGCAGCCCGTGAAGATCTCCGAAGTCCGTGTCACCCCGATCGCCATCGGCGATCCGCCGCTGCTGAATGCGGCTGGCCTGCATGCGCCGTATGCCTTGCGCACGGTGGTCGAACTGGTCTCGGACGACGGCATCAGCGGCCTGGGCGAAATTCCCGGAGGGGTCGAGACGCTGGCGATGCTGCGGCTTGCGCACGAGGCCCTCGTCGGGCTCGATCCGTGGGAGCTCAACGCCATTCGCCAGGCGCTGATCGAGCGCTTCGGTGACGGCGGCACCAGCGCGCACCGCAGCACCCGGCCCTGGGAGACGGCGCGCATCAACCACCTCTACAGCGCCATCGAGGTCGCCTGCTACGACATGGTCGGCAAGGCGGTCGGCCGGCCGGTCGTCGACCTGCTCGGCGGCAGGGTGCGCGAGCGGGTGCCGTATTCGGCGTACCTGTTCTTCAAGTACGAGGGAGCGGGCGGCCCGCTCGGCTTCGCGACCGATCCCGGTGCCAGCGGATGGGCGGCCGCCCGGCAGCGCGCCGCGCTCGATCCCGAAGGCATCGTCGAGCAGGCGCGCGCGATGATCGACGAGTACGGCTTCGAGTCGATCAAGCTGAAGGCCGGCATCCTCGATCCCGACCTCGAGGTCGACTCGATGCTGGCGCTGCGCGATGCCTTCGGCCCGGGCACGCCGTTGCGCATCGATCCGAATGCCGCCTGGTCGATGGAGACGGCGCTGCGCTGCGGCAAGCGCCTCGAAGGCGTGCTGGAGTACTACGAGGACCCGGTGCGCGGCCAGGAAGCGATGGCGGCGCTGCGCCAGCAGCTGGCGTTTCCGTTCGCGACCAACATGTGCACGACGTCGTTCGGCGACATCCCCGGCGCCGTCGCCCGGCACAGCGAGGACATCATCCTCACCGACCATCATTTCTGGGGTGGCCTGCGCGCCCTGCTCGAACTCGGCCGCATCGCCAGCACCTTCGGCCGCGGCCTGTCGATGCACTCGAACAGCCATGTCGGCATCTCGATGGCGGCGATGACGCATGTCGCTGCCGCGTCGCCGACGCTCACCTACGCCTGCGACACCCACTATCCGTGGCAGAGCGACGAGCTGCTGGTCGGCGGGAAACTGCCGATCGAAGGCGGCTGTGCCCGGGTGACGCGCGAGCCGGGCCTCGGCATCGAGCTCGACCGTGCGGCACTTGCGCGCCTGCATCAGGCGTATCTCGATTGCGGCATCGTCGAGCGCAACGACGAGATCGAGATGCAGAAGGTCGAGCCGGGCTGGAAGTTCGAGGCGACGCGCTACTGAGTCGAAGCCGCCTGTCAGCGGCTGCACGGCCGTCGAGGCCGGTGCAGCAGCCGCCTGCCGACCCGGGGACGGCGACTCAGCGCCGCTCCCGAGGCGGCGAATCAGTTCACCGTCGCGCCCGATTTTTTCACCAGCGCCGACCAGCGCGGAATCTCCCGGCTCATCAGCGCCGCCAGTTCCTGCGGCGTGCCGCCGACGATCTCCATGCCGAGCTGGCCGTGCAGCTTGGCCTGCACGTCGGGCTGCTTGAGTGCGGCAGCGATTTCGCTGTGCAGGCGCTGCACGATCGGCCGCGGCGTGCCCTTCGGCGCAAACACCGCCTGCCACGACGACATCTCGAAGCCCGGAATACCGGCCTCGATCATCGTCGGCGTGTTCGGCGACAGCGCGGTGCGCTTGCCCGTGGTCACGGCCAGCAGCTTCAGCTTGCCGGCCTGCAGCAACGGCAGCGCCGCGGTCATCTGGTCGAACATGAAGGTCACCTGCCCGGCCGAGACGTCGACCATTGCCGGCGGGGTTCCCTTGTAGGGAATGTGCGTCAGCGGCACGTTGATCAGGTCGGCGAACATCTCGCCGGCCAGATGCGTCGACGTGCCGGCGCCCGACGAAGCGAAGGTGCGTCTTTTCTCGTCCTTCTTCAGCAGCGCCACGAGGTCGGCAACCGAGTTGACGCCGAGATTCGGGTCGACCAGCAGCACGTTCGGCAGAAAGGCGACCAGCGCGACCGGCTCGAAGTCCTTGACCGGGTCGTAGGAAAGGTTCTTGTACAGGCCGGCGTTGATGGCGTGCGTGCTGATGGTGCCCCCGAACAGGGTGTAGCCGTCGGCGGGTGCCTTGGCGACGAAGGAGGCGCCGATACCGCCGCCTTGCCCAGGCTTGTTGTCGACGACGACCGTCTGCTTCAGCGACTCCTGGAGCTTTTGCGCCAGCGTGCGCCCGACCACGTCGGTCGAGCCGCCGGCGGTGAACGGCACCACGTAGGTGATCGGCTTGGCATTCGGCCACTCGGGCGCTTGCGCCGCGGCGGCAACGGGAAGGGCGGCGGCAAGGCAGGACAGGAGGGTTCGACGTTTCATGGGCAGGGCCTGTTGAGGGGAGGGCGCGCGGGGGTTGCCTGAACTCCCGGCGGGAGGCGCTCCGCAGGAATGCGGCAGTCCGCCATTGAAGCACTAATACATTAGAAGTCAAGCGGGGCTTCTCCGTAGAATCGATCGATGCTGCATGTCGCCAAAGCGCGTTTTTCCAAGCTCGACCGGTCGCGGCACGCCGCGCCGCAAGTCTTCGAGCAATTGCGCGAGCTCATCGTGTCGCTTCAGCTCGAGCCCGGGACGGTGCTTTCCCGCGCCGAGCTTGCCGATCAGTTCGGGCTCAGCCAGACGCCGATCCGCGACGCCCTAATCAAGCTCAGCGAAGAGGGGCTGGTCGACATCTTTCCGCAGCATGCGACGGTGGTCAGCCGAATCGACGTTGCCGCTGCGCAACAGGTCCACTTCCTGCGCAGCGCGGTCGAACTCGAAGTGGTGCGGGCGCTGGCCTGCGAACCGGCAGAGGCCGTCCTTCGCGGCCTTCGTGCCCAGATCGACGTCCAGGCCGCGCTGATCGGCAGTGGCGACTATGGACGGTTCATTGCCGCCGACCAGGAATTTCACCGGCAGATGTACGAAGCCGCGGGCGTCTCGGGCCTCTACGAACTGGTGCGGCGGATGAGCGGCGATGTCGAACGCATGCGCAGGTTGCACCTGCCGGCAGCCGGCAAGGCCGAGGCCGTCGTGCGCGACCATCGCCGCATCGTCGACGCCATGGCCAAGGGCGAACCCGGCCAGGCCCAGGATCGGCTGCGCGAACATCTTTCAGGAACCCTGGCGATGGCCGACGAGATTGCCAGCCGGCATCCGGCGTTTTTCGCATCGTGAGGGTGGCGGCTCGGCATGCACCGCCGCAGGACGGGGGTCGAGCGGGAAATCCCGTCTTGTCCGGCAAGCCGCTTTGCATACGCTCGCGCCGTTTGCTGCCCAGTCTTTGAAAGCGGATGCCATGGCCACGACGAAGCTCGCCGTTCTTGCTTGCTCGCTGCTGATCGCGAGCGCCGCGGCGTTCGCGCAGGCCGCAGCGCCGGAAGCCCTCGAACAGGAATTGCGCGCGCGCATGGTCGCGCTGACTTCGGCAATCCGTGGCGGGATGAGCTATCAGGACTACACCCGGCAGATGCAGGCGCTGACGGCGCTCTTCGAGCGTTACGAGCGCAGCGGCGGCACCACCGCCGAGTTGCGAGACGGCCATACCCTTCTCGTCGAGGCCCGACAGGCCTGGGATCGCGTGGTCGAGATCCGCAATCGCCGCTTGTCGCAACCGGTCGCCGACCCGGAGACTCGCGCCGCAGAGCGTGCCCGCGAGAAGGCCGACGAAGGTGTGATCCAGCGTTCGTGGCGACGCGTGATGCGTCAGTTCGAGGGCGACCCGTCGAACCCGCAAACGGAGTAGACCGGCCCGAGGGCGGGAAGCACTTCCGCCAAGGTTGACCACAGCGGCGTCAGAATGCCCATCGCATGCACCTGCCGCCGCCGCACGCCGAGCTCGTCGGCATCGATTTCAGCTCGGCGCCGTCACGGCGCAAGCCGGTGGTGCTGGCGTCCGGGCGCCTGGCGTATGCCGGGCTGACGCTCGACGACCTCCGCAGCTTCGATTCGCTTGCCGGCTTCGGCGACTGGCTCGCGCAGCCGGGCGACTGGCTCGGCGCCTTCGACTTTCCGTTCGGACTGCCGCGCGAGCTGGTCGCCACCCTCGGCTGGCCGCTCGATTGGCCGGCGCTGATGCGCCATTACGCGGCGCTCAGCCGCGCCGAGATCCGCAGTACCTTTGCCGCCTTCTGCGCGGCACGGCCGGTCGGCGGCAAGTTCGCGCACCGCGCCTGCGACGCGCCGGCCGGGTCGTCGCCATCGATGAAGTGGGTCAATCCGCCGGTGGCCTACATGCTGCACGCGGGCGTGCCGCTGCTGCTCCAGGCCGGCGTGCACATCCCCGGCCTTTGCGACGGCGACCCCCGGCGCGTCGCGCTCGAAGGCTACCCGGGCCTGCTGGCGCGCGAGCTGATCGGCCGCCGTTCGTACAAGAGCGACACACGCGCCAGGCAGGACGCGCCGCGCCGCGCCGCGCGCGCCGAGCTGGTCGCTGCGCTCGAATCCGGCCGCTCGCGGCTCGGCCTGCGGCTGCAGCTAAACGCCGCACAGCGCGAGGCGCTGATCGACGACCCCACCGCCGACCGGCTCGACGCGGCGCTCTGCCTGATGCAGGCTGGATGGTCCGGCGGGCAGCCGGCCTTCGGCATGCCCGCCGATGTCGACCCGGTCGAGGGCTGGATCGCCACCGCGCCGCACTGTCATGCCGGCACCATCCCATGAGCCAGGAGCCTTCATGTCCGTCAACCGCACCCGCGCCGCCTACGCCCTCATGACCGCCATTGCACTTTCCGCCTGCGGCGGCGGCAACGCCGACCCGGCGCCGCTGCCCGCGAAACTGGTGCTCGGCCACCGGGGCGCATCGGCGCTGCGGCCCGAGCACACGCTGGCCGCCTACCAGCTCGCGATCGAGCAGGGCGCCGACGCCATCGAACCCGACCTGGTGGCGACCGCCGACGGCATGCTCGTCGCGCGCCATGAAAACGAGATCTCGGGAACGACCAACGTCGCCGACAAGCCCGAGTTCGCCGCCCGCCGCAAGACGAAGGAGATCGACAGCGTGCCGACGACCGGCTGGTTCACCGAGGACTTCACCCTGGCCGAGCTGAGGACGCTGCGCGCCAGGGAGCGGATTCCCTCCAACCGCCCGGCCAACACCGCCTTCGACGGCCAGTTCCCGATTCCGACGCTGCAGGAGGTCATCGACCTGGCGCGCGCCAGGTCGCAGGAGACCGGCCGCACGATCGCCATCTATCCCGAAACCAAGCATCCGAGCCACTTTAAGGCGATCGGCCTGCCGCTGGAAAAGCGCCTGGTCGACCAGCTGCATGCCAACGGTTACCGCGGCAAGGGTGCGCCGGTGTTCATCCAGTCCTTCGAGGTCGGCAACCTGAAGGAAATGCGCGCGTTGACCGACCTGCCGATCGTCCAGCTGCTGTCGGGATCGGGCCGGCCCGATGACTTCCGCCGCAGCGGCGACACGCGAACCTACGCCAGCCTCGCCACACCGGCCGGGCTGCGCGAGATTGCGACCTACGCCAACGGCATCGGCCCGAGCAAGGAGATGGTGATTGCGCGCAATGCGCAGAACAACCTCGCCGCACCGACGGCGCTGGTCGCCGATGCGCACGCCGCCGGGCTGCTCGTCCACCCGTACACCTTCCGCCCGGAGAACCCGTTCCTGCCGGCGAACCTGCGCCGTGGCAATGCGGCCTCGCCAAGCGAGCGCGGCGACATGGCGGCCGAGATCACCGCCTTTCTGCAGGCGGGCGTCGACGGTTTCTTCACCGACGATCCGTCCGTGGGACGGGCGGCGATGGACCGGTTTCTCGGTCGCTAAGGTCCGGGAGGGCCCTGCTGCGGACGCGGAGCTCGTGGATTCCAGGGAGGCCTCGAATCGGCATTCATGCCATCATTCCTGGGATGGACGCGCAACCCTTCACCTTCACGCTGATCGACCGCTCGGCGGGCCATGAGGCCACGCCGGACCGGGTCCCCCTGGGCGAGTTGGCCAGCTTTGTTGCGGACGTCGAGACATTCCTGCGCGGTGAAAATCGCGATACCGACACGGCCGCGCTCGACGTTGCCGTCAAGGCCGGCTCGTTGGCCATCCAGACGGTTCCCATGTTGCCGGCGGCCGCGCTCTTGCGGGATCTTCTGGCGCTGCTGAAAGGCGAACTGCTCGACATGCTCGATGTCAGGCGGCGAGACGTCATCGCAAAGTGGCAAAAGTCCGCACGCGGCTCACCGCTCGTCGCCTATCGCATCAGCGCGCCCTTTCTTCCCCGGCCTGTGGTGGTCGACGTCGATACCGACTACCGCGTAGACGACGCCGACCAGTGGGTCGCGGTCGAGCGCTACATCCGGGGGGAAATTCTCGATCTCGGCGGCGCAACCCGCGCGAACGCGCATGTGCGTCTGCCCGACGGCAGCACGTTGAAAGTGAACACCGAACGCAGTGTCCTGCGCGATGAAACGGTCAACAGGCTCTACAAATGCGCCGTGTTGCGGATCAGGGCCCGGTACAACGTGATGACCCGTCAGCTGCGCGACGCAAGACTGCTCGAGTTCGTCGAGTACGCCCCCACCTTCGACGAGGCGGAGTTGGAGACACTCACCCGACGCGGCGCGAAGGCGTGGGAAGCGGTCGACGATGCGACGGCCTGGGTCGATGAACTCCGAGGTGGGGTCGGCAATTGAACAGCGTTCTGGTTGATACGAGCTTTCTGATCAGCCTCAGCAAACCCACGCTATCCCACCACCACGCAGCCAAGCAGTACTACCGGGAGTGCATCCATCGCCAGGTGCCGATGCTGCTCTCGACGATCGTGATTGCGGAATTCCAGGTGCGTCAGCCGATCGACGATCTGCCTCTGCGCAACTTCCTGGTCATGCCTTTCAACATCGACCACGCCATGGCCTGCGGGCTGCTGATCCGCGCGAGTCCGCGGGATGCGGGCGACGACCGTGTCCGCATCAAGGACGACTTCAAGCTGATCGCTCAGTGCGTTTGCGAAGGCGTGAGCCATTTGCTTTCCGAGGATGCAAGCACGCTCGCCAAGTACCTCTCGCGACTCGGTGAGCAGGGATCGGCGAATACGAAGGTGGTCCTTTTGCAAAGCGGGTTCGATGCGTCTTGGTTCGAAGGCGGACAGTCACGCTTGATGCCGTAAGGGCTGTCAACGTGTGCTGAAGCGCTCGACGGCTCGCCTCCCGAACGCTTCGGCACTCCTTCCCGGACCGCCGACCGAACTCGCTGAGAATTTCCGCATGCCGCTGAGCCAACCGAAATCCGGCGACGCGAGCGTGCCACCGGACCCCACACAACCCTCAGCACGCAGCCGCTCGGATTCACTGACCGCCATCGCCGAGGCCTGGTTCGCCGCCCAGGGCTGGCAGCCGTTTGCTTTCCAGCAGGAGGTCTGGCAGGCGATGGTCGACGGCCGGAGCGGGCTGCTGCACGCCACCACCGGCAGCGGCAAGACCTATGCGGTGTGGCTCGGCGCGCTGTTGCGCGCCCGTCGACTCGCAGCGCAGGCGACACCGGTGTCGACCACTTCGGCGCCGAAGCCGAGGAAAGCGCAGGGTCCCCCGCTCGGCGTGCTCTGGCTGACGCCGATGCGTGCGCTGGCCGCCGACACGGCGCGCGCGCTGCGACAACCGCTTGCCGACCTTGCGCCGACCTGGCAGGTCGGCCAGCGAACGGGTGACACGCCGCCTGCCGAGCGCGCCCGGCAGGACCGGCGCTTTCCGACCGCGCTGGTGACCACGCCCGAATCGCTGTCGCTGATGCTCACCCGCGAGGACGCCGCGGCCGAGCTCGGCGCGGTGCACACCGTCGTCGTCGACGAGTGGCACGAGCTGATGGGCAACAAGCGGGGCGTGCAGGTGCAGCTGGCACTGGCGCGAATCCGGCGCTGGAGCCCGGGGCTGCTGGTCTGGGGCCTGAGCGCGACGCTCGGCAACTCGGAAGAGGCCATGCAGGTGCTGCTCGGCAGCGGCGGGGCGGCGCCCGGCCTGCTGGTGCGCGGCCGCGTCGACAAGACGCTGCTGATCGACACCCTGCTGCCCGACAACCCCGGCCGCTTCTCCTGGGGCGGTCACCTCGGCCAGCAGATGCAGCGACCGGTGGTTGCCGAGATCGAGCGCTCCTCGACGACGCTGGTTTTCGTCAACATGCGCTCGCAGGCCGAGGCCTGGTACCAGCTGCTGCTCGAGCAGCGGCCCGAATGGGCCGGGCTGGTGGCGCTGCACCACGGCTCGCTCGACCGCGGGGTGCGCGAATGGGTCGAGCTCGGTCTGAAGGAGGGGCGGCTGAAAGCCGTCGTCGCAACCTCGTCGCTCGATCTCGGCGTCGACTTCCTGCCGGTCGAGCGCGTGCTGCAGATCGGCTCGGCCAAGGGCATCGCCCGGCTGCTGCAGCGCGCCGGCCGCAGCGGCCATGCACCGGGCCGGCCGAGCCGGATCACGCTGGTGCCGACCAACACGCTCGAACTCGTCGAGGCGGTCGCCGCACGGCGCGCCGCGGTCGCCGGCCGCATCGAGAAGCGCGCCACGCCCGACAAGCCGCTCGACGTGCTGGTGCAGCACCTGGTCACCGTGGCGCTAGGCGGTGGCTTCGTCGCCGACGCGCTGTTCGACGAAGTGCGCACCGCCTGGGCCTACCGCACGCTGACGCGCGCCGAATTCGACTGGACGCTGACCTTCGTCGAGCAGGGCGGAAGCAGCCTGACCGCCTACCCCGAGTACCACCGCGTGCAGCAGGTCGACGGCGTCTACCGGGTACCCGACCGCGGCATCGGCCGGCGCCACAAGCTGCAGATCGGCACCATCGTCTCCGACTCGTCGATGCAGGTGAAGTACCTGAGCGGCGGCCGCATCGGCACGCTCGAAGAAGGCTTCATCTCGCGGCTGCGTGCCGGCGACTGCTTCATCTTTGCCGGCCGGCTGCTCGAATACGTGCGCACGAAGGAGATGACCGCCTACGTGAAGAAGGCGACCGCCGCCAAGGGCCAGGTGACGACCTGGGGCGGGAGCAAGATGCCGCTGTCGAGCGAGCTCGCCGACTCGATGCTCGGCGTCGTCGCCGCTGCCGCGGCCGGCGACTTCAGCGAGCCCGAGCTGCAGGCCGCGCGGCCGATGCTTTCGACGCAGGCGCAGCTCTCGGCGCTGCCGACGCGCGAGACGCTGCTGATCGAGCGCTTCGTCTCGCGCGAAGGCCAGCACCTGTTCGTCTATCCGTTCGCCGGACGCTACGTGCACATCGGCCTGGCCAGCCTGCTGGCGTGGCGCTTCGCCAAGGACGCGCCGAACACCTTCAGCCTGTCGATCAACGACTACGGGCTGGAAATGCTCAGCGCGCTGCCGGTCGATCCGAAGCCGCTGGTCGAGAAGCGTCTGTTCGGCACCGAGCGGCTGCTGGTCGACGTGCTGGCCAGCCTGAATTCGAGCGAGCTGGCGCGGCGCCGCTTCCGCGAAATCGCCCGCATCGCCGGGCTGATCTTCACCGGCTATCCCGGCGCCTCGAAAAGCACCCGCCAGCTGCAGGCGTCGAGCAGCCTGTTCTTCGAGGTCTTTCGCCAGTACGACGCGGGCAACCTGCTGCTCGGGCAGGCCGAGGCCGAGGTGCTCGGCCAGGAGCTGGATGTCGGCCGCCTGTCCGAGACGCTGCAGCGCCTGGCCTCGCTGCGCGTCGAGTTCGTCGACCTCAAGGCGCCGAGCCCGTTCGCGCTGGCGCTGATGGTCGAGCGCTTCCGCGAGAAGCTGAGCAACGAGAAGCTCTCGGACCGGCTGGCGCGGATCGTCAAGGATGCCGAGCGGGTGGCGGACCGGTGACGCCCGGGATCGCCAGGCGCCGTGCGGGGCCCGGGCATACCCCACCCTGAAGCGGTTTGCAGCGGGCGCATCATCGAAGCGAGGCCCGGCAACCCGACACAACCCCTGAAAGGATCTCCCAGCATGACTTCTCCTGGCGTACTCCAGATCCCCTCGATGCGCGAGCGCTGCAGCGAAGCCGAGTGGAAGGCACGCATCGACCTGGCTGCGTGCTACCGGCTGATCGAGTTCTACGGCCTCGCCGACATGATGGCCAACCACATTTCCTCGCACGTCCCGGGCGAGCCCGGCGCGTTCCTGATCAATCCGTACGGAATGATGTACGAGGAGATCACCGCATCCAGCCTGATCAAGGTCGACCCGGACGGAAACATCCTCTCGAAGCCCGATTTCGGCGAACTCGACTACGGCATCAACAAGGCCGGCTACGTGATCCACAGCGCAGTCCACGGGGCGCGGCCGGAGGTGGCGTGCGTGATTCATACCCACAGCTGGGCATCGATGGCCGTGTCGTCCCTGGCGTGCGGCCTGCTGCCGCTGACACAGACCGCCATGCGATTCCTGAAGATCGGCTACCACGACTACCAGGGCGTGGTGCTGAACAAGGAAGAACAGGCTTCGCTGCTGACCGACCTCGGCGACGGCGAAGCGGTCATCTTCCGCAACCACGGCGCGCTGGTGGTGGGCCGAAGCGTCGGCGAGGCGTTCAACTGGATGCACCGGCTGGAACTGGCCTGCCGCGCGCAGATCGGGGCGATGGCCTGCAACACGCCACTTCAGTCGGTGCCGCAGCACATCCTGGAGGAGACCTGGAACAACTACCAGCCGGGCACGCGGCGCCCATACGGGCTGATGGAATGGCCGGCCCTGCTGCGCAAGCTCGACCGCATGGACCCGAGCTTCCGGAACTGAGCCGGCTGCCGGCGTTCGCACAGAAGCACACAGATTTCAAACGATCAACCCCTCGGAGCCACCGATGAGCCCGTACCCCTCCATTTCCAAAACGCAAGTCCTGGCTGCCCCGCTGCGGCGCCTGCGCGGCTCCTCCGTTGCCGCGGTCGCGGCGGCGTGCCTCGGGGTGCCCTTCGGCGCAGCTGCCCAGCAGGACAAATGGCCGTCGAAGCCGGTGCTGATCGTCGTTGCGTTCTCCCCCGGAGGGACCACCGACATCCTGACGCGTTCGGTCGCGCAAAAGCTGTCCGGTCAATTCAACCAGCCGTTCGTGATCGACAACAAGCCGGGCGCGGGCGGCAACATCGGCACCGAATTCGTGGTCCGGTCGAAACCCGACGGCTACACCTTCATCGTCGACTCGGTGGGCCCGATCGCGATCAACCAGACGCTCTACAAGAACCTTCGCTACGACCCGCTCAAGGACCTCGTCCCGGTGGTACAGATCGCCGATGTGCCCAATGTGCTGGTGGTTCCGCCGTCGCTGCCGGTCGCCAACTTCGAGCAGTTCGTTGCCTACGCGAAGGCCAGCCCCGGCAAGCTCAGTTACGGATCGACCGGAATCGGCACCTCGTCGCATCTGTCGAGCTACATGCTGAGCAAGCGCATCGGCGCAGAAACCGTGCATGTGCCCTACAAGGGAGCGACGGCGTTGAACGACCTGCTGGCCGGACGCCTCCAGTTCATGTTTGCCACCATTCCATCGGTAATCCAGCACATCAACGCCGGCAAGCTGAAGGCCATCGCCGTTTCGAGCGAAAAGCCGTCGCGCTCGCTTCCGGGCATCCCGACGGTTGCAGAAAAAGGCTTCCCCGGCTTCGCTGCGGGATCGTGGTTCGGCTTCTTCGCACCGAAGGGCACGCCCCAGCCGATCCTCGATTCGCTCAACAAGGCGGTCAACGACGCCCTGCCGTCGCTCGAGGCGCAGATGATCCAGGAGGGTGCCGATCCGATCGGTGGCAGCGCGGCGCAGCTCGGACAGTTCACGCAGCGCGAGTACGAGAAGTGGAAAACAGTCGTTCGCGAATCGGGCGCCACGGCTGAATGAGCAGCCCCGGGGACACCACGCCGCTGCGGATTCTTCTCTCCGACGCAGCCCGGCTGGATGCAGGCGCCGCGATCGGCGAGGCGCTGGGTTCGCGCGCTCACACCTTCGTCGCGCCGGCACCCGGAATCGACGCCGACATCGCCTTCGTTTCGCGCGATGTGACGGGCCTGTCGACCAAGCATGCGGTCCTGCCGGATACCCGGGTGTTCTACGACGCGATGCTCGGCGCGCCCAGCCTGCGCTGGGTGCATGCGCACTCGGCCGGCGCCGACCGGCCGGTGTATGTCGAGTTGCACCGGCGCGGCGTGGCCGTCAGCACCTCGTCGGGCGCGAATGCCAGCGTCGTTGCGCAGACCGCGCTGGCGGGGCTTCTCGCCCTGGCCCGGCGCTTCCCGCAACTCATGGCGGCGCAACGCAGCAGAAGCTGGGCGCCGCTGATCGGCAGTGGCGTGCCGCGCGACCTCGAAGGGCAGACCGCGGTGATCGTCGGCTGGGGACCGATCGGCCGGCAGATCGGCGCCGTCCTCGGAACACTCGGCCTTCGGTTGATCGTCGTGCGCAGCAGCGCCGAGCCGGCGGCCGCGGGCGTCGAGACGCTGGCGTTCGAGGACATCCGCCACGTGCTGCCGCGCACCGACTGGTTGCTGCTGGCCTGTCCGCTGACCGAGCGCACGCGATCGCTCATCGACGCCGATGCGCTGGCGCTGCTGCCTTCCCATGCGCACCTGGTCAACGTGGCGCGGGGCGAAATGGTCGATGAGCCGGCGCTTGTCGACGCGCTGCGCGCCGGACGGCTGGCGGGCGCCTATCTCGACGTGTTCGCGCACGAGCCGCTGCCGCCGACCTCGCCCTTGTGGGACCTACCGCAAGTCATCGCCACGCCGCACAGCGCCGGGTTTTCGGACGGCAACAGGGTGCGTGTCCGGCGCCTCTTTCTGGACAACCTGCAGCGCTGGCACGAGGGCAAACCGCTGCACAACCGGGTGGATACGCCGCGCCCTCCGGGCCCGGGGTCCGCGCCGAGCTGACGAGGTCCAAGGCGCGAGGCGCCGACTTCGGCCCCAACCCCGGCGGCTGGCGGGCCGGCGGCGAGAATCGGCCGCATGAGCAAGCTTGCCCGCGTCTTTCGCACCGCCAACACCGCACGCTTGGCGACCTACCTGATCGCGCTCTGGAAGCTGTTCAAGAATCCGCAGGCGCCGCGTGCGGCGAAGTGGGTGGCGATCGGCGTGCTGGCATACGCCGTCAGCCCGATCGACCTGATTCCGGACTTCATTCCGTTCATCGGCCAGCTCGACGACCTGGTGCTGATTCCGCTGGGCATCGCGCTGGTGGTCCGGCTGACGCCGAAACCGCTGTGGCAGGCCTGCCTGCTCGACGCCGAGCGCTCGCGTGACCGCCTGCCGAAGCTGCGCTGGGGCGCCGTCGGCGTGGTGCTGATCTGGGCGGTGCTGCTCGCGCTGTTGCTGTGGGCGGTGGTCGCCTGGCTGGCAAGCCGGCCGTGATCTAGCGCCCGAGGCACCGGTAGCCTGCGCGCTGCGGGCGCAGCCGGGGCTCCGCCTGCTCGAGCCCGCCAACGCTCAGCCGAGGTCCTCGGTCGATGCCCGCGACAGGCCGCTCACGGCCGGCCCATGCAGCACCGAGCCGTCGCAGGCGAAGCGCGACCCATGGCAAGGGCAGTCCCAGCTCTTCTCGGTCGAGTTCCAGGCGACGATGCAGCCGAGGTGCGGGCAGGTGGCGTCGAGCGCCGTCACGCTGCCATCGAGGTCGCGGTAGATCGCGATCTTCTTCAGCCCGTCGCGAATCACGGCGCCGCTGCCCGCGGCGATCTGCTCGATGCCGCCTGCGCTGCCGGGCGTCAGCCAGTCGAGGTACTGCCCGGCGACGTTGAGGTTCTCCTTGGCGAACTCGCCGGCCGAATGCAGCTGCTTGCGCGACGGGTCGTAGGCCTCGGCCCACGGGTTCGGCCGGTCGCAGATCAGGTCCGTGATCAGCATGCCGGCGATCGTGCCGTGGGTCATGCCGTTGCCCGAGTCGCCGGTCACGATGTAGACGTTCTTTTCGCCCGGATTGCGGCCGATAAAGCCCAGCGCGTCGTTGGGCTCCATCACCTGGCCCGACCAGCGCTGCACCACGGCGCCTTCGACCGGGAAACGTTCGCGGGTCCAGGCTTCGAGCCGGGCAAAACGCTCGTCGGCATCGTCGGCCTGACCGGTCTTGTGGTCCTCGCCGCCGACGATCAGCAGATCGCGAGTCTCGTCCAGGCTGCCGGCGATGCGGACATAGTGGTACGGGTCGCCGCTATCCCAGTACTGCGCCCGCGGCACCGCGCCGCGCGCCACGGGCAGGCCGACGACGAACGTCCGGTAGGCCGACTGCTTGGTGTGCATCGCCACCATGTCGTTGAACGGCGTGTTGCTCGCCACCACGGCCGCGGCGGCGGTGACGATCAGCCCGTCGGCGGTCTTCAGTTCGACCGAGCCGCTTTCCTCGGCCACCCCGGTGATGTGCGTGCCGCAGCAAATGCGCCCGCCGCGCCGCACGATCGCCTCGGCCAGCCCGGCCAGATACTTCAGCGGCTCGATTTCGCCCTGGCGCGGGAACAGCAGTGCCGGGCCCAGGTCGGCCGTCGGCCCGATCGGACGCTCGACCCGCCGCACGTCGGCGAGCCCTGCCTGGTGTGCAGCCGCCAGCTCGCGGTCGAGCAGCTCGACCGATTCGCCCGGCGACAGGAACAGATACCCGTCGACACGCCGGAAGTCGCAATCGATGCCTTCCTGCTGCGAAACGCGCTCGATGAAGTCGATCGCCGCGGCGTGGCTTTCGGCGACCACCCGCGCCACCTCGGCGCCGTGCATGTCCGCGACTTCGACATAGCGGTCGTCGAAGGCGGTCATCAGGTGCGCCGTCGTCCGCCCGCTCTCGCCGCTGCCGACCGGGCCGTTGTCGACCACCAGCACCTGCCGCCCGGAGGCGACCAGCTGGTAAGCCACGCTCAGCCCGGCGATGCCGGCGCCGACGACGCAGACGTCGACCTTGGCGTCGCTCTGCAAGGGTGGGAAGACCGGCTGGGTGGTGCTGTCGAGCCAGCAGGAGCGGGTCTGGCCGGAGGTGGAGTGCATGGCGTGTCCTTGGTTGGCTGGGGATGTGGCGGCGGCCGCAGACGCCGCGAACGGCAAGCTGCGTGCACGCCGGACCCGCCTTATCGCGTTACGCCCCGCTTCAGGACGGCTTCGCAACCATCAGAGCGGCGGCGGCACGACGACGCCGTCGGCCGGTCATGACAACAGGTGGTCGTCGGCGGCCTTCGTGCTGCGGCCGCGCCGAGACTGGCAGCCGCGTCGCACCGCTGAACGCCGACAGCCACGGGCGTCGGAGATGCGAAGCGATCCGCCGCGACGACACGACGTTCGAACACGCCAGTGTGAAAACGGCGGTCATTCCCGAGCGTCTGATGCCGGGCTTCGAGCAGCGGCTGTCGAATCGGAGCCTGCTGCGGGTCCATCTCGGCTTCGGATTCAGGATGTCGCTTGCCGACGTCGCCCTGCGGGAGCGCAGCGGAGGTCGCGCGCCAGCGGTGTAGGCTGAACCTCGTGCCGCATGCCACGCCGCAGCCGCTACCCCCTTACCAACGTACTCTTCCCCACCAGGCTCTCGATCATTTCGACCGCCACTTCGGCCGTCGCATTGCGCACGTCGAGCGCCGGGTTCAGTTCCATCACGTCGAGCGAGCCGAGGCGGCCGGTGTCGGCGATCATTTCCATGCAGAGCTGGCTTTCGCGGTAGGTCGGGCCGCCGCGGACGGTGGTGCCGACGCCGGGGGCGACCGTCGGATCGAGGAAGTCGACGTCGAAGCTGACGTGCAGGTGGCAGTCGGGCTCGAGGTCGGCGAGTGCCCGCGCCATGGCCTCGCGCATACCGATCTCGTCGATGGTGCGCATGTCGAAGACGGTCAGCTGCATCTGGTGGACGAAGCGCTTTTCGCCGGCGTCGACGCTGCGGATGCCGATCTGGCGCACCCAGGTCGGGCTGATGGCCGGCACCCGCCCGCCGATCTCGATCAGCGCCTGCGGGCCGTGGCCGCACAGGCAGGCGACGGGCATGCCGTGCAGGTTGCCGCTCGGTGTCAGCGCGTCGGTGTTGAAGTCGGTGTGCGCATCGAGCCACAGCACGCGCAGCGGCCGGCCGGTTTCGCGGCAGTGCCGCGCCGCGGCGCTGACCGAGCCGACCCCCAGGCAGTGGTCGCCGCCGATCAGCAGCGGCATGCGGCCGAGGACGAGTTCGGCGTGCACCGCATCGTGCACCAGCTGGTTCCAGGCGACCACTTCGGGCAGGTTGCGGTAGCCGCCGCTCGGCGCGGAACGCGGGTTCGGGGGGCCGGCGAGGTTGCCCCGGTCGGCGACGTCGATGCCATGGCCTTGCAGCACGTCGGCGATGCCGGCAACGCGCAGCGCCTCGGGGCCCATGCTGGCGCCACGGTGGCCGGCGCCCACGTCGGTCGGCGCGCCGACCAGGCTGATCGGGCGGATCACCGCAGGCCCCGCGCTCGGCTCATCGCGCCCTCAGGCTGTCGGCCCGGGATGATCGACGAACTCCCCGGCCTCGCTCTCCGGCGCTGGCGGCCGGTCGAAGCCGTATTCGGCGTCGAGCAGCGCCCAGGCTTCCTCGGCCGTTTCAACGTAGTTGAACAACTCGAGGTCCCCCGGCGAAATCATCCCGGTCTCGACCAGCAGATCGAGGTCGAGGACGCGGCTCCAGAAGTCGCGGCCGAACAGCAGGATCGGCCGCTTGCGGCATTTGCCGGTCTGGATGAGCGTGAGCGTCTCGAACAGCTCGTCCATCGTGCCGAAGCCGCCCGGAAAGCACACCAGCGCGATGCTGCGCATCAGGAAGTGCATCTTGCGCAGCGCGAAATAGTGGAACTGGAAGCAGAGCTCCGGCGTGATGTACGGGTTCGGCTCCTGCTCGTGCGGCAGCACGATGTTCAGCCCGATGCTGCGGCCGCCGACTTCGAAGGCGCCGCGGTTGCCGGCTTCCATGATGCCGGGGCCGCCCCCGGTGACGACGACCACCGGCGCAGCGCGCTGTGCGGTGCGCGTCGTGACGATGCTGGCAAAGCGCCTGGCCTCCTCGTAGTAGCGCGACATCGCCAGCTGGCTCTCGCCGCGGCGGATTGCCGCCGCGTCGCTGCCGCTGCGCGCCAGCGTGAGCGCGGACTGCGCCTGCTCGGGCGAGGGAATGCGCGCGCTGCCGAAGATGACGATCGTCGACTCGATGCCCTGCTCCTGCTGCACCAGTTCGGGCTTGAGCAGCTCGAGCTGCATGCGCACGGGGCGCAACTCGTCGCGAAGCAGGAAGTCGCGGTCGGCAAAGGCCAGCCGGTAGGCGCTCTCCGGCCCGGCGTAGCGCGAACTGGGCTGGGCCTTGTCGGCTTCTTCCTGGGCAGTCGGGAAGTTGCGCGCCGTCAGATCGGCGCGTCGCTCGACGAGTTCCGGGTTTCCGGCCGGGCGGAGGTCGTGGTGCTTGGGGCGTCGTCGATCGGTCATGAATTCAGTCGGTTGGTCGCGGCCGGCTGCCGCAGATGGTGCAGCCGGGCTGGCGGGGTATGCGGATCTCACTCCAGCGCATGCTGCGCGCGTCGAGCATCTGCAGCCGCCCGGCGAGCGAGCTGCCAATGCCGGCCAGCAGCTTCAGCGCCTCGGCCGCCTGCATGCTGCCGATGATGCCGACCAACGGTGACAGCACGCCCATCGTCGCACAGCGAATTTCCTCGATGGCGGCGTCGGGCGCGAACAGGCAGGCGTAGCAGGGCGCATCGGCCCGGCGCGTGTCGTAGACCGAAATCTGCGCATCGAAGCCGATCGCCGCACCCGCCACCAGCGGCCGGGCGTGGCGCACGCAGGCGGCGTTGACCGCCTGGCGCGTGGCGAAGTTGTCGCTGCAGTCGAGCACCACGTCGGCAGCGGCGACCAGGGCGTCGAGGCGATCCGCGTCAGCGCGCAGCGCCAGCGCATGGACCACCACGTCGGGGTTGATCTCGGCAATGCGTTCGGCAGCCGATTCGGCCTTGCCGCGTCCGAGGTCGTAAAGCCGGTGGGCGATCTGCCGCTGCAGGTTGGTCAGCTCGACGGTGTCGTCGTCGACCAGGGTGATCGTGCCGACGCCGGCGCTGCCGAGGTACAGCGCCGCCGGCGAGCCGAGGCCGCCGGCGCCGATGATCAGCACATGCGCGGCGAGCCAGCGGCGCTGACCCTCGACGCCGATCTCGTCAAGCAGCACGTGGCGCGAATAACGCAGCAGCTGGTCGTCGTTCATCGACCTGCGCCTTGCATGCGGTGTCCCGTCAAAGAAAACGCCCGCGGTCGGCGGGCGTTCGGCTGCGGGCGGTCAACCCGCCTCAGTTGGTCGTCTCCGGCTTGCGCTCGGTCATCGTCTTGCTGGCGACCACCTGCCGGCCCTTGAGCCGGTTCAGCGCCTGCGCCAGCTGGAAATCCTCGGGCGTGCCGTATTCGGGCAATGGCTTGGGTGCGGCGTTGCCACGCTTGGCCGTCTCCTCTTCGAGCCGTTTGCGCGCGTCCTCGCGGGCCTTGTCGCGCGCCTCGTCCTTCTGCTCGGCGCCCTGGCCGCTCTGCAGGTGCTTCTCGAGGTCGGCTTCGCGCACGCGCAGCACGGCAAACAGGTTGCCCTCGGCAGTTTCGTCGAGCATCACGTCGGGAACGATGCCCTTGGCCTGGATCGACTTTCCGCTCGGCGTGTAGTAGCGGGCGGTGGTGATCTTCAGCGCCGTCTCGGGCGAGAGCTGGCGCACCGTCTGCACCGAGCCCTTGCCGAAGGTCTGCGCACCCATGATCACCGCGCGCTTGTGGTCCTGCAGTGCGCCGGCGACGATCTCGCTTGCCGACGCCGAGCCCTCGTTGACCAGCACCACCAACGGCACCTTCTTGATGTCGGCCGGCAGGCGCTTCAGCGGATCGGCGCCGCCGCGGCGCAGGTAGTACTCGGGCGACGCCTTGAGCGTCGACTTGGCCTCGGGCACCTGGCCGTCGGTGGTCGTCACGACCACGTCGGTCGGCAGGAACGCCGCCGCCACCGCGACAGCGCCCTCGAGCAGGCCGCCCGGGTCGTTGCGCAGGTCGAGCACGATGCCCTTGAGGTTCGGCTCCTGCTTGTAGAGCTCTTCGAGCTTGCGGGTGAAGTCCTCGACCGTGCGGTCCTGGAACTGGCTGACGCGCAACCAGGCGTATCCGGGCTCCAGGATCTTGCTGCGCACGCTCTGCTGGCGGATTTCCTCGCGGACGATCGACACCGGGAAGGTGCGGCCCTCGGCCTTGCGGAACACCGTCAGCACGACCTTGGTGTTCGGCTCGCCGCGCATGCGCTTGACCGCCTGGTCGACGCTCAGGCCCTTGACGAGCGTGTCGTCGATCTTGGTGATCAGGTCGCCGCTCTTCATTCCGGCGCGGAACGCCGGCGAGCCTTCGATCGGCGTGACCACCTTGACGAGGCCTTCTTCCATCGTCATTTCGATGCCGATGCCGACGAAGCGGCCGCTGGTGCCCTCGCGAAATTCCTTGAAGCTCTTCTTGTCGAAGTACTGGCTGTGCGGATCGAGACCTGCAACCATGCCGCCGATGGCGTCGGTGATCAGCTTCTTCTCGTCGACGGGTTCGACGTAGTCGCTCTTCACCATGCTGAAAACCGCGGCGAGCTGCTGCAGCTCCTCCAGGGGCAGCTGCGCCACCGAGCTGCGGGCGATCGCCTGCAACTGCATCGTCGCCAGCGCCCCGGCCACTGCGCCGGCCGCTATCCAGCCTGTCACCCTCAGTTTCGCACCCATGTTCCGCCCGCTTCCTGCCTGTGCCATTGCGCCGCCCGTATGAAATTTCAGTATATGACTTCAGGCTTACTCGACCTCCTTTGAGACGATTCGTTCAGCGGCTTTCCGGCACTCGTCGCGAATTTTTTATCCAGCCTGCGTCGCTGAGTCATGGAGCGAACCGCCGAGGCGGTGAAGGTCGCCTTCTCGATGGCAAGGCGCGCAGCTTCGTCGCCCGCTGCGTGCGCCTGCAGGAGCCGCGGCGCCGCGGCAGTCGCGCACCCAACCCGGTTTGGCATGCCGCCGCGGTATTGCTTCACGCCGCAGTTGGGCCGGTGCCGCGGTTTGAGGTAGCGTTCGGTCGAACCTTCCGAACCGTCGAACGATCCATGGCCCGTTTCCGCTTCCAGCCCCCCCAGGCGCCCCTGGCGCCAGTCCCTGCCGCCCGACCTGCTGCCGCGACCGAAGCGGCGGCTTTGATACGCCAGCGTTCGCGGCCGCGCGCTGCCGACGCCATCCTGACCTCGCTGGCGCGCGCCTGGTTCGAGGCGCTGCCGATGCGCCCGCGCCCGGAGCAGTTCTGTGCCCGTTATCCACGGGTCGCCAACCGGTTGGCGCTGTGCTGGCCGGAGGTCGAACTGACCGAGCAGCTGTTCGACGATCTGCTGGTCGACCGCCGTGGAGGGCGCCGGGGTTTCCCGGCTCCGGTGCTGGACGAGCTGCGGAGGCTTCGCACGGTCCATGCCGCGCGTCGCGACGTGGCCCGTTCGGAGGCTTTGCTGGAAGCGCGCGAGCCCGGCTGACCGCGGCGACCCCGCATTGCTTCGAGGGCATTGCGCCGCCGGCCAGGCTGCAGGCCGGCGCGAGTGGCAAGATCGACCCCGGACTTTGCGGAGCAGCGCATGAACCGAGCGAGATCACGTTCCCCCCTACCGTGTAGCGGTCCCGGCCAGCGCACTGCGGCGAGCGCCGCCACGACTGGCGCCGAACCCGGCCGCCGACCCGACGCGGGCGACGCCGCAGGGGCGCGCGCCTTGTGCCGGGTCGAAGACAACACGCAGGTGCAACCTTGAGCGTCGTCGAACGGCTGGCGGCGATCGTCGGCAGCGCGCACGTCCTCACTGGCGCTGCCGCGGAGCCGCATCTCACCGACTGGCGCCAGCGTTATCACGGCCGGGCGCTGGCCGTGGTGCGGCCGGAGAACACGCAGGCGCTGGCTGCCGTGGTCAGGATCTGCGCCGAGGAGGGCATCCCGGTCGTTGCGCAAGGCGGCAACACCGGCATGGTCGGAGGCGCCACGCCGGACGAATCGGGCCGCGCCATCGTGTTGCTGACGACGCGGCTGAACCGCGTCCGCGCAGTCGACACCGACAACGACACCATCACCGTCGAGGCCGGCTGCATCCTGCAGACCGTGCAGGAGCAGGCCGCCGCGGTGAACCGGCTTTTTCCGCTGTCGCTCGCCGCCGAGGGCAGCTGCACCATCGGCGGCAACCTGGCGAGCAACGCCGGCGGCACCCAGGTGTTGCGATACGGCAACACCCGCGACCTGACGCTCGGCATCGAGGTCGTCGGCGCCGATGGCGAGATCTGGAACGGCCTGCGCGGCCTGCGCAAGGACAACACCGGCTACGACCTGCGCGACCTCTACATCGGCAGCGAAGGCACGCTCGGCATCATCACCGCGGCGACGCTGAAGCTGTTCCCGCTGCCGGCGGCGCGCTGCACCGCGCTGCTGGCCGTGCCGAGCGTCGAGCATGCGGTGGCGCTGCTCAAGCGCGCCCGTGCCGGCTTCAGTGCGGCCTTGACCGGCTTCGAGTTGATGGCCGGCATCTGCCTGCGGATGGTGGCGCACCACTTTCCACCGCAGCGCATTCCCTTCGAGGGGGAGTCGGCGCAGGCGCCCTGGTATGCGCTGCTCGAGATTTCCGACGCCGAAGGCGAGGCCCATGCCCGCGAGCGTTTCGAGGTCGTGCTCGGCGAAGCGATCGAGGGCGAGGAAGCCTTCGACGCGGTGATCGCCGAAAGCGTTGCCCAGAGCCGGGCGCTCTGGCATCTGCGCGAAAGCATCACGCTGGCGCAGGCTGAGGCCGGCAAGAGCGTGAAGCACGACGTGTCGCTGCCGATCTCGAAGATCGCCGCCTTCGTCGCCACCACCGACGCGCTGCTGCAGCAGCGCTTCCCGGGCCTGGTCAACATGACCTTCGGGCACCTCGGCGACGGCAACCTGCACTACAACGTCGGCACCTCCGAGCGCTTCGGCAACGCTGAAATCTCGGCCGCGCAGGATGCCATCTACGCGCTGGTGCACGACAGCGTGCATGCCTTCGACGGCTCGATCAGCGCCGAGCACGGCGTCGGCCAGCTGAAGGTCGACGAACTGCGCCGCTACAAGAGCGAGGTCGAGCTGCGGACGATGGCGCGGATCAAGCAGGCGCTCGATCCGCTGGGAATCCTCAATCCGGGCAAGGTGCTGCGCTAGGCGGCCAGCCCCGCCAACCCCTCAGCGCGACGGCTGCTCGATCGGCCGCAGGTCGAAGACCAGCACCTCGGCTGCTTCGCCGCGGCTGAAATGCAGGCGCCCGGCCTGGCGCACCCGGGCGCCGTCGCCGGCGCCGAGGCGCTCGCCGTCGACCTCGACGTTGCCGCGTGCCACGTGGACATACGCGTGGCGGTCGGGGTCGAGCGTCAGCGTCGCGGCCTCGTCGCCATCGAACAGGCCGGCGTAGACGCGTGCGTCCTGGTGCAACGCCAGCGAGCCGTCGTCGCCGTGCGGCGAAACGATCAGCCGCAGCCGGCCGCGCTTGTCGGTGTCGGGAACGTGCACCTGCTGGTAGCGCGGCGCCGCGCCTTGCAGCGCCGGCACGATCCAGATCTGCAGGAAATGCACCGGATCGGTCTTCGAGGCGTTGAATTCGCTGTGCCGCACGCCGGTGCCGGCGCTCATCAGTTGCACATCGCCGGGGCGGATCACCGAGCCGGTGCCGAGCGAGTCGCGGTGCTCGAGTGCGCCGTCGAGCACGTACGAGAAGATCTCCATGTCGCGGTGCGGATGTGCGCCGAAGCCCTGCCCGGCGGCGACGCGGTCGTCGTTGATGACGAGCAGGTCCGAGAAGCCCTGCTGCGCGGGATCGTGGTAGTGACCGAAGGAAAAAGTGTGGCGCGACTGCAGCCAGCCGAAATCGGCGACGCCGCGCCGGTCTGCCTTGCGGATCTCGAGCATGGTCCTACTCCAGGAGGGTTGATTTCAGGCACGCACCAGACGCAGGCAGGTGATTTCCGACGGGGCCAGGAAGCGCTTCGGCGGCCCCCAATAGCCGGTCCCGCGGCTGGTGTAGATCCAGAGCTTCTGCAGCCGGTGCAGCCCGGCGGTGAACGGCTGCTGCAGGCGCACGAACAGGTTCCATGGCCAGAACTGCCCGCCGTGGGTGTGGCCGGAAAGCTGCAGGTCGAACCCGGCAGCCGCCGCCTGCGCGGCGCTGCGCGGCTGGTGCGCGAGCAGCAGGCGCAGTCCAGCGTCGGCCGGTGCGCCGGCGAGCGAGCGCTGCGGATCGCTGCGATGCGACGCGTCGAAATGGTGCGCCGAGAAATCGGTGACACCGGCGACGACCAGCGCGCTGCCGTCGTGCCGCAGCACCACGTGGTCGTTGAGCAGCACCCGCAGGTCGAGCCGGCGCAGCTCGGCGATCCAGCCGGGCGCGCCGCTGTAGTACTCGTGGTTGCCGGTAACGAAGAACGTCCCATGGCGCGACGCCAGCCGCGCCAGCGGCGCGACATGCGGCGCCAGCTCGGCAACGCTGCCGTCGACCAGGTCGCCGGTGACCGCCACCATGTCGGCCTGCAGCCGGTTGACGCGCTCGACGATGGCGGCGACGTAGCCGCGGCGAATCGTCGGGCCGACGTGGATGTCGCTGATCTGGGCGATGGTGAAGCCGTGCAGCGCGGACGGCAACCCGGTGATCGGCACGTCGACACGAACCACGGCGGCGGTGCGGCGCGCATTCCAGGCACCGAGCGCGGTGACGGCGATGGTCAGGGCGACCACGGCCCAGGCGGTCGGGGCGGCGAGGTCGACCCCCGGCAGCGCGTCGTCGAAGAAGAACCTCGCGATGGCCGCCGCCAAAAGCAGCGCGTCGCGCAGCAGCGTCAGGACCAGCAGCGACGAGAACATGCCCATTGCCAGCAGGCCCGACCACGCCAGCGCGATGCGGGCGCGCGGCGAATTGCCGCGCCGGCCGTTGAAGGCCAGCGGCATCAGGACGGCCGAAGCGGCCAGCGTCACGGCCAGCAGCGTTGCCGCCCAAGGCCACCCGGCCAGTGGCGGCACCAGGCGCAGTGCCACGAGCAGATGCAGCAAGGCCGACAGCAGTGGCAGGAGTGCTCGGCGCATGGGGCCTATATCGTTGCCGGCGGGCGGAAGGCAAGGGCTCTTCGCAGTGACGGCGGCCCTTTGCGCTCCTGTTCGTGCCTTGCCCGTTGTCTTTTTGGCGAGTGTCTGTGTTGACGCGCCGGGTTTCCGCCCCGGCGGGCGGGTAACTTTCTTCTGTCGGGCCCAGAAGAAAGTCACCAAAGAAGAGGGCCTGAACACGATTTGGCCGTCACGCTTCGGCTACGGCAGGTCCGCAGGCTGTGGTGGCGCGAGAACCTCTACTGTGAGTTGCAGGTGCCAATCGCGCTGCATCGCCTTGCCACCCTGGCGTCAGCGCGCCAGCCGCTGAATGCAGCGGGTAGGGTGGCTCGATGCGGCTGGACGAACTACCGTAATTGGCCGGTGCGGCACGCGGCAGAAGTTCGCGCGCCATAAGCCTTTGCGCACCACCTGCGGCCGAAGCGTGACACCCAAATGTGTATTCAGGGCCTCTTCTTTGGTGACTTTCTTCTGGCCCCGACAGAAGAAAGTTACCCGCCCGCCGGGGCGGAATCCCGGCACGTCCTATTGCCAGCTCGCCAGCGGACAACGTGTAAGGCACTCATGCCCCACTCGTCGGGCCTGTTCAGCCGATCGAGGCTCGCATGCCCACACGGCCGAAACGCTGCGCAAGTTCCCCAGCCGTCGCTTCGAGCTCGTCGGCATCCGTCGCGACCAGCGACACCCGGAACTCCGCCTCGCCACCCCGCGACGCCCGCTGCCGCGACCGCTGATAGCTCGGGTCGTAGTGCGCCACCAGCACGCGCTCGAACAGCTCGCTCACCAGCCCTTCCCGAGCCAGCGCTTCCCAGCGCGCCAGCTCCTCGCCGCCGACCAGCGGCTTCAACGGGCCGAGCTTCTCGACCATCTGCAGCGGCTCGGCGACGAACTGCGGATAGTCCTCCTCGAGCAGGCGAACCCGGTCGGCAAGCGCGGCTTCGACCTCGATGCGCGGCGTTCGCGACATGGCATCGAAAAGCGCATCCGGCAACTGGACGTTGCCGATCTTCTTGCTCTCGGATTCGACCCAGACCGGCCTTGCCGGATCGCAACGCTGCAGCCGCTCGAGCAGCAGGCTGTCGAAGAGTTTCTGCGAAGGCTGCGGCTGCTCTGGCAGGGCGCCGATCAGCGAGCCGCGGTGCGAAGCCAGGCTTTCGAGGTCGACGATCTGCTCGCCGTGGCGTTCCAGCGCCTGCAGAAGCCGGGTCTTGCCGCAGCCCGTCAGGCCGGCCAGAACCCGGTACTCGAATCGCCCCGGCAATGCCTGCAGCTGCTCGCGCACCCAGCGGCGATACGCCTTCCAGCCACCGGGCAGCACTTCCGGAGCGAAGCCGATGTTGCGAAGCACGTCGGCCCAGATGCGGCTGCGCTTGCCGCCGCGAAAGCAGTAGACCAGCAGCCGGTCGCCGCGGCGGAACGCTGCCAGATGCCGGTGCAGGTGGTCGGCGATGTTGCGCAGCGAATGCTCGGCGCCGATCAGGTACGCCGCATGCGGGTTCGTGAGGTGCAGCGTGCCGACCTCGGCGAACTCGCGGTCGTTGACCACCGGCAGGTTGAGCGCGCCGGGAAGGTGGTCTTCGGCGTATTCGTGCGGCGAACGCGCGTCGATGATCAGGGCGTAGCGGTGCAGCGGGTCGATGCCGGGCGCGGGCGAGGCGGCAAGCGCTGCGGTCGGGGCGGGGCTCGTGCTCACAGCCGTTTCGCCCTGCCGATTGGTTCGACGGGTGCGCTTTCGCTGCGCTGGAGCGGGCAGCAGCAAGGCGACGTGGCCATTTCGTTGGGCGAGGCCGACAGCCGGCAAGGGGGCGACGTATTTCCAGGGCGGTAGCGGATGACCATGCCGTCAATGTATCCGTGCGCGAAGGACCGGTCGCACCGCACCGTGCCGGAGGGCTCGACGCGTGTGGCCTCGAAGTGGCTAGGAGCCTGTCGGGCTTTGGGTCGGGCCCGCGTTGGGCCGGAAAAGGGGCTCAGCTTAGGCGCAAAGCGCAGCCGGGTTGGACACCCGGCGAGCATTTGCAACGACGGATCAGCCCCTTTTCCGGCCCAACCCGAAGGGCCGGGGCGATTCGCAGTGCCATCCGTCGTTGCCGGCTCGCAGTGTGGGCCCGCCACACGGCTTCGCCGGCGCCTCGTCTGGCACTGCGACTCGCCCCGGCGCGAGCCCGACCCAAAGCCCGACAGGCTCCTAGCTCGGCAGCGTCTCGCGCAGCGCCTTTGCGATCCGATGCCTCGATACCCGTGGCTTCGGTACCGGAAAATCGAACCAGCTGCGCACATCCTCCTCCAGGCCGATGCCGTGCATGAAGTTGTAGAGCGCCTTGCGCAGCGCGACACCGAGCCGGTCGTGGTCCACGCCGGTCGGGTCGATGAAGGCGACGTCGTTCTTGGCGAAGCTGACCGGCGGCAGTGGCTGCAGCGTCACGCCGTAGTCGGCCGGGCTCTGGCCGACCGGCGAATGCACGGTGCAGGCAAAGCGGTGGAAGAAGCCCGACTGGATGCAGCCCTCGGCGAACAGCTGGCGCACGTATTCGAGCGCATCGACGGTGTCCTGCACGGTCTGCGTCGGGAAGCCGTACATCAGATAGGCGTGGACCAGGATGCCGGCGTCGGCGAAGCCCCGGGTCACCCGCGCGACCTGGTCGACCGAGACGCCCTTCTTCATCAGCGCCAGCAGCCGGTCGGATGCGACTTCGAGCCCGCCGGAGATGGCGATGCAGCCGCTGTCGGCGAGCTGCTGGCACAGCTCGGGCGATGAACGTCTTCTCGAAGCGGATGTTGCCCCACCAGGTGATCGGCACGCGGCGGCGCTGCAGCTCGGCGGCCAGCGCCTTCAGCGACTTCGGCGGCGCCGCCTCGTCGACGAAGTGAAAGCCGGTCTGGCCGGTCTCCGCGACGATCGCCTCGATGCGGTCGACCAGCGTCTCGGCGCTGGCCGCGTCGTAGCGCGAGATGTAGTCGAGGCTCACGTCGCAGAAGCTGCACTTCTTCCAGTAGCAGCCGTGCGCGACCGTCAGCTTGTTCCAGCGCCCGTCGGACCACAGCCGGTGCATCGGGTTCAGCATGTCGAGCAGCGACAGGTAGCTGCCGAGCGGCAGGCCGTCCCAGGTCGGCGTGCCGACGTCGGCGAACGCCACCTCGGGCTCGGGCAGGTTGACATAGCGCACCGCCGGTGCACCCGTTGCGGGGTCGACGCCGCGCAGGTAGGTGCGGACCAGCCGGCTGCTCGACCGGCCGCCTTGCAGATGGTCGAGCAGCGCCAGCAGCGGGCGCTCGCCGGCGTCGAGCGTCAGGTAGTCGAAGTAGTCGAAGACGCGCGGCTCGCTCAGTTCGCGCAGCTCGGTGTTGACGAAGCCTCCGCCGAGCACCGTGACGACCTCGGGGTGCCGTGCCTTGATCGTCTGCGCGATGCGGAAGGCTGCGTACACCGCGCCTGGGAACGGCACGGAGACCAGCACGACGGTCGGCCGGTGGCGCTCGAGCGCGTCGAGCGTCAACCCGCGCAGCAGCGCGTCGACCAGGTTCGGCGGCGCCTGCAGCGCGGCGGCCAGCGGATCGAAGCTGGCCTGGCTCTGCGCCAGGCTCTCGGCGTAGCGGACGAACTCGAAGCGCGGATCGACGCCGTCGCGGATCACGTCGGCAATGTCGTTCAGGTAGAGCGTCGCGAGGTGTCGCGCGCGGTCCTGCAGGCCGAGCGCGCCGAAGGCCCAGGCCATCGGGTCGCCGCCGTCGGGGTCCTCATAGACATCGAGCGACGCGAAGCGCGGGCCTTCGGGCAGGAAGCTGCGCGCGGCGATGCGATGCGCGAGCGTCGAGTCGCGCCCCTGCAGGAAGGCGATCGTCGGCGCGATGGTCAGCGCGTACCGGTCGGCCTGGGCCATGAACGAAGCGACGCTGGGGCTTCGGCGTCGGCACGCTGGCCGGCTGCAATGTGCGCTTCGATGGCGGCGAGGCCTGCGCGCGACAGCAGCCGCAGTGCCAGCGCCAACGCCAGGTCCTCCTGCACGGCATCGACGCCGCGCGAGCGCAGGAAGCCGGTGAGATAGGCGGTCGACGGATAGGGCGTGTTGAGCTGCGTCATCGGCGGGATGAGCGACAGCACGCGCTGGGGCAGGGAGGGCATGGAGGGCAACGCGGTCAGTCTGAAGAAGCCGATCAGCGGCGCCTTGCGCGGTTGACGGACTCTATTGTCCCCGCGAGCGGGAGGATCGGGGGCATTGGGACTCGCGCGTCGCGTGACCGGCGCGTTGGCGCCACGGCGTTGGCGGCAGCTGCCGCGATTCCGGATACGAACGTCTGGCGCGACTGATTGGCACTGCGCAGGTTCAAAAAGCGGATCAGCCGGCGCGCCAGTGGGATGTTGGTGAAATCGGCGAGATTTATTTTGACGCGATTCTGCCACGCCTGCCGGTTTACCGCGGGGGTTGGATCGAAGATCGGCGGGCAGCTGCGCTCTTTTGGGGGATGTCTGCACCCCCGCACGGGGGTATGGCAGAAGCACCCATTCCACACAGAATAGCCGTGAGCAGTTCGCGCGGTTACCAAACAACTTCCCTGCGTGTCAACTGCTCTTCCCCGGGTACGCCGTAGGAAGCAGCGGCCGGGGGAGTTTCAATCCAAACCCTCTCAGGAGAATCGCAATGGGTGCAAAAATCACCGACAACTATCTCGAATTCAACGGCGTGAAATACTTCCGCGGCAAATCCGAGAATATCGAGATCGGTGCCTATGGAGAAAAGAAGGACGGCCTGGGCACCACGTATCTTGCAGTGCAAAGCCGGGTCAGGGCCGAAAACCTGAGCGGCCGGGTTCGCTACTTCACGACCGCCGATATCGAATGGGAGCAGACCAACTCGGCCGCGGTCGAGGCCAATGGAAAGTTCAAGATCTTCGGTCTCGACGCCAAGGTGGGGGTCGAAGGCTCGTACGCCAAGGCCAAAAGTGCCAAGTTGAAGCTGATCAAGCTGGGCATGGAAGAGGGTGCGTTGACCAAGATGCTGAACAGCGAGGCGACTGGCGCGCGGAAATTCCTGGCCGACGAAGGTGGCGATGCCCGCATCGTCTCCGAGGTGTGGATCGTCGTCGAGGCGGTGCTCGCCGAGCATTTCGCGAGCAGCGGCTCGGTCTCGGCCGGCGTGAGCGCCGCGGGCAGCGCGGCCGTGGATGTCACGGCCTCCGGCGGCAAGCAGGGCTCGCAGACGGTGACGCTTTCGAAGGGCACGACCTTCGCCTACATGTTCCACAAGGTGAAGACCTGGAACAAGGACAAGTCGCGGATCGAGGACATGGAGGACGACTCGCGCGGCATGCGCTGAGAGCCCCAGGCGGGCGGGTCGCAGGAAGCCAACGCGCGACCGCCCGTCGCGATGCTTGAACTCGGACCGGCATGGTTTCGGCCGGAGGCACGACGCCGGCGCAGCCCGCTTCCTGGCCCGGAAAAGCCTTGAAGCCCGCCGGGTTCATATGACGGTCGTCATATGCAGGTATGCTCCACGACATGGAAACCGCCCCGAGCCGCAAGCAGCTCACGCATGAACGGATCGTCGACACCGCGGCGCGCGCCCTGCGCGCGACCGGTTTCTCAGGCGTTGGCGTGGCCGACATCATGAAGCAGGCGGGGCTTACCCACGGCGGCTTCTATGCCCACTTCGCCTCGCGTGACGTGTTGCTCGCCGAGGCACTCGAGCGCGCCGGCGAGGACAGCCAGGCACGCCTGCAACGCGCTCTTGTGGCCCGCACGGCAAGCGGGGCGACGCCGTTTTGCGCCCTGGTCGAGAGCTATCTCTCCGAACGTCACCTGACGTCGCCGGAAGGCGGCTGCCCCGTCGCAGCGCTTGCATCCGAGATGCCTCGCCAGGCAGGCGAGGTGCGCCAGGCCGCGGTGCGGCGGGTGCAGTCGCTGCTCGCCCGTGTCAAGGCGACGTTGCCACCGGGGGCTGCCGAGGACGCAGCCGCTGCGGTTGCCAGCCAGATGGTCGGCGCACTGCAACTTGGGCGGGCGCTGGGCGACAACGCGGAGGGCCGCGCGCACCTGGAAAAGGCAAGACGCTCGCTGTTCGCCCAGTTCGAACCCCCGCGGCCGGCCGGCCGCTAACCCGCACGCTGCAACGCGTGCTCCTGCCCGTGCTCGAATATGACGGGCGTCATATAAATGGAGGACTCCCCATGCAAGTCGCCAATGCCGTCGTCCTGATCACCGGTGCCAACCGTGGAATCGGGCTCGCCTTTGCCCGGGAGGCGCTTGCCCGTGGCGCACGCCGCGTCTACGCCGCCGCACGCGATCCGGCGGGCGTCGTGCTTTCGGGCGTCGAGCCGATCCGCCTCGATGTCACCGATTCCGCGCAAGTGGCACAGGCGGTGCGTGACTGCGGCGACACGACCCTGGTGATCAACAACGCCGGCATCGCCGTTCCGGGTGGCTTCCTTGCGGACCTCGATCTCACCTCGACGCGGCGGCAGCTCGAAACCAATTTCTTCGGGCCTCTGCGGGTTGCGAAGGCCTTTGCACCGGTGCTGGCGGTTAACGGCGGCGGCGCCCTGCTCAATGTGCTGTCGATCGCCAGCTGGATCAATCGACCGCTTCTTGGTGTCTATGGCGCGACCAAGTCCGCAGCCTGGGCGCTGACCAATGGTTTGCGGCACGAACTGCGCGACCAGCGCACGCAGGTCACCGCGCTGCACATGGGCTTCGTCGACACCGACCTGACACGCGGCATCGACCAGCCGAAGTCGACCGCCGGGCAGATCGTGCGTGCGGCTTTCGACGGCCTGGAAGCGGGTGTCGAGGAGGTATTGGCCGACGACGCAACACGGCAGGCGAAGCGATCGCTTTCGGCGACCGACGCGGCGTACCTGGCGGCGGCATGAGCGCCGCCCTGAGCGCGGCGTCGCCCGCGACCCAGCGGATGCTCTGCGGCCCGGTGCTGCCGACGCTGCTGCGCCTGGCGACGCCGAATGTCATCGGCCTGTTCGCCACGACGGTCACCATCGGTTTCGACGGCTACATCGTCGGCCGGCTCGGAGCCGACGCGCTGGCAGGCGTTGCGGTGGTCCTGCCGCTGGCAATGCTGATGCTGCAGATGTCGGCCGGTGCGCTGGGTGGCAGCACCACCGCGGCCGTCGCGCGGGCACTCGGCGAGCGCGATCCGGACAAGGCCGCACGGCTGGCGCGGCATGCGCTGCTCGTGGGGCTGGCGGCGTCGCTGCTGTTCACGCTGCTGGCGACGCAGCCCGCCGCCTACCAGACGCTCGGCGCGCGCTCCGGCGTGCTGGACCAGGCAACACGCTACGCGTCGGTGCTGTTTGCCGGCGCCGCGGCGGTGTGGACCGTCAATGTGCTTGCCGGCATTGCCCGAGGCACCGGCAACATGCTCGCTGCCTCGCTGGCACTGGTCGCGACCACCGCGATGCACGTGCTGCTCTGTCCGGTGCTCGTGTTCGGGGCGGGCGGGTTGCCCGCGCTCGGCGTGGCGGGCGCGGCGGCGAGCACGATTGCCTGCAGCGCGGTGTCTGCCATCGGGCTGCTGGCCTGGTTGAGCCGTGCCAGCGCGCCGGTGCGGCTGCTACGAGGTCGCTGGGCGCTGAACGCGGCGGATTCGCGCGGCATCCTCAAGGTGGCGCTGCCGTCGGCGGCGAACCCGCTGCTCAGCAACGGCTCGATCGCGCTGGCGACGGCGTATGTCGGCACCTACGGCAGTGTCGCCATGGCCGCCTACGGCATCGCCGCCCGGCTCGAGTACATCCTGGTGCCGATCGCCTTCGGAATCGGCAGCGCGCTGACGGCGATGGTGGCCACCAACATGGGCGCGCGGCAGGTGGGTCGCGCCAAGCGGGTCGCGTGGACCGGCGCAGGGCTCGTGCTTGCAATCACCGGCACCATCGGCATGGCGGCCGCGACATGGCCCGGCGTCTGGATGGGCCTCTTCACCACGGACGCTGCAGTCAATGGCGCCGGCAGTGCCTACCTGCGGATGGTCGGCGGCTTCTACGGCTTCTTCGGGCTCGGGCTTGCGCTGTTCTTCGCGTCGCAGGGCGCTGGCCGCCTGGCAGGGCCGCTTGCCGCAAGCGCGGCACGGCTCGGGGTGGTCGCGGTCGGCGGCTGGCTGGTGGTGCATGTGGCTGCAGCGCCTGCGCAGTCGCTCTACGCGGTGGTCGCCTGCAGTCTTGCAACGCTCGGGCTCGGCCTTGCCGCAGCGACCCACCGGGCGGACTGGGCGCGCTGACACGGGCCCGTCGGCGCGGCGGAAAGCGCATCTGCGGATCGGCGATCGCAACAAGCCGCTCGGCGCTTGCCGAGCGGCCGATGCTCGGGCACCTCGACCCCATCCAGGCAAGCCTGAAGCTGAATGCGGCGTCCGACGGTGCGAATCTGGAGGCGAACTTCGCGTGTGAGCGGGGTGCCTGCCGCGCCGCTTGACTCCCGGCTGCAGCGACATTGCAGGCAGCGCGACCCGCTCGACCCGATGCTGCGTGATTGCGAGCACCTTTGCGCTGTCTCCCGCTCAGCCGTGGCCACACGCTGCTCGGCGGCGACATGGCGCCCACCCCATAGGAAAATGCCAGCCATGGACAACTGGCTTGAGAAATTCGATCCGGAAGCGCTGGAGGTCCGTGTCTCGGAGTTGCTCGTCGGGACGGCCGACAGCGCCGACCGCTCGATCGACGCGGCAATTCCCGAAGTGCTGAAGATCGTGCGTGAGCGGATGCGGATGGACGTGGTGTTCGTCTCCGAGTTCACGGAAGGCCGGCGCGTCATTCGGCACGTGAGTCAGGCAAAGGCGGACGGCGCATTGGCTGCAGGCATGTCCGATCCACTCGAGAGCTCCTGGTGTCAGCGTGTCGTCGACGGCCGGATACCCCAGCTCGTCCCGGACGCCGCGCAACTTGTCGCAACGGGCAAGGCGCCTGCGTTGCCTTATCGTGTGGGCTCGTTCCTCAGCACGCCACTCGTCCTGCAAAACGGCGAGGTGTATGGCACCCTCTGCTGCTTCAGTTTTGATCCGAGCCCCAACGCGACCGAGCGCTCGCTGAAGGCCTTGCGCCATGTCGCCCAATTTACGGCGGCGAAGATGGATCGGACGCGGTAGATATCAGGGTTTTCCCGGGTAGACTGGTTATCCGACGTACCCAGGACGAGCAATGATTCTTACCCGATGTGGTTGTGCCCACGACCAGATGAGGCGCATTCATCGGCCCCTGTGGATGCGCTTGATCCCCTCCACCCGGCTCTACGTCTGCGGGAACTGCAACCGCAAGCGCTTCGCTTTCATGCTCGCCTCCTGGCACCGTTCCGCCGCACCCTTGTAGCGAGGCGGTTGCCGTCGCTTCCGTTGCCCAGCTCAGTCGTGACGCGGCTCGGCGTGAGTGCAGAGGAGCCATTGTGGGAACCTGTCGGACACAATCGGCCGCTGAAAACAAGGCGTTCTGTGGAATAGGGCGCAGGAGTCGATTTCTGCAGGTAGGGCCTTCGCAGATCGAGCCGTACGATGCCTGGTATCGAATCGGAGGGGCTGTATGCGACAGAACCGATGCGTCTGTACCGGGGACAACCTTTACCGGCTTCGTCGGCCGGGCTGGATGCGCCTGGTGCCGGGCACACGTTATTACTACTGCCGCATCTGCAACAAGAAGGTGGTTCGATTTGATGATCCGCAAGGGCCGCGGACGAACCTGATCAGCGGCAAGCGGGCATTCACGTTCCGGGGGTGCGAAGAAGTGGCAAGGGAGCGGCTGCGAACCGTGCTCAGGCGCTAATCGCCAGCCGACGCGCATGGGTCCACTCGTCCGTCTTGAACAGCCGTCTTGGCCACGATCGACGGAACAGCCCCGGATTTCAAGGGAGGCTTCTTCGATCGCGAACGCATCGTCGTGAGGGAGTCCCGACGTTCCCCTGAGGTACTGAAACCCGTTATGGTCCCGCCGACAGGAATCGAACCTGTATCTACCGCTTAGGAGGCGGCCGTTCTATCCATTGAACTACGGCGAGCGGGGCGCGATTCTCCCATCAAGGCAATCGATGCTCAGCGCGTCACCGGCGCCGTTCCGGGCGCGGCGCGCGAGCGCAGCGACCAGATCAGGTCGAGCGAGTTGTCGCCGCCGGTCTGGGCGCGCAGGGTGAAGCGCTGGGCCAAGCGGTAGATCAACTGGAACCCGCCGACGGCATTGTTCAGCCCCTGCTCATAGCCGATGTACCAGCGGCTCGACAGCTGCTTGCCGAGTGAAATGACCGTCGAGCGCACATCGCCCGGCGAGCTCTGGCGGAACGACAGCTGGTCGAGACCCAGCCTGCGGGTCAACTGATCGCCCTTGCCTTCGCCTTCGCCCGAAAGCAGCGCCAGCGCGGCACGCTGCAGCAGCGCCGTGTCGGTACGGCCGAGCGTGTCGCTGGCACGGCCGAGCACCAGCCACGACAGCTTGTCGGTCTCCGACATCTCGGGCTCGGAATACAGCCGCACCCGCGGATTGAGCGCGAAGCCGGTGACGATGACACCGACCTTGACGTCGCTGTTGGCGCGAGTCGCCAGGATGTCGAGCCGCGGATTGCCGACCTGGCCGCTGAAGATCACCTGGCCGCGATCGATGACCAGCTTTTGGCCGTAGGCGTTGTAGGTGCCGCCGACTGTCCGCACCGTGCCGTGCACCAACGGCTCGCCGCCGGGCGAGGTGATGCGCAGGTCGCCGGCCAGTCCGGTATCGATGCCGCGCCCGCGCAGCCGCAGTTTCTGGCCGAGGTCGACGCCGATGTTCAGGGCAACCTGGCGCTGCGCGTCGGGCTTCTTGTCGGCAGGCTTCGGCGCGCTGCCGGCCGGCTTGCCGGCAGCCCCAGGCGGGGCGGACGGGTCGGGCTCGACGCGGCGTGCCGCCTCGGCCTCGGCGGTGCGCAGCACCACGACATCGCTCGACAGGGTCGGCGCGTCGCCGCGGCTGAAGTCGATCAGCCCCTCGTCGACCGTGAACTTGCCGTCGACCGCCAGCCGCTTGGCGTCGATGCGCAGGGTGGCCGCACCGCTGGTGGCGATTCGCCGGTCGACCCGGCCAAGCAGCTGGAACCGCTCGGCAGTCAGGTCGAGCCGGGCTTGCGGCGAACTGCCGAGCTGTGCCGTGCCGGTGATCGCCAGCCGGCCGTCGCCCGCCCGGGCGGTGAAGCGTTCGATGCGCGCCGTGGTGCCCTGGAGCGCGATCGCCACATCGCCGTCGCGAACATTCACGCCTTCGAGAAAGTTGCGCACGTTCAGGCCGCTGCCGGTCACCGATCCGGTCAGCTCCGGGGCGCCGAGGCGGCCGCCGATGCCGGCGTCGATGTGCAGCTTGCCGCCGAGTCGCCAGCCGGCCGGAATCCAGACACCCCAGGTGCCGAGGTCGGCGACGTTCAGCTCGACGACACCCTGCACCGGCGTCTGCGGCCCGGGCCAGAGCACCGTCGGCGAGGTGCGGGCGACGATCGCGCCGGCGCCGACGCCGACAGTGCTGCCGGCCAGTGCCTGGGTGAAGTTCCAGACACCGTTGTCGGCGTTGAGTCCGAGCCGCAGGTCGGTGAGGCCGAGCTTTTGCGTGCCGCCGCCTTCATCGTCGACCTGCAGGTCACCACCGCGACGCTCGAGCACCGCGTCGATTTTTACCGTCGGCGCGCTGCGTACCGAGAAGCGGCCACCGATCGCCAGATCGCCGGCCCAGCCGAAGTCGGGCTGCACCAGGGCCAGGATCGGCGCCACCCGCAGCGGCTCGAGCTCGACTTCGGCGTCGAGCCGCCCCGGGCCCGCACCGGCTGGGCCGGTGCCGGACCCTGCGGCTGCCTGCCACGCGACGCGCTTCCAGCGCAGTGCAGCGGCGTTCGGCCCAAGCCGCAGTTCGGCGCGGCCGGGTTGCAGCAGCGCCCGCATCGGGCCGCCGGACCAGTGCGCCTCGGCTTCGACGTCGGCGATACGCAGCCAGGGGGCTGCTGGCGTCGACGTGCTGCGCAGTTCAACCCGTTGCAGGGTGCCGCGCCAGCCGGCCGCGCCGAGCGTTCCGGCGGTCGTGCCGCCGTCGCGGCCGGCGATCAGGCTGCCCTGGAGTTGCAGCGTCGCTTCGGCGCGCTCGCCCACTGGGCGGCGCGGGGGCTCGGTCGACATAGCCACATGGGCGGCGCCGGCGTGCTTCGTTGCCGGTCGCACGCGGGCCGCTTCCAACGCCTCGGTGATGGCCGGCGGCAAGGGGCCGGAGCGAGCATTCAGCTCGAGCCGATGGGCGCGGGCCGTGCCGCTCAGCACGAGGCGGCCGCTCTCGATCGAATTTGCGCCGACCGCCACACCGCTCAGCTCGGCCTGCAACTCGGTGGCTGCATTGGCGGCAGTGCCAACTTGCCATTGCGCGGTGGCCTTGTCGAGGCGCAGGTCGGCCGCGCGCAGCGCCGTCGCATCCAGGTTGCCGCTGCTGCGAAGTGACGGCCAGCGGCCCTCGATCTGCATCTTCGCCGAAAGCGATCCGGCGAGCGATGCAACCGGTGCCGAGCCCGGCACCAGCCGCAGCAATGGCGCCAGCCGGTTCAATCCCGGCGCATCGAGTGCCAGATTCCAGCGGTCGCGTGCACCCGCGGCCGCCGAAGAGCCAAGCGACGCCAGCTGCAGCACACCGTCCGCAGCGATGCGGTTGCCCGCCACGTCGAGCGCCAAATCGCTGCGCAACTCGCCACCGGTGCTCCGGAGCTGCAGCGTGCCGCCGAGCGGCACGCCGGCGAGGGTGCTCGGCTGAATCGTCAGCAAGGCTTCCCCCGCCACGGTAGCGAGCTGCTCACCGAGCGTCGGCGGCGTACGGCCGCTGGCACTCGGCACGGCGACCGCCAGCGCCAGCTTGGCGTTGCCGTTGAGCCGGTGGCGGCCCTGCTGCCAGCCGGCCGGCGCACCGGGCCACCAGACGGTCGGGTCGAACTCGGACACGGCGGCGTTGCCCTGCACCTGCCAGGGTGCCGCTCCAGCCGTTCGGTTGATCTGGCCGGCGAAGGTGGCGCGCGAGTCGCCGGCAACCGCGTCGACTTGCCGCAGATCGATCGCCGTCGCGCCATTGGCGCTGCTGCGCAGGCCGGCGTCGAGCGTCAGTTGCACCTTCGGCAGTTGGCGGCGACCGACATCGGCAAGGACACCTGTCAGCTCGGCCTTGGCGTTCAACGTCATCGGCGATGCCGAGGCCGCGGCCGCAGGGCGTGCCGGTGTCGAAGCCGCACCCGCAACGCCCGAGGCTGCCGGGCCGGGTGCGGCGACCGGAAGCATCCCGTTCAATTGCGCACGGCCGGCGAGCCGCATGTCGGGCGCGCGGGCATCGAGTCGCGCTGGCTGCAGATCGGCCAGCAAGAGGTCGAGCGACCAGCCTTCCGGCGCAAAACGGCCCTTGCCGTCGATGCGACCGGCGGGTGCACTGGCGGCGCCGAGCGTCGTCTCGAAGCGGCGCAACTCGACCACCTGCGGCTGGTCGGGGCGGCCACTGGCCTCGAGTTCGATGGTACGCAGCGGAAGCCGGTCGTCGCTCCAGGCGCCGGCCGCGCCGTTGGCCAACGTCAGGCGCACATCGGCTGGCTGATCGAGACCGCGGGTGGTGGCGTGCACCTGGCCACTGAGCAGAGTTTTCGGTGCCGCGGCGTGCAGCGTCGACAGGTCGAGCGAGCGGAGCTCGGCCCGGAAGTCGCCCAGTGGCCACGGCTCGAACGGCCGCAACACGCCCTCGGCGTCGAGCGACTGCCCAGCGCGGCCTTGTGCCGCATTACCTGCCGCGGCCATTTCGCGCGGCAACGTCTGCAGTCCGGCCTTCAGCCGCGGAGCGGCCAGCGGCCCGTCGAGACGGGCTTCAGCGCGCCAGTCGAGGCTTGCGAGCAACGAATCGACCGGCGAGGATGCGACACCCGGCGCCGTCCCGGCCCTGACGGGCTCGACCGCCACACGCACGGTCATCGCCATGTCGCCGCCGCTGGCGATCTGCAACGAACCCTTGGCCGCCAGCCGGTCCCAGTTGACGTGCAGGTCGTCGATCTTGTGCACGGCGCCGCGGTCTGCACCGAGGTGAATGGCCGCGTGGACATCGCGCAGCGGCCGGTCGCCGAGCGCGGCGGCGTGAACTTCTCCGACGGACAAACGGCCGATCTGCAGCTCGAAAGGCAGCCGCAGGTTCTCGGGCGCGCGCAGCGGCTCGTCCGGCTGCGGCGTGCCGTCGGCCCAGTCGGCACGGTCGGCCGTCAGTTCGTCGATCCGCAGCCGAAGCCAGGCGCCGTCGCCACCGCGAGACACCTGCAGGCCCTGCCAGCGCGGCTTGGTCAGCGTCAGCCGGGCGCCGCTGATCGGCACGGTGTAGGTCAGCTTGTCGGCCTGGAAATCGCCCAGCAGCGCGCCGCGCGCGCCCTCGATTTCGAGTCCCGGGACTTGGCGCAGCGCAAAGGCGGTGCCCGCCTCGCTGCGCAGCATCCAGGCCGCGAAGCCGGCCAAACCGACGGCGAGCACCACCAGCAGCCCGAGGACCCCGAGAATCCAGGGCAGCATGCGCCGGCGGCGCGCCGGCACAGGTGCTGGCGCAGCAGCGGTCGGCACCGTGGAACGTTCGTCGCGCGGGCTCAAAACACGATTCCCGCGCTGAGGTGCAGACGGATCTCGCGCACCGCCTCACCGTATGCAATGTCGAAGCGCAGCGGGCCGACCGGGCTGCGCACGCGCACGCCGACACCCGCCCCGAAGCGAGGCTTCAGGCTCCCCCAGTCCGCAGCGGCATTGCCGGCGTCGATGAAGGTTGCCCACCAGATCGACGGTAGCTGCGGAATCGGCCGCGCCAGCTCGGCACTGGCGGTCATCAGCACCCGGCCACCGGTGACCTTGCCCTGAACCAGCGGGCCGAGCGAGCGGAATTCATAGCCGCGCACCGAATCGTCGCCGCCGGCGCGGAATTCGAGCGCATCGGGAACGCCGACGTTCTGCCCAGCGAAAACCTGCCCGACCTGGATCCGGCCGCTGCCGAACCAGTCGCCGAGCGGCTGGTAGACAGTCAACCGGCCGAGGCCGCGGGCGAATGGGCCGTTTTCCTGCCGTGTGGCCAGCGCATAGCCTGCGCCGGTTTCGCCGCTCAGGCTGTAGCCGCGGGTCGGCAGCAGCACGTTGTCGACGTTGCGCCAGACGAAGTGGAAATTGCCCGATGCGGCGCGCACCGACTGCTGCAGCACGTCACTGCGATCCGATTCCGCGAGCAACTCGGCAAAGGCCAGCTTCTCGAGCCGCTCGGTCTGGAACGAGCGGCCGGCGCGCAGCCGTGCGCTGACGATCAGCGAATCGAGGCTCACCTGACGCTGTACGTTGGCGCCCACCAGGCGCCGATAGCCACCTTCCAGCGGGTGCGATGTCAGGTCGCCCTCCCACGACTGGCGGTCGCGGCCGAGCGCGAACTTGTTCTTGGCAATCCAGTCCGAGCCGAAAAACGAGCGGTTGAATACCCGCCGGTGGGTGTGTTCGAAAGTCACCCGTTCACCGGTCTGGTCGCTGTAGCCGACGCCGAACGTCGCCTGCTGCAGCGGCATTTCACGCAGCCGCACCAGCACCGGCGCCGTCTTGGCGGTGGCCGGATCGGCATCGAGTTCGACGATCACGCCTTCGAACAAGGTGGCGCGCTGCAGCCGTTCCTGGTAGTCGAGCAGCAGCTTCTCGCGGTACGGCGTTCCCGGGCCGAAGGTGGCGAGATTGCGCACGGCCGACTCGCTGTAGATCTGCAGGCCCTCGACGCGCACCTCGCCGAGGCGGTACAGCGGGCCGCTGTCGGCGCGAAGTGCGAGGCTGGCCTCGTTTGCCGGCGCATTGACCGTGGCCTGGGTCGATTCCCAGGTGGCCGCGGCGTAGCCGTCGGCGCGCAGCCGGGCCAGCGAGCCGTTCTTGGCACTGCCCCAGTCGGCGTCGCGGAACGGCTCGCCGACAGGCAGCGGCCAGTCGTCCCTGAATTGCTGGCGCTGACGCAAGGCGACGGAATCGCCGGCGCTGGCAAGGTCCTGCAATTCGCCGCTGACAGCGATGTCGACCTTGGCGACCCGCGTACGCGGGCCGGGGTCGACCCGCACCTGCACGACAGGCAGCTCGCCGGGAGCCGTGGCGGCGATTCGCCGGGCCTCGACCTCGGCATTGAAATAGCCTTCGGTCTCGATCAGCCCACGGGCCTGCGCCGGCGTGGTGGCGACCAGCCGGTCGAGCTCTGCGCTGTTGATGCTGTCGGCGTCGGTTGCCTTCTGGAAGCGGGCTATATCGAGGAAACCGAGCAGCAGCTCGCGCAGCGCGCGCGGTGCAGCCACCTCGACGCGGTAGGCAGGCGGTCCGACCACCGGCTCGGGCGGACCCTCGGCCGCCTTGGCGTCACCGCTTTTGCCGAACGGCAGCGCCGCGCAGCCGGCAAGCAGCAGCATGGGCAACAGGCCTGCCGCCGAAAGACGCAGCCGGGCGAATCCCGATGCGCCAACGGGCCCGGTATCGCCGGTGGCCACAGCCCTCACTTGCCGAGCAGGCGCATCGCGCCCTCGAGGCCCGGCAGCGTCAGCGGGAACATCCGCTGACCCATCAGCTGCTGCACCACCGCGATGCTTTGCCGGTAGCCCCAGAGTCCCTGCGGCTCGGGATTGATCCAGGCAAATTTGGGAAACGCATTGGTCAGTCGTGCCAGCCATTCGGCCCCGGGCTCCTCGTTGTTGGTTTCCACACTGCCGCCGGGCTGCAGGATTTCGTAGGGGCTCATCGTCGCGTCGCCGACGAAGATCAGCTTGTAGTCGCGGTTGTATTTGCGGATCACATCCCAGGTCGGGAACTTCTCGGCGTAGCGGCGCCGGTTGTTCTTCCACAGATGGTCGTAGACGCAGTTGTGGAAGTAATAGAACTCGAGGTGCTTGAACTCGGCCTTGGCGGCGCTGAACAGCTCCTCGACACGGTGCACGTGTTCGTCCATCGTGCCGCCGACATCCATCAGCAGCAGCACCTTCACCCGGTTGTGGCGCTCCGGGATCATCTTCAGGTCGAGCCAGCCTGCATTCGCCGCCGTGGCGCGGATCGTGTGGTCGAGGTCGAGCTCGTCGGCAGCACCTTCGCGCGCAAAGCGGCGCAGCCGCCGCAGTGCCACCTTGATGTTGCGCGTGCCGAGTTCGAGGGCATCGTCGTAATCGCGGAACTGGCGCTGGTCCCAGACCTTGACTGCGCTCCGGTTGCGGCCCTTGTCCTGGCCGATGCGGATGCCCTGCGGGTTGTAGCCGTAGGCGCCGTACGGGCTGGTGCCTCCCGTGCCGATCATCTTGCTGCCGCCTTCATGGCGTTCCTTCTGCTCCTCGAAGCGCTTCTTCAGCGTTTCCATCAGCTCGTCCCAGCCCATCTTCTCGATGGCGGCCTTTTCCTCGGGGCTGAGATCGAGCTCGAACTTCTTCTTCAGCCAGTCGAGCGGAATGTCGCGGGTGAAGTCGGCAAGCAGCTCGACGCCCTTGAAGTAAGCCGCGAAGGCGCGGTCGAACTTGTCGAAGCTGGCCTCGTCCTTGACAAGCGCAATCCGTGCCAGGTAGTAGAACTTGTCGACCGTCGGTCCGCCGTCGTCGTCGATCACGCCGGACTTGATCGCCTGCAGCAGCATCAGGTATTCGTTGACCGAAACCTTGAGCTTGGCAGCGCGCAGCGTGAAGAAAAAGTCGATGAGCATGGGCGGGGTCCGGTCGCGAGTCGAGCCCGATCCGCGGCAGACGACAACGGCATGTGGCACACCCGCCAGCGACGCGGCTCTGCGGGGCGGCGGATTCTAGGTTGCGTCCGGCCGCCGTCGCCGCGTGGGGGCTTGCGGCCGGACGGCGGGACGCAAGCCCGAGCTTCAGCGGTTGTGCCGCTGCATGTAGACCAGCTTCTCGAACAGGGAGACGTCCTGCTCGTTCTTCAGCAGCGCACCGAGCAGCGGCGGAATCGCCACCTTGTCGTCGGCACTCTGCAGCGCTTCGAGCGGAATGTCCTCGGCGACCAGCAGCTTCAGCCAGTCGAGCAGCTCGCTGGTGCTCGGCTTCTTCTTCAGGCCCGGCAGGCCGCGCACGTCGTAGAAGCTCTTCAGTGCGGCGCCAAGCAGTTCGCGCCGGAGCCCGGGGAAGTGCACCTCGACGATCGAGCGCATCGTCTCGGCGTCGGGGAAGCGGATGTAGTGGAAGAAACAGCGGCGCAAGAAGGCGTCGGGCAACTCCTTCTCGTTGTTCGACGTGATGACGACCAGCGGCCGGTGCCGCGCCTTGATCAGCTCGCGCGTCTCGTAGACGTAGAACTCCATCCGGTCGATCTCGCGCAGCAGGTCGTTCGGAAACTCGATGTCGGCCTTGTCGATCTCGTCGATCAGCAGCGCGGTCGGCTCGTCGGCGGTGAAGGCCTGCCACAGCACGCCGCGGACGATGTAGTTGTGGATGTCCTGCACGCGCGCGTCGCCGAGCTGGCTGTCGCGCAGACGACTGACGGCGTCGTATTCGTAGAGGCCCTGCTGCGCCTTGGTCGTGCTCTTGATGTGCCACTGCAGCAGCGGCATTTCGAGCGCTCTGGCAACTTCCTCGGCCAGCATCGTCTTGCCGGTTCCGGGCTCGCCCTTGACCAGCAACGGGCGCTTCAGCGTGGCTGCCGCGTTGACCGCGAGCATCAGGTCGTCGGTCGCGACATAGCGGTCGGAGCCGGTGAACTTCATAGGTGGAAAGGCTCCGTGAAGGGGTCCGGGCCAGTATAAGGGGCCCCCTATAATTCCCCGCACCCTTGCCCCGCGCCGCCCGAGCCCATGAAAAAACTGTTCGCAACTGCCGTCCTGTCGCTCGCGGTATCGGCGGTTTCGCCGGTGATCGCGGCCGAGTCGGCGGACTCGCTCGGAGGCAAGACGGCAATGTGCATCGGCTGCCACAACATCCGTGGCTACCAGGCGAGTTTTCCCCAGGTGCACAAGGTGCCGATGATTTCGGGCCAGAACGCCAAGTACATTGCCGCGGCGCTCACCGCCTATCGCAAGGGCGACCGCAAGCATCCGACGATGCGCGCCGTGGCAGGCTCGCTGACCGATGCCGATATCGACGCGCTGGCGGCCTTTTACGAACGCCAGGGTGGCCCGGCACAGGCCGCTGGCGGCAAGTCGCATGAACCGTCGACGCAGGTGGCCGAGTTGCTCAAGAAGGCCAACTGCGCCTCGTGCCACGGGGAGAACTTCAGCAAGCCAGTCGATCCGAGCTATCCGAAGCTGGCCGGCCAGCATGCCGACTACCTGTTCGTCGCGCTCAAGTCGTACCGCGTCGAGAACAACCCGCAGGTGGGCCGCAACAACGCCATCATGGCCGGCATGGCCAAGCTCTACACACCCGCCGAGCTGAAGCTGATGGCCGACTACCTCGGCTCGCTGGAAGGCGACCTGAAGGTGGTGCCGCAGTCGCCGCTTCGCTGAAGGTGTGAATAAACCTGCTGCGCGTCCCGATCTCGCATCTCCGGTGCTCGCCGGACGCCATGTCCGGCTGTGCTCCTCAATGCAAGCTCGGGCCGCTCGCTACGGTGTCTTTCACACCTTCTGGCCGTGTGCCAAGTCGCCCTGTGGCGCTCAGCGCGTCGCTCTCCGCCGGGCGCAGTCGACCTAGCGCGCGTCCCGATCTCGCATCTCCGGTGCTCGCCGGACGCCATGTCCGGCTGTGCTCCTCAATGCAAGCTCGGGCTGCTCGCTACGGTTTCTTTCACACCTTCTGGCCGTGTGCCAAGTCGCCCTGTGGCGCTCAGCGCGTCGCGCTCCGCCGGGCGAAGTCGACATAGCGCGCGGCCCGATCTCGCATCTCCGGTGCTCGCCGGACGCCATGTCCGGCTGTGCGCCTCAAAGCAAGCTCGGGCCGCTCGCTGCGGTTTCTTTCACACCTTCTGGCCGTGTGCCAAGGCGCCCTGCGGCGCTCAGCGCGTCGCTCTCTGCCGGGCGCAATCGACATAGCGCGCGCCATCGGGCGGCAAGCCGCTGCGCTGCGACTCCCAGAGCATTTCGCCGAGGCACTCCATCAGCTCGTGCTGCGCGGCGTGCGCACTGCCGAGCCGCGCGGCCAGCAGCTCGCTGGCCTGGCGGATACCCGGTGGCTGGTCGATCGATACCTGTTCGCTGATCGACAGGTGCATCGAGAGGTGCAGGAACGGGTTGGTGCGGCCTGTCTCGACGTCGTACACCTTGGCCACCGCGGCGTCTGCGTCGGCCAGTTCGGCGCGGTATTCCGGGTGCTCGCCGATCCAGTCGGCGGCGATGGCCTCGAGCGGGCTGAGCGGCCGACCTTCGGCCTGCTTGGCAAGTGCCGCGCAGAAAAAGCGGCGAACGTCGTTCTGTGATGGACTGAACATGCGGTAATTGTCTCGCTTGCCTGGGTGCAGGCATCGACTTCAGCCGGGCGGTGCGACTTGGTCCGGCACCTCCACCGCAGAAGAATCGATCGATGCCGGCCACTGGCCATGCCGGGCGCGGCGGCGGGCTTCCTCGCGCTCCTCGGCAAACAGCGCTTCGAGTTGCTGGCGCGCCTCCTTGGCACTGGCGACCAGCCTGGCCTCGTCCTTCCAGTGCGGCAGGATTGCCTCGAGCTGTTCGATCGTATGGCGACGAAAGCGCAGCGCCAGGTTGCGCGCCTGATGCGGCTGCCAGCCGATGGCCTCGAGCACGCTGCGACCGCTCATCAGCGCCGAATCGAGCGTTTCGCGCTCGATCAGCGTCACGCCGAGTTCGCGCAGCGCAAAGTAGTGGCGCACGTTGCGCGCCCTGGCCACCACCGTCAGCCGCGGAAACTGCTGGCGTACCAGCGATGCCACGGCAATGCTCTGCGCCACGTCGTCGATGGCCAGCACCAGCACCCTGGCGCTGGCCGCGCCGGCGGTGCGCAGCAGGTCGAGCCGGCTGGCGTCGCCGTAGAACACGCGCCAGCCGAAGCGGCGCATCGCCTCGATCTGCTCGGCGTCGTGGTCGAGCACCGTCGGCGTGATGCCGTTGGCATAGAGCAGCCGGCCGACGATCTGGCCGTAGCGCCCGAAGCCGGCGATGATCACGGCCGCGCTCTGCGGTTCGTCGATTTCCGGCAGCAGGGCCCGGCTGCGGCTCAGGCGCGGTATCCACCACCGGTCCGCAGCCACCAGCAGCAACGGCGTCAGCAGCATCGAGAGCGCCACCACCGCGGTCAGCAGCGAGCCTGTCTCGGGGGTCATCGCGCCGCCCTGGGTGGCCGTCTGGAAGATGACGAAGCCGAATTCGCCGCCCTGCGCCAGGGTGATGATGAACACCGGCCGCTCGCCTGGCGGCAGCGCCATCCGCCGTGCCATGCCCCAGAGCACCGCCGCCTTGATCGCCAGGAAGGCGGCAAGGACGGCGGCCACGAGCAGCGGCTGGGCGAGCACCACCGCGAAGTCGATGCTCATGCCGACGGCGATGAAGAACAGGCCGAGCAGCAGGCCCTTGAAGGGCTCGATGTCGGTCTCGAGCTGGCGGCGGTATTCGCTTTCCGCCAGCAGCACCCCGGCCAGAAAGGCGCCCAGGGCCATCGACAGGCCGACGGCCTGCATCAGGGCGGCGGTCGAGACGACGAGCAGCAGGGCGGCAGCGGTGAAGATTTCGGGCGTGCGGCTGCCGGCGATCCAGCGCAGTGCCGGCCGCAGCAGCAGCCGTCCGCCGAGCACGACCGCGGCAACGACGCCGAGTGCACGGGCAATGTCGAGCCAGCCACCGGCGTCGGCCGCCGCCGGGCCGCGCACCGCGAGCAGCGGCAGCAGCGCCAGGATCGGAATCGCCGCCACGTCCTGCATCAAGGCCACGCTGAGCACGCTCTGCCCGGACGGCGTCGTCATCAGGTTGCGCTCGGCGAGCGTCGACAAGCCGATCGCTGTCGACGACATCGCCAACCCGAGTGCCCCGGCCACCGCCAACGGGGCACCGACGCCACAGGCCACTGCGAGCAGCGCCAGCAGGGCGGCGGAGCCGAACAGCTGGGCGCTGCCCCAGCCGAAGATCGGCTTGCGCAGCGCCCAGAGGCGCTTCGGCTCGAGTTCGAGACCGACCAGGAACAGCATCAGCACGACGCCCAGCTCGGCGAAGTGCAGGATCTCCTGCGGGTCCGTGACCAGCGCGAGCCCCCAGGGGCCGATCGCCACGCCGGCGGCAAGGTAGCCGATGATCGAGCCCAGGCCGAGCAGCCGCGCCAGCGGCACCGCGATCACCGCCGCGGCGAGGTAGACCAGCGTGCCGCCGAGCCAGCCGCCTTCCATCAACCCGCTCCGCCGCCTGCAGCCGGCCGCGCTGTGGGCGGCACTTCGCAGGTCGGGCACGCCGGCAGGTCGTCGAGCTCGGGCCAGCCCGGGTACGAGCCCAGCCGCTCTGCGTACGACCCGGCTTCGGCGGCGAGTTCGCCGGCGCTCAGCTGGTGGGCACCGTACAGCACCAGCGGCGGCAGGAAGCGCATGCCGCAAAGCACGGCGGTCTGCTCATAGGGCGGCAAGAAGGCATCGATGAAATAGCGGTTGTAGCCGTCCGGCCGGTACGTCTCGAGCGGGCCGCCGGTCGTCGCGACCAGCCACAAATCCTTGCCGAGCAGCGCATCGCCGCCGGGGCCGTAGGCCCAGCCGAAGGTCAGCACGCTGTCGACCCACAGCTTCATCAGCGCCGGCATGCCGTACCACTGGAACGGGTGCTGCCAGACCACCAGCTTCGCCGCGGCGAGGCGCTTCTGCTCGGCCTCGACATCGATCAGGTAGTCGGGATAGAGCGCATAGAGGTCGCGCACCTCGGCCACGTCGCCGACGGTCGCGGCCCGCGCCAGCGCCTCGTTGGCCCGCGACTGTTCCATCGCCGGGTGGGCGACGATCACCAGGACGTCGGACGGCATGTCGGGCAGGGCGGCGGGCCGACCGGAACGCGCCGGCGGCGCCCCGGCACGGGTGCGGCGGCCGCTAACATCGGTGCAGGCCCGGCAATGCGCCGGCGGCGGGTAGGGCAGGAGGACGGCATGGCGGTAATTGTGGTGGCCAATCCCAAGGGCGGCGTCGGCAAAAGCACACTCTCGATCAACGTGGCGGGCTGCCTGGCATCGCAGGGCGCCAAGGTGCTGCTCGGCGACATGGACCGGCAGCAGTCGGCGCGGCTGTGGCTCGGGCTGAGGCCGGTGCACCTGCCGCCGATCGACCCCTGGGAGGCGACCAGCGACGAGCCGGTGCGCCCGCCGCGCGGCTATGACCACGTCGTCATCGACACGCCGGCGGCGCTGCAGGGCAAGCCGCTCGACAACGTGCTGCGCCACGCCGACAAGGTGCTGATGCCGCTGCAGCCGAGCGTCTTCGATATTCATGCGACGCACGATTTCATCGAGCGCCTGCTCGCGCACCGGCGCAGCGCGAGGCTCGACATCGCGGTGGTGCAGATGCGCAGCCGCGAAGGCACCAATGCCCACGACCAGCTGCGCGCCTACCTTGATACCGTGCAGGTGCCGGTGCTCGGCGCGCTGCGCGATACGCAGAACTACATCCAGCTCGCCGCGCACGGGCTGACGCTGTGGGACGTGCCCGCCACCCGCGTCAAGCGCGACCTGGCACAGTGGGCGCCGATCGTCGACTGGCTCGGCGCCTGAGGCAGGGGCCATGGTCCGCTTCGAGCACCTGGACGAACTTCGCCAGCGCGTCGGCGACGAGCTGGCGAGCAGCGACTGGATCGACGTCGACCAGCTGCGAATCGACCGCTTTGCCGAGGCCACCGGCGACTGGCAGTGGATCCATGTCGACCCGCAGCGCGCGGCCGCCGGGCCGTTCGGCACGACCATTGCGCACGGCTACCTGACGCTGAGCCTGCTGCCGCTGATGAGCGCCAGCGCCTTCGAGATCGCCGACGTGCGGATGAGCGTCAATTACGGCCTGAACCGGGTGCGCTTCGTCTCCCCCGTGCCGGTTGGCAGCCGGCTGCGCGGCGACTTCAGGTTGCTGGCCTGGGAGCCGATCGACGGCGGCGCCCAGCTGACGCTGCAGGTGACGATGCGGCGCGAGGGCGTCGAGCGGCCGGTCTGCGTTGCCGAGGCGGTGTCGCGACGGCTCTACTGAGCGCAGCGCCGGGCTTCAGCTTGGGGGGTTCCGCCGCCACAGGACGGCGCCGTAGCATGGCTGCACGCTGCTGCGGAGACTGCGATGAAGGTACTGCTTGTCGACGACCATCCGCTGATCCTCAGCGCGTTGCAGACGGTGCTCGGCGGCCTGGTCGACGACCTGGTGATGCGCAGCGCGGCAAGCGCCCAGGCTGCACGCGAGCAGCTCGCAGCCGACCCGGCGATCGATCTGGTGCTGCTCGACCTGCACCTCGGCGACAGCGACGGATTCGAACTGCTGAGCGAGTTCCGGGCCGCGTATCCGGCGCTGCCGGTGGTCGTGCTTTCGGCGTCGGATCGCCACGGCGACGTGATGCGCGCGCTCGACCTCGGTGCCATGGGCTTCGTGCCGAAGCGCGCCAGCACGACGCTGCTGGCCGACGCGCTGCAGCGCGTGCTCGCCGGCGAAATCTACATGCCGCCACAGACGCTGCGCAGCGTCGGACCGGCAACCGCTGAACCCGTCGCGTCGCCCGCTGCGGCGGCCGGCGACGCGTCGGCGCTGCGCTCGCTGACGCCGCGGCAGCGCGAGGTCATGGCGCTGCTGATGGAAGGCAAGTCGAACAAGCTGATCGCCCGCGCGCTCGGCCTGTCGGTCGAGACCGTCAAGGACCATGTCGCCTCGCTGTTGCGGGCACTCGACGTCAGCAGCCGCACCCAGGCGGTGCTCGCCTATGGGCAGCTGGGCAGTCCGGGGGGCGCCAGCGCCGCTTCTTCGGCGGCAGCGCCGCACTGAGGGGCAACGCCGGGCTGCCCGTCCCGCACGCTGCCGTCGACCATGCGGAAGTCCCTGCGCAGCGCACTTCAGCTGGCGCCGATGCTCTGGCGCGGCGCGCCGACGCCACCGGCGTCGCTGCCAGACCAGGTGCAGAGCACCTTCGACTACACACCGCCGGCACTCATCGGCCACTTCGCCGGCGCGGCAGTGGTCGCCTTTTTGTTTGCGCCGTTTGCGCCGCGCCAGCTGTTGCTCGGCTGGCTCGCCGCCTTCCTGGTGATGTGGTGCGGGCGCATTGCGCTGGTGGTCCGCTTTCGCCGCGCGCGCATCGCCAGCACCGCCGATTGGCAGCGCTGGCAGACTGGCTGGAACATCGGCGCGTTGCTGGCGGCGGGGCTCTGGGGGCTCTCGGTGTGGCTCTTCTATGGCCGCGGCAGCGCCATCCAGCAGACCGGGCTGATCCTGATCGTCTACACCTTCTGCGTCGCTGCGGTGCCGGTGCTGGCGACCCAACCGCGCATCTTCCTGGCCTACGCCGGGCTGTGCTTCGTGCCGATGGTGGGGCGGATCGTCAGCCTCGGCGACGGTTACAACCTGCAGCTCGCCGGCATCCTGCTGCTGATCTTCGGCATCACCACGCTGCTGACACGCAACTACCGCCAGGCGCTGCAGCGGATCATCGACCTGAAGATGAAGGCCGACGGGCTGGTGGCCCAGGTGCGGCAGGAAACGCAGGCCGCGCAGGCGGCCCGGCTCGAGGCCGAAGTCGCCAACCGCGCCAAGACGCGGTTCCTGGCCGCGGCCAGCCACGATCTGCGCCAGCCGCTGCATGCGATGGGCCTGTTCGCCGAGGCGCTGCGCCAGCGCAGCCACGACCCTGCCGTGGCCGACCTCGTCAACAGCATCAACGAGTCGGTGGATGCGCTCGACAGCCTGTTCAGCGAGTTGCTCGACATCACGCGCATCGACGGCGGCGGTGTCGAGGTGCGGCTGCAACGCCTGACGCTCGAGGCGCTGTTCCAGCGGCTGCGGCTGACATTCGATCCGCCCGCCTTCGAAAAAGGGCTGTCGCTGCGCCTGCGCGGCGGCCGCCACGCGGTGCAGACCGATCCACTGCTGCTCGAGCGCATCCTGCGCAATCTGGTGGCGAATGCGATCCGCTACACCGACGACGGCACGGTGCTGGTCAGCGCCCGCCGGCGCGGCGATCGCGTCGAGGTGCGCGTCTGGGACAGTGGTCGCGGCATCACGCCCGAGGACCAGGCGCGGGTCTTCGAGGAGTTCTACCAGGTTGCGGGCCCCGCCCCGCCGCCGGAGCAGCGCAAGGGGCTCGGCCTGGGACTGGCGATCGTGCAGCGGCTGGCGCGGCTGATCGATGCGCCGCTGACGCTGCGCTCGCAGCCTGGCCGGGGCAGTGTCTTCACGCTGCTGCTCCCCGCGGCGCACGGCGCCGAGACGGAGCCGGCACCACGGCATGCGGCAAACATGCCGGCACCGACACTCGCCGGCCGCCGCATCCTGGTCGCCGACGACGATGCCGCGGTGCGCGGTGGATTGCGCGCGCTGCTCACCGCCTGGGGTGCCGAGCTGCTGTCTTTCGCCAGCGTTGCCGAGGCGCTCGACTGGGCCGGGTCGCCGGACGCGGTGGTGCCCGACCTGCTGATCGTCGACTACCAGCTGGAGGCCGGTCGGACCGGCATCGAGCTGATCGACGGCCTGCGGCGCCGGCTCGGCGCGGCGATTCCCGCGATCATCGTCACCGGCAGCACGCTGAGCGGCCACGAACGCGAGGCCGATGAGCACGACTTCCACCTGCTGTTCAAGCCGGTCGTGCCGCACAAGCTGCGCGCGATGATCGGCTTCAAGCTCGGGCTGCGCCCGGGCTGAGCGTCAGCTCGGCTGGTAGGTCAGCCGCACGTAGATCGGCGCGAACGCCTCGGCCTGCGTCAGTTCGAGCAGCCGCTCGCGCGCCAGTTCGAGCATGGCGATGAAGGTCACCACCAGCAGCGGCACGCCGCGGCCGGGTTCGAACAGCTCGTGGAACTCGACGAAGCGCCGGCCCTGCAACCGGCGCAGCAGCAGGCTCATGTGCTCGCGCACGCTGAGTTGCTCGCGGCTGATGTGGTGATGCCGGTTCAACCGGGCGCGACGCAGCAGGTCGGCCCAGGCGTCGCGCAGGTCGTCGGGGCGGACCTCGGGCAGGCCGCGCGGGCCGCGCTCGTGGTGCACCTGCACCGCATGGAAATCGCGGCCCAGCAGCGGCAGCACATCGAGCTGCGCTGCCGCCAGCTTGATGCGCTCGTACTCGACCAGCCGTCGAACCAGCTCGGCGCGCGGGTCGACCGGCTCCTCGCTCTCGGCCGAACGCCGCGGCGGCAGCAGCATTCGCGACTTGATCTCGATCAGCGTCGCGGCCATCAGCAGGTAATCGCTCGCCAGTTCGAGGTGGCTGTCGCGCAGCCGCTCGACGTAGACCAGGTACTGGCGCGTCAGGTCGGCGAGGGGAATGTCGAGGATGTCGAAGTTCTGCCGCCGGATGAGGTAGAGCAGCAGGTCGAGCGGGCCCTCGAACGCTTCGAGAAAAATCTCCAGCGCATCCGGCGGGATGTAGAGGTCGTGCGGCAGCGCGCCATACGGCTCGCCGTACAGCCGGGCGATTGCACCGTTGCCGCCATCGCCACCGGCAAGCGCTGTTGATACCCCCTCGTCAGAGGAAGGTATCTCGGGTCCGGCCGCTCTGAACCGTGCTGCGGCGGGGCTCACGGTAGCGGCGTGCCGGCGCCCGGGCGCGGGGCCTACTTCGGCTTGTTCTGGTAGACGTAGGCCTGCTGCGGGATGCGCGATTCACGGTGGCGCTGCTGCGCCTCACGGTCGACCGGCTTGTCCCACAGGATCGCCCGCCCGGCGCGTTGCTCTTCCTCGGTCGACGGATGCTCAGCCTTGAACTGGTCCAGGAACTGGTGGAAATCGGACTTGTAATGCTTCCAGAAGAGCGGCATGGGCAAGGCGACGGCCGGTGGGCACGCGCTAGAGTCGAAGCCGGATTTTAACGGGGGATGTCGATGCGGCAGCCAGGCACGGAGCGGTTGAAGTCCAGGGGCAGGGCCGCCTCGCCCGGCGCAGGGCCCCGCGTCGGCTTGCGCCGCATCGGTGCGAACCTTGCAGCGGCATTGGTCTGCTTGCTGATCGCCGGTTGCGACGGCCCGCGCATCGACCGTCTGGAGGAGGGCGTGGCCACCGAAGACGACGTCCGCAGGCAGTTCGGCGAACCGCTGGCGACCTACGCGGAGGCCGACGGCGGCCACACGCTCGAATACCCCCGCCAGCCAGAAGGGCGCAGCAACCTCATGATCACCATCGGGAGCAACGGCAGGATGAGCGCATTGCGACAGGTCTTGACCGAGGCGAACTTTGCCCGGGTCACGCCGGGGATGCGCCAGGACGAAGTGCGTCGCCTGCTCGGGCGGCCGGCAACGACGCAGCGCTATCAGCCTGCGCGGGAAGAGGCCTGGGACTGGCGCTTCGGGAGCAACGCCGACAAGAAGGTCTTTTCGGTCGTTTTCGACTTCGACGGCATCGTGCTGCGCTCGGCGATCACCATCGACCCGCGCGAGCTCTACACCGGCGGCTAGGAGCCTGTCGGGCTTTGGGTCGGGCCGGCGTTGGGCCGGAAAAGGGGCTCAGCTGAGGCGCAAAGCGCAGCCGGGTTGGACACCCGGCGAGCATTTGCAACGACGGATCAGCCCCTTTTCCGGCCCAACCCGAAGGGCCGGGGCGATTCGCAGCGCCATCCGTCGTTGCCGGCTCGCAGTGTGGGCCCGCCACACGGCTTCGCCGGCGCCTCGTCTGGCACTGCGACTCGCCCCGGCGCGAGCCCGACCCAAAGCCCGACAGGCTCCTAGAAGCCTCGCCCGATCGACGTCGGCTGCAGCTGGCTGTCCGAGCGTCCTCGCAGCGGCGAGTCATCCACGCAAGGACGCTCAGCGCACCCGCATCCCTGGCGTGGCGCCGGGCCAGGGTTCCAGGACATAGAGGCCGCCGTGTGCCTTGTCGTCGGCATGCGAGGCGGCGAGCACCATGCCTTCGCTGACACCGAATTTCATTTTCCGCGGCGCGAGGTTGGCCACCATGACCGTGTACTTGCCCAGCAAGTCGGCCGGCTGGTAGGCGCTCTTGATGCCGCTGAAGACGTTGCGCGGCAGTGCCTCGCCGACGTCGAGCGTCAGCCGCAGCAGCTTGTCGGAGCCCTCGACCGCCTGGCAGTCGACGATCTTGGCGATGCGCAGGTCGATCTTGGCAAAGTCGTCGATGCCGATGGTGGCGGCGATCGGCTCGCCGCCCGGCGGCGGGAGCTCGATCGGCGGCGACTCGAGCAGCGCGGCGAGCTGCTTTGGATCGACGCGCTGCATCAGGTGGCGGTAGTCGCCGATGGCGGCCGCACCCAGCGGCCGGTCGGCATCGGCGAAGGTGAGCGGCGGCACGCGCAGGAAGGCTTCGACTTGCGCCGCGAGCGCCGGCAGCACCGGCTTCAGGTAGATCGTCAGCAGGCGGAAGGCCTCGATGCAGACGCTGCAGACCTCGTGCAGCAATGCACGCTGGTCGGCGTGGCGCACCAGTTCCCACGGCTTGTTGCGGTCGACATAGGCGTTGACCTGGTCGGCGAGCTGCATCGTCTCGCGCAGGGCCTTGCCGAATTCGCGCTGCTCGTACAGCGGCTCGACCGCTGCGCGGCCGGCGCGAACGGCATCGAGCAGCGTCCGGCCTTCAGCGCCGATCTCGTTGCAGAGCCGACCGTCGAAGCGCTTGCTGATGAAGCCGGCCGCGCGGCTGGCGATGTTGACGAACTTGCCCACCAGGTCGCTGTTGACGCGGGCGACGAAATCGTCGGGGTTGAAGTCGACGTCCTCGACCCTGGCGTTCAGCTTGGCGGCGATGTAGTAGCGCAGCCATTCGGCGTCCATGCCGAGTTCGAGATAGCGCAGCGGCGAAATGCCGGTGCCACGGCTCTTGCTCATCTTCTCGCCGCTGACGGTGATGAAGCCGTGCGCGAAGATGTTGGTCGGCAGCTTGCGCCCCGAGAACTTCAGCATCGCCGGCCAGAACAGCGTGTGGAAGTAGGTGATGTCCTTGCCGATGAAGTGGTACTGCTCGGTCGGGCCGTCGGGGTCGAGCAGGGCGTCGAAATCGATGCCGACGCGGTCACAGTAGTTCTTCAGCGACGCCAGGTAGCCGACCGGCGCGTCGAGCCAGACATAGAAGTACTTGCCGGGCGCGTCGGGAATCTCGATGCCGAAGTAGGGCGCGTCGCGGCTGATGTCCCAGTCGCTGAGGCCGCCGGCCGGCTCCGCGTCGGGGTCGTTGCTGCCGAACCACTCGCGCACCTTGTTGGCGACCTCGCTCTGCAGCTTGCCGTCGCCCGTCCACTGCTGGAGAAATTCGACGCAGCGCGGATCGCTCAGTCTGAAGAAGTAGTGCTCGCTGTGGCGCAGCACGGGGGCGGCGCCGCTCAGCGTCGAATACGGGTTCTTCAGCTCGGTCGGCGCATAGACCGCACCGCAGACCTCGCAGCTGTCGCCGTACTGGTCCTTGGCGGCGCAGCGCGGGCATTCGCCCTTGATGTAGCGGTCGGGCAGGAACATCGACTTCACCGGGTCGAAGAACTGCTCGATCGTGCGGGTGGCGATCAGCTCGTTGCGCCGCAGCGCCAGGTAGATGTCCTTGGCGAGCTGGTGGTTCTCCGGCCCGTCGGTCGAATGCCAGTTGTCGAAGCCGATATGGAAGCCGTCCAGATACGGCCTGCGGCCGGCGGCGATCTCGGCGACGAAGTCCTGCGGCGTCTTGCCGGCCTTCTCGGCCGCGATCATGATCGGCGCACCGTGCGCGTCGTCGGCCGAGACGAAATGCACCGTGTGGCCCTGCATCCGCTGAAAGCGCACCCAGATGTCGGCCTGGATGTACTCCATGATGTGCCCGATGTGGAACGCGCCGTTGGCATACGGCAGGGCGGTGGTCACGAACAGCGTGCGGGCCATGGCGGTCTCGGGCAAACGGCAATTTTAGGCGGCGCACGGCGTGTGGATGGCGCTGCTAGACTGCCCGCCCGCCGACCTGCTCGTGCTCCTTTCTCTCGAACCCATGGCCGTCACCGAATCCGTTTTGCTCGACGCGCTGAGGACGGTGGTCGATCCGAACACCGGGAAGGACTTCGTCTCCACCCGGCAGCTGAAGAATCTGCGTATCGACGGCGGCGATGTCGCCTTCGACGTCGAACTGGGCTATCCGGCGAAGAGCCAGCTGGCCACGCTGCGCAAGGCCCTGATCGCGGCCGCGCGCCGGGTCGAGGGGGTGCAGAACGTCAGCACCAACCTGGCGACGAAGATCACCGCGCATGCGGTGCAGCGCGGCGTGCAGCTGCTGCCGAAGGTCAAGAACATCGTTGCGGTGGCGTCGGGCAAGGGCGGCGTCGGCAAGAGCACGACCGCCGTCAACCTCGCCCTGGCGCTGGCTGCCGAAGGCGCGACGGTCGGCATCCTCGATGCCGACATCTACGGACCGAGCCAGCCGATGATGATGGGCATTTCCGGCCGGCCGGAAAGCGAAGACGGCAAGACCATGGAGCCGATGGCCAATTACGGCGTCCAGGTGATGTCGATCGGCTTCCTGGTCGATGCCGACAACCCGATGGTCTGGCGCGGCCCGATGGCCACGCAGGCGCTCGAGCAGCTGCTGCGGCAGACCAACTGGGCCGAGCTCGACTACCTGATCGTCGACATGCCGCCGGGCACCGGCGACATCCAGCTGACGCTGTCGCAGCGGGTGCCGCTGACCGGCGCGGTGATCGTCACCACGCCGCAGGACATCGCGCTGCTCGACGCCAAGCGCGGCATCAAGATGTTCGAGAAGGTCGGCGTGCCGATCCTCGGCGTGGTCGAGAACATGGCCGTGCACGTCTGCGAGCAGTGCGGCCATGTCGAGCACATCTTCGGCGAAGAAGGCGGCAAGCGCATGGCCGAGGAGTACCGGATCGACTACCTGGGCGCGCTGCCGCTGAACCTGTCGATCCGCGTGCAGGCCGACAGCGGCTGCCCGACGGTGGTCACCGACCCGGAGGGCGAGATTGCCGGCCTCTACAAGAGCGTCGCCCGCCAGGTGGCGGTGAAGATCGCCCAGCGGGCCAAGGACTTCTCGTCGAAATTCCCCAGCATCTCGATTTCTAAGGACACCTGACCGTCACCGTGAGCGAAGTCGCCGCGTCGCCGCGCCAGCCCCGCCCCGGCGTCCGCGTCGCGGTGGTCATGGAGCGCCGTGCCCAGCCCAATCGCTGGGAGGACTGGCATTTCAGGCTGGTCGACGTCATCCCGCACGAGGATGCCTTCGGCACCGAGTCGCGCGTGCTGCGCGACGACGGCACGACGCAGCGCACGCTGCATCCGAACTTCTCGCTCGAGCTGTATGCCGACGAGGGCAAGGGCTACTACCTCAACCTCACCTCGGGCCATCCGGTCTGGTTCGTGATGTGGCGCATCGACGAGGACGACCCCTCGCGAGCGCGACCCGAGATCGTCAGCCTGTCCTACATCGAGGCCGACCGCTGGATGAGCGCCAGTGAACGGGTCGACAACGTGCCGCTGTCGGCCGACTTCACCGAATGGCTGCAGGCTTTCACCGACGACAACTTCAAGCCCGAGGCGATGCGCAAGCAGGGGCCGCAGTCGTTCCTGCGACCGGAAGAGCGGGGCAGGCGATGAACGCTCGATGAGCGACGATCCAGCGTCGTTCTTCTCGCGCTGGTCGCGGCGCAAGGCGCAGGCACGCACCGAGCCGGTGCCTGCCGAGCCGCCGAAGCCGCTCGACGTTGCGTTGCCGCAGGTGCCGGCGGCGGCGCCGCGCACCCCGGCGGCGGCACCGGTCGACAGGGAGGTCGCTCCACCGGGGCCTGCGCTGCCGACGCTCGAGGATGTCGCTGAACTGGGCCACGCCTCGGACTACTCGCGCTTCGTTGCGCCGGGGGTCGATTCGAACGTGCGCAATGCGGCGATGAAGAAGCTGTTTACCGATCCGCACTTCAACATCATGGACGGGCTCGACATCTACATCGACGACTACGGCAAGCCCGACCCGATTCCGCCCGAAATGCTGCGGCAGATGGTCCAGTCCAAGGTGCTCGGTCTGTTCGACGACGAAGAAAATGCCGAGGCCGAGGCGCAGGCGCCGGATACCGCGGCAGCCGGCGCCAGCGCCACTTGTGAAGAGGCAAACGCCGTGGCAGAAACCGCCGAGGCCTCGACCCACGAGCCGCTCGCGGCGGCGGCTCCACCGAGCGAGCCGACCCGGGCGCCCGACGCCGACGACGTTCCCCGGCACCCGCCGCCCTGCGGGTTTGTCGCAGCGGCGCCATGCGAAGGGTCCGCCGATAATCCGCCGCATGACGACAACGCTTATCTGCAACTGCAACCAGACGATGCCGCTGGATGCGCCGGCGTTGATCAAGGCGCTCGGTCCCGGCAAGTCTGACGGTCTCGAGACGGTCCACACCACCTTGTGCAGGCGCGAGGCGGGCGCCTTCCAGCGCGCTGCCAAGTCCGGCGACGAACTTCTGGTGGCCTGCACCCAGGAGAGCCGGCTGTTCCTCGATCTGAACGAGGCAACCGTCGGCGCACCCGGTCTTGCCGAACGGCCGATCCGCTTCGTCAACATCCGCGAGACGGGTGGTTGGTCGAAGGATGGCGAGCGGGCCATGCCGAAGATCGCCGCGTTGATCGCGGCCGCGCAACGCGACGAGCCCGAGCCGGTTGCCACCGTCAGCTACCGTTCGGCGGGCCGGCTGCTGGTGATCGGTTCGGCCGACGCGGCGCAGCGCGCGGCGACCATGCTGGCGGACAAGCTCGAGGTCAGCCTGCTGCTGCCGCGCCCCGGTGGCACCTTGCCGCAGGATCGCAGGCACGTGGTTCACACCGGCGCGCTGCAATCGATCGGCGGCTGGCTCGGCGCCTTCCAGGTGAGCTGGCAGCGCGGCAATCCGATCGACCCCGATCTGTGCACCCGCTGCAATGCATGCATCGAGGTCTGCCCCGAGGGCGCCATCGACTTCAGCTACCAGATCGACCTGGCCAAGTGCACCGGCCACCGCGCTTGCGTTCGTGCCTGCGAGGCGGCCGGTGCGATCGACTTCACCCGCGAACCCGAAAGCGCGAGCGAAGCCTACGACCTGGTGCTCGACCTCGGGGCCGGCGCCGATGGCGGTGCGTTCCTGAGGCAGCACCAGCCGCCGCAGGGCTACTTCCATGCAGCCGACGATGCCGCGCTGATGCGCGCGGTGCTCGAGCTGCGCGAACTGACGGGCGAGTTCGAGAAGCCGAAGTTCTTCGACTACAAGCCCAAGCTCTGCGCGCACAGCCGCAACGAGCAGGTCGGCTGCACGGCGTGCATCGACGTCTGCTCGGCCGAGGCGATCGCCAGCGAGCGCACGACCACGGGCGGCATCCGTGTCGAGCCCTACCTCTGTGTCGGTTGCGGCGCCTGCACCACGGTCTGCCCGAGCGGCGCCCTCGGCTATGCGACGCCGCGGCCGGGCGAGCAGGGCCAGCGCCTGCGCACGCTGCTCGCGACCTACCGCAAGGCCGGCGGACGCGATGCCGCGCTGCTGCTGCACAGCCGCGAAGCCGGCGCCCGGCTGATCGGCGAACTCGGCCGGCAGGCCGCGAGCGGTGCCGCATTGCGCGGCGTTCCGGCGCGGGTGCTGCCGGTCGACCTCTGGCACACGGCGTCGGTCGGCATCGACCTGTGGCTGTCGGCAATCGCCTACGGCGCAAGCCAGATCTGGGTTCTGATCACGCAGGAGGAGGCTCCCGCCTACCGCGCCGCACTGCAGCAGCAGATCGACGTGGCGCAGGCGATCCTCTGGGGTCTCGGCTACAGCGGCACGCATCTGCGGCTGATCGAGGCGCGCGACGCCGCCGGGCTCGATGCTGCGCTGCAGGCAGCGCCGGCGCAAGGCGTCGCGGTCGCGGGCAGTTTCGGCGTCCAGTCCGAAAAGCGCGCGACGCTCGACCTGGCGCTCGACCACCTGGCCGCACATGCGCCGCACCGCGTCGACGAGATTGCCTTGCCGCCGGCCAGCCCCTTCGGCACGATCCGCGTCGATACCGATGCCTGCACCCTGTGCCTGGCGTGCGTGGGCGCCTGCCCGGAGGCCGCGCTGGCCGACAACCCCGATCTTCCACAGCTGCGCTTCATCGAGAAGAACTGCGTCCAGTGCGGCCTTTGTGCGTCGACCTGCCCGGAAGATGCGATCACCCTCGAGCCGCGGCTCTGGCTGGCCGATGGCGGCAAGGCACGCAAGCAGGCGCGGGTGATGAACGAAGTCGAGCCTTTCGGCTGCGTGCGCTGCGGCAAGCCGTTCGGCACCTTGAAGGCGATCGAACTGATGATCAGCACCCTGGCCGGCCATTCGATGTTCCAGGGGGCGGCGGCCGAACGGCTGAAGATGTGCGGTGACTGCCGCGTCATCGACCTGCACACCAGCCCCGACGAGGTGAGGATCACCGATCTATGAAGGCCGAGACGCTGGTCCTCGCCCAGCCCGACAGCAGCGAGGAACTCGAGCGGGCCGAGCTCTACGGACTGCTCGCGCGCTGCTGGCATGCCGCGCCCGACGAGGCGCTGTTCCGGCAGTTTGCGGTTGCGGTGACCGAGGCGCCGCAGTCGGGTTCCTTTCTCGAGCCGCCGTGGCAGGCGCTGGTTGCCGCCATGCGCGGCAGCAGCGTCGAGGCAGCGGACGACGAGTTCGCGGCGCTCTTCCTCGGCACCGGCAAGCCGGATGTGTTCCTCTACGGCTCGCACTACATGGCCGGCTCGCTCAACGAGAAGCCGCTGGTCGAGTTGCGCAGCGACCTTGCCGCGCTCGGCCTGACCCGCGACACGACGAGCTGCGAAACCGAGGACCATGTCGCCTACCTGTTCGAGCTGATGCGCTACCTGATTGCCGGCGACGATGTGGCCGTGTGCAACCTGGAAAGCCAGCGTCGCATCTTCCGCGCCCACCTGCAGCCCTGGCTGGTCGACCTTTGCGACACCGTCGAGCGCCATCCGCGGGCGAAACTCTATGCCGCCCTCGCGGGCTTCACCCGCGCCTTTGCCGAGGTCGAGACGCAGGCTTTCGACATGATCGAGTAGCTTCCGGGCCCGGCGGCGGGCACGTTGGAAGGCTTTTGGTCGAACGCGGCCGCCGTGTCGAGCGGGATTCCAGGCAGCGCTGTTCGGCCGCGCTGCAGGCAATCGAGTCGTCTGCGAGCACGGAGAGGTTCGACGGCCACCGGCAGCCAGCGCGCTCGCTAGCGCTCGATCCGGACGATCTTGCCGTCGCTGTGATCGGTGAGCAGGTACAGCCAGCCGTCGGGGCCCTGCCGCACATCGCGGATGCGCCCGAGCTGGCCGACGAGGTGGCGCTCTTCCTTCAGCACGCGTTCGCCGTCGAGTTCGAGGCGCACCAGTGACTGGGCGCGCAGCGAGCCGACGAACAGGCTGCCCTTCCAGCCCGCATAGCGCTCGCTCGTCAGGAAGGCCATGCCGCTGACCGCGATCGACGGCACCCAATGCGTCAGCGGCGGCTCGATGCCGCTCTTGGTCGGCCCTTCGCCGATGCGCGTGCCGCTGCCGTATTCGACACCGAAGCTGGTCACGGGCCAGCCGTAGTTGCGACCCGCGCGCGTGATGTTCAACTCGTCGCCGCCTTCGGGGCCGTGCTCGTGCGTCCAGAGTTCGCCACTTTGCGGATGCAGCGCCGCACCCTGCACATTGCGGTGGCCCAGGCTCCAGACCTCCGGCAGCGCCCCCCGTGTCTTCAGGAAAGGGTTGTCGGCGGGTATTCGTCCGTCCGCCTCGATCCGCACCACCTTGCCGAGGTGGTTGTCGAGTTGCTGCGCAGCATGGCGCCGGGTAAAGCGGTCACCGAGCGTGATGAACAGGCGGCCGTCGCGGCCGAACGCCAGCCGAGAGCCGAAATGCGCCACCCCGGCGACCTTGGGTAGCTGGCGGAACAGCACCTGCACTTCGTCGATGCGTTCGTCGCCGAGGCGGCCGCGTGCCACCGCCGTGCCGTTGCCGCCCTGAGGCCCCGGCTCGACATAGCTCCAGTAGACCCACCGATTGGTCGCAAACTGCGGATCGAGGACGACGTCGAGCAGGCCGCCCTGTGCACGCGCCTCGATCGGCGGCAGGCCGGCGAGCGCCGGGCCGACGACGCCCTGCGGCGTGACGATACGCATGCGGCCTGGCCGCTCGGTGACGAGCATGCGGCCATCGGGCAGGAAGGCGAGGCTCCACGGATAGGCCAGACCCGTGGCGACGGTCACCGCCTTGAGTGCGGGCGTGTCGGCGTGCACGGTGACCGGCAGCCAAACGGCTGTCGCGGCCAGGGCAGCGCAGAGCGCCTGGTCCAGCCGGCGCGCCCTGGCGCTTGCAAACACATTGGCGGAAGAGCGTGGGAGTCGAACCCACCTGGGACCGCAGGGCGGCCCCACCCGGTTTTGCAGACCGGACGCCCCACCGGGGAACGGTCCTCCTCCAACTGGTTTGCTCATTGCGGCACTTCCTGCTGTTGCCCGTCGAACAGGTCGCGGGCGTCACGCCGAATGTGCCGGCCGACCTCGTCGCGCTTGGTGAAGCCGATGCGGTCGAAAAATTCTACCAACGGCACCGAAAGATGCCGGCTGATACCGGTCGTCTCACGCAGGGTCTTGACGTTCAGCCGACGCTGCGGATCGGCCTCGGCAAGCGCCTGCGACTGCAGCGCCAGTTCGACCATGTGTTGTGGCAGCACGAAATAGTCGTTGCTGACCGCGTAGACCTTGCCCATGCGCGCCAGCTTGAGCATCAGCTGCAGCACTTGCTGAAGGTGCAGCGAACGATCACGGGCGACGAGATCGCCCAGCTTCTGCGGCCGCAGCCCGGCCTCGTCGAGCCAGGGGCGAATCTTCTCCCAAAGCTTCTGCTCGCCGGCCAACAGCGTCGCTTCGTGCCGGGCCAGGCGCAGGTAGGGGCCGGCCCGGCGCAGCGTACCGGCTGCGACCAGCTCCGCGATCAGCAACGCGAACACCGCCGCCTGCGGCTTGACGGGTACCGCGCGGCGCAGCTGCTCGAGCGTCAGTCCGGGGCTGTCGGGTGCGCGTCGATGATGCTGCGAAAGCACCTCGGCCACGCCGCCGCCGAAGCGCCCGATCTGACCTGGCGCGAAGGCCAGCCGCAAGCGGCCGTCGATCACCGCCTGGTGCGCGACCTCGCGCTCGACGGCGGCCTGCTCGTCGTCGCTCAGATTCCAGAGCCTGGCAAACCAGCCGAGGTCCACGCCGCCGACCTGCTCGAGCTTCAGCAAGGCAGTCAGCGCTGCCATCGGCGTGGTGGCCTCAAGCGCGGCGAGGACGGCAAGCCGTTCGGGCCTGCGTCGGCGCGTGGCCGGCGCGAAGGCGTCGATCACCGCGCCGCCGCCGAGGGTGCGCTGCGCCGACTGATCGCGGACAACGAAGCGATCGCCATGCAAGGCGCCGATCGGGCGTTCGAGGTCGAGCTGAACGAGGGCACTCGATCCCGGGGCCAGGGCATTGCCCTCGAGCAGCACGACGCGCGCACCGACCTCGCACGCGCCCAGGTGGAGGCGGACGGGCGTCCAGTGCGCCAGCGCACGGCTCTCGCCCGCCAGCAGCCTCAGACGGACGTCGATGCGCTCGCTCGGCGCATGCACCGCGTCGTCGAGCAGCCAGTCGCCGCGCTCGATGTCGGCCTTTGCCAGGGCGCTGCCGAGATTGAGCGACAGGCGCTGGCCGACCTGGCCCGACGCCGTCTCGCGACCCTGGGCATGCACGCCGCGCACGCGCGCCGGCAAGCCGCGCGGCGAAACGACGAGCCGGTCGCCCGCCGCGACGCGGCCTGAAACTGCCGTGCCCGTGACCACCGTGCCGATGCCGCCGAGGGTGAAGCAGCGATCGACTGCAAGTCGGAAACGCCCGGTTGCAGCCGGCGGCGGCAAGTCGGCGGCCATCGCCGCAAGCAAGGCATCGAGCTGCGCAATGCCCGCGCCGCTCGAAGAAGAAACCGCAACGACGGGCGTGCCTGCCAAGCCGCTGTCGCGCAGCATCGATTCGACTTCACCGGTGGCTGCGGCGAGCCTTTCGGCCCCGACCAGGTCGCTCTTGGTCAGCGCCACCACGCCGCGTGTCAATCCGAGCAGATCGAGAATGGCGAGGTGCTCGCGCGTCTGCGGCATCGGCCCGTCGTCGGCCGCAACCACCAACAGCACGCAGTCGATACCGGTGGCGCCGGCAAGCATGTTGCGCAGCAGCTTCTCGTGCCCGGGCACGTCGACGAAGCCGAGCACGTCGCCGCTCGGCAACGGCTTGTAGGCAAAACCGAGGTCGATGGTGATGCCGCGCGCCTTCTCCTCCTGCAGGCGATCGGCGTCGACCCCGGTCAGCGCCTTCACGAGCGAGGTCTTGCCGTGGTCGATATGACCCGAAGTCCCAATGATCACGGCAGCCGCTTCCGAAAAGCGCGGATGCTAGCGCAGCCATTTCGACCGGGCGGCAAACGAAGGGGCGCGCCGGGGCAAGGGAATTCCCCAGTCGAACAGCGCCGGGAACGCGTCATTTCCCGAGGGTGCTGCGCTATCCTAGGGATACAAATCCCTTGCGGCACGCCTTTGGAGTTGCTCCATGAACGATCGTCAGCAAAAACTCTCCCGCCGCACGATGGTGGCGGGCGTCGGAACGGTCGGAGCGTTGACAGCGGCGGCAACCCTGCTGCCCGCGCCGAAACCCGGACCGTCCGATACGCCCAAGACCTTGCCCACCGTCGTCGAGACCGGTGGCTACCGCGAGACCGACCACGTGCTTCATTACTACCGCACGACTCTCGTCTGAATCCCACCCAGGAGACAAGATGTTGATCACAAGGAAATCGGCGGAAGGCGCGACGGGCTCGTCCCGGCCTCTCGTCGACGCGCTGGCGCGCGGCGTATCGCGCGCCATCCCGACCATGGACCGACGAAAGTTCCTTCGTCGCTCCGGGTTGGGCGTCGGCGCCGGCATGGCGGCAAGTCAGCTGACGCTGGTCCGCAAGGCCGATGCGGCTGCACCTGCGGCATCCACCAGCAGCAGCCCGGTTCAGGTCAAGCGAACGGTCTGCGGGCACTGCTCGGTTGGCTGCGCGGTCGATGCCGTGGTGCAGAACGGCGTCTGGGTCCGGCAGGAGCCGGTCTTCGACTCGCCGATCAACATGGGCGCCCACTGCGCCAAGGGTGCCGCCCTGCGCGAGCACGGGCGCGGTGAATACCGCCTGAAGTACCCGATGAAGCTGGTCGACGGCAAATACCAGCGAATCAGCTGGGACCAGGCACTCGGCGAGATCAGCGCGCGGATGCTCGAGCTGCGAAAGCAGAGCGGCCCGGATTCGATCTTCGTCGTCGGCTCGAGCAAGCACAACAACGAGCAGTCGTACCTGCTGCGCAAGTGGATGTCCCTCTGGGGAACCAACAATTGCGACCACCAGGCACGAATATGCCACTCCACGACAGTCGCCGGTGTGGCGAATACGTGGGGTTACGGTGCGATGACGAATTCGTACAACGACATGCAGAACACCAAGGCTGCGCTCTACATCGGCTCGAATGCAGCCGAAGCGCACCCGGTGTCGATGCTGCATATGTTGCATGCCAAAGAAACCGGCGCAAAGATGATCGTCGTCGATCCGCGCTACACGCGGACGGCAGCGAAGGCCGACGAATACGTGCGGATCCGCTCGGGAACGGACATTCCGTTCCTGTTCGGCATGCTGTATCACATCTTCAACAACGGCTGGGAAGACAAGCAGTACATCAACGACCGGGTCTACGGCATGGAGAAGATCCGCGCCGAGGTGCTGGCCAAGTGGAACCCGGCCGCCGTGCTCGAGGCCTGCGGCGTCGACGAGGCGACTTGCTACAAGGCGGCCAAGATCATGGCCGACAACCGGCCGAGCACCATCGTCTGGTGCAACGGCCAGACGCAGCACACCATCGGCAACGCCATGGTGCGTGCCTCGTGTCTGGTGCAGCTGGCGCTCGGCAACATCGGCGTGGCGGGGGGTGGTGCGAACATCTTCCGCGGCCATGACAACGTCCAGGGTGCCACCGACCTGGGCCCCAACCCGGACTCGCTGCCGGGCTATTACGGTCTTGCCGACGGTGCGTTCAAGCACTTCGCCACCGCCTGGGGCGTCGACTTCGAGTGGATCAAGAAGCAGTACGCCCCCGGCATGATGAACAAGCCGGGCATGACGGTGTCGCGCTGGATCGACGGCGTGCTCGAGAAGAACGAACTGATCGACCAGGAAAGCAACCTCCGGGGTCTCTTCTACTGGGGCCATGCGCCGAATTCCCAGGCGCGCGGCCTCGAGATGAAGAAGGCCATGGACAAGCTCGACCTGCTGGTCGTGATCGATCCGTTTCCGTCGGCGACTGCCGCAATGGCGGCGATGCCCGGGCAGCGCGAGGACCTGAATCCCAACCGAGCGGTCTACCTGCTGCCGGCGACGACCCAGTTCGAAACGTCGGGATCGTGCACCGCCTCGAACCGCTCGGTGCAGTGGCGTGAACAGGTCATCGAGCCGCTGTGGGAGTCGCGGACCGATCACATGATCATGTTCCAGCTCGCCGAGAAGCTCGGTTTCGGCAAGGAGCTGGTGAAGAACCTGCGCATGGTCCCCGGCAAGGGCGGGATGCTCGAGCCGGAGCCGGAATCGGTGATGCGCGAGATCAACCGCTCGGTCTGGACGATCGGCTACACCGGTCAAAGTCCGGAGCGGCTCAAGGCGCACATGCGCAACATGCACGCGTTCGACGCGAAGTCGCTTCGTGCCAAGGGCGGCATCGACAAGGAGACGGGCTACAAGCTCGACGGCGACTACTTCGGGCTGCCCTGGCCATGCTGGGGAACGCCGGACATGAAACACCCGGGTACCGCCAACCTGTACGACACCAGCAAGCATGTGATGGATGGCGGGGGCAACTTCCGCGCGAACTTCGGCGTCGAGAAGGACGGCATCAACCTGCTCGCCGAGGACGGCTCGCATTCGCTGGGCGCCGAAATCACCACCGGCTACCCGGAGTTCGATCACCTCTTCCTTAAAAAGCTCGGCTGGTGGAACGAGCTGACCGACGCCGAGAAGGTTGCGGCCGAGGGCAAGAACTGGAAAACCGATTCGTCCGGCGGAATCATCCGCGTGACGATGAAGAACCACGGCTGCCATCCTTTTGGCAATGCCAAGGCGCGGGCGGTGGTGTGGAACTTCCCCGATCCGATACCGCAGCACCGCGAGCCGCTGTACACGATCCGTCCCGAGCTGATCGCCAAGTACCCGACCCACGAGGACCGCAAGTCTTTCTGGCGCCTGCCGACGCTTTACCGCTCGGTGCAGGAGAAGAACCGCGACGCCAGCAAGACCTTCCCGTTGATCATGACCACGGGCCGGCTGACCGAGTACGAGGGTGGCGGCGAGGAGACTCGTTCCAACCCGTGGCTCGCCGAACTGCAGCAGGACATGTTCGTCGAGATCAACCCGGCAGCGGCCAACGACCGCAACATCCGCAACGGCGAGCAGGTCTGGGTGCGAACGCCGACGGGAGCGCGGATCAAGGTCATGGCGATGATCACCGAGCGGGTCGACCGGGAGACCGTCTGGCTGCCGTTCCACTTCTCGGGCCACTGGCAGGGCGCTGACCTGGCGTCGTACTACCCGAAGGGGGCGATGCCGATCGTCCGCGGCGAAGCCGTGAACACTGCGACGACTTACGGCTACGACGCCGTGACGATGATGCAGGAGACCAAGACAACGCTATGCCAGGTCGAAAAGGCCACTTGAGGAGCACCGAGCCATGGCTCGAATGAAGTTCATCTGCGACGCCGAGCGTTGCATCGAATGCAACAGCTGCGTCACGGCGTGCAAGGCGGAGCATCACGTTCCCTGGGGCGTGAACCGCCGGCGTGTGGTCACGCTGAATGACGGCGTCCCGGGCGAACGCTCGATTTCGGTCGCCTGCATGCACTGCAGCGATGCGCCCTGCGCAGCCGTCTGTCCGGTCGACTGCTTCTACCGCACCGAAGAGGGCGTGGTGCTGCACGACAAGGACATCTGCATCGGCTGCGGCTACTGCTCGTACGCCTGTCCGTTCGGCGCGCCGCAATTCCCGACCAACGGGACTTTCGGCCTGCGCGGCAAGATGGACAAGTGCACCTTCTGCGCCGGGGGGCCGGAGGAAAACGGCAGCGCGCTCGAGAACGAGAAATACGGCCGCAACCGGCTGGCCGAAGGGAAATTGCCGCTTTGCGCCGAAACTTGCTCGACCAAGGCACTGCTCGGCGGCGACGGCGACCGGCTTGCCGATATCTTCCGGCACCGCGTTCTCAACCGCGGCAAGGGCAGCGAGATCTGGGGTTGGGGCACGGCCTACGGCCGCCCTTCGGCGGGCGGCGGGGCGGGCAGCAATGGCGGTCCGGCAGGCACCTCGGCCATTCCCAAGGGGGGTGCCAAATCATGATGCACCGTCGCTTCACCGCTGCGGTTGTCGCGGCTGTGGCGCTTGCCGCATGCGGCGAGAAGCCGCAGACCATGCAGGTCAGCGCCCGGAAGTCCGATACCCGTGCCTACGAGGGCGCGCAGGGCGCTTTTGTCTCCTCCGGCTGGAAGGCGGGCGACAGCAACAGCTGGGAAGAACAGATGCGCGTGCGAGTGCAGGGCCAAAACGAATACATCCGCGTCAAGTAGCGCGAGGAGTCCGAATGCCTTCGAGAATGCGCCATTGGATGGCCGTGGTCGGACTCGCGCTCGCCGCTGTTGCGGCTCATGCGCAGCCGGCGAGCAGCGCACAGGCGCCTGCTCCGCAGGCGACCACACAGCAGGCGCCGAGGCAGGAAGGGTCGAACCAGCCCCCCAGCCAGCTGCCGCCAGCGGCGCCGCTCGATGCGCCGGCGGCGGCCGGCAGCGATGCCGCTGCGCCGCTTCCGCTGCCCAGGCCCGAGGACACCAACGCCCAGCGCGCCATCAGCCAGCCGCGCAACAACGCGCCGTTCTGGCGCGGCGTGCGCGAGTCTGGGCACGTGCCTGGCAGCGTCAACAACCACCGTCCGTATAGCGACAGCGACGAACGCGGTGTTCTGATCCAGCGCTTCGTCGACTATCCCGGTTCGAACTTTGCGTCGGCCGGCGAGGCCTGGCGCCAGGTGCGCAATCGCTGGATTCTTCCCTATGGGGGCGCGCTGCTGATCATCACGCTGCTGGCGCTGGCGATGTTCTATTGGCGCAAGGGGACCATCAAGGTCCATTCGGCGCCGACCGGGCGAATGATCGAGCGCTTCACCTATTTCGAACGCGCCTCGCACTGGATCAACGCCATCGCCTTTGTCCTGCTGGCGATCTCGGGCATCTTCATCGCCTTCGGCAAGGCCATCATCCTGCCGATCGTCGGCCATCATGTGTTCGGCTTCGTCACGTATGGACTGAAAAACGTCCACAACTTCGTCGGGCCGTTGTTCGCCGTGTCGCTGGCGGTCATGTTCTTCGCGTACTTGCGTGACAACTGGCCGCACCGTGACGACATCAAGTGGCTGAAGAAGGGGGGCGGGCTGCTGACCGGCGAGCATGTGCCGTCGCACCGCTTCAACGCCGGTGAAAAGATCGTCTTCTGGGGAGGGGTGCTCTTCTTCGGTTCGATCATCGTCGGCTCGGGTTTTGTGCTCGACAAGATCGTCCCCGGCCTCGACTCCACCCGTGGTGGCATGCAGATCGCGCACATGGTGCACGCGATCGCCGCGGTTCTGATGATGGCGATGATCAGCGCCCACGCCTACTTGGGCACGATCGGCATGGAAGGCGCCTACAAGGCCATGCGCAACGGGTATGTCGACGAGAGCTGGGCCAAGGAGCACCACGAGTACTGGTACCGCGATATCAAGGCTGGCAAGATTCCTGCGCAACGTACGTCCGGGGCCGAGCATCCGGTTGAAGTGAAACCCCAACATTGAACGGTCCGATCATGCGTCCTTCCCTCTACGTCGGCCTCGTGATGGCCGTGATCGCAGGTTCGGCTGCCGCCAAATTGCCGCCGCTCGACGAGGACGGCAAGCTCAAGGCCGCCGAGGCTGCTGCAAAGAACGCGTGGAATGAAAAAGTCGGTCTGCTCAAGCATTGCCAAGCCCTCGACCGCATTGCTGCCAGCTACCGCATCAAGGCACCCAGCGCCGCGTCGGCCGTGCCGGTCGCCACGCCGGCATGCGTCGACCCGGGTCCGTACGTCAGTGCGGCAGCGGCGGCTGCATCGGCTGCGTCGGCTGCCAAGGTCACCACGGCGGTGACCGCGGCTGCAGGGGGTGCGCCGGCTGCGCAAGGAGCGGCTGCCACGAAGCCACTCGAAGTGTCCGGCGCGCACTCGCCTGCTGCAGCGGCAACCACGCCGCCGAGTACGCGGACGCCCGCAGCAGCAACGGTGCCCATCACCGCAGCACCCAACGCCGCGATGGCGAACGCAGGGACGGCGACGAAGCCCGCGCCCGGCGCACAGCCGGCGCGAACGGCGGCAACGCCGATCACTCCCGTCAAGGACAAGCCGGTCGAGATGTCCGAGGCGCATTCGCCTCCCGGAACGGCCGTGTCGCCACCGAGCGTGAATGCCACCAATGCCGAGTTGACCGGCAAGGCGAAGAAGTAGGGCGGTCGATGCCGGCTCGCCTAAGCGGCGGGCCAGGCTCTGACAGAACCAGGCATGCGGCCGGCCCGCGCGCCGCTAGGAGCCTGTCGGGCTATGGGTCGGGCCCGCGTTGGGCCGGAAAAGGGGCTCAGCTTAGGCGCAAAGCGCAGCCGGGTTGGACACCCGGCGAGCATTTGCAACGACGGATCAGCCCCTTTTCCGACCCGACCCGAAGGGCCGGGGCGATTCGCAGCGCCATCCGTCGTTGCCGGCTCGCAGTGTGGGCCCGCCACACGGCTTCGCCGGCGCCTCGTCTGGCACTGCGACTCGCCCCGGCGTGAGCCCGACCCAAAGCCCGACAGGCTCCTAGAGAAGCCCTTCGAACGGCATCACGTCGACGAGTCCGCCAGCGGCAACATCGCCCTGGGAATGGTGCAGGACGATCAACCCGTTGGCCTCGCTCATGCTGCGCAGGATGCCCGAACCCTGCGCGCCGGTCGTGCGAACCTGCCAGCCACCGGTCGGTGCCGCCTCGACGACACCGCGCTGGTACTCGGTTCGCCCCGGCTTCTTGCGCAACGGCGCCGTGCTCGCCGCGCGCAGCAACGGCAGCGTTTGCGCCGCAGCGCCGCTCATGGCCAGCAGCGCGTCGCGCACCAGGGCGTAGAAGGTGATCATCACCGCCACCGGATTGCCTGGCAGGCCGAACAGCACGGCGCTGCGGCCTGCGCTTTGGATGCGGCCGATCGCCAGTGGCCGGCCCGGACGCATGGCCACCCGCCAGAACAGCACGTCGCCGAGTTCGGCCATCACCTGCTTGGTGTGGTCGGCCTCGCCGACGCTGACGCCGCCCGAGGTGATCACGGCGTCGGCGACGCTGGCGGCGCTGCGGAACGCTTCGGCCAGCGCTTCGGGTCGGTCGCGGATCACGCCGAAGTCGATGACCTCGACTCCCAGCCGTTGCAGCATCGCCCACAGGGTGTAGCGGTTGCTGTCGTAGACGCATCCCGCGTCGAGCGGCTCGCCGACCGAGCGCAGTTCGTCACCCGTGGAGAAGAATGCCACCCGGAGCCGGCGCCGCACCGCCACTTCGGCACGGCCGAGCGACGCCAGCAGGCCCAGGTCGGCAGGACGCAACAGCCGGCCCGCCGCAAGCGCGACCTCGCCGATGGCGAGATCCTCACCCGCGAGGCGGCGGTTGTCGCCGGCTCGCACGACGCCGGCTGGAACGGTGACAAGGTCGCCGTCGCGGCTAACGAATTCCTGCGGCACGACGGTGTCGAGCCCGACGGGCATCGGCGCACCGGTCATGATGCGGACGCATTGACCGCGTGCCGCCGAGCCGGTGAACGACTGACCTGCGAAACCGCTGCCGATCATCGTCAGGCGGCTTTCAGCGCGGTCGTCGAGATCGGCGCCGTGCAGTGCATAGCCGTCCATTGCCGAGTTGTCGTGCGCGGGCACTGCGATCGCCGAGACGACATCGTGCGCCAGCACCCGCCCGAGCGCAGCGCGCAGGGCGACCTGTTCGACCGCCTCGACCGGCGTTACCAGCCTCGAAATGAACGCCTTCGCTGCTTCGACCGGCAGCGCCGACGGGTCATAGCCGCTGACGCAGGAGGCGATTTCCTGCAGCGTAGGCAGGGCGCCCTCAGCCATGCGCCTGCAACCGGTAGAGATCGTCGAGCGTGTTGGCGTTGGCGAACGCCCGTGCCTCGTCGAACAGGACCTCGATGCAGCGATGCTGCGCCGTCCATGCGCCGACCTTGCGCTGCCCGCCGTGGGTGAAGCGCACCAGGCTCTCGGTCAGGTCGGTGCGCATCAGGCAAAAGACCGGATGCGTTCGCACCGCGCCGTCTTCCATCGTCGCGGCGATCGCAAGATCGCCGTCGCCCGCCTCCAGCGCCTGTGCAAGCCGCTGCACCAAGTCGGGCGGGAATAGCGGCGAATCGCACGGCACGGTCGCCATGAAAGGCGACTCGCAGCGCTCGAGTCCGGTCAGGAAGCCGGCCAGCGGCCCGGCGTAGTCGGGCAGGATGTCGGGCCAGACCGGAACGCCGAGCGATTCGTAAGCGGCCAAATTGCGATTGGCGTTGATCATCACCTGCCCGACCTGCGGCGCCAGGCGCATCAGGGCGTTTGCCGCCATCGGCATGCCGCAAAAGCTCTGCAGTCCCTTGTCGGCCCCGCCCATTCGGCTGCCCCGGCCGCCGGCAAGGATCAGCCCTGTGATGTCTTCTGCGGAAATCATCGGGCAAGTGTAGGGGCCTGTCGCCGCACCCCCTGCGAGTCCCACCGCAGGTCGCCGCGCAGAAACAGCTCGGCGCGGCCGTCGAAGCGCTCCTTGAAGAAGCGGTCGGTCGGCAGGTCGGCGCAGATGCGCCCGCCGTCGAGGTAGACCACCCGGCTGGCGAGTCGCTTGGCCTGACCCAGGTTGTGCGTGCTCATGACCAGCGTCATTCCTTCCCGGTGGAAGCCGGCCAGCATCGCCTCGATCTCCTTCTTTGCCGAGGGATCGAGATTGGCCGTCGGCTCGTCCAGAAACAGCAGCGCCGGCCGGGTGGCCCAGGCCCGCGCCAGGGCCAGTCGTTGCTGCTGACCGCCGGAGAGCGTCCGCGCCGGCCGGTCGCGCAAATCGGCCAGGCCCGCACGCTGCAAGGCTTCGAGCGAACGCGCCGGCCGCTCGGGCGCTGCAACCCCGGCGAGCCAGAGCGACAACCGCAGGTTGTTCCAGACCGACAGACGCAGCATGAAAGGGCGCTGAAAGACCATCGCCTGCGCAACGCCGGTCTCGGCAACGGTCCGGCGGCCGGCGTGCGGCACCAGTCCGTGCAGCGCGTGAAGCAACGTCGTCTTGCCACTGCCGTTGGCGCCGACCAGTGCAATGAACGCACCGCGGGGCACGTCGAGATCGGCGGTCTGCAGCGCCACCACGCCGCCGTAGCGCACGCTGACCTGCCGCAGGCTGACCAGCGGGGCGTTCATCGCAGTCCGGCCAGGCTGGTCGCCTGGCGCTGGGCGAGTGCCACCCCGGCGTTGACCAGCCCGACCAGCGCCAGCAGCACGAAGCCGAGCGCCAGCGCCAGCGGCAGATCGCCCTTGCTGGTCTCGAGTGCGATCGTTGTCGTGATGACCCGCGTCAGGCCGTCGATGTTGCCGCCGACGATCATCACCGCGCCCACTTCAGAGACCGCGCGGCCGAACGCCGTCAGCCCGATCGTCACCACCGCCCAGCGCTCGTGCAGCAACATCAGCAGGGCACATGTCAGAGGCCGGGCACCCATCGACCGCAGCTGGTCGCCGCCGTCGCGCAGGCTGTCGGCAACCAGCTGCCGCGCCAGCGCTGCAACCAGTGGCAGCACCAGCACCGTTTGCGCGATCACCATCGCTGTCGGTGTGAACAACAGCCCCCATTCGCCGAGCGGTCCGCTGCGCGAGAGCAGCAGGTAGACGATCAGCCCGACGACGACCGAGGGCAGTGCCAGCAGCGTGTTGAGCAGCGCCAACAACACCCGGCGCCCGGGAAAATGCGCCACCGCCAGCCATGCGCCGGCCACGAGCCCGAAGCTCGCCGCCAGCAGGCAGGCGGTGCCGCTGACCGCCAGCGTCAGCCGCACGGTCCGTAGCAGTGCCGGATCGGCCTGCCACACCAGCGCCGCTGCGGTATGCATGCTCTCGGCAAAGGCGCTCAAAAGCCCCCCTCCGTACCCGCGAACGGCCGCCCGCGCAAGGTCAGGCCGACGCCAGCGGCAGGTTCAGCAGCAGGTTCTGCGGCTTGAGCTTCAGCGTGGAGTCCGCCGCCATCGCCAGGCCGAGGTAGACCGGCTTGCCGGCGACATCGGCGCGCAGTTCCGCCGGGTTGGCGAAGTCGAGGCGAAAGAGGCTGACCAACCGCTTCAGCCGCTCGTCATCGACCGGCCGGTCCTCGTAGAGATCGTTGAGCAGGGCCATCGATTCGGCGTCGAGCCCGACATGCCAGCGCCAGGCCGCATCGTCGATCGAGGCCAGCGGCGTGATGGCGACCTCGGCGCTGAGGAGATGAAAAACCCACTTCTCGAGCACTTTCGAAAGCGCCTTCAACCCGGAGCGCGCCCGCGTCAGCTTGAAGTCGAGCCCATGGTCGAGCGCCACGGTGAGCTCATGCGTCAAGTCGAGCACGAAATCGTGATCGCTGCTGCGCAGCCAGTAATCGACGGCGTTGTCGTTCGAGAGCACGTCGAGCGCGGTCGAGCCTGCCGCACCGCCGCTGCCGCTGATCAACGCGCCGATCACGTCCCCGGGCGGCGATCGGCGCTCGACCACCTCGCGGTCGGCAGCCAGCATTCGGCCCTTGGCGATCGTCAGCCGTTGAGCCCGAAACAGCAGCTCGCCGGCACGCGCTTCGACCGCGTCGTCGACGGCATCGAGCAGATGGCGGACGATGGCTTGGACCACCCGGTCGAGCAGCTGCGGCGGCGTGGCGACGACGCCGCTGCGCATGGCGCCGAGGTAGTAGGCCTCGAGCGTGCCGGCCACCAGCAGGGCGTCGCGAAACTCCAGGAACATCCGGTAGTTGGCGCGTGCGTCGACATCCTGCATCGCGTCGAGTTCGGCTGCCGTGACGCTGCGCGAGGGTGCCTCGAGCAGGGCACCATGGAGGGCAATCTCGGCCTCGTCAGACTCGTCGACCAGCGCCAGTTCGCCCAGTGTCTCCACCAGGTGCCGCAGGTAGCCATCGGTCGGACGGAGCCAGCTGTTGGGCGTGCGCTCCAGGTGGCGGTAACCACTGGTGGGCCAGAAGTCGTGCATGAGGGATTGACCCGGGCGAAAACAGCAGGACGCCATTATCAGAGCCGCTTCGATGCGCGCGCATACACTGCCCGCCCGACCGTAGCCCCTGCCATGCAAACCTCCGAGTCCCCTGCGTCAGCGCCTTTCGGCCCTGGCTGCGCCATGCCGGCTCGCGACCGCTGCCCACGGCGCCTGGCGGGGCACCACCAGACGGGGCCCTCGCAGCCGTGAACGTCGTCGGCTTCTGCGGCTACTCGGGGTCGGGCAAGACGACGCTCGTCGAGCAGGTCATCGGCCCCCTCAAGCACGCCGGCTGTCGCGTTTCGGTGGTCAAGCACGCGCACCACGCCTTCGACATCGACCACCGCGGCAAGGACTCCTGGCGCCACCGCCAGGCCGGCGCCTTCGAGGTGGTGGTCGCGTCGAGCCGTCGGCTGGCGAAGATCCGCGAATTCGAGGCGAACGCCGAGCCCTCGGTTCACCAGCTGATTGCCGAACTGGCTGACTGCGACTGGGTGCTGGTCGAGGGTTTCAAGCAGGCGGCACTGCCGAAGATCGAGGTCTGGCGGCCAGCACTCGCGCTTCCGGTGCAATACCCGGGCGACACGCACATCGTCGCAATCTGCACCGACAGCCCCCAGCAACTGCCGGCCGCAAGCAGCTTGCCATTGCTCGATCTGAACGATCCGCAAGGCGTCGCCGACTTCCTGATGGGCGAGGCAGCACGCTTCGTCTATTCACCGCCGACGGGTGCGTTAGCGGTACTCGGGCGAAGCCAGCCACGCTAGCGTAGCCCCACTGCAACGGGCTGCTCGGTTTCGTCCGCACTTTTCGCCGGGGCTGGCGGAGCACAAACTCGCGGAGTGCGGAGCGGGATCGTACCGAGCAGGTGCTGTGCGACGCTCGTGTCCCCCGAGACGGGCTCCGCCCGTCTCGCCTCCTTTACCTCGCTCTGCACCACACCCACTCGGCCCGATCGAGCACCACTCAGGTCCTTCGCCTCGAACCACGAGCGGCGCATGGCCGCGGGCAGTGGGTGGGTGGCGCAGTGAAGTAAAGGAGGAGGACCGGGCCGGCGGCCGGGTCCGGGGGACATGAACGGAGCTACCCACCCGCTGGCCGCGGCCCACTCGAGCCTCCGCCCACCCGCTGGCCGCGGCTCACTCGAGCCTCCGCCCACCCGCTGTCTGCAGCCCGCCCAAGCCTTTGCCCACCCGCTGGCCGCACCTCGTCCAGGCCCGGCTGCAAGGCTTGGCTCCCCCTCAGTCCGGATACGTTCCCGGCAGCAGGATGCGCCGATCGACGTTGCGAATGTCGGTGTGGCCGCAGAAGGCCATCGTCAGGTCGAGTTCGCGGTGGATTATTTCGAGGCAGCGAGTCACGCCGGCCTGGCCGAGTGCGCCCAGTCCATAGAGGAAAGGACGGCCGATGAGCGTGCCGTGGGCACCGAGCGCCCAGGCCTTGAGCACGTCCTGTCCCGAACGGATGCCGCCGTCCATCCAGACCTCGATCTGCGTGCCGACCGCCTCGGCGATCGCCGGCAAGGCGGCGATCGACGACATCGCGCCGTCGAGCTGGCGCCCGCCATGGTTCGAGACGATCAGCGCATCGGCCCCGCTCCCGGCGGCAAGTCGCGCATCCTCGACATCGAGGATGCCCTTGATGATCAGCTTGCCGCCCCAGCGGTTCTTGATCCATTCGACATCGTCCCAGCTCAGCGCCGGGTCGAACTGCTCGGCGGTCCAGGAACTCAGCGATGACAGGTCACCGACGCCCTTGGCGTGACCGACGATGTTGCCGAAGGTGCGCCGCTTGGTGCCGAGCATGCCCATGCACCAGCGCGGCTTGGTGGCCAGGTTGATCAGGTTCCTCAGCGTCGGCTTGGGTGGTGCCGAAAGGCCATTCTTGATGTCCTTGTGGCGCTGGCCGAGGATCTGCAGGTCGAGCGTCACCATCAGTGCGCTGCAGCGCGCCGCCTTGGCGCGATCGATCAGCCGGGCAATGAAGTCGCGGTCCTTCATGACGTAGAGCTGGAACCAGAAGGGCGCTTTCGTCGCGGCAGCCACATCCTCGATCGAGCAGATGCTCATCGTGCTGAGCGTGAACGGGACGCCGAACTTCTCCGCCGCCTGTGCAGCGAGAATTTCCCCGTCGGCGTGCTGCATTCCGGTCAGCCCGGTCGGCGCCAGCGCCACCGGCATCGCCACGTCGATGCCGGCCATCGCCGTTCGCGTCGAGCGGTTCTCCATGTTCACGGCCACGCGCTGCCGGAACTTGATCGGACGGAAGTCGAGCTCGTTGGCGCGGTAGGTGCTCTCGGTCCAGGATCCCGAGTCCGCGTAGTCGTAGAACATCCGCGGCACCCGGCGCTCGGCGAGTACGCGGAGGTCTTCGATGGTGCTGATCGTCGGCATGGGCTCGCAATTGGGTAAGGCAGCCGATGCTAACGCGGCATTGCGCAGCTGCTTTCAGCCGAGCGCATTGCAGTCGTCGAACAGGGGCAAGGTCGCCGTCCGCGCAGCGTCGCCCCGCGCAGCGGCCTGGATGGCCGGCCCGGAATCCGTGGCCGGGCGGCTCAAGGTTCCGGCTCGAACACCGAGCAGGCGCAGCCGCCGATGCAGGTCGACGCGCTTCAGGCACTCGCCCGCCGCACGCCGGATCAGCGCGGCGTCGGCGGTCGGCTGCGGCAGCGACTGCGCCCGGGTCACGCTGCGGAAATCGTCGTAGCGCAACTTGATCGCCACGTTTCGCGCCGCGTAGCCCTTGCGCGTCAGGTCGGCGGCCAGGCGGTCGCAAAGCTCGGTGAAGATGGTGCCGAGTACCGCCCGGTCGCGAACCGCATGCAGATCGCGTTCGAAAGTCGTTTCGCGGCTGATCGACTTGGGTTCGCCGTCCATCACCAGCGGGCGGTCGTCGCGGCCATGCGCCGCGTCGTGCAGCCAACTGCCGAAGCTGCGGCCGAACTCCGCCACCAGCCGGTCCCGATCGGCCCGGGCGAGTTCGCCGATGCAGGTGATGCCGAATGCGGCGAGCCGGGCGTTCGCCTTGGGTCCGATGCCATTGATCCGGCTTGCGGGCAGCGGCCAGATGCGGCTGGGTATCTCTTCGGCACGCAGCAGGGTCAGGCCGTCCGGCTTGTCGAGGTCGGAGCACAGTTTGGAGAGCAGCTTGTTGGGGCTGATGCCGATCGAGCAACCGAGCCCGGTGGCCTGGCGCACGGCATCCTTGAGTGCCAGTCCGGCGGCGCGGCCGTGATCGGCTTGCGCGCCGGCGACATCGCTCAGATCGATATAGATCTCGTCGATACCCCGGTCCTCGATGTGCGGCGCCTGGCGCTGCACGGCGGCCTTGAAGGCCCGCGAATACCGTCGGTACTCGTCGAAGTCGACGGGCAGCAACACGGCGTCGGGTGCCAGCCGCGCCGCCTTCATCACGCCCATTCCCGAGTGCACGCCGAGCGCCCGCGCCTCGTAGGTGGCCGTCGTCACCACGCCACGGCCGGCGTACTCGCGCAGGCGGGCAAAGCCGAGGGTGCCGTCGGGCCGACGCGTCGGCTGGTGGTTCGATGCGCCGCCGATGACGAGCGGCATGCCGCGCAACTCGGGGTAGCGCAGCAACTCGACGGATGCATAGAAGGCATCCATGTCGAGGTGGGCAATCAGTCGGTGGGCCGCTTCGGACATGGCGGGTGAGGGTGCGGCGGCGGCGATTCGTCGGCCGCGTCGCAGTATGGCACCCCCTTGCACCGCGCCACGCCGTGTCAGCGTGGCCGCGCCCGGGTTCGTGTCAGAGCCTGTTTTGCGCGCGCGATCGATCGGGCAGCAGGATGTCGATGGCCCGGTCGAGCGCTGCAGTGGCCTGTGCGAGCGTGTTGCGTTGCGCGGCAACGCGGCCGCTGGCAACGGCCAGTCGCTGGCGCAGATCGAGTGCCACCGGGCCGACACGCGCCGCGTCCGAGAAGCAGGCAATCGCCAGCGCAAGCGCGCGGTGCAGCTCGGCGGCGTGTCGATCGATCGCCTGCGAATCGAGCAGTTGCAGCGCCTCGCCAAGCGCTCCGAGGCGGAACTCGACTTCGCGCAATGTCGATTCCAGGTGGGCAGGGGCCAGACCTTCGAGCGCACTCTGCGGCACCGAATCCACCGTCACGGCAATCGGAAGCATGGAATCCGGTGCGGTCGAATCGGGCGGGGAGGCGAGGCGGGCGGCTGCCGCGTCGCTGTCAGTCGTATTCACGGGCGACGGCAACCCGTGCTGCAGGGCGCCGGCGTACGGCGGCATCCTCTGCAAGCCGGCGGGCATTGAGCAACAGGCGATCGGCAATGGCATAGGCGTCGATGCAGAAGCTGCCGTCGGCGAGCGCCTTGGCCATCCGTGCCACCTTGGCGGCGTCGAAAGCCGGCTTGACCGCTGCGGCCCTGTCGGTCGGAACACGGTAAGCCCGGGAATGCACAGCGGGGAGGGCCATCTTCATCGACGAGTGGTAGGAGGCGTGTGGCCGGTGTGGCGACATGCGAAAACTATCGGCAACGGGTTTGACGACTTGAGCGCTTTCCAACGCAGGCCGGCGGTCCCCGGGGGTGGCGCGGCCGGTCGCCGGCGCGGCGCCCGGTGCGGTCCGGCAGGGCGGTCGCTCGCCGCGCTCCCGGGCAAAGCGGCTACGATGCCCGCTCCCGGCGCCTGGTCGCCGAGCGATTCCGACTGATTGGGAGGTTGACTGGTGTTCGATATCGCCATCCTCGGCCAGGTGGCTCTGGGCTATTGCCCTTTCATCGACCGCGACCGCACCGTGACCGCGACACGGCTCACCGCCGTACCGCTCAGTCCGGCGCTGCGTCTCGATGCAGGTCAGTTTCTCGACGTGGTGCGCAGCGTCTGGCCTGCCGATGGCGGTCGGGTCTCGCTGAACGTGGTCAGCGAATCGCTGCTGCAGGACTTGCTCGAGGCCGAACCGGCGGGCAACGTGATGATCGAGGTGCCGGCCTTCATGGCCAGCGACGAGGCAAACAGCGCGTCGATTCGTCGCCTCCATGAAAACGGCAACCAGTTGCTGATCAAGGGTCGCCCGGTGCGCGAATTGCCGCGCGACCTCCTGCCTTGTTTTCGCTACGCAATCATCGATCTTTCGGAAGATCGGCGGATCAACTCAGGGCAGTCGGCACCGGCCGGCGTCAAGCGAACCATCGCCCATGTGCAATCCGGGGTGCGCCGCTTCGACGAGATGGAGGCGAGTTTCGACCGCGGTGCTGCTGCCGTCCTGGGCTGGCCGATCGAGGACGATGTCCAAGCGCAGCCCGACGGCAGCAAGATGCCCCCGCCGGACATGGCGGTGATCGCCGAGCTGATCGGCCAGATCGATGCTCGGCAGGCCCCCGAGAAGCTTGCAGCCACGCTGCGCCGCGACCCGACGCTTGCCTTTCGGATGCTGCGCTACATCGCCTCGCCGTCGTTCGGCCTGCAGGTCGAGATCGGATCGTTCCGTGATGCCATCACGTTGCTCGGCCCGGAACGGCTGAAGCGCTGGCTCACCTTGATGCTTGCCACGGCGAGTGCGCATACCGGCGTGAAGCCGATGATGTTTGCTGCGGTGCGCCGCGGCTTGTTGATGGAGGAACTGGCGCGTGGCAGCAGCGACGAGACCATGCGCGGCGAGATGTTCCTCTGTGGAATCTTCTCGTTGCTCGACCGGCTGCTGCAGCAGCCCTTTGCGGAGATGCTGCAGAGCATGCCGGTCTCCGAGCGGGTGCATCATGCACTCGGCGAGAACGCCGGCCCCTACCGTCCCTACCTCGAACTGGTGCGGGCTGTCGAAAGCGGCACGCTGGAAGCTTTTCGGGATGCCGCCGACGAGTCGATGCTTGGCGTGGCGGAGATCAACCGGGCCTTGCTGACCTCGCTGGCGATTGCCGAGCGGGTTCGATGACCGCAGGGCAGCCGGCCGGTGGCCGCGGGCGCCGGGCTGCGCCTGCGCCTGCGGCTTCAACTGAACGGCTGCTGCGCCGATGACGGCGGCGATCGAAGCCCATGCGCCGCCGCTGAGCGGCCTGCTCGATCTGCTGTCGGACCCGGTGGTTCTCTTCGGCGCCCAGGGCCGGGTGGAACACGCCAACCCGCCCGCCGAGCGATTGCTGGCCGGCCTCGCAGGCGCGTCTCCTGCGGTGCTCGGCGTGCAGCTCGGCAGGGAGGCCGCAGCCTGGCTGCAGCGCCTCCTCGGCAAGGACGCGCACGCCGATGGCATGCCGGCCGAGCTGCATCTGCCCGCAGGCGCGGTCGATCGACTGGCGTGGCAGCCGCTCGGCGAAGGTCGTGGCGCGCTGCACCTGCGGCTGCGCGCGACGCCACGGCGGCCGGCCGGCGGTGCCGCCGACGAACTCGGATTGCGGGTGATCTGGGAGGCGCCGTTTCCGGCCATGCTGCTCGACCGGCGCTTTCGCACCATCGACGTCAATGCGGCATTCAGCCGCTTCTGCGGGCTGCCGCGTGAAGCGCTTGATCGGCCTGGATCCGCTCGAACTGGTGCCATGGGAGGAGCGCACTGCGGTGCTGGCCGATCGCCAACGGCGCAGCGCGTCACCCGACCCGCAGGCAGCGGGCAGCCTTTTCGAGCGCCGCTTGCGCGACGCCGAGGGTCGAGACCGCTGGTGCCGTGTCGCCGTCAAGCCGCTGGTGGGTTCGGACGGCAAGGCGTTCCAGCTCGCGATGTTTCAGGACACGACCGCCGAACACCTGGCCCGGGCACGCGCCGACTGCTCGGCGCGCGAGCTCGACGACTGGTTCGTGCTCAGCCCGGTCGGCATGGTGCTCTACAACGAGGAAGGCCTGCTGATTCGCACCAATGCTGCGTTCGAAGCCCTCATCGGCAAGCTGCCGGTGTCGCTCAACGAGGCCAGCGAGCCGCTGCGCGAGCTGCTCGCGTGGAACCAGGGGCCGCGTGCCGAACTGGTGCAGGCGGGCGGCACGCCGGTCGTTGCCGAGCGCTGGTTCACCAGCGACGGCGAATCCGCGCGCCCGCAGCGGCTGCGAGCCTCGGCACGCAGCTACCGCACACCGGACGGACATCTGCGCTTCATGGCGGTGGTCGAAGACCGCAGTGTCGACGAGGAGCGCGACCTCGCGCGGCTGAAGATCGACGCCTTGATGGAGACCGCGGGCGTCGGCCTGGCCACCTTCCAGGAGGCGTCGGGCTGGGTGCACCACCAGGTCGGCCCGGGTGGTGGAGGTGCTGGTGGCGAGCAGCGGCGCGTCTTCGACGTCTCCTCGGCCGACGCGCTGCGCTCGATCAATCGCGAGATGGTGCTGCCGCAGACGCTGCCCGACTACGAGCAGTTGCAGCAGGCCCTGCGACAGGCCGAACGCGCCGAGGTGCGCTATGCCGTACAGCATCCGACGCTCGGCGTGCGCTGGCTGCTGACGCGGGTCGAGCCGGCAACGCTCGCCTCGGGGCAGCGCACCACGTCGGTGGTGACGCTCGACATCACCCGGCAGCAGGAGACGCAAGCGCGCAGCGACCAGTTGCTGCGCGAGGTGACGATGATCCTGGAGAGCAGCAGCGCCGGCATTGCCTATCTTCGGGGGCCGCTGCTGTTGCGCTGCAACCGCCGTTTCAAGGCGCTGTTCGGGCTGCGCGGCACCAGCATCGAAGGCAGCAGCGTTCACGAATTGTTCGCCGGCGACGCACAGGTGCAGCGGCTGCTGGTGGCGACGACGCGCGCCTTGGCCGCCGGTCGGCGCTACGAAGGCGAGTTCGAACTGCCGCCGCGTCCAGGCAGCCACCGGCTGGCGCGCTGGATCGCCGTGTCGGTGCGCCGCAGCGGACCGACCGAGGCCATTGCCCTGCTGTCCGACATCACCCGCTTGAAGGCGCAGCAGCGCGAACTCGAGGCTTTCGCGCGCGACCATGAGCTGATGTTCAGCCTGTCGGAGATCGGCATCGCCTTCGTCCGCGAGGGCGTCATCCATCGTGCCAACCAGGCCCTGCAGGAACTCACCGGTTACAGCGCTGCCGAACTCGCAACGTTGCCGCCGGCGCTGCTTTTCGCCGACCGCCCGACGTTCGAACGCGTTGCGGCGCAGCAGGAGCAGGCGCTGGCTGCACACGGTCGCTGGAAGGGGGAGTGGCCCCTGCGGCAGCGCAGCGGCCGGCTGATCTGGGTGCAGGTCAGCCACCGGCTGGCAGTGGCAGGCGACGCCCGGCGGGGAATGATCGCGGCTTATGTCAACGTCGACGACCGGCACCGCGCCGAACGGCTGCTGTCGCTGCAAGCCGAGCGCACCCGGGTCATTCTCGATTCGGTGCTGGTCGGCATCGTGATCGTCGGCGCCCGTGGCATCGAGTGGATGAACCGTTCGGCGCGCCGGATGTTCGGCGGCGACCTGGTCGACTTCATCCACCTCCCGCTGGAGACCGTCGCCACGCCCGAGCCGGAGCATCCCTTTCGCCAGACGCATCATCTCGGCGAACTCGACGAGGGTCGCGCCGAGACTTTCGAGTGTCGCGTCCGGGCGCGCGACGGACGCGAATTCTGGGTGGTCGGAAACCTCGTGGTCACCGGTGGCGTTTCCGGGACGTCCGGCCGTCAGGTGACCTACGCATTGCTCGACATCGACCGGCGGCGCCAGGCCGAGCGGCAGCGCTCGCATGCCGAGGCCTCGCTGCAGCGGCTCATCGAAGCCGCGCCGCTGGCGATCACGCTGCGCGACGCGGCGACGCTGCAGGTGCTGCATATCAACCAGGCCGCCGCCCACAGCCTCGGTCGCACGCCGCAGCAACTGGTCGGACTCGTCCCCGAGCAGATGTTCCCGGCGCCGATGGCCGCGCTGCGCCGCCGCGACATGGAACTGGCGCTCGCCTCTGCGGGCGTTACCCAGCGCGAGTACCGGGTGAACGCGTTCGGCACGGTGCAAATCTGGGACGCGCGCTACCTGCCTTTGGCGGGCGAGCCGGGATCGCCCCCCGACCAGCTGCTGGTGGTCGCCACCAACGTCACCGAGCAACGCGTCGCGCAACAGGCGCAGCTGGAGGCAGCCATCGGCCAGCGCGAAATGCTGGTCAAGGAAGTGCATCACCGAATCAAGAACAATCTTCAGGGTGTCGTTGGCCTGATGCAGCAGATCGCGCAGCGCAAGCCGGAGGTCGCCGGCCCGATTGCCGAGGTGGTCGGCCAGGTGCAGACGATTGCGCAGGTCTATGGGCTGCAGGTGGGCACGAGCGGCCCGCTGCGCGTGCAAGGCGTTGCCGAGGCGATCACCCAGTCGGTCCAGCGCACCTTCGGCGAGCCGGTGAGCTTCAGCGTCGAAGGCCGCGACGCCGATGCCTGGCTGTTGCCGCAGGGCGATTCGATACCCATCGCGCTGGCGCTCAACGAGCTGCTTACCAATGCGCTCAAGCACAGCGCGCCCCCCGAAGCCGAATGCCGCCTGGTCTGCGATGACGGCGGTGTGAAGCTGGCGATCGTCAACCGCGGACGGCTGCCGGACGGCTTCGACCTGGCGCACTACCCGGGTGGCATTTCAGGCCTCGGGCTGGTGCAGGCGCTGCTGCCACGGCGCAGCGCCAGCCTGGCTGTGTCGCAGCAGGGCGAATCCGTGTTGGCGATCCTTCTGCTGCGCCCGCCCGCCGTGATGCGCCCCTAATTGTTCGGTGTGTGAATGCCGGCGCCCACGGCACAATCGATTCGATGCATGCTCCTGCAAGCCGGCCGCTGGCCAAGGGCCGGATCCTGGTGGTCGACGACGACCGCCTGGTGCTTGCGACACTGAGCCATGGCTTGAAGCAGGCGGGTTTCGATGTCATCGATGCCGACAACGGTGACGACGCCATCCTGCTGGCGCGCGAGCACCAGCCCGACCTGGCCCTGCTCGACATTCGCATGGAGGGCAAGAGCGGCTTCGATGTGGCCGCGTACCTGCGCGCCTACTGCCCGATACCGTTCATCTTCCTTTCGGCCTTTGCCGATCAGGCGACGATCGCTCAGGTCAATGCCCTCGGCGCCAGCGCCTATCTGATCAAGCCGCTCGACATCGGCAAGATCGTGCCGGCGATCCAGGCTGCACTCGGTGCGCACCGGCCGGCCCCGGCACCCGCGCTTACCGGGCCCAAGGCACCGCCGCAGGAAAAGACGCCAAGCGCCGGACTGCTGATCGCGATGGCGGTCGGGGTGCTGATGGAGCGGCACAGGCTGGCCCGGGGGCCGGCGATGGCGCGCCTGCAGCAACTGGCCGGGGCTCGCGGCATGCCCATCAGCGCACAGGCCGAGGCGCTGATCGCCGATATCGAGCGGCCGTCGCGAACCCACTGAGGCGCGGCGTTGCCGTGGGCTCAGCGCGAGCCGAGCGAGAAGTGAAAGGTCGCGCCCCGCCCGGATTCCGCATCGGCCCAGATGTCGCCGCCGTGGCGTCGCACGATGCGCCGCACCGAGGCCAGACCGATCCCGGTGCCCTCGAACTCGCTGGCGCCGTGCAGCCGCTGGAACATGCCGAACAGCCGGTCGGCATGCCGCATGTCGAAGCCCGCGCCGTTGTCGCTGACGCTGAAAACGCCGGGGCGCTCCGGATGGCGACCGAAGCGGATCACCGCCGGATCGACGCGTCCGCTGTACTTCCATGCGTTGCCGAGCAAGTTCTCGATCACCACCCGCAGCAGTGCCGGGTCACCGATCGCCTGCATCCCGGGCTCGATCGTCAGCTGGACGCCGCGCTCGGGCTGTTGCCGACGCAATTCCTCGGCGACGTAGCCGGCCAGTTGCGACAGGTTGACGCTTTGGCGCGAAAGCGGCTGGCTCGACAGCTTGGAGACGGCGAGCAAGGCATCGATCATGCCGTTCATTCGCGCTGCGGCGCTCAGCACGCGGTCGAGATGATCGTTGCCGATCCGGTCGAGCAGGCTGCCGTAATCCTCCTTGAGGATGCGTGCGAAGCCGTCGACGACCCGGATCGGCGCGCGCAGGTCGTGCGACACGGTGTAGCCGAAGGCGCTGTGCTCCGGGTCCTCGGCGCCCGGCGGCGGCGCCCGGACGGCGGGTGCCGGCTCGACCCGCGAGCTTTCACGCACCATGCCCAGATAGCCGTCGAAGCTGCCGTCGGGTGCGCTGAGGCGGCTGGCGCGCAACTCGCCGCGCACCGGCAAACCTCCGCTGACCAGCGCACGCTCGACCGTGGCGACCACCAGCGGTCGCTGGCCTTCGAGCTGCGAACGCAGTGAACTGCCTTCGGTTTCGCCGAAGCACTGCCAGACTGGCCGTTGTGCGACATCGTCCGCGCCCGCCTCGCCGCTGCTTGCCGGCGGCTGCAGCCACTCCAGGACGTGCGCTGCATCGCTGCGCCAGAGCCAGACGTCGGTCACATCGCGCAGCGCGCGCTGTTCGCTGGCGCCTCGCGCAAGTCGCTCGGCATCGCCTTGCGTGCGAAGCCAGAGCCGACGAAGCCCCCACAGCGTCACGGCCAGCAGGATCGTCAACAGCAGGCACAGCAGCGACAGCAGCGACAACGGGGAGCCATCCACCATCATCGACACGGTGCGGGCCACCGCATCGACCCCGGCGAATGCGGCCGTGCGGGGGGGTGGCTGCGCGCACGACCGACCGCACGGGTTCCATCGAGGCAAGGCGTCTTGCCTCGGCGGCCGGTGGTCGACAACATGGGGGAATTGTAGGCACCGGTCTTTAATGAGCCGGGCCCCGCCGCGCCTGCTCAAGTTGCGGGGATCATGACCGAAAAGCTGTTGACCGACGTGTGCGGCAGCATGTTCTTGCGTGGGGCCCTCGCCTCGCCTCGCCTCGTTGCGCCGCTTGCCGAGTCACACGTCCCTGTTGCAGACTTCTACATGCTTAGAAAAACCGGGGGTGAAAATGCCATTGGGTGTGCGCAAACCCAGGCGGCGCCGCTGCCGGTTCCCGGCGCCGGTGGGCTCGACGCTGCGGCTGTGGCTCAACTGATCGCGCTCGACCCGAGCGGCAAGAACCGCTTGCTCGAGCGTGTTGCCGATGCATTCGCCTCGTCGAGCGCGCGGCTGCTGCCACAACTGCACCAGTCCGCTGCAACGGGTGACCGGCTGCTGCTGCGGCATGTCGTGCATACCTTCAAGTCGTCTTCGGCAAACGTCGGTGCGCATCGACTGGCGTCGCTGTGTGCTGTTCTGGAGCTCGAGATCCGGCAGGGTGTTGCGCATTCGCGGCCGCTGCCCGAGGCCACCGAGGAGATTGCCGTCGAAGTGCTTGCCGTCGAGGCAGCCCTGCGGCGTCTGTCGGGCGCAGCTGCAAGCCCGGCTCAATGAACATTGCGATGCCGGAGCAACCGAAGATCCTGCTGGTCGACGACGACGCGGTCAGTCGCTTGCTGACCTCGCTGGCTCTGCGCGAGCGTTCCTTCGATGTCACCGAGGCGACCACCGGCGAAGAGGCCCTGGCACTGCTTGGCAAGTGCTTGCCGGATGTCGTGGTACTCGATGCCGTGATGCCCGATCGCGATGGCTTCGAGACCTGCCGCGACCTGCGGATGCTGACCGGCTGCGAATCGATGCCGGTGCTGATGCTGACGGGACTCGACGACGACGCGTCGATCAACCGCGCCTACGAGGCCGGCGCCACCGACTTCTTTGTCAAGTCGAACCAGTGGAGCCTGCTGGCCGGCCGGTTGCGCTACCTGCTGCGCTCGTCGCGGACCCGGCAGGAACTCGAGCGCAGCAAGTCGAAACTCGCCCGCGCGCAGGATTTGGCGCGCATGGGCAGCTTCGACTGGCGCCCGCGCGAGGGCGGGCTCACGTTCTCGTCCGAAGGTCTGCGGGTCTTCGAGATGGGGCAGGGCGAGCGGCTCGACTTCCTGACCGTGCTGCGGATGACCCAACACGCCGACCGCGGCGGCCTGCTTGCCGTGCTGCGCGACGCGTTCCGCCGCCATGCGGTGGTCGCCACCGACGTCCCGGTGCTGCTGCCAGGCGGGCGGCAGCGGATCGTTCATGTCGAGGGCGAGCCCGAGTTCAGCGAGTACGGGCAGTTCATCGGCTATACGGGCATCGTCCAGGACGTGACCGATCGCCGCATTGCCGAGGACAAGATTCGCCATCTCGCCAACTTCGACGCGCTGACCGGTCTGCCCAATCGGCGCCAGCTGATCTGGCGCGCCGAGCGGGCGCTCGACCATGCGCGGCGCGCCGGCCATCAGGTGGGCTTGCTGCTGATCGATCTCGACCGCTTCAAGGTCATCAACGACACCCTGGGCCACGGCGCCGGCGACGAATTGCTGATCGAGGTGGCGCAGCGGCTGCGCTCGTGCGTGCGGCACTCGGATCAGGTGCAGGAGGCCCCGCTCGACGGCATGGCGTCGCGCTCGCACCGCACGCTGGAGGCGGTCGGCCGGCTCGGCGGCGACGAGTTCGTCGCCCTGCTGCCCGAGGTCGGTGACGAGCGCGATGCCGAGCGTGTCGCCGAGCGGGTGCTCGAGCTGATGCGCGAGCCGATCCTCGTCGGCGGTCAGGAGTGCTTCGTCACCGCCAGCGTCGGCATTGCGCTTTATCCGCGCGACGGCGTCAACGTCGTCGACCTGATGCGCAACTCCGACGTCGCGATGTACGCGGTGAAGGCGCAAGGGCGCAACTCGGCGGCGGTGTACCGCCCGGCGCTGGCCGGCAGGCGGCGTGAGAAGCTGGAGCTCGAAAGTGCCTTGCACAAGGCCATCGAGCGCGACGAGCTGGTTCTCTACTACCAGCCGAAGGTCGATCTGCGCGGCGGCCGCATGATCGGCGTCGAGGCGCTGATGCGCTGGCAGCGCGATGGCGTGCTGGTGCCGCCCGGCGACTTCATTCCGCTGGCCGAGGAAACGGGTCTGATCATCCCGCTGAGTGAGTGGGCCATCCGCGAGGCAGCGCGCCAGGTGCGCCTCTGGCGCGACCGCTTCGGTTTCGCCGGTGCGATCGCCGTCAACCTGCCGAACCGCCTGTTCGAGCGCACCGACCTGGTCGAGCACATTCACAACGCCGTCACGACCTTCGGCGTACCGCACGACTCGATCCAGCTCGAGATCACCGAGACCGGCCTGATGCGCGAGCTGCAGAACGTCGTTCCGTCGCTGCACCGGCTCAACGAGATCGGTGTCGAGATCGCGATCGACGATTTCGGCACCGGTTACTCGTCGTTGGCCTATCTGACGACGCTGCCGATCAGCGAGTTGAAGATCGACCGCAGCTTTATCCGCGATCTCGGCATGACGCCGCAAAGCAATGCGGTGGTGACTGCGATCATCGCCCTGGCGCGCTCGCTCGGCCTGCGGGTGGTCGCCGAAGGCGTCGAGAACCTGCGCCAGATGGAGGTGCTGCACCGGCTCGGCTGCAACCTGATGCAGGGCTATCTGTTCAGCCGGCCGAGGCTGCCCGACGAGATCGAAAGCTGGCAGCAGCAAACGCTGCTGCCCGGCAAGGCGCCGTGGGTGCTGCCGGTCCATGAAGAGCGCAGTGAAGCGCAGGCAGCGCCAGGCGCTGCACCGACGGTCAGCTTCGATCCGGCGTGAGCCGCAGGGAGCGGGGGCAGGTTGGGCCTGCGCGGAGATGACTCACACAGGTTGCTTGGTGTGCAGATACGCTATACAGTCGGACCGTGATAAAGAGCTTCGCTCACAAGGGCATCGAAGGCTTCTATGCAGCCGGTAGCAAGGCAGGCATCCAACCGGCTCATGCCGCGCGCCTGCGCCGTCAGCTGGCGCAGCTCGACCAGGCTACAGGCCCCGCCGACATGAATATTCCCGGCTGGAAACTTCATCTGCCGAAGGGCGACCTTGCCGGGCATCGGGCCGTGTGGGTGAGCGGCAATTGGAGAATGACGTTCCGGTTCGACGGCGCCGACGCTTCCGTTGTCGACTACCACGATTACCACTGAAGGGACCCGAGCATGGGAACGATGCACAACCCGCCGCACCCCGGCGAGACACTGCGCGACGACGTGCTGCCGGCACTCGGCTTGAGCGTCACCGATGCCGCTGCGCAGCTCGGCGTGACTCGCGCCGCGTTCTCGCGGGTGATCAACGGCCGCGCGGGCATCTCGCCCGAAATGGCGCTGCGCCTGGAGCGCTGGCTCGGCGTCGACCATGGCGGCCGCGCCGGCGCCTGGCTCGGCCTGCAGGCCGCTTATGACCTGTGGCACACGCAAAAGAGCGCGAAAGCCGCGCTCAACAAGATCAAGCCTGTCGAGCTCGAGGAACTCGCTGCGGCGTAAAAGCGTCGCCTAAGCGGTACTGAGGCAAAGCGGGGCCGGGGAGGTGTTGGCCCGGATATTTCACGATCAGGAGATCGGCAGCCTCGTGACGACGCGCATTCCCATAGGCAAGCGGGGTTGAAAGCACCTTGCTTCATGGGCAACGCTGGCGGAAGCGGTGAGATTCGAACTCACGAAAGGGTTGCCCCTTCGCTGGTTTTCAAGACCAGTGCCTTCAACCGCTCGGCCACGCTTCCGGGAAGGGCGATTGTAGAAGGCGCGCTCCAACGCCCCTTCAGCCGGTCGACCCGTGCGCCGCCGCCTGTGTGCAATCGACATGCACCGCCTCGCGCCGACCGCCATCGATGCGCACTGCGGTCAGGCGCCCGCCCCAGACACAGCCGGTGTCGGTGGAGAGCAGATCGGCGCGCTCGAGGAATCCGAGCGCCGACCAGTGGCCGAAGGCGATCGGCTGACCGGCGGTACGTCGGCCCGGTGCGTCGAACCACGGCACGAGGCCGGCGCGGGCGGCTTCGGCGGCATCCTTGACCTTGAGCGCCAGCCGGCCCTCGCGGTCGACGTAGCGCACGCGCGTCAGCGTGTTGATCGTGAAGCGAAGGCGGGCGCTGCCCTCCAGGTGCTCGTGCCAGAGGTCGGGCTCATTGCCGAACATCGCCTGCAGGAAGCTGTGCATGTCGCCTTGCTGCAGTTGCGCCTCGACCTCGCCGGCGAGTCGCAGCGCCTGCGCAGTACTCCACTGCGGTGCCACGCCGGCATGCACCATCAGCCAGCCGTGCGCCGCGACGGCAAGCCGACGCTGGCGCAGCCAGGCGAGCCACTCGCTGCGGTCGGGCGCATCGAGAATCGGGTCGAGCGTGTCGCTGCGGTGCGCCTTGCGCACGCCGTAGGCCACAGCCAGCAGATGCAGGTCGTGGTTGCCGAGCAGGCAGGTGGCCGAATCGCCGAAGCTGCGCAGGCGTTGCAAGGTGCGCAGCGACTCCGGGCCGCGGTTGACCAGATCGCCGAGCAGGTAAAGCCGGTCGCGCGACGGCGAGAAGTCGATGCGCATGAGCAGGCGATCGAAAGCGTCGCAGCAGCCCTGCAGGTCGCCGATAAGGTAGTCCATGGGGCGATTCTGCTACCCTGCGACCCCTTGAAGCTTGTGGTCGCCCCCGGCCCGCGGCATGGACGTTGCGCTGCTGACTTTCCTGATTCTGCTCAACGGCTTGTTCGCCATGTCCGAGATGGCGCTGACTGCGAGTCGCAGGGCGCGGCTGCAGGCCCTGGTCGAGACCGGTGATGCCGGTGCCAGGGCGGCGCTGACTCTGCACGACGACCCGACGCGTTTCCTTTCAGTGGTGCAGATCGGCATCACCTCGATCGGTGTGCTCAACGGCATCGTCGGCGACGCGGCATTCTCCGCGCCGTTCTCGAGCTGGCTGCAAGCCCGGTTCAGCATCGAAGCGCGGCCGGCCGACCTCAGTGCCACGGCGATGGTGGTGGTCGTCATCACCTTCCTCAGCATCATCTTCGGCGAGCTGGTTCCGAAGCGTCTCGGCCAGATGTACCCCGAGCCGGTGGCGCGGCTGGTTGCCAATCCGATGGAATGGCTGTCGCGGTTCGTGCATCCCTTCGTGGTGTTGCTGTCGGTCTGCACCCGCGGCACGCTGCGGCTGCTCGGCATCCAGGGCGAGACGCAACGCGGCGTGACCGAGGAGGAGATTGCCGCCAGCCTGGAAGAAGGGCTCGATGCCGGGGTCATCGAGGCCCAGGAGCACCAGATGGTGCGCAATGTCTTTCGCCTCGACGACAGGCAGGTCGGCTCGATGATGATTCCGCGTGCCGAAATCGTCTGGCTCGATGCGACGGCAAGCAACGACGAGGTGCTGGGTCAGATCGGCGCCGAGGAGCACTCGCGCTACCCGGTCTGCCGCGGCGGGCTCGAGGACGTGGTGGGCGTCGTTTCGTCGCAGACGCTGCTGCAGCAGTTGATGAGAGGCCAGCCGCTGTCGCTGACCGAGGGCGTGCAGACGCCGGTGTTCGTGCCGGAGACGCTTTCCGGCATGGAGCTGCTCGACCAGTTCCGTGCGTCGAGCGCCCAGCTGGTCTTCGTCGTCGACGAATACGGCGAGGTGCAGGGCATGATCACCGTGCGCGATGTGCTTGAAGCCATCACCGGCGAGTTCACCACGCCGGCCGCAGGCGACTCGTGGGCAGTGCGGCGCGACGATGGCAGCTGGCTTTTCGATGGCCTGATTCCGGTGCCCGAACTCAAGGACCGGCTCGATCTCGACGAGCTTCCCGAGGAAGACCGTGGCCGCTACAACACGCTGGCCGGCATGATCATGCTGCTGCTCGGCCGCCTCGCCGAGACGACTGACACGGTCGACTGGGAAGGCTGGCGCTTCGAAGTCGTCGACCTCGACGGCAAGCGCGTCGACAAGGTGCTCGCCACCCGCATCGGTCCCGGCGTCGAACCCTGACGGCACCTGATCTCCGGCAGGCATGTCCGTGGCGGCTCGTCACGGAACCGTCACACCGCGTCTCTAGCATCGCGTCGTTCCTTACGACCCATCTGCCATGAGACCTGCCATGAACCGACCTGCCGACCTGCCCCTGCACCTGCTGAACGACGAGGCCGACCCCAACACTTCCGGCAATGCCAGCTTCAACCAGGTGCTCGATGCCAGGCTATCGCGCCGCTCGATGCTGCGCGGCGGAGTCGGCAGCGGTGCCGGAGCCGTGCTCGGCGCCTGGAGCTTGACCGCGTGCGGCGGCATCGACGACGACGGCACCGTCGCTGCCGCACCGGTTCCCGCTCCGGCTCCCGCGCCTGCGGCGTCGACGCCCGCTGCGGCGCCGATCAGCACGCTCGCCTTCACCGCCGTCGCCAAGAACAAGTCCGACGTCGTCACGGTGCCGAGCGGCTACACCGCCAGCGTGCTGATCGCGCTCGGCGACCCGATTTCGGGCGTCACGTCGGCGTACAAGAACGACGGCAGCGACACCGATTTCGACAACCGCTCGGGCGACCATCACGACGGCATCGAGTACTTCGGCCTGGCTGCCGACGGCACGCCGAGCGCCAGCGCCAGCGAGCGCGGTCTGTTGGTGATGAACCACGAGGCGATCACCGACCAGTTCCTGCATGTGGCCGGGGTCACCGCGCGTCCGCGGCCGGCTTCGGAAAGCGACAAGGAGATCCCGGCGCACGGGCTGGCGGTGGTCGAGGTGCTGAAGGCCGCAGGCAAGTTCAGCTACCTGGTGTCGTCGCCGTTCAATCGTCGCGTCACACCGTCGACGCCGATCGAGATCGCCGGTCCGGCGCGCGGCAATGCGCTGTTGAAAACGAAGTACTCGCCCGCCGCAACCATGACGCGCGGCACGATCAACAACTGCGGCACCGGCTACACGCCTTGGGGTACCTACCTCTCGGGCGAGGAGAACTGGTCCAGCTACTTCACCCGCGGCAGCGCCGACAACGCTGCTCGCAGCAATGACAAGAGCGTTGCCTCCTTGAACCGCTACGGCCGCGCGCAGGGCGCGACCAGCCGCCACGGCTGGGAAACGTCGGGCAGCGACGAGCGCTTCGCACGCTGGAACATCAGCCAGACCGGCAGCTCGGCCGACGGCACCGACGACTACCGCAACGAACTCAACGGCATGGGCTACATCGTCGAGCTCGACCCGTACGACAAGACCGCGGTGATCAAGAAGCGCAGCGCGCTCGGCCGCTTTGCGCACGAAAGCGTGACCTTCGGCAAGCGGGTCGAAGGCAAGCCGCTCGTCGGCTACATGGGCGATGACTCGCAGGGCGAATACATCTACAAGTTCGTCTCGAGCGCCAACTGGAGCGCTGCGGATGCCACCCCGAGCAACCGCATCGCCACCGGCGACAAGTATCTGGATGCCGGCAAGCTCTACGTCGCGAAGTTCAACGCCGACGGCACCGGCCAGTGGATCGAGCTGGCGCTCGCCAACGCGGCCATCGCCGCCTACGCGTCGTATCGCTTTGCCGATCAGGCCGATGTGCTGATCAATGCGCGTCTGGCCGCCGATGCGCTCGGCGCGACCAGGATGGACCGCCCTGAGTGGTGCGCGGTGCACCCGACGACCGGCGACATCTACTACACGCTGACCAACAACAGCAACCGCAAGGTGCAGCCGACCGGAACGCAGACGCTGGTCGACCCGGCGAATCCGCGCAGCTACAGCGATTCGCGGGCCGGCGGTGCGCCGGGCGCGCCGGGCAATGTCAACGGCCACATCATCCGGCTTGCCGAGACGCTTGCCGACAGCGCGGCGACGACATTCACCTGGGACGTCTACCTCTTCGGTGCCGAGGCCGGAGCCGATGCGGCGCGGGTCAACCTGTCGGCCCTCACCGCCGAACAGGACTTCTCGAGCCCTGACGGCCTGTGGTTCAGCCGGAACACCGGGTTGTGCTGGATCGAAACCGACGACGGCGCGTACACCGACGTGACCAACTGCATGATGCTCGCGGGGGTACCCGGCAAGGTCGGCGACGGCGTCAAGACGACGCTGAGCTACACGCGGACCGACGGCACGACGACGAACGTCGATACCTATGTCGGCAAGAAGCCGGCTGCCGACACGCTCAAGCGCTTCCTGGTCGGACCGATCGACTGCGAGATCACCGGGATCACCGAGACCCCGGACGGGCGGGCGCTGTTCGTCAACATCCAGCACCCTGGCGAATCCATCGCCAAGGCCGATCTCGGCGACGCGACCAAGTACCTCAGCCACTGGCCGGGCCACACCGGCTACGGCGCCGGGGGCGCGAACGCCCGGCCGCGTTCGGCGACGATCGTCATCACCAAGGACGACGGCGGGCGGATCGGGAGTTGAAGGCGGCGCCTGCTGCGAGTGCCGGCGCGCTGCGTGCGGGTGTCGCCGCGCGGCGCCTTCTCGACACGTCCGCGTGCAACCGCGCGGTATTTCCGGTCAATGGGAGTCCCTCGATGCCGACCAGTCCGATACGCACCATTCTTGCGACGACCGCGGCCTTGTGGTTCGGCCAGAACTCGTTGGAGGGCGCAAAGCGCTTCATACTGCCGCTGCAAAGCGGCCCGAGGCCGGTCGGGCTGCGGGCCGCCGATCGGCTTGCGTGGTGCGACGAAGCCAACGAAAGCGGGCGTCACGCACAGCGCGAGAGACTTCTGGCGCAGACCGAGGCCTGAGGCGCATCGGTGCGATCAGCGGTCCCAGAACCGCGGTGCCGATTCGATCTTCGTCAGCACCTTGCGGCAGCGCCGGGCGGCCGGTGCGCTCTGCGCGGCCAGCCAGCCGACGGCGAACCAGGCATTCGGGTCCTGCGCCGCGGCATGGCGGTAGGTTTCCAGCGCGACGGCGGCGTCGTTGCGCTCGCCGAGCGCATCCTGCGCCGCACGCAAGGTCGCGAAGTAGCGTTCGGCATCGCCGCGCTTGAACAGTGGCGCCACGAATTCGCCGAGGTAGCGCAGCCGCTTCAAGCGCTTGCGAACCCGATGCTGCGCCTCGATCGGCAGGCTCTCGAAGCGCTTGCCATCGCGGACCACCTGCCGGTGCAGCTTGTCGAGACGGCGTCGCACGTGACGCAGGCTCTTTTTGCTGCGCCGGTCGCCCTCGCCAGCGCGCTCCTCCAGTTCGAGGCCGAAACCGATCAGGCCGAGCAGCGCCAGCTGGACGGGAACCGCACGCACCGCATGCTGCACGTCGGGGGCCGCGAGTTCGGGCGCCGGCAGCGCGATCTCGGGCGCGCCGGCGGCAACCAGTTCGGCGCGGGCGCCATGCGTCACCGTCTCGCGGTCGCGCAACTGCCCGAGCTGGCGAAACAGCCCGACCAGCGCCGCTTCCCAGGCCGGGTCGAGCGCGTCGGCAAGCGGCCCCAGCTCGCGCAGCGCGGTGCGCAGCCGGCGAATGCCGACACGCAGCTGATGCACATGGCCCTCCGACGTGCTGCCCGCGGCGACCTCGCTCGCATTGGCGAGCACTTGGGTCATGCAGGCATCGAGGGTTGCGCGCAGCAGGGTCTCGCCGCCCATCCTGCGCGTTACCGCCGCAGCCTCGGCGGTCGCCACCGGTGCGTGTGCGGCGCCGCGCGACAGGCGGTCGCCGCGCGCCGACTTGGTGCTGGTCGACAGCCACAGCCCGTGTTCGAGCACCCAGCGGCGGGCGAGCGTGACCAGCGCCGCAGGCGGCCCGCTCCGGGCTTCGATCTCGATCTCGCAGACGCCGACCCACTGGCCATGGGCGCTGATGGCGCCGGTGTCGAAGGCCACTTCGACGCGGCTGTCGCCCAGGTCGATCACCCGAATCCGTCGCACGATGTCGGTGCTGTAGACCGTCTGCAACGACGCCTCGTCGGCGCCGGCGAGGGCCGCCTTCAGGGCCGATGCAGCCGGCGCGCCGCCGTGCCGCGCCGGGTCGAGCACGGGCTCGGCGTCGCCATCGGCTTGCACGTCGACGTTGTGCTCGAGGCGGCGCAGCGGGTTCTGCGCGCCGGCCTTCAGCGTCTGCACCCAGTGCGCGCCTTCCTTGCGCAGCCGCAGGGCGACCTTGTGCGCAGCGAGCCGGCGGTCGGGGGTGTCGAAGTAGCTCGCTCGCAGCGTTTCGGCCGGCGCGTCGGCAAACAGCCCTTCTTCGACGGCCGTCCGGCGTTCGGCGGGCACTTCGAGCTTCAGTTCCAGTTCGTGCATCGCAACTCCTGTTCGATCGCGTCGCTCAGACGATCTTTTTCGGCCGCCCGGCCTTGAGCGGCTCCAGCTTGTCGAGCGCTTGTTTGATGTCGGAGGCATCGAGCAGCGCCAGGGCGTGCAGTCCGGCACGCAGCAATTCGCTCTTTTTCGCCGGGCGCTCCACTTCGAGCGCGCGGTCCTTGAGCAGCTGGATCAGCGCGAAATCGGCCTGCGGCATCGTGAAGCTGTCGCGCACCAGTTTCAGCTTCGGTCGGTGCAAACCCGGCACGGCGGGGCGTGCCGGCGCTGCGCTTGACGGACTCGGTACCGGCACTGCGGACTCCTCGGTCGGCACCGCGGCCGTGTCGGGCGGCTCGGCGGCTGCTGGCGAGGCGGGCGCCGCTTCCTCGCCGACGGCGGCTGCGGGGCTCACCGCTGGATCAACGCCCAATTCGGCCGCACCGGGTTTCGCAGCTGCACGTCGCGCACGCTTGCGGGGCGGTGTCGACTTCGCCGCATCACCGCGGTTGTTCGGAGCAGCGCCGGAAGGATTCGCGGTGGACCGGGTTGCCATGGTGTACCCCAGAAATTTCGTATAAACGATTTATACCGCTCGGCGCGGTGACATCGACCCCCCTTGAAAAATACTGCGCATTCGATGACAGGCTGTGGCCGCCCGACGGCTTCAGCCCGACGGCGCCGCAACCCTTGTCTTCGCACATCGGCGCAGCGATCCTGCTGGCGCCCGATGATTGAATGGGCTGCGGCAAGGCTGGCTGAAGCCGCAACGCCCTTCGCTGGCTGTCCAGTCCGACCCGGATTCCCCGGGGCGCTGCTGCCGCCTCAGCGCCTGTCTCGAAGTCGCAGGAGAAGCAGCGTGGCGACGACGGCGCTGAATTCGGCCGCTCCGCTGTTGCTGTTCGACACCAGTGCGGCGAACTGTTGCAATGCGTGCGGGTCGACCTGCTCGACGTAACGTGCGAGTTCGACGATCTGCTCCCGGGAATAGCGCGTGACGTCGTCGACCGTCACGCCGGAGTCGATGCGGCGTCGATGTACATGACCCGCAAAGCAGCCTGCCGCAGCTGCAGCCACACCGAGCGTGCCCAACGGTTTCAGCAGACAGGCGAGCAGCTGTTGTCGCAGCGGTGTGCTGGCGGCGGCATAGAGTCGCGCGGCCAGCCGGACGGCGGGCGCCGTTGACCGTCGTCCGGCGGATCGCCGCTCGCGGTGAACGGGCCGTGGTTCAAAGATTTCGTCGAATTCGACCGACATGGCGCACACACCTCGCAGAACGTGTTCAGGAACGTGCCGAAGCCGTCGGGCTCGCGGAGCCGGCCGGTGACAAATCGACGTCCGAAGCCGGCAGATGCTCGCATCCGAACATGACCTGCTGATGACGGTCGACGTTCGATTCGCGCTGAACCGGAAGGTGCCGCGCGGCAGCGAAACCAGAACGGCGGTCGCCGCCCTAGGAGCCTGTCGGGCTTTGGGTCGGGCTCGCGCCGGGGCGAGTCGCAGTGCCAGACGAGGCGCCGGCTAAGCCGTGTGGCGGGCCCACACTGCGAGCCGGCAACGACGGATGGCGCTGCGAATCGCCCCGGCCCTTCGGGTTGGGCCGGAAAAGGGGCTGATCCGTCGATGCAAATGCTCGCCGGGTGTCCAACCCGGCTGCGCTTTGCGCCTCAGCTGAGCCCCTTTTCCGGCCCAACGCGGGCTCGACCCAAAGCCCGACAGGCTCCTAGGCATCTGACGCCGCTGGGGCAGGGGCTTCGGTTCGGAAGCGATGGCGCTGGGCACCTGTGCCATGCCGACGTCGGGAGGGGACGCTCCGGCAGGACAAGAAAAAATGAGGCAAATCACTCCGGCGTTGGGCTGCATGCATCGCGAGCCGTTGCGGCAGGGCCCGGCACGGCAGGACACGGCAGGGCAGGGCACGGCAGGTCGGGCACACGGCGTCGATGCGCGTTGCTGAACTTCGTGCGTGTTGCACCGGCGCGGCAGCATGAAAGCGCCTGCTTGCTGGTGCGAGCCTCCACGCGCAAGCACGGGCCCCGTCGGCGACGACCAGCAAATCGCCTCTGCTCAGCGTGCGCGCTGCGGCATGACATGAACCAGGTCGCGGTCGAGGTGGACGTGGACACTGCCACCAACGATGAGCTGCTGGCGTTTCTGGCCTGAGAGATTGATCCGGAAGCAGGCACCGGGTACGCCCGGCAGCGTCAGGGTGGCCAGGGTGATTTCGCCGAGGTGCCGCGCCTCGGCGACGACGGCCTCGAAGGCGTCTGCGCTTTCACCAAGCGACACGTCCAGGGCAATGCCGTCGCCGGGGATGACCCAGCTGACTGCCTGACCGGCCTGCAGCCGGCCCTTGTCGCGCACGGTCAACACCGGGCCGGTGCCGCTCGGCAGGGCAGAGGTGGTCCAGCGCAGCAGGCCCATTCCGGGCCTTTCCGACGGGCCAAGCCACTGCCCCTCGAAGCGGTTGTGGATGCCGACCAGGTCGGCCACGCGCGCATTGCGCGGCGCACGGTGGATCGTCGCCGGCGTGCCCTGCTGCAGCACCGCTCCGGCATCCATGACGACCAGCCGGTCGGCGAGCAGGCGTGCCTCGTTCAGGTCGTGCGTGACGAGCAGCATCGGAATGCCGAGTTCGCGGCGCAGTTCGGCCAGCAGCCGGTAGAGGCCCTGGCGGCTCATCTGGTCGACCGCCGAGAAGGGCTCGTCGAGCAGCAGCAGACGCGGTGCACGCGCCAGCGCACGGGCCACGGCCACGCGCTGTTGCTGGCCGCCGGAGAGTTGCGCGGGGCGCCGGCCACTCAGCTCGGCGCCGAGACCCACGTGATCGAGCCCGCGCCGGGCTGCTTCCAGGCGTTGCGTGCGCGGCAAATGCAGCAGCGAGAGCGCCACGTTGTCGAGCGCGCTGAGGTGCGGCATCAACGCGTAGTTCTGGAACACCAGGCCGACGTGCCGCCGCTGCGGCAGCACGAACCGCCCGTGGGCCGTGTCGCACCAGACCTCGCCGCCGACCACGACCCGGCCGCGCTGCGGCCGCATCAGCCCGGCGATCACGCGCAGCATCGAGGTCTTTCCTGCGCCCGAGGGTCCGACGAGCGCCAGCACCTCGCCGGCTTCGCAGGTGAACCCGCCCGCCAGCGGCACCGGGTGCGTCTGCTCGATATCGACGGCGAGCGCCGAGTCCGGCACCGTCACCGGCGCACCGCCAATCGCGCCGAGGCGAAGAACGACGCTCCCACGGCGCCGAACGACAGCACCAGCAGCAGCACGGCCATGCGGTCGGCACCGGCCAGGTCGAAGGCCTGCACGCGGTCGTAGATCGAGATGGCGATGGTCTTCGTCTCGCCCGGAATGCTGCCGCCGATCATCAGCACCACACCGAATTCGCCGAGCGTATGCACGAAGGTCAGCACGATTGCCGACAGCACGCCGGGCCAGGCGAGCGGCAGTTCGACGCGCCAGAAGGTCTGCCAGGTCGAGAGCCCGCTGACCGCTGCGGCTTCGCCGAGCTGCCGCGGGATGGCCTCGAAGGCACGCTGCACCGGCTGCACGAGGAACGGTATGTTGAAGAGCACCGATGCGAGCAGCAGGCCGAGAAAGTTGAAGGTCAGGCGCAAGCCGAGCGCTTCGTGCACCCAGCGGCCGAGGGCCGACGCGCCGCCGAGCGAGACCAGCAGGTAGTAGCCGAGCACCGTCGGAGGCAGCACCAGCGGCAATACCACCAGCGCCTCGACCAGCGCCTTGCCCGGGAAACTGCGAAATGCCAAGGTCCGGCCGAGCCAGAGACCGGCCGGCAGCAGCACCGCGAGCGTGGCGACGGCGAGCTTGAACGAGAGGATCAGCGCCTGCCAGTCCAAGGCATGCTCCGCGTGCGTCCGCTGCCGGGGACGGTCGACGCCGTCACTCGCTGGGCATGACGAAGCCGTAGCGCGCCATGATCTCCTGCGCTGCGGGGGTCGACAGGTAGTCGTAGAACGCCCGCGCCGCCGGCGGCGCACCCTTGATCAACACCATGCGCTGCTTGAGCGGCTGATGCCAGCTCGCCGGTATCAATGCGAAATCGCCGAGCCGGGCGACGGCGGGCGCGAGCGCCAGCGACTGGGCAACGATTCCGCCCTGCGCCGCGCCGGAGGTGGCGTACTGCGCGGTTTGCGAAATGTTCTCGCCGAAGACGAGCTTCGGCTGGATCGCGCTCCACAGGCCCGCGTGCTGCAGCGCTTCCCTGGCGCGTGCGCCGTAAGGCGCGTGTTCAGGGTTGGCGATGGCGAATTTCTGCAAGCGGCCGTCCTTCAGCGCCGCGGCAAGGTCTTCGAGCTTGCCGTCGGCCTTGAGCAGCGAGCCCTTCGGGACCATCACGCCAATGCGGCCGACCGCATAGGAACGCCCACGGTCGAGCGTCTTGCCGGCATCGGCCAGCTTGTAGACGAAGTTCTCGTCTGCAGACATGAAAAGGTGAAACGGCGCATCCTGGAGGATCTGCGCGGTGAAATTTCCGGAGGAGCCGAAAACCAGCCTGAGCGGCTGCCGGGTTTCGCGCTCGAAGCGGGCTGCAAGCTCCTCGATGGCAAATTTCAGGTCGGAGGCGGCTGCGAGGGTTGCCGGGGCTTGGCTCTGGGCAGGGACGAGCGAGCTGGCGAGTGCCCCGGCGATTGCAAGGCACGGCAGCAGGCAACGGCGAGACGGGTTCATGAGAGCACTCTGCGCTGGACCTTCGATCTTCGATCTTCGATATGCGACGCGAACCGCTTGCGCCCAAAAGGAGCGAGGTGCGGCAGCTGCCGTATGGCCGCGAAGGCACGTCGCCCGGCCCGCGGAGGGGGTCGCTGACTTGGATGCCACGCGCTTTGCGCGCAAGAAGCGTACCGTCGGCGCGATGGCAGTGACAGTGGGCATCCCACCTGCTGGTTGGATCATGGGGAACAGAGGCGCAATGCGCTTACATTCCCGCCTTCAACTCCACAATCGAGGAAAACCATGAACTTCATCATTTGGCTCGTCGTCGGCGGACTCATCGGCTGGGTCGCAAGCATGATCATGAAGACCGATGCGCAACAAGGCATGATCCTCAATGTCGTCGTCGGCATCGTCGGTTCGATGCTCGGCGGCTGGCTGATCGCTCCCCTGCTCGGTGCCGGAACGATCAACCAGGGCGATTTCAGCATCATGGGGCTTCTGTCCTCGCTGATCGGTGCGGTGATTCTGCTGGCCATCGTCAACCTGGTGCGACGCGGCAAGGCTCGCTGACCACCCGCGCCGGCCCTCTCCTCGGGGGCCGGTGACTATCTTGTGACTCGATGCCTTTGTGCGTCACGTCTGAGGCTCCCGCGGGAGCCTTTTTTCATTTTCGATCCGCTCGAATCGACCCGTGAAAGCGAATGTCGCCTCCTTAACTGCTGTTGTTCTGCCGGCGGGCGCCGGAGCAATTGGTGTCCTTTTGCCTCCGGGCGCACTGCTCGATCAGCGCTTCCTCGGTCGCGCGTTCGTGGACCTTGCACGCGACAGCCGCGGGCAAGGCGCCCAGCAGGCGTCGATTTGCCGCAAAACAGCGGGCTGCTCCGAATTGTCACGGAACCGTCATCCGCGGTCCGTACGATGCGCAGCATTGAAACAAGCGCCCGGCGCAGCAGGATCCTCCATGAACACGACCCTCAAGGCCTTCGGCCTGGCATTCGCAGCCACTGCGTATTTCACGCCGTTGGCTGTGCAAGCCCAGGCGCAGGTCGTCAAGATCGACGGTTCCAGCACGGTTTTCCCGGTCACCGAGGCGGTGGCGGAGGACTTCCAGAAGAACAAGAAAGGCGCCGTCAAGGTGACGGTCGGCATATCGGGCACCGGCGGCGGCTTCAAGAAGTTCTGCCGCGGCGAGACCGACATTTCGAACGCCTCGCGTCCGATCCTCAAGGCGGAAATGGAAGAGTGCCGCAAGGCCGGCATCGAGTACTACGAAATGCCGGTGGCGTTCGACGCGCTCACGGTGGTCATCAATCCGCGCAACACATTCCTCAAGCAGGCGACAGTCGAGGAGTTGAAGAAGCTTTGGGAGCCGGCAGCCCAGGGCAAGGTCACGCGCTGGAACCAGGTCAACCCGGCCTGGCCGGATGCGCCGGTGAAGCTCTTCGGTGCGGGTTCGGACTCGGGCACCTTCGACTACTTTACCGAGGCGATCGTCGGCAAGGCGAAGTCGAGCCGCGGCGACTACACCGCCTCGGAAGACGACAACGTGCTGGTGCAGGGCGTCGCCAACGACGTCAACGCGATCGGCTACTTCGGCTATGCCTACTACGCGGAGAACCAGTCGAAGCTCAAGGCGCTGCCGATCGTCGAGGCCGCCGGCAAGCCGGCCGTGCTGCCGAGCGAGCAGACGGTGATCGGCGGCACCTACCAGCCGCTGTCGCGCCCGATCTTCATCTATGTCAGTGCCAAGTCGATCGCCAAGCCCGAGGTCAGGGAGTTCGTCGAGTACTACCTGAAGAACGGCGCCAAGCTGGCGAAGGAGGTCAAGTACGTGCCGCTGCCCGCAGTGGCCTACACGACGAGCCTGGATCACGTCAACAAGGGCAAGAAGGGCACGGTTTTCGGCGGCGTCGCCGAGGTCGGCGTGACCATCGACGCGCTGCTCAAGCGCGAAGCCAAGCTTTGACGCGCCCTGCCGCGCGCTGAAGCTTTCGCCGTGTCTGGCCGGCGGGTGCCATCGGCACGCTCCGGCCGACAGACCTGCGCCACCGCCGCGAGAGCCCCGGCGGTGGCGCCCGCCGCCCGGAAACGAGGTCCTTAGAATGCCGCCGGTTGCCACCACCGCGAGCCCCGACATGAGCGCACCGAGTACTGCCGGCGAAGCGCGGCTCGAGGTGTTCGCGCGCAAGAAGAAGCAACGCAAGCGCCGCGAGCGTGCCATCGAGGCGGTGCTGCTGCTTGCCGCGTGTGTGTCGGTGTTCACGACCGTCGGCATCGTCTATGTGCTGCTGAAGGAGTCGCTCGCCTTCTTCAGCAACGTCTCGCTCTGGGACTTCATCACCGACGACCAGTGGACGCCATTGTTCGCCGACGCGCACTTCGGCATTTCGCTGCTGCTTGCGGGGACCATCAGCAGCTCGCTGGTGGCACTGACGGTGGCGATTCCGCTCGGCACGGTGATCGCGATCTATTTGTCCGAGTTCGCCAATCACAAGGCGCGCGAAGTTCTCAAGCCGATGCTCGAGCTGCTCAGCGGCATTCCGACGATCATCTACGGCTACTTCGCGCTGCTGTTCGTCACCCCGCTGATCCAGAAGATCTATCCCGAGCTGCCGGGCTTCAACGTACTCTCCGCCGGCATCGTGATGGGGATCATGATCATTCCCTATGTCTCTTCGCTGTCGGAGGACGCGATGCGCGCGGTGCCGATGAGCCTGCGCGAGGGTTCTTATGCAATGGGTGCAACCCGGCTGCAAACCGCCATGCGGGTGGTGTTCCCGGCGGCCTTCTCGGGCATCGGCGCGGCCTACATCCTGGGTATATCGCGGGCCATCGGCGAAACGATGATCCTGGCCGTGGCAGCCGGCATGCAACCGACGTTGACGCTCAACCCGCTCGAGCCCGCAGCGACGATCACCTCGTACATCGTGCAGGTGGCGCTTGGCGACCTGCCGCACGCGAGCATCGGCTACCAGACGATCTTCGCCGCCGGCATGACGCTGATGCTGCTGACGCTGACCTTCAACCTGCTCGGCTACTGGCTGCGCCGTCGTTACCGTGAGGCCTACTGAGATGACAGCCGCAGTGCCCGATCGCGCCGAAATCCGTGCGCTCGTCAAGAAGGGCAAGCGTTGGGACCTGGTTTTCGGCATCCTCGGGGTTGCGGCGCTCGCGCTGGCGATCCTGACGTTGCTGGCGCTCTTCACCAACATGGCGATCGAGGGCATTCCGCGGCTGACGGGCGACTTCTTCACCAACTTCCCCTCGCGGCGCGCCGGGCAGGCGGGCATCCTCTCGGCGTGGGTCGGTTCGCTGCTGGTGATGTTGGTGACCGGGCTTGTCGCCGTGCCGATCGGCATCGCCGGGGCGATCTACCTCGAGGAATATGCGCGCAAGAACTGGTTCACCGACATCATCGAGATCAACATCTCGAACCTTGCGGGCGTGCCGTCGATCATCTACGGCCTGCTGGCGCTGGGGCTGTTCGTCTACCAGTTCGGGCTCGGTCAGAGCATCCTTTCCGCCGGCCTGACGCTCGCGCTGCTGATCCTGCCGATCGTCATCGTCACGACGCGCGAAGCCATGCGCTCGATCCCCCAGACGGTGCGCGAAGCGGCGTACGCCTGCGGCGCCTCGCAATGGCAGGTGGTCAGCCAGCATCTGCTGCCGTACTCGACGCCGGGCATCCTCACCGGCGTGATCATCGGCTTGTCGCGGGCGATCGGCGAAACGGCGCCGATCATCACCATCGGCGCCCTGACCTTCATCGCCTTCCTGCCGCCGGTGCCGGGGGCCGGCGACCCGCCGGCAGGGCTGTTCGACTGGCTCTGGTCGCCGTTCACGGTGATGCCGATCCAGATGTTCAACTGGACTTCACGGCCCGACCCCGCCTTCCACCAGAACGCGGCGGCTGCCGGGTTCGTCCTTGTCTTCATGACGCTGTTGATGAATGCGGTGGCGATCTGGCTGCGCTACCGGCTGCGCCGGAACATCAAGTGGTGACCGGTCGTCCCGTGTGCACCGCCGAACACCGGCTCCCTCTACCGACCTGAACCATGGCCAACACCTCGACCGTCAGCCTTCCTGTCAACGCGCCGCCGCTGAAGGCGGAATCCAGGCAGCTCGACTTCTAGTACGGCAGCTTCCAGGCGCTGAAATCGATCACGATGCCGATCTATGCCAACAACGTGACGGCGCTGATCGGGCCGAGCGGCTGCGGAAAGTCCACCTACCTGCGCTGCTTCAACCGGATGCACGACCTCTATCCGGGGCATCGGTATGAAGGCAGCATCCAGCTTCACCCCGACAACATCGACCTGCTCGACGACTCGGTCGACCCGATCGAGGTTCGGATGCGGATCTGCATGGTGTTCCAGAAGCCGAACCCGTTTCCGAAGTCGATCTTCGAGAACGTCGCCTACGGCCTGAAGGTGCGCGGCGAGAAGTCGGGCAGCTTCATGGCCGACAAGGTGGAAGCCGCGCTGCGCGGCGCCGCCCTTTGGGACGAGGTGCGCGACCGGCTCGACGAGCTCGCGGTCAACCTCTCGGGCGGCCAGCAGCAACGCATGTGCATCGCCCGTTCGCTGGCGACCGATCCGGAGATCATTCTTTTCGACGAGCCGACTTCGGCGCTCGACCCGATCGCAACCGGCAGCATCGAGGAGCTGATCACCGAGATCAAGAGCAAGGTGACGGTGCTGATCGTCACCCACAACATGCAGCAGGCGGCTCGGGTGTCCGACTTCGTGTCGTACATGTACCTGGGCGAGATGATCGAATACGGCCCGACCGACGACATTTTCATGAAGCCCAGGCGCAAGGAAACCGAGGACTACATCACCGGACGGTTCGGATGAGCCGCAGCTCCGACACTCCGTGCGAGCGGTCGGACGGCCCGAAGGCCGTGCCTGCGGTGGCGGGAACGCGTACTGCGGGCCGCGCTCTCAGTGGGGTGGGCAAGCGTCGCCGCGAACATGACTTGAAGGGGCACACGACATGAGCAACAAACATCTGTCGACGCAGTTCGACGCCGAACTGAGCGGCATCTCGACGCGGGTGCTCGAAATGGGCGGCCTGGTGGAGTCGCAGCTGACGCAGGCGATGTATGCCCTGACCCATTTCAGCGGCGAAATCGCTTCCGAGGTGCTGCGCCGCGAGGAAGACGTCAACCAGATGGAGATCGGCATCGACCGCGATCTCTCGACGATCATTGCCCGGCGTCAGCCGACGGCGCGCGACCTGCGGCTGCTGATCGCGATCAGCAAGGCCATTGCGAACCTGGAGCGCGTCGGCGACGAGGCCGCACGCGTCGCGCGCACCGCACAGCGGCTGATGAACGGCGGCATGTCGAGCAGGCTGCGGCTGCCGGTCGAGGATCTCGCGTTCGAGACCGAGCTTGCGACGGCGCAACTGCGCAAGTCGCTCGATGCCTTTGCGCGACTCGACATCGAGCGCGCGCTCGAGGTGCTTCAGCAGGACGACCAGATCGATCGCGAGTTCGAAGGCCTGCTGCGCAAGCTCATCACCTTCATGATGGAGGACCCGCGGATGATCTCGTCGAGCATCGACCTCGTCTTCGTTGCCAAGGCGATCGAGCGTGTCGGCGATCATGCGAAGAACATCGCCGAAGTCATCATCTACATTGTCAAGGGCACCGACGTGCGCCACAACTCGGTGGCGACGGTCGAGACGATGGTGCGTTGAATGGCTGACCGGCGATCGCCGTGAGCGCTGTTCTGGTCGTCGAGGACGAGCCCGCCATCGCCGAACTCATCGGCATGACCCTGCGCCACTCGGGCTTCGAAGCGCGGATGGCTGCAAGCGCCGACGAGGCCATTGCCGAGGTCGACCGCAGGTTGCCGGACCTGGTGCTGCTCGACTGGATGCTGCCGGGCGCCAGCGGCATTGTTCTGGCGCGGCGCTGGCGCAGCCAGCCGCGAACCCGGGAGCTGCCGCTGATCATGCTGACTGCGCGCGCCGAAGAAGGCGACAAGGTAGCCGGCCTCGATGCCGGCGCGGACGACTACCTGACCAAGCCGTTCTCGCCCAGGGAGCTGCTGGCCCGCGTCCGTGCCGTGCTGCGTCGGCGCGCGCCGATGGCACTCGGTACCGCGGTGCGCCTCGGCCCGCTGCAGATCGATCCGGCGACGCGGCGGGTACACGGTGCGGATCGCGAGGTTCGCCTCGGGCCGACCGAATTCAAGCTGTTGCATTTCCTCATGACCCATCCGGAGCGCGTGCACAGCCGGGCAGCTTTGCTCGATCGGGTATGGGGTGACCACGTTTTCATCGAGGAGCGGACGGTCGACGTGCATGTGAAGCGCCTGCGCGAGGCACTGGAGCCGGTGGCTTGCGCACGAATGGTGGAAACCGTGCGCGGCGTCGGCTATCGCCTGACCGCGCAGCCTTCCGTCGAGGTGCGCTGAGCCTGCGGGCCGCCCGGACGATGAGATGGCTGCTTCGGCGGGTCCTGTGGAACGTTGCCTGGGTGCTGGGGGGTGCGCTGATCGGCATGGCGGTGGGGCGCGCGCTCGCGGTACCGATGGGGGCCACGATCGTCGGTGCAGCGATGGGGGCGTTTGCTGTTGCGCTGCGGGACGCGCTGCGCTGCAGGCGCTTTCTGCACTGGCTCCAGGCCGACGCAACCGCCGAGGCGCCGCGGGTTCGCGGCCTGTGGGGCGAGGTGGCGTACCGGGTCGAACGCGCGCTGCGTCTGCGCGAGCGTGAAACGGCCCGCAATGACGAGCGCCTGGCGCAGTTCCTGTCGGCGATCGATGCGTCGCCCAACGGCGTGCTGATGCTCGATGCAGGCGAACATGTCGAGTGGTGCAATTCCGCAGCCGCCGATCATTTCGGTCTCGACCCCCAGCGCGATCGCGGGCAGCGGGTGACCAATCTGGTTCGGTCACCCGACTTCGTCGGCTACCTGCAGAACGGCCGCTACGAAGCACCGGTGGTCTTTGCGCGCGCGCGGCGCTCGGGCACCCTGTCGGTGGTCGCACGACCGTATGGCGACGGGATGAAGTTGCTGCTGTCGCAAGACGTCACCGAACGCGACCGCAACGACGCGATGCGCCGCGATTTCGTCGCCAATGTCTCGCACGAAATTCGCACGCCACTGACCGTGCTGGCGGGATTCATCGAGTCGTTGACCACGCTGGATCTCGGCGAATCCGAGCGGCGCCGGGTGATGCAGCTGATGCAGCAGCAGACCGATCGCCTGCAGAGCTTGGTGGGCGACCTGCTGATCCTGGCGCAGATCGAAGGCAGCCCGCGGCCTGCGTCGGACCGCTGGCTGGCGATCGAGCCCCTGCTTTCGCAGGTGGTCGCCGACGCGCATGCGCTTTCGGCCGGCCGGCACACGATCCGGCTCGATGTACGGGCGGCGTCGGAAATCGCCGGAGTCGCCTCCGAGCTGGCAAGCGCTGCGGCCAACCTGGTCAACAACGCCGTGCGTTACACGCCGCCGGGCGGGCAGATCAGCATCCGCTGGTCGCTTCGAGCCGACGGTTCGGGTGAACTCGAGGTGGAAGACTCGGGCATCGGCATCGCTCGCGAGCACCTGCCGCGGCTGACCGAACGCTTCTACCGCGTCGACCAGAGTCGCTCTCGCGACACCGGCGGTACCGGGCTGGGGCTCTCGATCGTCAAGCACGTGGTCCAGCGTCATGGCGGCGAGCTCGACATCCGCAGTGTTGCGGGCGTTGGGTCTTGCTTCCGGATGGTCTTTCCGTCCGGCCGAGTGCGCCCGATACGGGCATCCGCGGACGCATCGCTGGAGGATCCGGCGGCGAAGTAGGGCCCGTGCAGCCGACGTGCTGGCCCGGGCGGCTGCGGCTGTGGGTGGAACCGGACAGTGACCGCAATCCTTTTGCCGCCTACCGCCGCATGTCTGCGTGGTTACGGCGGGGCGGCAACCGGCTCGCGCCGGTAGACCGCTGTCACTTCGGCCCGGTCGGTGGGACGGCGCTCACGAGCCACCAGCACCCAGCCGGGGACGATGCTCTCGCCAGCTCGGGTGCTGGTCTCCTGCACCAATGCTTGTGGGCAGTTCGTCCGGGCAAGCGGCACCCGGGCATCGACGCGAAAGCCGCCGAGCTGTTCCACGGCCGCGATCAGGCTGCGCGGTGCATTCGGCATGGCGACGCACGCCTGCGGCGCGAGATGCCTTGCCAGCGTGGCAACCAGCGGCCGGTAGCTGCGGGCGTAGTCGAGCAGCGGCAGCATCAAGGTCATCAGCAACAGCCAGCACAGCGCCACACCGCCGGCGGGCAGCACCATGCTCTTCCACAGCGGATGCCGGTTGCGGCCGGTTCGCCACGCAACCAGTCTCAGCCAGGCGGCGGTCGACACACCGGCAATCACCAGCGCGATCCACGAAAACGACGCGGTGAAACCAGGCGCCAGCCGCTGAACGTTCAGAACGGGTTTCGCCGGGAACCCCGTCTGCAGAGAGAGGTAAACCACCCAGATGGCGAGCGCACAGACGGTGAAAAAGAACACCGAGAACCAGTCGATTGCCGCCGCCGTGCTGCGTTGCAGCGTCGGCAGGGCAAATGCGGCGAGCACAGCCAGCCCGGGCAGCCCGAGCATCAGCGCCCGATCCGACCCGCCCATCGCGGTGGTTGCCGCGACGGCAACGGCTACGCAGATCAGCGGCACGGCAATGTGATGTTCACGCCATCGATGTCGCCAGCGCCACAGCGTCCAGGCGCCGACCAGCCATGCCGGCCAGCCGAACCAGGCAAACTGTCGCAGCAGGGCGAGCACGTCCACGGCGGTGCCCGGAGGTTTCAGCCGCCAACCCCAGGCCCCCAGCAGGACGCCGAGCGCAGCGGCGAGCGCGGCGGAAATCAAAAGGGTCGGAAGCAGCCGGCGCCCCGGCGACCGGGGCGTACGGGCCAGAACCACGGCAGCGCAGCCAGCCAGCAGAAGGCCCACCGCAGGCCCACCGCTGGCGGCAAGCGCCGGCAAGGCGACGAGCAGGGCCAGCCGGGATCCTGTCGACTTCGCCTCGTTGGCGCAGGCCATGCCGTAGAGGAAGAGTGCCACGCTGGCCAGTTGCACCAGCTCCGGCGTCGTCTCGTGGCCGAGCTGCAGCAGGCCGAGCGTGGCCATCAGCGCAAGCACCGCACCGTCGGCAACGGCGCGGGCATAGTTGCGCGGATCGGCCTCGCCGCCGAAGGCAAAGCGCAGCGGCTGTGCCGAGGCGGTCTGCGCCAGGTGAAAGGTCGAATACCAGGTGAGTGCGAGCGTTGCCGCGAGCAGAAGCGCGAATGGAATGCGCGCCGCGAAGGCAGGCTCGAGCCAGGGCGATGTCAGCTGGATGAAGACGCCACCGAGCCAGTACGGCAGCAGCGGCGCATTCGCTGCCAGACCGCCGAGCCGCGGATCGAACCAGGACGAATGACCCTGCGCCAGGCTAGCCATGTAGCCGAAGGCGGTGATGTCGGCATTGCGCCAGGGTGCACGACCGACGAATCCCGGCACCACATAAGCGAGGCAGAACAGCACGAGCGCCCAGCGCGGCATCGGCTGCGCTGCGCGCTCGGTGACCAGAGCCGGGTTCGGGTTGTTCAATTCAAGAGTCCGGCAACCTTGCGCCGTGGCACCTGGCTGCTGCAAGCGCCCGGAAACGAAAAAGGCAGCCTAAGCTGCCTCCCTGCTGGTGTTGCCGCGAATTACTTCTTCAAGCCGACGCGTGCGAACTTGGTGCGGAACTTCTCGACACGGCCACCCAGCGAGTCGACACTCTTCTGCGTGCCCGTGTAGAAAGGATGCGACTCGCTCGTCGTTTCAAGCTTGAAAAGCGGCAGTTTGCGACCGTCTTCCATGTCGATCATTTCGCGTGTCTGCGCGCACGAGCGGGTGACGAACTTGAATCCGTTCGACAGGTCGACGAAGCAGACGTCGCGGTAATTGGGGTGAATGCCTTCTTTCATGCGAAACCTTTGGCTTTAGCTGCGGTAGCCACGTCGAAACCTTTTCGGCGCACTTGCCAAGCGGAAAACGGGCAATTGTATGTGTCGGGGATTCCCTAGCCCCCACGACGCATCATGTCGAAGAAGTCGAGGTTGGTCTTGGTCGACTTCATCTTGTCGAGAATGAATTCCATCGCCTCGATCTCGTCCATCGGGTAGAGCAGCTTGCGCAGGATCCAGGTCTTCTGCAGGATTTCCGGCTTCAGCAACAACTCCTCGCGGCGCGTTCCCGACTTGTTCAGCAGGATCGACGGGTAGACGCGCTTCTCGGCCATCCGGCGGTCGAGATGGATCTCGCAGTTGCCGGTGCCCTTGAACTCCTCGTAGATCACCTCGTCCATCCGGCTGCCGGTATCGACCAGTGCAGTGCCGATGATCGTCAGCGAGCCGCCTTCCTCGATGTTGCGCGCTGCACCGAAGAATCGCTTGGGTCGTTGCAGTGCGTTGGCGTCGACGCCACCGGTCAGCACCTTGCCCGAAGACGGCAGCACGTTGTTGTAGGCACGCGCCAGCCGGGTGATCGAATCGAGCAGGATGACCACGTCCTTCTTCAGCTCGACCAGACGCTTGGCGCGCTCGATCACCATCTCGGCAACCTGCACATGCCGCGCGGCCGGTTCGTCGAAGGTCGAGCTGATGACCTCGCCGCGCACCGTGCGCTGCATCTCGGTCACTTCCTCGGGCCGCTCGTCGACGAGCAGCACGATCAGCACCATCTCGGGATAGTTGGCCGTCAGCGCATGCGCCAGCTGCTGCATCATCACCGTCTTGCCGCTCTTCGGCGCGGAAACGAGCAATGCGCGCTGGCCCTTGCCGAGCGGCGCGATCAGGTCGACGATCCGGCTGGTGATGTTCTCCTCGGACTTGATGTCGCGTTCGAGCCTGAACTGTTCCTTGGGGAACAGCGGCGTCAGGTTCTCGAACATGATCTTGTGCTTGCTCTCCTCGGGCGTGGCGCCGTTGACCCGGTCGACCTTGACCAGCGCGAAATAGCGCTCGCCGTCCTTCGGCACCCGCACCTCGCCCTCGACGTTGTCGCCCGTGTGCAGGTTGAAGCGGCGGATCTGGCTCGGGCTGAGATAGATATCGTCGGTCGACGCCATGTAGCTGGCCTCGATCGAGCGCAGGAAGCCGAAGCCGTCGGGCAGCACTTCGAGCACGCCGTCGCCGAAGACCTGCTCGCCGCCCTTGGCGCGCTTCTTCATGATCGCGAACATCAGCTCCTGCTTGCGCATGCGGGCGACGTTCTCGATCTCCAGCGCTTCGCCCATCGTGATGAGCTCGGAAACGTGAAGCGCTTTTAGTTCTGACAGGTACATGGGTTGGAACCCCGGTGTGGAGATGGGCTGCACCGCACGGTGCGCTCGGTCGGCTGGGTGCAGACCGGCTGCGCAGCAGCGTTGTCGCTGCCGCGGACGCCTTCAGGCGACGATCAACATGTGGGGGAAGTGCGCCGGCGAGAGCCGCCGCCGCTGCGACCGAGGGACAAGACCGTGTCGGTGCGCAAAATCTCGGGCGGCGAAAGGAATTCGCCGAGCGCCGAAATTATAGGTGGCTGTCGATGAAGGCGGTCAGCTGCGCCTTGTTCAACGCACCGACCTTGGTCGCAGCAAGCTGACCGTCCTTGAACAGCATCAGCGTCGGGATGCCGCGAATGCCGTACTTCGCCGGGACGTCGCGGTTCTCGTCGACGTTCATCTTGGCGACCTGCAACCGGCCGTCGTAGCTCTTCGACACCTCGTCGAGGATCGGGGCGATCATCTTGCAGGGGCCGCACCATTCGGCCCAGTAGTCCACCAGCACCGGCTTGCCGGCTTCGAGAACGTCGGCCGAAAACGTGGCATCGGTCGTGTTTTTGATGAGATCACTGCTCATGGTCGATCCTCAAGGGCGTCGCGCGTGCGAGTCGGATGAAATCTGGCAAAGGCGCCTAAAACGGCTGCCCCGCAGGAAAGGCGGGCGGCGGTGCCGCACGCTGGTGCGGTGGCCAGGGGTGACGAGCCTGACCCCGGCACTGGTTGCAACGGTTGGGGCTGCTTCGTTCCCGACCTGACCCGGTTGGCCGCGCTTCCATGCGGGGAGGCCCGTCGATGTCGATTGTAGGCGAGGGCCTTTCCCGGCACGCTGCTTCAGCGCAGTTGCAGCGCGTCGGCGGCGTACTCGATGCCCAGCGGATCGATAAGCAGCCGTTTCGGGCCTTCTTCGACCTGTCCGGCGTGCATTGCGTCGAACCCGAGCCGTGCCGCGGTGGCGAGCGTCGCCTGCAGATCGGAAGGCGCAACGAACAAGGCGAAACCGGCGCCCATGTTGAGCGTGCTGTACGCCTCGGCATCGCTCTGGTCGGCCTCGGACTGGATGAAACGCAGCACGGCCGGGACGGCGGGCAGTCGGTCGATGCGGTAGGTGAGCGCCGCCGGGTGGCGCAGCAGCTTGCGCCAGCCATGCCCGGTGACGTTGACGCAGTAATGCGGCGTGACCCCGGCGCGGTAGAGCGCTTCGGTCAAGGGTGAATAGAGGACAGTGGGCGCGAGCAGCGCTTCCCCGTAGCTCAGGGCACCGCCAGCGCCGTCGACCGGCGTCAGATAGCCCTGCGGCAGCCGCTCGGCCACCTTGCGCGCAAGACTCAGCCCGTTGGCGTGGATGCCGCTCGACGCCAGCAGGACGATCGCATCGCCAGCGGCCAGCCGATCGCCGAGCGTCAGCCGCTGCTTCGGATTGACCAGCCCGGTGCAACTCGCCGCCAGATCGATGCGCCCCGCCTCGACGATGCCGCCGAGTGCCGGTGTCTCGCCGCCGCCCCAGGCCACGCCGCAGACCTCGCACGCCCGCTTCCAGCCGGCGACGAGCGCCTGCGCCCGGTCGGCATCGGCAAACCAGTCGGATCCGCCCGCCGCCCAGTAGGCCTGCACCACCAGCGGCGTCGCGCCCACGGTGATCAGGTCGTTGACCGCCATGGCAATCGTGTCCTGCGCGATCGCGTCGTAGTGGCTGCGGCCGGTCAGCCGCTGCATCTCGTCGGCGACCAGTGCCTTCGAACCGAGGCATTCGACGATGCTGGCGAGGTAGAACGGGCCGACGTCGACGACATACGCCGACTCGCCGCGCGACGCCTCGACCTCGCTGAATCCATGGCCGGCAAGTTGTGCCGCCGTCGAGGCGGCGGCGCGCTGGGCGGCGATCTTCAACGGGTCGATCAGGTCGTAATCGACGCCGGCATCGCGGTAGCTCAGACTGCCGCTGCCGGCAGGTGCGGAATTCGAATTCATGGGGTGCGCCGCTCCGTGGAAGGGCGATTATCCCGGCGTGGTGCGGGCGCGCGGCGGCAGCCACCGGCGGTTCGGCATGCGCGGGGTGCCAGAGGGCCCCTCTTAGAATTCGCCGATGAGCTACCTCGTCCTGGCCCGCAAGTACCGGCCGCGCAGCTTCGGCACGTTGGTGGGACAGGAGCATGTGGTCCAGGCGCTGGTCAATGCACTGACCCGGCAACGGCTGCACCATGCGTATCTTTTCGCCGGCACGCGCGGTGTCGGCAAGACGACGGTCTCGCGGGTGCTTGCCAAGGCGCTCAACTGCACCGGCACGGATGGTCAGGGCGGCATTACCGCCGAGCCCTGCGGCGTCTGCGCACCGTGCCGCGACATCGACAGCGGCCGCTTCGTCGATTACGTCGAGCTCGACGCGGCCTCCAACCGGGGCGTCGACGAGATCACGCAGCTGCTCGACCAGGCGGTCTACAAGCCGGTGACCGGACGCTTCAAGGTCTACATGATCGACGAAGTGCACATGCTGTCGAACCATGCCTTCAACGCCATGTTGAAGACGCTGGAGGAGCCGCCCGAGTACCTCAAGTTCGTGCTGGCGACGACCGATCCGCAAAAGGTGCCGCCGACGGTGTTGTCGCGCTGCCTGCAGTTCAACCTGCGGCCGATGGCGCCGCAGACGATCGAAACCCATCTGCGCGAGGTGCTCGACGCCGAAAGCGTGGCCAGCGAGCCGGCGGCGCTGCGTCTGCTGGCACGCGCCGCGCGCGGCTCGATGCGCGATGCACTGTCGCTGGCCGACCAGGCGATTGCCTATGGCGCCGGCTCGCTCGGCGAGGCCTCGGTGCGGCAGATGCTGGGCGCGGTCGATCGCAGCCATGCGCTGCGTCTGCTCGGTGCGATCGCTGCAGGCGATGGCCCGGTACTGGTCGAAGCCGCTGGCGAGTTGCGCGGCCTCGGCCTCTCGGCAGCCGGCACGCTGGAAGAGATGGCCGAACTGCTGCAGCAGATCGCGATTGCCAAGGCTGTCCCGCAGGCGCTCGACGAAAGCGCGGCCGATCCCGCGCCCGTGCGCGAGCTGGCAGCGCAGATGGCCGCCGACGAGGTTCAGCTCTATTACGGCATGTGCCTGCACGGCCGGGCCGAGCTGGCACTGGCGCCCGACGAGCACAGCGGCCTGTTGATGGTGCTGCTGCGCATGCTCGCGTTTGGCTCGGTGCAGGTGGCGACGCCAGCACCTCTGCCGCAGAGCGGGCCGGTTCACGACGCGTCGGTGTCGCATGGCTCGGCACGCGCCACGCCGCTGTTGGCGCAGCATGCAGCGACCGCGAGCGTTCCTGCCAGGCCGCCCGCTGGCGCCGTGGTGGCCGGGCAGACTGCGCCCGCGACCGAGATGGTCAGCGCCGCGTCTTCGGCTGCGGTTCTGGAAGAAGCCGCTGGTTGTCGAGAATGGGGAGCCATTCGCAGGCCGTCGCTGACGCAGCGCTGCCGGCAACGCCGATTCGCGGCACTGGCGAGCTTGCAGGCATGCCGCAGCCCCAGATGTTGTCAGCGTCTGGGGCCGATACCGAATTCGCTGTCGAGCGGGGGGCTTCCGGTCTCGGCGACCGCTGGAACCAGGTCGTGACCGAGCTCAGCGCCAGCGGACGCATCGGCGCACTGACGCGTGAGCTCGCCTTGCAGTCGCAATGCATGGCGATCGAAGCGGCCGAAGGCGATACCCCGGCCGTGTGGCGCCTGTGCGTCGAACGCGAACCCTTGCGCTCACCGGCGCATATCGACAAGCTCGAGCGGGCCATGGCCGAGCACCTGGGCGAGCCTGTGCGTCTCCAGGTCGACGTCGGATGTGCGGTCGACAGCCCCGCTTTGCGTGCGGCAGCCGAGCGACGCGAGCGGCAAGCGCAGGCCGAACGCACCATCGGCGAAGATCCGGTGGTTTGCGCGCTGCTGCAGCAGTTCAAGACGGCGCGAATCGTGCCAGGCTCGATTCGACCTTGCTGATTGATTCAACGACTTTGGAGTGACCGACATGATGAAGGGCCAACTAGCCGGGCTGATGAAGCAGGCGCAGGCCATGCAGGACAACCTCAAGCGGGCGCAGGACGAGCTGGCGCTGATCGAGGTCGACGGCGAGTCCGGTGCCGGGCTGGTCAAGGTAACGATGACCTGCAAGCACGATGTGAAGCGCGTTGTCATCGACCCGAGCCTGTTGGCCGACGACAAGGACATGCTCGAGGACCTGGTGGCTGCCGCGTTCAACGATGCCGTGCGCCGCGCCGAGGCACTGAGTGCCGAGAAGATGGGCAAGCTCACCGCCGGCATGCCGCTGCCTCCGGGCATGAAGTTTCCATTCTGAAACGCCGGGAACACGCGCGCCTTGGCTGAAGTCGCGCTCGACGGCCTGGTCGAGGCCTTGCGCCGGTTGCCGGGCATCGGTATCCGCTCGGCTCAGCGCATTGCCTACCACCTGCTGCAGCACGACCGCGAGTCGGCGGGGCAACTCGCCCGTTCGCTGCAGGAAGCGATCGTGCGAATCCGGCATTGCGGACGCTGCCACACGTTCAGCGAGCAGGAAGTCTGCCGCACCTGCCTGGACAGCGGCCGCGATGCCGCTTCGCTGTGCGTCGTCGAAACCCCGGCCGACCAGGCTGCGATGGAGCGCAGCGGCGGCTACCGCGGGCTCTACTTCGTGCTGATGGGCCGGTTAAGCCCGCTCGACGGCATCGGCGCCAGCGACATCGGCTTGCAGCAGCTGCTCGATCGCGCCACCGACGGCTCGGTCGAGGAAGTGATCATCGCCACCAACTTCACCGCCGAGGGCGAGGCCACGGCCCACGTCATCGCCGAAGCGCTGACCCAGCGCCGCATCCGCAGCACCCGGCTGGCGCGGGGGGTGCCGGCCGGCAGCGAACTCGAGTACGTCGACCTGAGCACGATCGCCCATGCACTGGCCGACCGGCGCTGAAGGCGCCGGCGGGAAACCGGGACTGGCTCAGTCCGCGGAACGACGCGTGTTGCTGCGAGCCGCCACCGGCCGCCTGGCCTGTGATTCGCTTCGCGCCACCGCTCGGCCGACGCTCGACGGCGTCGCTGCGAGGCGCGCGGCCGGGCTGGCGGGCTTGGCGGCCACCTTCCGGCTCGGGGACGCGACCGGGGCACTCCGAACGACGGGTGCCGCGGCCACGCGGGGCAGGGCGGCGCCGACTGGTAGATAGACGACGACCGTTTGCCCGCGCCGGAAGACACCACCCGCCGACACGCCGTTCCACTGCGCCACCTGAGCCGGTCCAACACCGTAGCGCCGCGCCACGCTGGTGGGGGTATCGCGCAGACCGGCGCGATAGGTCAGCCGGCGCAGGGGCGGAACGTCCGGGGAAAGAGCCATGCTGGCGTTGTCGGCAACGTGTTCGGAAACATCCGCCTGCCTCGAGTCGTCGCGCGCCACCAGCAAGGTCGAGCCACCGCGGACGAGCATCCGCATCGGAATGCGGTTGACCGCGCGCAGTTCCTCCTCGCTCATGCCGACTTCGCGCGCCGCGGTGGCGGGGCGCATCGTGCTCGGAACCACCCACGCGGTCCAGCTGGCGAGCGGTCCGCGGTGCGCGGTCAGTCGCTGCGCGAACGTCTTGGCGTTTTCGAACGGCAGCAGCACCTGCGGCGTTCCAGCCGCCAGGATGACCGGCTTGTTCATTTGTGGATTGAGCGCCTTGAACTCGTCGATCTGCAGACCGGCGAGCCGCGCCGCGATATCGACGTCGATATCGCGCTCGATGGCAACGCTGACGAAGTACGGATGGTTCTCGATAACCGGCAGGGTCAGGCTGAATTCGTGCGGACGCGCGATGATGTTCTTCACGGCCAGCAGCTTGGGTACGTACGACTGGGTCTCGGCGGGCATGCGCAGACTTGCATAGTCGGTCGGCAGGCCCGCTCTCTCGTTGCGCGCGATCGCCCGCCCGACGCTGCCTTCGCCCCAGTTGTAGGCCGCGAGTGCCAGATGCCAGTCACCGAACATCCCGTGCAGCTTCTCGAGATAGTCGAGCGCGGCACGCGTCGATGCCAACACGTCGCGCCGGTCGTCGCGAAAGAGGTTCTGTTTCAGCGCGAAATACTTGCCCGTCGCGGGCATGAATTGCCACATTCCCGAGGCCTTCGCCGACGACATTGCCTGGGGATTGAACGCGCTCTCGATGAACGGCAGCAGCGCCAGCTCGGTCGGCAGCCCGCGGCGTTCGACCTCCTCCACCACATGGAACAGGTAGCGACTGCCGCGCTGCGTCATGCGTTCGACGTAATCAGGCCGGGACGCATACCACTGCTCGTGGGTCTGTACCAGGTCGCTCTGCAGGTCGGGGAGGGCAAAGCCGCGTCGCACGCGGCCCCAGAGGTCGGCGTGTGCAGCGCTGTCCTTCAGATCGACACGAACCTCGGGACGCAGCGGATCGACGGCGACAGGCTCCGGCGCCGGCGTTGCATTGGCCACCGCAGCCGGAATGGCCGGCGCAGGCGCTTGGGCGCGAGCGACGGGCGGCGTCGACTCCGCAGCGTACGGCCGCACCACGGCGGGCGCGGTGGTGCCGGTCGAAGCGGCGAGCGGCTCGCCCTCACGCCCGGTCGTTGCCGAGCGCATCCCGTCGCCGGGCGCCGTGGCGCAGCCGGTGGCTGCGAGCACGAGGGCCAGTGCGCCTGCAGGCCGCCAGCGTTCCATCCGCAAGGCGGCAGCCTTTGCGGCTTCGATCTTCTTCTTCATCGGAATTCGTTCTTCCATTGGCGAAGCGCTGCGAACACGGCGACCGGATCGTTCGCCGCCACGTCGTGGCGCCGCGCAGCTTCGATCACCGCAGGTTGGCTGCAGCGCAGAAAGGGATTGATCTGCAATTCGAGCGACAACAGGCTCGGCAAGGTGTTCTCGCCGCGCGCCCGCCGCGCGGCGCTCCACGCCCGGTGGCTGCGGACCATCGCGTTGTCAGGCTCCACGGCCTCGGCAAACTTCAGGTTCGACAGGGTGTACTCGTGTCCGCAACAGATCTGCGTCTGCGGCTCGAGCGCAGCCAGCTTGGCCAGGGATTCATGCATTTGGGCCGCGGTGCCTTCGAAAAGCCGGCCGCAGCCGGCCGAAAACAGCGTGTCTCCGCAAAAGAGCAGGGGTTCCGGCGCTGCGCGATGGTAGGCGATATGCCCGGCCGTATGCCCCGGCACGTCGATCACCTCGAAACGGCTGCCGAGCAAATCGAACGAGTCGCCACCGCCGACGCGCTCGAACGGCTCGGGAATGGCCTCGCGCGCCGGGCCATAGACGGGGCCGCGAAGGACCGACCGCAGCCTGTCGACACCGCCGACATGATCGGCATGATGGTGGGTCACTAGAATGCCCGCCAGCGTCAGGCTCCTCGACGCCAGCGCATCGAGCACCGGTGCGGCGTCCCCCGGATCGACCACAACGGCTTGCGAACCGTCGTCGAACATCCAGATGTAGTTGTCGGTGAAGGCTGGCAGTGCGATCAGGTTCATGACGGAAAGCAGCGGGATTATAAGTTTGGCCCCCTGGTATGCCACCCCCCTGGGGCGCTACCTGCTGGCCTGGGAAGCGCGCCAGCTCGACGAGGTCGTTGCCGATCTGTTCGGCTTTCACGCCCTTCAGGTCGGTTTGCCCGAATTGCAGGGTCTGGCCGCCAACCGGATGCCGCACCGCTGGCTGGCTGCCGCGGGCGCTGGGCAAGCGCCCGCTTCGCCAGCGGCAAGCGCGGTTTCACTGTGCTGCGACTTCGACGCGCTGCCGTTCGACAGCAAGAGTCTCGATCTGGTGTTGTTGCCGCATTCGCTTGAACTGGCGCGCGACCCGCATCTGGCGCTGTCCGAAGTGGAGCGCGTGCTGCGCCCGGAAGGCCGTGTGGTCATCATCGGCATCAATCCGGCCAGTCTCTGGGGTGTGCAACAGCAAATGAAGCGGCTGTCGCGCCGCCTGGGCAGACGCCCGGCCGAGGCATTGCCGTCGTTGCCGCTGGCGGGGGAGCTGATCGGCTTTCGCCGCCTGCGCGACTGGTTGCGCCTGTTGAGTTTCGAGGTCGAGGGCGGCCGCTTTGGTTGTTATCGGCCGCCGTTCGCCGCAGCCAAGTGGTTGTCGCGCTATGAATGGATGGAGCGCGCCGGCGAGCGCTGGTGGCCGGTGCTCGGCGCCGTCTACCTGCTGGTGGCCGTCAAGCGGGTTCGCGGCATGCGCCTGGTCGGGCTGGTTCGCGACCAGCGGCCCGCAGCCACCGCGCCGTCGCCGGCCATCGCTGCCGGGCGGAAATTGCATCGTTGAAGGCAAATCGAGGAACGAGTTCGATGAATCGAGACGGCACAGTTACCGACCCGGGTGCGGCCCTTTGCGCGCCAGCAAAGGCGCCGACTGCCGCGCCGATGCCGGCGATCGCCCGGCCGGTGGTCACGGTCTACAGCGACGGCGCTTGCAAGGGCAACCCGGGGCCGGGCGGGTGGGGGGCCTGGCTGTCGACCGGCGGCCACGAGAAGGAACTCTTCGGTGGCGAACCGCTGACGACCAACAACCGCATGGAACTGACGGCGGTGATCGAGGCGCTGGCTTCGCTGAAGCGCAGCTGCGACGTGACGATCCATACCGACAGCCAGTACGTGCGCAAGGGCATCACCGAATGGATCCACGGCTGGAAGCGACGCGGCTGGCGCACAGCCGACGGCAAGCCGGTCAAGAACGCCGAACTGTGGCAGCGCCTGGACGCCCTGCGTGATCTGCACCAGGTCGACTGGCGCTGGGTGCGCGGCCACGCCGGCGACCCGGGTAACGAGCGCGCCGACGCGCTCGCTAACCGTGGCGTGGTTCGGGCCGGCTGAACGTGCAACCCGGGGAACGATGCGCTGGCTATAATCGCCGGCTTTGCCTTGCCACACCCGGATCAGACGCTCGGGGTGGCTTCCACTCAGGGAAACCGAAGGAGCACCATGCGTCACTATGAAATCGTGCTGCTGATCCATCCGGATCAGAGCGAACAGGTTCCGGCCATGCTGGAACGCTACAAGGGTGTTGTCACGGCTGGCGGCGGCATCGTCCACCGCGTCGAGGACTGGGGACGGCGGCAGATGGCCTACCTGATCCAGAAGCTTGCCAAGGCGCACTACCTCTGCATCAACATCGAATGCAGCAAGGAAGTCCTGCTCGAGCTCGAGACGGGATTTCGCTTCAACGACGCCGTGCTGCGCCACCTGACCGTCGCCAAGGACCACGCCGAGACGGCGCCTTCGGTGATGATGAAGGCGGTCGACAAGGAAGAGGCCCGCAAGTCTCCGCAGCCGCAGGCGGCCGCGGCCTGAAGGCCCGTCGGGCCGGGTCGGTGCAGCGGGTTTGAACCGGTTGCTGCTGTCAGCGCAACTGATCGAGCGCGCGGCGCTTCGTTACACGCCAGCCGGGTTGCCGGCGCTCGACCTGAGCCTGAAGCACGAGTCCGAGCTGGTGCATCTGGGCCAGACGCGCAAGGTGGCGCTGGAGATCCGGGCCCGTGCCGTCGGCGAAATTACCGGGCCGCTCGGCCGCGCCGAGCTTGGCAGCCAGCACGGCTTCGTCGGGTATCTCGGGCCGCAGCGCAACGGCCGCGGTGTCGTCTTTCACATTGTCGAGGCGACGCCGGAAATTCCGGCCAGGCCCACCGAGCCGACCGGTCCAGCCGACCGTCATTGACGTTTCAACGAATTCAACAGAGGTGAGTTATGCCCCCGCCACGTGGTAAAGGTAAGTTTTCCAAGGATCGCAAACCCAAGCGCAACCAGCAGTCGCTGCTGTTTCGGCGCAAGCGGTTCTGCCGCTTCACGGTCACCGGCGTCAAGGAGATCGACTACAAGGACATCGACACCTTGCGCGACTTCGTCTCCGAGAACGGCAAGATCACGCCGGCCCGCCTGACCGGCACCCGCGCGTACTTCCAGCGCCAGTTGACGACCTGTATCAAGCGGGCTCGTTTCCTGGCCATGCTGCCGTACAGCGACCAGCACAAGGCCTGAGGGGCACACCATGCAAATCATCCTGCTGGAAAAGGTCGTCAACCTCGGCAACCTCGGTGAAGTCGTCAAGGTCAAGGACGGCTACGCGCGCAATTTCCTGATCCCGACCCGCGCCGCGCGTCGGGCCACGCCGAGCGCGATCAAGGAGTTCGAGCTGAAGCGCGCCGAGCTCGAAAAGGCTGCTGCCGAGAAGCTGGCCGCTGCCCAGGCGCTCGGCGAGAAGATGAGCGGACGCACCGTCCACATCACGCAGAAGGCCGGCGTCGACGGCCGTCTGTTCGGCTCGGTCACAAGCAACGACATCGCCGAAGCGCTGACCCGCATCGACTTCAAGGTGCAGAAGTCGCAGGTGCGCCTGGCCAACGGTCCGCTGAAGACCGTCGGCGAGCACGTCGTCAGCGTCGCCGCGCACAGCGACGTGGTGGTCGACGTCAAGGTGGTGGTCATCGGCGAACACGCCTGAGCGCAGCTGCGCCCATGCGAAGGCCGGCTTGCCGGCCTTTTTCACGCCTGCCGCCAGCCTAAAATCGCCTTTTACCTTCTGCTCGAGAGCCGACGATGGTCCGCACGCTGTACGACAAGATCTGGGATGAACACGTCGTTCACACCGAGGAGGACGGCACGGCCGTGCTCTACATCGATCGGCACCTGGTTCACGAAGTGACCAGTCCGCAGGCCTTCGACGGGCTGATGGACGCCGGCCGCAAGGTCTGGCGCATCTCGGCCAATCTGGCAGTCAGCGACCACAACGTGCCGACCACCGACCGTTCGCGGGGCATCACCGATCCGATCTCGAAGCTGCAGGTCGACACGCTCGATGCCAACTGCGACCGCTTCGGCATCACCCAGTTCAAGATGAACGACAAGCGCCAGGGCATCGTTCACATCATCGGGCCGGAGCAGGGCGCCACCTTGCCCGGGATGACCGTCGTCTGCGGCGACTCGCACACCTCGACGCATGGCGCCTTCGGCGCGCTGGCGCACGGCATCGGCACCAGCGAGGTCGAGCATGTGCTTGCCACGCAGACGCTGCTCGCGCGCAAGGCGAAGAACATGCTGGTTCGGGTCGAAGGACGGCTTGCACCCGGTTGCAGCGCCAAGGACATCGTGCTGGCGATCATCGGCACCATCGGCACGGCGGGCGGTACCGGCTATGCGATCGAGTTCGGCGGCTCGGCAATCCGCGCGCTGAGCATGGAAGGCCGCATGACGGTCTGCAACATGGCGATCGAAGCCGGCGCGAGGTCGGGTCTGGTGGCGGTCGACGACACGACGATCAACTATTTGCGCGGCCGGCCGCTGGCGCCGGCAGCGGGGCTCGAGTGGGAGCAGGCGGTGCGCTACTGGCGCACGCTGCATTCGGACGCCGACGCGAAATGGGATGCGGTGGTCGAGATCGATGCCTCGCTGATCCGGCCGCAGGTGACCTGGGGCACCTCGCCCGAGATGGTGGTGCCGATCGACGGCCGGGTGCCTGATCCCGATCAGGAGAAGGACGCCGGCAAGCGCGACGCGATCGAGCGTGCGCTGCGCTACATGGCGCTCGAGCCGAACAAGCCCGTCGCCGACATCCGTCTCGACAAGATCTTCATCGGTTCATGCACCAACGCGCGCATCGAGGACATGCGCGAGGCTGCCGCGGTGGTGCGCCGCCTCGGTGGCCGGGTGGCTTCGAACATCAAGCTGGCGATGGTCGTGCCGGGGTCGGGGCTGGTCAAGGAGCAGGCCGAGCGCGAAGGACTCGACAAGGTGTTCAAGGATGCGGGCTTCGAATGGCGCGAGCCCGGCTGCTCGATGTGTCTGGCGATGAACGCCGACCGGCTCGAGCCGGGCGAGCGCTGCGCGTCGACCTCGAACCGCAACTTCGAGGGTCGGCAGGGCGCTGGCGGCCGCACCCACCTCGTCAGCCCGGCGATGGCGGCCGCGGCGGCCATCGAAGGCCATTTCGTCGATATCCGTCGTATCGCCTGAGCGGCGCAGCAGGAGCCTTCCGATGCAAGCTTTTCGTCTTCACCGCGGGCCGGTCGCGCCGATGGACCGCGAGAACGTCGATACCGACGCGATCATTCCCAAGCAGTTCCTCAAGTCGATCACCAAGACCGGCTTCGGCCCGAACCTGTTCGACGCATGGCGCTTTCTCGATCCCGGCGAACCGGGGCAGGACCCGAACACGAGACGTCCGAACCCGGACTTCGTCTTGAACCAACCCCGCTACCAGGGGGCGTCGGTGCTGATCGCCCGCAAGAACTTCGGCTGCGGCTCGTCGCGCGAACATGCGCCGTGGGCGCTGTCGCAGTACGGATTCAGGGCCCTGATTGCGCCGAGCTTCGCCGACATTTTCTTCAACAACTGCTTCAAGACCGGGCTGCTGCCGATCGTCCTTTCCGAGCTGGATGTGAACCGGCTGTTCGACGAGGTGCATGCCTTCGTCGGCTACGAACTGACGATCGATCTCGAACGGCAGCGGGTGATCAAGGCCGACGGCGCCGAGCTGCCTTTCGAGATCGAGCCTTTCCGCAAGTACTGCCTGCTCAACGGCTTCGACGACATCGGCCTGACGCTGCGCCATGCCGAGAAAATCCGTGCCTTCGAGGCCGAGCGGCTGCTGGCCAAGCCCTGGCTGGCCCACACGCTGCGCGCCGGGAGCATCGCTTGAAAATCGCCATCCTGCCCGGTGACGGCATCGGCCCCGAGATCGTCGCCGAGGCGGTCAAGGTGATGGGTTGCCTCGACCTGGCGTTCGAATGCGAAACCGCCGTGGTCGGCGGCGCGGCGTACGACGCGCACGGCCATCCGCTGCCCGAAGCCACCCTGGCGCTGGCGCGCGATTCGGACGCAATCCTGTTCGGCGCTGTCGGCGACTGGAAGTACGACGGGCTGGAACGCGCACTCCGGCCGGAACAGGCGATCCTCGGCTTGCGCAAGTCGCTGCAGCTGTTTGCAAACTTCCGGCCGGCGATCTGCTACGAACAGCTGACGCATGCCTCGTCGCTGAAACCCGAGCTGGTGGCCGGCCTCGACCTGCTGATCATCCGCGAGCTGACCGGCGACATCTATTTCGGCCAGCCGCGCGGCCGCCGTGCGGCGCCCGACGGCGAATTCGCCGGCGCCGACGAGGCCTTCGACACGATGCGCTATTCGCGCCCCGAGATCGAGCGCATTGCGCACGTCGCCTTCCAGGCGGCGCGCAAGCGCGGCCGGCGGCTGCTCAGCGTCGACAAGGCGAACGTGCTCGAGACCTTCCAGTTCTGGCGCGACGTGGTGACTGAAGTCCATGCCGCGTATCCGGACGTCGAACTCGAACACATGTACGTCGACAACGCGGCGATGCAGTTGCTGCGCGCGCCCAAGCGCTTCGACGTGATCGTGACCGGCAACATGTTCGGCGACATCCTCAGCGACGAGGCGGCGATGCTTGCCGGCTCGATCGGCATGCTGCCGTCGGCGTCGCTGAACGCGAGCGGGCAGGGGCTTTACGAACCCAGCCATGGCTCGGCACCCGACATCGCCGGCAAGGGCGTTGCGAATCCTCTGGCAACGATCCTCTCGCTGGCGATGATGCTGCGCTACAGCCTCGACCAGGAGGCGGCTGCGCGGCGGATCGAGGCGGCGGTCAAGGCGGTGCTGGCTGAAGGCAAGCGAACTGCGGACATCGACGAGCCGGGCGCAACCCGCATCGGAACCGCGCAAATGGGCGACGCGGTCGTTGCCCAACTGAAAGCACAGGGCTGAACCCATGGCAACGAAAACAGTCGGTCTGGTCGGTTGGCGCGGCATGGTCGGTTCGGTGTTGCTCGAACGCATGCAGCAGGAGGGCGACTTCGACGCCATCGAGCCGCTCTTCTTCAGCACCAGCAACGCCGGCGGCCGTGCACCTGCGATGGCGCGCAACGAGACGCGCCTGCTCGATGCCAACGACACCGCGGCGCTGAAGCGCTGCGACATCGTTGTCACTGCGCAAGGCGGCGAGTACACCGGTGCGGTCTACGGACCGCTGCGCGCGGCCGGCTGGAAGGGCCACTGGATCGACGCCGCTTCGACCCTGCGCATGAACGACGAGGCCGTGATCGTCCTCGACCCGGTCAACCTGCCGGTGATCCGCAATGCGCTCGCCAAGGGGGGCCGCGACTGGATTGGCGGCAACTGCACTGTCAGCTGCATGCTGATGGGTGTCGGTGCGCTGTTCAAGGCGGGACTGGTCGAGTGGATGAGCACGCAGACCTACCAGGCGGCGTCGGGCGGCGGCGCGCAGCACATGCGCGAATTGCTGACGCAGTTCGGCACGTTGCACGCACGCATCCGGCCGCTGCTCGACGACCCGAAGAGCGCGATCCTCGAGATCGACCGGCAGGTGGTCGACGCCCAACGCTCGCTCGGCGAGGTCGAGACGGCGAACTTCGGGGTGCCGCTCGGCGGCTCGCTGATTCCGTGGATCGACAAGGACCTCGGCGTCGGCAAGCACGCCGGCGAGGCCGGCTGGGGCACCTCGCGCGAGGAATGGAAGGGTGGCGCCGAGACCAACAAGATTCTCGGTCTGCCTGCCGCGACGGTGCCGGTGGATGGCTTTTGCGTGCGCATCGGCACGCTGCGCTGCCACAGCCAGGCGCTGCTCTTCAAGCTGAAGCGCGACGTTCCGCTGGCCGACATCGAGCAGATGATCGCTGCCGACAACGAATGGGTGAAGCTGGTGCCGAACACGCGCGAGGACACCGTTCGCGAGCTGACGCCGGTGGCGACCTCGGGCAGCCTGCGAATTCCCGTTGGCCGGTTGCGCAAGATGGCGATGGGCCCCGAGTACGTCGGCGCCTTCACCATCGGCGACCAGTTGCTCTGGGGTGCGGCGGAGCCGTTGCGCCGCATGCTGCGTATCCTGGTCGAGGAATGACAATCCACCTGTGCGTGGGCGAGGCCGTGTGCTGACCGGGTTCGCGCCTTCCGGCTGAGCAGCCACTCAGGTTGCCGCAGGGCAGGCCGATAACATTCACCGAATGCGCCGTTTGCGGCGAGCAAACTAGCGTTGGAGGCGAATTGGATTCACATCCGCATCGGGGAGGCTGGGCACGACACGGCGTTGCGTTGACCTTGTTGTCCCTGGCCGCGGGACCGGCTGCGGCACTCGGCCTTGGCCGAATCGCCACCCAGTCCGCGCTCGGCGAGCCGCTGCGCATCGAGATCGAAGTCTCGAGCATCACGCCGGACGAAGCATCGAGCCTGCAAGTGCGAATCGCCGGCCCGGAGGCCTACCAGGCGGCGGGCGTCGAATACAACCCGGTCCTGAGCTCGGCGCGCGTGGTGCTGCAACGTCGCCCTGATGGCCGCACGGTGCTGCGGCTGGTCAGCGACCGGGTTGTCCAGGAGCCCTTCGTCGAGCTGATCCTCGACCTCGCCTGGCCTGCAGGCCACCTGGTCCGCAGCTACACCCTGTTGATCGATCCTCCGGCAACGAGGACCGCTGCGCCGAGCGATTCGGCAACACCTGCGCTTGTTCCCGGCGTGAATGCGGCGCTCTCGTCCACACCCCCTTTGCGCGCACCCGCGGTGCGGCCGGCCCCGCTTCCGGCGCCCCCTGCACCGCCGCCGCGCCGCTCGGCAGCGGCGCCGTCGCCATCCCAGTCCGGCATGGTGTCGCCGCCGGGTTCCGAGTTCGAACCGCGTTCCGAAGCGCGTCCTGCACCAGTTCCCAGGCTCGCCGATGTTCGCCCCGCCGAAGGGGCTTCGCCCGGCCGCTCGGCGGGTACCGATCGCTATCTCGTCCGCCCGGGCGACACGCTCGCGGCCATTGCCGCACGCACGCGGCCATCGGGCGTGTCGCTCGACCAGATGCTGGCATCGCTCTACCGCGCCAATTCGGGCGCCTTCATCGGCAACAGCATTCACCGGCTGCGCAGTGGCGTCGTGCTCAACGTGCCGAGCGCCGACGAGGCGCGCAACCTGGCGCCGCAGCAGGCGCGGCAGACCATCCAGGCGCAGAGCGCCGATTTCAACGCCTACCGTCGCGGCCTGGCCGGCGCGGTGCGTGACGATCGCCCCGAGGACGCCTCCCGGCGCGCCAGCGGCAGCTTGCAGGCTGCCGTCGATGACCGCCGTCGTGCCGCAGCGAGTTCGCCCGACCGGCTGACGCTCAGCAAGGACGCCAGCGCAGCAGCCTCGTTCAACGATGCGCTGGCTTCCCTGCAGCGTGAGCGCCAGGACGCCGAGGTGCGGCTTTCGGCGCTGATGCGCAACATCGAGGAGCTCAAGGTGCTTGCCGGGCAGGCCGCGGCAAGTGCTGCCGTCGGCTCGGCGGCGAGTTCGCAGCCGGTTATCTCGCCACGGCTGCCCACCGCGGCGTCGGAGCCGACCGTCGGCAGCGCGCCGGCGGCAAGTGCACCCGTGGCTTCGACGCAGGCAGCCCCGGCCGCTTCGGCGGGGTTGCCCGGCGATGTACTCGCAACGCCGCCGTTGCCCACGCCAACCCCTGTCACGCCTCCCGCAGCGGTACTGCCACCGCGGATGCTGCCGGCGGAAGTTCCGCCGGAGCCCGACGGCTTCCTCGCCTCGCTGATCGAGGAAAGCGCGCTGCCGCTGGCACTTGCCACGCTGCTGCTCACCGGCGCCTTGCTTGTCGGTGCGCGAAGGCTGCGCAGGCGCAGGGCGGGCATCCAATCGGAAACCTCGTTTCTCGACAGCAGCCTGAAAGTCGATTCGTTCCTGGCGGGCGCAGGCAACCTGCCGCCGGATTCGCGCCACATGCCGGTGGGGGCGCTGTCGTCGGGCTATTCGCTGAGTCAGCTCGATGCCGGCGGCGATGTCGATCCGGTGGCCGAAGCCGATGTCTACCTGGCCTACGGGCGCGACCTCCAGGCCGAGGAGATCCTGAAAGACGCGATGCGCAGCGATCCCGATCGGCTGGCGATCCGCACCAAGCTGCTCGAGGTCTATGCCAAACGCCGCGACACCAACGGCTTCGAGGTGCTCGCCTCGCAGCTGCATGCGCTGACGCTCGGCCAGGGCGAGGACTGGGAGCTGGCGCAGCAGCTCGGCCGTGGCATCGATGCCGGCAATCCGCTCTACGCGCCGGGTGGCACGCCGCGCCGCGACGACGTGGAGTTCGAAGGTGCCGACGATCCGCTCGGTCCGAACACGCTGCCGCAGGTGGTGCTGCTGGGCGAGGGCCCGAGCGATGCCGATGGCGATTCGCCCGTGGACATCGAACTCGACTTCGATCTGCACGAGCCGGCGGCCGGGCAGCCGTCGCTGCGCCCTTCCGCGGCGCAGCCGGGCGAACTTCCACCGCTGGATTTCGGTCCGACCTCACCGCCGTCTGCGGAGCTTCGGCCTCTTTCGATGGCGGCCGCCGTCGCAGGTTCTGCAGCAGCGGGGCAAGGTGTCCCGCGCGACGTTCCACCCGACCTTTTCGATCTCGACACGCTCGATCTTCCGGCTTCCACGGCTGACGCGAAGTCACCTTCGGGCGCCAGCCCAAGCGGCGGGGACGGTGCGGGTGCGGTCGACGCCACGCCGGATCTGCTCGACCTCGACCTGCTCGATTTCGCCGCCACGCCGCCTTCGGAAGCGTCGCCCTCTGCGCTTGTCGGCACGGCACTCCCGGCCACGAGCGCTGCAGACGCGGACGACGCCACGCCGGATTTGCTCGATCTCGATCTGCTCGACCTGCCGGCTTCGGCGGCCCCGGCCACACCTGCGCCTGCGGCGAGTCCCGCAAGCTCCGCAGACGATTTCGCGCTCGATTTCGACCTGTCGAGCATCTCGCTCGATCTGGATTCACCGGCTGGCGCGCCGTTGCCTGCGCCCGGCTCGGCGCCTGAACTCGGCGCGCTCGACGCTGGCGAAATCGACTTCTTTGCACCGGCGGGCGCTGCCGAGCCGGTGCAGCGCAAGCTCGACCTCGCCGAGGAACTGTTGCAGCTCGGCGACAGCAACGGCGCGCGCGACCTGCTGAACGAAATTCTCGGCCAGGCGGAGGGGGAGCAGAAGACGCGCGCGGAAGCCCTGCTGGCGCAGCTGCCTTGACGGTGTGGGCGTTTATCCGCAGCAGCTGAGCTGCCGTCGCGCCGATTCGCCGTGAGGCTTGCGCTTGGCGTCGGCTACCGCGGCGCCGCCTACCACGGCTGGCAGGTACAAACCGGACTGCCGACGCTGCAGGCGGCGGTCGAGCAGGCGCTCGGCAGGTTCGCCGACCAGCCGGTGCGCACGGTCTGCGCCGGCCGTACCGATGCGGCGGTGCATGCGGTCTGCCAGGTCGTCCATCTCGATACCGGTATCGACCGGCCGGATTTCTCCTGGGTGCGAGGCAGCAACCGCTACCTTCCGCCGGACATTGCGCTGCTCTGGTGCCGGCGCGTCAGCGACGATTTCCATGCACGCAACAGCGCGCTCGGTCGCCGTTATCGCTACCTCGTGCTCGAGAGCGAGGCACGACCGGCGCTGGAAGCCGGGCTTGTCGGCTGGAGCTTTCGCCGGCTCGACGGCGAGGCGATGCGCGAAGCCGCCGCGCTGCTGATCGGCCGGCACGACTTCAGCGCCTTCCGCGCCGCTGAATGCCAGTCGCCGACGCCGGTGAAAACACTGCGCGACTTGCAGATCAGCCGCCGCGGCGCCTACTGGCGCTTCGATTTCGAGGCCGATGCGTTCCTGCAGCACATGGTGCGCAACCTGATGGGCACGCTGGTGCGAATCGGCAGCGGGCTGGCGCCTCCGAACTGGGCAGCCGAGCTGCTGGCCGCGCGGGACCGGGCCCGCGCCGCCCCCACCTTTGCGCCCGATGGCCTCTATTTCGTCGGGCCGTACTACGATCCGCGCCATGGCCTCCCGAACCGGGTGCCGGCAACGGACTGGCTGCCCTGAGCGGCGTGGAAGCAACGATGCGCACCCGAATCAAGATTTGCGGCCTGAGCCGGCCATCGGATGTGGATGCCGCCGTCGAGGCCGGCGCCGACGCGATCGGCCTGGTGATGTACCCGCGCAGCCCGCGCGCACTGCGCATCGAGCAGGCTGCGGCGCTCGCCGCGCGGCTGCCGCCGTTCGTTACCCCGGTCGGGCTGTTCGTCAACGCCGACGCAGCCGAAATCGCCGCGGCAGGCGAGGCCATTCCCTCGCTGGTGCTGCAGTTCCATGGCGATGAAACCCCAGCGGATTGCCGGGCGGGTGGCCGGCCATACATGCGCGCGGCGCGGGTCACGCCGGCCTTAGACTTGGCGGCTTTTGCTGCGGCGCACGCCGACGCGCAGGCGCTGGTGCTCGATGCCCATGTCGAAGGCTATGGTGGAGGTGGCCAGGTCTTCGACTGGTCGCTGATCCCGGCGTCGCTGTCGCTGCCGATCGTCCTGTCCGGCGGGCTGCACGCCGGCAACGTCGGCGAGGCGATCGCCCGGGTGCGGCCGTTTGCCGTCGACGTCAGTTCGGGGGTCGAATCCGGAAAGGGCGTCAAGGATGCGGCTGCGATCCGGCTTTTCTGCGCTGCGGTGCGGGCGGCCGATGCGGCGGCGCGGTGATTGCCGAACGACCGCAGCTGCAAACAAGGAATTCTTCGATGTTGGATTACCAGCAGCCAGACGCAACCGGCCACTTCGGCGCTTATGGCGGCACGTTTGTCGCCGAGACGCTGATCCACGCGCTGGACGAGCTCAAGGCCGCCTATGCCGAGGTGCAGACCGATCAGGCGTTCATGGCCGAATTCCGTTCGGAACTGGCGCACTTCGTCGGCCGGCCGAGCCCGATTTACCATGCCGCGCGGATGAGCCGCGAACTGGGCGGCGCGCAGATCTACCTCAAGCGCGAGGATCTCAACCACACCGGCGCGCACAAGATCAACAACACCATCGGCCAGGCGATGCTGGCCCGGCGCATGGGCAAGCCGCGGGTGATTGCCGAAACCGGCGCCGGCCAGCACGGCGTGGCGACGGCGACGATCTGCGCCCGCTACGGACTCGAATGCGTGGTCTACATGGGCAGCGAGGACGTCAAGCGCCAGTCGCCGAACGTCTACCGGATGCACCTGCTCGGCGCGACGGTGGTGCCGGTCGACAGTGGCAGTCGCACGCTGAAGGATGCGCTCAACGAGGCGCTGCGCGACTGGGTGACGAACGTCGAGAACACCTTCTACATCATCGGCACGGTTGCGGGGCCGCACCCGTATCCGATGATGGTGCGCGACTTTCAGCGTGTCATCGGCGACGAATGCCTGGTGCAGATGCCGCAGATGATCGGCCGCCAGCCCGACGCGGTGATTGCCTGCGTCGGTGGCGGCAGCAACGCGATGGGCATCTTCCATCCCTACATCGGCCAGGAAGGCACGCGACTGATCGGCGTCGAGGCAGCCGGCCATGGGCTCGACTCCGGCTTGCATTCCGCCTCGCTGCAACGCGGCTCGCCCGGCGTCCTGCACGGCAACCGCACCTACCTGTTGCACGACGCGGACGGCCAGATCAGCGAGACGCACTCGATTTCGGCAGGGCTCGACTACCCCGGCGTCGGCCCCGAGCATGCGCACCTGAAGGACATCGGCCGTGCCGAATACGTCGGCGTCACCGATACCGAGGCGCTCGAGGCCTTCCACCGGCTGTGCCGCACCGAGGGCATCATCGCGGCGCTCGAGTCGTCGCATGCGGTTGCCTACGCGATGCGCCTGGCGCCGACGATGCGCAGCGACCAGCATCTGCTGGTCAACCTTTCGGGTCGCGGCGACAAGGACATCGGCACTGTCGCCGACCTGACCGGCGCGCAGTTCTACTGCCGCCCGTCGTGCAAGGCGGCGGGTGTGGGCAGTGCGCCGAGGATCGGCGGATGAGCGTGAGGACGTCCCGGTGAGCCGCATCACTGACACATTGGCTGCGCTGCAGCGGGGTCGTCGCACTGCGCTGATCCCGTATGTCACGGCCGGCGATCCGTTTGCGGACGCCACGCCGGAGATCATGCTGGCGATGGCCGACGCCGGCGCCGACATCATCGAGCTCGGCGTGCCGTTTTCGGATCCGATGGCCGACGGCCCGGTGATCCAGAAGGCTTCCGAGCGCGCGCTCGCCCGTGGCATCGGCATGGGCCAGGTGCTGGCGATGGTGCGCGCCTTTCGCGAGCGAGACGACCACACGCCGGTGGTGCTGATGGGCTACGCCAATCCGGTCGAACGCTACGACCAGCGCAGCGGCGGTGCCGGCTTTGTCGCCGACGCCCAGGCGGCGGGGGTCGACGGCGTGCTGATCGTCGACTATCCGCCCGAGGAGTGCGAGGACTTCGCCGCACGACTGCGAGCCAAGGGGCTCGACCCGATCTTCCTGCTCGCGCCGACGTCGAGCGAAGCGCGCATGCAGCAGGTCGGCCGGCTGGCGAGCGGCTATGTCTACTATGTGTCGCTGAAGGGCGTCACCGGCGCGGGCCACCTCGACACGGCCGCCGTGGCCGAGATGATTCCGCGCATCAAGCGCCACGTGGCGCTGCCGGTCGGCGTCGGCTTCGGTATCCGTGACGCGGCAACCGCCTGCGCGGTGGCCGAGGTGGCCGACGCGGTGGTCATCGGCTCGGCACTGGTGCAGTCGCTGCAGGAGCAACCGCGCGAGCAGGTGGCCGCTGCGGCCGGTCGATTCATTTCCGGGATCAGGCGTGCGCTCGACACGCGCGCTGTGAAAGGGCGTTCATGAGCTGGCTCGAAAAACTGCTGCCCCCGAAGATCCAGCACACCGACCCGAGCGAGCGCCGCACGGTACCGGAAGGGCTGTGGGTGAAGTGCCCCGGCTGCGAGACGGTGCTCTACAAGACGGATCTCGAGCAGAACGTCAATGTCTGCCCCAAGTGTGCGCACCATCACCGCATCGGGGCGCGTGAGCGTCTCGATGCGTTCCTCGATGCCGAGGGACGTCATGAAATCGGCCAGGAAGTGCTGCCGGTCGATGCGCTGAAGTTCAAGGACAGCCGCAGGTACCCGGAGCGGCTGAAGGATGCCCTCGAGAGCACCGGCGAGACCGACGCCCTGGTGGTGATGGGCGGCTCGGTGCACACGCTGCCGCTCGTCGTCGCCTGCTTCGAGTTCGATTTCATGGGCGGCTCGATGGGGTCGGTGGTCGGCGAGCGCTTCGTGCGCGGCGTCGAGGCGGCGGTCGAGCAGAAGACGCCTTTCGTCAGCTTTACCGCCACGGGTGGCGCGCGCATGCAGGAAGGTCTGCTCAGCCTGATGCAGATGGCCAAGACCAATGCCGCGCTGACACGCCTGGCCAAGGCGCGGTTGCCTTACGTCAGCGTGCTGGCCGACCCGACGATGGGTGGCGTCTCGGCGAGCTTTGCCTTCCTGGGCGATGTCGTCATCGCAGAACCCAAGGCGCTGATCGGTTTTGCCGGGCCACGGGTCATCGAGAACACCGTGCGCGAGAAACTGCCCGAAGGCTTCCAGCGCGCCGAGTTTCTGCTGCAGACCGGTGCCATCGACATGATCGTCGACCGGCGCCAGTTGCGCTCGACGATCGCCGCCCAGCTGGCGATGCTGCAGCGCCAGAGTGCCGATGCGATGGCTTGAGCGAGCAGCGGATGCGGCGGTGCAGTCGTGAGCCCTGAAATGCTACCGACGACGCTCGACGGCTGGCTGGCGCGCTGCGAGGCGTTGCATCCGCTGGAGATCGAGCTGGGTCTCGACCGGGTGCGCGAGGTGGCCGGTCGGCTCGAGCTGCGCCTCGCTGGCCCGGTGATCACGGTCGCCGGGACCAATGGCAAGGGTTCGAGCTGCGCCATGCTCGAAGCCATTGCCCTGGCCGCCGGCTACCGTGTAGGCCTCTACGCCAAGCCGCACCTCGTGCATTTCGAGGAGCGCTGCCGCATCGGCGGGCAGAGCGTCGCCGCGGCGGACCTGCTGCCGCACTTTGCAGCCGTCGAGCAGGCGCGCGGCGACGTTTCGCTGACGTACTTCGAATTCACCACCCTGGCGATCATGCGGCTGCTGTCGCGGGTCGATCTCGATCTGGTGATCCTCGAGGTCGGGCTCGGGGGCCGGCTCGATGCCGTCAACGTCGTCGACAGCGATTGCGCGCTGATCACCAGCATCGATATCGACCATGTCGGTTTCCTCGGCCCCGACCGGGAAGCGATCGGCCGCGAGAAGGCAGGCGTGATGCGCAGCAGCCGGCCGGTCGTCGTCAGTGACCCGCTGCCGCCGGCGAGCGTGGTCGAACACGCTGCAGCCATCGGCGCCGACCTGCGCCTGGCCGGTCGTGACTTCGGCTTTTCTGGCCAGAAGGGGAGTTCTGGCGGCTGGCAGCAATGGAGCTGGGCCGGCCGCGAGCGCCGCTACAACGGCTTGGCGTATCCCGCACTGCGGGGTGCCAACCAGCTGCTCAATGCCTCCGGCGTGCTTGCGGTGTTCGAGGCCCTGCACGAACGGCTGCCGGTCAGCGCGCAGGCGGTGCGCTCCGGGCTGGCGACGGTCGAACTGCCTGGCCGTTTTCAGATCGTCCCGGGGCGGCCGACGCTGGTGCTCGACGTTGCCCACAATCCGCATGCGGTGGCAGCGCTGGTGCACAACCTCGATCAGATGGGTTTCCATCCGCGGACGCAGGCGGTGTTCGGCGCCATGGCCGACAAGGACCTGGCGGGCATCGTGCAGCGCATGGCCCCGATCGTCGATGTCTGGCACTTCACCGATCTGCCGCAGCCGCGCGCGGCGAGTGCCGAGTCGCTGCGACAGCTCCACGCCGAACTGAAGTTGGCTGGGCCCGGCCCGGTCGAGGTGCAGTGTCATGCCGACCCCGTGGCCGCACTGCGTGCCGCGATCGGGCTTGCCAACCCGGCGGATAGAATCGTCGTCTTCGGATCGTTCCTGACGGTCGGTGCCGTCCTCCGCGACGGTTTGCCTCGGCTGGCTGCTCCGCACGTCGGCTGAAGGTGCGTATGCCCGGTTTCGGGCAGCCGAGGGACGACCTGAATGCGCCCTCTGCCCGACGGCTGGCTCCCTGCTCGAGCGTCTGGGGCTCGCACCACGATTTCGCACGACATGGGTCTGACTTCTTTATTTGCCGGAAGGCGCAACGCCCCCGCCGGCACCGCTGGCAGCTCGACGAGCGGCGCCGACTCGGTGCAGCAGGCCCGTACCCGCGCCCGCCACCGGCTGATTGGCGCGGCGGTCCTGGTGGCCATCGGTCTGGTGCTGTTTCCGATGGTCTTCGAGAATCAGCCCCGCCCGGTCTCGCCTGATATCCCGATTGAAATCGCACGGCGCGAGACTGTCGAGCCGGCTGACGAGCGGCGGGGCGTTGTTACGGAGACCGCTGCCGAGGCGGGACGCGAGGTCACGCTGCCGCCCCCGGCTGCGGCCGTGCGCACCGCACGTCCGGCGGCGCCGGCAAGTGCACCGCGTGCAGTCGCCGCAGCGGTTGTCAAGCCCTCACCCCGACCGGCATTGGTTGCTTCCGCGCCGAAGCCGGTCGCTGCAAAGCCGGCTGCGTCAGCCGCAAAGACGGTGGTTGCCGTCAAGCCGCCCGCCCCGGCTCCGGCTCCGGCAGTGGCCAGGACGGCCCAGGCGCCGGCCACGAACGCCACTGCGGCAGTCGAGTCGCGCAGTGTGGCGCGTCCGGCGGCGGCGACCGCCGAAGCACCGGCGACGACCGGAGAGGCGAAACGGGCCCAGATGCTGCTCGAAGGCAAGGAGGTCGACGGGCCGAAGGCGGAGAAAGCGGAAAAGCCGGCGGATGCGCCTGGCATCCGTTACGTCGTCCAGGTCGGCGCTTTTGCCGACGGCGACACGGCACAGGCTGCCCGGCTGAAGGTCGAGCGTCTCGGGATGAAGACCTACACGCATGTGGCGAAGACGCCCGGCGGCGATCGCACCCGGGTGCGCGTCGGCCCGGTGGGCTCGCGTGAAGAAGCCGAGCGGCTACAGGCGCGGTTGAAGGCGGCGGGACTGGCCGCCGCGGTTCTCACCCTGTGAGCGCCGACGGTCCTGGCGAGCTGCTGAGGTCGTTGAATGCGGTCGATGCGCTGCTCGCTGCCATGCTGCTGCTGTCCACCCTGGTCGGCTGGTTGCGCGGCTTTGCATTCGAAGTGCTGTCGCTGCTCGGCTGGCTGGCCGCCTGGTTCGTCGCTGTCTTCTATTCACCGCAGTGGGCGGCGCATCTGCCGCTCGGTTCGCCTGGCAGTCGGCTGAACCTTTCGGCAGCCCTGGTGGTCAGCTTCATCGCCACGCTGATCCTGTGGGGGCTCGGCGCCCGGCTGATCCGGCTGATGATCCATGCCACACCGTTGAACGTCGTCGACCGCCTGCTGGGCAGCGCCTTCGGACTGTTGCGCGGGCTGGTCATCGGCCTCATCGTTGCCGCGTTGCTGCCCTTGACGCCCTGGACAAATGGCCGCATCTGGCGGGAGTCGGTGATCGCCAGGCGGCTCGACCACGCGCTGGCCGAACTCCGTCCGCTCTGGCCTTCGTGGCAGCGCACCTGGCAACCGGCGAAGTAAGCCCAACCACGAAGGATTGCGCAACATGTGCGGCATTGCCGGAATCATCTCTCGAGCGCCGGTCAACCAGATGATCTACGACGCGCTGCTGCTGCTGCAGCACCGCGGTCAGGACGCTGCAGGCATCGTCACCATGCAGGGCACGAAGTGCTTCATGCACAAGGCCCGCGGCATGGTCCGCGACGTGTTCAGGACGCGCAACATGCGGGCACTGCCCGGCACGGTCGGGCTCGGTCAGGTGCGCTACCCGACCGCAGGCAATGCCTACAGCGAGGAAGAAGCGCAGCCGTTCTACGTCAACGCGCCGTACGGCATCGTGCTGGTGCACAACGGCAACCTGACCAATGCCCATGCGCTGCGCGGTGAACTCGTCGATGTCGACCGGCGGCACATCAACACCGACAGCGACACCGAGGTGCTGCTCAACATCCTGGCCAACGAACTCGAAGTTGCTGCGCGCGACGAGCCGTTTTCGCCGGCGCAGGTCTTCAAAGCGGTGCGGGCGGTGCACCGGCGGGTCAAGGGCTCGTATGCGGTGATCGCGTTGATTGCCGGCCACGGGCTGCTGGCTTTCCGCGACCCGTTCGGCATCCGGCCGCTCTGCTTCGGTCGCTCCGATGTCGAGGACCGGGCACAGGTGATCGTCGCCAGCGAAAGCGTCGCCATCGAGGGCACCGGCCACCGGGTGACGCGCGACGTGGCGCCCGGCGAGGCCATCTTCGTCGACCTCGAAGGCAACTTCCACGCGGAGCAATGCGCCAAAGGGGCAACTGCCAATCCGTGCATGTTCGAGTATGTCTATCTGGCTCGCCCGGACTCGTTCATGGACGGCGTCTCGGTCTACCAGGCCCGGCTCGACTTCGGCGAGGCGCTGGCACAGCGGCTGGTGTCGATGATCCCGCCGAGCGACATCGACGTCGTGATACCGATCCCGGAGTCGAGCCGGCCGTCGGCGATGCAGTTGGCGCAGCGCATCGGCAAGCCGTACCGCGAAGGCTTTGTCAAGAACCGCTATGTCGGTCGCACCTTCATCATGCCGGGGCAGGGCGTTCGCAAGAAGTCGGTGCGCCAGAAGCTGAACGCAATCGGCGTCGAGTTCAAGGGCCGCAACGTGCTGCTCGTCGACGATTCGATCGTCCGCGGCACCACCAGCAAGGAAATCGTGCAGATGGCCCGCGAGGCCGGTGCGCGCAAGGTCTACATGGCGTCTGCGGCGCCGCCGGTGCGCTTCCCGAATGTCTACGGCATCGACATGCCGAGCGGCGATGAGCTGATCGCCCACAACCGCAGCATCGATGAGATCTGCAGGTTCATCGGCGCCGACGCGTTGATTTACCAGGACATCGACGCGATGAAGCGGGTGGTGGCGGCGTTGAACCCGACGCTGGCAGGCTTCGAGGCATCGTGCTTCGACGGCCACTACATCACCGACATCAGTGCCGAGGACATCGCTGCGATGTCGGCTCTGCGCCGCGCGTCGTCCGACGAGGAGGATGGCGGCGAGCGTTCCTCGCTGACCCTGCAGAACAACGCTGCCGAGGCCGCTGCATGAAAGAAAAGAAGACCATTCCCCGCGTCGCGCTGCCGCCGGATGTGCGGCGCTCGACGCTTGCCGTGCGCGAAGGGCTGCCGCGCTCGCAATGGGGTGAGAACTCCGAGGCGCTGTTCCTCACGAGCAGCTTCGTCCAGCCCGATGCGGCCACGGCGGCAGCACGCTTCGCCAACGAGGAGGAGGCGTTCGTCTATTCGCGCTTCACCAACCCGACGGTGACGATGTTCGAACGCCGCCTGGCGGCGCTCGAAGGCACCGAGGCATGCATTGCCACGTCGAGCGGCATGAGCGCGATCCTGCTGCTGGTGATGGGCCTGCTCGAGGCCGGCGACCATGTGATCTGCTCGCAGAGCGTCTTCGGCTCGACCATTGCGCTGCTGGGGCGCGAGTTCCGCAAGTTCGGGATCGAAACCACATTCGTCTCGCAAACCGATCCAGCGGCCTGGCGCGCCGCACTGCGGCCGCGAACGCGGCTGCTGTTTGCCGAGTCGCCGACGAACCCGCTGACCGAGGTTTGCGACATTCGCGCGCTGGCGGCCATCGCTGCCGAGGCCGGCGCGCTGCTCGCCGTCGACAACTGTTTCTGTTCGCCGGCGTTGCAGCGGCCGGTCGAACTCGGCGCCGACATCGTCATCCACTCGGGGACAAAGTACCTCGACGGCCAGGGCCGGGTCGTCGCGGGCGCGCTGTGCGGCCGCGAGCAGATGATCAACGAACGCTTTGTTCCGGTGCTGCGCAGCGCCGGCATGTCGCTGTCGCCGTTCAATGCCTGGGTCGTGCTGAAGGGGCTGGAGACGCTCGACATCCGCATGGCCGCGCAGAGTCAGCGCGCCCTGCAACTGGCGCAATGGCTCGAGCAGCAGACTGCGGTCGAGCGCGTCTACTACCCAGGTCTTCCGTCGCATCCACAGCATGCATTGGCGATGGCGCAGCAGAGCGGAAACGGCGGCGCGGTGCTGTCGTTCGTCGTGCGAAGTGACGGCGCTGGCGGCGCAGAAGCGGCGCGGCGCAGCGCATTCCACGTGATCGACCAGACACGGGTCTGCTCGATTACCGCCAATCTGGGCGATACCAAGACGACGATCACGCACCCGGCCAGCACCTCGCATGGCCGTCTCACCGAGGAGCAGCGGCTCGCCGCGGGAATCACGCAAGGGATGATCCGTGTCGCCATGGGCCTCGACGACGTGGCGGACATCCAGGCCGACCTTCAGCATGGTCTGGACAGTCTGCGCAGCGGGGTGGCCGGTTGAGCGGCTCGGTCCGAACCCGTTTCGCACCGAGCCCCACGGGATTCATTCACCTCGGAAACATCCGCTCGGCGCTGTATCCGTGGGCCTTCGCGCGCGCAAGCGGCGGCAAGTTCATCCTGCGGATCGAGGACACCGACACCGAGCGCTCGTCGCAGGAAGCCGTTGACGCGATCGTCGACAGCCTGGGCTGGCTCGGCCTGGATGTCGACGAAGGCCCGTACTTCCAGATGCAGCGGATGGCGCGCTATCGCGAGGTCCTGGAACAGTTGCTCGACGCGGGCCTGGCCTACCGCTGCTACATGTCGACCGCCGAACTCGACGCCTTGCGCGAGCGCCAAGTTGCAGCCCGGGAGAAGCCCCGCTACGACGGCACCTGGCGGCCGGAACCCGGCAAGGTGCTGCCGCCGGTGCTACCGGGCGTCGCACCGGTGGTCCGCTTCAGGACGCCGCTTGCCGGCTCGGTGGTGTGGGACGACAAGGTCAAGGGCCGGGTCGAGATCGCCAATGCCGAGCTCGACGACCTGGTGATCGCACGGCCGGCAGGCGCTGGCGCGGTGGCGAGCGCGCTGGGCGTGCCGACCTACAATTTCTGCGTCGTCGTCGACGACGTCGACATGGCGATCACGCATGTCATCCGAGGCGACGACCACGTCAACAACACGCCCCGGCAGATTCACATCTTCCGCGCCCTCGGGGTCGAGCCGCCGGTCTATGCGCATCTGCCGACCGTCCTGACCGCCGACGGCGACAAGATGAGCAAGCGGCATGGCGCCAAGCCGGCGACGCAGTATCGCGATGAAGGGTTCCTGCCCGAAGCGGTGGTGAACTACCTGGCGCGGCTCGGCTGGAGCCATGGGGACGACGAGATTTTCACGCCGCAGCAGCTGGTCGGGTGGTTCAACCTCGATCACCTCGGTAAGAGCGCTGCGCAGTTCGACGAGAGCAAGCTGCGCTGGGTCAACGGCCAGCACATGAAGCGTTGCGAGCCGTCCCGCCTGGCGTCGCTGGTGGAGCAGCAATTGGTGCGGCGCGGCATCGAGGTCGGTATCGATGCGCCGCTGCGCGAGATGACTGCGCTGTTCGTCGATCGTTGCACGACCACGGTGGAGCTTGCCGACTGGCTGCAAATGTATTTCCACGAGGTGGCTGCACCGGCTGACGAGTTGCAGGCGGCGGCTTCGCCGGGGGTCGAGGCAGCCGTTCGCTCGCTCGGCGGGCGGCTCGAGCAATGCAGGTGGCAGCCCGAGACGATTGCGGCATCGATCAAGGAGACCTTGGTCGAGCACGGTCTGAAGATGCCCCAACTGGCATCGGTCGTGCGGCTGCGGGTCTGCGGAAGGGCGCAGACGCCGTCGCTCGACCGGGTGCTGGCTTTGTTCCCGCGCGACACCGTGCTCCGCCGTCTCGGCTTGGTCTGAAAGCACGATATACTCTCGGTCTTGCTTGGACAGCAACTCATGCGGGGGTATAGCTCAGCTGGGAGAGCGCTTGCATGGCATGCAAGAGGTCAGCGGTTCGATCCCGCTTACCTCCACCAACATGGATCGGTCACGGTGACCGCTTGTTGTCCAAGTCAGGAAAGCTTGTTTGTCCCCTTCGTCTAGAGGCCCAGGACACCACCCTTTCACGGTGATTACAGGGGTTCGAATCCCCTAGGGGACGCCAGATTTGTCTGCAGTGTGCTGCAGACGTCTGCGTTGTAGAGAGTTGGAGTGGTAGTTCAGTTGGTTAGAATACCGGCCTGTCACGCCGGGGGTCGCGGGTTCGAGTCCCGTCCACTCCGCCAACTTATGCGATGACATTCGGCACCTTCGTGGTGCCGTTTTTCATGGCGCTGGATCATGCCCATGAGCCGCGAGTCCGAGGACACGGTTGCCCGTTCCGGCAACGGTGGTGCAGGCGACCTTGCCTCATCGATGCGTACCGTCGAGGTGTTGCGCAGCGTTGCCGGTGCGACATCGCACACGGGTGACGAAGTCGCTGTCGAAGCGCCGATTGCGCTGGTATTCAACGGCATTTCCCATGCGGTGATGATGGCGACTCCCGACGACCTGGAGGCGCTGGGTCTCGGCTTCGCCCTCTCTGAAGGACTCATCGGATCACCGAGCGAGTGCTACGGCATTGACGTGCAGAACCATTCTCGTGGCTGCGAGGTGCAGATGGAGATCAGTTCACGTGCGGCGGCCCAGCTGAAGACACGCCGCCGCGCGATGGAGGGGCGCACCGGATGCGGCCTCTGCGGCATCGAAAGCCTGCAGCAACTCGACCTGGTGCCTCCGCGGGGACCGGAGCCCGTTGCCCGCGTCGATGGTCCCGCACCGTTGCTGCGCGCTTTCGCGGCGTTGCCGGCGCGGCAGCGCTTGAACGCACACACCGGTGCCGTACATGCTGCAGGCTGGGCCGACCTGGACGGCAATCTGCTCGACGTCGCCGAGGACGTGGGCCGGCACAACGCGCTGGACAAGCTGCTCGGCCGGCTGGCGCTCGACGGTCGCCTCGGCGAAGCCGGCTTCGTGGTGATGTCGAGCCGCGCCAGCTACGAGCTGGTGCGCAAGTGCGCGCAGCTTGGAATTGCCACCCTGGCGACGATCTCGGCACCGACTTCGCTGGCGATCGACGTCGCGACCGGGGCGGGTGTCGAGCTCTACGGCTTCTGCCGCGGGGAACGCGCGGTCCGCTACGTCGCGGCGCCGCAGGTCTGAATCGCGGACGGGTTCAGGGGCCGAAGTCGATGCCCGCCTCGTCGGACTCGGCGCCGGTGCGCTCGGGCGCGTAGTCCTTTAAACGGTTGTAAAGCGTCTTCAAGCTCACCCCGAGCACGGCAGCCGTGCGCTCCTTGTGGTTGTTGAAGTGGCGAAGGGTGGCCAATATCAACTGGCGCTCGGCTTCGGCCATCGAGGTACCCAGCGGAACCGTGATCGATGCGGGTGCAGTGGCCGCCGCAGCGCTGGCGCTGCGCAAGGCGGCGGGACCGTTGCCGTTGGTCGGCAGCCATTCGTCGGTGATGACGTCGTCGCTCGCCATCACGTAGGCACGCTGTGCAACATTGCGCAGTTCGCGAACGTTGCCGGGCCAACGATAAGCAGCCAGACGCGCGAGTGCAGCTTCCGAGAAGCGCTTCACCCGGCCCTCGCGCTCGCAAATCGCCGAAAGGAAGTGCTCCGCCAGCAGCGGAACGTCCTCGGGGCGATCGCGAAGCGGCGGGAGCTCGATCGGAAACACATTCAAGCGGTAAAGCAGATCCTCGCGCAGGCGCCCCTGTTCGACAGCTTGCTCGGGTAAGCGGTTCGTGGCCGCGATTACCCGAACATCGGCTTCCTGGTTCTGGGTCGAACCCACGCGCATGAAGAGCCCGGTTTCCAGCACGCGCAGCAGCTTCACCTGCAGTTCGAGCGGCATCTCGGTGATCTCGTCGAGAAAGAGCGTGCCACCGTGCGATCGCTCGAAGAATCCCTGGTGCTGGCGGTCCGCGCCGGTGAAACTGCCTTTCTCGTGGCCGAAGATCTCGCTTTCGATCAGGTTGGGCGAGATGGCGCCGCAGTTGACCGCCAGGAAGGGGCGGTTGCGCCGCCGACTGAGGTCGTGAACCGTCTTGGCAACGACTTCCTTGCCGGAGCCGCTTTCGCCGGTGATGAACACGGTGACTGCGGTGCCCGCGACGCGCGAGATCTGCTCATAGATGCGCTGCATCGGCTTGGACCGGCCCCAGAGATGGCCGAAGTGCCCCGTGCGGCGCAGCTCTTCGGTCATGCCGTCGAGCTCCTTCTTCAGCTCGGACGGAGGCATGACACGCGACAGGATGGCCTGCAGCTGCTTCATGTTGACCGGCTTCACCAGGTAATCGGCAGCCCCGAGGCGCAGCGCCTCGATCGACGTCTCCAGACTCGCATGTCCGGTGATAAGGACCACCTCCGAGTGCGCGATCAGCTGCGGATCGGAGAACAGCTCCATGCCGCTGCCGTCCGGCAGCTTGAGGTCGAGCAGGACGATGTCGGGTTGCTGCAGTACCAGCTGGCGCCGCGCGTCGCGAAGCGTGTGCGCAGTTGCCACCGTAAACTTCTCGGTCGCAATCAACGCGGCCATCATCTGGGCTGAATCGACGTCGTCGTCGACGATCAGGGCGTGGCTCATTGATGATGTTCCGTGGTGCAGTTCACTTCGGGGGGTGTGATTGTGACTGTCTTCCCAGCGGCACGGGTCTTGCCATTCAAACCTTCGTTTTTTCGTACAGACGAGCGCGCGGCAGCGCCCATCGGTTTCGAAATATGCGATCCTCTCGTTGGGTCAGAATTCAGCGCGACCACCTGATCTGCCACAAAGGCGGAAGCTTCAGGGTTCGCTTTGGTCGCCATCCGGCGGCTCCATTTGCTTGTTCAAGGAGATAGCATGATTAGCACCACTGAAAACTCGTCCTTTCCAGGTGTCGGCGTGGGTACCGAGTCGCTCAGTTCCCAGGATGAATCAACCTCCATGTCGTCGGGCATCGCTGCACGGGTCGACAGCACGCTCAACGGCGAGCGGGTGCAGCGGGTTGCTCAAAGCGCGCACGATGTGGTCGACCGCATGGCCGAGCGCGCCGTCCCGGCAGTCGAACGCCTGCGCACCGGCCTGCTGGATGCCCGCGACGCGGTAAAGGTCCGTGCAGACAACTTGAGCGTCATTCAGGATGAATGGCTGACGCAGTGCCGCACCTCGGTGCGTGAAAAGCCGCTGACGGCTGTAGCGATCGGCGTCGTTGCTGGCATGTTCCTGAGCCGCCTGCTTTCCTCGCGCTGACATCGCAATGCACGGCTCGCCACCCCCTGCGCCTAACATGCCGCGCTCCGATGTGTCGATGATGCAGGCGCTCGGCCTGCTTCTCGATAATCTGCCGGGGTTGGTCAGTGATCGGGTCCACCTTCTTGCGCTCGAGCTCAAGCGAGCCGGGTTGGCACTGGGGCAGATGGTCGCGCTGTTTGTCGTTGCGACCATTTGTGGGCTCACTGCCTGGTTCGCCTTCTGGGGCGCACTTGCGGCAGGTCTGGTGACTGCGGGGCTGGCCTGGGGCTGGGCGGCCCTCCTCATCATCGTCATCAATCTTGCACTGGCGTGGTTCGCAGTGCGGTATGTGACGTCGATGACACCCCTGCTGAAGTTGCCGGCGACGATGCGGAGTCTGACCTTCACGGCACTCAATCCCCTTGGCAAGCGGTCCGATGAGCACTGATTCCTCTCCAGCTTCGCTCAATGAGGGGCGGGCACCCGTGGTGCTGATCGAACCCACGACGCCGTCGCTCGATGTCCAAATCATCCAGGCGGAAAACGCCGTCCTGCAGCGTGACCGGCAGGTGCGCGATGCGTTGCTGACTGTCGGCACGAGCGCGCGGGATGCGGGTTCCAGAATCGGTGTCGTGTTGGCAGTCACTGCAGGTACCGCAGCGGTGGGTTGGTTTCTCTTGCGCAAGCGCGCCGCCCCGACTGCAGTGGCCGCAGTCGTGCCGCAGGTGAAGCGCGGTGCCAGTCTGGCGCTGGTACGTGCGGTTGCCTTTCTATGGCCATTGCTGCCGCTTTCGTTGAAGTCGCGAGCCAGCAGTGCCGTGGTCAGCTCGGTTCTCCGCGGTGCCGGGCCGTTACTCGGCCGAGCTGGCAGGCTTCGCGATGACGCGGGTCGCAGGTCGGCGCGGGAGCGGGGCCCCGCGGCGTAGCCGCTGTACTGGCTTGGCGGAACGGCTGCCCCGCAGGCGTTCTTAATCTTTCATTGGGCCTCTGCTGCCCCTGGCTGCCCCTGGCTGCTCATCGGCCGCTCTTTGTGCGCTTTGAAAGGAGTCTGCATATCCCCAGGGGCAGCCCACAGGGGAACAGCACTTGCCTTGAAACTCTCCACGACGTCTTCGAGGAGTAACGCATGGCACGGAGCAGTTTGCTCGGGATCGACCAAGCGATTGGGGAGTTTACGGGGCACGACACCGCGAGCCTGGGACCGAGTGACACCTCGGACACGGGCAGCGACATCGTTGGCATCGACGATGTCGAAGACGACGACGCCATGGTTCCGCTGGACGTGGCGCTCGACGCCGACCGGCCTCATGTCGGCTATGCAGACGACGAACGCTTCAGAATCGATGGGGGTTCCGACCTAGGCGGTACGGGTGAGCGTCGCAGCGCTGGCAGTGACAGCGGAATCGCCGATGGCGCCGATATCGCGCCGGACCGGATCGTCAGCCATCCCGATGCAGGTTTGGACGATGAGGGCGAGGACGCTGACGTGGAGGCCCTGCTTGCAGAGATCAACGACGGCGGTGACACCGATGCGGAGGATGCCGAAGAGGATATAGACGAGGACGCGGTTGGAAACGAGGCCGATGCCGCCTTGAGGCCGCGCGCGCGCCGCAACGGCGCGTCCTAGGAGCCTGTCGGGCTATAGGTCGGGCCCGCGTTGGGCCGGAAAAGGGGCTCAGCTTAGGCGCAAAGCGCAGCCGGGTTGGACACCCGGCGAGCATTTGCAACGACGGTTCAGCCCCTTTTCCGGCCCAACCCGAAGGGCCGGGGCGATTCGCAGCGCCATCCGTCGTTGCCGGCTCGCAGTGTGGGCCCGCCACACGGCTTCGCCGGCGCCTCGTCTGGCACTGCGACTCGCCCCGGCGCGAGCCCGACCCAAAGCCCGACAGGCTCCTAGTTCACGTCAATCCTCGTCTTCCATGCGACGCTCGAGTTCACTTGTATTGATCGGCTTGACCAGATAGGCATCGAAGCCGGCCAGCATCGCTTGCCTCACGTCGGCAGCCTGGCCATAACCGGAGACGGCAATCAGCCGCCCGGCGTAGCCGCCACCCCGCGCATGCTTGGCGACTTCGAGCCCGGTGAGCTCTGGAAGCCCGATGTCGACGATGGCGATGTCCGGACGTGATGCGAGCAAGGTGTCGAGTCCGCTTCGTCCATCGCTTGCCACTTCGACCGAGTGGCCCATCAGGTCGAGAATGGTCTGAAGTGCGAGGCGGGCGTCCGCGTTGTCCTCGATAACCAGCACCTGCCGTTTTCGGACAGCACGTCGCGCGTTACCGGCGTGTGGTACAGGTGGGGCTTCGACGGCGGGAAAGAAAACGCGAAAGATGCTTCCCTGGGCTGAGCTCTCGGCCGCGACCCGGCCGCCGTGCAGTTCGACCAGCCGCTGTACCAAGGTCAGGCCGATGCCGAGTCCGCCAGCCCGGCGATCGAGGCTGCGCTCGCCTTGCACGAACAGGTCGAATATCCGGGGTAGCAATGTCTCGGGAATTCCCACGCCCGTGTCACGAACCTCCAGCCTGACCAACTCGCCTTCGCGGCTTAGCGAAACGCTGATCCTTCCGCCGGCTGGCGTGTATTTGACGGCATTGGCAAGCAGGTTGTTGACGACCTGCTCGAGCCGCATCGGGTCGCCTTCGATCCATCCCGGGTCGATCGTCAACTCGATGGTGTGCATCGCCGTACCACTGGTCACCTGAAGCGTCGAGACCAGGCGCTGCACCAGCGGCCCGAGGTCGATGACCTGCTTCGACAGGGCAATCTTCCCGGAGATGACGCGGCCGGCGTCCAGCAGGTCGTCGAGCAGCCGCGCCAGGTGGCGTGTCTGACGCGCGATGATGTTTCGCGCGTTCTGCCCGACATCGCTTCTGGGCTCGACCCGTTCTAGCACCTCGGCGGCCGAGGAGATGGCGCTGAGCGGATTGCGGAGTTCGTGGCCCAGCATCCCCAAAAATTCGTCTTTGGCGCGATTTGCCGCTTCGGCTCCTAATCGAGCGCTCTGTTCTCGCTCGATCAGCAAGTCGCGCTCGCGCTCGGCCTGCTTCTGCTCGGTTACATCGAGGCTGATGCCGACCAACTGGAGGGGATCGCCCGAAGGCCCGTAGCTCAGCATCAGTCGATTCGACAGCCAGCGCGAGGAACCGTTCGGAAGCTGGATTGCAAAGTCGATGGTTTCGAGCGTGCTTCGGCTGGCGACCATCCGGTCCAGCGAGTCGCGGATCTCGCCCCGTGTGGCCACGTCGATCCGCTGCGCCCAGACCTCCAGCGACGTGCCGGCTTCATCGGCAACGTCGAGGTCGAACAACTTTGCTTGTCCTGGCGTCCAGCCAAGCACATCCTGCTCGAAGTGGTAGTAGAAGAAGCCCACGTGCCCGGCCTGCTGAGCCAGGTCGACCAGTCGCTGGCTTTCGCGCAGGCGGCTGTCGATGCTGAGCAGTCGGGCTTCGGAGAGCTTTCGATCGGTGATGTCCACCACAGCACCGATGGCACCTCGCGGTTTGCCATTCAGGTCGAGCAGCGGCACGGCGCTGGCAAGCACATGGCGGGTGGTTCGTTCGCCGACCACGAGCTCCAGCTCGAGCGACGTCGTGACTTCACCTCGAGTGGCCGCCCGGTGAAGGGGTTGCTGACTCGGCTCCAGCGTCACGCCGTTGTGCAACACCGCAACGCTGCTGTAACCCGCTTGCGCGGAGCCTAAGGCGGCATTCATCGCGGCGTTGTGCAGCACCGCGCGGCATTGTGAGTCCTGCGCGAAGGCCAGGCCGATCGGGCTGCTTTCAAAAAGGGTCTGAAATTCCTCGGCCTTGGCTTGCAAGCGCCCTCGTGCGTATTCGTCCCGTGCCCTTGCGGACTGGAGCGCGTCTCGAAGCAGTGCAATCTCCCGCACGGCAATGCGTGCCGTGGACGAAGCGAGCCCCTCGACGGCAAGCTGGCGCAACGGTAAGGTGACCCGGCGAGCCACATAAAGCGCGAGCAAGATACCGCCCAGCAGGCAAGCGAGAGCGCCGGCAAGCGGAGCAACAAGTGCCGCAGTCTCATCGGCAATCTGGGCTTGGGGAGGCTCGGTGACAACGATCCAGTCGGACATTGCGATTCGTTGCGATGTCACGGCCCCGCGGTCCCCGACCTCCCCAGGTGACGGCGACGATGCAGCCGATCGCCCCGTGAATTCGGCCACGGCGTCGATTGAGCGCCCTTGACGATCGAGGAGCCGAATCGGCAAACGCTGTGGCCCGGCCCCCTGGTTCAACAAGGCGGTCCAGACCGAAGCGTCCGTCAGTGCGCCAACAAAGTACGGTTCTGCCGTCATGGAGGCCACCGGAACGACAACCGCCGTCAACGTTCTGTTGCCATCACGGAGTGCGCCAGACACCCATGGTCGATCGCCCGCGCGAGGGATGCGAACTTCTTCTGGCAACTCCGGCGACGCGCCGCTCGGCCACGTACTCCCAGGCATCAGACGACCATCGGCATGGGCTACAAACAGGCCTGTCCAGCCTGCCGGCAAATGAGTTGCACCAAGCACATTCCATTGGCGAGCAAGCGCCTCAGGGCTGCTCGTGCCGGCAGAACCCACGAGCATTTTGAGGATTTGGGCAGTGACCGTCAGCTCACGCTCGACGCGAACTGCGGCGCTAGCGACGCTCTGCTCGAGCTCCGCACGATGCAACGCGCGTGCATTCATGTGCTGGTCGATCTCCGATGCGACCAAGACCCCGACCGTGGGCACGGTCGCGATAAAAATCGCGGCAACGAGGTAGGTTCGGAGTGACGCGACAGGCCAGCGCAGCAGGGTTGATCTCATGGGGATGGCGTTGACTTCGTGCTGCCCCAGCAACGCATACGCCTGCAACGATGCGCCATAGGAACAGCCGTTGCTAACGGTGTTGCTATCGGGCGGGCACGCAGCAGATTGGCCGCACCAGCATCGCATTCCCGCCGCATTTACCGCCTACGCAAGCAATGAATTTCAGTTTCAGGGATGCCGGTCTGCCCGTCGCACTGCGGCGGGCTTATGCAGGCAGCCGACCGAATCCAGGCAACGCATCAACTGTCGGCAAAGCGTCGCCTGAGTTGGGTACATTCGGCGCGATCTTCGGCGACTTGGTGACGACGGAAGAAGGAGAGCCGCTCGGCTCCATCAGTGACCTGTGGATCGACCTGGCTTCCGGGAGGATCGACTTTGCGATCGTCGCCTCAGGTGGATTCATGGGGAAGGGGGAACAACACTTCCCTGTTCCCTGGGCTGCTTTGGCACGTCGACCGCAGAGTTGCTCGTTCGTCATCGCAGTCCGGAAAACGGATTTTCTGTCTGCGCCGTCCGTTGACCAAGCCACGCTTGCATCGGGCGTTACCGAGCAACTGAAGTCTGCCATTCGCGAGCACTACGGAGAGGAATTCATCCCCTCAAGTTGGCGCGTCAACGCAAGTGGTCGGTAGGCGTACTACTGCTGTTCCCAGATTGAATTAGCTGGGTTGACCCAGCCTGGGCCGCAGAAACCTTCGGCGCAGGCGGGCGGGGATCGCAAGCGCTCAAAGAAAGTGAAAGCGCAGAGACACTTGAGACGAGAATGCGCCGTGCAAGCGGGACGCCAGCCCGACGCATCGTCTAGAACCTTTGAATCGAGGCTGTCGACCGCGACTAGGACGACGCCTTCATACGGTCGCGCAGGTCACGGATCTGATCGTGGTTGCGCTGCGCGCCTTCAGCCTGCCGGCGAACCACCGACATGGCTGCCTCCGGCAGATCCTCTTTCAGCGCCTTGCGGTAGCGCGCAACAGCAGCGTCTTCGCCACGCTCGCATTCATCGAGCATGGCTTGGTCGCTATAGCCAGTCAGGGTTGCCCTTACCGCCACCCAGCCCCGGTGCAGGGCTCCGCTCGCGCTGCCACCCGTGTCCGGTTCTCCGCCGTACTGGCTGACCAGCATCTGCAACTCGCGGCTTCCCTGTTCGCAATCCTTTGCCCGGGTCGTGAAGAGCGACCGCAGAGATTCCGACTTGGCATGCTCGGCGCATTCCCGAAAGCCGTACTCACCGTCCTTGCAGGTTTCGATCAGATCGTTGAGGGTAGAAACAACTTCCTTGTTATCCATCGCTGTGTGCTCCAAGAGTGTCATCAAACAAAGCCAAAACGGCCAGGCGTCTGATCAGGCATCTGCCGTGCCCAAGGTGGGCGTCACCGGCACCGCCTCTTCAGGTGCCGAATCTCATCGCAGCCGACTCGCTTGCAGGTGCTGTAGTAACTTCGTCGAGCGGCGCCGAACGCTCGTGCGATTCCCTGTCGACAGCCGAACGCACCGCAGTTGCCTTGTCGACGAGGTGGCGAATGGTTGCAGCAGTCGTGTCCCAGGAATAACGCGCCACCGTCAGCGCCATCCTTTGCAAGCGATCGTGCGTGTCGGTCGGCGTTTCTGCAAGCGCTCCTTCACAGGCAGCAATGAAGGTGGCATGGTCGGTGGCGATCCGTACCACGTCACCGTACAAGAGCGAGACGTCGCGCACGGCCGTGCTCACCACGGGCTTGCCGGCCGCCATGTACTCGAGCGTCTTGGTTGGGCTGATGAACCGGGTCGAGTCGTTCAGCGCAAACGGCAGCAGACAGACGTCCCAACTTGCTGCCAGGTGAGGAAGCCGGTCGTAGCTTTGCATCCCCAACCAGTGGATGTTGGAATTTTGCGGAAGCGTCGCGGGGTCGATCTTGACCACCGGCCCGACCATCACCAGTTGCCAATCGGGATGACTTTCCGCCAGCTGCGCCAGCAGAGGGATGTCGAGCCGTTCATCGATCACGCCGTAGAAGCCAAGGCGAGGGTGATCGATCAGCTTGTGCAGCTCTGCGACATCCGTTGCATGAGGTCCGGGATCGGGTGCAAGCCGATCCGGACTGAAATGCGCTGCATCGACCGCGCTTGGCAGGCAATGGACGTTCGGATGCAGGTCTGCCTTGGCTTCGTAAAGCGCCGGACCACCCGCAAGCACCACATCGGCCCGCTTCATCAGCGCCGTTTCGCGTTGACGCAGTTGCCGCGGTGCATCCTTGAAGGCAGCGAGTTCGTCCATGCAGTCGTAAACGACAGCACGTGGCTGCATTTCGCTCAGGAGCGGCAATGCCATGGGGGTGTAGAACCAGACGATGTAATCGTTGATGCCCTTCGCCCGCAAATGGCTGTGAAGCAGCGGCGCCACCGCAGACAGCTGGTCGTCGTGGTAACCCGGGGCCTGAATCGACGTATGCGGCACCAGCACGTCGATGCCGGGGCCGCCCGCATTGACTTCGAGGAATGCATCTCCAGCTTCGAAGACCGGCTCCTCCACGTAGCAGACCTGGTAATGAGACGCAAGCCGGGTCAACAGATGCTGCGGACGCTGGTACACGAAGCTCCATCGCAGATGCGAGAAAACAATCAGGTGGGGCATGGAAATCCTTTGGCTGCGGCAGCTCGGTGGTCAAGTGTGCTTGCGCTTCATGAGCAATCGAACGACCCGCGGCACTGGCTGGGCGCCCGTTCGGCACATCGCATGCCAAACTATCCCAACCAGCGTCTTCGCTGGAGCACGCTACCAGGATCATCCATGCGCGACAGCCAACTCACGCCTCCCGACGACGAGCCGGGGCATGACTCACGCCAATCGTCGGGAGAGACGACGTCGAGACGCGACGAAGCTGAGCCCTCACCGCGCCTGCCTCATGAGCGCGACGAATCGGCAAGCGAACAGGCGTCTAATGAAGCCTCGCATCGGCCGTTGGGGGAGACTGCCCTGAAGGATGAGCGCAGTGAAAGGGAGCCAACCGACCGCTCGGCCGAAACCGATCAAACCTACAACCGCAACTTCGTGCGCGACGACGCTGCGCCGCCCAGGCCTTGATGCCGATTTCGCGACTTGCTGCAAAAGCGAGCTGGATCGGGAAAAACTCGGCACGTACGGTCGGCATTGAAGGCACGCTCACCCAGGAGGGTGCCTGGGCAAGTCGACGCGGCGAGGTGGCATAGGCGTTGCGTATTCTGCGGAAACGCCGCTGCGCATGGACGCTGCGGCACCTACAAGCAACCAGGGGCTCGGATCGATGGCGTCGATGGAATTTCGCACGGAAACGCGGCAGCACCAGACGCTGTCGCCCCGGCTGCAACACGCTGTGCGCTTGCTGCAGCTTTCATCTTTGGATTTTGCGCACGAGGTTCAGGCGGCGCTCGGCAAGAACCCGTTCCTCGAAAGCGACGATCTCGACGCCGATGCGGAGAGCGAGGTCGAGGCGGGTGACGAAGGTCTCGACGCGAGGGAGACGGCGGATTCCGATGCAGTCGACCCGAGCGAGGCACTTTCGCTCGCAAGCTCGGCCGAAGACGCAGAGGGTGAGCGCGACCTTTGGCAGGCGGATGATGTGTTCGGCGCCCGCGGCAGCCACGACGGCGAAATCAGTGCCATGGATCTGATGGCGGTCGAGACATCGCTGGCCGGGCACTTGCACGGTCAGCTCAACCTGCTGATGCTTCCCAAACGCGATCAGGTCCTGGCCAACGCCATCGTCGATTCGCTCGACGACGATGGCTACCTTCGCATGGAGCTCGACGAACTCGTGGCGATGACGCAGCTGGACCCGCCAGCCGATCCGGATGAACTGCAGATTGCGTTGCGCCGTGTTCAGTCGCTCGAACCGCTCGGCGTCGGCGCACGCACGGTCAAGGAATGCCTGCGGCTGCAGCTTGCCGGCTTTCCCTGCCCGCAGCAGCGTGCGTTGGCGGACCAGATCATCGATCAACACCTCGAGCGGCTGGCGGCGAAGGATCTGAGCGCATTGGGTCGCGCTGTGGGGCGCCCGATGACGGAGATCGAGGCGGTATGTGACCGCATTCGGCGCCTCGATCCGAAGCCCGGTTGGCGCTTCGGATCGGCCCAGATTCATTATTTGAAACCCGATGTCATCGTCAAGAAAGTTCGGGGCGAGTGGGTGGCGTCGTTGAACCCCTCGATCATTCCGAAGGTGCGGCTCAATCACGTCTACGCCGAAATGTTCCAGCGGCATCGGAGCGCACACCACGCCGAGCTGTCCGGACACCTGCAGGAAGCCCGCTGGACTGTCAGCAATGTGGAGCAACGATTCGCAACCATTCTCAGCGTGGCGCAGGCCATCGTGAAGCGGCAGCGACATTTCCTCGACTATGGCCCCATGGCCATGAAGCCGTTGGGGTTGCGCGAAATTGCCGACGAGGTCGGCTTGCACGAGTCCACCGTGTCGCGCGTGACGAACAACAAGTACATGTCGACGCCGCTAGGAGTCTTCGAACTCAAGTATTTCTTTTCACGCGCGATGACGACCGCAAGCGGCGGCGAATTTTCCGGTACGGCGATCCGCGGGCTGATCAAGGACATGATCGCGGCCGAGCGCTCGACGATGCCCCTGTCCGACGCGGAAATCGCGCGCCTGCTCGCCAAGCAGGGCCTGGTGGTCGCCCGCCGTACAGTGACCAAATATCGGCAGCTGTTGGGGATCGAGCCTGTCGATCGACGGCGGACTGTCGCCTAGCGGGTGGGGCTTGCAGGCGGGGTGAGTCGCCCTCGCGGCGAAGGTGTCATTCGCCCTTTGGTTTGGGTTGCCCGCCGTAGCCTCCGCCATATTCACCTTTTGCACGTTCGGCGTCGTGCGCTGCCGGGTCCCCGTTTGCATTCGGAGGAGAGCCGTCGCCCAAGCTGCTGCCACCCGCAGCCCCCTGGTTCGACTGCTGTCTTGTCGGCTCTCCCGTTTGCGCCTGCTTTGCATGCGGTGCAGCGGGCTGACCATTCTCCGGGTCATCCTGAGGTGAATTCGTTGGTGTCGACATTTCATGGCCCTCCTGGTGTCCAGCCCCTTGAGCAAGCTTCAAACCCGCCTGCAGCCACGTTTTTATGACGTCTTCCGATGGGGAGCGTCGTGTCGCGATGGCATCCGGTTTGCCAATGCCACTGGGGTTACTTGCCTCGCGTCCTAAGGAGTTATGCGATGAACAAGGATCAAGTCGATGGCCGTCTCGAGCAGGCCAAGGGAAAGCTGAAGGAAGTCGCCGGCGAAGTTGTCGGTAATGACCGCTTGAAAGCCGAAGGTGAGGTCGATCAAGTGGCCGGCAAGACCGAAGCGACAGTCGGGGACGCCAAGGAATCCGTGAAGAGGGGCATCGACAAGCTCTGAGCGTCTGGTTTCCTGGAACCATTGAGCGCAAACGGCCAGCATGCTGGCCGTTTTCAATTCCACGCGTAGAAGCGTGTTTTGCGCCGGGCGCTCTAGTTCTAGCCCAGCGATGCTGCCTTGTCGGTATCGCCCGCAACGTTATCGCGCGGCCGTCCTGCCAATTGCATCGACTGCTGTAGCGCCATCATCTGCGTGCCCAATTCATCGAGTTGCGACGAATCGAGCAGCTTGCGCGCTTTCGGGAAGAGGTCTTCTTCTTCTTCCTTGTGATGGTGGACGGCCTGCTCGGTCAGGACCTTGAACTTCGGCTCGAAAGTCTTCTCGTCGGGCTGCATTTCAAGCAGGTCTGCAAGCAGCCGCTTCAGGGAGAGGTGTTCTTCGAGCGATTCGAGCAGAATGTCTTCGGTGCGCTTGGCATTCACCGCCGGGTAGAAGAGCTGCTCCTCGGATGCGATATGCGTCGTCAGCTGGTCGCCGACCTGCGCCAGCAACCGGGCGATTGCTGCCGGCTCCTGCGCCTCCTTGGTTTCTTTCATCCGCGCTTCGAGTTCGCGGTGCTGGTCGATCAAGAGGTCTACGGCATTCATCAGGCCTGTCTCGCGGTGTCAAGGTACGCAGATCAGGCAGCCGGTGTGCCGCAATCAGTCACCCACTGTCTTCTTGACGCTGCTGATGCGCTTGCGTGCACGCTTGAGTTCACCGCCGGCGGCAATCCGCTGGTTTCCGAGAACCCTGATCTTCTTCACCTGCGGGCGATGGTTGCCGCTGCGCGAGAACTTCAGCACCTTCACCACCTTCGGGCCGGCCATCCGCTCGTCCCGAGCCGGTTTTTCTTTGGGCGCAGCCGGGCGCCAGAGCACAAGCAGCTTGCCGATGTGCTGGATCGGCGCCGCGCCGAGCTGATCGGCCAACTGCCCGAGCAAGGCCTGGCGCGCGGTACGGTCGTCGGAGAAAACGCGAATCTTGATCAGCCCGTGGGCAGAGAGCGCCAGGTCGATCTCGCGAACAACGCCGGCTGTGAGGCCATCGTGACCGATCGCGACGACGGGGTCGAGCCCGTGCGCTTCGGCACGCTTCTCCTTGCGCTGGGCAGGGGTCAGGTTTGGAACAAGGGTTGGCATGTCCGTATTATCGGACGCGCATGAAAATTCAAACTAAAAGCAAGAAAGTCGACAAGGGTTGGCTGCGGGACCACCTCAACGATCCTTACGTCCAATTGGCAAAGCGCGAAGGTTATCGGGCCCGCGCAGCCTACAAGCTGAAGGAAATCGACGAGGAGCTCAACCTCCTGCGCCCCGGCCAGCTCGTGGTCGATCTCGGCGCAGTGCCGGGAGCGTGGAGCCAGTACGTTCGCCGCATCTTCGCGCCGAAGAAGGCCGGCGTCGGTGGCGCGGCCACGGGACAGCTCGACGGCAGCATCATCGCGCTCGATCTGCTCGAGCTCGAACCGATCGACGGCGTCAGCTTCCTGCAGGGCGATTTCCGCGAGCAGGCGGTGGTCGAGCGCCTCGACGCATTGTTGGCAGGTCGCGCGGTCGACGTGGTGCTGTCGGACATGGCGCCGAACCTGTCGGGGATCGAGAGCTCGGATTCGGCACGCATCGCCGATCTGGTGGAACTGGCGCTCGAATTTGCGGTGCGGCACCTGACGGCGGACGGGAAGCTGGTTTGCAAGGCTTTCCACGGCAGTGGCTACAGCCAGCTGGTGCGCCACTTCAAAGACCATTTCGCAAGCGTCAAGGCGATCAAGCCGAAGGCTTCGCGTGACAAGTCGGCAGAGACTTTCCTGGTTGGCGCGGCGCCGAAGGTGAAGCGGGCGGAACTCCGCGCGAAAGGCGGGGTCGGGGTACAGGCACCGGAGGCCATTGCCCCTGCTGCGACGGGGCGATGATGGGGTCGCCAGTGGGTTGCCTCGACTAAAATTGCCCCCATCTACCGTGGACGACGGTCGCCGACGGGCCGCCACATTCGATCTGACCGGCATAAGGAGCCGCGGTGAACAATCAATGGTTTTCTAAAGTCGCTGTTTGGATGGTGATTGCACTCGTGCTTTTCACCGTTTTCAAGCAGTTCGACCGTGGTGCGGCGCAGGGATCGCAGATCGCGTACTCCGACCTGCTGGAAGAAGTTCGCAACAAGCGGATCAAATCGGTCACCCTGCAGGAGGGCCCGGCGGGGACCGAGATCGCTGCTGTCACCAGCGACGACAAGCGCTTGCGCAGCACGGCCACCTACCTCGATCGCGGACTGGTCGGCGATCTGATCAACAACGGCGTCAAGTTCGACGTCAAGCCGCGTGAAGAGCCGTCGATCCTGATGAGCGTGCTCGTCTCGTGGGGGCCGATGCTGCTGCTGATCGGCGTCTGGATCTACTTCATGCGGCAGATGCAGGGCGGCGGCAAGGGCGGCGCGTTCAGTTTCGGCAAGTCGAAGGCACGGATGCTCGACGAGGCCAACAACACGACGACCTTTGCCGATGTGGCCGGTTGCGACGAGGCCAAGGAAGAAGTTTCGGAGTTGGTCGACTTCCTGAAGGATCCGCAGCGCTTCCAGAAGCTCGGCGGCCGCATCCCGCGTGGCGTGCTGCTCGTCGGCCCGCCGGGGACCGGCAAAACGCTGCTCGCCAAGGCGATCGCGGGCGAAGCCAAGGTGCCTTTCTTCAGCATTTCGGGTTCGGATTTCGTTGAAATGTTCGTCGGCGTTGGCGCTGCGCGCGTGCGCGACATGTTCGAGCAGGCGAAGAAGAGCGCGCCCTGCATCATCTTCATCGACGAGATCGACGCCGTCGGTCGCCACCGCGGCGCCGGGCTCGGCGGCGGCAACGACGAGCGCGAGCAGACGCTGAACCAGATGCTCGTCGAGATGGACGGATTCGAGACCAATCTCGGCGTGATCGTCATGGCGGCGACCAACCGGCCCGACATCCTCGATCCCGCGCTGCTGCGTCCGGGTCGGTTCGACCGGCAGGTCTATGTCACGCTGCCCGACGTTCGCGGCCGCGAGCAGATCCTGATGGTTCACATGCGCAAGGTGCCGGTGGGACAGGACATCCGCGCCGACATCCTGGCGCGCGGCACGCCGGGCTTCTCGGGTGCCGATCTGGCGAATCTGATCAACGAGGCGGCGCTGTTCGCGGCGCGGCGCAATGGCCGGGTCGTTGAAATGATCGACTTCGAGCGCGCCAAGGACAAGATCATGATGGGCCCCGAGCGCAAGTCGATGATCATGCCCGAGGAGGAGCGCCGCAACACCGCCTATCACGAGGCGGGCCATGCCCTGGTTGCCCGGCTGATGCCGAAGACCGATCCGGTGCACAAGGTGACCGTGATCCCGCGCGGCCGTGCACTCGGCGTGACGATGCAGTTGCCTGAAGGCGACCGCTACAGCATGGACAAGGAGCGGATGCTGAGCACGATCTCGGTTCTCTTCGGCGGCCGCATTGCCGAGGAGGTGTTCATGAACCAGATGACCACCGGCGCCAGCAACGACTTCGAGCGTGCCACGCAGATCGCCCGCGACATGGTGACGCGCTACGGCATGACCGACGAGCTCGGGCCGATGGTCTATGCCGAGAACGAAGGCGAAGTCTTCCTCGGTCGTTCGGTGACCAAGCAGGTGAACGTTTCAGAGCAGACGATGCAGAAGGTCGATGGCGTCATCCGCCGCATCATCGACGAGCAGTACGGCACCGCGCGCAAGTTGATCGAGGACAACAAGGACAAGATGCACGCGATGGCCAAGGCGTTGCTCGAATGGGAAACCATCGACGCCGAGCAGATCGACGACATCATGCGCGGCAAGCCGCCGCGTCCGCCGAAGGACTGGACGCCGGCGGGCAACAACAAGCCGCCGAGCGGCCCGGCTGCGCCGCTCAACCCGGATGGGGCGCCGGCAGCGGCGTAAGCCCGATACGGCACATCAGGAACGGGGCTGCGGCCCCGTTTCGCTTTTATCGCGGAGGTGTGCGTGTGTCTTCGGCAATGACCTGGCAAACCACCCGCTACGCCATTGCACTCACGCAGCCGCGCGTGATGGGGATCGTCAACCTGACGCCCGACTCGTTCTCGGATGGCGGTCACACCGCTACCCCGGGCGTGGCGATCGAACGATGTGAAAAGCTGTTGGCCGAGGGCGCCGACATCCTGGACCTCGGTGCCGAGTCCACCCGCCCGGGTGCTTCTCCCGTCGACTGGCGCGAGGAATGGCAGCGGCTCGAGTCGGTTCTGATCGCGGCGCTGCGGCTGGGCTGCCCGGTGTCGGTCGACACGATGAAAACCGAGGTGATGCAGCGCAGCCTCGACCTCGGCGCCGACATCATCAACGATGTCCATGCCTTGCGTGCCCCGGGCGCCGTGGAGCTGGTGGCGGGCAGCGGCTGCGGCATCTGCCTGATGCACATGCACGGCGAGCCGCGCTCGATGCAACGGGCGCCGCTTGCTGCAGGTGATGCCGTCGGGGACGTCCGGCAGTTTCTTGCCGCGCGCGCCGAGGTGGTGCGGCAGGCCGGCGTTGCTGCGGCGCGCGTCGTGCTCGATCCGGGTATCGGCTTCGGCAAGAGCGTTGCGACCAACTTCGATCTCGTGCAGCGGCAGGACGAACTGCTCGAATTGGGCTATCCGCTCCTGGTCGGCTGGTCGCGCAAGTCATCGCTCGGCACGTTGACCGGCCGGCCTCCTGGCGAGCGCCTGCCGGCAAGCCTGGCCGCAGCCCTGGCGGCGGTGCAGCGCGGTGCGCATGTCGTGCGGGTCCACGACGTTGCTGCCACCGTCGATGCGCTGGCGGTGTGGGCCGCGTGCGGTCTGCCACAGCTCCGGCCGGCTGCGTCGCCGACAATCGCCGGTTGACCGATCTCAGCCGACAGCATGAAGCGCAATTTCTTCGGTACCGATGGCATTCGCGGCACGGTCGGCCAGCCGCCGATCACACCCGACTTCGTGCTGCGGCTCGGTCACGCCGTCGGCCGCGTGCTGTTGCGCAGCCAGGAGAAGCCGACGGTGCTGATCGGCAAGGACACGCGCATTTCGGGCTACATGCTCGAATCGGCGCTCGAGGCGGGTTTCGCATCGGCCGGTGTTCAGGTGCTGCTGACGGGGCCACTGCCGACGCCCGGTGTCGCCTACCTGACGCGTGCGCTGCGGCTGGCGCTCGGCGTCGTCATCAGCGCATCGCACAACCCGTTCGCCGACAACGGCATCAAGTTCTTCTCGGCCCGCGGCGAGAAGCTGCCCGACGAATGGGAAGCCGAGGTCGAGGCGGCCCTGGGCGAGGAGGCGCACTGGGTCGATTCGTCGCGGCTCGGCAAGGCGCGGCGGCTCGACGATGCCCAGGGACGCTACGTCGAGTTCTGCAAGAGCCGGGTCGCTGCGGACCTGTCGCTGAAGGGGCTGAAGATCGCTGTCGACTCGGCCAACGGCGCTGCCTATCACGTGGCGCCGGCGGTATTCCACGAGCTGGGTGCGGAGGTGGTGTCGATCGGCGCACAGCCCAACGGCTTCAACATCAACGCCGGATTCGGTGCCACCGCACCGGCAGCGCTGGTGCAAGCGGTTGGCGAGCATGGCTGCGATTTCGGCATCGCGCTCGACGGCGATGCCGACCGGCTTCTCGTGGTCGACGCCGAGGGCCGCCGCTACGACGGCGATCAGCTGCTTTACGTCCTGGTTGCCGATCGGCTGCAACAGGGCATCCGCGTGCCGGGGGCGGTCGGCACGCTGATGACCAACATGGCGGTCGAGCTGGCGCTGCGCGAGCGTGGAGTCGATCTGGTGCGCGCCAATGTCGGCGACCGCTACGTGCTCGAGGCGCTGACTGCGCGAGGCTGGCAGCTCGGTGGCGAGGGCTCGGGCCATTTGCTGGCACTCGACAAGCACACCACCGGCGACGGCATCGTCAGCGCGCTGCTCGTGCTGCAGGCGGTACTGCGCAGCGGTCGCTCGCTGGCGCAGTTGCTCGAAGGCGTGTCGCTGTTTCCGCAGAAGCTGGTCAATGTGCGCCTGCAGCCAGGAACCGATTGGCGCGCGAATCCACGGTTTGTGGCGGCACACGAAGCCGCGAAGCACGAGCTGGGAAATCACGGCCGCGTGTTGATCCGGGCCTCGGGGACCGAGCCGGTGGTCCGCGTCATGGTCGAAGCGCGCTCGGAAGAACAGGCGGACGCGTTGGCCGAGGCGATTGCACGGACGCTGAGAACCTAGGAGCCTGTCGGGCTTTGGGTCGGGCCCGCGTTGGGCCGGAAAAGGGGCTCAGCTTAGGCGCAAAGCGCAGCCGGGTTGGACACCCGGCGAGCATTTGCAACGACGGATCAGCCCCTTTTCCGGCCCAACCCGAAGGGCCGGGGCGAGCCCGACCCAAAGCCCGACAGGCTCCTAACTGCCGGCGTTCAGGAACCTCGGCACTGAAGGTGCGGCCGGGGTTCTAGGTCCCCGATGCTGAAAGTGCTTCGGATCGAGTCGACGCATAGAAGAACGCCGCAAGCACACTGCCGATCACGATGCCGACGGTGTCGGCCAACAGGTCAGACCATTCGCCCGCCCGCCCCGGGACGAACAGCTGTACCAACTCGATCGCGCCACCGAACGCCAAAAGCCCGGCGACCGCGGACCACCGCCAGCGAACCGAATCGCCGAGAGCCAGGCAAGCCGACCAGGCCAGTGCCGCAAAGGCAAGCGCATGGTTGAGCTTGTCCCAGCCGCTGGTCAGGGCAGCGGGCGGCTGCGGATCCAGCGCCAGATAGGCAACGGCGACGACGAGCACGCCGAAGCACAGCTGCCAGAAATGCCGGGCATGGCCGAGAGAGGCGAGGTTGGTCTTGGAAGCAGGCATTCGATCGGCTCCGTGCAAGTCCTGCGCCAAAAGCAGAGGGCCCGACGCATGCGGGCCCTCGGTTCAGAATCTGGTGCCGGTGAGAAGAGTCGAACTCCCGACCTTCGCATTACGAATGCGCTGCTCTACCAACTGAGCTACACCGGCGACAAGCCCAAGATTATAGTGCTGCGCCAGTGGTCGCCTGGTCCACGCGGTGGTACGAGCTCACCAGATCGACCTCGCTCTTCGATCCCAGCATCACGCTGACGCGCTCGTGCAAGGTGCGCGGCTCGATGTCGAGGATGCGCTGATGACCGTTGGTTGCCGCGCCGCCCGCCTGCTCGACGATGAAGGCCATCGGGTTCGCTTCGTACATCAGGCGCAGCTTGCCCGGCTTGCCCGGCTCGCGCTGATCCCAGGGATAGAGGAAGACGCCGCCGCGCATCAGGATGCGATGCACATCGGCGACCATGCTTGCGATCCAGCGCATGTTGAAGTTCTTGCCGCGCGGTCCGGTGCTGCCGGCAAGGCACTCGTCGATGTAGCGGCGCACCGGGGGCGCCCAGTGCCGCAGGTTGCTCATGTTGATCGAGAACTCGGCCGTTTCATGCGGAATGCGCAAGGCGTCCTGCGTCAGCACCCAGGTGCCCTGTTCGCGGTCGAGCGTGAACACGGCCACACCATCGCCGACCGTCAGCACCAGCGTGGTCTGCGGTCCGTAGACGCAGTAACCCGCGGCCGCCTGCTGCCGCCCGGGTTGCAAGAAATCGGCGTCGGTGACTTCGGCACCGCCGTCCGGCCGGCGCAGCACCGAGAAAATGGTGCCGATGCTGACGTTGACGTCGATATTGCTCGAACCGTCGAGCGGATCGAACAGCAGCAGGTACTCGCCGCGCGGAAAGCGGTGCGGCACCGTGTAGATCTCCTCCATCTCCTCGCTTGCCATCGCCGCGAGGTGACCGCCCCACTCGTTGGCCTCGATCAGCACCTCGTTGGCGATGATGTCGAGCTTCTTCTGCACCTCGCCCTGGACGTTCTCGCTCTCGGCGCTGCCGAGCACCCCGCCGAGCGCACCCTTGTTGACGTTGTAGCTGATGCGCTTGCAGGCCCGTGCCACCACTTCCAGCAGCAGCCGAAGCTGCGATGGAATGTGTCCGTGTTGCCGCTCCTGTTCGACGAGGTAGCGCGTCAGGCTGATTCGTTCGCTCATGTCAGGACTCCAGGGCGCGGGAAACGATCTCGCGCACGTCGTTGGAAAGGGTCGGTTTCGCAGCCACCCGCACGATCGCTGCACGCGCTGCTTCCCGATAGGGTTCGGCAAGCTGGCCCCAGCGGTCCATCACCCGGGCCATGCGTGCGGCCAGTTGCGGGTTGGCGCCATCGAGCTCGAGCACCCGGTCGGCCCAGAAAGCATAGCCCGCGCCGTCTGCGCGGTGAAAAGCCGCGGGGTTGCCGGCGCAAAAGGCAGCAATCAGGCTGCGCGCCCGGTTCGGGTTCTTCAGCGTGAAGTCGGGATGCTTCAGCAGTGCCTTCGCCCGGGCAAAGACGCGAGCATCCTTTTCCGGCGCACTGACCTGCAGCGTGAACCATTTGTCGATGACCAGCGGCTCACCCCGGAACAGCGCATGAAAGCGCGCCAGCGCCGGCTCGGCAAGCTCGGCATGCGAATAAACGAGCGCAGCCAGGGCACCCAGGCGGTCGGTCATGTTCGCCGCGTCCTTGAAGCGCTGCCAGGCGCGGCCGGGCCAGACGGCATCGCCACGCTCGACCGAGTCGAGGCAAAGCATCGCCAGCGCCAGGTTCGCCAGCGCCCGCTGACCGGCGTCGACCGGATCGGGCCGGTAGCCGCCGCGTGGCTGATTGGCTGCAAAGGCGGCTGCCCACTCCTGGCGAAGTTCGCCGGCGAGCTGCCGCCGCACGGATTCACGCACCTGGTGAATGCGTTGCGGGTCGACCACCGCCACTTGTTCGGCGACGTAGCCGGCGCTCGGCAGCGTCAGCACCAGCTCCTTGAAGGCGGCATCGGTCGCGGCGTCGCTCAGCAGCGCACGCAGGCTGTCGATCAGCGCCGGCTCGAGACCAGCCGGCGCGTCGCCGTTCACCGCAGCGACGATTCGTTCGAGCATCAGCCGCTGGCCGGCCTCCCAGCGGTTGAAGGCGTCGGTGTCCGCCTTCAGGAGGGTCATGCGGGCACTGGCGTCGAGTCCATCGTCGAGGATCACCGGTGCCGAGAATCCCCGCAACAGCGAGGGCACGGGTTCCGCACCGTCGCCGCCGTCGATGTCCTGGAAGACGAATGTCTGGGTCGTCTCGCTGAGCACGATCAGGCGCTCGGTAGGCGCCGGCGTGTCGTCGGCTTCACCTTCGAAGCGCAGCGGCAGCATGCGCCCGCGCCGGTCGAGCAGGCTCAGCGACACCGGAATCACCCAGGGCTCGGTGCCCGCTGCCGTCAGCTGCTGGTCGAACTGCAGCGTGTAGCGGCCCGACGCCGCGTCGTGGCGGCCGCGAGCGTGCAGTCGCGGTGTTCCGGCCTGGCTGTACCAGCGCTTGAACTGCGGCAACAGCCGCGCGAGCTCGCTCTGCGGGTTGGCATCGGCAATCGCCTGGGCAAAGTCGTCGCAGGTCACCGCCTGGCCGTCGTGGCGCTCGAAATAAAGCGTCATGCCGCGCGCGAAGCCGTCGCGGCCGACCAGCGTCTGCATCATCCGCACGACCTCGCTGCCTTTCTCGTAGACCGTCGGCGTGTAGAAGTTGTTGATCTCGACGTACGCGTCGGGTCGCACCGGATGCGCCATCGGCCCGGCATCCTCGACGAACTGCACCTGGCGCAGCTGCCGCACATCCTCGATTCGCCGTACCGCCCGCGCCGTGGTCGCTGCCGCGCCGCCGCTGGCCGGCGCCGCCATGTCCATGCTGAATTCCTGGTCCCGGAAGACCGTCAGCCCCTCCTTGAGGCTCAGCTGGAACCAGTCGCGGCAGGTCACCCGGTTCCCGGTCCAGTTGTGGAAATATTCGTGCGCCACCACGCTTTCAACGCCGCCGAAATCGGCATCGGTCGCGGTCGCGGGGCTGGCAAGAACGTATTTGGTGTTGAAGATGTTCAACCCCTTGTTCTCCATCGCGCCCATGTTGAAGTCGCCGACGGCGACGATCATGAAGCGCTCCAGGTCGAGCGGCAGGCCGAAGCGCGCCTCGTCCCAGAGCACGCTCGCGACCAGTGAATTCATCGCATGCTCGGTCTTGTCGAGGTCGCCGCGGCGTACCCACACCTGCAGCAGGTGCTCGCTGCCGTTGCGGGCCCGGATGCGCTGCTCCCTGGCGACCAGCTGCGCGGCCACCAGGGCAAACAGGTAGCTCGGCTTCGGAAACGGATCGTGCCAACGCGCGAAGTGGCAGCCGTTCGGCAGCTCTCCTTCCTCGACCAGATTGCCGTTCGACAGCAGCACCGGGTACTGCGCCTTGTCGGCACGCAGCGTGACGGTGTAGACCGCCATCACGTCGGGCCGGTCGAGGAAATAGGTGATGCGGCGAAAACCCTCGGCCTCGCATTGCGTGAAGAAGCCGCCGCCCGAGGTGTAGAGGCCCGGTGAGCTGGGTGTTCTTCTCGGGGCAGCAGGTGTTGCGGATCTCCAGCTCGAATGGCCGGTCGGGCAGGGCATCGATGACCAGCATGCCCTCCTCGTGGCGGAACGACACGCTCTCGCCGTCGAGCAGGATGCGCGTCAGGTTGAGGCCTTCGCCGTGCAGCCGCAGCGGCTGCGTCGCCATGCCGGGATGGCGTTCGATCTGCATGCGGCTGACGACGCGCGTCTTGGCCGGGTCGAGATCGAAAGTCAGGTCGACGCTGCGGATCCGATAGGCCGGCGGCGCGTAGTCCTCGCGGCGGATCAGGCGGGCAGTGCCTTCACGCATGGGATGTTTTGGTCAGAAAAGTCATGGACGGCAAGGCCGCGTTCGGATGCGGCACTGAAAGGTTGACGGTCACGGGACGCGAGGGGCGCACAGTTCACACCCGCTGCTTGAGGCTGGCCTCGATGAAGACGTCGAGGTCGCCGTCGAGCACCTTCTGCGTGTTGCTGATCTCGACATTGGTGCGCAGGTCCTTGATGCGGCTCTGGTCGAGCACGTAGCTGCGAATCTGGTGGCCCCAGCCGACGTCGGTCTTGGTGTCCTCCAGCTTCTGCTGCGCCGCCATGCGGATGCGCATCTCGTGCTCGTAAAGCCGCGAGCGCAGCATCTGCCAGGCCTCGTCGCGGTTGCGGTGCTGCGAACGGTCGTTCTGGCACTGCACGACGATGTTGGTCGGAATGTGCGTCAGCCGCACGGCCGAGTCGGTCTTGTTGATGTGCTGGCCGCCGGCACCCGAGGCGCGGAAGGTGTCGGTGCGCACGTCGGCCGGATTGATGTCGATCTCGATCGAGTCGTCGACCTCCGGGTAGACGAAGACACTGGCGAATGAGGTGTGGCGCCCACCCGACGAGTCGAACGGGCTTTTCCTCACCAGCCGGTGCACGCCGGTTTCGGTGCGCAGCATGCCGAAGGCATAGTCGCCTTCGATCTTCAGCGTGGCACTGCGGATGCCGGCCACATCGCCTTCGGTCTCCTCGAGCACTTCGGCCTTGAAACCCTTGCGCTCGCAGTACTTGAGGTACTGGCGCAGCAGCATGGCCGCCCAGTCGCAGGCTTCGGTGCCGCCGGCGCCGGCCTGCAGGTCGAGGAAACAGTTCGACGGATCGGCCGGGTTGTCGAACATCCGGCGGAATTCGAGCTGGCCGACGATCTCCTCGAGCTTGGCGACTTCGGATTCGATGGCGCGCAGCGAGTCGGCATCGCCGTCGGCCTTGGCCATCTCGTACAGCTCGGTGTTATCGGCCAGGTTGCTCGACAGGTGGTCGGCGGTCTGCACCACGCCTTCGAGCGTGCGCTTCTCGCGGCCGAGTTCCTGGGCGCGCTTCGGTTCGTTCCAGACGTTCGGGTTTTCGAGGGCGGCGTTGACCTCGTTCAGCCGCAGCGCTTTGCGGTCGTAGTCAAAGATACCCCCGGAGGTCGATCGTCCGCTGGCTCAGGTCAGCCAGTGCGTTGCCGATGGCATTGATGTGTTCGACGTCCATGAAAAGCGCTTCCAGAAAGTAGGGAGCGATTTTCGCATGGGGGTTCTGCGGCGACGTCGGCGCCGCCCGTGCCCTTCAGGCCGCCAGGAACCGGTGGAGCAGCTCGGCAAGCGGTTCAGGCTGGTCGTGGTGCACCATGTGACCGGCCGGGCCGAGCGTATGGCGCTCGACCTTCGGCACCACCGCCAGCCGGCCGTCGAAATCCTCGCGCGGGTAGCGGTTGCCCCACAGGCGCTGCATGTCGCTCTGGTCGCCTTCGACCCAGAGCAGCGGCGCGGCGATGTGCTCCCAGCAGGCCATCACCTCCTCGCGCCGGTAGAGCACCGGGTTCGGCCGCTTGTGCGCCGGGTCGGCCTGCAGTTCCCACTGGCCGTCGCTGCGCTCGCGGGCCCAGTGCTGCGCCAGCCAGCGCGCCGGCGCTGCGCGCAGCCGCGCATTGTTGCTGCGCAGGCGCTCGACCACGGCATCGAGGCTCGGATAGGTGCGCAGCTCGGCAGGCGTGCGCAGCGAGTCGAGCCAGCGCACATACTGGCCGGGCGCCTGCTGCGGCCGCGTCTGCGGCATGCCGAAGCCCTCGACGTTGATCAGCCGGCGGATGCGTTCGGGTCGCACCCCGGCATAGACCATCGCCACGTTGCCACCCATGCTGTGGCCGAGCAGGTCGACCTGCAGCGGCTTGCCATTCAGGCCCAGGGCATCGAGCAGGGCGTCGAGATCGGCGAGATAGTCGGGGAACCAGTAGCTGTCGGCCGGCGCGGCGGCGGTCTGGCCGAAGCCGCGCCAGTCGAGTGCCAGGATGCAGCGGCGGTCGCCCTCCAGCCGCCACAACGCGTCGACCAGGAACTGGAACGACGCGCCCACATCCATCCAGCCGTGCAGCATCACCAGCGGCGGGCAGTCGACGGTGACGCTTTCGGCTTCGCCCCACTGCCAGAGGTGCTGCCGGAGCCCGCGAATCGAGACGAATCGGCTGCGTGCCGGGCGTTGGGGCGTGTATTCGTGGGTGTCGCTCATGGACGCGACTATAGGCAGGTGCTCATCCGGACCTCCGGATTCCGCGGAAGCGGCAGCACCGGTCAGCCGGGCGCAATGCCGGCGGCTTTCTGCAGGACCCAGAGCGACCGACCGCCAAGCCGGGCGGACCCGCCAGCCGCGACCACCCGCTGCATCCCGGGCTCGCCCGTCGGCAGCGACGTATCGACCCGGACCCGCCAGGTGCCGTCGGGCCATGCCGGCAGGCGGAAGTCGGTGGCCTCGTTGTCGCCGTTGAAGAGGACCAGGAAGTCGTCGTCGGCGATCGCTTCGCCGCGCGGACCGACCTCCTCGATGCCATGGCCGCGCATCAGCATTCCCAGCCGGCGCGCCTGCGGCTCGTCCCAGTCGGCCTGCTGCAACTCCTCGCCGTCGACGCCCAGCCAGGCCAGATCCTTCTGCGCGCCCGGCGTGGTTCCGGTCCCGGTGAAGAACCGCCGCCGTCGAAAGAGTGGATGCGCACGGCGCAGCGCCAGCAGCAGCCGTGTGAACGCCGTCAACGCCTGTCGTTCGTCGCCCCGGGCCGATCCGTCATCCCAGTCGATCCAGCTGATCGTGTTGTCCTGGCAGTAGGCGTTGTTGTTGCCTTCCTGGCTGCGGCCGCGTTCGTCGCCGGCCACCAGCATCGGCACGCCCTGCGAGAGGAGCAGGGTGGCCAGCAGGTTGCGCTTCTGCCGTTCGCGAAGGGCGTTGACGGCGGCGTTTTCGCTCGGTCCTTCGACGCCGCAGTTCCAGGACAGGTTGTGGTCGCTGCCGTCGCGGTTGTCTTCGCCGTTCGCGTGGTTGAGCTTGCGCTCGTGGCTCACCAAGTCGTGCAGCGTGAAGCCGTCATGCGCGGTGACGAAGTTGATGCTGGCCTGCGGCTGCCGGCCCCCGCCGGCATAGAAGTCGCTCGAGCCGGCCAGCCGGTGCGCCAGCTCGCCGATCTGCCCGCCGTCGCCGCGCCAGTAGCGCCGCACGCCGTCGCGGTAACGGTCGTTCCATTCCGACCATCCGGACGGAAACCCGCCGAGCTGGTAGCCGCCGGAGCCGAGGTCCCACGGCTCGGCAATCAGCTTGACGCGGCTGAGCGTCGGGTCCTGGGCAACGGCCGCGAAGAAGCTTGCGCGCGCATCGAAGGCACCGCCCTGGCGGGCAAGCGCCGGCGCCAGGTCGAAGCGAAAGCCGTCGACATGCATGTCCTCCACCCAGTAGCGCAGCGAGTCCATCACCAGCTGCAGCGTCCGCGGATGTTCGACACGCAGCGTGTTGCCGCAGCCGGTGAAGTCGGTGTAATGCCGCGGCCGCTCGCGGTCGAGGAGGTAGTAGGCGGCGTTGTCGATGCCGCGCAGCGAGACCGTCGGCCCGGTTGCGTCGCCTTCGCCGGTATGGTTGTAGACGACGTCGAGCAGCACCTCGATACCGGCGTGGTGCAGCGCCTTGACCATCGTCTTGAACTCGTCGGGCTTGTGCGACGCGCTGTAGCGCGCTTCGGGCGCGAAGAAGCCGAGCGAGTTGTAGCCCCAATGGTTCTGCAGGCCGCGCTTTTCGAGCGCGTGGTCGTTGCGGAAGCTGTGCACCGGCAGCAGTTCGATGCTGGTGACGCCGAGCCGCGTCAGGTAGTCGACGACCGGGGCCGAGCCGAGAGCCGCATAGCTGCCGCGCAAGTGCTCGGGCACGTCGGGATGGCGCATCGTGAAGCCGCGCACATGCAGCTCGTAGATCACCGTCTCGCTCCAGGGCACGGCAGGCGGGCGGTCGTCGCCCCAGCTGAAGGCGCTTTCCACGACGCGGCATTTCGGCACATGCGCCGCGCTGTCGCGGCGGTCGAACGACAGGTCGCCGCGCTTGTGGCCGACGGTGTAGCCGTAGAGCGCGTCGCTCCAGCGCAGCGGACCGACCAGGTCCCGGGCGCAGGGGTCGATCAGCAGCTTGTGGGCGTTGAAACGCAGCCCTTCTTCCGGCCGGTACGGCCCGTGCATGCGCCAACCGTAGAGCAGCCCGGGCCGCGCTTCGGGCAGGTAGCAGTGCCAGACACCGTCGGTGCGCTCGCGCAACGCGATCCGCTGGATCTCATGCCGGCCGCTGGCGTCGTAAAGGCAGAGTTCGGCCTGCTCGGCGGCGCCGGAGGAAATCGCGAAGTTGACGCCTTCACCGTCCCAGAGGGCACCCAGCGGACGGGGGCGACCGGGCCAGACGGGTTGGATGCGGCTGCCCGGTTCCATGCAGCCGCTGCTTCGGGGCCTCAGAGGCGGTTGTCGTCCTTGCGCTCTTTCGGCCACCAGCGCTCGAGCAGGCGCGCCGCGACGTCCCTTCCGCCGAGGCCGAAGGCCAGCGACAGCGCGAACACCACGCCGCCGAGCATGATCAGGAAGCTGACGCGGACGATGTTGCCGCCGACGTTGATCTGGTCGAGCGCGATCAGCACGACGAAGACCATGATGGCGTACTGCCCCAGCTTGCCGAGGAAACCGGCCTCGCGCATGCCCATGCTGCGGCAGTACGACGCCACCGCTTCGCCGACGAAGCGCGCGAAGTAGGCGCCGAAGGCGAGGATGATCAGCGCCACGAAGACGTTCGGAACGAACAGCACCACCCGGCCGAGCAGGTCGGTGATGTAGGTCAGCCCGAGACCGTTGAAGGCGATGATCAGCGCCGCCAGGATGACCAGCCAGTAGACCAGCCAGCCGAACAGCCCCGAGGTGTCGCCCTGCATGCCCCCCTGGCGCAGGAAGGAATCCATCCCCGAGCGCTCGGTCAGCACGTTGAAATTGATCGCCCGAAGCGCCCGCGCGACGGCGAATCGCGCCACCTTGGCCAGCAGCCAGCCGCCGAAGACGACGATGATCGCCACCAGCAGTCGCGGCAGGAAGACGCCGATCTGGCCGAGGAAGGCCCTGACGGGCTCGAAGAGCATGTTGACGTTGTCCATGGTGTTCCTTCAGCCCTTCACGGGCAGGCAATACGTGCAGGTGCCGCGAGACGCCCGCGGCCCGGATTGGTGGCGCGGCGGCGGGAGCACGGCGCGGGCGGAGTCGGGTGCCTAGCGGTTGTCGAGCAGGCCGAGGATGCCGTCGATCGGAATCTGGGCCCAGTCCGGTCGGTTGCCGAGTTCGTAACGCAGTTCGTAGAGCGCCTTTTCCAGCTCGAAAAGCGACAGCAGGCGGTCGCCGACCAGGGTGTCGTACAGGCCCGAGCCGCGCGTCGTCTCGTCGTAGGCCGAGAGGAAGGCGTTGCGCGTCTCGGATTCCCAGCGTGCCGCATGCGGCGCCAGCCGTGCGAAATCGTCGGGGCTCTGGGCGACGCGCCGCATGGCGCTCCACTTGGCGTAGTTGAAGGAGCGCAGCATCCCGGCAACGTCGCGCAGCGGCGAGCGCTTCGCACGGCGCTCCTCGAAGCTTCGCGCCGGCTCGCCTTCGAAGTCGATGATCACGAAGTCGTTGCGCGTGACGAGCACCTGCCCGAGGTGGTAGTCGCCGTGGTAGCGGATGCGCAGCCCGGTGTGCGTGCCTTCGGTGCACGCATCGATGCGGCCGAGCACGCTGTCCCGCCGCTCGAGCAGGGCCCGGGCCTCGAAGCGCGCGGCTTCGGGCAGGCCGGCGAGCCGGGACTCGAGCAGGGCGAAGGTGCTCTGCGCCTCGTCGGTGGCCTGGCGGCGGTGTCCGGTGATGTCGTCCGGGCCGAGCGGCTCCGGGTCGAAGGCATTCTGGCCGGTGCGGCGGGCCAGCGCCAGGTGCAGTTCGCCGGTGCGCACACCGAGGGTCTGCATCAGGGCGATGTAGCCGCCGTGCACGTCGCTGGGCACTTCCTCGGCGGGCGCATCGCGCAGCAGTTCGAGGAAGCGCTCGAGGTAGCTCTGGGTGTACGACCAACCATCGCCCTGGCTGGCGACGAACGCCTGAACCAGCGCCAGCGTCATCGTGCTGCCGTCCGCAGCGACGTACTCGACCGCGCCTGCCACCGGCACGCAGTTGGCGTACTTCACCACCTCGGTGAGGTGGCGCCCGACTTCGAGCTCGGGGTTGACGCCGCGCCGCACCTGACGGTAGCCCTTGAGGAACAGCTGCTCGCCGAAGGTGACGATCGTGTTGCTGCTTTGCCCTTGCGGCTTGTTGACCGGCAGGTCCGCCGCACCGCGGGCGATCTCGGCAAACGCTGCCGTCGGCGTGAACTGCAGCCGCCCGCCGGCCATGGCAATCTGCCGATTGGCACTGACGGCGCGAAGGACGGCGCGGCAGAAAACCTCGTCGTAGAAGGCATCGCCCATCACGCCGACATCGGCCTGCTGGCGCACCTTGGCAACGGGCGAAAGTGCCAGTGCGCGCATCCGTTCCTCTTCCCGGTCCTCCCAGGCAATGGCCAGCGGAACGAAGTAGCTGGCGCTTTCACCGGCTGCCTCGACATCGAGCAGCGGCAGCAGCCAGGTGTTGCCGCCTTCTTCCCAAAGCAGGTGGTCGGCGAGCTTGGCCCGGCTGATCGTGCTTCCCTTGCGCGCGAACCAGCGCTGGGTTTCGATGTAGCGGGGCAGGGTGACCGTTTCGAACTGCGAGCGCATCGTCTCGGCCAGGCCGATTCGCCATGGCATGACGCGGTCGCGGAACAGCGAATTCCAGTCGTCGAACAGCACCAGCACCGGCCGGTCCTCGATCGCGAGGTGCTCCTCGTGCCAGGCTGGTGGCGCCGCGTCGGTGGTCAGCTTGAACCAGTAGAAGCCGTAGGCCGGGATCGTCAGCAGGTAGGGCAGCTCGCCGATCGGCGGGAAGGCCGTGCGGCCGAGCATTTCGACCGGCACCCGGCCCTTGAAGGCGCCGAGGTTGAGCTCGACCGGCTGCGCCGAGCGCGCCAGGTTCGACACGCACAGGATCACGTCGCCTTCGTACTCGCTCAGGTAGGCGAGGATCTTGCGGTTGCCCGGCTTGAGGAAGGTCCGCCTGCCGCGACCGAAGGCATGGCTGGTCTTGCGCACGGCGAGCATCCGCCGCGTCCAGTTGAGCAGCGAGCTCGCGTCGCGCGCCTGCGCCTCGACGTTGATCGCCTCGTAGCCGTAGACCGCGTCCATGATCGGCTGCGAATAGAGGCGCTGCGGATCGGCGCGTGAAAAGCCGGCGTTGCGGTCCGGGTTCCACTGCATCGGCGTGCGCACGCCGTGGCGGTCGCCCTGGAAGACGTTGTCGCCCATGCCGATCTCGTCGCCGTAGTAGATGATCGGCGAGCCGGGCATCGACAGCAGCAGGCTGTTCATCAGCTTGACGCGGTCGGTGTCGTTCTCGAGCAGCGGCGCCAGGCGCCGGCGGATACCGACGTTGATGCGCGCCCGCGGGTCGGCGGCGTACATCTTGTACATGTAGTCGCGCTCCTTGCTCGTCACCATCTCGAGCGTCAGCTCGTCGTGGTTGCGCAGGAAGATCGCCCACTGGCAGTTCGCCGGAATCTCGGGCGTCTGCTGCATGATCTCGACGACCGGATAGCGGTCTTCCTGCGCGATCGCCATGTACATCCGCGGCATCAGCGGGAAGTGGTAGGCCATCTGGCATTCGTCGCCGTCGCCGAAGTACTCGCGCACGTCCTCGGGCCACTGGTTGGCTTCGGCCAGGAAGAAGCGGTTCTTGTAGCTCGCGTCCATCGCCGCGCGCAGCCGCTTGATGACGACATGCGTCTCGGGCAGGTTCTCGTTGTTGGTGCCGTCGCGCTCGATCAGGTAGGGGATGGCGTCGAGGCGGAAACCATCGACCCCCATGTCGAGCCAGAAGCGCATGGTGCGGAAGATGGCTTCCAGCACGTTCGGGTTGTCGAAATTCAGGTCGGGCTGGTGGCTGAAGAAGCGGTGCCAGAAGTACGCCTTGGCGACCGGGTCCCAGGTCCAGTTCGAAACCTCGGTGTCGGTGAAGATGATCCGGGTGCCCTTGTACTTCTGGTCGCTGTCGCTCCAGACGTAGAAGTCGCGCTCGGGCGAGCCCGGCGCCGCCCGGCGCGCGGCCTGGAACCACGGGTGCTGGTCCGAGGTGTGGTTGACGACCAGTTCGGTGATGACCTTCAGGCCGCGCCGGTGCGCCTCCTCGAGCATCTGGCGGAAGTCGTCGAGCGTGCCGTACTGCGGGTGCACGTCCTCATAGGCCGCGATGTCGTAGCCGTCGTCCTTCAGCGGCGACGGGTAGAAGGGCATCAGCCACAGGGTGTTGACGCCCAGGTCCTTGATGTAGTCGAGCTTCGACGTCAGGCCCTTGAAGTCGCCCATGCCGTCGTCGTTCGAATCGAAGAACGCCTTGACATTGACCTGGTAGATGACCGCGTCCTTGTACCAGAGCGGGTCGTCGCCGCCCTGCGCCGCGGCTTCTTGCTGGGCCGCCTCGAGTGCGATCGTCATTGGTGCATTCATGTGGGCCTGCTGCCTGGCTGCTTACTGGAAGTAGTCGAAATCGCGTTCGCTGCGCAAGCGACGGCGCACGCGGAAGATGTGCGCTGGCGACTGCGCCGGGTCGAGCCGCACGAAGTTGTGCGTGCCACGCCAGACGAAGCGCTGGTCGCTGAGCAGATCGTGCATCTGGTAGGGCTCGTCGATCTCGATCGCAAGCGCCTTGAGGTCGAGCCCGACCCAGCCGGACTGCGGGTTCTGCGGATCGAGGTTCACCACGCAGACGATCACGTTGTCGCCTTCGCGCTTCATGTAGGCGATCAGCTGGTCGTTCTCGACCGGCAGGAAGGTCAGACCCTGCAGCGACTGCAGCGCCGGGTTGTCGTGCCGGATCGCATTCACCCGGGCGATGAAGCTGTAGAGGCTGTCGGGCCGGTCGTGGTCCCAGGCACGCAACTGGTACTTCTCGGAATCGAGGTATTCCTCGCTCCCAGGGGTGCGGGGCGTGCCTTCGAGCAGCTCGTACGCAGGGCCATAGATGCCGTAGTTGGCCGAAAGCGTCGCCGCGAGCGTCAGGCGCGCCATGTACATCGGCCGGCGGCCGCCGTGCAGCTGTTCGTGCAGGATGTCGGGGGTGTTCGGCCAGGCATTCGGCCGGAAGTAGTCGGCACCGGGGCCCTGTGCCAGTTCGGTGAAGTACTCGACCAGCTCGGCCTTGGTGTTGCGCCAGGTGAAATAGGTGTACGACTGCGAGTAGCCGAGCTTGGCAAGACCGTGCATCACCTTCGGCCGCGTGAAGGCCTCGGCCAGGAAGATGACGTCGGGATGCTCGGCCTTGATCGCCGTGATCGCCCATTCCCAGAAAGGAAACGCCTTGGTGTGCGGGTTGTCGACGCGGAAGATCTTCACGCCTTCGCCGATCCAGTGGTCGAAGATGCTCTTCAGTTCCTCCCAGAGCGCTTGCCAGTCTTCGCTCTCGAAGTTGAACGGATAGATGTCCTGGTACTTCTTCGGCGGGTTCTCGGCGTACTGCACGGTGCCGTCGGGGCGCCACTTGAACCAGGAGGGATGCTCCTTGACGTACGGATGGTCGGGCGCGCACTGGAAGGCGATGTCCATCGCGATCTCCATGCCGAAGTCGCGCGCCCGGACCACCAGCCGGCGGAAGTCCTCGGGCGTGCCGAGTTCCGGCAGGATGTGCTTGTGGCCGCCTTCGGCAGCACCGATCGCCCACGGGCTGCCGACATCGCCCGGCTCGGTCACCAGCGCGTTGTTGCGGCCCTTGCGCTTCTCGCGGCCGATCGGATGGATCGGAGGAAAGTAGAGCACGTCGAAGCCCATGCCGGCGACGTAAGGCAGTTGCGCCTCGACATCGGCAAAGGTGCCGTGGCGGGTCGGGTCGTTCGATGCCGAACGCGGGAACAGCTCGTACCAGGTGCTGAATTGCGCACGCGGGCGATCGACGACCAGCGGCAGTTCGACCGGGTGGCCGATCTCGAAGCTGCGGTCGGGGTAGCGCATCGCCACCGCACCGAAGGTTTCGTCGAGCGCCAGTGCCTTCAGCGCGACGCCGTCGATCTCGTCCTTGGCAGCCGCCTTGCGCAGCCGCGAAGCCCAGGCGGTGAGCAACTTGCGGTCGGGACCCTTTGCGCGACCGGCAGCGTCGTGGATCAACCCGGCGCCGACTTGCGCCGCGATGCGGATGTCCTCCGGATCGACCCGCCGTTCGAGCTCGTGATGCCAGGAGGCGAAGCTGTCGACCCAGGCGGTGACGGTGTAGGTGTAGCGCCCGGGTGCGGGGAGGGTGAAGGTGGCAAGCCAGACGTCGTTGCCCTGCAGTGCCATCTCGACTTCGTGCAGCAGGTGCTTGGTGACGTCGCGCCAGTGCAGCATGACGCGCAGCGCGTCGTGGCCGTCGGTGAAGACATGCGCCTGCACCTCCATCGTCTCGCCAGCGATGCGCTTGACGGCATAGCGGCCGCCGTCGATCGACGGATGGACCGAATCGATGACGGCACGCAGCTGGCCGTCATCCGGCTTGTCAATCGGAGTCGCGTTCGAGTTCGAGTTCTTGTCCTTGGGCATCGGTGTCGACTTGCAGCAGGAGGGTTGAGAGGGGAGGCAGCGTCAGGCTCAGCGAATGCGGCCGGCCCTGCGCCGAGACGGGGTTCGACTGCACGCCGCCGAGATTGCCCCAGCCGGAGCCGCCGTAGACGGTGGCGTCGCTGTTCAGCAGCTCGCGCCAGTAGCCGGGCCGTGTCACGCCGACGAGATAGTTGCTGCGCGGCAGCGGCGTCAGGTTGCAGACCACCAGCACCGGTGCCGCGCCGCCCCTGGCCTTGCGCAGGAAGACGATGACGCTGGTGTCGGCATCGCCGGCAACGATCCACTCGAAGCCTTCGTGCGAGAAGTCGACCTCGTGCAGCGCCGGGTGGTCGCGGTAGACGCGGTTCAGGTCGCGCATGAAGCGCCGCAGCCCGGCGTGCTCGGGCAGGTCGGCAACGAACCACTCGAGTTCGCCGTCGTGGGTCCACTCGCGGCGCTGTCCGAACTCGCTGCCCATGAAGAGCAGCTTCTTGCCCGGATGCGCCCACATGTAGCCGTAGAGCGCCCGCAGGTTGGCGAACTGCTGCCAGGCGTCGCCCGGCATCTTGTTGATCATCGAACCCTTGCCGTAGACCACCTCGTCGTGCGAGATGGGCAGCACGAAGTTCTCGTTGAAGGCATAAACCAGCGAGAACGTCAGCTGACCGTGGTGGTACTTCCGGTTGATCGGGTCCTCACCCATGTACTTCAGGCTGTCGTGCATCCAGCCCATGTTCCACTTCAGGCCGAAACCGAGGCCGCCGTGATCGACCGGCCGGGAAACCATCGGCCAGGCGGTCGACTCCTCGGCGATGGTCATCACGCCGGGATGGTCGCGGTAGACGGCGGTGTTGAAGTCCTGCAGGAACTCGATGGCCTCCAGGTTCTCGCGACCGCCGTGGCGATTCGGGATCCATTCGCCGTGATTGCGTGCGTAGTCGAGGTAGAGCATCGAGGCGACCGCATCGACGCGCAGCCCGTCGAGGTGGTACTTGTCGAGCCAGAAGGTACCCGACGACATCAGGAAGCCGCGAACCTCGTTGCGGCCGTAGTTGAAGATGCTCGACTTCCATTCGGGATGGAAGCCCTGGCGCGGGTCGGCATGCTCGTAGAGCGCCGTGCCGTCGAAGCGGTCGAGCCCGTGCGCATCGGTCGGAAAATGCGATGGCACCCAGTCGAGGATGACGCCGATGCCGCGCTGGTGCAGGTGGTCGACCAGGTACATGAAGTCCTGCGGCGTGCCGTAGCGCGAGGTCGGCGCGAAGTAGCCGGTGGTCTGGTAGCCCCACGAGCCATAGAACGGATGCTCGGTGATCGGCATCAGCTCGACATGCGTGAAGCCCATCTCGACCACGTATTCACCCAAGGCATGCGCCAGCTCGCGGTAGCCGAGGAAGTTGCCGTCCTGGCGTTTCCACGACCCGGCGTGTACCTCGTAGATCGACACCGGCGCGTCGAGCGCGTTCTTCGCGGCACGATTCGCCATCCAGTCGGCGTCCTGCCATGCGTAGTCGAGCGGCCAGACCCGCGAGGCGGTTGCCGGCGCCGGCTCGGAGTAGAGCGCAAAGGGGTCGGCTTTTTCGAGCGGCCCGCCGCCGAAGCGCGGCGTGATGCGGTACTTGTAGGCCTGCCCTCGTTGCACGCCCTGCAGTTCCGCCTCCCAGATGCCGGTGTCGTCGGGGCGTGCCTGCATCGGATCGGCGGCTGCATTCCAGCCGTTCCAGTCGCCGATCACCGAAACCGACGCGGCGTTCGGCGCCCAGACGGAGAAGCGGGCGCTGCCGCCTTCGCCCAGATGGCAGCCGAGTCGGTCGTAAAGCTGGCTGTGCGTTCCTTCGCGGAACAGGTAGGCGTCGTGTTCGCTGAACAACTTGTTCGAGCCTCCAGGGCGGGGTGGGGAGCATGCGTCAGCCGAAGTCGCCACGGCGGCTCGTGCATTCGCGAGTGGAACTTGAGCAACGACTGTGCCCGAATGAACGGGCCGCCCCCGAGGCGTGCCTCGGCGACTGCCGATGTTCAGGCGCGAGCAGCTGCCGGGCCGCAGTGCAGCCCGGACTGTCTACAGCAGCTCTTCGGTAATCAGGCGGCTGTACTTGTTGGCCAGCTTGGCACCGTGCTGGCGGGCGATATCCGCGATCTCGGCATCCTTGGCCTGATTCGGCGCCCGCACGATGAGCCAGCCGCAGCCCTGCTGGGCCAGCACCAGGTAATGGCGCATCGACTGGATCTCCCAGCCGAAACCCGCGGCGCCGCTCGCCGCAGGGATCAGGTCCTCGAGCTCCTCGGTCATCACCGTCGCCGGGAAGAAGTCGACGTCCTCGTCGGCGAAGCCGGCTGCACTCAGCGCGTCGGCCATGCGGTGCGCTTCGGCGTCGCTCTCGAGGGCGACAACCACGCAACCTACCGGCTTGAACGCACCGAGATGAAGTGGCAGTTCAGTTTGGGCCGTTCTCTCGATCGCCATATTCAGCTCCTGTTCGACGAAGTGTCGATTCCAAAACGATACGCGAAGCCGCTGCCGATGGCGTGCGGCCTGCGGTAACCTGCCTTGCCCGTCGCGGACGCGCGCCGCTTGCAACCGTGCGCGACCGCCGCCTGGCGCACTCACGATCGAGTTCTCATGAGCCCTCATTCCGCAGACATCCCCGTTGCCGAAGACGCACTTCACAGCCATGGCGACGGCGCGCACGGCATCGGGCCGGGCCCGGCTGCGGGCACCGGTGGCACCGCAGGCGGCGATCTCCGCACGCTGCGGCCGCATCCGCTGCGCGAGAGCCTGCACAACGAAATCCACGCCCGCCCATACGACCGACTCGAAGCGCCGATTGTGCTGACGCACCTGGCCTGGCTGCTCGACGGCGATTCGTGCATTCGGGAGCCCCTGTGTGAACTGCTGCGCTCGCAGCATCTGCCGGTGCCTGCAGCCGACTCGAACCAGCTCAGCGTCGACATCGGTGGCTTGCACCTGCGCTGGGAGCAGCACACCGAGTTCGAGACCTGCACCTTCTGGCGCCCGCTGACGCCTGGCCATGTCGTCTCGGCGTTCGAACGGCCGGCGTTGCGTGACGTGCCGCAGGCGTGGCTGCGCGCGCTTCCGGGTCAGTGGCTGGTCGGCATGCATGTGGTTGTCGTCGGCGGCGATGCCGTCGGCGACGGTCACGCCGAAACGCTGGTGCGCGAGCACCTCCTCGAGGAGCACCTGGTCGGCTCGCGGGTCATGGGCTGCGCCGAGTTGCACACCGACTTGCGGCTTCATGCCGACGGCTGCTCGCGCTTCGTGCTGCAGGTCGGCGATCTGCCGGCGCGGCGGGTCGGCCGGGCGGTCAAGCGCCTGCTCGACGCCGAGACCTACCGGTTGATGGCGCTGCTCGGCCTGCCGGTCGCCCGCGAGGTCGCCACGGCGCTGATGCACGCCGAGCGCGACCTGGCGGCCGTGGCGGCGCAGATTCGCAGCGCCAAGCGTGCCGATGACCCCGCGCTGCTGATGCAGCTGACGCATCTGGCGGCCGAAGTCGAAAGCCTCTATGCGAGCACGCATGCGCGTTTCTCGGCCAGTGCCGCGTACTTCGAACTGGTGCACCGCCGTATCGAGGAGCTGAAGGAAACGCGGCTCAAGGATTTGCAGACCTTGCGCGAATTCATGGATCGGCGGTTGACGCCCGCGATGCAGACCTGCGCCTGGGCGGCCCGCCGCCAGCAGGCGCTTTCCGAACGCATCTCGCGCACCAGCAACCTGCTGCGCACCCGCGTCGACATCGAGCAGCAACAGGGCAACCAGGCGCTGCTCGACGCCATGAACCGCCGTCAGCGCGCGCAGCTGCTGCTGCAGACCGCCGTCGAAGGTCTCAGTGTCGCGGCGATCACCTACTACGGTGCCGGGCTCGTCGGCTACGTCGCCAAGGGGCTCAAGGACGCCGGCGTGGGGTGGATCGACCCGGAGATCGCCACCGCGCTGGCGATTCCGATCATTGCCTTTGCAGTCTGGTGGAGCGCAAGAAGGCTGCACCACATCGCCCGGCACGAGCTCGACTGACAGGGGCGCCCGAAGCGATCACGAGGAGGCCGCGGAACCTCGGCGCATACGATCGGCTCATAGCTGCGTACAAGGCCTCCAGGCCCAACGAACCTTCAGCCCGCGACGCGGCACGACGTGGCTGCAACCGCTCGACTGCGCCGCGACCTCGCCCTTAACCATTCATCGAGAGCAAGCCATGAAACGACGCCTGTTGCTGATCACCCTCGGCGGCGCTGCCGGAGCGGCTGCCTCGCAGCTGCTCGCCGCCGACGCCGTCAAACCCAAAGGAGCCTTCAAGATGACCCTCACCGACGCCGAATGGAAAGCCAAGCTCACGCCTGCACAATTCGACGTGCTGCGCCATGAAGGCACGGAGCGGCCGTTCACCAGCCCGCTGAACGATGAAAAGCGCAAGGGCGCGTACCACTGCGCCGCCTGCGACCAGCCGCTTTTCGCGTCCGAGATGAAGTTCGACAGCGGTACCGGCTGGCCGAGCTTCTTCACCACGCTGGCGGGCGCGGTCGAAACGAGCACCGACTTCAAGATGATCCTGCCGCGTACCGAATACCACTGCTCGCGCTGCGGCGGCCATCACGGCCACGTCTTCAACGACGGCCCCAAGCCGACCGGCAAGCGCTATTGCAACAACGGCGTGGCGCTGCGCTTCGTTGCGGCGGCGGCATGAAGACCACGGCCGTGTTTCGGCGCCGGCTGGCGCCGCTGGCGCTTGCCGTGGTGGCGGTCGGCGCATCGGCGCAAGTCCCCCGCACCGGTGCACCGGCAGCACCTGCCACCGCCCGGGCGATCTTCGCCGGCGGCTGCTTCTGGTGCGTCGAGGCCGATTTCGACAAGCTGCCCGGCGTGATTTCGACCACCTCGGGCTACATCGGTGGCAGCACCGCCGACCCGACCTACGACCAGGTGTCGTCGAAGTCCACCGGCCATGCCGAGGCGGTCGAGGTGGTGTTCGACCCGGCCAAGGTCGGCTACCGCCAGCTGGTCGACCACTTCTGGCGCACCATCGACCCGACCGTCCGGGACCGGCAGTTCTGCGACGTCGGCTCGCCCTACCGCACGGCGCTCTTTCCGGTTGACGGCGAGCAGCTGAAGGCGGCGCAGGCGTCGCTGGCGCAGGCCGAGAAGGCCAAGCCGTTCTCGCAGCCGATCGTCACCGAGATCGTCCTGGCCAAGACCTTCTACCCGGCCGAGGACTACCACCAGGACTACTACAAGAAGAATCCGGTGCGCTACAAGTACTACCGCACCTCTTGCGGCCGTGACGCCCGGTTGAAGGAGCTGTGGGGCAGCAAGCCCGCCCCCTGACGAGGGCCGCCAGCGTCGGCGGCGCTGCGGCGCCATGCGGCACACTTCCGCCCTGATGCAAGGGAGGGTGGGCATGGAGCGGATCAAGCTCGGCGACGGCGGGCTCGAGGTGTCGAAGGTTTGCCTCGGCACGATGACTTTCGGCCAGCAGGTCGACGAGCGCAGCGCGCATGCGCTGCTCGACCATGCCGTCGAGCGCGGTATCGACTTCATCGACACCGCCGAGATGTATTCGGTCCCCGCGCGGCGCGAAACCTACGGAGCGACCGAGAAAATCATTGGCAGCTGGTTCGCCTCGCGGCCCGGCATGCGGCAGAAGGTGGTGCTGGCAACCAAGGTTGCCGGCCCGTCGCGCGGCATGGACTGGATCCGCGGCGGCAGCCCCGACCTGGCGCCGGCCGATATGGCGGCCGCCTGCGACGCCAGCCTGCAGCGGCTGCGAACCGAGGTCATCGACCTCTACCAGATCCATTGGCCGAACCGCAACGCACCGGCCTTCGGCGCTGTCTATTTCGACCCGGGCCGCGAACGGCCTCAGACTTCGATCCACGATCAGCTCGAGGCCCTGGCGAAGCTGGTGCGCGCCGGCAAGGTGCGCCAGATCGGTCTCAGCAACGAGACGCCCTGGGGGGTGTGCGAGTTCGTGCGGCTTGCCGAGCAGCACGGCCTGCCGCGGGTGCAGACGGTGCAGAACCCGTACGCGCTGACCAGTCGTGCAGTTGACAACGGGCTCGACGAAGTGCTGTTCCGCAGCCGGGTGTCGCTGCTGGCCTATTCGCCGCTGGCCTTCGGCGCGCTGACCGGCAAGTACGACGAGCGGGGGGTCGAAGACCCGGACCGCCCCGGCCGCATGGCCTTGTTCGAGTCGATGAAGCAGCAGCGCTGGGCCCGGCCCGAGTCGCTGGAAGCGGCGCGGCTGTACAACGCGCTGGCGCGGCGCCACGGCCTGACACCGACGCAACTGGCGCTGGCCTTCTGCTACCGGTCGTGGCGCGTCGCCAGCACGATCATCGGCGTGACGACGCGGGCGCAACTCGACGAGAACCTCGACGCCTGGGCCACGCCGCTGCCGGCCGAGGTGCTGACTGAGGTCGACGCCATTCGCAAGGTCCATCGCGACCCTGCGCAGTGAGGCTGCACGCGATGGCGCGCAAGTCCCGGGCTTCCGAAACCCCTGCGACGCGGCTGCTCAAGGCGCGGGGCGTCGGCTACCGCGAGCATCTGTACGACTATGTCGACCATGGCGGCACCGAAGAATCGGCGCGCCAGCTCGGCCTCGACGAGCACGAGGTCGTCAAGACGCTGGTGATGGAGGATGAAGCCGCACGGCCATTGATCGTCCTGATGCACGGTGACCGCCGCGTCAGCACCCAGCGCCTGGCACGGCAGATCGGCGCCAAGCGGGTGCAGCCCTGCAAGCCCGAGGTCGCCGAGCGCCACAGCGGCTACCGCGTCGGCGGCACGTCGCCGTTCGCCACCCGCAAGCCGATGCCGGTTTACGTCGAGCGCAGCGTGCTGGCGCTGTCCGAGGTGGCGATCAACGGTGGCCAGCGCGGCTACCTGGTCGGCATCGCGCCGCAGGTGCTGATCGATCTGCTGGCGGCGCAACCGGTCGACTGCGCGGGCGACGACTGATGGCGGCGACGGCGCTGGCGGTGCTCGCCGCCTACCTGATCGGCTCGCTGTCGTTCGCGGTCATCGTCAGCCGGGCGATGGGGCTCGGCGATCCGCGCCGCTACGGCTCGGGCAACCCCGGCGCGACCAACGTGCTGCGCTCGGGCAACAAGACCGCCGCGCTGCTGACCCTGCTGCTCGACGCGCTGAAGGGCGTGATGCCGGTGCTGCTGGCGCGCACCTTCGGCGCGCAGTTCGGGCTGGGCGAGGGCAGCGTCGCGCTGGTCGCGCTGGCGGCCTTCGTCGGTCACCTCTGGCCGGTGTTCTTCGGCTTCGTCGGTGGCAAGGGCGTGGCGACGGCGCTCGGCGTGCTGCTGGCGCTGAACCCGGGGCTGGGCCTGGCGACGCTCGCCACCTGGCTGATCATTGCCTTCCTCTTCCGCTACTCGTCGCTGGCGGCCCTTGTCGCTGCGTTGTTCGCGCCGTTCTACCAATGGCTGATCTGGGGCGGCGGGCCGACGGCAATCGTGGTGGCGGCGATGGGGCTGCTGCTGATCCTTCGGCATCGCGGCAACATCCGCAAGCTGCTCGCGGGCACGGAAAGCCGCATCGGCCAGAAGAGCGCCGCTGCGGCGACCGCGGCTGCGACAGACAACCCCCACCACGACCGGAGTTCCCCATGAGCCAGGCGCTGCAGCGCTTTCACGTCGGCGATCGTCTCTCGGAGATGACGATCTTCAACCACGTCGTCTATCTCGCCGGCCAGGTGCCGGGCGACGCGACGCAGGACATCCGCGGCCAGACGGCGCAGGTGCTGGCGCAAATCGACCGCCTGCTGGCCGAAGCGCGCACCGACAGCGGCCACATCCTGATGGCGCAGATCTACCTGGCCGATATCGCCGACATCGACGCCATGAACGTTGTCTGGGACGACTGGGTGCCGCCGGGCGACGCGCCGCCGCGGGCGACCGTGCAGGCGCGGCTGGCGCGGCCGGAGTGGAAGATCGAAATCGTCGTTACCGCGGCGATTGCGGGCAGCGCCTGAGGCGTCCTTGGGTACCGCTCGACCACCAGCGACTTTTCTACCGCCCGCCCTGAGCCATCGAAGCGCCCGGTGGCATACCGCGCGCGGATTTGGTGCCCCAGCCCGAACGGGCGCCTTTTGTCAGTCGACGCTCAGTCCCAGCGTCGCCAGCTCGCCGAGCCCCTGGCGCATCACCAGCGGCGTGCCGCTGCTGAGGTCGATCACGGTCGTCGGCTGCATCGGGCACGCGCCGGCGTCGACGATCGCCTGCAGCGGTTTTCCCAGCCGCTCGCGAATCGTCTCGGCGTCGTTCAGCGGCTCGTCGTCGCCCGGCATGATCAGCGTCGTTGCCAGCAGCGGCTGGCCGAGCACGCCGAGCAGGCCCTGCAGCACCTTGTGGTCGGGCACGCGCAGGCCGATGGTGCGCCGCGAGGGATGCGAAAGCCGCCGCGGCACCTCGCGGGTGGCTTCGAGGATGAAGGTGAAGGGCCCGGGCGTGCCGAGCCGAAGCAAGCGGTACTGCACGTTGTCGACGCGCGCATAGCTCGACAGCTCGGCAAGGTCGCGGCACAGCAGCGTCAGGTGGTGCTTGGCGTCGATGCCGCGGATCCGGCGCAGCGCCTCGGCGGCGTTCTTGTCGTCGAGCCGGCAGACCAGCGCATAGCTGCTGTCGGTCGGCACGGCGGCCACGCCGCCGCCCTCGATGATCTGCGCCGCCTGGCGCAGCAGCCGCGGCTGCGGGTCGGCCGGATGAAGTTCGAAGGTCTGCGCCATTGCGTCTCGTCAGTCCGCGGTCGCGTCGAGCGTGGTCGGCGAGGGCGGGCGCGCGCGCGCCGCGGCCTCGCGCACGTTGAGCCAGGCGCTCGCGCCGCCGCAGACGGCAACCACCGCCATGCCGATCCAGGCCCAGCGGTCGGGCAGGTAGCCGAACACCAGCCAGCCGATCGCTGCTGCCGAGGCGATCTGGCAGTAGGCAAACGGCATCAGCCGCGACGCCGGCGCGAGGCCGAGCGCCAGGATCAGCAGCAGATGCCCCGCCGTGCCGAACAGGCCGAGACCGGCCAGCTGCAAGACCTCCACCGCGCTGGCACCGCGCAGCGTGGCAAGCATGTCGACCGGGCTGAACCAGAGCAGCGGCGTCGCCAGCAGCGTGCCGACCAGCCCGGTATAGAAGTGGGTGGTGTACGGGCTCTCCATGCCGGCGAGCTTGCTCGTCAGCACTTGGAAGGCGGCGTAGGTGCAGGCGGCAGCCAGGGGAAACAGCACCGCCCAGCCGAAGGCGCCGCTGCCCGGCCGCATGACGATCAGCGCGCCGGTGAAGCCGCCGAAGACCATCGCCCAGCGCAGCGCCGAGACCCGCTCGTGCAGCAGCCACGCCGCCAGCAGCGTCACGAAGACCGGCGTCAGCATGTTGATGGCGGTGAATTCGGCCGCCGGGATCGACTGCAGCCCGAAGAAGCTGAAGCCCGAGGTCGCCAGCAGCAGCGCGCCGCGGATCGCCTGAAAAAGCGGCTGCTTCACCGCAAAGCCCGCGCCGCCGGCGCGCCGCCGGCTGATCGCCAGCCAGATGGCCATCGCCAGCGCCTGGAAGGCATAGCGAAACCACAGCATCAGCAGCACCGGAAGCGTGGCGCCGAGGTGCCGAGTGGTGTTGTCGAGGCTGGCGAAGAGCAGTCCGCTGAGGACGATCAGCGCGATGCCGAGCGACAGGTTGGCGCGCGGCCGGCGAAAAGCGACCGGCACGCTCAGTCGGGCTGCTGGACGCGGTCGCCAAGCACCTGCCAGACCGGTTCGAGGTCGGCCAGCAACGGCGGCAGCTTGCCGAGATCGGCATGGCTTTCGGCGGGCGAGTGGAAGTCGCTGCCGCGCGAGGCGAGCAGGCCGAATTCCCGGGCCATCGCCGTGTACTTGATGAAGTCCGGCGGTGCATGGCTGCCGGTCACCACCTCGACGCCGCGGCCGCCGTGGCCGATGAATTCGCTGAACAGCGCGTATTCCTCGTTGGCCGTGAACTTGTAGCGCCCCGGGTGGGCGATCACCGCCACGCCACCGGCCTCGCGGATCCAGCGCACGGCATCGCCGAGCGCAGCCCAGCGGTGCGGCACGAAACCCGGCTTGCCCTCGACCAGGAAGCGGCGGAAGACCTCGTGGGTGTCGTTGCAGACCCCGGTCTCGACCAGGTGCCGCGCGAAGTGCGTGCGCGAGATCAGCTCCGGGTTGCCGGCAAAATTCAGCGCGCCCTCGAATGTCCCCGGAATTCCGGCCTTCGCCAGGCCTTCGGCCATTTCGAGCGCGCGCTGGCCGCGTCCGCCGCGGGTGGCCTCCAGCCCGGTACGCAGCGCCGCGTCGTCGGCGTCGAAGCCGAGGCCGACGATGTGCACCGTGGTGCCGGCAAAGGTGACCGAGATTTCCACCCCGGTGACGTACGGCAGGCCGATGCGTTGCGCCGCTGCTCGGGCGCGGGCCTGGCCGCCGATCTCGTCGTGGTCGGTCAGCGCCCACAGGGCAACGCCGTTGGCATGCGCCCGCACCGCCAACGTTTCAGGCTCCAGCGTGCCGTCGGAAATCACCGAATGGCAGTGCAGGTCGGCGTTGAGCAAAGGCGAGTTCAGGTCCACCGGTCGATTGTAGGTAGGCATCCCGGCGCATGTTGCCGCTGCCTGTATCCTGCGCCGCCCGGCGATGTCCGCCGACTACAGGAATGCACGCCATGCCGCAACGCAGAGTCTTTTTCGGGCTGCTCGCAGCCGCCCTCGGAACCGCTTCGGGCCTTGTCGTCGCACAGGACGCCTACCCCTCGAAGCCGATCCGCTGGATCGTGCCGTATCCGCCCGGTGGCCCCACCGACCTGATGGCGCGGCTGCTGCAGCCCGAGCTGCAGACGCGCCTCGGCACCACCATCGTCATCGAGAACAAGGCAGGCGCGGCGGGCAACGTCGGCACCAGCGAGGTCGCGAGGCAGGCACCCGCCGACGGTTACACGATCCTGCTCGCCGCGAGCGGGCCGATGGCGGTGAACCAGTCGCTCTTTAAGACGATGACCTACAACGCCCTGACCGACCTGGTGCCGGTGGTCCAGCTGTCGTCGTTTCCGCTGGTGCTCGAGGTTCATCCGTCGGTCGGCGTGAAGAACGCCAAGGAATTCGTTGCCCTGAGCAAGAAGGGCGGCACGCCGCTGACCTACGCCTCGGCAGGCTCCGGCACGCCGCAGCACCTGGCCGGCGAGATCTACAACAAGGCGATGGGCACCAAGCTGACGCACGTGCCGTACCGCGGCGCCGGCCCGGCGCTCAACGACCTGCTCGGCGGCCAGGTGCAGGTGATGTTCGACGTGCTCGGCAGCTCGCTGCAGCACATCCGCGGCGGCAAGGTGGTGCCGCTCGCGGTCACTTCGGCCAAGCGCAGCCCCGAGCTGCCGAACGTGCCGACGCTGGCCGAGGTCGGCCTGCCCGGCTTCGAGCTCACCGCCTGGCACGGCGTGGCCGTGCGCGCCGGAACGCCGCAACCGGTTGTCGACAAGCTGAGCGCAGCGTTCCTCGACACCTTCAAGGACCCGGCGTTCCGCAAGAAGTGGGAGGCACTCGGCACCCCGGTCGTCGCCGGCACGCCGGCGCAGTTCGGCGCGCTGATCCGCAGCGAATCGGTGCGCCTCGGCCGGGTGGTGCGCGAGTCGGGCGCCACGGCGGACTGAAGCCGGCGCCCTGTTCGAGCAGACCTATAGGAACATCGGCGACATCCTGCGCAAGGACGCCGGCTCTGCCAGCGAGCTCGACGACACCGAGCAGTCGCCGTGGCTGCTGTTCCTGAAGTACCTCGAAGCGCTGGCGCATGGCAAGGCGTCGGAAGCGGCGCTCGAAGGCAGCGCCGCACCGTCATCCTCGTGGAACTGTGTCGCTGGGAAACACGACGGCTAGGAGCCTGTCGGGCTTTGGGTCCGGCTCTCGCCGGCCCTTCGGGTTGGGCCGGAAAAGGGGCTGATCCGTCGTTGCAAATGCTCGCCGGGTGTCCAACCCGGCTGCGCTTTGCGCCTAAGCTGAGCCCCTTTTCCGGCCCAACGCGGGCCCGACCCAAAGCCCGACAGGCTCCTGGGGCGTCGCTCTCTCCTGGCCATCGGTCGAATCCAGCCGCGGCTGCTGGACCTTGCCGATGGCATCGAGCAGCGGCTCCAGTCGAGGATGGCGAAGCAGGTAGGCCGTATCACCCATCGTCGACGCGAACGCCGCCGGGACGGGATTGATGCGCACCACCGTGTCACCCAGCAGTTCTCGCAGTGCCTCGGGCGAATGCGCGTAAGCACGTGTGTGGCGCCGACCGGCGTGGGCCGTATGGAACCTGCGTTCATACGAAAAACCCTCGAGCGACTCGCCAAGGATCACGGCGGCCCACAACGCGTACACATCGAAGTCGCAGGCGTGATTGATCATGTCGGTCGTGAACCCGCCCGGGGGGCGCACGTTCATCTCGAGCGCCACGTACGAGCCGTCCGGACGCGCGAAGAATTCGAGGTGGAAGAAGCGCTGGCGCAGGTCGAACGCAGCGAGTGCCTGGCGGCCGACCTGCTCGAGCGCGGGCGGAATGTCGCGAAGCGAGTAATAGAACCCGTCGAGACCGCTGGCACGCACCTCCATGATTCCGCGATCGTAGGCATGGGAGGTGCAGAACACCACGCGGCCGGCGTGGTCCACCAGGCCGTCGAAGGTCACGATGTCGCCCTCGACGAAGGGCTGCACGATGTGGCCTTCGAGGGGCAGAAGGAGCGCTGCCTCGAACTCGGCTTGCGTCGACACCCGGAAGGTCGACGTGGCTCCCGAACCGCTGTCCGGCTTGAAGACGAGTGGCAAGCGGTGTTTCGCGGCGAAGCCCTCGACCGCCTCCGGCGACACGCAGCGGATGCCCGGGATGAAAGGCACGCCCGCCGCCTCGAAAGCCTCGGCCATGGCCAGCTTGCTGCGCAGGCGCCGCACGTCCCGCGCCGTGAGGCCTTCGATGCCGAGGTCGTCGCGCAGGCGGCCCTCGACTTCCAGCCAGTGCTCTCCGTTCGATTCGACGAAGTCGATCGGACCATGCTCGGCGACCATCGACCGGGCGATGCCGAGCAAGACCTCGTAGTCACCCATGCGGGGCTCGAACACATAGCGTTCGAATGCGTGACGGGCTTCCGGCAGCAGGTCGCTCTCCGGCACGTCGCCGACGGCCAGGACGCTTGCGCCGCGGGCCTGCGCGGCGACGCAAAACAGGTGGGAGTTGGGTGGAAAACCCGGCGACAGGTAGAGAATTCTCACGCGCTCGATCCTCGCCTCATCTGCCAGCCGATGCCGTTCCAAATCCGGAACGGCGATTCATCGGCGCGGACGACCTCGAGTTTCGCGACGTGCGCGAGCGCAAGTACCTCACGGTTGGCGTCGTCGCGCGACCGTCCGTAAGCGTAGTTGAAGAGGACGAAGTCGCCGCCGGGCCGGAGCACCCGCCGGATTTCCTGAAAGTGGCGCTCGACGAGCGCGTGCCCGCCAAGCACCAGGTAGGGAAACGTGTCGACGCTGTAGACGAGGTCGATCGACCCCGATTCGAATCCGGAAAGATCGTGGCCATTCGTCATCCGGACGCTGGCATTCGAACAGCCTTCGAGCCGACGCCGGGCTGCCGAGACCATCCCCGCCGAGACGTCCGTGCCGACCACCGAGCGCAGGCGTGAGCACAGGGGCGCCATCAGCCGTCCGATGCCGCATCCGATCTCCAGGGCGTCCCGGTGCAATCCGAGCACCGCCCAGCCTGCGAGCACGGCGATCACCTCGTCGGTCGCGGCGGCGAGGAGTTCGGGGCTGCCGAGCGAGTAGAGCGCAACGCTCGCTTCCTCGCTTTGCGCCACGGACGCGTCGAAGAGCTGTCGGGACCGCTCGATTCCTTCCTCGGCGTTCGCAGCGAGCTGCGGCGAATCGAGACGCTGGCGGAGCATTCTGGCGATGGTGCGGCAGCCGGCCTCGTGCTCGGCGAGGTGCTGCGCAAGCTCGCGCAGCCTTGCCGGTTCCCCGGCGAGCGAGGGCAGGGCGAGGGCCAGCGCGTCCGGGTCTTCGGTGAGCTGGACGAGTTCCATCAGGACCATCGGCGCAGACGCCTCGAATCGCAGGTAGCGATCGACGATGCGCTGGATGTCGGCCGTCGGCAGGTTCATGCGTGGCTGTTCAGGCCGCCCGGCATTGCTCACGCGCGACCTTCATCGACGTGCGCGCGTGCTCGAGCGTCGTATCGATGTCGGTTCCCTGGTGCGCGTAGCTGATAAACCACATGTGACGAGGGTGCATGAGGACGCCGCGCTCGAGCATCGCCTCGTAGAACGTGGCCCGAAGCGCGTCGTTGGTCTCGGGATTCGGGTGGTCGAACCTCAGGAAAGGCATCGGCGGAAAAGGCTCGCCGTAACACACCGCAGGCACGTCGAGGTCGCGGGCCATGGCGTTCAAACCGTCGATGAGTCGCTGGCCGAGCGCCCAGACGTGGTCGGCGACGTTGCGTTCTTCAACGATGCGCAGCGTGGCGAGCGCGGCGGCCATGGCCGCGGTGTCACCGTGGTAGGTCGCCGAAAGGTGCATACCGGCGGCGTTGCTCATCACGTCGCGCCGTCCGACCACGGCCGCAACGGGCCAGCCGTTGCTCAGCCCCTTGCTCACGGTGGTGAGGTCGGGCCTCAGCCCGAAACGGGCCTGGACCGACCCGGGCGCGGTGCGAAACGCGGTCTTGACCTCGTCGAGCACGAAGATCGCTCCATGGCGATGCGTCGCGTCCTGGAGCGCCCGGAAAACTTCAGGCTTCGGCGGCAACACCATTTCGGGTGCCAGGATGACGGCCGCGATCTCGCCAGGGTAAGCCTCGAAGAGGGCCTCGAGCGAGTGCGGGGCGTTGCTGTCGAAGTCGAGAACCTGCGCGTCGAGGCCGGCGGGGACGGCAGGGTCGAGCGGCAAACACCAGTCATGCCAACCGTGGTACCCGGCACGCGCGACGCGGCGGCGGCCGGTGGCGCGCCGCGCGATGCGCAGCGCGGCAGTGGTTGCTTCGCTGCCCGTTTTCAGCAGCACGGCCATGTCCGCGGTGGCGAACCGCTCGACCAGAGCCTCGGCGAAGCGCACGTGCTGCGGCCGGTTCATCGACAGCAGCGGCCCGCGCTGCAGCTCCTCGTGCGCCGCCGCGTCGACCTCCGGATCCGCATACCCGAGCAGGAACGCCCCGAAGGCCATCAGGTAGTCGATGTACTCGTGCCCGTCGACGTCGGTGATCCGGCAGCCCCGGCCGCTCTCGATGTACATCGGCGAGCGCTCGGGCGTCGTCAGCACCCGGCCGGACAGATGGTGGGCGCCCGGGATGACGCGCTCTGCGCGCGCGAGCCACTTGCGAGACGAGGTGTAGCGTTCTTCAGTCATGTCTTCGCCATCGCCAAAACAAGTATCCGGCGCCGGACCGCCGCCCTTCGAGCCGCTGCCGGATTCGATGCCCATGCGGCTGCATGGGCGCAGGTGGATGCGTCCCGGACGGGACCGGCGAATCTTAATTCGTGCCTTGGCGTGTCGCGGCCATCGCCGCAGTCGCTTCCGGTCCGCCGGGCACCTCGAATGCCGAGTCGTTGCGACCCGCTCGACCGTCGAGCACTGCTTTCTTCTTCATTCCATGCGCTCAGCACCCGTTTCTCCTCATGCCGTGCATCCACCCCGCCGCGTGGGCAGCCGCGCCGTGTATGCCGCGGTGCTGGGTGAACGGGGCGAGGGCCTGGGCTCCATCGACGAGCTTGCGAGTTCCATGTCGCGGAGCTTCCTGCTCGAACGACTCGACGACGCAGCGCAAGTCGCGTGCGACTTCCCCGACGATGTCCGGGCGCTTTCAGCCTGGCTCGACGCCGACCGCGAACGCACTGGCGCCGCCTACCGGCACTATCTCGACGAGAGGCGGAACGGCGCTGCGCGACGCTTCTTCTCCTGCCGCTCGCACGCCTTGCACCTGCTGCGGTCGGTGGCACCGACCAAGCTGGTGGACGGCGCATGGCTCTTCGGCCTGCTGCGCTGCTGGGACGATGTTCGGCTTGCGCCGCTGATCCGCATCTACCTCGAGGAACTCGGCTGCGGATCGGCCGCGCAGAACCATGTCGCGATCTACCGCCGGCTCCTTGCAGCCAACGGCTGCGATGGACCGCAGGCGCTTATCGACGGGCACTACACGCAAGGCGCGATCCAACTCTCGCTGGCCCACCATGCGAACGAGTTCCTGCCCGAGGTGATCGGCTTCAACCTCGGCTACGAGCAACTCCCGCTTCACCTGCCGATCACGGCCCACGAGCTTGCGGAGCTCGACGTCGATCCGACCTACTTCACGCTGCACGTGTCGGTTGACAACGCATCCACCGGACATGCGCGCAAGGCGTTCGACGCCCTGGTCGATATGCTGCCCAAGGGCGGCGGCGAGGCCGAATTCATGCGCCGGGTCGCGCTCGGCTACCGCCTTAATCACCTCGGCATCGGCACGGTCGAGGCGGTCGAGTCGTTCGACCTCGAGCGCGAGCTCGTCGAGGTGCTCGCCGCCAAGGCCGAGGTGGGCGCCGACCTGCACTCGGATCGGTGCCGCATCCGCGGCCGCAGCGTCACGGCATGGCTTGCAGACCGGGGCGAAGCACCTGCCTTGCTGGCGTGCCTCGCATCGAGTGGCTGGATCCGCCGCGGGCACGACCCCGAGGAGAGCCGCTTCTGGCGCCTTTTGCACGACGAGCGGGCGCCGATGTTCGGCGTGTTCAGCGGCTACGAAGACCAGCTGCTGCGCGACTGGATTGCCGCCGGCAGTTCGGCGAATAGCGACGCGCGTTCACGGGCCGTGTCCAGCTCAGCCAAGTCCGCGCCGCGGCCGGCGCTTGCCAGTCCGGCGTTGCGGCGGCACCTGGCGGGCCTGCAGACGACGGAGGACGCGCCGCCGGACGAGGACGCTGACTGCCGGGCCCTCGAAGGCCGGCTGCTGGCGGCCTCGAGCAAGCGCGAAGCGATGGCCTTGCTGCATGGGCATCTATCGCCCGCCAACCACTACAAGCCCGCCGGGCTTCTGGCGACGCGCCTCTATGCCGGCGTCTTCGACGGACGTGTCTGAGGTGGTGGCCGACGCGCAGGGCGATGCGGCTCTGATCGGACTCGGCCGCGCGCTTCGCGCGCACGGCTACCGCCATACCACCGTCACGCCGGCGACCCATGCGCGCGTCAATGCCCGGCCGGAGAACATCCGCGCGTCCGACCTGCCGGGCATTTTCGGCTGGAGCCGGCCGTTCGCGGCCGAGGCGCTGCCGCCGGCGGTGTTCGCGGCGGCCGAGGCGGCAGGGGTGCTGCAGCCGGACGGCGATTTCTGGCGTTCGACGGTTCGCGCCTCGACGCTCTCGGACGAGCTCTTTCTGCATTCGGCATATCCGACGACGGCTGCCGAGGCGGTGTTCTTCGGCCCCGATACCTACCGCTTCGCCGCTGCGCTCGAACGCCACCTCGCGCGCGTCGGGCGCGTCCGCCGCGCGGTCGATATCGGCTGCGGCGCTGGTCCGGGGGCGATCCTGATCGCACGGGCGTTCCCGCAGGCCGAGGTGCTGGCGGTGGACATCAACCCGGGCGCGCTTCGCTTCACGGCCAGCAATGCCGCGCTCGCGGGGGTGCGTAACCTGCAAACCTGCCGCTCCGATCTGCTTTCGAGCATCGAAGGCGGCTTCGACCTCATCGTCGCCAATCCGCCGTACCTGCTCGACGCGCACGAGCGGACGTACCGGCACGGCGGCGGCGCGCTCGGCGAAGGGCTGTCGCTGGCCATCGCCGCGCTCGCGGAAACGCGGCTCGAGGCGGGCGGATCGCTGCTGCTCTACACGGGGAGCGCGGTTGTCGGCGGCGTCGACGGTTTTCGCGAGGCGCTGCAGCGGCACATCGAAACCAGCACGCTCGACTGGGATTACCAGGAGCTCGACCCCGATGTCTTCGGCGAAGAGCTGCTCGAGCCCGCCTACGCCAGGTGCGACCGCATTGCTGCGGTGCTCGCGACGGCGACCGCTTCGCCGAGCCGCGCAGCAGGCGAGGCGCGCGCGGAACCACCCGCTGCAAATTCGTTCCTCGCGGCTTGAGTGGCGTGAACCGGGGGCCGTGTCCGCCACCAGGACTGGCCTCACTGTTCGACCCTACTCGCGCGCCTGCAGGGCGGTGCCCGCACCACCCGACGTTGCCTCGCGACCGGCCTCGTTCAACGTTCGCAAACCGATCAGCAAATCGCTGAAGCGCTCGCCCTGCACGACGACATGCGAGCGCATGCGTGCGTCGACCCGCTCGGCGTCGCCGGCGCAGATGGCGTCGACGATTTCGGCATGCTCCTCGAACGAGCGGTCGAGGCGGTTGCGCACGCGCAGCTGCAGCCGCCGGTAGGGCCGCAGCTTGCGGTGCAGCGCGCCCGCCTGCTCGGCCAGAAAGCGGTTCTGGCTGCCGGCATAGATCAGCTGGTGGAAGGTCTCGTTGGCGTAGAAGTAGGCGTCGGCATCGGCCGCATCGCGTGCCGCCTGGCACGCCTGGTGGGCGGCGCGCAGGGCGTGCTGCTCGGCGCTGCCCATGCGGCGGGCGGCGAGGCGGGCACACATCGCCTCCAGCTCGCCCATTACCTCGAACATCTCGACCAGCCGGTGTGGGCTCAACTCGGCGACCACCGTGCCGCGACGCGGCCGCGACTCGACCAGACCCTCGCCGGCCAGCAGGTTCAACGCCTCGCGCACCGGTGTGCGCGAAACACCGAACTGCGCTGCAAGCTGTCCTTCGTCGAGGTGCGCACCGGGCGCCAGCTGGCCGGTGGCAATGCTTTCCTCGATCGCTTCTCGAAGCTGGTCGGCGAGTCGGCTCATGGCGAATTGTGACGCTGGTTGGTTCGAATGCGGATCGTGTCCATTCCGCCCATTCATCCGTATAAACCACTACGCCTAATGCATACACCACTGCTACATTCTGCATCCACGACGCCGCGTGAGCGTTGAAGGAGACGAAATGAAGCGTAGAAACTGGGTGAAATCGGCGGCAGCGGCCGCCAGCCTTTCGGCGCTGGCGCCGCTTGCCATGGCGCAGGCGTCGAGCTGGCCGAACAAGCCCGTGACAGTGATCGTGCCGTTTCCGGCCGGTGGTGGCACCGATGCTTTTGCCCGGCCGCTTGGTGCCGCGCTGACCAAGCAGCTCGGCAAGCAGGTGATCATCGACAACCGGGGCGGCGCCGGCGGCACCCTCGGTGCCGGTCTTGCGGCGAACGCGGCACCTGACGGCTACACCTGGTTTCTCGGCGCGGTGCATCACGCCATCGCTCCGGCGATGTATCCGAAGCTCGCCTACAACATCGAAAGCGACTTCGTCCCGATCGGGCTGGTAGGGCGCGTGCCGCAGGTGATCGTCGTCAGTCCCAAGCGGGTTCAGGCGACTGACCTCAAGTCGCTGGTCGAGTACCTGAAGAAGAACCCGGGCAAGGTGAACTACGGCTCGGCCGGCAACGGTACCTCGCACCATCTCGCCGGCGAGCTGTTCAAGCTGCAGACCAAGACCTTCATCACGCACATTCCGTATCGCGGCGCCGGCCCGGCGCTGCAGGATCTGATCGCCGGCCAGCTCGACATGATGTTCGATGGCCTGGGCTCCTCGGCGACGCACATCAAGGGCGGCAGCATCAAGGCGCTCGCCGTCGCCAGCGACAAGCGCGCGCCCGGATTTCCCGATATCCCGACGACGATCGAAGCCGGCTTCCCGAGCTACCAGGTCTCTACCTGGTATGGCCTCTGGGGCAGCAAGAAGGCACCGAAGGAGGCCGTCGACCGCATGACCGCCGAGCTGAACAAGGCGCTCAACTCGCCCGAGGTGAAGGAGGCGTGGACCGCGATCGGCGCTGACACTCCGAACCTCTACGGCGAGGCCTTCGGCAAGTTCGTCAACGGCGAGATCAAGCGCTGGGGGGAAGTGGCCAAGGCTTCGGGCGCGAAGATGGAATGAGCCCACAGCGAGAGCACGCACAGTGAATTCCCCCGCTACCGCGTCGGCACCAGACTGGCAGCAGCAACGCGCCAGCCGCGAGCGCCGCCTTTCACGCGCCTTCGAGGCGCTGGCCGCCGACCTGCGCGGCAAGCTGCTGCCGCATGCCCGCGCCGTCGACCTGCTCGACGCGGTGATCGAGCCGTTCGACCGCGTCTGCCTCGAAGGCAACAACCAGAAGCAGGCCGACTTCCTGGCGCGTGCGCTGGTGCAGGTCGACACCTCGCGGGTGCATCACCTGCACATGGTGCAGTCGGTGCTGGCGCTGCCGCAGCACCTCGACGTGTTCGAGAACGGTGTCGCGTCGAAGCTCGACTTCTCGTTCTCCGGGCCGCAGGGCGGCCGCCTGGCGGCACTGGTCGGCGCGCGGCAGATCGAGATCGGCGCGATCCATACCTATCTCGAGCTGTTCAGCCGCTACTTCATCGACCTGACGCCGCAGGTCGCGCTGGTCGCCGCGCATTCGGCCGATGCCGAAGGCAACCTCTACACCGGCCCGAACACCGAGGACACGCCGGCGATCGTCGAAGCCACGGCGTTCAAGAGCGGCATCGTCATCGCCCAGGTCAACGAAATCGTCGACAAGCTGCCGCGGGTCGACATCCCGGGCAGCTGGGTCGACTTCGTCATCTGCGCGCCGAGGCCGAACCTGATCGAGCCGCTGTTCACCCGCGACCCGGCGCAGATCTCGGAGATCCAGGTGCTGATGGCAATGATGGCCATCAAGGGCATCTACGCCGAGTACGGCGTGCAGCGGCTGAACCACGGCATCGGCTTCGACACCGCGGCGATCGAACTGCTGCTGCCGACCTTCGGCGAAGCCCTCGGTCTGAAGGGCAAGATCGGCTCGCACTGGGCGCTGAATCCGCATCCGGCGCTGATTCCGGCGATCGAGGCCGGCTGGGTGCGCTCGGTGCACTCCTTCGGCTCCGAGCTGGGAATGGAGCGCTACATCGAGGCGCGGTCGGATGTCTTCTTCACCGGCCCCGACGGCTCGATGCGCAGCAACCGCGCCTTCTGCCAGGCGGCCGGCCACTATGCCTGCGACCTGTTCATCGGCTCGACACTGCAGATCGACCTGCAGGGCAACAGCTCGACCGCCACGCTCGACCGCATCACCGGCTTCGGCGGCGCGCCGAACATGGGCGCCGACGCGCGCGGCCGCCGCCATGCGAGCGCCGCCTGGCTGAAGGCCGGCGCCGAGTCGCGTGCCGGGCGCACCGGGCCGCAGGCGATGCCGCGCGGGCAGAAACTCGTCGTGCAGATGGTCGAGACCTTCCGCGAGCACATGGCGCCAGCCTTCGTCGAGACGCTCGATGCCTGGCAGCTCGCCGAGCAGTCGGGGATGGCGCTGCCGCCGGTGATGATCTACGGCGAGGACGTGAGCCACGTCCTGACCGAGGAAGGCATCGCCAACCTGCTGCTCTGTCGCACGGACGAAGAGCGCGAGCAGGCGATCCGCGGCGTCGCCGGCTTCACGGCGGTCGGTAGGGCGCGCGACAAGCGGATGGTCGAGAACCTGCGCGACCGCGGCATCGTCAAGCGTGCAGAGGACCTCGGCATCGACAAGCGCGATGCCACGCGCAACCTGCTTGCCGCACGGACGATGCGCGACATCGTCCGTGCCTCGGGCGGCCTGTACGAGCCGCCGAAGCGCTTTCGCAACTGGTAGCCGGAGCGGACATGGAACGGATGAACTTCAGCCTGCCGGGCGACGCGGTGCCACCGGCCTTCGAGCCGGTGCTGGTCGGCGTCGTCGGCTCGGGCAATCTCGAGGTGCTGATCGAGCCGGTGCCCGGCGCAGCCGAGGCGCGGGTCGACGTCAGCACCTCGGCCGTGGGCTTCGGGCCGATCTGGCGCGCGGTGATCGAGGATTTCCAGTCGCGACACCGTCTCAGCGGGGTCGCGATCACGGTCAACGACATGGGCGCGACGCCGGCGGTGGTCAGCCTGCGGCTCGACCAGGCGGCGGCGCAGCTGCAGGCGGGCGAACGATGATCGCTGCCCCGGTCAGCTTTGCCGAAGCAAGCGCCCGCGAGCGCATCCGCCATCTGGTCGATGCCGGCAGCTTCGTCGAATGGGTGCCGCCTTCGCGGCGCCGCACCAGCCCGCACCTGGCGCAGCTCGGCCATCCGGCCGCGCTCGACGACGGTGCGATCGTCGGCGAGGCGCAGCTTGCCGGCCGCCCGGTGCTGATCGCCGCACAGGAAGGGGCCTTCATCGGCGGCGGCGTCGGCGAGGTGCACGGCGCCAAGCTGACCGGCCTGTTCCAGGTCGCCAGACAGCGCGCCGACCGGCCCGTGCTGCTGCTCGCCGACTCGGGCGGCGTGCGGCTGCACGAGGCCAACGCCGGACTGATCGCGGTTCCGGAGGTGATGCGTGCGCTGGTCGAGGCGCGTGAGGCGGGGGTCGTCGTCGTCGCGCTGATCGGCGGCGCCAACGGCTGCTTCGGCGGGATGGGCATCGTCGCAGCCTGTGCCGACCACGTCGTGATGAGCGACCTGGCGCGCTGGTCGATGTCGGGGCCCGAGGTCATCGAATCGTCGAACGGCGTCGAGGAGTTCGACTCGCGCGACCGGGCACTCGTCTGGCGCACCACCGGCGGGCGCAACCGCTTCGTGTGTGGCGACTGCGACCGGCTGGTCGAAGACGACGTCGACGACTTCCGCGCGGCGGCCATCGAGTTGCTGGACCAGCCGTCGCCGTTCGATCTTCAGGCGCTCGAAAGCGAGCACCGGCAGCTGGCCGAGCGGCTTGCGCTCGCCGGCGAAGGCAACGACGCCATCGAGCTGTGGACGCGGCTGGGCCAGCCCGACGCGGCCGCGGTGCCCGAGATCGGCGTGCCGAAGCTGGTTTCGGGTGTGCGCAGCAGAGGGGGTCGCATGACGACGCCCGCGGGGCCGCGTCGGCGGCCGGGCGGCTCATTCGGGGAGGCGGCATGACCTGGCAGCAACTTCTTGCGGCGCTGTTCGGCGACGCCCACGACGTCGTCTGCGAAAACGACTTCCTGCGCGGCAGCGCCGAGTTCGAAGGCGGGCAACTCGCCGTCGTCGGAACCGCGCACCATGCGGAGATCGGCGTCGAGCTGGCGCTTGCCCAGGCGCGCGCGGTGCTCGACACGATTCGCGACCATGCCGGCCGTCCGCTGCTGCTGCTTGTCGACACGCAGGGTCAGCGGCTGCGCCGCCGGGACGAGCTGCTGCACATCGCGCGCTACATGGCGCATCTGGGTAAGTGCCTTGCGCTGGCGAGGAAGCAGGGCCATCCGGTCATCGGCCTGGTCTACGAGCAGGCGCTGTCCGGTGGCTTCATCACCTCCGGGCTGATGGCCGACGACTGCCATGCGCTGGAACACGCCGAAATCCGCGTCATGCGGCTGCCGGCGATGGCCCGGGTGACGAAGATCGACGAGGCGCGGTTGACCGAGCTGGCCGAGAGCAACCCGGTGTTCGCACCCGGCGTGGGCAACTACCTGGCGATGGGCGGCGTCAAGTCGCTCTGGCAAGGCGATGCCGAGGCGCTGCGCGGCCATTTGCGCCGTGCACTGGCCGAGCGCTCGACCACCGACCGGCGTGCCACCGACGGCGCAGCGCGCGGCGGCCGGACGATGGCCGCAGCGGTCGCTCGCGAGGTGCTCGAAGAAGGTCTGGCCGGTGCGCCGTCCCGAGCGGCATGAGCTGGTCTGGCTGAGCCGTCTCGGCTGGGACCGGCTGCAAGGCCGCTCGGCTGCGCCCGACGCCGAACTGCTGGCGCACTGGGCCGGGCACGGGCTGCCGCTGGTCGCCACACGCCGACTGCCGGCACTGTCGGCTGACGAACTTGCGCTCGGCCTGCCGGCGCCCCGGCGCTGGGGCGCGCGCCGGCTGGCGCTGGCAGCCCGTTGCGACGAGGTGGTCCGGCTCGGCCGGTTTCCAACACTTGCCGAGGCTGTGGCCGGCTTGCCGGCCGGGCTGACACCGCCACTCGTCGCCGCTGCCGGGGCGCTCGGCGCGCATGCCGGGTCGGCGCGCGTCTACGGCAGCCATGGCTGGCAGTTGCTCAGCGACCTCGAATGCCTGCGCCCGGGATCGGACCTCGACCTGCTGCTGCCGGCGGCGGATGCATCTGCCGCCGACGCGATCTGCCGTCGACTGGCCGATTGCGTCGGCGGCCAGCACATCGACGGCGAACTGCTGCTGCCCGAAGGTCGCGCGGTCGCCTGGCGCGAATGGCTGCGCGCGGCGCCCGGGGTGCCGCTGCTTGTCAAGCATCTCGATGGCGCCGAGCTGATGCCGCGCGAAGCGCTGTGGCCGCAGGCGCTCGCCGCGTGAAACCCGCGCTCCGCACCGCCGCTGCCGCCCCCGAAGCCGGCCGACAGGCGATCCGTGGCCTCGGCCGCTCGGCGGTGGCGGCGCTCTATGCCGAACTGGCGCTCGATCCGAAACCCGGTCTGGTGTCGCTGGCGGGTTGTGGCAGCCACCGCGACATGGACGGCGCCACCTTCTTGCGCAGCCTGTTCTCGTTGCGCGGCTACTTTGCGGCGGTCGCCGAAGCCGGCGCGGACGACGCCGACTGGCCGCTGCTCGAAGCGCTCGGCGTCGACGCCGAGCGGCGGATGCTGCGCGCCACCGGCGGCGTCAACACCCACCGCGGGGCGCTGTTCATGCTCGGGCTGTTGTGCGCCGCGGGAGGCCGGCTGCTCGCCGAGCGGCAGCCGCTCACGCCGGCGGCGATCCGGCTGCGGCTGGGTACCCGCTGGGGGGCTGCGCTCGCCGGGCATGCCCGCCGCCGCCGCGACGCCGACTCGAATGGCGCCCGCGCCGTGCGCCGCCATCGGCTTCGCGGCATTGCCGACGAAGCCGCCGCCGGCTTCCCGGTGCTCTTCGACCACGCCTTGCCCGCGCTGCAGGCCGCGCGCGCCGCCGGGCTCGGCGAACAGGCCGCAGGGCTGCAGACGCTGTTCGTCGCCATGGCTCGGCTCGACGACACGACGCTGGTGCACCGCGGCGGCCTCGCCGGGCTGGCACGGGTGCGCGGCGACGCGCAGCACTTTCTCGACGCCGGGGGCTGCTATCCGCCGGACTGGCCAGCGCGGCTGGCGCCGCTGCAGCGGGACTGGGTGCAGCGGCGGCTTTCGCCTGGCGGCGCCGCCGACACGCTGGCCGCCGCCTGGTGGCTGGCGCGGGTGACGGCGTGAACGCACGCGGCTGCGCGGGCGCGGCGGGGTGAATTCGTACGGGCTGCTTTTTCCGGGGCAGGGAATGCTCGGTCCCGATGTGCTGCCGTGGATCGACCGCGCCGCCGCGGCGCAGTCGCTGCTCGCGGGACTGGCGATGCAGGTCGGCGCCGACTGGCGGCAACGCATGGCCGACCCCGCCTGGCGCAGCACCAACTCGATCGCCCAGCCGCTGGTCACTTCGCTGGCGCTGGCCGCCTGGCAATGCATTGCCGGGCGACTGCCACCGCCTGAAATCGTCGCCGGCTACAGCGTCGGCGAACTCGCGGCATTCGCTGCGGCCGGCGTGTTCTCCGCCGAAACCGCGCTCGACCTTGCGGTCGCGCGGGCGGCGGCGATGGACCGTACAGCGGCGGCACTCGGCTTTGCCGGCGGGCTGATGGCGGTCGACCTGCCACGAGCCGCCGATTTCGCCGAGCTGGCGGCACGCTTCGACCTGCGGCTGGCCATCGACCAGGCGGCGGGTCGGCAGATCGTCGGCGGACCGGTCGAGCGACTGACCGCCGCTGCCGCCTGGGTTGTCGAGCGTGGCGGGCTGGCGCGGCCGCTCGAAGTCCGTGTGCCGTCGCACACGCCCTGGCTGCAGGGCGCCGCCACGGCGTTTGCCGAACACCTTCAGCCGCTCGCCTTCGCACGGCCGCAGGCCCAGCTCGCACTCGACGCCACCGGCCGATCCACCCGGCAGCCGGCGCTGCTGCGCCAGGCGCTGGCGGCGCAGATCGCCGAGCCGGTCCGCTGGCGAGGCTGCAGCGCGGCCATCGCCGAGCGGGGTGTGGTGGCCGTGCTCGAGGTCGGCCCCGGCGCGGCACTGGCGCGACTCTGGCGCGACGCCTTCCCCGACATTCCGGCGCGATCGGTCGACGAGTTCCGTGACGCCGATGCGGCCGCCGACTGGCTGCTGGCGCGGCTCGACTGACCCCGCGCAGCAATGCTGCAAGGGCACTGAGTCGAGATCGAGACCCCAGGGCGCTCTGCGCGCCTGCGCGGGGACGGCGCGTCTGGACGCTCCCTGTCGGCCCGGCGACGTTCCCGGTCGCGCTTTTCGCAATTCTGTAAAGCGCTTTTCCACCTCCAACCCAAGCTAGGGTTTTCCAGAGTTGCAGTCCTCTATATGACTAGTTACAGTCTTCAGGAATCGTTCACATGACCAAGACCCGCGCACCTCTCTCTCGTTCAACCGGAGCCCGGTCAGAGCCGGTATGGGGCGGTGGCGTCCGCGCTGCGCGAGCGGATCGTCGCCGGCGAGTGGCCGCCGGCCACGGCACTGCCGGCCGAAGCAGCGCTTGCCGCTGAACATGGCGTCGCGCTCGGCACGCTGCGCCAGTCGCTGAAGCTGCTTGCCGAGCAGGGGCTCATCGAGCGCCGGCACGGCAGGGGGACCTTCGTGCGCGCCGGTTTGGGAGGCGCGCCGATGCTGCGCTTCTTCCGCTTCGGCGAGGGCGATGGCGAACTGCCCCGATCGAGCATCGTTGCACGGCAAACGCTCGCCGCTCCTGCCGAGGTTGCGCGACGGCTGGCCGTTGGCCGGGGCGAGAAGACGCTGAAGGTGCAGCGCCTGCGGTCGATCGCCGGGCAACCTTGCCTGCTCGAGGACATCTGGCTGCCGCTGCCCCTGTTCGCCGCATTGGCCGACGGTGATACCACCGAGTGGGGTGACCTCCTTTACCCGCTGTTCGCTGCGAAATGCGGCGTCACGGTGTCGCGGGCCAGCGACGAGATCGGCTTCGACAACTTCTCGGCCGCGCAAGGCCGGACCCTGGGCCTTCCGGCCGGACACCCTTGCGCCGCCGTGACCCGGCAGGCCTACGACCTGGCCGGCCGTTGTGTCGAGCTGCGATTCACGCGCGGCGACGCTCACGCCTTTCACTACACCGTCACCATCACCTGAGGAAACTCACTTGACCCCTGATTCGATGACCCGCCGCGCTTTTATCGCGGCCTCGTCGGCTTGCGCCCCCTGGCCTGCCGTGGCCGCGGGCGACATTGGCGGCGGCAAGCCGATCACGCTGGTCGTGTCGTATCCGGCCGGCGGTGGTGCCGACGCCATGGCGCGGCTCGTCGCGCCGAAGCTCGCGGCAGCGCTGAGCCAGCCGGTGGTGGTGGACAACAAGCCGGGGGGAAGCGGCACGATCGCCGCCGGCCAGGTTGCCCGCGCCGCGGCGGATGGGTCGGTCTTGTTGTTCGATGCCTCCTCGTTTGCCGTCAATCCGTCGCTGTTTCCGAGACTTCCCTACGACAGCGACAAGTCCTTCACGCCTCTGGGCGTGCTTGCGCTGTTTCCCAACGTGCTGGTGTGTACCCCCAGCTTCGAGGCGCGCAACGTCGCGGATGTCGTGCGACTGGCGCGCGCCAAGCCGAACAGCCTGGCGTACGCGTCTTCGGGCAACGGATCGGCGCAGCATCTGGCCGGCGCCCTGTTCGAGCAGTTGGCGAAGGTGGAGATGACGCACATCCCGTACCGCGGAGGCGGACCGGCGCTCAACGATGTGATCGGCGGCCAGGTCCCGTTGTTCTTCGCCAACGTCGCATCGTCGCTCGGGCAGATCCAGACCGGGCGACTGAGGCCGCTCGCCGTGACCTCCACGACGCGGTGCCGCGCGCTGCCGGACGTGCCGACGATGGCCGAGGCCGGCGTGAAGGGACTCGATGTGCAGGAGTGGAACCCGGTGTTCGCGCCGGCCGGATTGCCCGCGGCCACACGCGACAGGCTCATCGCCGCCATCCAGCGGTCGATGGCCGATCCGGAAGTGGTGGCGCGCGTGCACGCCCTTGGCGGCGAGGTGTTTGCCGGCGAGCCGGCCCAGTTCCTCACGGCGCAGCAGGTGCTCTGGACGCGGGTCGTCAAGGAGCGGGGCATCACCCGTGAGTAAAGAGACGGGCACCGGTTGGGACTGTCATGTCCACATCTTCGAGGCATCCGCCGAGGCGCGCGAGGGGCACTACCAGCCGGTGGACCGTCCGCTGGCAGCGATCGAGGCGGTCGCCGCGTCACATGGGGTGCAGCATCTCGTCCTCGTCCAGCCCAGCGTCTACGGTGCCGACAACAGCCTCCTGCTGCGTGCACTCGGCGCGACGCCTGGCCGTCATCGCGGCGTGGTGGTCGTGGACGAGGGCATCGACGACCGCAAGCTCGATTCGATGCACGCGCTGGGAGTGCGCGGCGTGCGGCTGAACATGGTGTCGCCGGTGGGGGAGGATGCTGACCCGGGGCGCCGGTTCGAGGCGCTCCTGCCGCGACTGCGCCAGCGCGGCTGGCACCTGCAGTGGTACGTCGAGTGCGAACAACTGCCCCGGGTTGCGGTTTTGCACCGCGGCAGTGGTGTGACCTGCGTCCTCGATCACCTGGCCGGCTTCGGTGCCGACACGTCGACCAGCAATCCGGCCTGGAACGCCGTTTGCGACCTGGCAGGCCAAGGCGCGTGGCTCAAGCTGTCCGGCTGGTACCGGCTGCATGCGCACGAACCCTACGCCGAGCTGCTGCCGCAGGTGCGCCGTCTGGTCGAGGTGTTCGGCGACCGCGTCGTCTGGGGCTCCGACTGGCCGCACACGATGTTTGCTCCGCATGCCATGCCCACCTATGCATCCACCTGGCAGCCGGTGGTCGACGCGCTCGGCGCAGCAGCTGCTGATGCACTGCTTGCACGCGTGCCGTCCATCTATCAGTAACACGCGCACCCCCGATGCGGCTTTCGCTTCTGCGAAGTAACGCATCCTTTCTTTGCCGATCCACCCGCCCCACCCACCCCACTGTCCTTAGTAGGAGACCTGCATGAACAATCCTTTCCTGAACCGCCGTGACGCCCTGCGACTGGTGTCCAGCGCAGCCGCGATGGGCATGCTGCCCCTTGCAGCACGCGCACAGGCCACATGGCCGAACAAGTCGATCCGCTTCGTCGTCCCGTTTGCACCGGGTGGCAGCTCGGAAATCGTGGCCCGCGCCACCGCGGTCGAGCTCGGCAAGCTGCTTGGCCAGAGCGTCTACGTCGACAACAAGCCAGGCGCGGCGGGCAACGTGGCGATGGGCGAGGTGGCGCGTGCCGACGACCAGCACACCCTGATCCTCGGCCACATCGGCACCCTGGCCGTCAACCCTTTCATTTTCGACAAGCTGCCCTACGACGACAAGACGTTTCGCCCGATCTCGCTGCTCTCGAAGGTGCCGAGCCTCTATGTCGTGCCGCCCGAGTTGCCGGTGAAGAACCTGAAGGAGTTCATCGCCCTTGCCAAGAGCAAGCCGGGCCGCCTGAACTACGGCTCGGCAGGCAACGGCAGTGCGGGCCACCTGGCCTTCGAGTACCTGAAGATGGTCAGCAACACTTTCCTGGTGCACGTTCCCTACCGCGGCACGGGCCCGCAACTGACCGACCTGATGGGCGGGCGGCTCGACGCCGCGGCGGTGGGCGCGCCGGCGGTGCTGCAGTTCATCAAGACCGGCAAGCTGCGCTGCATCGCGACCGGCACGACGCAGCGGCTGGCGCAGCTGCCCGACGTGCCGACCGTTGCCGAGCAAGGCTTTCCCGGCTTCGAGATGACGCAGTGGTACGGTCTGCTCGCGCCGTCGACCCTGCCGCAGGCGAATGCGGACAAGCTGGCGACCGCCGCAGCCAGGGCGATCAAGGAACCGGCTGCGGTGAAGCTGCTGGAAAGCGAGGCTGCGCTGGCAATCGGCAGCACGCCGGCCGAGTTCGCCGCGTTCATCGCGCAGGAAAAGACGCGCTGGAAGCCGGTAATCGCCCGCGCGAAGATCAAGCCGGACTGAACCGCCGCCGCCGGAAGGCCCGGACCGGGCCTCAACGGCGCGGTGCGGCACGCGCGCGCACCGTGTCGCAGCGCGCTTCGACCATCTCGACCAGCGCCCGGGCGGGCGGCGACAGCGTCGAGCGGTCGCGCATCGCCAGCAGCAGCCGGCGCTCGGTCGGCATCGACTCGAGTCGCGCCAGTTGCAGCCCCATCGAGCCGACGTGGGGCGAGGCACCGGCACGCGGGAGGATGGCGATACCGAGCCCGGATGCAACCATCCGGCACATGGCGTCGAAGCTGCGCACCTGCACCCGGATGCGCAGCACCCGACCGCAGGCCGCGGCGGCGGCGCTGATCTGCCGTGTCAACGACGTCGAGCGGCCGAGCGCAACGAAGTCGTGATCGAGCGCCCGCTCGAGCGGCACCCCCGGCGGGCCGGCCAGTGGATGCCCGACCGGCATCGCCAGCACCAGTTCGTCGCAGTCGCAAACGATCGTCTGCAACATGCCGGCCGGCGTGTTCTCGCCGATCACCGCCAGCTCGGCGCTGCCGCTTGCGACGGCGCGCGCTGCGTCGTCGCTGAGCGCGTCCTCCAGGTCGATCTTGGTCAGCGGGTAAGCGGCCGAGAACTCGGCCAGAAGCCCGGGCAGGAAGCCGCTGAACGCCGAGGTGTTGGCCCACAGGCGCAGATGCGAGTGCGTGCCGCGCTCGAAGTCGCCCATCGCGACGGCGAGGTGCTCCAGCCGGGCGACGATCTCGATCGCGTGGCGCTGCAGCGTCTCGCCGGCGGGCGTCGGCTGCGTGCCGCGCTTGCTGCGCGCAAGCAGCGGCGCGCCGATGTGCGCCTCGAGCTCGGCAATGCGCTTGCTTGCCGCCGCAAGCGAGATGCCGATGCGCCCGGCACCGGCCGTCAGGCTGCCGGCGTCCGCAACGGCGACGAACAGGCGCAGGCTGACGAGGTCGAAGCGGTTCAGGTTGAGCGGTGCCATGGGTTCATCCTCAACCCGCGGTTGAGGATCTGTCAACCATTGATGAACCGAACGGTCTTTCGCTTGCTCACAATGGCTGCATACCAACTAAAGGAGACTCCCGATGCTGACCCGCCTGTTCCGCTCCCTCGCCAGTGCTTCGCTGCTTGCGGCCACCTGTGCGGCTGCCGTGGCGCAGACCTTTCCGACCAAGCCGGTGACGATGATCGTGCCGAACCCGCCCGGCGGCGTGGTCGACTCGTCGGCCCGTTTGATCGGCGACCAGCTCGCCGCGGTGCTCGGCCAGCCGGTGGTGATCGACAACAAGCCGGGCGCCAGCGGCAACATCGCCTACCAGATGGTGGCGCGGGCGCCGAAGGACGGGCACACGCTGCTGGTCTCGTACTCGGCCTACCACGTCGGCAATCCGTCGATGTTCAGCAAAATGCCGTGGGAGCAGAAGGAACTGGCGCCGGTCGCACTGATCGCCGCGGCTTCTAACGTGATTGCCGCGCACCCGTCGGTGCCCGCGAACAACCTGAAGGAGTTCATCGCCTACGTCAAGGCCAATCCCGGCAAGCTGAATTTCGCTTCGCAGGGCAACGGCTCGCTGTCGCACGTCGGCACGGCGCTGTTCGAGCAGCAGACGCAGACCGACATGGTGCACGTGCCGTACAAGGGTTCGGGCGCGGCGATCCAGGACGTTCTGGCCGGCCAGGTGCAGGTCTTCATCACCACGCCGCCCTCGGTGATGGGCCATGTGCAAACCGGCAAGCTGAAGGCGTATGCGGTGACCAGCAAGGCGCGCCATCCGTCGCTGCCGAACGTGCCGACGGTCGCCGAGGCGGGCCTGCCGGGCTTCGAGCTCGAGGCCTGGGTGGGCCTGTTCGCCCCGGCTGGCACGCCCCCGGCGGTGATCGCCAAGCTGAGCGAAGGCGTGAAGAAGGTTCTGGAGAACCCCGAGTCCAAGAAGCGCGCCGACACGCTCGGCATCGAGACCCGCTACATGGGGCCGGAAGCGCTGGCCGCGCTGGTCCGCAAGGACACCGACTATTGGGGCAAGGTGATCAAGTCCCGCAACATCACCGCCGACTGATCCCACCCGACTCCCAGCAAGGACATCCCATGAGCAAGACGCAGTTCCGCATCGGCCAGATCGTGCCGAGTTCCAACACCACGATGGAAACCGAGATCCCGGCGATGCTGCGGGCGCGTGAGGCGGTCGAAGCCGAGCGCTTCACCTTTCATTCGAGCCGGATGCGCATGCAGAAGGTGACCAAGGAAGAGCTGATGGCGATGGACCGCGACTCGGACCGCTGTGCCTTCGAGCTGGCCGACGCCCGGGTCGACGTACTCGGCTACGCCTGCCTGGTCGCGATCATGAGCATGGGCAAGGGCTATCACCGCGTCTCCGAGGAGCGCCTGCACGGACGCACGGTGGAGGCCGGCGGCCCGGCGCCGGTGGTCACGAGTGCCGGCGCGCTGGTCGACGGCATCAAGGCGCTCGGCGCGAAGAAGGTGTCGGTCCTGGCGCCCTACATGAAGCCGCTGACCAAGCTGGTGATCGAGTACATCGAGAACGAGGGCATCGAGGTCGTCGACAGCATCTCGCTGGAGATTCCCGACAACCTCGACGTCGGGCGCCAGGACCCGCGCGCGCCGATCGAGATCACCAAGCGGCTGAACATCGCCAACGTCGACGCGATCGTCGCCTCGGCCTGCGTGCAGATGCCTTCGCTGCCCTCGGTGCAGCCGATCGAGGACCGCACCGGCCTGCCGGTGGTCTCGTCGTCGGTTGCGACGACCTACATGATGCTGAAGAAGCTCGGGCTGAAGACGGCTTCGCCGGGGTTCGGCTCGCTGCTTTCTGGCCGCTACTAAAGGCCCGACGGGCTCCTGGCCGAGTGCGCTGGCGGCGCACGGCCGCCTGTGTGGCGTAGGCTGACGCAATGTGCGCCAACTACGTTCCCGTGACCCGCGTCGAGCGGCTGACGGCCTATTTCGCCGCCGGCAACCCGGCACCATTCCCTGCAGAGAGCTATCCCGGAAGCCCGGCGCCCTTCGTTCGCCGTGCCGGCGACGGTGCGAACTTCGGCCGCGAGCTCGAACTCGGCCTTTTCGGCCTGCTGCCGCACTGGGCAAAGGACCCCGGCTTCGCCCGACGCACCTACAACGCGCGTTCGGAAACCGCTGCCGAGAAGCCGAGCTTTCGCGACGCCTGGGCACGCGGTCGCCGCTGCATCGTGCCCTGCGAAGCGATATTCGAGCCGCGCTGGGAAGGCGGGCGGGCAGTGCGCTGGCGCATTGCGCGGCGTGACGCGGCCCCCATCGGCATTGCCGGCCTGTGGAGCGCCTGGCCTGCGCCGGACGGCGGCCGACTGCTCTCGTTCACCATGCTGACGGTGAATGCCGACGCACATGCGTTGATGCGCCAGTTCCACCGCCCCGAAGACGAGAAGCGGATGGTGGCGATGCTCGAATTCGACCGTTTCGACGACTGGCTGAATGCGTCGCCGCAACACATGCGCGAACTGCTGGGCGGATTTTCAGCCGACACGCTGCACGCCGAGCCGGCACCGCGGGCGCGGCCGGGCCGGGCTGTGACGAGAGCGCCTGTGCAGGCCTCCAGGCCCGCCAGCCCCTCCAACCCCTCCAGCGGGCAACGCGAAGCCGCTGCACCGCCAGCCGAGCCGGTGCCGCAGTCGCCCGGCAACATCCGGGCGCCGCGCACCCGTGGCGCTGCACCCAAGGCCAGTGAGCCCACGCTGCCACTCTTTCCGGAAACCGACTGAGCGCAGCGCGCTGCTTATCATCGCCGGCCCTTCGCCATGCCGAGTTGCCATGTCCGTGCCTGTCGCCGCCCCTGCGCACCGCTGGAAGTTCACCCGCGCCGGCGCAACCGAGCAGGTGGTCATTCGCAACGGCGGCGACATCGTCCACCTCGACCAGCTCGACCAAAAGCTCTGGGTGGCGCTGGCGTGTCCGGCACGTGGCCTGGATTTCGATCCGCGCACCCTCGACCTGATCGACACCGACGGCGACGGCCGCATCCGCCCGCCGGAGCTGATCGAGGCCGGCCACTGGGTGCGCGACCGCTTTGCCGACCCCGGTGAGCTCTTTCGAGGCGGCGACACGGTGCCGCTCGCCTCGATCAACCGCACGACCGAATCCGGGCGGCAGCTGGCGAGCGACGCCGAGGAGATGCTGGCGCTGCTCGGCAAGGCCGGCGCCGACTGCATCGGCCTCGATGACGTGTCCGACCGCGGCCGCCTGTTCGCGGCGATGCGTTTCAACGGCGACGGCGTCGTTGCGCCCGGCGACGCCGATGACGAGGTGCTGGCGCAGCTGCTGCGGTTGATCGTCGAGCGCGACGGCGGTGTCGCCGACCGCAATGGTGAGATGGGTGTCGATGCAGCCCGCGTGCGCGACTTCTTTGCCGATGCCGAGGCGCTCGACGGCTGGCGTCGAAGTGGCGAAGCCGACATCGCCTGCTGGCCGCTCGGCGAGGACACGCCGGCCGCGGCCGGGGCCATGGAGGCGGTTCGCGGCAAGGTCGACGACTACTTTGCACGCTGTGCGCTGGCGGCGTTCGACGCCTCCGCGGTTGCGTCGCTGAACCCGCTGGCCGACGACTACCGGGCACTGGCCAGCGCGGCCCTGCACAAGCACGCGCCAGCGATCTCCGCCTTGCCGCTGGCCCGCATTGAACCGTCGCGGCCGTTGCCGCTGGACAGCGGCGTCAATCCCGCCTGGGCCGACGCGCTCGCCGACTTTCGCGGCGCCGCCGAGGCACTGCTCGGCCGGCCGCTCGCCGAGTTGCACGAGGCCGAATGGCGTTCGATCGAATCGCGACTCGGCGCGTGCCGCGACTGGCTTGCCGCCAAGCCGCCGACCAAGCTGGCTGGCGTCGACGCGGGCGAGTTGCGCCGACTGCTCGCCGACGACAGCCGAGAGCGGGTCACGGCGCTGATCGCCATGGACGTCGAGCGCGAGGCCATGAACCAGCGCATCGTCGACCTCGAGAAAATGATCCGGCTGCAGCGCGACCTGGTCCGGCTGCTCGACAACTTCGTTTCCTTTGCCGACTTCTACGACCGCCGTGGCGGGATCTTCGAGGCCGGAACGCTGTATCTCGACGGCCGCAGCTGCGACCTGACGGTGCAGGTGTTCGACATTGCCCAGCACGTGGTTCTCGCCGGTCTGGCGCGGACCTATCTCGCCTACTGCCAGTGCAGCCGCGACGGCGAAAAGCAGACCATCGTCGCGGCCTTCACGGCCGGGGACGTCGACTTCCTGATGGTCGGCCGCAACGGTGTCTTCTACGACCGCGAGGGCCGCGACTGGGACGCGACGATCGTGCGCGTCATTGAAAATCCGGTCAGCATTCGCCAGGCTTTTCTGATGCCCTACAAGAAGGTGTTGCGGGCCATCGAGGAGCAGCTTGCCAAGCGTGCAGCCGCCGGCGATGCCAAGGCCTCGGATCGGTTGGTCGGCACGGCAATGCAGTTCGGCGGGAGGGCGCCGGGTACGCCGGCAACTGCTGCGGCGGCGGCTGCACCGCAGGTCGCCGCGCTGCGCCAGGGACGATTCGATGTCGGCACCATTGCCGCGCTCGGCGTGGCCCTCGGCAGCATCAGCACCGTGCTGGTGGCCGTCTTCGCCAAGTTCGTCGACCTCGGCTGGTGGATACCGGTGGCGCTCGCCGGCATCGTGCTCGCGATTTCGGGCCCGAGCATGGCGGTTGCGTGGCTGAAGTTGCGCCAGCGCAGCCTGGGCCCGATCCTCGACGCCAGCGGCTGGGCCATCAATGGCCGCATGCGCATCAATGTGCCGCTCGGCGCCTCGCTGTCGAAGACCGCGCGGCTCCCGGCGCATGCCGAGCGCGGTCTGCGCGACCCGTTCGCAGAGAGCCATGTCACCGCATGGAGCTTGCTGCTGGTCGTCGTCAGCGTCGCTGCCATGCTGGCCGCCTGGCGGCTGGGGTTGCTCGACGCGTGGCTGCCGCTCAGCTGGCAGTGCCTGCCGGCTGCGCCGACGCGATGACGCAAGCCATCGAGCCGGCGGGCGCGGTCACTCGACGGTCGCCCCCGAGTCCTTGACGACCTTGGCCCACTTGGCGATTTCGGCGCGCTGGTAGCTCGCCAGTTCCTCCGGGGTCGAGCCGACCGGATCGAGACCCATCTCGCTCAGCTTCTTCGCGATCTCGGGCGACTGAATGATCTTGCGCACCTCGCCGCTCAGCTTGTCAACCACCGGCCGCGGAACGTTCGGCGGGGCGAAGAGCGCAAACCAGGAAACGGCATCGAACCCGGGCAGACCCGACTCGGCCACCGTCGGAATGTCGGGTGCGGCCGGCGACCGCTTCAGGCTCGTGACGGCCAGCCCGCGCAGCTTGCCTTCGCGCACCAGCGGCAGACTCGACGGCATGTTGTCGAACATCATCGTCACCCGCCCGCCGAGCAGGTCGGGCAGGGCGCTGGCGCGGCCCTTGTACGGCACGTGCGTCATTTCGATGCCGGTCATCGTCTTGAAGAGCTCGCCCGATACGTGGATCGAGGTACCGGCGCCCGACGAGGCAAAGCTCATGTTGCCCTGCTTCTTGCCGAGGTCGATCAACTCCCTGACGCTCTTCGCCGCAACGCCGTTGTGGACGACCAGCAGGTTCGGCGTCGTCGCGAGCAGGCTGATCGGCGTGAAGTCGCGCACCATGTCGTACGGCATCTTGCTGTAGAGCGCGCCGTTGATCGCATGCGTGCCGACGGTGCCGACCACGAAGGTGTGGCCGTCCGGCGCGGCCTTGGCCACCGCGTCGGCACCGGTGTTCCCGCCGGCGCCGGGCTTGTTCTCGATGATGACCGACTGGCCCCACGCGGCTTGCAGCTTCTCCCCGATCAGCCGCGCCAGGATGTCGGGTGCGCCGCCGGTGGTGAAAGTGACCACGATGTGGATCGGCTTGCTCGGATAGCCGGCAGCACCGGCTTGCGCCAGCGCTGCGGCCGGGGCAGCGCCGATGGCACAGGCGGCAAGGGCGAACTGGATGGTTTTGCGGCGGGTCGTCATCGTGGTCTCCTGAAGTCGGCCGGTAAAGCCCGGCCTGTGGGCGCAGGATAGAACACGAACGACGCCGCCTTGCGTGGGATGAGCACGGCGCTTGCTTCTGCAGGCCCGCGGCAGGCCGCCGGCAATCGGGAAGGGTGTTCGGATGACTTTGAAGCAGGTACTGGCGCTGTTCCGCGACGCGGCGGTCGCATGGGCCGACGATTACGCGCCGAGCATGGGCGCCGCACTCGCCTACTACACGATGTTCTCGGTGGCGCCGCTGCTGCTGATCGTCATCTCGGTGGCGGGCCTGGTGTTCGGCGCCGACGCGGCGCAGGGCGCGATCTTCGGACAGCTGCGCGGAATGATGGGTGAAACCGGTGCCCTCGCGGTTCAGGGACTGCTCGAAAGCATCAGCGAACCGTCCGAGGGCATCCTCGGCACGGTCATCGGCGTGACGGTGCTGCTGATCGGTGCGACCACGGTCTTCGGCGAATTGCAGGATGCACTCGACCGCATCTGGCGCGCGCCGGTGCAAACCCGCTCCAGCGGGGTCTGGTCGCTGCTGCGTGCGCGTCTGCTGTCCTTCGGCATGATCATGTGCATCGGCTTCCTGCTGATGGTGTCGCTGATCGCGAGTGCAGTGGTATCGGCACTCGGCAAATGGTGGAGTCCGATATTCGGCGGCTGGACGACAGTGCTACAGGTCTTCAACTTCGTCTTCAGCTTCGCCATGACGACGACGATGTTCGCGATGATCTACAAGATCATGCCGCGGGTGCAAATCCAGTGGCGCGACGTCTGGGTCGGCGCGACGGTCACGGCATTGCTGTTCACGATCGGCAAGTTGCTGATCGGCCTCTACATCGGCCGCAGTGGCGTGGCTTCGACCTTCGGCGCTGCCGGCTCGCTCGTGGTGGTGATGGTCTGGGTCTATTACTCGGCCCAGGTGTTCCTGCTCGGTGCCGAGTTCACCTGGGTCTATGCGCATGCCTTCGGCTCGCGCCTGGGCCACAAGGAAGCGCCGCGTGCCGACGTGCCGGCGCGTACCGAGCAAGCCGAGCTGCCGCTGCCGTCCAAGGCGCCGGCGGCCTAGGAGCCTGTCGGGCTCCTAAGGGCGCGGGGCGCCAGCAGCTTGGACGGCGGTTTCGACCCAGGCAACGATCTGCGGCTCGGTCCGTGCGCCGGCCTGCCGGCCGATCTCGCGACCGCCACGCAGCAGGACGAGGGTGGGGATGCTGCGGATCGCGAAGCGCGCCGAAAGGGCCGGTTGCTCGTCGCTGTCGACCTTCGCGAACCGCACCCGGCCTTGCAGCCGGCCGGCAGCGCGTTCAAAATGCGGCGCCATCTGGCGGCAGGGTCCGCACCACGGCGCCCAGAAATCCACCAGCACCGGCGGCTCGCTTCGGGTGACCAGCGCGTCGAAGTTGCCGTCGCTCAATTCGACCGGACGCCCGTCGAGGAGCGCCTTCGCACAGCGGCCACAAACCGGGTTCTCGGTGGCTCTTTCGTCAGGAACCCGGTTGGAGGCAAGACAGAATGCGCAAACGACCAGCATGGGAGGCCTCCGCACCCGGGTGTCGCAGCCGCGCTGCGCGCCGGGCGCCTGCAAAGACTCTAGCGCACAGGGGCGCGGTTGGGTGATCGGGGCGATTAGCATCCGGAGCCGAAAGACCCGCGACCGGTGACTCTTGGGGTCCGCTCGGGCAAGGGCAGGAATCTGGATTGCCGCCCGTCGCCGCGTCGGTTTTGGGGCCGGCCGGGATGCTCGCAAACGCCTAGAGCGGTCGGGTCGATATTGAGAAGAATGGCGGGCGGTCGCGGGCCGCAGATCGCCACATAACGAACAGAGGAGACATGCATGGATGAGCAACTGCGCGAAGCCGCACTGGAATACCACCGCCAGTACCCCCCGGGCAAGATCTCGGTCACGCCGACCAAGGGCCTGACCAACCAGCGCGACCTGTCGCTGGCCTACTCGCCGGGGGTGGCTGCAGCTTGCGAGTTGATCGTCCAGAACCCGGCCGAAGCCCGCCACATGACGTCGCGCGGCAATCTGGTGGCGGTGATCACCAACGGCACGGCCGTGCTCGGCCTGGGCAACATCGGCCCGCTTGCCGGCAAGCCGGTGATGGAAGGCAAGGGCTGCCTGTTCAAGAAGTTCGCCGGCATCGACGTTTTCGATATCGAGATCGACGAGACCGACCCCGAGAAGCTGGTGCAGATCATCGCCAGCCTGGAGCCGACCTTCGGCGGCATCAACCTCGAGGACATCAAGGCGCCCGAGTGCTTCTACATCGAGCGCAAGTTGCGCGAGCGGATGAAGATTCCGGTCTTCCACGACGACCAGCATGGCACGGCGATCATCGTCGCCGCGGCCGTGTTGAACGGCCTGAAGGTCGTCGGCAAGGACATCGGCAAGGTGCGCCTCGCCGGCTCGGGCGCTGGGGCCGCGGCCATTGCCTGCCTCGACCTTCTGGTCAAGCTCGGCATGCCGGTCGAGAACATCCAGATCTGCGACAGCAAGGGCGTGGTCCATACCGGCCGGCTCGGCGAGGTCGACCCGGACAAGGCGCGCTACGCGTCGGAGACCTCGTCGCGAACGCTGCAGGACATCGTCGAGGGCGCCGATATCTTCCTCGGCCTGTCGACGGCCGGTGTGCTCACGCCCGAGATGGTCAAGACGATGGCGGGCCAGCCGCTCATCCTTGCGCTGTCGAACCCGGAGCCTGAGATTCGCCCCGAGCTGGCCAAGCAGGTGCGCCCCGACGCGATCTGCTGCACCGGCCGTTCGGACTATCCGAACCAGGTGAACAACTCGTTGTGCTTCCCCTTCATCTTCCGCGGCGCGCTCGACGTTGGCGCGACGACGATCAACGAGGAAATGAAGCTGGCAACGGTGCACGCCATCGCCGAGCTGGCACAGGCCGAGCAATCGGACATTGCCGCCGCGGCTTACGGCGAACAGGAGGTGAGTTTCGGGCCCGAGTCGCTGATCCCGCGGGCCTTCGATCCGCGGTTGATCATCAAGATCGCGCCGGCGGTGGCGAAGGCGGCCATGGACAGCGGCGTTGCCACGATGCCGATCGACGACCTGGCTGCGTACCAGGCCCAGTTGACGCAGTTCGTCTTCCACACCGGGATGATCATGCAGCCGGTCTTTGCCGCCGCGGCGAAGGATCCCAAGCGGGTGGTCTATGCCGAAGGCGAAGACGACCGGGTGCTGCGTGCGGTGCAGGTGGCTGTCGACGAACGGCTGGCCAAACCGGTCCTGGTCGGCCGCCGCGAAGTCATCGAGGGCAAGATCCGCTCGCTGGGCCTTCGCCTGCGGCCGGGGACCGATTGCGAACTGGTCGATCCGCTCGACAACCCCGACTACGGCGACGATGCCGACCTCTATCTCGGGCTGACCGAGCGCAACGGCGTGTCGCGCAACGAGGCGCGCTCGCTGCTGCGCAGCAACACCACCGTGATCGGTGCGATGCTGGTGAGGCGCGGCCGGGCCGATGCGCTCCTTTGTGGCACCAGCGGCGCTTACGGCAACCATCTGCAGCAGGTCGAGCGCATCATCGGCCGGCGCCCGGGTGTGCAGACGCTTGCGGCAATGAACCTGCTGATGCTGCCGGAGCGCACCGTCTTTATCTGCGATACCTATGTCACGCCGGATCCGACGGCCGAGCAGCTTGCCGACATGACGCTGCTTGCGGCCGAGGAAGTGCGGCGTTTCGGCCTGACGCCGCGCGTGGCGCTGCTTTCGCACAGCAGTTTCGGCACAGGCGACACCGCGTCGTCGCGCAAGATGCGACAGGCGCTGCTGCTGATCAACCAGAGTGCTCCGGGGCTCGAGGTCGAGGGCGAAATGCAGGGCGACGCGGCGCTGTCGAAGGAAATCCTGCAGCAGGTGTTCCCGAGCTCACGCCTGAAGGGCGATCCGAACCTGCTCATCATGCCGACGCTCGACGCTGCCAACATCGGCTTCAACATGCTCAAGAGCGCGGCCGGCCACGGCGTCACGGTCGGCCCGATCCTCCTCGGCATGGCCAACACGGTGCATGTGCTGACGCCGACGGCCACCGTGCGCCGCATCGTCAACATGACGGCGATTGCAAGCGTCGACGCGGCTTCGCAGCGGTCGGATTTTTCCCGCGCTGAATAAGTCGCATCAGCCGGAGGGATGATCCTGAGCGCCGACCCGACAACCCTTTCCGCACGCCCGGCCGTTGTGGCTGCCGAGCGTGGAGCGCTCCACCAGATCGTTGTCGTCGGCGGCGGTGCCGCCGGCCTCGAACTCGCGACGATGCTGGGCAACCGGCTCGGCAAGCGCAAGCGCGCGGCGATCACCCTGATCGACCGCACGCGCACGCACATCTGGAAGCCGAAGCTGCACGAGATCGCCGCGGGCAGCATGGACATGAATGTCCACTCGGTCGATTACCTGGCGCAGGCGCACTGGCACCATTTTTCGTATCGCATCGGCGAAATGACATCGATCGATCGCCGTCGCAAGGAGGTGAGCGTTGCCGCCTTCGTCGATGCGGAAGGGCGCGAGGTCACGCCGGCGCGCAGCTTCCGCTACGACACGCTGGTGATATCGGTCGGCAGCCAGAGCAACGATTTCGGCACGCCCGGCGTGTCCGAATTTGCCATGAAGCTCGAGACACCGGCCGACGCCGAGCGCTTCAACCACCGGCTGGTCAATGCCTGCATCCGGGCGCATGCGCAGACCGGCCTTATCGAGCCCGAGCAACTGCATGTGGCGATCATCGGCGCGGGTGCCACCGGGGTGGAGCTCGCCGCCGAGTTGCACCGCACCACCCGCGAGGTGGTCGCCTTCGGGCTCGACCGCATCGACCCCGACCGGGACATCCGCCTCAACCTGATCGAAGCTGCCGACCGGGTGCTGCCAGCACTTCCGGAGCGGCTTTCCAAGGCCACGCACGACCTGCTGACGCGGCTGGGTGTGCATGTGCACACCTCGGCACGGGTCTCGGAAATCCTGGATGGGGGGTCCGTCTGGCCGACGGTCGCACCATCGGTGCAGCGTTGGTGGTCTGGGCGGCGGGTGTCAAGGCGCCCGAGTTCCTCAGCCGGCTCGACGGCCTCGAAACCAACCGCATCAACCAGCTCGTCGTGCGCCCGACGCTGCAGACCACGCTCGACGACGACATTTACGCCATTGGCGACTGTGCTGCGTGTGCCTGGCCGGAGGTCGGTGGCTGGGTACCGCCGCGCGCCCAGGCGGCGCATCAGCAGGCGTCGCACATGGTGGGCCAGTTCAAGCGGCTGCTTGCCGGCGAAACGCTGAAGCCTTTCCGTTACCGTGACTTCGGCTCGCTGGTCTCGCTGGGGGAATTCAGCACCGTCGGCAACATGATGGGCGGGCTGGTCGGCGGCAACCTGATGATCGAAGGCTATTTCGCCCGCATGATGTATCTCTCGCTCTACAAGATGCATGAGCTGGCGCTGCACGGATTCCCCAAGGTGGCGCTGGACACGCTGGCCCGCCTGATCACCCGCCGCACCGAACCGCACGTCAAGTTGCATTGACACGGCCCGGCATCTGCGCTCCCGGCTACTTCCGAAAGGTTTCCGAATGACGACGACTGAAAACGATCTGATCACCTGGCCGCCGAAGTGGTTCACGATGCCACCCGAGCTGAACCAGCTGTTTGCCGCTGCCACGCAGGCCGGCGAAGGCGAGGCCGGGGCAGGCAGTGCCGCTGCGAACCCCGCGCTGAATGCCATCACCGCGCCTTGGGCCGACTTTGCGCGCAACGTCACCGAGTTCCAGCAGAGCTACCTGAAGCAGATTACCGCCCTTTGGCAAAGCGCCCTGCCGGGCGCTGGCGAGCCGGTCGAGGACAAGCGCTTTGCCGCCGAGCAGTGGAAGGCCGATCCGCGCTTCGACATGGTGTCGAGGAGCTACCTGGCCTACTCGAACATGCTGCACCAGGCGGTCGAGGCGCTGCCGCTCGACGAGAAAGGCAAGGGTCAGTGGTCCTTTGCGTTGCGCCACATGACCGACGCGCTCAGCCCGGCCAACTTTCTGACGAGCAATCCGGAAGCCATGCAGCTGGTCGTCGAGACCGGCGGCAAGAGCCTGGTCGACGGCATGGGACTGCTGTTCCAGGATTTGCTCAAGGGACGCATTTCGATGACCGACGAGTCGGCGTTCGAGCTGGGCCGCAACGTGGGCACCACCCAGGGTGTGGTGGTCTACGAGAACCCGCTGATGCAGCTGATCCGGTACACGCCGCTGACGCCCAAGGTGCACCAGCGGCCGCTGCTGGTGGTGCCGCCGTGTATCAACAAGTACTACATCCTCGATCTGCAGCCCGAGAATTCGCTGGTGCGTTATGCGCTCGAACAGGGCAATACCGTGTTTCTCATCTCCTGGCACAGCGCCAAGCCGGAGACGGCGCAGCTGGGTTGGGACGACTACCTGCAGCAGGGTGTCATGCAGGCGCTCGACGTGGCGCTCGAGGTCTCCGGGGCCGACAAGGCGAATGCCCTGGGGTTCTGCCTCGGTGGCGCCTTGCTGTCGTGCGCCCATGCGGTCGAGAAGACGCAGGGCAAGGATCGGCTTGCCAGCCTGACCCTGCTGACGACCATGCTCGACTACACCGATACCGGCGAGCTGGGGATGCTCGTGACCGAGCAGTCCGTGGCATCGCGCGAGGCGACGATCGGCAAGGGCGGCGTCCTGAAGGGATCGGACCTGGCGTTGACCTTCGCGGCGTTGCGCGCCAACGATCTCATCTGGCCGTACGTCGTGAACAGCTATCTGAAGGGCAAGGCGCCACCGGCCTTCGACCTGCTGTACTGGAACTCGGACGCCACCAACCTGCCGGGGCCGATGTACTGCTGGTACCTGCGCAACACCTACCTCGAAAACAACCTGCGCAAGCCAGGCGGGACGACGCAGTGCGGCGTCCCGATCGACCTCAAGGTGATCGATACCCCGGCCTTCGTGTACGCCTCGCGCGAGGACCACATCGTTCCGTGGCAGACGGCCTACGAAAGCCAACGCGTCCTCGGCGGCAAGACCACCTTCGTGCTCGGCGCCAGCGGACACATCGCGGGCGTGATCAACCCGCCGGCGAAGAAGAAACGCAATTACTGGACCGGCGGCGACACCGACGTCGAGTCCGAAGCGTGGCTCGATGGTGCGACCAGCGTCGCTGGCAGCTGGTGGCCGGCCTGGGCCGAATGGCTTCGCCAGTACGGCGGGCCGCAGGTGGCGCCGCCGGACATGAACCATCCGAAGTACCAGCCGATCGAGCCGGCACCAGGGCGCTATGTGAAAGAGAAGGCCGTCTGAACGGCAGGGGCGGGTGCGGTGGGCAATCGATCGCATCCGGGTTTTTCGTCAAAGGGAGATGAGCAATGACAGAGCAACGTGTGGTGTTGGTGACGGGCGGCATGGGTGGCCTGGGTGAAACGATCTGCGTCAAGATGGCCGACAAGGGCTATCGCGTGGTGGCGACCTATTCACCCGGGAACAAGACGCACGGCGAATGGACCGCCGACATGAAGAGCAAGGGCTACGACATCGCTGCGGTGCCCTGCGACGTGACCGATTTCGATTCGTGCGCGCAGGCCGTGTCGCAGGTGCGCAGTTCGGTGGGGGAGGTCGACATCCTGGTCAACAACGCCGGCATCACGCGCGACATGACCTTCAAGAAGATGGACAAGGCCGCCTGGGATGCCGTTATGCGCACCAACCTGGACAGCCTGTTCAACATGACCAAGCAGGTTGCCGATGGGATGGTCGAGCGTGCCTGGGGCCGCATCATCAACGTGTCTTCGGTCAACGGCTCGAAGGGCGCTTTCGGGCAGGTCAACTACTCCGCTGCCAAGGCCGGCGTTCACGGCTTCACCAAGGCGCTCGCGCTGGAAGTTGCCCGCAAAAACGTCACGGTCAACACCATCTCGCCGGGCTACATCGGCACCAAGATGGTGACGGCGATTCCGGCGGATGTGCTCAACTCGAAGATCATTCCGCAGATTCCGATCGGCCGTCTCGGCAAGCCGGACGAAATCGGCGGCTTGATCGTCTATCTGGCTTCCGAAGAAGCGGCGTTCGTGACCGGCGCCAATATCGCCATCAACGGCGGCCAGCACATGCAGTAAGGCCCGCGACAGGCGCTGCGGCGCCTGTGCGGAGAATGACGCTGAACGACTTGCACAGGAGAAACATGATGAAGACTGGCATCGATACCGAAGCCCTGGTGACCCAGTTCGCCGAAGCCAGCGCCAAACAGGGCGACGTGTTGCGCAAGGCGGTCGGCGACGCGACCTTGCGCGCCCTGCAGGGCCGCGAGATGACGCTGCAGAACATCCGCGGTGTCCTGAAGACGATCACCCAGGCGGCGTCGGCCGGTCTGGCGAAGAACAATGCGCCGGGGCTCGACGTCGAAGCGTTGCTGAGCAAGGCGCTCGCGGGAATGGACGGCGCACTGCTCAAGGCGGTCGAAGCCAACCGCAAGGCGCTGCAGCAGTTCGTCGACCGCGGCGTCAACCTGCAGGAAGGCCCCCTCAAGGAGGCGGTCGGCAACCTCGAGAAGATGGAGGAGATGTTCTTCTCGACCGTTCGCAAGGCTGCCCAGACGGGGGGTGCACCGCTGCAAGGTCCCTGGGAAAGTGTCCTGACCGCCATGAAGCTGAATGGCACCCAGACCGGCGCACAGGCCAGCCAGGCCGTCGAGAAACTGACCTCGCAGACCCAGGCTGCACTGCGCGCCAACCGGGCGACCGCGATGCGGACCGCCGAGGTCATGATGAACAGCTACTCGACTCTGGTGAGCGGCATCCTGATCGGCATGTCCGAAGCGCTGCAGCAACCCAAGGCAGAAAGCCCGGATGCGCCAGCCGAAACCAGCGGCGAAAGCGCTGCACCGGCGGCGTCGGGCCCGCGCTCGCGCGGAGCTGCCAGCAAGGGCAGCTGACCGGCAGCTGCCGACCCGCCGCCAAGCGGCGGGGTCAGCGAACCTCGTCGGTGATGACCTTGAACCCGGTCAGCAGGTTCGCGCCGAACGTGTTGGTCAGCGCCACGTCGGTGGCATCCCGGCCTCGCGCCATCAGCACGCGGCCGATCCGCGGAATGCGGTTGCGTGGATCGCAGGTGTACCAGCGGTCACCGAGGTAGGCCTCGAACCAGCCGGCGAAATCCATCGGCGCCGGCAGCGGCGTGACCCCGATGTCGCCAAGGTAGCCGGTGCAATAGCGTGCCGGTATGTTCATCGCCCGACACAGCGCGACGCCGAGATGCGCGTAGTCCCGGCAGACGCCGTTGCCCTCCCGGTAGGCGTCCATGGCGGTTTTGGTCGGGCGGCCGTATTGATAGCCGAAGGCGATGTGCCGATGGACGAACTCGTTGATCGCCTGCAGCCGTGCCCAGCCCGGTGCGATCGGCCCGAACAGCTGCCACGCGGTGTTCGACAGCAGGTCGGTCTCGCAGTAGCGGCTGCCGAGCAGATAGACCAGCGTTTCGGGGGGTAGTTCGTCCACCGGGTGCTGCCGGGCGTCGGGGGCGACGAGATCGGGTTCGCCGCTGTCTTCGACCAGCGCGCTGGTGCGGATCGTCAGCTCGCCGGGCGGTGCGACGAGCCGACCGCACTGGTTGCCGAACTGGTCGCGGTAGTAGGTGATCTCGACGGGCGGGTCGGTGACGAGGTGGTCCACCTCGATCAGGTTGGGTGCAAGGTCATCGTGGATGCGCAGCATCACGATCATCGGTGTCGGTTGACCGAACTGATGCTTGATTTCGAAGCCGACGCGGATCTTCATTTCTCTCCTTTGCACGGGAGTGCCCAGCGCCCCAGACGTCAGCCGCTCCCGTCGCTATTCTTGCAGAGCCTGATGCAATGATCGGGCCAGGTCGAGCGCCAGCTGATCGGCGGCGGCACCGCGCTGTTGCAGCAGCGCCTGGTTCACCTCGAGTTCGATGCCGACATAGGCCGACTCGGCGTGCCGGCGGCGCAGGCTTCGCGCCAGGCCGTCGGAATCACCCAGATAGGGATAGTTGCGACGCAGCCGCAGGTCAGGCCGCAGCAGCTTCAGCTGCGCCAGCCAGCGACCGGCCAGCGCGGCCTCGGCAGCACGTTTCGGGTCGTAGAGCAGACCGATGTCGGCCGTTCGCACCTGCGCACCGAGCACCGGCGTGAAGCTGTGCGATGCGATGTGCACCGTCGGCTGGCCGCGCTGGACGGCGGCAGCAACCGTTTGGCTGACGCGCTCCCAGTGCGGGCGGTAATGCGCCTCCAGGATCCGGGCGCGCTCGTCGGCGGGCAGGTCGTTCGTCACCTCGGAATGCAGTGTCGGATTGCGCAGCGAACGGTTGAGATCGACCAGCAGCCGGGTCACCGTGGCGGCGATCAGCGGTGCAGCAAGCTCGGCGGCAAGGATGCGGGCGACGCGCAGCGCGCCGATGTCCCAGCCGCGGTGCGTACGCAGCAAGGCGGTGTGCGGTGCGAACAACGCCTGGTAGGCGGTGGGCACGCGACGGCCGCCGTGCTCGCAGGTGATCAGCAGGAACGGGGCGCCAGAGCCCTGCAGCCGGAGATCGTCGCTGGCCATGATCTTCATCGTCCCTGAGCGCGCTGCGGCCGGTCGGGCTCGTCATCGTCGGGGCAGGCGCCCACGGGAGGACCTTTTCCTCCACGCGGACGATTTGCGAGGCCGCGTCCTCGGGACCGCCATCCGCCAGCACGTCGCTGACGATGCGGCCGCCTGCCATCGTGATGACTCGACGCGCCGACCGGATGGTCTCCGGTCGATGGGCAACAAAGACGCGCGTCATCTGGGTCTGCCGGATCGCCTGATTCACCGCGCGCTCGAGCGCTACATCCAGGTGGCTCGTCGCCTCGTCGAGCAGCAGGAGCTTGGGCTGCCGATAAAGCGCGCGGGCGATCAGGATCCGCTGCTTCTGCCCACCCGAGACCGACGATCCCATGTCGCCGATCAGCGATTCGTAGCCCATTGCCATCGCCTGGATGTCGTCGTGGATCGATGCGATGCGCGCGCAGCGCTCGATCAGCTCACGATCCGGACGCGCGGCGAAGAAGCTGATGTTGTCGGCAATCGAGCCGGCAAGCAACTGGTCGTCCTGCATCACGACGCCGATCACGCCGCGGTAGGCATCGAGGCCGATGTGGGCGAGCGGTTCGCCACCGATCAACACGTCACCGGAGGTCGGCTTGACGAGGCTGGAAAGCATCTTCAGCAGCGTCGTCTTGCCGCATCCGGAGGGACCGACGATCGCCACCGACTCACCCGCGCGAATCTGCAGGTCGATGCCATCGAGCACCCACGGGTCATTCTCGCCATAGCGGAAGCGCAGGTTGCGAACCTCGATCGACGGCTCGATCTCGCTCGCACTGCGCTGTGCCATGGTTTCCTCGGGCGCGGTCAGGACGATATCGGCCAGACGCTCGCTGTGCAGCCGAAGCATGCGCAGGTCGACGCCCTTGTCGATCAGTTCGCTGATGCGCGACATGAACTGGCTCTTGTAGGCCACGAAGGCCAGCAGCATCCCGACTGAAAACACGTTGCCGAGAACGAGCAGCGCGCCGAGCCAGACGATCGCGATCGAGAGCAGTCCGCCGAGCAACCCGTTGCAGACCCGGAACAGGAGCCTCAGCTTCTGCGTCGTGACGTCCCGGTTGATGGTCTCAACCAGCAGGTTCAGCCACTGGGCGCGACGCGTGTCCTGCCCGACCATCAGCTTGATCGTCTTGATGGCGCGAACGCTCTCCAGGAAGTGCGATTCGCTGCGTGCCGCCCAGACGATGGTTTCCATCGAGGCCTCGCGCAGCGGTGCGTACAGCGACCAGCGGATCACGCCGTAGAGAAGCGCTGCCAGCAGCACGATCCAGGTGAGTGTCGGGCTGAGCATGAACATGATCACCAGCGTCAGCGCCGCGAACAGCCCGTCGAGCAGCGCTTCGACGAGCTCGGTGGTCAGTGCATGCTGGATCGTCTCCATCGAACCGAAGCGCGACACGATGTCGCCGAGATGGCGCGACTCGAAAAAGGCCGCGGGCAGCTTCTGCAGATGCGTGAACAGGCTGCTGCGGCCCTGCAGGTTCAGCGAGGCCGAAAGCACCATCAGCATCCAACCGCGCATGGCGGTAAACGCCACCTGCATCACCGTCAGGAAAGCAAAGGCGAGCGCGAGCGTCACGAGCAGGTCGCGATCGGCGCTGACCAGCACGTTGTCGACCACCAACTGCATGAAGAAAGGCTGCAGCAGGAAGAACAACTCCAGCGCAAGGGCCAGCGCGAACAGCTGACCCATTGCACGGCGCAAACCGACGATCCGCCCTGTCACCGACAGCAACGGCACCCGCGCCGGCGTCGCGCGCGGCGTGAAGTTCTGCGTCGGTGTGAGTTCCAGAGCAACACCCGAGAAATGCTCGGACACCGTCTTCAGTGGAATCCGCCTTTGCCCGAGGGTCGGATCGTGAATCACCGCGTCGCCGCCACGCACTTCCCGAAGCACCACGAAATGGTTGAAGTCCCAGTGCAGGATGCACGGCAGCTGCAGCTGATGCAGCTCGTCGAGGTCGAGCCGCAGCGGCCGGCTGGCAAAACCCAGCCGGTCGGCCACCCGGGTGAGATCGGACAGGCGAACGCCCTTGATCGAAACACCGTAGGCACGCCGCAGGTCGGCGAGGTCGGCGCTGCCGCCGTGGAAGCCGCTCACCATCGCCAGGCAGGCAAGGCCACACTCGGCCGCCTCTGTCTGCAGCACCACGGGCAGTCGCTGCCCGAATCCGAAGTTGATCTTGCCGAGAACATCCATCTCAGAATTTCCCGGTCAACGTGTACAGCGGCTCGAGCAGCCACTCATAAAGCTTGCGTCTTTCGAGCAGCACGTCGGACTCGACCTGCATGCCCGGCTGCAGGGGTCGCGCCTCACCGTAGGCGGTGATTTGCTGCTGGTCCAGCGTGACGATGATCTGGTACACCGGCTCCCCGCTGCCGACCAGGCTGGTCAGCCCGGCCTGCTGCACCGGCAGGTCGCTCGGCGTCATCGCCGAGCTCGACACCGATTCGATTCGGCCGCGCTGATGCCCGAACTTCTGGTACGGGAAGGCCTGGTAGCGCAGCAGCACCTCCTGGCCCGGGCGAATGAAGCCGATCGATCGGCTGGGCGCGAACAGATGCGCCTGCAGCACCGATCCTTCGGGAACGATGCTGAGCAGCGGCGTGTTCGTGGCCGCGTTGCCGCCGAGGCCTGTCTGAAGGCCGGTGACCGTGCCGCTTTGCGGTGCGGTGAGCACCAGCGTGCGTCGTGCTTCAGATGCTGCAGATTCTTGGCCGAGCTCCGAAATGTTGCGTTCGAGAGCGGCCGCCTGCGCCTTGGCCTTGAACGGGAGGTCGTTGTACTCGGCCTGCAACGCGGAAAGTTCGCGGCGGCGCTCGGAGCGTGTGCGCTGCAGCGAGCGCAATCTGCCGCGCTGGTCGAGTTCGGCCTCCTCCTGCTGCTGGACCTGCATCTTCGAGGCAAAACCCTGGCGGCCGAGTTCTCTCAGGCGATCCGCTGAGCCAGCGGCGAGGTCGCGCCGTGCCGACTGCACGGCAATCTCGCTGTCGAACTGGGCAATCTCGTCGCGGATTGCCTTGATCCGGAGTTCGAGACCGGAGCGCTGTTGCGCAAAGAGCTGCTGCTGCTGCGTGAGTTCTCGCTCGAGGCTGCCGCGCCGCGACGCCAGCAGGCGGGAAATCTCGGCCTCGGTCGCGCCGACCATGGCGCTCTGCCGTTCGGCCGACAGCACCGCCAGCGGATCGCCTTGGCGGACGCGGCTACCTTCCTTGACTTTCAGCTCGCTGATGACACCGGCCTGTGGCGCGAACACCCGAACGAGGCCTTGTTGCGGCACCAGCCAGCCATTGACCCGTGCCTTGCGGGTGAACTCGCCGAAGGTCAGCAACGCCAGCACGCACGCCACCGCAACCACTGCCAGAACCGCAAACAGCGTGTGCGACGGCCGTGGCACCAGCAGGACGCTGCCGAGCCATTGCACGCGTCGCGCCTCGATGGCCTCGGCACGGAAAAGCGCTTGCTGCGAGGTCGCGGGGCTGCGTACCGGCGACTCTGTCAGCTCGCTGGCCGGCGGCAGCTCAGCCGCAAGCGCGACCGCGGCCCGGTCGACCAAGCCGGCATCGCCGCTTGTCGGAACGACCTGCTGATTTCGCTCGACGCTGCCTCGATTCATGGGCAGTAGCAGGCAGCGCTCGACCGGGAGTCGATGAGGTTCGGGGTCAGCTGCATCGGCTCGTCTTCATGGCTGGACTAGTATCGGCACGATTCGGCGCAGCCTGAGCGACCATCGTCTGCCTGGCGCACTGCGCCAGTGCACAGGAGAACGCGTTTGGTCGCAGCGCAGGGCGAGCCGCAATGGGTCGAAGATGTCTATTTGCTCGGCGTCCCGACGCTTGCCGACTTCGTGCACCGTTCCGAGCGTGCCCGCGATCCGGCGCCAAAGGATGTCGCCATCGAGCACTGGCGGCGCGCTGCCGCGCGGCGCGAGGCGCTCGCGGTTGCCGAGCTGGGCATTGCCGACGGGCTGGCGATAGGCGAACTGCCTGCGGCAGTATTGCCATTGCGGGACCGCCTCATTGCCGACCTGCGCTTCCAGCGCACCTTCAGTGAATCGCCGATCGCCTTCGGCATGGTCGAGGTCGACCGGCTGATTGCCTACCAGCACCGTGTGTCACGCGACCATGCGGCACGACTGACGGCGTCGCTCGGTTCAATGCCGACCGACGAAGCCATCTTCAAGCTGTGTCTGCCGCTCGAACATGTTTCGCCGGAGGTTCAGGTGTCGACCAGCGGTGGCAAATTCATATTCCAGGCTGCTGCAGACGACTTCCGGGCGCACAGTCCAAAGCTCCTGGAGGCGGGGGCCCTTCAGGCGGTGGCGTCGGACAGCCCTGTTGTTGCCGGGGTCGGACTTACCGTCGGATTCGGGTCCAGCTACCTGAACGTGGTGCGCTGGGCCAACCGCCTGGTGCTGAACAACGGTTATCACCGGGCCTACGCCTTGCGCTCGCTCGGAATCACGCACCTGCCGTGCGTGATCCAGGCGGTGCTGCATGCCGAGGAACTGGCGTTTGCCGGAGAGTCGGCACTGATCGACGACTACGCGAGCTGGTTTAGCGCGCCGCGGCCGCCATTGTTCGGGGATTTTTTCGATCCGACGCTAAGCACCGTGCTCACACGGAAGCGGACCCGTCAGCAGATTCAGGTGAGCTTCACCGTCGAGACCTTGCGCATTCCCATGTAAAAAAGGGGAGCACCGTCTGGCACTCCCCTTGGCCGCCGGCGGGCGCCGGCGTTCAGAGACTCAGAGAAGCATGCAGCCCTTGGTGGCCTTGACCTTGGTTGCCTTCGAAGCTTTCGAAGCCTTGGTCGCCTTGCTGCCCTTGGAACTGCCTTTGCAGCCGCAGCTCTTGGAGGCTTTCACCTTCGGCGGTTTCGAATCGCATCCACCGGCGACTTGCTGAAGTTCTTCGAGGGTCAGAACGCGCATGGTATTTCTCCTGAGAGGTTGGGAAGGCGTCTGCAAGGTGCAGACCGCTAAGACAGAATCTAACCGCCCAGGATGGTGAAGTCCACCGGACAGCATCCCGACTTGTGCATCGTCTGTGAGAAAGTTGGCTTTGGAGCGCGTTTCCGCCTGGATTAGCGCTGCCTGAAGCTCGAAAGCTCGATCAGAACGCCGCGATACCGGTCATTGCCCGCCCGAGGATCAGCGCGTGCACATCGTGCGTGCCTTCGTAGGTGTTGACCACCTCGAGATTGACAAGGTGCCGGGCGACGCCGAACTCGTCGGAGATGCCATTGCCGCCGAGCATGTCGCGCGCCATCCGGGCGATGTCGAGCGCCTTGCCGCACGAATTGCGCTTCAGGATCGAGGTGATCTCGGGCGCGGCGATGCCCTCGTCCTTCATCCGGCCGAGCCGCAGGCAGGCCTGCAGGCCGAGCGTGATCTCGGTCTGCATGTCGGCCAGCTTCTTCTGGACCAACTGGTTCGCCGCCAGCGGCTTGCCGAACTGCTTGCGATCGAGCGTGTACTGGCGCGCCCGATGCCAGCAGTCCTCGGCGGCACCCAGCGCGCCCCAGGCGATGCCGTAGCGTGCACTGTTCAGACAGGTGAACGGGCCCTTCAGGCCGCGCACCTCGGGGAATGCGTTCTCCTCGGGGCAGAACACCTCGTCCATGACGATCTCGCCGGTGAGCGAGGCGCGCAGTCCGACCTTGCCATGGACCGCGGGTGCGCTGAGGCCCTTCCAGCCCTTTTCCAGCACGAAGCCGCGGATCGCACCCTCGTCGTCCTTGGCCCAGACGACGAACACGTCGGCCACCGGGCTGTTGGTGATCCACATCTTGGCGCCGCTCAGGCTGTAGCCGCCGGCAACCTTGCGTGCCCGGGTGATCATGCTGCCCGGGTCCGAGCCGTGGTTCGGCTCGGTCAGGCCGAAGCAGCCGATCCACTCGCCCTTCGACAGCTTCGGCAGGTATTTCTGCTTCTGCGCCTCGGTGCCGAACTCGTTGATCGGCACCATCACCAGCGAGCTCTGCACGCTCATCATCGAACGGTAGCCCGAGTCGACGCGCTCGACTTCGCGCGCCACCAGGCCGTAGCAGACGTAGTTCAGGCCCGATCCGCCGTACTCCTCGGGGATCGTCACGCCGAGCAGTCCGAGCTCGCCCATCTCGGGGAAGATCGAGACGTCCATCTTCTCGTGGCGGAAGGCCTCGAGCACCCGCGGCGCGAGCCGCTCCTGGCTGTAGACCTGCGCCGATTCACGGACCATGCGCTCGTCGTCGCTGATCTGCTGGTCGAGCAACAGCGGGTCTTCCCACTGGAAGGTGGCCTTGGCGCGGCTGGAAGGGGTGCTCATGGAAGTCTCCGTTCGATAGATAGGGCACGCAGGCAGGGCCCGTGCCGGTCGCGGGGTCGCCCGAGGCCAGGCGCGCGGAAGGTCATGCCTCGTCGGCAAGCAGCGACAAGCCGAGCCGGGCGCGCCGTTTCAGCCATGGGCTCGGGCGGTAGCGCGGGTCGCCGTAGAAGTCGTGCATGCGTTCGAGGATCGCCAGCACGTTCGAAGGGCCGAGAAGGTCGCCCCAGGCCAGCGGGGCCACGGGATACGCCAGGCCGAGCCGCACCGCCCGGTCGATGTCGGCCGGGGCGGCAATCCGCTGCTGGGCAATGTCGCAGGCAATGTTGACGATCGTCGCGACCACGCGCTGGGCGATCATCCCGGCGCTGTCGCGGATCACCGTCACCGCCACGCCGTCGCTTGCCAGCCAGCCGTGGGCCGCGTCGCGGCAGTCGGCGGCCGTTGCAGGCGTCGTCATCAGCACCCGGCGGCGCGACAGGTCGAACAGGCTTTCGACGGCGACCGTGCGCCGCGGATCGAGACCGAGGCGCAGGATGCAACTGGTGGCGTCCTCGCCGATGGGCGCGACGATGCAAAGGCTTTCGGCGCCCGGCTCGGCGCCGCGGTCGAGTTCGGTGCCGAGTCGGCTCGCCAACTCGTGCAGCGCCGCCGGTGCCTCGGGAGCGATCCAGACGGAAACCGGCCGTGCGGCCGGCGCGGCGGCTTCGGCGAGCGCCTGCCGCTTGCCGCCTTCGTAGGTGTAGAAGCCGCGCCCGACCTTGCGGCCGAGCAGCCCGGCAGCCAGCATCTGCCGCGTCAACGGCTGCGGCCGGTAGCGTGGCTCTTCGTAGTACTGGCGATAGATCGACTCCATCACCGGATGCGAGACATCGAGCGCGGTGATGTCGAGCAGCTCGAACGGGCCGATGACGAAGCCGGCGACTTCGCGCAGCACCCGGTCGACATCGTGGAACTCGGCCACGCCCTCGGCAAGGATTCGCAGCGCCTCGGTGCCGAAACCCCGCCCCGCATGGTTGACGATGAAGCCCGGCGTGTCCTTGGCGCGCACCGCCGCATGGCCCATGCGCTCGCCGAGCGCCAGCAGCGTCGTCGAGACGTCGTCGTCGCTGAGCAGGCCGTCGATCACCTCGACGATCTTCATCACCGGAACCGGGTTGAAGAAATGGAAGCCGCCGACCCGATTCGGACGTGCCAGTCCGGCCGCGATATGGGTCACCGAGAGCGACGAGGTGTTGGTCGCGAGGATGCAGCGGTCGTCGACGATCGCTTCGAGCTGGCGGAACAAGGCCTGCTTGGCGCCGAGGTCCTCGATGATCGCCTCGATCACGACGCTGCAACCGGCAAGGGCCTCGAGCGTGTCGACCGGCTCGACGCCGGCCAGCGCCGACTCCACCTGCGCCGCGCTCAGCTTGCCGCGGGACTGCAGCTGGGCAAGCGTTGCAGCCAGCTTCTTGCAGCCCTCCGCGGCGGCGCCGGGCCCGGCTGTCGAAGACACGCACGCTAACGCCGGCCTGCGCCGCGATCTGCGCAATGCCCATGCCCATCACACCGGCGCCAACGACGCCGATCACCATTGCCTGGCTGTCTGTCATCGCCCCATCCTGGTTGGTGCCCGGCTGCGTGCAGGGAATCTGCTGCGGGCCGGCGATTGTGGGCGGCGGCAATCGGCAACGTCAATCCGGCCGACCCCGGCCTGGGCAGGTGTCGGTGGCTTCGCTCCACGGCGACGGCTGGTTTCTACGGTTTACACACCGTGCGGCCTCGCCTAGGATGCTCCGACCGGCGCAATGCACTCGTCGACAGCAGAAGGTGACAACAGATGAGCGTTCGGGACCTCTTCAAACTCGACGGCCGGGTGGCACTGATCACCGGCGGCTCGCGCGGACTGGGCCTGCAGATGGCCGAGGCACTCGGCGAAATGGGCTGCCTGCTGGCGATCAGCGCGCGCAAGGCCGACGAACTCGACGAAGCCCGGGCGCGGCTCGAATCGCTCGGCTACCCGGTGCAGACCGTGGTCAACGACCTGCAGGATTTCGCGCGCATTCCGTCGCTGGTCGACGAGGTTCTGACACGCCATGGTCGCATCGACATCCTGGTCAACAACGCCGGTGCGTCCTGGGGTGCGCCGGCCGAGGACTACCCGGACGCGGCCTGGCACAAGGTGATGAACCTCAACGTCACCGCGCCGTTCTTCCTCTCGCGCGAGGTCGGCAAGCGCAGCATGATCGAGCGGCGCTCGGGCAAGATCATCACCGTGGCGTCGGTGGCCGGGTTGAAGGGCACTGCGCCGGGCGTGCACACCATTGCCTACAACACCTCGAAGGCAGCGGCACTCAACCTCAGCCGCACGCTGGCGACCGAATGGGGCCGCTACAACATCAACGTCAACGCCATCTGCCCCGGCTTCTTCCCCTCGAAGATGTCGGCCGGCTTGCTCGACCAGGTGCAGGAAACGGTGATTGCCCGGGCGCCGCTGAAGCGCATCGGCGGCGACGAGGACCTGAAGGGAGCCGTCGTCTTCCTGGCCAGCGAGGCTTCGAGGCACATCACCGGCCAGGCGATCGTCGTCGATGGCGGCGCCTCGTGCCTGTGAGCGCACCGATGCGGAGCGACCCCATGACGTCTCCCCGCCTGCTGCGAACGAAGCCCTCCATGACCGCACACCACGCACGACTGCACCCGTGACCGACGACATCCAGAACGCCTCCAGCGGCACCCGCCCGGTCGCCGAGCAGCATGCCTTCGACGAACAGCGCCTGGTCGCGTACCTGCGTGGCCGCGTCGACGGCTTCGATGGCAGCGTCCAGGTGGCGCAATTCAAGGGTGGCCAGTCGAATCCGACCTTCCTGCTGCAGGCGGGCGCGCGCAAGTTCGTCCTGCGGCGCAAGCCGCCCGGCAACCTGCTGCCTTCGGCGCATGCCATCGACCGCGAGTTTCGCGTCATCAGCGCGCTCACGGCCACCGATGTGCCGGTGGCGCGCGCCCATGTCCTGTGCGAGGACCCGGCGGTTATCGGCACCGCCTTCTATGTGATGGACTGCGTTGACGGCCGCATCTTCTGGGATCCGTCGCTGCCGGGCATGGCGGCGACCGAACGCACCGCGATCTACGACGAACTCAACCGCGTCATCGCCGCGCTGCACCGCGTCGACCCGGTGGCAATCGGGCTCGGCGACTACGGTCGTTCGGGCAATTACGTCGAGCGCCAGGTGGCACGCTGGACCAAGCAGTACCGGGCTGCGGAAACCGAGCGCATCGAGGCGGCGGACTGCCTGATCGAGTGGCTGCCGCAGCACCTGCCGAGTAGCGACGAAACCCGCATCGTCCACGGCGACTACCGCATCGACAACGTCATCTTCCATCCCACCGAACCGCGCATCCTGGCGGTGCTCGACTGGGAGCTTTCGACCCTTGGCGATCCGCTGGCCGATTTCGCGTACCACATGATGGTCTGGCGGGCACGCTCGGGCGCGACGCCCGGCCTGGCCGACAAGGACCTCGCCGCGCTCGGCATTCCCGACGAGTCGCGCTACCTGGCCGCCTACCTGCGCCGCGTCGGACGCGATGCCGATGCGGTCTCGCCGGCTGAATGGACCTTCTATCTGGTCTTCAACATGTTCCGGCTGGTCGGCATTCTGCAGGGCGTGATGGCGCGGGCGCTGCAGGGCAATGCATCGAGCAGCCGGGCCGCCGAGATGGGCAAGCGCACGCGGCCGCTGGCCGAGCAGGCGTGGGCAATGGCGCAGCAGCTGACGGCCGCGGACCGCTCATGAGCGCCGCCGCGCCCGGCGCACCCCGCATGGAGAACACGCCACCGCTGCACCACGCGCATTGGCCACCCGGCCTGCCGAAACACCTGACGCTGCCGAGCACGCATCTCTACTACAACGTCGAGGTCTCGGCAAAGCGCTACGGCGACAAGCCGTTCATCCTGTTCTACGGCAGCGCAATCCGCTACGCCGAGTTCCACGATCAGGCCGAGCGCCTTGCCGGCCACCTGCAACAGGAATGCGGCGTGCGCCGCGGCGACCGCGTCCTGCTCTACATGCAGAACAGCCCGCAGTGGATCCTGGCGTACTACGCGATCCTGCGTGCCGATGCCGTGGTGGTGCCGGTCAATCCGATGAACCTCACCGAGGAACTGCGCCACTATGTTGCCGACAGCGATGCGACGACGGCCTTTGTTCCGCAGGACCTCTACGAACAGATGGCGCCGCTGCTCGGGCCAGGCGAAGGCTGCGGTCTGAGGCACCTGATCGTGGCCGCCTACAGCGACTACCTGGCCGAGGCGACCGACCTTGCGGTCCCCGAGTTCGTGCGTGCGCCGCGGCGGCCGATCGAGCGCCCGGGCGTGGTGCTCTGGAGCGAGGCGCTGGCGCGCGGCGTTCGTCCCGGACCGATGGCAGCGGGCCCCGACGACATGGCGGTGATGCCGTACACCTCGGGAACCACCGGCCAGCCGAAAGGCTGCGTGCACACCCACCGCAGCGTGATGAGCACGCTGGTCGGTGGTGTGAACTGGTTCATGCGCACCCAGGATGCGGTGTTTCTATCGGTGCTGCCGTTCTTTCATGTCACCGGCATGGCGGGCAGCATGAACGGGCCGATATACCTCGGCGCGACGATCGTCGTCTTGCCGCGCTGGGACCGCGAAGCTGCCGCGACACTGATCGAGCGCCACCGGGTGAGCGTCTGGCAGGTGATCTCGACCATGATGATCGACTTCCTGTCGAACCCGCGGCTGGGCGAACACGATCTCTCGAGCCTGGTCGGCATTCGTGGCGGTGGCGCGGCCATGCCCGAGGCGATCGTCGCCAAGCTCAAGTCGGTGACGGGGCTCGACTACGTCGAGGGCTACGGCATGTCCGAAACCCTCGCGGCGACGCATATCAATCCGCCCCAGCGGGCCAAGCCGCAGTGCCTCGGCGTGCCGGTATTCGATGTCGACTCGCGACTCATCGATCCGGACACGCTTGCCGAGGTGCCGCGCGGCGAAACCGGTGAAATCGTCATTCATGCGCCGCAGGTGATGCGCGGCTACTGGAAGAACGACGAAGCGACGCGCAGCGCCTTCGTCGAGATCGACGGCAAGCGGTTCCTGCGGACCGGCGACCTGGCGCAGATCGACGAGGACGGCTATTACTTCATGGTCGACCGGCTGAAGCGGATGATCAACGCGTCGGGCTTCAAGGTCTGGCCGGCCGAGATCGAGGCAATGATGTACAAGCATCCCGCGGTGCAGGAGGCCTGCGTGATTGCTGCACGCGACCCTCGCCGGGGCGAAACCGTGAAGGCGCTGATCGTTATCAACCGCGAGCATGCCGGCCGCGTTACAGAACAGCAGATCGTCGACTGGGCACATACCCAGATGGCGGCCTACAAGAGCCCACGGATCGTCGAATTCGTCGAATCGCTGCCCAAGTCCGGGTCGGGCAAGGTGCAATGGCGAGAGCTGCAGCAGCAAGAGAACGACCGCGCCCGCGGCTGAAAACACTTAAAACACCAGGAGACTTCCATGACCCCCATCCATTCCGGCCCCGCGCCTGCGCGCCTGCGCCGTTCGATCTTGCTCGCTGCCACCGGCGCGACGCTGCTGGCGCCTTTCGGCCTGGCCCAGGCGCAAACGTCCTCGTTCCCGAACAAGCCGATCACGTTGATCGTTCCCTGGCCGGCAGGCGGCTCGACCGACCGCCATCTGCGCACGCTGGCCGAACTGGCCGGAAAGAATCTGGGCCAGAACGTCATCGTCGAGAACAAGCCCGGTGCCGGCGGCACGCTCGGCCCGGGCACGATGGCGCTGACCGCCAAGCCGGACGGCTACACCATTGCCCAGTTCCCGATGGGCATGCTGCGCATTCCGCACATGCAGAAGACGCCGTGGAATCCGCTTACCGACTTCACCTATATCCTGGGCGTGTCGGGCTATACCTTCGGCTTTACCGTCCGTTCGGATTCGCCGTTCAAGACCTTCAACGAGTACATCGAGGCCGCACGCAAGTCGCCAGGCAAGATCGACTACGGTTCGACCGGGATCGGTACCTCGCCGCACCTGCTGATGGAAGAGCTCGCCGACAAGGCCGGGGTGCAGCTGAACCACGTGCCGTTCAAGGGCAACGCCGATCTCCAGCAGGCGCTTCTCGGCGGCCACGTCATGGCACAGAGCGACGCAAGCGGCTGGGACAAGTTCGTCGACGGCGGGCAGATGCGGCTGCTGGTGACCTTCGGCGAGAAGCGCACCAAGCGTTGGCCGAACGTGCCGACCGCCCGCGACCTGGGCTACGGTGTCGTTTCGACTTCGCCCTATGGCCTGGTGGGGCCGAAGGGCATGGACCCGGCGGTGACGAAAATCCTCCACGATGCCTTCAAGAAGGCGATGGACGACCCGAAGCACCAGGAAATGCTCGACCAGCTGAACCAGGATGCCTGGTATCGCACCGGCGACGAGTACGCCAAATGGGCGCGCGAGCAATACGCCAAGGACAAGGGGCTGATCGAGCGGCTCGGGCTGGCAGCGAAGTAAGGCCTCTCCGAAGGCCAGTGGCCGCGGCGCGAACGCGCCGTCCTACGGAGCGAGATGCGAATTCGGCACCGGCCTCGGCAGTGCGAAGAGGTCGGTCGAGCGCGCGTACCACTCGGCGCCGTGCATGCGTGCCACCAGGCCGATCCGGTCGGTCAGCACGTACTGATGAACCGCGTCGTAGAACGCGTCCTGGATATGGAAGTGAACTGCATGGCCGACGATCAGCGTGCGGCCATTGCCGATGTCGAGTGCCACGGTGCGCCGGCATTCGAGGCTGATCGGCGACTCGGCCACCCGCGGCGGCTTCACCTGGACCGATGCCGCCGCGGTGAGGCCGGCGAACTCGAGTTCGTCGAGTTCGGCTGGGAGCGGCGCCGAGCAGAGGTTCATCTTCTCGACGATCGCCTCCGACACGAGATTGACGACGAACTCGCCATTGAGGTGAATGTTGCGCGCGGTGTCCTTCGGCACGCCGGCGCTGCGCGAATCGAGGCCGAGCACCACCGTTGCCGGCGTCGCGCCCATGATGTTGAAGCAGCTGTACGGGGCGGCATTGACGATGCCGTCGCTGTCGATGCTTGTCACCAGGGCAATCGGCCGCGGCACGACGCTGCTCATCAGCAGCTTGTAGCGGAGCTTGTCGCTGATCGATTCCAGATCGATGTTCATGTGCTTGCGTGCCAGTGCGTCAGGGATGCCGGCGTCATTCCGGCTGAATGCCCGCACGCTGGACAACCGGCTTCCACATCCGGATGCCGTCGCGGATTTCCTTGTTCATTTGCGCTGGCGGCATGCTCACCGGAGTCCAGCCCTGTTCGAGCAGCCGCGCCCGGACGTCGGGCATTGCCAGCACCTTGGCCACATCGGCGTTCACCTTGGCGACGATGGCCGGCGAAGTGGCGCCGGGTGCGAGCAGGCCGTACCACGACGGCAGCACGAATTGGGGCAGACCCTGCTCGCGAACCGGCCTGACCTCAGGCAAGTTCTCGAGCGGCTTGTCGCCGGTGACGGCAAGCGCACGAAGCCGGCCGCTCTTCACATGCGTGATCGCCGTCGGTGCGGTGGCGAAGCTGATCTCGACTTCGCCAGCCAATAGCGCCTGTGCGGCCGGTGCTCCGCCCCGATAAGGCACGTGAACCAGATCGATGCCAGCCTGCTGCTTGAAGAGTTCACCCGCCAGATGGCCGGTCGTGGCAATGCCCGACGAGCCGAAATGCAGCTTGCCCGGGTTCTTTTTCGCATGGGCGATCAGCTCGGACATCGTTGTCACCGGCAGCTTGGTATTGACGACGAGCACGTTCTCGACATTCACGAGCATCGCGACGCCGGTCAGGTCCTTCTCCGGGTCGTACGGCATGGTCTTCATGATGCTCGGCATCACTTCGATCGGCCCGACGGTTCCGATCAGCAGGGTATGGCCGTCGGCTGCGGCGCGTGCGACCGCAGTCGCCGCGATAACGCCGCCGGCGCCCGACTTGTTGTCGACGACGACGGTCTGCTTCCAGATCTCGCCCAGCTTTTGCGCCATCAGCCGGCCGAGGATGTCGGTTGCGCCACCGGGAGCGAAGGGGCTCACCAGGGTGACGGTGCGCGATGGGAACTCGCTGCCGGTGGGGCTCTGCGCCACCGCAGGCGCTGCTGCGAGTGCCGCCGCGGTGAAAAACGCCAGGCGGCGCCAGGAACGATTGTTGGGCATCATGGTTGGCTTTCCGAAGTTTCAAGGGTTGCCAACAAGCGCTGCCGGCCACCGAGCACGTGCTGCTCGGCCAGGTTGCGCGCGAGCGCTTCCGGTCCGGAGGCAATGGCTTCGTAGATCTGCCGGTGCTCGGCATTCGAGCGCCGCATGTTGACGGCGGTGTCGAAGTGCGGTCGCCGGAACAGGTGCAGCTCCTTGACATACTCGTCATAGCTGCGGTGCGCGCGGGCGTTCTGCGCCAGCTGAAGCACCTGGGCATGAAAGCGCAGGTTGAGTTGGTAATAGCGCTCGCCGTCACCGCACTCGCAGGCGTCGTCCATTTCGCCGAGCAGCTGCTCGAACTCACGCCGATGCACGGCCGTGATGTGGTCGGTGGCGCGTTCGGCGGCAAAGCCGAACAGCAGCGCACGCAGCTCATAGAGCTCGAGCATCTCGCGAACCGAGATTTGGCGCACGAAGACGCCACGGTTCGGCACTGCCGTCACCAGGCCGATGCCGGTGAGGATGCGGATTGCCTCGCGGATCGGGCCGCGACTGGTGCCCATCCGCAGCGCCAGCGCAGCCTCGTTGAGCCGCTCGCCGGGTATGACCTCGCCTGTGTGGATCAGCCGCTGCAGCTGCTCGGCGATGGCCTGCGCGCGGCCTTTCTCCATCCGCTCGGTCTGCGGTGGGTGGTCGATGTCGCGGGGCTTCATGGCGCGGGATCGTACGGGCGAAATCGTTCGGCTGGAGTAAGTGTTTACGATCATCAACAAGTGTTGACATTCCGAGCCGGCGTCGCCGACACTCGCTGCCTGTTCGAAAGCGCTTGCGCAAAGGTCGACCATGCCCCATATCCCTGCCTCTGCGGCGCTTGCGCGCTTCCGCGTCATCGACCTGACCCAGGTCCGCGCGGGCCCGACGACTTGTCGGCAGCTCGCCGACTGGGGGGCCGACGTGATCCAGGTGCAGATGCCCGAGCACATGCGCGGCGACGACACGCTGGGTGGCCAGGACGGCTCCGACTACCAGTACACCCACCGCAACAAGCGCTCGGTGACACTCGACCTGAAGCAGGCCGATGGCATCCGCACGCTGAAGCAGTTGATCGCCACCGCCGACGTGGTGGTGGAGAACTTCCGTCCCGACGTCAAGGGTCGCCTCGGAATCGACTACGAGACGCTGGCCGTGGAGAACCCGGGCCTGGTCTACGCCAGCATCTCGGGTTTCGGACAGAGCGGGCCGCTCGCCACCCGGCCGGGTTTCGACCAGATTGCGCAGGGCATGGGCGGGCTGATGTCGGTTACCGGGCTGCCGGGGCAGGGCCCAGTTCGCGTCGGCATTCCGATCGCCGACCTTTGCGCCGGGATCTTCGCGGCGCAGGGCATCCTTGTCGCGCTGCTCGAGCGCGAATCCTCGGGCAAGGGCCAGTGGCTGCATACCTCGCTGCTGCAGTCGATGGTCTACATGATGGACTTCCAGACCGCGCGCTGGCTGATCGATGGCGAGGTGGCGCAGCAGGCCGGCAACTACCATCCGACGAGCATTCCGACCGGCGTCTACAAGGCGCGTGACGGCTACATGAACATCGCCGTCTTCGGCTCGAAGATCTGGGAGCGCTTCTGCACCACGCTCGGTGCCCCCGAATGGATCACCGATGCGCGCTATGCCGACAAGCCGAGCCGGTCGGTGAACCGCGATTCGCTGAATGCCGCAATCAACGAACGGCTCGCGCTGCACGACCGCGACCACTGGATCGAGCGCTTCAATGCCGACGGTGTCGCCTGCGGCCACATCAACGACCTGAGCGAGGTTTTCGACGAGCCGCAGATCGCCCATCTGCAGATGGTGCAGGAGGTGGTCTCCGAGCGCCTGGGACCGCAGCGACACGTCGGCCAGCCGATGAACCTCGAACGCACGCCGAGCCGCATCGTTCGCGCCGCGCCACGGCGTGGCGAGCACACCGAGGAAGTCCTCGGCGAACTTGGCTTGTCGGCCGGCGACATTGGCGCCATGAAATCGCGCGGAGTCTTCTGATGGCGGACGAAACCAATCCGATGAATTCGTACCGGTCACCGACCGAGCGCGTCCTGGTGCGCCTCGAGGGCGCGGCGCTGCACATCGTCTTCAACAACCCGGCGCGCCACAACGCGCTGTCGGTCGACATGTGGGGTGCCGTTCCCGAATTGCTGGCGCAGGCGGCGAGCGACGACCGGGTGCGACTCGTGGTTTTCTCGGGCGCGGGCGAGAAGGCTTTCGTCTCGGGCGCCGACATCACCCAGTTCGAGGACCAGCGCGCCGCGCGCGAGGCGGTCAAGCACTACGAAGCGCTGGCCGAAACCTCGCTGATGAGCATCTACGACTTCGCCAAGCCGACGCTCGCCTGCATCCGCGGCTGGTGCATCGGCGGCGGGGTGAATGTGGCGATCAGCTGCGACATCCGGATCGCCTCGCTCGATTCGACGTTCTCGATCCCGGCCGGCCGTCTCGGCCTCGGCTACCGCTATTCGGCACTGAAGAACCTGGTCGACCTGATCGGCGTCGGCGCCGCCAAGGACCTGTTCTTCACCGCCCGCCGTATCGACGCCGCCGAGGCGCACCGGCTCGGGCTGGTTTCGCGCGTCGGTGCGCCCGAGTCGTTGAACGCGCTGGTGGCCGAGTACACCGGCGCCATTGGCGAGAACGCGCCGCTGACGCTCGGTGCGGCCAAGGCGATCGTCGGCGAGATCCTCAAGCCGTCGCCCGATCTCGACACCGCCAAGTGCCAGGCGCTGATCCGCGGCTGCTTCGAGAGCGAAGACTATGCCGAAGGCCGGCGCGCCTTCATGGAAAAGCGCAGGCCGAAATTCGTCGGCCGCTGACGCCTGCCGACACCTGTCCAACGTGCCGCCTCGCTGTTTTTGGAAAGTAGGATTCCCATGAAGTCGTATTCGACCCGCGTCGAAGGCTCACGTACCGTGCTGCAACTCGCCGACATTCCGATGCCGGAGCCCGGTCCGGGACAGTTGCTGCTCCGTCTGCACGCCGCCGGGCTGAACCGCGGTGAATTCCTTCCGGGCGGGCTGCAGGGCAAGGGCGGCGCAGCCAAGCCCGCGGGCCTCGAAGGCGCGGGCGTCGTGGCCGCGCTCGGGTCCGGCGTGACGGGTCTGCAGCCAGGTGACCGGGTGATGGGACGTTGTGCCGGCGCCTTTTCCGAATACGCGCTGATGGACGAGCGCGAGGCCATCCCGATTCCGGACGGCCTGTCCTTCGAGGCGGCCGCCGCACTGCCGCTGACCTTCCTGGTGGTCCACGACATGCTGGTCCAGCAGGGGCGTCTGAAGGCCGGCGAATGGCTGCTCGTCGCCGGCGCCTCGTCGGGCGTCGGGGTGGCCTCGCTGCAGGCGGCGAAGGCGATGGGCGCCAAGGTCATCGGCACCTCGGGATCGGCCGAGAAGCTGGAGCGGCTGAAGGGCCTGGGCCTCGATGTCGGCCTGCTGACGCGCGCGCCCGATTTCCACGATGCCGTCATGCAGGCCACCGGCGGCCATGGCGTCGACCTCGTCGTCAACACCGTCGGCGGCTCGGTGTTCGCCGAATGCGTGCGCACGATGGCTTTCGAAGGGCGACTGGCCACGGTCGGCTATGTCGACGGCGCGCTGAAGAGCGAGATCGACCTGCAGGCGCTTCATATGAAGCGACTGACGCTGTTTGGCGTGTCGAACAAGCTGCGCAGCGCCGGTCAGCGTGCGGCAGGCGTACCGGCCTTCCTCGCCGACTGGCTGCCGGCCATTGCCGATGGCCGTATCCAACCCTTGGTCGACCGCGTGTTCCCGTTCGAGCAGCTCGAGGCGGCCAAGGAATACATGGAAGCCGACCGCCATCTGGGCAAGATCGTTCTTGCCATCACTGCCAACGCCTGAGGAACCCTGATGCAGCTCACCACTCTGGGGGCGGTTGCCTCGATCGCCGCGACCCTTGCACTGCTCGGCGGCGCCGGCCAAGCCATGGCGCAGGCCTATCCCTCCAAGCCGATTCGCCTGGTCGTCGGCTTCGCACCGGGTGGTGCAGCCGACTACGTCGCGCGAGCGATCGGCGATCCGCTCGGCCGGGCACTCGGCCAATCGGTCATCGTCGACAACAAGGCCGGTGCCGGCTCGAGCCTCGCTGCCGATTTCGTCGCCAAGGCGCCCGCCGACGGCTACACCTTGCTGATCGCCAGCCCAAGCAGCATTTCGGTCAATCCGTCCCTGAATCCGAAGCTCGGCTACACCGCAAAGGATCTGCTGCCGATCAGCAAGATCACGTCGTCCCCGCTCATCATCGCGGTCAACCCCGCCGCCGGCCTGAGCTCGGTTCAGGACCTGGTTGCGTCGGCGAAGAAGCGGCCCGGCAGCATCAATTACACGACCTCCGGCAACGGTTCGGCGCCGCATCTCGGCGCGGTGCACTTCAGCCGCGTCGCGGGGGTCGAGATGACACACATTCCCTACCGGGGCGGTGCGCCTGCGGTGCAAGCGGTGATTGCCGGCGATGCACAGCTCACCTTCGGCACGCCACCGTCGGTACTGCCGATGGTGCAGGCCGGCCGGCTGCGCGCCATCGGCGTGACCAGCGTCAATCGCTCTCCGCTGGTTCCGGACCTGCCGGGAATGGCCGAGTCGGGTTTGCCGAACTACAGCATCTCGTTCTGGTACGGCATCTTCGCGCCAGCAGGCACCCCGCCCGAGGTGGTCCGGAAGGTTTTCGATGCTGCGCAGGAGGTGCTGAAGCGGCCCGAGGCGAAGGCGACGCTGGCGCGCGAGGGCACCGAGGTGGCGCTTTCGAAGTCCCCGGAGGAGTTCAGCGCCTTCCTGATCGAGGACAACCGCTTCTGGGCGCGACTCGCCAAGGAGTCGGGGGCCAAGCTGGACTGAGAACGACTCGCATTCCAATGCCCAGGTCCGGGTCATCCGTCGGTGGCTGCGCCTCGATACAGCCGCGCGCGGCTGTTGACAGCGACAAACCGGTCCCTCCGCGCCCTTTCCCCTAAAAGAGCAAAGCGATGCACCAGTTCCCCGCCAGTCAGTCGATGCGCGACCGCGTCTCCGCCGAGGAATGGCGAACACGTGTCGACCTGGCCGCCTGCTACCGGCTGGTGGCGCTGTTCGGCTGGGACGACCTGGTGTTCACCCATGTCTCGGTACGCGTGCCCGGCGAGCCGGGACACTTCCTGATCAATCCCTATGGGCTGTTCTTCGACGAAATCACCGCATCGAGCTTGGTGAAGATCGACCACCACGGCCGGCCGGTGATGGAGACCCCTTACGAGGTCAACCCGGCCGGTTTCCTGATTCACAGCGCCATCCATGAGGCGCGTGCGAGCGTCGCCTGCGTGCTGCACACGCACACGCTGCACGGCGTCGCGGTGTCGGCGCAGTCCGACGGGCTGCTGCCGATTTCGCAGCAGGCGGCGTTTGCGCTCGGCAGCCTCGCCTATCACCGCTACGAGGGCGTTGCCCTGCGCGATGCGGAACGCGCCCGGTTGGTGGCCGATCTCGGCCGCGCCAACAACCTGATCCTGCGCAACCATGGATTGCTGACCTGTGGCCGCAGCGTTGCCGAGGCCTTCCAGGGCATGTACACGCTGGAAAGCGCCTGCCGCATCCAGATTGCCGCGCAGGCGGGCGGCGCCCGGCTGGAAACGGTCGAGGACGAGATCGTCGCCGGCATGGGCGAGCAGGCCAGGGAGGTGACCCGCGGCCAGGGCGCGAATCTGCTCTGGCCGGGGCTGCTGCGGCGGCTCGATCGGCGCAGCCCCGGCTACGACGACTGAGTCGACGCGCCGAGCCACCATGGCGATCCTCGTCCTTTCATCGCCGCTGCCTTCGGCGCCGTTCGCTGCGGCCCTGCGGGCTGCGGCGCCCGAGATCGCCGTCTGGACCGAAGCCGACGATCCGCCGCCCGACGCCGTCGAGGCGATCCTCGCCTGGCGCCTCAAGCCTGGCGTGCTGCCGCGCTATCCGCAACTGCGTGTGCTCTGTTCGACCGGCGCCGGCGTCGACAAGCTGCTCAGCGTTGCCGACCTGCCCCCCGGGCTGCCGGTGACCCGCGTCGTCGACCCGGCGCAGGCCATGGAGATGGCGCAGCACGTCCTTGCCTGCACACTGCAGTTCACGCGCGAACTGCCGCGCTACGCCGCGCAGCAGGCAAGGTCCGAATGGCGGCGCCACCCGATCCGGTCGTCCGGCCAGTGCCGTGTCGGCATCCTGGGTCTTGGCGAAGTCGGCCGCTGCATCGCAGCCGCGTTCCGCGCTGTCGGCTATCCGGTCGCCGGCTGGAGCCGCAGCCGGCGCCAGGTCGACGGTGTCCAGACGTATGCCGGCGCGGCGGAGTTGCCTGCGCTCCTGGGGCGCAGCGACATCCTCGTCTGCGTGCTGCCGCTGACGGGCGAGACGCGCGGGCTGCTCGGCCGCGAACGGCTCGTGCAGCTGCCGCGCGGCGCCTTCCTGGTCAATGTCGGCCGGGGCGAGCACGTCGTCGAAGCCGACCTGCGGGCACTGCTCGACGAAGGGCATCTGGCCGGCGCCGCGCTCGACGTCATGGAACGCGAGCCGCCGCCGCCGGGGAACTGGGTCTGGTCGCATCCACGCGTGGCGATGACGCCGCACATCGCGTCGCAGGCTTCGTTCGAGACCGTTGCGGCGCAATGCATCGACGCACTGCGGCGCGCCCGGGCCGGTCTGGCGCAGCCGCTGGCGGTCGATCGCGGGGCCGGTTACTGATCAGCAGGAGGCGTATGCGCTGCGCCGCAAGCTGCCGCGTGGCGTTGTGCTGAGAAGTAGGGGCGTGCCGGCATGAACTTCCGCGGCACCGGCGCCTGCCTTGCCCGGTGACACGGGCAACACAAGGATGCTCGACGCACGGCGGGCAAGGCCCGCGACCACCCATGCGGCAGGAGGTAAACCATGAGCACAGGCTCGGACATGAACCGTGACTTCGGCGTCATCGCCGAGTCGATACGTGCGCACGCCAGGGCGCAGCCGCAGCAGGCGGCGCTGATCGAAGGCGAGCGCCGGCTCGACTATGCGGCGCTCGACGCGCGGATGGACCGCGTTGCCGCTGCCCTGCAGCGCGACGGATTCCGGCCGGGCGACGCGATCGCGATCTGTGCCACGGTGTCGCTCGACTACGCGGCGCTGTTCCTGGGTGCGCTGCGCACCGGCGTGGTGGTCGCGCCGCTCGCCCCCGGGTCGACGCCGGCGAGCCTCGCGGCGATGCTGGCCGATTGCGAGGCCCGGCTGTTCTTCACCGACGAAGCCGTCGGCATCGATTCCCGCACCGCCGGTGACATACCCCGCATTGCGCTCGACGGTGCCTCGCCGGCGAGTGCCTGCTTCGAAGGCTGGCTCGCCGCACCCGGCAGCGTTGTGGAGCCAGTCGAGCCCCGACCCGACTGGCCGTTCAACATCATCTATTCGTCGGGGACGACTGGCGAGCCCAAGGGCATCGTCCAGCCGCACGGCATGCGCTGGAGCCATGTGCGTCGCGGCGCTGCCTACGGCTACGGGCCGGGCTCGGTGACGCTGCTGGCGACGCCGCTGTATTCGAACACCACGCTGGTGGTGTTTTTCCCGAGCCTGGCCTTCGGCAGCTGCACCGTGCTGATGCCGAAGTTCGATGCGGCCCGCTACCTGCGCCTGGCCGAGGCGCACCGCGCGACGCACACCATGCTGGTTCCGGTGCAGTACCAGCGGTTGATGGCGCGGCCGGACTTCGACCGCCACGACCTGTCGTCGTTTCGCTTCAAGTTCAGCACCAGCGCGCCGTTCCCCGCTGCGCTGAAGGCCGATGTGCTGGCGCGCTGGCCGGGCAACCTGATCGAGTTCTACGGCATGACCGAGGGCGGCGGCACCTGCATCCTCGACGCACAAGCCCATCCCGACAAGCTGCACACCGTCGGCCGGCCGGCCGAGGGGCACGACATCCGGCTGATCGACGACGCCGGCCGGCAGGTCGGTCCGGGGGAAGCCGGCGAAGTCGTCGGCCATTCGCCGAGCATGATGACCGGCTACCACAAGCATCCGGAAAAGACCGCCGACGCCGAGTGGTACGACCCGAGCGGCAAGCGCTTCATCCGCACCGGCGATGTCGGGCGTTTCGACGACGACGGTTTCCTGACGCTGTTCGATCGCAAGAAGGACATGATCATTTCGGGCGGCTTCAACATCTACCCGAGCGATCTCGAGGCGGTGCTGCAAGCGCATCCCGATGTGGCCGACGTGGCGGTCGTCGGCGTGCCTTCGCCCGAATGGGGCGAAACGCCGGTGGGCTTCGTGGTTCGTCGCGCCCCGAGCACCACCCCGTGCGACGAACTGCTGCGATGGGCCAATGGGCAGGTCGGCAAGACGCAGCGCCTTGCCGCGCTGCACGAGATCGACGAGCTGCCGCGCAGTGCGATCGGCAAGGTGCTGAAGCGCGCGCTGCGCGAGCGGCATCTGCAGGCGTCGAATGCCGCCGCCGGCTGACCCGGCGAGGCCCCACGCCGTCACTGCCCGGCCCCACCGCAACGAGCCGCGCCGGATTTCCGCTGGCCTTGCGTAGCGAGCCCAGAATCCAACCCACCCAGAGCGGCCGGCAAACCGCCGAAGCTGCCTGAACCCACGGAGACCGCCATGACCACCTTCAACCGCCGCGACTTCGGCAGTGCCTTGCTGGCCGCCGGTGCAACGCTGACCGCGCCTGCAGTCCGCGCCCAAGCCTGGCCCAACAAGCCGATCCGCATCGTCGTTCCCTACGCCCCGGGTGGGTTCACCGACGTGACGGCGCGGCTGATCGCACAGAAACTCGGCGAGCGGCTCGGGCAGACGGTGCTGATCGACAACAAGCCGGGCGCCAACAGCATCATCGGCGTCGACGCGGTCGCCAAGGCGGCGCCCGACGGCAGCACCTTCGGCGTGGTGATTGCCGCGTATGCGGCAAACACCTCGCTTTATCCCAAGCTGCCCTACGACCCACGCAAGGACCTGGCGGCGGTCTCGCTGATCGGCGTCTCGCCGCTCGTCGCCGCCGTAAACAACGACGCGCCGTTCAAGTCCGCGCGTGAACTGATCGACTATGCGCGGCGCAATCCCGGCAAGGTGAGCTTCGGATCGAGCGGCAACGGCTCGGCCGCGCACCTGACGAGCGAGTACCTGAAGGCGGTGACCAAGACGTTCATGGTCCACATTCCTTACAAGGGCGCGTCGCCGGCGCTGACCGACCTGATGGGTGGCCAGATCCAGCTCTTCTTCGATGCGGCGTCCGGGTTGATCCAGCCGGGCAAGAGCGGCAAGGTGCGGCTGATCGGCGTGGCCAGCACGAAGCGGCTTCCGGCATTGCCCGAGGTGCCGACCTTCATCGAGCAGGGCCTTGCCGGCTTTACCGGAAGCACCTGGGCGGGCATGCTCGCTCCGGGCGGAACGCCGCGGGAAATCGTCAAGCGTGTCGCCGACGAGATCACGCAGATCGTGCGTCAGGACGATATCAAGGCGCGCTTCGACGCCATGGGAACCATCCCCGCGGGCGGTACGCCCGAGGAATTTGCCGCCTTCATCGAAGCCGAGACGGCAAAGTGGGGCAAGGTGATCCGCGACGCGAAAGTCACAGCCGAGTAGGCCGCAGCGCGCCCATTGGAATTGTGGGCGCGGTCCCGGGCCTTGAAATCGGGTGCGTCGCCCCGACCATCGAGCTGCCCGATCGCTGCACCACAATTCCATCATGGACAAACAAACACTTTCCTTCCAGGCCGAGGTCAAGCAGATCCTGCACCTCGTCACGCATTCGCTCTATTCCAACAAGGAAATCTTCCTTCGCGAGCTGATCTCGAACGCCTCCGATGCGTGCGACAAGCTGCGCTTCGAGGCGCTGAACAACGCCGCGCTGTTCGAGGACGCGCCGAACCTCGAAGTCCGCGTTGCCTTCGACGCCGACGCGAAGACCATCACCATCACCGACAACGGCATCGGCATGAGCGCCGACGAAGCCGTGACGCACCTGGGCACGATTGCCAAGAGCGGCACGCGCGAGTTCGTTGCCGCGCTCGAGGGCGACCAGAAGAAGGACGCCCAGCTGATCGGCCAGTTCGGCGTCGGTTTCTACAGCGGCTTCATCGTCGCCGACCGCATCGTGGTCGAGTCGCGCCGCGCCGGCCTGCCGCCCGAGCAGGGCGTTCGCTGGAGTTCGGAAGGCACCGGGGACTTCGAGGTCGAGACGATCGACCGGCCGGCCCGCGGCACCAGCGTCACGCTGCACCTGCGCGAGGGCGAGGACGAATACCTCAGCGGCTGGAAGCTGAAGGCGGTCATCGGCAAGTATTCCGACCACATCTCGCTGCCGATCCTGATGCAGAAGGACGAGTGGGACGCCGAGGCCAAGAAGCAGGTGCTGCGCGACGAGTGGCAGCCGGTCAACAAGGCGGCGGCGCTCTGGACGCGGTCCAAGAGCGAGATCACCCCGGAGCAGTACGAAGAGTTCTACAAGCAGATCAGCTACGACACCGAGCCGCCGCTCGCCTACACGCACAATCGCGTCGAGGGCCGCAGCGAATACACGCAGCTGCTCTACATCCCCTCGAAGGCGCCGTTCGACCTCTGGAACCGCGACAAGCGCGGCGGCGTCAAGCTCTACGTCAAGCGCGTCTTCATCATGGACGACGCCGAGGCGTTGATGCCGGTCTACCTGCGCTTCGTCAAGGGCGTGATCGACAGCAGCGACCTGCCGCTCAACGTCTCGCGCGAACTGCTGCAGGAAAGCCGCGACGTCAAGGCGATCCGCGAAGGCTCGACCAAGCGAGTGCTGTCGATGCTCGAGGCGCTGGCCGACAGCGAAGACACGGCCGAGAAAGGACAAGTACGCCAAGTTCTGGAAGGACTTCGGCGTCGTGCTGAAGGAAGGCATCGGCGAGGACTTCGGCAACCAGGAGCGCCTTGCCAAGCTGCTTCGCTTTGCCTCGACGCATGCCGACGAGGGCGTTTCGCTCACCGACTACGTCAGCCGAATGAAGGAAGGCCAGGAATCGATCTACGTCATCAGTGCCGACAGCCTCGCCGCGGCAAAAAGCAGCCCGCAACTCGAGATCTTCCGCAAGAAGGGCATCGAGGTGCTGTTGCTGGTCGACCGTGTCGATGAATGGATGCTCAGCCATCTCTACGAGTTCGACGGCAAGCCGCTGCAGAACGTCACCAAGGGGGCCGCGGACCTGGGCAAGCTGCAGGACGAAGCCGAGAAGAAGCAGGCCGAGGAGGCCGCCACCGCGCTCAAGCCACTGCTCGACCGCCTGAAGGAAACGCTGAAGGACCGCGCCAAGGACGTCCGGGTGACCACCCGGCTGGTCGATTCACCGGCCTGCCTGGTGGTCGACGAGGGCGACATGAGCGGCCACCTGGCCCGGCTCCTGAAGCAGGCGGGCCAGAGCGCGCCGGCATCGCAGCCGATCCTCGAGGTCAACGCCGAGCATCCGCTGGTCAAGCGGCTGGACAGCAGTGCGAGCTTCGACGCCCTGGCGCACATTCTTTTCGACCAGGCGCTGCTGGCCGAGGGCGGCCATCTGGAGGACCCGGCGGCCTACGTCCGGCGGGTCAACGAACTGCTGGTTGCGGCCTGACCGGAAGGCCGCGCGCGGTGGCGCTTAGGTCCGCGCCGCCGCGGCCGAGCGCATCAGGTCAACCTGCTCGCTGAGCTCGGTCGCCTGCTGCGCCCAGTAGGCCGACTGGCCGAACCAGGGAAATGCGGCCTGGAAGGCCGGCTCGTTCCAGCGCCGTGCCAGCCAGGCACTGTGGTGAATCATGCGCAGCGTCCTGAGCGGCTCGATCAGCGCGAGCTGGCGGTCGTCGAAGTCGACGAACTGCTCGTAGCCCGAAAGCAGCGCAGCGAGCTGGCTGCGCGCGGCTTGCGCCTCGCCAGAGAGCATCAGCCATAGGTCCTGGACGGCGGGGCCTGTCACGGCATCGTCGAGATCGACGAAGTGCGGTCCCGCAGATGTCCAGAGCAGATTGCCGACATGGCAGTCGCCGTGCAGCCGCAGCGTCGGCAGCTCGCCGAATCGGGCAAAGGCTTGCTCGACGGCGTCCAGCGCCTGGTCGGCGGCGCGCTGCCAGGTGGGCAGCAGCTCGGCCGGGATGGCGGCATGCGCCAGCAGCCAGTCACGCGAGGCGTGGCCGAATTCGGACACGCTCAGGCGCCGCCGATGGACGAAGCTGCGGCGCTGTCCGACAAGATGGATGCGTCCGATGAATCGGCCGACCCACGCCAGCGTTTCGCGGTCCTCGAGTTCCGGCGCGCGTCCGGCGCAGCGATCGCTCACCGAGAAGCGGTAGTCCACGCCCTCCGGCGACTCGACTCTGGCCAGCGTCGATGCGTCGACAGCTTCGCCGCACAGGCGCGCCGGGAGCCGCGCGGACGGGTCGACCGTCAGCTCCCACGGCGCCACGACCGGACATTCGTCGGCCGCGAGCTCGGCTGCGAAGGCATGCTCCTCGAGGATCTGTGCGTCGCTCCAGCGCCCCGGGCGGTAGAACTTGGCGACGACCACGCGGCGATCCTCGAGAAAAACCTGGAACACCCGGTTCTCGTACGAGTTCAGCTGCAGCAGCCGGCCGTCGCCGCGCAGCCCGACGGCATCCAGCGCATCGAGAACGAACTCGGGCCCGAGTTCGCTGTAAGCGGGTTTCGGAACGGTGGCGTCGGCGGAGATCACCCGGCGATGCTACGCGGCCGCCGCAGCCTCGGAATCACGAGGCCGCCGGTCTGACCTGCCGGCCGAAGCGTGCCTTGAGGCCGGCAAGCCTCCGGAAGATCCGGTTCGCGAGAGTGAGTTGCACCTTCCAGCCGTAATCCATGGCGGCGGCCTGTTCCTCGATCGCTTCGTCGACGTGCGTGCCGAAGTTGTCCGGAGGCAGCTTCAGCCACGCCTCCGCGTCAGCGCCGGTGCGCTCGACCGTCGCGCCGGCGCTGCGTGCCAGGCGCAGCATCGGTGCGTTTTCGCTCAACGCATAGATCAACAGCGCCTCGACGCCGCGGTTTCTGGCGTGCAGCGCGGCGTGGTCGAACAGCCGACGACCGAAGCCCCGCCCGCGGGCATGCGCCAGCACCGAAACGCCGAACTCGGCAACCGGCACCTTGCCTTCATGCTGCGGTGCCGGCGTGTACGCCAGGTGCGCCACGGCGATGAGCTGCAGACGGCGATTGAAAATCCCGAACACTTCGTCCCGGTCGAAATCGATCGATGCGACATAGCGCGCGATCTGCTCGTCGCTTGCGGCATGGCCGAAGCGCAGGTAGCGATCGGCGGCCGGCAGCGCCATGACGTGTGCAGCGATGCGCTTGCGGTGCACCGCGCCGAGCGTGCGGATCGGAATCCATGCCGTGCCGGCCGGTCGGCCACCCGATGCAGCGTCACGCCGGACGTGGGTGTCCGGGGCGGAGGGCAGAGGAGCAGGCGCTGGCGTGGACATGGCGGGCATCGGGTAAACCCTAGTGTGCCTGAATTCCTGCTCGGTGCGGCATGTCACGCTAGGCGAAATGCTCGAACCTTTCACGGAACTTCGGGCCGATGCGCCACACCGGGTGGCCTGCGTTGCCACTGATATACTCTCCGGCTTTTCCCGAATTCAGCCCGTCGGGGATCGAGGGTCGTCGCTCGAACGAGCGCCGGCCTGAACCAGCGCCCACGAGGCACCCGAGAGCTCGCCGATCCAGAAGCGGTGCCGACGGTCCGCCAGGTGGCGCCAGGGCTTTTGTTAACCAACTCGACTCTCATGAAAACCTTCAGCGCCAAACCGGCCGAGGTGACGCACGAGTGGTTTGTGATCGACGCGACCGACAAGGTTCTCGGCAGGGTGGCCAGTGAAGTCGCCCTCCGTCTGCGCGGAAAACACAAAGCCATTTACACGCCTCACATCGATACCGGTGACTTCATCGTCATCGTCAACGCCGAAAAGATCCGCGTCACCGGCAACAAGGCCAATGACAAGATCTACTACCGGCACAGCGGCTTCCCCGGCGGCATCCACGCCACCAAGTTCAAGGACATGCAGGCCAAGCATCCCGGACGCGCCATCGAGAAGGCGGTCAAGGGAATGCTTCCCAAGGGCCCGCTTGGCTACGCGATGGTGAAGAAACTGAAGGTGTACGCCGGTGCGACGCATCCGCACACCGCCCAGCAGCCCAAGCTGCTCGAGATCTGAGGACCGGCGATGATTGGTAACTGGAATTACGGAACCGGCCGCCGCAAGTCGTCGGTTGCACGCGTCTTCATCAAGAAGGGCTCGGGCCAGATCCTCGTCAACGGCAAGCCGGTGAACGAGTATTTCGGCCGGCAGACTTCGATCATGGTGGTTCGTCAGCCGCTCGTGCTGACTGCCAACGACGCGGCTTTCGACATCAAGGTCAATGTCCACGGCGGCGGCGAATCCGGCCAGGCCGGTGCGGTGCGCCACGGCATCACCCGGGCGCTGATCGACTATGACGCCGCCCTGAAGCCGGATCTCAGCCGGGCTGGCTTCGTCACGCGCGACGCGCGCGAGGTCGAGCGCAAGAAGGTGGGCCTGCACGGCGCCCGCCGCAGGAAGCAGTTCAGCAAGCGCTGATCGCGCCTGCGAACGAAAGGCCGCCCCCTGGGGCGGCTTTTTTCTTTCTGGGCCCACCAATACCCCGTCGCGCCGTCAGCGGGTGCCGAACGGCGATAATTCGCCAAGTGTTTCCTAGGAGTGCCGCATGAGTGCAGTAGCTGAAGTTCTTCCGACCGCCCTGAGCGACGAGCCGCCGATTCCGCTGATCTTCACCGACAGTGCTGCCGCCAAGGTCAAGGAACTCGTCGACGAGGAAGGCAACCCCGATCTCAAGCTGCGTGTCTTCGTGCAAGGCGGTGGTTGTTCCGGATTCCAGTACGGTTTCACCTTCGACGAGCTGGTCAACGACGACGACACGCAGATGGCGAAGAACGGCGTCACGCTGCTCATCGACGCGATGAGCCTTCAGTACCTTGCCGGTGCCGAGATCGACTACAAGGACGATCTCAGTGGCGCCCAGTTCGTGATCAAGAATCCGAACGCGACCACGACCTGTGGCTGCGGATCGAGTTTTTCAGTCTGACTTCAGCGCGCTGCGCTGCCCGACAGAGCCGCCCCGTGGGGCGGCTCTGTCGTCAATGCGCGGGGTAGAGCGCGCCCAAAATCCGCGGCCCGGCAGCGCCGGTTGCGGCGGCCAGGTTGCCGGGTTGCCGCAGATGCCAGGCGCGCGCCAGCCAGGCGAAGGCACAGGCTTCAACCAGCTGCGGGGCGAGTCCGGCCTCGGCCGTTGTCGCCACCGGCTTGCCAGGCAGATGCGCTTGCAGGCGATCGAGCAGATGTGGATTCAGCGCGCCACCACCGCAGACCAGCAGTCGCTCGCAGTCGCCGCCGTGGCGCAGCAGTTCGGCCGCACACGCGCTGGCCGTTAGTTCGACCAGGGTGGCCTGCACGTCTTGCGGCGGTAGTGCACCTCGGCCGGCCGCCGCCAGCCGGGCATCGAGCCAGCCGAGATTGAAGTTGTCGCGGCCGGTGCTTTTGGGCGGCTGGCGGGCGAAGAACGGTTCGGATAGCAGCGCAGCCAGCAACGTGTCGTCGACTCGCCCGGTGCGCGACCAAGCGCCGCCACGGTCGAAGGCCTCGCCTCGCCAGCGACGGCACCAGCCATCCAGCAACACGTTGCCGGGGCCGCAGTCGAATCCGAGCGTTTTGCCGGAGGCTGCCAACAAGCTCAGATTGGCCATCCCGCCCAGGTTGAGCACGGCCAGGCTTCGAGCGCCCGCACCGAACACCGCGCGATGGAATGCAGGCACCAGCGGCGCGCCCTGACCGCCGGCCGCGATGTCGCGCGAACGGAAATCGGCAACCACATCGATTCCGCTCAACTCGGCAAGCATTGCCGGGTTGTTCAACTGCACCGTGTACCCGGTGCCGTCGAACTCCGCCGGGCGGTGCCGCACCGTCTGGCCATGGCTACCGATGGCCGCGACGCCGTCGGGCTGTCGACCCGAAGCGGCGAGCAGCGCGGCGACGATGCGCGCGCTCTGCCGTGCCAGTGCAGTTGCCGCCAGGGCGCCTCGATGGATTTCGTCGGCGCCCGCGCGATTGAGTGCCAGCAACTCGGCAGCCAGCGTCCCGTCGAAAGGCGCATGGGCGTGGCCCAGCACCCGGAGGGCGAGGCCTCCCGAGGCGTTTTCCTCGAAGGCGACCAACACCCCGTCGATGCCGTCGAGCGAGGTGCCCGACATAAGCCCGATATACGGCAGCCCTGCCGCCTCGGCGACGATCACTCGACGTAGTGGCGGCGGTCGACGACGCTCTGCGCGGCGTCGAGCTGGCTGCGGATCGCCCTGGAGAGACGGGCAAATTCGATGCGTGCAGTGGGCTCGATCGAGATCGACTCGGAAGTCTTGGCAACGATCAACGGATCCTGGTTCTCGCCGTTGATCTTGACTTCGAAGTGAAGATGCGGCCCGGTTGCCCATCCCGTCGCGCCGACTGCGCCGACCGACTGGCCCTGCTCGATGCGCTGACCCTGTTGCACGTCGACGCGGCTGAGATGCGCATACAGCGTCACCCGGTTGGCGCCGTGGCGTACCTCGACGACGTTGCCGTAGCCGCCTTGCGTGCCAGCAAACTGGACCACGCCATCGCCGACGCTGCGCACCGGCGTGCCGATCGGCGCGCCGTAGTCGACGCCGTTGTGCTGCCTCCAGGTCTGCAGAATCGGATGGAAGCGCAGTGAAAAGCCCGAGGTGACACGCGAGAACTCGAGCGGACTGGCAAGAAACGAGCGGCGCTTGCTCTTGCCGTTCATGTCGAAATAGCTGCCCGGGCTTCCCGCTGACTTGAACCAGATTGCCGCGTGCTTGTTGCCCTTGTTGACAAACTCGGTCGCGAGCACGCGGCCTGATGCCTGGCCCCAGTTGATCGGCTCGCCGTCGGCGGTGAGTGCCTCGTAGATCACGTTGAAACTGTCGCCACGGCGCAGTTCGCGGTGGAAGTCGATGTCGGTGGCGAAGATTTCGGCAACCTGGATCGCCACCGTGTCGGGAATCCGGGCCTCCTCAGCGGCCGCAAAAAGCGACTGACGGATCGTGCCGCTGCCGAGCCGCACCTCGGTGGCGAGTGGAACTGTCTCCTGGGACGACTCGAACCCACGACCAGGGGCCTTGTCAGCGCGGACGACGCGCAGGCGGGTGAAATGGGTTGAAAACTGCTCGGCATCCTCTGCAGCCGAACGGACGACGAGTTGCTCGAGGCGTCCGGAGGCGTTGCTGCGCGCCTGCACCATCTTGCCCGCCCGGCCCGCCAGCAGCTTGCGCGCAAGCGGGTCGTTGCGCAGGAAGGCCGATGCTTCGGCGTCGACGATGTTCAACCGGCCGAGCAGACTGTCGATGGTGTCGCCGCTGCGCGTCAGCTCGCTGCGATCGAGCGACAGGGAATGCGCCGCCAATGCTTCGAGTTGAGCGTCGATATCGGCTGCAGCGGCGGCGGGCAGGTGCTCCTCGATGGTGCTTTGCGGCAGATCGGCGGCATCGGGCGCGAGCGGCGCGATGCCGAAGGCAGTCGCCGACAGTCCGCCGAGCACGACCAGGGCGCTGATCGAAACGGCGCGTGAATGCGTACGGACAAGGCGGCTGCTTCGGCGGGTGACTGCAATGGTTTGCAGGACGGCGTTGTCGAGCGTCTTGAACAGGGTCACTGGTGGTCGGGAGCGAGGCTCTCAGGGGGACGCAGCCGGGGCATGCGTCGGGTGAAATTCAGGGCTGCCGGTGTCTTTTAGAATCCATCCGGCGCCGCGGGGGGCTGGCGCCAGGGGCGGTAAAACCGATCCTGAAGGCGCCGCGAAGTATATCGGCGCAGCCTTACGGCACTTTTTTCCATATGCCGTGCGTTTTTCAGGAATGCTTGACGCGCGTGACGCTTTGCCATTCAGCTGTACAGGCTACTTGCCGCTTCACCCATGACCGACTCCCCGCCCGCGCCCGCGCCTGAACGGCTTGCCACGACGAGCGACGCCGTGCGCGAGGCGCTGGCAGTCAGCCAGCGCGGCTGCGAGGAATTGCTGCCACTGGGCGAGTGGGCGGCCAAGCTGGTGCGCTCCGAAGCGACGGGAATGCCGCTGCGCATCAAGCTCGGACTCGACCCGACCGCGGCGGACATCCATCTCGGCCACACCGTCGTCCTCAACAAGATGCGCCAGTTGCAGGATCTCGGCCACACCGTGATCTTCCTGATCGGCGACTTCACTTCGATGATCGGTGATCCCTCGGGTCGCAATACCACCCGCCCGCCACTGACCCGCGAGCAGATCGAAGCCAATGCCGAGACCTACTACCGCCAGGCGAGCCTGGTGCTCGACCCGGCGCGGACCGAGGTTCGCTACAACTCGGAATGGAGCGACGCACTCGGCGCACGCGGCGTCATCGAACTGGCTGCGCGCTACACCGTCGCACGGATGATGGAGCGCGACGACTTCAGCAAGCGCTTCAAGGGCGGTACGCCGATCTCGGTGCACGAGTTCCTCTATCCCCTGATGCAGGGCTACGACTCGGTGGCTCTGAAGGCCGACCTCGAGCTCGGCGGCACCGATCAGAAGTTCAACCTGCTGATGGGCCGAACGCTGCAGGCCGAGTACGGCCAGGAGCCGCAGTGCATTCTGACGATGCCGCTGCTCGAAGGGCTCGACGGCGTCGAGAAGATGTCGAAGAGCAAGGGCAACTTCATCGGCATCAGCGAGCCGGCGAACACGATGTATGCCAAGCTGCTGTCGATCAGTGACGAGTTGATGTGGCGCTGGTTTACGTTGCTCAGCTTCCGTAGCGAGTTCGAGATCGCGCGGTTGAAGGCCGAGGTCGACGGCGGGCGCAACCCGAAACCCGTCAAGACGCTGCTTGCCAAGGAAATCACCGCGCGATTTCACAGTGCGGCCGCCGCGGACGCCGCCGAAGCCGACTTCGAACACCGCGCGCGTGGCGGCGCGCCAGCGGAAATGGAAGCGCTGACGCTCTCGGGCGCCCCTGTCGCCATCGGCGCCCTGCTCCGGCAAGCGCGTCTGGCGCCTTCTGCCAGCGAGGCCATGCGCCTTGTCGACGGTGGCGGTGTGCGCGTTGACGGGAGCGTCGTCAGCGACAGGACACTGAGGCTCGCAGCGGGCACCTACGTGGTGCAGGTTGGCAAACGCAAGTTCGCTCGCGTCACGGTTATCTGAAGCGGTAGTCGCTTCGCATGGGCGAGTTGATCGACCCGCTCCCGTTCAGCCCATAAAAAAGCCACCGCGTGGGTGGCTTTTCGAGCAGGCAGTCAGCAACTCAGTCGGCGTACTCGCCGGCCGCCTTGATGATCGGGCCCCACTTGTTGATCTCCGCCTCGACGAACTTCTTGTGCTCGGCGGGGTTGGTGCGCGCATCGGTGACGATGACCGCACCCAGGCCTTCTTCACGTTTGACGAACTCCGGGTCCTTGAGCGCCGCCTTGAGCGCCGTGTTGATCTTGTCGACCACGTCCTTCGGCGTGCCCTTCGGGGCATAGAGTGCGTGCCAGATCGAGACGTTGAAGCCCTTCAGCCCTGACTCGTCGAGCGTCGGCAGCTTGGCGAGCGCCGGTGTCGTCAGCCGCTTGGCGCTGGTCACCCCAAAGGCCTTGACCTTGCCCGACTCGATCTGGCTGCTGGTGTTGGTGGTCTGGTCGCACATCAGGTCGACCTGGCCGCCGAGCAGGTCGCTCATGGCCGGCGCCGTGCCCTTGTACGGGACGGTGGTCATGTCGATCTTCATCGCGCTCTGGAACAGCAGGCCGCACAGGTGCGAAGCGGCGCCGAGACCGGCATTGGCGAGGTTGATCTTGCCTTTGTTGGCTTCCATCCACTTGCGCAATTCGGCGAAGTTGTTCGCCGGAATCGTCGATTTGCCGATCAGCGTCATCGGGACTTCGTTGATCATCCCGAGGTACTCGAAGTCCTCGAGCGGCTTGTACTGCATCTTGCGGTAAAGCGCCGGCGCGGTGCTCATGCCGATGTGGTGCAGCAGCAGGGTGTAGCCGTCGGGCGCCGCCTTGGCAACCTTGGCAGCGCCGAGGGTGCCGCCGGCTCCGCCAACGTTCTCGATGATGACCGGATGGCTGCCGCCCATGGGTTTGCGCAGCGCCTCGGCCAGGTCGCGTGCAACCTTGTCGGTCGGCCCGCCGGCCGTGAACGGCACGACGAGGGTGATCGGCTTTTCCGGGTACGCCGCCATCACGGCCGAGGTGGCAAGGAGGGCGGCGACTGTCAGCAACTTCTTCATGGGCGTGTCCTTTGTCTCTTTTAATCGGTTTCAAGAACCGGTGGCAACTCAACAGACGCGAGCATCGATCCGTTGACAGGTGCAACATTAATTCACGTAACACCTGCATTCGGCGCGTCTACGAATCTGCAGCGGTCGCAGCGTCAGTCTTCGCAAACGGCGCTCCCGCGTGCAGATGGTCGGCCAGGATGCGGGCGACGTGCAGCGCCTCCCGGCCCGTTCCGTCGGCAATCTGCTGCCGGCAGCTCGTGCCGTCGGCGGCGATGATGGCATCCGGCGCACTGCGCACCGCCGGCAACAGACTCAACTCGGCCATCTGCATCGAGACCTCGTAATGCGAGGCCTCGTAGCCGAAGCTACCGGCCATGCCGCAGCACGAGCTCTCGATCAACTGCGGCTCGGCTCCCGGTATCAGCGCAAGGACCTCGAGCACGGGCGTGACCGCAGCGAAGGCCTTCTGATGGCAGTGGCCGTGCACCCGGATCGGCTGCTCCGCACGACGCAGGCGCGGCGCGAATCGCCCGGCGCGGGCTTCGCGAGCGAGGAATTCCTCGAACAGCAGGGCCTGCGAAGCCACCCGCTGGGCCGCATCGCCCAGGCCCATCACCAGCGTCTCGTCGCGCAGGGTCAATCCGCAGGACGGTTCGAGGCCGACGATGGCGATGCCGGCATCGGCAAACGGCAGCAACGCGTTCAACAGTTCGCCGGCACGGGCCTTGGCAGCGTCGCTCATTCCTGCGGCAAGGAAGGTCCGGCCGCAGCAGTAGTGGCCGCTCGCCGGCAGCGGCACATGCACCGTGTAGCCGGCGGCCTGCAGTACCCGCAGCGCAGCGAGCGCATTCTCGGTTTCGAAGCTGCCGTTGAAGGTGTCGACGAACAGCACCACCGGCTTGGCGGCGGCAAGCGTCTCCTCGCGGCTGGCAATGCCCAGCTTCGGCGCCGCGCGCCAGAAGGTGTCGCGGCGGAACTGCGGCAGGCTGCGCCGGGCGGAAAGGCCCAGCCAGCGCTCGCTCAGCCAGCGGCCCCCGGGCACGCGATCGCGCAGGTTGGCCAGCCACGGCAACTGCGAAAACCGGTGCACATGGTCGGGAAGGCCGCCGATCAGCCGGTCCTTCAGCGTGAAGCCGTGGCGAGCCTTGTCGTGCGCGGTGAATTCGAGCTTCATCTTCGCCATGTCGACGCCCGTCGGGCAGTCGCGCTTGCAGCCCTTGCAGCCGACGCAGAGGTCGAGCGCGTCGCGCACGGCGTCGCTGGTGAAAGCATCGGCGCCGCTCATGCCGTCGAGTTGGCCGGACAGCGCCAGGCGCAGCGTGTTGGCTCGGCCGCGCGTCAAGTGCTGCTCGTCGCGGGTGGCGCGGTAGCTCGGGCACATCGTGCCGCTGTCGAACTGCCGGCACTGGCCGTTGTTGTTGCACATCTCGACCGCCTTGGCAAAGCCGCCGGTCGGGTCGCCGCCGGTGCCCGGCGCGGTGGTCTGCTCGGTGACCGGGTCGTTCTGCACGTTCCACGCCGACCAGTCGAACACCGGCTTGAGCGCGATCGTGCGGTAGCTCGGCGAGAAGCGGAACAGGCCGGCGTCGTCCATCTTCGGCGGATCGATGATCTTGCCGGGATTGAGCATATTGCCCGGGTCGAGCTGCTGCTTGATGGCGCGAAAGGCGTCGTTGAGGCGCGGCCCGAATTGCCACTCGATCCATTCGCCGCGGCACAGGCCGTCGCCATGCTCGCCGCTGAAGGCGCCCTTGTAGCGGCGTACCAGCACCGCGGCTTCCTCGCCGATCGCGCGCATCTTGGCGGCACCCTGGCGTCGCATGTCGAGGATCGGCCGCACATGCAGCGTTCCGACCGAGGCGTGCGCATACCAGGTGCCCCGGCTGCCGTGGCGCGAGAAGACCTCGGTCAGCGCGTCGGTGTACTCGGCCAGGTGTTCGAGCGGTACCGCGCAGTCCTCGATGAAACTAACCGGCTTGCCGTCGCCCTTCAGGCTCATCATGATGTTGAGGCCGGCCTTGCGCACTTCCCACAATGCCTTCTGCGGTGCCGCGTCCGCCATCTTCACGACGCTGCCGGGCAGCCCCAGGTCGCCCATCATCTCGACCAGCTGGTCGAGCTTGTCGTGCAGCGGTGCCAGTGCCTCACCGGAAAACTCGACCAGCAGGATCGCTTCCGGCAGCTTGCCGGCCGGTGCCACCAGCGCCGTCTCGATCGTCGGGCGGAAGGCCGGATTGGCGCGCGACAGCTCGATCATCGTCCGGTCGACGAGCTCGACCGCCGTCGGCCCCAGCTTGACCAGGTGCTGCGCCGAATCCATCGCCGCATGGAAGGTCGGGAAGTTGACGACGCCGAGCACCTTGTGCCGCACCAGCGGGCTGAGCTTGAGCTTCAGCCGCCGTGTCACCGCCAGCGTGCCTTCCGAACCGACCAGCAGGTGCGCCAGGTTGACACTGCCGTCGCCGGTATAGGGAAGCTCGCTTTGCGGATGGAAGATGTCGAGGTTGTAGCCGCCGACACGGCGCAGCACCTTCGGCCACAGCGCCTCGATGTCGGCCCGGTGCTGGTCGGCCAGCGAGCGGACGAAATCGGCGATTGCGCGCTCGCGCGCACCGAGTGCAGCCACCGGCCCGAACGACACGCTGCTGCCGTCGGCGAGCCAGGCATCGATGCCCAGCACGTTGTGCACCATGTTGCCGTAGGCGATGCTGCGCGAGCCGCACGAGTTGTTGCCGGCCATGCCGCCGAGCGTGGCCTGCGCACTGGTCGAGACGTCGACCGGGAACCAGACGCCGTGCGGCTTCAGCCAGGCGTTCAGGTGGTCGAGCACCAGTCCGGGCTCGGCGTCGACCGTCATCGCGTCCTTGTCGAAGTCGAGGACCTGGCGCACATGCTTGCTGCAGTCGACGACCAGCGCAGGGCCGGTCGTCTGGCCGCATTGCGAGCTGCCGCCGCCGCGCGGCAGGATCGGCGCGCCGGCATCGCGCGCAATGTCGATGGCGAGCGCCATGTCGTCGGCACACGTCGGCACGAAGACGCCGATCGGCATCTGCTGGTAGATCGATGCATCGGTCGCATAGCGACCGCGCGAGCCGGCGTCGAACAACACCTCGCCACGGGTCTCGGCAGCCAGCCGCCGGGCGAGGAGGGCGGCATCGGGGCCGGCGCGTCGGGCCAGGGCGTCGCCAGTGCCGGACGCGGGCCGCAGAGCTGCGGCGGAAGTCGGCGCGTTCATGCGCGGACCGCCTGTGCGGCACCCATCGCGCCGCTGCGGATCAGTTCGAGCACGGCGTCGCGCTTGTACGCGAGGTGCGTGACCAGCAGCTGGCGCAGCCCCTCGGCGTCTCGCGCGGTCAGTGCCTCGATCATCTGTCCGTGCTCGTCGACGGCGTGCGCCCACTTGGCCTCGTCGAAGTTCGAGCGGAAGCGCAAGGACTGCAGCCGCGCATTGATCTGCGTGTAGGTCTGCGTCAGAACCCGGTTGCGCGCGGCCGTGTTGATCTGCCGGTGGATGGCCGAGTTGAGCGCGTAGTAGGCCGGCAAGTCGCGCCGCGCATGCGCAGCCAGCATCTCGAAGTGCAGCGCACGGATTTCGCCCAGCTCGGCGTCGCCAATGCGCTTTGCGGCCAGCGCGCCGGCCTGGCCTTCGAGGCAGCCGATGACCTCGAAGGTGTCGTAGACATCCTGCTCGGAAAGTTGCAGCACCACCGCGCCGCGGTTGGGCAGCAACTCGACCAGACCCTCGGCCGCCAGCATCTTGATGGCTTCGCGCAACGGCGTGCGCGAGACCTGAAGCTGGTCGCTCAGCTCGCGCTCGTTGAGCTTGGCGCCGGGTGGCAGGGCGCCCTCGATGATCTCCTGCCGCAGTCGGGCGACGACCTGCTGGTGCAGGACCTGTCGCGGTATCGAGAAAATCTCAGCCATTTTGTATGCAACTCAGGAATTATTCCCAACGATGATACGGGAAAGCACTCTGGCGCCGTGAATTTTGTATGCAAAAATGATGCATCTTACGGAGACATCATGCTTGCCCTAGACCAACACCCCAGCGGCCGCCACTTCCTGCAGATACCCGGCCCGAGCCCGGTGCCCGACCGGCTGCTCCGTGCCATGAGCCTGCCGACCATCGACCACCGCGGCCCTGAATTCGCGGTCCTCGGCAAGAAGGTCATCGCCGGCATGCAGCAGGTGTTCCGCACCCGGCATCCGGTGGTCATCTATCCGGCGTCGGGCACCGGCGCCTGGGAAGCCGCCCTGGTCAACACGCTGAGCCCGGGCGATGCGGTGCTGATGTTCGAAACGGGTCACTTCGCGTCGCTCTGGCACCGGATGGCGATCCGCCTCGGCCTCGAACCCGAGCTGCTGGCGGTGCCCGGCACCGACACCGCGACCGGGCTGCCGAATTCCTGGCGCAACGGCGTTCGCGCCGAGCTGATCGAGCAGCGGCTGCGTGCCGACACGGACAGGCGGATCAAGGCGGTGTGCGTCGTTCACAACGAGACCTCGACCGGCGTGACCTCGGACATCGCCGCGGTGCGCCGGGCGATCGACGCCACCGGGCATCCGGCGCTGCTGCTTGTCGACACGATTTCGGGCCTTGCCAGCGCCGACTACCGCCACGACGACTGGGGCGTCGACGTGACGGTCAGCGGCTCGCAGAAGGGCCTGATGCTGCCACCTGGAATCAGCTTCAACGCGCTCTCGCCCAAGGCGCTCGAAGTCAGCCGCAGCGCCAGGCTGCCGAAAGCCTTCTGGGCCTGGGACGAGATCGTCGAGATGAACAAGGGCGGCTACTGGCCGTACACGCCGAATACCAACCTGCTCTATGCACTGTCCGAGGCGCTCGACATGCTGCTCGAGCAGCCGGGGGACTCGACGCGGTGCTCGCGCGGCATCGACGCTGGGGCGAGGGCGTGCGCGGTGCAGTCGAGGCCTGGGGCCTGCCGATCCAGTGCGCCGATCCGGCGCTGTACTCGCCGGTGCTCACCGGGGTCGTCACGCCGCCGGGGATCGATGCCGATGCGGTGCGGCAACTGATCCACCAGCGCTTCGACCTGTCGCTCGGCACCGGCCTGGGCAAGCTCAAGGGGCGCATGTTCCGCATCGGCCATCTGGGCGACTGCAACGACCTGACGCTGATGGCGGCGCTTTCGGGTGTCGAAATGGGTTTGAAGCTTTCGGGCGTGCCTCTGGCGCAAAGCGGCGTGCAGGCGGCGATGGACTACTTCGCCGGCCATCCCCAGGCCGAAGTGCTGCAGACAGCAGCGTGAGCCGCCGCCCGTTGCCGCGCGCACTTCCGCTTCGACGGCGATCTGCTTAGGCCCAGAGTAGGCCCAGAGCGCGCGGACAGACCGCACCCGCATCTAAAGACAACCTGACGAGACACCCACCATGCAACGCCGTACCCTGATCCAAGCTGCCGCCGGCACCGTCGCCGGCCTTGCCGCACCCTTCCTTCGCGCCCAGGCGCTGCCGAGCGGGCCGATTCGCATCATCGTCGGCTTTGCGCCCGGCGGCGGCACCGACATCCTGGCGCGCGTCGTGGCGCAGAAGCTCACCGCTCTCTGGGGCACGACGGTGATCGTCGAAAACCGCGCCGGCGCCGCCGGCATGCTGGCGGCCGACTACGTGGCCAAGCAGCCGTCCGACGGCAGCACGCTGCTGATGGCGCACATCAACAGCCACGCCATTGCGCCGGCGCTGATGACCAAGATGAACTACTCGGTCGAACGCGACTTTTCGCCGATCGTGCTGGTCGGTGTGACGCCGAACCTGCTGATCTGCAACGAGCAGCAACCCGCGCGCACCGTCAAGGACGTCGTCGAGCGCTGCCGCAAGAACCCGGGCCGGGTGACCTTCGGCTCGGCCGGCAACGGCTCGGCGCAGCACCTGGCGCTGGAGATGTTCAAGCTGGCGGCGAAGATCGATGCGATCCACGTCCCCTACAAGGGTTCGGGCCCGATGCTCACCGACCTGATCGGCGGTCAGATCGACTACAGCTTCGACACCATGACGGCGGCGACGCCGCATGTCAAAAGCGGCAAGGCCATCGCCATCGCGCAGACGCGGCTGGCGCGCGCCAAGGGGCATCCCAACGTGCCGACGATGGCCGAGTCGGGATTTCCCGGCTTCGAGGCCACCACCTGGTACGGCTTGGTCGGCCCGGGCAAGTTGCCGTCCGCGATCGCCAAGCGCATGAACGAGGACATCAACAAGGTGCTGCTGATGCCCGATGTGATCGAGCGGCTCGACCAGTCGGGCGCCGAGGATGGCGGCGGCTCGACCGAGAAGTTCGGCTCGTTCATCCAGAGCGAAGCGAAGAAATGGGCCAAGGTCGTCAAGGACGCCGGCGTGAAGGCGGAGGGCTGATCGCGATGCAAGCCTCTGCACGGCCGCTGCCGCTTGCCGGCGTGCGGGTTCTCGACATCAGCCAGGTCATGGCCGGCCCTTACGCCTGCATGCTGCTTGCCGATCTCGGCGCCGACGTGATCAAGATCGAGCCGCCGGGAAGCGGCGACCAGACGCGTGGCGCGATGGGATTCAAGATGAAGGGACCCGACAGTCTCGGCTTCCTCAACATGAACCGCAACAAGCGCAGCGTGGCGCTGAACCTGAAGAGCCCGGCCGGCCGCGAGCTGGTGCTGCGGCTGGCCAAGGACGCCGACATCCTGCTCGAGAACTACCGCCCTGGCGCGATGCAGCGCCTCGGGCTCGGCTATGACGACCTCAAGGCAGTCAATCCCCGGCTGGTCTACACCAGCATCTCGGGCTTCGGCCAGAGCGGCCCGTGGGCCGACCGGCCGGGCTTCGACCTGATGGCGCAGGCGATGTCCGGGATCATGAGCGTCACCGGCTATCCCGGCGGCCCGCCGGTCAAGGCCGGCGTCCCGGTCGCCGACATCGGCTGCGCGCTGTTCGCGGTGTATGCGACCCTCGCGGCTTACATCGGCGTCAAGGCCGGAGGCGAAGGCCAGTACATCGATGCCTCGCTGTTCGATTCGGCGCTGGCCTTCTCGGTCTGGGACATCTGCGACTACTGGGGCACCGGCAAGCCACCCGAGCCGCTCGGCACGTCGAACAAGATGACGGCTCCGTACCAGGCGATGGCCTGCTCGGACGGCTATTTCGTCATGGGTGCCAACAACCAGAAGCTGTGGGAGAAGCTCTGCACGCTGATGGAGCGCACCGAGTTGCTGAACGATCCGCGTTTTTCGACAATTTCGCTGCGGCTGGCGAACCGCGCCGCGCTCGAAGGTGAGCTGGAGACGACTTTCCGCCAGCAGCCGAAGGATTACTGGGTGCAGACGCTGCTCGACGGCGGCATTCCCGCCGGGCCGATCCTGAGCTACCCCGAAGCCTTCGAGGGCGAGCACGGCACCGCGCGCGGGATGAAGATGGAGATCGACCATCCGGTCGAAGGCAAGGTGCCGAACATCGGATTCGCGGTCAAGTTGTCGGGAACGCCGCAACAGGTGCGGCGCCATCCGCCACGCCTGGGTGAGCACAACCACGAGGTGCTCGAGGAACTCGGCATCGGCGCCGACGAGCTCGCCCGGCTCGCAGCGCAGGGCGCGTTCGCATCATGAGCGCGGGCACGGTTCACCTGCGGATCGACGGCCGTGTCGCGTCGGTGGTCTTCGACCGGCCCGAGGCGCGCAATGCGATGACCTGGGCGATGTACGGCGAGCTGATGGAAATCTGCGAGCGGCTGCTCGAGGCGCGCGACGTTCGCGTGGCGACCTTCCGCGGCGCCGGCGGCGTGGCCTTCGTTGCGGGTACCGACATCGAGCAGTTCAAGGCCTTCGAGGGCGGCGACGACGGCGTTGCTTACGAGCGGCGGATCGACGCGTGTATCGACCTGCTGGAAAGGCTGCCGATGCCGACCGTCGCGATCGTCGAGGGCTGGACTGTCGGCGGTGGCCTGGCGATCGCGACCGCCTGCGACTTCCGCATCGCCACGCCCGAGTCGCGCTTCGGCGTGCCGATCGCCAAGACGCTCGGCAACTGCCTGTCGATCGCCAACCTGGCGCGGCTGTCTGCAGCGTTCAGCGTGCAGCACGTCAGACGGATGCTGATTCTGGCAGAGATGCTTTCGGCCGAAGAGGCACGCGCCTGCGGTTACCTGGGGCAAGTCTGCGAAGCAGCGGAAATCGACGCCGAAGCGGCGCGACTTTGCGAGCGGTTGGCATCGTTGTCGCCGGTGACGCAGCACGTCAGCAAGGAGGGGTTGCGGCGGCTGACGGCCGCGGGGCTGCCGGACGGCGAGGATTTGATCCGGCGCAGCTACGGGAGCAGCGACTTCAAGGAGGGGGTCGATGCGTTCGTGGCGAAGCGGAGTCCGCGGTGGGCGGGTGGGCAGTGACTGAGCGTTGATCGGTTCTTGCCGCTTCGCGGCGGGGCGGAGGGGGTGCTGCGCCGCACGGGCTTTGTCCGTGCCTTGCCCGTTTGCCGCTGGCGTGTGTCTGTGTTGACGCGCCGGGATTCCGCCCCGGCGGGCGGGTAACTTTCTTCTGTCGGGCCCAGAAGAAAGTCACCAAAGAAGAGGGCCTGAACACGATTTGGCCGTCACGCTTCGGCCACAGGTAGTCCGCAGGCCATGGTGGCGCGAGAACCTCTACCGTGAGTTGCAGGTGCCAATCGCGCTGCATCGCTTTGCCACCCTGGCGTCAGCCCGCCAGCCGCTGAGTGCAGCAGGTAGGTTGGCTCAATGCGGCTGGACGAACCGCCGTGATTGGCCGTTGCGGCACGCGGCGAACGTTCTCGCGCCACCGCGCTTGGCGGACCACCTGCCGCCGAAGCGTGACACCCAAATGCGTATTCGGGGCCTCTTCTTTGGTGACTTTCTTCTGGCCCCGACAGAAGAAAGTTACCCGCCCGCCGGGGCGGAATCCCGGCGCGTCAGAACAAATACACGCCAGCGGACAACGGGCGAGGCACGAAATCAGCGTCGGTGCGAATGACGCGCCGCTGCGCGCAGCTACCCTGCAGACGCGTCCAGAATCCCCGCCGGCACCCACGGTGCCACATGCCCCGACGGCACATGCAGTGCCGCGTTCTCGATGTGACCGGTCTGGTCGTCGAAATAGAAGTCCGGCTGGAACTCGCGCAGGAATTCGCCTTTCGGCAATCCGCCGAGGAACATCGCCTGGTCGACCTCGATGTTCCAGTCCATCAGCGTGCGGATCGCCCGCTCGTGCGCCGGCGCGCTGCGCGCAGTGACCAGGGCGGTGCGAATGCGCCGGCCGAGCACGGGGTCGCCCTGCAGGCGCAGCAGCGCCTCGAGCAGCGGCTTGAACGGCCCGGCGGCGAGCGGCTTCGCCACCTGCTCGACCTCGTGGGCCTGGAACGCATCGAGCCCGCTGCGCTGGAAAACCAGCTCGGCTTCGTCTGAAAAGAGCACGGCGTCGCCGTCGAAGGCGATCCGCACCTCGTTCGGGTACAGCTGCGACGCGCGCGCCGAATGCGGGTAGACGCGCGCCGCCGGAACACCCGTGCCGAGGGCGGAGCTGACGTCGGCCTCGTTGGTCGAAAGAAACAGGCTGGCGTTCAGCGGCTTCAGGTACCGCCACGGCGATTCGCCGCGGGTAAAGACGCCGCGCTGGATCGCCAGGCCGTAATGCTTGGCCGAATTGAAGACGCGCAGCCCGGAAACCGGATCGTTGCGCGACAGGATGACCACTTCGACGTTCGGCCGCTCCGCGTTGAAGCCGAGCAGCTTCTGCACCAGCGAAAAGGCCACGCCGGGCTTGGCGGGCTGGTCGATGCGCTCGGACTGCAGCTGCATGTAGGCGCGGTCGTCGCCCGATTCGAAGAGCTGGTTCTCCTCCTCGAAATCGAACAGCGCGCGCGACGAGATCGCGACCACGAGTTGACCGGCAAGCGAGATCGGCATGGCGGCGATGATAAGGAGCGCGCTCCGCGGGCAGCGCTACTTGACCCAGGTGTTGAGCTGGATGATCGGCAGCAGCACCGCCAGCACGATCAGCATCACGACGCCGCCCATGGCGACGATCAGCAGCGGCTCGAGGATCGTCGCCAGCCGGATCGCGCGGCGCTGCACTTCGGCCGAGAGCTGGCGCGCGGCGCGGTCGAGCATTTGCGGCAGCTGCCCCGTCTGCTCGCCGAGCCGCGAAAACATCGCCAGCAGCCCCGGGAAGCGCTTCTTGCCGGCAAGGGCCGCTGCCAGCGGCGCGCCTTCGCGCACCTGCACCAGGGCATCGATGGCGTCGGCGCGCATCGCCCGGTTCGACAGGGTTTCGGCCGCCGCCTGCAGCGCCTTGAGAATCGGCACGCCGGCGCCGGCCAGCATCGCCAGCGTGCCGGCGAAGCGGGCCGCGTTGTAGCCGCGCGCCAGACGGCCGACCAGCGGCAGCTTCAGCCAGGCGGCGTCGAAGCGCAGCCGGAAGGCCTCGCCGCGCAACATGAACGAAAGCAGCGCCGCGCCGGCGGCCAGCAGCACGAGCAGCAGCCCGCCCCAGCTGCGCAAAAAGGCGCTGATCGCCAGCATGGCGACGGTCAGCCCCGGCAGCGCCCGCTTCGAGCTGGTGAAGACCGACGCCACCTGCGGCACGACATAGGTGACAAGGAAGACGACGATGACCACCGCGATCAGCGAAACGATCGCCGGATAGAGCGTCGCGCCGATCAGCTTGGCATTCAGCGCCTGGCGCTCCTCGAGGTCGTCGGCAAGCCTTTCGAGCACCTCGCCGAGTGCGCCGCTCTGCTCGCCGGCGGCAACCACGCCGCGGTAGATCTCGTCGAATTCGCGCGGCGCGCCGGCCAGTGCGTCGGCGAAGCCCGAGCCGCCGTTGACCTCGGCGCGCAGGTGCGCGAGCAGCTCGCGCTGCCGCGGGTCGTCGGCTTCATCGGCAAGGGCCGTCAGCGCCCGTTCGAGCGGCAGGCCGCTGGCGACCAGCCCGGCGAGCTGCCGCGTCCAGACCGCCAGCCCGGTCGAGTTGAAGACCCGGCGCGACAGCCGCAAGCCCCCCGGGCGACCCGCGGAAATCGCTCCCACCGCGACCACGTCGAGCGGCACCAGCGCCTGCGCGCGCAGCTGGGCGCGCGCGGCCCGCGGGTTGTCGGCCTCCAGCAGGCCGCTGGTCGACTTGCCGGCGGCAGTCAGCGCCTCGAAGCGGAAAGCAGGCATAAGGAGCCTAGAAGGTGTGAAAGAAACCGTATGCACTGCGCTCGGACGCGGGACCGTCCCTGCGGACGGTGGCGCGCCTGGTGCAGGCCCCGGCGCTTGCAAGCGTCGGGGCAAAGGTTCGAGGTCGCATTGAGGAGCACAGCCGGACATGGCGTCCGGCGAGCACCGGAGATGCGAGATCGGGCCGCGCAGTAGGTTTATTCACACCTTCAGGATTCGCGGGTGACGCGAATCACCTCCTCGGCCGAGGTGATGCCGTCGCGGATCAGCCGTTCGCCGTCTTCGCGCATCGAGCGCAGGCCGCCCGCCTGCGCCGCCTGCAGCAGTTCGGCCTCGGCGGCTCGCGCGTGGACCAGCGCACGAACCGAGTCGTCGGCGGCCATCAGCTCGTAAACGCCGGTACGGCCCTTGTAGCCGGTCGAGCCGCAGGCGCTGCAGCCGACCGGGTGCCAGCGACCGTCGGCGTCGGGCTTGCGACAAGCCGGACAGAGCTTGCGCACCAGCCGCTGCGCGAGCACGCCGAGCAGGCTCGAACTCAGCAGGAACGGCTCGACGCCCATGTCGGTCAGCCGCGTCACCGCGCTCGGCGCGTCGTTGGTGTGCAGCGTCGCCAGCACCAAGTGCCCGGTCAGCGACGCCTGGATCGCGATCTGCGCCGTCTCGTAGTCGCGAATCTCGCCGATCATGATGACGTCGGGGTCCTGGCGCAGGATGGCGCGCAGCGCCTTGGCAAAGGTCAGGTCGATGCGCGGATTGACCTGCGTCTGGCCGAGCCCCGGCAGCTCGTATTCGATCGGGTCCTCGACCGTCAGCACATTCGTCGTTGCGGTATCGATGCGGCCGAGCGCGGCATAGAGCGTCGTCGTCTTGCCCGAACCGGTCGGCCCGGTGACCAGCACGATGCCGTGCGGCTGCGCGATCAGCCGGTCGAAGCCGGCCAGCACATCGCCGCTCATGCCGAGCGATTCGAGCGTGAAGCGCACGTCGCCCTTGTCGAGCAGCCGCAGCACCGCGCGCTCGCCGTGTGCCGAGGGCAAGGTCGAGACGCGCACGTCGACCGCGCGCCCGCCGATGCGCAGGCTGATCCGGCCGTCCTGCGGCAGGCGCTTTTCGGCAATGTCGAGCTCGGCCATGATCTTCAGCCGCGAGATCAGCGCCGCGTGCAGCGCCTTGTTCGGCTGCACCACGTCGCGCAAGGTGCCGTCGACGCGAAAGCGCACCGCGCTGCTGCGCTCGTAGGGTTCGATGTGGATGTCCGACGCACCGTCCTTGGCCGCCTGGGTCAGCAGCGCATTGAGCATGCGGATGATCGGCGCGTCGTTGCTGGCTTCGAGCAGGTCCTCGACGGCAGGCAGCTCCTGCATCAGCCGGCCGAGGTCGACGGCGCTTTCGACCTCGCCGACGACCGTTGCCGCACTCGACTCGGCGCCGGCATAGGCCACCGCGATGCGGTTGCCGAGCGTGGCCGCCGACTCGTGCTCGAAGACGTCGATGTCGTAGAGGCGGTTGACCTCCGACAGCGCCGAAAGCGCCGCGTCCTCGGGCGCCCACAGCACCAGCCGCTCGCCATCGTCCTCGAGCAGCAGGCGGTTGGCGCGTGCCCAGGCGTAGGGCAGGGGATGTCGGGTGGCCATCGGCGCGTCAGGGTTCCTGGCCGATCGGCACTTGCCAGTAAAGATGCGTCCCCGGCGCAGCCAGCGCTGGCTGTGCCGCTCGGTCGATGCGGGCCGCAGGCCCGGGGGCCGGGGACGACGACGGCGACGGCACGGGGCTCTGCGGTACCGGCGCTGGCGGCACGGCCAGCGGCGGCGGTACCGGTACCGCCGCCGGCGCTGCGGAACCGACTGCAGGCGCAAGCGCCGGCAGCACCGGCGCCTCGTCGATCGGCAGCAGCCGATTCGGCGCCGGCTGGGCGCGCTGCTGAAAGGCGCGGATCGCTTCGTAACGGTCGACCGCGAGGCGTCCGGCCGAGTCGCTGTCGCGCATCACGATCGGCCGCAGGAAGACCATCAAATTGGTGCGCGTCTTCGAGCGGCTTTCGCTGCGGAAAAGCTGGCCGACATAAGGGATGTCGCCGAGCACCGGCACTTTCGAGTTGCTGTCGGTGTACCGGTCCTCGATCAGCCCGCCGAGCACCAGGATCGCACCGTCGTCGACGACCACGGTCGATTCGATCGAGCGCTTGTCGGTGGTCGGCCCCGCGTTGGTCGTTCCCGGCGCGATGCGCTGGCTCAGGCTCGACGACTCCTGGAAGATGACCATCCGCACCGTACCGCCTTCACCGACCTGCGGCCGGATGCGCAGCGTGATGCCCACGTCCTTGCGCTCGATCGTCTGGAACGGGCTGGTGGTGCCGGTGCCGGTGTTGGTGAACTGGCCGGTGATGAACGGCACGTTGCTGCCGACGATGATCTTGGCCTCCTCGTTGTCGAGGGTGATCAGGTTCGGCGTCGAGACGATATTGGTGTTGGTCTGCTTCTGCAGGAAGCTGGCGATCGCCGCCAGGCCGATGCGCCCGCCGAAGCTCTGCAGCAGGCCGACATTGAGGCCGTTGCCGACCAGATTCGGAGACAGATTGCCGTTTGCTCCCGCCGCAGCCAGCGCCAGCAGATTGCCGGTGGTGCCGAAGTTGGTGCCGCCCGCCACGGCCGTCGAGCCGTCGCTGCGGCCGACCAGCCCCTGCCACTGGAAGCCGAAGTCGGCGGCGTTGTCGCCGGACACCTCGACGATCATGCTCTCGATATAGACCTGCGCGCGCCGCGTGTCGAGTTGCTCGATCATGCCGCGCAGCTGCCGGTACTGCGGCTCCGAGGCGGTGATGATCAGCGAGTTGGTCGCCGGATCGGCCTGGATGTTGCCGCCGGTCGAGGGCTGCGCCGACGCAGCGACCGGCGACGCCGCCTGCGGCGAGGCGCCGGCCGAGCCGGTGCCGGAAGGCGACGTGGGTGCAGCCGGAATCGACGTGAACGGCGACGCTGCAGCGCCACCTGGCGTCGTGCCGCTGCCGGCGCTCATGGCTGCGCGCAGGATCGCGGCCATCCGCACCGCGTCGGCATTCTTCAGGTAGACGACCCAGACGTTGCCGAGCGCATTGCCGCCCGGCGTCGGCCGGTCGAGCTGCTCGACCAGCGAGCGGATCGACACCATCCGCGCCGGGCTTGCGGCACGGATCAGCAGCGAATTGCTGCGCGAATCGACCACCACCGTGCTGCCTCCGGGCGTTCCCGGGGCGCCCGGTGCCACGGCGGCGCCGCTGCTCGAGTCCGCGAGCCGCTGCACCAGCGGCGCGACGTCGGCGGCCACGGCATGGCGCAAGGCGATGACCTCGATCTCGCCGGCCTGCGGCACGTCCATCGCCGCGACGATCTTTGCCAGCCGCTGCAGGTTGTCGGCGTAGTCGGTGATCACCAGCGCATTGCTGCCCGGCGTCGCATTGATGGTGTTGTTCGGCGTGATCAGCGGCCGCAGCACGGCGACCAGGTTGTTGGCGTTCTCGTGGCGCAGCCGGAAGATCTGCGTGATCACCTCGTCGCCACGCCGGGCAACACCGCCGACCGAGACCGTGTCGGCCTGCAGCTTGGCCTCGGCTTCGGGCACGATCTTGTAAAGACCACCCGATTCGACGATTGCAAAGCCGAGTCCGCGCAGCCCGGCAACGAACTGCCGGTAGGCATCGCGCGGCCGTAGCGGCTGGTCGCTGTAGAGCGTCATCGTCCCCTTGACGCGCGGATCGACAACGAACTGCTGCCCGAGGATCGCCGCCATGGCCCGGGCGACCGCCTCGATTTCGGCGTTGACGAAGTTCAGCGTCACCGGCGCTGCCGGCTGCCGCGCTGACCGGCCCACCCCCTGCGCCCAGGGGGCGCCGAGCGGCGCCACAGCCAGGGCGGCGGCGAGCAGTGCCGCCGGCAGCGTTGCGGCCGCCCGTCGCGGGCGAACCATCGAGCCGATCTTCATCGTCATCCGATCGAAATGATCGACCGCGCCTTGTCGCGCCGGCCGATGATGTTGAGAAGGTTGCTGAGCACGGCTTCCTCGCTGGCCGCAGCCCGTGCCTCGCCGCGGAAGCGCACGCCGTGCGCCGCCCATTCGCCCGAGCCGCTGAGCTGCAACGGCCCCTCGAGCGTGGTCAACGCGAGCTGCGCCGGCCCGGCGCCGCTGCCGGTCAGCGCCAACCGGTAAGTGCCGAGCACCGGCAGCGTCGACATCGGCGACGACAGCCGGCCGAGCTCGACGGCCGCCGAGCCCGACACCTGCACCCGGCCGGCGACCTGGCCGATGTGCAGGTCCCGGGCCTCGAGCCGCATCGTGCCGCCCAGCCGCAGCGTGTTCCACGGCGTTCCCAACCCCGCCAGCCAGGCGCTCGGCCATTGTCCCACCCAGGGTCCCGAGGGCTGCAGTCGAGCGTTTACGCCTGCCAGGCCTGGACGGATGCGCAAGGCGACCCGGCCGTTCAGGCAGCACGCTTGCGTGACGTGGATCACCAGGGTCGGCTGCGGCTCGAAGGCGAGGCCGAGCTGCCAGGCAAGCCGGTCGGGCAGGGCCGAGGCGTCCTGGCTGCCCGGGCCACCTGTCAACACCGGCAGGGCACTGCCGCGCCAGACGGTGCCGCGCGCCTCGGCCAGCAGCAACCGGCCACCGGTTGCCTGTTGCACCCAACCCGCAAGCCAGTTCGCCGGCGCGAATGCCGGCAACGCCAGCAGCAGCCCGAGCGCCGCACCCGCCACCGCCCAGCGCGGCAGCGCGGCGTCTGCGGGCTGCAGCCGCGGCAAACGGCCAACGGCGTTCAACCTCCGGCCCCAAGACTGACGACGACGCTGCCGGAGAGCCCGCGCTGGCCGCGGGTCAGTTGCATTTCGACCGGCCGCGCCCGCGCGGCGCTGCGCGCCTCTGCGAGCCAGGCCTGCAGGGCAGGCGCCTCGACGCCGGTCAACTGCAGGCTGGCCCGCTCGCCCTGCACGACCAGCCGCCCCGCCGTGCCGAGCCGCTCCGTGGCGGTGTTCAGCGCATTCGCGGCCTGGGCCGCCGAGACGGGTGGCGTGTTGCGCAGCGTGGCGGCTTCCACCGCCAGAGCGCGCTGGCGCAGCACAGCGCTCTCGAGCTGCTCGAGCCGGGCCGGCGCTCCGCGCAAGGTTCGCAGCGCCGGCCCGAGCAATGTCAGCCAGATGGCAAGCCCGAGCAGCAGGACCGCCGCAGCGCCGACCAGCCGCCGCTCACGCGCTGCCAGCGCCTGCCAGCGTGCCGCAAGCTGCTGCACCCGGGCGGCCGCAGGCGCCGGCAGGCGGCTGCGCGGGGCTTGGGCCGTCACAGCGGCAACCGCCGGTCGACGGCAGCGCGCCGCAGCAGGGAAATACGGCCGTCGGCGAATTCGACCTGCCAGCTCCCGCCGCCCAGTCGGCTGCGAAAGGCGTCGACGTCGGCAGCTTGCCAGCCCGCTGCGGCCAGGCTCAGCCGCCCGGGTTCGAAGCGCAGGCTGTCGACCGGCGGCCGCTCGGCCGGCCATGCCGCTGCGGCAGCGGCGAGCATCGGCTCGAGATCGTCGCTGCCGGGCTTGCCGGCAGCAGTGCGCAGGGTCTGCACCTCGCGTTCCATCTGCAGTGGCGCGTCGAGCACCGCGCGGACCTGCGGAAAGGTGGTCTGCAGCAGTTGCACCAGGGTCTGCTCGCGGTCGGCGATCGCGCCGCGCAGCCGTGCGGCCTCCAGACCCAGGCCGAGCAGTTGCACCAGCAGCAGCGCGGCGACACCGGCGCGGGCCAGTTGCCAGGGCGGGCTCCACCAGCGGCGCCAGGCGTCGCCGAGCAGGCGCATGCCGCGCGCCCGGCGCGCGAACTCGAACTGGCGCAGGTTCCAGCGGCTTGCGGTGGCTGCCAGCAGGCGCTCCGGCGCGCCGAGCAGTTCGACCGGCCTGCCGAGCCAGCGCTCGGCTGCCGCGGCGACCGCCGGCTCGGCGGTGACGCGCAGCTCGGCGGTCATCGGCCGGGGCAGGCGGACGGCTGCCAGCCGGCCGTCGAGGCGCAGCAGGGCGACGCCTTCGGCGCTGGCCCAGACGAGCAGGGCGGCGCCCTGGCCGTCAGGGCCGCCGCCTTCGATTTCGGCAAAGTGCACGGCGCCGGGCTCGGCAGGCATCACCGCCGGCACGATGCGATCGACGAACACGCCGGCCGCTTCGAGCAGCGCCAGCTCGTTGCGCAGCCAGCGACGGTCGACTGCCGCCGCCCAGCCCGGTTGACCGGCGACGGCATCCGGCGCCAGCGCCAGATAGGTGTGGGCCGTGTCGTCGAGCAATGCCTCCTCGGCAACGCCGGCCAGGGCGGCCGACAGCCGCGCCGCCGGCGCAACCGGAACCACGATGCGCTGCCAGCCCACGTCGGCATCGCCGAGCACCGCCGTGACCTGCTCGGCGCGCGGCAGCAGGGCCGCGGCAGCGCGACCCTTGGCCAGGACTGCACCGGCATCGCTGACGAGCAGATGGCGGTACTCCCGCGGCGTGGCGTCGGCTTCGGTCGCTCCCGCCCGGCGGGGACCGTGGCGCGGGCGCGCTGGGATCTGGACTACAAGCATCGGCATCGGCCGGCATCGCCTCGAAGCCCGCGGAAGCGGAGTGCGGGCAGGATTGTAGGCAAGCGCTGACGCCGCCGACGGCAGCGGCGCCCCTCCTCGCCGCCGCCAGGCGGTGTGATGCCCGGCCGCATCGTCAAGGCAGGCGGGCGGTCTGTGCGCGGCTGCTGGCGATCGTCAGCACTTCGAGCTGGCGACGTTCGACCAGCGCGTCCTGTTGCAGCACGCGTTCGCCGAGGCGCAACCGGCCACGAACCTCGAAATAACGCGATGCGGTGCCGACGCGCTGCTCGCTGAGCACGAACGCCGGACCGAGCTGGGTGCGGACTGCGGCCAGCGAGTCGAAGGGTGCCCGCTGCCGCAGTTGCACCAGTCGCTCGGCACCGCCGAGGTCGAGGCCGTCGATCGCGGCAGCGATCACCTCGCGGCTGGCGGTGTTCAGGTTGACCGGCGTCGGCCGCGGCAAAAGCACCACGTGCGGCGCAATGCGCTGCAGCGTGGCATCGTCGACGCCGAACCAGGCCAGCTGATCGAGCCGCACCGGCGAAAGCCGGCGCACCTCGGATTCAGTGCGCGGCGGTGGCTGGCTTGCAGCGCCGGCTGCGACGGGTGCCGAATCGCGCAGCCCGGCGGCAATCGCGGAGGCCAATTCCGCCGAGACGCCGAGCGAGTCGAAAAGCCGCCTCAGGAGGGCAAGTTCAGCGGGAACGACGACGCCCGCGACCACCAGGTTCTGCAGGTTGTAGCGCGACTGCGCGTCGCCGATGGCGCCCGAGAGGAACGCTTCGGGAGCGTCCTCGGTGCGATCGGCGTCGGCAGCCAGGAAGGTCGACAGGCGCGCCTCGGCCAGCGGCACCGCCCAGGGTTCGCCGAGGTGGTCGGCACCGCCGGTGCGCGCGTCTTCGCGGAGGATCAGCCGCGCCCAGTCGAGCGCCCCGGCGAGGACCCAGACCGACTGGCTGCGGCTGCGTTCGGCGGCCTCGACCTGTACCGCCCGCCATTGCTGCCAGATCATCGCCGCGGCAAGGGTGCTGACCAGCGTCACGATCAGCATCGCCAGCAGCAGCGCCGCACCTGCCTGGCGGCGCGGCGGCGTGCTCGCCCTGCGACGAGGTGCAAGCGGCGTCATGGCCAGGCGGGTGCGAGTGCAATGTCGCGTGTCAGCACGACCGCCTCGCCGCCCGCCTGCGGCGCGAAGCCGAGAACGAGCCGGACACCCGATGGCAGCAGCTGGCGCGCCGCGCCAGCGCCGCTGGTGGCGACATCGGCGCTCGACTGGGCGTTGCTCCAGGCACTGCCGCGAAAGAAGTAGAGCTGCCACTGCAGCACGCCTTCGAGCATCGCGAGCTGGCCGACCTCGTTGCCGAGCAGTTGCTGGCTGCGCAGCCAGCTCTCCTGCAGCGCGCCTTCTCGGTCGACGACCGGGCCGGCCCAGCGCTGCCAGGCGCCGCCCGGCCGCAGCGACCAGGCCACCAGTTGCAGGCCGCCGGGCGCCCGGCGCGTCAAGCGCAGCGTCGCGCCATCGAAGCTCAGCGCCGGCGCGGCAGCCGACTCCTGCAGCGCCTCCATGTCGTGTTCCCACTGCGCCAGCACGGTGTTGAAACGCAGCGCCTGCTCGAGCCTCTGCTGGCTGGCGTCGCGCACACGGACGATGCCGTCGACGCCCTGCCACGCCATGCCCGCAAGCAGTGCCATCAGCATCAGGGCCACCAGCACCTCGACGAGCGTGAAGCCGCCAAGCGCGCCACGCGGCGGCGTCGCACGCCGCTGGCAAGCCCGTGTGTCGCTCCCGGCCATCTTCAATAGCGCGACAGCACCGTCGACAGACTCAGCAGGGGGCGGTCGTCGGGATCGGCGACGCGCGCGTCGATGCGGCGGAAGTTCGGGTTCGGCGTCGGTCGCACGACCAGCCGGCCGCGATAGGCCACGCCGAGCTGGCTGCAGCTGAAATCGCTGTCGCCCACCGATGGAAACTGGCGCGCCAGGCGCAGCCCGGTCAACTGGTTGTCGGCGCACCACTGGGCCGCGCTGATCGAAGCCAGCCGCTCTGCATTGCCCAGCAGGGCACCGGCAGCGCGGCTGCCCGCCGCCAGGGTGACGGCGAGGATCACCAGGGCGACCAGCACTTCGATCAGCGTAAAGCCGTGCAAATGGCCTGCAGCCAGGGCGCAGCGCGGCCGGGCCGAGGCGCGATCCACTTCAGGGGGACCCGGCTTCAGCGGACCGCCGCCGGTGCATCGAGCACGCCGAAGGGCCGCAGACCGTCGGTCGCGAGGCTCAGCTGCTGGCCGTCGAGCCGGAGCCGCACCTGCTGCGCCCCGATCAGCGGCTCAGGGCCGAGGACCAGCATCGTCGCGCCGACCACTTCAGCGCGAACCCCGGTCGTCAGCCAACGGGTCGGAAATGCCAGCGCGGCGGGCAAACCGACGAAGCGAAAGTCGGCCGTGCCGGTGCCGTCGGCAGGGCCGGCGCTTGCGCCACCAGGCTGCCAGGTCACGCTGTATCCCCCGGCGCGCGACTCGCTGCGCGCCGATTCGAGCAGCGCGCCCAGCCGGGCGGCCTCTCGCTCGAGCTGGGTCGCGCGTGGATCGCGCAGCGCCAGCATGGCAACCGCGGAAGCGATGGCAATCACCGCGACGACCACCAGCAATTCGATCAGCGTGAAGCCGCGCCCAGGCCGGTCAGGCCGGCCCGGCAGCGGCTGGTCGCGCCAGCGGCTACTGCCAGGAGCCAACTTCGGCGTCCTTGCCTTCGCCGCCGACCACCCCATCGGCTCCCAGGCTGTAGACGTCGATCTCGCCCTTCACGCCCGGGTTCGCGTACTGGTAGGCATGGCCCCACGGATCATTGGGCAGCTTGTCGAGGTACGGCTTCCAGTTCCTCGGCACCGCGCCAACCGTCGGCCGGGCAACCAGCGCCTGAAGCCCTTGCTCGGCGCTCGGATAACGCTGGTTGTCGAGGCGATAGAGCTTCAATGCCTGCATCAGGTTGTTGACGTCGGTGCGCGCCGCAGTGACGCGGGCGTCGTCAGTCCGGCTGAGCACGTTCGGAACGATCAGCGCCGCCAGGACCCCGATGATCACCAGCACCACCATCAGCTCGATCAGGGTGAAGCCACGAAGACGGCGGCCGCGGGCATTTGCTTGCAGTTCCAGGCGGGCAGTTCGAGGCGTCATTCGGCAGTGTCGGAGGGCAGGCGAGACCATGATAATGGGGCATGTCGAGACGGCTCAGCGTACTGCTCATCTGGTCGTGCGTCGCTGCGTCGGCGGTTTTCTGGTCATTCCGGCTGTTGGCGCAGCCCTCGCCGGTACCTCAATCCGCGCGGCTGGCGAGCACGGAACCGGTGCAGAACGCCGACTGGAGCCGGCTGCTCGGAGCGGCCGCCCGGCCAGAGGTTGCTGCCGTGGCGGTGACGGCTGCCGCGTCGCGGTTCCGGCTGGTCGGCGTCGCTGCAACCGGCCTTGGCCTGGGCCTCGGTCCGGCGATCGAGGTGGCGCTGATTGCTGTCGACGGCATGCCGCCACGGGCCTTTCGCATAGGGCAGCGCGTGGTCGACAGTTTTCTGCTCAGTGACGTCAGCCGGCATGGTGCAACGCTTGCCGCGGGCACCGCGGCAGCCGAAAAAGTCGTTCTGGAAATGCCCTTGCCGACTGCCGCTGCCACCGGTTCGTTGGGGCAGCCGCAGCCGCAGCCGCAGCCGCCTGCCATGCCTGTCGTCGGCAGCAGCGTGTCCGCGGCGCCCGCCGCACCACCGGTTGCACCTGCCGTGGTTGCCACGCCAGGTGAGGGCTCCGCTCCACCGCAAGCCCCCGAACTGCGCAACAGTCCGCTGGCGCGCTGAAGGCGGAGTTCACGACCCGCCAGGGACGGTTCGGCCTTCAGGCTCGCGCGCCGGCTCGATGGCCGGCGCAACGGCGGCCAACGCAGGCAGGTTGTCGAGTTCGGCGTTTCGCGTGACCTGCGCCGCTTCGCCGGTGGTCGCGTCGGCCACGTCGGTGAGCAGCGCGGCCGCGCAGCTCAACAGCGGCCAGGCCAGCGTGGCGCCGGTGCCATCGGTGCTTTCCATCCCGAGCTCGAGCAGTGCAGAGGACTGGAATTGCACCAGCGCATGGTCGAGGCCGGCATGCGACTGGCTGCGCGAGAAGACGCAGTAGTCGGTCACGGCGGGTGCGATCCGGCTGGCGATCATCACGGCGGCATAGGCCGGCATGCCGTCGACGATGATCAGGTTGCGCTTGCCGGCTGCAACCAGGATCAGGCCCACCATCATCGCGACTTCGAAGCCGCCGAGGGCAGCCAGGAGGTCGATCGGCTCGCCGAGGCCGCGATGGCGCACCAGTGCACCCTGCAACGGCACCAGCACGCGGGCGAGGTCGTCTTCCTTCATGGCCGGTCCCGTCGCGACCAGGTCGCGCAGCTTGGCCCCGGTCAGCGCCGCCAGCAGCAGCGCAGCGCATTCGCGCGAGCCGACGCCGATACCTGCACAGGCTACGACATTGCCCGGCAGCGCTTCGGCGATCTCCATGCCGGCGCGGATCGCCGCCTGCGCACGTTCGACCGACATGGCCGACCCGGTTCGCGAGCTGCGTGTGCCGTGGGCGATCTTGCGGGCAAGCAACCGCGGATGCGTGGCCACCGTTTCGGCAACACCGGCATCGACGACGGTCAGTGCCAGCCCCTGGTTGGCAGCGAATACCGAAAGCGGCAGTTCGCCATTGAGCACGCTGGCGACCAGATGCCCGCTCGAATGCTGTTGTGCAGCACCGGTGGCGGCGCCGATTCCTTCCACCGCCAGTCCGTGATCGGCGGCGAAGACGACGAGCTGGGGCGCTTCCAGCCGCGGGCGCAGGCTGTTGGCGATGAGGCCGAGCCGGACCGCCAGCGGCTCGAGCTCGCCGAGACTGCCGGCCGATTCGGCGCGGCGACGCAGCTTCTCGCGCAGCGCCAGCTCGAGCATCGGGTTCGCCGTGACGGCGATCAGGGAGCGGGCGACGGACATGCGAAGGCGGCGGCCGGCCGTGGGCAAGAGGGGAATCGATTGTCGCCTGCAGCGCGACCGCCGCGGCGCGGCTCAGCGCAGGAAAAGGCGATAGACCGGGTTGTCGGTTTCGTCGGCGCAGGGATAGCTCAGGCCGTCGAGGAAGGCACCGAAGGCTTGCTGATCGCCGACGGGAACCTGCATGCCGACCAGAATCTTGCCGTGGTCGGCGCCCTGGTTGCGGTAGTGGAACAGGCTGATGTTCCAGTCGTTCGGCATGGCCGAAAGGAATCGCATCAGGGCGCCCGGACGCTCCGGGAACACGAAGCGGTAGAGCCGTTCGTCGGCCGCGAGCGGGCTGCGGCCGCCGACGAGGTGCCGCAGGTGCTCCTGCGCCAGGTCGTCGTGCGTCAGGTCGAGGGTTGCAAAACCGTGTTGGCGAAAGCCTGCGGCGATTCGTGCCGACTCGTCGCGTTCCTCGGTCGCCAGCCCGACGAAGACATGCGCCTGACGCGTGTCCGAGATGCGGTAGTTGAATTCGGTGACCGACCGCGGCCCGATCAGCCCGCAAAACCGCCGGAAGCTGCCCCGCTCTTCGGGCATGGTGACGGCGAACAGCGCTTCGCGCGACTCGCCGACCTCGGCGCGTTGCGCGACGAAACGCAGCCGGTCGAAGTTCATGTTCGCGCCGCAGGTGATTGCAACCAGCGTCTGCCCGCGAAGCCCGTGGGTCTCGACGTACTGCTTGATGCCGGCTACGCCGAGCGCTCCGGCCGGCTCGAGGATGCTGCGGGTGTCCTGAAAGACGTCCTTGATGGCGGCGCACACCGCGTCGGTGTCGACGAGGATGTAGTCGTCGACCCACTCGCGGCAAAGGCGGAATGTTTCTTCGCCGACCAGCTTGACCGCGGTGCCATCCGAAAAGAGGCCGACTTCGGCGAGCTGGACCCGCTGACCGGCCCGAACCGATCGCACCATGGCATCGGAATCGACGGTCTGCACGCCGATAACCCGGATTTCAGGCCGCACCGCCTTGATGTAGGCCGCAACGCCGGCGATCAGCCCGCCACCGCCGATAGCGACGAAAACGGCATCGATCGGGCCCTGGTGCTGGCGCAGGATCTCCATGCCGACCGTGCCCTGGCCGGCAATGACATCGGGGTCGTCGAAGGGGTGGACGAAGGTGGCGAGCGTTTCCTCGCACAGCTGCAAGGCCCGGGCATGGGCATCGGTGTAGCTGTCGCCGTGCAGCACCACCTCGCCGCCGAGTGCCTTGACCGCATCGACTTTCAGACGCGGCGTCGTCACCGGCATGACGATGGTTGCGCGGCAGCCGAGCCGCCGGGCGGAGAGGGCCACGCCCTGCGCATGGTTGCCGGCCGAGGCGCAGATGACGCCACGCGCGCGCTCCTCGACGCTCAGGTGCGCCATCTTGTTGTAGGCGCCGCGCAGCTTGAAGCTGAAGACCGGCTGCTGGTCCTCGCGCTTCAGGAGAACCTGGTTGCCCAGGCGCCGGGAAAGCTCGCGCGCGGGCTCGAGGGCGGTTTCCTGCGCCACGTCGTAGACCTTGGCCGTGAGGATCTTCCTCAGGTAGTCGGGCGACGAGCCCGCCGCCGGGAGCGCTGCACTAGAAGTCATCGGGCATGCGACAGAAGCTCGGACCAAAACGCGTCAGGCCCGGCGCTCAGAAAAAAAGCCCAAGGCATTGCTGCCTTGGGCTGAATCCACCGTTGGGAGGTGGAGGAGACAATCGGCCGAAGCGGGCTTCCCGTCTTCGATGGCGCCAGTGTAGCGCGGCGGATGCTGCACCGCAATATGAATTCACGCCGCGTGTCGACGGTTAGAGTGCGCGCTCCACCGCAAAGGGCAATCAGATGGAATGCACGATCCGCTGGCAGGCCGATGCCGGCATGGCTTTCACCGCTGAAACGGGCAGCGGCCATCTGCTCGTCATGGACGGCGCAGCCGATGGCGGCGGGCGCAACCTGGCGCCACGGCCGATGGAAACGCTGCTTGCCGGAGCAGGCGGCTGTACGGCCTACGACGTGGTGCTGATCCTGAAGCGCGGCCGCCATCTCGTCAGCGGTTGTGAAGTCCGGCTGACGAGCGAACGCGCTGCCGTCGATCCGAAGGTCTTTACTCGAATCCAGATGCATTTCATCGTCAGTGGACGCGACCTGCCTGAAGCGGCGGTTGCCCGGGCGGTCGAACTCTCGCATACCAAGTACTGCTCGGCAACCATCATGCTGGAGAAGACGGCCGAGATCGTCACCAGCTATGAGATCCGCCAGATGTGATTTCGCCGCTGCACACGCCTGAAGCCTAGATGTAGCGCGCCGTCGTGGTCATGACCTTGGCCGCAAGGCGCATGGCCCAGCGCACCGGCAGCGGCAGCTCGGCGGCACCCGCTGCCGATGCGCTTTCGGCATGGGCTCGTTCGTCCTGCGCCATCTGCCGCACGATCGCCCGCGAAGCATGGTCATCAGCCGGCAGTGCGGTCAGGTGCGATTCCAGGTGCCGTTCGACCTGGCGTTCGGTCTCGACAACGAAGCCGAGGCTCCAGGGGTCGCCGAAGCGACCGGCGACAAGCCCGATGCTGAAGGCTCCGGCGAACCAGAACGGATTCAGGCGGCTGGGTCGGCTGCCGAGTTGGTCGAGCCGCTCGCGGGTCCAGGCGAGATGATCGGTTTCCTCGCGAGCCGCGCTGTCGAAACGCAGCCGAAGCGCACGGTTCGGCGTCGACAGTGCCTGCGCGCGGTAGAGTGCCTGTGCGCAGACTTCGCCGACATGATTGATTCGCATGAAGGCACCGGAGGCGCGGCGGTCGGCATCGGTGAGGCAAACCTCGAGCGACGCGTGCGGCATCGGTCGGGTTGCACGGTCGCTGCCGATCAGCGTCCGACGCGCCTTGTCGAGGGTGATGAGCAGGTTGTCGATTGCAGTCATGCAGGCAACTTTACCCGCCCCGGGTGCGACGGGCGGCCTGGAAACTCGTTGTCTTGCAGCAACATAATGGCCTTGGATTCGTTCAAAGCTTTGCAAGCGGGTCGGCGCTCTGGTGCAATACACGCAGCTTCCGTAAAGGGGGTTGGCCTGATCGGCCAAACGGCTTCAATCGGTCGGGACCCTTTTTTTAACCTTGGAGATAGTCGAAATGAAAAAATCTCTGCTCGCTCTTGCAGTTCTCGGCGCTTTCGCCGGCGCTGCTTCGGCACAGTCTTCCGTGACCATCTACGGCCTCTTGGACCAGAGCGTCCAGCGCACCAACGGCGGTACCGCGCCGAACGACGGCGCCGTCCAAGGCGCTGCAGGCCGTGCTTACAACCTGCGTGCCTCGTCGCAATCGCGTCTCGGCTTCCGCGGCAATGAAGATCTGGGTGGCGGCTTGTCGGCCCAGTTCCAGATCGAGCACCGCTTCGATCCCGATACCGGCAACACGGTCGCCGGCTCGCCGTTCTGGCAAGGGCGCTCGTACCTTCAGCTGACCAGCTCGACGCTTGGCAGCTTCTACGCCGGCCGTGATTACATGCCGTCGTTCTGGATCCAGCTGCGCGCCGATCCGTTCGGCAACGACGGAATTGGTCGTAGCGGTTCTGCCACGCTGTTGGGCGGCTACAGCGCGCTCGACCCGTCGCAGCCGGGTGCAGCGAATGCTACGTCGGTCAACGTTCGTCCTTCGAACTCGATCGGCTACAAGACGCCGAACTTCCAAGGCTTCACGGCTCAGATCGCCGGTTCGGCCTCGGAGAGCAACGGAACCGGGCGCCAGTACGGTGCGAATGCAGAGTACCTGCAGGGTCCGATCTGGGCCGGTGTCGGTTACGACCGGCGCACCCGTGCTCCGGCCGCTCAGAACGACAATCAGGTCGTGAACATCGGCGCCGCCTACGACTTCGGCTTCATTCGTCCGGGTGCTTATTACGCCCGTTCGGAAACCGGCCTCAACGGCAACAACCGTGCACGTGTCTGGTCGTTGTTCGCAACGGCACCGCTCGCCGGCGGCAAGGTGAAGGTGGCCTACACCGATCTCGACGTGCGTACCGCAGCGGCAGCGAACCCCGATCGGACGAAACTCGGCCTGGGTTACGACTACCCGCTGAGCAAGCGTACCAACCTGTACGCCGACTTTGGCTATGCCAAGGCCGATCGCGTCGGTGCTACTTCGTTCAGCAACAACAAGGCCGGAGCTTTCGGCATCAAGCACACGTTCTGATCCGGATTCATCCGTCAGATCTCAGGCCGCCTTCGGGCGGCCTTTTTTATGGTGCGCCCAGCATGGGCGCACTCTTGGAGGTGCAAGTCCTCCCGTAAGCTGATCACGGCGAACGAAGCGAAGCGCAACTGCGAGAGGGTGACCGGTATTGGGGAGGAAGCGTGGAGCGAAACTGCGAGCCGATGGACAAGAACCGGATAGAAGGCGGTTCCGAGCAGGGCGAGCGGGCCATAAACCGCGAAGCTCTCGTGATCGAGGCTCAGGCGGCGTAAATCCGGCGGTTGTGCAGCGAAGGAGTGCGTTCTTACCTGGGGAGATCTCGCCTTGTGCCTGAAAGGGCGACGGTGTCGAGCCGGAGCAAGAAGTCAGCAGAGGTCGTAGTAGCCGGTGGCCGGCCGCAGAGGCTGCAAACCACGGCGAGGGACCGAACGAGGAGGAGTGTTGGGCGACATGTCGATGCCGAAGGCACTGCGTCAGATGCCCGCGCAAGCGGGGCGGGCGGGGGTGAGGGGCGGTGAAGCTGTCCGTGAACCTGCCAGCGACGAAGCCTGCGGCCCGCGGCGTGAGACGAACGGCACGGGCAACCCCATGCGGCGCTGTACCCCTTGTGTTCGGCGTACCCACTGCTTCGTACGCTACGCCGATGATGCGAACTTATATGTTCGTAGCCGCCGCGCGGGCGAGTGGGTGATGGCGCTGCTGCGGCGCCTTTACTCAGCGCTGAACCTGACGGGCAACGAGGCCAAGAGCGCGCTGTGTACAGCGTGTGCGGCCGCAAATTTCTGGGCTACAGCTTCTCGCTGGGACAGGACGGGGGCGGTCAAACGCAAGGTGGCTGCCAAGCCGCTGGCAACGTTCAAGCAACGGGTGCGTCAACTGACGCGCCGCAGTGGCGAGCGCAGCCTGCAGCAGGTGGTGGAGCGTCTGCGGCCTTACCTGCGGGGCTGGAAGGCGTACTTCGGATTGGCACAAACCCCCTCGGTCTGGCGCGAGCTTGACGAGTGGCTGCGCCACCGGCTGCGTGCGATCCAGCTCAGGCAGTGGCGCCGTGGCACCACCATCTACCGTGTGTTGCGCACCCTGGGTGCTGCGCACGGGGCTGCGCGCCAAGTAACGGCCAACAGCTGCCGCTGGTGGCGCAACAGCGCAATGCTGCTAAACAGTGTGCTGACGATTGCCTGGTTCAACCGACCTGGACTACCCCGACTCTCATGACCTCGCCTTCTCGAACCGCCCGGTGCGGACCCGCACGCCGGGTGGTGGCCTCTATCCCGATTGCCCGCCACGTTCGGGTTTATCGAGCCGGGCCAGGAAGCCCCTTCAGCTCATGAGAAATTCATGCCTGAAGAGTTCGGCGGGTGTTTCGCGCCGACGTATCAATTGCGCGTGAGTGCCATCGACCATCACTTCGGCGGGGCGTGCCCTGCTGTTGTAGTTGCTTGCCATGCTCATGCCGTAGGCCCCCGCGGACAAGATTGCCAGAACGTCGCCGGGCTCGACTGCGAGTGCGCGCTCTCGTCCGAGCCAGTCGCCCGATTCGCAGACCGGTCCGACGATGTCCCAGGTCGACGCTTGTACGCCACGAGGCATGCAGGGCACGATGTTCATCCAGGCGTCGTACATGGACGGACGCAGCAGGTCGTTCATTGCCGCATCGACGATGCAGAAGTTCTTGCCGCCAGTCGCGGTGCCCGAGCGTTGCGACGATTCACACTTCAGGTACAGGACGTCGGTCAGCAGAACGCCCGCATTGCCGACCAGTGACCTGCCGGGTTCGAACAGCAGCTTGAGGCCACCATGACCTCGCGCGTCGAGCCGAGCGAGCAGGGCGGCCACCAGTCTGCCCGCCGCGGGCGGTGTTTCGCCGTTGTAATCGATGCCCAGGCCGCCGCCGAGGTCGAGATGGTCGATCGCGATACCGTCGGCCGCAATCGTCTCGACGAGATCAAGGACACGGTCGAGCGCATCGACATACGGCGCTACGGTCGTGATTTGCGAACCGATATGACAGTCGATGCCGACGACTTCGATGCCGGGCAGGCTCGCTGCACGGCGATAGGTCGACGCCACGCGCTCGTGGGCGACGCCGAACTTGTTGCCGCGCAGTCCGGTGGAAATGTACGGGTGGGTACCGGCGTCGACGTCCGGGTTGACGCGCAGGCTGATGCGGGCTCGGCGCCCCATGCCGCTGGCAACCGACGCAAGTCGCTCGAGTTCGGCTTCGCTTTCCACATTGAAGCAGAGCACGCCGACATCGAGCGCGCGCTTCATTTCGGCGGGTGTCTTGCCCACGCCAGAAAAGACAACGCGCGCCGGGTCGGCACCAATCGCAAGGACGCGCTCGAGCTCGCCGCCGGACACGATGTCGAAGCCGCAACCCGCCTGCGCAAAGGTCTGCAGGACGGCCAGCGTCGAGTTGGCCTTCATCGCATAGCAGATCAGGTGCTCTCGCCCTGCCAACGCCTGCTGGTATGCCCCGAGTGCGGCAAGCATCGACCCCCGCGAATAAACGTAGAGCGGCGTGCCGAAACGGCGGGCCAGCGGTTCGAGCTCACAGTCCTCGAAGAAAAGCGACCCGGCGCGGTAGGCGAGGTGCGGCGCGCCCTGTAGCGCGCTCATGGCCGATGCGGCCGCCGTGACCCGAACTCATCGTAGACCGTGAGAAATGGGGACACAGGCGCCACTGATGCACGCGCGGAAGGCGATTCGGCAGGAGGACTCTGCAAGGGCCCCTTCTGTCCGCAGGCTGCGAGACTGAGCACCATGCCAGTGGCCAGGGCGAGCCGCGCCAAGGCTGGAAGCGAAGGGCCCTCGTTGCAGCATTCGAGCCGCAAAGCGCTCGTTACACTCGTTGTCCAGGTCCGCATACCAAGATTCTATCGACCATGACTGCTGCACCCGACGTTGCCTCAGGCGGAGCCGACCCACTGACCGATGCCGAATACCGGCGCCGGGCCGATGCCGTTCTGCTTGCCGTCGAAGCCGTCATCGACGGCTGGTTGCAGGCCGACATCGTCGACATCGACACGCAGCGCACCGGCGGATTGCTCGAGCTCAGCTTTCCCGACGGCAGCCAGATCATCCTGAACACGCAGCCGCCTTTGCAGGAACTCTGGATGGCAGCCCGTTCCGGGGGGTTTCATTTCCGGCACGTCGGCGGGCGCTGGCTCGACACGCGCGACGCGAGCGAATTCTTTGCCGCTCTTTCGGACTGCGCCAGCCGCCAGGCTGGCAAAGCGCTGGTCTTTCCCGCTCCGGCAGCCTGAAAACCGCGCGGCGCTCAGCGTCGGAACAAGTCGAGAATGCTGTTGCGGTCTTCCTCGGTCGGCCCGCTGCTCGCAGCCGGCTTGGCTTCGAGCCCTACGCTGCGAACACCACGGCCGCTTGCATACTCGTCGTAGTACCACTCGCCGTTGATCTCCGTTACGCCCGGTGGTGCGACCAGTTCCTGCACCGGTATGCCACGCAAGGCATACGACATGTAGTCGATCCAGACGGGCAAAGCGAGCCCGCCGCCCGTCTCGCGTTCGCCGAGCTTCTTGGGTGAGTCGTAGCCCATCCAGACTGCAGCCACCACGCGCGGCTGCCAGCCGGCAAACCAGGCATCCATCGAATCGTTGGTCGTTCCTGTCTTGCCATAGAGGTCCGGCCGCTGCAGGCTCGCCTGGGCCCGTGCTGCCGTACCGGATCGCGTCACCTCCTGCAGCAGGCTGCTCATCACGAACGCGTTTCGCGCACTGATGGCCCGGCGCGACTCGTCGAGCAACACAGGCTCGGCCCGTGCCAGCAGCTGGCCGCGTGAATCGGTCACGTGTGTAATCAGCTGGGGATCGACCCGGTAGCCGCCATTGGCAAAGACCGCAAAGCCCGCGGCCACCTGCATCGGTGTCACCGATCCTGCTCCCAGCGCCATGGTGAGGTAGGGCGGGTGCTTGTCGGCATCGAAACCGAAGCGGGTGACCCATTCCTGGGCGTAGGGCGCGCCAATCGACTGCAGGATGCGGATCGAGACCATGTTCTTCGACTTCGCCAGTGCGCGGCGCAGTGACATCGGACCTTCGAAATTCCCGTCGTAATTCTTCGGCTCCCAGGGCTGGCTACCGGTGGCGCCCGCATCGAAGAAGAGCGGCGCGTCGTTGATGACCGTCGCAGGTGTGAAACCCTTCTCGAGCGCTGCCGAGTAAATGAACGGCTTGAAGCTCGAACCCGGCTGCCGCCACGCCTGGGTTGCGTGGTTGAACTTGCCCTTGGCGAAGTCGAATCCCCCAACGAGGGCGCGAATCCCGCCACTCTGCGGATCGAGCGCGACGAACGCACCTTCGACCTCGGGCAGCTGGGTGATCGTCCAGTCGCCTTTGGCACTGCGCACCAGCCGAATCACCGCCCCGCGCCTGACCTGGGTCTTCGGGTTGGATCGTTCGGCAAGCCCGGCGGCTGCATGCCGCAGCCCGTCGCCCGTGATCGAAGCGGATTCGCCGCTTTGCAGCATGGCGACGACCTTGCGTGTATCGGCCTGCAAGACCACCGCCGACTTCAGCTCGTCCTGATTCGGATGCTCGACCAGCGCCTCGGCAACTCGTGCGTCCACATCGCTCAGGCTTGCGGGAAGGTCGACATAACCCTCGGGTCCCCGGTAGGCCTGCCGACGCTCGAAGTCGAGGATGCCCTTGCGCAACGCGCGGTAGGCGACCGCCTGCTCGGCTGAATTCAGCGTGAGGTGGACGTTCAGTCCGCGGCTGTAGGCGTCGTCGCCGTATTGCGCATAGACCAGTTGGCGCGCTGTCTCTGCCACGTAACCGGCATGCACCGGCGTGCTTGTGGAGGGGCGGTAGCGCAGTGGCTGCGTGCGCGCCTGCTCATGCTGTTCACGGGTGATAAAGCCGTTCTCCAGCATCCGGTCGATGATGTAGAGCTGACGCACTGTGGCCCGGCGCGGGTTGGCAATCGGGTTGTACGCAGAAGGCGCCTTCGGCAGACCCGCGAGCATGGCCGCCTCGGCAACGCTGATGTCCTTCAGAGGCTTGCCGAAATAGATTTCGCTTGCCGCCGCAAAGCCATAGGCGCGCTGACCCAGGTAGATCTGGTTCATGTACACCTCGAGAATCTGCGCCTTGCTCAGGCGCCCCTCGATCTTCAAGGCGAGCAGAATCTCGTAAATCTTGCGGGTGAAGGTCTTTTCGCTCGAAAGGTAGAAGTTGCGCGCCAACTGCATCGTGATGGTCGATGCACCCTGACTGCGGGATTCGCCGAAATTCGCCAGGCCGGCACGGATCACGCCAAGGTAGTCCACGCCGCCGTGCTGGTAGAAGCGCGCATCCTCGATGGCTAGAACGGCGTCCTGCATCACCTTCGGGATCTGATCGATCGACAAGAAGTTGCGGCGCTCCTCGCCAAATTCGCCGAGTAGCACGGCGTCGGCAGAGAAGATCCGCATCGGCAGCTTGGGCCGGTAGTCGGTCAACCCGCCAAGGTCAGGAAGGTTCGGATAGGCGACGGCCAACGCCATGCCGACCAGAAGCAGGATCGAAACCGCCGCTGCGCCGGCTGCAGCGAAAAACCACCCAAGCGTTCTCATGGCCCTTGCGCCGGCAGGAGCCCGGCTGTCCCGGCTGACAGGTTCGCTTGCGCCTGCGGTGCGCCGTGGGTCGGTCATGAAACTCCAGGGTAGATCGGAAGATTATAGAAAGCCCCCCACAGGGCGTTCAGACGTCCACCCGTCCTCAATCAGCGCCCGGCGATGCCGATAAGGCTGCGTGACGAACTTCGACTCCGACTCATCGAAACACGGCCGAGGCCGGCCTTCGATGTGTCCCCGGGTGCGGGGTCGCAGGCTCGGTGCCGCAATCTTTACTGCTAGCATTCCCGCAACTTGTCCACCGCCACGCACGGCAGCCGTGTCGGGCCCGCCGCCGTGAGCTTTCTAGACAGTCTTTTAGGCCGCAAGCATGCGCCGATGATCGGTTTGGACATCACGTCCACGGGTGTCAAGCTCGTCGAGCTGGGTCGTGACGGTGCCGGCAACTTCATTCTCGAGCGCTTTGCCTCCGAGAGCTTCGAGCGGGGCTGGATCACCGACGGCAATATCGAGAAGTTCGATGAAGTCGCCGATGCGTTGCGGCGGGTACTTTCCAAGAGCGGCACCCGGGCCAAGCAGGTCGTCATGGCCATGCCGCAGTCGGCGGTCATCACCAAGAAGATCGTCTTGCCTGCCGGCCTGCGCGAGGAGCAACTCGAAGTACAGGTCGAAGCCGAGGCCAACCAGTACATCCCTTTCTCGCTCGACGAGGTGAGCCTCGACTTCTCGGTAATTGGTCCGAGCCCGTCTTCGCCGGCCGACGTGGAAGTGCTGATCGCCGCGTCGCGCAAGGACCGCGTCCAGGATCGGCAGGGTCTTGCCGAGAGTGCCGGGCTGAAGCCGGTCATCCTCGACATCGAGTCGCATGCATCGCGCCTTGCGGTCAGCCGACTGATCACGGCATTGCCGAACAAGGGCAAGGATGCGCTGGTGGCGCTGTTCGAGATCGGTGCCGACGCGACCAGCCTCAAGGTGCTGCGCGACGAGGAGATGCTCTACGACCGTGACCAGGCTTTCGGCGGCGCGCAGCTGACGCAGCTGATCTCGAGGCAGTACGGTTTCTCCTTCGAAGAGGCCGAGCAGAAGAAGCTTGCGTCCGATCTGCCGGCCGATTACGAGTCGGCGATCCTGGGGCCTTTCGTTGACAGCCTTGCGCAGGAAATCGGCCGAGCCCTGCAGTACTTCTTCACCAGCACGCCGCACCACAAGGTGCACTACGTAATGCTTGCGGGCGGCACGGCGACACTGCCCAGCCTGAAGGACCGGGTTACCGACATGACGGGTTTCGCGTCGATGGTCGTCAATCCCTTCGATGGCATGAAGCTCGGTGCCTCGGTGCGTGAAAACAAGCTGCGCCGCGAGGCGCCGGCCTATCTCACTGCATGCGGCCTGGCCATGCGGAGGTTCGTGCAGTGATCCTGATCAACCTGCTGCCGCACCGGGAAGAGCGGCGCAAACGCCGTCGCACGGCGTTCTTCATCGTTCTTGGTGCCGCTGCGCTGATGGGCGTGGTGTTGGTGGGCCTGTGGTACGGCGTGCTGCAGCAGCGCATGTCGGCGCAGCAGGAACGCAACCGCTTTTTAACCGAGGAAATCGCCAAGCTCGATCTGCAGATCAAGGACATCGCGACCCTTCGCACCGAAATCGAGGCGTTGAAGGCGCGCCAGGGTGCTGTCGAGGATCTGCAGAGCGACCGGAACATTCCGGTGCACATCCTCAACGACCTGGTGCGACTGACGCCCGAAGGAATGTATTTCGCTTCGGTGCGGCAAGAGGGCTCCGTGCTCACCGTCAGCGGCATTGCCCAGTCGAATGAGCGCGTGTCAGAGTTTTTGCGCAACACCGGCACCGATTCGCAATGGCTGGGCCGGCCGGAACTGGTCGAGATCAAGGCCGCCACGGCGCAGACGCCCACCCGTGAACAGCGCCGCGTCTATGATTTCTCGGTTCGCCTGAACGTGCGTGGGCCGGCGGATCGACCCGGTGGAGCCGCTTCGGCGCCTGGTATGCGTGCAGTTCCCAGGGTCTGAGCATGGCCAACAAAATTTCCAAACCACGCGAATTGAACGTCGGTGCACGGTTCGAGAAGGCGGCTGCCCAGTTCCGCGACCTCAATCCGAACGATCCAGGCCAATGGCCGTTGCTGCCGCAGGCGGCAGTCTGGCTGCTCATGGCAGTGATGGTTATTGCTGGCGGCTGGTTCGTGCTGCTATCGGGGGTGCAGGATGAACTCGACGCCGAGCACAGCAAGGAGCCGACGCTGAAGCAGAGCTACCGCAGCAAGCTGGCGCAGGCCGTGAATCTGCCCGAGTTGCGCAAGCAGAAACGGCAGGTCGAGGAGTATGTGACGCAACTCGAGAAGCAGCTGCCGGGCAAAGCCGAAATGGACGCGCTGCTTTCGGACATCAATCAGGCGGGAATCGGTCGGGGTCTGCAGTTCGAACTCTTCCGTCCGGGGCAGGTGGTGGTCAAGGATTACTACGCCGAGCTGCCAATCGCCATTCGCGTCAGCGGCAAGTACCACGACATTGGCTCCTTTGCCGGCGACGTTGCACATCTCTCGCGAATCGTCACCTTGCACAACATGAACATCGTCGGCACGCGGGGGGATTTGACCGGCGCCTTGTCGATGGAGGCCACCGCGCGAACTTACCGGTATCTCGATGCGGCCGAGTTGGCACAGGTTCGCCAAGCCGCTGCGACGGCGGCTGCGGCGAAGCGGGTGCCCGCCAAATGAAGCTCACGCGCGCGCGGATTTCCGCCACCGTGCCATGGCTGTTGCTCGGCCTTGCCGGCTGCGCGGACAGACAAGCCGAATTGCAGGTCTGGATCGACGAGCAAAAGCGCGAGGTCAAGCCGCAAGTCTTGCCACTCGCGCCGCCGAAGTCGTTCCAGCCGCAGCCTTATCTGGTTTCTGACCGGGTTGAGCCTTTCAGTATTCAAAAGCTGAGTGGCGTGCTGCGTGTCGAACAGCGGCAATCGAGCGCCCTGCTGAACGCCGAGACCAACCGGCGCAAGGAACCCCTGGAGGCTTTCCCGCTGGACACGATGGGCATGGTCGGCAGCGTGGTGCGCGGTGGCCGGCCGTACGCGCTGGTGCGAGTCGACAACCTGCTTTACCAGGTCAAGGCAGGTGACTACCTCGGGCAGAACTTCGGCAAGATCACCAAGATTTCCGAAACCGAGATTTCCCTGAGAGAAATTGTTCAGGATGCGGCCGGCGAATGGGTCGAGCGCACCGCTTCGCTGCAGCTCCAGGAGAAAGCGAAATGAAGAATCCAGACACCAAGTGCCCCCCCGGCAGCAGCTGGCGCAGCGCCGCCAGCGCGATCGTCCTGACGCTCTCGACGGTTGCGGCATGGGCGCAAGGCAATTCGATCCAGGCGATCAACAGCAACCAGCAGGGCGGCTCGGACGTGGTGCGCATCGAGCTGTCGCAACCGCTTGCAGCAGCTCCCAAGGGGTTCGTTATTCAGACCCCGCCGCGCATCGCCATCGACCTTCCGGGTATAGGCAATGCGATGGGCAAGTCGCTGTTCGAGTTCAACCAGGGCAACCTGCGCTCGGTCAACGTCGCCCAGGGCGAGGATCGCACCCGTTTGGTGTTGAACCTGAAGCAGTCGGCGACGTACCGCGCCGTTTTGCAGGGCAATGCCCTGCTCTTGGTGCTCGAGTCCGGCGCAGGGATCGCATCGATCGGCGGTGCGGATGCCCGCGCGCCGGCAGGCGGCATGGACGCACGCGCCACCACGGGGCCGGCAACAGCCACCACGGCAGCGACCACGCCGTCGTCCGCCCGCTTTTCGGAGAACCTCAGCGGGCAACAGGCTGCGCTGCGCAACGTCGATTTCCGCCGAGGCGTGGACGGCGCCGGACGGGTCGTTGTCGACCTGCCGAACAACCAGGTTGGTGTCGACATCCGCCAGCAGGGACAGTCGCTGGTCGTCGAATTCATGCGCTCGACGCTGCCCGACGCCTTGCGCCGTCGGCTCGACGTGACCGACTTCGGCACGCCGGTGCAGTCGATTTCGACCGTGCAGATCGGCGACCGGGTCCGGATGGTCGTCGATCCGCGGGGTGCCTGGGAGCACAGCGCCTACCAGACCGACAACCAGTTCGTGCTCGAGGTTCGGCCGCAGAAGCTCGATCCGAACAAGCTTACGCAGGGCGCTGGCTATGCCGGCGAGAAGCTTTCGCTGAACTTCCAGAACATCGAGGTTCGCTCGCTGCTCCAGGTGATCGCCGACTTCACCAACTTCAACGTCGTGACCAGCGACTCGGTGACCGGCACCGTCACGCTGCGGCTGAAGGACGTGCCGTGGGACCAGGCACTCGAAATCATCATGGAGGCCAAGGGACTGGGGCTGAAGAAGTCGGGCAACGTGTTGCTGATCGCTCCGAAGGACGAGCTTGCAGCCAAGGAAAAGCTCGAGCTCGAGTCGCGGGCACAGATTGCCCAGCTCGAGCCGCTGCGCACCCAGTCGTTCCAGCTGAACTACACCAAGGCCGAGGAGGTTTCTCGCGGACTGACCGGACAGGCGGCGGGGCAGGGTGGCACCGGTGGGGCGAGTGCGCCGACACGCATTCTCTCGTCGCGCGGCAGTGTGGTTTACGAAAGCCGTACCAACCAGCTTTTCGTCAGCGATACGCCGGCCAAGCTGGAGCAAATCCAGCGGCTGATCAGCAAGATCGACATTCCGGTGCGGCAGGTTCTGATCGAGGCCCGGATCGTCATTGCGGACGACAAGTTCGGACGTTCGCTCGGCGTCAAGCTGGGCGGCAGTGATCTCCGGGGCGTGCGTGGTGGCGTCCCAGGGTTCAGCGTGGGCGGCGACAACCGCATCGCCGTCGGCGGCAACCTCAGCGCGGTGGGCGGACAGACGGTTCAGGTGCCCGGCGGCGTGAACTTCGCCGATACGCAGTTCGTCAATCTTCCCGCGGCGGGTCAGAACAACTACAACGCGGCGACCTTCGCGCTGTCGCTGTTCGGCGCAACGGCCAACCGCTTCCTGAACCTGGAAATCTCCGCGCTCGAAGCCGACGGCAAGGGCAAGGTCGTCTCGAGCCCGCGCGTTGTCACCGCCGACCAGGTCAAGGCGCTCATCGAGCAGGGCGAAGAGCTGCCGTACCAGACGGCGACCTCCAGCGGCGCCACGGCGCTGCAGTTTCGCAAGGCCAATTTGCGCCTCGAGGTGACGCCACAGATCACCCCCGAAGGCAACGTCATCCTCGATGTCGATGTCAACAAGGACAGCGTCGGCCGCGTCACGGCGGCGGGCTTCGCGATCGATACCAAGCATGTCAGGACGCAGGTGCTGGTCGAGAATGGCGGCACGGTGGTGATCGGCGGCATCTTCGAGCAGACCGACCGCGAAGACATCACCAAGGTGCCGGTGCTCGGCGACGTTCCCTACCTGGGGAATCTGTTCAAGACGCGCAACCGCACGTCGAACAAGACCGAGCTGTTGATTTTCATCACACCGAAGGTCGTCAGCGACCGCTCGGCGGCGCGTTGAGTGCAGCCCGCACCCATTTCCGAGCATCGGAGTTTTCATGAATCTGTTCCACGCCATCTCTGCGCTTTCTGTGGCGGTACTCGTCTCAGGTTGCGGCGGCGGCGGTAGCGGCAACGCCGGCAGCAGCCCCTTCTCTGCCAGCCCTGCGGCGTCGGCGGCCTCGTCACCGGCCTCCTCGGCATCGGCGAGCGCAGTCAAGCTGCCGACGCTCGCGCTCAACCTTTCCAGTACCTCGGTCAGCAGCGCGGCGCCTGCAACGGCAACCGCAACGGTCCGCGACGCGCTCGGTCAACCGGTGGCGGGCCAGGTGGTCAGCTTCAGCTCGCCCGGAGGGCTGGCGGTGTTTAGCGTGCCGAGCGCACTCACCAACGCGCAGGGCCAGGCGTCGGTGTCGGTGGCGCCGAGCACATCCACGGCCAGTGGCGCGGACACGGTGCGCGCGAGCGCGGACATTGCCGGGACGGCGCTGAGCGCCAACTCGGGCTTTCAGCTGCAGTCGAGCAACGTCACGCTGACTCGTTTCTCGTCGGGCGTCGGTAACGGTCGCCTCAGCGCCTACGGGCAGACCGCGTTGACCGTCGAGGTTGCTGGGGCATCGATTGGCTCGCCGGTGAACATCGCGCTCAGCTCGTCGTGCCTGGCTGCCGGCAAGGCAACGCTTTCTCCGGCCACTTTCACGACCACCACGCCGGCAACGACGATTCAGTACAAGGACAACGGTTGCGGCGCACTGCAGACCGGCGACCGGCTGCAAGCCTCGATCGTCGGTTCGTCGGCGGCACCGGTGACCCTGGACGTTTCGATTGCCAGCCCGGCGGTCAACAGCATCGCTTTCCTCGGCGCAACACCGTCGCTGATCTTCCTCAAGGGCTCGGGCCTCGGCGAGGTCTCGCAGGTGAGCTTCGAACTGCGTGATGCCAATGGCAACCCGCTGCCGAACCAGAGTGTGACCATGACACTCGCGACCGCCGCGGGCGGCGTTACCCTAGAAGGCGGGAGCTCGATCACCCAGCTCACGGACAGCCAGGGCCGGGTCTCGGCCCGTGTCAACTCGGGCACGGTTCCTACGCCGGTGCGGGTCGTGGCGACGGTCGGTGGAAGCGGCATTCAAACCGTGTCGAGTGGCCTGAGCGTCGCTGTCGGGTTGCCTTCGCAGCTCAGTTTTTCGCTTTCCCAGCAGGTCGCCAACATCGAGGGAGGCAATCGCGATGGTGTCGCCAACACCTACACGATCATTGCCTCCGACCGCAGCGGAAATCCTGTGCCGGATGGCACGTCTATCAATTTTGTGGCCGAGGGCGGGCAGATCGAGGCGGTCAAACAGACGCAGCTCCAGTCCGGGATTGCCCGGACCAGCGCGAATTTCGTCACCTCGGACCCTCGCCCAACCGACGGCCGCATCACCGTCACGGCATATGCGTTGGGCGAAGAATCGTTCCTGGATCTGAACGGTGACAACGTCTACACCGCAGGCGAGCCGTTTCAGGACCTCGGCAATGTATTCAAGGATCGCAACTACGACGGCGTCTTTAATGGCGCGAACGAGGAGTTCCTTTCGCTCAACATCGATGCAGGCAGCGCTTGCACGGCACCCGGCTCGGTGCTGCTGAATATCGATGCCCGCATTCCGACGGTTCCGAACACCTGCGACAGCATCTGGGGGCGAGCCTATGTGCGCCGCTCGATCGAGACGATCCTCAGCACCTCGCAAGCAGATCCGGTCTGGGTGCCAGGCGATACGAAGCCGACGACGCGAGGTGCGGCCGTCTCCCTGCGAACCGACGCGGGTAGCAACCGCACCAGCTTCGACCGGGTGGCTGGCTCGACGATCGCGCCGGCGGGTGCCAACGGCACGTTCACGGTTTTGGTGCGCGACGCCAATGGCGAACGCCTGAACCCCGTGGCCGCCGGCTCGTCGGTGTCGGTATCGTCGACCCAGTTCCTCACTGCGACTCTGGTCGGCGGGAGCCCGGTAAGCAATTCGCAGGCGGCGACAAGTGCAACCGTCTCCTATGAATTCGACGTGACGCAAACCGCGCCCGGCTTCACAGGTACCGTCACGCTCGTCGTTACCTCGCCCAGCGGTGCTAGCAGCGCCTCGTCGATCACGCTGACCCGGTGAATGGCCGACACGATCGCCCTGATCGGCCTTCCCGGCTGCGGCAAGTCGACGGTCGGTCGAAACCTTGCGCGCCGGCTCGACAGCAGCTTCTTCGATAGCGACATCGTGATCGAGCGCCGGCTGCAGTGCTCGATCCGCGCCTTCTTCGAGCGTGAGGGCGAGCCGGCGTTTCGCGATGTCGAGGAGGAGGTGCTTGCGGACCTCGTCGGTGAATGCAGGGCGGTGATCGCAACGGGCGGTGGTGCCGTGCTGCGCGAGGGCAACCGCAGGCGACTGCGAGGTCAGGCGACGGTGGTCTACCTGCGCTCCCATCCGGACGAACTCTTCCGCCGGCTGCGCCACGACACGCAGCGCCCGCTGCTCCAGGTGCGGGATCCGCAGAAGCGCCTGCGCGAGCTCTACCAGCAGCGCGATCCGCTGTACCGCGAGACCGCGCACTTCATCATCGAGACCGGCCGGCCATCGGTCAGCACGCTGGTCAACATGGTTGCGATGCAGCTCGAGCTCGCCGGCATCAGCGCTGATTCCGTGGAGCGCAGCGCTCCGGCGGGTGCGTCGGTCGGCCCCGGCCGCGGTTGAGTCGACCACTACACTTCCCGGGATGAACAGCGCGACCGAACGCGTGCGTATCGATCTTGGATCGCGCAGCTACGACATTCTTGTTGGCGATGGACTCCTCGACAGTCCCGCCGCTTTCGAGGGTCTGCCCGAGGGCGGCGATGCACTGATCGTCAGCAATCCGACCGTCGCTGCCCACTATGCCGAGCGGCTGCAGGCCCGGCTCGTCGCGCGGCACCGCCGGGTGCTGCGCGTCGACCTGCCCGATGGCGAGCAGTACAAGGACTGGCGCACGCTCAACCTGATCTTCGATTGCCTGCTCGAGAACGGCTGCGACCGGGCGACCTTGCTCTACGCGCTCGGCGGCGGGGTTGTCGGCGACATGGGCGGTTTCGCTGCCGCCTGCTACATGCGCGGCGTCGATTACGTCCAGGTGCCGACCACCTTGCTCGCGCAGGTCGATTCCTCGGTGGGCGGGAAGACGGCGATCAACCATCCGGCCGGCAAGAACATGATCGGCGCCTTCCACCAGCCGCTGCGGGTGGTTGCCGATCTGGACACACTGTCGACCCTGCCCGAGCGCGAGCGGATTGCCGGACTGGCAGAAATCATCAAGTACGGTCCGATCGCCGACGACGCTTTCCTCGGCTGGCTGGAAGTCCATCTCGACGACTTGCGCAGGGGCGACAAGGCCGCGCTTCGCCACGCCGTCAAGCGCTCCTGTGAAATCAAGGCGGCCGTCGTCGGTGCCGACGAGCGCGAATCGGGGTTGCGGGCAATCCTCAACTTCGGCCACACGTTCGCACATGCCATCGAAGCCGGGCTCGGCTATGGCGAGTGGTTGCACGGCGAGGCCGTTGGCTGCGGAATGGTCATGGCAGCCGACTTGTCGGCCCGGCATGGGCTGGTCGATTCGGCGCATGCCGAGCGAATCGCCGCCATCGTCGCCCGTGCCGGCTTGCCTGTGCACGGGCCGCGACTCGGCGCAGCGCGTTATCTTCAGCTGATGCGACTCGACAAAAAGGCGCACGGCGGGCAGATCCGCTTCGTCCTGCTCGAGGCGCCCGGCCGAGCCGGCGTGCATGCAGTCGACGAGCAACTCGTCGCGGCTGTCATCGACGCGCACTGCACCTGACATTCGCCAAGCGCAGCAGGGCACTGGTGCGCGCATCCGCATAGCCGCCAGCTGAACGGTCGAGCGCAACCTCCATGGCACGTCCATCCCGACTTGCGATCGCAGGGCAAGCCCATCACGTGACGCAGCGCAGCGTCGGGCAGCAGCCGGCGTTCATCGACGACATCGATCGCGCCACCTACCTTTCCGATCTGCGCCAGGCGGCCCGCGACTGCCAGGTGACCCTGCAAGCCTACGTGCTCATGACCGATCACGTTCACCTTGTCGCGACTCCGTCGCGGCGCGAGGGCCTGGGTCGGATGATGCAGCGCATCGGTCGCCGCTACGTGGCCTATTTCAACCGGCGGCATCAGCGCAGCGGGGCCCTCTGGGATGGCCGCTTTCGTGCCGCCGTACTCGACCCGGAACAGTTCGTGCTTTGCTGCCTCGCACATATCGAGCGCAATCCAGTGCGTCACCGGCTTGTCGAGCGTCCCGAAGAATGGCCGTGGTCGAGCGTTGCACACCATCTCGGCCTCGCTTGCGACCCGACACTCGTCAACCCGCCGGCGTACTGGCAGCTCGGCAACACCCCGTTCGAACGCGAAAGCGCCTACCGACATCTGCTTGAAGGGCTCCGTGAAGATGATCCTGACGTGCAGCGCCTGCGAACAGCGTCCAAAAGCGGCCGCGCAGTGGGCTCCGAAGCGTTTCTTCGTGAAATGAGGCTGCGACGTGACGCTGGCGCCACCGACTGTGGCGCCGCTCGCCAACCGTCAGAAGCTTCTCAACCTGTCCCCACTGAAGATTGGTCGGTGAGGCAGCTTGCCTAACGTTGGGGACAGAGTCAAAATTGTCGCCGCGCCTGCGGTATCCTCGGCTTAACTTGATTAGTTGGAGTGCGCCATGCACGAATTGATTGGCTCTGCGAGCCCGTCTGAGCGAGAGGCTGCTGCCTCCCACGGTCTGTACCGCGCCGACGGCGAACACGATGCCTGCGGCGTCGGGTTCGTTGCGCACATCAAGGGGCACAAGGCGCACCACATCGTGGCGCAGGGTCTGAAGATCCTCGAGAACCTCGACCACCGTGGTGCGGTCGGCGCCGACAAGCTGATGGGCGATGGTGCCGGCATCCTGATCCAGATTCCCGACGACTACTACCGCAGCGAGATGGCGGTGCAGGGCGTCGAGTTGCCGCCGGTCGGCGAGTACGGTGTCGGCATGGTCTTCCTGCCGAAGGAGCATGCCTCGCGACTGGCCTGCGTCCAGGCGCTCGAGCGGGCCGTCAAGGCCGAGGGCCAGGAGGTACTCGGCTGGCGCGATGTCCCGGTCGACGCCGAGATGCCGATGTCCCCCGCAGTACGCGCCAAGGAGCCGGTGATCCGGCAGGTCTTCATCGGCCGCGGCGCCGACGTGATGGTGTCCGATGCCCTCGAGCGCAAGCTCTACGTCATCCGCAAGACGGCGTCGAGCGCGATCCAGGCGTTGAAGCTGACGCACAGCCATGAGTACTACGTGCCGAGCATGAGCTGCCGCACGGTGATCTACAAGGGGCTGCTGCTGGCTGACCAGGTCGGCCAGTACTACAAGGACCTGCGCGATACCCGTGTCGTATCCGCACTGGCGCTGGTGCACCAGCGGTTCTCGACCAACACCTTCCCTGAATGGCCACTGGCGCATCCCTACCGGATGGTTGCGCACAACGGCGAGATCAACACCGTCAAGGGCAACTTCAACTGGATGCGTGCCCGCGAGGGCGTGATGAAGTCGCCGGTGCTCGGCGACGATCTGGCCAAACTCTATCCGATCAGTTTCGAGGGCCAGTCCGACACGGCAACTTTCGACAACGCGCTCGAGCTGCTGACGATGAGCGGCTATTCGCTCGCCCATGCCGCGATGATGATGATCCCGGAGGCCTGGGAGCAGCACGCGACGATGGACGGTCGCCGCCGCGCGTTCTACGAGTACCACGCCGCCATGCTCGAGCCGTGGGACGGCCCGGCGGCCATGGTCTTCACCGACGGACGCCAGATCGGCGCCACCCTCGACCGCAACGGGCTGCGCCCGGCGCGCTACATCGTCACCGACGACGACCTGGTGGTGATGGCATCGGAGTCGGGCGTGCTGCCGATCCCCGAGCACCGCATCGTCAAGAAGTGGCGGCTGCAGCCTGGCAAGATGTTCCTGATCGACTTCGACCAGGGGCGAATCGTCGGCGACGACGAGCTGAAGATGCAGGTGGCGTCGGCCAAGCCGTATCGCCAGTGGATCGACGGCGTGCGCATCAAGCTCGACGACAACCCGCTCGAAGGCGCGATGCCGACCTTCAGCGAATCGCTGCTCGATCGCCAGCAGGCCTTCGGCTACACGCAGGAGGATCTCAAGTTCCTGATGAGCCCGATGGCCCAGGCTGGCGAGGAGGGAACCGGCTCGATGGGCAACGACTCGCCGCTGGCGGTGCTGTCGGACAAGGACAAGCCGCTCTACAACTACTTCAAGCAGTTGTTCGCGCAGGTCACGAATCCGCCGATCGACCCGATCCGCGAAAGCATCGTCATGTCGCTGGTCTCGTTCATCGGGCCCAAGCCGAACCTGCTCGACATCAACGCGGTGAACCCGCCGATGCGGCTCGAAGTGCCGCAACCGATCCTCGACTTCGACGGCATGGCGCGCCTGCGCGCCATCGGTGCCTATTCGCACGGCAAGTTCCGCAGCCACGAGCTCGACATCACCTACCCGCTGGAATGGCGCGCGGAGGGTGTCGAGGCCAAGCTGGCGTCGCTGTGCGCCGAGGCGGTCGATGCGATCCGCAGTGGCCACAACATCCTCATCATCAGCGACCGCCGGCTGGATGCCGCACATGTCGCCGTGCCCGCGCTGCTGGCACTTTCGGCGGTGCATCAGCACCTGATTCGCGAAGGTCTGCGCACGACTGCCGGGCTGGTGGTCGAAACCGGCTCCGCGCGTGAAGTGCACCATTTCGGCGTGCTTGCAGGCTATGGCGCCGAAGCGATCCATCCTTACCTGGCGATGGAGACGCTGGCCGACCTGCACAAGAGCCTGCAGGGCGACCTGTCGCCGGCCAAGGCCATCGCCAACTACGTCAAGGCGGTCGGCAAGGGACTGTCGAAGATCATGTCCAAGATGGGCGTGTCGACCTACATGTCGTACTGCGGCGCCCAGCTGTTCGAGGCCGTCGGGCTCGAACAGCCGATGGTCGAGAAGTACTTCCGCGGCACGGCGTCGCAGATCGGCGGTATCGGCGTCTTCGAGGTTGCCGAAGAGGCGATCCGCATGCACCAGGCCGCCTTCGGCGACGACCCGGTTCTCTCCAACATGCTCGAGGCCGGCGGCGAGTACGCCTGGCGCGTGCGCGGCGAGGCGCATATGTGGACGCCCGATGCGATCGCCAAGCTGCAGCACAGCGCACGTGCCAACCGCTTCGACACCTACAAGGAGTACGCCCAGCTGATCAACGACCAGAGCCGTCGCCACATGACGCTGCGCGGCCTGTTCGAGTTCAAGTTCGATCCGGCGATGGCCATTCCGGTCAGCGAGGTCGAACCTGCGTCCGAGATCGTCAAGCGCTTCGCCACCGGTGCGATGTCGCTCGGCTCGATCAGCACCGAGGCGCACACGACGCTCGCAATCGCCATGAACCGCATCGGCGGCAAGAGCAACACCGGTGAAGGTGGCGAGGATCCGGCGCGCTACCGCAACGAAATGAAGGGCATACCGATCACCGCCGGCATGAAGGTCAGCGACGTGATCGGCCGCTCGGTGATGGTCGCCGACTTCGAGCTGCAGGATGGCGATTCGCTGCGCAGCAAGATCAAGCAGGTCGCCTCGGGGCGCTTCGGGGTCACCACGGAATACCTGGTCAGCGCCGACCAGCTGCAGATCAAGATGGCCCAGGGTGCCAAGCCCGGCGAGGGCGGTCAGCTGCCGGGCGGCAAGGTCAGCGAATACATCGGCATGCTTCGCTACTCCGTGCCCGGTGTCGGCCTGATCTCGCCGCCGCCGCATCACGATATCTACTCGATCGAGGACCTGGCGCAGCTGATCCACGACCTGAAGAACGCCAACCGGCGCGCCAGTGTCAGCGTCAAGCTGGTCAGCGAGGTCGGCGTCGGGACGATTGCCGCTGGCGTCGCCAAGGCCAAGGCCGACCATGTGGTGATCGCCGGCCACGACGGCGGCACGGGCGCATCGCCCTGGTCGAGCATCAAGCACGCCGGCACGCCGTGGGAGCTCGGCCTGGCCGAGACGCAGCAGACGCTGGTGCTGAACCGCCTGCGCGGTCGAATCCGGGTACAGGCCGACGGCCAGATGAAGACCGGCCGCGACGTCGTCATCGGTGCGCTGCTCGGCGCCGACGAGTTCGGTTTCGCGACCGCGCCGCTCGTCGCGGAAGGCTGCATCATGATGCGCAAGTGCCACCTCAATACCTGCCCGGTGGGGGTGGCGACGCAGGACCCGGTGCTGCGCGCCAAGTTCGGCGGCAAGCCCGAGCACGTGGTGAACTTCCTATTCTTCGTTGCCGAGGAAGCACGTCTGCTGATGGCGCAGCTCGGCATTCGCCGATTCGACGACCTGATCGGCCGTGTCGACCTGCTCGACACGCGGCCGGGCATTGCCCACTGGAAGGCCAAGGGGCTCGACTTCAGCCGAATCTTCCATCAGCCCGTCGCCCCCGCCGAGGTGCCGCGGCGCCAGGTCGGTGAGCAGGATCATGGGCTCGACAACGCGCTCGATGTCGAGTTGATCGAGAAGTGCCGGCCTGCCATCGAACGCGGCGAGAAGGTCGAGTTGATGACCAAGACGCGCAACGTCAACCGCACCGTCGGCGCCATGCTCTCGGGCGAGTTGATCCGCCGTCGCCCCGAAGGCCTGCCCGACGACACCATCTTCATCCAGATGCAGGGCACCGGCGGGCAGAGCTTCGGGGCCTTCCTCGCCAAGGGCATCACGCTTTATCTGATCGGCGACGCCAACGACTACACCGGCAAGGGCCTGTCGGGCGGCCGCATCGCCATCCGGCCGAGCATCGATTTTCGCGGCGACTCGACGCACAACATCATCGTCGGCAACACGGTGCTGTACGGCGCGACCAGCGGCGAGGCCTTCTTCCGCGGCGTTGCCGGCGAGCGCTTCGCGGTGCGGCTGTCGGGCGCCACGGCGGTTGTCGAGGGCACCGGCGACCACGGTTGTGAATACATGACCGGCGGCACGGTGGTCGTGCTCGGCCGCACCGGGCGCAACTTCGCTGCCGGCATGAGCGGCGGCATCGCCTATGTGTACGACGAGGAGGGTGACTTCGCCGAGCGCTGCAACACCTCGATGGTCTCGATCGAGCCGGTGCTTGCGGCCGCCGAGCAGACCGCCGGCACGGCAACACCGGTGCTGCACCGCGGCGAAGCCGACGAAACCCTGCTGAAGCAGCTGGTCGAGGACCACCACAAATGGACCGGCAGCCTGCGCGCGCGTGACATCCTCGACCGCTGGAAGGAGACGCGCGGCAAGTTCCTCAAGGTGTTCCCGAGCGAGTACAAGCGCGCGCTGACCGAAATGGCCAGCCGTGCCAAGGAGCAGCCGGGTCCGGCGACGCCAGCCGCCGCCGCATCGTCCGAGCCGAAGACGCCGACCAGCAGCCGCAAAACCCGCGCCGTTCCGGCCAAGTGATTCAGCAGGATTCGAACAAGACCATGGGAAAAGTTACCGGCTTCTTGGAATACGAGCGCGTCGAGGAGACGTATGCACCGGTTCCGTCCCGCCTGAAGAACTTCAGGGAATTCGTCATCGGCCTGAAGGAGGAAGAGGCCAAGGTGCAGACGGCGCGCTGCATGGACTGCGGCACGCCGTTTTGCAACAGCGGCTGCCCGGTCAACAACATCATCCCCGACTTCAACGACCTGGTCTATCGCGCCGACTGGAAGAACGCCTGGCACGTTCTCGACTCGACCAATAACTTTCCCGAGTTCACGGGTCGCATCTGCCCGGCGCCGTGCGAAGCCGCGTGCGTGCTCAACGTCAACGACGATCCGGTCGGCATCAAGAGCATCGAGCACGCGATCATCGATCGCGCCTGGGCGGAAGGCTGGGTCACGCCACGGCTGCCGAAGCTGAAGACAGGCAAGTCGGTGGCGGTGGTCGGGTCCGGGCCGGCGGGACTTGCCGCGGCGCAGCAGCTGGCTCGCGCCGGTCACGAGGTGACCGTGTTCGAGAAGAACGACCGCGTCGGCGGCCTGCTGCGTTACGGCATTCCCGACTTCAAGATGGAGAAGTCGCACATCGACCGGCGCATCGCCCAGATGGAAGCCGAGGGCGTGCGCTTCCGCTGTGGCGTGCTGGTGGCGACGCTGCCCGAGAGCAGCAAGATTGCGAACTGGGCGCGCGAGTCGGTTTCCGCCGACGAGTTGCTGGCCACATTCGATGCGGTGGTGCTGAGCGGCGGCGCCGAGCAGCCGCGCGACCTGCCGGTGCCTGGGCGCGAGCTTCAGGGCGTGCATTTCGCGATGGAGTTCCTGCCGCAGCAGAACAAGCTCAACGCCGGTGATTCGATCGACGGCCAGATTCGCGCCGACGGCAAGCACGTCATCGTCATCGGCGGCGGCGACACGGGCAGCGACTGCGTCGGCACCAGCAACCGCCACGGCGCCAAGAGCGTGACGCAGTTCGAACTGCTCGCGATGCCGCCCGAGCAGGAATACAAGCCGCTGGTCTGGCCGTACTGGCCGACCAAGCTGCGCACGAGCTCGAGCCACGAGGAGGGCTGCGAGCGTGAATTTGCAATTGCCACCAAGGAGTTCATCGGCGGCGAAGGCGACGAGAAGGGCCGCCTCAAGGCGTTGAAGTCGGTGCGCGTCGAGTGGCAGGGCGGCAAGATGGTCGAGGTGGCCGGCAGCGAGCAGATCCTTCCCGCCGACATGGTGCTCCTTGCGATGGGCTTCGTCAGTCCGGTCGGCAGCGTGCTCGATGCCTTCGGCGTGACCCGGGACGCACGCGGCAACGCGCAGGCGACGACCGAAGGCACCGGCGGCTACCGCACCAATGTCGACAAGGTATTCACCGCCGGCGACATGCGCCGCGGCCAGTCGCTCGTTGTCTGGGCGATCCGCGAGGGCCGGCAAGCCGCGCAGGCGGTCGATGCCTGGCTGATGGGAGCGAGCGACCTGCCGCGCTAGTGGGATCGTCTGGCGCGCCGCGCAGCCCGGCATCCGCCGATGCGGGTCACCTTATGATCCGCCCGATGCAGCAAGGCAGCCCGGCGACCCCTCGACCCGTCGATCACGCGCCGGGCGGCTCACTCGTCGAGCTTCGACAGGTGACCTGCGGCTACGGCGACCGGACCATCCTTTCGAACGTCGACCTGCAGATTGCCCGTGGCGGCGTCGTCGGCCTGATGGGCACCTCGGGCGGGGGCAAGACGACTGTGCTGCGTCTGCTGAGCGGCCAACTTGCACCATTCAGCGGCGAAGTGCGCTTCGATGGCGCCGACGTGGCCCGCATGGACCGGGCGGCGCTGTATGCGGTGCGGCGGCGGATGGGCATGCTGTTCCAGTTCGGCGCGCTGTTCACCGACCTGACTGTCTTCGACAACGTGGCCTTCCCATTGCGCGAGCACACCCGGCTTTCCGAGCCGATGATTCGTGACCTGGTGCTGATGAAGCTGAATGCGGTCGGCCTGCGCGGCGCGCGCGATCTGCTGCCCTCGCAGATTTCAGGCGGCATGGCGCGGCGGGTGGCGCTGGCGCGCGCCATTGCGCTCGATCCGGACCTCGTCATGTACGACGAGCCGTTTGCCGGGCTCGATCCGATCGCGACCGGCGTCGTGGCCCGGCTGATCCGGGAACTCAACGATGTGCTCGGCGCCACCAGCATCGTCGTCGCCCACGATGTCGAGGAAACTTTCGCCATCGCCGACCACATCGTCTTCGTCGCCAATGGCGGCGTGGTGGCGCAGGGCACGCCAGAGGAGATGCGCCACAGCAGCGATCCGCTGGTGCACCAGTTCTTCAACGGCGAGGCCGACGGCCCGGTGCAATTCCACCATCCGGCCGTCCCGGCGGCGAATGATTTCGGTCTGGTTGCGGCCGCATGATGCTGACCCAATGGCTCGCCGGGCTCGGCTTCGCGGTGCGGTCCGGTCTTGCCGATATCGGCGCTGCGACGCGCCTCTTCGGCCGGCTGATTCTGCAGGGTGGTGTCGCGCTGCGCCGCTTCCGGCTGGTCAGCGAACAGATCTTCTTTCTGGGCAACCGGTCGCTGTCGATCATTGCGGTATCGGGCCTGTTCGTCGGCTTCGTGCTGGCGCTGCAGGGCTACTACACCCTGCAGCGCTACGGGTCCGCCGAGGCGGTCGGGTTGCTCGTCGCGTTGAGCCTGGTCCGTGAACTCGGTCCGGTGGTGACGGCGCTGCTCTTCGCCGGGCGCGCGGGAACCTCGCTGACGGCGGAAATCGGCCTGATGAAGGCGGGCGAGCAACTGGCCGCGATGGAAGTCATGGCCGTCGACCCGGTGCCCCGCGTGCTGGCACCGCGCTTCTGGGCCGGGCTGATCGTCATGCCGCTTCTCGCGGCGGTGTTCAGCGCGGTCGGCATCTTCGGCGGCTGGCTGGTGGCGGTGCCACTGATCAGCGTCGATGCAGGCTCCTTCTGGTCGCAAATGCAGGGGGGCGTCGATGTGCGCAACGACATCGGCAACGGCGTCGTGAAGAGCATCGTCTTCGGCATCACGGTGACCTTCGTGGCGCTGCTGCAGGGGTGGCGCTGCAAGCCGACGCCCGAGGGCGTCGCCAAGGCAACGACGCGAACCGTCGTGATGGCGTCGCTGGCCGTGCTGGCGCTCGACTTCATCCTGACGGCCATGATGTTTTCGGTCTGAGCGGACCGCACGAAAAAGGATTTCCGGGTGCAAAAGTCTCGACATGATGTCTGGGTCGGCCTCTTCGTGGTCATCGGCGCGGCGGCGCTGCTTGCGCTGGCGCTGAAGGCCGGCAACCTGCTCAACCTGAGCTTTGCCGACACCTACCCCGTCGTCGCGCGCTTCGACAACATCGGCGGGCTGAAGGTGCGAGCCGCGGTGAAGAGCGCGGGGGTGGTGGTCGGCCGGGTCGAGTCGATCAGCTTCAACGACAAGGCGTTCCAGGCCCAGGTGCAGATGCAGCTCGAGAAGCGCTTCGCCTTCCCCAAGGACACGTCGGCGAAGATACTGACTTCGGGCCTGCTGGGTGAGCAGTACATCGGCCTGGATGGCGGCGGCGACAGTGTCAATCTGGCTGCGGGCGATGTCATCAGCGACACCCAGTCGGCGGTGGTGCTGGAGAATCTGATCAGCCAATTCCTTTTCAACAAGGCCGCCGACTCGGGCAGTCCGGCGCTGACCGACGGAGCGCCGAAATGAACCTCGCCTCACCTGCATTGAAATCCGGCCTTCGCTGCGCTTTAGCCGGTTTGGCCCTGGCGTTGCTTGCCGGATGCGCCACACCGGGCGCCAGGACCGCGGCCCAGCGGCTCGACCCCTGGGAGGCGTGGAACCGCAAGGTCTTCGTTTTCAACGAACGCCTCGACGAAAGCATTCTGCGGCCCACGGCGACGGCCTACAGCCGGGCCGTGCCGCGGCTGGTCCGGGTCGGCATCGACAACTTCTTCAACAACGCGCGCGACGCCTGGTCCGGCATCAACAACCTGCTGCAAGCCAAGTTCGGCGCCGCCGCGCACGACGTCATGCGTGTCGGTACCAACACGTTCTTCGGTCTCGGTGGGTTGATCGACTTTGCCTCCGAGATGGGCTTCCAGCATACGTACGAGGACTTCGGCCAGACGCTCGGGCGGTGGGGCGTCGGTGCCGGCGCCTATGTCATGTTGCCTGTGCTCGGCCCCTCGACGGTGCGCGATGCCGCTGCGCTTCCGCTCGACCGCATGGCAGCACCGGAAGTGTGGATCAGCGGTGGCGGTGCGGTCAGCGGGCTGACCGCCCTGCATCTGGTCAATACCCGGGCAGGCCTGCTGCAGGCCAGCAACGTCGTCGACGACATCGCCCTGGACAAGTACACGTTCATTCGCGATGCCTACCTCCAGCGGCGCCGAAGCCTGGTGCTCGACGGCAACGACGAAGGCGGTGGCGACTACGCGCCCGCGGAGGAAGTTCCGCCGGAACCGCGGAAACGCTAAAGCCGCGTTTCGGCGCCCGATGAACTTTCAAGTCCGACGTCGACTCGGAGCGTCAGGCGCCACGGCAACGACGGACTCGTCGGAGCAATCGCCCGGCCCCCCCTGTTCATCATCAAGAAGGAATAAGCAATGCGTTTCCCCCGTTTCCTGGCCTTCCTGGCTGCGCCGTTGCTGGCTTTTTCGGTACACGCCGCCGAAGCCCCCGATGCGCTGATCAAGCGGATTTCGGACGAGGTCCTGCAGGCGGTCAAGGCCGACCCGACGATCAAGTCCGGCGACACCCAGAAGGTGGTTGCGCTGGTCGACTCCAAGGTGATGCCGCACATCGACTTCCGGCGGATGACGGCGTCGGCGGTCGGTCGCCACTGGCGCGAGGCCACGCCCGAGCAGCAAAAGCGGCTGCAGGACGAATTCAAGACGCTCCTCGTGCGCACCTATGCCGGCGCACTGAACGAGGTCGAGGACCAGACCGTCCAGATCCGGCCGACGCGTGCCCAGCCCGGCGACAAGGAAGTGATCGTGCGGACCGAGGTCCGCGGGCGTGGCGATCCGATTCAGCTCGACTACCGACTTTCGCAGATCGGCGACAGCTGGAAGATCTACGACGTCAATGTTCTCGGCGTCTGGCTGGTGCAGAACTACCGCAACAGCTTCGCGCAGGAGATCGGCAGCAACGGCGTCGACGCCCTGATCGCCAAGCTGGCCGAACGCAACAAGGCCGCGGCACGAAAGTCGTGAGTGCAGCGTCGCCCGGTCGCCTGCCGGCGGTGCTGACGCACCGCGAGGCGTCCGAGGCGCTTCAGGCGATCGGGCTGCCCGGGGGCGTTGCCGCGGCAGCAGGCCAGCCTGCCGAATGGCGTATCGATGCGTCGGACCTGACCGACTTCGATTCATCGGCCCTCGCAGTGCTGCTCGAATGTCGGCGGCAGGCGAGTGCGGCCGGGGCTTCGTTGGTGGTCGAAGCTGCCCCCGCAAAGCTGACCCGGCTCGCACAGCTGTACGGCGTCGACGAGTTGCTGCTCGGCAAAGCCGAAACGTCTTCCGCGAGCGGGATGCCGCTGGAGTCGCTCTAGGGGTACTCTGGCCCGGCCGTGCTGCCGACCGAGACTGCGGCGAACGCCGACTTTTCCGATTCGCTGCAGCTACCACCGGCGGCCAGGCGCCGGCATTGCCGATGCGTTGGGGCACCCTGAAGGTCGGACCTCGCTCACTGCTCTTCGGCCCAGGCGAAGCCGTCGCGTGCCACCAGCGCACTGGCCGCAGCAGGACCCCAGGTCCCGGCGGCGTACGGACGTGGTCCGCCGAGCGCCTCGTCGTCGCGGCGCCATGCCTTGAGGATCGGCTCGACCCAGCGCCACGCTTGCTCCTGCTCGTCGCTGCGCACGAACAGGTTGAGCCGGCCGGCAATCGCCTCCAGCAGCAAACGCTCGTAGGCGCCCACCCGGTTCTCGGCAAAGGCCTTGTCGAAATCCAGGTCGAGCGACACCGGTGACAACGCTTCCGACTGGCCTGCGCCCTTGGCTGCGAGCAGGTGCAGTTCGAGCCCGTCCTCGGGCTGCAATTTGATGACCAGTTTGTTCGGCGGGTTGTTTCCGGGAAAGATGCTGTGCGGCGTCGGCCTGAAGTTCACCACGATCTGCGCGTCGCGTGCTGCCAGCCGCTTGCCGGTGCGCAGGTAGAAGGGCACGCCGGCCCAGCGCCAGTTCTGCACCTCGGTGCGCAGGGCAACGAAGGTCTCGCAGCGGCTGGCTGCGGGCACCTTGGCTTCTTCGAGATAGCCGGCAGCCGGGCTCCCGTCGGCCGTGCCGCGACGGTACTGCCCGCGCACCACATCGCGCAGCACGCTTTCTTCGGTAAACGGCTTCAGCGATCGCAGCACCTTGAGCTTCTCGTCGCGGATTGCGTCGGCGTCGTTGCGCGAGGGCGGCTCCATGGCAACCATCGTCAACAACTGCAGCGCATGGTTCTGGATCATGTCGCGCAGCGCGCCGGTGCGGTCGTAGAAGTCGCCACGCGTGCCGACGCCCAGGCCTTCGGCGAGCGTGATCTGGATGTTGGCGATGCATTCGCGCCGCCACAAAGGCTCGAAAAGCGCATTGCCGAAGCGCAGCGCCATCAGGTTCTGCACCGACGGTTTGCCGAGGTAGTGGTCGATGCGGAAGGCCTGCCGCTCGCCGAACACCGACCGGATGACGCGGTTGATCTCCTGGGCACTGGCCAGGTCGTGTCCGAGCGGCTTCTCGACCACGACCCGGACTTTCGGCCCGTTCAGGCCGACCTGGCCGAGCTGGGCACAAATTTCGGGGAACAGGTGCGGACTGGTCGCCAGATACAGCACCATCGTGTCGGCGCCCTGGCCGTCGCTGACGAACGCATCGTTGCGGCTTTCGAGCCACTGCTTCAGACCGCCGTAGTGCTCGGGCTGCGACAGGTCCATGCGCCGGTAGTGCAGCAGTTCGGCAAAGCGGTCGAACTCCTCGTCCTTCGGCCGCTTGGCGCCCTCGACCTCCTGAAAGCGACCCTTGAGCCACTGGCGGTAGGCGTCGTCGCCTTGCTCGTCGCGGGCGACGGCGAGAATGCGTCCCCCCGCCGGCAGCTTGCCGTGGCGAAAGGCCTGAAAGAGGGCCGGCATCAGCTTGCGCCATGTCAGGTCGCCGGTGCCGCCAAAAAGTACGAGGTCGAAGGACATGCGGGACGGTCACCGCCGTGGCGGCCTGTAATAGAGTCGACTTCGGATGATGCCGGCGTTCGACGTGCCGGTCAAAGCGGCCCGACGGCGCAACGTGACGCCGGGCAGGAACACCGCCTGCGAGGACACTGGATGAATCAACTCGAGCAACTCAAGCAGTACACGACGGTCGTAGCCGACACAGGCAATTTCCGCGACCTGGCGGCGTTTGCGCCGCGCGATGCCACGACCAATCCGTCGTTGATCCTCAAGGCGGTGCAGCAGCCGGCCTATGCCCCGCTGCTCGCGGAGGTGGTCGAGGCCGAGCGCGGACGCCCGTTGGTCGACACGATCGACCAGCTGCTGGTGCGTTTCGGCGTGGAAATCCTGCAGGTGGTGCCCGGTCGTGTCTCGACCGAAGTCGATGCCCGGCTCGCCTTCGATGCCGCCGCCAGCGTGGCCCGCGCGCACCGGTTGATGGCGCTCTACGAGGAGGCGGGGATCAGCCGCGAACGGGTGTTGATCAAGCTGGCCGCCACCTGGGAGGGCATTCAGGCAGCACGGATACTCGAGCACGAGGGCATCCACTGCAACCTGACGCTGCTGTTCTCGTTCTGCCAGGCAGTGACCTGCGGCGATGCGGGCGTCAAGCTGATTTCGCCGTTCGTCGGCCGCATCTACGACTGGCACAGGAAGTCCGCCGGTTCCACATGGGACGAAGCGGCCCGCGCTGGCGCCAACGACCCGGGCGTCCAGTCGGTGCGGCAGATCTACACCTACTTCAAGAAATTCGACATCGCGACCGAAGTCATGGGCGCAAGCTTTCGCAACATCGGCCAGATCCGCGCACTGGCAGGCTGCGACCTGCTGACGATCAGCCCCGATCTGCTGGCCGAGCTGCAGGCGAGCGACCAGCCGCTCGAACGTGCGCTCGACCCCGAAACGGTACGTCAGGCGCCGATCCATGCGTGTGCCTTCAATGAATCGGGGTTCCGCTACGCGCTGAACGAGGATGCGATGGCAACCGAGAAGCTCGCCGAAGGCATCCGCGCCTTTGCCGCGGATGCGCGCAAGCTCGACCAGCTGGTGGAGTCGCTGTGAGCACGGGGGTCCGCTGCGATCGCACCGAAGCCTGGGCGGCCCTTGCCGGCCACTACGTCGCGCACGGTCGCGACTTCGACCTGCGCCAGGCCTTCGCGCAGGATGCAGGGCGCTTCGAACGCTGGTGGTTCGAGGCGCCGGAAGTCTTTGCCGACCTGTCGAAGAACCGCATCGACACCGCTGCGCTGCATTTCCTGCTCGACCTGGCGCGCGAGTGCGGCGTGGAAGCGCGGCGCGATGCGATGCTGGGCGGCGAGCCCATCAATGCCAGCGAGGGCCGTGCGGTGCTGCACACCGCGCTGCGCGCGCCGCCCGGGGCAACGGGGGCCCGGGCCGAGGTGCACGGCGTCCTCGACGCGATGCTCGCGTATGCCGAAAGCGTCCGCGACACCGCGGCCAGCGGCATTCGCGACATCGTCAACATCGGCATCGGCGGCAGCGACCTGGGGCCGCAGATGGCGGTGCCGGCGCTCGACGGTTTCTGCCACCCCGCCCTGCGGCTGCATTTCGTCTCCAACGTCGACGGCCACGATCTGATGCCGGTGCTGCGCAAGCTGCAGCCGGCAAAGACGCTGTTCGTCATCGCGAGCAAGACCTTCACCACCCAGGAAACGATGGCCAATGCGCGCGCCGCAAAGGCCTGGTTCCTGGCGAACGGGGGCGTCGATGTGGGCCGGCATTTCGTCGCCACCACGACGAACGTCGCGGCCGCAGCCGAGTTCGGCATTTCCACCACCTTCGGCTTCTGGGACTGGGTCGGTGGCCGCTACTCGCTGTGGAGCGCGATCGGCCTGCCGATCGCGCTGGCCATCGGCTCGGAGAATTTCCGCGCGATGCTCGCCGGTGCCCATGCGATGGACCGGCACTTTGCCGAGACGCCGCTCGAGCGCAACCTGCCGGTGTTGCTGGCGCTGATCGACGTCTGGTACCGGAATTTCCATGGCTTCGGCAGCCGCTGCGTGGCGCCCTACCACCAGGGGTTGCGGCGCTTGCCGGCATACCTGCAGCAGCTCGAGATGGAATCGAACGGCAAGGGTGTCGACCGCGATGGACAGGCGCTGCCGTTTGCGACCAGCCCGGTCGTCTGGGGCGAGCCGGGAACCAACGGCCAGCACGCCTTTTTCCAGATGCTGCACCAGGGCACCGACGTGGTGCCGCTCGAGTTCATCGCCGTGCGCCGACCGATGCACGCGCTGGCCGAGCAGCACCGCATGCTGCTGGCCAATTGCCTCGCGCAGTCGCAGGCCCTGATGCTGGGCAAGACGGCCGAGCAGGCGCGTGCTGAACAAGGCCCGGCTGCAGCGTCGGCGGTCGATGCCGACTCGCTGGCCCGGCAGCGCAGCTTTCCGGGCAACCGGCCGAGCACGACACTGCTGCTCGACCGGCTGACCCCGGCGTCGCTCGGTGCGCTGATCGCCCTCTACGAGCACCGGGTCTTCGTCTGCGGCGCCATCTGGGGCATCAACAGCTTCGACCAGTGGGGCGTCGAGCTCGGCAAGGCGCTCTGCAACGACCTGCTGCCGCGCTTCGCGAGTGGCGACGCCGGGGGGCTCGATGCCTCGACGGCCGGGCAGATGCGCTGGCTTCGCCAGGGGTGAATCTCGTCTTCGACTTCGGTGGCGTGCTGCTGCGCTGGCAGCCAGCCGACTTCATGCCGCGGCTGCTGCCGGCGTACGCCACCAGCCCCGCGACGACGCTGCAGCTGATCACCGAATTTTTCCAGGGCTTCGACGGCGACTGGGGCCTGTTCGACGGCGGTCGGATCGACGTGGCGCAGCTCGCGCTGCGAATCGCCCAGCGGACCCGCATGCCACTGGCCGAAGTCGAGCGCACGATTGCGGCGATCGCCGGCGAGCTGCAGCCCGTCCCCGGGACGGTGGCGATCATCGACGCGCTGCAGGCGCGCGGCCATCGCCTCTGGTTTCTCTCCAACATGCCGGCTTCGTATGCGACGGCAATCGATGCCGCGCATCCGATCGGCACCTGGTTCGAGGGTGGGCTCTACTCCTCACGGGTCGGACTGCGCAAGCCGGATGCGGCCGTATTCCGGCTGCTGGCCGAGCGTTTCGGCCTCGACCCGACGGCCACGCTGTTCGTCGATGACGCGGCACGGAACATCGACGCCGCGAGCGCGCTCGGCTGGCAGACGCTGCACTTTCACGACCCGGCGCAGTGCGCTGCCGAGTTGCTGCGCCGTGGGCTGCTCTGAGGCGGCGCGTCGGCGCAGCCGGTCTCGCGCAGCGTTCATCAGGGCGCAGCTCGCCGTCCTGGCCGGGGCGGCGCTGCTTTCGGGCTGTGGCGCCATCGAGTATTACGCCCAGTCGATCGGCGGCCATTTGCAGTTGCTCGGTAGCGCCCGGCCGGTGGATGAATGGCTGGCCGACCCCGCTGCGCCGCAACGGCTGAAGCAGCGGCTTCAGCTCAGCCAACAGATCCGCACCTATGCGGTCGACGAACTGAAGCTGCCCGACAACGCCAGCTACCGCCGCTATGCCGACCTGCGCCGGCCGGCTGCCGTCTGGAACGTGGTGGCAGCGCCCGAGCTGAGCCTGCAACTGCACGCGTGGTGCTATCCGGTCGTCGGCTGCGTCAGCTACCGCGGCTACTTCGAACGCGCGGCGGCCGAACGCGAGGTCGCGGCGCTGCGTGCCCGAGGGTTCGAGGCCGGTGTCTATGCGGTGCCCGCGTATTCGACGCTCGGCATGCTGCCCGGGCGCTTCTTCGCCGATCCGCTGCTCAACACCTTCATCGAGCTGCCCGATGGCGAACTGGCGCGAATGATCTTTCACGAACTCGCGCACCAGGTCGCCTATGCATCCGGCGACACGGTGTTCAACGAGTCGTTCGCCACCACGGTCGAGCAGCTCGGCGCGGAGCGCTGGCTGCGCAGCGAGGCAGACGCCGCGGCGCGCGAGGCGTACGCCCGGTATGACGCGCGCCGGCGGCGTTTTCGCGAGTTCACCCGAGGCTGGCGTGGACGACTCGACGCGCTCTACCGCAGCTCGCGCAGCGATGCCGACAAGCGCGTTGAGAAGGCCGCCCTGATGGCCCGCATGCGCGACGAGTACGCGAACCTCAAGGCGACCGAGTGGCAGGGCTTTGCCGGCTACGACGCATGGTTCGAGCGCGCCAACAATGCGGCCTTCGGCGTGCTTGCCGCCTACAACGAGGCCGTGCCGAAGTTCGAACGACTCTTTGCCCGCAGTGGCGGGAATTTCAAGGGCTTCTACGACGAGGTGCGCCGCCTTGCTGCCCTGCCGGCGAGCGAACGCAACGCCGAGATGCAGCCGTTCGCCGCTCCGCTGCCCTGACGTTCGCAGCCGCGCCGCTTTGCGCAGGGCGACTTCAGGTGCGTGGCGAATCGATCCGCACCCCGGGCAGACCGTTCAGGCCTTGACTTGTGAACCGTCGCCGGTCGCAGGGCGGCTGTAAGCGCTCACCAGTTGCTGCAGATGCAGCCGTTGCCCCTCGTCGAGATAGGGGCTGAGCATGCTGAGCAGGTGAAAGGCGCCGCGGACCATCGCGGCGTTGGCGCTTTCGGGCTCGAGTGCGCGGCGCGGATCGCAGACGTACTCGTAGCTCAGCCAGTAGGTCAGCACGACCACCATGGCCGTGGCCATGGCCTCGGCCTCGCGCGGCTCGATGCGCATGCCGCTACCGCGTCCCAGCCCTTCGAGCACCGCCTGCACCGCCTTCAACTTGTGCTTGAGGACGAACTGGAAGTGCGTCTCGAGCCGCCGGTTCTTCGACAGCAGGTCGTTGAGGTCGCGGTAGAGAAACCGGTACTGCCAGATCAGCTCGAACAGCATGTGGAAGAAGAGCCACGCGTCCTCGACATGGCGGACGTTCGGCGCGGCTTCGAGCAGCTTGTTGAGCGCGCGTTCGTAGCGGTCGTAGAGGCTGTTGATCAGCTCGTCCTTGGCCGGGAAGTGGTAGTAGAGATTGCCCGGGCTGATGTTCAGCTCGGCCGAGATCAGCGTCGTCGAGACATTCGGCTCGCCGAAGCGGTTGAACAGCTCCAGCGAGACTTCCTGGATTCGCTCGGCGGTGCGGCGAGGCTTCTTGGTGGGTGTGGCCATGGACTCGACGCTGGACTCCGGAATGTGCAGCAAAGCGGCTGCAGCAACGGCGCCGTTGCGAGCGCATCCGGCACGCCTCGGCCGCAGCGATCGTAGCGCGGTCGTGGCGCGGTCGTGGCGCAAGGGCGAGGTGACGGCGAAGGACGCCGTGCGCAGGGCGCTGCCTACAATCCACCGCCTCATGCGAACCACCTCCGCCGCCGTATCGTTTCGCAGCGTCAGCAAGACCTACGGCAGCGGCCCGGGCGCCGTCCGCGCGCTGGACGGCGTCGGCTTCGACATCGAGCCCGGTGAATTCTTCGGGCTGCTCGGGCCGAACGGGGCCGGCAAGACCAGCCTGATCAGCATTCTTGCCGGCCTGTCGCACGCCAGCGGCGGCAGCGTCGAGGTACTCGGCCACGACGTCCGCAAGGATTTCGCCGCGGCGCGGCACAGCCTCGGCATCGTGCCGCAGGAGCTGGTCTTCGATCCCTTCTTCAGCGTCCGCGAGACGCTGCGCATCCAGAGCGGCTACTTCGGCGTGCACCGCAACGATGCCTGGATCGACGAGTTGCTCGGCCATCTCGGACTTGCCGACAAGGCAGACGCGAACATGCGCCAGCTCTCCGGCGGCATGAAACGCAGGGTGCTGGTGGCGCAGGCGCTGGTGCACCGGCCGCCGGTGATCGTGCTCGACGAGCCGACCGCCGGCGTCGACGTCGAGCTGCGACAGACGCTGTGGCACTTCATCGCCCGGCTGAACCGCGAGGGACACACCGTCCTGTTGACGACCCACTACCTGGAAGAGGCCGAAGCGCTGTGCGGCCGCATCGCCATGCTCAAGCAGGGGCGGGTCGTCGCGCTCGACCGCACCTCCGCGCTGCTTGCCGGGCGTGCCCACACCATGCTGCGCTTCAAGCTCGACGCGGCGCTGCCGGCCGCGCTCGAGCCGGTGTCGCGCGTGACCGGCCGCAACGTTCAGGTGACGGCGCGCGACGCGCGCGATGTCGAACAGGTGCTGGCCACCTTGCGCGCCGCCGGCTGCGAGCCCCAGGATCTGGAGATCGGCCGCGCCGACCTGGAGGATGTCTTCCTCGAAATCATGCAGGCCGAGTCGCTCCCGGCGCGCGCCGCCGCATGAACGGCAAACGCACGGTGCGCGCCGCGGTGCATCCGCTCGCCGGTGCGCGGACGCTGCTCTACAAGGAGGTGCTGCGCTTCTGGAAGGTCAGCTTCCAGACCGTCGCCGCGCCGGTGCTGACCGCCGTGCTGTATCTGCTGATCTTCGGCCATGTGCTGGCCGACCATGTCCGGGTGTGGGGCGACGTGCCCTATGCCAGCTTCCTCGTCCCGGGCCTGGTGATGATGAGCCTGCTGCAGAACGCCTTCGCCAACAGCAGCTCGTCGCTGATCCAGAGCAAGATCTCCGGCAACCTGGTGTTCCTGCTGGTCTCGCCGCTGTCGCATTGGGCCTGGTTCGTGGCCTACATCGGGGCCTCGCTGGTGCGCGGTGTCGCCGTCGGCAGCGGCGTGCTGCTGGTGACGCTCTGGTTCGCTCCGTTGCAAGCCGCGGCGCCAGGCTGGATTCTGCTGTTCGCGCTTGCCGGCGCCGTGCTGATGGGGGCACTCGGGCTCATCGCCGGCCTGTGGGCCGAGAAATTCGACCAGATTGCCGCGTTCCAGAACTTCGTCATCCTGCCGATGACCTTTCTTTCCGGCGTCTTCTACTCGGTCGAGTCGCTGCCGCCGTTCTGGCGCCAGGTGAGCCACCTGAACCCGTTCTTCTACATCATCGATGGCTTCCGCCACGGCTTTTTCGGCGTCAGCGACGTGTCGCCGTGGCTCAGCCTGGCCGTGGCGCTTGCGAGCCTGGCGCTCGTCTGCGCGCTGTGCATTCAGTTGCTGCGCAGCGGCTACAAGATCCGCCACTGAGGGCAAGCGGTCGCCACCGGTAAAATAGCCCCATCATGGCCGACCCGACCCCCGCCGACGTCCAGCGCTACATCGCGCAGGGGCTCGAATGCACGCATATTGCCGTCGAAGGAGACGGTCGGCATTTCTTCGCGACGATCGTTTCCGCCGAGTTCGACGGCGCCTCGCGCGTGGCACGCCATCAGCGCGTCTACCGGGTACTCGGTGATCGCATGCGCGAGCAGATCCATGCCTTGTCGATGAAGACGCTGACGCCGGCCGAATGGTCCGGCACCGGGGCCGGACCGAACCACCACTGACACCCGCCCGGCGGTTCGCCGCGGCGCATCGACCTGCTGCTGCAGGTCCGCCCGCCGCTCGAACGTCGGCAGATCGAACGCTGATGGAAAAACTTCTGATACGTGGTGGAGGCCGGCTCGAAGGCGAGTTGCGGATTTCCGGTGCCAAGAACGCGGCGCTCCCGGAGATCTGTGCGGCACTGCTCACGGCCGACCCGCTGCGGCTCGACAACCTGCCACAGTTGCGCGATGTCGAAACCGCGCTTCGGCTGCTGCGCAACATGGGGGTGCGTGCCGAGCGCAGCGGCGACGAATCCGTGTTGCTCGACGCCAGCCGCCTCGACGCGCTCGAGGCGCCGTACGAGCTGGTGAAGACGATGCGCGCATCGATCCTGGTGCTCGGCCCGCTGCTGGCGCGCTTCGGTGAAGCGCGCGTGTCGCTTCCCGGTGGCTGCGCGATCGGTTCGCGGCCGGTCGACCAGCACATCTTGGGGCTGCAGGCGATGGGCGCTGACATCCGTGTCGAGCACGGATATATCGTCGCCCGCGCACGCCGCCTGAAAGGTGCCCGCATCACCACCGACATGGTGACGGTCACCGGGACCGAGAACCTGATGATGGCCGCGGCGCTCGCAGAAGGCGAGACCGTCTTGGAAAACGCCGCCCGCGAACCCGAGATCGGCGACCTCGCCGAACTGCTGATCGCCATGGGCGCCGATATCGAAGGCCACGGCAGCAGCCGGATCTGCATCCGGGGCGTCGACCGGCTGCACGGCGCGACCCACCGCATCGTGGCCGACCGCATCGAGGCGGGCACCTTTCTTTGCGCGGTTGCCGCCGCGCATGGCGACGTGCTGCTTCGAGGCGCCCGCGGCGATCATCTCGAGGCAGCAATCGACAAGCTGCGCGAAGCCGGGGTCGCGATCGACATCTCGCCCGATGCGATTCGGGTCCGCGCCGACCGCCGACCTCGCGCCATCAGCCTGAGCACCAGCGAATACCCGGCGTTTCCGACCGACCTGCAGGCGCAGTTCATGGCACTCGGCTGCATTGCCGAAGGCGCTGGCGCGATCACCGAGACGATCTTCGAAAACCGCTTCATGCACGTCAACGAGCTGGTCCGGCTCGGCGCCCGCATCGAGGTTGCCGGCAACCGGGCCGTGGTCACGGGCGTGCCCAGGCTCTCCGGCGCGACGGTGATGGCAACCGATCTGCGGGCTTCGGCGAGCCTGGTCATTGCCGGCCTCGTCGCCGAGGGCGAGACGTTCATCGACCGCATCTACCACCTCGACCGGGGCTACGACCGCGTCGAGCACAAGCTGCGCGCGGTCGGCGCGGCGATCGAGCGGGTGAACTGAGCATGATCACGCTGGCCCTGTCGAAGGGGCGCATCTTCGACGAGACATTGCCGCTGCTGCGCGCTGCCGACATCGAGGTGCTCGAAGACCCCGAGCGTTCGCGCAAGCTGATCATCGCGACCAGCCGGCCCGAAGTGCGCGTGGTGCTGGTGCGCGCGACCGATGTGCCGACCTATGTGCAGTACGGCGGCGCCGATCTCGGCGTGACCGGGCGCGACACGTTGCTCGAGCACGGCGGCGCGGGGCTCTATCAACCGCTCGACCTCGGCATCGCGCGCTGTCGAATGAGCGTCGCGGTGCGCGACGACTTCGACTATGCCGGCGCAGTGACGCAGGGTTCGCGCATCCGCGTCGCCACCAAGTACACGCAGACGGCGCGGCAGCACTTCGCCGACAAGGGCGTGCACGTCGACCTGATCAAGCTCTACGGCTCGATGGAGCTGGCGCCGCTGACCGGGCTCGCGGACGCGATCGTCGACCTGGTGTCGACCGGCAGCACCTTGAAGGCGAACCAGCTGGTCGAGGTCGAGCAGATCATGCCGATCTCGGCGCGGCTGGTCGTGAACCAGGCGGCGCTGAAGCTGCGCCGGCAGCCGATCCGCCGGATCATCGAGGCGTTCGCCTCGGCGGTCGGAGCCGGCGCATGAGCGTTGCCATCGCCCGGCTCGACACGACGGACGCCGGCTTCGACGCGGCTTTCGAGCGCCTGCGGCATTGGTCGGCCGAGGCCGACGAGGCGATCGAGGCGCGCACCGGAGCCATCATCGCCGACGTGCGCGCCCGCGGCGACGCGGCCGTGCTCGACTACACGTCGCGTTTCGACCGGGTCGAAGCGGCTTCGGTTTGCGCGCTCGAGATCGCGCATGCCGAGCTGGAGCAGTCGCTGGACGTGATCAGTGCCCGGCAGCGCAGTGCGCTCGAAGCCGCCGCCCGCCGGGTGCGCGACTACCACCAGCGCCAGCTCGATGCCTGCGGCCGGTCCTGGCACTACCGCGACGAGGACGGCAGCCTGCTCGGCCAGAAGGTGACACCGCTCGACCGCGTCGGCATCTATGTGCCGGGCGGCAAGGCGGCGTATCCGTCGAGCGTGCTGATGAACGCGCTGCCGGCCAAGGTGGCGGGCGTTGGCGAGATCGTCATGGTCGTGCCGACGCCGGGCGGCGAGCGCAATTCGCTGGTGCTCGCTGCCGCCGCGGTGGCCGGTGTCGACCGCGTCTTCACCATCGGCGGCGCCCAAGCGGTTGCAGCCCTTGCCTATGGCACGGCGACGATTCCGGCGGTCGACAAAATCACCGGCCCGGGCAACGCCTACGTGGCCAGCGCCAAGCGGCGCGTCTTCGGCCATGTCGGCATCGACATGATCGCCGGCCCGAGCGAAATCCTGGTGCTCGCCGACGGCAGCACGTCGGCCGACTGGGTGGCGATGGACCTGTTCAGCCAGGCCGAGCACGACGAGCTGGCGCAAAGCATCCTGCTCTGTCCGGACGCGGGCTACATCGAGCAGGTGCAGGGTGCGATCGACCGGCTGGTCGGCGAGATGCCGCGCCGCGAGGTGATCCGCGCGTCGCTCGAGGGCCGCGGCGCGCTGATCCGCACCCGCGACATGGCCGAAGCCTGCGCGATCAGCAACCGCATCGCACCCGAGCATCTCGAGATCAGCTCGGCCGACCCGCACCGATGGGAACCGCTGCTCAGGCACGCCGGGGCGATCTTTCTCGGCGCCTTCACCAGCGAGAGCCTGGGTGATTACTGCGCCGGCCCGAATCATGTGCTGCCGACTTCGGGCACGGCGCGTTTCTCGTCGCCGCTCGGCGTCTACGACTTCCAGAAGCGATCCAGCCTGATCGAAGTCAGCCGCTCGGGCGCCGAGCGCCTGGGCGCGATCGCTGCCGAACTGGCCTACGGCGAAGGGCTGCACGCGCATGCGCGTGCTGCTGAAATGCGCATGGAGCAGAAGCCTTGAACGGGGTGGCGGCAGCGGACAGCCGGGTGGAGCGGCTGATTCGGCCCGACGTTCGCGCCATGCACGGCTATGTCGTCCAGCCGAGCGACGGCTACGTCAAGCTCGATGCGATGGAGAACCCGTTCCGCCTGCCACCGGCGTTGCGCCAGGCGCTCGGCGACCGCCTCGCCGACGTGGCGATCAACCGCTATCCGGGGTCGCGCATCGAGGAACTGCGCGCGGCGCTCGCCGGGCACGTCGGCGTGCCCGAGGGCTTCGGCCTGATGCTCGGAAACGGCTCGGACGAACTGATCAGCATGCTGGCAATGGCCTGCGATACCGCGGGCGCGACGGTGCTTGCGCCCGAGCCGGGATTCGTGATGTATGCGATGTCGGCGCGGCTGCTCGGACTCGACTACGTCGGCGTGCCGCTGCGCGCCGATTTCGGGCTCGACGTGCCGGCGATGCTCGCCGCGATCGAGCGCCACCGGCCGGCGCTGATCTACCTCGGCTATCCGAACAATCCGACCGCCAACCTGTACGACGATGACGCGGTCGCGCGGATCGTCGATGCCGCGCCGGGCTTTGTCGTCATCGACGAGGCCTACCAGCCGTTCTCGTCGCGCAGCTGGCTCGGACGGATCGGCGGCTTCGAGCATGTGCTGCTGATGCGCACGCTCAGCAAGTTCGGGCTGGCCGGCGTGCGCGTCGGCTACCTGGTCGCCCCACAGGCGGTGATCGACGAAGTCGACAAGGTGCGCCCGCCGTACAACATCAGCGTGCTGAACGCCGAGGCCGCGTTGTTCGCGCTCGAGCATGCCGACGAGTACGGACAACAGGCGGCGTTGCTGCGCGCCGAGCGCGAGCGGTTGAGCCGGGCGCTCGCCGAACTGCCGGGCGTCGAGCCATTCCCGAGCGAAGCCAACATGATTCTCGTCCGCGTGCCCGACGCCGCGGCGCTCTTCGGCGGCCTGAAGCAGCGCGGCGTGCTGGTGAAGAACGTGTCGGCGCTGCATCCGCTGCTGGCAGGGTGCCTGCGTCTGACAGTCGGCGCGCCGGCGGAGAACGATCAGCTGCTGGCGGCGCTCCAATCGACACTCCAGGCCGCCTGAACCGAGCTCGCAATGAATGCACCCCGCCAGGCTGAAGTCAGCCGCAACACGGCCGAAACGCAAATTCGCGTGCGCGTCGACCTCGACGGCAGCGGCGCGTCGAAGCTCGCCAGCGGCATCGGCTTCTTCGACCACATGCTCGACCAGATCGCAAGGCATGCGCTGATCGATCTCGAGATCGAGTGCCAGGGCGACCTGCACATCGACGGCCATCACACGGTCGAGGATGTCGGCATCACTTTCGGCCAGGCGGTCGCCCGCGCGGTCGGCGACAAGAAGGGGCTGCGCCGCTACGGCCATGCCTACGTGCCGCTCGACGAGGCGCTGTCTCGGGTGGTGATCGACTTCTCCGGACGGCCCGGGTTGCAGCTGCATGTCGGCTTTACCGCCGGGATGATCGGCGGCCTCGACACGCAACTGGTCTACGAGTTCTTCCAGGGCTTCGTCAACCATGCGGGGGTCACGCTGCACATCGACAACCTGCGCGGCGTCAATGCGCACCACCAGTGCGAGACCATCTTCAAGGCTTTCGCGCGCGCGCTGCGCATGGCCGTCGAGATCGATCCACGCTCGGCCGGCGTGATCCCGTCGACCAAAGGCAGCCTCTGAGTGGACGCGCGTCGCACGGTCGCTGTCGTCGACTACGGCATGGGCAACCTGCGATCGGTTTCGCAGGCGGTGCTGCACGTCGCCCGCGAGGCCGCGCGCCCGGGGCATGCGTTCCGGGTGCTGGTGACTTCGGATCCCGACGAGGTGCTGCGCGCCGAGCGCGTGGTGCTGCCGGGACAGGGCGCCATGCCCGACTGCATGCGGCAGCTGCGCGAGTCCGGGCTGCAGCAGGCCGTGCTCGAAGCCGCAAGAAGCAAGCCGCTGCTGGGCGTGTGCGTCGGCATGCAGATGCTGCTGACGCGCAGCGCCGAGGCGCTGCCGGAGACGCACTGGACGCCCGGGCTCGACCTGGTCGCCGGCGACGTGGTGCGCTTCGAACTCGACGGCCGGCTGCAGGGCGACGGCAGCCGCTTCAAGGTGCCGCAGATGGGCTGGAACCAGGTGGTGCAGTCGCGCCCGCATCCGCTCTGGGCCGGCGTGCCCGACGGCGCCTGGTTCTATTTCGTCCACAGTTACTACGCGCGACCCGTGTCGCCGGCGCACAGCGTAGGGGAGAGCGACTACGGCGCGCGCTTTACCTGCGCCATCGCGCGCGATAACATTTTTGCAACCCAGTTCCACCCCGAGAAAAGCGCCGCCCACGGTTTGGCGCTGTACCGGAACTTCCTCGAGTGGCAGCCCTGAAGGCGTGAATAAACCTGCTGCGCGTGCCGATCTCGCATCTCCGGTGCTCGCCGTACGCCGGGTACGGCTGCGCTCCTCGATGCGACCTCGGACCGCTCGCTACGGTTTCTTTCACACCTTCTGAGCAGCGCGCTGCGATCGTCCTCCATCCCGATTTTTCTGTCCCACGGCCATGCTGCTGATACCCGCGATCGACCTCAAAGACGGCAAGTGCGTGCGCCTGCGCCAGGGTGACATGAACGACTCGACCCACTTCGGCGACGACCCGGCGGCGATTGCCCGGCGCTGGCTCGACGCGGGCGCCCGGCGGCTGCATCTGGTCGACCTCAACGGCGCCTTCGCCGGCAAGCCGGTCAACGAGAGTGCGGTCAAGTCGATCCTCGCCGAAGTCGGCGACGAGATTCCGGTGCAGCTCGGCGGCGGCATACGCGACCTCGACACCATCGAGCGCTACCTGGACGACGGGCTGAGCTACATCATCATCGGCACCGCCGGCGTCAGAAACCCCGGCTTCGTCCGCGAGGCGTGCACGGCTTTCGGCGGCCACATCCTGGTCGGGCTCGACGCGCGTGACGGCAAGGTGGCCACCGACGGCTGGAGCAAGCTGACCCGGCACGAGGTCGGCGACCTGGCCAAGAAGTTCGAGGACTACGGCGTCGAAGGCGTCGTCTACACCGACATCGGCCGCGACGGCATGCTCTCGGGCATCAACATCGAAGCCACGGTGCGACTGGCGCAGGGGTTGAAGATGCCGGTCATTGCCTCCGGCGGGCTCAGCAACATGGACGACATCGACCGGCTCTGCGCAGTCGAGAGCCAGGGCATTCCGGCGGTCATTTGCGGCCGGGCGATCTACAGCGGCGACCTCGACTTCGCGGCAGCGCAGGCGCATGCCGACGCGCTCGCGGCGGCCTGAGCCAGCTGCCGAGCGCCCGCCGATGCTCGCCAAGCGAATCATTCCCTGCCTCGACGTCACCGGCGGCCGGGTCGTCAAGGGCGTCAACTTCGTCGAGTTGCGCGACGCCGGCGACCCGGTCGAGATCGCCGCCCGCTACAACGACCAGGGCGCCGACGAGCTGACCTTCCTCGACATCACCGCGACCAGCGACGAGCGCGACCTGATCCTGCACATCATCGAGGCGGTCGCCTCGCAAGTCTTCATTCCGCTGACCGTAGGCGGCGGCGTGCGCAGCGTCGAGGATGTGCGGCGGCTGCTGAATTCGGGCGCCGACAAGGTCAGCTTCAACTCGGCGGCGGTGGCCGACCCGCAGGTGATCGCCCGCGCCTCGGCCAAGTACGGCGCGCAATGCATCGTCGTCGCCATCGACGCCAAGCGCCGCAGCGGCGCCGATCACGCCGCCCGTGGCGACGGCTGGGACGTCTACACGCACGGTGGCCGGCGCAACACCGGTCTCGATGCCGTCGAATGGGCACGCCGCATGGCGGCCCAGGGTGCCGGCGAACTGCTGCTGACCAGCATGGACCGCGACGGCACGCGCGTTGGCTTCGACCTGGCGCTGACCCGTGCGGTGGCCGACGCGGTCGGCATTCCGGTGATCGCCTCGGGTGGCGTCGGCACGCTCGACCATCTGGCCGATGGCGTGCAGCAGGGCGGCGCCGACGCGGTGCTGGCTGCGAGCATCTTCCACTACGGCGAGCACACCGTGGGCGAAGCCAAGGACCTGATGGCCGCGCGCGGCATTCCTGTGCGCCGATGATGTCGACGCCGCGGCGCGAGGTGCGCATCATCGGGGGCCAGTGGAAGCGCAGCAAGCTGCCGGTTGCCGAAGTTCCCGGGTTGCGACCGACGCCCGACCGGGTGCGCGAAACGCTTTTCAACTGGCTCGGTCAGTCGCTCGACGGCTGGCGTTGTCTCGACGCCTTTGCGGGCAGCGGCGCGCTCGGCTTCGAAGCGGCCTCGAGAGGAGCCGCCGAGGTGCTGCTGGTCGAGAACAACACACGGCTGGTGCGCTCGCTCGAGGCCACCCGCCAGCGTCTTGCAGCGGGTACGGTCCGCGTCGTCTTCGGCGACGGCATCGCGCAGATGAAGCGGCTTGCACCGGCTTCGCACGAACTGGTGTTCGTCGATCCACCCTACGATTCGCCTGCAACGCAACCCGCTCTTTCGGCTGCGGCGGCGTTGCTGGCGCCAGGTGGGTCGATCTATTTCGAGGCCGGTCAGCCGCTCGACGAAACCGTCGTCGCCACGCTGGGCCTGACGGTGCATCGGCGCTCGCGCGCCGGGCAGGTTCATTTCCATCTTCTGCGCCGCAGCGCAGCGCCCTGACATGAATGCTCCGCCGGCCGCAGCAGAGGAACCTCGAGCCCACGGGCCGCGCCTGGCGCCGACCCGCTGATCGCGGTTTACCCGGGCACCTTCGACCCGATGACGCTCGGCCACGAAGATCTGGTGCGCCGCGCAGCGCACCTGTTTCCCCGGCTGATCATCGCCGTGGCGGCCGGCCATCACAAGCGCACGATGTTCAGCGTCGAGGAACGTCTTGAAATTGCTTCCGAACTCGCAAGCGGCCGGTCGAACGTCGAGGTGAAGACGTTCTCCGGTCTCCTGAGCGACTTCGTCGTCACCAACGGCGGCAAGGTGGTCGTGCGCGGACTGCGTGCGGTCAGCGACTTCGACTACGAATTTCAAATGGCCGGGATGAACCGTCAGCTGATGGCCGATGTCGAAACCGTCTTCCTGACGCCGAGCGACGACTATCAGTTCGTATCCGGCACCTTCGTGCGGGAGATTGCCACGCTCGGTGGCGACGTTTCGAAATTCGTGTCACCCTCGGTCCTCGAGCGGCTGCGCAAGCGCGTGGCCGCGCCGCGAGGCGCGTAGGCCGACAGGACTTTTGCAATGGAAGCGAACTTCACGTGGCGCTGCTGATTACCGACACGAACGGCGGAATTCCGCAACGCGTGCGTTGCGCTGCAGGGCGCCGGGGGCGCTTGCTAGCGCGTGGCGGATTCGTCGGTAGGCGCCGAGTCGGGGAGTTTTCATGGCACTGCTGATCACGGACGAATGCATCAACTGCGACGTCTGCGAGCCCGAGTGTCCCAACGAGGCCATCTCGATGGGCGCGGACTACTACCAGATCGACCCTTCGAAGTGCACCGAATGCGTCGGCCACTTCGACGAGCCGCAGTGCGTGCAGGTGTGTCCGGTCGAGTGCATACCGCTCGATCCGACGCATGCCGAGAGCCAGGAAGTGCTCTGGGTCAAGTACCGCCGGCTGCAGCAAACCATCGCGCAGCCAGGCTGATCAGCGGCCGGATGTCGCCGCCTTGGTGCGCTTGCCGCTGCCGGGAACGACGGCCCTGAACGGCTGGCTTGCGGATCCGGACGCCGCCCGTGCCAACGGACGCGGCCTGCGAATCGGGCGCGGCTGGCTTGCAGCCGGTATCGATGGCGACGCCTTGGCGGCCGCCGAAAGCGCGCTTGCCGGTGCGTGCAGGGCCTTCTCCCTTTGCTCGCGGTCGCGTGCGAGCTCATCAGCGAGCCTGCGCTGTCTTGCGACCGCCTGCGCCGAAGCGTCCCGCTGCGCCGCATTGCGTTCATCGTCAACGCTCAGTGCCACGCCGTCGCTGCACGGCTGCTGGCCGTAGGCCTTGCCTTCGGCGCCGCAGCGATAGACCGGCGTCGCCGTGTGTGCGGCGCTGGCGAGGAGCAGCGCCGCGGCGGCTGCAGCGGTCTTCATGGCCCCACGTCCTCGACGCCTGCCGCGCTTGCTTCCGAAGCGGGCGATATGTCCTTCAGTTGCGAATGGCCCATTTCGCGCAGCCCTCCGTCTGGCGCCCCAGCCGCCTTGGCGGCTGGCCGAGGCGGCTTCGGCTGCGGTGGCCTGGCGTGGATTCGTATTTGTGCGCGCTCCATGTCGCCCGCCAGCAGCAAGTCGAGCCCGCCGAGCGCCCGATCGATGCTCGCATCGATCGCATCGCGCTCGGTGGCGGGTGGCTTGCGCAGCACATGGTCGAGGACTTCCGCCTTGACGCCGGGGTGTCCGATGCCGAGCCGCAGCCGCCAGAAGTCGGCACTGCCGAGTTGCGCGTGGATGTCCTTCAGTCCGTTGTGCCCGGCGTGACCACCGCCACGCTTGAGCTTGACATGGCCCGGCAGGAGGTCGAGCTCGTCGTGGGCCACCAGCACCTCGTCCGGGGCGATCTTGAAGAAGCGGCAGACAGCAGCGACCGACTTGCCCGACAGGTTCATGAAAGTCGTCGGCTGCAGCAGGCAGACCGGACCATGCGGCCCGGTGGCCCTCGCATAAAGCCCGAAGTAGCAGCGCTCGGGCTGCAGACGCATCTTGAGCGAAGCCGCCGCGGCGTCGACCAGCCAGAAGCCCGCGTTGTGCCGCGTGCGCTCGTATTCCGGGCCTGGATTGCCGAGCCCCACCAGCAGTCGGATCATCGATTCATTATCCAGGCGGACGAAAAAAAGCCCCGCCGGAGCGGGGCGAGCAGCAGCCGGCCGAAGCGCGGCATGCCTTTACTTCTTGTTCTGTTTTTCGGTCTTCTTGGCCTTGGTCGGCGCCGGCGAGGCCGCCACGACTGCAACCGGTGCTTCGTCGACTTCCTCGGCCTGCGGCGGCAATGCCGAAGCCAGCGTCATCAGGGTGCGGCCACGGCGCATGACCTTGATGCCGGCATCGAGCTTCAGGTCGCGCACGTGGATCGACTCGCCCTTGTTCAGGCCACCCACGTCGACCGTGATGAACTCGGGCAGCCGCGCCGCCAGGCATTCGATCTCGAGTTCGGTGACGACGTGCGAGATGACGCACTGGTCGATCTTCACCGCCGGCGCCGTGTCCTCGTTGATGAAGTGCAGCGGCACTTTCTTGACGATTCGGGTCGAGGCATCGACGCGCTGGAAGTCGATGTGCATGACGATCGGCTTGTAGGCGTGCACCTGATGGTCGCGCAGCAGCACCTGTTCGGTCTTGCCGTCGAGTTCCATTTCGAGGATCGACGAGTGGAAGGCCTCCTTCTTCAGCGCGAAGAAGAGAGCGTTGTGCTCCAGTTCGATCTTGGTCGGCTCACCCGCACCGTAGACGATGCCGGGTACCCGATCGGCCAATCGCAGGCGGCGGCTCGCTCCGGTCCCCTGCAACGTCCGCTCATAAGCGACGAATTTCATTTCAATCTCCAGGATCGAGGCCCGCGACCAGGCTCTCGTTGACCGGCGACGGCCGGTCGGTTCGCGGCAGCCGGCGGCTGCCGCCTGCATGCGGATCAGAAGTTGTTGTTCTGCTCCGCAAACAAGGAGGTCACCGATTCACCGTCGGAAATGCGACGGATCGTCTCGGCGAAGAGGAAGGCGACCGACAGCGGCCGCACCTTGGCGCAGGCCCTGCCGGCTTCGCTCAATGGAATCGTGTTGGTGATCACCACCTCGTCGACCTGCGAGGCGGTGATCCGATCGATCGCCGGGCCGGAGAACACCGCATGCGTGCAGTAGGCATAGACCTTCTTCGCGCCGCGTTCCTTCAGCACGTCAGCCGCCTTCACCAGCGTGCCGGCGGTGTCGATCATGTCGTCCATGATCACGCAGTTGCGGCCGTCGATGTCGCCGATGACATGCATGATCTCGGCGATATTGGCCCGCGGCCGGCGCTTGTCGATGATTGCCAGGTCGCAGCCGAGCTGCTTGGCCAGCGCCCGCGCACGCACCACGCCGCCCACATCGGGCGAAACGACCACCAGGTCGCTGTAGCGCTTGCTGTGCAGGTCCGACAGCAGCACCGGCGAGGCGTAGATGTTGTCGACCGGGATGTTGAAGAAGCCCTGGATCTGGTCGGCGTGCAGGTCCATCGTCAGCAACCGCTCGACGCCGACGGCTTCGAGCATGTTGGCCACCACCTTGGCACTGATCGGCACCCGGGTCGAGCGTGGCCGCCGATCCTGCCGGGCGTAGCCGTAGTAGGGAATCACGGCAGTGACACGACGGGCCGATGCGCGCTTCAGTGCATCGACCATGATGCACAGCTCCATCAGGTGCTCGTTGGTCGGCGCGCAGGTCGGCTGGACGACGAAGATGTCGCGGGCGCGGACGTTCTGCTCGATCTCGACCGACACCTCGCCGTCCGAAAAGCGGCCGACATCCGCCTTGCCGAGCTCGATACCCAGATGCGTGGCGATTTCCTGCGCCAGCGCCGGGTTCGCGTTGCCGCTGAAAAGGACCGTGTTGAAGAGCATGTTTCCTCCGTCGAGGGCAGGCGGAAGCATCACTTCCTTTCGCAGACCGCGCAGCGGATCGTTGCTGCCGGCTCAGCCCGCCGAAGCGCAGACTGCAACCTGCAACTGAATGATTTGGCAGGGGAGGAAGGACTCGAACCCTCGCATGTCGGAATCAAAATCCGATGCCTTGACCAACTTGGCGACTCCCCTACACCGGACCTCGGCTGACGCCCAGGACCTTTCAACCTTGCGACGCTCAGCAGACCTCGCTGTCGTCATCTGCCCATCCGACCAGCGGATGTTGCGGCAGGCTCCTGCAGCAACGACCCACCCAGCCGGGTGGCAAATCTGCCAGCTCCGGCCTTGCCATCAGCACAGGGTCGAGGTTTGCGAACACCGCACTACCCGAACCCGTCATGCGGCTGTTGCCGAAGCGCTGTTTCAACCACGCTGCTGCTTCACCCACCTGCACCGACGCCGCCTCGGCCGCGTCCTGCAGATCATTGCCTCCAAAAGCGGCATCAGTGAACTGGGCGCCTTCTTCCGCAAAGCCGGAGAGTATAAACCCCTGGCTGCGGCGCAGCAGGGGGCTTGCGAAAACAACACGCGTCTCGATCGAGTCGGGCGGCTTGACAACGACGAAGCAGCGCTCGGGCAGAACGACCGGCTTCGTCACCTCGCCAATGCCTTCCACGAATGCGTTGCGGCCGCCGATGAAGAACGGCACGTCGGCGCCGATCTTCAGGGCCACTGCCGCGAGCCGCTCGCGCGGCCAGTTCAGCTGCCAGAGGCGATTCAGCACCAGCAGCGTGGTCGCGGCATCCGAGCTGCCGCCGCCCATCCCGGCGCCGGCCGGCAGCTGCTTGTCGATCGAGATGTCGACGCCCTGCGTCACCCCGCCGAGCTGCTGCAGCAGGCGCGCCGCGCGCATGCACAGGTCGTCGGCCGGCAGCAGCGCACCGAGATCGTGACGGGCGATCCGCGAGTCGCCCCGGCGCTCGAAATGCAACGTGTCGGCCCAGTCGATCAGGACGAACAGCGACTGCAGCAGGTGGTAGCCGTCGTCGCGCCGGCCGACGACATGCAGGAACTGGTTCAGCTTGGCCGGCGCGGCCGCATCGAAGACGGCCTTCAACGCCACGACGCGGCCCGAGCAGCCTTGCGGCCCATCAGCGGTCGAGCTGCACGCGCAGCTGAACCGGTGGCGCCGCAGGTCTGCGGGCAGCGATCTGGCCGCTCTCGAACCGGCGCAAGTCGACCTCCCAGCCGAGCTGCACGAAACCTTGTGACTCGTCGGTGGCGAGGCGGCTGCTCGACGCACCCGACCAGGGACGCCCGCGCAGCCAGTCGAAGAGGGCGGCGAGCGGCAAGGCTTCGCCGAGCGCCTCGCGGCTGAGCTCGTCCAGGTCGGCGAATCGCCGCTTGCCCTGCGGCGTGACCAGCAGCACCTCGCTCGGATTCCAACGCGCCTGCGCCAGCAGCGTGCCGAGGCTTGTCGCCAGCTCGATCTCGCCAGCCTCCGGGCGGCCGCGCAACTCGAACCCTGCGCTCAGCGACTGCGCTGCGCTGCGCGGACCGGCCGCCACCTGCATCGCCAGCCGGCCGGCAAAGCGTTGCTCGCTCGCAACGGGTGGAGCTGCAGGCAAGCGGCTTGCGCAACCGCCCACGAGCAGCGCGAACGGCAGCGTCGTCAGCACCCGGCGCCGCAGGCAAGCCGCCTTCACAGATCGACCTTCAGTCGCGTTAAAGTTTCCTGCAGGATGTCGCTGCTCTCGTCGCGTGAGCGGGCTTCGCGCAGGATGCGCCGCGCCTCGTCGCGCTGGCCGCTAACCCACAGCACTTCGCCGAGGTGCGCGCCGATTTCAGCGTCCGGCCTGGCACGGTAGGCCGTCTGCAGCAGGCGCAGGCCCTCGCTCAGGTTGCCGAGCCGGTATTCGACCCAGCCGAGGCTGTCCAGAATGAACGGCTCGCCGGGCGCCAGTTGGAGCGCGCGCTGGATCAGCGACTTGGCCTCGGGCAGCCGCAGGTTGCGTTCGGCCAGCGAATAGCCCAAGGCGTTGTGCGCGTGGTGGTGGTCGGGCTTGAGTGCAATCACCCGGCGCAGCAGCGCTTCCATCTCGTCGATGCGGCCGAGCCGCTCGTCGAGCATCGACTGCTCGTACATCAGGTCGATGTCATCGGGAAAGCGCTTGCCGGCCTCCGCAAGCACCTCGCGTGCAGCTGCCCACTGCTTGGCGTCGCGCAGCAGCTGGGCCTCGGCGAGGTATTTGGCGCGCACATCGTCGGCATCGCCGTCGGGCAGCCGCCGGATCAGTGCCCGGGCTTCGTCCATGCGGCCCTGCCGAGCAAGCAGCGAGGCGCGACGCTGCTGTACTTCGAGCGCGCGCTGCGGGCTTTCCACCTTGGCAAGCCAGGCCTCGGCGCCGCGGTAGTCGCCTTGCTGCTCGGCCGCCTGGGCGAGCATCAGCCAAGCCTGCATCCGCGCCTGTTCGGGCGGGCCGCCGAGCTCGGCGTCCGCGGTGCGAGACGTGCCCGCAGACGCTGCGGCGCCCGGCGCGCCGACGAGCCCGCTCTCGCTCAGGCGCAAAAAGTTCTGCAGCGCGGCGGTTGCCTCGGCACTTTGCCGGAGTTCCAGATGCAGCGCGCCCAGCATCAGCCAGGCGGCCGCCCGGCTCGGTTCGGCGCGGGTCAGTTCGTCGAGTTGGGCGATCGCGTCGACATAGCGCTGGCTCGAGCTCAGTGCCCGCGCATAGGCGAGCCGGATGGCGCCGTTCGGCTGCGCCTGCAGGCGCTCCCGAACCCAGGCCTCGGCTGCGGGCTGACGGCCGATCGTCTCGATGGCGAGCAGCAGCGGCGCGTCGGCGGCGGGATCGCTGGCGTGCGCCTGCTGCGCCAGTTCGAAGGCGCGGGCTGCATCGCCCGCTGCCAGCCAGGCACGGCCGCGCGTGATCTGCACGGCGGCCCGGCTCTCGCCCGTGGCAAAGGGTTCGAGCGTCTCGTCGAGCAACCGTGCCGCCGCTGCCGGGTCCGGATTGCGGGCGAGCAGTTGCGGCAATGCCGCGATCAGCGCCGATCGCTGCGGCACCGGCGACAGCGCGAGCCATGAGCGCAAGGGCTCGGCCAGATCGGGCAACCGGTTCAGCGCAACCAGAATCTGCACCATGTAGCGGTGCGCCTCGACCGATGTCGGCGCTGCAGCACGCCAGGCACGCGCGGCAACCAGGGCCTGATCGCCGGCGCGCGATTGCAGCGCCACCTCGGTGGCGCGCCTGTAGAGCTGCTCGTCGCCGGTCTTGCGCGCGCCGTCGAGCAGGGCTTCGAACGCAACGCCCGGCTGTCCCGCAAGCAGCTCGATCTCGCCGACCAGCAACTGGAAGAAGAGTTGCCGGTCGAGCGCCGACTTCTCGGCACTGGCGTCCGTCGCCGAGCGCGCCGCCGCCAAGGTCGGCGCCGAGGGAAGGGGCTTCGGTGCGGCGCCCGCCGGCGCGGACACGCCGAGTGCGAGCAGCGCGGCAGCGCTCGGTGCAAGGGCAAGCAGATGGATCGCCCTGAAGCGGCGTGAGACAACGGGCATGGCGGCTCCTGGGAGCGACGATTCTAGGAGCCCGACCGGCACCTAGGCGTCCAGGCCGCAGCAGGCGTCGACGGCAAAACCGGCGCCATGCGTGCGGCGCAGCCGGTCGTATCCGAGCCGACTTGGCCGCCGGGGCTTCCGAGAAGCGACGCGTCTGGATAATTCGACTATGCCGGAACTGCCAGAGGTCGAAATCACGCGTCGCAGCTTCGGCGCACGCATTGCCGGTTCGAGGGTGCTTGCAGTGCGGCTGGGCAAGCCCTTGCGCTGGCCGCTCGGCTGCAGCAGCGAATCGCTGCTCGATCAGACGGTCGGCATGGCGACGCGCCGCGGCAAGTACCTGTGGCTGCCGCTCGAGCGCGGCGGCCTGCTCATGCACCTGGGCATGTCGGGATCGCTGGCATTCCTGGACGGGGCGCCGGATCCCGACGCAGGCGTGCGCACACCGGGGGCCCACGAGCACTTCGAACTCGTGACCTCGCAGGGAACCTTGCGCCTGACCGATCCCCGCCGCTTCGGTGCCGTCGTCTGGTCCCCGGCGCTGGATGCCGGCCCGGCGGCGCGGCTGCTGACGAGGCTCGGCATCGAGCCATTCGACGACGCCTTCACGGGTGATTACCTTCATGGCGCGCTGCAAGGCAGGCGTGTCGCCGTCAAGCAGGCGCTGCTCGGCGGTGGAATCGTCGTCGGCGCCGGCAACATCTATGCATGCGAGGCGCTGCACACGGCAGCGATCGACCCGCGCACCCGCAGCGACCGGATCGGCCCGCTGCGCGCCAGGCGACTGGCATTGGCGCTGCGCGAGACGTTGACGCAAGCCCTCAAAGCCGGTGGCACGACGCTGCGCGATTTCCGCGACGCCGACGGCACCGCAGGCCACTTCCAGCGCCAAGCGCGGGTTTACGGGCGAGAGGGCGAAGCGTGCGGCCGCTGCGGCGGTGTCGTACGCCGCATCGTCCAGGCGCAGCGATCGACGTTCTTCTGTCCCACATGCCAGCGCCGCTGAGCATGAACGAAGAAGGAACGTTCGCAGCGCGCGTCATTGCCTGGCAGCGCCACGCCGGGCGCCACGGCCTGCCGTGGCAGCAGACGCGTGATCCCTACCGGGTCTGGCTCTCGGAAGTGATGCTGCAGCAGACGCAGGTCGCGACGGCGCTGCCGTACTACCAACGTTTCCTGCTGCGCTTTCCCGACGTGCAGCGGCTCGCGGCGGCGTCGCTCGACGAGGTCTGTGCGCTCTGGAGCGGACTCGGCTATTACAGCCGGGCGCACAACCTGCATCGCTGTGCGCGGCAGGTGGTCGGGTTGCACGGCGGTCGCTTCCCCGAGAGCGCCGTGGCGCTGACAACACTGCCGGGAATCGGCCGCTCGACGGCGGCGGCGATTGCCGCGTTCTGCTTCGGCGAGCGCGTCGCGATTCTCGACGGCAACGTCAAGCGGGTGCTTTCCAGGCTGCTCGGCTTCGCCGGCGACCTGTCGCAGGCCGGTCCCCAGCGCGCACTTTGGCTCGAGGCTGAACGCCTGCTGCCGGGCGAAGACATCGCCGCTTACACGCAAGGGCTGATGGACCTCGGCGCGACGCTCTGCACCGTGCGTGCGCCGCGCTGCGCCGAATGCCCCGTACGCCCGCTGTGCCGTGCGGCTGGCGAGGGCCAGCCGGAGGCGTACCCGGTCAAGTCACGCAAGCTGCGCCGGAGCCGGCGCGAGCACACCTGGCTGTGGCTGCGCTGGGGCGACCGGACCTGGCTTTCGCGGCGTCCCGACGAGGGCATCTGGGCAGGGCTCTGGAGCCTCGCCGAGTACGACTCGCCGGCAGCGCTGGCCAATGCGAGTGCGTCCTGGCCTGGCCGCGCCGAGCGGCTTCCGAGCCTGGTCCACTCGCTGACGCACCTCGACTGGACGCTGCATCCGGTTCGCCACTCGATACCGGACGGCATCGGCGCTGCCGAAGTCGATCGGGTCACCGCATCGCTTGCCGACGGTGCATGGTTCGCACCGGACACCGCGCTCGCCCTTGGTCTACCGGCCCCGGTGCGCAAGCTGATCAGCGCCGGCTGAAGTCTCAGCGCTCGTCGAGCTCGCGGTGCCGCACCAGCGTCACGGCCCGCGAGGCAAAGCGCCGCGCCAGCGTGTCGACGAAGTAGACCGATCGGTGCTGGCCGCCGGTGCAACCGATCGCCACCGTCAGGTAGCTGCGCTGGTCGGCTTCGAAGGCAGGCAGCCAGCGCACCAGGAAGTCGTGGATCTGCGTCAGCATCTCACCCACCTCGGGTTGCTGCTCGAGGTAGGCGGCGACTGCCGTGTCGCGCCCGGTTTGCGGCCGCAGTTCGCGCACGTAGTAGGGATTCGGCAGCACCCGGACGTCGAAGACGTAGTCGGCGTCGAGCGGCACGCCATGCTTGAAGGCGAACGACTGGAAGACCAGCGTCAGCTGGGCATCGTTCGCCTCGACCAGATTGCGGATCCAGAGTCGCAGCTGCGGCGGCCGCAACTGGCTGGTGTCGATCACCGTCGATTGCTCGCGCAGATCCTCGAGCAGATCGCGCTCGTATTCGATCGCATCGATCAAGGCGCGCTGCCCGTCGGTCGACCCGACCGGATCGGCTGGCAGCCTGCCGGCCACAGGCGATGCTGACTTCGACAGCGGATGCGGCCTGCGGGATTCGGAAAACCGGCGCACCAGCGTATCCGTGCCCGCGTCGAGGAACAGCGACCGGATCTGAACGCCGTCCGCCTGCAGCTGGCCGATCATCGGCACCAGCTGCGGCAGCGAGGCGGCGCTTCGCGCATCGACCGCGATCGCCACCCGACGCGGCTCGCGCTGGCGCTCGAGTTGCAGGAACGCCGGCAGCAACTCGGGCGGCAGGTTGTCGACACAGAAGAAGCCCGCGTCCTCGAGCGCGTGCAGCGCCACCGACTTGCCGGAGCCCGACGTACCGGTCACCAGGATGACGGCGGAGGCTCCCGGCCCGTGCTGCAGGCGGGTGTTCATGCTTGGCGTGCCCTCGATGCAGCTGGCAGCTCCGCGGCAGGGTCGGCAGACCCCACGGCCAGCATCTCGGCCGCATGCGCCAGGCCCGTGCCGGTGCTGCGCTCGCCACCGAGCATGCGGGCGATCTCGGCGACCCGCGCATCGCCCTGCAGCATGCGAACCTCGCTGAAGGTGCTGCCGGCCTGGGTCGACTTGGCAACGACGAAGTGGCGATCGGCAAAGGCGGCGACCTGCGGCAGGTGGGTGACGGCAAGCACCTGGCGGTGGCGGCCGAGGCGCTTCATCAGCCGGCCGACGGTTTCAGCGACGGCGCCACCGATGCCGGCATCGACTTCATCGAAAATCAGCGTCCCCGCACCGCTGCCCGCTGCCTGCTGGCGGGTGGTGACCGCGATTGCCAGGGCAATCCGCGACAGCTCGCCGCCCGAAGCCACGCGTCCGAGCGGGCGTGGCGTGCTGCCCGGGTGACCCGCGACCAGGAACTCGACCGATTCGACTCCCCAGGCCTGCGGCTCCCGCGCAGCCAGTGCAATCTCGAAGCGGCCGCCGGCCATGCCGAGCTGCTGCATCGCTGCAGTGACAAGCGCTGAAAGCGGCGCGGCCGCATGTTTGCGCTGCTCGGAAACAACCGCTGCCACGGCCATGAAGGCCGCCTCGGCCTGTTCGACGTCGCGGCGAAGCGATTCCAGATCGCTCGCCGCAACGATTGCCTGGAGTTCGCGCTTCCACGTTTCAAGCAGCGCCGGCAGTTCCTCCGGCGGACGGCGATAGCGGCGCGCCAGACCAATCCAGCCAGCCAGGCGTTCATCGAGTTCCTGCAGGCGCTGCGGCTCCAGTTCGGTGTGGTGCAGGTACGTCGAGAGGGTGCGTGCAGCGTCCTGGAGCTGCGCTTGCGCGCTCTCGAGAACCCCCCTGACGGCTGCCAGTTCGGGGTCGAAGTCGCTGACCTGCCGCAGGGCATCGATGGCCCGGCTGGTCAGGCCGTCGGCGTTGTCGTCGCCGTCGCTGACGGCGTGCAGCGCAAGCCGCGCGGCGTCGAGCAGTGCTTGCGCATTCGAAAGCTTCTGGTGCTCGGCATTGAGCTCGTTCCACTCGTCGGTGCCGGGCGCCAGCTTGTCGAGTTCGCCGATCTGCCAGACCAGCCGCTCGCGCTCGTGCTCGGCCGACCCTTGCCGCTCTTGGGCGGCATTCAGGCTTGCAGCGGCGTCCTTCCAGCGCGACCAGGCAGACGCCAGCGGCGCCGTGTCGACACCTGCGAAGGCATCGAACAGCGCCCGGGTGGCGGCCGGCCGCGTCAAGCTCTGCCAGGCGTGCTGGCCATGGATGTCGACCAGCTGGTCGGCGGCTTCGCGAAGCTGGGCCAGGGTGGCGCTGCTTCCGTTGACCCATGCGCGGCTCTTGCCCTGGGCGTCGATGGTGCGGCGCAGAACCAGCGGCTCGTCGTCGGTTCCGGCATCGAACCCGGCTTCCGACAACCAGTCGGTGAGTGCCGGCGGCAAGTCGAACTCGGCCGTGATTTCGCTGCGGCCCGCGCCCTCGCGAACCACGCCGGCGTCACCGCGGCTGCCGAGCGCCAGTTGCAGCGCGTCGATCAGGATCGACTTGCCGGCACCCGTCTCGCCGGTGAGCACCGAAAAGCCGGCATCGAAATCGACTTCGAGTTCGCGGACGATGACGAAGTCGCGCAGCGACAAGTGCCTCAGCACCCGGATCCGCCTCCCGCATTCCAGTGCAACTTGCGGCGCAGGGTCGCGTAGTAGCTCCAACCGCGTGGATGCACGAAGCAGACGCGGTGCTGCGAACGCCGCACGAGGATCGCATCACCGACCTGAAGGGTCGCCAGGCTCTGCATGTCGAAGTTCACGCTCATTTCGCGGCCGGCGACAACCTCGATGCTGATGTCGCCGGCATCGGGCACGACGACCGGCCGGTTGGACAGTTCGTGCGGGGCAATCGGTACCACCACCCAACCGGCGATCGCCGGATGCAGCAACGGCCCGCCGGCAGAAAGCGCGTAGGCGGTCGAGCCAGTGGGCGAGGCGACGATCAGGCCATCGGCGCGGAAATTGGCAATGAACTCGTTGCCGATGCAGACGCGCAACTCGACCATCCCGGCAGTTGCTCCGCGGCTCACGACCACGTCGTTCATCGCGAAGCCCTCGAAGATCGTGGCGTCTTCGCGCCGCACCATGCCTTCCAGCATCGTGCGATGTTCGACCTCGTACTCGCCGGCGAGCATCGGTGCGAGCGTCTGGGCATAGCCGTCGACCGGTACATCGGTGACGAAGCCGAGACGCCCCTGATTGATGCCGATCAGCGGGATTCCATAGCGCGAGAGTTCCCGTGCAATTCCAAGCATCGTGCCGTCACCACCGACGACGACGGCGAGGTCGCAAGCCTTGCCGAGCTCGGCGCGGCTGAGCACCGGATAGCCGGTGAGTCCTGTGGCCACCGCGGTGCCGTCTTCGAGCGACACCTGCAGTCCTTGCTCGACAAGAAAACGGGCAATGCCATCGAGCAGTTCGTGAGTACCCCGAGCCTGGTACTTGCCGACCAGTGCGACGTGACGGAAGCTGGCCATTTGCGGGATTACACCACAGCACTTCTGGCGTTCCGCGGGGCCGGAATCGGCGTCCTACAATTGAATATGACCATGGACGAGCGTGCCCGAACCCTGCTGAAGACGCTGGTCGAACGCTATATCGCCGATGGTCAGCCGGTCGGTTCACGCACCCTGTCGAAAGCCTGCGGGCTCGACCTGTCGCCGGCGACCATCCGCAATGTGATGGCCGACCTCGAGGAGCTCGGGCTGATCGTCAGCCCGCACACGAGTGCGGGGCGGATACCGACGGCGCGAGGCTACCGGCTCTTCGTCGACACCATGCTGACCGTCCGTTCGACAAACGCGGCCGACGTACAGGCGATGCCGGCGCGGCAACTGCAGGCCGATCAGCCGCAGCGTGTGATCGCGAACGCGGCCAACTTGCTGTCGAGTCTGTCGAACTTCGTCGGTGTCGTGACGGCACCTCGCAAGGCGAGCGTGTTTCACCATATCGAGTTCATGCGGCTGTCGGAAAGGCGCGTGCTGGTGATCCTGGTGGCGCCCGATGGCGATGTGCAGAACCGGGTCATCTTCACCACGCAGGACTATGCCCACGCGCAACTCGCCGAGGCCAGCAACTACCTCAACAGCCACTATGCGGGACTGACGATCGAGGCGGTGCGTGAGCGGTTGAAGACCGAGGTCGAGGCGCTGCGCGGCGAAATCGCTGCCCTGATGCAGGCTGCCGTCGAGGCTGGCGGCGAGGCCATGGCCGACAGCCGCGATCAGGTGGTCGTCGCCGGTGAGCGCAATCTGTTGACCGTGCAGGATTTTTCCGGCGACATGCGCAGCCTGCGCCGGCTCTTCGACATGTTCGAGCAAAAGACCGAACTGATGCGTCTGCTCGACGTCAGCAGCCAGGCCGAAGGTGTTCGCATTTACATCGGCGGAGAAAGCATGATCGTCCCGTTCGAGGAGCTTTCAGTCGTTTCTGCACCGTACGAAGTCGACGGCCAGGTGGTCGGTACGCTCGGCGTGATCGGACCGACTCGGATGGCGTACGACCGGATGATCCAGATCGTCGACATCACCTCACGCCTGGTAACCAATGCCTTGAGCACCAAGTAGGTCGCGCCGGGCGCGCAGCACCACAGACTGCCTACACTTGCCATACCGCGCATGCAGACGACTGCAGCATCACCGTATCGAGGACCCATGACTATTCGCACGAACCATTTGATTTCCGCCTTGCTGGCGGCCTTTATCGGCACCACCGCTGTTGCAGCGGACAACGCCGCCGCGACGCCAACACCCGTACCCCGCGCCGTGCCGAGCGGTGGCGATGCTGGTTCCATGCCCGCGCCGACACACGCTGCGACGGACGTGCAACGTGCAGCAGTCGGTCCCCGCGTCGGAGGCAGCGCTGCGGATGCGGAATTCCGCGCAGCCATTCAGAAGTCCGGTGCCGACTTCCGAAAGGCACGCACCGAGTGTCGTACCAAGAAAGGCGACGAGCAGCGCAGCTGCACCAAGGGAGCGCGTGCTGCAATGACGGCCAGCCGTGCCGAAGCCAAGGCAAAGCACGACCAGGCGGTGCTCGACGCCAGGGCCAAGCGCTGAGTCGGTGGCCAGTCCCGCGGAACTGCCTGCCTACAATCGACCTGCGGGCCGTTAGCTCAGTTGGTTAGAGCAGAGGACTCATAATCCTTTGGTCGCAGGTTCAAGTCCTGCACGGCCTACCAAATGCGGGTTGCTTACTGCCGATACTCGCTCGCTTGGCCGCACACCGGAGCAGCGGCAGATTGGCCGACATTCTCTCTTGAAGTGGGGCTCATTGCCGCGGTTGCGCACGCAATGCAATAGTGGAGAAAGGTGCCTCATTACAATGAGGCACCTTTCTCTGTCTGAATCCCATGGCACAAACCTTCGCCCAGCTCCAGAAACAGATCTCAGAACTCGAGGCGCAGGCAGCGCGTCTGAAAAGTTCCGAGATTCCCGGAGTGATTCGGCAGATCCGTGAACTTGTCTCGACTTACGAGATAACGGCAGAGCAGATCTTTGGGGAAGTTGCAGAGCCTCGCGCCAAGTCCCGACCCGCACAATCCGAAGGATCGACGCTGTATGCCGATGCAGACGGAAATACCTGGGTGGGCAGGGGCAAGCGTCCGCAATGGCTTCGTGACGCACTCGCTGCCGGCCACACGCTGGACGAGTTTCGGAAAAACCAGCCGGCTCGTCGCAAAGGCAAAGCCACAGTGGGCGGCGGGAAGGCAACTGCCAAACGCCAGGGTGCGGGGCGTGCCAAGTTCAGCGATGGCAGTCGGAGTTGGAGTGGTTTCGGACCGCAACCCGGGTGGCTGAGGGAAGCGATTGCGTCGGGCCGCGGCCTCGACGAATTCAAGGTCTGACCGCGGAATGGAGCGGCATCGCGCTTTCGCGAGCCGCTCCCAGAGTTCTCGTCAGAGGCTGGTCGTCGTGCTACTGGTAGAGCCGGAGCTTTCCCCAGCGCTAGGCGTTACGGTGCTGCCACCCTGAACGGTGCCACGCCATGCGCCGGTCTCGCGATGACGCGTCTCGAGAAAGTCGGCGAAGCGCTGCAGGTTGCCACCCAGTTCGAACTTGACGGCGCCAAAAGCCGAACCGATCTTCTCGACCAGCGTCGACGGCTCGTACTCCATGCGCAGCGTGACGCGAGTTGATTCAGGCGAAAGCGACTGGAAGCTCACGACCCCCGAATTTCGCGGACCACTGGTGCTGCGCCAGGCGATGCGCTTGTCGGGAATTTGCGAGGTGATCTCCGAGTGCCAGTGCTCTTCCTTGCCGGCGATCCGGGCACGCCAGTGAAGGTGCGTGTCGTCGAGCTGCCTCACCTCTTCGACGCCCGACATGAACTTCGGGAACTCCTCGAACTGCGTGAACTGGTTGTAGGCGGTACTCACCGGTACCTGAACGTCAACGGTTTCTTCGACCGAAGGGCGTGATCCGGTCTGGGCGTTTTGTCCCATGCGCTTCTTGAGTACGACGCCGCCCGCGGCGAGTGCAGCGACGGCGATGAGTTTTCCGAGCATTTGAGTCTCCTGGAGCAAGGCCGATTGGCCAACCGGATGGAGCAGCATTTGCCGTGCCAATGACCGGCGCGCGGTTTATCGCTCGATGTCGCCCAGGCACAGAAGCTTCATCTCGACATAGTCCTCGATGCCATGGCGCGAACCTTCGCGGCCGAGGCCCGACTGCTTGACGCCGCCGAACGGCACCTCGGTGGTTGCAAAGAGGCCGGTGTTGACGCCGATCATCCCGTATTCGAGCGCCTCGCCGACGCGGAAGATCCGGCCTATATCGCGGCTGTAGAAGTAGCCCGCCAGGCCGAATTCCGTCGAGTTGGCGGCATCGATCGCCTCCTGTTCGGTCTTGAAGCGGAACACCGGGGCGAACGGGCCGAATGTCTCCTCGCGTGCACAGAGCATGTCGCTTGTCGCCTCGGCGAGAACCGTGGCCTCGAAAAAGCGGCCGCCCTGACGCTTGCCGCCGGTGACGATCTTCCCGCCCTTGGCAACGGCGTCGGCAATGTGTCGCTCGACCTTGGCGATGGCCTGGTCGTCGATCAACGGCCCCTGCGTGACGCCGCTTTCGAAGCCGTTGCCCACCTGGATCGCTTTCGACTTCGCCGCAAGCTGCTCGACGAAACTGTCGTAGACGCCTTCCTGGACGTAGATGCGGTTGGCGCAGACGCAGGTCTGTCCGGCATTGCGGTACTTGCTGGCAATGGCGCCTTCGACGGCGCTCGCGACGTCGGCGTCATCGAAGACGATGAACGGCGCGTTGCCGCCCAACTCGAGCGAGAGCTTCTTGACCGTCGGCGCGCTTTGCTGCATCAGGATGCGCCCGACCTCGGTCGATCCCGTGAACGACAGGTGACGCACGACATCGCTCGCGCACAGCACCTCGCCGATCTCGATCGAACGCTGCGAGTCGGCGGTGAGGATGTTCAGCACCCCTGGCGGCATGCCGGCGCGCTGGGCGAGTTCGGCAACAGCCAGCGCCGAGAGCGGCGTCTGCTCGGCGGGTTTGATGATCACCGTGCAGCCCGCTGCCAGCGCAGGCGCCACCTTGCGGGTGATCATGGCGATCGGGAAGTTCCACGGCGTGATCGCTGCACAGACGCCGATCGGCTGCTTGATGACGAGGTAGCGCTTGTTGGCGTCGGTGGTCGGAATCGTCTCGCCATAGATGCGCCGGCCCTCCTCGGCGAACCATTCGACGAAGCTCGCACCGTAGGCGACTTCGCCCCTGGCTTCCGCGAGCGGCTTGCCTTGCTCGGCCGTCATGATCCGCGCCAGATCGTCGGCGTTCTGCATCAGCAGGTCGTACCAGGCATGCAGGATCGCGGCCCGCTGCTTGGCCGTGCGCTTGCGCCATTCGGGCCAGGCCGCATTGGCCGCGGCGATCGCCGCGTCGGCGTCTGCAGCGCCGAGGTTGGCCACATCGACGAGCTTTTGTCCAGTTGCCGGGTCGTCGACGTCGAAGCGCGAATCGCCCGGCAACCACTCGCCGCCGACAAGCGCATGGGTCTTCAGCAACGTCGGGTCGGCCAGGGTCGAAAGCGGTGAAGTCTTCATATCCATCAGGTTGCTCCAGAAAAGTGGGTCGCCGGCGCGCAATCGAGCAGCAAGCAACTCTACCGCCGGGCTGGCGATCGCCCGGCAAAGGGGTCGCTCAGCCTAAAATTCACCCGCTGAACCGTTCGTTCGTCGGCTCGGCGGCCCGGAGGTGCGCAAGCGAGAGGCACCCGCGGTTGCGGCAGGCTGCCGCCAGTCGCCCGCTGGCAGCGGTCCGCAAAGCGGTGCCGGGATTGTCGCCACATGCCGATTCGAAGTCCGGCGACCCTGTTGTCCGCGAAGACGAACCGAGCGCGGCGAATAACCTTGACCTTGCCGACAGGCGCAACTTCCGAGCGGTTTCCCAGCCGGCCGCCCGCAGCCTCACCCGACGGCAACGCAACTTCCAGGAATGCCCATGAAAGCCGCCGAAATCCGCTCGCAGTTCCTTGCCTTCTTCGAAGCCCGCGGCCACACCGTCGTTGCGTCGAGCGCCGTGATCCCGGGTGACGACCCGACGCTGCTGTTCACCAACGCCGGGATGAACCAGTTCAAGGATGTCTTCCTCGGCGTCGAGCGCAGGCCGTACAGCCGCGCGGCAAGCTCGCAGAAGTGCATCCGTGCCGGCGGCAAGCACAACGATCTCGAGAACGTCGGCTACACGGCGCGGCATCACACCTTCTTCGAGATGCTCGGCAACTTCAGCTTCGGCGACTACTTCAAGCAGGAGGCGATCGGGTACGCCTGGGAACTGCTGACCGCCGTCTACAAGCTGCCGGCCGAAAAGCTCTGGGTGACGGTCTACGCCGAGGACGACGAGGCCTACGACATCTGGCACCGCACGATCGGCGTTCCGGCCGAGCGGATCGTCCGCATCGGTGACAACAAGGGCGCCCGCTACGCGTCGGACAACTTCTGGATGATGGGTGACACCGGGCCATGCGGCCCGTGCACCGAGATCTTCTACGACCACGGTCCCGGGATCGCCGGCGGCCCCCCGGGCTCGCCCGACGAGGACGGCGACCGCTACATCGAGATCTGGAACAACGTCTTCATGCAGTTCAACCGCGATGACGCGGGGGTGATGCATCCGCTGCCCAAGCCGAGCGTCGATACCGGCATGGGGCTCGAACGGCTTGCGGCGGTGCTGCAGGGCGTGCACGGCAACTACGAAATCGACACCTTCGTGGCGCTGCTCGCGGCGGCCAAGGCAGCGGTCGATGCGGCGGGCGGCGGCAACTGCGACGCCGAAAGTCCGTCGCTGAAAGTCATCGCCGACCATATCCGTGCCTGCAGCTTCACGATCGCCGACGGTGTGATTCCCGGCAACGAAGGCCGTGGCTATGTGCTGCGGCGAATTGCCCGGCGCGCGATTCGTCATGGCTACAAGCTGGGTGCGCGCAAACCCTTCCTGCACGCCCTGGTGCCGGCGCTGGTCGGCGAAATGGGCGATGCCTTTCCCGAATTGCGCCGTGAGGAGCGCCGGGTCACCGAGGTGCTGAAGCAGGAGGAGGAGCGCTTCTTCCAGACGATCGCCAACGGCATGGACATTCTCGAGGCGGCGCTCGATGCAACCCCCGCCGGCGCTGCGCTCGACGGGGAAACCGCCTTCAAGCTGCACGACACCTACGGCTTCCCGCTCGATCTCACGGCCGACGTCTGCCGCGAGCGCGGCGTGGGCGTCGACAACGCCGGCTTCGACGTCGCGATGAAGCGCCAGCGCGAGCAGGCGCGCGCGGCGGGCAAGTTCCGGATGGCGCAGGGGCTCGACTACCAGGGCGAGCCGACGCACTTCCATGGCTATGAAAAGCTGATCCACGAGACCGCAAGGGTCGTCGCCGTCTACGTCGAGGGCAGCCAGGTCGAGGCGGCGCATGCCGGCGACGACGTGGTCGTCGTCCTCGATCACACGCCTTTCTATGCCGAAAGCGGCGGCCAGGTCGGCGACACCGGCGAGCTGCGAAATGCGGGCGCGCGGGTGCTCGTGGAAGACACGCTCAAGCTGCAGTCGGCGGTGTTCGGCCATCATGGCCGCATCGTCGAGGGCTCGCTTCGACCCGGCGATGTGGTCGACGCCCGGGTCGACGCCGAGCGCCGAGCCCGGACCATCCGCAACCATTCGGCGACGCACCTGATGCACAAGGCGCTGCGCGAAGTGCTCGGCCCGCACGTGCAGCAAAAGGGCTCGCTCGTCACGCCCGATCGCACCCGCTTCGACTTCGTCCACAACGCGCCGCTTACGGACGAGCAGATTCGCCGTGTCGAGGCGCTGGTCAATGCAGAAATCCTCACCAATGCCGAGGCGCAGGAGCGGACCGTGCCGATTGCCGAGGCGCAGGGTCTCGGCGCGATGATGTTGTTCGGCGAAAAGTACGGCGACATGGTCCGCGTGATCGACATCGGCACCAGCCGGGAGCTCTGCGGCGGCACGCATGTACGGCGCACCGGCGACATCGGTTTCTTCACCATCACGGCCGAAGGGGGCGTGGCCGCCGGTGTGCGCCGCATCGAAGCCGTCACGGGCCTCGACGCACTCGGCTACGTGCAGGGGCTCGAGTCGACGCTCGGCGGTGTTGCCGGCACCCTGAGGGTCATCCCGAGTGAAGTGCCTGCCCGGGTCGGTGCGATCCTCGATCAGGTGCGCAGTCTGGAGCGCGAACTGACCGCATTGAAAGGTCAGCTCGCCTCGGTGCAGGGCGACGAACTGACCGCCAAAGCGGTCGACGTCGGGGGTGTGAAGGTACTCGCCGTGCGGCTCGACGGCGCCGACGCCAGGGCGCTGCGTGACACGCTCGACCAGCTCAAGAACAAGCTGAAGACGGCGGTGATCGTGCTGGCAAGCGTCGACGCCGGTCGCGTTCAGCTCGCCGCTGGCGTCACCGCCGACCGGACGAACAAGCTCAAGGCGGGCGAGCTGGTCAACTTCGTCGCCCAGCAGGTCGGTGGCAAGGGCGGCGGCAAGGCGGATATCGCCATGGCCGGCGGCAGCGATGCATCGCAGCTGCCGAATGCGCTGGCGTCGGTCGAGCGCTGGGTGGCCGAGCGCGTTTAAGCGGGCCGCTCAGCCCGCTTCGGCCCAGTACACCGCGAACCAGCCACGCTCGTCGGTCCAATGTTGCACGCTGTGAAAGCCGGCATTCGCCAGGAGCGCGCTGAAACCTTGCAGCGTGTACTTGTAGGAACTTTCGGTATGGATGCGCTCGCCCGCGGCGAAGCGGCGTTCGCCGCCCGACCAGGCAACCCGGAGATCGCTCCGCGCCTCGAGATGCATCTCGACGCGTGACACGGCGGCGTCGAAACAGGCCACATGGCGCCATTGGCGTGGATCGCTGTCGGCGTCGAGCAGCCGGTTCAGGTGGCGCAGGAGGTTGAGGTTGAACGCCGCGGTGACGCCGAGCGCGTCGTCGTAGGCCGGCTCGAGGATGCCCGCCGGCTTGACCAGATCGACGCCGATCAGCAACCCGCCGCCTTGGGCATGCGCGTGTACCTCGCGCAGGAAACGCAGCGCCTGAGGGGGATGGAAGTTGCCAATGCTCGAGCCCGGATAGAAGAACACCGGCCGGCCCACGACGGAATCGACGGGCAGCGCCAGCGACTGCGAGAAGTCGAGTCCGAGACCGGCCATGTCGAGCCCGGGATGCGCCCGCTGCAGCGCAACCAGCGCATCACGCAGGAAGTCGACCGAGATGTCGACCGCCAGGTAGCGCCGCGGCTGCAGTGTGCCGAACAGACGCGAGGCCTTGGCGCAGTTGCCGGCGCCCAGGTCGACCAGCGTTCCGACCGTGCCGACGGCCGCCGCGATACCGGCAGCAGCGCCGGCGAAGATCGCTGCCTCGGTTCGCGTCGGGTAGTACTCGGGGAGTTCACAAATCGCCTCGAACAGCCGCGAGCCGAGCGCGTCGTAGAGGAACTTCGGCGAGACACTGGCATGAACCGCTGTCAGTCCGGCCAGCAGCTCAGCGCAAAGCGCTGCGGGTTGCTGCCGACCGATCTGGGTGAAGTGCGGCTGCAACGCGTCGACTCCGGATTCGACGGCAGGGTGTTTACGCGGTGATTCCAAGAAGCATCCTCGGCAAAGGTGGGTGTGGCGGGGCAAGGGGGCGGGCTGCAGGGCCCGGCGCAACAGCGACAATCTTCGCCGATGGCGCTTCGGCGCGTGCGAAGCAACGAGGGCAGGGTCGATGAGCGAGGGCGGCGAGCCACAGCGAGGGACCACCGGCGGGGCGCTGCCGGTGGCGGGGTCCGATGCAGCCGGACTCGCCGGCTGCCGCCTTGTGCTCGGCCTTTCCGGCGGCATTGCCTGCTACAAATCGGCCGAGCTGACTCGGTTGCTCGTCAAGGCCGGTGCCACGGTGCAGGTGGTCATGACCGAGGCGGCCGAGCAGTTCATCACGCCGGTGACGATGCAGGCGCTGTCGGGTCGCAGCGTCTACAGCTCGCAGTGGGATGCGCGCGAGGCCAACCGCATGCCGCACATCAACCTGAGCCGTGATGCCGACCTCGTGGTGGTCGCGCCGGCGAGCGCCGACTTCATCGCCAGGCTGGTGCAGGGCCGTGCCGACGAGTTGCTCAGCCTGCTCTGCCTGGCGCGCCCGGCAGGGCACTGCGCACTGGCGGTTGCGCCGGCCATGAACCGGGAGATGTGGTCGCATCCAGCGACGCAGCGAAACATCGCCCAGTTGCGCGCCGACGGTGCGGCGGTCTGGGGGCCGGGCAGCGGCGACCAGGCCTGTGGCGAGTTCGGCGATGGGCGAATGCTCGAGCCGTCCGAGCTGTTCGAGGAGATCGTCGCGTCGCTGCAACCCAAGGTGCTGCGCGGCCGCCGGGTGCTGATCACCGCCGGTCCCACCTTCGAGCCGATCGACCCGGTTCGCGGCATCACCAACCGTTCCAGCGGCAAGATGGGTTTTGCCGTGGCGCGCGCCGCCGCCGAAGCCGGTGCAGTGGTGACGTTGATCGCCGGCCCGGTGCACCTGGCAGCGCCGCGCGGTGTGCGCCGGGTCGACGTCGAGACCGCGGCCGAGATGCGCGAGGCCGTCCTGAACGTCGTTGGCGGCCAGGATGTGTTCATTGCAACCGCAGCGGTCGCCGACTGGCGTCCGGCTGCCGCGGCCGAGCACAAGTTGAAGAAGGGCGCGGACCGCCAGCCGCCGCGCCTGGAAATGGTCGAAAGCGCCGACATCCTGGCAGAGGTCGCCACGCTCTCCCGGGCGGCCGCCGACGGGCGTCCGTATTGCGTCGGTTTTGCCGCCGAGAGCGAGCAGCTGCTGCACCATGCCGAGGAGAAGCGGCGTCGCAAGGGCATCGCACTGATCGTTGCCAACCTCGGTCCGGCGACCTTCGGCCGCGACGACAACGCGCTGCTGCTGGTCGATGCCGAGGGTTCGCGCGAGTTGCCGCGCGCCGGCAAGCTGGCGCTGGCTCGACAACTGGTCGGCGAGATTGCCCGGCGGATCGACCGCGGCGAGCGGATTTGAGGCCGGCAAGCGGGCGCGAGCCGGTTGCCGCGGCAACCCTCAGTGCAGGAACCCCTGCGATTCGCCGCCCGCCGCCACGCTGACTGCGGGCAGGTCGACGCTGCGGACTTCGATCTCCTGGGCAGTCGCTTCGCGGACCTCGTGAACCACGAGCGTGAAGCGCAGCGCCATCCCGGCGAGCGGATGGTTGCCGTCGAGCACGACGTGCGAATCGTAGACCTCGGTCACGGCGTAGATGGCGTTTTCCGGCAGGCCTTCGGTCGTCGCGCCGGGCGGCGGCCCCTCGAACTGCATGCCGGGGCCGACGTCGTCGGGAAAGAGCGCGCGTTCCTCGAAGAAGACGAGAGCAGCGTCGTAGTCGCCATAGGCTTCGGGCGGTTCGAGCTGCAACTGGGTTGTGAAGCCCGCTTCCTGGCCAAGCAGCGCCTGCTCGATCTTGGCGAGCAGGTCGTCGCCGCCGACGAAGAATTCAAGCGGGTCGTCGAGTTCGTCGATCAATTCTCCCTGGGCGTCTTCGAGGCGCCAGACGAGACTTACGACACATGGGGATTCGATCAGCATGCTGAAATGATCGCATGCGCGACCCGGCCGAGCACAATGCCGAGGCCGCATGGATCAGCCAAATCCGCCCGGAGCACGCTGAAAGTCGTTACGCAGCACCTCTGAGCCGTTCACCTGCGTAAACCGGAGCGTTGTTCCGCCATGATCCTTACAAAGGCCAGCCCCGGCTGCAGTGGTCGCCGTGCAGGCAGTCTCGGTGACTGCCGCGCCCGCTAGCATTCACGGGCGCCTGGCAGCTGCTGGATGACCTGAATGGATGCCGTCAACGACCCTGCTTTGAATACACCGTTGCTTGGTGGCCTGTCGCCGCAAGCTTTCATGCGTCGGCACTGGCAGAAGAAGCCGCTGCTGGTGCGACAGGCGCTGCCCGGCGTGGTGCCACCGATCGGACGCGAAGCGTTGTTCGATCTCGCCGCTCGCGACGATGTCGAGTCGCGACTGGTCAGCCATGTGGAGGGCAGTGGTACGGCAGGCTGGTCGCTGCAAGCGGGGCCGATCGATGCGGCCAGCCTGCCGCCTTGGCAGCAGCCCGGGTGGAGCTTGCTGGTGCACGGCGTCGACCTGCAGGTCGACGCCGCGGCCGATCTGCTCAACCGGTTCCGCTTCGTTCCGGCGGCTCGGCTCGACGACCTGATGGTGTCGTGGGCCTCGCCGGGCGGCGGCGTCGGCCCGCATGTCGATTCGTACGACGTATTCCTGTTGCAGGTGATGGGCAAACGCCGCTGGCAGATCGGCCGTGCAGCCGACGATTCTTCGGTCGAGGGGCTTCCGCTGAAAATCCTGCGCCACTTCGAGCCCGAAGAGGAGTGGCTGCTCGAGCCCGGCGACATACTCTATCTGCCAGCCGGATGGGCGCACGACGGCATTGCCGAGGGCGAATGCATGACCTGCTCGATCGGATTTCGCGCCGGCAGTGCGGGGGAATTCGTGCGCGAGGTGCTGCAGCGCACGCTCGACGCGGACGATGAGGAGCCTGCAGGCGAGCGCTACCGCGACGCGAAAGAGGCGGCGACTTCGACGCCCGGCCGCATCCCCGACGAGATGCTGGAGTTCACCGCGTCGTCGATTGCCGACTGGCTCGACGACCGCGAGGCGCTGGCGTGCTCGCTCGGCGAGTGGCTCAGCGAACCGAAGCCGGGTGTCTGGTTCGATCGCGGCGACGCCGTTTCGGTGGCCGGCGGCGTGCGCCTCGACAGGCGCACCCGGATGCTCTGGGACGACGCACATGTCTTCATCAACGGCGAGTCCTTCCGCGCCGGTGGCCGCGACGCAACGCTGATGCGGCGGCTTGCCGACCAGCGGCGCCTGGCAGCCGCCGATTTGGCGGGATTGAGCGAGGAAGCGCGGGCGCTGCTGGACGCCTGGATCGAAGCAGGCTGGCTGCACGGCGCGACGTTCTGACCATGGACGGCATGACGCCGCCTGCGCTCACGCGGGCGATCGATGGTCGCGTCGAATTCAAGGCGGCGCTGCGCGAAGGCTTCGAGGTGCTGGCGCAGGGCGAGTGTCGGGAGCTTTGGTGGTGCGATCGGGATTTTCTCGAGTGGCCGCTGGGCGATCTGCAGACGATCGAGCAGTTGACACGCTGGGCCCGGCCGCACCGCCAGCTGGTGGTGCTCGCGGCGGACTTCAACTTGCTCGCGCGGCGTCATCCCCGCTGGGTCGAATGGCGCAGACGCTACTCGCATCTGGTCAGCTGCCGGTGCGTCGATCCTGCCGACGTCGACTCGATTCCATGCATGCTGATCGTGCCGCCGCAGCTCGGTGTGCGGTTGCGCGATCCGCTGCGGCTGCAGGGGGTGTGCACGTCGGTGGCGGCCGATATCGTCACCATGCGACTGCAACTTGAGACTTATTTGCAACGGTCGCACGAGAGCTTCCCGGCGACCACGCTCGGTCTCTAGGTAACTTCCCTAGCCACCTTTATAATTGGCCACGAACTGAGAGTTCACCGGCTTGCGAGGCCGTGGGACCACGTTCAGCCATTTGCGATCGTCGACTGACCCTTCAAACACCCGGAGAAACTATGAAAACATCCCACGTTCTGGCTGCCTTGCTCGCCACCGTCGCACTGACTGCTTGCAGCAAGAAGGAAGAGACGACCACCACCACGACGACGCCCGCGACTCCGGTTGTCGTCACGCCCAGCACGTCGACGACCCCGTCGGCTGACACCTCGGCAAGCTCGAGCGCTTCGTCGGCGGCTTCCGCTGCGGACAGCGCGGCGACCGCTGCGGTGGGTGCTGCATCGGCTGCGATGTCGGCTTCGAGCGCCGCGAGCCGCTAAGTCGCGACGTTCGACCGCTTCGGCGGTCGTCCTGAAAGCCGCCTTGGGGCGGCTTTTTCATTGGGTCTCTGCTTCTCGCGTTGTCAGGCCAGTTCCAGCCACGGCAGTCCACCTGCTTGGTCGGCCACGCTGATTCGCGGCCCCTGGCCGTTGCAGGCTTGCGTTAGCGCGGCGACCGCCAGGTCCGGGCGGTTGTTGCGTTCGCTGAGATGGGCGGCGACAACATGCTGCAGATCGACATGCGCGAGTGCGGCCAGCAACTCACCCGCGGCATCGTTGCTGAGATGACCGAGCGGGCCGCCGATACGGCCCTTCAGCGCTGCCGGGTAAGTCGACGCCGCGAGCAACGCAGGGTCATGGTTGCACTCGAGCAGAAGCGCGTCGCATCCGCGCAGCTTGGCCAGCATGTGGGCGGTGATGCAACCGGCATCGGTGATCACGCCCAGGCGAACGGCGCCATTACCGACGCAGACCTGCAGCGGCTCGCGTGCATCGTGCGGCACGGTGTACGGATCGATCTGCAACTCGCCGAATGCGATCGGCTCGCCGTCGCGGGCGAAGTGAAGCTGGTCGCCCAGTTCGGGACACCCGAGCGCCTGCCACGTGCCGCGGCTCATCCACAGCGGCAGCTCGTAGCGGCGCGCCAGCGCCAGTGCACAGCCGACATGGTCACCATGCTCATGGCTGACGAAAACGGCGTTCAATTCGCCAGCGTCGACGCCGCATGCACCGAGTCGGCGCAACAGTTCACGCAGCGGAAAGCCGCAATCGAGCAACAGGCGCGTCGGCCGGCCGCCGCCTTCGCCCGCCTCGATCAGCGTGGCGTTACCGGCGCTGCCGCTGCCCAGGCTGCAAAAGCGCACCGCCGCTGCCGCAGTCAGCGACAGTCGCGCTTGTTTCGGCTGCCTACTTCAGGTCCTCGAACAGGATGCGAACGATGCGCTGACCGGCTTCGCCGTTCTCCGGTGCACCCTGGCCATTGAGGACCTGGACCGTGCTGCGCTCGCCGCTCGATCGCACATAAACGCGGTAGCGCACCGGCGCGTTGTTCACTGCCACTGCACTGCCGAACGGCAACCAGCGACGGAAAAAGCCCGGCTCTTCCTTGCCGGCACTGGCGGGATCGACATAGCGCACGTAATAAAGGCCCTGTGCACGATCGCGATCCTCGACGGTGAAGCCGCTGCGGTCGAGTGCAATGCCCACACGCCGCCATGCGCGGTCGAAGCTGTCGTCGACCTGCAGCGTCGCCGCAGGCTGTCCGCTGAGAATTCGCGCCCGCGCCGGCGCGGCAGCCACGGTGGTGTTGACGTTCGACTCGCGCGCAACTTCCTGCTTCGCGCCGAGGTGAACCATCAGCCGCTGCAGGAAGATCGCTTCCAGCTCGGCATCGGTCGGCCGCGGCTTCCAGACGGTGCTCTCGCGCATGGCGCCGACATACGCCTCCTCCATGCCGCGATGGCTGATGTAGACCTCGCTTCCCACGGCGGTTCGCTCGACACGGGTGCGGAACTTGTCGCGCTCGCCGGTCGAATAGACCGAGTCGATCAACTTGCCAAGTGTCTGGCGGATGACATCGTTCGGCAGCTTGGCGCGGTTCTCGGCCCAGTCGGTTTCCATCACGCCGGCGCTGGCCTGGTCGACCGCCAGGTTGAAGCCGACACCGCGCCAGAAGGATTGCAACTGCGGCCACAGCTGTTCGGGCGTCATGCGCGTCACCAGCCAGCGTTCGTTGCCCGAGCGTTCGATGCGCAGTCCCGCCGCCGCATTCTGTGCGGCCTGTTCGGCGATCGCCGCTGCGGCCTGCGGCACAACCGGTGTTGCCGCCTGATAGCTGCTTGCGCTGACGCTGGCGCTTGCACCGGCGCGCGGGTCGCGGGCGAGTTGCGTCAGATCTGGCGGCACCTCCAGCCCGGCACTGCGCGGCTTGGCGCTGCGGTAGTCGATCTTTTCTCCCCCCACCAGCGACTCGACCGACGAGCAGCCACCCATTACCAGCGCCACACCAGCGACGGCGGCGGTTCGTACGAAAAGCAAAGAGCGCAAGGTCACGATTGTCTTTCTCCGCCGGATCCAGCCGGCCGTGAGGGAGCCCCGGCGGGGCATGGAGGCAAACGCTTGGTCAGAGCAGGCCGGCTTCGCGGAGCGCCGCTTCGACCGTTTGCTGGGCGGGCACGCTCAGCGGCGTGATCGGCAAACGCAGCCCAGCGCCGCAGCGTCCGAGGCGTGCGAGTGCCCACTTGGTCGGGGCTGGGCTGGGCTCGATGAACAGGTGCTTGTGCAGCGCCAGCAGCCGCAGGTGGATCGCCGTCGCCTCGCGCGTGCGGCCCTCCATCGCGGCCACGCACAACTCGTGCATCGCGCGCGGCGCCACATTGGCGGTCACGCTGACATTGCCGGCGCCGCCCAGCAGCATCAGTGCCACGGCGGTCGGATCGTCGCCCGAATAGACCGCGAAGTGCGCCGGCGCATGCTTGATCAGCCACGCAGCGCGACCGATATCGCCGCTGGCCTCCTTGATGCCGATGACATTCGGCAGCTCCGCCAGGCGCAGCGCCGTCTCGGGCTGCATGTCCGCAACCGTCCGGCCCGGCACGTTGTACAGCACCATCGGAATATCGACGGCTGCGGCAATCGCCTCGAAGTGCCGGTAGATGCCTTCCTGCGAAGGCTTGTTGTAGTAAGGAACGACCGACAACGTGCAGTCGGCACCGACCTGCCTGGCGTACCGGGCCAGTTCGATGGCCTCGCGCGTCGAATTGCCCCCCGCGCCCGCCATGATCGGCACGCGCCCCGCGGCATGTTCGACCGCGATGCGGATGATCCGGCAGTGCTCTTCGATCGACACCGTCGGCGATTCGCCGGTCGTGCCGACGACGCCGATGCAGTCGGTGCCCTCGGCAACATGCCAGTCGATGAGGTTGCGCAGCCCGTCGTCGTCGATGCGGCCGTCGTCGTGCATCGGCGTGACCAGCGCGACGATGCTGCCAGCAATGGGTTTCATGCGGATTCCTTGGAAGCGGCCGATTTTAGCCGCGCATCGCCACCTGGCGAGGGGACTCCTGGCGCGACCTTCAGAAGCAGTTCCAGACCTGCAGGGCGAGCGTCAGCGCCATCTCCGGCGCCAGGTAGGCAGCGAAAATCGCCAGCAGCACGGAAGCCGCCAGAGCCAACCCGATGGCTTCCCTGAGTCGCACCGTCGTTCCTCGTCAGGCGGCGAGCGGCCGCGCCGCCGGCCGCACGATCGCGGCTTCGCGCACCGGCAGGTTGGCGAGTGCCGCCATAACGCCGAGCGCCACGGCGATCCACCAGACGATGTCGTAGCTGCCGGTCGCGTCGTAGAGCTTGCCGCCGAGCCAGACGCCGAGGAAGCTGCCGATCTGGTGGCTCAGGAACACGAAGCCGCCGAGCATCGACAGGTACTGGACACCGAAGATCTGGGCCACGATCGCATTGGTCGGTGGCACGGTCGAGAGCCACAGAAAGCCCATCACCGCCGAGAACACGTAGACGCTCACCGGGGTCAGCGGCAGCAACAGAAAGGCAACGATCGCAATCGAGCGCAGCGTGTAGATCGCCGACAGGATGTATTTCTTCGGCATCCGCCCGCCGAGGGTTCCGGCGAGGTAGGTGCCGAAGATATTGAACAGGCCGATCAACGCCAGCGCCGTGGTCGCCACGTTCGGCGACAAGCCGTGGTCCTTGAGGTAGCTCGGCATGTGGACACCGATGAACACCACCTGGAAGCCGCAGACGAAGTAGCCGAGCATCAGCCAGCGGAAGCTCGGATAGGCAAAGGCCTCGTGCAGTGCCTGGCGGATGCTTTGCGGCGCGCCGGACCACTTGCGGCCGAGCGGCTCCTTCAGCCCCCACGCCACCGGTGCAATCGCCAGCGCCGCACAGCCCAGGACGAACAACGCGTTCTGCCAGCCGAAGCTGCCGATCAGCCAGTTCTCGACCGGCACCATCAGGAACTGGCCGAACGAGCCGGCCGCCGCGGCCACGCCCATCGCCCAGCTGCGTTTGGCCGGATCGACGTTGCGCCCGATCACGCCGTAAATCACCGCGTAGGTCGTACCCGACTGCGCCAGACCGATCAGCAGCCCTGCGCTGCCGGTGAATGCCAGGCCGCTGGTCGCCAGACCCATCGTGACCAGCCCGAGCGAATAGAGCAGGGCGCCCCCGACAAGCACCTTGAATGCGCCGAGCCGGTCGGCAAGGGCGCCGGTGAACGGACCCACGAGCCCCCAGGCCAGGTTCTGTATCGCAATCGCAAAGGCGAAGGTCTCGCGCGACCAGCCGCGGTCCATCGTGATCGGCTGCAACCACAGGCCGAAGCCGTGGCGGATGCCCATCGAAAGGGTGACGATGCAGGCGCCGCAGATCAGCACCTGCCGGATCGATAGAAGGGGCGTCGCAGGCCCCACATCCGCATGCTTCATCGATCGACTTTAGCCGAAGCCCCGCCGCCGCAGGCGGCCGCGCCCCGCGTTCTCAGGGCAGGAAGGGCGGCGACAAGAGCCGCAAGCCCACGGAAAACCAGCGTTCGCCGCTGCCGCTGCCGACCCGGTCGCCGTAGGTTGCGTCGATCTGCACCCGATTTCGCACGATCCAGTGCCGCAAGCCGAGCTGGACCAACGGCTTTCCGGAATCCTGGCTGAAGGTTTCGGCGATCAGCGAGTCGCGTTCGCTGAATGGCAGTTCACCGCCGACGCCCCACGTCATGCGGTTGCGGCGTTCTTCCTGTTCGCGCAACCATCCCACGTTGGTGTGGATGAAGAGACGCTCGCGGTTCACGGCAAAAGTCATCGGCACGTAGACATAGCGATCGTGCCCGCCACGCGCAGAGCGGGGATGCCGCACCACACCGCCGGCCAGGCCGACGCCCCAGCCATCGCCGCCCAGCGGCCGCAGGATGGTCTTTGCCTGTGCCACCAGCGACGTGGTGGCGGTCGAGGATGCATCGTGTGTGGCCGCTCCGCCGAGGGTGAGTTCGACATTGCCGGTGGGGTTGCAGCCCGGCAGCGCCCAGTATTCGATGCTTCCGCGGTTGCGTCTCACCCAGCTCTCGAGCTGGCAGGCCTTCGCGTCGACGATGCGCGCATCGTCGGTGATCAGCGGGCGGGCCGCATGCGCCAATGCGGTCGAAAGTGCCAGGCAAGCAACGACGCCGTGCCGCAAGACGGCTCCAGCAGTGTCCAGGACGAGCATGCGAATCCTCGCGTGAGAGACGTTCAGTGACCCAGGGGAGATTTTGCAGCCGCTGTGCCGCACCCTGGCACCGGGACGCTTCCTGACCGATCCCTGTGCCGCAGCGCGATGGCCGGCAATGGCCTGACTAGAATCGCCGCCCCATGCCGACCCGGAGCACCTACGCCGAAGCATCGATCCGCGTCCTGAAAGGGCTCGAGCCGGTCCGGCAACGGCCGGGGATGTACACCCGGACCGACACGCCGCTGCACATCGTTCAGGAGGTGATCGACAACGCGGCCGACGAGGCACTCGCTGGTCACGGTCGGCGTATCGACGTGACGCTGCATACCGATGGCTCGGTGAGCGTGGTCGACGATGGCCGCGGTATACCTTTCGGTCTGCACCCCGAAGAGAAGGTGCCCGTTGTCGAGATCGTCTTCACCCGGCTGCACGCGGGCGGCAAGTTCGACAAGGGGAGCGGTGGCGCCTACAGCTTCTCCGGCGGGCTGCACGGCGTGGGTGTCAGCGTGACGAATGCGCTCTCGAGCCGCCTCGAGGTCCAGGTCTGCCGCGATGGGCACGTGGCCCGCATTGCCTTCGGCGGGGGCGAAGTGATCGAGCCGCTGGCGATCCGGAAAATCGCCCGCGGCGATCGCCGCAGCGGAACGACGGTGCGCGCCTGGCCGGATGCGCGCTATTTCGACAGCGTCGATCTGCCGCGTGGCGAGCTGGTGCACCTGCTGCGCAGCAAGGCGGTGCTTATGCCCGGCGTCGAAGTCAGCTTGCAGATCGAAAAAGGCGCCCGCGGCGAACCCGAGCAGCTGAGCTGGACCTACCAGGGCGGGCTGCGCGACTACCTGATGCAGACACTCTCTGCCGATCCGGTGATTCCCCTCTTCGAGGGGGCTCACCACGCGGACCGGGGGGAGACTGAAAACTTCGCCGAAGGCGAGGGTGCCTCCTGGTGCGTGGCTTTCACGGAGGAGGGCGCGCCGGTACGCGAGAGCTACGTCAACCTCATTCCCACCGTCGCCGGCGGCACACACGAGTCGGGCCTGAAGGACGGCCTTTTCGCCGCAATCAAGGGCTTCATCGACCTGCGTGGCTTGCTTCCCAAGGGCGTCAAGCTGATGCCGGACGACGTCTGGTCGCGAGCCAGCTTCGTGCTCTCGGCCAAGGTGCTCGATCCGCAGTTCCAGGGCCAGATCAAGGAGCGGCTGAACAGCCGCGATGCGCTGCGGCTGGTTTCGGCCTACGTCAAGCCGGCGCTCGAACTCTGGCTGAACCAGCATGTCGAGTTCGGCCGCAAGCTCGCCGAGCTCGTCATCCGCCAGGCCCAGACACGCCAGCGCGCCAGCCAGAAGGTCGAGAAGCGCAAAGGCTCGGGCGTGGCGGTGCTGCCGGGCAAGCTGACCGACTGCGAAAGCCGCGACCTGCTGCACAACGAGCTGTTCCTGGTCGAAGGCGATTCGGCCGGCGGCAGCGCCAAGATGGGCCGCAACAAGGAAACGCAGGCGGTCTTGCCGCTGCGCGGCAAGGTGCTCAACGCCTGGGAGGTCGAACGCGACCGGCTCTTTGCCAACAACGAGATCCACGACATTGCGGTGGCGATCGGCGTCGATCCGCATGCAGCCGAAGCGGGCGACCTTTCCGGATTGCGCTACGGCAAGGTCTGCATCCTTTCCGACGCCGATGTCGACGGCTCGCACATCCAGGTGTTGCTGCTGACGCTGTTCTTCAGGCATTTCCCCAAGCTGATCGAAGCGGGGCATCTCTACATCGCCAAGCCGCCGCTGTTTCGCGTCGACGCGCCGGCGCGCGGCAAGAAGCCGGCCGCGAAGATCTATGCGCTGGACGAGGGCGAACTCGCTGCCACGCTCGACAAGCTGAAGAAGGAAGGTGCGCGCGACGGCAGCTGGGACATCAGCCGCTTCAAAGGCCTGGGCGAAATGAACGCCGAGCAGCTGTGGGACACGACGCTCAATCCCGAGACACGGCGGCTGCTGCCGATCACCTTCGGCGAGGCAGGCCATGCGGCAACCGTGCTCTCGCTGACCAAGCTGATGGGCAAGGGCGAGGCGGCGGCACGGCGGGATCTGATGGAGCTGCGGGGCGACGAAGTCGAGGTGGATGTGTAAGGGCGCTTGGCACAGCGGATAAACTGCCTTGACCAACGTTGGTCAAGGAGGTCCCGTGCAGATCAACATCTACGAAGCGAAGACGCGACTTTCAGACCTGGTGGAGCAGGCGCACAACGGGGAGACGATCGTCATCGCCAAGGCGGGCCGGCCGCTTGCCAAATTGGTGCCGCTCGGTGTGCCGACGAGATCAAGGATCCGTTTGGGTCTGATGAAGGGCGAGTTCGTCGAACCCCCGGACTTCGACGACCCGCTTCCCGAAGACTTGCTGGCGATGTTCGAAGGCGGCAGCGAGAAGTGAGGCTGCTGCTCGACACCCACATTGTGCTGTGGGCGATGCGCGACGCGGACGAATTGAGCGCCGCAGCGCGCCAGTTGCTCAGCCACGCCGAGCAGGTGTTCGTCAGCAGCGTCTCGCTATGGGAGGCCGTCATCAAGGTTGCAGCGGGAAAGCTTCCGCTCGATCCCGTGCGACTCAAGGTGAAGATCGAGGCAGCGGGGTTCGAGTGGCTCGACGTGACGTGGGCTCATGCGCTCAAGCTAGGCGAATTGCCGATGCTCCATCGCGATCCGTTCGACCGGATGCTGCTCGCGCAGGCGCTTTCCGAGCCCCTGCATCTGTTGACGCACGACGCGACGCTGGCGGCGTATTCGGACTTGGTCACCGTCGTATAAACCCGCGCGCGGCTGCGCTTTTATCTTCCCGATGACGCCTGATCTCTTTTCTCCTGCAGTCCCTGCCGAGGGCGACGCCGTGTCGCTCGCCGGCTACGCCGAGCGCGCCTATCTCGAATACGCGCTCTCAGTCGTCAAGGGCCGGGCGCTGCCCGATGTATGCGACGGCCAGAAGCCGGTGCAGCGGCGCATCCTCTACGCGATGTCGCGCATGGGGCTCGGCTTCACCACCGCCGGCGGGCCGCGGCCGGTGAAGAGTGCGCGGGTCGTCGGCGACGTGCTCGGCCGCTTCCATCCGCATGGCGACCAGGCCGCCTACGACGCGCTGGTGCGCATGGCGCAGGATTTCTCGCAGCGCTATCCGCTGATCGACGGGCAGGGCAACTTCGGCTCGCGCGACGGCGACGGTGCGGCGGCGATGCGCTACACCGAGGCGCGCCTGGCGCCGATTGCCCGGCTGCTGCTCGACGAGATCGACGAGGGCACGGTCGACTTCATTGCCAACTACGACGGTTCGACCGAGGAGCCGCGGCTGCTGCCGGCGCGGCTGCCGTTCGTGCTGCTCAACGGTGCGAGCGGCATCGCGGTCGGCCTGGCGACCGAGGTGCCACCGCACAACCTGCGCGAGATCGCTTCGGCCGCGGTCGCGCTGATTCGCAACCCGCGGCTCGACGACGAAGCGCTGGCCGCCCTGGTTCCAGGGCCCGACTACCCCGGTGGCGGCCAGATCATCAGCAGCGCGGCGGAGATTCGCGCGGCGTATGCCAGCGGCCGCGGCAGCCTCAAGGTGCGCGCACGATGGAAGACCGAGGACCTGGCGCGCGGCCAGTGGCAACTCGTCGTCGACGAGCTGCCGCCCGGCACCAGCACGCAGCGGGTGCTCGAAGAAATCGAGGAGTTGACCAATCCGAAGCTCAAGGCGGGCAAGAAGGCGCTCGGCGCCGAGCAGCTTCAGCTGAAGGCGACGGTGCTCGGCGTGCTCGACGCGGTGCGCGACGAATCGAGCAAGGACGCCGCCGTGCGGCTGGTGCTCGAGCCAAAGACTCGCACCACCGATCCGCAGGAGCTGATCAACACGCTGCTGGCGCACACCAGCCTCGAAAGCTCGGCGCCGATCAACCTGACGATGATCGGTGCCGACGGCCGGCCGACGCAAAAGAGCCTGCGCCGGATGCTTGCCGAGTGGATCGGCTTCCGCTCGGCCACCGTCCAGCGGCGCACGCGGCATCGCCTGGCCCGGGTGCTGGACCGCATCCACATCCTCGAGGGCCGGCAGCAGGTGCTGCTGGCCATCGACGAGGTGATTCGCATCATCCGCAACGCCGACGAGCCGAAGGCGGCGCTGATCGAGCGCTTCGCGCTGAGCGACCGCCAGGCCGAGGACATCCTGGAAATCCGCCTGCGTCAGCTGGCGCGCCTCGAAGCCATCCGCATCGAACAGGAGCTGAAGTCGCTGCAGTCCGAGCAGGCCAGGCTCGAAGACATCCTCGGCAGCCCGTCGAGCCTGCAGCGCACGCTGATCCGCGAGATCGAGGCCGACGCCAAGGCGCACGGCTCGGCCGAGAAGGACCCGCGGCGGACGCTGATCCTCGAGGAGCGGCGGGCGGTGGCCGACGTGCGAATCGTCGACGAGCCGGTGAGCGTCGTCGTCAGCCTGAAAGGCTGGGTGCGTGCGCTGCGCGGTCACGAGCTCGACACCACGGGCCTGCAGTTCAAGGCCGGTGACGCGCTGCACGGTGTCTTCGCCTGCCGCAGCGTCGATCCGCTGATCGTCATCGGCAGCAACGGCCGGGTCTACTCGACACCCGTTTCCGGGCTGCCGGGCGCGCGCGGCGACGGGCAGCCGATCACCACCCTGATCGAGCTCGAATCCGGCACCCAGGCGGTGCACTACCACGCCGGCCATGCGCAGCAGACGCTGCTGCTCGCCAGCACGGCCGGCTTCGGCCTGCTCGCCAACGTGGGTGATCTGGTCGCCCGGCAGAAGGGCGGGAAGGCATTCCTCGCGCTCGAGCCGGGCGAGCGTCCGCTGCCGCCGGTGGTCGCCGACGACTGCCGCCAGGTGGCCGTGCTGACGCTGCAGAGTCGGCTGCTGGTGTTTGCAGTCGACGAACTGAAGTGGCAGCCCAGAGGCGGCCGCGGCCTGACGCTGATCGACCTCGACCCGGGCGACGCGCTGGTCAGCGTCGTGGCCTTCGACGCCGCGCTTCGCTGTGCAGGGCAGCGGCCGCGGCGGCAGGGAAAAGGAGGATGTCCTGCGCGGCGAGCGGCTGGCCGAGCATGCCGGCCGGCGGGCGCGCAAGGGCCGCGCCCTGGCGATGAAGGCGACCCGGCTGCTGTCGGCAGGGTAGCGCGCCTTGTCGCCGCGGCGCCTTTGCGCTAGCCTGACTGCGCGCTGCATGCCGGGCGCACCGTCAGCAACCCTTCCAGAAAGTCCTTCATGCATCTTTCCAAATGGTCGGTCGCGACCTGCATTGCCGCCGCAGCGGCGCTCGGCGCCTGTGCCCTGACCGGCGCACCGAAGAACGAGCTCGGCTTTTTTGTCAGCAGCACCGGTGTCGGACGCGGGGCCGACCTCGGCGGGCTTGCGGGTGCCGACCGACACTGCCAGTCGCTGGCCAGTGCCGCGGGCGCCGGGCACCGTACCTGGAGGGCCTACCTCAGCACGCAGCCCGCGGGCGGCTCGCCGGGCGGCCATGCGCGCGAGCGCATCGGCAACGGCCCGTGGCGCAACGCCAATGGCGTGGTGGTGGCCCGAAACGTCGAGGAGCTGCACAGCCCCGCCAACAACATCAACAAGCAAACCGCGTTGACCGAGCGCGGTGAACCGGTCAAGGGCCGCGGCGATACGCCGAACATGCACGACATCCTGACCGGCTCGCAGCCCGACGGCCGCTACATCGAAGGCAGCGTCGACTCGACCTGCAGCAACTGGACGCATGGCGGCGCCAACGGCGCGGCGATGGTCGGGCATCACGACCGCAGCGGGCTCGACGACAGCGTGCCGGCCAAGTCGTGGAACTCCTCGCACCTGTCGCGCGGCGGTTGCAGCACCGAGGCCCTGCGTGGCACCGGCGGCAGCGGCCTGCTCTATTGCTTCGCTGCGCGCTGAGCGACCATGCGACGCCAGCCCGCTCGGTTTCGAGCGGCTTTGACGGCGGTGGAAGCAGCGGCCGGGCTGCAGTTTCAATTCGCGCTATGCGGTTGCGGCGGGTTGGCGAAAACCCGATGACAAAAGGCGTGGCATACGAAATAGAATTTTCGTCGTGGGTTGTGGCAGATATTCCAATATCAAAAGGAGTCGAGATGAGAAATTCCGATTGGAAGAATGCGCGCGCGGCGGGGACCGACGCCGCCAGCGGCCACGATGACGTGAGCATCCGTGCGGGTCGAGGTAATCGCACAGCAGGTGCACACCGGTACGGGATTGCCGGCTACGTGCTCGCCGCCGGCGCCGGGATTTATGCGGCCGGCTGCGCCCAGCCGCAAGCTGGAATGCAAGCGGGCGCAATGGCAGCCGCCGCACCGGCGCCGACCCTGTCTGCAACCCCGGTGCTGTCCAAGTTGAGCAATCCGTGGGACGTGGCGTTCCTTCCCGACGGAACCATGTTCTTCACCGAGAAGTGCAAGGGCCTTTCGTTGCGGCAACCGTCGGGCAATGTCGTCCGTCTGCTCGGCATGAAGGATGCGCAGGGTTATGCCACCGCGGCGGGCGACCTGTTCTGCGAAGGCCAGGCCGGCATGAACGGCGTCGCCGTCGACCCCAACTTTGCGTCCAACCGCTTCGTCTATGTCTATTCCGCGTCGAGCCTCACGGCGCCGGGAAGCAACCGGGTTATCCGGTTCACGCTCAGCCCGGACGGCGCGCGGCTTGCGGACCGCACCGACATCGTTGCCGATATTCCGTACAAGCCGAAGGCGAGCGACCACCCGTTCGGCGGTCCGGGGGCGCACAACGGCGGGCGAATCCGCTTCGGCCCTCGTGATGGCCTCCTCTACGTGACCACCGGCGACACCCACAACGGCGAAGTTCCGCAAAGCCCCACGCGAATCGGCGGCAAGGTGCTGCGCATCGATCGCGACGGCAAGCCTGCGGCGGGGAACAACGCCCCGCGTGGTTTCGATCCCCGCATCTATGCCTATGGGCTTCGCAATCCGCAGGGGATCACTTTTCGCCCCGGGACGAACCAACCCGTGATCGCCGAGAACGGCCCCTGGCATTCGGACGAGGTGACGGTGCTGGTGGCGGGAGGCAACGGCGGCTGGGACCCTCGGCCCAATGTCAACGGGCGTGGCGACTGCCCCGATCGCTACTGTGGCTACAGCCCGAACCAGATGGGCGCGGTCGATCCGAAGGAGCGTTCTGCCTTCATGCCGATGACCGACCTTCGCGCGTATCCGAATGCAATGCGGCCGGCGTGGAACAACGAAGGTCTGTCACAAGGCATCCAGGGCGCAACGTTCCTGAGCGGCCGGCAGTGGAAGGGTTGGGACGGCAAGATGGTGGTCGGCTACACCGGCATCGGCATCCACGGCACACCCGTCGGCAACCGCCTCGATGTGCTGGACATCAGCGCCGACGGCCTTTCCGCAAAGCGGACCATCGTCCCGCTGCCGATGCCCGCCGGTCGTTTCCGCTCGGTCGTGCAGGGCCCGGATGGCAGTCTGTATGTCGTCACCGACGATGGTGAAATCTTCCGCATGACACCGAGTTGAACCTTTCGGGCCGCACCGCGGATTTTTGTGCGGCGCGGGCGGAACCCTTTTCCGGTTGTTCTGGACCGGGTTTCGGTGACGGCGGCATTCGATGATCGGCAGCCCGCCACGGGTTATCGGTGGGCTGCAATCCAGACAAGGTTCAATTACATGCGCAAATTTCTGGTCGTGTGTGCAGCATCGGGCTTGTTGTTTTCCTCTGCTGCTTTTGCCAGCGAGGAAATGTTCAAGAAGTTCAACTGTGCGGCTTGCCACGCCGTCGACCAGAAGCGATTCGGGCCGGCATTGAAGGAAGTCGCTGCCAAGTACCAGGGCAGCGACGTGGCGGTCGCCCAGCTGGCCAAGAAGATCCAGTCGGGCGGCGCTGGGGTATGGGGCCAGCTGCCGATGCCGCCGCAACCGCAGGTTTCCGACGCCGATGCGAAGACGCTGGCCGAGTACGTCCTGTCGATCAAGTGATCCGTCGAGGCGCTGGCGACGCAGCGGGCGCGCATCGGCGGTGGCTCAGCCGGTGCGGAATTCCGCTGGCGGATTCCCTTTGGGCTTGCGGCCGAGGCGCTCGAATTCCGAGATCACCTGCGCGCCGAGCAGCAAGAAGGTGGCGCCGATCTCCAGGCTGAGCAGCACCGCGATCGCGGTGGTCAGCGAGCCGTAGACCACGCTCACCTGTGACAGCGTCGCGAAATACCAGACGAGCACGCGTCGCGTCAATTCCCAGAGCAGCGCGGCAGTAACTGCGCCGAGCAGCGCCGGCCGTAGCGCCAGCCGGCCGACCGGCATCACCAGGTAGACCGAGGTCAGAACGGCCACCTCGCCGGCAAAGCCGAGCAGATAGAGCAGGACGCCGGAGATGCCGTCGAAGTGCCATTCGTAGCCGAGAAAATCGACGCTCGACTCGCCGATGGCCTGCAGCACGCCGGCGACCAGCGTGACCACGAGCACGCCGACGCCGAGCGACAGGATGTACAGGTACGGCAGGATGGCCGAAACCAGGTAATGGCGCCGCCGCACCGCCACCCGGTGGGTGAAGATCACCGACATGGCGTTTTCCAGCACGGTGAAGGCCAGTGAGCTGAAGAACAGCATGGTGGCCAGCAGCACCCAGCCGATCACTTGCCGGTGGTCCAGGAAGTTGGCCAGCTCCTGAACGATCGCCCGCGACTGACCCGGCAGCAGCCACTCGAGATAACGACCGATGGTGCGCAGCAGCTCGGCCTGTTCGATCACGTGCGAGACACCGATCACGATCAGGATCAGCAGCGGCACCACCGACAGCAGCGCGTAATAGGCGACGGCGCCGGCGAGCAACAGGCCCTGGTTGGCGCGGAAGGCCTTCAGGGTCTGCAATGCAAAGTCGCCTGGATGCGCAAGGACGTGGGCTGCGCGGGAGCTGGTGATCGGCATGGTTCGGTCGGCAGGACGGTCGACTCAGACTAACCGACGCCGGACCTTCACTGCGGGACAACCCGCCCTGGGGCTTTCCCGGGTGGAATTTGCTGCGCGAATTCATATGATGACCTGATGAATCCCGGGGCGACTCTCGCTGCGTCTTCGTTTGCAGTCGATCGACTTTCCGATCGCCTGGCTGCCTTGCTGCATTCGCAGATCGAACGCGGCGAGCTGAATCCCGGCGACCGCTTGCCGACGGAGCCGGCCTTGTCGGCGCAGCACGGCGTGTCGCGCACCGTCGTGCGGGAAGCGGTGAGCCGACTGCGTTCGCAAGGACTGCTGATATCGAGACAGGGTTCGGGTGTCTATGTCGCGCCGCGCGCGCATTCGCAGCGGCTGGCGTTCGATCCGGCGGTGCTCGACTCGATTGCGGCGGTGATCGACGTGGTCGAGGTGCGACGCGCTCTGGAGGGCGAAGTGGCCGCGCTCGCGGCCGAACGTGCCCGGCCGGCCGACATCGCCGCGATCGAGGCTGCGCTGAGCGCGATCGAGGCGGCCGTCGCCGATGGCCGGGACGGTGTCGAAGAGGATCTCGCCTTCCACCGCGCCATCGCGCGTGCCACCGGCAATTCGCAGTTCGGGGTGCTGCTGGCCTTCATCGAGCAGTACCTGCGCGACGCGATGCAGGTCACGCGCGGCAATGAGGCGCGCCATCCGCAATTCATGCACGAGGTGCGCGGCGAACACCGCGCCCTTGCCGACGCAATCGCTGCTGGTGCTCCCGAGGCAGCCCGTGCTGCGGCCGTGGGCCACATGACCGCAGCGGCGCGGCGGCTCCACGACGCCGGATTGCAGCGAGCACCCCATCCTGTAAAAGCCGGCCGCCGAACGCGGCATTCGACAAGGACCACGACTTGACTTCCCCACCAACCGCTTCCGCCGCCGTGGCGACCACCCTCGGGGTCATCGGCCTCGGCTCGATGGGCCGCGGCGCTGCGCTCTCGGCGCTGCGCCGCGGCGTCGGCACCTGGGGTTTCGACCCGAATGCCGATGCACTGACGCGCTTCGCCGAAGCGGGCGGTCGTGCAGCGACGAGCGTTGCCGAACTCGCCGCGAACGTCGACCTGGCGCTGGTGCTGGTGGTCAACGCGGCGCAGACCGAGGCGGTGCTGTTCGGCGCAGACGGGTTGGTCGAGCACATGAAGCCCGGCTCGGTGGTCGTCGCCTCGGCCACGGTCGATCCGTCGCTGCCGCCGCGCTGGGAGTCCCGACTGGCCGAGCGCGGCCTGTGGCTGATCGACGGCCCGGTTTCGGGCGGCGCGAAGAAGGCCGCGGACGGCCAGATGACGCTGATGGCATCGGGCCGACCCGGAGGCCTTTGCCGCCGCGGGTTCATTGCTCGAGGCGTTCTGCGGGCACGGTGTTCCGGCTCGGTGACCATGCCGGCATCGGCTCGACCGTCAAGATGGTCAACCAGCATCTGGCCGGCGTGCACATCGCCGCGGCCTGCGAGGCGATGGCGCTCGGAATCCGCGCCGGCGCCGATCCGCGCCAGCTCTACGAGGTGATCTGCCAATCGGCGGGTGCCAGCTGGATGTTCGAAAACCGGGTGCCGCACATTCTCGAAGGCGACTACACGCCGCTTTCGACGGTCAACATCTTCGTCAAGGATCTCGGCATCGTGCTCGACTCGGCGCGCCAGCTCGGCTTTCCGCTGCCGCTCGCCGCCGCAGCCCACCAGCTCTACCTCGCCACGGCGGCGTCGGGTCATGGCGCCGAGGACGATTCGGCGGTGATCAAGTTCTACGCGGCACTTGCCGGCCTGTCAGCTGCCGGAGGGCGGGTGATGGCCGGCTCACGACCCGTGCTCGGCGTCATCGCCGACGATTTCACCGGCGCGACCGACGTCGCCAGCATGCTGGTGCGCGCCGGCCTGCGAACGCTGCAGGTGATCGGCGTGCCCAGCGGCGACGCGCCCGACGCCGACGCGGTCGTGGTGGCGCTGAAGTCGCGGACCGTGCCGCCCGCGGATGCCGTGCGCGAGTCGCTCGCGGCACTGCGCTGGCTGCAGGCGGCGGGCGCGCGCCAGTTCTATTTCAAGTACTGCTCGACCTTCGATTCCACGCCCGAAGGCAACATCGGGCCGGTGACCGAGGCGCTGCTCGACGCACTCGGCAGCGATTTCACGATCGCCTGCCCGGCGTTCCCGGAGAACGGCCGCACGATCTTCCGCGGCCATCTGTTCGTCGGCGACGAACTGCTTTCCGACTCGGGGATGCGCAACCATCCACTGACGCCGATGCGCGACGCCAACCTGGTGCGGGTGCTGCAGGCGCAGTGCAGCCGGCCGGTGGGCTTGCTGCGCTACGACACGATCGCCGCGGGCACGGCCGCGGTGGGCGAGGCGATCGCCGCGCTTCGCGCCGAGGGCGTGGCCATCGCCGTTGCCGACGCAACCAGCAACGACGACCTGCGCACCCTTGCCGCTGCCTGCGCCGAACTGCCACTGCTGACCGCCGGCTCCGGTGTGGCGCTCGGCCTTCCCGCGGTCTATGAGGCGCGCGGCTGGTCGCAGCCCGACGCCGCGGCGGCAACGCTCGACGCCGTCGGCGGCGCCGCGGCCATTGTTTCCGGCTCGTGTTCGCTGGCAACCAACGCCCAGGTCGCGCGCTGGCAGGCTGGGGGGAATCCGGCCATGGCTATCGATCCGCGGGCGCTCGCGCGTGGCGAGCCGGTCACCGCAGGCGCCGTCCGCTGGGCGCTGGAGCAGATTGCCGGCGGTCGGGTGCCGCTGGTCTATGCCACTGCGCAGGCCGAGGCACTGAAGGCCGTGCAGGGCGAACTCGGCGCGGCCGAGGCCGGACGACTGGTCGAGGACTGCCTGGCCACCGTCGCAAGGCAACTGGTCGACGCAGGCGTGCGCCGGCTGATCGTCGCCGGCGGCGAGACCTCCGGTGCCGTGGTGCAGGCGCTCGGCGTGACCGCGATGCGCATCGGTGCGCCGATCTGCCCGGGCGTCCCGTGGACGCAGGCGAGCGGCCGGCCGTTGCTGCTGGCGCTGAAGTCGGGCAACTTCGGCGGCCCGGAGTTCTTCGCCGAAGCGCTGGCTGAAAGCGCCTGAGCGTCGATGAGCGTCGACTCGATAACGGCCCATGCCGCCCTGCGCGAGGAAGTCTGCCGCGTCGGCCGGTCGCTTTTCGATCGCGGCTACGTCCACGCGACCGCGGGCAACATCAGCGCGCGACTCGGGGAGGGCGCCGGCTTCCTCATCACCCCGACCGACGCCTGCCTCGGCTTCCTCGAACCCGGCCGCCTGGCGCATGTCGGCGCGGACGGCGAGCAGCGATCGGGCGATCCGGCAAGCAAGACGCTGGCGCTGCATCGCCGCATCTACGACGCTGACGCGACGGCGGGCTGCGTCATCCACAGCCACAGCACGCACCTCGTCGCGTTGACGCTTTCGGGCGTCTGGCAGACCGAGAGCATCCTGCCGCCGATTACGCCGTACTACGTGATGAAGGTCGGCCGTGTGCCGCTGATTCCGTACCACCGCCCGGGCGACTCCGCCGCCGCCGAGCGCGTCGCGCAGGCGATCGCCGACGCCGCCAGCCGCGAAACCCCGTTGCGCGCGGTCATGCTCGACCGGCTCGGGCCGAACGTCTGGCACGGCACGCCAGCCGCCGCGATGGCGGTGCTGGAGGAGCTCGAAGAGACGGCCAGGCTGTGGCTGACGAGCCAGCCACGGCCGGCGCCGCTCGCCGAGCCCCAGATCGACGAACTGCGCCGGGTCTTCGGCGCGCGCTGGTAATTACCCGAGAAGGCCGATGCCCCGTTTTGCCGCCAACCTCTCGATGATGTATGTCGAGCACGACTTCCTCGACCGCTTTGCCGCCGCGGCAGCCGACGGCTTCGACGCGGTCGAGTTCCTCTTCCCGTATGCCTTCGAGCCCGACGCGCTGCGCCAGCGACTCGATGCGAACGGCCTGAAGCAGGTGCTGTTCAATGCACCGCCCGGAAACTTCGAAGCCGGTGAGCGCGGCCTGGCTTCCCGGCCCGACCGGATCGAGCCGTTCCGCAGTGGCTTCGTCGAGCAGGCGTTGCCCTATGCACGCGCGCTGGGTTGCCGGCAGTTGCACGTCATGGCCGGCCTGCTCGCGCCCGGCGACGACCGCGCCGCGCGCCGCGCCACGTATATCGACAACCTGCGCTGGGCAGCGCAGCAGGCGGCCGGCGACGGCATCGACGTACTGATCGAGCCGATCAACACCCGCGACATCCCCGGCTACCTGCTCAACCGGCAGGACGAGGCGCATGCCGTTATCGAAGAAGTCGGTGCGCCCAATCTCAAGGTGCAGATGGACCTCTACCACTGCCAGATCGTCGAGGGCGACCTGGCGATGAACCTGAAGCGCCATCTGGCGACCGGCCGGGTCGGGCATCTGCAGATCGCCGGCGTTCCCGAGCGCCACGAGCCCGATGGCGGCGAAGTCGCCTTCGATTACCTGTTCGACCTGCTCGACGAACTCGGCTACGGCGGGCATGTCGGCTGTGAATACCGGCCGCTCGCCGGCACCTCCGAAGGCCTCGGCTGGCTGCGCCGCTGGCGTGAACGCAAGGGACTGTCCGCATGAAGATTCTGATCACCGGCGGCGCCGGCTTTCTCGGTTCGCGCCTGGCGCGAACGCTGCTCGACCGTGGCACGCTGGCCGGGCGCACGATCGAACGACTGGTGCTGGCCGACCTCGCCCTGCCAGCGGATCCGCGGCTGCGCGACGACCCGCGGGTGCACAGTGCCGTCGGCGACCTGCTCGGCCAGACGGAGGCGCTGTTCGCCGCGCCGTTCGATGCGGTGTTCCACCTCGCCTCCGCCGTGTCGGGCGAATGCGAGTCGAATTTCGACCTCGGTCTGCGCTCGAACATCGACACCACGCGTGCGCTTCTCGATGCCTGCCGCCGGCACACCGAGCGCGGCGCGCCGGCGCCGCTGTTCGTCTTCTCAAGCTCGGTGGCGGTCTACGGCAGCGACGCTGCGCTGCCGCTTCCCGATGTCGTCGAAGACGACACGCTGCCGACCCCGCAGTCGAGCTACGGCATCCACAAATTCATCTGCGAACAGCTGGTTGCCGACTACACCCGCAAGGGCCACATCGACGGTCGCAGCGCACGCCTCATGACCGTCTCGGTACGCCCCGGCAAGCCCAACGGGGCGGCGTCGAGCTTCCTTTCGGGGATCGTCCGCGAGCCGCTTGCCGGCGTCGATGCGGTCTGCCCGGTGGCGATCGACACGGCGGTTGCGCTGGCGTCGCCGGCCAACACCATCCAGGGCATCGTTACCGTCGCCGAGGCGACCCGCGAAGCCTACGGTGGCCGCACCGCGATCAACCTGCCGCCGCTGACGGTGACGGTCGGCGAAATGCTCGACGCGCTGCGCAGCGTCGGCGGTGCGGCGGCCGCCGACCGGGTGCGCTTCGATCCCGACCCGGCGATTGCTCGCATCGTCGGTGGCTGGCCGTCGCGGATCTCCAGCGCGCGTGCGGCTCGCCTTGGCCTCCGTGCCGACAGCGACTACGCCTCGATCATTCGGCAATACGTCGCGGATCAAGCCGCGGCGCCCAGGTAAACCCTTTCAACGGCGGACCGCATCCCGTCGTTTTCTCTCCCGCGAACTCCCTCGCCCAACACCCAGGAAGCCCCATGAAAACCCATCGCATCGCAGCCCTCGCAACGCTGCTCACCCTGACTGCCGGCGCCCAGGCGCAAACCATCCTGAAGATCGGCTACGCGACCGGCAAGGAATCGCACTACGGCGTCGGCTCGACAGCCTTTTGCGACGAGGTCGAGAAAGGCACCCAGGGCCGTTTCAAGTGCCAGCATTTCCCGTCGTCGGCGCTCGGCGGCGAGCGCGAGCAGATCGAGGCGGTGCAACTCGGCACGCAGGACCTCGTCAACACCTCGACCGGCCCGCTCGGCAACTTCGTACCCGAAGTCAAGATCGTCGACATCCCGTTCCTCTTCCGCGACTACGACCATGCGCGCAAGGTGATGGACGGCCCGATCGGCCAGGACCTGCTGAAGAAGGTCAACACCAAGGGAATGATCGGCCTGGCGTGGACCGAGAACGGCTTCCGCCACATGACCAACAACAAGCGGCCGATCGTCACCGCCGCCGACGCCGCCGGGCTGAAGGTGCGCACCATGGAGAACAAGGTGCACATGGACGGCTACAAGACTTTCGGCCTGCTGCCGACGCCGATGGCGTTCCCGGAGGTCTTCGGCGCGCTGCAGCAGGGCACCGTCGACGGCCAGGAGAACCCGATCCCGGTGATCCTGTCGTCGAAGTTCGCGCAGGTGCAAAAGCACCTGTCGCTGACCGGGCACGTCTATTCGCCCGCCATCCTGCTGCTGGCGCCGCGGACCTGGGACAAGCTGTCCGACGCCGACAAGAAGATCTTCCTCGAAGCCGCCAAGAAGGCTGCCGTGGCGCAGCGCAAGAAGGTCAACGACGACGAGGCCACCGGCATCGCACAGTTGAAGAAGGACGGCATGCAGGTGGTCGAGAAGGTCGACGGCGAAAGCTTCCGCAAGGCGGTGAGCGCGGCCTCCCCCGGCTATGCCAAGGAATTCGGCGCCGACAAGATCGCTGCGATCCAGGCGGTCAAGTAAGAGGGCGCGAGCCGACCTGCTGCGCGGCACCGTCCGCAGGGACGGTCCCAGGTCGGGGCGCAGCGCATGCGGTTTCTTCACACCTTCTGAAGCCCTCAGCGCGCTGCGGCGCGCGCAACGGAGCGCCATGAACACCTTCGAACGCGTTTTTCTGGCGGCCAACCGCTGGACGCTGATCCTCATGCTCGGCACGATGGCGGTGATCATCTTCACCAACGTGGCGCTGCGCTACCTGACCGATCAGTCGATCGAGTGGGCGGAAGAGGTGGCGCGCCACCTGATGATCTGGCTGACCTTCATCGGCGCCGGCCCGGTGCTGCGCTACGGCGGCCACATCGCCGTCGACAACCTGCAGGACGCGCTGCCGAAGGCCGCAGCGATGGCGGTGCGCGGCGTCATCGCGCTGCTGCTGCTCGGCTTCTTCGGCTTCATGATCTGGTACGGCTGGCTCTACATGCTGCGTGCGCAGTACCAGACGACCGCCGCGACGCAGATCTCGTTCGCCTACGTCTATGCGGCGATGCCGATCGGCGGCGTGTTGCTGATCATTCACTGGCTGCTCGTGGTGCGTGACTACCTGAGCACGCGGACCTTCGCCTCCGACGCGCATTTCGACGCCAACGCGAGTGCTTCGCTGTGAGTGCCAGCGCCATCCTTCTGCTCAGTGCCTGCGCGTACCTTGCGATCGGCATCCCGGTGGCGTTCGCGCTCGGCCTGTCGACGCTCACCGCGGTCGTCCTCGGCACCGACTTCCCGCTCTTCGTGCTGCTGAAGGAAACCTTCACCGGCATCGACAGCTTTCCGCTGATGGCGGTGCCGTTCTTCATCCTGGCTGCCGAACTGATGAGCGGCGGCTCGCTGACCGAGGTGCTGCTGCGCTTTGCCAGCCAGTTCGTCGGCCACAAGCGTGGCGGGCTGGGCTACACCAACGTGGTCGGGCTGACCTTCTTCTCGGGCATCTCGGGCTCGGCGCTCGCCGATGCGGCAGGCCCCGGCTCGATGATGATCCGCATGATGGACAAGGCCGGCTACGACCGCGCCTACGCCGCCGCGCTGACGGCGGCGACGGCCATCGTCGGGCCGATCATTCCGCCCTCGATCATCATGATCATCTATGCGCTGCAGGACGAAACCGTCTCGGTCGGCGCGCTGTTCATGGCCGGCTTGCTGCCGGGGCTGCTGATCGCCGTCGGCATGAGCATCGTTAACTGGCGAATTTCGACGAAGCGCAACTACCGCGGCGTCGACGAGCAGCCCGGCTGGCGCGAAATCGTCAAGACCAGCTTCAAGGCGGTGCCGGCGCTGCTGCTTCCGGTGCTGATCCTCGGCGGCATGCGCGCGGGCTGGTTCACGCCGACCGAAGCGTCGGTCGTCGCGGTGTTCTATGCGCTGATCTGCGGCAAGTTCATGTACCGCACGCTCGAGTGGAAGGCGCTGCCCGACATCCTGGCGCGGTCTGCCCTGCTGACGGCGTCGGTGCTGGTGATCATCGGCATGTCGGCGTCGTTCGCCTGGGTGCTGACGATCGAGGGCCTGCCGCAGAAGCTCGCCGAATGGATGATCGGCCAGAACTTCTCGCCGTTCATGTTCCTGATCGTCGTCAACATCTTCCTGCTGCTGTTCGGCATCTTCATCGAGCCGTTGCCCGGGGTGATGGTGCTGGTGCCGATCCTCGCGCCGGTGGCGTTGAAGCTCGGCGTCGATCCGGTGCATTTCGCCATGGTGGTGATCTACAACCTGACGCTCGGAATGATCACGCCGCCCGTGGGCGGGCTGCTGTTCGTCACCTCGAACGTGTCCCGGGTGCCGCTGGCCAACCTGGTGCGCGAGCTGAAACCCTTCCTGTGGGCCCACGGGGTGATCCTGATGCTGCTGACTTTCGTCCCGGCGCTCAGCACCTGGCTGCCCCGCACGATGGGATTCAAGTAGTGCGGGTTCACCCTAGTGGCATACTGATGTAGTCATCATACCATCCGGTCCTGCTTCAACTCGGGACCTTTGATGACTGCTTCGATTGCGCTTTTCGGCGCGGGTGGAAAGATGGGCGTGCGCCTGGCGCGCAACCTGGTGGGTTCGGACTACCGGGTGCGCCATGTCGAGGTCGGCGCGGCCGGCCGCCAGCGTCTCAAGGACGAACTCGGCATCGAGTGCGTTTCGGCCGACGCGGCGATCGATGGCGCCGACGTCGTCATCCTGGCGGTCCCCGATACGCTGATCGGACAGCTCGCCACCGAGATTGCGCCGCGGCTGCAGCCCGGCACGCTGGTGATGACGCTCGACGCGGCGGCGCCGTTCGCGGGGCACCTGCCCGAGCGGCCCGATCTCGCCTATTTCGTCGCCCACCCCTGCCATCCGCCGATCTTCAACGACGAGTCGACGACCGAGGCGCGGCGCGATTTCTTCGGCGGTGCGCATGCCCGCCAGTCGATCGTCAGCGCGCTGATGCAGGGCCCCGACGCGGCCTTCGACCTCGGCGAGGACATCGCCAAGGTGATCTACCAGCCGATCCTGCGTTCGTACCGGCTGACGGTCGAGCAGATGGCGCTGCTCGAGCCCGGCCTTTCGGAAACGGTCTGCGCCACGCTGCTCGACGTGATGCGCGAAGCGATGGACGAAGTCGTTGCCCGCGGCGTTCCCGCCGAGGCGGCGCGCGACTTCCTGCTCGGCCACATGACGATCCTCGGCGCGGTGATCTTCAAGGAGATTCCGGGCCAGTTCTCCGATGCCTGCAACAAGGCCATTGCCTTCGGCAAGCCGCGGCTGATGCGCGACGACTGGAAAAAGGTCTTCGACCACGACGAGATCGCCGAGAGCATCCGTCGCATCACCTGATGGCGGCCTGGCCGCACGCAGTCCGAATCATTGGAGACACCATGACCCACCCCTTCACGCCCCGCGCCGCCGTCCTCGCGGCTGTCCTGGCCCTTGCCGCCGGCGCTGCCGCTTCGCAAACCGTCCTGAAGATCGGCTACACGCCGCCGCAGGGTTCGCACTACTGGGTCGGCGCGACGACCTTCTGCGACGAAATCGAGAAGGGCACGCAGGGCCGCTACAAGTGCCAGCAGTTCCCATCGTCGGCACTCGGCGGCGAGCGTGAGCAGATCGAGGCGGTGCAGCTCGGCACGCAGGACCTCGTCAACACCTCGACCGGCCCGCTCGGCAACTTCGTTCCGGAAACCAAGATCCTCGACATCCCGTTCCTCTTCCGCGACTACGACCATGCGCGCAAGGTGATGGACGGCCCGATCGGCCAGGACCTGCTGCGCAAGATGCCGGCCAAGGGCCTGATCGGCCTGGCCTGGACCGAGAACGGCTTCCGCCACATGACCAACAACAAGCGGCCGATCGTCTCTGCAGCGGACGCCGCCGGCCTGAAGGTGCGCACCATGGAGAACAAGGTGCACATGGATGGCTACAAGACCTTCGGTCTGTTGCCGACGCCGATGGCATTCCCCGAACTCTTCGGCGCGATGCAGCAGGGCACCGTCGACGGGCAGGAAAACCCGATCCCGGTGATCCTGGCGTCGAAGTTCGCGCAGGTGCAGAAGCATCTGTCGCTGACCGGTCACGTCTACTCGCCTTCGGCGCTGATCCTTTCTCCGAAGGTGTGGGACAAGTTGTCCGAAGCCGACAAGAAGGTCTTCGTCGCGGCGGCGCAGAAGGGTGCGGTGGCGCAGCGGCGCAAGGTCAACGAGGACGAAGCCAACGGCATCGCCCAGCTGAAGAAGGACGGCATGCAGGTGGTCGAAGCCGTCGACGGCGAAAGCTTCCGCAAGGCGGTGGCTCCGGCGTACGCGGTCTTCGCCAAGGAATTCGGCGCCGATCGCATCCAGGCGATCCAGGCGGTGCGTTAAGCCGTGCGCGCGCTTCACGGCGGCGGGCGGCGGCCTGCAGACGAGACCTTCCGTATGCCATGCCGCTCGGTGCGGCTGCGCGCTTCGCCAGGGGCACGCGGTGAGCGAGCGCATCCACGCGACCTACTGGCTCGAAACCGGCGACGACCCGCGGCGCGCCGCCGAGGCCATCGCCGGCGAGCAATCGAGCGGGACCTTCCTCGCGCTGGCCGGCGAGACGCCCGAGCTCAAGGCGCGCTCGGGCGCGCGGGTCGAACGGCTCGACATCCTCGACCGTGTCGCCGCGCCGAGCCTGCCGGGTGGAATGACCGCTCCCGTCTACACCCGTTGCACGCTCGAGCTGTCGTGGCCGATCGAGAACTTCGGCGCGTCGCTGCCGAACCTGGTGTCGACGATCGCCGGCAACCTGTTCGAGCTGCGCCAGGTGTCCGGGCTGCGCTTGCTCGACCTGGTGCTGCCGGTGGCGTTTGCCGCTGCGTACCCGGGGCCGGCCTTCGGCGTCGCCGGTACGCGGCGGCTCGCCGGTGTGGCGAGCGGCCCGCTGATCGGCACCATCATCAAGCCGAGCGTCGGACTCGGCCCCGACGAAACGGCCGAGCAGGTGCGGCAGCTGGTCGACGGCGGCGTCGACTTCATCAAGGATGACGAGTTGCAGGCCAACGGGCCGCATTGCCCCTTCGATCAGCGCGTCCGCGCGGTGATGCGTGTGGTGCGCGACGCGGCGCAGCGGCACGGCCGGCAGGCGATGGTCGCCTTCAACCTCACCGGCGACCTCGACCAGATGCGCCGCCGCCACGACCTGGTGGTGGCCGAAGGCGGCAGCTGCATCATGGCCAGCCTGAACTCGGTCGGCATCGTCGGCATGGTCGAGCTGCGCCGCCATGCCAGCCTGCCGATCCATGCGCACCGCTGCGGCTGGGGCACCCTGTCGCGCAGCCCGGCACTCGGCTGGGACTACGCACCGTGGCAGCAGATCTGGCGCCTGGCCGGCTGCGACCATCTGCACGTCAACGGCCTGAGCAACAAGTTCAGCGAATCCGACGCGAGCGTGATCGCCGCGGCCCGCGCGGTGCAAAGGCCGCTTTTCGCCGACGCGCCGATGGCCGCCATGCCTGTTTTCAGCTCGGGGCAGACGGGTCTGCAGGCGCCGGGCACCTACGCGGCCCTCGGCAATGCCGACCTGATCCACGCGGCCGGCGGCGGCATCTTCGGCCACCCGGGCGGAATCGCCGCCGGTGTCTCGGCCTTCCGGCAGGCATGGGACGCGGCCATCGCCGGCGTGCCGCTCGACGCGCATGCGCAGACGCACGCCGAGCTGCGCAGCGCACTCGAATTCTGGTGATGGGCCCGCCGTCCGCATCCGCCTGGCCCGAGGGTTTGCTGCTCGCCTACTACGGCGACGACTTCACCGGCTCGACCGACGTGCTGGAGGCATTCACCGCCGCCGGGGTGCCGACGGTGTTGTTCCTGACGCCGCCGAGCCCCGACCTGCTGGGCCGCTTCCCGGGCGTGCGCTGCGTCGGCCTGGCCGGCACGTCGCGGGGGCGTGACCCGGGCTGGATGGACCGCGAGCTGCCCGGCGCCTTTGCGAGCCTGGCCGCGCTCGGCGCGCCGATCCTGCAGTACAAGGTCTGCTCGACCTTCGATTCGTCGCCCGGAATCGGATCGATCGGCCGGGCGATCGACCTGGGTGTTCCGCTGATGCCGGGGAAATGGTCGCCGATGGTCGTCGGTGCGCCGCGGCTGCAGCGCTTCCAGGCTTTCGGCAACCTCTTTGCCGTGGCTGGCGGTGTGGGCCACCGGCTCGATCGACATCCGACCATGTCGCGGCACCCGGTGACGCCGATGGCCGAAGCCGACCTGCGGCGCCATCTTGCCGCGCAGACGTTGCGCCGCATCGAACTCGTCGACCTGGTGCAGCTGCGTGCCGGCGACAGTGTGGCGCGCGTCGAGGCCTTGTGCGGTGCCGACGTTCCGGTGGTTTCGATCGACGTTCTCGACGACGAGACGCTGCACGCCGCCGGGAAATTGATCTGGCAGCAGCGAGGCGAAGGCCTCTTCAGTGCATCGTCGTCCGGGTTGCAGTACGCGTTGGCTGCGCACTGGCGCCGCGAAGGCCTGCTGCCGCAAACGCCGTCGCTGCCGCGCGCGCAGGCCGTGGAGACGATTGCCGTCGTCAGCGGCAGCTGCTCGCCGGTTACCGCAGCGCAGATTGGCTGGGCCGGCGCGAACGGCTTTGCGCTCGACCGGCTCGACCTGCCGCGGCTGCTCGATCCGCAGCTCGGTGAAGCGGAGATCAGCCGCGCCGTCGATGCGGCAGCGGCGGCGCTCGCACGCGGCGCCAGCCCGCTCGTCTACACCGCCGCCGGCCCCGAAGACGCCGCGGTGGCCGATTTCGATGCGACGGCTGCGGCAGCGCGCCGCTCGCGCACCGACGCGGCGCAATGCGTCGGCCGGGGACTTGCCGAGGTGCTGCGCCGGCTGGTCGAGCGGGTTCCACTCGGCCGCGTCGCCGTTGCCGGCGGCGACAGCTCGGGCGAAGTTGCCAGCGCGCTCGACATCACGGCACTGACGGTGGCAGCCGGCCTTGCGCCGGGCGCGCCGCTTTGCCGGGCGTTTTCGACGCGCGCGGAACGCGATGGCCTGGAGATCGTGCTCAAGGGCGGGCAGATGGGCGGCGATTCGTTCTTCGGCAGCGTGCGCGCCGGGGCCCTGCTGGCCTGAGCCCGTGCTAAGTTCGGCGCCGATGTCGTCCGAACCGATCCAGCGCCGCAAGCTCTACCGCGAAGTCCACGACCGGCTGCTCGAACGCATCCGTGCCGGCGAGATCGGGCCCGGCGAGCAGCTGCCCTCCGAGCGCGACCTGATGGAGTTCTACGGCGTCGGCCGTCCGGCCGTGCGCGAGGCGCTGCAGGCGCTCGAGCGCTCCGGCATCGTCGAGATCACGCATGGCGAGCGCGCGCGCGTGGTCGTGCCGACGGCCGAGCGCCTGATCGAGCAGATTGCCGGCGGCGCGCGCCATCTGCTGCACTCGCAGCCCGACATGCTGGCGCACCTGAAGGACGCACGTGTCTTCCTCGAAATCGGCATCGCCCGGCTCGCGGCCGAACGCGCGACGGAAAGCGACATCGAGCGCCTGCAGCAGCGCTTCGTCGAGCACCAGGCGTCGCTGACGCAACTCGACGAGTTCCTGATGCGCGACATGGCGTTCCACCGGGAAATCGCGGCCATCAGCGGCAACCCGATCCTGCCGGCAATCGTCGAAGCCTTGTTCAGCTATGCCAGCGAGTACTACCGGCCGATCGTTCGCGCGCCCGGCGCCGAACAACTGACACTGGCCGAGCACGCGCGCATCGTCGAGGCCATCGCCTCGCGCGACCCTGAAGTGGCCGAGCGCGCGGTGCGCGACCACCTGACCCGCGCCAACGAGCTGTACCGCCGCCTGGGCAACATCCCCGAAGCTGCGTAGCGCGCGGTCAGCCGGATTCCTTGTCGATGGGCTTCAGCGCCCAGTCGGTCCCCACCTCGGATTCGACGCTTGCAATCAAGGCGTCGAGCACCTCCACGGGCACGCTGGAACCGAAACGCTCGCGCAGCACCCGGTCGGCGCGGTAGGGGCCGCCATCGGTATAGAGGTATTCGCCGTTCTCGTCGTGCGGCATGGTTTCGGCAGGTTCGGCGTAGTGCGTCGCGAACCAGCGCCACATCGCGGTCTTCTGCTGCGTCGCATCGGCACTGCGCAGCCAGTCATCGTTCGGCTCGAAGGCGGCCCCGCTCGGGTCGCCGCCCGCTTCGTCGGGCAAATCGATCAGCTGCCCGTCGGTGAGCTTGTCGGTTGCAATCATTCGCGTCGCTCCTGAAATGGCGGGGCGGTCGAGCAAGCCGGGCGCCTATAGAAGTCTGAAAAAGAACGGCCGGGGATCCGGCCGTTTCTTCCCTGCGGCGAATGTCAGCCGGCACGAACCTCGATGCGCCGCGGCTTGGCATGCTCGAGCTTGGGCACGTGCAGCGTCAGCACGCCGTCCTTCAGCGCCGCCTCGACGCGCGTGCTGTCGAGCTCCCGGCTCAGCGTGAAGCTGCGGCGCCAGCGGCCCGAGCGCACCTCGGCGTAGACCGGCTCCAGCTTGTCGATCTCGCCCAGTTCGATCGGCGCCTCGATCGTCAGCGCGTCGCCGTCGACCCGGATCGACAGCTGCTCCTTCGAAGCACCGGGCAGATCGGCAAGCAGCGTGATGCCGCCTTCGTCCTCGGTCACGTCGACCGGCGGCAGCATGGTGCGCACGTTGCTCTCCCGCGGGTCTTCGCTGCGGCTCACCTGGCCTTCACCCGGGTCGCGGGTGGCAACTTGCTGGTTCTTGTCGCTCATGATCGTTCTCCTTTCCATCTTCGAGTCATTGGGTGGGGTTCAGCCACGGACTTCGATGCGGCGCGGCTTGGAGGCTTCGCGCTTCTGCACCCGGACATGCAGCACGCCGTTGCGATAGGTCGCCTCGACCCGCTCCGGATCGGCATCCTCGGGCAGGCTGGCGACGCGGCGGAACTGCCCGGTCGGGCGCTCCTGGGCATACACCGTCGGCTTCCTGGCGCCTTCGCGCGGCTTCGGCTCGCTGCGCTCGCAGGCAATCGTCAGCAGGCCCTTGTCGACCGACACCTCGAGCTTGCCCGGGTCGATTCCGGGCGCAAAGGCGTAGATGTCGATCGCATCGGCCGTGGTGCCGATGTTGATCTGCGGGAAGCTGCCGCGGCCCATGGCGCGGATGCTCGACGGCTGGGACCCGCCGCCCAGCAGCTGCTCGAGCTGCCGTTGCAGGCTGTCGAAATCGGTGAACAGGTCACCCGGGAACTTGAGCAAGGACGGATACATGGTGCTGTGCTCCTCAGTCAACGGTTGATGTCGCGGGCCGCCGGCCTGCCGTCGAAACAGCCAGCCAGCGTGCCTGGGCCCGGTGGCGGTGTTAGAGTTTTTGTGCCTCGGCACCGCCCCTCGATCCCAGATATAGAGGCGCTGCGCAGCCCTTCAAGAGGGCTGTTTTCATCCGAGTTTCGGGGCCGCAGAAAACATCGAACCGGAGACGCGCATGACGCTGAGCTATGCGGAATTCCACCGCCGCTCGATCGAGCAGCCCGACGACTTCTGGCGTGAGCAGGCCGCCTGCATCGACTGGCACAAGCCGTTCGAGCAGGTGCTCGACAGCAGCCGGCTGCCTTTCACGCGCTGGTTCGTCGGCGGCGAAACCAATCTCTGCCACAACGCGGTCGACCGCCATCTGGCCGGGCGCGCCGATCAGCCGGCATTGATCTACGTCTCGACCGAGACCGGCGAGGAGCGCACCTACACCTACCGCGAACTGCACGCCGAGGTCAACTGCTGGGCGTCGATGCTGCAGTCGCTCGGCGTCGGGCGCGGCGACCGGGTGCTGCTCTACCTGCCGATGGTCGCCGAGGCGGTTTTCGCCATGCTCGCCACGGTGCGGCTGGGTGCGATCCATTCGGTGGTGTTCGGCGGCTTCGCTGCGGCAAGCCTTGCGACCCGCATCGACGACGCCGAGCCGAGCGTGATGGTCACCGCCGACGCCGGCATGCGCGGCGGCAAGCCGGTGCCCTACAAGCACCTGGTCGACGAGGCGCTGCGCCTGGCCGAGCACCCGCCGCAGAAGGTGCTGATCGTCGACCGCGGGCTCGATCCGGCGATGAGCCGCACACCGGGTCGCGACGTCGACATGGCGGCGCTGCGCGAACAGCATCGCGGTGCGCAGGTTCCGGTGACCTGGGTCGAATCGAACCAGCCGTCGTACATCCTCTACACCTCGGGAACGACCGGCAAGCCGAAGGGCGTGCAACGCGACACCGGCGGCTATGCGGTGGCGCTCGCCGCATCGATGCGCCACATCTACTGCACCGCGCCGGGCGAGACCTTCTTCTGCACCTCGGACATCGGCTGGGTCGTCGGCCATTCGTACATCGTCTATGCGCCGCTGCTCAACGGCAGCACGACGCTCGTCTACGAAGGCCTGCCGGTCCGGCCCGACGCGGGCATCTGGTGGAAGCTGGTCGAGAAATACCGCGTCTCGGCGATGTTCAGCTCGCCGACCGCGGTGCGCGTCCTGAAGAAGCACGATCCGGCGTACCTGAAGCGATACGACCTGTCGACACTGCGCGCGCTGTTCCTTGCCGGCGAGCCGCTCGACGAGCCGACCTCGCACTGGATCTCGGATGCGCTGGGCGTGCCGGTGATCGACAACTACTGGCAGACGGAGACCGGCTGGCCGATCCTCTCGGCGGTGCACGGCGTCGAGAAGACGCCGACCCGTCCGGGCAGCCCGAGCTTTCCGAGCTACGGCTTCAACGTCAAGCTGCTGCAGGAAGGCAGCGGCCGGGAGCTCGGTGCCGGCGAAAAGGGCGTGGTGGCGATCGTTCCGCCGCTGCCGCCGGGCTGCCTGGCAACCGTGTGGCGCCAGGACGAGCGCTTCCTGAAGACCTACTTCAGCGACTTCCCCGGCCAGGCGATCTACTCGACCTTCGACTGGGGGCTGCGCGATGCCGACGGCTACTACTTCATCCTCGGCCGTACCGACGATGTCATCAACGTCGCCGGCCACCGGCTCGGCACGCGCGAGATCGAGGAGGCGATCAGCGCGCATCCGGCGGTCGCCGAGACGGCGGTCGTCGGCGTGGCCGATGCACTGAAGGGGCAGGTGCCGATGGCCTTCGTCGTGGCCAAGGCGGCGGACCGGCTGCAGACGGACGATGCGCGCAGGGCGCTCGAGAGGGAAGTCATGGCGACCGTCGATGCCGAGCTCGGTGCGATCGCCCGGCCGGCGCGAATCCACTTCGTGACCGTGCTGCCGAAGACCCGCTCGGGCAAGCTGCTGCGGCGCAGCATCCAGGCCATTGCCGAAGGCCGCGACCCCGGCGACCTGACGACGCTCGACGATCCGGCGGGTGTCGACCAGAATCCGCACGGCAATTGCCGGCACGACCGGCTGAGGCGACGCACGATCGCCGTGCCCCCGGGCACCCGCCTTTCGAATACCAACCACCCAGAGGAGCAATCATGCAAAGAGAAGTCGTTGTCTTGAGCGGTGCCCGCACCGCGATCGGTACCTACGGTGGCGCGCTGAAGGACATGCCGCCGTCGCAGCTCGGCGCATTGGTCGTTCGCGAAGCGATCCAGCGCGCCGGCGTGACCGGCGACACCATCGGCCAGGTCGTTCTCGGCCATGTCATCCATACCGAGCCGCGCGACATGTACATCTCGCGGGTCGCCGCGGTGAACGGCGGCGTGCCGCACACCACGCCGGCGCTGACGCTGAACCGACTCTGCGGCAGCGGCCTGCAGGCGATCGTCTCGGCGGCGCAGACGATCCTGCTCGGCGATACCGATTGCGCCATCGGCGGCGGGGCGGAATCGATGAGCCGCTCGGGCTACATGCTGCCGGCGATGCGCTGGGGTGCGCGCATGGCCGATGCCAAGGCGCTCGACATGATGGTCGGCGCGTTGACCGATCCGTTCGAGCCGATGCACATGGGGATCACCGCCGAGAACATCGCCGCCAAGTGGGAGATCGGCCGCGAGCAGCAGGACGCGTTTGCCTTGCAGAGCCAGCAGCGCGCGGCGGCGGCCATTGCCGAAGGCCGCTTCAAGAGCCAGATCGTTCCGGTCGAGATCAAAGGCCGCAAGGGCGTGGTGCGCTTCGACACCGACGAGCATGTCAAGGCCGATGCGACGCTCGAGGGCCTGGCCAAGCTGAAGCCGGCGTTCCAGAAGGAAAACGGCTCGGTGACGCCTGGCAATGCGTCGGGACTCAACGACGGCGCGGCCGCCCTGGTGCTGATGGAGCGCAGCGTTGCCGAGCAGCGCGGTCTGAAGCCGATTGCCCGCCTGGTTTCCTACGCCGTCGCCGGGGTGGAGCCGAAGTACATGGGAATCGGCCCGGTTCCGGCTTCCAAGCTGGCGCTGCAGCGCGCCGGCCTGCAGGTCGGCGACATCGACGTGATCGAGTCCAACGAGGCCTTCGCGGCGCAGGCGTGTGCGGTGGCCAAGGAGCTGAACTTCGACGCGGCCAAGGTGAACCCGAACGGCGGCGCGATCGCGCTGGGCCATCCGATCGGCGCGAGCGGCGCGATCATCGCCATCAAGGCGATCTACGAACTGCAGCGCACCGGCGGCCGCTATGCGCTGGCGACGATGTGCATCGGCGGCGGACAGGGCATCGCAGCGGTCTTCGAGCGGCTCTGAGCGTCCTGCGGATGCGCGCCGCGGCCTGCCCCGGCGTCGATTTGCCTTCGGCGGCGGAGGTCCTCTGGGGCCTGGAGGCCGCCGGCTCGGTGCCTGCGCTGCACGACGCGCTCCGCGTTTTCGACCTCTGGTGGCAGATGCATGTCGACCTTCAGGAAGGTCGGCTGTTTGCGGCGCTCATCGAGTCGATGGCCGGGTCCGACGCCGTCTGTCTGCACGACATGGCCGGGCGGGCGTCGCGCGAACACCGAACGATCGAGGCGTTGCGCCGACGCGCAGGCAGGCGCTGCCACGCCCTTCGACGAGGACGCTTCCCAGCCGGTTGCGGAACTGGTCGCCCAGTGCCGGCAGCATCTCGCCGCCGAAGCCGCCGAACTGCTGCCGATGAGTGCCCGGCTGCTCGGCGATGCCGAGGCCTTCGAATTCAGACTGGCGTTGCGTTGAGGCTCAGGGCTCGCTGCGGACCAGCCACCACCCTGCAGCCGCGCTGAACAGGAACAGCAGCAGGCTCCAGAACTCGTAGGGCATGCCGGCCAGGTTGACGGCGGCGTCGGCGCAGCTTGCGCGCGCCGAGAACACATCGGGCAGCAGCGTATCGAGCGTCGTCGCGCCAACGATCCGATCGGCGAGCGTCAGGTTGCACGAGGCGCTGGCGGCGGCGTAGAAGTGCTGCCACAACGCCGAGGCCACGCCGCTGGCCCCGAGCGCGAACACCAGAGCGCCCGCGACGCGCTGCCCTGCAAGTCGTTGCCAGGCCAGACCGACGACGCAGCTCAGCGCGATCGCCACGAAGATCAGTCGCTGCAACACGCACCAGGGGCAGGGCTCCATGCCGAAGCGGTGCTGCGACACGAGGGCAGCACCGACGGCGGCAAGCGAGATTGCCGCCACGGCGACGAGCAGCGCATTCGGATGCCGGTGCGGCGCGACGGTCCGGTTCACAGGACCTCGGCAATCAATTCGATTTCGACGCAGGTGCCGGTCGGCAGCTGCGCGGCGCCGAAAGCACTGCGCGCATGCGCGCCGCGTTCGTCCAGCAGCTCGACCAGCAGCTCGGAGCAGCCGTTGATCACCAGATGGTGCTCGGTGAAGTCGGGGCTGCTGTTGACCAGACCCATCAGCTTGACGATGCGCACCCGGTTCAAGTCGCCGGTGGCCGCCTGCAGCGTGCCGAGCAGATCGATCGCCACAGCACGCGCCGCCTGCTTGCCGGTTGCGGTGTCCATGTCGCGACCCAGCTGGCCGACCCAGGGCTTGCCATCGCGGCGTGCGATGTGGCCCGACAGGAACACCAGCGCACCGCTGCGCACGAAAGGCAGGTAGGCCGCGGCCGGCGTGCCGACCGGCGGCAGGGCGATGCCGAGCTTGTGCAGTCGCTCGTATACCGAGGGCGTTGAACGGTCGGACATGGTTGCGAGCCTGGCAGCGAAAGGGGGCAAATCCTACACTCGCAGCCATCGCGCTCGACCCGCCACCGGGTGCCCGAGGCTCCGCATGCACGACGCTCTCCACCGCCCAGGCCGCGGCCGCCGCGGTCACCCGTGACCGGCTGGCGCATCGCCGGCCTGCTTGCAGCCTGGCTGCTCGGCGTGGCGCTGCAACTGCAACAAGCCCGGACCTTGCCGCCCGGCATCGCCGCGGGCGAACTCGCGGCGGCCATGTTGCTGGCAGGCCTGGGTGCCGTCGCCTGGCGCGGGGGAGGGCGCCTCGCACGGCGATACATCGCCGGCGGATTGCTGCTGCTCGGCGCGGCGCTCGCCGGTCACGGCCTGACCGACCTCGCTGCCAGCCGGCGCCTCGCCGAGCGCCTGGTGCCCGGGCTCGAAGGCCGCGACCTGGAGGTCACCGGCACGGTTTCGAAGCTGCCGCAGCGCAGCAGCACCGGCCAGCGTTTTCGCCTCGAAGTCGAATCGGCGCGCTGGCGCGGCGAAGCGGTCGCTCTGCCGCCGAGCGTTTCGGTGGGGTGGTACACCGGCAACCACGAGGACGTCGACGCCCCACCGCGCGACGCAGTGCGCGCGGGCCAACGCTGGCGGCTGACCTTGCGCCTGCGCCAGCCGCATGGCAACCTGAATCCGCATGGCTTCGACTACGAGCTGTTCCTGTTCGAGCAGGGCATCGGTGCGACCGGTTATGTGCGCAACGCGCCGGCGACGCTGCTCGACGAGGCGGCCGCGCACCCGGTCGAGCGCCTGCGGCAGCGGGTGCGCGATGCGATCGACCGCGCAGTCGCCGACCGGCGCACCGCGGGTGTGCTCGCTGCACTGGCCGTCGGCGATCAGTCGGCGATCGACCGCGAAGACTGGCAGCTGTTCCGGGATACCGGGATCGCCCATCTGGTTTCGATCAGCGGCCTGCACATCACCATGTTCGCCTGGCTCGCAGCCCTCGCCACGGGTGCGCTATGGCGTCGCAGCAGCCGGGCGATGCAGTTCCTGGCGACGCCGCATGCAGCCCGCTGGGGCGGGCTGGCGCTGGCTGCCGCCTACGCCGTGTTTTCCGGCTGGGGCGTGCCGGCGCAGCGCACCATCTGGATGCTGGCGCTGGTGACGCTGCTGCACAGCAGCAGCCGGCGCTGGCCGTGGCCGCTGATCCTGCTGGCCGCCGCCGTCGCGGTGACCGTCGCCGACCCCTGGGCCTTGCTGCAGCCGGGCTTCTGGCTGTCGTTCGCGGCTGTCGGTCTGCTGCTCGCGGCGGACCGCGGCACGCCCGCGGGGTGGAACACGGCCGACACGCCAGCCGTGCCGTTGCATGGCTGGGCACCCGCGACGCTTCGGCAGCGGGTTGTCGAGCTGGTACGCGGCGCGGTGCGAACCCAGGCGATTGCCAGCTTCGGTCTGGCGCCGTTGACGCTGATCTTCTTCCAGCAGCTCTCGCTGGTCGGCTTGCTGGCAAACCTGGTGGCGATTCCGCTGATCACGTTGCTGATCACGCCGCTGGCGCTGCTCGGTGCCTTGGCGCCACCGCTGTGGCAGCTCGGTGCATTGTTGGTGCGGTGGCTGGCCGTGGGGCTCGGCTGGCTTGCCGATTGGCCGCTCGCGGTGTGGACCGGTGCCGCCGCGCCGCTCTGGGCGCAGCTGGCCGGTCTGCTCGGCGCCGCCTTGTTCGTCATGCCGCTGCCGTGGCGTCTGCGGCTGCTGGCCGTGCCGCTGGCGGTGCCGCTGCTGCTGCCCCCGGTCGAGCGGCCGGCCGAGGGCCGGTTCGAACTGGTCGTCGTCGATGTCGGACAAGGCACCGCGGTGCTGGTGCGGACCCGCGCTCACCTGCTGGTCTACGACGCCGGTCCGCAATACGCGCGCAACAGCGATGCCGGCGAGCGGGTGCTGCTGCCGCTGCTCAGGAGCCGGGGCGAACGGCGCATCGACCGGCTGGTGCTGAGCCACGGCGACAGCGACCACATCGGCGGCGCGCGGGCCTTGCTGAAGGCGCTGCCGGTCGGCGAGCTGCTCAGTTCACTGGATTCCGACCATCCGTTGCTGCGCATGGGTTCCCCGCATCGCCGCTGCCTGGCCGGCGAGCGCTGGCAGTGGGACGGCGTCGACTTCGAGATCCTCCATCCACTATCAGGCGATTACCGCGCCGGCGCCAAGCCGAACGCGCTGTCGTGCGTGCTGCGGGTCAGCACGCGCATCGCGGGCCTGCCGATGTCGGCCTTGCTGAGCGGCGACATCGAGAAGCCGCAGGAGCAGCGGCTCGTCGCGCTGGCGGCCGAGCCGGGGCTTTCCGGTCGGCTGAGGAGCGACGTGCTGCTTGCGCCGCACCACGGCAGCCGCACCTCGTCGAGCGACCCGCTGCTCGATGCGGTCGAGCCCCGCATCGCGCTCTTTCAGGTCGGCTACCGCAACCGCTTCGGCCATCCGGCCGCCGAGGTGCTCGAGCGCTACCGGCGGCGCGGCATTCGCATCGTGGTCACGCCGACCTGCGGCGCATGGCAGTGGCGCGGCGATGGCGTGGGGCTGTGCGAGCGCGACCTGCGCCGGCGGTATTGGCACCACACTGGTGCGCCTGCGCTCTGAACCCCACATGGGGCCGGTGCGGCATCGACCTGCTGCCCGCGGCTGGCGCGTCAGGACCATACTTCGACGCGTGCAACGGTCGTTGCCCACCTGCGCCGCCATACTTTATGGCCCCGATGTTGCTTTGAAGGGGTGAGGAGAAATGCCGATGCCCGTTTGCTACGATGAAATGCGCGATGCCGAGGGACGCGTGCGCGCCCATTACGCCGCATACGACCAATGGCTGGCCCAGCAGCCGCCCGACGCCATGGGCACCTGGCGGGAGGAAGCCGAACTGATCTTCAGGCGCGTCGGGATCACCTTTGCCGTCTACGGCGCCAAGGACGAGAACGGCTCGGGGACCGAACGCCTGATTCCCTTCGACCTGATTCCCCGGGTGATTCCGTCGGAGGAGTGGAGCGAACTCGAAAGCGGCCTGCGCCAGCGCGTCAGCGCGCTGAACCGCTTCCTCCACGACGTCTACCACGGCCAGGAGATCATCCGCGCCGGGTTGATCCCCGAGGAGCAGATCGTCCGCAATGCGCAGTTCCGGCCTGAAATGGTCGGGCTCGACTTGCCGGGCGGCATCTACTCGCACGTCGCCGGAATCGACATCGTTCGCGCCACCGAACCCGATGGCAGCGGCGGCTACTACGTCCTCGAGGACAACCTGCGCGTGCCGTCGGGCGTGAGCTACATGCTCGAGAACCGCAAGATGTCGATGCGGCTTTTTCCGAACCTGTTCGGCCGCCATCGCGTCGCACCGGTGGCGCATTACCCGGACAAGCTGCTGGAGACGCTGCGCAGCGTCGCGCCGCCCGCGGCCGACGACCCGACGGTGGTGCTGCTGACGCCCGGCATGTACAACAGCGCCTACTTCGAGCACGCCTTCCTGGCGCAGCAGATGGGGATCGAACTCGTCGAGGGGCAGGATCTCTTCGCCGAGGACAAGTTCATCTACATGCGCACGACGCAGGGGCCGAAGCGGGTCGACGTGATCTATCGCCGGGTCGACGACGACTTTCTCGATCCGCTGGCCTTCCGTGCCGACTCGACGCTCGGCTGCGCCGGTCTTCTCGAGGCCTACAAGGCCGGCAACGTGTCGCTGTCGAATGCGATCGGCACCGGTGTCGCCGACGACAAGTCGATCTATCCCTACGTGCCGCAGATGATCGAGTTCTACCTCGGCGAGAAGCCGATCCTGAAGAACGTGCCGACCTTCCAGTGCCGCAAGGCCGACGACCTCGGCTATGTGCTCGCCAACCTCGATCAACTGGTGGTCAAGCAGGTCCATGGCGCCGGTGGCTACGGCATGCTCGTCGGCCCGGCCGCGACCCGGCAGGAGATCGACGACTTCCGGCAGGCGCTGATCGCCGATCCGGGCGGCTATATCGCGCAGCCGACGCTGTCGCTGTCGACCTGCCCGACCTATGTCGAGAGCGGCGTCGCGCCGCGCCATATCGACCTGCGGCCGTTCGTGCTGTCGGGCAAGACCGTGCAGATGGTGCCGGGTGGCCTGACGCGTGTCGCCCTCAAGGAAGGTTCGCTGGTCGTCAATTCATCGCAGGGCGGCGGCACCAAGGACACCTGGGTGCTCGAGCGCCGCGAATCGAACCGGGGAGGCGAGGGCGCATGAACACGAAAGCGAAGCGCGCGTCCTGCAAGGGGAGCCGACATGCTCGCTAGGACGGCAGACCATCTCTACTGGATGGCGCGGTACATGGAGCGGGCAGAGAACACCGCCCGGATGCTCGACGTCAACTACCAGGCCGGGCTGCTGCCGCAGCCGATGAACGCGGCCGAGCAGGGCTGGCGCGGGCTGCTCGGCATTTCCGAGCTGACGGCCGAATTCGAGAAGCGCTACGGTGCGGTGCTGCCGCAAAGCGTCATGGCCTTCATGGTCGCCGACGAGGAGAACCCGTCGAGCATTCGCAACTGCCTTCTGGCGGCGCGCGAAAACGCCCGGGCGGTGCGCGGGACGCTGACGACCGAAGTCTGGGAAACGACCAACCAGACCTGGCTCGAATTCAAGCGGCTGCTCGAAGGCAACGAGTTCCTGACCGATCCGAGCACGCTCTTCGAATGGGTCAAGTTTCGCTCGCACCTGTCGCGTGGCGTGACCCTCGGGACGATGCTGCACGACGAGGCGTTCCACTTCCTGCGCATCGGCAGCTCGATCGAGCGCGCCGACAACACGGCGCGGCTGCTCGACGTCAAGTTCCGCGGCGCGATCGACTACTTCGGCCCGAGCGGCACGCGGCAGTCGAAGTCGCTGCTCGCCGATTCAGCCGCGGCGGGCGAAGTCGAATACGACTTCTATCACTGGTCGGCGATCCTGCGCTCGATGTCCGGTTTCGAGATCTACCGCAAGGTCTATCGCAACGTGATCCGCCCGGAGAAGGTTGCCGAGCTGCTGATCCTGCGCACCGACATGCCGCGTTCGCTGGCCGGCTGCGTCAACGAGTTGCTGCTCGATCTGCGGCTGGTTGCCAACCAGCAATCGGCCGAGACGCTGCGTTGCGCCGGAAGGCTGGCTGCCGACCTGAGCTTTTCACGCATCGACGAGATCCTGGAAACCGGGCTGCACGCCTTTCTGACCAGCTTTCTCGAACGCGTCGGCACACTGGGCGTCGGCATCAGCCGCGATTTCCTGGTGCCGGTTGCCCGATGAGGCGGGCTGCCGCGACGCCGCCCGCCTTGTATGTCGCAGCGCCGTTCGGCGGCGCTGCTGTCCGGAGTCCTGAATGTCGATCCACGTCGCGCTAAACCACGTCACCCGTTATGCGTACGACCGTCCGGTCGCACTCGGGCCGCAAGTCGTCCGGCTGCGGCCCGCGCCGCATTCGCGCACCCGCATCCTGAGCTATTCGATGCGGGTCGAGCCCGAGACGCACTTCGTCAACTGGCAGCAGGACCCGCAGGCCAACTACTTGGCGCGACTCGTCTTCCCCGACAAGACGACGCTGCTGCGCGTCGAGGTCGACCTCGTCGCCGAGATGGCGGTGCTCAACCCGTTCGATTTCTTCCTCGAGCCCTCGGCCGAGAACTTCCCCTTCGAGTACGACGCCTCGCTGCAGAGCGAACTCGCGCCGTACCGGGTGCGCCACGAGGCGACGCCGGCCTTCGCCAACTATGTGGCCGCGATTTCGCGCGCGCCGATGCAGACGACGCACTTCCTGGTCGCCCTGAACCAGCGGGTGCAGCGCGACATCGCCTACCTGGTGCGGCTCGAGCCCGGTGTGCAGACACCCGAGCAAACGCTGACGCTGAAAAGCGGCTCGTGCCGCGACAGCGGCTGGTTGCTGGTGCAAATCCTGCGGCACCTCGGGTTCGCCGCGCGCTTCGTCTCCGGCTACCTCATCCAGCTGAAAAGCGACGTCAAGTCGCTCGACGGTCCGAGCGGCACCGAGGTCGACTTCACCGATCTGCATGCCTGGTGCGAGGTCTACCTCCCGGGTGCCGGCTGGATCGGGCTCGATCCCACCTCGGGGCTGCTGGCCGGCGAAGGCCACATTCCGCTGGCGTGCACACCCGAGCCGTCGTCCGCTGCGCCGATCAGCGGTGAGCTGGAGTATTGCGAGACGACCTTCGAGCACCGGATGTCCGTGACGCGCATCTGGGAGGCGCCGCGGGTGACGCTGCCCTACACCGAGGCGCAGTGGGCGGCGATCGACGCCACCGGCAGCGCGGTCGATGCGCGGCTGCAGGCCGACGACGTGCGGCTGACGCAGGGCGGCGAGCCGACCTTCGTCTCGTTCGACGACCGCGACGGCGCCGAATGGAACACCGAGGCGATGGGCCCGACCAAGCTCGGGCTGTCGGCGCAGCTGATGGAACGGCTGCGCGCGCGCTACGGCGCCGGCGGCCTGCTGCATCACGGCCAGGGCAAGTGGTACCCCGGCGAGCAGCTGCCGCGCTGGTCGCTGAACCTGTACTGGCGCCGCGACGGCGAGCCGATGTGGGCGGCGCCGGCGCTGCTTGCGCCGCCGGCTGCCGAGCCGAAGGCGACCGACGACGACGCCCGCCGCTTGATCGAAGGCATCGCCACGCGGCTCGGCATCTCGACGACGCACGCGTTCCCGGCGTTCGAGGACACCTGGTATTACCTCTGGCGCGAGCAGCGCCTGCCGAGCAACGTCGACCCGCTCGACGCCCGGCTGTCCGACCCGCACGAGCGCGACCGCCTGCGCCGGGTCTTCGAGCAGGGGCTCGACCGGGTCCTCGGCTACGGTCTGCCGGTGATGCGCAACCCGAACGCGCGCGGCCGGCCGTGGCTGAGCAGCCCGTGGTTCCTGCGCGGCGGGCACTGCTACCTGGTTCCGGGCGACTCGCCGATGGGCTGGCGGCTGCCGCTGGCCTCGCAGCCCTGGGTGCTGCCCGACGACTATCCCTGGGTGCAGCCGCCCGACCCCTTCGCCGCCGACGAAGCGCTGCCGACGCGTGCCGCGCTCGATGCCGAGGCCGACGGCCTGCCGGCCGGCGAAGCCGCAGCCGCCCGCCTCGACGCGCCGGCGACGGTCGTGCGCACGGCCTTGTGCGTCGAGGCACGCAAGGGTCGCCTCTATGTCTTCATGCCGCCGACCTCGGCGCTGGACGATTACCTCGGCATCACCGCCGCGGTCGAAGCGGCGGCCACCGAGCTCGGACTGCCGCTGGTCGTCGAAGGCTACGAGCCGCCGAAGGATCCGCGGCTGGCGCGGCTCAGCGTCACGCCCGACCCGGGGGTGATCGAGGTCAACGTCCAGCCCGCGTCGAGCTGGGAGCAACTGGTCGAGCAGACGACCTACCTCTACCGTTCGGCACACGAGACGCGTCTGTCGACCGAGAAGTTCATGCTCGATGGCCGCCATACCGGCACCGGCGGCGGCAACCATTTCGTGCTCGGCGGTGCCACGCCGGCCGATTCGCCGTTCCTGCGCCGGCCCGATCTGCTGGCCAGCATGGTGGCGTACTGGCACAACCACCCGGCACTGAGCTATCTGTTCTCGGGACTGTTCGTCGGGCCGACCAGCCAGGCGCCGCGAATCGACGAAGCGCGCAACGACGCGATCTACGAAATCGAGATCGCGCTGGCCGAGCTGCGCCGGATGACGAAGGACGGCGAGCAGGACGCGCCGCCGTGGCTGGTCGACCGCATCCTGCGCAATCTGCTGGTCGACGTCACCGGCAACACCCACCGCGCCGAGTTCTGCATCGACAAGCTCTACTCGCCCGACGGCCCGACCGGCCGGCTCGGACTGCTCGAGATGCGCGCCTTCGAAATGCCGCCGCATGCGCAGATGAGCCTGACGCAGCAGCTGCTGATGCGCTCGCTGGTGTCGCGCTTCTGGCGCAAGCCGTACCGCCCGGTGCGCCTGAAGCGCTGGGGCACCGAGCTGCACGACCGCTGGATGCTTCCGCATTTCATCTGGAACGACCTGCGCGATGTCGTCGACGAGCTGAACGCCGACGGCTATGCGCTCGACCTGGATTGGTTCGCGCCGCACTTCAACTTCCGCTTCCCGCGGCTCGGCGACTTCCAGGCACAGGGTGTCGATGTCGAACTGCGGCTGGCGCTCGAACCCTGGCATGTGCTCGGCGAGGAGGGCACGGCAGGCGGCACGGTGCGTTTCGTCGACTCGTCGGTCGAGCGGCTGCAGCTGAAGGTGCAAGGCCTCGTCGGCGACCGCCACCAGCTGACCTGCAACGGCCGTGCGCTGCCGCTGCAGCCGACCGGCAACGTCGGCGAATATGTGGCAGCGGTGCGTTTCCGCGCCTGGAGCGTGCCGTCGGCGCTGCATCCGACGGTCGATGTCGATGCGCCGCTGACCTTCGACCTCTACGACACCTGGATCGGCCGCTCGGTCGGTGGCTGCCAGTACCACGTCGCGCATCCGGGCGGACGCAACTACACCACCTTCCCGGTGAACGCGCTCGAAGCCGAGGCGCGTCGGCTGGCGCGCTTCTTCCGCATCGGGCATACCCCGGCGGCGATGGAGGTGCCGCAGGAATCGCGCAATCCGGACTTCCCGTTCACGCTCGACCTGCGCCGGGCGCTGCGCTGAACGGCTGCAGCGGCGGGCGTCCGCGCGCCCGCCCGCAACCTCCTCAGGACGCCAGCGCCTTCATTTCCGCGTAGAGATCGGACTTGCCTTCGAAGCCGATGCCGGGAAGCTCGGGCAGGGTGACGAAGCTGTCCTCGACCTTCACGCCGTCGGGGAAGCCGCCATACGGCTGGAAAAGGTCCGGATAGGACTCGTTGCCGCCGAGCCCGAGGCCGGCGGCAATCGCCAGCGACATCTGGTGGCCGCCGTGCGGGACGCAGCGTGACGGCGACCAGCCGTGTTCCTTCAGCATGTCGAGCGTGCGCAGGTACTCGACCAGGCCGTAGCTCAGCGCGCAGTCGAACTGCAGCCAGTCGCGGTCGGCTCGCATGCCGCCGTAGCGGATCAGGTTGCGCGCGTCCTGCATCGAGAACAGGTTCTCGCCGGTCGCCATGGGCTTGTCGTAGTGGTTGGCGAGTTCGGCCTGCAGTGCGAAGTCGAGCGGATCGCCGGCTTCCTCGTACCAGAAGAGGTCGTAGGCAGACAGCGCCTTGGCGTATTCGATCGCAGTCTGCAGGTCGAAGCGGCCGTTGGCATCGACGGCCAGCCGCTGGCCGGGTCCGAGCAGGCGCAGCACGGCTTCGATGCGCTTGCAGTCCTCCGCCAGGCTGGCGCCGCCGATCTTCTTCTTGACGACCGAATAGCCGCGGTCGAGGTAGCTGCGCATCTCGCGCTCCAGCCCCTCGATCCCCTGCCCGGGCCAGTAGTAGCCGCCGGCGGCGTAGACGAAGACCTTGCGGTTCGGCGTGCCGTTGCCGTGGCGCTCGGCCAGCAGCTGAAAGAGCGGCTTGCCCTCGATCTTGGCCACCGCATCCCAGACGGCCATGTCGATCGTGCCGACGGCGACCGAGCGCTCGCCGTGGCCGCCGGGCTTCTCGTTGTTCATCATCGTCGCCCAGATGCGCTGTGGATCGAGGTTCTCGCCCGATTCGTCGAGCAGGCTTTCGGGCGCGGCTTCGAGCAGGCGCGGGATGAAGCGCTCGCGCATCAGCGCGCCCTGGCCGTAGCGGCCGTTCGAGTTGAAGCCGTAGCCCACCACCCGCCTGCCGTCGCGCACCACGTCGGTGACGACGGCGACCAGGCTCAGCGTCATCTTCGAGAAGTCGATGTAGGCGTTGCGGATCGCCGACTTGATCGGTTTGGTTTCTTCGCGGATGTCGATGATCTTCATGGGCAGGCGGTGGTGGAAGGGGATACCGCCATGCTGCAGCAAACCACTTGCCCCAGCCGCCACAGGCGCGTTTCGGGCAGCTGATCGTCGCGCCTGCGCGAACCGGGTGGTTCAGCCCTGGGGCTCGAGCGAGTCGGCCATCTCGATCCGGTTGCGACCCGCCACCTTGGCGCGGTAGAGCGCTGCGTCGGCACGGGCGATCAGTGCCGCGGGGCTGGTCGGGCTTCTCCCCTCCGTGAACGCTGCGCCGACGCTCACGGTCACGGTCAGGGGGCCGGCGCGGGTGGCCATCGGCATGCCCCCGATGCCGCTGCAGATCCGCTGCGCGACGGCGAGCGTCTGTTCATGTCCGGCGCCCGGCGCCACGATCAGGAACTCCTCGCCGCCGTAGCGACCGATGCGGTCGTAGGCACGCAGCGCCACTTTCATCCGGCGCGCTGCTTCCTTCAGCACCTCGTCGCCGGTTGGATGACCATGGTTGTCGTTGACCCGCTTGAAATGGTCGAGGTCGGCCATCATCACGCCGAGCGGGCTGCCCTCGCGCGCCGAGCGATCCATATCCTGCTGCAGGCTGTCGAGGATCGCGCCGTGGTTCCACAGGCCCGTCAGGCGGTCGTGCGCCGCCTGGTGGAGCAACGCCTCGTGCAGACCCAGAATGCGCTCGGCGACGCGCAGCCGGGCGTCGAGCAAGTCCTCGTCGAAGGGCTTCGTGATCAGGTCGTCCGCACCGGCATCGATGCCGTCGATGTAGCGCGATTTACCACCCAGCGCGGTCAGCAGCACGATGTAGGTGTAGCGCACGCGCGGGTCGGCACGGATGCGGCGGCAGAGTTCGAGGCCGTCGAGTCCGGGCATCAACCAGTCGGAAAGCAGCAGCGCGTAGTCGTCCTGCTGCCAGGCTTCCCATGCCTTCAGCCCATTGGAGACGGCAATGACCTCGTGGCCGAGCTTCCTGAGGGTGGCAACCAGCACGAGGCGCGTGCCGGTGTCGTCTTCGGCGACCAGTATCTTCAAAGTCTGCTCTCGTGGGTTACCGGTGCCATGGGGCCGGCGAAGTGCCTTTTCCGCCTTCGGGCCGCCGCACCGCGTCAGTGCCGGCAGCCCATGCGGCGCGCGATTGTCACGACCCGGCCATCGGCCCGTGCGCGTCGACGAGCCCCAACTGCCGGATTTCGCTGCGCGCAGCCGCGAATTCTGCGCCGAGCTCGACGATCAACGCAGCCACGCCGTCGACCGATCCGCCACACGCCGACGCTTCGACGGCCAGGGCGATCGGCGTCATGCGCTGCGCACCCACATTGCTGCTCGCGCCCTTGACCGCATGGGCAACCTTGCACAGCGCGCCCGTGTCGCCGGCGTGCACCAGGGCGCCGAGTTCGGCAATCCGCTCGGCAACCTCGCTGACGAACGAGCCGTAGATTTCGTGCAGCAACGTCGGGTCGGTGGCGGCGGCGAGTTCCCGCAGGCGGGCGACGACGAGCGGATCGAGGGCGGAGTGGCTGGCGGCGGCGGCTTCGCTGGCCGGGGGCTGCGCAGATGCTCCGCTGGTGCCCGTCTCGGAAACCGCCGATGCGAGCGCGACCCCTTCGGCGTGCAGGGCCAGCGAGCGGGCCTCGTCGACCGGTACCCAGCGCTGCAGCGCTGCCGCCAAGGCTTCGGGCTGCACCGGCTTGCTGATGTAGTCGTCCATCCCGGCGCGCAGACACCGTTCGCGGTCGCCCTGCATCGCCTGCGCGGTCAGCGCGACGATCGGAATCTGCGCCTTCGCGTCGCCGCGGGCCCGAATCTTCGCCGTCGCCTCGAAGCCGTCCATCACCGGCATCTCGCAGTCCATGAAGACGATGTCGTGGCGACCCGTCTCGATCATCCGCAGCGCCTCGGCGCCGTCACTTGCGAAATGGACGGTGCAGCCGAGGCTGCGCAGCATCAGCCGGGCGACGAACTGGTTGGTCGCGTTGTCCTCGGCGACGAGCACCTGCGCCGGATAGCAGCGCGGGCGGCGCCGGCGATGACTGGCGCCGTCGACGATGCGGGTGCCAGTGACCAGGCGGCTGGTTCCCGGCCCGGCCTGCGCCGACCAGACGCCGACCAGTGCGGAGTACAGCTCCGACTGCGCGACGGGCTTCACGAGGGTCGAGGCGAAGCCGATCTCCTTCAGTCGCACCGCGTCGCCTCGCCGGCCGAGCGTCGTCAGCAGGACCAGCACGGTCGCCGCGAGCAGCGGATCCGCCTTGATCGCCCGGCCCAATCCCTCGGCGTCGAGGCCGGGCAACCACTGGTCGACGATGGCGATGCGGAACGGGTCACCGGCGGCGTGCGCTTCGCGCAGCATGCGCAGCGCTTCGTCGCCCGACCCGCAGCTGGCGGCGCGCATGGTCCAGCCGCCGAGCTGCTCTTCGACGACATGGCGACTGACCGGGTTGTCGTCGGCAACCAGCACCCGCACGCCGCTCAGGTCGGCGTAGCCAGGCGCCTCTTCCGCGCTTTCAATTTGAAGCGGCAGCGTCAGGCGAAACCAGAAGGTCGAACCCCGGCCAGGACGGCTGGTCGCACCGATCGTTCCACCCATCAACTCGACCAGCTGCCGGCTGATCGCGAGGCCCAGCCCGGTGCCGCCGTAGCGCCGGGTTGTCGAGGCGTCGGCTTGGGTGAACTTTTCGAACAGCAGGTCGAGCTTGTCGGCGGCGATGCCGATGCCGCTGTCTTCGACGCTGAAGCAGAGCGTCGCGCCGCCTTCGTCGAGCGCCTCGACGGCGACGCCGATCAGCACATGGCCGCGCTCGGTGAACTTGACCGCATTGCCGGCCAGGTTGGTGAGCACCTGGCGGATGCGTCCGGGGTCGCCGATCAGGGCGCGCGGCACGCTGGGCAGGTAACGCATCACGACTTCGAGCGGCTTGCCCGACGCATGCGCGGACGCAAGCTTCGTGACCTCCTCGGCAACGAGCAGCAGGTCGAAGGGCAGCGACTCGAAGGTGAGCTGACCGGCCTCGATCTTGGAGAAGTCGAGGATGTCGTTGATCAAGGTCAGCAGGGCTTCGCCACTGGCGTGCGCCAGCCGCGCGATTTCGCGCTGTTCCGGGTCGAGCGGACTGTCGATGAGCAGCCCCACGGTGCCGAGCACGCCGTTGAGCGGCGTGCGAATCTCGTGGCTCATGTTGGCGAGGAACTCGCTCTTTGCCCGGCTCGCCGCCTCGGCGGCCTCGCGCGCAGCGTTCAGCGCCAGCTCGGCTTCCTTGCGCTCGGTGATGTCCTGTACCGTGCCGAGGACCTTCTCGGTCTGGCCCGAGGTGCCCGGGATTGCGCGGGTGCGCACATGCACCGTCCGGATGCCACCGTCCGGACGCACCGCCCGGTAGGTCAGGGCGGTGGCGCCGTGCTCGACCACTGCGCGGTGCAGGTCGGCTCGGGCCTGCTCGAGGTCGTCAGGGTGGACGACCTGCCAGAAGCGCTCCATCGACGGCTCGTGGTCGCCCGGCGCACAGCCGAATATCCGGAAAACTTCGTCCGACCAGGTGAGATGGCCGCTCGCCAGGTCCCATTCCCAGCTGCCGAGTTGCGCCAGTTGTTGTGCCTCGGCCAGGCTGCCGTTGCGCTCGGTCAGCTCGCGTTCGACCCGCTTTCGCTCGCTGATGTCGCGCAGGAAGGCGCTGAAGATGAAGCCGCCGTCGACCGTGATCGGTGAAATCGTCAGCTCGATCGGCAGCTCGCGGCCATCGCGGTGCAGCGCAGGCAATTCGAGGCGCTGATTCAGGATCGTGCCCTTGCCCTTCTCCAGAAAACGCGCGAAACCACGCAGGTGGGCTTCCCGCAATCGCTCCGGGATGAGCAGCGCATGCAACGGCTGTCCGATGGCTTCGGCTGCCGACCATCCGAAGACCTGTTCGGCCTGCGGGTTCCAGTCGGTGACGGTGCCGCTTTCATCGGCCGCGAGATAGGCGTCGTGCGCATGGGCGACGATCGCCCGGGTGCGCTCCTCGCTCGACTGCAGCTCGCGGGTCCGCTCGGTGACCTTGGTCTCGAGCTGCACGGCGTTGTCCCGCAGCTGCGCTTCCTTGGCGGCGATCGAATCGGCCATGGCGTTGAATTCGCGCGCAAGCTGGCCGATGGCATCGCTGGACAGGTTCTCCGGCAGCCGCGCCGTCAGCTCGCCGCGGCCGAAGCGTGCGACGCCCGCCTGCAGCTGGCGCAATGGGCGGGTCACCGTGCGGGTCAGCCCGGACGCCACGGCCGACGCAGCCAGCAACAGCACCGCGCCAAGGGCGACGAGCGTCCAGCCGAGATCGTGAGCCGGTTCCAGTGCTTCGGCTTCGCTGATCTTGGACACCAGGCAGAGCTGATGCTGCGGCAGCCAGCGGTAGGCAATGATGGCCAGCTGGTCACGGTAGTCGCCGGCGGTCAACATCCCACTGCTGCGCTGCAGGCAGCGCTCGGTTGCGATGGTCAGCACGGGGGTTTGCAACAGCGCGCCTGCCGCCATGAAGCGCGGCTGGGTGACGATCTGGCCGCGGCTGTTGATGAGGTAGGCGTCGTCCGAGCGGTAGACACCGCTGCGCCGCTGCACGATCTTGCCGAGTTCGGCAAGGTCGAAGGCGCCGACGAGGATTCCGAGCCGCTTGCCGGTCGGCGAGTTCAGCGGCGTGGCGATCGCCATCACCGGCTGACCGAGCAGCGGCGAGAGGTAGGCACCTTGCACGAAGGTCGCTTCCTGCCCCTGGCCGGCGAAGGCCTCGCCGGCCAGGTCGTGGTTGTCCAGCGCCGGGTCGGTGGCGATGCGCACGCTTCGGCTGTCGGCATCGAGGATGGCCACCATGAGGTGGTGTTTCGGATAGGCGTTCAGCTCGCCGGCGATGCGCTCGCGTGCCTGCCGAGCGGCTTCGGACCCGGGCGCTGCCGCCGCGAATTCGCCGAGCGAACGCAGCAGCCCGGGAGACGCAGCGGCCGCTTCGAGCGCCGACACTTCGCCACCGATCCAGTCGTCGATTTCCGACTGCTTGGTGATGGCCGACGAAAGCACTTCGGAGGTGACCGCGCCCTGCAGGAACTGACTGCCGCTGCGGTAGGCCAGCCAGCCGATCGCCGCGACCAGCATCGCGGCAAACAGCACGAACACGAGCGTGATCCGCTGTTGCAGCCCCAAACGGTGCTTCATTGCCGAGGGTCCGGTTGCGCCCCTGGGCCGTGCGCCTTCGCCGGCCGCTGCCGCCAGCCGAGCAGCAGGCACGGCACGCCGAGCAGCAGCAGGACGGCGGGTATGCCGGTTTCCGTCGCAACGATTCGCGACCGCGCGTCGATCGCCTGCTTCAGCTTGGCGGCGCGCGTCGCACCGTCGTAGCGGTCGCTCCAGTGATAGAAGTCTGCAATGCGCCGACCCGTCTTGGGATCGACAAAAAAGGAGGTGCCGGTTTCCTCGTAGTCGACGACGATGCCCGACACCGGCTCGATCCACAGCCAGCCGGCGCCGTTGGAATGCGCGTTGTAGCGCTCGGGAACGTCCGGGAGGTGGAGAAAGCCGCTGGTCTCGTCGAGTTCGCGGGCGACAAAGCGGAACTTCAGGACAGGCAAACCCGAAATCGTCTCGTCCCGGTCGAAGCTCGCCGAGCGCGGGCCGATGAAGACGGGGTCCCAGTAGGCGTGGTCGCGCCGCTCGGTATGCAGGGGGAACAGAAACGCGCCGGTGCGCTCGACGTTGCCATAACCCGGCAGGTTCCTTCGGGTGTGCCTGTCGACGCCGTAGATGCCGGTGCTTTCGAATGTCGGCGTGCCGTCATCCTTGGTCCAGGTCAGATCGCCTTGAATGACCACATGGCGGCCCGACGCCAGCAGCGTGCGATCGACACGGCGGCTCGAGATCGTCGTCGTGGTCCATTCACCGGTCGGTGTTTCGCGGCTGCGGATCGTCGCCGGGAAAGTGACTTCGTCGGTCCCCGAAGCGGGCATCCGGTTGATCAGCTGTGCCAGCCAGAAATGCTGCACCGCCGCGGCCGCGCAAAGCGCCAGTCCGGCGAGCAACAACAGGCTGGGAGACGCGAACCGCTGCGTGACGGCGGTGAATGCAGGCATGGACAAGGATGCGGAGTATGCCCGTGCATGCAGGGCTGGCTGCGGCCTCCGCAGGAAGGTGGTTGCAGCCGGCGGGTGGGCTGCGACGACGGCAGCCACAGGCAGATCGAGCTGGGCTGGGACCTCCCGATCAAGCGCGCTCGCACGTGTCGTTCGTCAAACGCGTTTATGAACAGGCGGCGCTCGAGAACGGGCACCAGCCAGGCACCGGCAGCAGAAATGAAAGAGCCACCGGCCGACTGACTCGACTGGGTGGCTAATTCATCTGGCTGTCTTGGCTCCCCGACCTGGGCTCGAACCAGGGACCTACGGATTAACAGTCCGGCGCTCTACCAACTGAGCTATCGAGGAAAAGTCCTGCTGCTCGCGAGTGGTTGCGGGCAGCGAAGAGGCGGCATTCTAGCAGCTGCCACGGGCGTCGTCGTGGCTCTCGACCGGCATGTGGTTCGACACGGCCGGGACGGCGATACTGCCCGGTTGCGGGGCGGTACGCGCCCCGACAACCCTGGAGACGCTGATGACCCATTTCATGTACGCCGCTTCGGTGCCGATGCTCGAGCAGATGCTGGGCGCCCTGCGGGACCTGCTCGGCAAGGCCGCAGCCCATGCCGAGACGCACAAGATCGAACCCGATGCGCTGCTGCAGGCGCGGCTCTACCCGGACCAGTTCCAGCTGCTGCGCCAGGTGCAGATCGCCTGCGATTTCGCCAAGGGAATCGCCGCGCGCCTGGCGGGCGCCGAGGTGCCGAGCGTCCCCGACGAGGAGCGCAGCTTCGACGACCTGCAGCGACGCATTGCCGACACGCTGGCGTTCATCGGCGGCTTGCCGGCTGACGGCTTCGAGGGCAGCGAGGCGCGCGAGGTCGTGATCCAGGCCGGAAAGCCGCGCGAGCGGCGCTTCGCCGGCCGCGACTACCTGCTGCACTACGGCCTGCCGCAGTTCCTGTTCCATGTCACCACCGCCTATTCGATCCTGCGCCACAACGGCGTGCCGATCGGCAAGCGCGACTTCATGGGCCAGTACTGAGCGCCGGGCGCCCACGGCCGACGCCTTCAGCGCGCGACGACGCTCTTCACCAGCTCGCCCGGGCGCGGTTCCGCACCGCCCTGGTAGACACCGTTGATCAGCCGCAACTGCGGATCGGGGCGAGGCTCCAGCGGCGACTGGCGCGCCAGCTCGACAAAGCCGCCACGGGGAAAGGCAACGGTCCGCAGCACCCAGGGCCTCGCCGCGATGCGGTCGGCCGACGTCAGTGGGCGGAAACTGCCGATCGCCTCCTGCAGCGGGCGTTGCGCGCGTTGCAGCGCGGCGTCGTCGCGGCCCGCCGGCAGAAGGACGAAGACCTGCCGCGTCGGCCCCGTGACGAGGGTTGCGTCCAGCCGCTGCAGCTGGCCGCGCGAATCACGGCCTGAGCCGGTCCAGCGTGTTGCCTCGAGCCCGTTCAGGCTGAAGCGCTCGGCCCGGCCCTGCTCGGCCTTCAGCAGGTTGCGCAGGATGTCGTCGTGGCTGCCCGACTGCGGCGGCACCGCCTTGACGAGCAGGCCGGCATCGCGCTCGGCGTTGAGCACGGCAACGGATTCGGCCGAGTTGCGGATCGTCCAGCCGCGCGGCGCCGAAAGGCCGATGCCGAGCGGCTCGTGATAGAAGTTCTGGCCCCGGGTCAGGCCTTGCTCGGGGCTCTCGCCAAACGCCAGACCGTCGATCGCCTGCAGGTAGCGGCTGCGGTTCTCGGGTGCCCCGCGCCGGCCCGACGCGGCGGCAAGCTGCGCGGCATGCTGGCGGATGTCCTGCAGCCGACGCTCGTTGGTCGGATGTGACGACAGCCAGCTCGTCTGCGCCGGGGCACTGCGTCCCTCGCTGCGCGCCGCGTCGGCCGCGAAGCGCTCCTGCGCCTGCAGCACCGCAATGACATCGACCATGTGCTGCGGATCGTAGTTGCTGCGCGCCAGGTATTCGGCACCCAGCCGGTCGGCCTGCAGCTCCTGGTCGCGCGAGTACGAGGCGACGTAACCTGCGGCCGCGGTCTGCGACAGCTCGCCGGCCAGCTGGCCGGCGCCGGCGAGGCCCTGGCTTTCGAGCACCATGCCGAGCACGCTGGCGGCAAGCACCCCCAAGCCGGCGCCTTGCTCGCGCGTCGCCCGCTGGGCGCTGTGTCGCGCCGTGACATGGCCGATCTCGTGGCCGATCACGCCGGCGAGATCGGCCTCGCTGTTCATGTGCGCCATCAGGCCGCGGGTGACGTAGACATAGCCGCCGGGCGCTGCGAAGGCGTTGACCTCCGGGCTGTCGAGCAGGCTGAAGGTCCAGCGCAGGTCGCTGCGGTGCGATTGCCGCGCCAGCCGCTGGCCGATCTCCTCTACATACGCCTGCAGCCGCGGGTCGCGATAGACACCGTACTCGCGCAGCACCTGCTCGTGCGCCTTGCGGCCGGCAGCGATCTCGTCGGACAGGCTCATCACCGAGCGCTCGCTGCGTCCGGTGACCGGGTTCTGCACCGGCGCGCCGCAGCCGGCGAGGAATGAGCTCAGGCAAAGGCCGATCAGTGCGTGTCGCATCGTTTACTCCTTCGACCCGGCCTACTTGCCGGCGCCCCAGCTGTCCTTCAGCGTTGCCGTCCGGTTGAAGACCAGCCGTCCCGGCCGATGGTCGACGCGGTCGGCGACGAAATACCCGTGGCGCTCGAACTGGAACTTGTCGTCCGGCGCGGCGCTCGCCAGCGACGGCTCGACCCACGCGCCGGTCACGACCTGCTTGCTGTGTGTGTTCAGGCTCGCCAGCAGGCCCTTCCCGTCGGTATCCGGATGCTCGTCGTTGAACAGCCGGTCGTAAAGCCGCACCTCGGCCTGCAGCGCCTCGTGCGCGCAGACCCAGCCGATGGCGCCCTTGACCTTGATGCGGTCGGCGCCGGGCGTGCCGCTCTTGGTGTCGGCAACCAGCTGCGCCTGCACCTCGACGACGCGGCCATCGTCGCCGGTCTGCATGCCGGTGCACTCGATGACATAGCCGTGGCGCAGCCGCACCCGGCTGCCGGCGACGGCCGCGCCGGCCCCGTCGATCCGCGGCGGCGCCAGCCGGTGGAAGCCTTTCGACGGCACGGCCATGAAATCCTCGCGCTCGATCCACAGCACCGGCCCCAGGCTGAACTGGCGATCGCCCCGATCGGCATGCGCCGGATGCCGCGGTGCACGGCACGGCTCGGTGCGGTCGGCGCCGATCACCTCATCCCAGTTGGTCAGCACCAGCCGCAGCGGGTCGAGCACCACCATCGCACGCGGTGCGACCGGATCGAGGTCGTCGCGCAGCGCGCCGTCGAGCGATGCGTAGTCGACCCAGCCACCGGCCTTGCTGACGCCGGTGCGCTCGGCAAAGAGCTGCAGCGACGCCGGGGTGTAGCCGCGGCGGCGCAGGCCGGCGATCGTCGGCATGCGCGGGTCGTCCCAGCCGTCGACGATGCCGTCCTCGACCAGCTGGCGCAGCTTGCGCTTGCTGGTCACCACGTGCGTCACGTTGAGCCGCGCGAACTCGTGCTGCCGCGGCAGCGGCGGCGCCAGCAGGCCGGCCTCGGCCAGGCGCTGCAGCAGCCAGTCGTAGAAAGGCCGCTGGTCCTCGAATTCGAGCGTGCAGATGCTGTGGGTGATGCCTTCGAGCGCATCCTCGATCGGATGCGCGAAGGTGTACATCGGGTAGATGCACCAGGCGTCGCCGGTGGCATGGTGCGTCGCCCGCTTGATGCGGTAGAGCGTCGGGTCGCGCAGGTTGATGTTCGGCGACGCCATGTCGATTTTTGCGCGCAGCACGGCAGCGCCGTCGGCCAGCTCGCCGGCGCGCATCGCGCGAAAGCGCGCCAGGTTCTCGTCGGCGCTGCGGCTTCGGAATGGGCTGTCGGTGCCTGCGTGGCCGAAGTCACCGCGGTTGCGGCGCATCTCCTCGGCGCTTTGCTCGTCGACGTAGGCATGGCCCGCAACGATCAGCGCCTCGGCGGCGCTGAACATGAAGTCGAAGTAGCTGCTCGCGTAATAGAGATGGCTGCGCACTGCGCCGGGTTGCTCCGGGTCGGGTGTCTCCCAGTCGAAGCCGAGCCATTTCACCGCGTCGAGAATGCTTTCGACGTACGCCTGCTCCTCGGCCTCCGGATTGGTGTCGTCGAAGCGCATGTGGCAGACGCCGCCGTACTCGCGCGCCAGCCCGAAGTTCAGGCAGATGCTCTTGGCATGGCCGATATGCAGATAGCCGTTCGGCTCGGGCGGAAAGCGCGTGCGGATGCGTGCCGGGTCGAGCGGGCCGCGGGCATGGTGCGCCGCATCGCCCGGCGAGCCGCCGAAGTGCCGGCCGGCGTAAGTGCCGCTTGCCAAATCGCGCTCGATGATGTGGCGCAGGAAGTTGCTGGGCTTGGCGGGCTCCGCAGGCGCGGACGAGGGCGGCGAATTCATGGCGGGGCGACGGCTTGCATCGCGCTGGAGAGGTCGAGCCGATTTTATCGGCCGCCCCTGCAGCACCGGGGTGCGACTCGTATAACGAATCTTTACCCAATTTAAAACCCCTGACGTCAACGAACCGTACCGCCCGAAGCGTTGATTCGAGGACACTTCGTGCAGTGTTTCTCGAGGAGAAAATGATGAGATCGATGAAGAACGGGATTGCAGCCGTGGCCGCGGTCGCCGCCACGCTCGGCGCCGCAAGCGCGCACGCCGCCAATGTCTACTGGTCGGTGGGTATTCAGGCGCCGCCGGTCGCGACGGTGATCTCCAACGGACCGGTCTATCAGACGGCACCCCCTGTCTACTACGCCCCGGCGCCGGTCTACCAGCAGCCGGCGCCCGTGTACTACCAGCCGTCACCCGTGTACGTACCGCCCCAAGTCGTCTATCGCCCGGCGCCGGTCTACGCGGCACCGCCGGTGGTCTATCGTCCATCGCCGGTCGTGGTCTACGGCGGTGGTCACGGAAACTGGAATGGGTATGGCAATGGTCGCGGTTACTGGCAGCAGCGTCGCGACGAGTACGGCACCTCGTATCGTGGCAACTGGGACGGGCATCGTCGCCACCACTGACCGGGTGTGGTCGGTCGCAGGACGGGGTTAGGCAGTCACCGCGGCTGATTCGCGACTCCGTTCCAAGGATTGGCGCCGCCTCGGGTTCGCCGGGGCGTTGCGGCTGATCTGCTTGCGAACCGGAGAGCGGCAGCAGGTGGGACCGAGTCTTCCACGCTCCGCCGGCGGGCGGTGATTTCGGGATTGCGCCAGCCGCTGCCTCTGGTGAACCGTGTCAGGCGGCTCGTGTTTCCACGTTGTGGACGGAGCCTCTGACGCCGGTCGGGTGTCGAGCTTCGTGTCGCGCGAGCGTTCGGTACGGTTCCATAGGGGGTCGACGGTGGACGGTTCGATGGCCACCGCTATATTCAGCGGGCTCCGCCACCCGATCATCCCCGATGCGCCCGACCGTTTTTCTGCCCCTGTGCGGCTCCACCCTGTCGACGGCAGCCGTCCGCTGGCTTCCCGTTGTGGCGGTGCTCGCGGCGACGCTCGGCTGCACGCAGGTGCCACTCGGCGGCACGCGCCGCGTCCTCGCGCCGCTCGAGCCGGACCGACCGGCATCGCCGCCGCTGGTTTCGCGCGTGCGACCACCCGTGATGCCTCCTGCGGCTCCAGTCCGGGTGCAGCCGGTGCCTGCCTCAACGCCGGCGCAATCAGCCGTCGCTCTGCCGCAACCGTTGCGCGCCTCGCCTGCGATTCCCGCGACGCCTGCCGCGGCCAAGGCGAGCGCCTCTGCATCGACGCCAACGGTCGCGCCCGCGCTGCCGCAGGCGGTGCAAGTTTCTCCACCCGGGGCCCCGACGACCACTGCCGACGGTGCCGTCATCCCCTACGGTGCTCAGGTCGCCGCACGCTTTCCGGAGCCGTCGACCGGCTACGCGACGCCGGCATTGGCCGCCGGTCGCAGTGACTTCACCAGCGCTGCGGAACTGCAATCCGTCTTGCGCGGATGGGTTCGCGACGGTGGCCCGGCGCCTGGCGGGCTTTACGTGCGCCTGCTGGCAATCGGCGTGTCGCGTGCCGGCACGCCGATCGAGGGGCTGCTCTACACGCGAAGCCGCGACGCGGCGCTCGACCATGTGCTCGCCGACCGGCGGCCAACGGTCATCCTCGTCGGCCAGCAGCGAGGCGACGCGCCCGCCGCTGCCGAAGCTTTGCTGGTGGTTGCCGAGCAACTCGCCCGGGGTCCGCTGCAGTCGGTGCTCGACCGCATCAACGTCGTGCTCGTGCCGCGGCTCGATGCCGACGGCGCACTGCGCCGACCGGCCGTCGATCCGGGCGCAATCGACATCGGGTCGGACCATCTGCTGCTGAGGACGCCCGAGGCGCGGGCCATCGCGCAGCTGGTGCGCAACTACAAGGCGATGGTCATCGTCGACTTCGAGGAATACCCGGTGAGCGGGCGCTTCGTCGAGCGTTTCGGTGCCGTGCCGCGCGTGGACGTCCAGCTGCAAACCGCGATGACAGGGAACCTGCCGGAGTTCCTGACCCGAGCCGCCGAAGAGTGGTTTCGCGAACCGCTGGTTGCCGCGCTCGGGCGCGAGCAGCTGAGCACCGAATGGCACCACCGTCCGGCGGGCAGTGCCGACGAGCGGCGCCTGGCGATGGGCAGCCCGCGGCCTGATTCGCTGCGCAACATCGGTGGCTTGAGGAACGCGGTCGGTCTGCTCGTCGAAAGCCGGGGCGGCGACCTCGGGCGCAGCCATCTGCTGCGCCGGGTGCATGCGCAGGTGGTGGCAGCGGGCAGCGTGCTGAACAGCGCTGCGGCGCGCGCGCCGGATCTGGTCAAGCTGCGGCAGTACCTCGACGGCGAGGTTGCAGGGCAGGCCTGCCGCGGCCGCACGCTGCTCGACGCCCGGACGACGCCGAGCGAGTACTCGCTGACGATGCTCGACCCGTCGACCGGCGCCGATCGATCGGTGGCCGTGTCCTGGGACTCGGCGCTGGCCCTGCAACCGGGCGTGAGGCGGGCACGGCCCTGCGGCTACTGGATCGCTGCCGAACAGACCGAAGCCGTGCAAGGCCTGCGCGAGTTGGGGCTCAACGTGATGCAGGTGACGGAGGCCGGGCAGATGACGGGCGAGAAGTACCGCGAGGCGGACCGCAGCGGGGTCGACGCCGCCGCTGGCATCTCCCAGAGCCGTCCGACACCGCGGGCGACACTGGTCCCTGGCGCCCTCGACGTCGCTCCGGGAAGCTACTACGTGCCATTGGCACAACCGCTCGCCAACCTGGCGATTGCCGCACTCGAGCCCGATACGCCGTACGGTTACTACGCCCAGCGGATCGTCAACCGCCTCCCGGCGGTCGCACGGGTGACGTCGGTCCCCGACCGGCGGCTGTTCGGGTCGCCCTAGGAGCCTGTCGGGCTTTGGGTCGGGCCCGCGTTGGGCCGGAAAAGGGGCTCAGCTTAGGCGCAAAGCGCAGCCGGGTTGGACACCCGGCGAGCATTTGCAACGACGGATCAGCCCCTTTTCCGGCCCAACCCGAAGGGCGGGGGCGACTCGCCCCGGCGCGAGCCCGACCCAAAGCCCGACAGGCTCCTAGCAGGCGCCCGCACTGCCTTGGCAAGGCGCTTGTGCTGCCTCAGCGACGCCGGCGGCTGCCGCTTGCGCTGCCGAGCAGGCTGCCGAGCACCCCGCGGACGATCTCGCGGCCGACGCTGCTGCCCATCGAGCGCAGTGCCGATTTGACGAGCGTGTCGGCCAACCCCTCCCGGCGCCCGCCGCGCGGCCCGGTGCTGCCGAAAACCATGTCCTTGAGCCCGTCGACGATGCCGCCACCGGGTGCCGCTGCAACCGGTCCGCCCAGGGCGCCCGGTGGGTTCTCCGCGCCAGCTTCGCCCGCGGCTGCGCTGCCGCGGGCCCGCCCGGCCAGCGTCTCATACGCTGATTCACGGTCCACGGCCTTCTCGTAAACGTCGGCGACGAGCGAAGCGGCGAGCAGCGCCTGCCGCTCGGCCGCATCGATCGGGCCGATGCGGCTGCCGGGCGGCACGACATAGGCGCGCTCGGTGACCGAAGGCCGCCCCTTTTCATCGAGCAGGCTGATCAACGCTTCGCCGACCGCCAGTTCGGTGATTGCCGTCTCGATGTCGAGCCCCGGGTTGGCGCGCATCGTCGATGCCGCCGCCTTGACTGCCTTCTGGTCGCGCGGTGTGAAGGCGCGCAGCGCATGCTGAATCCGGTTGCCGAGCTGCGCCAGCACGCTGTCGGGCAGGTCGAGCGGGTTCTGCGTCACGAACCAGACGCCGACGCCCTTGCTGCGCACCAGCCGCACCACCAGTTCGATGCGCTCGACCAGTACCTTGGGCGCGTCCTTGAACAGCAGGTGCGCCTCGTCGAAGAAGAACACGAGTTTCGGCTTCTCCAGGTCGCCGACCTCGGGCAGCTGCTCGAACAGCTCCGACAGCATCCACAGCAGGAAGGTGGCGTAGAGCCGCGGGCTGTTCATCAGCTGGTCGGCGGCGAGGATGTTGACCACGCCGAGCGACTCGCCACCGACGGGCACCGTCTGCATGAAGTCGGCAATGTCGAGCATCGGCTCGCCGAAGAAGCGGTCACCGCCCTGCGCCTCGATCTCGAGCAGGCCGCGCTGGATGGCGCCGACGCTCGCGGCGCTGACATTGCCGTAGCGGGTGGTGAATTCCGATGCGTTCTCGCCCACATGGCGCAGCATGGCCCGCAGGTCCTTCAGGTCGAGCAGCAGCAGGCCGTTGTCGTCGGCGATCTTGAACACCATCTGCAGCACGCCCTGCTGGGTGTCGTTCAGGCCGAGCATCCGGGCCAGGAGCAGCGGCCCCATGTCGCTGACGGTGGCGCGCACCGGGTGGCCCGATTTGCCGAACACGTCCCACAGCGTCGTCGGGCTGGCGTGCGGCGTCGGCGCCGTGAGGCCGCGGTCGGCCAGTGCCGCCGCCAGCTTGCCTTCGATGCGTCCCGGCTGCGAGATGCCGGTCAGGTCGCCCTTGACGTCGGCCATGAAGACCGGCACGCCGATACGGCTGAGCTGCTCCGCCAGCGCCTGCAGCGTGATCGTCTTGCCGGTGCCGGTGGCGCCGGTGATCAGGCCATGGCGGTTGACCAGTGCCGGCAGCAGGTGACACGCTGCCGGCGCGCGCTGAGCAACCAGGATCGGCTCGTACATCGGGGCTCCGGGGTGCTTGCGTAAAATTGCAGTCTATCGAAGAACGACAGCCGCTCAGGGCCGCCCGTGCCCTGCAGCGGCGGACGAGGAGCCGTCAATGGCCGGGCATTCCAAGTGGGCCAATATCCAGCACCGCAAGGGGCGGCAGGACGAGAAGCGCGGCAAGGTCTGGACGCGGATCATCCGCGAGATCATCGTCGCGGCGCGCCATGGCGGCGGCGACCCGAAGGAGAACCCGCGGCTGCGCCTCGCCATGGAGAAGGCGAGGGCGGCCAACATGCCCGCCGACACCGTCAAGAAGAACGTCGACAAGGCGACCGGCGCGCTCGAAGGCGTGAGCTATGAGGAGATCCGCTACGAGGGTTACGGCATCGGCGGTGCGGCAGTGCTGATCGACTGCATGACCGACAACCGGGTGCGGACGGTGGCCGAAGTGCGCCATGCCTTCAGCAAGCACGGCGGCAATCTCGGCACCGAAGGCTCGGTGGCATTCCAGTTCCGGCATTGCGCGCAGCTGCTGTTCGCGCCCGGCGCCGACGAGGACAAGGTCATGGAAGCCGCCCTCGAGGCCGGCGCCGACGACGTGATCACCGACGACGACGGTGCGATCGAGGTGATCGGCGCGCCGGGCGAGTTCGAGCCGCTGCGCGACGCGCTCGTCGCCCTCGGCCTGACGCCCGACGTTGCCGAGGTCACCTGGCGGCCCGAGAACACGGTCGCCCTCGAAGGCGAGGACGCACTGCGGATGCAGAAGTTGCTCGACGTGATCGAAGACCTCGACGACGTGCAGGCGGTGTTCCACAACGCCGAGATCGCCCTGTGAGGCGCACTGGGCAGCGCGTTCGAGGCGAGCGCCCTGCGCGCGGCGCCGGGGTGCAGCGATGAAGGTCCTGGTGATCGGCGGCGGCGGGCGCGAGCATGCGCTGGCCTGGAAGATCGCCCAGTCGCCGAAGGTGCGCGCGGTGTTCGTCGCCCCGGGCAATGGCGGAACGGCTGCCGATCCGCGGCTGAAGAACCTCGAAATCACCGATCCCCAGGCGCTGGCCGACTTTGCCGAGGCGCAATCGATCGGCCTCACCGTCGTCGGGCCCGAGACCGCGCTGGCCGCCGGCGTCGTCGACATCTTTCGCGAGCGTGGCCTGCGCATCGTCGGCCCGACACGCGCCGCCGCGCGGCTGGAAAGTTCGAAGGCCTACGCCAAGGCGTTCATGCAGCGGCACGGCATCCCGACCGCCGCGTACGCCGAGTTCACCGACGCGGCCGCAGCGCATGCCCATGTCGATGCCCAGGGGGCGCCGATCGTCATCAAGGCCGACGGCCTGGCGGCGGGCAAGGGCGTGGTTGTTGCCATGAGCCTGGCCGAGGCGCACGAGGCGATCGACACCATGCTCGCCGCCGATCCGGCAGCCAACCGCCTGGGCGTGCGCCACAACGCCGGTGCGGAAGGCGACGCCGAGCCGCGGGTGGTGATCGAATCGTTCCTCGAAGGCGAGGAGGCCAGCTTCATCGTGCTGTGCGACGGCAAGACGGTCGTCTCGCTGGCCACCAGCCAGGACCACAAGCGCCTGCTCGACGACGACCTCGGCCCGAATACTGGCGGCATGGGTGCCTACTCGCCAGCGCCGGTGGTCACGCCGAACGTCCATGCGCGGGTGATGCAGGAGATCATCCTGCCGACGATCCACGGCATGGCGCGCGACGGCGTGCCCTACAGCGGCTTTCTCTATGCCGGGCTGATGATCGACGCGCAGGGCCATCCGCGCACGGTCGAATTCAACTGTCGGCTGGGCGATCCCGAAACCCAGCCGATCCTGCTGCGGCTGAAGAGCGATCTGTTCGATGTGCTGATGAGCGCCAGCGACGGCACGCTCGACCGTGTCGAACTGCAGTGGGACCGGCGGGTGGCCCTGGGTGTCGTCATGGCGGCGCCGGGCTACCCGCAGACGCCACGGCTCGGCGCGGCGATCGGCGGCCTGCCGGCGGCGCAGTCCGATGCGATGGTCTTCCATGCGGGCACTTCGCAGGCGGGCTCGCAGCTCGTCATCAGCGGCGGGCGGGTGCTCTGCGTGACGGTTCTCGGCGACTCGGTCAAGCTGGCGCAGCAGCGCGCCTACGACGTGCTGCAGGGCATCCGGTTCGAAGGCGCCCAGTACCGGCGCGACATCGGTCGCCGGGCGATCAAGCGATAGCCGCAGCACCGTTGGACACCGGCGCCGTTCGCGATTACCTGCTCGGCCTGCAGCGGCGGATCGTTGCCGCCGTCGAGGTCGAGGACGGCGGCAGCTTTTTGCGCGATGCCTGGACGCGCGAGCCCGGCGGCCGCCTGGCAGGCGACGGCGTGACGCAGGTGCTCGAGGGCGGCGCGTTGATCGAGCGCGGCGGCTGCAACTTCTCGCATGTGCTTGGCAGCGCGCTGCCGCCTTCGGCGACGCAGCACCGGCCGGAGCTTGCCGGCGCGGCTTTCGAGGCGCTCGGCGTCTCGCTGGTCTTCCATCCACGCAATCCGTACGTGCCGACGGTGCACATGAACGTGCGGATGCTCGCGGCACGCGCACCCGATGGCGAGGCGGCGGTCTGGTTCGGCGGCGGCATGGATCTGACGCCGAGCTATGGTTTCGAGGAAGACGCCTGCCACTTCCACCAGGTTGCCCGGCAGGCGCTGGCGCCCTTCGGCGCCGACCGCTACGGCCAGTACAAGACCTGGTGCGACGAATACTTCCGCCTGCCGCACCGCGGCGAGCCGCGCGGCATCGGCGGCATCTTTTTCGACGACCTCGCCGAGCTGGGCTTCGACGGTGGCTTTGCCGTCATCCGTGCGGTCGGCGACGCGCTCCTCGACGCCTGGCTGCCGATCGTCGCGCGCCGGCGCGGCTTGAGCTACGGCGACCGCGAGCGCGACTTCCAGGCGCTGCGCCGCGGCCGCTATGTCGAATTCAATCTGGTCTGGGACCGCGGCACGCTGTTCGGACTGCAGTCGGGCGGCCGCACCGAGAGCATCCTGATGTCGATGCCGCCGCGAGCCGCCTGGCGCTACGACTGGCAGCCCGAGCCCGGCAGCGAAGAAGCGCGGCTTTACAGCGAGTTCCTGCGGCCGCGCGACTGGGCCGACTGGACGCCGCTGCAGATCGTCATCGCGTGAGACTGGGCACGGCACGCCGGTGAGGCGACGGATCGGCTTGTTCGGCGGCAGCTTCGATCCGCCGCACCGGGCGCATGTGGCGCTGGCGCAGCTTGCCCTGCGCCAGCTGGCGCTCGACGAGTTGCGCTGGGTGCCGACCGGCATGGCCTGGCACAAGGTCTCGAATCCGACCTCGGCGCAGCACCGCGCGGCAATGGTGGCGCTGGCGATCGACGCGGAGCCGCGCTTCCGGCTGGAGCGCTGCGAACTCGAGCGCACCGGCCCCAGCTACACGCTCGACACGGTGTGCCAGCTGCAGGCCGCCGAGCCTGCGGGCACCGCTGCCGACTGGCTGCTGATCATCGGCGAGGACCAGTACGCCGACCTACACCGCTGGGTCGGGTGGCGCGAACTGCTGGCGCGGGTGCAGCTGGCCGTGGCCGGTCGTCCGGGCGAGCGGCCGGTCGACGCCGAGGTCGCGGCGTTTCCCTGCCTGCGGCTGGCGCTGCCGCCGATGGAGGTCTCGTCGACCGAGGTCCGCCGGCGCCTGGCATCCGGCCTGCCCATCGACGACCTGGTGCCGGCTGCGGTCGCGCGCTATATTGAATCGAATCGCCTCTACCTTCCCGGGGGCGGCATCGGGAGCTGAATGGACATTCGCAAGCTGCAACGCACCATCGTCGACGGTCTGGAAGACGTCAAGGCGCAGAACATCGTGGTCTTCAACACCGAGCACCTGTCGGCGTTGTTCGAACGGGTCATCATCGCCTCCGGCACCAGCAACCGTCAGACCAAGGCGCTGGCGGCAAGCGTGCGTGATGCCGTCCGCGCCAAGGGCTTCTCGGTGATGCGCACCGAAGGCGAGGAGAACGGCGAATGGATCATCGTCGACTGCGGCGCGGCGGTGGTCCACGTGATGCAACCGACGATCCGCGAGTACTACCACCTCGAGGAAATCTGGGGTGAGAAGCCGGTGCGGCTGAAGCTCGACACCACGCCGCGCTCGCTGGTCCGCGCCGAAGAAGCCGCACCGCAGGCCAAGCCTTCCCGCAAGGCCGCAAAAACCGCGTCCGCGTCGTCGCGCAAGCTCGATGCGGCGCGACTTTCGCCGGCCCATGCCGAGGCACTGCAGCCGGCCGCGAAGCGGCCACGCAAGACGGCAAGGCCGGCAACGCCTGCAGCGGTGCCACCGGTGGCCAAGGCATCCCGCAAGGCCGCAAGGCCATCCGCCGTGGCAGCCGTGGAGCCCGTGGCGAAGAAGGTGGTGCGCAAGCGCGCTGCCAAGTCGGCGCAGCCGGCTGCGGGCACCGCCGGCCGCAAGGTGGCCGTTCGTGGCGCGTCGGCGCCACGCGCGGCGCCGACGCGCACGGTTGGCGTCAAGGTCGGCAAGTCGGCAGCGCCGTCGGCCGCCGCACCTCGATCGGGCGCGATGACGACGCCGGCAACCCGCAAGGCCAGCGCCCGCAAGGTGGCAGCGACCAAGGTTGCGCGCAAGGCGTGAGGCTGGTCGTCGCGGCAGTCGGGCAGCGCCAGCCGGCGTGGGCCGATGCGGCGGTGGCCGAGTTCGCCCGGCGCTTTCCGCCCGAACTGCACTTCGAGTTGAAGGCCGTCAAGGCCGAGCCGCGCAGCGCACGGACGGCCGAGCAGACCATGGCCGCCGAAGCCGAGCGCCTGCAGGCGGCCGTGCCCAAGGGGGCGCGCCGCATCGCCCTCGACGAGCGCGGCAGCCGCTGCACCACGCTGCAGCTGGCGCAGCGGCTGCAGCTGTGGATGGCCGACGGGCGCGATGCGGCGCTGCTGATCGGCGGTCCGGACGGCCTGCTGCCGACGCTGCGCGACGGCGCCGACGAGTCGCTGCGGCTTTCCGACCTGACCTTGCCGCATGCGCTTGCGCGGGTGCTGCTCGTCGAGGCGCTGTACCGCGCCTGGACGGTGACGATCGGCCATCCCTATCACCGTGAATGACGCACCTCGACCGGCACCGGGGCGCTGCACGGGGCTTGCGCTGCACAGCCGGGCATGCGGGTTGAAAGGGATGCCGTGAACCCGCGCGCTTTCGTCTACCTCGCCTCGCAAAGCCCGCGACGGGCGCAGCTGCTGGCGCAGATCGGTGTCGGCCACGAGCTGCTGCTGGCCGGCGCCGACGAGGACGCGGAGGCGCTCGAGGCGCTGCAGCCCGGCGAGGCTGCTGTGGATTACGTCCAGCGCGTCACCCTGCTCAAAAGCACGGCCGCGGTCGAGCGCTGGCGCGCCCGCGCGCTGCCGCATGCGCCGATCCTCTGCGCCGATACGACCGTCGCGATCGACGACGAGGTCGTCGGCAAGCCGGCCGACGCCGCGGCGGCGACGGCCATGCTGGCGCGGCTCTCGGGGCGCAGCCACCGCGTGCTGACGGCGGTGACGCTCGGCCTGCCGGATCGCCCGCCGGCGCTGGCGCTGAACGTTTCGACCGTCCGCTTCGCGCGGTTGACGGCGCAGCAGATCGAGCGCTACGTCGCCGGCGGCGAACCCTTCGGCAAGGCCGGCGGCTACGCGGTCCAGGGCGCCGCAGCCGCCTGGATCGAGCACATCGAAGGCAGTTTCTCCGGGATCATGGGACTGCCCTTGCACGAGACGGCGCTGCTTCTTCGCGACGCAGGCATCGACGTCTGATCACCCCGGGCAGGCGCTGCACTCGGACGGGGCGGCCAGGCGCCTCGAATACCATCCTGCCATGCAGGACATCTTGATCAACTGGGCGCCGCAGGAGACGCGCGTCGCGGTGGTGGAAAACGGATCGGTTCAGGAGCTGCATCTCGAGCGCACGCTCGAGCGGGGCTGGGTCGGCAACATCTACGCCGGGCGGGTGGTGCGGGTGCTTCCCGGCATGCAGTCGGCGTTCATCGACATCGGGCTCGAGCGCGCCGCCTTCCTGCATGTGGCCGACCTGGTGGCCCACGGCACGCCTCATGCGCGCCCCGACGCCGGCGCCGCGCCGCCGCTGCCGATCGAGCGGCTGATTTTCGAGGGGCAGACGCTCACCGTGCAGGTCATCAAGGACCCGATCGGAACCAAGGGTGCGCGGCTGTCAACGCAGATCAGCATCGCCGGCCGGCTGCTGGTCTTCCTGCCGCAGGACGATCACATCGGCATCTCGCAGAAGATCGGCCCGCACGAGTTGCGCGAGCAGCTGCGCCTGCGCATGAATGCGCTGGTCCAGGCGGCAGTCGCCACCGAAGCCGATCGGGGCGACCGACCGCAAGCCGCCGACGGCAGTGTCGCCAACGGGGGCAGCAGTGCCGCAGGCGATGTTCCGGTGCATTCGCGCGGCGGCTTCATCCTGCGCACCAACGCCGAAGACGCCACCGACGCCGAGCTGGCGGACGACATCGCCTACCTTCGCAAGACCTGGGCAGGGGTTCGCGAGCGCAGCTTCAAGTCGCCGCCGGGGACGCTGCTGCACCAGGACCTGAGCCTGCTGCAGCGCGTGCTGCGCGACATGACGACCGATGCGACCCATGCGATCCGCATCGACTCGGGCGAGCAGTACCAGGCGTTGAAGGCGTTCGGCCAGACCTTCACGCCGTCATCGGTCGGCAAGCTCGAGCACTACCGCGGCGAAAGACCGATCTTCGACCTGTGCAACGTCGACGAGGAAATTGCCCGCGCCCTGAACCGGCGCGTCGACCTGAAGTCCGGTGGCTACCTGATCATCGACCAGACCGAAGCCCTGACGACGATCGACGTCAACACCGGCGGCTATGTCGGCGCGCGCAATTTCGACGAGACGATCTTCAAGACCAACCTCGAGGCCACGCAGGCGATCGCCCGTCAGCTGCGGCTGCGCAACCTCGGCGGAATCATCATCGTCGACTTCATCGACATGAGTCGCGACGACCACCAGAGCGCCGTGCTGGTCGAACTGCGCAAGCAGCTTTCGCGCGACCGTACCAAGGTGTCGATCAGCGGCTTCACCCAGCTCGGGCTGGTCGAGCTGACGCGCAAGCGCACGCGCGAGTCGCTGGCGCACATGCTGTGCGAGCCGTGCCCGACCTGCAGCGGCCGCGGCGAGGTGAAGACGCCGCGCAGCGTCTGCTACGACATCCTGCGCGAGATCCTTCGCGAGGCGCGGCAGTTCAGCCCGAAGGAGTTCCGCATCCTTGCCCACGCCAGCGTGGTCGAAATGCTGGTCGACGAGGAAAGCCAGCATCTTGCGGCGCTCAGCGATTTCATCGGCAAGCCGATCTCGCTGCAGGCGGAGCCCACCAGCTCGCCCGAGCAGTACGACATCGTGCTGGTCTAGGAGCCTGTCGGGCTCTGGGTCGGCGTGACGCTTCAGCGCCCGCGCAGCCGCGCCTTCGTGCGCTTGATTCGTGCCGCCTGCTCGGGGAAAGTGAAGGTCAGGAACTTGCGCAGCCGCCAGCCCAGCGGCAACCCCGGCGCGCTGCGGACCGCGCGCCAGCGCTCGGCGACGCCCGTCGCACTGAGGATCGCGTCCAGGCAGCGCTCGCAAGCCCAGGTCCGCGCCAGCGACGCGGCGACCGGGCCTTCGACGCCGCCAAGCCGCGCATCCTGGACGTGCTGGCGGATCTCCGCGAGCACCCGCCGGTTCTGCGTGCGCACCCAGTGGACCAACTGCTCGCCGCGGTGCGTGCTCGGCCAGCGCGAGCTGCCGCCACGCCGGTAGTGGACCAGGGGCTCCGGCACGGTGGCCGCGCCGCCGCCGAGGATCGCCCGCAAGCCAATGACGATGTCCTCGTACCAGAGGTCGTCGAGGAACGGACCGAAGCGCTCCATCGACCGCCGCGTGAAGGCGTGTGTCGCGCCGACGGTGTAGGGCCGCTGCCGGCACCAGCTTTCGATCGTGACCTGCGCCAGGTCGTCGGTGCGGACTTCGGCACCGAGCGTGCCGTCGGCGTCCATGTCGAGGAAATGGCTGGCGATCAGGTCGAGGCGGCCGCCGCTCGCGTCCCAGGTCTCGGCCAGGCGCCGCACCCGTTGCGGCAGTGAGATGTCGTCGCCTGCGGCGGTCACCAGCAGCGCGCCGCGGGTCTCGGCAATCAGCCGGTTGTAGTGCGCACCGATGCCCAGGTTGACCTCGTTGCGTCGGGTGCGCACCCGGTGAGGCCCGCGGTAGTCGGCGGCGGCGGCCTGCAGTTCGGCAAAGGTGGCATCGGTCGAGGCGTCGTCGGAGAGCACGATCTCGAGCGGTTCGCAGTCCTGCGCCAGGCAGCTCAGCGCTGCGGCACGGGCGGTCGACTGCTGGTTACAGGCCAGCAGCAGCAGGCTGATGCGGGGCTGCGCCGGACTCACGGCGTTGCCTGCTTGACCGCCTGCAGCTCCCACAGGAAATACGCCAGCTTGCCGTGGCGCTCGCGCCGGCGGCGGTCCCATGCCTGCTTCCAGGTCGGCGCCGTCACGGTCTGGGAATGCTCGGGGATCACCCACTGCGCGCGGCGCGCCGTGAAGCGGCCGGTGAAGCCGTACATCCGCGCCAGCGGCGACTCGCCGCAGAAGTACCCGTGCGTGCGCTCGGTGATGACGTTGACGTGGGTCGGATCGGTGAAGGCCTCGAGTGCCGGAAAGCAGGGCGTCAGTGCGTAGAACAGGCCGCCGTCGGCGAGCACCCGCCAGACCTCGTCCATCAGCCGCACGAACGGGAAGACCGTCGTCTGGGGCGTGGCGCCATTGAGCACCCGTGGCATGTGTTCGATGAAGTCGAAAGCCGAGACCGAGCCGAAGTGATCGTCGGCGAACGGAATCGGCTCGAACGCGAGGTTTGCCGCGGCGAAGACGACGTCGGCCGAGGATTCGAGCGGTCGCAGGTCGACGCCGTAGAGCGCGCGCCGGCCGTAGGGATTGCGCGGCACTGTGCCGCAGCCGAGATCGAGGTGACGGTCGTGCGCGGTGGTGGTGTCAGCGGACGGCATCGCAGTGCTTCCGGGGTTGATGCTTCAGGGAGTCGGGCGATGGCGATGGCGATGTCTTCGCCGTCGCGGGCCGGGATCGTAGGCCAGCAGCGGTGTTCCAATCGGCAGCGCCGATGACGACCCACTCGCCCGCGACGACATGAACCACCCAGCCCAGGCTTCTGAACCCGAGCCGGCCGGCGACCGGGCCGGCGCCGCGCCGCGCCTGTCGATCCTGATCCCGAGCTGGAACAACCTCGCCTACCTGCGGCTGTGCATCGACAGCCTGCGCCGTCAGGCCCAGGTGGCGCAGCAGATCGTGGTCCACGTCAACGACGGCAGCGACGGCACGCTCGACTGGCTGCGCGCCGAGGGCATCGAGCACACCGCCTCGCCAGGCAACGTCGGTATCTGCCTGGCAGTCAACGAGGCGGCGATGCACGCGCGTGGCGAGTGGTTCGTCTACCTGAACGACGACATGGTCGTGCTGCCGGGCTGGGACCGGCTGCTGCTCGAGCGCGCCGAAGCGATGCCGACGCGGCTCTTCATGCTGTCCGCAACGATGGTCGAGCCGCGGGCGAGCGGCAATCCGTGCGTCGTCCACGCCGACTTCGGCGACAGCGTCGAGACCTTCCGCGAGGCCGACCTGCTGCGCGCCGCGCCGTCGCTGGCCCGCAGCGACTGGTCGGGTGCGACCTGGCCGCCGACGCTGGTGCATCGCGACTGGTGGTTCCGCGTCGGTGGCTACAGCAGCGAGCTGTCGCCGGGCATGAGCAGCGACAACGACTTCTCGATGAAGCTCTGGCATGCCGGCTGTCGGCGCTTCGTCGGCGTCGGCGATTCGCTGGTCTACCACTTCCAGTGCAAGTCGACCGGCAAGGTGGTGAAGAACGACGGCCGTCGGCAGTTCCTCGGCAAATGGGGGCTGACGCAGTCGACCTTCGACCGCTACTACCTGCGGCGTGGTCAGCCGCTGCCGCCCGGTGGCGTCCTGATCGACCCCGATCCGGCGGCGGACGTCCGGCTGCGCTGGGCCCTGCGCAAGGGGCGGTGGCGTCGGCGCTTCGGTTGAAACCGCTCTCGCGCCGTCGGCCGGGCTGATGGCCCGCCTCAATCGCTGCGCGCCAGCCGGCGCTTGAGGGCGAACCACGGCGCCAGCAGCCACGGCGCGCCGGCGTGAACGAGCAGCCGCAGGCGAAAGCCGACCGCCACCGCACGCGCCGCGGCCAGGCGGCGCCAGCGCCCGGTCGCTGGCGGATCACCCAGCATGTCGCGAACCAGCCGTTCGCGCGCCAGCCGTGCTTCGATCGCCGGGCCAATGGCGTCGAGCTGGCCCGCGACGCGGCCGTCCGCGAGCAGCTGCTCGTACTCGACGATCGCATGCTGGCTGTTGCGCAGCAGCCGGGCGGCGTCGTCGGCGGCGCTGAAGACGCGGCGCCGCCGTGACAGTCCCCCGCGCCGGTAGTGCACCAGCGCTTCGTCGAGCGTGACCGCGCCGCCGCTGCAGATGGCGCGAAACACCATTAACAGGTCCTCGGCGACGACGCCGGGCGGCAGCGGCCCGAAGCGGTCGAGCAGGCGCCGCGTCCAGGCCTGCGCCGCGCCGACGACATGCGGCGGCCGGGCCAGCCAGTCGGTGGCATCGCGGTAGGTCGAGAGGTCGCTCGGCACGATGCGTTCGCGCGGCGTGCCGTCGGCGTCGATGTCGACCAGCGCGCTGGCGATCAGGTCGAGCCGCTTGCCCGACGCCATCCAGCTCGCGACCACGCGCTCGCAGCGTGTCGGCAGCGAGACGTCGTCGCCGGCGGCGACGAACAGCAACTCGCCCTGCGCCAGCGACGCCAGCTTCGCGAGGTGCGCACCGATGCCGAGGTTGACCGGATTGCGGTTCAGCCGCAGCCGGTGCGGACCGGCGTAGCCGGCGACCGCCGCTTCGATCGCCGCCCAGGTGCTGTCGTCCGAAGCGTCGTCGGAAATCACGATCTCGAGCGGCGAGTAGGTCTGCGCCAGCGCGCCGGCGATCGCCTCGCCGACGGTTGCCGGCTGGCGATAGGCGATCAGCAGCATGGAAACCAGCGGCTGGCTGGCTGTATCTGGCGCTGTCGGCGGGGCGACGACGGACTCCGCGGTGCGCTGCGGGATTGCGGCAGCGTCTGCGACGCCGGCTGCGTTTTCGGCCGTGCCGGCCGGGGCGGGCGCTGCCGAGGCAGCGTCGGGCATGGCATCGGCGGACGCTGGCGGCTCGCACGAGGGCTCGACGCGGTTTGCGGGGGCGGGGTGCATGGCGGTCGATGCTATCGGGCGGGGGCCGCTGTCTATGATTGCCGCCGATGAAACCTTGCCTCGCCGCTGCGTCGCACCTCCTGCTGGATGCTCGCCGCCGGACGACCGGCGCCGGCCATGCGGCGGCGGAGCGGTCACCATGAGAGTCGACGCCGACTTCGAGCGGATCATCGTCATCGCAACGCAGCAGATCGGCGACGTGCTGCTGACCACGCCGCTGGTCCACGCCGCGCGCCAGCGCTGGCCGCGGGCGACGATCGACTTGCTCGGCCTGCCGGGAACGCTCGGCATGCTCGCCGGCAATCCGGACCTGGACCATTGCATCGAGGTGCCGGCCGGACGCCGCGCCGACCAGGCGCGCTGGTTGTTGCGGACGCAGTGGCGGCGCTACGACCTGGCGTTGATCACCCGGGGCAGCGACCGGGCGCACCTCTACGGCTGGGTCACCGCGCGGCAGCGCAGCGGTCTGGTGCCGCTGCAGCGGGTCGATCCGGACGCGCGGTGGCCGCAACGCTGGCGCGCGGCAGCGGGCGCTGCCGTTCGGGTCGGCTGGAAGCGCCAGCTGCTCGACCATGCCGTGGTCGAGCGCGACGCGGCACACACGCTGATCGAGAAGCTCACGCTGATCGCGCCGTGGCTCGGCGTCGACGCGACCGCGCCGACGCCTGCTGCTCCGGGAACGAAGCGGACGCCCCGCGGCGGCTTCGAGGCAGCGGCGGAGAAGGGAACGATGGCGCTGCCGGTGCAGGGCGCGGGCGTTGCGTCGGCGGCGACCGGGACGGCGACGTGGCTCGCGGCGGGGGAAGCGTCAGGGGCGGCAATGGAGATGCCGGCGCCCACCGGGACGGGCGAGGGTGCGCGAGCGCACGCCGAACGGCACGGGCGCATGCCGATGCCGACCTCACGGCTGGCGCCGCCGGTGCTGGTCCCACCGGCCGCCGAGCCGCTGCCGGTTGCGCTGGCGGATGCGCTCGATCCCGGCTTCGTCGTCGTCCACGTGCCGTCGATGTGGCGCTACAAGCAGTGGCCGCTGGCACATTTCCGCACGCTGGTCGCGGCGCTGCTCGATCGCGGCGTCCAGGTGGTGCTGAGCGGCGGCCCGTCGTCACCCGACCGTGCGCTGGTGGCCGGGCTCGCCGACCTCGCCAGCCCGCCGCGGCTGATCGACACCGCCGGAGCGCTGTCGTTCGGCCAGCTCGCCGCGCTGTTGCGCGCGGCCGCGCTCTACATCGGCCCCGACACGTCGGTGACGCATCTCGCGGCCGCAGTGGGCCTGCCGATGGTTGCGCTGTTCGGCCCGACCCGGCCGCCGTGCTGGGGACCGTGGCCGGCGGGCCATCCGGCAACCGAGCCGTGGGCGATGCGTGCCTGGCGCCAGCGCGTCGGCCGCATCGTGCTGCTGCAGGGGCCCGACCTGCCGAGCGGCCCGTGCGTGCCGTGCGGCCGCGCGGGCTGCGACGATCACCGCGGCAGCCGTGCCGCCTGCCTGGAAGGGCTCGCGCCCGAGCGGGTGCTCGCCGAGGCGCTGGCGCTGCTCGCCGAGTATTCCCCTCAGCCGTCGAGCGCCGCGGCCCAGCCGAGCAACACGTCGAGGTGGGCGTCCACCGACGGGTCGTAACCGAGCAGGCGGCGCGGCTCCGCCAGCCGGTGCGTGCCGTGGCGGAAGCGGTCGAGCGCCGAATCGAATGCAGCGCCGAAGCTCGCAGGGTCGTCGAGCGTGAACGGCAGGCCGGCGGGCGGCGGCAGCACTTCGGCACAGCCGGCGCAGTCGGCCACCAGCACCGCCGTTCCCGACAGGACCGACTCGACGCCGACCAGCCCGAACGGCTCGTAGCGCGACGCCAGCACCGTGAAGTCGACGGCGCGGTAGATGTCCTCCATGTCGGTGCGGTAGCCGAGGTAGCGCACGTTCGGCCCCTCGATGTCGATCGGTCGGCCGGCGACGACCAGCAGCGTGTCGCTGCCGGCGGAGCCGAAATGCGCGGCCATCTCGGCCAGGCCCTTGCGCCGGTGGCCGGTCGAGGCGAGCAGGAACACCGCTCGGTCCTCAGGCAGATCGAGCGCCGCACGCAGTGCCCGGCGACGATCCTCTTCGACCGGAGTGAAGCGCTCGCCGTCGACTGGCGGATAGAGCAGGCGGACCTTGCCGGCGTCGACGCCGTAATGACGCACGGCGTCGCGCGCAAGGGCGGCCGAATGGGCGACGATCAGCCGTGAGCCGGTCAGGTGCGCGCGCTCGAGGGCAATCTTCGACCGGTCGCTGCGGCGCATCGGCCGCCCCATCGCCTGCAGGTACGCCAGATGGTTGCTGCCGCTGATCGCAACGTCGGCGGCGCCGGTCTGGTTGCAGGCAATCAGCGGGAACCAGTCGCCGGCGCGCTTCAGCCGGCACAGACGCCAATCGAACCAGCGATCGCGCAGCTTGGCCGGCAGGCCGAGCATCGCCACCGGCACCGGCTCGACCCAGCCGTATTCGGGCAGAGCCGGGTCGAACGACTTGGCCGCGAACACCGGTCGGATGCCGCGCCGGTGCAGGCCGCGCACCAGGGTTAGCGCGTAGCGCTCGATACCGCCGCCGTGGCGCAGGTGGTGGTTGCTGAGATAGACCGTCATGCGTCCTGCCGTGGCTACTGGGATGGATGGCGGACCGGGCAGGCTGGCCCGCCCGTGGCGCTGCCTACAATCGGCCGCCTCGAACCGCCGTCTGCCCGACCGATCACTGCGCCCGATGTTGCCACCCGAGCTGTCGGTCATCGTCATCACCCGCAACGAGGCCCATCACATCGGCGATTGCCTGCGCTCGGTCGCCTTCGCCGACGAATGGGTCGTGCTCGATTCGGGCAGCACCGACGCCACCGGCGAGATCGCCGCCGCCTTCGGCGCGCGGGTCGAGCGCAGTGCCGACTGGCCGGGTTTCGGCGCGCAGAAGAACCGCGCCCTGACGCTGGCGCGCGGCCGCTGGGTGCTCAGCATCGATGCCGACGAGCGGGTCGACGCCCGCCTGGCGGCTTCGATCCGGGCGGCGGTCGACGCCGACCGTGCAACGCCTTCGGGTATCGACGGCTACACCGTGTCGCGGCTGTCCTGGTTCTGCGGCCAGCCGATGCGCCACGGCGATTGGTATCCCGACCGGGTGCTGCGCCTGTTCCGCCGCGAGCGAGCGCGTTTTTCCGACGATGCCGTGCACGAACGGGTGCAGGTCGACGGCCGCGTCAGCCGGCTGGCGGGCGAGTTGCTGCACGACAGCGTGCCGTCGCTCGACCTCGCGATCGACAAGATGAACCGCTACACCAGTGGCCGCGCCCGCGACCGGCTGGCCCGTGACGGACGCGGCGGGCTGGCGCGGGCGCTGCTGCACGGCGGCTGGGCGTTCATCCGCGGCTATGCGCTGAAGCGGGGCTTCCTCGACGGCCGGCTCGGCTTCGTGCTGGCACTGCATGTCGCCGAGACCACCTACTATCGCTACCTCAAGCTGTGGCTGCTGGCCCGTGCCGATGCTCCCGGCAGCTGCCCTTTTCCCCGGCCATGACTCAGGAACAGTCGACCCCGATGACGGCTTGCCCGATCGATCGCCGCCGCTTCGCCGCGGCCGGCGCACTCACCCTGCTCGGGCTGCCTGACGGCGTCCGAGCCCAATTCCGCGTCGAGATTTCCGGCGTCGGCGCCACCCAGCTGCCGATCGCCATCGCGCGTTTTCGCAACGAGGACAAGGCGGCGCAAACCGTTTCGGCGATCGTCCGTGCCGACCTGGAGCGCAGCGGCGTGTTCCGCGGCATCGACACCAGCAGCGTGGTCGACGAGATCGCGCAGCCCGCCATGGCCGACTGGCGCGCGCGCGCCGCCGATGCGCTGCTCGGCGGCTCGGTGACGCCGCTCGCCGACGGGCGCGTCGATGTGCGCTTCAAGTTGTGGGACGTCGTCAAGGGGGTCGAGCTCGGCGGGAAGAGCAACGCCGTTCTGGCGCCGGACCTGCGGCTTGCCGCGCACCGTATCGCCGATTACGTCTACGAAAGGCTGACCGGCGAGAAGGGCATTTTCTCGACCCGGATGGCGTACGTCACACGCGGCGCCGGGCGCTACACGCTGCGCATTGCCGACGCCGACGGCGAGGGCGGCCAGGTGGCGGTGAACAGCCCGGAGCCGCTGATTTCACCCGCCTGGTCACCCGACGGTCGCGAAGTGGCCTATGTGTCGTTCGAGAGCCAGAAGGCCGTCGTCTACACGCAGGAGGTGCAGAACGGACGGCGCCGTGTGGTTGCGAACTTTCGCGGCACCAACAGTGCGCCGGCCTGGTCGCCCGATGGGCAGACACTGGCGGTGTCGCTGTCGCGCGAAGGCGGGTCGCAACTTTTCCTGCTCGACCGCAACGGCGACAATCTGCGGCGCCTGACGACGAGCAGCGCAATCGACACCGAACCGGTGTTCGCCCCCGACGGTCGGAGCCTGTATTTCGTCAGCGACCGCGGCGGCAGCCCGCAGATCTACCGCACGCCCTCCTCGGGCGGCTCGGTCGAACGGGTGACCTTCAACGGCAGCTACAACATCAGCCCGTCGATCAGCCCGGATGGCCGCTTGCTTGCCTACATCTCGCGTCAGGGCAGCGCTTTCAAGCTGCATGTCGTCGATTTGCAGGGCGGCACACCGCGCGCGCTGACCGACACCACCGATGATGAAAGCCCGAGCTTTGCGCCGAACGGCCGGCTGATCGTTTATGCCACCCGGGCGCAGGGTCGCGACGTGCTGATGACGACGACCGTCGACGGCCGCATCAAGGCCCGGCTGGTTTCGACCGGCGCCGACGTGCGCGAACCGCAGTGGGGTCCCTACGGCCGCTGAGCCTGGGGCGTCGCAATCGTGACAGCCGGAACTGTTGGGCGAACATCCGCTCTTTCCGGCGACGTTTCTTTTTTAGTTTTCATCGGAGGTTGGGCCATGAAGAAGCAATCCTGTCACTCGTGGGCGCTCGCTGTTGCGGGCGCCGGACTGCTGCTCGGCGGCTGTGCATCGGGCGTCAAGCTCGACGAGCCGGCGCCGATCGAATCGCGGGCGCCTGGCGGTTTGTCGTCCGGTATGGGCGGCGCGGGCGGTGCGGGCGGCGCAACGCCGCAGTCCGGCGTCGCCAGCGTCGATCTGTCGAAGTCGAACAGCGGCGTGAACAGCAACCTGGCGCGGGTCGTGTACTTCGACTACGACAGCTTTGTCGTCAAGGACGAGTTTCGGCCGGTGATCGACAGCCACGCGCGGCAGCTGACGGGCGACAAGTCGCGCCGTGTTGCCGTCGAAGGCCATACCGACGAGCGCGGCGGCCGCGAATACAACCTGGCGCTCGGCCAGAAGCGCGCCGAGGCGGTGGCGCGGTCACTGACGCTGCTCGGCGCGAGCGAAGGGCAGATCGAAGCGGTCAGCTTCGGCGAGGAGCGTCCGGCGGCCAACGGCAGCGACGAAGGCAGCCGGGCCAAGAACCGGCGTGCGGAGATCATTGCGCGGTGACCAGGCCCCTGCTCAAGCACCGCCTCCCGGCTGCCATCGCACTCGGCCTGGTGGCTGCGGTGCTGACCGGCCCGGCGCAGGCCGCGTTGTTCGGCGACGATGAGGCACGCCGGGCGATCCTCGAGTTGCGACAGCGGGTCGACCAGGTGGCCGAGCAGCAGCGCGGCCGGCAGGCCGAGCAGCAGGCGCAGCTCACCGAGCAGCTGAACCAGCTGCGCCGTGGCCTGCTCGATCTGAGCGGCCAGATCGACACATTGCGCGGCGACAACGCCCGGCTTCGGGGCGAAAACGAGCAACTGATGCGCGCGGTTGCCGAGGTCCAACGCCAGCAGCGCGACATCCAGCAGGGCGTCGAGGAACGCATCCGCAAGGTCGAGCCCCAGCGGGTGAGTGTCGACGGCACGGAGTTCAGCGTCGACCCCGAGGAGAAGCGTCTCTACGAAGCGGCCATGGCGCCGCTGCGGGCCGGCGACTTCGCCGCAGCATCGACCGCGCTGGCGGCATTCCAGCGGCGCTACCCCAGCAGCGGCTATGCGCAGTCGGTGCTCTTCTGGCAAGGCAACGCGGCCTACGGCAAGCGGGACTACAAGGAAGCGATTGCCGCCTTTCGTGCGCTGGTCACCGCCGCGCCGGACCATCCGCGTGCGGCCGAGGCGCTGCTGTCGATCGCCAACTGCCAGATCGAGTTGAAGGACAGCCGCAGCGCGCGCAAGACGCTCGAGGAACTGGTCGCCCGCTATCCGAAGGCCGAAGCGGCGCTGGCCGCCCGCGAACGTCTGACGACGCTCAAGTGAGCGTTGCCGAGCAGCCGCTCGACGCCGATCTCGAGCGTCGCTTCGGCGGTCTGCGGCGACTCTACGGCGACGCCGTCTATCCGCGCATCCGCCAGGCGCGGATTGCGATCGTCGGCCTCGGCGGCGTCGGTTCCTGGGCTGCCGAGGCGCTGGCGCGCAGCGGCGTCGCGGCGCTGACGCTGATCGACCTGGACCATGTGGCCGAGTCGAACATCAACCGCCAGGTTCAGGCGATGCAGGCCAGCCTCGGCCAATCCAAGGCACTGGCGCTGTGCGAGCGCATCGGCGGCATCCATCCGGGCTGCCGCACGGTGCCGGTCGAGGATTTCGTCGGTGATGGCAACTGGCCTGCGCTGCTCGCCGAGCCGGTCGACGTGGTCATCGATGCCTGCGACCAGTTGCGCGCCAAGGTCGTGCTGGCCGCCTGGGGGCTTTCCACGGGCACGGCGGTCGTTACCGTGGGCGCCGCCGGCGGCAAGCGTCGGCCGCAGGCCGTGGAGGTCGGGGATCTCGCCGAGACCAGCCACGACCCGCTGCTGGCCGGGCTGCGCCAGCGGTTGCGCCAGCGCCATGGCGCCGCACGGGTCGGCGCGATCGGTTTGCGCTGCGTCTTCTCGCGCGAGCCGGTGGCGATGCCGTTGCAGCAGCCTGCCGGCGAGCCGATCGACAGCGGGCTGAACTGCCACGGCTACGGCTCCTCGGTCACCGTGACCGCCACCTTCGGCATGGTGGCCGCAGCCGAGGCCCTGGCGGTGATTGCCGACGCCGCTTTCCGGTCGCCGCTCGCTCCGCGCCGCACTGCAACGGCGAGCGAACGAGACCACGATACAATGATGGGCTTGCCGAGGGGTCGTTAGCTCAGTCGGTAGAGCAGCGGACTTTTAATCCGTTGGTCGCGTGTTCGAGTCACGCACGACCCACACCCAGGCATTCGGGCTCTTAGCTCAGTTGGTAGAGCAGCGGACTCTTAATCCGTAGGTCGAGTGTTCGAGTCACTCAGGGCCCACCAAAAGACTCTCTGTCGCAGGCCGATGGCAACTTGCCCATCGGCCTGTCGCAGCATTGCCGTTCTCGAAAGGGCATCCATGGCGACTTCCAGTACCCACTCCATGCGCCGGTCGGCGGCCGCAAGCAATTCGGGCAACAGCGACGATGTCGGCAAGCTGCTGCTCCGGCTGTCGCTCGGCATCATGATGCTGCTGCACGGCATCGCCAAGGTGATCGGCGGCCCGGGCTTCATCATGGGGCTCGTCACCAAGGCCGGGCTGCCTTCGTTCGTCGCCTATGGCGTCTACGTCGGCGAGGTGCTGGCGCCCCTGCTGCTGATTGCCGGCCTCTGGACGCGTGCTGCTGCGCTCGTGGTGGTGGTCAACATGGTCGTCGCCATCGTTCTGGTCCACAGCAGCGAACTGCTGACGCTCGGCAAGACGGGTGGCTGGGCGCTCGAGCTGCAGGGTCTGTTCCTCACCATGGCGCTGGCCCTGGTCTTCCTCGGCGCGGGCCGCTACAGCGTCGGCGGGGCGAACGGCCGGCTCAACTGAGTCGCGCCGGTTCGGTCACGCAGCATGTGCTGGCTGGCAACCGTTCGCGCGCGTGCTACAACGCCTTCCGGGCGCCGGGCTGCCAAGTTGACGGCGCTCCCGCACCGGCCGATGCCGGCTTCCGACTGCTGGAGTTCCGCATGCAAAACATGGTCTCGCGTTCGCGTTTCGTTCTGGGCTCGCTGGTGATTGCTGCTGCGGCAGCGGCGGGCTGTGCGGGGTTGAAGCCGATGCTCGGCATGGATTCATCGGTGAGCCTGAGTGGTGCTCAGGAAGTGCCACCGGTCTCGACCTCTGCCGCCGGAACGATGAAGTACGCCGTCGCCTCCGACATGACCCTCAGCGGCACGGTCGAAACGATGGGCATCGTCGGGACGGCCGCCCACATCCACGACGGCGCGATGGGCGTCAATGGCCCGGTGATCATTCCGCTCAACCGGACATCGTCGAGCAACTGGGCGGTACCGCCGGGAACCCGGCTCACCGAGGCGCAGCACCGCAAGCTCAAGGCCGGCGAGCTTTATGTCAATGTCCACAGCGACGCCTACAAGGGTGGTGAGATCCGGGCTCAACTGAAGCCGTGAAGCGCCACGGCGGCCGTTTCGGCGGGCACCGGCCGCCTCGAGGGTCGTTGCCTCGTGATCAGGTGCCGGCACGCAGGCCGATCCACTCCCGAAGCACTTGATGGGTTCGGGTTGCCGCCTTCGGGGTGGGCAGCGCATCGAGAATTCCGTCGCCGTCGACGGGTGCGAGCCCCATCGGCGCGGGCTCGATCTGCAGGCGCCCGGCTGCCGCCGCCTCGAAGGCGCGCGCCGCACGCGGCATGTGCCAGCCGTGGGTGACGAGCAGCACGTGGCGCACGCCGGCTTCGAGCAGCAGCCGGACGCTTCGATCGGCATTGCCGCGTGTGTCGCGCGAGCCGTCCTCGATCCAGCGCAGCGGCATCGAGAAGTCGCGTCGGGCGATCGCTGCTGCGACCACGGCTTCGGGCGTCCCGCCGTTCTGACTCCAGCCGACGCCGCCGCTGAAGGCCACCGGGCGACCGGTTGCTCGCGCCAGCCATAGTCCGTACTGCAGTCGTTCGAGCGAAGCCCACTCGAGGTTCGGTCCGGCGTACTCGGGCGCCCACCGCTGGCGTCCGCCCCCGAGAACGACGATGGCGATCGTGTCGGCGGCGCCTGCCGGACCGGGTTCGCTGCGAAGCGCCTCGATGCGGGTCGTTGACAGCGGTGGCGGCACGTCGAGCAGGTGCTTTTCCAGCCAGGCCGCTGCAGCGCCGCAGGTGCTGAGCCAGATGAGGGCTGTGCCTGCGGCGATGCAGAGTGCGCCGGCGCGCGGCTTGCGGCAGCGCACCCCGGCGCCGAACAGGATCGCCAGCAGGCCCGGTACCGGCGGCAGCAGCAGGGCGGTGATCACCGGTTTCCACGAGCCCAGTCCCCAAAGTGCGAACAGTGAGTTCATCGGCTGCGCCAAGCCTTTCCGAGGACACCGGCGCTGGGGCGCTGGCCACGGCCCCGTCGGCGGCAGGGTTCTCCCCGGGCGCTCACAATCCGGGCAACCCGAGAACGAGGATCACGACAATGAGTGGAGCGATCGATACGCCGGCAGCAATCGAGACCATCACGCTGGGCGGCGGCTGTTTCTGGTGCGTTGAAGCGGTCTACGAGCGCGTCGACGGCGTCACCGCGGTCGAGTCGGGGTATTGCAACGGCCATGTGCTGAACCCCAGCTACGAGCAGGTTTGCAGCGGACGGACCGGTCATGTCGAAGTGGTTCGAGTCAGCTTCGACCGCAGTCGCATCGATCTGCGCGAAGTGCTCCAGATCTTCTTCGTGATTCATGACCCGACCACGCTGAACCGGCAGGGCAACGATGTCGGCACCCAGTACCGCTCCGGAATCTACTGGGAGAGCGATGAACATCGCCGCGTCGCGACGGAGGTGCTGGGCGAACTCGCCGAGCACGCCAGCCGGCGGCCGGTCACCGAGCTGCTGCCGCTGCTGAATTATTCGCGCGCCGAGGCCTACCACCAGCACTACTTTGCCAATCATCCCGAGCAAGGCTACTGCGCAATGGTCGTGGCGCCGAAGGTGCAAAAGTTCACCCAGACCTTTCGCGAACGGGTTCGGCAAGTGGCGTGATCCGCATTCCTCAAGGCGCCAGCCGTTGCCGGTGCCAGACGCCCGGCGCCACATCGCCGGGGCGGTAACACAGCCGGTCGTGCAGCCGCGACGGGCGGCCTTGCCAGAACTCCCAACGGTCTGGCAGCAGACGAAAGCCACCCCAATGCGGCGGTCGGGGTGGGTCGACGGGGTAGCGCGCGCTGATCTGCGCTGCGTTGGCAAGCAGCACCGCGCGTGATTCGATGTCCTCGCTCTGCGGCGATGCCCAGGCGCCGATACGCGAATCCAGCGGTCTGGACTTGAAGTAGGCATCGGATTCGGCTTCTGGAGTCTTCTCGACGCGACCTTCGATGCGCACCACGCGCTCGAGCTCGACCCAGTGAAACTGCAGTGCGGCCCATGGATTGGCCTGCAGCTCACGGCCCTTGCGGCTGAGGTAGTTGGTGAACCAGACCAGACCGCGCTCGTCACAGCCTTTGAGGAGGACGATGCGCGTCGAAGGGCGCATCGATCCGTCGGCGGCGGCAGCGACGGTCGCAAGCGTCATCGCAGTGGCCTCGGGCACCTGCGCGTCGAGCGACTGCTGGAGCCAAAGGCTGAACTGCACCAGCGGGTCGGGAGCCGAAGCGTGCTCGTCGAGTTCGGCGCGTTCGTAGCTTTTGCGGAGTTCGGCAATCGGGGTCATTGGGGTGGCTGGCGATCGGGGTCGTGGGAAGGATGCGGGAAATGATTGCACAGCATCGCGTGGTGCCGTCCTTCTCCGCCCCTGGCGGGGGGAAGGCCTTACGTAGTCGCCCTCTGTTGACGCGTGAAGAAGGACTGCATGCTCCGGGACCGACCTGCAAAGCAACGCAGACCCGAAAAAATCAAGAGCATCAGGAGCAGTGCGATGCAGGGACATCCAGCCGTCGTGGTACTGGCCGCCGGAAGCGGCAGCCGCTTCGGCGGAACCCGCCACAAACTGCTGCAGCCGCTGTTCGAATCGACCGTGCTCGAGCGGACCGTGGCCAATGCCCTGTCGAGTGGCCTGCCGGTGGTGGTGGCCACGACCGCTGCGCTTGCCGACACCGCCATGGCGGCGGGCGTGGTGCCGGCCAACGTGGTCATCCTCCCCGATGCTCGGGCGAGCACCGGTGAAGCGCTGGGCATGGGCTACTCGATCGCCCGTGGCGTGATCGCTGCCTCGCATGCCTCGGGTTGGATCCTGCTGCCGGGTGACATGCCGCTGATCCGGCCGGCGACCGTGCGTCAGGTCGCACGCGAATTGCTGGAGCATCCGGTCGTCTACGCTCAGCACCGGGGTCGACGCGGCCATCCGGTCGGCTTTGCCGGCGAGCTTTACTCCGAATTGGTGCACCTGCGCGGCGACGAAGGAGCGCGTCGAATCGCTGCCCGGTATCCGGCTTTTGGTGTCGAAGTCGACGACCCCAGCGTGTTGCTCGACATCGACACGCCGGCGGACCTGGAGCGGCTGAACAAATCCCCGATGCCGCGGCAGGCCTTCGACGACGCTTGAGCTCCTGCGCCGTCGCAGTCCGCCGCGCCGGAGCGGCCTGTGAACGCGGTGGTATGGTGCCAGCGAATGGAACTCACCTGATCTCTGTCTTTCTCTGCCCAGGAAATGAAGGTTTTGGACTGTCATCGACGTGACCCCGCAGCGCGTGCCCAAGGCGCCCTTGCAACATGACCGCCCCGGTTCAATCGGCTGAAGCCGGGTCGGCGTCGCACAGGATTTGGCGCCGCCACCGGGTTGCCGTTGTTCTCGGCAGCATCGCCGTGGTGCTGGTCGTGGCGATCGGCATCGGCGAGTGGTTGGGCTGGCCCTTTCTCGCCGGGCCGATGCAGCGCAGCCTGAGCAGCTTGCTTGAGCGGCCGGTGACGCTGGCTGCCGCGACGGGTGAAGCGGCCCGTACCGACCGTGCTTCCGGCACCCGAGTTCGATTTCTCGGCGGCCTGTCGTTGACGACCGATCGGCTCGAGATCGGTGGCCCGGCGTGGAGCCGGTCGGGCCACATGCTGATCGTCGAGAACGGCACCGTGCAAATGCGCTACATCGACCTTTGGCGTGCGCGTGGCGGCGGCGCGCTGCGCATCAAGCAACTCCGCGCGCAGCGCGCCGACGCCGTGATCGAGCGACTGGCCGATGGCCGCGCGTCCTGGCAGTTCGCCAAGGAGCCGAAACCCGAGGCCGACGACAAGAGCCCGATCCCGCGTTTCGATCGCCTGCAGGTCGATGAAGGTGTGTTCGTTTATCGCGACGCGATCGTCAAGGCGGATGTGAAGGGCCGCCTGTCGCTGAAAGAAGGCGCCGTGGCAGGCGGGGGCGTCGGCGCAGGACTTCGTGCCCAGGCATCCGGCACCTACAAGTCGCAAGCGCTCGAGGCCGAGTTGCGGTCTGCGGGTGTATTGCCGTGGATCAGCGACGACAGCGCCGCCGAGCCGCTTCCGCTTTTCATCGACCTGCGCTCCGGCCCGTCGCGATTTCGCTTCGATGGCACCGCAACCGATGTGCTGAACCTGGCAGGCCTTTCCGGTCGTGTGCGGCTGAGCGGTCCTTCGCTGTCCGCGGTGGGTGATGCGGTCGGCGTCACGCTGCCGACAACGCATCCCTTCGTGGCGAACGGCCTGGTGCAAAAGCAGGGCTCGATCTGGAACGTCCGGGTCGAGCAGGCGAATATCGGCGACAGTCGGCTGAATGCGTCGCTGCGCTACGAAAGTGAGCGCAAGGTGCCGCTGCTGGCAGGCCGCGTGGGCGGCACCAAGTTGCTGCTGTCCGATCTCGGCCCGGTCATCGGCAACGAGCCCAAGGCACCCGCAGCCCCGGCGGCAGCGAGTTCTCCGCCGCGCCCGGGCCGGGTGCTGCCGGATCGCGCCTTCGATCTGCCGTCGCTGCGCGCCATGGACGCCAATGTGCTGCTCGAATTCGCCGAGCTCGACCTCGGAACCGAGAAGCTCGAGGCGATGCGGCCCTTGCGTGCACATCTCAAGCTGCAGGGTGGCGTGCTCGATATCAGCGACATCGAAGCCCGCACTGCCGAGGGCAGGCTGTACGGCAGCGTCGGGCTCGACGGCACGGGTCGACAGGCCATCTGGCGAACCGACTTGAAGTGGCAAGGCATTCGGCTGGACCGCTGGCTCAGCCAGGCTCGCCCCAACGGTGCGCCGCCCTACATCACGGGAGAGGTACGAGGCCTGGCCAAGCTGGAGGGCCGCGGCCGCTCGACGGCCGAAATCCTCGCCGACCTGAATGGCCAACTGCGCACCGAGTTGCGCAACGGCACGATTTCGCATCTTCTGGTCGAGGCGGCGGGTCTCGACGTCGCCGAGGCCCTGGCACGGTTGCTTCGTGGCGATGAGTCGTTAAAGGTGGGTTGCGGCTTGGCCGATTTCCAGGCAACCAAGGGCGTGTTGCGGCCGCGTGCGTTCGTCGTCGACACCAACGATTCCGTGTTGTGGATCGACGGCTCGGTCTCGATGATCGACGAGGCACTCGATCTTCGCGCGGTGGTGACGCCGAAGGACTTCAGCCCGTTGACCTTGCGCACGCCGCTGCGCGTTCGCGGCAGCCTTGCCTCCCCGAAAGTGTCGGTTGAGTCGACACCGCTGCTGCCAAAGATCGGCGCGTCGATCCTGCTCGGGTTGATCAATCCGCTTGCGGCCCTTCTGCCGTTGATCGACACCGGCGGCAAGAACCAGGACGAGAACCCGGGCTGCCGGAATCTGGTCCAACGCGCATCGAGCGCCGCGCCGCGGGCGGGTGAGGTACCGGCTGGTCGTTGAGACCGTCCGACTGCCGAATTCAGGAGCCATTCGACATGCACTCGACCATTTCACGCGTCACCGAGCGGATTCGCGAACGCAGCGCGCCGCTGCGTGTTGCGTACCTGGAGCAAGTCCAGGCAGCCGTCGATCGGCCTCGCGGCAGCGACCGGATGGGCTGCGCCAACGTCGCCCATGCCTTTGCCGGCCTGCAGGTCGACGACCGGCTGCGAATCGTCGCCGAGCGGGCGCCGAACATCGCGGTCGTCAGCGCCTACAACGACATGCTTTCGGCGCACCAGCCGTACGAAGGATTTCCGGCGGTGATCCGCGACGAAGCACGACGCCATGGAGCGACTGCGCAGGTGGCGGGCGGTGTTCCGGCGATGTGCGACGGCGTGACGCAGGGCCTGCCCGGCATGGAGCTGAGCCTCTTTTCGCGCGACACGATCGCCATGTCGACCGCCGTGGCGCTGACGCACGATGTCTTCGATGCAGCCCTGCTGCTCGGCGTCTGCGACAAGATCGTCCCGGGCCTGCTGATTGGCGCGCTGCATTTCGGCCATCTTCCCTGCGTCTTCGTTCCGGCGGGGCCGATGAGCACCGGCCTCTCGAATACCGAGAAGGGCCATGTGCGGGAGCAGTACGCGCAGGGGCTGGTTGGCCGCGAGCGGCTGCTCGAGGCGGAATCGGCCGCCTACCACGGGCCGGGTACCTGCACCTTCTACGGCACGGCGAACAGCAACCAGATGCTGCTTGAAGCCATGGGCCTGCACGTTCCCGGTGCCGCCTTTGTCCATCCGCACGCGAGCCTGCGGGAGGAACTGACGCGCGAGGCGGTGCGCTCGGTGCTGGCAATCGGCCCCGGCAAGCGCTTTCTGCCGATCGGCCGACTGGTCGACGAGCGGGTCATCGTCAATGCGATGGTTGCACTGCTGGCCACCGGCGGATCGACCAACCACCTGATCCATTGGGTGGCGGTGGCACGCGCTGCCGGCATCTCGATCGACTGGAACGACTTTTCCGAGCTGTCGCAGGTGACGCCACTGCTCGCACGGGTCTATCCGAACGGCAAGGCGGATGTCAATCAGTTCCAGGCTGCCGGCGGGCCGGGCTACGTCATCCGCGAACTGGTCGGTGGTGGCCTGATGCACGCCGATGTCGCAACGGTCGCAGCGGGGGGCATCGATGCCTACGGACGCGTGCCCCGGCTCGAGTCCTCCGGCGAGGCGCCGCTGGTGTGGCAGGAGCTTGCAGCGGCACCCGTCGACGATTCGATCGTGCGGCCGCTGATGCAGCCCTTCAATCCCAGCGGGGGGCTCAAGCTGCTGACCGGCAACCTCGGCCGTGCGGTAATCAAGATCTCCTCGGTGCCCGCCGAGTGCCACAAGATCGAGGCGCCGGCGCTGGTCTTCGACAGCCAGGAGGCGCTGCTCGCCGCCTTTAGCGCCGGCGAACTGCAGCGCGATTTCGTCGCCGTGGTGCGATTCCAGGGGCCGCGATCGAACGGCATGCCCGAACTGCACAAGCTGACGCCGCCGCTGGCGGTGCTGCAGAGCAAGGGTTTTCGCGTCGCGCTGGTCACCGACGGCCGGATGAGCGGCGCATCGGGACGCGTCCCGGCGGCGATCCATGTCAGTCCCGAGGTGCTTGGCGGCGGGCCGCTCGGCAAGGTGCGCACCGGTGATCCGATCCGTCTGGACGCCGAAGCGGGAACCCTCGAGGCGCTGGTCGACCCGGCCACCTGGGCGGCACGCGAGCAGGCCGAGCCTGCCGAGGCGCAAGCAGGCATCAATTCACATGGACTCGGGCGCGAGCTTTTCGGCGGCATGCGGCGCAATGTGCGCACGGCCGAAGAAGGCGCCATCACCTGGCTTTGAATAGGAGCACCAATGGAATCGACCCTCTCGCTTGCCACCCATGGTCCGGTGATCCCGGTGATCGTGCTCGACCGGGTCGAAGATGCGGTGCCGCTGGCCGAGGCGTTGCTCGGCGGCGGTGTGCGGGTGCTCGAAGTGACCTTGCGAACGCCCGTGGCGCTTCGCTGCATGGAGGCGATTTCTCGCAGCGTGCCCGAGGCGATCGTCGTCGCCGGCACGGTTCGCAGCGCGGCCGATGCCGCGGCGGCGCGCGATGTGGGCTGCCGTTTCGCAGTCAGCCCGGGCTATACGCCGGAGTTGGGGGCTGCCTGCCGCGCGGCAGGGCTCGCGTTGCTGCCGGGGGTGGCCACCGCCAGTGAAGTCATGATGGCGCAGGCGGACGGCGTCGGCTTCATGAAGTTCTTTCCGGCGACCGCCGCGGGCGGCATACCGATGCTCAAGGCGCTGGCCGGGCCCTTTGCCGACGTCTTCTTCTGTCCCACGGGCGGCATCAGCGCGGCCACGGCGCCCGACTTTCTGGCGCTGTCCAATGTCAAGGTGTGCGGCGGGTCGTGGCTGACGCCGGCCGATGCGATCGCCGCGGGCGACTGGGCACGGATCACCCGGCTGGCGCGCGAAAGCGGCGCGTTGCGGCCGGGCTGAGAAAGGCTGCCCGACTCCTCAGTCGTCGGCGCGTTCGATCAGTTCGATCTTGTAGCCATCGGGATCGGCAACGAAGGCGATCACGGTATCGCCTCCCTGCACCGGACCCGCCTCGCGCGTGACCTGCCCGCCGGCAGCCCGGATTCGGTCGCAGGCGAGCGCCGCATCCGGAACCGCGAGCGCGATATGCCCGTAGGCGGTCCCCAGCTCATAGCGGTCGACGCCATGGTTGCAGGTCAGCTCGATCTCGGCATGGTCGGGGTTGCTGCCGTAGCCGACAAACGCCAGGCTGTATTTCTGCGCCGGCCGCTCGGTGGTCCGCAGCAGTTTCATGCCGAGCACACGGGTGTAGAAATCGATCGAACGTTGCAGATCGCCGACGCGAAGCATGGTGTGAAGTAGTCGCATGGGTGGGGTGTGATGTCAAAGAGGCGCGAGCGTACCCGCCTGCGACAGGCGCGTTGCATGCAACAGCCTCGAACGGGAAGTTTCGAGTTGCGAATCGCTTGAAAGGAGACGAAATGAACATCGAACCCAAGGTGCAGGCGGGTCGTGCACTGCAGAAACGGCTCGGCTTGCTATTCGCCGCCGCAGCCCTGTCTGCATGCACCGCGTACGGCCCCTCGGCTATTACACCGGGAACGCCGCGCGCGGAAGTGCTGCTGAAGATGGGGCCGCCGACGGCCGTTCATGAGCCGGCGTCGCCGACCGCGGCACGCCGGCTCGAATATGCGCGCGGCCCCGCGGGCAAGCACACTTACTTCCTCGATTTCGGCGCCGACGATCGGCTGCTGCGCTGGGAGCAGGTGCTGTCGGAAGCGCGATTCGATGCCATTCGCGCCGGCATGACGGCTGCCGAGGTCCGGGCGCAAATCGGCACGCCGGCACTCGTGCGCGAGATTCGCTGGCAGTCGCAGCAGGTCTGGTCGTACCGCTTCGTCGGCCCGTTCTGCCGCTGGTTCATGGTCGGCATCGGCCGCGACGACCGGGTGGTCGACACCAGCTACGGCCCGGATCCCGAATGCGAGCCACTGACGGATGACTGAACGGGCGTCGGTTGCGAACCGATGCCCGTTCAGGGCTCGACTTTCCCCGTGTCAGTCGAGCCGTCGATCTCAGGCAGCGAGCAGCTGTCGAAGCACGAACGGCAGGATGCCGCCGTGCTGGTAGTAGTCGACCTCGATCGGGGTGTCGACACGCAGCGTCAGTGGCACCGTGCGACGCGATCCGTCGCCGCCGGTGATCACCAGCGTCGCGTCCTGCTGCGGCCGCAGCGTGTCGCCGAGTTCGATGTCGAAGACCTCGTCACCCTGGATGTTCAGCGATTGCCAGCTGTCGTCACCCTTGAACTGCAGCGGCAGCACACCCATGCCGACCAGGTTGCTGCGGTGGATGCGCTCGAAGCTGCGTGCAACGACCGCCTTGACGCCCAGCAGTTGGGTACCCTTGGCCGCCCAGTCACGTGACGAGCCGGTGCCGTATTCCTCGCCGCCGAAGATCACCGTCGGCGTGCCTTCGGCGATGTACTTCATCGCTGCGTCGTAGATGAACATCTTCTCGCCGGACGGCTGGAACAGCGTGATGCCGCCTTCCTCGCGCGAGCCGTCGGCAGCGGCCGGGATCATCAGGTTCTTGACGCGAACGTTGGCGAAGGTGCCGCGCATCATCACCTCGTGATTGCCGCGGCGGGCACCGAAGCTGTTGAACTCGAGCTTCGGCACCCCGTTGGCCTTCAAGAAGCTGCCCGCGGGCGAAGCTTCCTTGATCGACCCCGCCGGCGAGATATGGTCCGTGGTGATCGAGTCGCCGAACAGGCCGATCGCACGGGCGCCCCGCACGTCCATTTGCGCGATCGTCGGCTCCATCTCGAAGCCGTCGAAGAACGGCGGACGCGCAATGTAGGTCGACTTCGGCCAGTCGTAGACTTGGCCGACGCGGCCGTTGATCTGGCCCCACAGCTCGCCCGGCTCGTTGGCCACCTTGTCGTAGTTGGCCTTGAATGCCGGGCCGTCCATGGCGTACTTCATCAGCGAATGGACTTCCTCGCTGGTCGGCCATACGTCACCGAGGTAGACCTCGCGCGGCGATCCGTCGGCATTGCGGCCGGTGCCGAGCGGCTCGCTCATCAGGTCCTTGTTCATCGTGCCGGCGATCGCATAGGCGACGACCAGCGGGGGGCTGGCAAGGAAGTTGGCCTTCAGGTTCGGATGGATCCGCGCCTCGAAGTTGCGGTTGCCCGACAGCACGGCAGCGCAGATCAGGTTGTTGTCGACGATCGCCTCGTTGAACTCGGGCAGCAGGTCCCCGGCGTTGCCGATGCAGGTGGTGCAGCCGTAGGCGGCGACGCTGAAGCCGAGCTTTTCCAGGTACGGCAGCAAACCGGCCTTGGTCAGGTAGTCGGTGACGATGCGCGAGCCCGGCGCCAGCGAGGTCTTGACCCGCTTCGGCACCGTCAGCCCCGCCTCGACCGCCTTCTTCGCCAGCAGACCGGCTGCGAGCAGCACACCGGGGTTCGAGGTGTTGGTGCACGACGTGATGGCAGCGATCAACACGTCGCCGTTGTGCAGGTCGGTGCCGTTCGGCGTCGAGAAGGCGCGGGTCAGATTTTCCGCAGGCTGGTTGAAGCCGTTCTCGGCCGGCGGCTTCGAGAACAGCGAGGCGAACTGCTTCTTCACCTGGCCGAGGTCGATCCGGTCCTGCGGCCGCTTCGGGCCGGCCAGACTGGCGCTGACGGTCGAGAGATCGAGCGAAACCACGCTGGTGTAGTCGATCTCGCCGGCACGGGGCACGCCGAACATGTTCTGCGCGGTGAAGTAGGACTGGAAGGCGTCGATCTCCTCGTCGGTCCGGCCGGTGCCGCGGAAATACTCGATCGTCTTCTCGTCGACCGGGAAGAAGCCCATCGTCGCGCCGTACTCGGGCGCCATGTTGGCGATCGTGGCCCGGTCGGGCAGGGCGAGGCTGGCAACGCCTTCGCCGAAGAACTCGACGAACTTGCCGACCACCTTGTGCTGACGCAGGATCTCCGTGACGGTCAGCACCAGGTCGGTGGCGGTCATGCCCTCGCGCAACGCGCCGGTCAGCTCGAAGCCGACCACGTCGGGTGTCAGGAAGTAGACCGGCTGGCCGAGCATCGCTGCTTCGGCCTCGATGCCGCCGACGCCCCAGCCAACGACGCCGATGCCGTTGATCATGGTCGTGTGGCTGTCGGTGCCGACCAGCGAATCGGGGTAGTAGACGCCGGGTACCGGCGCATGCGCGGGCGCCTGGAAGACGCCGCGCGCCAGGTATTCGAGGTTGACCTGGTGAACGATGCCGAAGCCCGGCGGCACGACACGGAAGGTGTCGAAGGCCTGCATGCCCCACTTCATGAATTCATAGCGCTCCTGGTTGCGCTCGAATTCCAGCTTCATGTTGAGGTCGAGCGCATCGGGCGTGCCGAAGTGGTCGATCATCACCGAGTGGTCGACGACCAGATCGACCGGCACCAGGGGCTCGATCGTCTTCGGGTCCTTGCCCATCTGCTCGGCGACGTTGCGCATCGCCGCCAGGTCGGCCAGCAGCGGAACACCGGTGAAGTCCTGCAGCACCACGCGGGCGACGACAAACGGGATTTCATCGATACGTTCGGCGTTCGGCTGCCAGTTGGCGACCTCCGCCACATGCGCCGCCGTCACCTTCTTGCCGTCGCAATTGCGCAGCACCGATTCGAGCACGATCCGGATCGACACCGGCAAGCGAGAGATGCCCGGATGCGTCTGGCTCAACTCGGGAAGCGAGTAGAGCTGACCCTGGCGGCCGCCCGCCGTCGTGAACGACTTGAGCGTTTCTGGAAAGGCGTGCGGCGTGGCAGTTGCCAAAGCCTGGTGCGCGGAGGCAGCACTCATCGGTATTTACTCCAGTGGACAAGGGAAAGGGAAATCGGCCGGTGTCGATTGTGACGAAGTCGTCGGCACATGAGGACGTGGCTGCGCCCGGCGCAGCGAAATGCGGCCGGGCCCAAGGTCTGCCGGGGAGAAGGTGCCGAGCGACAGCGCCAGTGGGGTGGCGCGGGCTCGCGTCAATCCGTGCTTTTTCCGGCTCGGGCCGGATCCGAAGCTGCTTCGGTGGTTGCGACCGGCCGCAGCGGGTGCGTCAAGCGTCGTCGGGGCTGGACCGCCACCTGATGCTTGCGCCGCGCTTGGGTTCGAGATCTCGCCCGTCATGGCCGGTGGGACAGCCCGCGCCACCGCCAGCGTCGCCACATCGGCGGCGGGCACTGCCGGCAGGGTCGCGGCGAGTGCGGAAACCGGCTGCACGGGTACGCTCGCCTGGCTGGCCGGCAACGCCAGCGACGATGCAAGTGCTGGCGAGGCCGGGGTCGCCGGCAGTACAGCCACCATTGGCAATGCTGTCGGAAGCGGCGTCGACCAGCCGAGTGCGCTGGCCGTATGCATCGAAGCCGGTGCCGATGCAGCGATGCGCTGTTCGGTTTGCATGCAGGCATCGACCACCCGCTGGCCCACCTTGGCATTCATCAGCATCGACTTGGTCGGGATCTGCAGCCAGACGACTCCGGCACGGGGATCGTAGAGGCGGACGGCACCTGTCGAGGTTTCCTCGGGCACCATGGTGTACGTCGCGTTGCGAAAGGCGACACGGAAATGGCCTGGGCGATCCGCACGGGGCTCGACGCGGACCGTCTGGTTGAGTTCGCAATCGGCGGTACCGGTCAGGACGCGCCCGGCAATCTCGAGCTGCATGGGGCTGACCTGCACCTCGGGCTCGAGCGTCGCCGCCAGCAAGGCCTCGACTTGTTGCGCGCTGGCGTTCGCCTGCTGCGCCTTGGACGCGGGCGACTTCCTGGCTGTCCTGAGCTCCGGCTTGATTTCGGCCTTGACCTTGGTCCCGTGCTCGGTTTTTGCAACGTCGACCGACTTTCGCGCTTCCGCCTTGACCGGCTTCTTGCCGATCTCGCCCGCCTGCGCCGCGTGGGGCAGGCAGGCAAGGCTCAGGAGGGCAGCGCTCAGGTTCAGTCGGTTCATCGTTGTCTCCAGGTTCCGCTTCGCGGAAGCGGATTTTGCAGCCGCCACGGGAAATCCGATGTCGCATTCATGCGTCAACCTGGGGAACCTGTGACTTCGAACCATCTCTGGGCCGATTCGGCGGGCAGCGGCTGCCCGGTCCGGTGGGCGCGCTCGAGCACTTGCCAGAAATAGCGGTAGCTCGCCCGGTCGTGCAGGGTGTCGCGATGACGGATCGGCGCCCAGCTGGCTGCCTCGGCCGCATCGATGATTTCAATGGCCTGGTCCACCTCGGCAACCGACGGCGCAAAGGCTTCGATGATCGGTCGCACCTGGTTCGGGTGGATGCTCCACATCCGCAGGTAGCCGAGCTCGCGCGAAGCCCGCGTCGCCGCAGCGCCGATGGCCGCCCGGTCGTTGAATTCGGTCACCACGCAGTGCGACGGCACCTTGGAATGGGCGTGGGCAGCCGCAGCGATTTCCAGCTTGGCCCGCAGCACGAGGGGATGGCTGAACTGACCCGAGGCGCTCATGCCGGCCGCGGGTATGGCGCCGCGGTGCGCCGAAACGAAGTCCATCAGGCCGAAAGAGAGCGACTCGATCCGCGGATGCGCAGCGATGGCGTCGACTTCGCGCAATGCACCGTGCGTTTCGATCAGCACATGGATCGGCACCGGTGGATGGTTGGCTGCCGACAGCCGCCGATCGATCTCGCTGCACGCACGCTCGACTTCGGCGAGGCCTCTCGGCTTGGGAACCATCAGATAAGCGAGCCGGCTGCCGGCCCGGTCGACCAGGGTGGCGACGTCCTCGGCAAACGATGGATGATCGACCGGATGGACGCGGGCGCCGACCCGGCCGTGGCGATTCGCCGGCGACATGACCGTTTCGGCGACGAAATGGGCATGCTCGCGTTCACCGCCGACGGGCGCACCGTCCTCGCAGTCGAGGGTGATGTCGAAAACCGGCCCCAGTTCGGCCTGCAGCTCGAGGCTCTTGTGCATTCGCGCCGCGACACCTGCGTAGTGGTCGCAGACCGGCAGCATGGGAGGGCGCTCGTCGGAATCGAAGAGTGCAAGGCGTGGGTGGCAGGCACGCATGGCGTTCGGAGGGGTTGTTAGGCGAATCGGTGGCGTCACACTCGCCCGCGCAGCCGGTGAAGGCCGGGCGGGCGCGGATGGTTCAGAGCAGGTGACGAACGCCGTCCTGCTCTTCCTGCAGTTCCTTGAGCGTGAGATTGATGCGCTCCTGGCTGAAGCCGTCGATCTCGAGTCCCTCGACGATTCGGTACTCGCCCGCTTCGGTCGTGACCGGGTAGCCGAAGATGATGTCCTTCGGAATGCCGTACTCGCCATTCGAGGCCACACCCATCGTCACCCATTTGCCCGACGAGCCGAGCACCCAGTCGCGCACGTGATCGATTGCGGCATTGGCCGCCGATGCCGCCGACGACAGGCCGCGCGCCTCGATGATGGCCGCGCCGCGTTTGCCAACCGTCGGCAGGAAGGTGTCGCGGTTCCAGACGTCGTCGTTGATCATCGACTTCACGCCCTGTCCGTCGATCGTCGCGAAGCGGTAGTCGGCGTACATCGTCGGCGAATGGTTGCCCCAGACGGCCAGCTTCTCGATCGCCGAGACAGGCTTGCCCGTCTTGGCCGCGAGCTGGCTGGCGGCGCGGTTGTGGTCCAGGCGCAGCATGGCGGTGAAGTTGCGCTGCGGCAGATCGGGCGCGCTCTTCATCGCGATGTAGGCGTTGGTGTTGGCAGGATTGCCGACGACCAGCACCCGCACATCGCGGCTCGCCGCCGCGTTGAGCGCCTTGCCTTGGGCGGTGAAGATCTGTGCATTGGCCGCCAGAAGGTCCTTGCGCTCCATGCCAGGGCCACGCGGGCGGGCGCCGACGAGCAGGGCGTAGTCGGTGTCCTTGAACGCGCTGTTGGCGTCCGAATGCGCCTGCATGTCCGCCAGCAGCGGGAACGCACAGTCCTCCAACTCCATCATCACGCCCTTGAGCGCCTTCTGCGCCTTCTCGTCCGGGATTTCCAGCAACTGCAGAACCACCGGTTGATCCTTGCCCAGCATCTCGCCGGAAGCAATGCGAAACAGCAGGGCATAGCCGATCTGGCCGGCAGCACCGGTGACGGCGACACGTACGGGGGTCTTGCTCATCGAAACTCCTAAGCGCGTGGGAAAGGTTAACCCGCGAACCGGCTCCGCTGCCGATGCGGGCCAGGACGCGAAATCGCCGATCGAGTGTAAGCCGAGGGCCGCTGCGGCGACGGGCCGCGGCGGCTGTGCTCCGGCTGCAATAAACTCGCCGCGTTTTCCCAAATCGAAGAGGGTTCGGCATGGCAGACACCCCGAAGGCGCGACCTGTTTATCGCAACATTCACGTCTCTCAGATCATCAAGTACCGCCTGCCGCCGGCCGGCATCGTCTCGATCCTGCACCGGGTCAGCGGCGTGATGCTGTTCCTGCTGATGCCCTTCATCATCTGGATGTTCGACACCAGTGTCACTTCCGAGATGTCCTATGGCCGCTTCACCGCGTTGTTTGCCGCGGGTCTCGGCGGCATCCCGGGCTGGTTCTTCAAGCTCGTCGCGTTGGCGCTGATCTGGGCCTACCTGCACCACCTGATCGCCGGCGTGCGCCACCTCTGGATGGACATGACGCATGCGGTGGGCCAGGAATTCGGCCAGAAGTCGGCCGTGGTGACGCTCGTTGCCAGCGTGCTGCTCACGCTGGCGCTGGGCTACAAGCTGTTCTTCTGAAGGAGCGATCGACATGGCAGGTTCAGGCAGAAGCTATGGCTCGACCCGGGTGGTCGTGGGTGCCCACTACGGGCTTCGCGACTGGATGTCGCAGCGCGTCACCGCGCTGCTGATGGCGCTCTTCACGCTGGTGGTCGTGGTGCAGGTCCTCCTGCCGGGCGAGATGGGTTACGACCGCTGGGCCGCAATCTTCTCCAGCCAGTGGATGAAGGTGCTGACCTTCGTCGTCATCGTCTCGGTGCTCTATCACGCCTGGGTCGGCATGCGCGACGTGTGGATGGACTATGTCAAGCCGGTGGTGACGAGGCTCGCCCTCCAGGTGTTCACGATCGTCTGGCTGGTGGGCTGCGCGGGTTGGGCGATTCAGGTGCTCTGGAGACTTTGATGCAAGCAGGTTCTTCTTCCCTTTCGTCGGTGACTCGCCGCAAGTTCGACGTGGTCATCGTCGGTGCCGGCGGCTCGGGCATGCGCGCTTCGCTGCAGCTGGCGCTCGCCGGGCTCAACGTGGCGGTGCTTTCCAAGGTATTCCCGACGCGCTCGCACACGGTTGCGGCGCAGGGTGGCATCGGCGCCTCGCTCGGCAACATGAGCGAGGACAACTGGCACTACCATTTCTACGACACCGTCAAGGGTTCCGACTGGCTCGGCGACCAGGACGCGATCGAGTTCATGTGCCGCGAGGCGCCGAAGGTCGTTTACGAGCTCGAGCACTTCGGCATGCCGTTCGACCGCAACCCGGACGGCACGATCTATCAGCGCCCGTTCGGTGGCCATACCGCCAACTATGGCGAGAAGCCGGTGCAGCGCGCCTGCGCGGCGGCCGACCGCACCGGCCACGCGATGCTGCACACGCTCTATCAGCAGAACGTCAAGTCGCGCACCAATTTCTTCGTCGAATGGATGGCACTCGACCTGATCCGCGACGCCGAAGGCGACGTGGTGGGCGTCACCGCGATCGAGATGGAGACCGGTGAGCTCTACATCCTCGAAGCCAAGACGGTGCTGCTGGCGACCGGCGGTGCGGGCCGCATCTTCGCCGCCTCGACCAACGCCTTTATCAACACCGGCGACGGGCTCGGTATGGCGGCGCGTGCCGGCATCCCGCTGGAGGACATGGAGTTCTGGCAGTTCCACCCGACCGGCGTCGCCGGCGCCGGCGTGCTGCTGACCGAAGGTTGCCGCGGCGAGGGCGCGATCCTGCGCAACGCGGCCGGCGAGCGCTTCATGGAACGCTATGCGCCCACGTTGAAGGATCTGGCGCCGCGCGACTTCATCTCGCGCTGCATGGACCAGGAGATCAAGGAAGGGCGCGGCTGCGGTCCGAAGAAGGACTACATCCACCTCGACCTGACGCACCTGGGCGCCGAGACGATCATGAAGCGGCTGCCGAGCGTCTTCGAGATCGGCCACAACTTCGCCAACGTCGACATCACCAAGGAACCGATTCCGGTCGTGCCGACGATCCACTACCAGATGGGCGGCATTCCGACCAACGTCCACGGCCAGGTGGTGGTGCCGAATGGCGGCAACCCGAATTCGGTGATCAACGGCCTCTACGCCGTCGGCGAATGCGCGTGTGTCAGCGTGCACGGTGCCAACCGGCTCGGCACGAATTCGCTGCTCGACCTGCTGGTGTTCGGCCGCGCGGCCGGCAACCACATCGTGGAGAGTGCGCTGAAGACGCGTTCGCACAAGCCGCTGCCTGCCGACGCTGCCGACTTCACCCAGGCCCGGCTGGCTCGACTCGACTCGAGCAGCAGCGGCGAATATGCGCAGGATGTCGCCAACGACATTCGCGACGCGATGCAGCTGCATGCCGGGGTCTTCCGCACGCAGGCGTCGATGGACGCCGGCGTCGAGAAGATTCGCGAGCTGGCCGGCCGGGTCGCCAATATTTATCTGGCGGACAAGTCGAAGGTCTTCAACACCGCCCGGATCGAGGCGCTCGAAGTCGACAACCTCATCGAATCGGCGCTGGCGACGATGATTTCGGCGGCCGCGCGGCGCGAGAGCCGTGGCGCGCACTCGGTCGACGACTACGCCGACAGCCCCGCCCACCCCAACGGGCGCAACGATGAAGTCTGGCTGCGCCACACGCTCTATTTCAGCGAAGGCCAGCGGCTCGACTACAAGCCGGTCAATCTGCAGCCGCTGACCACGGAATCGGTGCCGCCGAAAGTGCGCACCTTCTGACCCATCCATACCAGTCGAAGGCGACGGAGTCCCCATGACCAAGCGAACGTTCCAGATCTATCGCTACGACCCCGACGCGGACGCCAAGCCGCGCATGCAAAGCATCGAAGTCGAGCTCGACGGCAGCGAGCGGATGCTGCTCGACGCGTTGATGAAGCTGAAGGCCGTCGATCCGACGCTGAGCTTTCGGCGTTCGTGTCGCGAGGGGGTCTGCGGCTCGGATGCAATGAACATCAACGGCAAGAACGGGCTCGCCTGCTTGACGAACATGCGCACGCTTCCTGGCGTGGTCGTGCTCAAGCCGCTCCCGGGGTTGCCGGTGATCCGCGACCTGATCGTCGACATGACGCAGTTCTTCACGCAGTACAACTCGATCAAGCCGTACCTCGTGAACGACAACGTGCCGCCCGACCGGGAACGCTTGCAATCGCCCGAGGAACGCGACGAGCTGAACGGCCTCTACGAGTGCATCCTTTGCGCCAGCTGCTCGACGAGCTGCCCGAGTTTCTGGTGGAACCCGGACAAGTTCGTCGGCCCGGCAGGTCTGCTGCAGGCCTACCGCTTCATTGCCGACAGCCGCGACCAGGACACTGCCGCGCGACTCGACAATCTCGAGGACCCGTACCGCCTCTTTCGCTGCCACACCATCATGAACTGCGTTGACGTTTGCCCGAAGGGTCTGAACCCGACCCGGGCAATCGGCAAGATCAAGGAACTGATGGTTCGTCGCGCGGTTTGAGCGCCCCGGCCGACCCCGAGCGCCGCTCGACGACTGCGGCAGTCGATCAACCGATCGACGCCCGCGCGCTGAGCAAGCTGCGCTGGCGTTGCCGTCGCGGAATGCTCGAGAACGACCTCTTCATCGACCGCTTTTTCTCCCGCCACGCCGAATCATTGACGCAGCGGCAGTCCGAGGCACTGCTTCGCCTCATGGATCTGGCGGACAACGATCTGCTGGACCTGCTGCTCGCACGCCGAGTCGCGGAGGGCGATCTCGACTCCCCCGAGGTTCTCGAGGTGCTCGGCATGCTGATGACCCCGCCCGAGCGACTGGCCGCCGCCACGCCCGGCCCTTGACTTGCTTTCCCTTTCCATCCCAGCCCTCGAAGGAACGACGATGACCCCGACCGATGTCAAAGCCACGCTCTCGTTTTCCGATGGCAGCCCGAGCATGGATCTGCCGATCTACAAGGGCAGCATCGGGCCGGACGTGATCGATATCCGCAAGCTCTACGGCCAGACCGGTCGTTTCACCTACGACCCCGGCTTCCTGTCGACTGCGTCGTGCAGCTCGGCCATCACCTACATCGATGGCGACAAGGGCGAGTTGCTCTACCGGGGCTACCCCATCGAGCAGCTGGCGCAGAACTGCGACTTCCTCGAAACCTGCTACCTGCTTCTCAACGGCGAACTGCCGGACGAGTCCGAGAAGACGGCCTTCACCCGGCTCGTGTCCCAGCACACGATGGTCAACGAACAGATGCAGTTTTTCCTGCGCGGTTTCCGCCGGGATGCGCATCCGATGGCGATCATGACCGGGCTGGTGGGCGCGCTTTCGGCCTTCTATCACGACAGCACCGACATCAACAACCCGAAGCATCGGGAGATTTCGGCGATCCGGCTGATCGCCAAGATGCCGACACTGGTGGCGATGGCCTACAAGTACACCGTCGGCCAGCCGTACATCTACCCGAAGAACGACCTTTCATACGCCAGCAACTTCATGCGAATGATGTTTGCGACGCCTTGCGAGGAGTACGAGCCGAACGAGGTGCTGGTGCGGGCCATGGACCGCATCTTCATCCTGCACGCCGACCACGAGCAGAACGCCTCGACGTCGACGGTGCGGCTGTGCGGTTCGTCCGGCACCAACCCGTTTGCCGCGATCGCCGCGGGCGTCGCGTGTCTCTGGGGACCGGCGCACGGCGGCGCCAACGAGGCAGCGCTGAACATGCTCGAGGAAGTCCAGCGTGCCGGTGGCGTCGAGAAGATCGGCGAGTTCATCAAGAACGTCAAGGACAAGAACTCGACCGTCAAGCTGATGGGCTTCGGTCACCGGGTTTACAAGAACTACGATCCGCGCGCCACGTTGATGCGCGAGACCTGCCACGAGGTGCTCGGCGCGCTCGGCCTGCACAACGATCCGATCTTCAAGCTGGCGATGGCGCTGGAGAAGATCGCCCTCGAAGACGAATACTTCGTTGCCCGCAAGCTGTATCCGAATGTCGACTTCTATTCCGGCATCGTGCAACGCGCGATCGGCATTCCGGTGAGCCTCTTCACGGCGATCTTTTCGCTGGCTCGAACCGTCGGCTGGATTGCCCAGCTCAACGAGATGATCGGCGACCCCGAGTACAAGATCGGCCGTCCACGACAGCTCTATACCGGGGCCAACGCCCGGGCCGTGGTGCCGATCGGCCAGCGCGTGTAGACGCGACTTCCCCAGGCACAAAACCCCGGCCGCGCGCCGGGGTTTTTGCTTCCGGGTCGCGATCGGGTTGACGGCGGAACGGTCGCCGCGCGACTGCCCACCGGATTTACACCGAAGCTCCCCAGGGTTGTCCACAGGCGCTGGCGGCTGGCGCTTCTATGATCGACGGCATGTCTGCTGTCTTCACTTCCCCGGCCCTGCCGCACGCTTCCGTCGACGCGCGAGGCGACGACGAGGTCGCCCGGCTGCGCATCCCGCCGCATTCGATCGAGGCCGAGCAGAGCGTGCTCGGCGGCTTGCTGCTCGACAACAGCGCCTGGGATCGCGCAGGTGACCTGCTGACCGACAGCGATTTCTATCGCTACGAGCACCGGATGATCTACGCCGCCATCGGCGGGCTGGTCAATGCGACCAAGCCGGCCGATGTGATCACCGTTTTCGAGCAGCTGCAGGGTCTGGGCAAGGCCGACGAATGCGGCGGCCTGGTCTACCTCAACGCGCTGGCGCAGAGCGTGCCGAGCGCAGCCAACCTGCGGCGTTATGCCGAGATCGTGCGCGAGCGCGCGGTGCTGCGCAAGCTGATCGCCGCCAGCGACGAGATCGCCACCCAGGCCTTCAATCCGCAGGGCCGTCCGGTCGACCAGATCCTCGACGAGGCCGAGGGCCGCATCTTCCGTATCGGCGAGGAGGGATCGAAGTCGAAGCAGGGCTTCCAGAGCATGGACGCGCTGGTGGTGCAGCTGATCGACCGCGTCAACGAGTTGCACGAAAACGGTGCCGAAGAGGTCACGGGCGTGCGCACCGGGTTCTACGACCTCGACCGAATGACCGCCGGACTGCAGCCGGGGGACCTCATCGTGCTCGCCGCCCGGCCGTCGATGGGCAAGACCGCCTTTGCGCTGAATATCGGCGAACACGTCGCGGTCAGCGAGGGCCTGCCGGTGGTGGTCTTCTCGATGGAAATGGGCGCGGCACAGCTGGCGCTGCGGATGGTCGGCTCGCTCGGCCGCATCGACCAGCAGCACCTGAGAACCGGCGCGCTGCGCGACGACGAGTGGGGGCGTCTGTCGGAGGCGGTGGAGAAGCTCGGCAAGGTCAGCATGTACATCGACGAGAGCCCGGCGCTGACGCCGACCGAGCTGCGCGCCCGGGCGCGGCGGCAGGCGCGGCATTGCGGCCAGCTCGGGCTGATCGTCGTCGACTACCTGCAGCTGATGAGCGGCAGCACCAGCAGCAACGACGAGAACCGGGCCACCGTCATCGGCGAGATCTCGCGCGGTCTCAAGTCGCTGGCCAAGGAGCTCAAGTGCCCCGTGCTGGCGCTGTCGCAGCTGAACCGCTCGGTCGAGTCGCGCACCGACAAGCGGCCGATGATGAGCGACCTGCGCGAGTCGGGCGCGATCGAGCAGGACGCCGACGTCATCATGTTCATCTACCGCGACGAGTACTACACCAAGGACGCGTGCAAGGAGCCGGGTGTCGCCGAGATCATCATCGGCAAGCAGCGCAACGGCCCGACCGGCACCGTCAAGCTGACCTTCCTCAAGCCCTTGACCAAGTTCGACAACCTGGCGCCGGGCAGCGCCGGCGGCGACTACTAGCGGCTGCCGGCCCCGGGCCGCTCAGCAGGTGTGAAAGAAACCGTAGCGAGCGGCTCGAGGTCGCATTGAGGAGCGCAGCCGGACATGGCGTCCGGCGAGCACCGGAGATGCGAGATCGGGCCGCGCAGTAGGTTTACTCACACCTGCTCAGCTGGTCTTGAACAGGTTCTTCACCTGCTCGGACCATGAGCGGGCCGTCGGGGAATGCTTCTCGCCACCGGTGCGGAAGGACTCGTCGAGTTCCTTCAGCAGCTTTCGCTGGTGCTCGCTCAGCTTGACGGGCGTCTCGACCGTCACGTGGCAGTACAGATCGCCCGGATAGCTCGAACGCACGCCCTTGACGCCCTTGCCGCGAAGGCGGAAGGTCTTGCCATGCTGCGTGCCCTCGGGCAGTTCGATCTCCGCCTTGCCGGCCAGCGTCGGCACCGCGACGGTGCCGCCGAGTGCGGCCAGGGTCATGCCGACCGGAACCTTGCAGTGCAGATCGTCGCCATCGCGCTCGAAGATCTCGTGCGGCTTGATGCGGATCTCGATGTAGAGGTCGCCCGCCGGTCCGCCGTTGGTACCCGGCTCGCCGTTGCCGGCCGAGCGGATGCGCATGCCTTCGTTGATGCCCGCCGGAATCTTCACCTCGAGCGTCTTGGTCTTCTTGACCTTGCCCTGGCCGCTGCAGGTGGTGCACGGCTCGGGGATGATCTTGCCGGTGCCATGGCAATGCGGACACGTCTGCTGGATGCTGAAGAAGCCCTGGCGCATCGTCACCTGTCCGGCGCCGTTGCAGGTGCTGCAGACCTTCGGGTTGGTTCCCGGCTTGGCGCCGCTGCCCTTGCAGGTTTCGCAGTTCTCCCAGCTCGGAATGCGAATCTGGCTTTCCTTGCCGCGTGCTGCCTCCTCGAGCGTGATCTCCATGGCGTACGAGAGGTCGCTGCCACGGTAGACCTGCTGACCGCCGCGGCGCTGCCCACCGGGGGCGCCGCCGGCGCCGAAGATGTCGCCGAAGATGTCGCCGAAGGCCTCGGCGAAGCCGCCGAACCCTTCGGCTCCGGGACCACCCGGGCGGAAACCGCCGCCCATGTTCGGATCGACGCCGGCGTGGCCGTACTGGTCGTACGCGGCCCGCTTCTGCGGGTCCGAGAGCATCTCGTAGGCTTCCTTGGCTTCCTTGAATTGCTCCTCGGCCTTCTTGCTGTTCTCGCCCTGGTTGCGGTCGGGGTGGAACTTCATCGCCAGCTTGCGGTACGACTTCTTGATGTCTTCGTCGCTGGCGTTGCGGGGGACGCCGAGGGTGTCGTAGTAGTCGCGCTTTGCCATGGTGTTGTCTTCTTAAACGAAAAGCCCCCGTGTGCCATTCGGCCCACGGGGGTACTCTGCCAACGGTCGCCGGCGGCGCCGGATGGAAGGCCGCAGCGCGGGCAGGCCGATCGGCTTACTTGCGGTCCTTCACTTCGGTGAAGTCGGCATCGACGACATCGTCTGCTGCCGGCTTGCCGCCGCCACCACCGCTCCCGCCGCCGGCCGCGTTGAACCCTTCGGCCCCCGCCGCGCCGCCGGGCCCTGCGGCCTGAGCGTCCGCATAGACCTTTTCGCCCAGCTTCTGGCTCGCGACCATCAGCGCCTCGCTCTTGGCTTCGATGGCAGCCTGGTCCTCGCCCTTCAGCGCCTCTTCCGTTTCCTTCAAGGCCGCCTCGATCTTCTCCTTCTCGCCGGCTTCGAGCTTGTCGCCGTGCTCGGTGAGGTTGCGACGGACGCTGTGGACCATCGCGTCGGCGCTGTTGCGGGCCTGGATCAGCGCCAGCTTCTTCTTGTCCTCGGCGGCGTTCAGCTCGGCGTCCTTCACCATCTGCTGGATCTCGGCCTCGCTGAGGCCCGAGTTGGCCTTGATGGTGATCTTGTTTTCCTTGCCGGTGCCCTTGTCCTTGGCGCTGACGTGCAGGATGCCGTTGGCGTCGATGTCGAAGGTGACCTCGACCTGTGGCATGCCACGCGGTGCCGGCGGGATGCCTTCGAGATTGAACTCGCCCAGGCTCTTGTTGCCCGAGGCCATCTCGCGCTCGCCCTGGAAGACCTTGATCGTCACCGCCGGCTGGTTGTCGTCGGCGGTCGAGAAAGTCTGGCTGAACTTGGTCGGGATGGTCGTGTTCTTCTGGATCATCTTCGTCATCACGCCGCCCAGCGTCTCGATGCCGAGACTCAAAGGCGTGACGTCGAGCAGCAGCACGTCCTTGCGGTCGCCCGAGAGCACCTGTCCTTGGATCGCGGCGCCCACGGCAACCGCCTCGTCGGGGTTGACATCCTTGCGCGGCTCCTTGCCGAAGAACTCCTTGACCTTCTCCTGCACCTTCGGCATGCGGGTCATGCCGCCGACCAGGATGACGTCGTCGATCTTGTCGACTGTCAGGCCGGAGTCCTTGATCGCGGTCCGGCAGGGCGCAATCGTTCGTTCGATCAAGTCCTCGACCAGCGCCTCGAGCTTCGAACGCGAGAGCTTGATGTTGAGATGCTTCGGTCCCGACGCGTCGGCGGTGACATACGGCAGGTTGATGTCGGTCTGCGACGAGTTCGAGAGCTCGATCTTGGCCTTCTCGGCGGCTTCCTTCAGCCGCTGCAGCGCCAGCACATCCTTGCCGAGGTCGACGCCTTGCTCCTTCTTGAACTCGGCGATGATGTAGTCGATGATGCGCTGGTCGAAGTCCTCGCCACCCAGAAAGGTGTCGCCGTTGGTCGACAGCACCTCGAACTGCTTCTCGCCGTCGACGTCGGCGATCTCGATGATCGACACGTCGAAGGTGCCGCCGCCGAGGTCATAGACGGCGATCTTGCGGTCGCCTTTTTCGTTCTTGTCGAGACCGAAGGCCAGCGCGGCCGCCGTCGGCTCGTTGATGATCCGCTTGACGTCGAGCCCGGCGATGCGGCCGGCGTCCTTGGTCGCCTGACGCTGCGAGTCGTTGAAATACGCGGGCACGGTAATCACCGCTTCGGTCACCGCTTCGCCGAGGTAGTCTTCGGCCGTTTTCTTCATCTTGCGCAGGACTTCGGCGCTGACCTGCGGCGGCGCGATCTTCTCGCCGCGCACCTCGACCCAGGCGTCGCCGTTGTCGGCAGCAGCGATCTTGTAGGGCATCAGGTCGATGTCCTTCTGCACTTCCTTCTCGGTGAACTTGCGGCCGATCAGGCGCTTGACCGCATACAGGGTGTTGCGCGGATTGGTCACGGCCTGGCGCTTGGCCGATGCCCCGACCAGGATCTCGCCGCCTTCCTGGTAGGCGACGATCGAGGGCGTGGTGCGCGCACCTTCGCTGTTCTCGATGACCTTGGTGGTGTTGCCTTCCATGATGGCGACGCACGAGTTCGTGGTGCCGAGGTCGATACCGATGATCTTGCCCATTGTTCTTGCTCCTGATTCGAGATTGCTTGTCACTGAAGTGCGGATAACCTGATGACTTTCAAGGCTATCGACGCAGCCGAACGCGATTTACTTCGGTGCCGAGACGGTCACCAGCGCCGGCCGAAGCACCCGGTCGGCGATCAGATAGCCCTTCTGCAACACGCCGACGATGGTGTTCGCGTCCTGGGTCGAGCCTTCGGGCACCGGCACCACGCTGATCGCCTGGTGCTGATGGGGATCGAATTTCGCGCCCGGCTGCGGCTCGATGGCGACCACCTTGTTGCGTTCCAGCGCGCTGACCAGCTGTCGCAGCGTCGCATCGACGCCCTCCAGCAACTGCTCGGGTGTCGCCGCCGGAATGGCGATCGCCGCCTCGAGGCTGTCGCGCACCGGCAGCAGGCTCTCGGCAAAGCTCTCGACGGCGAACTTTCGCGCCTTGGCCATCTCGTCGTCGGCGCGCCGCCGGGTGTTGTCGGCTTCGGCCTTGGCGCGCAGGTACGCGTCGGCCACCTCGGCATGCCGGGCCTCGAGATCGTTCAGCTTCTGCTGCAGATCGGGTGCGGGCGACTCGGCAGGTGCGACAGGCTCATCGCCCACAGGGGAGTCGGCCAACGGTTCTTGGTGGTGCATTTCAGGGGTCGTCATGGTGGTGCTCTGTCGGGATGCGCCGCATATCGGGTCGCTGCCGACGCTTTCAACGGGGCAATGGTGGGCGCCGGGAAAATCCGGCGGCGCGGCGCTTCAGGCGTCGGAATCGGGTTCGACGCTGGCGCTCCAGCGGTTCCAGTCGACCAGCTGGCGGCGGTCGCGCTTGGTGGGGCGGCCCTGCTCCAGTGCCAGCGCCGGCTCGGCGCCCAGGCGTCGCTGCTCGGCCTGGGCGGCACGGCGCGCGACGCTCTCGGCGGTTTCCTCGTACAGCTGCTGCGCGACCGGCGCCGGGCCGCGGTGTTCGCTCACGCCCCTGACAACCAGGGTGCGCAGAACCGGCCCCTGGCGCAGTTCGACTCGGTCGTCGGGCCGGACTTCTCGCGAGGGCTTGGCAGTCTGCTCGTTGACGCTGACCCGGCCCTTGAGTATTTCGTCGGCAGCCAGGCTGCGCGTCTTGTAGAAGCGCGCCGCCCACAGCCACTTGTCGAGCCGCACCCGTACGGAGCGTGAATCGGCTTCAGCCTCGCTTCTGGACGTTGTCATCGCTCGACATTGTCGACGAGCTGAAGCCGCACCACGGCGTCGAGCCCTGCGACACCTGCGAGACCTGCGAGACCTGCCTGGCCAGCGCGTTCGACCAGCTCGATGCGGCCGCCGAGCGAACGCACGATTTCATGGCAGATCGCCAGCCCCAGGCCGGAGCCGCGCAGACGCTGCCCACCCCCACTGCCATCCGCAAAGGGCTCGAAAGGCCGGGTGCGGCGCGCCTCGGGCAAGCCGGGCCCGCTGTCGGCGATGGTCAGCACTGCCTGTGAGCCGCTGTGCGCAAGGCTCACCGTCAACGGGCCGCCTGGCGGCGTGTGCTTGATGGCGTTGTGGAGCAGGTTGCGCACCAGTTCACGCAGCGCCCAGGCGGGCGCGCGTATCGGCGCGCGTTCGACATCGAGGGAGAAGTCGAGTCGCCGCTCGGCGAGCAGCGGCGCCAGGTCGAGCGCGACCGAGCGTGTCACCTCGGCCCAGTCGGTGTTGACCGCCGCCACCGCCGATCGCAGGTGCTCGACCTCGGCCAGCGCCAGCATCTGGTTGACGAGCTCGGTTGCGCCGGCCACGGTGTGCTCGATCTCCGCCAGCGCGCGAAGGGCGTCGACATCGCCGCGCCGTGCCGACTGCACCTGCGTGCGCAGCACGGTCAGCGGGGTGCGCAGCTGATGCGCGGTGTCGCGAAGAAAGCGCTTTTGCTGCTGCAGCAGATGGGCGAGCCGGGCCATGACCTGGTTGGTGGCTTCGAGCAGCGGCTGCAGTTCGGCGGGTGCGTCGGGCGCGGCAATGGCGCTCAGGTCATCGACATGGCGTGCCACGAGGCGGCTGCTGAGTTCGCGCACGGGCCATGTGGCCCGTTGCACGACGAAGCCGACGACCAGCGCAATCACCGCCACCAGCAGGGCCTGGCGCCACGCAGTCTCGACCAGGACGCGCCGGGCCAGTGCCTGACGCAGTTCGAGTGTCTCGGCCACCTGGATCGTCGCCATGCCACCGCCGCCGCGACCGGCCACCGGCTGCAGCAGCACCGCAACGCGCACCGGCTCCCCGGCGTAGCGATCGTCATAGAAGGCCACCAAGGCCGCGTAGGCGCCCTGCGCGGGCAGGCTGCCGTGCCAGGGCGGAAGGTCGGGATAGCCCGACACGGTCTCGCCGGCAAAGCCGGTCACCCGGTAGTACATGCGGCTGCGGTTGTCGGCCTCGAAGGCCTCGAGCGCCGCGTACGGCACGGTGGAATGCAGTTGCACCGCCGGGCCGCTGCCGCGAATCTCGAGCAATTCGCCGATCGACTTGGCCGAGGCGAGCAGCGTCCGGTCGTAAGCCTCGTCGGCCGAGCGCAGCGCGTCGCGGTAGAGGCTGGCCGTATTCAGCATCACCAGCACGATCACCGGCAGCAGAATGCCGGCGAGAAGCTGCCAGCGCATCGAGCGGCGGCGACCGTGTCGCCCGAACAGCGACTTCATCCGGCGCGGCGCAGCAGGTAACCCAGCCCGCGCAGCGTGACGAGTTCGAGCGGCATGTGGGCGATCTTGCGCCGCAACCGGTAGGCGACGACTTCGATCGCCTCGGCCTGGACCTGCGCCTGCCCTGGAAAGACGGCGGCCGAGAGCCGTTCCTTGGCGACGGCGTGGCCGGGCTGCGCGAGGAGGGTGCGCAGCAGCGCCGACTCACGGGGCGTCAGCTCGAGCACCTCGTCGCCGAAGTAGATGGCGCCACTTGCCGGGTCGCAGCGCAGCCCGCTGAATCCGCTGACCGGGGCATCCGCCGCCGCCGCACCGCGCGCCGGCCGAGCGCACGCACCCGCGCTTCGAGTTCGTCGAGGTCGAAGGGCTTGGCAAGATAGTCGTCGGCGCCGCTGTTCAGGCCCAGCACGCGGTCGCTCACTGTGGCTCGGGCGGTCAGGACCAGGACCGGCGTGTTCAGCCCTTCGGCGCGCGCAGCTGCCAGGACATCGAGGCCGTCGCAGCCGGGCAACGAAAGGTCGAGCAGAACGACGTCGGGCACGCTGGCGCGCCAGCGGTCGAGTGCCCGCGCGCCGTCGGCGCAGCTCACCACCTGGATGCCGCTGCGCTGCAGTGATCGCTGCAGCGATATCTGCAGCGCCAGGTTGTCTTCAATCAGCAGGATTTTCATCAACGGGGGCAGTCGGGTGGCCAGGCTGGCGCTGGCTGTGTTAGCGTTTTCCCGGGGCGATTGGACAGCAGACTGACAGCTTCCGGCCTCAGCATCGTGCCCCTGTGCATTCCTCGCGCAAATGGAGACCCTCATGCGTCGTGACACCTTCCTGAAATCCTTTGCCGCGCTGGCCGCTGCCGGCCTGTTGCCGACGCTGGCCGAGGCCGCGGAAAACCTCAAGTTGATGATTCCTGCCAACCCGGGCGGTGGCTGGGACACCACCGGCCGTGCGCTCGGCAAGGCACTGATCGATTCGGGCGCGGCAGCGACGGTGAGCTACGACAACAAGGGCGGCGCTGCCGGGACCATCGGGCTGGCGCAGTTCGTCAACAGCAACAAGGGCGACGGCAACGCGCTGATGGTGATGGGTGCGGTGATGCTCGGCGGCATCATCACCGGCAAGCCGCCGGTGCAGTTGTCGCAGGCGACGCCGATTGCCCGGCTGATCAGCGAATACAACGTCTTCGTGCTGCCGGCGAGTTCGCCGCTGAAGTCGATGAAGGATGTGGTCGACCAGCTGAAGAAGGATCCGGGCAGCGTCAAGTGGGGTGGTGGCTCGCGCGGCTCGACCGAGCATATTGCTGCAGCGATCCTGGCCCGTGAGGTCGGTGTCGATCCGGCCAAGATCAACTACGTGGCCTTCCGGGGCGGCGGCGAAGCCACCGCGGCAGTCCTCGGCGGCAACGTGACCGTCGGCGGCAGCGGCTATTCCGAATTTGCCGAATACATCACCACCGGCAAGATGCGCGCAATTGCCGTGACCTCGGATACCCGGCTGCCCGGCATCAACGTGCCGACCATGAAGGAGCAGGGCTACAACGTGGTCATCGGCAACTGGCGTGGCGTTTACGGCGCGGCGGGCATCACGCCGCAGCAGCGCAAGGCACTCACCGATGCGGTGCTGACGGCCACCAAGCACAAGTCGTGGCTCGATGCGATGCAGCGCAACGGCTGGACGCCGGCCATGCTGTCGGGACCGGCGTTCGACAAGTTCGTCGACGACGAATTTGCCGGGCTGCGCGCGATCATGGCCAAGTCCGGGATGATCTGATGGCTGCCCGACGCAACACGCCGCAGCTCCTGATCGGACTCGGCATCCTGGGCCTGGCGGCGGTGATGGCGCTCGGTGCCTGGCAGATCAGCTCCGAGGCAGGCTACGGCGGCGTCGGGCCCAATTTCGTTCCGTGGGTGGTCGCGGTGGCACTCGCCCTGTGCGGCGTGTTGCTGATGCGCGAGGCGCTCAGCGGCGGCTTCCGCCAGATGGAGGAGCCCTCTGGGTCAGAGCACGGTTACTGGCCGGGGTTTGCGTGGGTTTCGGCCGGCATTCTGCTGAACGCTGCGCTGATCACCACGATCGGCTTCATCCTCAGCTGCGCGCTCTGTTTCATGCTTGCCACGCGCGGCTACAAGGCCTCGCAGGGCGCACCCGACTTCGGGCCTGGTGCTTTTCTCAAGGATGCGCTGGTGGGTCTGGCCATTGCGGCGCCGGTCTACTGGATGTTCACCAAGCTGCTGGCGATCAATCTGCCGGGCCTGACGCGTACGGGGTGGTTGTGATGGGAATCTGGGACCAACTGCTGCAGGGCTTCGTTACCGCCGGCACGCCGGTGAATCTGCTGTGGGCGCTGGTCGGCTGCACGATCGGCACCGCGGTCGGCGTGTTGCCGGGCATCGGCCCGGCTACTGCCGTGGCGATGCTGCTGCCGATCACGCTGCAGGTCGAGCCGACCGGCTCGATGATCTTCTTTGCCGGCATCTACTACGGCGCGATGTACGGCGGCTCGACCACGTCGATCCTGCTCAACACGCCTGGCGAGGCCGGTTCCATGGTGACCGCCATGGAAGGCAACAAGATGGCCAAGAACGGCCGCGCCGGCGCGGCGCTGGCGACGGCGGCGATCGGCTCGTTCGTCGCCGGAACCATCGGCACCGTGGTGGTGACGATCGCGGCGCCCGTGGTTGCCAACTATGCGGTGCTGCTCGGGCCTCCCGAGTACTTCATGCTGATGCTGCTGGCCTTCGTCACCGTCAGTGCGGTGCTCGGCAAGAGCACGCTGCGGGGATTGACGGCGCTGTTCATCGGCCTGGCGATCGGCCTGATCGGCATCGACCAGATCACCGGCCAGGCGCGCTACACCGGCGGTGTGCCGGAACTGATGGACGGCATCGAGGTGGTGCTGATCGCGGTCGGCCTCTTCGCGGTTGCCGAGGCGCTGTACGTCATGCTCTACGAAGGGCGCACGGTCGAGACGCAGAACCGGCTGACCAAGGTGCACATGACGGGACTCGAGTGGAAACGATCCTGGCCTGCCTGGCTGCGTGCAACGGCGATCGGCATTCCGTTCGGCACGATTCCCGCCGGGGGCAGCGAGATTCCGACCTTTCTGAGCTATGCCACCGAAAAGAAGCTTTCCAGGTACAAGGAAGAATTCGGCACCACCGGCGCGATCGAGGGCGTCGCCGGTCCCGAAGCGGCAAACAACGCGGCCATCACGGCGACGCTGATTCCGCTGCTGACGCTGGGCATTCCGACGTCGAACACCGCAGCGATCCTGCTCGGCGCGTTCCAGAACTACGGCATCCAGCCCGGGCCGCAGCTGCTCGACAAGAACGCCGCGCTGGTGTGGGCACTGATTGCCTCGCTCTACATCGGCAACGTCATGCTGCTGGTGCTGAACCTGCCGATGATCGGCCTGTGGGTGAAGCTGCTCAAGGTGCCGAAGGCGCAGCTATACGCCGGCATCCTGATCTTCGCCACGGTCGGCGTCTACGGCATGCGCCAGTCGGCCTTCGATCTGGTGCTGCTGTATGCCATCGGGCTGCTCGGACTGGTGATGCGGCGCTTCGATTTTCCGGCGGCACCGGTGGTCATCGGCATGATCCTCGGGCCACTGGCCGAAGCGCAGCTGCGCAACGCACTCTCGATCGGCGAGGGCAAGTGGGGCGTGCTGATCGAGCGGCCGGTCTCGGCGGTTTTGCTGGCGATTGCGGTGCTGGTGGTGGTGCTGCCGCGGCTGATCCGTTTGCGCCAGCCGCGGACGGTCTGACGCGGCAACGGGTTGTTCTGCCAGCCGCGCTCAGCGCTCAGCGCTCGGCGCCGAGCAGGGTGGCACGCCGTTTTCTTTCCAGCAACGCGCCGGCATCGCTCGGCGGCGTGGTCGGCCACCCCTGCAGATGGCGCTCGGCAATGTCCGCCAGCACCGCCAGCCAGCGTGGCTGGTCGTTGAGGCAGGGGATGTAGCCGAATTCGCTCCCGCCCGCGGCCAGGAAGGCGGCCCGCGCCTCGACGGCGATCTCTTCGAGGGTTTCCAGGCAGTCGGCAGGGAAACCGGGGCACATCACGTCGACGCGGCGGATGCCGGCCCTGGCCAGGGCAACCAGCGTCGGCTCGGTATAGGGCTGAAGCCATTCGGCGTTGCCGAATCGGCTCTGGAAGGTGACGAGCACGTCTGCGGCTGGCAGCCCGAGCCGCTCGGCGACCAGCCGCCCGGTCTTCTGGCATTCGCAGTGATAAGGATCGCCGAGCAGCAGCGTGCGCTTGGGAACGCCGTGGAAGCTGAGCAGCAGCTTCTCGGGCCGCGGACGAACGGCCCACTGTGCCTCGATCTGCTGCACGAGTGCCTCGATGTAGCCGGGGTCGTCGTGGTAGTTGCGAACGAAGCGGAATTCAGGCACCCGACGACGCCGCATCGACCAGCGCCCGACCGCGTCGCCCAGGCTCGCCGTGGTGGGCCCCGAGTACTGCGGGTAGAGCGGCAGCACCAGGATGCGTTCATGGCCTTCGCGCTTGAGCGCGTCGAGCGATGACGCGACGGACGGGTTGCCGTAGCGCATGGCGGCTCGCACCGTCACGGCGTGGCCCCGGGCGGAGAGCGCAGCAGCGAGGCCGTCGGCCTGGCGCTGCGTCCACACCAGCAGCGGCGAGCCCCCGGCCATCCAGACGGTCCGGTACTTCGCCGCAGAACGGGCCGGCCGCACCCGCAGGATGATGCCGTGCAGGATCAGCCACCAGACGGCGCGTGGAATCTCGATCACCCGCGGATCGCTGAGAAACTCGCCGAGGTAACGGCGCAATGCCGGCGCCGTCGGCGCGTCGGGGGTGCCGAGATTGCAAAGCAGCACGGCGGTGGCGGAATGCGCAGCCGGCTGACCGTGGTCCATCGGAGCTTCGGCGGCGTAGCGCGTCATCGTCGGCGTGCAGAAGCGGGTGAGGGCGGCGATTATCTCGGCAGCGCAAGGTCGCCGCGGATCACCTCGAAACCAATGCACGGCGGGTTGGCCTTGGGTGGCGAGCCGCCCAGGCCGATGGTTCCGCTGCCGTGCAGCGTGCAGTGACCGCGTCGCAGTGCCAGCCAGCTGCCGAGGCCGAAGCGCAGGTAGGTGCCGTTGTAGCTGAGATCGACCAGCTCGAAGGCGCCGCCGCTCCATTCGATTCGCGCATGCGCGCGCGACACGCGGCTGTCGTCGACGCGGCAGTGGGCTGCGGGTCCGCGGCCAAGTACCAGCGGCAGCGACTCGGCCGCGAAGGTCTGCTCGTCCTGGCTCCAAACCAGGCGTATCGATGCCGGCTCGGCTGCATGGAAGCTGCTCGCCGCGACCGTCGAGTCGAACTCCGGGTAGAGACGGGGCATCAGGCGAAACACTTCGACGGGTTCGAGCCGGCCTCGCAACTGCAATGCGCCGACGGGCCGCAGCCGAGCAGCGACGAGCGGCGGTGGAAGTGCGTCGCGCAACGCCGCGCTGACCAGCGTCTCGTCATCCCCGGCATGGTCGAGCAGCCGGGCCGCCACGTTGACCGCGTCACCGAAGCAGTCGCCGGCCTGCTCGACGACCTCGCCCCGGGCGATGCCGATCTGCAGCCGCAGCGGCAGCTCGGCCGCAGCGGCGGTCGGCAGGCTGATCGCCTCGTGCAGCGCATCCGCCGCGCCGAGCGCTTCCAGGGGCTCGGCAAACATGGCCATCAGCCCGTCGCCGAGCGTCTTCGTCACCACGCCGCCGGAGGCCTCGACCAGCTTCACCATCGCGGCGACGCTGCTCGTCACCAGCGCGGCCGCGTCGCGGTTGCCGACCCGTTCGTAAAGACCGGTGCTGCCGCGCAGATCGGTGAACATCACCGTGCGCGAGGTCGGCGTCGTCACGGGGCCGCCCCGGCCTGGCGACTACAGGTTGTCGAGGTAGGTGCGCAGCTTGTCCGAGCGGCTCGGATGCTTCAGTTTGCGGATCGCCTTGGCCTCGATCTGGCGAATGCGTTCACGCGTCACGTCGAACTGCTTGCCGACCTCCTCGAGCGTGTGGTCGGTGCTCATTTCGATGCCGAAGCGCATCCGCAGCACCTTGGCCTCGCGCGGCGTCAGGCTGTCGAGGATGTCCTTGACGACGTCACGCAGACCCGCCTGCATGGCGGCTTCGATCGGCGCCGTGTTGTTGGTGTCCTCGATGAAGTCGCCGAGGTGCGAATCGTCGTCGTCACCGATCGGCGTTTCCATGGAGATCGGCTCCTTGGCGATCTTCATGATCTTGCGGATCTTGTCCTCGGGGATCTCCATCTTCTCGGCAAGCGTCGGCGCGTCGGGCTCGAAACCGAATTCCTGCAAATGCTGCCGCGAAAGGCGGTTCATCTTGTTGATCGTTTCGATCATGTGCACCGGAATGCGGATCGTGCGCGCCTGATCGGCGATCGAGCGCGTGATGGCCTGGCGGATCCACCACGTGGCATAGGTCGAGAACTTGTAGCCGCGGCGGTATTCGAATTTGTCCACCGCCTTCATCAGGCCGATGTTGCCCTCCTGAATCAGGTCCAGGAACTGCAGGCCGCGGTTGGTGTATTTCTTCGCGATGGAAATCACCAGCCGCAGGTTGGCCTCGATCATTTCCTTCTTGGCGTCGCGCGAGGCTTTTTCGCCCTCGTTCATCCGCTTGTTGATCCCCTTGAGATCCTCGAGCGGCACCACCGACTTCAGCTGCTGCTCGGTCAGCTTCTTCTGCAGTTCCTGCACCGGCGGCAGGTTGCGCGCCAGTATGGTGCTGTAGGGTTTGCCGGTGGATTCTTTCTCGCTCCATTCAAGGTTCAAGACGTTCGGCGGGAAGTTGCGCACGAAGTAGTCCTGCGGCATGCCGCACTTGTCGACAAGTATCTTGCGCAGCTCGCGCTCGTAGCGGCGCACATCGTCGACCTGCGATCTCAGGATGGCGCAGAGTTTCTCGATCGTTTTGACGGTGAAACGGATCGTCATCAGCTCGGCGCTGATGGCTTCCTGGGCCTTCTGGTAGGTCGGCGAGTTGTAGCCTTCCTGGTCGAAAGCCGTGCGCATCTTGTCGAAGTTGATGCGCAAATTGGCAAACTTGCCCAGCGCAGCCGTTTTCAGCTCTTCGAGCTTCTTGGTCAGCGCCTTGCTGCCGCCCTGACCGTCGTCATCGTCGTCCTCGTCGAAGAAATCGACGTCTTCCTCGGCGACATAGTCATCGGCTTCGCCTTCGGAAACAAAACCGTCGACCACTTCCGAGATGGTCATTTCCGCGGCGGCAATCCGGTCGGCGTAGACGAGGATCTCGGCAATCGTCGTCGGCGACGCACTGATCGCCAGCATCATCGCCTGCAGTCCGCCTTCGATGCGCTTGGCAATTTCGATTTCGCCTTCGCGCGTCAGCAACTCGACCGTGCCCATCTCGCGCATGTACATGCGCACCGGGTCGGTGGTTCGGCCGAACTCGCTGTCGACGGTCGAGAGTGCCGCCTCGGCCGCCTCCTCGGCCTCTTCCTCGGTTGCCGCGGTTGCGCCGCCGCCGGCAATCAGCAGCGTGGCTGCATCGGGCGCCTGCTCGTAGACGGCAATGCCCATGTCGTTGAGCATCGAGACGATCGCCTCGAGGATTTCGGCGTCGACCAGTTTTTCCGGCAAGTGGTCGCTGATTTCCTGATGCGTCAGGAAGCCGCGCGTCTTGCCCATCTTGATCAGCGTCTTCAGCTCCTGGCGACGCTTGGCGACTTCTTCCTCGGTCAGCGCGGCTTCATCGAGGCCGAATTCGCGCATCAGTGCCCGCTCCTTGGCGCGCGAGACCTTCATCCGCAGCGGCTTGGCTTTCGCCTTGGCCTCGCCGTCTTCGGCCGGCGCGTCGACACCTTCGACCTGCGCCTCGGGCTCCAGGTCTGCCTCGACGTCTGTAAAGTCATCCTCGGCAGTCGGCGGCTCGGCCGCCGCGCTGCCTGTCTTCGCGCTGGCACGGGTCGGTTTGGCCTTGCCCTCGGCGCTCGTCACCGCAGGCTTCGAAGCTGCCTTCTGCACTTTCGCCGCTGCTTTCGTCGACTTGGTGGCCACAGGGGCGCCACTCGAGCCGTCCGGATTCGAGTCGTCCATAGGAGGGGGGCTCTTTTTAGCAGTCATGGGATTCCTCGAAGATGGGGCTGCGCGTGGGCGCGACAAGGCCGGCAGGTCGCCGGGATTGCATCAAGCATCCCGGGAGCACGATTCAAACCCGCGAGCCCGATGCCGTCGTGAAGCAAAGCCACTCGTTATCGGCGAAGCAGCAAGGCGCCGCATTCGCTGAACGCCCAGATTGACGGGTCGGGACCTTGTTGCTGTGCCGGGCGGCTGTGCGTGCCGGCATGCGTCGTGTCGTTGCAATGCCGTTGTGCGCCGCGCGGGGAACCGGCGATTATCGGCGACGTGCCGCTCTGTGTCAATGCAACCTGTGCGGTCTTGGAGCCTGTCGGGCTTTGGGTCGGGCCCGCGTTGGGCCGGAAAAGGGGCTCAGCTTAGGCGCAAAGCGCAGCCGGGTTGGACACCCGGCGAGCATTTGCAACGACGGATCAGCCCCTTTCCGGCCCAACCCGAAGGGCCGGGGCGATTCGCAGCGCCATCCGTCGTTGCCGGCTCGCAGTGTGGGCCCGCCACACGGCTTCGCCGGCGCCTCGTCTGGCACTGCGACTCGCCCCGGCGCGAGCCCGACCCAAAGCCCGACAGGCTCCAAGACCGCACGCATGCGCGCCAGGCGCGCCTGGCGCTCGAGTTCGACTTCGCGCCAGCGCTGCAATGCCTGCACGTCGGTCGCCGCGGCCTCGATCAGCGCCTTGGTCTGCGCCGAAAGCTGTTCGACCCAGATGCCGTCGACCACGCGCCGCAGCTCGGTGAATTCCATTTTGTCCTCGAAGACGCCGGGCGGCAGCCGGTCGCGGATTTCCTCGGCGATGGCATCGGCAACCAGCGCCTGCTCGAGCACCGCCCAGGGGGACGGCCCATGCTCGGCCAGGTAGCGCTCGAGCCAGGCGAATACGCCGCCGTGCGGCGCTGGCAGCTCGTGCAGCAGGGCATGATCGTCGTGCCCCAGACGGTCCCACCAGCCGCTGTTGAGCAGAAGCATGCGCAGCGCCTGGTCGGCGGGGGTCGAGGGAGCCGGCCGGCGAGAAGGCTGCCGTCGCGACATTGCAGACGCATTCCGCGGCGCCGATGGGGCATCCGGATGCGGCCGGCGATCGGTGCCCCTGGCCGTCGCGGTCGTGTTGTCGAGCTGCCAAAGATCGGTCAGGTCGGTCGTCGACAGCCCGCCCGTGCGGGCAATCTCCTGAAGCATCTGCCGCCGCAGCGCGCCGTCCGGCAGCATCGACCAGAGCGGTCGCGCCGCCGCAAGGAAGCGGGCGCGCCCCTCGGCCGTGTCGAGCGCGCAGCCTTCTGCGGCGTGCTCGACGAGCTGCCGCGACAGGGGCACGGCTTCGGCAATGCAACGCTCGAAGGCGGCGGCGCCGTTCGACCGGACGTAGGAGTCGGGATCCTCGCCTTCGGGAAGGAACAGGAAGCGAACCGTGCGGGTATCGGCGGCCAGCGGCAAGGCCGCTTCCAGCGCGCGCGCAGCGGCGCGGCGGCCCGCTGCATCGCCATCGAAACTGAACACGATCGACTCGGTGAAGCGAAACAGCTTCTGGACGTGTTCGGCGCTGCACGCCGTTCCAAGGGTTGCCACGGCGTGGGGAACGCCCGCCTGGGCGAGGGCCACCACATCCATGTAGCCTTCGACGACCAGCGCCAGGCCGCGCTGGCGGATCGCGGTGCGTGCTTCGAACAGGCCGTAGAGCTCGCGTCCCTTGACGAAGATGGCGGTCTCCGGCGAGTTCAGGTACTTCGGCTCGCCGCGGTCAAGCACCCGGGCGCCAAAGCCGATGATCTCGCCCTGCACCGCGCGGATCGGAAACATGATCCGGTCACGAAAGCGGTCGTAGCGCTTGGCGTCGCCGACTTCGCCCGACTCGGCTTCACGGCTGATCACCAGGCCGCTGGCCTCCAGCAGCGGATCGTCGTAGACAGGAAAAGCGCTGGCAAGACCGCGCCAGCTGTCGGCGGCATAGCCCAGCGCAAATCGCGACGCGATCTCGCCCGAAAGACCGCGGCCCTTGAGGTAGTCGATCGCCCGCGGCGTCGCTTTCAGCATCCGCCGGTAATGCTCGGCGGCACGGCCGAGCACATCGCTCAGGGTGGCGCGACTGCGCTTCGCTTCGGCGTGACGCTGGCGTTCCTCGGCCGAGAAGTCGTCGTCCGGGACCACCATGCCGTTCAGTTGGGCCAGCTCGTGCACCGCGTCGACGAAGCCCAGGCCGGTGTGCTCCATCAGGAAGCCGACGGCATTGCCGTGTACGCCGCAGCCGAAGCAGTGGTAGGTCTGGCGCGAGGCGCTGACGGTGAAACTCGGCGTCTTTTCAGCGTGGAAGGGGCAAAGCCCCTGGTGGTTGACGCCGGCCTTGCGCAAGGCAACGTGACGGCCGACCACCTCGACGATGTCGGTCCGGCCCAGCAACTCGTGCACGAAACTCGGCGCAATCATCGCTGCCGATTTTACGGTCGCGCCGGTTCACGGCCCGTCGGCAAGCTGCCCGGCCGTTCCAACCCCGCCGTGACGACGATTGCGCCAATAAAAAACCGCCCCTCGGGGCGGCTGGTCCGGGGTTTGCGAGCGCGCTTAAAGGGCAAACTCTTCCAGCTTGCGTCCCGCTGCCAGCGCAGCCTTCAACCACTTGGGTTGCAGACCGCGCCCGCTCCAGGATTCGCCGGTGGCCTCGTTGCGGTATTTCGCCGCGACCTTGTTTTTCGGTTCTGTCGAAGCTTTCGTCGTTGCGCGCGCGCTCAGATCGGCGAGCGACAAATCGTGCTCCGACATCAATGCCCGGACTTTTGCGATCGCATCGGACCGCTCGTTGCGGCGCGTTTCGTCGATTTCCCGCTCAAGCGCCGCTTTGCGGCTGAGCAATTCTTGCAAGGTGGCCATGAATCTTCCTTCGGTGGGTTAGAAATCGCGCCTGGAGGCGTTCCGACAATTCTAGTACCGAAACTAGGTCGATAAGCGCGCCAAGCCTCGGCGGCGTTTGAAACGGGGTCCGAATCAGTCGGCCGAAGCCGGCGGGACATAACCGGCGGGCCGGTCGCCGCCGTCACCGAAGAAGAATTGCTCCATCTGGCGGGCAAGGTATTGCCGTGCGCGCTGGTCAGCGAGATTGAGCCGGTTTTCGTTGACCAGCATCGTCTGGTGCTTCATCCACAGCTGCCACGCCTCCTTGCTGACCTCGTTGTATATGCGCTTGCCCAGTTCGCCCGGGTAGGGCGCGTAAGCCAGTCCTTCGGCCTCTTTTTTCAGGTGTATGCATTGCACGGTTCTGGCCATCGCCTGCTCCTCGAAAGTTGATGTCAATATCGGAAAATGGGGTCGGCCGCACAGGCCGCTGTCTCAAGCAAGCCGCTTGACGAGTACCTTCGAACGGCGATCCCAGTTGTATTTGCGCTTGCGCGCATCGGGCAGCCAGTCGGGGTCGACCTCTGCAAACCCCCGCTTGATGAACCAGTGCATCGTTCGCGTGGTCAGCACGAATACCGACTCGAGACCACTTGCGCGGGCGCGCTGCTCGATTCGCTTCAGAATGCGCTCGCCATCGCCCTGGCTCTGAACATGCGGCGACACCGTCAGCGCGGCAAGTTCCGCCGTCCGCGCCTCGGGATACGGGTAAAGCGCTGCACAGCCGAAGATCACGCCGTCGTGCTCGATGACGGTGTAGCGGCCGATATCGCGCTCGATTTCATTGCGGTCGCGTTTCACCAGCGTCCCGTCGCGCTCGAACGGCTCGATCAGTTGCAGAATGCCGCCGATGTCGTCGGCACCGGCCTCGCGCAGGCTTTCGAGTTTCTCGTCGACGATCATGGTACCGATGCCGTCGTGGGTGAACGACTCGGTCAGGAGCGATCCGTCGACGGAAAACGGCACGATATGCACCCGCTCGACGCCGCTTTCGCAAGCCTTGACGGCGTGTTGCAGATAGAAGGCGGTGTCGGTCGGCTGGGTCGGATTCGGCAGGCCCGCCAGCAGCGTTCGCGCGTCGGCGAGCGCAATCTCATGGTCGATCGGGCTGTCGGCGTCGGCCGGGTCGAGCGGGATGCCCCGCACCTCGGTGACATAGATCAGCTTGTCGGCCTGCAGCGCGATCGCCGCACTCGCCGCCACGTCTTCCATGCTGAGGTTGAAGGCTTCGCCGGTGGGCGAGAAGCCGAAAGGCGACAGCAGCACCAGGGCGTCGAAGTCCACCGCGCGGCGAATTGCCGCGGCGTCGATCTTGCGCACCAGGCCGGTGTGCTGGAAGTCGATGCCGTCGACGATGCCGACCGGCCGCGCGGTGATGAAGTTGCCCGAGATGACGCGAATCTGGCTGCCGGCCATCGGCGTGTTCGGCAGGCCCTGGGAAAAGGCCGCCTCGATCTCGTAGCGCAACTGCCCGGCGGCTTCCTGCGCGCAGTCGAGCGCCACGGCGTCGGTGATGCGCATGCCGTGGCTGAAGCGTGAGAGATGGCCCTTGGCCTGGAGTTGCTCCTCGACCTGCGGCCTGAAGCCGTGGACCAGCACGACCTTGATGCCCATCGCGTGGATCAGCGCCAGGTCCTGGGCGAAGGTCATCAGCTTGCCAGCGGCGATCAGCTCGCCGGCAATCGCCACGACGAAGGTCTTGCCGCGGTGCGCATGGATGTACGGTGCCACCGAGCGGAACAGCGGAACGAACGTGTGCGGGAAGACCAGGCTCATCTCGGCGGGGCAACCCTGCTTTGGAATAATCGACGGATTTTGCATGAAGGCCCCATGAGCACCGCGCCCCCCGCCGGCACGCCGCGCCGGTCGTCGCGGGTGGTCACTCCGCCGACGCCGATCGGCGAAATCCGCTTCCCCGAGTCGCTTCCGGTATCGGCACGCCGCGACGAAATCATGCAGGCGATCCGTGACCATCCAGTGGTCATCGTTTGCGGCGAGACCGGCTCGGGCAAGACGACGCAGCTGCCGAAGATTGCGCTGGCGCTCGGCCGGGGCCGGGGTGCCGGCGGCCGGGGCTGGATCGGCCATACGCAGCCGCGGCGCATCGCCGCCTCGAGCGTCGCCCGGCGCATTGCCGAGGAACTGGCGACACCGCTCGGCGAGGTCGTCGGCTTCAAGGTGCGCTTCCAGGACCGGCTTTCCGCGGGCGCCAGTGTCAAGCTGATGACCGATGGCATCCTGCTCGCCGAGACGCAGACCGATCCGTTGCTGGCCGCCTATGACACGCTGATCATCGACGAGGCGCACGAGCGCAGCCTGAACATCGATTTCCTGCTGGGCTACCTGCGCCAGCTGCTGCCGCGCCGGCCCGACCTGAAGGTCATCGTCACCTCGGCAACCATCGACGCCGAGCGCTTCGCGGCGCATTTCGCATCGGCCACGGGTCCTGCGCCGGTGATCCAGGTCTCGGGTCGTCTTTTTCCCGTCGAGCAGCGCTGGCGGCCGTTCGAGGAAAGCCGCGACTTCGGCGTTGCCGACGCCGTGATCCAGGCGGTCGACGAGCTCTGGCTGCACGGCGGTGCACGCGCGGGCGACGTGCTCGTCTTCCTTCCGGGCGAGCGCGAAATCCGCGAAGTCGCCGAGCGGCTGCGCGGCCACCATCCGCCCGGCGTCGAGGTGGTGCCGCTGTTCGCGCGCCTCAGCCAGCCCGAGCAGGACCGTGTCTTCGAGCCGCACGGCGCGCGGCGCATCGTCCTGGCAACCAACATCGCCGAGACCTCGCTGACGGTGCCCGGCATCGGCTTCGTGATCGACGCCGGCACGGCCCGTGTCAAGCGCTACAGCTACCGCAACAAGGTCGAGCAGCTGCAGATCGAGCCGATCAGCCAGGCCGCGGCCAACCAGCGCGCGGGCCGCTGCGGTCGCGTCGCCGACGGCATCTGCATCCGCCTTTACGACGAGGCCGATTTCACCGCCCGGCCGCGCTTCACCGACCCGGAGATCCTGCGCTCGTCGCTGGCTGGCGTGATCCTGCGCATGAAGTCGCTCGGCCTCGGCGAGGTCGAGGCATTCCCCTTCATCGAGCCGCCGCCCGGTCGCGCCGTCGCCGACGGCTACCAGTTGCTGGCCGAACTCGGCGCGGTCGACGACGCCAATGCGCTGACGCCGATCGGCCGCGAGCTGGCCAGGCTGCCGCTCGATCCGCGGCTCGGCCGGATGATCCTGGAGGCGCGCGAGCGCGAGGCGCTCACCGAGGTGCTGGTCATCGCCAGTGCAATGAGCCTGCAGGATGTGCGCGACCGGCCGCTCGAACAGCAACAGGCAGCCGACCAGGCACACCGGGCGTTCGATGACGAGCGCTCCGAGTTCATGGGCAACCTCGCGCTCTGGCGTTGGCTCGAGGCCGGGCGCGGCGGCAGCGGGGCGCACAAGCTGTCGCACCGGCAGCAGGAGCAGCGGCTGCGCGAGCAATTCATTTCGCCGCGCCGGGTGCGCGAATGGCGCGACATCCATTCGCAGCTGCAGACCGTCGTCACCGAGCACCGCTGGCGGCTCAACGGCACGGCAGCCACCTACGAGCAGGTGCATCTGTCGCTGCTCGCCGGGCTGCTCGGCAACATCGGTCTGCAAGAGCGACGAGGACGAGTGGTACCTCGGCGCCCGCGGCATTCGCTTTTACCGCCACCCGGGCGCCAATCTGTCGAAGAAGCCGGGGCGCTGGATCGTCGTGGCCGAACTGGTCGAGACGAACCGGCTCTACGGCCGCGGCATCGCGGCGATCGAGGCGCAATGGCTGCCGCGCATCGCCGGGCACCTGATCAAGACGCAGCTGCTCGAGCCCCATTGGGAGAAGAAGGCCGCCGAGGTCGTTGCACTGGAGCGGGCGACGCTCTACGGCATCGTCATCTACAGCAACAAGCGGGTGAATTTCGGCCTGGTCGATCCGCGTGCGGCGCGCGAAATCTTCATTCGCGAAGCGCTGGTCGGCGGCGAGTGGGAAACCCGGCTTCCCTTCCTGGCCGCCAACCGCAAGCTGATTGCGCAGGTCGAGGAGCTCGAACACAAGTCGCGCCGCCAGGACGTGCTGGTCGACGACGAGTTGATCCACGCCTTCTACGACCAGCAGCTGCCTGCCGACATTTGCAGCGGCGCCACTTTCGAGCGCTGGTATCGCGAGGAAAGCAAGCGCCAGCCGCGGCTGCTGATGCTCAGCCGGGACGAGCTGATGCGGCACGAGGCCGCTGGCATCACCAGCGCCGCATTCCCGAAGCTGGTCCGGCTCGGCGGCGTCGACTGCAGCGCCAGCTATCTGCACGAGCCGGGGCATGCGAGCGACGGCGTGACGGTGACGGTGCCGATCTTCGCCCTCAACCAGGTCAGCGAGGCGCGCTGTGAATGGCTGGTGCCCGGCATGCTGGGCGACAAGGTGCTGGCACTGGTGAAGAGCCTGCACCAGCGGCCGCGCTCGCGGCTGGTGCCACTGGGCGACTACGCCGCCGACTTCGTGGCCCGCTGCGGCGGCTCCGACACCGGACTGCTCGACGCGCTGCTCGCCGACGTGCGCAGCCGCACGCAGATCGACGTGCAGCGCAACGACTTCAAGCTCGACAGTCTGCCGCCGCACCTGTTCATGAATTTCCGGGTCGTCGACGAGCAGGGCCGGCAGCTCGGCAGCGGTCGCAATCTGGCCGCCCTGAAGGCGCAGTGGGGCCCGCAAGCCCGCTCGGCGTTCCAGGCGCTCGCCAAGCTGGAGCTCGGCATTGCGGCCGAGCCTCGCCATGCACCGGCCGCGGCGAGCGCGAACGGGCCGCCGGTGCGTCGGGGGTCGTCGGCTACCGAGCGCCCGGCCGCGCCGTCGCCTGCCGAACCGGTGGCACCGACGGCCTACACCGACTGGACGCTTCGGTGAGCTGCCCGAACTGATGGAGGTGCGCCGCGGCGCGCAACAGCTGATCGGTTTTCCGGCATTGATCGACCGCGGCACGCATGTCGAGATCGAGGTTTTCGACGAGCCTCAGGCGGCCGCACTGCGCCACCGTGCGGGGCTGCGCCGGCTGGTGGCGCTGCAGCTGCGCGACGCATTGAAGGCGCTCGAGCGGCAGTTGCCCGACTTCCAGAAATTGACGATGCTCTACCTGCCGCTGGGCAGTGCCGAGGAGCTGCGGGCACAGATCATCGACGTGGCGCTCGACCGCGCCTTCCTGAACGCCCCGCTGCCGACCGACGCGACCGCGTTTCGCGAGCGACTCGAAGCCGGCCGCAGCCGGCTCGGACTGATCGCCAACGAAGTGGCCCGTCAGGCGCAGCAGGTGCTTGTCGAGTACGCGGCGGCAATTCGCAAGTTGAAGGACGCGAGGGCGCCTGCGGACGTGGCTGCGGATATCGAGGCGCAACTCGCGCGGCTGATGCCCAAGCGCTTTCTGGCGGATACGCCTTGGGATCAGCTGGCCCACCTGCCGCGCTACCTGCGCGCGGTGGCGTTGCGCCTGGAGAAGCGCCGAGCCGATCCGGCACGCGATGCCGCCCGGCTGGCCGAGTTGCGGCCGCTCGAACAGCGCTGGCTGCGGCTGCTCGCCGACCGCCGGGGTGCGCCGGATGCGCGCCTGCAGGAGTACCGATGGATGGTCGAAGAGCTGCGCGTCAGCTTCTTCGCTCAGGAGCTCAAGACGCCGCAGCCGGTGAGCGTGAAGCGGCTCGACAAGCTCTGGAGTCAGATGCGTACATAGAGGCTTGTCCCTTCGGCTAAAGTGCCGCCGTCGCCGACCGCAGGTCGGCAGCCACAGGAGCTCGCTTGACCCGCACCGACACCACGCCCACCGTTCTCGTTCCCGACAACGACGCGCACATCCATGCGGTGGCTGCCCAGTGCCGCGATCTGGTGAACAGCCGGGCACTCGCCGCCGCGGCGGTTTCGCTGGTGCCGGTTCCCGGCCTTCACTGGCTCGCCGATGCCGGCGTGCTGATGCAGCTCATTCCGTGCATCAACGAGGCTTTCGGGCTGACGCCCGACCAGGTCGCCAAGCTCGCGCCGAATCGCCAGGTCGTGGTCTACAAGGTGGTGTCGGCCGGCGGCGGCATGATCTTCGGCAAGGTCATTACCCAGCAGGTATTGCTCCGCATGCTCGAGGCCGCCGGTGTTCGACTCACCGTGCGCGAGCGGGCGCGTTTCGTTCCGGTGGTGGGTCGCTTCGTCTTTGCCGCGATGACCTTTGCGACCATGCGCTACGTCTGCGAAAAGCACATCGAGCAGTGCATCGCCGTCTGCCAGCGCGTCAAGGAGCATCCTGCAGATGCCGTGGCGGCGCTCGAGCCCGCCACACCCGCCACCGCGTTGCAAGTGCCTGCGCCGACCTGAGTGCGGGCGACGGCCTGGCGGGCGTGCCGGAGTGACCCCTACAATTGCGCGTTCGGGGTGTAGCGCAGCCTGGTAGCGCAACTGGTTTGGGACCAGTGGGTCGGGAGTTCGAATCTCTCCACCCCGACCATCATGACCCCAGCTTTTCGGGGCACGCACCGCCTGCTGCCCGTAGCTCAACCGGATAGAGCAGCTGCCTTCTAAGCAGCAGGTCGGGGGTTCGAGTCCCTCCGGGCAGGCCAACAGATGCCGGAGACGGGTAATCGGTTTCGATGGCTTGCCATGCTCGATGTCTTCAAAGCAATCCTGGGCGCCGGCAAGCGGAGCGGCGACCGCCGCGCGGTGGTCGGCTGGGCGCGCAAGGAAGGCTACCTGCTGCGCACCGTTCGCGAAGGCAGCGGCTTCGTGGTCGAGGGCGACTTCGACGGCAACGCGCCCTGGCGGCTCGAGTGGGGTCCGCCGCAGCGGGCGTACATCGCCGGGCGCGAATTGCGCCTGCGTATCGAGGCCGGGCTGGCAACGGACCTGCAGATGCTGGTCATGAACCGAAGCCTCGCCGAAAAGCTCGAGCGCGAAACGTTCGAACAGTTCACCCAGTCGACCCAGACGTATGTCGACGCCGCCGCGCCCGAAGAAATGCGCTGGCTGGCGATGTTCTCGCGCGGCGTGCTCGCAGGGCCCAAGCCGCTGCGCCGCCGCTATGCTGCACTGGCGATGGAGCCGGCAGCGGCGACGGCTTGGCTCGACGCCTCGCTGGCTGCGCGGCTTGGCGACACGGCCTCGCCGCTGCTCGGCGGCGATCCGTCGATGGTGCTGATGACCTTGCGCGGGCGCATCTACCTGCGGGTCGAACTGCTGCGCGCGCGGCCGGCTGCTCTGGCCGAAGCGTTGGCGATCGGGTCTGCCGCGGTGGTGGAAGCCCGGCGCATTAGCTCGTTCCGCCTCGACTCGGGTGATTGGCCGGTGAGCAGTCTGCTGGCTTTGGCGCCTGCTCCAGCCGTGGTTGCGACAAGCTGAAGTGCTTGCCGTTGTCTCGCGATGCCCTGTGCTGCGCAAGCGTCTAGGCAGCCAGCCGGGCGGCCTGAACCGCGCAACCCCCATGGTAGATTCCCTCTCCCTTCGAACTCCCTGCCTCGCATGCGCCAAGCCGCCCAAGCCCGTTTGCTCGGTTCGTTGCTGTTGCTGGCTGCATCGAACGCGTTCGGCATGGGTCTGGGGCGGGTCAGCACCCTCAGCACCCTCGGCAGTCCGCTCGAACTGTCGGTCGGCGTCAGTGCCGAGGTCAGCGACGGCCTGACGCCGGAATGCGTCAACGCCGAGGTCTTCGTCGGCGACAACCGCCTGTCGAGCGAGCTGGTCCGTATCCGCATCAACCGCGCTGCGGACGGCACGCCGATCTCGTTGCGCCTGGTCACCGGCGCACGCATCGACGAGCCCGTGGCGACGGTGACCCTGATGCTCGGCTGCCCGACGCAGGTGACGCGGCGCTATGTCGTCTTCATCGATCCGCCCGCGCTGCAGTTGGCGCAGTCCGAAAGTGGCGAGCCGTCGGGCCAGGCGTTTGTTCCCGAAGTTGCGGCACAACCCGCACGCAGCACCCCGCAGCGCCGGCGTGCGCCTTCGGTGGCGGCATCGGCCGACCCGGGTTCACCGGGCCCTGGGCAGCGCAAGGTCGCCCGGGCGGGTTTCGGCCGATGTCGAAACCAGCCAGGCCAATGCGGTGCCCCGCCGCCGCCGCCCCGCCCCGGCGGCGAGCGCGCCGGCGGCGGAAGTTGCTGCCGCAGGTGCCCGACTGCAGCTCGAATCGGCCAGCGCTCCCCGTGCCGGTGCGCCCGCACGCAGCGCGTCGGCGGCAAGTGCCGGGGCCTCGGCGATCAGCGAATTGACGGCACAGGTCGCTGCCAATTCGCTGGCACTCGATCAGGAGCGGCTGCGGGCACTCGAGCAGCGCTTCAACCGCCTGCGCAGCGACAACGAAGCGACGAAGCGCTCGCTGGCCGAGCTCGAGGCCGGCCTGCGCGCCGCACGGGATCACCGCTTCGACAAGTGGGTGGTCTATGGCTTGGCGGCGACGGTCGTGCTCTTGCTGCTGGCGTTGCTGCTCATGCTGCGCCGGCTGCTGTCGCAGCGCAACCAATCCTCGTGGGCGGAAGGGGAGGGCGATTCGCAGCCGGCTGTACGCTCGAGTTCGCCGGTTCGCACGCCGACGCCGAGCCTCGGTTCCGCTGCCGTGGTGCATGGTGGCGACGGAGACCGCCCTGATCCGGCGGTCGAACATTCGGATGCCCCCTGGTCGTCGGTTGCGCCTGAGGTGAGCGAGTCCGATGGCGTGCAAGACGCCGCGGCTGCAGCGGCGACCGACAACGAGGATGACAGGGACGATGCGGACGACGACGGTCACTCGCTCGATCAGCCGCAGACCATGCCCGGTCCGAACTACGGCGTGCTCGGTACCGGCGCGCCGGCAACGCGTCACGGCGTTTCGATCGACGAGTTGATCGATCTCGAACAGCAGGCCGAGTTCTTCACCGTGCTCGGTCAGGACGAAGCAGCGATCGAGCTGCTGACCGGCCATGTGCAGTCGACCGGCGATGCGAGCCCGCTGCCCTATCTGAAGCTGCTCGAGATATACCGCCGCCGTGACGAGCAGTCTGCCTACAGCCGTACCCGCGAACGCTTCAACCGCCGCTTCGGCGCGACCGTTCCCGACTGGGAGGACGAGCCTACGCCAGGCCACTCGATCGAGGAACATGGTCTGGTTCTCGAGCGCCTGCAAGCGGTCTGGCCCGATCCGCTGAAAGCCATGGAGTCGCTCGAGTCGCTGCTCTTCAGGCGCGATCCGGCGACGCCGGAGTTCGACCTGCCGGTCTACAGCGAACTGTTGCTGCTGTACTCGGTTGCACGCGACCTGGCGGAGCGGGTGGTGCACGAGGAGGTCGACCTGCTGCTGCCCCTGGACGAGTCGTCCGACGCGGCCCCGACGCCGCCGAGCCTCGGCTTCGATTTGCTGTTCGACCCGGCGGAATTGCTGGCTGAGAAGCCACACGAACGCTCGCGGCCCCCGTTACCCGACTTTCACCTCGATCTGCTCGATATACCCGCTGTTCCGCCCTCGATCGCCGCTTCGAACGAGCCGATTGTCGGTACACCGCCGCCAGACGTCGACCGGCCGAGCGGCCGCTCGGGGGGCTGAACGGCTTCGACCGAATCTGCGCCTCAGAGCTGCGCGAGTCGATCGAGTGCCGTGAGCAGCGTCGCGTCCTTCTTGGCGAAGCAGAAGCGCGCCAGACGCTGTTCGAACGGCTGGGCGTAGAACGCGGTCAACGGAATTGCGGCAACGCCGACCTCCTGCGTCAACCAGCGGCAGAAGTCCGCTTCGGCGAGATCGCTGACCGCGGAATAGTCGACGCACTGGAAGTACGTGCCCTCGCTCGGCAGCAGGCGCAGCCGGGTGGCTGCGAGCCCGTTGCGGAACAGGTCGCGCTTGCGCTGATAGAAGGCCGGGAGTTCGAGATAGGGCCCCGGATCGCGCAGAAAGCTCGCAAGCCCGTGCTGCACCGGCGTGTTGACGGTGAAGACGTTGAACTGGTGCACCTTGCGGAACTCGGCGCTGAGCGCCGCCGGCGCCGCGACATAGCCGACCTTCCAGCCGGTGACGTGGAAGGTCTTGCCGAAGCTCGAAACAATGAAGCTGCGCGCCGCCAGTTCGGGCCAGCGCGCCACGCTCTGGTGATCGGCGCCGTCGTAGACCATGTGCTCGTACACCTCGTCGGCGATCAGCACGATGTCGGTCGGCCGCAGCAACTCGCCCAGCCGCTGCATGTCGGCCGCGGACCAGACGCTGGCGCTCGGGTTGTGCGGCGTGTTGACGATGAGGGCCCGGGTGCGCGGGCCGATTGCCGCAGCGATCTTCGCGAAATCGGGGCGGAAGCTGCCGGGCGTCAGCGGCACATGGACCGCGCGCCCACCGGCCAGCAGCACATTCGGCTCGTAACTGTCGTAGCACGGATCGAGGACGATCACCTCGTCCCCCGGATGGACCACGGCCAGCACCGCGGTCAGGATCGCCTGGGTCGCGCCGGCGGTGATGGTAATTTCGCTGCCCGGATCGAACACCGCGCCGTAGAGACGCTCGATCTTCTCGGCGACCGCTTCGCGCAGGCTCGGCACGCCGGTCATCGGCGGATACTGGTTGAGCCCGGCACGCATCGCCGTGCTCACCGCGTCGATCAGGCGGGGATCGCAGTCGAAATCCGGGAATCCCTGGCCGAGGTTCACCGCACCGTGTTCCTGCGCCAGCGCCGACATCACGGTAAAGATCGTCGTGCCGACGTTCGGCAGGCGGCTGGGCGGGAGGCTAAGGGGCGGTCGGTTCATGGCAGAAGGCAGGTCGAGCGTTTGCGGGGCGGGCTTGCGCAAAGCGGATTCAAAGTTCGTAGTCGTCCGCGTGGCCGGCGATGGCCCGGGCCACCAGGTGGCGATTCAGCCGTTCGGACAGCATCTCGGCGAAGGCGTAGACGAAGCTGCGCAGATAGGCACCGCGCTTGAATGCAATGCGGGCGACATTCTGGCCAAAGAGGTGCCCGGCGGGCCGCCCGACCAGTTCGCCCGGCGCTTCGTCGCGCAGCGCCATCTCTGCGACGACACCGATGCCGAGACCGAGCCGCACATAGGTCTTGATGACGTCCGAGTCGATGGCCTCGAGCACGACGTTCGGCTTCAGCCGCCGTGCCAGAAACGCCTGGTCGATCCGGGTTCGTCCGGTAAAGCTCGGGTGGTAGGTGATCAAGGGCTCGGCCGCGAGCTGCTCGAGGCTCAGGCGCTCGGTCTGCGCCAGCGGATGTGCGGCGGGCAGCACGACCACGTGCTGCCACTCGTAGCAGGGCAGCGAAACCAGGGCGTCGAAATCGGCGAGCGACTCGGTCGCAAGGCCGATGTCGGCAACCTCGTCGATGACCATCTGAGCCACCTGCTCGGGGGTGCCCTGGTGCAGGCTGATGTTGACCTTCGGGAAGCGCTTGCGCAGCTGCGCGACCGGCTGCGGCAGGACGTAGCGGGCCTGGGTGTGGGTGGTGGCGATCGAGAGCGTGCCCGACTCCTGGTCGGAGAACTCCTGCCCGATCCGCTTCAGGTTGTGGACCTCGCGCATGATCACTTCGACCGAGCGCAGCACTTCGAGTCCGGGCTCGGTGACGCGCTTCAGCCGCTTGCCGTGCCGAACGAAGATGTCGATGCCCAGTTCGGCTTCGAGTTCAAGGATTGCCTTGGAAATGCCGGGCTGCGAGGTGAACAGCGCCCGTGCCGTGTCGGTCAGGTTGAGGTTCTGCCGAACCGCCTCCTGGACAAAGCGGAACTGGTGCAGGTTCATGGCAATGCCGAATCGGCTTGCGCCGACAAGCCGGCGCAGTGCAGCGCGGCAGTCGCCAGCGCTTCGACGACGAGCGCCGATTCGCCGACCGCCGGATGCAGGCGCCAGCACACCGCCGGATGCGCCGTCTGCAATTCCGCCAGCAGGGCCGGTACATCCTTGCGCACATGACCCCCGCCGCCGAGGAACAGCGGCACGAGGTCGACTTCCCGGCAGCCGGCGGCGGCGAGCGCATGACCCGCGTCGACGATGCCCGGCGTCATGAATTCCAGGAAGCACAGGCTCACGGACAGTTCGGGCGCGGCATCGCGGAGCCGCCGCTCGATCGCCTGGAATGGGAGCGCCCAGCGCGGATCGCGCGCGCCGTGCGCAAGCAGCAGCATGCCGCGGTGGAGAGTCGAATCAGGCATCAGCGGAATCGCACCAGCCAACCGAAGGCGGCCAATGACAGCAAGAGGTAGAAGACGCTCGGCGCTGCCGCGACCATCCACGGCGTCCAGCCCCGCAGCACGCCCAGATGGGCGGCGACGTTGTTGAGCAGCACGAAGCTGATGCCGAGCACGATGCCGCCGAAAACCTTGAGGTGAATGCCGCCCTCGCGCGCACGCAGATAGGCGAACGGCAGCGCCAGCGCCATCATGACGACGCAGGCGAACGGGTAGAGCGCGCGCTTCCAGAACTGGATTTCCTGCTGCTGGGCGGCCTGCTCGTTCATCGCCAGGTGGTCGATATAGCGGCGCAATTCGAGCGTCGACATCGTCGATGAGGGCAGCAGTGCAGCGGCGATGACTTGCGGCGACAACCCGCTGCGCCAGGTGCGCTGCGATTCGGCGCTGCTCGCCGACGGTCGGCGTCGATCGCCGCCTCGGCGCCGCGGTCGGCAGGCCAGTTCGACACGCGCACGGTGCTAACGTCCAGGTCGCGTCCGGCGCCACTCGCGCCTCGGCCGCGGCGACCCGCCGGAGCAGCTGACCGTTGGCTCCGAACTCGAAGATCACCACATCCTGGAGGGCACCGTCGGGACGGGCCCGGCCGATGCGTACCGCGAAGCTGCGCTCGCCATCGGCGTGGACTTGCCGATCCTTGAGCCAGACACCGCCTCGATCGGGCGAGTAGTCACCACCGTCGTCGAAGCGCAGCCGATCGAGCGTCTGCTCGGAAAAAGGTGCGATGAAGTCGCCGACGACGAACGTCGCCAGGCCGAACAGCAAGCCGAGGGCGCCGAGCAGCCGCAAAGCCCGGCCCGGGCCCAGGCCGCCGGTGCGCAGGATCGTGTACTCCGACGACTGGGCCAGCCGCGACAGCGCGTAGATGGCGCCGATCAGCACGGCAATCGGCGCCAGCTCGTAGAGGTTTCCCGGCGCTTCGAGGACGCCGCTGACGAATGCGCGCAGCGCGGCCGGATTGCGGCGACTGCCCAGCCCCTCGGCAACATCGATGAAAAACATCAGCGACAGGAAGGCAGCAGCCACGAATGCCACCGACCAGACGATGTCGGCATGGAACAGGCGGCGGACGGTCCTCATGCGGTTGCCCGGGGCCGGCGTCGCCAGCGCGGCCGGCCGATCGCCTGTTCACGCCACCACAGCGTGGCAATGGCAAGAACGAAGATGCCGCCATGCGTCGTCCACAGCGCGGCCGCGAGCGAGAGCCGTTCGGACGCGACCCAAGCCTGCGTCAGATTCAGCAGGTTGTAGTAGACGATGAAGCTGAGCAGCGCAAACAGCAGGCTCCAACTGCCGGCACGGCGGGGGTTGCTGTATGCCAGCCCGACACCGAGCAACAGCAGATTGCCCGCTGCAAGGATCAGCCCGATGCGCCAGGCGAGTTCGCCCCGGAACGCCGGCGTCGGCTCGTTCAACAGCCGCGCGGTGGCGACGGCACGCGGCGACGGGGCATTCACGCTCTCTGGTCCGGCATCGCTGATGCTGACCCGGTAGGTTTCGAAGTGCGCCAACGTCTTCTGGCCGCTGATGCGGTCGTGCTGGTTGCGCTGCCCCGCATCGAGCCGCAGCAGGCGCTGCGAGCCCTCGAATTCGATCACGCCCCGACGGGCGGTGGTCACCGACTCGCTGTTGGCGTCGCGCGAAAGAATGAACACGTTTCGCCCGGTCCGGTCGTCCTCGGGATCACGGTCGATGAAGAAGGTGCGGCGCCCGTCGGACGAGGTCTGGAAGCGCCCGGCGGCGACGCGCGACAGGTCCGAACGCTGCTCGTAGCGATCGCGAAGTTCAAGGCTGCGCTGATTGACCCATGGCCAGGCAAAGAGCGCCGTCAGCAGCACCACCAGCAGCAGCGGCCAGGCCATCGCCAGCACCGGCTTGACGAATCGGGCCAGACCGACGCCGCTCGAGAACCAGATGGTCATCTCGCTGTCGCGGTACATGCGGCCGAGGGTGGCCACCACCGAGACGAAAAGCGACAGCGCGAGAATCGTCGGCAAATGCCCGAGGGTGATGTAGGCGAGCAGCAGCACGACGTCTTGCGGGGCCACCTTGCCGCCCGCGGCCTGACCCAGGGTGCGGATCAGCAGCATGGTCAGGACGATCGTCAGGATGACGACCAAGGTGGTTCCGAAACTGCGCGCCAGGTCCCGACGCAAGGTGGAATCGAATAACATCGTCGCCCGATAGATTGGCCGCGAATTATGAACTTCAAACACCTGCTGTCGACCCCTGGGGAACTGTCGCGCCTGGCAGCCGATACCCTGGTCGTGGTGGTCGGCAGCGAGGGGCTCGACGCATCGATCGATCCGGCGCTCAAGGCGGTTCTCGACGCCGCGATCACCGACGGTGATCTGGCGCTGAAGGCGGGTCAGACCTTGCTGCTGCACCGCCCGCCTGGATTGCAGGCGCAGCGGCTGGTGCTGAGCGTCGCTGCGGCCGATCCGCGACTGTCGGCGCAGGCATTCCGGGGCGCCGTCGCGGCTGCGTTCGGCTTGCTGAAGGGCGGCGGTGCACGTCGCGTCGCAGTGGCGCTCGCAAGCGGCGCGGCCGGCGAATCGCATGCCGAAGCCATGGTGCTGGCCGCTGCCGAAAGCACCTATGTGTATCGACACACCAAGCCGAGCGCGCCACCCGCATGGGCCTTGGCGCGAGTCAGCCTGGTCTGCGAACGCGCCGACCTTGCCAGCGTGCAGCGTGGGCTGGAGCGCGGCAGCGCGATCGCGGCCGGCGTGACGCTGGCGCGCGACCTCGGCAACCGTCCGGCCAACCACTGCACGCCGAGCTTTCTTGCCAGCCGGGCCGAGCGCCTGGCAAAGGATCATGGCCTGCAGATCGACGTGCTGGACCGCAAGGCCGTCGAGAAGCTCGGCATGGGGGCCTTTGCCGCCGTTGCGCAGGGATCGAGCGAGCCGCTGCGTTTCATCGTCGCGCGCTACGAGGGCGCGTCGAAGTCGGTATCACCGGTGGTGCTGGTCGGCAAGGGCATCACCTTCGACACCGGCGGCCTGTCGATGAAGCCAGCGGCCGACATGGACGAAATGAAGTTCGACATGTGCGGAGCGGCCAGCGTCTTCGGCACCTTGCTGGCGGTTGCCGAGCTCAAGCCGAAGCTGAACCTCGTCGTGCTCGTGCCGAGCTGCGACAACATGCCGAGCGGCAATGCCGTCAAGCCGGGTGACGTGGTGACCAGCATGTCGGGCCAGACGATCGAGATTCTCAATACCGATGCCGAGGGCCGGTTGATCCTGTGCGACGCACTGACCTATGCCGAGCGCTTCGAGCCGGCGGTGGTCGTCGATGTCGCCACGCTGACCGGCGCCTGTGTGGTGGCGCTCGGCAACCACCACTCGGGTCTGTTCACGGCCGACGACGAGCTGGCCAGTCAGCTGCTGGCAGCAAGTCGGGACGCGCTCGACCCGTGCTGGCGGATGCCGCTCGACGACGAGTACGGCGAGGGCCTGAAGAGCAACTTTGCCGACATGGCCAATATCGGTCCACGCGCCGGCGGTGCCATTACCGCGGCGATGTTCCTCAAGCGGTTTACCGGCGCCTACCGCTGGGCCCACCTCGATATCGCCGGCACCGCGTGGAAGTCGGGTGCGGCCAAGGGAGCGACCGGACGCCCGGTCGGCCTGCTGACGCATTTCGTGTTAGCGCATGCGCAATGACGCGGCCACCGACAAGCCGATGACCGCGATCGAGTTCCACTTCAACGTGCCCGACCGGATGGCCTATGCCTGCCGGCTGCTGCGCAAGGCCGCGCGGCAGGGTGCTGGCGTTGCGGTGACCGGGCCGGCCGCGACGCTCGGGTTGCTCGACAGCGTGTTGTGGAGCTTCGACGCGATCGAGTTCGTGCCGCATGTCCGCGTGCGCAGCGACGAAAAGCCAGCGGTGCGGCTGCGCAGGACGCCACTCTGGCTCGTCGATCAGCCCGAGGACGCGGCGCACCAGCCGGTGCTGGTGAACCTGGGCGCCGAGCCACCGCGCGGTTTCGAGACGTTCCTGCGGCTTATCGAGGTGGTCGGTACCGACGACGACGAGCGCGCCAGCGGCCGCGGGCGTTGGAAGCACTACGCCAGCCGCGGCTATCCGATCAGCCGACACGAGGTGGCCGCTTGACCCAGCGCCCGGCAGACTCGCATCGACTTCCGACCCTGACCGAGGTCATCGAGTACGAAGGCGAGGTGATGACGGTGCGTTCCATCGTGCCGCCGAACGGCAGCCAACCCGAAGCGGTGTCGACGCGTGCTCCAACTGCCGACGCGGGCGGTGACGGCATGCAGGCCGCGCAGGAAGCGCAGGAGATGCCGGCCCAAACGCTCGAGCTGCTGCTGCACCGCTTTGGCGAGGCGCTCGAGCCGCAGCTGCGCGCTGCGCTGGCCCCCATGCTGGAACAGATCGTGCAATGCGCGGTGGACGCGGCGCGGTGCTCGCTTGCGCAGTCCATAAGGGCGGTCGACCCTCGGGTCGCCGCTGCCGCCGTGATTGTCCCGGCACCACAACGCGCGTCACCGGCCGTGGACGCAGCCGGGGCGACGCCCTAAGAATCCACCGCCTGCCCGCACCCAGGTCGCATGCGCGGCGCTGCCTTCCAGCCCCGCGCGGTCGACGATCCAACCTCACCAGCAACCCACTTCCGGAGTTCTCGCCATGCAAATCAAGCTCAACATCGTTGCCGCAGCGGCCCTCTTGTTTCTCAGGAGGCGCCACGATGGCGCAGGAACTGGTGGTCAAGATCGGGCACGTCGCACCGCTCAGCGGCGCCGACGCGCACCTCGGCAAGGACAATGAACTCGGTGCCCGCATGGCCATCGACGAGTTGAATGCCAAGGGCATGACGATCGGCGGCCGCAAGGCGCGCTTCGAGCTCGTCGCCGAAGACGACGCCGCCGATCCGAAGCAAGGCACGGCGGTGGCGCAGAAGCTGGTCGATTCGAAGGTCAACGGCGTCATCGGCCACCTCAACTCGGGAACCTCGATCCCGGCGTCGAAGATCTACAGCGACGCGGGCATTCCGCAAATCTCGCCGTCGTCGACCAACCCGAAGTTCACCCGCCAGGGGTTCAAGACGACCTTCCGCGTGGTTGCCGACGATGTTCACCTCGGCTCGACGCTCGGCAAATACGCCGCGCAGACGCTGAAGGGCAAGTCGATCGTGGTGATCGACGACCGCTCGGCCTACGGCCAGGGCGTGGCCGACGAATTCAAGAAGGGCGTCGCCGCCGCCAAGGGCACGGTCGGCGAGCACCAGTACACCACCAACAAGGCGACCGACTTCACCGCCATCCTGACGGCGTTGAAAGCGAAGCAGCCCGACATCGTCTTTTTCGGCGGCATGGATTCGGTCGGCGGGCCGATGCTTCGGCAGATGCAGCAGCTCGGCATCAAGGCCAAGTTCATGGGTGGCGACGGCATCTGCACCACCGAACTGCCGAAGCTCGCGGCCGGCGCCATGGCCGACGGCCAGGTGGTCTGCGCCGAGGCCGGTGGCGTCGAGGGCGAGCAGAAGAAGGCGATGGACGACTTTCGCGCTGCCTTCCAGAAGAAGTTCAACACCGAGGTCAAGCTCTACGCGCCTTATGTCTACGACGCGGTCAACGTCATGGCCGCGGCAATGGTCAAGGCCGGTTCCGCGGACCCCGCCAAGTACCTGCCGGTGCTGGCCAAGACCGACGGCTACAAGGGCGTCACCGGGACGATCGGCTTCGATGCCAAGGGCGACATCAAGAACGGCGCGCTGACGCTCTTCACCTTCAAGGGCGACAAGCGCGAGCAGCTGGCCGTGGTTCGCTGAGACCGCGCTGCACCATCGAGTAAAGGCACCCGCGGGTGCCTTTTTCATTGCGCTGCCGGTTCAGGCGGGCACGAGGGCAATCTGGGCGATGCGCGCCTGCCATTCGCGCGGCCCGGTCTGGTGCACCGAGGTGCCGGCCGAGTCCACCGCCACGGTAACCGGCATGTCGGCAACCTCGAACTCGTAGATGGCTTCCATGCCGAGGTCGGCAAAGCCGACCACCTGCGCCCGGCGGATGGCTTTCGACACGAGGTAGGCGGCACCGCCGACCGCCATCAGGTAGGCGCTGCGGTGCTTGCGAATGGCTTCGATCGCCGCCGGCCCGCGTTCGGCCTTGCCGATCATGCCGAGCAGTCCGGTCTGCGAAAGCATCATCTCGGTGAACTTGTCCATCCGGGTCGAGGTGGTCGGCCCTGCAGGCCCGACCGCCTCGCCGCGCACCGGGTCGACCGGGCCGACGTAGTAGATCAGCCGGTTGGCGAAGTCCACCGGAAGCGGTACGCCTTTTTCGAGCAGCTCCTGGATACGCTTGTGCGCGGCGTCGCGCCCGGTCAGCAGCCTGCCGGAAAGCAGCAGCGTCTCGCCCGGCTTCCAGCTCGCCACCTCGGCCGGCGTCAGCCGGTCGAGGTCGACGCGTCGGCTGCGGTTGTAGTCGGGCGCCCATTGCACGTCGGGCCAGACATCGAGGCTCGGCGGATCGAGATAGGCCGGCCCGGAGCCGTCGAGCACGAAATGCGCATGGCGGGTGGCGGCACAGTTCGGAATCATCGCCACCGGCTTGCTGGCGGCATGGCACGGATAGGTCGCCACCTTGACGTCGAGCACCGTCGTCAAGCCGCCGAGACCTTGCGCGCCGATGCCGAGCGCATTGATCTTTTCGCAAAGTTCGAGACGCAGCGCCTCGATCTTGTTGGCCGGGCCGCGCGCCTTCAACTCGGCCATGTCGATCGGCTCCATCAGCGACTGCTTGGCCATCAGCATCGCCTTTTCGGCCGTGCCGCCGATACCGATGCCGAGCATCCCCGGTGGGCACCAGCCCGCCCCCATCGTGGGCACGGTCTTCAGCACCCAGTCGAGCAGGCTGTCGCTCGGGTTGAGCATGACGAACTTGCTCTTGTTCTCGCTGCCACCGCCCTTGGCGGCAATCTGCACGTCGACCGTGTCGCCCGGCACGATTTCGGTGTGGATCACCGCAGGCGTGTTGTCGCCGGTGTTGCGCCGTTCGAAAAGCGGGTCGGCGACGATGCTGGCACGCAGCGGGTTGTCGGGGTCGCCGTAGCCACGTCGAACGCCTTCGTTGATCGCGTCGTCGAGTCCGCCGGCGAAACCTTCGAAGCGCACGCCCATGCCGACCTTCAGGAAGACATTGACGATGCCGGTGTCCTGGCAGATCGGCCTTCGGCCTTCGGCCGACATCTTCGAGTTCGTCAGGATCTGCGCAATCGCGTCCTTTGCCGCGGGCGACTGCTCGAGCCGGTAGGCCTCGGCGAGATGCCCGATGTAGTCGGCCGGGTGGTAGTAGCTGATGTACTGCAGTGCAGCGGCGACGCTCTCGACCAGGTCGTCGCAATGAATGACGCTCATCTTGCCCCCTGCTGAATCAGTGTGCTGCGCCCGGTCGCGGGGCCATCAGCCGGTCGGTATAGGCAATTGCCATTGCCGAAAGGAGGAATGCAATGTGGATCACCGTTTGCGCGACCAGCGTCTTGACGCTGTAGCTTTCGGCATTGATGAACGTCTTCAGCAGATGAATCGAGCTGATGCCGACGATGGCGGTGCCGAGCTTGACCTTCAGCACCGATGCATTGACATGGCTGAGCCATTCGGGCTGGTCCGGATGACCTTCGAGGTTCATCCGCGAGACGAAGGTCTCATAGCCGCCAACGATCACCATGATCAGAAGGTTCGAAATCATGACCACATCGATCAGCCCGAGAACGACGAGCATGATCACCGTCTCGGTCAGGCGCGGTGCGGCTCCCGGCGTGGCGGCCGAGTAGCCGATGCTGCCGATCAGCGAGGCGAGCGCGTTCTGGTTGCCGAACGCGGCCTCGATGAGGTGCATCAGCTCGACCCAGAAGTGGAAGACATAAACGCACTGCGCGAGGATCAAGCCCAGGTACAAGGGCAGCTGCAACCACCGGCTCATGAAGATCATGCGCGCGAGCGGCCCCATGATCGGCGGCGTCGGGATCGGATTCAGTGACATTGCTCGGCGGCAGGGCGGTCGGGGCGCTGGATTGTAGGTGCCGCTTGCGCCGGGTTGCCGGGAGCGCGGCCGGCCCGAGTAAGGCCTTCGTAAGAGCGCCTGACTAGGCTGCAGACAAACCAACTTCACTGGAGACGCCATGTCCGAAAACGCCCTCTATACCCCGCCCGAGTCGGTGATGCGCGGCGCGCATGTGTCCGGCATGGCGGCCTACCAGGCGCTTTGCGACGAAGCCGAGCGCGACTACGAGGGCTACTGGGGGCGCCTGGCGCGCGAGCTGATCAGCTGGAAGACGCCGTTCACCAAGGTGCTCGACGAGAGCAACGCCCCGTTCTACAAGTGGTTCGAGGACGGCACGCTCAACGTGTCCTACAACTGCCTCGATCGCCAGGTCGAGGCGGGTCTCGGCGACAAGACGGCGATCATTTTCGAGGCCGACGGTGGCGAGGTCTCGCGGGTCAGCTACCGGGAACTGCTTGCCCGCACCTGCCGGCTCGCCAACGCGCTGAAAGCAGGCGGCGTGAAAAAGGGTGACCGCGTCGTCATCTACATGTCGATGTCGGTCGAAGGCGTGATCGCGATGCAGGCCTGCGCCCGTATCGGCGCGACGCATTCGGTGGTCTTCGGCGGCTTTTCCGCGCAGAGCCTGCGCGACCGGGTCGAAGGCGCTGGCGCCGTGGCCATCATCACCGCGGACGAGCAGATGCGGGGTGGCAAGCAGCTGCCGTTGAAGTCGATCGTCGACGATGCCATCGCCATGGGCGGTTGCGACGCCGTCAAGAACGTGATCGTCTACAAGCGCACCGGCGGCAATATCGCCTGGGACGCGACGCGCGACCGCTGGATGCACGAGCTGACGGCAGAACAGCCGGACGTCTGCGAGCCGGAGTGGGTGGGTGCGGAACATCCGCTGTTTCTGCTCTACACCTCGGGCTCGACGGGCAAGCCGAAAGGCGTGCAGCACAGCACCGGTGGCTACCTGCTGCACGCGGCCCTGACGACCAAGTGGACCTTCGACATCCGCCCGGACGATGTGTTCTGGTGCACGGCCGACATCGGCTGGGTCACCGGGCACAGCTACATCACCTACGGGCCTTTGGCGCTCGGCGTCACCGAGGTCGTGTTCGAAGGCGTTCCGACCTACCCGAACGCCGGACGATTCTGGAAAATGATCCAGGACCACAAGGTGACGGTGTTCTACACCGCGCCGACGGCGATCCGCTCACTGATCAAGGCGGCAGAGACCAACGAGGTCGCCAAGCCGAGCCAGTACGACCTGTCGAGCCTGCGCATCCTCGGCTCGGTCGGCGAGCCGATCAATCCAGCGGCCTGGGAGTGGTACTACCGCGAGATCGGCGGCTCCCGCTGCCCGGTCGTCGACACCTTCTGGCAAACCGAAACCGGTGGCCACATGATCACGCCGCTACCCGGCGCCACGCCGCTCGTGCCCGGCTCGTGCACGCTGCCGTTCCCCGGCATCCAGGCGGCTGTCGTCGACGAAACCGGCAAGGACGTGCCATGGGGGCAGGGCGGCATCCTGGTCGTCAAGCGCCCCTGGCCGAGCATGATCCGCACGATCTGGGGCGAGCCGGAACGCTTCGTGTCGAGCTACTACCCGGCCGATTTCCAGGGCAAGTACTACCTGGCCGGTGACGGTGCGATTCGCGACGAGAAGACGGGGTATTTCACGATCACCGGCCGGATCGACGACGTGTTGAACGTCTCGGGCCATCGCATGGGCACGATGGAGATCGAATCGGCGCTGGTGGCCAACCCTGCCGTTGCCGAAGCCGCGGTGGTGGGCCGGCCCGACGAGACCACCGGCGAGGCGATCTGCGCCTTCGTCGTGCTCAAGCGCGGCCGGCCGGAGGGTGACGAGGCCAAGGCACTGGCCAAGGAGCTTCGCGACTGGGTCGGACGCGAGATCGGGCCGATCGCCAAGCCGAAGGACATCCGCTTCGGCGACAACCTGCCGAAAACGCGCTCCGGCAAGATCATGCGACGCCTGCTGCGCTCGGTCGCCAAGAACGAGGCCGTGACCCAGGACACGAGCACGCTCGAGAACCCGGCCATTCTGGAGCAGCTCGGCAAGGCCTACTGAGTCAGTCCGCGGCCCGTCGGGCGGCTGGCCAAGCTGGGAGGGTCGTGCGATTTCGGCCCGCCTGGAAACAGGTCGCCGCCGCAACATGACAAACAAAAATGCCCCGCAGAGCGGGGCATTTTTCATCGCCGTGAGGCGAACTCAGCTCACTTGACGGTACGGATCCACTCGACCAGCTGTTTCGCCTCGGCAGCGCTGACCTGCGGATTGGCCGGCATCGGCACCGGCCCCCAGACGCCCGCGCCCCCTTTTTGCACCTTTGCGGCAAGCGTCTCGACCACCTCGGGCCCTTGCCCCGCATACTTCGCCGCAACATCCTTGAAGCTCGGGCCGACCAGCTTTTTGTCCGTTGCATGGCATGCCATGCAATTCTTCTTCTGCGCAAGGTCCGCATTGGCGAGCACCGGGCCGGCAGCAACAACTGCGACAGCGAGAATGAGGGCTGATTTCATGGGATCCTTTGCATGGTCGTTCTGCACCCAACCGCGTGCAGCTGCTTGGGTTTAAACGAATTTTAGAGTCCGCCGGTTGACCGGCGCGCAACGCTCCCCGCAGCAATCGTAAAACTACCGAAATCATGGGTTTCTTGTTGCTCGGCCTTGCCTTCCTCGGTCTGAAGTTCGCGGGCATTCAGCCGGTCGCCGATTGGACCTGGTGGGGGGTGCTCGCCCCTTTCGGTCTGGCCATGGCCTGGTGGGCCTTTGCCGACGCGACCGGCTACTACAAGCGCCGCGAGACGCGCAAGATGGACGAAAAGGTGGCGGAACGACGCAAGCGCAATGTCGATGCCCTGAAGGCGGGCCGCAAGTCGGATCGTTCGCGTTGAGGCCGCCGTTGGCCGCTGACGCGAGCGGTGCCCACCCCGACTGGCTTTTGCCGCCGTGGCACAACAGCCGCATCGGTGCCCTGTCGACGAGCCGCCATGGCGGCGTCAGCCAGGGCGCCTTCGCGTCGATGAACGTTGGCGACGCCGTTGGCGATATCCCGGCGGCTGTCGCAGCGAATCGCCGGCATCTGCAGGAAGCGCTCGGCGGCGCTCAGCCGGTCTACCTGCGCCAGGTCCACGGCGCCCGGGTGGTCGAGCTCGATTCAGCAGCTGTTTTCGACGCCACACCGCAGGCCGATGCCAGCGTCACGGCAACGCCCGGAATTGCCTGTGTGGTGCAGATGGCCGACTGCCTGCCCGTGCTGTTCGCGGCACCGGCATCGAGCGGCGTTGCCGCGGCGCACGCCGGCTGGCGCGGCCTTGCAGGCGGGGTTCTCGAGGCCACCGTCGAGGCGCTCTGCCGAATTTCGGGCGCACTGCCCCGTCAGCTGCAGGCCTGGCTCGGCCCGTGCATCGGTCGGCAGCATTTCGAGGTCGGCGCGGACGTGCTGGATGCCTTCGGAGCTCGGGGCGAGCATGCCGATGCGGCGACGGCGGGGTGCTTCGTCGCCACGCGGCCGCTGGCGCCGTCGGGCGGCCTGACGCAGCCTGCGCCCAAGTGGCATGCCGATCTGGCCGGCCTGGCCCGTCTGCGCTTGGCTGCTGCGGGTGTCCGGCAGGTCAGCGGTGGCGATCTCTGTACCGTCGCGGACGCGTCACGTTTTTTCTCGTTCCGCCGCGACCGGGTCTGTGGCCGGATGGCTGCCGCGGTCTGGATCCGCAGCGACTGAATCTTCGAGCGCCGCGCGCAGGCGTCGCGCCTTGGCGCGCGCCGGCGTGCGCATGAGATAGACGACGATGCCCAGCGGAAGCACCCCGTAGAGCAGCAATGTGAACAGCGCACCGAGGAGCGTTCCGGACGCGCTGCTGGCTTCCACGACGGCCATCATCAGCACGACATAGCTCCAGGCGATCACCAACAGGAACATGCAGTATCCTGACGTCTACAAGAAGAAGGTTCGGCACCGGTCGAAGCGCCGGCAAGACCGAACGCGAGGCAGCTCACCCCGGGACGCCTCATGAGGAGGAGATATTGAATCATCCGCTACCTGCGAGCGCCCTGGGCCTTGCTGAAACTGGCGAACCGTTGGCGATGCCCTTTGCGCAGGTCGAACTCGGCGAACTCTTGAAGAAATTCTCGCCGGTTTCCTTGCCGCCACCTGCGCTGGCCGAAGCACAGACCGAGTATGTCCAACGCGCCACGGCACTGTGGAACGCGACAGTGCAGCGCCTGCAGCCGCCGCAGGGCGACGATGGCACGACCCAGCCCGCGGACCCTGCGCTTTCCACGCTGGGCGGAGATCGGCGTTTTGCCTCGCCGCAGTGGGCATCGAACCCGTCTTCGGCTTTCGTGGCCGGCATGTACCTGCTCAATGCGCACACGCTGCTGCAGTTGGCGGATCGGCTCGAGGGGGACGAAAAGCTGCGTCAGCGCATTCGCTTCGCAGTGCAGCAGTGGGTCGATGCCGCCGCGCCGAGCAACTTTCTGGCCTTCAACCCGGAAGCCTTGCAACTCGCGCTCGACACGAAGGGCGAAAGCATCGCCAACGGCCTGCAGCGGCTGTGGCAGGACGTGGCCCAGGGCCATGTTTCGCAGACCGACGAAAGCCGGTTCGAAGTCGGCCGCAACGTCGCCACCACGCCGGGTGACGTGGTCTTCGAGAACGCCCTGTTCCAGTTGATCGAGTACCGGCCACTGACGCCTCAGGTCGGCGCCGTGCCGCTGCTGGTGGTGCCGCCCTGCATCAACAAGTACTACATCCTCGACCTGCAGCCCGACAATTCGCTGATCCGCCATGCGGTGGCGGAGGGCAACCGGGTCTTCGTTATCAGCTGGCGCAATGCCGACGAGAGCATGGCCCAGCTGGGCTGGGACGACTACGTCGAGGACGGCGCCATTCGCGCCATCGACGTGGCGCGTGAAATCGCCGGTGTCGAGCAGCTCAACGTGTTTGGCTTCTGCGTCGGTGGAACGATCCTCACCAGCGCGCTGGCCGTGCTGGTCGCGCGCGACCAGCGGCCGGCGGCGAGCCTGACGCTGCTGACGAGCTTTCTCGATTTTTCCGACACGGGCGTGCTCGACGTCTTCATCGACGAAGGCTCTGTCCGGTTGCGCGAAGTGACGATCGGCAAGGACAGCCCGACCGGCGGCGGCTTGCTGAAGGGTCGGGAGCTGGCTTCCACCTTCAGCCTGCTGCGCCCGAACGACCTGGTCTGGAATTACGTCGTCGGCAACTACCTGAAGGGCGAGACGCCGCCGCCTTTCGATCTGCTTTACTGGAACAGCGACAGTTCCAACCTGCCCGGTCCGATGTACTGCTGGTACCTGCGCAACACGTACCTCGAAAACAAGCTGATGCAGCCGGGCGCGACGACCCTCTGCGGCGTGCCGGTCGACCTGTCGCGCGTCGAGCTGCCGACCTTCTTCTATGCATCCCGCGAGGATCACATCGTTCCCTGGGAGGGTGCCTACCGCAGCACCCATGTGCTCGGCGGCAGCGACAAGCGTTTCGTGCTGGGGGCATCGGGCCACATTGCCGGCGTCATCAACCCGCCGCAGAAGAACAAGCGCAGCCACTGGGTGTCCGCTGGCGACGCGCTGCCGGCCACGGCTGCGGAGTGGCTGGCGCAGGCCGAGGAGCGCCCGGGGAGCTGGTGGACAACATGGTCCCACTGGCTGAAGGCGCATGCCGGCGCGCCGATCGAGGCGCCGCGCAGTCCCGGATCATCGGCCTACCCGGTGATCGAGCCCGCGCCGGGACGTTACGTCCGGCAGAAGGCGTGAGTCGAAGCTTCGCAGCTTCTTGGTGTTCGTAGTTTTTCGTTCGCAACAGGAGAGTCTCCATGACCGATATCGTGATCGTTGCCGCAGCCAGAACCGCGGTTGGAAAATTTGGCGGGTCCCTGGCCAAGACCCCGGCCACTGCACTCGGTGCAGCCGTCATCGTCGACCTGCTGCGCCGGTCGGGGCTGAGCGGCGAGCAGATCAACGAAGTCATCCTCGGCCAGGTGCTGACGGCCGGCGCGGGTCAGAACCCGGCGCGCCAGTCGGTGATCAAGAGCGGCCTGCCGCACAGCGTGCCGGCGATGACGATCAACAAGGTTTGCGGCTCGGGGCTCAAGGCCGTGATGCTGGCGGCGCAGGCGATTCGCGATGGTGACTCGGAAATCATCATCGCCGGCGGCCAGGAGAGCATGAGCCTCAGCCCGCACGTGCTGCCGGGCTCGCGCGACGGCACCCGGATGGGCGACTGGAAGATGGTCGACACCATGATCACCGACGGCCTGTGGGACGTGTACAACCAGTACCACATGGGCATCACCGCAGAGAACGTCGCCAAGAAATACGGCATCACCCGCGAAGAGCAGGACGCGCTGGCGCTGGCTTCGCAGCAGAAGGCCACGGCGGCGCAGGACGCGGGCCGCTTCAAGGACGAGATCGTGCCCTTCAGCATCCCGCAGAAGAAGGGCGATCCGGTCGTTTTCGCAACCGACGAGTTCGTCAATCGCAAGACCAACGCCGAAGCGCTGGCCGGTCTGCGCCCGGCCTTCGACAAGGCAGGTACGGTGACGGCGGGCAATGCCTCCGGCCTGAACGACGGCGCGGCGGCGGTGGTGGTGATGAGCGCCAAGAAAGCCGACCAGCTCGGCCTGACGCCGCTGGGTCGCATCGCCAGCTACGCCTCGGCCGGTCTCGACCCCGCGATCATGGGCATGGGCCCGGTGCCAGCGTCGCAGAAGGCGCTGCAACGTGCCGGCTGGAAGCCGCAGGACCTCGACCTGCTCGAGATCAACGAAGCCTTTGCCGCCCAGGCTTGTGGTGTGCACAAGGAAATGGGCTGGAACACCGAGAACGTCAACGTCAACGGCGGTGCAATCGCCATCGGCCATCCGATCGGCGCGTCCGGATGCCGGATCCTGGTGACGCTGCTGCACGAGATGCAGCGCCGCAACGCCAAGAAGGGCATCGCATCGCTTTGCATCGGTGGCGGCATGGGCGTGGCGCTGACCATCGAACGCTGAGCCTTGCGCTGAACAGCCGGAACGGGCCCTGCGGGGCCCGTTTTCAATGGGGCGCCGATCAGGCGCTGATGGCCTCGAGCACCTCGTTCTCGAGCACCGCCTGCATGCGGTGGCCCTGCAGGGCCGCACCGTCGATCAGGAAGGTGTCTTCGACCCGCTCGCCGAGGGTGGTGATCTTGGCGAGCTGCAGATTGATGCGATGCGCTGCGAGCACCCGGGCAATGGCATAGAGCAGGCCGACGCGGTCGCTGGCCGAAACGTTCAGCAGCCAGCGCTGTGCGCGTTCGTCGGGTCGCAACGACACCCGCGGCGTGATCGGGAACGAGCGCACGCGCCGCGAAAGCCGGCCGCGGCTCGGTGCGGGCAGCGGGCCTTCGGCATCGAGCACGGCGCTGAGTTGCGACTCGACCAGCGACAGCAGGTCCCGGTGGTGCAGGTCGTGGTGCGGGCTCAGCACCTGAAAGGTGTCGAGTGCATTGCCGCTGCGGCTGGTGTGCACGCGGGCGTCGAGGATGTCGAAATGCGACGCGTCGAAATAGCCGCAGATACGGGCGAACAGGTCGACGCGGTCGGGCGCATAGACCAGCACCTGCAGACCTTCGCCCACCGGTGACGGCCGCGCCTTGATGATCGGACGCCCGGGAGCGACGCTGCGTCCCAGCACACGGGCATGCCAGGCGATGTCGTCCGGGTCGTGGCGCGCGAAGTAGCTGAGGTCGAGCGTTTCCCAGAGCGCCGTCTCCCAGCCGTCCGGCAGCGAATGCAGGTGCAGCAGGCCGCGTGCTGCCTGCTTGCGGCTGGCCAGTTCGGCGCGGCGGTTCGGCCGCGCGCCGCCGAGCGCACGCAAGGTCAGCCGGTACAGGTCGTCGAGCAGCTTGCCCTTCCAGGCATTCCAGACCTTCGGGCTGGTGCCACGGATGTCTGCGACCGTCAGCAGGTAAAGGCCGGTGAGTCGGCGCTCGTTGCCGACGAAGGCGGCGAATGCCTCGATGACGTGCGGCTCGGAAAGATCTTCCTTCTGGGCCACGCGCGACAACTCGAGATGCGCGATCACCAGGAACTCGATCAGCGCGGCATCGCCGGCCTTGATGCCGTGGGCCCGGCAGAAGCGCCGTGCCTCGAGTGCACCGAGTTCCGAATGGTCGCCACCGCGCCCCTTGGCGACGTCGTGGAAGAGCGCCGCGACGTAGAGCACCCAGGGCGACTCCCAGTTGGCCGCGAGCTGCGAACAGAAGGGATATTCGTGGCTGTGCTCGGGAATGAAGAAGCGGCGCACGTTGCGCAGCACCATGAGGATGTGCTGGTCGACCGTGTAGACATGGAACAGGTCGTGCTGCATCTGGCCGACGATGCGACGGAAGACCCAGAGATAGCGGCCGAGCACCGAGGTCTCGTTCATCAGCCGGAAGGCCCGGGTCTGGCCGCGTGGCTCGCGCAGGATGGCGGCAAAGGTCCGGCGGTTGACCGGATCCCGGCGGAACCCGGCATCCATCAGTTCGCGTGCGTTGTAGAGCGCACGCAGCGTCCGGGCCGAAAGCCCGTTCAAGCCGGCCGTCTGCTGGTAGACGAGAAAGGTCTGCAGGATGGCATGCGGATTTCGCTGGTAGAGGTCGTCGCCCGCCACCTCGAGCATGCCGCCGCGGTCGAAGAAGTCGCGGGTCACCGGTCGCATCGGCGCGTCCTGCATGCCGCGGATGCGCTCCTCGATGTTCAGCATCAGGATCTGGTTCAGCTGCGCCACGCCCTTGGCTGCCCAGTAGTAGCGGCGCATCAGCGCCTCGGAAGGCAGCTGTCCGCGACCCGCCTCCTGGCCGAAACTTTCGGCGACGTTGGTCTGCAGGTCGAACACCAGCCGGTCCTCGCGCCGCCCGGCAACCTGGTGCAGCCGCACCCGGATGAGTCGCAGCAGGCCCTCGTTGCGATGCAGCTGCCGCACCTCGAAGCGGCTGATCAGCCCGTTCGCGGCAAGCTCTGCCCAGCTCTTGCCGTAGCCGGCAGCGCGTGCCACCCAGATCACCACCTGCAGATCGCGCAGGCCGCCGGGGCTTTCCTTGCAATTCGGCTCGAGCGCGTAGGGCGTGTCCTCGTACTTCAGGTGCCGCTGGCGCATCTCGCGCATCTTGGCAGTGAGAAAGGCCTCGGCATCGATTGCCGCTGCACAGGCCGCAGCAAGCGCCGCATACGAGCGCTCCAGCCCGCAGAGGAAGCGCGATTCGAGCAGCGCGGTCTGCACCGTGATGTCGCGGCGGCTCTCCTCGAGGCACTCCTCCATGGTGCGCACGCTCGAGCCGATCTCCAAGCCGGCGTCCCAGCAGCTGGTGATGAAGCGCTCCGCGGCACGCTGGATGGCTGCGCAACGATCGGGGCTGTCGCCGCCGAGCGTGGGAAGCAGCACCAGCACATCGACATCCGAGTACGGATAAAGCTCGCCGCGGCCATAGCCGCCGACTGCGGCGAGCGCCGCGTCGGGCGGCATGCCGGCGTGCAGCCAGAGATCGGCCAGGGTGCGGTCGACGAGCCGGGCGAGATAACGGACCAGCCGTGTTGCCGCGGCAGCGCTCGGGCGTGCCGCGTCGAAGCTCGCCAGAAGCGACGCCTTTTCTTCCCTGAAGCGCGCGCGCAGGACGGCCGGCTCCCTGCCTGGCAGGTCAACTTCGGCGATCGCACTCGGCGGCACGGCCGCCGGATCCGGCGTTCCCATCGTGTTCAGGTGGTGGCGAAGGCGGGTGCCGGCGGGTTGCCCGGGGAGACGGTCAGGACCTCGTAGCCCGCCTCCGTCACCAGGACGGTGTGCTCCCACTGCGCCGAGAGCGACCGATCCTTGGTGACGATGGTCCAGCCGTCGCCGAGCTCTCGAATCTCGCGCCGCCCGGCGTTGATCATCGGCTCGATCGTGAAGATCATCCCCGGCACCAGTTCGTCGAGCGTTCCAGGGCGCCCGTAGTGCAGCACCTGCGGCTCCTCGTGGAACTTGCGGCCGACGCCATGACCGCAGAACTCGCGCACGACGCTCAGCCCGTTCTTCTCGGCAAAGGTCTGGATGGCGTGGCCGATGTCGCCGAGCCGCGCACCGCCGCGTACCTTGGCAATGCCATGCCACATGGCCTCGAAGGTCAGCTGGCAGAGCCGGCGCGCGGCGATCGAGCCTTCGCCGACGATGAACATCCGGCTGGTGTCGCCGTGCCAGCCGTCCTTGATCACGGTGACGTCGATGTTGACGATGTCGCCGTTCTTCAATGGCCGCTCGTTCGGGATGCCATGGCAGACCTGGTGGTTCAGCGAGGTGCAGATCGACTTCGGATACGGCGTGTACCCGGGCGGCGCGTAGTTCAGCGGCGCTGGCGTTGCCTGCTGCACCTCGACGATGTGGTGGTGCGCCAGTTGGTCGAGCTCCTCGGTCGAAACCCCGGGCCGCACATGCGCTGCGAGCATGTCGAGCACTTCGGCGGCGAGCCGGCCAGCCGTGCGCATGCAGTCGATGTCTTGGGCGCTCTTGATCGGGATGGTCATCCCGGGGATTATCCCTTGCCCCTCTAGAATCTGCCGCTCCCCCGGGGGGCGACCGCCGGGCTCGCGGCCGCTTGGTCGCTTCCTCTGCGAGATTGTCTTGAGCGTGCCTGTATCGCCCGGCGTCATTCGTTGTTTCGAAGGCGCCAGCGCGCTGTCCGACTTCCGCAGCCGGGCGCTGCTCGGCCGCTTGCAGCAGATCAGCCGGCACATTGCCGGGGTGCGTGCGCGGCACGTCTACTGGGTACACGGTTTTGCCGCGAGCGGCGCGGCGACATCGCGGCTGCAGTCGCTGCTCGATGCAGCCGAGGCGCCGCCGGCTGCCGGCGACCCGGCCGTGCTGATCGTCGTGACGCCACGCCTGGGCACCGTCTCGCCGTGGGCGAGCAAGGCGACCGACATCGCTCGCAACTGCGGGCTGGACGTGCGCCGCATCGAGCGCGTCACCGAGTACCGGATCGAACTCGAGCGGCGTCTGTTCGGTGGCACGGCGGCGCTGACGGCGCGCGAGATCGATGCGGCGGCTGCGCTGCTGCACGACCGGATGACCGAAAGCGTGGCGTTCGAGCGCGGGGCAGCGGCACGGCTCTTCGACGAGCAGCCTGCTACGCCGATGGCGCACATCGACCTGCTCGGTGCCGGCCGCTCGGCGATCGAAGCGGCCGACCGCACGCTCGGCCTGGCGCTCTCCGCCGACGAAATCGACTATCTCGTCGAAGCCTTCGGCAGGCTCGGACGCAACCCGACCGACGTCGAGCTGATGATGTTCGCGCAGGCCAACAGCGAGCATTGCCGGCACAAGATCTTCAACGCCGGCTTCAGCATCGACGGCGTCCGGCAGTCGCTGTCGATGTTCGAGATGATCCGCAACACGCATCGGCTGGCGCCACAGCACACCGTCGTGGCCTACAGCGACAACGCCTCGGTAATGGCAGGCGGCGAGGTCGACGACTGGATGCCGCGCGACCCTGCGGGTGAGGGTGCGGCGAAGTTCGAGTCGCGGCGCGAGCTGCTGCATGTGCTGATGAAGGTCGAGACGCACAACCATCCGACCGCCATCGCGCCGTTCCCCGGCGCCGCCACGGGTGTCGGCGGCGAAATCCGTGACGAAGGCTCGACCGGCCGCGGTTCCAAGCCGAAAGCGGGATTGGCTGGCTACAGCGTCTCCAACCTGCGCCTGCCGGGCAGCGACGAGCCCTGGGAGCGGTCGCCGCCAGGGCGGCCGGCGCACATGGCGAGCGCCTTGCAGATCATGCTCGACGGCCCGATCGGCGCTGCGGCCTTCAACAACGAATTCGGCCGACCCAACCTCGCCGGCTACTTCCGCGTCTACGAGCAGCGCCTGCCGGGCCTGGCGGCGACCGCCGGGTACCACAAGCCGATCATGATTGCCGGCGGGCTCGGCCAGATAGCCGCGGCGCAGACCGACAAGCATGCGTTTGCGGCCGGCACGCTGCTGATCCAGCTCGGCGGCCCGGGCATGCGCATCGGCATGGGCGGCAGTGCCGCCAGCTCGATGGCTGCCGGCGTCAACGCCGCCGAGCTCGACTTCGATTCGGTGCAGCGTGGCAATCCGGAAATGCAGCGCCGGGCGCAGGAGGTCATCGACCGCTGCACCGCGCTCGGTGAAGGCAATCCGATCCTGGCGATCCACGATGTCGGCGCGGGCGGCCTGTCGAATGCGTTTCCGGAGCTGGTCGACGGCGCCGGCCGGGGTGCCCGCTTCGACCTCGGCGCCGTGCTGCTCGAGGAAAGCGGCATGGCGCCGAAGGAAGTGTGGTGCAACGAAAGCCAGGAGCGCTACGTCCTGGCGTTGGCGCCCGCCGAGCTGTCGCGTTTCGAAGCGATCTGCCGGCGCGAGCGCTGTCCTTTCGCGGTCATCGGCACGGCGACCGACGAGCCACAGCTCGCCGTCGACGCAGCAGGCGGTGAAACCGCCGTCGCCATGCCGATGGAGGTGCTGCTCGGCAAGCCGCCGAAGATGCATCGCGACGTGGCGCGCGTCGCGCTGGCGCTGCCGCCGCTCGATCTCGGCGACGCCACGCTCGCGCAGCTGGCTTTCGACGTGCTGCGCCATCCGACCGTGGCCAGCAAGCGCTTCCTGATCACCATCGGCGACCGCACCGTCGGCGGGCTGAGCCACCGCGATCAGATGGTCGGCCCGTGGCAGGTGCCGGTCGCCGACTGCGCCGTGACACTCGCCGACTACCGCGGCTTTCGCGGCGAGGCCATGGCCCTCGGCGAGCGCACGCCATTGGCGGTGCTCGATGCGCCGGCGTCCGGCCGCATGGCCGTGGCCGAGGCGATCACCAACCTGCTGGCGGCGCCGATCGCGCTCGACCGGGTCAAGCTGAGCTGCAACTGGATGGCCGCCTGCGGCGAGCCGGGGCAGGATGCGGCGCTGTACGACACCGTCCGCGCCGTCGGCATGGAGCTCTGCCCGGCGCTCGGCATCAGCGTGCCGGTCGGCAAGGACAGCCTTTCGATGCGCACCCGCTGGAGCGAGGCGGGCGAGGCGCGTCAGGTGATCTCACCGGTGTCGCTGGTCGTCACCGCCTTCGCCGCGCTCGACGACGTGCGCGGCAGCTCGACGCCACAGCTGCAGCCGGGTGACACCAGCCTGATCCTGGTCGACCTGGGCCAGGGGCGCAACCGGCTCGGCGGCTCGATCGCGGCGCAGGTGCTCGGCCAGTTCGGCGACTCGGTGCCCGATCTCGACGACCCGGCGCAGCTGAAGTCGCTGGTTGCTGCGGTCGACGCGCTGCGGCGCGCCGGCATGCTGCTGGCGTACCACGACCGCAGCGACGGCGGCCTCTGGGCCAGCGTTTGCGAAATGGCGTTTGCCGGCCGGCTCGGCGTCAGCCTCAATGTCGACCTTCTGGTGACCGAGGGCGACGGCATCGGCGACAGCCGGATGGACTGGGGCGACTCGAAGAACTGGGCTGGCCAGGTCGGCGCGCGGCGTGAAGAACTGACCTTGCGCGCGCTTTTCAACGAGGAGATCGGAGTCGTCCTTCAGGTGGCGACGCCGCAGCGCGACGCGGCGCTGCAGATCCTGCGCAGCCACGGCCTGAGCCGGCACAGCCATGTGATCGGCAAGACCAACGCGCGTGCTGCGGTCGAGGTCTGGCGCGACAGCAAGCTGGTCTTCAGCGCCGTGCTGGCCGACCTGCTGCGCAGCTGGGACGAGGTCAGCTGGCGCATGGCCCGCTTGCGCGACAACCCCGACTGCGCCGACGCCGAGCACGAGGCAGTCGCCGAGGTTTCCAGCGCCGGGCTGCAGGTTCAGTCCACATTCGCCTGCACCGGCGTTGCGCCGGCGCTGGCGCTTTCCCGACCGCGCCTGGCGGTGCTGCGCGAGCAGGGCGTGAACAGCCAGCGCGAAATGGCCGCCGCGTTCGACCAGGCCGGCTTCGACACCTACGACGTCCACATGAGCGACCTGCAGGCGGGGAGGGTTCGGCTCGAGGACTTCCGTGGGCTGGTCGCCTGCGGTGGATTCAGCTATGGCGACACGCTCGGCGCCGGGGTCGGCTGGGCACGCTCGATCCTTTTCAGCGAGCCGCTGGCCAGCGCTTTCGGCGCGTTCTTCGCCCGCGACGACACCTTCGCGCTCGGCGTTTGCAACGGCTGCCAAATGATGGCCGAGCTGGCGCCGCTGATCCCGGGTGCACAGGCGTGGCCGAAGTTCACGCGCAACCGCAGCGAGCAGTTCGAGGCCCGGCTGAGCCAGGTCGAGATCGTCGCCAGTCCGTCGATCCTCTTTGCGGGCATGGAGGGCAGCCGCCTGCCGATCGCCGTCTCGCACGGCGAGGGCTTCGCCGATTTCTCGGTGCAGGGCAACGCCTCCCAGGTGCATGCGGCGATGCGTTTCGTCGACGCCGCCGGGCTCGCTGCGGAAGCCTATCCGGCAAATCCGAACGGCAGCCCGCAGGGGCTCACCGGCGTGACCACGGCCGACGGCCGTTTCACCGCGCTGATGCCGCATCCAGAACGCGTCTTCCGCAATCTGCAGCTGAGCTGGACGAGCGGCCCACTCGATGCAGCCAGCCCGTGGCTGGAACTCTTCGTCAACGCTCGGCGCTGGGTCGGCTGAAAGCCGCAAGGCCGGCGCGGTGGTGCGGTGGTGCGCGGGACGGGGCTCGAACCCGTACGCCCGAAGGCCCTGGATTTTAAGTCCAGTGCGTCTACCCGTTTCGCCACCCGCGCGCCGGTCGGCATGATAGGCGGCGCTGTCGCGTCACGCGGGGCGCCGAGCCTAGAATGGCCGCAAAAGATGGATCGCAGCCACTGAGGAGACTCGATGAAGATTCTGGTTCCCGTAAAACGCGTCGTCGACTACAACGTCAAGGTCCGCGTCAAGTCCGACGGCACAGGCGTCGATCTCGCCAACGTCAAGATGAGCATGAATCCCTTCGACGAAATTGCCGTCGAAGAGGCGGTGCGGCTTCGCGAAAAGGGCGTTGCGACCGAGGTGATCGCCGTCTCCTGCGGACTGACGCAGTGCCAGGAGACGCTGCGTACCGCCATGGCGATCGGCGCCGATCGCGCGATCCTGGTCGAAACCGACGCCGAATTGCAGCCGCTGGCCGTGGCCAAGCTGCTGAAGGCGCTGGTCGACAAGGAGCAGCCGGGTCTGGTGATCCTGGGCAAGCAGGCGATCGACGACGACTGCAACCAGACGGGGCAGATGCTGGCGGCATTGGCCGGGCTGCCGCAGGCAACCTTTGCGTCGAAGGTCGAGGTCGCGGGCGATTACGCCAGCGTCACCCGCGAGGTCGATGGCGGTTCGGAAACGTTGAAGGTCAAGTTGCCGGCGGTGGTGACCACCGACCTGCGCCTGAACGAGCCGCGCTACGTGACGCTGCCGAACATCATGAAGGCCAAGAAGAAGACGCTCACCGTCTTCAAGCCCGCCGATCTCGGCGTCGACGTGGCGCCGCGCATCAAGACGCTGAAGGTCAGCGAGCCGCCGAAGCGCAGTGCGGGGGTCAAGGTGCCCGACGTTGCAACGCTGGTTGCCAAACTGAAGAACGAAGCCAAGGTGATCTGACATGACGGCACTCGTGATTGCTGAACACGACCAGCACTCGGTCAAGGGGGCGACGCTCAACACGGTGGCAGCCGCGATGCAATGCGGCGGCGATGTCCACCTGCTGGTCGCCGGCGCGGGTGCCGACGGTGCTGCGCAGGCGGCGGCGCAGATTGCCGGCGTGTCGAAGGTGCTGCTGGCCGATGGCGAGCCGCTGGGCCATGCCCTGGCGGAAAACCTCGCGGCGCAGGTGCGGGCCATGGCTTCGGGCTACAGCCATATCCTTTTTCCTTCGACCGCCTCGGGCAAGAACGTCGCACCGCGCGTAGCCGCATTGCTCGATGTCGCCCAGCTCTCGGACATCACCAAGGTACTTTCGCCCGATACCTTCGAGCGGCCGATCTATGCCGGCAATGCGATCGCCACGGTGCAGAGCGGCGACGCGACGAAGGTCATCACGGTGCGCACCACCGGCTTCGACGCGGTTGCCGCCACGGGTGGCACGGCGACGGTCGAGAAGCTGGCGCCGGCTGCCGATTCGGGGTTGTCCAGCTTCGTCGGCAGCGAGATCGCCACCAGCGACCGGCCGGAGCTGACGGCGGCCAAGATCATTGTTTCAGGGGGCCGTGCGCTCGGCAGCGCCGAGAAGTTCGCCGAGGTGCTGACGCCTTTGGCCGACAAGCTCGGGGCAGCGCTCGGCGCAAGCCGTGCGGCGGTCGATGCCGGTTACGCACCGAACGACTGGCAGGTTGGGCAAACCGGCAAGATCGTCGCGCCGCAGCTCTATATCGCCGTCGGCATCAGCGGTGCGATCCAGCATCTGGCCGGCATGAAGGACAGCAAGGTCATCGTTGCGATCAACAAGGACGGCGAGGCGCCGATCTTCGGCGTTGCCGACTACAGCCTCGAAGGCGATCTGTTCGCGCTCGTGCCGGAGTTGGTGGCGGCGCTCTGAGGGGCGACTAACGGTATGTAGCGCGTTCAGACGCACACCGGGTCCGGTTATCCATACTGCAAACGTTCAGGCGGGCCGCGGTCAGCGGGTGGGTAGCTCCGTTCATGTCCCCCGGACCCGGCCTTCGGCCGCGTCCTCCTCCTTTACTTCACTGCGCCACCCACCCACTGCCCGCGGCCATGCGCCGCTCGTGGCCTGGGTCCAACGGGCTGAGCGGTGCCCAATCGGGCCGAGTGGGTGTTGTGCAGAGCGAGGTAAAGGAGGAGAGGCGGGCAGAGCCCGCCTCGGGGGACACGAGCGTTGCGCAGCACCCGCTCGGTCCGATCGCGCCTCGGTGATTGCAGGCTGCATCACGCCAACACCCCCAAGGCCTCGAACCGCGATCGCGCTGCAATGAACTATCGCGCGCCGCTTGCCGACCTCGTGTTCTGCCTCGACATGGCGGGTCTCGAAGAGATCGGCGGCTACCCCGGTTGCGAGGAGGCGAACGCGGAAACGGTACGCGCGGTGCTCGGCGAGTGCGCCCGCTTCGCGCAAACCGTGCTGGCACCGCTGCACCGATCGGGCGACCTCGAGCCGCCGCGTTGGCACGAGGGCAGGGTGGCGACTTCGCCCGGCTTCCAGGCCGCTTACCGCCAGTTTTCCCTCGGTGGCTGGCAAGGGCTGCAGCACCCGGTCGCGTACGGGGGGCAGGGGCTGCCGAAGCTTGTTTCGGCGGCGGTGGCCGAGATCATCCATGGCGCGGCGATGAGCTTTGCGCTGTGTCCGATGCTCACCGACGGCGCCATCGAGGCGCTGCTGATCGCCGGGAGCGACGAACAGCGCGCGCAATTCGTCCCCAGGCTGATCGACGGCAGCTGGACCGGGACGATGAACCTTACCGAGCCGCAGGCGGGATCGGACCTGTCGCTGGTGCGCTGCAAGGCGCTGCCGCAGGGTGACGGCAGTTTCCGCCTCCAGGGCCAGAAGATCTACATCACCTACGGCGAGCACGACCTGGCCGAGAACATCGTGCATCTGGTGCTGGCTCGCACGCCGGATGCGCCGGATGGCGTCAAGGGCATCAGCCTGTTCCTGGTGCCGAAGTGCCTGCCCGATGGCGCAGGCGGAGCCGGTCGCCGCAACGATGTCGAGTGCGCCTCGATCGAGCACAAACTGGGAATTCGCGGCAGCCCGACCGCGGTGATGGTCTACGGCGGTGGCAGCGCCGCGAGCGAAGTCGGCGCGGGCGCGGTCGGGTACCTGGTCGGCGCGGAGAACCGCGGGCTGGAGACGATGTTCATCATGATGAACGCCGCGCGCTTCACGGTGGGCGTGCAGGGCATCGGGATCGCGGAGCGGGCCCTGCAGCAGGCGGTGGGCTATGCGCGCGAGCGTTTGCAGTCGCGGCCGGTCGATGGCAGCAGCGTCGACCCGGTGGCCATCGTCCGCCACCCGGACGTGCGGCGGATGCTGATGACGATGCGTGCGCTGGTCGAGGGCGGGCGGGCGCTGGCCGCGGTCGGCGCTGCCGCTGCCGACGCATCGTTGCACCATCCGGATGGTGCCGAGCGCATGCGCCAGCGTGCGCGGTACGAGTTCCTGGTGCCGGTGATCAAGGGCTTTTGCACCGAGATGAGCCTCGAGGTCACGAGCCTCGGACTGCAGGTGCACGGCGGCATGGGTTTCATCGAGGAAACCGGCGCGGCGCAGCTGGTTCGGGATGCACGCATCCTGCCGATCTACGAGGGCACGACGGCCATTCAGGCCAACGACCTGGTCGGCCGCAAGACGGCGCGGGATCGTGGCGACCTCGCCCGCGCATTCGCGGCCGAAGTCGCGGGGACCGGCATGGCGCTCGAGGCGACGGGCGATGGACGGGCGCAGGCCATTGCCGCGGGCCTGAAGGCGGCGCGCGCGGCGTTTCTCGAATGCGTTGACTTCATCGCCGCCCATTCGCCAGACGAGCCGAACGCCGTCTATGCGGGCTCGGTGCCTTTCCTGATGCTGACCGGCTATCTGCTGACCGGCTGGCAGCTCGGCCGCGCGGCGCTGGTGGCACTGCAGCCGGCGACGCGGCATGGCGCTGCGGCCGACGCGGGCTTCCTCGAAGCCAAACTGGCGACCGCGCATTTCCATTCCGACCACCTGCTGAGCCGAACCTCGGCGCTGCGAACTGCCGTTGTCCAAGGCAGTGCAAGCGTCATGGCGCTGGCCGAAGAGGCCTTCTGACACCATGCCGTTGCCACCTGTCCTGAGGCAGTTGCCGCTGCCGATCATCGCGGCGCCCCTCTTCATCATCAGCAATCCGAAGCTGCTCGTCGAGCAGTGCAAGGCGGGCGTCGTCGGATCGATGCCGGCGCTCAATGCCCGCCCGGCGAGCCAGCTCGACGACTGGCTTGCCGAGATCACCGAAAAGCTTGCCGCGCACGACCGCGCGCATCCGGATCGACCGGCGGCGCCGTTCGCCATCAACCAGATCGTTCATCGCAGCAACGACCGTCTGGAGCACGATCTGGCGGTTTGCGAAAAGTACCGGGTGCCGATCCTCATCACCTCGCTCGGCGCGCAAAGCGAACTCAACCGGACGGTGCACGGCTGGGGCGGCGTGGTTCTGCACGACGTCATCAACGACCGATTTGCACGCAAGGCGGTCGAAAAGGGCGCAGACGGGCTGATTGCCGTCGCCGCCGGTGCCGGTGGACACGCCGGCGTGAAAAGCCCGTTCGCCTTGATCCAGGAGATCCGCGCCTGGTTCGACGGACCGGTGGCGTTGAGCGGCGCCATCGCCAGCGGCGGTGGCGTTCTCGCGGCACAGGCGATGGGCGCCGATTTCGCCTACATCGGATCGGCCTTTATCGCCACCGAGGAAGCGCGCGCCTCGGACGCCTACAAGCAGATGCTTGTCGACAGCAGTTCCGACGACGTCGTCTACAGCAATTACTTCACCGGCGTGCACGGCAACTACCTCAAGGGGTCGATACGCAATGCCGGGCTCGATCCGGAGGCATTGCCGAGCAGCGACGCCAGCCAGATGAGCTTCAGCGGCGGCGAATCACGCAAGGCCTGGAAGGACATCTGGGGCGCCGGGCAGGGCATCGGATCGATCCGCAGCGTGGTGCCGGCGTGCCAGCTGATCGAGCGGCTGCGTGACGAATACGCCGTGGCGCGGGCCCGCCTGGCCCCGTAGATTGCACGCCGGTACATGGGTTACAGTGCGCCGCGTACCCGTACAGGGCCTTACCGGCTTCCTCGCCGCGAGGAGACAGGCGGCTCGCAATCCGCCGTCCGGTTGAGCCGAACGACGGAAGGTTCTTCAACCCACTATCGCGTCGGAAGCCGGCGCCCGAGGTGAGCGAAATGATGCAGGAGTCCAGGGCAAACTCGTACCTGTTCGGCGGCAATGCGCCGTACGTCGAGGAGATCTACGAGGCCTATCTCGACGATCCCGGCTCGGTCGACGAGCGCTGGCGCAGCTACTTCGATGCGTTGCAGAACGTGCCGGCAGCCGACGGCAGCGACAGTCGCGACGTGGCCCATGCGCCGATCGTCGAGTCGTTCGCCCAGCGTGCGCGCGCCAATGCCTTCGGCAACCGCGCCAGCAGCAGCGATCTGGCGGTCGCACGCAAGCAGGTGCATGTGCAGTCCTTGATTGCCGCCTATCGCTTTCTGGGGTCGCGCTGGGCCGATCTCGATCCGCTCAAGCGCCAGGGCCGGCCGAAGATCCCGGAACTGGAGCCAGCGTTCTACGACCTGACCGAGTCCGACATGGACATCGCGTTCAGCGCGACGAACACTTATTTCTCGACCGCCGAGCAGATGTCGCTGCGCGATATCGTGCAGGCGCTGCGCGAGACCTACTGCGGCTCGATCGGCGCCGAGTACATGCACGTGACCGAGCCGGTGGAGAAGCGCTGGTGGCAGCAGCGTCTCGAAAGCGTGCGCTCGAAACCGGCGTTCTCGAGCGCCGAGAAGATCAACATCCTGAACCGGCTGACCGCAGCCGAAGGCCTCGAGCGCTACCTGCATACCAAGTACGTCGGCCAGAAGCGCTTTTCGCTGGAAGGCGGCGAGAGTTTCATCGCCTCGATGGACGAACTGGTGCAACGCGCCGGCAAGTCGGGCGTGCAGGAAATCGTCATCGGCATGGCGCACCGCGGCCGGCTGAATGTGCTTGTCAACACGCTCGGCAAGACACCCGCGGAGCTGTTCTCGGAGTTCGACCACACGGCGCCCGAGAACCTGCCGTCGGGCGACGTCAAGTACCACCAGGGTTTTTCCAGCGACGTGACGACGCCGGCCGGCCCGGTGCACCTGAGCCTGGCTTTCAACCCCTCGCACCTCGAGATCGTCAATCCGGTCGTCGAGGGCTCGGTCAAGGCCCGGCTCGACCGGCGCGGCGACTCCGAGGGCAGCACGGTCTTGCCGGTGCTGGTTCACGGTGATGCGGCTTTTGCCGGCCAGGGTGTGGTCATGGAAACGCTGGCGCTGGCGCAGACCCGCGGCTACTACACCGGCGGCACGGTGCACCTCGTCATCAACAACCAGATCGGCTTCACCACCAGCGATCCGCGCGACACGCGCTCGACTCTCTACTGCACCGACGTCGTCAAGATGATCGAGGCACCGGTGCTGCACGTCAACGGCGACGATGCCGAGGCGGTGGTGCTCGCCTCGCAGATGGCGCTCGACTACCGCCAGGAGTTCAAGAAGGACGTTGTCGTCGACATCGTCTGCTTCCGCAAGCTCGGCCACAACGAGCAGGACACGCCTTCGCTGACCCAGCCGCTGATGTACAAGAAGATCGGCCAGCACCCGGGGACGCGCAAGGTCTACGGCGAGAAGCTGGTCGCGCAGGGTGTGCTGCCGGCGGACGGTCCCGATGCGATGGTCAAGGAATACCGCGCTGCAATGGACGCCGGCAAGCACACGGTCGATCCGGTGCTGACCAACTACAAGAGCAAGTACGCGGTCGACTGGACGCCGTTCCTCAACCGGAAGTGGACCGATGCGGCCGACACGGCGCTGCCCCTGGCCGAGGTGCGGCGTCTCGCCGAGCGCATCACCACGCTGCCACCGACGCTGAAGCCCCATGCGCTGGTTGCCAAGGTGATTGCCGATCGCGCGGCAATGGGCCGCGGCGAGATCAACGTCGATTGGGGCATGGGCGAGCACCTCGCCTTTGCCTCGCTGGTCGCCAGCGGCTATCCGGTGCGGCTTTCGGGCGAGGATTGCGGGCGCGGCACCTTCACCCACCGCCATTCGGTGCTGCACGACCAGAACCGCGAGAAGTGGGACGAAGGCACCTACACCCCGTTGCAGCACGTGGCCGACGGCCAGGCGCCGTTCGTCGTCATCGATTCGCTGCTTTCCGAAGAGGCCGTACTCGGCTTCGAATACGGCTACGCCGCCGCCGAGCCGAACACCCTGGTGATCTGGGAAGCGCAGTTCGGCGACTTCGTCAACGGCGCGCAGGTGGTGATCGACCAGTTCATCGCGTCGGGCGAAGTCAAGTGGGGCCGGGTCAATGGCCTGACGCTGATGCTGCCGCACGGCTACGAAGGGCAGGGCCCCGAGCACAGCTCGGCACGGCTCGAGCGCTTCATGCAGCTGGCTGCCGAAAACAACCTGCAGCTGGTTCAGCCGACCTCGGCCAGCCAGATCTTCCATGTGCTGCGTCGGCAGATGGTGCGGATGTTCCGCAAGCCCCTGGTTATCCTGACGCCGAAGTCGCTGCTGCGTCACAAGGATGCAACCTCGCCACTGGCCGAGTTCACACGCGGCGAGTTCCGCACGGTCATTCCCGAGACCAGCAGCGACGTCGCGCCCGAGAAGGTCAGGCGTCTGGTGGCCTGCTCCGGCAAGGTCTACTACGACCTGGTCAAGAAGCGCGCCGAGAAGAAGAGCAACGATGTGGCGATCGTTCGCATCGAGCAGCTCTACCCCTTCCCGCACAAGGCGTTTGCCGCCGAACTGAAGCGCTATCCGAACGCCACCGACGTGATCTGGTGCCAGGACGAGCCGCAAAACCAGGGCGCCTGGTTCTTCGTCCAGCATTACCTGTTCGAGAACATGCTCGATGGACAGAAGCTCGGCTACGCCGGCCGCCCGGCATCGGCATCGCCCGCGGTCGGCTACGCCCACCTGCATCAGGAGCAGCAGAAGGCGTTGCTCGATCAGGCCTTCGGCAAGCTCAAGGGCTTTGTGCTGACCAAATAGTCAACAGGCGGAACGGTCCGGCGCTGGCGCTGCTGCGGCAGCAGAGCGACCGACTTCCCTTGAAACATGGCGGCCGTGCCGCCGAAAACAACGAAGAGACATCCATGGCCATCGTCGACGTCAAAGTACCGCAGCTTTCCGAATCTGTTTCCGAAGGCACGCTTCTCGAATGGAAGAAAAAGCCGGGCGAGGCAGTCGCCATCGACGAGATCCTCGTCGAGATCGAGACCGACAAGGTGGTTCTCGAGGTGCCTGCGCCGTCCGCCGGCGTGATGGTCCAGCTCGTGCGCAACGACGGCGACAGCGTTGCCAGCGAGGAGGTCATCGCCCGAATCGATACCGATGCCGTCGAGCAGCTCAGCCCGCTCGAGGTCAAACCGGTACCGCAGGACAGCGCCCCGCCGGCCGCCGCAGCGGCGGCGGGGACAGGATCGAAATCGGACGTTGCGATGCCTGCCGCCGCCAAGTTGATGGCTGACAACCAGCTCCAGCCGGGCTCGGTGGGACGGCAGCGGCCGCGATGGGCGCATCACCAAGGGCGACGTGCTCGGTGCCCTGGGCAGCGGCGCCGCTGCGCGTCCGCCAGCGCCGGCTCCGGCCCCGGCGCCGGCGCCGGCAGCGCGCCTGCCGTCCGCACCACGGGCTGCGGTCCAGCCGCTCGGCGACCGCCCGGAGCAGCGGGTACCGATGAGCCGGCTGCGCGCGCGGGTGGCGGAGCGGTTGCTGCAGTCGCAAGCGACCGCGGCGATCCTCACGACCTTCAACGAGGTCAACATGGCGCCGGTGATGGAGATGCGCAAGCGCTTCCAGGAGCGCTTCGAAAAGGAGCACGGCGTCAAGATCGGCTTCATGAGCTTCTTCGTGAAGGCGGCGGTGGCTGCCTTGAAGAAGTACCCGGTGCTGAATGCGTCGGTCGACGGCAACGACATCGTCTACCACGGCTATTTCGATATCGGCATTGCCGTCGGTTCGCCGCGCGGCCTGGTCGTTCCGATCCTGCGCAACGCCGACCAGATGAGCTTCGCCGATATCGAGAAGAAGATCGCCGAATTCGGCCAGAAGGCCAAGGACGGCAAGTTGTCGCTCGACGACCTCTCGGGTGGCACCTTCTCGATCTCCAACGGCGGCGTCTTCGGTTCGATGCTCTCGACGCCGATCATCAATCCGCCGCAGTCGGCCATCCTCGGGGTCCACGCGACCAAGGACCGTGCGGTGGTCGAAAACGGGCAGATCGTCATTCGGCCGATCAACTACCTGGCCATGAGCTACGACCACCGGATCATCGACGGCCGCGAAGCGGTGCTGGGGCTGGTGGCGATGAAGGACGCGCTGGAAGACCCGGCGCGACTGCTGTTCGATATCTGATGGCCCACCTTCGCTGAGTCCGCAACCATGAGCAAGCAATACGATGTCGTCGTGATCGGCGGCGGCCCGGGCGGCTACATCGCCGCCATTCGTGCCGCGCAACTCGGCTTTCAGGTGGCCTGCATCGACGAATGGAAGAACGCCGACAGCGGTCCCGCGCCGGGGGGTACCTGCACCAATGTCGGCTGCATCCCGTCGAAGGCTTTGCTGCAGTCGAGCGAGCACTTCGAGCAGGCCGGTCACCATTTCGCCGACCACGGCATCGGGCTGGCCGACCTGAGCATCGACGTGGCGAAGATGCTCGGCCGCAAGGATGCCGTCGTCAAGCAGAACAACGAGGGCATCCTCTACCTGTTCAAGAAGAACAAGGTGGCCTTTTTCCACGGGCGCGGCTCGTTCGCAGCCTCGCAGGGCGAGGGCTACACCATCGACGTCGCCGGTGCCACGGCAGAAAGCCTCGGCGCCAAGCACGTCATCGTCGCGACCGGTTCGAGCGCCCGTGCCCTGCCGGGTGCCGATTTCGACGAGCAGCTGATCCTCTCCAACGATGGTGCCCTGCGGATCGGCGCGGTGCCGAAGACGCTGGGCGTCATCGGCTCGGGTGTGATCGGGCTGGAGATGGGTTCGGTCTGGCGCCGGCTCGGTGCCGAGGTGACCGTGCTCGAGGCGCTGCCGACGTTCCTCGGTGCGGTCGACCAGCAGATTGCCAAGGAAGCCCAGAAGGCATTCGTCAAGCAGGGCCTGAAGATCGAGCTCGGCGTGAAGATCGAAGCGGTCGGGCCTGGCGGCAGCGGCGTCGAGGTCCGTTATGCGAGCGCGCAGGGCGAAGCCAGGACGCTCGACGTCGAGCGCCTGATCGTGTCGATCGGCCGGGTGCCGAACACCACCGGGTTGAACGCCGCGGCGGTCGGCCTGCAGCTCGACGAGCGCGGCGCGATCGCGGTCGACGAGCAATGCCGCACCAATTTGCCGAACGTCTGGGCGATCGGTGATGTCGTCCGTGGGCCGATGCTGGCGCACAAGGCCGAGGAGGAGGGCGTCGCGGTTGCCGAGCGCATCGCCGGGCAGCACGGCCATGTGAACTTCGACACCATCCCGTGGGTGATCTATACCTCGCCCGAGATTGCCTGGGTGGGTCGCACCGAGCAGCAGCTGAAGCAGGCCGACATGGCGTACAAGGCGGGTACCTTCCCGTTCCTCGCGAACGGTCGCGCCCGGGCGCTGGGCGACACGACCGGCATGGTGAAGATTCTTGCCGACGCCACCACGGACGAGATCCTCGGCGTGCACATCGTCGGTCCGCAGGCGTCCGAACTGATCGCCGAGGCGGTGATGGCGATGGAATTCAAGGCCTCGGCCGAGGACATCGCGCGCATCTGCCACGCCCATCCGTCGCTGAGCGAGGCCACCAAGGAAGCAGCGCTCGCCGTCGACAAGCGCACGCTGAATTTCTGAGCCTTCGGTCGGTCGTCCGGTGACGGTTCGCGAGCTCTACCGCCGCACGCTCGCCGAGCGCGGCTATGAAAGCGACCCGGCGCAGTTGCGCGCGATCGAGTCGCTGGCACGCTGCGAGCAGGAGTGGATCGACTACAAGGCACGGCGGCGCAATGCGCTGGCCAAGCTGCTGATCCGTCCGGAGATTCCGCGCGGTGTCTACATGCACGGCGGGGTCGGGCGTGGCAAGAGCTTCCTCATGGACTGCTTCTTCAACTCGGTACCGTTGACGCGCAAGACCCGGCTGCACTTCCACGAGTTCATGCGCGAGGTGCATCGCGAACTGGCCGAGCTGAAAGGAACCGCCGATCCGCTGCAGGTGCTGGGCGAGCGTGTTTCACGTCGCTACCGCCTGATCTGCTTCGACGAGTTCCACGTCTCGGACGTCACCGACGCGATGATCCTCTACCGGTTGCTCGAGTCGCTGTTCGAGAACCGGGTCAGCATCGTCACGACATCGAACTTTCATCCCGATGCGCTCTATCCGAACGGCCTGCACCGCGACCGCATCCTGCCGGCGATCGAACTCCTGAAGAACCAGCTCGAGGTGATCAGCGTCGACAACGGCACCGACTACCGCAGCGTCACCCTCTCGGAAGTCGAGATTTATCACACGCCGTTGGGCGAAGCGGCCGACGCCGGCATGGCCGCCGCGTTCGAGCGCCTGGCCGAAGCGCGCGACGAGTCGCCGCTGCTGCTGATCGAGCACCGCGAGCTGCATGCCAAGCGCCGCGCCGGTGGCGTGGTCTGGTTCGATTTCGCCACCCTGTGCGGTGGACCGCGCTCGCAGAACGACTACCTCGAACTCGCCACCCAGTTCCACACGCTGCTGCTTTCGAACGTGCCGCAGATGCCGCCGCGTCTGGCCTCGGAGGCGCGGCGCTTTACCTGGCTGGTCGACGTTCTCTACGACCGCAAGGTCAAGCTGATCGTGTCGGCGGCAGTCCCGGCAGAAGGGCTGTACGTCGAAGGGCCGCTGGCGCATGAATTCCCGCGCACGGTTTCGCGATTGCAGGAAATGCGCTCGGCCGAGTATCTGGAGCTGGCGCATCGCGACGTCGACACGTCGCTCACCTGAGCCGGTTGCCGGCGGCCGGTCAGCGCGGCTCGACCCGCACGAGCACCAGCGACAGGTTGTCGCCGCCGCCGCGGGCGCGTTCGCGCGCCCGGGCGATCAACGCCTGGCTGGCCTCGCCAGGTGACTGCCTGGTGAGCGCATGGCCGATTTCCTGTTCGCTGAAGTAGTGCCACAGCCCGTCGCTGCAGGCCATGACGCTGTCGCCGACTTCGAGCTGGCCGAGCTGGCCCAGCGTCACCGGCGGATCGCGCGTCGCACCCAGGCAGCCGACCAGCAGGTTCGACTGTGGATGCGTCGCCGCGGCCTCGGGCGTGAGCCGGCCTTCGTCGACGAGCTTCTGCACATACGAATGGTCGGAGGTGCGGAACTTGAGGCGGTGCCCCCGGTAGTGATAGACCCGCGAGTCGCCGGCGTGCACGGTATGGCACGCCAGATCGGGCATGACCAGGAAGGCCGCCAGGGTGCTGTGCGGCTCTTCTTCCGACGTGATCGCCGTCAGCTTGATCATCAGATGCGACTCGAGCACCAGCTGGCGCAGCAATTCAGCGGGATCGTCGCGTTGTGGCGCGAAGCGCTCGAACAACTGCCTGGCCGTCAGCAACACCTGATCGGAGGCCTTGCGCCCGCCGCTCTTGCCGCCCATGCCGTCGGCGACGACACCGAGCACGCACCCCGCCACGCGCGGATGGGCGATCAGCTGCACCTGGTCCTGCTGGTAGTCGCGGTCGCCCTTGTCGAGGCCGGTGGCCACGGAAAGACGGTGACCGGCGTCGGACGAATTCATGGGGGAGATCGCGCGCTGGGGCGAGGCAGCCTTCGGGGAGCGGCAGTGTACTGTCGGCGGCAGAAATCGACCCAATGCCCGACAGGCTCGTAGCGATGCCCACGACGCCCGGAGACCGCCGGCCCTCGCCGGCTTGCCATGCGGATCACGAAGATGACCTGCACCATGCCGTCGAGGTCGCGTTCGGCACGGCCGGGCCGCTGGCGCGCGCGGATCCGCTCTACGTCGGAAGGGCGGTGCAGATCGAGATGGCGCACGCGGTGGCCCATGCCATCGATCACGGCAGCATCCTCGTCGCCGAGGCCGGGACCGGCGTCGGCAAGACCTTCGCCTACCTGGTGCCTGCCCTGCTGTCCGGCCGGCGGGCGCTGATCAGCACCGCCACCAAGAGCCTTCAGGACCAGCTCCATGCCCGCGACATCCCCCGGCTGCTGCAGGCACTCGGCGTGGCACCGAAGGTGGCCTTGCTCAAGGGCCGCGGCAGCTATCTGTGCCTGCACCGGCTCGAGCACGCCCGAGACGCCATGCCGCCGGCAGAAACCGGGGCGCTGCGGACCCTGGCACGGATCGAGCGCTGGGCGCAGGCGACCCGCAGCGGCGACCTGGCCGAGATCGACGGGCTCGACGAGCGCAGCCCCACGGTCGGCCTGGTCACCTCGACGCGCGAGAACTGTCTCGGCACCAACTGTCCGCGCTACCGCGAATGCCACGTCGTTGCCGCGCGTCGCGACGCGATGGCGGCGGACGTGACGGTGATCAATCACCATCTGTTCTTCGCCGACCTGCTGCTGCGCGAAAGCGGCGTCGCCGAACTGCTGCCGAGCGTCGACATCGCCGTCTTCGACGAGGCGCACCAGCTCGCCGAGGTCGGTGTGCAGTTCCTGGGCACGGTGCTTGGCTCCGGGCAGCTGATCGACTTCGCGCGTGATCTGCTCGCCGCCGGACTGCAGCATGCGCGCGGGCTGGTGCCGTGGATCGAGGTGACCGATGCCTGCGACCGCGCGGCGCGCCAGCTGCGGCTCGCCGCCGCAGGCGGCCGGGCGCCACGTGGCAGCACGCGACTGCGCTGGAAGGACAGCGAGAACCTGCCCGAGTTTGCCGATGCGCTGCAGGCAATCGGCAAGGCCACGGCGGCGGCGGCGTCCGCGCTGCGCACCGTCGGCGGCGTCGCGCCCGACATCGACCGCCTCGGCGAACGGGCCGAACACCTGGCGCAGGTTGCGGTGCAGTTTTCTGCGCCTGCAGCGCCCGCTCGCGTGCGCTGGATCGACGTCTCGCTGCATCAGGTGCGGCTGGTCGAATCGCCGCTCGACATACGCGACAGCCTGCGCGTGCAGATCGAGGCGTCGCCGAAGGCCTGGATATTCACGTCGGCAACGCTCGGCGACGACGCCGAGCTCTCCTGGTTCACCGAGTCTGCCGGGCTCGGCGGCTCGCCCACGTTGCGCCTCGGCAGCCCGTTCGACTACGCCGCATCAGCGCGTCTCTATGTGCCGCGCGGATTCCCCAAGCCGGCCGACGCCGCGCACAGCCCGGCGGTCGCACGCCTCGCGGCATCCTGCGCAACGGCGGCCGGGGGCCGCACCTTCGTGCTGACGACCACCCTGCGTGCCCTGCGCCTGATCGCACAGGCGTTGCGAGCTGAACTGCAGGCTTCGGGCGAGGACATCGAGGTGCTGGTCCAGGGCGAAATGCCGAAGCGCCAATTGCTCGAGCAGTTTCTGACCCATCCCCGCGCGATCCTGGTCGGCTCGCAAAGCTTCTGGGAAGGCATCGACGTTGCAGGCGACCGGCTGCAGTGCGTCCTGATCGACAAGCTGCCATTTCCCCCGCCCAACGATCCTTTGGTCGAAGCCATGGTGCAGCGGCTCGAGAGCGAAGGCCGCAACGCATTCACCGACTATTTCGTTGCCGAAGCTGCCGTGGCGCTGAAGCAGGGCGCCGGCAGGCTGATCCGCAGCGAAAGCGACCGCGGTCTGCTGGTCGTGTGCGACAGCCGCCTGGTTGGCGCCGGCTATGGGCGCCGCCTGCTGGCAGCGCTGCCGCCGATGCGCGCCGTCGAAAGCGAAGCAGAAGCACTGCACTGGCTCGCCACCCTGGCCGAAGCACCACCCTTCTGAGGTGCTGCCGGAGCCGCCGCGGCACTCAGCCGCCGGCGGCTTTCACCACACTTTCCACCAGGGGCGCGAGGCACGCTCCGCGCGCAACTGATTGCCCGGGAAGTTGCGCTCCAGAACGCGACGCGCGTCGTCGCGCAGGTCGGCGAGGCCGAGCGCGTCGTAGCTCTGCACCATCAGCTGCAGCGCTTCCTCGGTGGCTGGCGCCGTCTGGAACTCGGCGATCGTCTGCTGCGCCCGGTTGGCCGCGGCGACATACGCGCCGCGCCGGAAGTAGTAGCGCGCAACGTGCACTTCGTACGACGCAAGCGCATTGTTGATGTAGTCGACGCGGGCCCTGGCGTCGGGTGCGTAGCGCGATTGCGGATACTGCTCGACCAGCCGGCGGAAGGCCTGCAGTGAATCGCGCGAGGCCTGCTGATCGCGCTCCGACAGGTCCTGCCGCGCCAGGCTGCCGAGCAGACCGAGGTTGTCGTTGAAATTGATCAGCGCCTGCAGGTAGAGCGCGTAGTCGATCGCCGGACTTGCAGGATGGAGCTTGATGAATCGTTCGATGGTCGACAGCGCCTGCGTGCGCTCGCCGGCCCGGTACATCGCATAGGCGCGTTCGAGTTGCGCCTGCTGCGACATCAGCGTTCCGGTGGCGCGCCCTTCGAGCTTCTCGAACAGGCCGTTGGCCCGCTCGAAGTTGTTGGCATCCAGTTCCTGCTTGGCTTCTGAATACAATTTCTCCGGGGTCCAGTTCGCCGTCTCGTCCTTCGGCGCTGCACAACCCGCAATGCACACGGCTGCAATTGCGCACTGCAACGCCCCCGCTGCGCCACCGCGCCCACCGAACTTCGCACGCAACCCGTCCATGTGTTGGGCACCGCAGGTGCGACGCCTTCCGGCTGTAAATGAAGATCGATTATAGAAGTCCACCTCCCGGGGCCGAGACCGAGCCGGCCGCCCCGGACGCGGCCGCGGAGGACGTCGAATGCCGCACGCACCAGGTCGCCGATGCTCAGCACGGCGAGCGCATCGACAAGATCCTGGTGGCTGCCGCACCGGAGTTCTCGCGCAACCACCTGCAGTCGCTGATCGAGGAGGGGCGGGTGCAGGTCGACGGCGTGCGCGTGACCAGCGCCTCACGCCGGCTGCGCTGCGGTCAGCGCCTGGCGTTCGAGCTCTGGCCAACCGAGGAGAGCCGCGCATTTCGTGCCGAGGCGATGTCGCTTGCCATCGTCTATGAAGACGAGCACCTGCTGGTGCTCGACAAGCCTGCTGGTCGGGTCGTTCATCCTGCGGCGGGCAACTGGTCGGGAACCCTGCTCAACGGGCTGCTCGGGCACCACACCGTCGCGGCGACGCTGCCACGCGCCGGCATCGTGCACCGTCTCGACAAGGACACCTCCGGCCTGATGGTGGTTGGGAAGACGCTGACCGCGGTCACCGCGCTGAGTCGGGCGATCGCCGCACGGACGGTGCGCCGCGAATACCTGGCCATCGTCCATGGTGAACTGGCAGCCGCCGAAATGACCATCGAGGCGCCAATCGGCCGCGACCCGGTCTCGCGGGTGCGCATGGCGGTCGTCGGCGGCGGCCGCCCCGCACGCACCGATGTCACGCGCATTGCCCGGGCGCAGGCCTGCACGGCGGTGCGCTGCCGGCTCCACACCGGCCGTACGCACCAGATCCGGGTCCACCTGGCGTCGCGTGGTCATCCATTGGTCGGCGATGCGGTGTACGGCGGCCGCCCGTTGCTCGGTATGGCGCGGCAGGCGCTGCACGCCACGCGCCTTGCATTCGAGCATCCGCTGGACGGCAGGCCGCTCTGCTTCGACACACTGCCGCCAGCCGATCTTGCGGCTGCCTGGGCGCAGGTCGTCGGCACGGCCTAACGGCATGCGGGCCGGCGAACAACGGCTGCAGGCTACAATCGGGCACATCGGCATCGCGCCGCGGCTTCGAGAGGCTTTTTCAGTTCGCCTCGCCCAGCGCGCATGCCCGGCATCTGCAGTCGGCGCCCCGGTCTCTTGTTTGAGGGCCGCATCGCTGGCTGACGGCCAGATGATTCGAACGTTCGCCGTGTGCAGCGTTCCTCAATTTCTCCGGCGCCTGTCGCGACCGGAACCACGCCAGAAGTCGGTTCGACCGACGCAATCGCCGTGCACCGGCTGAGGATCGACAACGCACCCATGAACAGCCCGGAGGCCCTGCGCGCCCTCGAAACGGCACTTCTGTGCAGTCGCGAGCCGCTGCCGATCGGTGATCTGCGTGTGCTGCTCGCGGACGAGCCCGCGGCCGCTCACGTGGAAGGCCTGCTCGAGCAGCTTGCCGGCCAGTGGCAAGGGCGCGGCATCGAGCTGGTCGAGGTGGCGGGCGGCTGGCGCTTTCAAAGCCGCCCCGAGATGCGCCCCTGGCTGGACCGGTTGCAGCCGGAGAAGCCGCCCCGTTACTCGCGGGCGGTTCTGGAAACCTTGACGATCATTGCCTACCAGCAGCCGGTGACCCGGGGCGACATCGAGGACATTCGTGGCGTCACGGTTGCCACGCAAGTCATCCGCCAGCTCGAAGAGCGCGGCTGGATCGAGGTGGTCGGTCACCGCGAATCGCCAGGCCGCCCGGCGCTGCTGGGCACGACGCGGCGCTTTCTGGACGATCTTGGCTTGAGCCGCCTGGACGAGTTGCCGCTCGTCGAGGCGCCGGGTCGCGACTTGCCGCTTCGCTCGATCTCCCGCATCCCTGGCGCGGCCACCGCACCCGCGGCTGCCGACACGAATTCCCCCCCTTCTTCCCGAGAGACCGCGGCGGATGCCGCGACGATGGAACTTCATCTATGAACGACAACGCTGCCGATACGAGCGACATTCCACCGGCCGCTGATCCGGTTGCCGAAACGCCTGAACCCGAGGTGCGCAAGGCGCCGCGTCGCAAGCGCGTGCCAGCCCCTCCCATGAACGGTGCGGCTGCGGACGCAGAACCAGGCTCATCGGCTGTCGACGAGGCTGCGGCTGCGACAGAAACCCCGAAGGCGCCGCGTCGAAGGCGGGCGCCAGCGCGTTCTGCCGACGCGGTTGCCGCGGCAGAGCCTGCCGAGGAGGGCGCTGCGTCTTTCGCCGCCGAGCTGGACGCACAGCCGCTCGAGACGGGCATCGTTCCGGACACGCCGCCGGCCGCTGCCGCACTCGAAGCAGAGGCCCAGGCGGGCGTCGCAGCCGCCGAGTCCGCACTCGAAGATGCACCGGGTTTGTCGGCAGAACCCGGTGCCCAGGTGGATTCGCCCCGGCCGGGGCGCAACCGCCGGCGTCGTGGTGGTCGGGGGCAGGTTGCAGTCGAGCCGACCGGCGAGGCCGCCGATTCGGCCGAGATGGGCGTGGACGTGGCGACCCTCGACAGTCTTGCCGGCGCGCAGGGCAATGACAACAGCGGTGACAGCGAGACAGAACGCGACGCCGACGCTGCCGTGTCGCCGCAGGTCGACATGCCGCTCGCCCTCGATCCGCAGCCCGCATCGGCACGTGCCGGCGATGTCTTCGCCGAGGTGCTTTCGGGTGCCTTCGACGTCGCCGTCGAGGAGGTCGCTGTCGAGGCGCCGGTCGCGCACAAGCGCGTGCTGCTGCCCGAACCCGAGGCCCCCAAGCTGCACAAGGTGCTGGCGCAGGCGGGCGTCGGCTCGCGCCGCGACATGGAGCAGATGATCCTCGACGGGTTGATCACGGTCAACGGCGAGCCTGCCCACACCGGCCAGCGCATCTCCTTCGGCGACCAGATCGCGGTGCGCGGCAAGCCGGTGCGCGTGCGCATCGTTCCGCCGCCGCCGCGGATCATTGCCTATCACAAGCCTGCCGGCGAAGTCGTCACCAACGACGACCCGCAGCACCGGCCGACGGTGTTTCGCCGCCTGCCGCGCCTGCAGCAGGGCAAATGGCAGGCGGTCGGCCGGCTCGACCTGAATACCGAGGGGCTGCTGCTGTTCACGAACTCGGGTGAGCTGGCCAACCAGCTGATGCATCCGCGCTTCGGTGTCGAGCGCGAGTACGCCGTGCGCGTGCTCGGTACGCTCGACAGCGAGGACAAGGCCATGCTCCTCGAAGGTGTGCAGATCGAAGGCCAGACCGCGGCATTCCGTTCGATCGAGGACGGCGGCGGCGAGGGCGCAAACCGCTGGTACCGGGTGGTGATCGCCGAGGGTCGCAACCGCGAAGTGCGCAAGCTTTTCGCGGCTGTCGACCTGACGGTGAGCCGGCTGATCCGCATCCGCTATGGCAGCGTGGTGCTGCCGCGCGGCTTGCGGCGCGGCGTCTGGGTCGACCTCGACGACAACGATGTGCGCACGATCCGCCGGCTCGCTGGCGGGCCTGGCGCCGAAGCGCGGTCGGCTCCGGGCCAGCCGCCTGCGCGGGGCAAGAACCGCCGTGACGGGGGTCGGCGCGAGGGCGGGCCGGTTGCCGCCGAGCGCCCGCCGCGCGACGCGCGTCCGCCACGTCCGCAGCCGCAATTCGAAGGTCGCTCGCCCGAGGCGGCGCCAGCGCGCGCCCGCGACGATGCGATGGAAGACGACTTCGATCCCTCGCGCATTCCCAACCCGCTCGAGCAGACCTTCGACAAGCGCTTCGTGCAGAACCCGCGCAGCCCCGCCGGCGGGCGTGGATTCGGCCGGGGCGGTGGCGGCTTCGGCGCCGGCGGCAGCGCGCCGCCGCCGGCAGTCAAGGGTGGCCCGAAAGAGCCCGACCCGCTGCAGACCTCGGTCGGCTACATCGGTGCCGATGCCTACCATCGCAAGTCGCGCGGGCCGGGTGGTGGTGGCGGCGGCTTCGGCGGGCCGCGAGGCGGCGGTCAGCGTGGCGGATCGGGCGGTGGCATGGGCGGCGGCGGCAATGCAGGCGGTGGTGGGCGCCGCGGCCGCTGAGGCATTTACGGCGAATCGTCGAACGCTTGCGCCCGGGGTGAGCCGCATACAATCGCGGGCTTTGCCCAGCGCATACAGGAGAACTCCATGGCAGTGCAACGCACGCTTTCGATCATCAAGCCCGACGCGGTTGCAAAGAACGTCATCGGGCAGATTTACAGCCGTTTCGAAGGCGCCGGGCTGAAGGTCATCGCTGCGCGGATGGCGCAGCTGTCGCTCGGCGACGCGCAGGCGTTCTATGCGGTGCACAGCGCGCGGCCGTTCTTCAACGACCTGGTGAAGTTCATGATTTCCGGCCCGGTGATGATCCAGGTGCTCGAGGGCGAAGACGCGATTGCGCGCCATCGCGACCTGATGGGCGCGACCGATCCGCGCAAGGCCGAGAAGGGCACCATCCGCGCCGACTTCGCCGACAGCATCGACGCCAATGCGGTGCACGGTTCGGATGCGCCGGAAACCGCCGGCGTGGAGATCGCCTTCTTCTTCCCGCAGATGCAGATCCACAGCCGTTGAGTGGCGTGACGGTCTGACCGATGGCGCTGCAGAACCTGCTCGATTTCGACCTGGACGGCCTGGCCGCCTGGTGCGAGGGGCTGGGCGAAAAGCGCTTTCGGGCGACCCAGCTCTTCCGCTGGATCCACCAGCGCGGCGAGGCCGATTTCGGGCGCATGAGCGATCTCGCGCGGCCACTGCGGGAAAAGCTGCAAACCGCTGCCCATGTGGTGGCGCCGACGGTTGCCACGACCCAGGCTTCGGCAGACGGCACCGTCAAATGGTTGTTTTCGGTCGGCGGTGGCGACGCGGTGGAGACGGTGTTCATCCCGGAGTCGGGCCGCGGCACGCTGTGTATCTCTTCGCAGGCGGGCTGTGCCGTCGGCTGCCGCTTCTGCTCGACGGGGCATCAGGGATTCAGCCGCAACCTGAGCACCGCGGAGATCGTCGGCCAGCTCTGGTTTGCCGAGCATGCGCTGCGCCAGCGCCTGCAGCTCGCGCCCGGCGAACGCGCCGTGAGCAACGTGGTGATGATGGGCATGGGCGAGCCGCTGCAGAACTACGCGGCGCTGCTGCCGGCACTGCGGGTGATGCTCGACGATCACGGCTACGGCCTGTCGCGCCGCCGGGTGACGGTGTCGACCTCGGGCGTGGTGCCGATGATCGAGCGGTTGCGCGACGACTGCCCGGTCGCGCTCGCGGTTTCGCTGCACGCGCCGGCGGACCTGCTGCGCGACGAGCTGGTGCCGCTGAACCGCAAGTACCCGATCGCCGAACTGCTCGGCGCCTGCCAGCGCTATCTCGAGCGTGCGCCGCGCGACTTCATTACCTTCGAGTACTGCATGCTCGACGGTGTCAACGACACGCCCGAGCATGCCCGGCAGCTGATTGCGCTGACGCAGGGGCACGGCGTCGACGGTTCGGCGGTACCGCGCGTCGCCTGCAAGATCAACCTGATTCCCTTCAACCCCTTCCCGCAGTCGGGGCTGGTGCGCTCGCCCGATGAGCGGGTGCGGCACTTCGCACGCATCCTCAGCGACGGCGGGTTGGTCACGACGGTGCGCAAGACGCGCGGCGACGACATCGATGCCGCATGCGGCCAGCTGGCTGGCGAAGTGCAGGACCGCACGCGCCTGGCGCAGCGCACTGCCGGCCGTGCGCCGATTCGCATCCACCGCGAGGCCGCAGACCCGGCGCCGACACACCGGGTCGCGCCATGACGATCGTCGCGACTGCGGTGACGCGGCGCCCGCCGGCGCGGCCCGGTCTCGCCAACCGCTCGCTTGCCACCGTCCTGACGGCCCTGCTGCTGCAGGGCTGCACCACGACCACGCGCACGTCGAGCGCGCCGATCACCGCTGCCGATTCGACGAAGGACCTCGTCACGGCCTCGGACGAGCCCGATGCCGACCGCCGCGCCCGGGTCCGCCTCGAGCTGGCGGGTGCCTATTTCGGACGCGGCCAGTTGACGACCGCGCTCGACGAGGTCAAGCTGGCCATTGCGGCCAACCCGCTGCTGGCGCCGGCTTTCAACCTGCGCGGCCTGATCTATGCCAGCCTGGGCGAGCATCGATTCGCCGAGGAAAGCTTCCGCCGCGCCCTGCAGCTCGACCCGCGCGACGCCGACTCGATGCAGAACTATGGCTGGTACCTTTGCCAGTTGCAGCGCTACGACGAAGCCCAGCAGCAGTTCGCGCGTGCGCTCGCGGCGCCGCAGTACACCGACGCGGCGCGGACCCTGCTGACGCAGGGGATCTGCCATGCGCGGCAGAAGCAACTGCCGGCGGCCGAGACGAGTTTGCGCCGCGCCATTGCGCTCGAGCCGACCAATCCGAGCATCGCCGTCAATCTCGCCGACGTGCTCTACCAGCGCGGCGCCTTCGAAGGCGCGCGCGCGCTGATCCGGCCGCTGAATGCGAATCCGGACGTGTCGAACGCGCAGACGCTCTGGCTCGCCGCGCGGATCGAGCGCCGCCTCGGCAATTCCCAGGGCATCCAGGCCCTCGCCAAGCAGTTGCGGGACCGTTTCCCGCATGCGCCGGAAACCGCTGCACTCGATCGGGGACAGTTCGATGAATGAGAAGACGACCGTCTGCGGCCGCCGCAGGTGGTGGCGCCGGTTCGGCGGGTGCGCAGCTGCGCAAGGCCCGCGAAGCCCAGCGGCTGCCGATCGAGGCGCTTGCAGCCGCCATCAAGGTGCCGCCGCAGAAGCTGAAGCTGCTCGAGGCCGACCGCTTCGTCGAACTGCCCGATCCGGCGTTTGCCCGGGCGCTCGCCCAGACCGTTGCCCGCTACCTGAAGATCGACCCGGCACCGGTGCTGGCGCTGCTGCCACCGGCCATCCCGAACCGGATGTCGAACCTGACCGAAGGGCTCAACGAGCCCTTCCGCGAGCGTGCGCTCGACGGCTTCGCATGGAGCCGGCTCGCCAGCCCTTCGGTTTGGGCGCCGCTGCTGCTGCTGCTGCTGGCCGCCTGGCTTTACCTGGCGCCGCCCGAGCTGCTGAGCCGTCTCACCCGCTCGGCGCAAACCGTGGTGCGCGGCGCCGAGCCGGTGGGCACGGCCGGCGATGCGGCCGGCGGTTCGGTCGTCACCGAAGTGCTGCGCACGCCGGGTGCGGCGGCGCCGCTGCAGCCTGGCGCGCCGATGGCCGTATCGGGTGAACCGGCGATACAGCCGGCCTTTCCCTCGGCAACGTCGAATACGCCGACCGCGTCGGTTGCGGCGTCCAGTGCACTGCCGAACAACCCGGCCGGAGCGGGTGTGCTGCAGGTCGAGGCGACTGGCGCCTCCTGGGTCGAGGTGGTCGATGCCGACAAGCGCTCGCTGATTGCGCGCAATGTCGCAGCCGGTGAAACTCTGCAGCTGGAGGGCGTGCCGCCGCTGCGCGTGAAGATCGGCAACGCCAACAGCGTCGCGCTTCGGTACAAGGGCGAGGCGGTCGATCTGGCGCCGGCGACGCGCGGCAGCGTCGCGCGGCTGCGGCTGAACTGAGCGGCTTGGAGGCGAGGATGGACCTGATGGATCGCTCTGACGATTACTCTGGCGTCGAACTCGACGCACCCGTTGCCGCCGCGCAGCCGGCGCGGCGCCGCACCCGCCAGGCGCAGATTCGCTGGGGCTCCCGGACGGTGACCGTCGGCGGCGACGCGCCGGTGCGCGTGCAGTCGATGACCAATACCGACACGGTCGATGTGATCGGCACGGCGATCCAGGTCAAGGAGCTGGCCGTTGCCGGCTCGGAACTGGTGCGCATCACCGTCAACACGCCCGAGGCTGCGCAAGCCGTGCCGCACATTCGCGACCAGCTCGACCGGATGGGTATCGATGTGCCGCTGGTCGGCGACTTTCACTACAACGGCCACCGCCTGCTCGCCGACCATCCGGCCTGCGCCGAGGCGCTGTCGAAGTACCGCATCAACCCGGGCAATGTCGGCAAGGGCGAGAAGGGCGACCGGCAGTTCGCGCAGATGATCGAGATTGCGGCGCGCCTGGACAAGGTGGTTCGAATCGGCGTCAACTGGGGCAGCCTCGACCAGGAGTTGCTCGCCCGGATGATGGACGAGAACGCCCGCCGGCCCGAGCCGCACGCCGCCGGCCAGATCATGTACCGGGCGCTGATCGTCTCGGCGATCGAGTCGGCGCGGCATGCCGAGTCGATCGGCCTGCGTCCCGAGCAGATCGTGCTGTCGTGCAAGATGAGCGGCGTGCAGGACCTGGTCTCCGTCTACCGGGCATTGGCCCAACGCTGCGACTACCCGCTGCATCTCGGGCTGACCGAGGCGGGCATGGGCACCAAGGGCACGGTTGCGTCGGCCGCGGCGCTGGCGCTGCTGCTGCAGGAGGGCATCGGCGACACGATTCGCGTCTCGCTGACGCCGCAGCCAGGCGAAGCCCGCACCCAGGAGGTGGTGGTCGCGCTGGAAATCCTGCAGTCGCTCGGCCTGCGTGCCTTCAATCCGAGCGTGACCGCATGCCCGGGCTGCGGCCGCACCACCAGCACGACCTTCCAGGAACTCGCCAAGCGGATCGACGACGAGTTGCGCGCGCGCATGCCGGTCTGGCGTGTGCGCTATCCCGGCGTCGAGTCGATGAAGGTGGCCGTGATGGGCTGCATCGTCAACGGCCCGGGCGAGAGCAAGCACGCCGACATCGGCATCAGCCTGCCGGGTACCGGCGAAGCGCCTGCGGCGCCGGTCTATATCGATGGCGAAAAGGCGCTGACACTGCGCGGCGAACACATCGCCGAAGAATTTCACGCGCTGGTCGAGCGCTATATCGAAAACCGCTACGGCCGCCTGCCGGCCTGATTGCCCGCGGCAGCTGCGCGCTGGCCGGCCTTTCCCGTTACCGAAAGGCGGCCGCTCGCGCCGCCGCAGCCAAGATGCTTGAACCCCTGCGTGCCGTCAAGGGCATGAACGACATCCTGCCGCCGGACTCGGCGCGCTGGGAAATGTTCGACGAGCGCGTGCGTGCGCTGATGACACGCTATGGCTATGCGGCCGTGCGCACGCCGATCGTCGAGCCGACGGCGCTTTTCACCCGCGGGCTCGGCGAGGTGACCGATATTGTCGAGAAGGAGATGTATTCCTTCGAGGACGCGATGAACGGTGACCGGTTGACGCTGCGACCCGAAAACACCGCCGGCGTGGTCCGCGCGATGAACGAACATTCGTTCCTCCGCGACGGCGGCAAGCGGCTCTGGTACAGCGGGCCGATGTTTCGCCACGAGCGGCCGCAGAAGGGTCGCTACCGGCAGTTCCACCAGATCGGCGCCGAGGCGCTCGGCTTTGCCGGGCCGGACGTCGATGCCGAGCTGATCCTGATGTGCCGGGCGCTCTGGCGCGACCTCGGCCTGGTGGAAGGGCGCGACCTGCGGCTCGAGATCAACACCCTCGGTCAAGTCGACGAGCGCCGTGCCCACCGTGCCGCATTGATCGCCCATTTCGAGGCCCATGCCCCGCAGCTCGACGACGAAGCGCTGCGCCGCCTGCACAGCAATCCACTGCGCATTCTCGACAGCAAGCAGCCAGCGCTGCAGCCGCTGATCGAAGCGGCACCGCGACTGATCGACTTCGTCGGCGAGGCCTCGCGCGTCCACTTCGACCGGCTCTGTGCCCTGCTCGACGGCGCCGGTCTCGCTTGGCGCATCAACCCGCGCCTGGTGCGCGGCATGGACTACTACAACCTGACGGTTTTCGAATGGGTCACCGACCGGCTGGGTGCACAGGGCACCGTTTGCGGCGGTGGGCGCTATGACGGCCTGATCGAACAGCTCGGCGGCAAGGCCGCACCCGCGGTGGGCTGGGGCCTCGGCATCGAGCGCGTGCTGCTGCTGATGCAGGCGTGCGGCGCCGAACTGCCGGCACCCGCGCTCGACGTCTATGCGGTGGTGCAGTCGGAAACGGCCCAGGCCGCGGCGCTGCTCGCTGCCGAGCGCCTGCGCGCTGCGGGTCTGCGGGTGCTGATGCACGCGGGCGGCGGCAGCATGAAGGCCCAATTCCGGCGTGCCGATGCGAGTGGTGCCCGCTACGCGCTGATCTTCGGCGAGGCCGAAGTCGAGCGAGGCGAGGTCGCGCTGAAGGATCTGCGTGATGCCGCTGCGACGCAGCGCCTTCTGCCGCTCGCAGGTCTCGACGCATGGGGCCCGCAGCTGGGCGCTTCATAATCGCGCCTTCGGGTTCGTCCCTGACTCACTCCCCATGGCCACACATCTCGACCTCGAAGAGCAGGAACAACTCGACCAGCTGAAAGCCTTCTGGAGGCAGTATGGCAACGCCATCACCTGGCTGCTGATTGCGGCACTCGGCGCGTTCGCTGCCTACAACGGCTGGAAGTGGTGGCAGCGCGACCAGGCCACCAGCGCCGCGGCCATTTACGACGAACTCGACCGCGCGGCCGAAGCCGGCGACCTCGCCTTGTCGACCCGGATTTTCGAGGATCTGCGCTCGCGCCATCCGCGCACTGCCTTCGCTGGGCAGGGCGGACTGCTGGTTGCGAAGGTGCAGTTCGAAAAGGGGCAAACGGCGGCGGCACAGAGCGCACTGGCCTGGGTGCGCGACCATGCGAGCGACCCGGCGTATCGAACCGTCGCGCGCCTGCGCCTCGCGGGAACACTGATGGAAGAAAAGAAGTTCGACCAGGCGCTGGCTCAGCTGGGCGAAGCCCCCTCTGGAGAGTTCACCAGCCTCGTCGCCGACCGGCGCGGCGACATCCTGAGTGCCATGGGCAAGCGCGACGAGGCGCGGCAGGCTTACACCCAGGCCCGTACCCGGATGGACGCGCAGCTCGATTACCGCCGACTGATCGACGCCAAGCTGACAGCGCTCGGCGCACCGCCGGAGTCGCCGCTGTGAAGGCCGCCTCGATAACGGCGCGCACTTTGCCGCGCTGGGCGGGGATCGCGTTGCTGGGGCTGGCCGTCCTGTCGGGCTGCGCCGGCAATTCTCGGCCCAAGCCAACACCGCTCGAGCCGCTGTCGGCGCCGAGCAGTGCCCGGATCGTCTGGCGCCAGAAGATCGAAGCGGTGCAGTTCCCGATGGCCGTTGCGGTCAATGGAGGTGTCTTCACGGCGGCGTCCAGCGACGGCACGGTGGTGGCGCTGCAGGCCGATACCGGGCGAGAGCTCTGGCGCGGGCAGGCGGGTGGCCGACTCGGCGCCGGCGTCGGCAGCGACGGCCGCTACGCGGCCGTGGTCACGCGCGATGGCGTGCTGGTGACGCTCGAAGCCGGCCGGGTGCTCTGGCGCAAGCCGCTCGGCGTGCGTGTCGACACGCCGCCGCTGGTCGCCGGCGAACGCGTCTTCGTTCTTGGCGCCGATCGCAGCGTGCACGCCTTCGACGCTGCGGAGGGCGCGGCGCTTTGGAAGGTGCAGCGTCCTGGGGATCCGCTGACGCTTGCTCAGCCGGGAGTGATCGCGTCTTTCCGACGTCACCTGTTGGTCGGCCAGGGTCCGCGGCTGGCGGCCCTCGAGCCGAGTGACGGCAGCGTCGTCTGGGAGGTGCCGGTCGGCGCGCCGCGCGGCACCAACGAGATCGAACGGCTTGCCGACCTGGTCGGCCCGCTGGCCCGTACCGGGGACTTGGTCTGCGTGCGCTCGTTCCAGGCGGCGGTCGGCTGCGTCCACGCCGAGCGGGGCACGCTCGCCTGGACGCGGCCGGGCGGTGGCACGGACCCGGTTGCGGCAGACACCCAGCTGGTGGTTGCTGCCGATGCCAGCGACCGCATCAGCACCTGGCGACCGGCGACCGGCGAGCCGGGCTGGAACAGCGAGCGGCTGCTGCATCACCGGCTCGGCCCGCCGCTGATCGTCGGTTCGCAGGTGGTCTTCGGCGACGATGCCGGATTGCTCCATCTGCTGGCGCGCGACAACGGCCGGCCGTTGGCCCGCGTCGCCACCGATGGAAGTGCAATCGTCAGCGCGCCGGTGTTGGCAGCCGGCACCGTGCTGGTGGTGACCCGCGCCGGTGGCATCTTCGCGTTGCGCACCGACTGAGGTGCGGCAGCCATGAAACCGGTCGTCGCGATCGTCGGGCGGCCGAACGTCGGCAAGTCGACGCTTTTCAACCGCCTGACAAAGAGCCGGGATGCGATCGTCGCTGACTTTGCCGGACTGACGCGCGATCGGCACTACGGCGACGCCCGCGTCGGCGAGCGCGACGTGATCGTCGTCGACACCGGAGGCTTCGAGCCCGACAGCAGCGCCGGCATCGTCGTCGAAATGGCAAAGCAGACGCGTCAGGCGGTTGCCGAGGCCGATTGCGTCATCTTCCTGGTCGACCTGCGCGCCGGCCTGTCGGGGCAGGACCACGACATCGCGCGCTACCTCCGTGCGCTCGGCAAGAAGGTCGTGCTCGCCGCCAACAAGGCCGAAGGCATGGCCGATTCGCCGTTGCTGGGCGAGTTCTTCGAGCTCGGACTCGGCGAGCCGCATGCCGTGTCGTCGGCACACGGGCAGGGCGTGCGCAGCCTCCTCGATGTGGCACTCGCCGACTTCGACTTCGGCGACGACGCCGAAGAAGCTGGTGACAGCGAAAGTTCGCCGATTCGTCTGACGGTTGCCGGCCGACCGAACGTCGGCAAGAGCACGCTCATCAACACCTGGCTCGGCGAGGAACGGCTGGTTGCCTTCGACCAGCCGGGAACGACGCGCGACGCGATCCGCATCCCGTTCGAGCGACAAGGCCGGCGCTTCGAGCTGATCGACACCGCCGGGCTGCGCCGCAAGGGCAAGGTGTTCGAGGCGATCGAGAAGTTCTCGGTCGTCAAGACACTGCAGGCGATCGCCGACGCCAACGTCGTGCTGCTGTTGCTCGACGCGACCCAGGGCGTCAGCGACCAGGACGCCCATATCGCCGGCTATGTCCTCGAGAGCGGCCGTGCGGTGGTGATCGCGGTCAACAAGTGGGACGCCGTCGACGACTACCAGAAGCAGCAGCTGCAGCGCTCGATCGAGCAGCGCCTTGCGTTCCTCAAGTTCGCCCCGATCTTGAACATCTCGGCGATCAGGCGGCAAGGCCTGGCGCCGGTCTGGAAGGCGATCGGTGATGCGCATGCCTCGGCGAACTGCAAGATGCCGACGCCTGTTCTGACCCGGTTGCTGCTCGAAGCGGTGGCTCACCAGGCGCCGCGACGCGAAGGCATGTTCCGTCCGAAATTGCGCTATGCGCACCAGGGGGGCATGAATCCGCCTCTGGTCGTGGTGCATGGAAACTCGCTCGAACACGTGACCGATGCCTACAAGCGTTTTCTCGAAGGCCGTTTTCGCGCTCACTTCAAGCTGGTGGGAACGCCGCTGCGCATCGAAACGCGCTCGAGCCGCAATCCCTTCGCGGAAAAAGCCTGATCGGGGCAGGGCGGAGGGCCGGGCAAACCCTGTGTTACCGTGCCTTTCCGGTCGATCGAACCCCTCAACACGGAGAATATCGTGAGCAACAAAGGTCAACTTTTGCAGGATCCGTTCCTGAACCTGCTGCGCAAGGAACACGTTCCTGTCTCGATCTACCTGGTCAACGGCATCAAGCTGCAAGGCCATATCGAGTCGTTCGACCAGTACGTCGTGCTGTTGCGCAATACCGTGACGCAGATGGTCTACAAACATGCGATCTCGACGGTCGTGCCGGGCCGTGCGGTCAATCTGCAGATTGCGGACACGCCGGAGGCAGCCTCCTGAAGCGGCTTTCCGAACGGTCGGCAAGCCAAGCCGAGCCCATTGCAGCTGCACCGCAGTCGGGTACCCAGAAATCAGCCGATCCGGCAGGCCGCAGCGGTGACCGGCCCCGTGTCATCCTGGTGGGTGTCGATATCGGAGGGGAGCGTGGCTTCGACGCCAGCCTCGACGAACTGGCGCTGCTCGCCACGTCGGCCGGCGACGATCCGGTCGAGCGCGTGGTCGTACGGCGCAAGGCGCCGGACGCGGCGCTCTTCATCGGCTCTGGCAAGGCCGAGGAGATCAAGGCGCTGGTCCAGGCGCACCGCGCCGAGGCCGTGCTCTTCGACCAGGCGCTTTCACCGGCGCAGCAGCGCAATCTCGAGCAGCTGCTCGGTGTGGTGGTGGCCGACCGGACGATGCTGATCCTGGAAATCTTCGCTGCCCGCGCGCAAAGCCACGAAGGCAAGCTGCAGGTCGAGCTGGCCCAGTTGCAGTACCTGTCGACCCGGCTGGTGCGGCGCTGGAGCCACCTGGAGCGCCAGCGCGGCGGCATCGGCAACCGCGGCGGCCCGGGCGAGGCCCAGATCGAACTCGATCGCCGGATGATCGGCGAGCGCATCAAGGCGCTGAAGGTCAAGCTTGCCAAGGTCCAGCGCCAGCATGCAACGCAGCGCCGGTCGCGCGAGCGCAACCAGACCTTCCGTGTCTCGCTGGTCGGCTACACCAACGCCGGCAAGTCGACGCTCTTCAATGCGCTGGTCAATGCCGAGAGCTACGCCGCCGATCAGCTGTTCGCGACGCTCGACACCACGACGCGGCAGCTCCATCTGGCCGACGTCGACCGCTCGGTCTCGCTCTCCGACACCGTCGGTTTCATCCGCGCGTTGCCGCACCGGCTGGTCGAAGCCTTCCAGGCCACGCTGCAGGAGGCGACCGACGCCGACTTGCTGCTCCACGTCGTCGATGCGTCGAACCCGCAGGTCGACGAGCAGATGGCCGCGGTGCAGCGCGTGCTCGGCGATATCGGCGCGGCCGACGTGCCGCAGGTCCTCGTATTCAACAAGTCCGACCGACTCGACGCGACGCAGCAGCCGCGCTCGACGCCGGATGTCGTTGAAATCGAGGGCGGTGTCCGGGCGCCGCGGGTCTTCATCAGTGCAGCGAGCGGGGCCGGCCTCGACGCACTGCGCGCGCTCGTCGCAGCGGCTGCCCGCGGCGAGGCACCCGCCTGGGCCGAACCTGCCGAGGCGCCCGAAGCGGACGCCCCGGCTCCATTGCAAGACTTTCCTCCTCCCTTGCTGGCATGACCTCACCCACCCCCCACCTGCCGCCGTTGCCTCCACTCGAGCGGATGGCTGCCTTTGCCGGGGCGACTGTTGCCGTCGTCGGCGGCGGATCCCGGCTGCTTTACTCCCGGGCGCTCGGCATCCCGGGCCGCTCCGCCAGCCAGTCGGCTGCCGGGCGCCTGCTGTCGACCGGCAACCGGGGTGACGGGCCGCCCGACCTCGACGAACTGTGGCGCGATTTCAACCGCAAGCTGAGCGGGCTGTTCGGCCCCAAGGGTCCGCGCACGAATCCGCCGCGCGGCGAAGGCGGGCCCGGCGATGGTCGCCGACCTGGCTTCAATCCCGATCCGAAGCGGGCGCGCATCGGCCTGGCGCTTGCGGGCGGCGCCCTCCTGCTGATCTGGCTCGGCAGCGGCATATTCATCGTGCAGGAAGGCCAGCAGGCGGTTGTCACGTCGTTCGGCAAGTACGCCTACACGGGGGGTGCCGGCATTCAGTGGCGGCTGCCGTATCCGTTCCAGGCCCATGAAACGGTGGCCGTCACGCAGCTCCGATCGGTCGAGGTCGGACGCAGCGGCCCGGTTCAGGCCACCGGTCTGCGCGACTCGTCGATGCTGACCCAGGACGAAAACATCGTCGACATCCGCTTCACGGTGCAATACCGGCTGAAGGATGCGCGCGCCTACCTGTTCGAGAACCGCGGGCCGGACGATGCGGTGACCCAGGCGGCGGAGTCGGCCGTGCGCGAAATCGTCGGCAAGAGCCTGATGGACTCGGTGCTTTACGAGCAGCGCGATGCGATTGCGGCCGATCTCGTCAAGTCGATCCAGTCGCAACTCGACCGGCTGAATGCCGGCATCGTCGTCGCCAACGTCAACGTGCAGAACGTGCAGGCGCCCGAGCCGGTCCAGGCGGCTTTCGACGACGCCTTCAAGGCCGGTGCCGATCGTGAACGGCTGAAGAACGAAGCACAAGCCTATGCCAACGACGTGATCCCCAAGGCGCAGGGCACGGCAGCCCGGCTTCGCGAAGAGGCCGAGGGCTACAAGGCACGTGTCGTCGCGCAGGCCGAAGGTGACGCCAATCGCTTCGCCAGCGTGCTTGCGGAATACCAGAAGGCGCCCGGCGTGACGCGGGACCGGATGTACATCGACACCATGCAGCAGGTCTACTCCAACGTCACCAAGGTGCTGGTCGACAGCCGCGGCAATTCGAATCTTCTCTACCTGCCGCTCGACAAGCTGATGCAGCAGGCCGGCGCGCCCGCTGCGACCACCCCCCCGGCCGTCGACACGGCGCCGGTGACGAACCCCACCCCGGCCACGCCCGATGTTCGCTCGCGAGACGGACAGCGAAGCCGCGATCGCGACAGCCGTTGAGCACCGGCACCTCACCATGAACCGACTAGGCCTGTATGCCGCGAGCGCGCTGATCGCGCTGATGATTGCTGCGTCGACGCTCTTCATCGTCGACCAGCGCCAGTTTGCCGTGATCTATGCGCTGGGCGAAATTCGTGAAGTCGTCACCAGCCCCGGCTTGAAGTTCAAGTTGCCGCCGCCACTGCAGAACGTGGTGTTCCTCGACCGGCGGGTGCAGACGCTCGACAGCCCGGAGACCCGGCCGATCTTCACTGCCGAGAAGAAGAGCCTGGTGATCGACTGGCTGGTCAAGTGGCGCATCGTCGACGCGCGGCAGTTCATCCGCAACAACGGGGTCGACATGCGCAATGTCGAGAACCGGCTGAGTCCGATCGTTCAGGCGGCCTTCAACGAGGAGGTGACCAAGCGCACCGTCCAGGAGATGCTCGCAACCGACCGCGAGCGCGTCATGCAGGCGGTGCGCGGCCGGCTGGCCGACGAAGCCAAGTCGTTCGGCATCGAGGTCATCGACGTGCGGATCAAGCGCGTCGACTTCTCCAACAACATCACCGAGGCGATCTACCGGCGCATGGAATCCGAGCGCAAGCGCGTTGCCAACGAGTTGCGCTCGACCGGTACGGCGGAAGGCGAGAAGATCCGTGCCGACGCCGACCGCCAGCGCGAGGTCATCGTCGCCGAGGCGTATCGCGAGGCGGAGAAAGTCAAGGGTGCGGGCGATGCGGCAGCGGCGGCGCTCTACGGTGCGGCTTTCGGCCGTGATCCGCAGTTCGCATCGTTCTACCGCAGCCTCGAGGCGTATCGCTCGAGCTTCCGCAACAAGTCGGACGTGATGGTGGTCGATCCGAACAGCGAGTTCTTCAAGACCTTCCGCGGCACGACCGCGGCGCCGGCCGCGCCGGCCGCGCCGCGCAGGAACTGAGATTGGCGATCGCTGAAGCGGTCCTGATCGGCGTTGCCCTGATGCTCGTGATGGAGGGCTTGCTGCCCTTCCTGAGCCCGACAGCATGGCGTGGTGTGTTCGAACGGGCGATGCAGATGAGCGACGGGCAAATTCGCTTTCTCGGGCTCGCCAGCATGCTGATCGGCTTGTTGTTGCTGGTGGTGTTCCTGAGCTGACCCCGAGGCAGTCGGGCGGTTGCGCTGCGAACAGCGCGCCTACAATTCCGTTTTTGTATCTTCCTCCCGCGCCGATGTCTTCCGCCTGGCTGTTGCCCGAGCACATTTCGGATGTGCTGCCTGCGCAGGCCCGGCAGATTGAAGAATTGCGCCGCCTGCTGCTCGACGTAGCCCGCCGCTATGGCTGCGAGCTGGTCATGCCGCCGCTGCTCGAGCATCTCGAATCGCTGTTGTCGGGAACCGGCCACGCGCTCGACCTGCAGACGTTCAAGCTGGTCGACCAGTCGAGCGGACGAACCCTCGGCCTGCGTGCCGACGCGACGCCCCAGGTGGCGCGTATCGATGCACACCTGCTCAACCGCCGCGGTGTCACGCGGCTTTGCTATTGCGGGCCGATCGTGCACACGCAGCCGGCGGGGCCGTATGCCACACGCGAGCCATTGCAATTCGGCGCCGAGATCTATGGACACGGCGGGCAGGAAGCCGATCTCGAAGTTCTCGACCTGGCACTCGACTGTCTGGCCATCGCCGGTCTTGGCGAGCTGACGCTCGACGTCGGCGATACGCGAATCGTGCGTGCGCTCCTGAACGAAGCATCACCAGAGCCGGTGCGCCGCGAGGAGTTGCTCGCCGCCCTGGCCGCAAAAGACACATCCGCCGTAAAGGCGCTCGCTGCCGACCTGCCTGCTGCGGCGCGGCAGGGGCTGCTCGAACTGCCGGCGTTGTATGGGGGCGTCGAGATCCTCGAGGCAGCGCGCCGCGCGGTTGCCGGCGCAACCCGCGATCGCCACGGCCATCGACGAGCTGCAGGCGCTTGCTTCGCACCTGGCGCTGGTCCATCCGGAAGTGCGACTCGGTTTCGACCTTTCCGATCGCGGCAGCAACGACTACTACAGCGGTTCGCGTTTCGCTGTCTACGCCGACGGCGCTGCCGATGCGATCCTGCGCGGCGGCCGCTACGACGAAGTCGGGGCGGTGTTCGGCCGCCGACGGCCCGCCGTGGGCTTCAGCCTCGACCTGAAGGAACTTTCGCTGCTGACCGGTGCCGCGCCGGGTGCCGCGCCGGGTGCCGTACGGGCGCCCTGGTATGCCGATGCACCGCTGCGCGCGGCCGTCCGGCAGCTGCGTTCGCGCGGCGAGACCGTCGTTTGCGTCCTTCCCGGACACGAGCACGAAGGCGCCGAGTTCGCCTGCGACCGTGAACTTGTCACCGTCGACGGCGAGTGGACGCTGCGTGCGCTCTGAAATCGATCCTTGCTGTCCCCTGCATTGCTGAAATCCGTGCCACATCCCGACCCGACCATGCAACAGAGCTCACTTTCCGGCGCCGGCCGCAATGTCGTCGTCGTCGGTACCCAGTGGGGTGACGAAGGCAAAGGCAAAGTCGTCGACTGGCTTACCGACCATGCGCAGGCGGTGATCCGCTTCCAGGGTGGCCACAACGCCGGCCATACGCTGGTCATCAAGGGCGTGAAGACGGCGCTGCAGCTGATTCCCTCGGGAATCATGCGCGAAGGCGTGGCCTGCTACATCGGCAACGGCGTGGTCGTCGACCCGATGCACCTGCTCGCCGAGATCGAGCGGCTGGAGGCGATCGGCGTCGAGGTGCGATCGCGGCTTCACATCAGCGAATCGTGCCCGCTGATCCTGCCTTTCCATGTCGAGGTCGACAAGGCGCGGGAAGCGTTGCGCGAGACCAGCGGGATCGGCAAGATCGGCACCACCGGCAAGGGAATCGGTCCGGCCTATGAGGACAAGGTGGCCCGCCGTGCGCTGCGCATGCAGGATCTGAAGCATCCGGAGCGCTTTGCCAGCAAGCTGCGGGACCTGCTTTCGGTGCACAACGCCGCGCTGACGGGTTACCTGCGCTCGACTCCGCTCGAGTTCGAGCCGATCTTCGAGCAGGCCATGCGCATGGCCGAGCAGATCAGGCCGATGATGGGCGACGTCGGCTACCTGCTGCATACCGCCCATCGCGGCGGCGCCAACCTGCTGTTCGAGGGTGCACAGGGAACCTTGCTCGACATCGATCACGGCACCTATCCGTATGTCACGTCGAGCAACTGCGTGGCCGGCAATGCCTCGGCGGGCTCGGGTATCGGCCCGGACCTGCTGCACCATGTGCTGGGAATCACCAAGGCCTACACCACGCGCGTGGGCAGCGGGCCGTTCCCGACCGAACTGCCGATGGACGAGCCGGGCAGCGTCGGCCATCATCTTTCGACCGTGGGGCAGGAGCGTGGCACCGTCACCGGGCGGCCGCGGCGCTGCGGCTGGCTCGACGCGGCGCTCCTGAAGCGTTCGGTGATCATCAACGGGCTGTCCGGCCTGTGCATCACCAAGCTCGACGTCCTCGACGGGCTTGCCGAAATCCAGGTCTGCGTCGGCTACCGGCTCGCGGGTCGGCGGATCGACATTCTTCCGCTCGATGCCGACGAGATCGCCGCCTGTGAGCCGATCTACGAAAGCTTCCCGGGTTGGGATGCGGTGACGGTCGGCATGACGCAGTGGGACGAGCTGCCGCTCAATGCGCGCCGCTATCTCGAGCGCGTGCAGGCGTTGATCGGCGCGCCGATCGACATGGTGTCGACGGGCCCGGATCGCGTCCACACGATCGTCCTGCGCCATCCCTACCGGCCATGAGCAGCGACCGTGCCCCCGCTGGGCCCGCGCGAACCTTCCGGAGGCACGCATGCTGACCGATGACGGCAGGCATCTGTACGTCTCGTGGGACGAGTACCACATGCTGATCGAGCGCCTGGCGCTCAAGGTCCATGCCTCGGGATGGGCCTTCGACCAGATTCTCTGCCTGGCCCGTGGCGGCATGCGGCCGGGCGATGTGCTCTCGCGTGTTTTCGACAAGCCGCTCGGCATCATGTCGACAAGTTCGTACCGGGCCGAAGCGGGAACGATCCAGGGGCGCCTCGATATTGCCAAGTACATCACCCTGCCCAAGGGCGAACTGGCGGGCCGGGTGTTGCTGGTGGATGACCTGGCCGACTCGGGCGTGACGCTTCGCGCGGTCGTCGACCGTCTGCGCGCCATCCCGGCGATCGGCGAACTGCGCTCGGCGGTCATCTGGACCAAGGGTGCTTCGTCGTACATGCCCGACTACCACGTCGAGCTGCTGCCCACGAGCCCGTGGATTCACCAGCCGTTCGAAGAGTATGACGAAATGCGTCCCGAGCGGCTGGCGAAGAAGTTCTCCATCTGAACGGTACGGTGCAGGCTGACTTTGTCCTGCATTGGGCCGGCCACCGGATCCCATGCGAAGACGGCCGGAACGCGGTTCGGCACAAGCGGTAGCGACGAGTTGCTGGCTTGCGGCGTTCTCCCCTGGGACGCTGTTCGTCCACGACTCGACAGTCAGTGACGCCCCAGGAAACGAGCTGTTCCTCTTGGTGGCGTTGCGCTTTCATCGCGGGTCATGCAGATCGCAATAACAAGCACCAAGAAGCGCTCCGGCCAGATGCGTCGACCGATCTGACGATCCAGCCGAACGATAGGGCGAATTGCAGTTAATGGACGAGTCACGACAGGAGCATTAAGGAACGCCTGTTTCTGCGAGTCCACAAACCGGGAAGCATTCTCTGCGCCATCACATCTTGCAGGGACACACATCGGGCCTCGTTCGGAAGGTCGCCGAACCAGTAGAGGCCAAAAGAAAAGGCCACCATAAGGTGGCCTTTTTCATTCCCGAGTCCCTGACGGGCCCGGTGCTCAACCGCTGCAATGACGCTTCTTCGACTCGACTTTCGCCCATTACCGTTCCCCTTTCGAGAGAACGTCATCGGCTAACATCAAGTCTTGGTGCCCAGGAGAGGACTCGAACCTCCACGGAGTTACCCGCTAGTACCTGAAACTAGTGCGTCTACCAATTCCGCCACCTGGGCATTTCAGGAAGGCACGGATCATATCATCGTCACAAACAAGTCAGTCTCCAAACCTGCCGCCGTCGGCGCCGACCTGATGGGCGAGGTCGAAGGCACCGTGCAGGGCCACCGCGACGGCCACGGCTTCGTCGTCCGTGACGACGGCCAGCCTGATCTCTACCTTGCCCCCCAGGAGATGCGCTCGGTTCTGCACCGGGACCGGGTGCGCGCCCGCGTCATCCGGCACGACCGCAAGGGCCGTCCCGAAGGCCGGGTGCTCGACATTCTCGAGCGCCGCAAGACACCGCTTATCGGCAGACTGCTCCACGAGAGCGGTGTCTGGCTGGTGGCGCCCGAGGACAAGCGCTTCGGCCAGGACATCCTGATTCCGAAGAACGCGGTCGCCAGCGCGACGGCGGGCCAGGTGGTCGCCGTCGAGTTGACCGAGCCGCCGTCGATGTACTCGCAGCCGGTCGGCCGGGTGGTCGAGGTGCTCGGCGAGATCGACGATCCGGGTCTCGAGATCGAGATTGCCGTGCGCAAGTTCGAGGTGCCGCATCGCTTCAGCGACGCGACGCTGGCCCAGGCGGCGGCCTTGCCCGACAAGCTGCGGCCGGCCGATCGGCGGCAGCGCATCGATCTCACCGACGTGGCGCTTGTCACCATCGACGGCGAGGACGCGCGCGACTTCGACGATGCGGTCTATTGCGAGCCGGCGAAAGTCGGCCGCTCCAAGGGCTGGCGGTTGCTGGTCGCCATCGCCGACGTGAGCCATTACGTCAAGCCGGGCGAGGCACTCGACAACGACGCCTATGAGCGCGCCACCTCGGTGTACTTCCCGCGTCGGGTGATACCGATGCTGCCGGAGAAGCTGAGCAATGGCCTGTGTTCGCTCAATCCGGAGAGCGAACGCCTCGCGATGGTCTGCGACATGCTGGTCAACGACGCTGGCGAGGTCCACGCCTACCAGTTCTATCCGGCATTGATCAACTCGCACGCGCGGCTGACCTACAACGAAGTTGCAGCCATCCTCGTCAACACCCGCGGGCCGGAGGCCACGCGGCGCGAAGCGCTGCTGCCGCACTTGTTGAACCTGCACGAGGTCTACCGTGCCTTGCTGCGGGCGCGCGGCAAGCGCGGTGCGGTCGACTTCGAAACGGTTGAGACGCAGATCGTCTGCGACGAGAACGGCCGCATCGAGAAGATCGTTCCGCGCACGCGCAACGAGGCGCATCGGCTTATCGAGGAGTCGATGCTCGCCGCCAATGTCTGCGCGGCGGATTTCATCGCCCGCTCTAAGCACCCGGCGCTGTACCGCGTGCACGAGGGGCCGACGCCGGAGAAGCGCGTCCTGCTGCAGAACTACCTGCAGGCGCTCGGCCTGGGTCTCACGATCAGCGACGATCCGACCCCGGGTGAGTTCCAGGCGATCGCGCAGGCCACGAAGGATCGACCCGACGCGGCGCAGATTCATTCGATGTTGCTGCGGGCGATGCAGCAGGCGGTCTACACCGGCGTCAACAGCGGGCACTTCGGCCTCGCCTACACCGCATACACCCACTTCACGAGTCCGATCCGGCGCTATCCCGACCTGCTGGTTCACCGTGTGATCAAGGCGTTGCTGCAAGGCAAGCGCTATTCGCTGTCGAATCCCGAGGTGGCGATGCCAGCCGCACCGCGGCGCGGCGCGGCGGCTGCCAAAACGCCGCCGGCGAAGCTCGACGCCGAAGGCGCGATGTGGCAGGCGGCCGGTGCCCATTGCAGCGCCAATGAACGCCGCGCCGACGATGCGTCTCGCGACGTCGAAGCCTGGCTCAAGTGCCGCTACATGCGCGAGCACCTCGGCGAGGAGTACGGCGGCACGGTCAGCGCGGCGACGGGCTTCGGTCTCTTCGTGCAGCTCGACGGCCTGTTCGTCGAAGGGCTGGTCCACATCACCGAACTCGGCGGCGAGTACTTCCGCTTCGACGAGGCGCGCCAGGAGTTGCGTGGCGAACGCACCGGGGTCCGCTACGCGATCGGCTCCCGGCTGCGGGTGCAGGTGATCCGCGTCGATCTCGATGGGCGCAAGATCGATTTCCGGGTGGTCGGCGAGTCCGATGCACCGTCCGCCGCCACCAGGTCGCGGGGACAGCGTGCGAACGCCGGGGCCGCCGCCGATCTGGCGGCGGTCAAGGACGCCGACCGCCATGCCAAGGCCTCGGCCAAGCGCAATCAGCGCGCACCGCGCCGTGCGGGCGTGGCCGGCGCGAACACGACGAAAACGCCGGGGCGCAAAGCCGCGGCGAAGTCGAAGCGCGGTCGCTGATTCGCCAGGTGGCCGGGCTGCGGGGCAGCCGGGAGGTGAGGGGTGGCGGCGCTTAGCGCAAACGCGCCAGGTGTTCGATCAACTCGTCGGCACGCATCACCACCTGGCCGCTCCGGTCAGCGGCGTCGCCGTGCATCCAGACGGCTGCTTTCGCTGACTCCACGGCGCACTGCGCGGCGTCCTCGGCATGGGCTGCGGAACTGCTCCACAGGCCGCCGAGCCAGCCGGCGAGCACATCGCCGGTTCCGCCTGTCGCCAGCGCAGCGCTTCCGGTCGGGTTGATTCCAGGAATGCCGCCAGGCGCGCAGATCAGGCTGCCGGAGCCTTTCAGCACCACCACGCTCCGGGTGTGCTCGGCCAGCCTCCTGACGGCGCCCATGCGATCGGCCTGGACGGCGGTGGCATCGAGACCGAGCAGCCGCGCCGCCTCCAGTGGGTGCGGCGTCAATACGCTTGCCTGACCGCGGTCGGCGCGGCCGCGCAGCACCGCCAGCAACGCGCTATCGGCGGCGATCGCATTCAGCGCGTCGGCATCGGCGACGACGCGGGGAGCCTCGGCAAGAATCGCCGGCAGTGCGTCGGCGCACGGCCGCGCCGCCACCGCAGCCCACCACCAGCGTCATTCGTGCCAACGGCGCGCCGGGTTCGCGGCAGTGGCCGGGTCTCAGCATCAACTCGGGTCGTTGCGGATCGAGTGAACGGCCGGGCTCGCCGAGCAGATCGACGAAGACGCGCCCGGCGCCTGCAGCAAGCGCAGCGCGCCCCGCGAGCAGCGCTGCGCCGATCATCCCGCCAGCGCCACCGACGATGCCGACGTCGCCAAAGCTGCCTTTGTGGCTGGCGTGGCGGCGCGTCGCCGCACGGCTCGGAGGGCGGCCGAGCAGCCAGGCCATATGTGCGCCCGCTGCCGCGAAGCCAGCGACGCCCAGGCTGTCGAGCCAGACCTCGCCGGCGGCGTCGCGCCCCGAAGCGGTAAAGAGGCCCGGCTTCAGCGTCAGCAGCGTGAGCGTTGCGTCCGCGTGCAGCACAGCGCCTCCCAGCGGCTGCCCGCTATCGGCATCGAGGCCGGATGGCACGTCGATCGCAAGCCGCCCTGCCGGCCAGGCATTCATCTGGGCGATGCGGCTGCACATCGCTGGCGACAACGCCCCTCTGGCGCCGATGCCGAGCAGCGCGTCGATCAGCAGATCGCACCCGGAGAGATCCGGAAGATCGCCGGCGAGCGCGAGGCGCATCGGCACCCCGGCCTGGCGTGCCGCGTCGAGAGAAGCCGCCGCATCGGGCGGCAGGCGCTGCGGCTCGGCGCAGAGCACCAGGTCGACTGGCTTGCCGGCGCGCTGCAGGCAACGTGCGGATTCGATGCCGTCGCCGCCGTTGTTGCCCCCACCCGCCACGATGCCGATGCGCCGCGCATGCGGCGCCATGGCCAGTGCCAGCCGCGCCACGGCGGCACCGGCTCGCTGCATCAGGGCCTGCGGCGGCAGATTCGCGCACGCAGCCGCCTCGATCTGCCGCGTCGCGGCCCGGTCGTGGAGCGGCCACTGCAGGTGCGAGCCGAGTATTCGCTTCATGGGATGCTAGAATCGCCGGGTTTTGCCGGCTGCAGGGAGTGGGAATACCCGGGCCGGGAAACTCATACGCAAACCGGCCGCCGAAAGGTGTCGTCGCCACGAAAAGCCTGCGGGCCCTGGAGTGTGCGGCGATTCCGGCCGGATTTTAGAAACAACCTTTTGGAATCTGCATGACGATCACGATGCGCGAAATGCTGGAAGCCGGCGTCCACTTCGGACACCAAACCCGCTTCTGGAACCCGCGGATGGCTCCCTATATCTACGGCCACCGCAACAAGATTCACATCATCAACCTCGAGAAGACGCAGCCGCTGTTCGAGGAAGCGATGAAGTTCGTACGCCAGCTGTCGGCCAAGCGCGGCACCATCCTGATGGTCGGCACCAAGCGCCAGGCACGGGAGGTCATCGCCAGCGAAGCACGCCGTGCCGGCATGCCCTTCGTCGACCAGCGCTGGCTCGGCGGCATGCTGACCAACTTCAAAACCGTCAAGGGCTCGCTCAAGCGCCTGAAGGAAATGCAGTCGCAGGTCGAGGCCGGCACCGAAATCCGCATCAAGAAGGAAGCCTTGATGTTCGAGCGCGAATTGGTCAAGCTCGAGAAGGACATCGGCGGCATCCAGGACATGAACGCCTTGCCCGATGCGCTGTTCGTCATCGACGTCGGCTATCACAAGATCGCCATCGCCGAAGCCAACAAGCTCGGGATTCCGGTCGTCGGCATCGTCGATTCGAATCACACGCCGCTCGGGATCGACTACGTCATTCCCGGCAACGACGACTCGGCCAAGGCAGTGGCGCTTTATGCCCGCGCCGTTGCCGATGCCGTGCTCGAAGGCAAGTCGAACGCCAACAACGATCTCGTCCAGGCCGTCGCCGCTGACGGTGACGAGTTCGTCGAGGTCAGCGAGGCGGGCTGAGCCGCTGCTGCGCTTCGCCCTTCGGCGACACCTCGAAGGGGCTTGCGGGCCCCTTTTTCATTGCACCTGCCAAAGCGAGCCGGCTGCGGCCGTCGCTGCGGCATCCGTTGACTGAAAGACTGTTATGACTGCAATTACCGCCAGCCTCGTGGCCGAACTGCGCGCCAAGACCGACGCGCCGATGATGGAATGCAAGCGCGCCCTGACGGAAGCCGGCGGCGATCTCGAACGCGCCGAGGAACTGCTCCGTGTCAAGCTGGGCAGCAAGGCCGGCAAGGCGGCGTCGCGGGTGACGGCCGAGGGCGTCGTTGCCGCCGCCATCGAGGAGCGCACCGGCGCATTGATCGAAGTCAATTGCGAAACCGACTTCGTCACCAAGAACGATTCGTTTCTGGCCTTCGCCCGCGGCTGCGCCCAGCTTGTTGCCAGCCAGGCGCCGGCCGACGTCGCGGCGCTGTCAGCCCTGAGCTACTCGCAGGACGGCTTCGGCCCGACGGTCGAGGACGTGCGCAAGGGGCTGATCGGCAAGATCGGCGAGAACATGTCGGTGCGCCGCTTCGAGCGCTTTGCCGACAGCGGCCGCGTGGTCAGCTACCTGCACGGTACGCGGATCGGCGTGATGGTCGAGTTCGAGGGCGACGAGGTCGCGGCCAAGGACGTTGCGATGCACATTGCCGCGATGAAGCCGGTTTCGCTTGCCGCGGCCGATGTCCCGGCGAGCCTGATCGAGAAGGAGCGCCGGGTGGCTGCCGAGAAGGCTGCCGAGTCGGGCAAGCCGGCCGAGATCGTGACCAAGATGGTCGAGGGCTCGGTGCAGAAGTACCTGAAGGAAGTCAGCCTCTACAACCAGACCTTCGTCAAGAGCGACAAGCAGACGGTCGAGCAGATGCTCAAGGAGCGCTCGACGCGCATTGCGCGCTTCACGCTGTACGTTGTCGGCGAAGGCATCGAGAAGAAGGTCGACGACTTCGCTGCCGAAGTCGCCGCACAGGTGGCTGCAGCCAAGGGCGCCTGAGCGCCGCCAGTGCCCGGGCCTGCCCGGGCCGGCTAGACTCCGACCCGCGCGCAACGACCATGAACCGAATCTGATGGCGGCTTACCGACGCATCCTGCTCAAGCTCTCGGGCGAGGCCCTGATGGGCGACGATGCCTACGGCATCAACCGGGCGACGATCGTGCGCATGGTGCGCGAGGTTCACGAGGTGACGGCGCTCGGCTGCGAGGTGGCGATCGTCATCGGCGGCGGCAACATTTTCCGCGGCGTGGCCGGCGGCTCGGTCGGCATGGACCGGGCGACGGCCGACTACATGGGCATGCTGGCGACGGTGATGAATGCGCTGGCGCTCGGCGATGCGATGCGCCAGGAAGGCATCACCGCCCGGGTGATGTCGGCGATCGCCATCGACCAGGTCGTCGAGCCGTATGTCCGCCCGAAGGCGCTGCAGTACCTCGAAGAGAAGAAGGTCGTCGTCTTCGCCGCGGGAACCGGAAATCCGTTCTTCACCACCGACACCGCCGCTGCGCTGCGCGGCGCGGAAATCGGTGCCGAGGTCGTCCTCAAGGCGACCAAGGTCGACGGCGTCTACACCGCCGATCCGAAGCTCGACCCCACTGCCACCCGCTACACGCAGATCAGCTTCGACGACGCGATCTCGCAGAACCTCCAGGTGCTCGACGCCACTGCCTTCGCGCTGTGCCGCGATCAGAAGCTGCCGATCCGGGTCTTCAGCATCCTCAAGGCCGGCGCGCTCAAGCGGGTGGTCTGCGGCGAGGACGAGGGAACGCTTGTCCATGTGTAAACCACACCTGCACGCCTGAACGTCATGAGCATTGCCGACATCCGCAAGACCGCCGAACAAAAGATGGGGCGGTCGATCGAGACCTTCAAAGCCGAGTTGCAGAAGATTCGCACCGGACGCGCCCATCCCGGAATCCTCGACCAGGTGCATGTCGAGTACTACGGCTCGATGGTGCCGATCAGCCAGGTCGCCAACGTCACGCTGCTCGACGCCCGGACCATCAGCGTTCAGCCGTGGGAGAAGGGCCTGGCCGGCAAGATCGAACGCGCCATCCGCGAGAGCGAGCTCGGGCTCAATCCGTCGACGCAGGGTGAGTTGATGCGCGTTCCCATGCCGGCGCTGACCGAAGAGCGCCGGCGCGACCTGACGAAGGTGGTGCGCCACGCCGGCGAAGATGCCAAGGTTGCGGTTCGCAGCATTCGCCGCGAGGCCAACGACCATGCGCGGCGGTTGACCAAGGACAAGCAGATTTCCGAAGACGAAGAGCGTCGCTCCCTGGACGAGGTGCAAAAGCTGACCGACCGGACGATCGCCGAGGTCGACCGGCTCGTCTCGGCCAAGGAAGCCGACATCATGGCGGTCTGAGGCGGTGCGGACCGGCCCCTTGGAACCGGTTGCGACGCGGGCGGCGGGCGGACGTCGGCGAGTCGGCGCGGCCGCGGGGATGCAGCGGTGACTGCCAAGCCGAGCCTGCCGCGGCACGTTGCGATCGTCATGGACGGCAACGGCCGCTGGGCGAAGAAGCGCCTGATGCCGCGCTTCATCGGCCACACGCAGGGGGTCGACGCGATCCTGAAAACCGTGCGTGCGTGCGCCGACCGCGGCATCGAGTACCTGACGGTCTTTGCCTTTTCGTCGGAAAACTGGAAACGGCCGACCGACGAGGTCAGTGGCTTGATGAGCCTGGCCCTCATGGCGGTTGCAAAGTACGTGCGCCGCCTTGCCGAAGACGGCGTGCGCATCCGCATCGTCGGCGACCGGGCGTCGCTTGCCGAACGGCTGCGCAGCGCCTGGAACGAGGCCGAGGCGCTGACCTGCAACAACACGCGGATCACGCTGACGGTGGCCTTCAACTACGGCGGCCGCTGGGACATCGTCCAGGCCTGTCGCCAGGCACTTGCCGACGGCTTGAGCGCCGATCAGCTCGACGAGGCGCGGCTTTCCGGCTACATGGCGCTGAGTTATGCGCCGGACCCCGACCTGTTGATCCGCACTGGCGGCGAGGTGCGGATCAGCAACTTCCTGCTCTGGCAAACCGCCTACTCGGAACTGGTCTTCACCGACCGGCTCTGGCCCGAATTCGATACGGCCGACCTCGATGCGGCGCTGGCCGAGTTCGCCCGCCGCGATCGCCGCTTCGGCAGCGTCAAGGATTTGCCTGCCGCGGCCTCGGCGCGGGTGGCAAGCTGATGCTCGGCCAGCGCGTTCTTACCGCGGTCGTTCTGCTGGCGCTGCTGATCCCGGCGGTGTTGGCGAGCGCCGACTGGCCGTTCGCCCTGCTGACGATCGTGCTGATCGCCGCGGCAGCCTGGGAATGGGGCGGCTCAACGCCGCCGGGACGACGTTGGCGCTTGTCTTCGGCGCCGCGATCGCCGTGTTCTGCGCCGCGGCCTGGGGCGCCGGCTGGTCGTTGCGCATCCCGACGGCCGTGTGGTGGGTCGCGGGGGCGATCTGGGTGCTCGGCGGCGCAGCAGCGCTTCGCGCCGGCGTCGCCGGCTGGCCGGCGCTGCCGCTGTGGCTGCGCTGGTGCCTCGGCCTGCTTGCGCTGGCGATTGCCTGGCTGGCGCTGGTCGCTGCCCGGGGATCGGGGCTCGCCTTCCTGATGTCGATTTTCAGTCTCGTGTGGGTCGCCGACATCGCCGCCTACTTCGGCGGTCGGCGCTTCGGCAAGCGCAAGCTGGCCATCAGCATCAGCCCCGGGAAGAGCTGGGCAGGCGCCTACAGCGGGGCGGCCGGCGCGCTGATCCTGGCGCTCGGATGGCTCGCCGTCGAGCGCCACCTCGGTGTGCCGGCGGCTTCGGCAAGCCTGTTCAGTCGGCTCGATGCGCAGTGGGGGTTGGTCGGGCTGTTGCTTGCGGTCGGCGCGCTGGCGGCGATGAGCGTCGTCGGCGACCTGGTCGAGTCGCTCGTCAAGCGAAGCGCCGGGGCCAAGGACAGCAGCGGTCTGCTGCCCGGCCACGGCGGTGTGCTCGACCGGATCGACGCGCTGCTGCCGGTGTTTCCGCTCGCCCTGGCACTGACCACGTGATCGACCCCGCACCCGGTCGGCGACAGCGCGTCTGCATCCTCGGCTCGACCGGTTCGATCGGCACGAGCACGCTCGACGTGTTGTCGCGCCATCCCGAGCGCTTCGAGGTGGTGGCGCTGACCGCCCACAGCCGCATCGACGAACTCGTCGCCCAATGCCGCGAGTGGCGCCCGCGCTACGCGGCGATGAGCGATCCCTCGCTGGCGGCCGGGCTGCACGAGCGGCTGCAGCAGGCCGGCATTTCGACGCAGGTGCTCGCTGGCGCGGACGCCCTGAGTGAACTCGCTGGCGACGCCGCGACGGATATCGTGATGGCCGCCATCGTCGGCTCGGCCGGCCTTCTGCCCTGCCTGGCCGCTGCACGTGCCGGCAAGCGACTGCTGCTGGCCAACAAGGAGGCGCTGGTCGTCGGCGGCGCGTTGCTGATGCAGGCGGTTCGCACGGGCGGTGCGACGCTGCTGCCGATCGACAGCGAACACTCCGCCATCTTCCAGTGCCTGCCGGTCGACCGTTCGCGCTGGCAGCAGGACGTCGACCACATCGTTCTGACGGCTTCGGGCGGACCGTTCCGCGAGCGCGATCCGGCAAGCCTGCGATGGGTGACGCCGGAAGAGGCCTGCGCCCATCCGAACTGGGTCATGGGGCGCAAGATCTCGGTCGATTCGGCGACCATGATGAACAAGGCGCTCGAAGTCATCGAGGCGCGCTGGCTGTTCGATCTCGCCCCCGAGAAAATTCGCGTCGTCGTCCATCCGCAGAGCATCGTCCATTCGATGGTCGTCTGCCGCGACCATTCGGTGCTGGCTCAGATGGGAACGCCCGACATGCGCGGGCCGATTGCCTACGGCCTGTCGTTTCCGGAGCGGATAGAAAGCGGCGCTTCGAAGCTCGATTTCGAGTGCCTCGGTGCGCTGACATTCGAGGCCCCCGACGCGCAGCGCTTTCCGGGACTGCAGCTCGCCTGGGACTGCCTGCATGCCTCGCCGGCGAGTCCGGCGGTGTTGAATGCCGCCAACGAGGAAGCCGTCGCCGCCTTCCTCGACGGTCGCATCCGCTTCGACCAGATCCATGCGGTGAATGCGACCACGCTCGACGGCGTCGGTTGCAGCGCCGCCGACGCCGAGTCGTTCGATGCGCTGCTTGCGCTCGACGAGCGAGCCCGCCGCGCCGCGCGCCGCACGCTGCAGGGTCTGGCGCGCTGATGGTGTCGCTGCTTGCCTTCCTGCTGACGATCGGTGTGCTGATCGTCGTCCACGAGTGGGGCCACTACCGCGTGGCGGTTGCCTGCGGCGTCAAGGTGCTGCGCTTCTCGATCGGCTTCGGTCGCACGCTCTGGCGCCGCCAGCCGCAGCCCGGTGGCTGCGAATTCGTCGTTGCTGCCTTGCCGCTCGGTGGCTACGTGCGAATGCTCGACGAACGCGAGGGCCCGGTCGATCCAGCCGAGCGCGGCCAGGCATTCAACCGCAAGCCGCTCTGGCAGCGCGCGGCGGTCGTCTCCGCCGGTCCCGCGGCCAATCTGTTGCTTGCCGTTCTGCTTTATGCCTTGTCGGGTTGGATCGGCGTCGACGAGCCGAAGGCCGTGATCAGCCAGCCACCCGCTGCCAGTCTTGCCGACCGCGCAGGGCTCAACGCCGGCGACTGGATTCAGGCTATTTCGGCCGACGGTGCCGAATGGCGGGATCTACGGTCACTCACCGACCTGCGTTGGGAGCTGACCCAGTCGGCATTGCGGGGCGAGTCGCTGCAGCTGTCGGTGGCCGATGCCGCCGGGCGCGGCCGGCGGACGGTTTCGCTGCCACTCGGCAGTGCGGATGCGCGGGAGGTCGATGCCGAACTGATGCGCCGCATCGGCATCGGCCAGGCGTATAGCGAAGCGGTGATCGGCGAAGTCAGGCCCGCCGGGCCGGCGGCGCGAGCAGGCTTGCTCACCGGTGACCACGTGCTCAGCGTCGATGGTCGGCCGATGGCGGATGCCGGCGCGCTCCGCCGGGCGATTCGCCAGGCCGTCCGGGCAGGGCAGCCTGTCGCCATGCAGTGGCAGGTCGATCGCGGCGGCCGAACGCTGCAGATCGTTGTCGTTCCAGCGGTGGCGAGCGACGCCGGTGCCGCGGTCGGCCGAATCGAGGCCTTCGTGGGGCGGGCGCCGGAGATGGTCAACGTGCGCTACGGCGTCGGCGAAGGGCTGGTGCTCGCGGCGACCCGAACCTGGGACATGTCGGTGCTGACGCTGAAGATGCTGGGTCGCATGCTGATCGGGCAGGCCTCGCTGAAGAACCTGTCGGGGCCGCTGACGATTGCCGATTACGCCGGTCAGTCGGTGCGCCTGGGCATTGCCCACTATCTCGGATTTCTGGCGGTTGTCAGCATCAGTCTGGGGGTGCTGAACCTGCTGCCGCTGCCCATGCTCGACGGCGGACACCTGATGTATTATCTTTTCGAAGCAGTGACAGGACGGCCGGTCTCCGAGTTGTGGCTTGACCGGCTACAGCGCGGCGGGGTGGCCGTTATCCTCATCATGATGTCGCTTGCTCTCTACAACGATGTGGCCCGCCTGGTCGGACTGCAGTAACGCCTCCCCGCATGCCTTCGTTCCCCCGCTCACGCGCCGCTCGACGGCCTGTTCTCACGCTTGCACTCGCCGCTGCCCTGCATGCGGGCTCGGCCTGGTCCGCCGAGCCGTTCACCCTCAAGGACATTCGGGTCGAGGGCCTGCAGCGAGCGGATGCCGGCACCGTTTTCGCTGCGCTGCCGTTTCGCGTCGGCGACGTCTACAGCGATGAAAAGGGCGCCGCAGCGCTTCGCGCGCTGTTCGCCACCGGCCTCTTCAAGGATGTGCGCATCGAGGTCGAGAACGGCGTCGTGGTGGTGATCGTCGACGAGCGTTCGGTGATCGCCAACATCGATTTCGTCGGCTTGAAGGAGTTCGAGAAGGCCCAGCTGGTCAAGTCGCTGCGCGACTTCGGCATCGGCGAAGGCCTGCCGTTCGACCGGGCGCTGGCCGACCGCGCCGAGCAGGAACTGAAGCGCCAGTACCTGACGCGCAGCCTTTACGGCGCCGAGGTCGTTACCACGGTGACGCCCCAGGAGCGCAACCGCGTCAACGTGACCTTCACGGTGACAGAGGGCGAGCCGGCCAAGATTCGCGAGATCCGCATCGTCGGCAACAAGGCCTTCTCGGAAAGCACCCTGAGGGGTCTGTTCGACCTGAATGTCGGCGGCTGGCTGAACTTCTACACCAAGGCCGACCGTTACTCGCGCACCAAACTCAACGCCGATATCGAGACGCTGCGCGCGTATTACCAGAACCGCGGCTATCTCGAGTTCAACGTCGATTCGACCCAGGTCGCGATCTCGCCCGACAAGCAGAGCATCGACATCACCGTCAATATCACCGAGGGGCAGCGCTTCACCGTCACCGCGGTGCAGATCGAAGGCGACTACCTTGGCCGCGAGAACGACTTCCGCTCGCTGGTGACGATCCGCCCGGGCGAGCCGTACCGCGCCGAAGCGGTTGCCGAGACGACTCGCGCCTTTGTCGACCGCTTCAGCTCGTTCGGCTACGCGTTCGCCCGCGTCGAGGCGCGACCGCAGATCGACCGCGCGAACGGGCAGGTGGTGCTGGTGCTCGCTTCCGAGCCGCAGCGCCGCGTCTACGTGCGCCGCATCAACGTCTCGGGAAACACCCGCACGCGCGACGAGGTGGTGCGGCGCGAATTCCGTCAATTCGAGTCGTCGTGGTATGACGGCCGAAAGATCAAGCTGTCGCGTGACCGCGTCGACCGCCTCGGCTACTTCAACGAAGTCAACATCGAGACGACCGAGGTGCCTGGCACGCCGGACCAGGTCGACCTGACGGTCGCTGTCAAGGAGCGGCCGACTGGCAACCTGCTGCTCGGCGCCGGCTTCTCGAGCGCCGACAAGTTGTCGCTGACGGCAGCGATCAAGCAGGAGAACGTCTTCGGCTCCGGTAACTACCTCGGACTCGAGGTCAACACCAGCCGCTCACGCCGCACGGTCGTCCTCAGCAGCGTCGATCCCTACTTCACCTCGGACGGCATCTCGCGCGCAGTCGACGTCTATTACCGCACCGCGGCTCCGATCAACAGCCGGGGCGAAGACTACAAGCTGGTGACTCCGGGTGCGGCGATCCGATTCGGTGTGCCGTTCAGCGAATTCGACACCGTGTTCTTCGGCATCGGCGCCGAGCGCACGGAAATCAAGGGCACGACAGCGCTGCCGAACAACTACTTCCTCTACCGCGAGCGGTTCGGATCGACCAGCACCTCCGTGCCGCTGACGGTCGGCTGGACGCGCGACCAGCGCGACAGCGCACTGGCGCCGACAACGGGCAGATACCAGCGGCTGAACCTCGATTGGGGTGTCCTCGGCGACACCCGCTACCTGCGCACCAATGCGCAGTTCCAGCAGTATTTCGCCATTTCACGCCGCTTCACGTTTGCAGTCAACGCCGAACTCGGTCTCGGCAAGGGCCTGAACGGACGACCGTACCCGATCTTCAAGAACTTCTTCGGCGGTGGCCTGGGAACGGTGCGCGGCTTCGACCAAGGCTCGCTCGGCCCGGTCGACGTGACCGGTGCGTACCTGGGTGGTGCCAAGCGGGTCAACCTGAATGCCGAGTTGTACCTGCCGCTTCCGGGCACCGGCAACGACCGCACCTTGCGCTGGTTCACCTATGTGGACACGGGCAACGTTTGGGCCGATGGTCAAAAGATGACAGTCGACAGCCTGCGCGCATCGGCAGGCGTCGGGCTGAGCTGGATTTCGCCGGTAGGCCCGCTGAAGCTGAGCTATGGCTCACCGATCCGCAAGCAGCCCGAAGATAGAATCCAGCGCCTTCAGTTTCAGATCGGAACCGCGTTTTGATGAAAAGCAAATATCTTCAGGCGCTCTGCGCCACGGCGCTGGCGTTCCCGGCTTTCGCGCTGCAGGCCCAGGAACTGAAGATCGGCTATGTCAACAGCGATCGCGTGTTGCGCGATGCAGTGCCGGCCAAAGCGGCGCAGACCAAGCTCGAAAGTGAATTCTCGCGTCGCGAAAAGGAGCTTGGCGACGTTGCCAATCGCCTCAAGGCCAACGGCGACCGGCTCGACAAGGAAGCGCCGACGCTGGCCGAGGCCGAGCGCAATCGCCGCCAGCGCGAACTCGTCGAGCAGGACCGCGAATTCCAGCGCAAGCGGCGCGAGTTCCAGGAGGATCTCAGCCAGCGCAAGAACGAGGAGCTCGCAGCGGTGATCGAGCGCGCCAACCGCGTCATCAAGCAGATCTTCGAAAGCGAGAAGTACGACCTGATCCTGCAGGAGGCGGTTTTCGCCAGCCCACGCGTCGACATCACCGACAAGGTCATCAAGGCCTTGAATGCCCAGGGCGGCAAGTGAAGTCGATTCGGGCTTCACGCTCGGCGAAATAGCCGATGCGCTGAAGGCCGAGCTGGTTGGCGCGCGCGACCTTCGGGTTCGCCGCATAGGGCCGTTGGCAGACGCCGACGAGGCCACGATCAGCTTTCTTGCCAATCCGCGGTATCGCTCGCAATTGAGTGGTTCGCGTGCGGCCTGTGTCATTGTTGCGCCCGACCTGCGCGACGCGGCGGTCGAGCGCGGCGCAGCGCTGGTCGCTGGCGATCCTTATCTCTGCTACGCACGCCTGACCCAGTGGTGGGCGCTTCGGACCCGTTCGCCGCAGCCCATGGGTGTCCACCCCAGCGCGTCCATCGATCCGCAGGCGCACCTCGGCACCGGCGTATCGATCGGCGCATTCGCCGTGGTCGAGGCCGGCGCCAGCGTCGCCGACGGCGCCTCGATCGGTGCCCATGGCTTCGTGGGCGGCGCCGCATCGATCGGCGTGTCAACGTGCCTGGCGGCGCGCGTCACCGTCGGCTGGGGCTGCTCGATCGGCGCCCGCGGCATCGTCCACAGCGGCGCCGTCATCGGTGCGGACGGATTCGGCTTTGCGCCGACAGAGGGCCGCTGGGAAAAGATCGAACAGCTCGGCGCGGTGCGTATCGGCGACGACTGCGAGATCGGCGCCAACACCTGCATCGACCGCGGCGCCCTCGGCGACACGGTGATCGGCAACGGGGTCAAGCTCGACAACCTGATCCAGATCGGCCACAACGTGCGCATCGGCGACCACACCGCGATTGCCGGCAACGCCGGCGTGGCGGGCAGTGCGGTGATCGGCAGCCGCTGCACGATCGGCGGCGGTGCCGGTGTGCTCGGCCACCTCGAGCTCGCCGATGACGTTCACATCTCGGCGATGTCGCTGGTGATGCGTTCGATCCGGCGGCCTGGCCTCTACAGCGGCATCTTCCCCATCGATGACAATGCCGCCTGGGAAAAGAACGCGGCAACGCTGCGACAACTGCACCAACTCCGCGACCGCCTGCGCCAACTCGAACAGCGCAGGTCTGCCGTCGTCGAACCGCAACCATGAGCACCATGGACATTCACGCGATCCTGACCAAGCTGCCGCACCGCTATCCGTTCCTGCTTGTCGACCGGGTGCTGGAGATCGAGAAGGGCGTGCGCATCGTGGCGCTGAAGAACGTCACCATCAACGAGCCGTTCTTCGTCGGGCATTTCCCGCACCGGCCGGTGATGCCGGGCGTGCTGATGCTCGAAGCGCTCGCCCAGGCGGCGGCGCTGCTGTCGTTTGCGACCCTCGACATCACCCTCGACGACAAGACGGTCTACTACTTCGCAGGAATCGACTCGGCCCGGTTCAAGCGGCCGGTCGAGCCGGGGGACCAGCTTCGACTCGAAGTCGAGATCGGACGCGTGAAGTCGGGCATCTTCAAGTTCCAGGGTCGCGCCAAGGTCGACGGCACGCTCGCTGTCGAAGCCGAGCTGATGTGCACCATGCGCCGCGTCGGCTGAACCCTCGGTCCACGGCCCACATGGCGCAGATCCACCCGACGGCGATTGTCGATCCGGCAGCCGCGCTCGATGCGAGCAGCGTCGTCGGGCCTTACACGACGATCGGACCCGACGTTCGCATCGGTGCCCGTACGACGATCGGCGCGCATTGCGTGATCGAGGGCCGAACGACGATCGGCTGCGACAACCGCATCTTCCAGTTCAACTCGCTCGGCGCGGCGCCGCAGGACAAGAAGTACGCCGGCGAGCCGACCGCGCTCGAGATCGGCGACCGCAACACCATCCGCGAGTTCTGCACTTTCAACCTGGGCACGGCGCAGGACGCGGGCGTGACCCGGCTCGGCGACGACAACTGGATCATGGCGTACTGCCATCTTGCCCACGACTGCCAGGTCGGCAACCGGACGATCTTTGCCAACAACGCACAGATCGCCGGTCATGTGAAGGTGGCCGACTGGGTGATCCTCGGTGCATACACCGGCGTGCACCAGTTCGTCCAGATCGGCGCGCATGCGATGAGCGGCATCGGCACCGTGCTGCTGCACGACGTGCCGCCGTTCGCGATGGTCAATGGCAATCCCGCCGAAGCGCGCGGCTTCAATCTCGAAGGGCTGAAGCGCCGCGGTTTCGCCGGCGAGCGGCTCGCGGCGGTCAAGCAGATGCACCGGCTGCTCTACCGCCAGGGCCATACGCTGGACCAGGCCCGGGTGGCGATCGACGCGTTGGCGGCATCGTTGCCAGCGGCCCACGAGGAAATCGGCCTGATGACGCGCTTCCTGGCTGCAGCGAGCCGCGGCATCGTCCGTTGACCTCTGCCGTGCAGGGCGGGGCGCCGCGTTTCGCGATGGTGGCGGGCGAGGCGTCGGGCGACCTGCTTGCGGGCCTGCTGCTCGGCGGAATGCGTGCACGCTGGCCGGACTTGCACGCCAGCGGCATCGGCGGGCCGCGGATGGCCGAGCGCGGCTTCGACGCATGGTGGCCGCACGAGAAGCTGGCCGTTCGCGGCTACTTCGAGGTGCTGCGCCACTACCCGGAAATCGCCGGCATCCGGCGGCGTCTGGCCGAGCGGCTGCTTGGCAACCCGCCCGATGTGTTTGTCGGCGTCGACGCGCCCGACTTCAACCTCGATCTGGAAGCGCGGCTGAAGCAGCGCGGCATCCGCACGGTGCATTTCGTCAGCCCCTCGATCTGGGCGTGGCGCGGCAAGCGCGTCGAGAAGATCCGCCGCGCGGCCGACCATGTCCTCTGCCTGTTTCCGTTCGAGCCGGCCCTCTATGCCTGGCACGGCATTCCGGCCAGCTATGTCGGACATCCGCTGGCCGACGTGATTCCTTTCGTGGCGCCGCGGGCGGCGGCACGCGCCGCCCTCACCATTGCCGATGACGAGCGCCTGGTGGCGCTGTTGCCTGGCAGCCGGGCCTCGGAGATTCAGCACATCGCGCCGCGGCTGATCGCGGCTGCAGCCCGCATGCAGCAGCAGCGCCCGGCGCTGCGCTTCGTCCTGCCCGTGGTGCCGGGCCGTCGCGGGGCCATCGAGGCCTTGCTGCAGCAGCATGCCGGCGCTGCCCGGATCGAGCTGCTCGACGGCAGGTCGCACGAGGCACTCGCCGCCTGCGACGTGACGCTGATCGCCAGCGGCACGGCGACACTCGAAGCGGCCCTCTACCGCCGACCGATGGTGATCGCCTATGCGATGAACGGGCTGAGCTGGCAACTGCTCAAGCGCATGGGCTACCAGCCTTGGGTGGGCCTGCCGAACATCCTGCTCGCCGACCATGCCGTGCCGGAGTTGTTGCAGGACGCCGCCACGCCTGAGCGCCTGGCCGCCGAAGCTTTCGGGTGGCTCGACGATCCCGACCGCTGCTGCCGACTGGCCGAGCGCTTTGCCGGCCTGCACCTCGAACTGCGACGCGACACCGCGCGACTCGCAACCGAGGCGATTGCCGGGGTGCTCGATGGCTGAGTTGCTGCCTTCGACGCATGCCGTGTTGCGCGCCGCGCGGCTCACCGCCGGCATCGACGAAGCCGGCCGCGGCCCCTTGGCCGGCCCGGTGGTTGCGGCGGCGGTGATCCTCGACGGCCGTCGGCCGATCGAAGGCCTGGACGACTCGAAGAAGCTCACCGCGCGAACCCGCGAACGGCTGTTCGAGGAGATTCTGCAGCCGCGCGCGCTGCTTCAGCATTGCCGAAGCCAGCGTCGACGAGATCGACGAGATCAACATCCTGCAGGCGACCCTGCTGGCCATGCGCCGGGCTGTCGAGGGACTTCGGCTGCAGCCTTGCCGAATATTCGTCGATGGCAACCAGCTGCCGAAGGTGACCATGAAGGCGCGGGCAATCGTCGGCGGCGACGCGCTCGTGCCGTCGATCTCGGCCGCGTCGATCCTGGCCAAGGTGCACCGCGACCGGCTGTGTCAAACGCTGCATCGCGCGCACCCGGAATACGGCTTCGACGACCACAAGGGCTATTCGACACCCGAGCACCTCGCAGCGCTGCAGCGGCATGGCGCCTGCGTGCATCACCGCCGCAGCTTTGCGCCGGTGCGCGAGCAGCTCGGTCGTTCTGGAGCGCTGTTTTGACGGCCGCACCGCCGCGGATCGACTCGCGCACCAATCCGAAGGTGCAGCGATGGCGCAAGCTGGCCGGCACACCCACGGCGTACCGCGACGCGGCGCAGGTGTGGATCGAAGGCGAGCATCTTTGCAATGCGTTCGCCGAGCAGGGTGGCCGTGCCTTGCAGGCAGTGGTCAGCGATCGGGGCTGGGAGAGCCGCACGGTACGCGCCACCGCGGCAACCGCTGCATCAGTAACGCAGGTCGCCGACAGCGTCATGGCGAGCATCTGCAGCCTGCCGTCCGCACCGCCGCTGGCGTTCGTCATCGCGCTGCCACGCCAGCCGGGGATCGACGCGGGCGCACCGACCCTGGTCCTCGATCGCCTTCAGGACCCCGGCAACGCCGGCACCTTGCTGCGCAGCGCCGCCGCCTTCGGCTTCAGCCAGGTGATTGCGCTGACCGGCACCGCAGCGCTCTGGTCACCCAAGGTGCTGCGCGCAGGCATGGGTGCCCACTTCTCGCTGCGCCTGGTCGAGGGCGTGGGAGAGTCGCAGCTCGACGCCCTGGCGGTGCCATTGCTCGCCACCAGTTCGCATGCGCGGGCGCTGCTGCACGAGGGCGAGCTGCCATGGCCCTGTGGCTGGGTGCTCGGCCACGAAGGCGACGGCATCGCGGCGACGCTGCTGCAGCGTTGCGAGCGGACGCTGCGGATCGCCCAGCCTGGCGGCGGCGAGTCGCTCAACGTGGCCGCGGCCGGGGCGATCTGCCTGCACGAGAGCGCGCGGCAGCGGCTGCTGCGGCAGCGCTGACGCGCGCTCAGTACATCAACCGGTCGGGTCGCAGATCGCGCAGGATGGTGGTCGCAATTTCCTCGATCGACTTGTGCGTCGACGACAGCCAGCCGATGCCCTCGCGGCGCATCATCGCCTCGGCTTCGCGCACCTCGTGGCGGCAGTTCTCGAGGGCCGAGTAGGTGCTGGCCGGCCGGCGTTCGTTGCGAATCTGGTGCAGCCGCAGCGGATCGATCGTCAATCCGAAGCACTTGGCCTTGTACGGCGCGAGCGACGCCGGCACCTGGCCGCGTTCGAAATCCTCGGGGATCAGCGGATAGTTCGCGGCCTTGATGCCGTGCTGCATCGCCAGGTAGAGCGAGGTCGGCGTCTTGCCGCTGCGGCTGACGCCCACCAGGATGACGTCGGCCTCCGCGAGGTTCTTCGAGGATTGCCCGTCGTCGTGCGCCAGCGAGAAGTTGATGGCCTCGATCCGGTCGGTGTACTCCTGGCTCTTCGACACGTCGTCGAAACGGCCGACACGGTGGTTCGACTTGACGCCGAACTCGGCCTCGAGCGGCTCGATGAAGGTGTTGAACAGGTCGAGCACGACGCCGGACCCGAGCCCCGAGACAACCGCCAGCACCTCCCGGTCGACCAGGGTGATGAAGACGATCGGCTTGCGGCCTTCGACCACGGCGGTATGGTTTATTTCGCGGACCACCTGGTGCGCCCGGTCGACGCTATCGATGAAGGGACGACGGACGAAACGCGGCTTCAGGGCGAACTGGTTGAGGATCGAATGACCGAAGGTCTCGGCGGTGATGCCGGTGCCGTCCGAGACGAAAAACACGGTTCGATCGGTCGACATGCGGCTGCTCCGGCGTTGGTTTCTGGCTGCCATGATCATAGGCACTGCGAAAGTAGAATGCCCGAGCCCTATCACCCGCCGGCGGCCTGCCCGCCGGCCGTTGCGATGTCCTTGCTCCTTCCGCTCAGCGGCTGCTGCCATCCTTGCGCGCGCCCGGGCGAGATGCGATTCCTCGAGCGGCGCTCGGTATCGCGACGAGCAGGATCGGGGGCCCGGAATTCCCATCGTCAGCAGGCAATCCCATGTCCACTTCCTTCGCTTCGACCGCCCTGGTCGTCCCCTTCGAACAACTGAGAATGTCCGATGTCGAGTCGGTAGGCGGCAAGAACGCCTCGCTCGGCGAAATGATCAGCCAGCTGGCCGCCTCCGGCGTGCGCGTCCCCGGCGGGTTCGCGACCACGGCGCATGCGTTCCGCGAGTTTCTCGCGCACCAGGGTCTCGCCGGGCGCATCGAACGCCGGCTTGCCACGCTCGACAGCGAGGACGTCCGCGCGCTGGCCGCGGCGGGCCAGGAGATTCGGCACTGGATCGAGGCGACGCCGCTGCCCTCGGCGCTCGAGGACGCGATCCGCACGCATTTCGCCCAGCTCGAGGGCGCCAGCCCCGGCGCAAGCTATGCGGTGCGCTCGTCGGCGACTGCCGAGGATCTGCCCGACGCCAGTTTCGCCGGTCAGCAGGAGACGTTTCTCAATGTCGCCGGCATCGACGAGGTGCTGCGCCGGATGAAGGAGGTGTTCGCCAGCCTCTACAACGACCGTGCGATCAGCTACCGGGTCCACCAGGGCTATGCCCATGCCGACGTGGCGTTGTCGGCGGGCGTGCAGCGGATGGTGCGCTCCGACCTCGGCGCTGCCGGGGTGATGTTCACGCTCGACACCGAATCGGGCTTCGACGATGTCGTTTTCATCACCTCGAGCTACGGCCTGGGCGAGACGGTGGTGCAGGGCGCTGTCAACCCCGACGAGTTCTATGTTCACAAGCCGGCGCTGCGGGCCGGAAAGATGGCGGTCATCCGGCGCAATCTGGGCTCGAAGTTGATCCGCATGGAGTTCGCCCCGGCCGAGGAGAAGGCCGCAACCGGCCGGCTGGTTCGCACCGTCGAGACCGCGCCCGAACTGCGCAACCGCTATTCGCTCAGCGACGCCGACGTTGCCGAGCTGGCCTCGTACGCACTGACCATCGAGAAGCACTACGGGCGGGCGATGGACATCGAGTGGGGCCGCGACGGCGCCGACGGCAAGCTCTACATCCTGCAGGCGCGTCCGGAAACCGTGAAGAGCCAGCAGGCCGGCAAGGTCGAACAGCGCTACCGCCTGAAAGGGACCGGCACGGTTCTGACCGAAGGCCGTGCCATCGGTCAGAAGATCGGTACCGGGCCGGTTCGCATCGTCCACCAGATTGCCGACATGGACCGGGTGCAGCCTGGCGACGTGCTCGTCACCGACATGACCGATCCGAACTGGGAACCGGTGATGAAGCGCGCGAGTGCCATCGTCACCAACCGCGGCGGTCGCACCTGCCATGCGGCCATCATTGCCCGTGAACTCGGAATTCCGGCGGTCGTCGGCTGCGGCGACGCGACCGAGCGGCTTGCCGAGGATTCGCTGGTCACGGTCGCCTGCTCGGAAGGCGACACCGGCTACGTCTATGACGGGCTGCTCGATACCGAGATCACCGATGTGCAGAAGGTCGACCTGCCGTACTGCCCGGTGAAGATCATGATGAACGTCGGCAATCCGCAGCTGGCCTTCGACTTCTGCCAGATGCCGAACTCGGGCGTCGGCCTGGCCCGGCTCGAATTCATCATCAACAACAACATCGGTGTCCACCCGAAGGCGATCCTCGACTATCCGAACATCGACTCCGACCTGAAGAAGGCGGTCGAGTCGGTTGCCCGCGGCCATGCCTCGCCACGTGCCTTCTACGTCGACAAGCTCGCCGAGGGCATCGCGACCATTGCGGCGGCGTTCTGGCCGAAACCAGTGATCGTCCGGTTGTCGGATTTCAAGAGCAACGAATACCGCAAGCTGATCGGCGGTTCGCGCTACGAGCCCGAGGAAGAGAATCCGATGCTCGGTTTCCGCGGTGCCTCGCGCTACATCAGCGAGGAATTCGGCGAAGCCTTCGCGATGGAATGCGAGGCGCTGCGCCGCGTTCGCAACGACATGGGCTTCGTCAACGTCGAGATCATGGTGCCGTTCGTGCGCACGCTCGAGCAGGCGCGGCGCGTCACCGACATGCTCGCCGCGCAGGGGCACCAGCGTGCTTCGGCTGGCGGGCGAGACGGCCTGCGGGTGATCATGATGTGCGAGGTGCCGAGCAACGCCATCCTTGCCGAGCACTTCCTCGAATACTTCGACGGCATGTCGATCGGCTCGAACGACCTGACCCAGTTGACGCTCGGGCTCGACCGCGATTCCGGGCTGGAACTTCTGGCACGCGATTTCGACGAGCGCGATCCTGCTGTCAAGGCGCTGATCTCGCGAGCGATCGCCGCGTGCCTGGCGGTCGGCAAGTACGTCGGCATCTGTGGCCAGGGGCCGAGCGATCACCCCGACTTCGCCGAGTGGCTTGCGCAGGAAGGCATCGTCTCGATCTCGCTCAATCCGGACAGCGTGGTCGATACCTGGCAGCGCCTCGCACGCCGCTGATTCCGGCGCGGGCTGGAGGCAGGCTGACCGATCTGCCGGGAACCGTCGGTCGTCTGCAGGGCAGCGACGACGCTTCCCTGCAGCCGCTGCCTCAGCCGCCGATGTAGTGCATCTCGACCCGGGACGCTTCAGGGGCGTTGCTCGGTGAACTGCGTTTCTCCGAGCTGCGCATCTCCGAGTAGCGGTCGCCGCGGTCACGCCAGATCGAGTCGATCGCTGCGGCGATCTGCGCATCTTGGAAGCCGCCACGCAGCAGCGTGCGCAGGTCGTGGCCGCGGCTGGCGAACAGACACAGGAAGAGCTTGCCCTCGGTCGAAAGGCGTGCACGGTTGCAGTCGCCGCAGAAAGCCTGCGTGACACTGCTGATGACGCCGACCTCGCCTCCGCCGTCGTGATAACGCCAGCGCTGCGCCGTCTCGCCGGCACGCGTCGGCTCCATCGGCTCGAGCGGAAACGCGCGGTCGATGCGCTCTATCACCTCCGCGGACGGCAGCACCTCGTCGAGCCGCCAGCCGTTGCTCGCGCCGACGTCCATGTATTCGATGAAACGCAGCGTCACCGCGCCGCCATAGTGATCGCGGAAATAGCGGGCCATCGGCACGATCTGGTCGTCGTTGGTGCCCCGCTTGACCACCATGTTGACTTTCAGCGGCGCAAGGCCGGCCCGCAGCGCGGCCTCGATCCCCGCCAGCACGTCGGCAACCGGGAAATCGGCGTCGTTCATCCGCCGGAAGGTTGCGTCGTCGAGCGCGTCGAGGCTGACCGTGACGCGCCGCAGCCCGGCGTCGCGCAGCGCCTGCGCCTTGCGCGCAAGCACCGAGCCGTTGGTCGTCAGCGTGAGATCGAGCGCCTCGCCCTCGACCGTCCTCAGTGCGGCAAGCATCGCCACCAACTTCTCCAGGTGGCGCCGCAGCAGCGGCTCCCCCCCTGTCAGCCGGATCTTGCCGACACCGCGTTCGACGAACAGCCTTGCGAGGCGGGTGATTTCCTCGAAGCTGAGCAGGTCGTCGTGCGGCAGGAAGCGATAGTCGCGGCCGAAAATCTCCTTCGGCATGCAGTAGCTGCAGCGGAAGTTGCAGCGGTCGGTCACCGAAATCCGCAGGTCGTGCAGAGGCCGGTCGAGTCGGTCGACCAGCGGCCCCCCCGGCAGGGGCACGGCGGTCAGGCGCGCGAGCGTCGCTGCGCTGCGCTCGTCGAGCAGGGGAATGGTGCGGGCCATGCCGGATTGTGCCGGCGCGCGCCCGGCCGCGCTTGCATTCAGCGGATTGCCGCGACCGGCTCGGCCCAACTGCCGACGCGCCGCGCGCCCGTGAAGCGGCTGGCCCAGTACGACTTGCCCATGTCCTCGACCCGGACCTGGCTGCCCGTGCGCGGTGAATGGATGAACCGCTGGTTGCCGACATAGATGCCGACGTGCGAGTAGGTGCGCTGCAACGTGTTGAAGAAAACCAGGTCGCCAGGCTTCAGTTCGCCGGGTTCGACGCTTGCGAGTCCCGGCGCACGCGCTTGTTCGTCGGCGCTCGGCGGCAGCGCGAAACCCGCCTGGCGGAAGACGTACTGCGTAAAGCCGCTGCAGTCGAAGCCGTCGAAGTTCTTGCCACCCCAGCGGTAGGGGATGTCGAGGAAATTGAGCGCGCCGACAACCATGCCGGACGCATCCGGCCGCTGCACTGTCGTTCGGCCACGCGCCACGGGCGGCGCAAGCGGTTGCAGGGTTGCGGAAGCATGGCCGGACGCCGCTTCGAACGGGTCGAGAAGCCCCCGGTCCACCAGCATCCGGGTGATCGGATCGAGCGGCTCGACGGCCCGCGCCCCCGCCGCAGCCGAAAGCAGGAGGATCAGCGACAGGCAACGCAGCGTGCTCGGCTTCATCGACGGCAGGATAGGGGCGGGCAGGGCACCGGTCAAACGCCGCATCGCCGGCTGGCGTGCGCATGCGACGCCGCCAGGCGCTGGCCGGCCTTCAAAGCACCTCGGAAGCGAAGTCCGCCAGGCGCGAGCGCTCGCCGCGCGCCAGCATGATGTGCCCCGAGTGCGGCCAGCCCTTGAAGCGGTCGACGGCGTAGGTCAGCCCGGAGCTGCCTTCGGTGATGTAGGGCGTGTCGATCTGCGCCAGATTGCCCAGGCAGACGATCTTCGTGCCCGGCCCGGCGCGGGTGATCAGCGTCTTCATCTGCTTGGGCGTCAGGTTCTGCGCCTCGTCGATGATCACGAACTTGGTCAGGAAGGTGCGACCGCGCATGAAGTTCAGGCTCTTGATCTTGATCTTGCTGCGCACCAGGTCGTTGGTGGCGGCGCGGCCCCATTCGCCGGCGGCGCCGTCGCTCTTGGCCAGCACTTCGAGGTTGTCGTCGAGCGCGCCCATCCACGGGCTCATCTTCTCTTCCTCGGTTCCGGGCAGGAAGCCGATGTCCTCACCCACCGGCACGGTCACCCGGGTGACGATGATCTCGCTGTAGCGCCGCTCGTCCATGACCTGCGCCAGGCCCGCAGCCAGCGTCATCAGCGTCTTGCCGGTGCCGGCCGTGCCGGTCAGCGTGATGAAGTCGCAGTCCGGGTCCATCAGCAGGTTGAGCGCGAAATTCTGCTCGCGGTTGCGCGCGGTGATGCCCCAGACCGCGTTCTTCTGGTGGGTGTACTCGCGCAAGGTGCGCAGCACGGCGGTGTTGCCGGTGATCTCGATCACCTTGGCATGCAGCGGTGCCACGCCCGAACTGGCGTCGAGATAGACGAACTGGTTGATCAGCAGCGCCGGGACGATCGGGCCGCTGATCCGGTAGTGGGTGTGGCCACCCTGGTTCCAGCTTTCGATCGTCTTGCCGTGCTGCTCCCAGAAGTCGGGCGGCAGCTGCAGCACGCCGGTATAGAGCAGGTCGCCATCGTCGAGCGTCCGGTCGTTGAAATAGTCCTCGGTCGGCAGGCCGAGCGCACGCGCCTTGATGCGCATGTTGATGTCCTTCGACACCAGAACGACCTCACGCCCCGGCTGCTGTTCGCGCAGCGCCTTGACGACGCCGAGGATCTGGTTGTCGGCCTTGCCTTGCGGCAGGCCCGCCGGCAGGCTGACCTCGACCAGATCGGTCTGGAAGTACAGCTTGCCGCCCGCTTCGCGGCGGCCGGTCTGGCTCAGCGCCAGGCCGTCCGCAAGTCCGGCTGCCGCACGGGTGCCGACACTCGCAGCCAGCGCGTCGAGGTCGCGGCTGACCTGGCGGGCGTTGCGCGCGACTTCGGTCAAGCCCTTCTTGTGGTTGTCCAGCTCCTCGAGCGTGACCATCGGGAGGTAGACGTCGTGTTCCTCGAAGCGGAACAGGCTCGTCGGGTCGTGCATCAGCACGTTGGTGTCGAGCACGAACAACTTGGCAGGGCCGCTTCCGCGTGGCTTGCGGGCGCGCGACTGGTTCGCGGCCTCCGCGCGCACGGCGGGCAGCTGCTGCGCTGCACGCGCCGGGGGTTCTGCAACGGGTGACCGGCGCAGCGAGGGCTGGGCGACCGGTTCAACCCTCGTCGAAGGCGCCGCAGCCGGCTTCTCCAGCACACCGGCGATCGGAGTTTCGGCACGCACGCGCGGCTTGGCGGGACGCCGCCCGGCCTTGGCAGCCGGCTGCCGCTCGAAATCAGCCGGCGCGAGGATGGCGGCGCGTTTCGCAGGGGGTTTGGGCAAGGGCATGGATCGCAATCGGACGGATCAATGAAAAAAGCCGCCCGGTTGCCGGGGCGGCTTCTGCGGTGTTGCTGCTCGTTGACAAGGCACCGGCGAATTATGCACAGGCCCCTGGCGCGGGGAGGCCGCGCCGGCGGCGTCAGGCAGCCTTCTTCAGCGTCTTGACGGCCGCGAGAACCTCGTCGATGTGGCCCACCACCTTCAGCCCGCGCCACTCGGCGCGCAGGATGCCGTCGCCGTCGATCAGGAAGGTGCTGCGCTCGATGCCCTTGACCTTCTTGCCGTACATGATCTTGTTCTTGACCACGCCGAACATGTGGCAGAGCTTTTCCTCGGTGTCGGCGATCAGCTCGTACGGCAGCTCGAGGTTCTGCTTGAACTTGTCGTGCGACGCCATGTTGTCACGCGACACGCCGAAGACGACCGCGCCTGCGTTGACGAATTCCTGGTGGCTGTCGCGAAACTGCATGGCTTCCGTCGTGCAACCCGGCGTGTTGTCCTTCGGATAGAAGTACAGTACGACCGCCCGGCCCAGATAGGCATGCGGCGTGAACCGGATGCCGCCCGTCGCGAGCGCTTCAAACTCCGGAACAGGTTTATTGATGGCTGGCGTCATGGGCTGCGAGGCGTGGTTGCACGGTTCCTAGCCCATGATTATAAGCAGCCGGACCCCGCGCGCAGCCGATACGGCCCTAGTCGAAGAGCAGCGCGGCGACCACCCGACGCCCTTCGCTCAGCAGCACGTTGTACGTGCGGCAGGCGGCCGGCGTGTCCATGGTCTCGATGCCGACGCGCTCGGCCATCAGCGTGCGCATGAGCCGCGGATGGGCAAAGCGCAGCCGCGTCCCGCTGCCGAAAACCACCAGTTCGGGCTCGAAGGCAAGCAGTTGCTCGAAGTCGCCCTCGCTGAGTACGTCAAAGGATTCGACGGGCCATGGCCGTACGTCGCCGGTCCAGGGCACCAGCAGATTGGTGGTGTATTCGGTGCCGTTGACGAGGACGCCCTCGGGGCCGTGGCGCGCAATCGCGTTGGTTCCGTCAATGCGATCGGCTTGCATCTTCACGGGTGTGGGGCGGTCGGGCCGCTGCTGGGGCGTCGGGTAAATTATAGGTTTGGGGTCGGCGCAAATCCCGCTGCTGCGGCACGACCGACCCGCCTTCTGGAGCTCCTTTGAAACCCATCGTCAAGTCGGGCAAGCTCGCCAACGTCTGCTACGACATCCGCGGCCCGGTGCTCGACAAGGCCCGCCAGATGGAGGAGGACGGCCACAAGATCATCAAGCTGAACATCGGCAATCTGGCGGTGTTCGGGCTCGAGCCGCCGGACGAGATCGTCCAGGACATGATCCGCAACCTGCCGCATACCGCCGGCTACACCGACAGCAAGGGCCTGTTCGCGCCGCGCAAGGCGGTGATGCACTACACCCAGCAGCAGGGCGTGGCCGGGGTCGAGATCGACGACGTGTATCTGGGCAACGGCGCTTCCGAGTTGATCGTGATGAGCATCAATGCGCTGCTCAACGACGGCGACGAGGTGCTGATCCCAGCGCCCGACTATCCGCTCTACACCGCCGCGGTGGCGCTCTCGGGTGGCACGGCGGTGCACTACCTCTGCGACGAAGGCTCCGGCTGGCTGCCCGACGTCGACGACATCCGCCGCAAGATCACGCCGAACACCAAGGCGCTGGTGGTCATCAATCCGAACAACCCGACCGGGGCGCTCTATCCGCGCGAACTGCTGCTGCAGCTGGTCGAGGTGGCGCGCCAGCACCAGCTGATCGTCTTTGCCGACGAGATCTACGACAAGACGCTGTTCGACGGCGAAACGCACACCAGCATCGCGTCGCTTGCCGACGACGTGCTCTTCGTCACCTTCAACGGGCTGAGCAAGAACTACCGCTCGTGCGGCTACCGCGCCGGCTGGATGGTCGTCTCGGGCGAAAAGCGCCATGCGGCCGACTACATCGAGGGGCTGAACATGCTGGCCTCGATGCGGCTGTGCTCGAACACGCCGGGCCAGCTGGCCATCCAGACTGCGCTCGGCGGCTATCAGAGCATTCAGGATCTGGTGGCGCCGAGCGGGCGCCTCTGCCGCCAGCGCGACATCGCCTACCGCTTGCTCAACGACATTCCCGGGGTGAGCGTGGTCAAGCCGAAGGCGGCGCTCTACATGTTTCCGAAGCTCGATCCACGGATGTACCCGGTGGTCGACGACCAGCAACTCGCCTACGAGTTGCTCGCCGAGGAAAAGGTGCTGATCGTCCAGGGAACCGGCTTCAACTGGCCGCAGCCCGACCACTTCCGACTCGTCTTCTTGCCGGGCGTCGACGACCTTGCCGAGGCGATCGGTCGCATCGCCCGTTTCCTCGACCACTACCGCAAGCGCCACTCGCAATGATCTCTGCAACCATGAAGCCGATCCAGGTCGGGCTGCTCGGCATCGGCACCGTCGGCGGCGGCGTCTTCGACGTGCTTCGCCGCAATCACGAGGAAATCCGCCGCCGGGCGGGTCGCGACATCGCCATCACGATGGTTGCCGACCTCGACGTCGCGCGTGCGCGATCGCTCGTCGGCGACCATGCGGAAGTCGTTGCCGACGCACGCGCGGTCATCGCCAACCCCGAGATCGACATCGTCGTCGAGCTGATCGGCGGCTACGGCATCGCCCGCACCCTGGTGCTCGAAGCGATCGCCGCCGGCAAGCACGTGGTCACCGCCAACAAGGCGCTGCTGGCGGTGCACGGCACCGAGATCTTCGCGGCGGCGCGCGAGAAGGGTGTCGCAGTGGCTTTCGAGGCGGCGGTCGCTGGTGGCATCCCGATCATCAAGGCCTTGCGCGAGGGGCTGACCGCCAACCGCATCGAATGGATCGCCGGGATCATCAACGGCACGACCAATTTCATCCTTTCGGAAATGCGCGACAAGGGGCTCGACTTCGATGTCGTGCTGAAGGAAGCGCAGCGCCTGGGCTATGCCGAAGCCGATCCGACCTTCGACATCGAAGGTGTGGATGCGGCGCACAAGGCAACGATCATGAGCGCCATCGCCTTCGGCATTCCGGTGCAGTTCGACAAGGCGCATGTCGAAGGCATTACCGGGCTGCAGGCGGCGGACATCGGCTACGCCGAGCAGCTCGGCTACCGCATCAAGCTGCTCGGCATCACCCGGCGCCGCGCGGCGGGGATCGAGCTGCGGGTGCATCCGACGCTGATTCCGGCCAAGCGGCTGATCGCCAACGTCGAGGGCGCGATGAACGCCGTCATGGTCCACGCCGATGCCGTCGGCACCACGCTCTACTACGGCAAGGGTGCCGGCGCCGAGCCGACGGCGTCGGCGGTGATCGCCGACCTGGTCGACATCACCCGGCTGCACGCCGCCGACCCGCATCACCGTGTGCCGCACCTCGCCTTCCAGCCGGATTCGCTGGCCACGACGCCGATCGTGCCGATCGACGACGTCGTCACGTCCTACTACCTGCGGCTGCAGGTGGCCGACCAGACCGGCGTGCTGGCGCGGATCACCGGCCTGCTCGCCGACCACGGCATCTCGATCGACGCGCTGCTGCAGCGGCCGAACAGCCTGGCGCCTGCCGGGGAGAGCCATACCGACGTCATCATCCTGACGCACGACACGGCAGAAGGCCCGATGAACCAGGTGATCGCGCAGATGCAGGCGCTGCCGACGGTGCTGGCGCCGATCGTCCGGATCCGCAAGGAAGAGCTGGCCTGAGGCCGGCCGCGTGCGAAGCAAGGTCATGGCCGACACCGAACGCTTGACCGCTCTCCTGGATGATTTCTTCGGCATCCTCAACAACGATCCCGGTCCGCTCGATCCGACGAGCTCGTACTACGTGCCGCACTTGCACGGTCGGGGTGCCGAGGACGTCGTCGAGTTGCTCGCGCGCACGCTGCGCAGTACGCAGGGCAGCGGTCTGTATTACTTCAGCGGCCAGCGCGGCACCGGCAAAACGACCGAGCTGAAGCGTCTGAGGACCCAGCTTAACGGCAATTCGCACTGCCGGGCAGTGATGGTCGACGCGCTCGAATACATCGGCGACAGCCATCCAATCGAGCTGATCGACTTGTTGCTCGTTGCCGCGATCGCCTTTGCCGACCACCTCGAAGACGAGCTGAAGCAGGACTTCCTGACCGAAGGCGTTGCCCAGCGCTTCGGCGTCTGGCTGCAGAGCGAGGTCGAGATCAGCGGCGCCACTGCGTTCGGCGTCAGGGGTGAGTTCCGCAAGCGACAGCAGAGCGTGCTCGCGCGCATCCGCGACTTCGACCTGGCGCGCAAGGAGCGCTTCATCGCCGAGTGCCGAGACTTCCTTCGCGACCTGGGCGATGTCGTGCGCAAGCGCTGGCGCGTGCAAAAGGTGGTGCTGATCGTCGATTCGCTGGAGCGGCTCCGTGGTGTCGGCAACGCCGCCGACGAGATGTTCGACCGCGTCGTCCAGGTATTCGACGGCGGCCTCGACTCGCTGCGCCTGCCCGAAATGCAGGTCGTCTATTCGGTGCCGCCGTATCTGCCGTACCTGAGCAATGTGAAGGCGCGGGTGCCGGTGTACATGCTGGCGTCGGTGCGCGTCTGCGAGCCACCGCCCAAGGCGCGACGCCAGCCGCGCGCTGACGGACTCGACACCATGGCTCGCCTGGTCGAGAAGCGCTTCGCCCGCTGTCGCGAAGTGCTGACCCGCGGGGCGATCGACAGGCTGGTGCTGGCCTCGGGCGGCGACGTCCGCCAGCTGCTGCGACGCCTGCTGCTCGACGCGGTCAATGAAGCCTATTACGCGCTCGATCGCCTGCCGATCGGCGCCGAAGACGAGATCGTCGCGACCGTCATCGACCGGCACCGCATCGAGTTCGAGCAGATGGTCGTTCGCGAGGAGTACCCGCTGCTTGCGGCCATCGCCGAGCGCAACACGGTCGACCTGCCCAAGCGCAGTGATCTGCCGGTCGCCGCACGCTTCTTCGACATCCGTGCGGTGCTGAACTACCGCAACGGCACCGATTGGGTCGACCTCAATCCGCTGCTCTGGAAACTGATCGACGGCTGGTCGCCGCCGAGCCCGGATGCCGGCGCCGGCCGATGACGCTGCGCTCGACCGCGAGTGGCAGACGCTGCAGCGCAAGATCGGCAGGTCGCGCGGCTTCTGCTGGCTCGTCCTCTTCGTCGCCGACGAGCGCGCAGCGGCGCGGCTGAAGGAACGGCTGCGCGACAGCCTGCGCGCGAAGACTGCGCACCTCACGGTGATCGCGGTCGAAAGCCCGGCCGAACTGGCCGCCAAGTCGATCGGCGAAATCTTCGAATCCGCTGATCTGCCCGAACACCGCGAGGTCTGCGCGCCGTTCTGGCTCGAGGCAACCCGCGGCTTTGGCGACAGAGGCTGGGACGACGCGCGCCGCGAGTTGCTGATGCGCCTGAACGAGCGGCGCAGCCGGCTGGAGGCCGAAGTGAGATGCCCCCTCATCGTGTTGCTGCCCGACGGCTGGCAACGCGAGGCGGCGAGCCTGGCGCCCGATCTCTGGCATGTGCGGATCCATTCGGCGGTGCTGCGGCCTGCGCCGGCCGCGCCCGACGACGGCGGAATGCCTTTCGCTGCCGAGCCGGCAGCCGATCGACCGGAGGCCGTTGCACCGCCGGAGAGCGCCGGAGGCGTTCCGCGCGAATTGGCGTACTGGAAGCGGCAGCTAAACGCGGTCGGCGCCGGGTCGTGGTGGAAGCGGGCCCTCAATGCATTGCGTGGAGCACCAGGTTCGGAGAGCCTTTCGCTGCGGGACGGTGTCGCCGCGGTCGATGCGCTGCTCGAGCGCTCTTTGCTCGTCGACGCACGCGAGGTTTCCGACGACTTGCTCGAGCGGGCGCGCGAACGGGTGGCGGCCGGCGGCGAGCAGTCGCTGCGGGAACTGGGGCTGGTGCTCCAAAGGGTCGGCAAGGTCGACAAGGCACAAGGACGGCTCGCCGCGGCCGCGCGGGCGTACGACGAGAGCCTCGAACTGTGCCGCCGGCTGCTGCGCGAGCACGGCGAAAGCCCGCAGGCATTGCGCGACCTGAGCGTTTCGCTGGAAAGGGTCGGCGATGCCGCCGAGGCCCAGGGAAGGCTCGACGCGGCCGCGCGGGCCTACGACGAGAGCCTCGAACTGTGCCGCCGGTTGCTGCGCGAGCACGGCGAAAGCCCGCCGGCGTTGCGCGACCTGAGCATTTCGCTGAACAAGGTCGGCGATGTCGCCGAGGCCCAGGGAAGGTTCGACGCGGCGGCGCGGGCCTACGACGAGAGTCTCGAACTGTGCCGCCGGCTGCTGCGCGAGCACGGCGAAAGCCCGCAGGCGTTGCGCGATCTGAGCGTTTCTCTGGACAAGGTCGGCGATGTCGCCAAGGCCCAGGGACGGCTCGACGCGGCCGCGCGGGCGTACGACGAGAGCCTCGAACTGTGCCGCCGGCTGCTTCGCGAGCACGGCGAAAGCCCGCAAGCGTTAAGCGATCTCAGCGTTTCGCTGAACCGGGTCGGCAATGTCGCCGCGTCCCAGGGACGGCTCGACGCGGCAACTGCGGCCTACGGGGAGAGCTTGCAACTTGTCCGACGACTGGCGCAACAGCACGGGGAGACGCCGCGGGCGCTCGACCATCTCGCGGTAGGCCTGGAGCGCGTCGCCACTCTGGACGCAATCGATCCGCAGCGCCGCGCTGCAGCGGCAGACGAAGCGCTGCGCATCCGCAGGCGGCTTGTCAAGGCCTATCCCGGGCTCGACTACCATCAGTGGCGGCTCGAGGCGACGCAGCGCCTCGCCGACTCTCTGCAACCGACTTCATTTCCGAATCCGTGAACTACCTCAGCACCCGCGGCGACCCGACGCGTCGCCGCTTCTGCGACATCCTGCTCGAAGGGCTGGCGCCCGACGGCGGCCTGTACCTGCCGCAGCGCTATCCGCAGGTCGATGCGGCAACGCTCGAAAGCTGGCGTGGCCTCTCGTACGCCGAGCTTGCCTTTGCGATCCTCTCGCTCTACATCGACGACATTCCGCCCGCCGACCTGCGCCGGATCGTCGACCGCACCTATTCGGAGGCCGTGTTCGGCACGCCGGAAATCACGCCGCTGAAGCCGTTGGACGACGGCATCTGGCTGCAGGGCCTGTCCGAAGGGCCGACGCTCGCCTTCAAGGACCTGGCGATGCAGCTGCTCGGCGCGCTGTTCGAGTACGAACTCGGACGTCGCGGCGAAACGCTGAACATCCTCGGCGCCACTTCGGGCGATACCGGCAGCGCCGCCGAGTACGCGATGCGCAGCAAGGCGGGCATCCAGGTCTTCATGCTCAGCCCGCTCGGCCGGATGAGCCCGTTCCAGCAGGCGCAGATGTTCAGCCTGCCCGATGCCAACATCCACAACCTGGTCGTCGACGGCGTCTTCGACGACTGCCAGGACATCGTCAAGGCGGTGTCGAACGACCTCGAGTTCAAGCGGCGCCTGCGCATCGGCACGGTGAACTCGATCAACTGGGCGCGGCTGCTGGCGCAGGTGGTCTATTACTTCGCCGGCTGGCTGCGCGTGACGCGCACGCCGGGTGCGCAGGTCAGCTTTGCCGTGCCGTCGGGCAACTTCGGCAACATCTGCGCCGGCCACGTGGCGCGGATGATGGGCTTGCCGATTCGTCGGCTGGTGCTTGCGACCAACGAAAACAACGTCCTCGACGAGTTCTTCCGCACCGGCGTCTACCGGGTGCGCAGCAGTGCCGAAACGCTCGAGACATCGAGCCCGTCGATGGATATTTCGAAGGCGTCGAACTTCGAGCGCTTCGTCTTCGACCTGCTGGGCCGCGATGCGGCGCGGACCCGCCAGCTGTTCGGCGACGAACTGGCCTTGCGCGGCGCCTTCACCTTGCCGCCGCCGGAGTGCGCGCGCATCGCCGAGTTCGGCTTCGTTTCCGGACACAGCACGCATGACGATCGGCTGGCGACCATCCGCGACGCCTGGCACCGCTGCGGCACGATGATCGACACCCACACCGCCGACGGCCTGAAGGTGGCGCGCCAGCATCGCGAGCCGGGTGTGCCGATGATCGTGCTGGAGACGGCGCAGCCGGCGAAGTTCGCCGCGACGATCGTCGAAGCGACGGGACGCGAGCCGGACATGCCGGTGGCGCTGCGCGGGCTCGAATCGCTGCCGCGGCGTTTCGAGCAGCTGCCCGCCGATGTGGCCGCGGTCAAGTCGTACCTGGCGACGCATGGCGAGTTCAGCGCCACCTGACGTGCGCCACGAGCACGGCCAAACTACCCGGAAGCATCCTGCGATGCCCTGCGGCCATGGCGTCTGAACCCACTGCGCCCGTCACCCCTGCCGCTGCGTCGCGACCGGCATTGATGCCGCTAGACGATGCGCTCGAACGCCTGCTTGCCGCGGTTGGCCCGCCGGCTCGCGAAGCCGCCGAGTGCGTCCGCACCGAAGCCGCGCTGGGCCGGGTGCTGGCGGCGGATGTGGTTTCGCCGCTCGCCGTGCCGCCCGAGGACAACAGCGAGATGGACGGCTACGCCGTGCGCAGCGCCGATCTCCCCGCCGCCGGGTCGGTGCTGCCGGTTAGCCAGCGCATACCCGCGGGTGCGCCGGGCGGGCCGCTGGCGCCGGGCAGCGCTGCGCGCATCTTCACCGGGGCGCAGATTCCCCCGGGCGCCGATGCGGTGGTGATGCAGGAGCACTGCGAGCCGCTGGACGGCGGCCAGGTGCGCATCGGCATCGTTCCGGGCCCGGGCCTGGCGATTCGCCGGCGCGGCGAGGACGTGTCGGTCGGTGACCGGGTGCTCACCGCCGGGCTGCGCTTGACGCCGCAGGCGCTCGGCCTGGCCGCTTCGGTCGGCGCTGCGGAGCTGTCGGTGGCGCGCCGGCCACGGGTGGCGATCTTCTCCACCGGCGACGAGCTGGTGATGCCCGGCGAGCCGTTGCCGCCGGGCGCCATCTACAACTCGAACCGCTACCTGTTGCGCGGCCTGGTCGAAGCCTTCGGCGGGGTGTGCATCGACCTCGGCATCGTCTCCGACCGGCTCGACGCGACCCGCGAGGCGCTGCGTCGTGCGGCGGCGTCGAGCGAGCTGATCGTCAGCAGCGGCGGCGTCTCGGTCGGCGAGGAAGACCACCTTCGCCCGGCGGTCGAAGCCGAAGGCCGCCTCGATCTCTGGCAGATCGCCATGAAGCCCGGCAAACCGCTGGCTTTCGGGGCGGTGCGCCGCGACGGCGGCGAAACGCCGTTCGTCGGCTTGCCCGGCAACCCGGTGTCGTCGTTCGTCACCTTCCTGATGGCCGTGCGGCCGCTGCTGCTGCGGCTGCAGGGCGCAAGCGAGCTGCGGCCGCGGGCGTTGATGCTCCCCGCCGGTTTCGATTGGCCGCGGCCCGATCGCCGGCGCGAGTTCCTGCGTGCGCGAGTCGGCGACGGCGGCACGCTCGAACTCTTCCGCCACCAGGGTTCGGCGGTGCTGACCTCGACCGTCTGGGCCGACGGGCTGGTCGACAATCCACCCGGGCAGCCGATCGCCCGCGGCGACCCCGTCCGCTTTCTCCCTTTTGCGGAGCTGCTCAAATGACCGTTCAGGTGCGCTATTTCGCTTCGATCCGGGAGGCTCTCGGCGAGGGCGAGCCCTTCGACATGCCCGAGCCGATCACCATCGGCGAGCTGCGCAACCGGCTGGCAATGGCCAGCGAGACCCATGCGAAGGTGCTGGGCCGCGACCGCACCTTGCGCGTTGCGCTCGACCAGGTGCTGTGCGACGAGTCGGCGCTGGTCGGCAACGATGCCGAGGTTGCCTTCTTTCCCCCCGTGACCGGCGGCTGAACGCATGCAGGTGGTCGCGGCCACGGCGCCACGGGTGCGGGTCCAGCAAGCCGATTTCGACCTGGCTGCCGAGACGGCTGCGCTGCGTGGCGCGGACGCGCAAGTCGGCGCCGTCGTCAGCTTCGTCGGCATCGTGCGCAACCGCAACGACGGCTCGGCGGTGAGCCAGCTGACGCTCGAGCACTACCCCGGCATGACCGAGCGCGCCATCGAAGCGATGATCGACGAGGCGCTGCAACGCTTCGACGTGTGCAGCGCACGCGTCGTGCACCGCGTCGGGCCGTTGCAGCCGCTCGAGCAGATCGTTTTCGTGGCAGTGAGCGCGCCGCATCGGGGCGCGGCCTTTCAGGCCTGCGAGTTCCTGATGGACTACCTGAAGACGCAGGCGCCGTTCTGGAAACACGAGCAGACGCCCGAAGGTGCCCGCTGGGTCGATGCGCGGGTCGCCGACGACGCGGCGGCGCAGCGTTGGGGCTTTTGGCGCGGCAGCGCATCGCAGGCGGCGGCAGGCGCCGACGCGGTGGCTGTCGAGCGCGGCGCCGGGGGACGCGGCAGCTGAACGCTGGATTTGCTCGCGCATGAGCGGGCTCGCCGCACAGGCGGTGGCCGTTGTCATCGGTGCGGCCACCGGTGCGTTGTTGCGCTGGAGCGTGACGGTCTGGCTGAACCCGCTCTGGGGCTGCTTTCCCCTCGGCACGCTGGCAGTGAATGCGGTGGGTGGCCTGGGTATCGGGCTTGCCGCCGGCTGGCTGGCGCTTCACCCGAACGAATGGCTGAGGCTTTTGCTGGTCACCGGTTTTCTCGGTGCGCTGACGACCTTCTCGGCCTTTTCGGTGGAAGCCTTTGGCCTGCTGCAGCGCGGTGCGATCGCCCTGGCGCTGCTGCACACCGCCGCGCACTGGGTGCTGTCGCTCGCCGGTGTGGCCGCCGGCTGGCTGCTGATTCAGTGGCTTGCCGGGCCTCTGCCTCGCTGAGCACCTTGCCGACGGTGGGCTGAGCGTCGCACGGGCCGGTCCGCAGGCGCTGCCCGCCCGGCCATTGCCGTTCCCCCTGCGCAGCGCCGCACCGGCTTGAATTTGCTGCCTTTTCCCCGACATGCGGGTCAATCGGAGGATTCAGCCATGCGAATCGACAAACTCACCAGCAAGTTCCAGGAAGCGCTCGCCGAGGCACAGAGCCTCGCCGTCACCACCAGCCATCCCTACATCGAGCCCGCGCACCTGTTGCACGCCATGCTGGCGCAGGAGGACGGGCCCAAGGCGCTGCTCGCCCGCGCCGGCGTGAACACGGCCAAGCTGCAATCGGCCATCGACGAGCAGATCGAGCGTCTGCCGCAGGTCGAAGGCGGCGAGCAGGTGCAGCCGGGCCGCGACCTGGTCGGCCTGTTGCAGGCGACCGAGAAGGAAGCCAGCAAGCTGGGCGACCAGTTCATCGCCAGCGAGGTCTTCCTGCTCGCCCTGGCGGACAGCAAGCACGCGCTCGGCGCCATGCTGCGCGACCACGGGTTGAACCGCAAGACGCTGACGGCGGCGATCGAGGCCGTCCGCGGTGGCCAGAAGGTCGACTCGGCCGAGTCCGAGGGGCAGCGCGAGGCGCTGAAAAAGTACACGCTCGACCTCACCGAGCGCGCCCGGCTCGGCAAGCTCGACCCGGTGATCGGCCGTGACGACGAAATTCGCCGTGCGATCCAGGTGCTGCAGCGGCGCACCAAGAACAACCCGGTGCTGATCGGCGAGCCGGGCGTCGGCAAGACCGCCATCGTCGAGGGCCTGGCACAGCGCATCGTCGCCGGCGAAGTGCCGGATTCGCTGAAGAACAAGCGGGTGCTGGTGCTCGACATGGCACTGCTGCTGGCCGGGGCCAAGTTCCGCGGCGAGTTCGAGGAGCGCCTCAAGTCGGTTCTCAAGGAAGTCGCCCAGGACGAAGGCCAGACGATCGTCTTCATCGACGAGATCCATACGATGGTCGGCGCCGGCAAGGCCGAGGGCGCGATCGACGCCGGCAACATGCTCAAGCCGGCGCTGGCGCGCGGCGAGCTGCACTGCATCGGCGCGACGACGCTCGACGAATACCGCAAGTACATCGAGAAGGATGCGGCGCTCGAGCGGCGCTTCCAGCGCATCCTTGTCGGCGAGCCGACGGTCGAGGCGACGATCGCCATCCTGCGCGGCCTGCAGGAGAAGTACGAAGTCCATCACGGTGTCGAGATCACCGACCCGGCGATCGTGGCAGCCGCCGAGCTGAGCCACCGCTACATCACCGACCGCTTCCTGCCCGACAAGGCGATCGACCTGATCGACGAGGCGGCGGCGAAAGTCAAGATCGAGATCGATTCGAAGCCCGAAGTCATCGACCGGCTCGACCGGCGGCTGATCCAGCTGCAGATCGAGCGCGAGGCGGTGCGCCGCGAGAAGGACGAGGCGTCGCAAAGGCGCTTCGAGCTGATCGAGGCCGAGATCGCCAGGCTGCAGCGCGAAGCCGCCGACCTGGAGGAAATCTGGAAGTCGGAGAAGGCCACCGCGCAGGGCTCGGCGCAGATCAAGGAAGAGATCGACCGCATGCGCCATCAGATCGAGGAGGCGACGCGCAAGGGCGACTTCAACCGGGTCGCCGAGATGCAGTACGGAAGGCTGCCCGAGCTCGAGAAGAAGCTCAAGGATGCGCAAGCGAAGGAGCAGGGCAAGTCGGCCAACAAGGACGGTCCGCGCCAGTTGCTGCGCACGATGGTCGGCGCCGAGGAGATCGCGGAGGTGGTCGCCCGGGCGACCGGTATTCCCGTGTCCAAGCTGATGCAGGGCGAACGCGACAAGCTGCTGCAGATGGAGACGAAACTGCACGACCGGGTCGTCGGTCAGGACGAGGCGATCCTCGCGGTCGCCAACGCGATCCGCCGCTCGCGCTCGGGCCTCTCGGACCCGAACCGGCCGACCGGCTCGTTCCTGTTCCTGGGGCCCACCGGCGTCGGCAAGACCGAGCTGTGCAAGGCGCTCGCCGGGTTCCTGTTCGACAGCGAAGAGCACCTGATCCGCATCGACATGTCCGAGTACATGGAAAAGCACTCGGTCAGCCGACTGATCGGCGCGCCCCCCGGCTATGTCGGTTACGACGAGGGCGGCTACCTGACCGAGGCGGTGCGCCGCAAGCCCTACGCCGTGCTGTTGCTCGACGAGGTCGAGAAGGCGCACCCGGACGTGTTCAACGTGCTGCTGCAGGTGCTCGACGATGGCCGCCTCACCGACGGGCAGGGGCGCACCGTCGACTTCAAGAACACCGTCATCGTGATGACCAGCAACCTCGGCTCGCACCTCATCATGCAGATGGCCGGGCAGGACAGCGAGTCGATCCGTGACGCGGTCTGGGGCGAGGTCAAGCAGCACTTCCGCCCCGAGTTTCTCAACCGGATCGACGAGACGGTGGTGTTCCATGCGCTCGACGCGACGCACATCGAGTCGATCGCGCGGATCCAGCTGAAGATTCTGGAAACACGGCTCGAGAAGATGGACATGAAGCTCGATGTCTCGGCGCCGGCGCTGGCGGAGCTGGCCAAGGCCGGCTTCGACCCGGTGTTCGGTGCGCGGCCGCTGAAGCGGGCAATCCAGCAGCGCATCGAAAACCCGGTGGCGAAGCTGATCCTCGAAGGCAAGTTCGGGCCGAAAGACGTGATTCCAGTGGATGTCGAAGGCGGCGAGTTCCGCTTCGGTCGGGTGGTCCACTGAAACGGAGCTGCCGGCCGACCGGCGGCGCCCGTCGCTCCCAGTGAAACGGCCCCGCAGTGCGGGGCCGTTTCACGTCGGCCGGCAAAAGTCGGGCAGCTCTGGTCCAATCACGCTTCCGTTGCTGCCGCATCGAGAGGCGCCGATGATCTCCACCACCGCACCGCTGCCTGCCACCACACTGCGTCGCGACGCCCAGACCATCGGTCTGGTGGGGTTGGCACACTCGGTCAGTCATTTCAGTCAGCTGCTGCTCGCACCGCTGTTCCCATGGCTGAAGACCGAATTCGGCGTGAGCTATGCCGAGCTCGGGCTGCTGATGACGATCTTCTTCGTCACCTCGTGTGCCGTCCAGGCCGCCGCCGGCTTCTTGGTCGACCGTATCGGCCCGTGGCCGGTGCTGCTCGCCGGTCTGGCGATCCTCGGCGCGGCTGCCTTCGGCTACGCGGCAAGCCCGAGTTACGCGGCGCTGGCACTTTGCTCGGTACTCGCCGGTATCGGTAACGGGGTTTTCCATCCGGTCGACTTCACCTTGCTCAACCGGAAGGTCGACCGTGCCCGACTGGGCCACGCCTTCAGCGTGCATGGCATCACGGGCAGCCTTGGCTGGGCGCTGGCGCCGGCGATGCTGGTGCCGCTGGCGGTGGCTTATTCCTGGCGAACCGCGCTGGCTGCAGCCGGTGTGCTGGCCTTCTTAGTGCTGGGCGTGCTGTGGCTGAATCGCGCCCAGCTGTCGCTCGCGGCCGAGGTCCCACCGGCGCCGAGCGGCAGTGTCACAGCGGCGCCCGCCGATCGGCCGTTCGACTTCCTGGCGATTCCGGCGGTGTGGGTCTGCTTCGGTTTCTTCCTGCTGTTTGCCATCGTGCTCAGCGGCATACAGGCCTTTGCTCCCGAAGCCGCGCGCCAGCTGCACGGCGTGCCGGTGGCGGTGGCGGCGGTGTGTCTGACGGTCTACATGGTCGCGAGCGCCGGTGGCATGGTGCTTGGCGGCTTCCTGGCGGCCGATCCGGCGCGCTGCGAGCGAATTGTCGGTGTGGCGTTTGCGGCCGCGGCGACGATCGCACTGACGATGGCACTCGCCGACCTGAGTGCCGCCGTCGTGCCGCTGCTTTTCGGCGCAATGGGTTTCGCCTCGGGAATAGCCGGCCCGTCTCGCGACCTGATCGTGAAGCGCTCGGCGCCCGACAACGCCACCGGACGGGTTTACGGCGTCGTCTATTCAGGCCTCGACATCGGCCAGGCGCTGGCACCCCTGGCGTTCGGCACGTTGATGGACCTGCAGCGGCCCGGTGACGTCTGGCTGGGCATTGCCGGGGTCCAGTTGCTGCTGATTGCCACGGCTTTCAATGTGCGCCGGGTGCGACGCACGGCATTTGCGAGCTGAGTTGTCCGGACTGCCGGACACGGAAGCCGACGTGCCAGCCTGCCGACCCGCACAATCTGCGCGATGCAAGCAAGCTCCCAGGTCCCGTTCGTGGCCGCCGATTTCGTTGCAACCCCCGCCGATGCCCAGGCGATGCGGATCGCACTCGACCAGGCGCGCAATGCCTGGCTGGTGGGAGAAGTGCCGGTCGGCGCGGTCATCCTGCGCCACGGCCAGGTGATTGCCACCGGCTACAACCGGCCGATCACCGACCACGACCCGACGGCGCATGCGGAGATCGTTGCGCTGCGCCATGCGGCGCATCTGCTCGGCAACTACCGGCTGCCCGAATGCGAACTGGTGGTCACGCTCGAGCCCTGCGCGATGTGTGCGATGGCGCTGCTGCATGCGCGCATCGGCCGGGTGGTCTATGGCTGCAACGACCCGAAAACGGGCGCCGCCGGCTCGGTGGTCGACCTGTTTGCCGAGAAGGCGCTGAACCATCGCACCCGGGTTCAGCCCGGTGTGCTGGCCGACGAATGCAGCGACTTGTTGCGCAGCTTCTTTGTCGAGCGTCGCGCGCTCTACCGTGATCGCCACCGCCGAGCGACCGCGGCGGCGATCCCCACCGGCGAAGCTTCCGAGCTCGTAGCGCTCGATTCGGTCACTGGCGGTGGGGGATTGTTTTGAAGGGCAAAGGGCGGCAGGTGAATGCGGCGCCGCATGCCGACCACGCGGGCCACGCCGATCATGCGCATCCAGCTGGCGCTGGCGACGACTGCGGGCACGACCACGCCTCTGGCGGCACGCTGCACCTTTATTCGCCGTCGGGTCTGGTACAGCGCCGCCAGCCGCTGCAATTGGCAGCGCGGCGCCTGGCCGCCATGGGTTTCGAGGTTGAACTCGATGAAGCAGCGCTCGCAAGGCATCAGCGCTTTGCCGGCGACGACGCCATCCGGCTGGGCGCCTTGCAGCGGGTGGCCGCCGCCGCGCCCGACGTGGCGCTGGCCAGCCGCGGCGGCTATGGCCTTGCGCGCCTGCTCGACCGCATCGACTGGCCGCTGCTCGGCCGCAGCATCGAGCGCGGCACGCGCTGGGTCGGCCACAGCGACCTGACGCTGCTTCAGCTCGGCCTGCTGACGCACCTCGGCGCCGCGGGCCACAGCTGGGCCGGACCGATGGCCTGCGGCGACTTCGGCCGCAGCGACGCCGACGGCGGCGTCGACGAGGTAACGCAGGCCTGCTTCACCGAGGCGCTGGGTGGCGAGCTCGAGGCGGTGGGCTTTCGCGAGCGGTCCGACCTGCGCGGCGCGCCGCGCTTCGACGGCCTGGACGTCCGCGGCCTGCTCTGGGGCGGCAACCTGTGTCTGGTGGCCTCGCTACTCGGCACCCGCCATTGGCCGGCGTCACGGCTGATCCGCGGCGGCGTTCTGTTTCTCGAAGATGTCAACGAGCATCCCTACCGAATCGAACGCGCGCTGCTGCAGCTGCATCAGGCCGGCGTGCTCGATGCGCAGAAAGCAATCCTGCTTGGCAGCTTCACAGCCATGGGCAAATCGCCGCTCGACCGTGGCTACGGGCTGGCGTCGGTTATCGAGCATCTGCGCGCGTGTTGTGCGACGCCGATCCTCGTCGGCCTGCCGTTCGGCCATGTCCCGACCAAGCTGATGCTGCCGGTAGGCCGCCGGGTGCAGTTGCTGGTCGACGGCCGCGAGGCGCTGATCGGCTGGTAGGGTGTTCGAGCGGCTGATGCAGAATCGCGCCGCCGCAAACCGGTCGATCGGCCGGACGGCGTGGCGGAGCGGAATGCAGATGTCCTCGGGATCTTGTTCGTTGCGCGTTTGCGCGCCATCGCTGATGCGGCGGGCAGCGCCTGCTGCCCTGTTGCTGGCGCTGCTCGGCTGGGCGGGGGCCGCGTTTTCCGCGGAGCCGGTGGCCAATCCGTACGGGCTGGCGGCGCTCTGGCGTGGCGGCGACCTGGTCAGCAAGGGCGTGGTGCTGATGCTCGTGGCCATGAGCGCCGGCAGCTGGTATGTCACCGTGGTCAAGCTCGTCGAGCAGGCGCGGATGAACCGGCAGGCGCGTGCGGCGCGGGCGTCGTTCTGGAGCGCCGGCTCGGTGCAGGAGGGCGCCCGCACGCTCGACGCGACCAGTCCGTTCCGCTTCATTGCCGACGCCGGCGTCGAGGCCACCAGCAAGCACAGCGGCCTGTTCGAGCACGTGGCGCTGAACGACTGGGTGACCATGAGCATCCAGCGCGCGATCGAGCGCGTGCAAAGTCGCCTGCAGAACGGCCTGGCGCTGCTCGCGACCGTGGGTTCGACGGCGCCGTTCGTCGGCCTGTTCGGCACCGTCTGGGGCATCTACCACGCGCTGACGGCCATTGGCGTCGCCGGGCAGGCGTCGATCGACAAGGTCGCAGGCCCGGTCGGCGAGGCGCTGATCATGACCGCCATCGGCCTGGCGGTCGCCGTGCCCGCGGTGCTCGGCTACAACTGGCTGGTGCGCCGCAACAAGCGGCTGATGGACGAGGTGCGCGGCTTCGGCGGCGACCTGCATGCGGTGATCCTCGCCACCTCCGGGAAGGGCTGATGCGCCCCGGTGTCGCAGGAGGCGCAGCATGGCGCTGAGCGTCGGGCCTGCCGCCGGCGACGATGACGAAGTCATCGCCACGATCAACACCACGCCGCTGGTCGATGTGATGCTGGTGCTGCTCATCATCTTCCTGATCACCATCCCGGTGGTCACGCACACCGTGCCGGTGCAGCTGCCGAAGGAGCAGGCCGAGCCATTTTCGGCAGCGCTGGCCCAGGTGGTGATCGCCGTCGACCGGCAGGGGGTCGTCTACTGGCGCGATACGCCGGTGGACCCACGCCAGTTGCTGGCACGGTTGCAGCAGGCCGCGGCGGCAAGTCCCCAGCCGGCGGTGCAACTGCGCGGCGACCTCGACGCCGCCTATGGCGGCGTGGGACGGGTGCTCGCAGCCTGCCGCAAGGCGGGCCTGCAGAATGTGTCGCTGATCACCCAGCCGAAGGCACAGGGCAGCTGAGCATGAGCGTCGGTCCCATCGATTCAGGCGCCGAGCCCGAACTGCTTTGCGACATCAACACCACGCCGCTGATCGACGTGATGCTGGTGCTGTTGATCATGCTGATCATCACCATCCCGATCCAGCTGCATGCGCTCGATCTGTCGACGCCGGCGGGCCGCAGCACCGCCGAGCCGGCGCTGCCGGTGCGCATCGATGTCGACGCCGCGAGCCGCATCCGCTGGCAGGGTGTCGAGCTGGTCGATCCGGCCGCGCTGGACGCCCGCTTGCGCGAACTGGCAGCGCAGCAGCCCCGTCCCGAGTTGCAGCTTCGGCCTGATGCGCGTGCACGCTATGGCGCGGTCGCCGAAGTGCTCGCCGCGACCCGCCGGCATGGACTGCGGCAGGTGACGATGCTCGGCGACGAGCAGTTCGAGTGACAACGACGGCGACGCTGGACGCAGGCGCAGGGCAGGGTCGCCGCGGCGGCGCTGCCGCGCTGGCGCAGCGACTTCGACCCGCCGCAGCGGGGCAGCCGTTGGATGGCGACGGCGGCGGTTGTCGGCCTGCACGCGGTGGTCGGACTGGCGCTGCTCGATGCGACGCAGCGCCCCGCGCTGCAGCCGACGCCCGAACCGATCTTGATCCAGCAGATCAGGCTGCCGCCGCCGGCACCCGCTGTCCCGCCACCGCCGCCGGCCGAGCCGCGGCCCCCACAGGAGCGCCGCCCCGTGCCGCCTCCCGTGCCATCACCGCGACCCGCGACCGCGCTGCCCCGGGCGCCCCAGCCAAAAATCGACGCAACCGCACCCGCGGTTGCGCAGCCCGTCGCGCCAACCGCTCCGGCGCTGCCTGTGGTCCCGTCCCCGGCGCCCGCACCCGCTCCGGTCGTGCCTGCCCCCGCCACGCCGGGGCCGCCCGCGCCAGCGTCACCCCCACCGGCGCCGCCGCGCGCCACAGCGGGGCGCAGCGAAATCGGCGTGGCCTGTCCCACGCAGGTTCAGCCCGAGATGCCCCGTCGCGCGCTTCAGGAAGGTCTCGGTGGGGTCGTGCGGGCGCAGGCGGTGATCCGCAACGGTGCGGTCGTCGAGGTGACCGTCCTGTCGGGACCACGCATCTTCCACGCCGCCGTGCGGGCGGCCATGCTGCAGTACCGCTGCGTCTCCGGCGCCGACGAAGTCATCGCCGTGCAGGAGTTCGCTTTTCGCGTCGAGTAGCCACCCGCCTACGCGGCGCGGCCGCGAGGGCGGCTCAGCCCAGCGCTGCGAGGGCCCGGTTGGTGATGTCGTCGACGCTGCCGCTGCCGTCGATGCGGCAGTAGCGTGGCGCGGCCGGGTCACCGGTCGCCGCCCAGTCGGCGTAATAGGAAACCAACGGACGCGTCTGCTCCTGATAGACCTGCAAGCGCTTGCGCACCGTCGCTTCCTGGTCGTCGTCGCGCTGGATCAGTTCCTCGCCGGTGGCGTCGTCCCTGCCTTCGACCTTCGGCGGATTGAAGTGCACGTGGTAGGTGCGACCCGACGCCGAATGAACCCGGCGTCCGCTCATGCGCTCGATGATCGATTCGTCGGGCACGTCGATCTCGAGCACCGCGTCGAGCTTGACGCCGGCACTGCGCATGGCTTCGGCCTGCGGAATGGTGCGCGGAAAGCCATCGAAGAGGAAGCCACCGGCGCAATCCGGCTGGGTGAGCCGCTCCTTGACAAGGCCGATGATGATGTCGTCGCTGACCAGTCCGCCAGCGTCCATCACCTGCTTGGCCTGTTTTCCGAGCGGTGTGCCCGCCTTGACGGCCGCGCGAAGCATGTCGCCGGTCGAAATTTGCGGAATGCCGAACTTGCGGCAGATGAATGCCGCCTGTGTGCCCTTGCCGGCGCCCGGCGCTCCCAACAGGATCAGTCGCATCGTCTCCTCCTTCTTTTTGATGGTGTCCCGTGTACTCGGATGGGCGGCGCCCCCTCGGGTCGGGGGCGAGAATAGCATCGACGATGCGGCGGGCTCAGTCGAAGAGTGCCCGCACGCGCTGCAGGTCGCTTGCCGTGTCGACGCCACCGGCCGGGACGCTGGCACTGCGATGGACGGCAATGCGCTCCCCATGCCAGAGCACCCTCAGCTGTTCGAGCGATTCGAGCCCTTCGAGCGGGCTCGGCACCAGGGTCGGGTACCGCCGCAGAAAGCCGGCCCGGTAGGCATAGATGCCGACATGGCGCAGCGGTGGCGGTTCCGTCAGTTGCTGGACCCCGCCGGCATAGCCTTCACGCCACCAGGGAATCGGGGCACGCGAGAAGTACATCGCCCGGCCGTGGGCATCGCAGACGACCTTGACGACGTTCGGGTCGAGCAACTCGGCGGCCGTGCCGACCGGATACGCCGCGGTGCTCATCGCGCAGTCGGGCTGGCTTTGCAGACACGCTGCGCAGGCATCGATCAGCGCCGGCTCGATCAGCGGCTCGTCGCCCTGGACGTTGACGACGGTGTGGTCGCCATCGAGGCCGAGCGCGACGCAGGCTTCGGCCAGGCGGTCGCTGCCGTTGACATGGTCGTCGCGCGTCGCCAGGGCGCGCACGCCATGCGCAGCGCAAGCCGCGAGGATGTCCGGATGATCCGCCGCGACGACGACCTGCGCGGCGCCGGACTGTGCCGCGCGCTGCGCGACGCGCACGATCATCGGCAGCCCGGCAATGTCGGCCAGCGGCTTGCGTGGCAGGCGGGTCGACGCCAGCCTTGCAGGAATCAGGACGCTGAAGGTCACCGGTCGAACCCCGGCGCCGTGCAGCGGCGGTCCGCCCGCCGCTGCCAGGCCGTGCCCCGCGGCGCAGCAGGCGCGCTCACCTTCCCGCGTCCAGTGTCGACAGCGCCGGCGTTGTCGCAGCGGCGGGCTCGACCGACCGCGCTTCGCTTTCCAGCATCACCGGAATGCCGTCGCGCACCGGGAAGCCGAGGCGGTCGGCGCGGCAGACCAGCTCGTGCTGCGGCTGCTGCGGCGGCCGCCGGTGTTCGAGCGGGCCCTTGCAGATCGGGCAGACGAGCAACTCAAGCAGTCGGGTGTCCATCGATTTCCTGTTCGGTGTGGTGCCGCGGCAGTTGCCGCGCGCGTGCAATGGCGCCGAGGGCCTCGAGCAGTTCGTGTTCGAGCGCAGCGTCGAACTGAAAGTCTAGCGGCGCCACCCAGACCCGGGTGGCGCCGACCCGCTCGGGTTGCAGCTTGATGGCGTCCTTCTCGCTGACGATGGCGTCGGCGATCGCCGCGGGCCAGGGAAGCTGCAGCCAGGGATCGTGGTCAGGCAGGGCGAAGGCCTCGAACTGCAGGCCCTGGGCACGCAGCATGGCAAAGAAGCGCTCCGGGCGGGCAATGCCGGCCGCTGCGACGAGCGGCCTGCCCGACCAGCGGCGCCAGTCTGCGGTGCTGCTGCGGTCGCCATGCCACCAGTCGGCGAGCGGGACCGGCGCGCCCAGCCGGCGGCGCACGCAGGTGCCGGACAGCGGCGTGGTCGGCTGCTCGGCGTTGTAGACGACCCAGCTGCGGATTCCCGCGTCGAGTGCGGCCGGGTCGGGAAGGGGCTCGCGAAGCGGGCCCGCCGGGAGCAGCCAGCCGTTGCCGGCGCCGCGTTCGTCGAAGACGATCAGCTGCAGGTCGCGGTGCAGTCGCCGGTGCTGCAGCCCGTCGTCGCTGACCAGCACGTCGACCTGCGGATGGCGACGCAGCAAGTGCCGCGCGGCGTCCGCCCGGTCGCGGCCGACCACCACCGGCACGCCGGCGCGAATGCGCAGCAGCAGCGGCTCGTCACCGGCGTCCTCGGGCGAATCCTGCGGCGAGACCTCGTGAACCGCGGTCGAGCGGCGTCCGTAGCCGCGCGAAACGATCCCGGGTGTGTAGCCATGGCGCCGCAGCAGTTCGACCAGCGCCAGCACGCTGGGGGTCTTGCCGGCACCGCCGGCGATCAGGTTGCCGACCACGATGACCGGTACCGGCAGTGCCGCAGTGCGGCGCCTGCCGCTGCACAGCCACTGCCTTCGCGCCGCAGCGACCACACCGAAGACGCACGACAGCGGCCAGAGCGTCCGAGCCAGCCAACCGCGCCCCAGCCAGGCCTGCTGCAGGCGAGCCTCGATTCGCGCCGCCCGGCCCACCGGTCCCTAGCGACCGCTGCCCGCCGAGCGCATCGTCGCAAAGGTCAACCGCGGCAGATTGGCACGACGCGCCGCGTCCATCACGTTGATCACCGACTGGTGCGGTGCGGTGGCATCGGCGGCAATCACGATCATCGCGTCGGCGGAGCCGGCGGCGGCGACCAGCATGGCGGCGGCGAGGCCGTCGACGCTGCGCCCGTCGACCGGCTTTCGGTCGACGGCATACAGCCCGTCGGAGGTGATCGCAACGCTGATTTCCCGCGGGCGATCCTTCGGCTTTTCTGCATTGGCCACCGGCAGCGTGATCTGCAGTTCGGCAAAGCGCGAGTAGGTCGTCGTCAGCATCAGGAAGATCAGCACGACCAGCAGCACGTCGATGAACGGAATCAGGTTGATCTCCGGCTCGTCAGCGCGCCGCAGGCGAAAGTTCATCCGCATGGCTGGGCCCTGTGCTTCGGGTTCACGGCCGGCCGCGCGTCAGCCGAAGCAGATGCGGCAGCAGGCGCTCGCTGGCCTGCTCGAGGTGGACCGTGTAGCTGTCGACCTGGCCGCGGAAGTAGCGATAGAACATCAGGGTCGGGATTGCGACGATCAGGCCGAAGGCGGTGTTGTAGAGCGCGATCGAGATGCCGTGCGCGAGCAGCGCCGGGTTGTTGGCGCCAGTCGGCGCCTGCGAGCCGAAGATCTCGATCATTCCGATGACCGTGCCGAGCAGCCCGAGCAGCGGCGCCGCCGACGCGATCGTGCCGAGGGTGTTGAGAAAGCGCTCGAGCTGGTGGACGGCGCCGCGGCCGGCCAGTTCGAGGGCGCTGCGCAGCGCCTCCTCGCCGACGTTCGGCTCGGCATGCACGGCCCGCAAGCCGCTGGCCAGAACGCCGCCCAGCACCGACGTCGACGCCAGCTTGCCCACCACGTCCGGGCTGGGCAGCCCGGCCTGCGTCACCTGGATCACCTCGTCGACGAGGCGGGCCGGGCAGACGCGTGCCGAACGCAGGCTGAGCAGCCGTTCGATGACCAGCGCCAGCGCAGCGATCGAGCACAGGATGAGCGGCCAGATCGGCCAGCCAGCGGCTTGTATGATCGAAAACAAGGGGTCTCTTTCGCAGATCGGTTCGCAGCGGATCGCGATTATCGCGTGCCAGGCGGCCTGCCCGAGCAGCCTCCCGGGAGCAACCCGGCAGGGCTTGCGGCGAGCCCTCCGGCGATCCACCGTCTCTGTGGATAACTTTGTGGGCAACGCCTGAGAAGCATCCCCAAGTGCTGGAAATTGCAGGGCCGGCAACAAAATGCTTCTTCTTTGAGCACCCGTGAAGACTTATGCAAATCAATGACTTGGGTGTATATGACAGCGACGTGACACCGGGCGTACGCCCGGTACGTCGCTTCCCCGTCGCTGTGGAGTTCTCGGCCATCGACAGGCTTCACGGGGGCCGCGGCGGGGCGTGTTACCGGGGCCGGACCCCTTGCTGACGCATACCTTCGCTGGCGATCGCGCCCCGGCCGGGCGGCCGGTCTGGAGCGTTGCGACGCTGCTGCAAGCACTCGGCGAAACCATCGTTGAACAGTTTTCGGTCTGCACGGTCCGTGGCGAGATTTCGGGCTTCTCGCGCGCGGGCAGCGGCCACTGCTACTTCAGCCTGAAGGACGGGGGTGGCGCCGAGGCGGCGTTGCGCTGTGCCATGTTCCGACGCGCCGCATCGCTGCTGGGCTTCATTCCGGCCGACGGTCAGTCGGTCGAACTGCGCGGCCGGCTGGGCATCTTCGCGCCGCGAGGCGAGTTGCAGTTCATCGTCGAATCGATGCAGCAGGCCGGCGCGGGCGCATTGCTCGAGCACTTCCTGCGTCTCAAGGCGCGGCTGCAGGCCGAAGGGCTGTTCGATGCGGCCCGCAAGCGCCCGCTGGTCGAGTTCCCGCGACGTGTCGGCATCGTCACCTCGCTCGGCGCTGCGGCGCTGCACGATGTGGTCAGCGCACTGGCGCGGCGCTCGCCCCACGTGGCAGTGGTCGTCTATCCGAGTGCGGTGCAAGGCGCGGGCGCTGCGCAAAGCCTGGCGGATGCAATCGCCCTGGCCGGGCAGCGCGCCGAGGTCGACACGCTGCTGGTCTGCCGCGGTGGCGGTTCGCTCGAGGACCTCTGGGCCTTCAACGACGAGCGCGTCGTCCGCGCAATCGCCTCCAGTCCGATTCCGGTGATCAGTGGCATCGGCCATGAAACCGACACGACGCTCGCCGACTATGCGGCCGATCTGCGGGCGCCGACGCCGACCGCTGCGGCAGAACTCGCAGCGCCGGCGACGAGCAGCTGTCAGGAGCGGCTCGGGGTGCTTGCCGCCTTGTTGCAGCGGCGCCTGCGTCAGATCCTCGACGGCCACGCCCAGCGCGTCGACTCGCACGCGCTGCGGCTTGCGCGGCCCGGGCAGCGGTTGCAGATGCAGCATCGCCAGCTCGACCGATTGCAGCAGCGGCTGGTTGCGGCCCGCGGCGGTCGCGTCGACGCGGCAGCGCAGCGGCTGGGTCGTGCCGAGCTGCGCTGGCAGGGCAGTGCCGACGCGGCGATGCGACGGCACGCACAGCGTCTCGCCGAGGCGGCGGCGCGGCTGACGGCACTCGACCCGCAACGTGTGCTGGGTCGCGGCTACGCCTGGCTCGCTGACCGTGCAGGACAGCCGGTGCTCGGCGCCGCCGGGTTGGTGCCCGGCCAGGCACTCCAGGCGCATTTGCGCGACGGGATCGCCGACCTGCGGGTCGAGCAAGTCACCCGTTCGGACCCGGTGCATTCGCGCTGATGGCGCCGGCGGAGCTGCCTACAATGTTCCTCAACGGCTCCGCGCCCGCGGCAGCTGCGCCCGCCTGAAAGGAAATCGATGGAACATACCCTGCCGCCCCTGCCGTATTCACACGACGCGCTTGCGCCGCATCTCAGCCGCGAGACGCTCGAATACCACCACGACAAGCACCACAACGCGTACGTCGTGAACCTGAACAACCTGCAGAAAGGCACCGAGTTCGAATCGATGTCGCTGGAGGAAATTGTCAAGAAGTCGAGCGGCGGCATCTACAACAATGCGGCGCAGGTCTGGAACCACACCTTTTTCTGGAACTGCATGAAGCCGGGCGGCGGTGGCGAGCCGAGCGGCCCGCTTGCCGATGCGATCAGCGCCAAGTTCGGCGGCTTCCAGCAATTCAAGGAAGCGTTCACCAAGAGTGCGGTCGGCAACTTCGGCTCGGGCTGGACCTGGCTCGTGAAGAAGGCCGACGGCAGTGTCGATATCGTCAACATGGGCGCGGCGGGAACACCGTTGACCACCGGCGATACCGCACTGCTGACGATCGACGTCTGGGAGCACGCCTACTACATCGACTACCGCAACCTGCGGCCGAAGTTCGTCGAGACTTTCCTCACCTCGCTGGCGAACTGGGATTTCGCGGCGAAGAACTTCGCCTGAACGCTGCCCGCCGTTCGTGCCGGTCAACGGCTGAACGGCGCACCACGGAGTTGCGAGCCGGGGCCGATGGCACGGCGAGCGAACCAGCCCTGGTTCATTTCCAGGACATAGCGCACCGGCCTGGTCGAGCAATGCGAGTCGAGCGTCTGCGGCTGCATGTCGACGATGTTGACGACCGTGCCGTCGTCCGCGAGGAAGGCGGCCGAGAGCGGCAGCAGCGTGTTCTTCATCCAGAAGCACTGTGTCGCCGGCTGCTCGAAGACGAACAGCATGCCGGCATGCGGCGGCATGGTTTGCCGCCACATCAGGCCGACCGAACGCTCCTCGGGCGAACTGGCAAGCATGGCCTCGATGTTGTGGATGCCTGCGCCCAGCCGGACGGTCGGCAGGTTCTGCGCCACCTGCGCCTGGGCCCGAGGCAAGGCACCTGGGGAGAGGATCGCCAGGGCGGCAGCGAGGAAGGCCGCGCGAAATAGTTGGGCGGTGAATGGCATCGGCGCGTTGTGTAAGGCAGGGTGTTAATTATCGAGGCGCTGCTGGCGATCCGGCGACACGAGGGCCCGAGGGCGACGCATAGAATTTCCCTTGCGATCCAACAACGAATCCAGGCGGGGAGGCGACGACATGTACCAGCACATCAAGGTGCCCGAGGGCGGTCAGAAGATCACGGTCAACGCCGATTTCTCGCTGTCGGTACCGGACCAGCCGATCATCCCGTATATCGAAGGCGACGGGACCGGGCTCGACATCACGCCGGTCATGATCAAGGTCGTCGACGCAGCTGTGGCCAAGGCCTATGGCGGCACGAAGCAGATCCACTGGATGGAGGTCTTTGCCGGCGAGAAGTCGACGCGTGTCTACGGTCCCGATGTCTGGCTGCCGCAGGAAACGCTCGATGTCGTTCGCGAATACGTGGTCTCGATCAAGGGGCCGCTGACGACGCCCGTGGGCGGCGGCATCCGCTCGCTGAACGTGGCGCTGCGCCAGGAACTCGATCTCTACGTGTGCCTGCGGCCGATCCAGTATTTCAAGGGCGTACCGTCGCCGGTCAAGGAGCCCGAGAAGACCAACATGGTCATCTTCCGCGAGAATTCGGAAGATATCTATGCCGGGATCGAATTCGAGTCGGGTAGCGACAAGGCCAGGCGGCTGATCGAAATCCTGAAAACCGAGTTCGGCGTCAGGAAGATCCGCTTCCCGGAGACGTCGGCGATCGGCATCAAGCCCGTGTCGAGCGAGGGCACCGAGCGCCTGGTGCGCAAGGCGATCCAGTACGCGATCGACAACGACAAGCCGAGCGTCACGCTCGTCCACAAGGGCAACATCATGAAGTACACCGAAGGTGGCTTCCGTGATTGGGGCTATGCCCTTGCCCAGCGCGAGTTCGGCGCCGAACTGATCGACGGCGGGCCATGGTGCAGGATGAAGAATCCCCGCACCGGAAGCGAGATCATCATCAAGGATTCGATCGCCGACGCCTTTTTGCAGCAGATTCTCCTGCGCCCAGCGGAGTATTCGGTGATCGCCACATTGAATCTGAACGGCGATTACGTTTCGGATGCTTTGGCAGCGCAGGTCGGCGGTATCGGCATCGCGCCCGGTGCCAACCTGTCGGATTCGGTGGCGATGTTCGAGGCGACCCATGGCACCGCACCGAAATACGCAGGCAAAGACTACGTCAACCCGGGCTCGGAAATCCTTTCCGCTGAAATGATGCTGCGCCACATGGGCTGGATCGAGGCCGCCGACCTGATCATCAGCGCCATGGAAAAGGCGATCCTCGCCAAGAAAGTCACGTACGACTTCGCGCGGCTGATGGAAGGGGCGACACAGGTTTCATGCTCGGGCTTCGGCCAGGCCATGATCGACCAGATGTAGCGCCACGCTGCAGCCGTGGCGCCTTTTGCCCCGAAGCCCGCGTGTCGCGGGCTTCTTGCATTGGGGCTGCGAAAGGCCGCCGTTGCCACTTGTGTTGCCGCACGGGAGCTTCATCTGGGATGCGTGCCCGCCCGGGCGTCAACTCGATAGAATGGATTTATGCCGGTCGACCCACCCCGACTTCCAGGCCCCCCGCCAGCACCACAACGGCCCGACGAGGGTCAAGGCGCTGTCGTCATCGAGCGGCGCGCGGCGCGGGTGGAACCTCCTCGCCTGTACCAGGTTCTGATCCTCAACGACGACTACACGCCGATGGAGTTCGTCGTCATGGTGCTACAGGAATACTTCCTTCGCGATCTCGAAACCGCGACCCAGATCATGCTGAAGATCCATCATGAAGGTCGTGGTGTCTGCGGCGTCTATTCAAAGGACGTTGCGGCGACGAAAGTGGAACTGGTTCTGGCTGCCGCGCGCCGCGGCGGCCACCCGCTGCAATGCATTTTGGAGGCCGCATGATTGCCCAGGAACTCGAAGTCAGCTTGCACATGGCGTTTGTCGAAGCACGCCAGCAGCGCCACGAATTCATCACGGTCGAGCACCTGCTGTCGGCGCTGCTCGACAACCCATCCGCCGCCGAGGTGCTGCGCGCCTGCAGCGCCAACGTCGACGACCTTCGCAAGAGCCTGGGTGGTTTCATCAAGGAAAACACGCCGACGGTGGGCGGGGCCGACGAAGTCGATACCCAGCCGACGCTTGGTTTCCAGCGCGTGATCCAGCGCGCGATCATGCACGTGCAGTCGACTGGCAGTGGCAAGAAGGAAGTCACCGGTGCCAACGTGCTGGTGGCGATTTTCGGTGAGAAGGACTCGCACGCCGTCTACTACCTGCACCAGCAGGGCGTGACTCGCTTGGACGTCGTCAACTTTATTGCCCATGGCATCAAGAAGAACGAGCCGCCCGAGCCCGCGAAGCCGGGCGAGGGCAGCGGCGCGTCGGCCGAGGGCGAGAAGGAGGAGGGTGACGGCAAGGGTTCGCCGCTCGACCAATTCACGCAGAACCTCAACCAGTTGGCGCGCGACGGCAAGATCGACCCGCTGATCGGGCGGGAACACGAAGTCGAGCGCGTGGTGCAGATTCTTTGCCGTCGGCGCAAGAACAATCCGCTGCTGGTCGGCGAAGCCGGGGTGGGCAAGACGGCGATTGCCGAGGGGCTCGCCTGGCGCATCACCCAGGGCGAGGTGCCCGACGTGCTGTCCGATGCCACGGTCTACGCGCTCGACATGGGTGCGTTGCTTGCGGGCACGAAATACCGCGGCGACTTCGAGCAGCGGTTGAAGGGCGTGCTCAAGCAGTTGAAGGACCAGCCTGCGGCGATTCTCTTCATCGACGAGATACACACCCTGATCGGCGCAGGTGCCGCTTCAGGCGGGACGCTCGATGCCAGCAACCTGCTCAAGCCGGCGCTGAGTTCCGGCGCGATGAAGTGCATCGGCGCGACGACCTTCACCGAGTACCGCGGCATCTTCGAAAAGGATGCCGCGCTCTCGCGCCGTTTCCAGAAGATCGACGTCGTCGAGCCGTCGGTTGAGCAGACGATCGAAATCCTCAAGGGACTCAAGTCTCGTTTCGAGGAGCACCACAGTGTCAAGTACGCGCTCGGTGCGCTGCAGGCGGCGGCGGAGCTGTCGGCCAAGTTCATCAACGACCGGCAACTGCCCGACAAGGCGATCGATGTCATCGACGAGGCCGGCGCCGCACAGCGGGTGTTGCCGAAGAACAAGCAGAAGAAGACCATCACCCGCAGCGAGGTCGAGGAGATCGTCGCCAAGATCGCGCGGATACCGCCTGCCAGCGTTTCCAACGACGACCGGTCCAAGCTGAAGAGCCTCGATCGCGATCTGAACAGCGTGGTTTTCGGGCAGGAGCCCGCCATCGAGGCGCTTGCCGCGGCGATCAAGATGGCTCGGTCGGGTCTCGGCAAGCCCGACAAGCCGATCGGATCGTTCCTTTTTTCGGGCCCCACCGGCGTGGGCAAGACCGAAGTCGCGCGGCAGCTTGCCTATGTGCTGGGAATCGAGCTGATCCGCTTCGACATGAGCGAGTACATGGAGCGCCATGCGGTGAGCCGCCTGATCGGGGCGCCGCCGGGGTATGTCGGCTTCGACCAGGGCGGATTGCTCACCGAGGCGATCTCGAAGAAGCCGCATGCGGTGCTGCTGCTCGACGAGATCGAGAAGGCCCATCCGGATGTCTTCAATGTGTTGCTGCAGGTGATGGACCATGGCACGCTGACCGACAACAACGGGCGCAAGGCCGATTTCCGCAACGTGATCATCGTGATGACGACCAACGCCGGCGCCGAGCTGATGAGCAAGTCGACGATCGGCTTCACGACGGCTCGCCAGCAAGGCGACGAGATGGCCGAAATCAAGCGACTGTTCACGCCCGAGTTCCGCAACCGGCTGGATGCGACCGTCAACTTCCGGGCGCTCGACAACGAGATCATCCTGCGCGTGGTCGACAAGTTCTTGCTGCAGCTCGAGGGTCAACTCACCGAGAAGAAGGTCGAGGCGACCTTCACCGACGGACTGCGCCGCTTCCTGGCCAAGAAAGGCTTCGATCCGCTGATGGGGGCACGGCCGATGCAGCGACTCATTCAGGACACGATCCGACGGGCACTCGCCGACGAACTGCTGTTCGGGCGGCTGGTCGACGGTGGGCGATTGACCGTCGATGTCGACAGCGAGGGCAAGACGCTGCTGGATATTCAGCCTTCACGCAAGATCGACAAACCGAAGGCGGAGCCAGCTACGGCCTGAAGGTCGTCGATTCGGAACCCGTTGAAAGGGGGGCTTCGGCCCGCTTTTTCTGGGTCGACCGCGTGCTGCTTTCAGCAGGATCCTGCTGAAAGCAGGTTCGCATCAACCGGTAAAGACCGGGATGCGTCGCCGCCATCGGCTCGGCGCGCACAAAGAAGGCCTCTGTCGCCACCGCGAAGAACTCCGACAGCGAAGTCGCTCCGTATGGATCGAGCAGCGTCTCCTCCTGCGCCGTCACGGCTTCCCGCAGGCGCGAGTACTCGGCCTCGATTCCGCCCCGCCAGGCCGAGGCCCCGCCAGGCGATCGACCTGCCGTAAGCCCGTGGTAGAGGTCGAAGACATGGGCGAACTCATGGATGACGACGTTGTAGCCCCAGCTTGCCGACTGGCCTGCCGAAGCCACATCGCGCCAGGAAAGCATGACCGGGCCACGCGCCATCGCCTCCCCTGCGAGGGTTTCGTCGCCTTCATGAACGACGCCGTCTTCGTCGGACCACTGGCGCCGCGCCACGACTGCATCGGGGTGAAGCACGATGCCGACGAACTGGGCGTACGGGTCGAGCCCGAAGCGCAGCACCGGCAGGCATGCCTGGGCCGCCACGGCGACCGCCATCCGGTCGGTCAGCCGCAGTCGGTCGACCGTTGTGAATTCCTTGGTCGCGAGGAAGAGGCTGGTCAGTCGGCGCAGCTCGAGCAAGTCATCGGCAGACCCCTGAGCGAGAAAAGGGAAGCGCCGCAGCGTCGACTCCCATAGCCGCTCGGGAATCGGGTGCCGCGAAACTTGCCGCGACTCGCGCCAGCGACGCATGGCACGAGGCCAGCCCCCCCATCCCGCGCTCATGTCCAGGCGCTGTGTCTCAAGTCTGCGCCAGCGCCGATTCCAGGCGGCGCCGCAACAGGCCTGCCGGCTCCCAGCTCAAAACTTCCCCGCGCACCGGCTGATCGGGGCTGTCGAAGTCCCAGTCGGAAAGCACATGCCGCCAGTGACTACCACCCAGGGGTTCACTTCGCGGGCGATGCGTGTGGCCGTGGATTAACAGCTCGGTATTGCTCGCGCGAAGCCAGTCGGCCATGGCAGGCGCGTCGAGGTCCGTGGTAAGGCTGTCAGCGCTGCGGCTTTGGTTCTGCGCGACGCGACTCTCACCGCGGAGTCGCCGGGCCTCTTCCCGGCGTACGCTGAGCGGACGCCGGAGAAATTCGCGTTGCCAGCCGGGCTGCCGCACCAGCGCGCGGAATTTTTGGTAGCCGTGATCCGCAAGGCAGAGGCTGTCCCCGTGCGTCAGCAGTGCCCGCCGCCCGAAGGCGACCAGCACGGTCGGGTCGTCGAGCGGCTCGACACCGCATTCGCCGAGCATGTCGGACCCGAGCAGAAAGTCCCGGTTGCCAACCAGAAAGTAGATGCCCAGCCGGCGCGAGGCCTGGGTCAGAATTTCGGCAACCTGCCGCTCCACGCCGTCATACCGGGCATCGTCGCCGACCCAGGCGTCGAAAAGGTCGCCCAGGATCATCACCGCATCGGCCGGCACGGCGCTCAGGTAGCTGGCGAAGGCGTCCAGCGTTCGTGGCGTCGTCGACGACAGATGCAAATCGCTGACGAAATCGATGCGTTTCCAGTCGCTCGCTGCCTGCAACTCGGCGCAGTTCGACGTTGTTGGCGAAGCCACGCCGGCTCAGCCTCTGCACACGTCAGACGACCGACGCCTTGAGGATCACCACGTCGTCATTGGGCACGTCGTCATGACCGCCCTTGCGGCCGGTCGCCACACGCTCCATGCGATCGACGACGTCCTGCCCGTCGACGACCTTGCCGAAGACAGCGTAGCCCCAGCCGCTCGACGTCGGCGACTTGTGGTTGAGAAAGTCGTTGTCCGTCGCATTGATGAAAAACTGCGCGGTTGCCGAATGCGGGTCGGAAGTCCGCGCCATGGCCAGCGTGTAGCGGTTGTTCTTCAGCCCGTTCGCCGCTTCGTTGGCGATCGCTGCGCCGACCGGCTTTTGACGCATGCCCGGCTGGAAACCACCGCCCTGGATCATGAAGCCCTTGATGACGCGGTGAAAGATCGTTCCGTCGTACTGGCCCTTGCGGACGTAATCGAGAAAGTTTGCACTGCTGAGCGGCGCGTTCCTCTCGTCGAGCTCGATGCGGATGACGCCGAGCGATGTTTCAAGATCGACTTGTGAGTTCATTGAAGGAGGCCGTTGGGGAATAGGGAAAAAGCTTTGAGAGGCAGAGGCGATCAGCCGATCGTGCCTTCGTAAAGCACCTGCCAGGTGCCGCCGTACTCGCGCCAGTACTGGCGTTTCATGCGGCCGCGCGACGCGTTGGCTGCTTTCTCGCTGTAGGTCACGACCACGACATTGCCTTGATCCTGCCAGGCAAGCATCGACACCTCTGCGATCAGCGCGCCGACAGCGGGCAGAGCTCGACGGTCGGCAGCCGGTTTGGTGGCGGCAAAGCCTTCGGCAGAATCGAGAGGGTCGGCATAGAAGCTTGCCTGGACGGCGAGGTCGGCACGCTCGCGCGCAGCCCGCCAGGCATTGAATGTCCGAAGGAAGCCCTCGTTCTGGCGCGCCGCCGTCGATGCATCGACCCACTGCAGACGCTCCGCAATGAGCACGGGAGTCGACTGGCGCTCGATGAACCGGTCCATTTCGACCAGGTCGGGGTTGGCGAGGGCAACACAACCGTCGGTTGCCAGCGGAGCCCGGGTAAAGAGATGAGGCTCCACGCCATGGAGCCAGATGCCGCTTCCGGTACGTCCCTTCAACTGGTCGTACTGATTCGGATAGTTCAGCGGCAGCGCGGCAGCCCCGTAGCGTTCCGCCAGCCGGGCGGTTGGCACACGCCCCGTGACGAAGTAGACGCCGAGCGGCGTGCGCAGGTCGCCCTCGACCTGCTTGGACATCCCGAGCTTGCCGACGGACGCGTAGTAGTCGCGTTTCACGACCAGTCCGGCAGGCGTGTTCTCGAGCACATAGACGCGCGAACGCGACACGTCGACGGCGATGGCGTGGCGCACCTTGGGATCGAGCCGCACGAATTGCGCTGGAACCAGTCCAGGTGCCGGTCGCTGCCCGGCGGCAACGACCCGGGCACGGGCTTCGGCCAACAGCTCGCGCAGGCGGGCCGCGGCCACCTGCGGCAACGGTGTGGCGGCGGCTGCGAACTCGCGTGTCGGCGAAGTCGTCGCTGCCAGCAGATCGGCGTAGATCATCTGTGCCAGGCCGAACTCGGGGAATGCTGCGGCAAGCTGGCGGGCCTCCTCGAGCGCGGAGGCTGCGTCGGCGCTGGCAACCAGGCCGTAGACGCGCATCAACCGGCCGTCGAGCTCCGAGGAGGTGCTGCCTGCCACCGCCAGCAGGTCGGTCGCACCCGCAGCCCAAGCCTGCGTCACGGCCGTCGGCTGTGTGGGCGTGCCAGGCGTGGGCGGCAGTGTCGGCGCCTCAGGGGGCTGCGCGGGCAAGGCGCTCCCGCCGGGCTCCCCCGCTGGCGTGGCGGCGACGGCGTCGATCACAGCGGCCAGCGGCATCGGCATCGGCATCGGCATCGGCAACTGCCAGATTGCCACGGCTGCAAGCCCTAGGCAGAAAACGCCGGCGAGCAGCAGCCCCGGCCGCCGTCCAAGTCCAAAATACCTGCGTGCAGCTGGAGGCCTGGGCGGTGTTGCAGCAACGGGCATTTCCGTACCGCGAGGAGAAAGTTCATCCAGCATGAAGGATCAGCGCAACTCGGCTTCTTCCTGGATGAGCCAGCGGTCCTGTTGGCGCACCAGAACGAGTCGCTTGCGGCTGTTTTCCGAAATCTCGTCGCCGCGATACCGTTGCTGGAAAGTGGCAACCACGGTGTCGCCACGCCCGCGCAGCTGCACGGCGCTGATCGCCACCTCGATCGACTGCTTCGAGCCGATGCGCTGGCGCCGTTGCCGCTCCCAGTCGGCGTGCGACAGCCGCCCCGCTGGTGGGCGGTAGTCGGCGACGTAGCTGGACAGGTACGAATCGAGATTGCGCTCGCTCCAGGCCTTCACCCAGGCATCCAGCGCCTGCTCCACCTCGGACCTGAGACGCTCGTCGGGCTCCGCGCTCTGGGCGGCAGGCTGTGCCGTCCGAACGGTTGCCGAAACCGGTGCCGATGCAACGGTTGCCGGCGCGCGTGCAGCTGCCGGCAGCGACGAGCCCGACTTTGCCGCAGCGAGCCGCGTTCCCGCCATCGAGGGTGCGAAATCGCGGCCAGCGCCACGCAGGTCGACGCGGTACTCCTTCAGATCGAGCGACAGGCGGTCGCCGACAAGGACGACAAGATCGAGTTCATCGGCCTCGCTGCTGCTGGGCAGACCGTCGACTCGGAGCACCACACGGCCATCGGCCGTGGTCTGCGGCGTCAGCGAGACGGAACGCAGTGCAGGCAGATAGCGCATTCCGGCGACGCGATAGCCTTCCGGCGTTGCGAGGCGGGCACGTATCGATGCCGGATCGATGGCCACGCTGTCGGTGAGCGAGATCTCGGCATAGGGGGCCTGGCCCGCCGGACGGTGCAGACGCAGCGCGCCCGCCTCGAGGCCGGCGGCCGAGGCTGTGGCGATCAGGCCGAGCGCAAGGACGGCAGCATGGGTGGTTTTCATGAGGCGATCGTTTCCTTCCGGATCAGCCACTGGCCTCCCCGTTTTACAAGTTCGAGCGTCTTCTGATCCGAAGTGTTGAGTGCGTCGGAAACGTAATCCTGGCGAAAGCTTGCGCGAGCCCGATCGCCATTGACCTCGACCGTCAATCCGGAAATTTCGATGCTGATGCGGTTCTTGCCGAGAATGCGCTGGCGGCGTGAATGCTCCCATGCGGCAGGACTGCGCTCATTGCCGCGGAAGTCGGGGACATACGCTTCGAAGTACCCGTCGATGTCCTTGCGCGCCCATGCCGCGGCCCAGGCACGCACGGCGGCGTTGACGTCGCGCGCTTCGTCAGTGGCCTGCCGCTGACCGGCATTTGCCGTGACGCCCTCCGGTGCAGGTGGCTGCGGCGCGCGGCCCGCCAAGGCACCGGCCGGCGGTGTGGGAGCGGCAGGCAAAGGCACCGAAGTTGGAGCCGATGGCGCAGCAGGCGGACGCGGCGCCGCGGCGACGGGTGCTTGCGCCGGGGGGGGTGGGCCAGGCGGAGCCGGCGGCGCCATGGCGACGACGCGGTCACCGGTTGCACCAGGCGCTTCGGCGAGAGTGCGAATCAGGGCAAGCTTCGGTGCACCCTGGCTGTCGTCGATCTGAAGCGCACGCGAATAGGCGCGGCTCGCGATGCGAACATTGACCGAGGCGAGATTCTGATAGGCAGTGCCGTAGCTCGGACGACTGCGCACAGCCGCCTCGAGCGCATTTCGGGCCTTGTCCATCTGTCCTTGCTCGGCGTAGAGCACCGCCAGATTGTTGAGCGGCTCGGGCGAGGAAGGATTTTCCTTGGCGATTCGTTCGAAGACGGCAATGGCTTCGTTGCTGCGCTTTTGTTCTACGAGCAGAAGGCCCTTCTGGAACAGGAGTTCGTGGTCGTTCGGATGCTGCTTGAGCAACAGGTCGGCGCGGCGAAGTGCCTCGGCGCCACGCCCCTTGCGTGCCAGTTCCTCGACTTCGCTTGCGGGCGCGGCATGCGCCAGTGCCGCCACCAGCACCAGCCCCGCAGCAACGGCCGAAGACTTGAAGCAGCCGAGGGCTCGAGCCCGCAAGCCGGGCGGTATGCCGCGCTGGGAATTGCCCGTGCGAAATGCCGAGGGCGGCGGCTGGAATCTGCGATGCATCCGTCTAGCGCTTCAGCTGCGCCCGGGTGATCGACACCGGCTGCAAGGGGACGTTCTCATGAGGTCCTTTGCGGCCCGTCGGCACGGCGCGGATCCGGTCGACGACGTCCATGCCGGAGATCACCTTCCCGAAGACCGCGTAGCCGTTGCCATCGCGTGCATTGGTCGCATTCAGGAAGGCGTTGTCCTGCAGGTTGATGAAGAACTGTGCGGTCGCGGAATCGGGGTTGGCCGTGCGCGCCATGGCGACCGTCCCCTTGTCATTGCGCAGGCCGCTGCGTTCGAGCGCGATCGGCGCACGCCCCGGCTTTTCCCCCATCTCGGCATTGAAACCGCCACCTTGCACCATGAAGCCGTCGATCACCCGGTGGAAGACAGTGCCGTCGTAATGCCCCGACTGGACGTACTGCAGGAAGTTGGCGACGGTCTTCGGCGCCTTGGCCGCGTCGAGCTCGATGACGATGTCTCCCATCGTCGTCGAGAGTTGAACCTGCTGGCCGAGCGCCCCGCCTGCCGCCATCAAGCCGCTCGCCAGAGTTGCCGCTGTCAGCAGACTTCGCATCGCGTTTTTCATCACCAATTCAGTCCCCGATCGATCCCGCCAAACGGCCAAAAAAGCGACCGCTATACTCATTTCATTGTAGAGCAGGCCCCCCGTAACAGCGGCCTGACCGGCATCGAGACGCCCCCCTCGGCTCGAGGTCGAGGGCGTCCAGCGGGTCGTTGCAGGCCCTGTCCGAGGTCTTGCACGCACCTTCTGGGTTGCCCTGCTGTTCTTCCAGCAACACATCATGAGCCTGCGCATCTTCAACACGCTGACGAGAGAGGTCGTCGACTTCGTTCCGATCGAGCCCGGCGCCGTGCGCATGTACGTCTGCGGGATGACGATCTACGACCTGTGTCACGTCGGCCACGCCCGCTTTCTGATCGCCTTCGACCTGGTTTACCGCTGGCTGATCGAGTCCGGTTTTCGGGTCACCTATGTACGCAACATCACCGACATCGACGACAAGATCATCCGCCGCGCCCTGGAGCGCAACATCCCGATTCGCCAGCTGACCGACGAGATGACGCGTGCCATGCACGAAGACATTGCGGCACTCGGCGTCAGCCCGCCGACGCACGAGCCGCGGGCGACCGACTACGTTCCACAGATGCTGTCGATGATCGAGACGCTGGAGCAGCGCGGACTCGCCTACCGCGCAGCCGGTGGCGATGTCAACTTTTCGGTCCGTCGCTTCGAAGGCTACGGCCGGCTTTCGGGCAAGTCGATCGATCAGCTGCGCGCCGGCGAACGCATCGCGGTGCTCGACGGCAAGCACGATCCGCTCGATTTCGTTTTGTGGAAGCATGCCAAGGAGAGCGAGCCGGCGGACGCCCAGTGGCCGAGCGCCTACGGCCCGGGCCGCCCGGGTTGGCACATCGAATGTTCCGCCATGTCGTGCGCGCTGCTCGGCCCCAGTTTCGACATTCACGGCGGCGGGATGGACCTGCAGTTCCCGCACCACGAGAACGAAATCGCCCAGAGCGAGGGTGCCAGCGGCCAGACCTTCGTCAACTACTGGATGCACAACGGCTTCCTCAATGTCGACAACGAGAAGATGTCGAAGTCGCTCGGCAACTTCTTCACCATCCGCGAGGTGCTGCAGCGCTACGACGGCGAGACCGTCCGTTTCTTCATGGTGCGCACGCATTACCGCAGCCCGTTCAATTTCAGCGACGCCCACCTGGACGACGCCCGGAATGCTCTGAGGCGGCTCTACACCGCGCTGGCGCTTGCGGGCGACGAGGAAACGAGCCCCATGGCCGAACAGGCAGCGATCGACTGGCAGCAGCCCCAGGCGGCGAACTTCCGCGCGGCGATGGACGACGACTTCAACACGCCGGGTGCGGTTGCCGTGCTGTTCGAACTGGCCAGCGAGGTCAACCGCAGCCGTTCATCGGCGACGGCTCGACTCTTGAAGCAGCTGGGCGGCTGTCTCGGTCTGTTGCAGCAGGCTGCGCGGGCGTTCCTGCAGGCCGGCAGTGCCGTCGACGAGGTGGCCATCGAGCGCCGCGTCAGCGAACGCGCCGAGGCCAAGCAGGCGCGCGACTTTCAGCGTGCCGATGCCATACGGGCCGAACTGGCTGCGGAAGGTATCGTGCTGCAGGATTCTCCGCAGGGTACGCGTTGGGTACGGGCGTGAGCCCGGTCGACCCGGCCGTTCGGGTGTTGCCGGTAACCCCGGCGGCAGCGACGCTCCCGTCGGTCACGCCGGACTACTGGGATGAAGCCTGCCGCCATCTCGGCAAGCGTGACCGGGTCATGCGAAAGTTGATCCCGCGTTTCGGCGAGGGGCGGCTGCAGTGCCGCGGCGATGCGTTCACGACGCTGGCACGCTCGATCATCGGTCAGCAGATTTCCGTCAAGGCAGCACAGGCGGTGTGGGAGCGATTCGTCGCCCTTTCAGCCGACCAGACGCCGCATCTGCAGCCCGCCGCGATCGCGCAACTGGCACCCGACCGGATGCGCGCCGCGGGCCTCTCGGCGCGCAAGGTCGAATACATCGCCGACCTCGCCCAGCACTTCGCCTCGGGTGCCGTGCACGTGCGCCAGTGGGACGAGATGGACGACGACGCCATCATCGACGAACTGGTCGCCATCCGCGGTATCGGCCGCTGGACCGCCGAGATGTTCCTCATCTTCCACCTGATGCGGCCCAACGTCCTGCCGCTCGACGACGTCGGCCTGCTCAAGGGCATCAGCACCAACTACTTCAGCGGTGAGCCCGTCTCGCGCGCCGAAGCGCGCGAAGTCGGCGACGCCTGGGCGCCGTTTCGCTCGGTGGCGACCTGGTACATCTGGCGCAGCCTCGACCCCCTGCCCGTAGACTACTGACCGCCTTTCCGCCATCCGCGCCATGAGCAAGCGACATTTCCTCGAGTTCGAAAACCCGGTTGCCGAGCTGGAGACCAAGATCGAAGAGCTGCGCTATGTGCAAAGCGAATCGGCCGTCGACATCTCCGAGGAGATCGACCGGCTGAGCAAGAAGAGCCTGCAGCTGACGAAGGAAATCTACGCGCGCCTCACCCCGTGGCAGGTGACGCAGATTGCCCGCCATCCACAGCGACCGTACACGCTCGACTACATCGCCGAGGCCTTCAGCGACTTCCAGGAGCTTCATGGCGACCGGCACTTCGCCGACGACCAGTCGATCGTCGGCGGACTGGCCCGCTTCAACGGCCAGGCCTGCATGGTGCTCGGCCATCAGAAAGGCCGTGACACCAAGGAGCGCGGGTTGCGCAACTTCGGCATGTCGCGCCCGGAGGGCTACCGCAAGGCACTGCGCCTGATGAAGCTTGCCGAGAAGTTCGGCCTGCCGGTATTCACCTTTGTCGACACGCCAGGCGCGTACCCCGGCATCGGCGCGGAGGAGCGTGGTCAATCGGAGGCCATCGGGCGAAACATCTTCGAAATGGCCCAGCTCGAGGTGCCGATCATCACGACGATCATCGGCGAGGGCGGATCGGGTGGGGCGCTGGCGATCAGCGTCGGTGACCAGACCTTGATGCTTCAGTACGCGATCTATTCGGTCATCTCGCCCGAAGGTTGCGCTTCGATTCTCTGGAAGACCTCGGATCGTGCCGCCGATGCAGCCGAGGCGCTCGGCATCACCGCGCACCGCCTCAAGGCGCTCGGACTGGTCGACAAGATCGTCAGCGAGCCGGTCGGCGGCGCGCACCGTGACAGCCGGCAGATGGGCGCCTACCTGAAGCGCGCCCTTGCCGACGCGCTGCGCCAGGTGTCCGACCTCGAACCGAGGAAGCTGCTGCAACGCCGCTACGAGCGGCTGCAGGCGCATGGCCGATTCAGCGACACGACGGAGCGCTGAGCGCGCGGCGGCTGCGACGCGATTCCCCGCCTTCCCGGTCGCCCCGGCAACAGCGCCGGGTACCGCCTTTCACGACCCGAGCGCCAAGGCGCGTTGCACGCGCTGAGCCCGGGTGGTGCTGCCCAGGCCGCGTGTCGGCGTCGCGTTCAGCGGCGGCCGCGACTCCACTGCACTGCTGCATGCAACGATTGGCTGCGCAGCGGGACTCGGCGTCGATGTCGTGGCGTTGCATGTCAATCACCGCCTGAGTCCGCAGGCCGACGCCTGGCAGTCACGCGCTGCGGCCGCGTGCCGCCGCTGGACACGCGCCGGGGCGCCGCTGACCTGGATGGCGCGCCGCCTGACCACGAGCCCACCGCCCGGCGCCAGCATCGAAGCCTGGGCGCGTGAGCAACGCTATGCAGCACTTTGCGAAATGGCGGGGGCGCAGGGGGTGTCGCTGCTGCTGCTGGCGCACCACCGGTCGGACCAGGCCGAGACCTTTCTGCTGCAGGCGCTGCGCGGCAGCGGCGTCGCCGGCCTGGCGGCGATGCCGCGGGTCGCCGATCGCCACGGCATCCGCTGGGCCCGGCCGTGGCTCGACATATCGCGCCCGGCCATCGACGCTTACCTGCAGCAACACCGGCTGGTCTACGTCGACGATCCGAGCAATGCCGACCCACGCTTCGCACGCAGCCGGCTGCGTGGCTCCGTCGTTCCCAGCCTGATTGCGGACTTTCCGGAAGCCGAAGCCGCTCTGGCGCGCGCAGCTGCAAAGTTGCAGGAGGCCGCCGACGCGCTGGCCGAGCTTGCCCGCATCGATCTGGCCGAGGTGGCGTGCCCCAACGGACTTTGCCTGCAGCCATGGCTTGCACTGACGCCGGCACGCCGCAGCAATGTGCTGCGCCACTGGATGCACTCGGTGCGGGGTCGCGGTGCACCAGGGGCACTTGCGACCCGGCTGCTCGTCGAATGGCCGGCCGGCCGCGGCTGGCGCGAATGGCCCTGTCATGGCGGACGCTTCATGGCATGGCGCGGGCTGCTCCGCTTCGAGGGGCATGCCGCGCCAGCGGTCGCCGCGCCTCGAGCGCAGGTTCGGCTGGTGATCGACAAAGCCGGAAGCTACCCGCTCCCGGGATGGGGCGGATCGCTCGAAGTGACCGAGGTCGCCACAGGCGGCGTACCGTGGCGCCACCTCGCCGAGCTGCGCGCCAGCGCGCGCATCGGTGGCGAAACCTTCCAGATGGCGGCGGACCGACCCGCGCGCACGCTGAAGAAGCAGTTCCAGGCATGCGCCGTCCCACCCGAAGGTCGCATCGGGCCGTTGCTCTATGCCGGTGAGCGGTTGCTTTACGTTGCCGGGCTGGGGCTCGACGCGCGCGCATGGGCCGAACCGGGTGAGCGCCAGGCGTCGCTGCATTGGCGTGCCGAGGCCGATGCGCTCCCGCCGGCGGCGGTCTGCCCGGGACCCGGTGCCCGGTAGATAGAATCGCCCGCCTTGCCTGCCGCTGCCGTGACCTTGCGGCGCTCCACCCGTCAGCCTCTTTCTGTTCCGCTGCGCATGTCCCTGATCGTTCACAAGTACGGCGGTACCTCGATGGGCTCGACCGAGCGCATTCGCAACGTGGCCAAGCGCGTCGCGAAATGGAGCCGGGCGGGTCACCAGATGATCGTCGTCCCCTCGGCGATGAGCGGCGAAACCAACCGGCTGCTCGGGCTGGCGAAGGAACTGCAGCCCGCCGCTGTCACGCCGGCGATGCAGCGTGAACTCGACGCGATTGCCGCGACCGGCGAGCAGGTCTCGGTGGGTCTGCTGGCGCTGGCCCTGCAGGCCGAAGGCCTCGAGGCCGTCAGTTACTCGGGCTGGCAGGTGCCGATCGAGACCGACAGCGCCTTCACCAAGGCGCGCATTGCGCGCATCGACGACGCGCGGGTTCGCAGCGATCTGGCCGCCGGGAAGGTCGTCGTCATCACCGGCTTCCAGGGTATCGATCCGGCCGGCAACGTGACCACGCTGGGCCGAGGCGGATCGGACACCTCGGCGGTTGCCGTCGCGGCCGCGCTGAAGGCCGACGAATGCCTGATCTACACCGACGTCGACGGCGTCTACACCACCGACCCGCGCGTGGTTGCATCGGCGCGCCGTCTGCGCGCCATCAGCTTCGAGGAAATGCTCGAGATGGCCAGCCTCGGCTCGAAGGTGCTGCAGATTCGCTCGGTCGAGTTCGCTGGCAAGTACCGGGTGCCGCTGCGGGTGCTGTCGAGCTTCACGCCCTGGGACATCGACCTTGCGGAGGAAGCTGCTTCCGGCACCCTGATCACTTTCGAGGACTACGAAGCCATGGAACAAGCCGTCGTATCGGGCATTGCATTCAACCGGGACGAGGCCAAGATCAGCCTGCTCGGCGTTCCCGACAAGCCGGGCGTCGCCTATCAGATCCTCGGGCCGGTGGCTGAGGCCAACATCGACGTCGACGTGATCATCCAGAACGTGTCCCACGACGGGCGGACCGACTTCTCGTTCACGGTGCATCGCAACGAATATGCGCGGACGATGGAGCTGCTGCGCAGTCAGGTGTTGCCCCAGACCGGCTCGGCGACGCTGAGCGGCGACACGCAAATCTGCAAGGTGAGCATCGTCGGCATCGGCATGCGCTCGCATGTCGGCGTTGCGAGCAAGATGTTCAGCGTGCTCAGCGAAGAGGGAATCAACATCCAGATGATCACCACCAGCGAGATCAAGACCAGCGTCGTCATCGACGAGAAGTACATGGAGCTGGCGGTGCGGGCACTGCACAAGGCCTTCGGCCTCGATCAGCCCGGCGAATGAGGCGACCCGCCGTCCGCTAGAATCGCTGTTGGCTTGGAGCTGTGACCGAGTGGCCGAAGGTGCTCCCCTGCTAAGGGAGTATGTGGGCAAAACCTGCATCGAGGGTTCGAATCCCTCCGGCTCCGCCAAGAATCGTGAACGGGCCCATCGGGCCCGTTTCCATTTGAGCGCGGCCGCGCGCCATGCGGCAAGGCTTCGCCTCCACCCATCTCGCGACCCTCACGGGCACCGCGCGCTCTTGCAGTGTCGGTAGCGACAGAGAACCGATGCAACCCAATCCAGAGGTGAACCCCTGGCGCCTGTGTGTCGCGCCGATGATGGATTGGACCGACCGCCATTGCCGCTACTTCCACCGCCTTCTGGTGCGCCATGCGCGGCTTTATACCGAGATGGTCACCACCGGGGCGTTGTTGCATGGCGATGCGGCGCGTCATCTCGATTTCGATGCCGCCGAGCATCCGCTGGCGCTACAGCTCGGCGGCAGCGACCCAGGGGAGCTGGCCGCTTGTGCGCGGCTTGCCGAGCGCTGGGGCTACGACGAGGTCAACCTGAACTGCGGTTGCCCGAGCGAGCGCGTGCAGCGTGGCGCCTTTGGCGCTTGCCTGATGCGTGAGCCGGCGCTGGTCGCCGATTGCATCCGGGCCATGCGCGACGCCGTGTCGATACCCGTCACGGTGAAGCACCGCATCGGCCTGGATCATGACGAGGGCGAAGAGCTGCTGCGCGACTTCATCGGCAACCTGGCGGAGGCTGGCTGCCAGGTGTTCATCGTGCATGCGCGCAACGCCTGGCTGAAGGGCTTGAGCCCGAAGGAAAACCGCGAAGTGCCGCCGCTGCGCCACGACGTGGTGCATCGTCTGAAGCGCGATTTTCCGGCGCTGACGTTCGTCGTCAACGGTGGCATCGGGACTGCCGCGCAGATCGAGGAACAGCTGGGCCAGGTAGACGGCGTGATGGTCGGTCGCTCGGCGTACCACGATCCGTGGAGCCTCAGTGAATGGGACGGCCGTTTCTTTGCCGACGACGCCGCACCGCCGGGTCGAGCCGCCGTCGAGGAGGCGATGGTCGGGTACTTCGAGGGCCTCGCAGCGCGCGGCGAGCCCTGGACGCATGCGTCGCGCCACTTCCTGGGCCTGCGCAACGGGCTTCCCGGTGCACGCCGCTGGCGGCAGGTCTGGTCGGACCACCGTCTCAAGGGGCTTGCGCCGCGGGAGGTCGCCCGCCTGGCTGCCGGCTCCGCCGGTCACGGCGACGGCTTGCAGCCCGCTGCGTTGCTCCCAGTAGGCGCCTGAACCGCATAGCCATGCGTCGTGTGCGGCGGGGCGTCGCCGGCCATGGCCGCGATCGGTGTCATCTCGCGCGGCAGGTTCAGAATGCAGTGCAAACACGACACCTCCTGGAGACCTGATGTACTTCGCTCGAATTTCCCGCAGGCGTGCGCTGTCTGCGCTGATCCTGATGATCGCGGCAGCGCCGGTTGCGGCGCAGAACTGGCCCGACAAGTCGATCCGCATCGTTGTGGGCTTCGCCCCGGGCGGCTTTACCGATGTGCTGGCGCGGACCATCGGCCAGAAGCTGCAGGAGCGACTCGGCCAGACGGTGGTGGTCGAGAACCGTGCGGGAGCCGCCGGCACCCTGGGCGCCGACCTGGTCGCCAAGTCCAAGCCCGACGGCTACACGCTGCTGCTCGGCCACAGCAACTCGAATGCGGTGGCGCCGGCGCTCTATCCCAAGCTGCCGTACGACGTGTTGAAGGATTTCACGCCGATCATTCGCGTTGCCACGACGCCGCTGCTGCTTACCGTGCATGCGGGGATTGCGGCACGCGATGTCCGGTCGTTCGTCGCGCTCGCGCGGCAAAAACCCGAGGGGCTGCGCTTCGCGTCGTCTGGGCAGGGCAGCTCGCAGCACCTTGCCGCAGCGCGCTTCATGCTGGCGACCAAGACGCAGTTGACGCACGTGCCGTACAAGGGCAGCGGCCAGGCCATCATCGACCTGCTTTCCGGGCAGGTCGATCTGAATTTCGAAAGCCCGCCGAACGTCTTGCCGCACCTGGCGTCGGGCAAGGTGCGCGTGCTGGCGATCACCAGCAACCGCCGCTCGCCTTTGCTGCCCGATGTACCGACGCTTGCAGAAGCCGGCGTTCCCAATGCCGAAATGCTGCAGTGGTTTTCCGTGATGGGTCCCGCCGGGCTGCCGCGCGAGATCACGCAGAAACTCAATACGGAGATCGGCGCGATCCTCAAGCTGCCCGATGTGGCCGAAAAGATCGCTTCGCAGGGCGGCGAGATCGTCGCCGGACCGGCTGATGAATTTGCCTCCTTCCTCGGCAACGACGTGGCGAACTGGGCCCGTCTGGTCAAGGAAGCCAACATCCGCCTCGAATGAAGCCGGTGGCGATGCTCAAGACCTCCGACCTCTGCGATGCCTGCGGGGCGGCGCACGCCTGTGCGTTGCCGCTGCGCAGCTTCGGCCGACGGCGCAGCTTTGCCGGTTCGATCCGCACGATCCGTTGCCATGAGGACATCGGGCTGATGCGTGATGTCGTCGCACAGCCCGGCACCGGGCAGGTGCTGGTGATCGACGGCGGCGGGTCGATGGCTCGCGCGCTGTTCGGCGACGTCATGGCCGCACTCGCCCTGCGCAACGGTTGGGCGGGGCTGGTGATCCATGGTGCGATTCGGGATTCGGTCGAGATCGATGCGATGGATGTCGGTGTCAAGGCGCTCGGCACGGTGCCGCGGCGCGGCGAGCGCACCGGGGCGGGCGAGGTCGACGTACCGGTGCAGTTCGGTGGCGTGACCTTCACGCCGGGGCGCCGTCTCGTCGCCGACGACGACGGGGTCATCGTGTTGCCCGAAGGCACCCATGAATCCGATGTCGACGTTGCCGATGCGCTGGCGGGCACGGCAGCCTATGCGGCGGGCGCCGGCGAACCGCGATGACACCGCGCACGCTGTACCGGCGCATCGTCGATGCACACACGGTGCGCCGCCTGAGCGAAGCGGGCGCCGGAAACGAGCAGATTCTGCTGTACGTCGACCGCCAGGTCCTGAATGAATACACCAGCCCACAGGCTTTTGCCGCACTGCATGCGGCCAATCGCCAGGTGTGGCGCCCGGGTGCCACGCTGGCGGTGGTCGACCATGTCAATCCGACGACGCCGCAGCGCGACGCAACGACGATGTGGCTCGCCGACACCGGTCGAGCCCGGCAGGTCCGGATGTTGGCCGAGAACTGCAGCCGGCATGCGATCGAGCTGTTCGACATGCTCGATTCGCGGCAAGGCATCGAACACGTGGTTGCCAGCGAGCAGGGGCTGGTTCTTCCCGGCATGGTGATCGCCGCCGGCGACAGCCATACCACCACGCACGGTGCCATGGGCGCACTCGGCTTCGGTATCGGCAGCAGCGAGATCGAACACCTGCTCGCGACCCAGACGCTGGTCTACAGCGTCATGAAGACCCTGCGGGTCGACGTGCAGGGCCGGCTCGGTGAGGGCGTCACGGCGAAAGACCTGGTGCTGGCGCTTATTCGGCAGATCGGCGCCGACGGTGCGACCGGGCAGGTGATCGAGTACACCGGCCCCGCCGTGGCGGCGCTGGGCGTCGAAGCCCGGTTGACGCTGTGCAACATGAGCGTCGAAGCCGCCGCCCGGGGCGCCATCGTCGCACCCGACGACACCCTGTTCGAGTACCTGACCGGGCGTCCCCGCGTGCCGACCGGCGAACGTTGGGAGGCGGCGCTTGCGGCCTGGCGGACCTTGCGCAGCGACGACGACGCGCGCTTCGATTCGATGGTTTCGATCGACGCGGGAGCCATTGCGCCCATGGTCACCTGGGGTACGAGCCCCGACCAGGGCGTCACTGTCGACGGCGCGGTGCCGGAGCCGGATGGCGAGGCAGACGGCGGCCGCCGCCGTGCGATGCGCCGGGCACTGGAATACATGGGGCTCGAGCCCGGTCAAGCGATGGACGGTCTGCCGATCAGCCATGCCTTCATCGGCTCGTGCACCAATGGCCGCATCGAGGACCTGCGCGACGCCGCGAAGATTCTGCGTGGCCGGGTCGTTGCGGCCGGCGTTCGGGCCATGGTCGTGCCGGGATCGACTTCGGTACGCGCCCAGGCAGAGGACGAAGGGCTCGACCGGGTCTTCCTGGCCGCGGGCTTCGAGTGGCGACAGGCCGGGTGCTCGATGTGCGTCGCCATGAACGACGATCATCTGCAAGCTGGCGACCGCTGTGCCTCCAGCACCAACCGCAACTTCGAGGGCCGACAGGGTGCCGGCGCACGCACGCACCTGATGAGCCCGGCAATGGTTGCCGCAGCCGCCGTCCGCGGTGCGATCACCGACGTACGTCGCATGTTGCCGGATTGAGCGATGCAGCCTTTCATCCGCATTCGGGGGGTCGCCGCCGCGCTGCCGCAGCCGAACGTCGACACCGACCAGATCATGCCCAAGCAGTTTCTGAAGGGCATCGACCGTCGCGGGCTGGGAGAAGGCTTCCTCTTCGATCTTCGCTTCGAGGCGCCCGGCCAGCCGCGCCCCGACTTCATTTTGAATCGCCCGCCATGGGATCGCGCCGTGGTGCTCGTCACGGGACCGAATTTCGGCTGTGGGTCGAGCCGCGAGCACGCGGTCTGGGGCCTGCGCGAACTCGGCCTGCGCTGCGTGATCGGCACCAGCTTCGGCGGCATCTTCAGCGACAACTGCGCCCGAAACGGCGTCCCCGCGATCACTGTCGGCCCGGCCGAAGCCGAGCGGCTGATGGCGCTTGCTGCGGACCCCCAGCAATGCGTGATCGAAGTCGATCTGGAGCGCCGGGCGATCTCCACCCCGTCCGACGGCCGCACGCTCGGCTTCGAGTTCGACCCACTAAAGCGTGAAATGCTGTTGGCCGGCCTCGACCCCGTCGGGATGACGCTCGAGCATGCCTCGGAGATCGTCGAGTTCGAGCGCCGATACCTCGGTCAACGACCTTGGATGGACTGAGGCTCGAAGCGCTGGGCCGGGAACGGACTGGCAAGCGTTCGCGACACCGGCTCCGGCAACACCACGCATTGGCGGGGTCTCGGTGGGCCGGCACGCCGACTGCTCCACCCGAGCGCCCTCATTGCGCAAGGAGAAATCACATGTCTTACCAAACAACCCTTATCGCCGGCGCTGTCGCCGCACTTTCTCTCACGCTTGCGGCCTGCGACGTCAAGAAGACGCAGGAAGGCAACATCACCGTGCCGAAGTACGAAGTCGAGAAGAAGCAGGAGGGTAGCGTCACCCTGCCCAAGTACGACGTGACGGCGCCTGAAGTGAAGGTCGGAACGACGACGACCGAGGTCAACGTGCCCAAGATCACCACCGAGAAGGAGACAATTACCGTCCCGGTGATCGGTGTGAAGACCGGCGAGGAGAAGGCCGCAGAGAAGAACGACAAGAAATAACGCAAGGCGGGGGGAAGCCCGCTGCGATGGTTCGAAACGGGCGCTTTGCGCCCGTGTTCAATTGGTCGCTGGCATTTACGCCATCGGCGCAGGCGGGGCCGTCGGTTCACGAACCGGCGAAGGCGGATCAACCGGCAGCGGGTCGCCGATCGGCGCGGGCGGCGGTTGATCCGGCAGAGGTGTTACGTCGGGTGCGACCGGCGGAGGAATCTCGACAGGCGGAATCTCGGGTGTGGTTGCGGGCACTTCGTCGATGGCGAAGACACGCGGCGAGCTCGAAGACGGGTCTGGGGATGTGGGTTGCATGCGCCATTGTCGGGGCAGGTCGCCCGATGGGTGCTGCATAGGTCGAAGCAGGCCCGTTTTGGATGCGGGTTCGTTCAGCACCTGCCGGTGCTCTGCGCGGTGGTACCGAGTCGGATCGACCGGGTGCAGCGGCTTCGGGAACTTCTCAGGGCAAACCCGACCAAATCACTGGCCTCGTTTATACTTGACTAAAGCAGTTGGGTATCCACAGGTCGATGCAGCCCCCGGGCATGTCGGGGTGGCCCTTTCGGCTAAAGGAGAAAATTGATGCGTCTAACCACCAAGGGCCGGTTTGCCGTCACGGCAATGATCGACCTCGCGTTGCGGGAGAACTCCGGTCCGGTCGCCCTAGCGGCGATCAGCGCGCGGCAGCAGATTTCGTTGTCCTATCTCGAACAGCTCTTCGGCAAGCTCCGTCGTCACGAACTGGTGGAAAGCACGCGCGGCCCGGGTGGCGGTTACTCGCTTGGCCGGAAGTCGGAAGAAATCACGGTTGCCGACATCATCGTCGCCGTGGATGAGCCGATCGATGCGACCGGTTGCGCCGGCAAGGAAAACTGCATGGGGGACGATGCCGGCCGCTGCATGACGCACGACCTCTGGGCGAGCCTCAACACACGAATGATCGAGTATCTCGACTCGATTTCGCTGAAGAAGCTGGTCGAGGACCAGATCGCGAAAGGCGTCTCGATCGAGAGTCAGCCGGTGAAGCGTGCCATATCGACGCAGCCGGTCGTGAAGCCGATCCGCATCACGGCGCCCAATTCGGTGTTTGCGCTCGGCGCAGCCTTTAGCAAGTAAGTCTTCGCATGGACATGACCCCGCACTTTCCGGTTTACATGGACTACGGCGCGACCAGTCCGGTCGATCAGCGCGTCGTCGACGCGATGATCCCCTGGTTGCGGGAGCATTTCGGCAACCCGGCATCGCGCAGCCATGCGTGGGGCTGGGAGGCGGAGGCAGTGGTCGAGAAGTCGCGAGAAGACGTTGCCCGCCTCATCGGCGCCGACCCGCGCGAGATCGTCTGGACTTCGGGTGCAACCGAGTCGAACAACCTGGCGCTAAAGGGCGCTGCGCAGTTCTACAAGACGCGCGGCAAGCACCTGATCACGGTCAAGACCGAGCACAAGGCCGTGCTCGACACCATGCGCGAACTCGAGCGGCAGGGGTTCGAGGTCACCTACCTGGACGTACAGGAAGATGGCCTCTTGGACCTCGACCGGTTGCGCGATGCGATTCGCTCCGACACGATCCTCGTTTCGGTGATGTTCGTGAACAACGAGATCGGCGTCATTCAGGACATTCCGGCGATCGGTGCGATGTGCCGGGAGCGCGGCATCATTTTTCATGTCGACGCTGCGCAGGCCACGGGCAAGGTGGCGATCGACCTTGCGCAGTTGCCGGTCGACCTGATGAGCCTGGCGTCGCACAAGACCTATGGCCCGAAAGGCATCGGCGCGCTGTATGTCCGCCGCAAGCCGCGGGTGCGGATCGAGGCGCAGATGCACGGTGGCGGCCACGAGCGCGGTATGCGCTCGGGCACGTTGCCAACGCACCAGATCGTCGGCATGGGCGAGGCTTTCCGTCTTGCACGTGTCGAGATGGGCGTCGAAAGCGAGCGCGTCCGCATGTTGCAGCGGCGCTTGCTCGACGGGCTTTCCGACATCGAACAGACGTTCCTCAACGGCCACGCCGAGCGGCGCGTGCCGCACAACGTCAACATGTCTTTCAACTTCGTCGAGGGCGAGTCGTTGATCATGGGCATCAAGGGCATTGCCGTGTCGTCGGGATCGGCCTGCACCTCGGCAAGCCTGGAACCCAGCTACGTGCTTCGTGCGCTCGGCCGCAGCGACGAGCTCGCACATTCGAGCCTGCGCATGACGATCGGTCGCTTCACGACCGAGGAAGAAATCGACTACGTTGCGACCACGCTGCGCGACCGCGTCGCCAAGCTGCGTGATCTGTCCCCGCTGTGGGATATGTACAAGGATGGTGTCGACATCAGCACCATCCAGTGGGCGGCACATTGATGCCGACGCGTTGAAGGAGAATTGACATGGCATACAGCGAAAAGGTCGTCGACCACTACGAGCATCCGCGGAACGTGGGTTCCTTTGAAAAAGGCGACGAGACCGTGGGTACCGGGATGGTCGGGGCACCGGCCTGTGGCGACGTGATGAAACTGCAGATCAAGGTGGATCCAGCCACCGGGCTGATCGAGGACGCGCGCTTCAAGACCTATGGCTGCGGGTCGGCCATTGCGTCGAGTTCGCTGGTGACCGAATGGGTCAAGGGCAAGTCGCTCGACCAGGCGCTCGAGATCAAGAACACGCACATTGCCGAGGAACTGGCGCTGCCGCCCGTGAAGATTCACTGTTCGATCCTGGCGGAGGATGCGATCAAGGCCGCGGTCAACGACTACAAGGCAAAGTCGACAGCCGTCGCGGCGCACTGAAGCCATGGCCGTTACCCTGACCGAGGCCGCTGCCCGGCATGTTTCGCGCTATATCCGCAAGCGCGGCAAAGGCATTGGGGTGCGCCTGGGCGTCAAGACCACCGGTTGCTCCGGGCTGGCCTACAAGCTGGAGTACGCCGACGACTCGGCGCCGGAGGACACCGTCTTCGAAGAACACGGCGTCAAGGTGCTGGTCGATCCGAAGAGCCTGCCGTATATCGACGGTACCGAGCTCGACTTCGTTCGCGAAGGCCTGAACGAGGGCTTCAAGTTTCGCAACCCGCGCGAGAAGGACCGCTGCGGCTGCGGCGAATCATTTCGCGTTTAAGGCGTGTTGGTCGACGACCCTGCGGCCTTCGCGGCCGCTTTTTCTTTTATGGCACGGCAATGAGGCGAATCGGCGTTGAACATCGATAGCGACGATTTCACCTTGTTCGACTTGCCGCGGCGCTTCGCTGTCGACCCGGCACAGATCGACGTTCGGTGGCGCGAGCTTCAGGCACAGGTGCATCCGGATCGTTTCGTCGCGCAGGGCGCCGCCGCGCAGCGCGTCGCCTTGCAATGGGCCGTTCGCGTCAACGAGGCGCACCGGCGGCTGCGCGACCCGCTGCGCCGTGCGGCCTATCTCTGCGAGCTCGCGGGCGTGTCGGTGGAGGCCGAGCGCAACACGGGGATGCCGCTCGATTTCCTTCAGCATCAAATGGGCTGGCGCGAAAGCCTGGATGACGCGACCTCGGCGACCGCGCTGCAGGCGCTGAAGACCGAGGTGGACGCTTATCGCCGCGAGGCGCTGGCGTCGTTGGACGAGGCCCTGGACCAGCGAGGCGATTTCAACGCCGCCGCGCAGCAGGTGCGGGCGCTGATGTTCGTCGAACGCTTTGCCGACGACGTCGAGCAGCGCCTGCACGCCCAGGGAGAATAAGGCCATGGCCTTGCTACAGATTTCCGAGCCCGGCGACTCCCCCGATCCGCATCAACGGCGGCTGGCCGTCGGCATCGATCTCGGCACAACCCACTCGCTGGTCGCGGCGGTGCGCAACGGCGTTGCCGAGTGCCTGCCCGATGCCGATGGTCGGGTGATCCTGCCCTCTGCGGTTCGTTATCTGGCCGATGGCAGCCGGCATATCGGACATGCGGCCTTTGTCGAGGCGGCTGCGGACCCTCGCAACACGGTTCTTTCGGTCAAGCGTTTCATGGGGCGCGGGGTCGCCGACCTGTCGGACCGTGGCAGGTTGCCCTACGACTTCGTCGAGCAGCCGGGCATGCTGCAATTGCGCACGGTCGCGGGCCTGAAGTCGCCGGTCGAGGTCTCGGCCGACATCCTGGCGACGCTTCGATACCGGGCCGAGGACACCTTCGATGATTCGCTGTTTGGTGCCGTGATCACGGTACCGGCGTATTTCGACGATGCGCAGCGCCAGGCCACCAAGGATGCTGCGCAGCTTGCGGGCATCGACGTGCTGCGGCTGATCAACGAGCCGACGGCAGCGGCGATTGCCTATGGGCTCGACCACGGCTCCGAGGGCCTTTACGCGGTCTATGACCTCGGCGGTGGAACCTTCGACGTCTCGTTGCTGCGCATGGCGGCGGGCGTCTTCGAGGTGGTTGCCACGGGTGGCGATTCCGCCCTCGGCGGTGACGATTTCGACCATCGCCTTGCCGACTGGGCACTGGGGCAAACGGGGTCGGTTGCCGAGACGCCACAGGACAAGCGCGCGGTGCTGGTCGCTGCCCGGGCTGCCAAGGAGAAGCTCTCGGGGAGCGACCATGCGACCCTGGCCTGTCCACTGCAGGGCGGTGAGTTGTCGCTGCGCATCGATCGAGCGCAGTTCGATGCGCTGGCGCGGCCGCTGGTCGAACGAACGATTCAGGCGCTGCGCCAGTTGCTGCGGGACGCCAAGGTCGATCGCGTCGACGTTCGCGGCATTGTCATGGTCGGGGGATCGACGCGAATTCCGCTGGTGCAGGCCGCGGTCGAATCGTTCTTCGGTCGCCCACCGCTGATCGACCTGAACCCCGATGAAGTGGTTGCACTGGGCGCTGCCATCCAGGCCAACGCGCTCGTCGGCAACGCCGGCGCCGAGGACCTGCTGCTGCTCGACGTGATTCCCTTGTCACTCGGCCTGGAGACGATGGGCGGTCTTGTCGAGCGGATCATTCCGCGCAACAGCACCATACCCACAGCGCGGGCGCAGGACTTCACCACGTTCAAGGATGGCCAGACTGCCATGGCGATCCACGTCGTCCAGGGCGAGCGCGAACTCGTCGCCGACTGCCGCTCACTCGCCCGCTTCGAATTGCGCGGCATTCCGCCGTTCGTCGCCGGCGCGGCGCGAATCCGGGTTTCGTTCCAGGTCGATGCCGACGGCTTGCTCAACGTCAGCGCGCGCGAGGAGAGTTCGGGGGTCGAGACGGCGATCAGCGTCAAGCCGAGCTATGGCCTTTCGGACGAGGAGATCGCGCGCATGCTGACGGAGAGTTTCGGTACGGCCACCGTGGACATGCAGGCGCGCAGCCTGCGCGAGTCGCAGGTCGAAGCCGAGCGGATGCTGCTGGCGACGCGATCGGCGCTGGCTGCCGACGCCGACCTGCTGGGCGCCGCAGAACAGGCGACCATCGAGGCGCAGCTGGCGCAACTCGAGACGCTTCGCCGTGGCGACGACGCGCCTGCCATCGATGCTGCCGTCGAGGCGCTTGCGCATGCCACCGAATCCTTCGCGGCCGAGCGCATGAACCGCAGCATCCGGCGGGCGCTGGCCGGCCGCCGAGTCGAGGACGTTTGAGCATGCCGACGATCAAAATCCTGCCCCATCCCGAGTACTGCCCAGCGGGCGCCGAATTGCAGGTGCCCGCCGGCACCTCGATCTGCGAAGCGCTGGTGGAACACGACATCGACATCGAGCATGCCTGCGAGATGAGCTGTGCGTGCACCACCTGCCACGTGGTCGTCCGGGAGGGCTTTGCCTCGCTCGGTGAGCTCGACGAGACCGAGGAAGACCTGCTCGACCGGGCGTGGGGCCTCGAGCCGACCTCGCGCTTGTCGTGCCAGGCGATTCTTGCCCAGCAGGACGTGACGATCGAGATTCCCAAGTACTCGATCAACCACGCCAAGGAAAAGCACTGACCCGCCGATGAAGGTGCTGGGCGTCGAATCGTCGTGCGACGAGACCGGCATTGCGCTGGTCGATGCATCGGGCGTCGCGCCGCGGCTGCTGGCGCAGGCGCTGCACAGCCAGGTCGAGATGCACGAGGCCTACGGCGGCGTGGTGCCGGAACTGGCGTCGCGCGACCACATTCGCCATGCAGTGCCCTTGCTTAGGGCGGTGTTGGCTGATGCGCAGCTGGACGTCGGCGCCATCGGTTGCGTGGCCTATACCCGGGGCCCGGGCCTTGCGGGGGCCCTGCTCGTCGGTGCGGGATTCGCTTGCGCCTTGGCTGCGGCGACCGACCGGCCGTTGGTGGGGATCCACCATCTCGAAGGCCACCTGCTGTCGCCCTTCCTGTCGGCGCATCCGCCGGAGTTTCCCTTTGTCGCCCTGCTGGTTTCCGGCGGCCACACGCAGTTGATGCGCGTGGCGGGTGTGGGCGACTACACGCTGCTCGGTGAAACCATCGACGATGCCGCCGGCGAGGCTTTCGACAAGTCGGCCAAGCTGCTCGGCCTCGGGTATCCGGGCGGGCCGGCGCTCGCCGCGCTCGCCACCCAGGGCGATGCGCGGCGCTTCGATCTGCCACGTCCGCTGCTGCACGCTCCAAACCTCGACTTTTCATTCGCCGGATTGAAGACGGCGGTGCGCACGCAGGTGTTGCGGCTGGGCGATGCGATCGACGCACAGGTTCGCGCCGATCTCGCCGCATCGACCGAGTGCGCAATCGTCGACGTGCTGGTGCGCAAGTCGATGGCCGCGCTGCAGCAGACCGGCATCGATCGGCTGGTGGTCGCCGGCGGCGTCGGCGCCAACCGCCGCCTGCGCGAGCGGCTTGGTGCGGAGTGCGAGCAGCGCGGCTTGCGCGTGCACTATCCCGAGCTCGCGCTGTGCACCGACAACGGGGCCATGATCGCCCTGGCCGCGGCGATGCGCTGGCAGGCGGGGCTCGCCGAGCCGCAGCCGGCATACACCTTCGACGTGCGTCCACGATGGCCGCTGGTGCAAGCATGAGGCGAAATCGGGCAAACGCAGTGGCGCACACGATGTTCTTCCAACTTGGCGCGATGGCGGCTGGCGTGCTCCTGTCCGTGGCAGCGCATGCAGCCCAGCCCGAGCGACCCGCCTTGCGCGAGCCGGTCCGGCTGGCGCTCATCGAGGGGCTCTCCGGAAGCTTTGCCAACGCCGGCGAGGCCGTCTTCCGCAACCTGCTTCTCGCGGTCGAGCGCGTCAACGCCCGCGGCGGTGTTCGCCTCGCCGACGGCGCGCATCCGCTCGAGCTGCGCCGCTACGACAGCAAGGGCAGCAACGAGGAAGCGCTGACGATGTTGCGCGCCGCGATCGACGACCGGGCCAGCGTCATCCTGCAAGGCAACAGCTCGGCCACCGCGGCCGCGCTGATCGATGCGTTGAACAAGCACAACCAGCGCGAACCGGGTCGCCGGGCGCTGTTCCTGAACTACTCGGCGGTCGATCCGGCATTGACGAACGAGAAGTGCAGCTTCTGGCACTTCCGCTTCGATGCACACGCCGACATGCGGCTGTCCGCCCTGACCGATGTGTTGCGCGACGATGGTGCGCTGCGCAAGCTCTATCTCATCAACCAGGATTACAGCTTCGGACAGCATGTGCGGCGCCAGGCGCGAGCCATGGTCGCGGCGAAACGACCCGATGTCGAGATCGTCGGCGACGAACTCCATCCACTCGGCCGGGTCAAGGATTTCGCACCGTATGCAGCCAAGGTCAGGGCCAGCGGCGCGCAGGCGGTTCTGACCGCCAACTGGGGCAACGACCTGACGCTGCTGGTCAAGGCCCTGCGTGACGCGGGCAGCGAGGCGCGGATCTACACCTTTTACGGCAACGGGCTCGGCGCACCGGCGGCGATGGGCGAAGCCGGTATCGGCAAGGTGCTCGCGGTGGCGGAATGGCATCCGAATGTCGGCACACCGGCGTCGGATGCGTTCTACCGCGGCTTTCGAGCGCGCTTTCCGAAGCCGCAGGACGACTATGTCCATGCCCGCATGCATGCAATGATCGAGATGCTGGCGGCCGCTTTCCAGCGTGCCGCCAGCAGCGATGCGCAGGCTGTTGCACGCGCGCTCGAAGGTGCATCGCTCGAAGCGCAGGCGCTTGGCGGCGCACACCAAGGCCGGATGCGCGCCGACGATCATCAGTTCATCCAGCCGCTCTACGTCAGCATCATGCAGCGCGCGGGAACGCCTGGTGTGAACTTCGACAACGAAGGGTCGGGTTACGGTTTCAAGACGCTGCGCTACTTCGAGCCGAAGCTGACGGTCCAGCCCCATACCTGTGCAATGGAGCGCCCCTGACACGTCACCGGAAGCCTCGAAACCGGACGCGGAGGCACTGGATACAATAGGGGCCGTCTGCGACAGCGCCAGCAACGTCGCAGCATCGCACGGCGTCGGCCGATTCCACCGACGACCGCAAGTGACAACCTGCCACCCGGCCGTTCTTTCGAGACGCGCCCGGCACTCTCCGGAACCCCCAGATGACTGCTACCACCGCCCAAAAGGCCGAGACCGTTCAAGCCCATGCGCGCAGCGCCAACGACACCGGCTCGCCGGAAGTCCAGGTCGCGCTGCTGACGGCCCGCATCAACGAGCTGACGCCGCATTTCAAGACCCACGCCAAGGACCATCATGGTCGCCGGGGTCTTTTGAAGATGGTCAACACCCGCAAGAGCCTGTTGTCCTATCTGAAGGCCCGGGACGCCGACCGCTACACCGCGCTGATCCAGAAACTGGGCCTGCGCAAGTAAGTCGCCAGATCGCTGAAGAGCCTGTCTGGCGGGTCCAGCACAGGCTCTTTGCATTTGAAGCCACGCATTCGCTGATGACGATGTGTCATTCCAACGCCGCCCTGAAGGAGAGGTCGGCGCTGGAATGGCATCGCGCCAGGATGCCTGTGCTTCGGGTTTCGCGCGCCGCCCCGATGGCGCTGCCTTTCGACCGGAGTATCCAATGAGCCTGTTCAACAAAGTTACCAAGACCTTCCAGTGGGGCCAGCACCAGGTGCGCCTCGAGACCGGCGAGATTGCGCGCCAGGCTGGCGGCGCGGTGATCGTCGACATCGAGGACACCGTGGTCCTGGCGACCGTGGTTGCCGCCAAGAACGTCAAGCCTGGTCAGGATTTCTTTCCGCTGACCGTCGACTACATCGAGAAGAGCTATGCGGCCGGCCGCATCCCCGGTAGCTTCTTCAAGCGCGAAGGGCGCCCGAGCGAACTCGAGACGCTGACCTCGCGGCTGATCGACCGGCCGCTGCGCCCGCTGTTCCCGGAAGGCTTCTACAACGAAGTGCAGGTGGTCATCCACGTGCTGTCGCTCAACCCGGAAGTGTCGGCCGACATTGCCGCGCTGATCGGCTCGAGTGCGGCGCTCGCCATTTCCGGCATCCCGTTCAACGGGCCTATCGGCGCCGCGCGCGTGGGCTACATCGGCGGCGAATACGTACTCAACCCGGGCAAGACGCAGCTGCTCGAGTCGTCGCTCGATCTGGTGGTCGCGGGAACCGAAGGCGCGGTGCTGATGGTCGAGAGCGAGGCCAAGCAACTGAGCGAAGAGATCATGCTCGGCGGCGTCGTCTTCGGCCACGAGCAGGGAAATATCGCCATCGCGGCGATCAACGAGCTGGTGCGTGATGCCGGCAAGCCGCTCTGGGACTGGGCAGCACCCGCGCGCGACGAGGCGCTGATCGCGCGTGTCTCCGAGCTGGGCGAAGGCGCGCTGCGCGAGGCCTACCAGATCCGCTCCAAGCAGGCACGCACGCACGCGATGCGTTCGGCTTATGCGAACGTCAAGTCGCAGCTCAAGGAAGCGGGCGACGAGGTCGACCCGGTCAAGCTCGACAACCTGTTGTTCGATATCGAGGCGAAGATCGTTCGCAGCCAGATCCTGTCCGGCGAGCCGCGCATCGACGGCCGCGACACGCGCACCGTTCGCCAGATCGAGATCCGCAACGGCGTTCTGCCGCGGGTTCACGGCTCGGCGCTGTTCACGCGTGGCGAGACGCAGGCGCTTGTCGCTGCAACGCTCGGCACCGACCGTGACGCGCAGAAGATCGATGCGCTTGCCGGCGAGTTCTCCGAGCACTTCATGCTGCACTACAACATGCCGCCATTCGCGACCGGCGAGACCGGCCGTGTCGGCACGCCCAAGCGCCGGGAGATCGGCCACGGCCGCCTTGCCAAGCGCGCGCTGCTGGCGGTGCTGCCGGACCGCACCGAGTTTCCGTACTCGATGCGTGTCGTCTCCGAGATCACCGAGTCGAACGGTTCGTCGTCGATGGCGTCGGTGTGCGGCGGCTGTCTGGCGCTGATGGATGCCGGCGTTCCGCTGAAGGCGCACGTCGCCGGCATCGCGATGGGCCTGATCAAGGACGGCAACCGCTTCGCAGTGCTGACCGACATCCTTGGCGACGAGGATCACCTGGGCGACATGGACTTCAAGGTGGCGGGCACCACCTCGGGTGTCACGGCGCTGCAGATGGACATCAAGATCCAGGGCATCACCAAGGAAATCATGCAGGTTGCGCTGGCGCAGGCCAAGGAAGCACGGCTGCATATCCTGGCCAGGATGCAGGAGGCCATGGGCGAGGCCAACACCGAGGTGTCGCAGTTCGCGCCGCGGCTCTACACGATGAAGATCAACCCGGAGAAGATCCGCGACGTCATCGGCAAGGGCGGCGCGACGATTCGTGCGCTGACCGAGGAAACCGGCTGCACGATCGACATCGGCGAGGACGGCACGATCACGATCGCGTCGGCCGACGGCGAGAAGGCCGAACACGCCAAGAAGCGGATCACCGAGATCACGGCCGAGGTCGAAATCGGCAAGATCTATGAAGGCCCGGTGACGAAGATCCTCGACTTCGGTGCGTTGATCAACCTGCTGCCGGGCAAGGACGGCCTGCTGCACATCAGCCAGATCGCGCACCAGCGCGTCGAGAAGGTGACCGACTTCCTGAAGGAAGGCCAGGTCGTCAAGGTCAAGGTGCTCGAGACCGACGAGAAGGGGCGCGTCAAGCTGTCGATGAAGGCGTTGATCGACCGGGATGCGCCGCAGCCGGTGGCGCACGACTGAGGCGGACCGGATGAAGGCCATCGAGATCAGCGCCTACGGCGCGCCCGAGGTGCTGAAGCCGGTCGAGCGACCGGATCCGGTTGCCGGAAGCGGCGAGGCATTGATCCGGGTTGCGGCATCGGGCGTCAATCGGCCCGACGTGCTGCAGCGCAAGGGCCATTACCCGGTGCCACCGGGCGCTTCGGACCTGCCGGGGCTCGAGGTCGCCGGCGTCCTGGTCGATGGGGATGCCGCGGCACTTGCGTCTGCCGGCTTGGCGATCGGCGACCGGGTCTGCGCGCTGGTCGCAGGCGGCGGCTATGCCGAACTTTGCGTCGCGCCGGTGGCGCAGTGCCTGCCGGTTCCGCAAGGGCTCGACGATGTTGCGGCAGCGAGTCTGCCCGAGACGTTCTTCACCGTGTGGTCGAACGTTTTCGACCGGGCCCGCCTGCAGGCGGGCGAAACGCTGCTGATCCAGGGCGGCAGCAGCGGCATTGGCGTGACCGCGATCCAGCTCGCCAAGGCCGCCGGTGCGCAAGTCTTCGTCACTGTCGGCTCCGATGAAAAGGCGCAAGCCTGCCGTGCGCTGGGCGCCGACGCGGCGATCAATTACCGACAAAGCGACTTTGCCGCCGAAGTCAAGCGGCTGACCGACGGTCGCGGGGCGGACGTGGTGCTCGACATGGTCGCCGGCGACTACGTGGCGCGTGAACTGAGCTGCCTCGCCGACGACGGGCGGCTGGTGATCATCGCCGTGCAGGGTGGTGTCAAGTCCGAATTCGACGCCGGGCAGGTGCTGCGGCGCCGGTTGACGATTTCCGGCTCGACCCTCAGGCCGCGCCCGGTCGCATTCAAGGCAGCGATTGCGGCGGCGCTGCGCAGCCGGGTCTGGCCCTGGCTCGAGGACGGACGCGTCAGGCCCGTCATCCACCAGGTCTTTCCGGCCGCCGAAGCGGCCGCTGCGCACACGCTGATGGAAAGCAATCAACACATCGGCAAGCTGGTGCTGACATGGTGAACACCGGTGGGGAAGCGTTGCGGACGCAGCTGGTCGTCGGCAACTGGAAGATGAACGGCGACCGGGTTGCGAACGTCGAGTTGCTTGCGGCGCTGAAGCAGGCGGGACCGTTCGACGCGGAAGTGGCGGTTTGTGCGCCTTTTCCGTATCTCGCCGACGTGGCGCTGTCGCTGCAGGGGAGTCGCATCGAATGGGGTGCGCAGGACTGCTCGAGCCACGAGTCGGGCGCCTACACCGGGGAAGTGGCCGCGTCGATGCTGGCCGAGTTCGGCTGCCGCTTCGTCATCGTGGGTCATTCGGAGCGACGGGCGTTGCACGGCGAGAGCGACCAGCTCGTCGCCGACAAGGCCAAGGCGGCACTTGCGCACCATCTGGTGCCGATTGTCTGCGTGGGCGAGTCGCTGGCCGAGCGCGAGTCCGGCCAGACAACGGCCGTGGTCAAGCGCCAGCTCTCGGCGGTGATCCATACGCTGGGTCACTGCGTGTCGCAGATCGTCGTCGCCTACGAGCCGGTCTGGGCCATCGGGACCGGCAAGACTGCATCGCCCGACGAGGCCCAGGCGGTCCACCTCACCTTGCGCCGGCAGCTTGCTGCGGCGACCGAGAAGGCCTCGCAGATGCGTCTGCTGTACGGCGGCAGCGTCAAGCCCGCCAACGCGGCGCAGTTGTTCTCGCAGCCCGATATCGATGGCGGCCTGATCGGTGGCGCTGCATTGAATGCCGGCGATTTCATCGCCATCTGTCGTGCAAGGGCCCATGGGGCCACTGAATCGATCGAACGGAGTTCCGAGTCATGAATTGGATGTTGAGCCTGGTGGTGGTCGTACAGATCATCGCCGCCCTGGCAATGATCGGTCTGGTGCTGGTGCAGCACGGCAAGGGTGCCGACATGGGCGCCTCCTTCGGCAGTGGTGCCTCCGGCAGCTTGTTCGGTGCCACCGGCAGCGCCAACTTCCTTTCGAGGACGACGGCGGTGTGCGCGGCGGTGTTCTTCGGCTGTACGCTGACGCTGGCGCTGCTGTCGAACCAGCGGCCTGCCAGAGCGAGTGGTAGCGTGCTCGATCAGCCGGCAGCTGCAGCGTCCGCGGCGTCTGCAACCGGTGCCGCGCAGATTCCCGCAGGAGCGGTAGCGGTGCCGACGCCTTCGGCCGCGCCACCAGCAGCTGCCGCATCGGGGGCTGCAGCCATCCCGGTGAAATGACGGGTCTCGATGCGTTGGGGCACCCGGCGTCGACGGTCGGGCTGCCTCAGTGGGGTTAGAATGCAAACCGCTTCAGGGCGCTACACCTCATGCCACCTGGAGCCTTTTTTTGTGTGCCGCCGACGTGGTGAAATTGGTAGACACGCTATCTTGAGGGGGTAGTGGCGAAAGCTGTGCGAGTTCGAGTCTCGCCGTCGGCACCACATTGACTGTTTCAACGCACCTGCCTTCGGGGCGGGTTGAACAAGACCCATGGACCTCGCACCCTACCTGCCGGTCATCCTGTTCGTCCTGGTCGGCTGTGCGGTCGGCATTGCTCCACAGGCGCTCGGCTTCCTGCTTGGCCCGAGTCGGCCGGATGCAGCGAAGAACTCGCCTTACGAGTGCGGGTTCGAGGCGTTCGAAGATGCGCGGATGAAGTTCGACGTTCGCTACTATCTGGTCGCGATCCTCTTCATCCTCTTCGACCTGGAAATCGCATTCCTCTTCCCCTGGGCGGTTGCATTGAAGGAAATCGGCGCGGTCGGCTTCTGGGCCATGATGATCTTTCTTTCCATCCTCGTCGTCGGGTTCGTTTACGAATGGAAGAAGGGCGCGCTGGACTGGGAGTGACCCGGCGCGCGGACTGAACACATGGGAATCGAAGGCGTACTCAAGGAAGGCTTTGTCACCACGAGCCTCGACTCGGTGATCAACTGGTCGAAGACGGGCTCGTTGTGGCCGATGACATTCGGCCTTGCGTGCTGTGCGGTCGAGATGATGCACGCGGGCGCTGCCCGTTACGACATCGACCGCTTCGGCATGCTGTTCCGCCCGAGCCCGCGGCAGAGCGATCTGATGATCGTCGCCGGCACGTTGTGCAACAAGATGGCGCCGGCTCTGCGCAAGGTCTACGACCAGATGGCCGAGCCGCGCTGGGTGATCAGCATGGGCAGCTGTGCGAACGGCGGTGGCTACTACCACTACAGCTATTCGGTTGTTCGAGGCTGCGACCGGATCGTCCCCGTGGATGTCTACGTCCCGGGATGCCCCCCGACGGCGGAGGCGCTGCTCTATGGAATTCTTCAGTTGCAGGCCAAGATTCGCCGAGAGAACACGATTGCGCGCTGACCGTTCCGCTTGCTCCTGCTCATGAGCCGTCTCGAAACACTTCAATCCGCGTTGCGCGACGCCCTGGGCGACCGACTGGGTTCGCTCGTGCTGCAGCGCGACGAGATTACCGTCACGGTCAAGGCGGACGATTACCTGGCAGTGGTCGCCAACTTGCGCGACGTGCCCGCGTTGAAATTCGAGCAACTCATCGACCTGTGCGGCGTCGACTACTCGGCATGGCGCGACAGTGCCTGGGACGGGCTGCGTTACTGCGTCGTGCTGCACCTGCTGTCGATCACGCACAACTGGCGGCTGCGGCTGAAGGTCTTCTGCGTTGACGACGACCTGCCGCAGATTCCGTCGCTGACCGGAATCTACTCGGCCGCGAACTGGTTCGAGCGCGAGGCATTCGATCTTTACGGCATCATCTTCGAAGGTCACGTCGACCTGCGGCGCATCCTGACCGACTACGGCTTCATCGGGCATCCGTTCCGCAAGGATTTTCCGACCACCGGCCACGTGGAAATGCGCTACGACTCGGAACAGAAGCGGGTCATCTACCAGCCGGTCACGATCGAGCCGCGCGAGCTGACACCCCGGGTGATCCGGGAAGACAAGTACGGCGAGTTGCACTGAACGCCGCGCGCACCCATGGCTGACATCAAGAACTACACGTTGAACTTCGGGCCGCAGCATCCGGCTGCCCACGGGGTGCTCCGCCTGGTGCTCGAGCTCGACGGCGAGGTCATCCAGCGGGCCGATCCGCATATCGGCCTGTTGCACCGCGCGACTGAAAAGCTGGCGGAAAGCAAGACCTACCTGCAATCGCTGCCGTACATGGACCGCCTCGACTACGTGTCGATGATGTGCAACGAGCATGCGTACTGCATGGCGATCGAGCGGCTTCTGGGCATCGAGATTCCCGAGCGTGCGAAGTACATCCGGGTGATGTTTTCCGAGCTGACGCGGCTGCTGAATCATTTGCTGTGGCTCGGTGCCCACGGCATCGACTGCGGTGCGATGAACATCCTCATCTACTGTTTTCGCGAGCGCGAAGACATCTTCGACATGTACGAGGCGGTCTCAGGGGCGCGCATGCATGCGGCCTACTTCCGTCCGGGCGGGGTCTACCGCGATCTGCCTGGCACGATGCCGCAGTACAAGGCATCGAAGGTTCGCAATGCCAAGACGATCGCCCGGCTGAACGAGAACCGCAGCGGTTCGCTGCTGGATTTCATCGAGGATTTCTGCAAGCGTTTCCCGAAGAACGTCGACGACTACGAGACGCTGCTTACCGACAACCGGATCTGGAAGCAGCGCACGGTCGGTGTCGGCGTGGTGACGCCGGAGCGGGCGCTGAACCTCGGCTTCACCGGCCCGATGCTGCGCGGTTCGGGCATCGTCTGGGACCTGCGCAAGCACCAGCCATACGAGGTCTACGACCGGATGGATTTCGACATCCCGGTGGGCACCAACGGCGACACGTACGATCGCTATCTGGTGCGCATCGAGGAGATGCGTCAGGCCAACAGGATCATCCTGCAGTGTGTCGACTGGCTGCGCCGCAACCCGGGACCGGTGATCATCGACAACCACAAGGTGGCTCCGCCGCCGCGCGTCGACATGAAGTCGAGCATGGAGGAGTTGATCCACCATTTCAAGCTCTTCCAGGAGGGCTTCCGGGTTCCGGAGGGCGATGTCTACGCGGCGATCGAGCATCCGAAAGGTGAATTCGGTGTCTACATCGTCAGCGATGGCGCCAACAAGCCGTACCGGATCAAGATCCGCGCGGCGGGCTTCCCGCACCTTGCCGCGCTCGACGAAATGGCCCGCGGGCACATGATCGCCGACGCGGTGGCGATGATCGGCACGATGGACATCGTTTTCGGAGAGATCGACCGTTGAAAGAGCAGGCCGCTGAACAGGACATGGGCTTCGACGAGGGCATGCTTGCGCGCTTCGCGCGCGAGGTCGCCAAATACCCGCCGGGCCAGCAGCAGTCCGCAGTGATGGCTTGCCTGGCGATCGTTCAGCAGCAGCAGGGCCATGTGTCGGAAGCTGCGGAGCGGGGCGTTGCCGACTACTTGAAGATGGCACCGATCGCCGTACGGGAGGTCACGACCTTCTACAACATGTACAACCAGCGCCCGGTCGGTCGCTACAAGCTCAACGTCTGCACCAACCTGCCGTGCCAGCTGCGCGATGGCCAGACTGCGCTCGAACATGTTTGCCAGCGCCTGGACATTGCGGAGGGCGGCACCAGCAGCGACGGGCTTTTCACCGTGCAGAAGAGCGAATGTCTCGGCGCCTGTGCCGACGCGCCGGTGTTGCTGGTCAACGATCGCCAGATGTGCAGCTTCATGACCCCCGAGCGGCTCGATCAGCTGCTTGCCGCGTTGCGCGAGCACGCGGCCGCGACTTCCGCCTGACCGGCCGTCCACATGCTCGATCTATCGAAATTCCAGGCCACTGGCACCGAAACCTGCTTTCATGGGCGCCACATCGGTGCGCAGATCTACGACGGCCTGAACGGCGCGAACTGGCGTCTTTCCGACTACCGCGCGCGCGGTGGCTATCAGGCCTTGAGCCGGATCCTCGGCGTCGGTCCCGATGGCGCCCGCGTCGACCCGATGACACCGGAAGCGGTGATCGCAGAGATCAAGGCCTCGGGGCTGCGTGGCCGAGGCGGTGCCGGCTTCCCTACGGGCTGAAGTGGAGCTTCATGCCGCGCAATTACGCCGGGCCGAAGTACCTGGTGTGCAACTCGGACGAAGGCGAGCCGGGAACCTGCAAGGACCGCGACATCCTCATGTACAACCCGCATATCGTCATCGAAGGGATGGCGATCGCGGCGTATGCCATGGGGATAGCGACCGGCTACAACTACATCCATGGCGAAATCTTCGAGGTCTACGACCGCTTCGAGGAGGCGCTAGACGAAGCCGGCGCGGCCGGCCTGCTCGGTGACCGCATTCTGGATTCAGACTTCGGCTTCCGGCTCTTTGCAGCGCATGGCTTTGGTGCGTACATCTGCGGCGAGGAGACGGCACTGCTCGAATCGCTCGAGGGCAAGAAGGGTCAGCCGCGATTCAAGCCGCCGTTCCCGGCGAGCTTCGGTCTCTATGGCAAGCCGACGACGATCAACAACACCGAGACCTTCGCCGCGGTGCCGTGGATCATCCGCAATGGTGGCCCGGCCTACCTCGATGTCGGCAAGCCGAACAATGGCGGCACGAAGATCTATTCGGTCTCGGGCGACGTCGAGCGGCCTGGCAACTACGAGATCCCGCTCGGAACGCCTTTCCCCAAGCTGCTCGAACTGGCTGGCGGCGTTCGGCGCGGTCGCCAACTGAAGGCGGTGATCCCGGGTGGCTCGTCGTCGCCGATCCTACCGGCGGCAGCCATGATGGACACGACGATGGACTACGACAGCATCGCCAAGGCGGGCTCGATGCTCGGCTCGGGTGCGGTCATCGTCCTCGACGACAGCCGTTGCATGGTGAACAGTCTGCTGCGCCTGTCGTACTTCTACACCCATGAAAGCTGCGGTCAGTGCACCCCGTGCCGTGAAGGCACCGGCTGGCTGTACCGGATGGTCGACCGTATCGAGCACGGCCAAGGCAAGATGGCCGACATCGACAAGCTGAACACCGTGGCCGACAGCATCCAGGGTCGAACCATTTGCGCACTGGGGGATGCCGCCGCGATGCCGGTGCGCGCGATGATCAAGCACTTCCGCGACGAGTTCGTCCACCACGTGGAACACAAGACCTGCATGGTCGCGGCGACCGCCTGACGCGACGAGCATCCTCACGACATGATCGAAATTGAACTTGACGGCCGCAAGGTGGAGGTGCCCGAAGGCAGCATGGTGATGCATGCGGCCGAGAAAGCGGGCACTTACATCCCGCATTTCTGCTATCACAAGAAGCTCTCGATTGCGGCGAACTGTCGCATGTGCCTGGTCGATGTCGAGAAGGCACCGAAGCCGATGCCGGCGTGCGCAACGCCGGTGACGCCCGGAATGATCGTCCGCACGCACAGCGACAAGGCGCTCAAGGCCCAGCAGAGCGTGATGGAGTTCCTGCTCATCAACCATCCGCTCGACTGCCCGATCTGCGACCAGGGCGGCGAATGCCAGCTGCAGGATCTGGCAGTCGGCTACGGTGCCTCGTCGTCGCGTTACGAGGAAGAAAAGCGGGTCGTATTCCCGAAGAACGTCGGTCCGCTCATCTCGATGGCCGAGATGACACGCTGCATCCACTGCACCCGCTGCGTGCGCTTCGGCCAGGAGGTTGCCGGGGTGATGGAGTTGGGGATGATCCATCGAGGCGAGCATTCCGAGATCACGCCGATTGCCGGCGAAACGATCGATTCGGAGCTTTCGGGCAACATGATCGACCTCTGTCCGGTCGGGGCCTTGCTCAGCAAGCCGTTTCGCTACAGCGCCCGCACCTGGGAGCTGTCGCGCCGCAAGAGCATCAGCCCACACGACAGCACGGGCACCAATCTCATCGTGCAGGTCAAGGGCGCACGGGTGATGCGCGTGCTGCCGCTCGAGAACGAGGCCGTCAACGAATGCTGGATTGCTGACCGCGATCGCTTTTCCTACGAGGGGCTGGCGAGCGAGGATCGGCTGACCACGCCGATGATCAAGCAGGGCGGGGAATGGCGTTCGGTCGACTGGAACACGGCGCTGGACTATGTTGCCCAGGGCTTGAAGCAGGTCGGTGCCGAGTTCGGCGCTGCATCGCTCGGTGCATTGGCGTCGCCGTCGAGCACGGTCGAAGAGTTGTTTTTGCTTGCCGGTCTGATGCGTGGCCTCGGCAGCGACAACATCGATTACCGCGTCCGCCATGCCGACTTCGCGAGCAGCGCTGAGGTCCAGTGGCTCGGGACCTCGATCGCTTCGTTGTCGAATCTGCAGAGTGCGCTGGTTGTCGGCTCGTTCCTGCGCAAGGACCATCCACTCTTTGCGCAGCGGCTGCGCCAGGCGGTGAAGAAGGGCGCGCAGGTACACAGCATCCATGCGCTCGACGACAACTGGTTGATGCCGCTGGCAAGCCAGACCATCGCCGCGCCGAGCGGCTGGATTGCGGCCCTCGAAGCCGTGCTCGCCGCGCTCGATCGACCTGCGCAGAGCCCGGAGACGGGTTCACCTGAGTCAGCAGGCGACACCCCCGTGGCGATCGCCGAGTCCTTGCGCTCCGGTGAGCGCAAGGCCATTCTTCTCGGCAACGCGGCTGCCCAGCATCCCGAGGCCGGCCGGCTGCTGGCCATTGCACGCCGAATCGCCGACCGCACGGGGGCCTCGGTCGGCTTCTTCACCGACGGTGCAAACGCGGTCGGTGCACAACTCGTCGGTGCGATGCCGCAGCAAGGCGGGCTCGACGCCGGGCGTATGCTCGACGGATCGCTGAAGGCCTTGCTGTTGCTCAACCTCGAGCCGGCGCTCGACCTGGCAAGCGGCGTCGAAGCCGTCGCGGCACTGCAGAAGGCCGAATTCGTGGTGGCGATGACGCCATTCACGAGCGCGGCGATCGAATGTGCCGATGTCTTGCTGCCGGTCTCTCCGTTTGCCGAGACCTCCGGCACCTATGTCAGCGCAGAGGGGCGGGTGCAGGGCTTCCACGGTGTGGTCAAGCCGCTTGGCGAGACACGGCCTGCATGGAAGGTGCTGCGCGTGCTTGGAACGCTTTTGCAGCTGCCGGGGTTCGACTTCGCCACGTCGGAGGAAGTGCGCGCCGCGGCGCTGGGCGACACGGCGGAGATCGACCGGCGCCTGCAGGCACGTTCCAGCGGCACGGCCAGCGAGGGGCCTGCGCGATCGCAAACGGCCGCCCTCGGCTACCAGCGCGTGACCGATGTGCCGATCTATGCCACCGACGCGCTGGTTCGTCGTGCGCCGCCGCTGCAGGAGACCGCAGACGCGAACGCAGCGTTCGCGAGCGTTGGGACGGCCCTGTGGGAGCATCTGGACCTTGCTGAAGCAAGCGAAGTTCGGCTTAGCCAGGGTGCGCGTACGAGCACGCTGCGTGTGCGGCTCGATCCATCGCTCGCCGCTGGCGTCGTCCGGGTTCCTGCGGGAATGAAGGAGACAGCGATGCTGACGGATCCGTTCGGCGCAATCGAAATCGTCAAGGCCTGAGGAACGGCGCATGTTCGATTCCCTCAACGCATTCGGCAGTTCGGCACTCGGCGGCGCCTGGCCGGTCGCGTGGACGCTGATGAAGATCGTTGCGGTGGTTGCACCGCTGATGATCTGTGTGGCCTATCTGACGCTGTGGGAGCGCAAGGCCATCGGCTGGACCCAGATTCGGCCCGGTCCAAACCGTGTCGGGCCGCTCGGGCTGCTGACGCCGATCGCCGACGCCGTCAAGTTGATCTTCAAGGAGATCGTGCTGCCGACAGCGGCCAATCACCCGCTGTTCCTGATCGGCCCGGTGATGACCATCATGCCGGCGCTTGCAGCCTGGGCGGTGGTGCCGTTCGGACCCGACGTCGCGCTGGCCAATATCAACGCCGGCCTGTTGTTGCTGATGGCGATCACCTCGATCGAGGTCTACGGCGTGATCATCGCCGGCTGGGCGTCGAACTCGAAGTACGCCTTCCTCGGCGCCTTGCGTGCCTCGGCACAGATGGTCAGCTATGAGATCGCGATGGGCTTCTGCCTGGTCGTGGTGCTGATGGTCAGCGGCACGATGAACCTCTCGCAGATCGTCCTGGGTCAGGATCGGGGCACCTTTGCCGGCATGGGAATCAGCCTGCTCTCGTGGAACTGGCTGCCGCTGTTGCCGATCTTCGTCGTCTACTTCATTTCGGGCCTAGCCGAATGCAACCGGCATCCCTTCGACGTGGTCGAGGGCGAATCCGAAATCGTCGCCGGGCACATGGTCGAGTACTCGGGAATGTCTTTCGCGATGTTCTTCCTTGCCGAGTACGCGAACATGATCCTGGTGTCGGTGATTGCCGTCACCTTGTTCCTGGGCGGCTGGGTTGCACCGATCTCTTTTTCGCTGTTCGGTCTGGCGACGCCGGGCTGGATCGTCGAGTCGATGTGGTTCTGGAACTGGTTCTGGCTTTTCGCCAAGACCTTCGTCGTCGTGACGATGTTCCTCTGGGTTCGTGCCACCTTTCCCCGCTACCGCTACGACCAGATCATGCGACTCGGCTGGAAAATCTTCATCCCCGTGACACTGGTGTGGCTGGTTGTCGTCGGGCTGTGGATCCAGTCGCCGCTGAATATCTGGAACTGAAAGTCGAGGCCCGTCGTGTCCGCCGCCACCGCCATCAAGGATTTGTTTTCGAGCTTTCTATTGCTCGAGCTCTTCAAGGGACTCGCGCTCACCGGGCGGCATTTCTTTTCGCCAAGCATCACGGTGCAGTTCCCCGAGGAGAAGACGCCGCTTTCGCCACGCTTTCGGGGCCTGCATGCGTTGCGGCGCTACGAGAACGGTGAGGAGCGCTGCATTGCGTGCAAACTGTGCGAGGCGGTCTGTCCGGCGCTGGCAATCACCATCGAGTCGGCCGTTCGCGATGACGGCTCGCGTCGCACGACTCGCTATGACATCGACCTGACCAAATGCATCTTCTGCGGCTTCTGCGAGGAAAGCTGTCCGGTCGATTCGATCGTCGAGACGAACATTCTCGAGTACCACGGCGAGAAGCGGGGCGATCTCTACTTCACCAAGGAAATGCTGCTCGCCGTCGGCGACCGCTATGAAAAGGACATCGCTGCCAGCCGGCAGGCCGATGCGCCTTTCCGTTGAACGCATGAGCTTCGGTTTCCAGATGAACGGCGTCCTCGCCTGCCTGCAGAACTTCTTCCCGGCATGACCACGATCACCGCGCTTTTTTACGTCTTCTCGGCGGTGCTGCTGTTCGCGGCGTTCCGCGTCATCACGGCACGCAGTGCGGTCTACGCGGCGCTTTATCTGGTGCTGGCGTTTTTCTCGGCGTCGTGCGTCTGGATGCTGCTGCATGCCGAATTTCTGGCGATCGTTCTCGTGCTGGTCTACGTCGGCGCGGTGATGGTGCTGTTCCTGTTCGTCGTCATGATGCTCGACATCAACATCGAATCGCTGCGCGAGGAGTTCTGGAAGCACTTTCCGCTGGCGATGGGCGTCGGCGTGGCCATCGTGCTCGAGATGGCGCTGGTGCTGATCCCGGGCTTCGACCTGCGGACGGTGCCTGTGGCGGATGCGCAGGCGTTGAAGGCCGGCAACACCCAGTTGCTCGGCGTCGAGATCTATACCCGCTACCTTTATCCGCTGCAGATCGCCGCCGTCCTGCTGCTGGTTGCCATCATCGCGGCGATTGCGCTGACACTGCGCCAACGCAAGGACGCCAAAGGCCAGGATCCGTCGCAGCAGGTGAAGGTCCGCAAGGCCGATCGGCTGCGCATCGTCAAGGTCCAGCCGACGATCGCTTCGGTTGCCGAGCCCCGCGCAGGAGAGAAGGCATGAGCCAGCTGCTCGGACAGGTGGCCCTGGGTCACTACCTGACGCTCGGCGCCATGCTGTTTGCGCTGTCGGTGATCGGGATCTTCCTCAATCGCAAGAACCTGATCGTGCTGCTGATGGCCATCGAGCTGATGCTGCTGGCAGTGAACCTGAACTTCGTCGCGTTTTCGCACTACCTCGGCGACATGGCCGGTCAGGTTTTCGTCTTCTTCATCCTTACCGTGGCGGCAGCCGAGTCAGCGATCGGTCTGGCGATCCTGGTGGTGCTGTTCCGCAACCGGGCGACCATCAACGTCGACGAAATGGACTCGCTCAAGGGCTGAGCACCGAACGACTCCATGGCAACTCAACTTTCGCAGAACCTCCTGCTCGTCGTCCCACTGGCGCCGCTTCTCGGGGCGATCGCCGCAGGCTTCTTCGGCCGCTTGATTGGTCGGCGCGGCTCGCACGCGGCAACGATCCTGGGCGTGTTGGTCGCCTTCGTGCTGTCGGCGATCACGCTGAAGCAGGTGGCGCTCGACGGGGCACGCTTCAATGCCACGATCTATGAATGGATGGTGCTCGGCGGGCTGAAGATGGAAGTCGGCTTCCTGGTCGATGGCTTGACTGCGCTCATGATGTGCGTCGTGACCTTCGTTTCGTTGATGGTGCATATCTACACCATCGGCTACATGGAAGAGGACAGCGGCTACCAGCGCTTCTTCAGCTACATCTCGCTGTTCACGTTCTCGATGTTGATGCTCGTGATGAGCAACAACTTCCTGCAGCTGTTCTTCGGCTGGGAGGCTGTGGGCCTTGTTTCCTATCTGCTCATCGGCTTCTGGTTCGACCGGCCTTCGGCCGTCTTTGCGAACATGAAGGCATTCCTGGTGAACCGGGTCGGCGACTTCGGTTTCATACTCGGCATCGGGCTGATCCTGGCGTATGCCGGTTCGCTGAACTACGCCGATGTCTTCGCGCAGCGTGCCGCACTGGCGAAGCTCGGCTTTCCGGGTACCGAGTGGATGCTGATCACGGTGATCTGCATCTGCCTCTTCATCGGCGCGATGGGCAAGAGCGCGCAGTTCCCCCTGCATGTCTGGTTGCCCGACTCGATGGAGGGCCCGACCCCGATTTCGGCGCTGATCCACGCAGCAACGATGGTGACCGCGGGAATTTTCATGGTTGCCCGCATGTCACCCCTGTTCGAGTTGTCGGACACCGCCTTGAGCGTTGTGACCGTGATCGGCGCAATCACGGCGCTGTTCATGGGGTTCCTCGGCATCATCCAGAACGACATCAAGCGGGTGGTCGCCTACTCGACACTCTCGCAGCTGGGCTACATGACCGTGGCGCTCGGCGTGTCGGCGTACTCGGTTGCCGTCTTCCACCTGATGACGCATGCCTTTTTCAAGGCGCTGCTGTTCCTCGCCGCGGGGTCGGTGATCATGGGCATGCACCACGACCAGGACATCCGCAACATGGGTGGGCTGCGCAAGTACATGCCGATCACCTGGATCACGGCGCTGCTCGGCTCGTTGGCTTTGATCGGGACGCCGCTCTTCTCGGGTTTCTACTCGAAGGACAGCATCATCGAGGCCGTTCATGCCAGCCATCTACCTGGCACCGGTTTCGCCTATTTCGCGGTCGTTGCCGGCGTTTTCGTGACCGCCTTCTATTCGTTCCGCATGTACTTCCTGGTCTTCCATGGCGAGGAGCGTTTCCGTCACAAACCAGCCGGCCATGGACACGACGACCATGCCGAGCACGACGCCGAAGAGACCGACGACGGCCATGGTCACCATGCGGCGCATGAGCCGCACGAATCGCCATGGGTCGTGACGGTTCCACTCGTCCTGCTCGCGATCCCGTCGGTCCTGATCGGCTACTTGACGATTGCGCCGATGCTCTATGGCGACCTGTTCCGCGACGCGATCCTTGTCGATTCGGCCCGCCACCCTGCGATGGCGGAGATGGCACATGCGTTCCATGGCGCCATGGCGATGACGATGCACGGTCTGGTGTCGCTGCCGTTCTGGCTGGCCGTTGCGGGCGTGGCGGCGGCGTATTTCTGCTATCTCGTCAAGCCGGCGGTGCCCGCGGCCATCAAGGCAAATACCCAGTGGCTGAACCGTCTGCTCGAGGAGAAGTACTACCTCGACTGGTTCAATGAGAACGTGTTGTCGCGCTTGGCCCGTCTCGCGGGGCGGGGGCTCTGGCGTGGCGGCGACATGGCGTTGATCGACGGTGTGCTGATCAACGGCTCGGCTCGGCTGGTCGGCAGCTTCGCATTTGCCGTCCGGCGCGTCCAGACCGGCTACCTTTACTGGTACGCACTGGTCATGATCCTCGGCGTCCTCGGCCTGATGACTTGGCAGTTGTGGCCTTATTTGCCCTTCCAGGGCGGCTCGATCCGCTGACCTCGCGGTCGAGCCACGGAGAAGAAGAACATGGGTTTGCTGAGCCTGGCCATCTGGTTGCCGATTATTTCTGGCGGCGTTCTCCTGGCACTCGGGCGGGATCAGAACGCGGGCATGGTCCGCTGGCTCGCACTGGCGGCCGCGGTGCTGAGTTTTATCGTGACGCTGCCGCTGATCGCCGGCTTCGATATCGCGCTGGCCACGATGCAGTTTCAGGAGAACCTGCCCTGGATCGGACGATTCAACGTTCGGTACCACCTCGGCGTCGATGGTATTTCCGTGTGGTTCGTGCTGCTTACCGCCTTCATCACGGTGATCGTCGTCATTGCGGCCTGGGAGGTTGTCACCGACCGGGTCAACCAGTACATGGGTGCTTTCCTGATCCTGTCGGGAATCATGATCGGTGTCTTCTGTGCGCTCGACGGACTGCTTTTCTATGTCTTCTTCGAGGCGACGCTGATACCGATGTACATCATCATCGGCGTCTGGGGTGGGCCGAAGCGCGTCTATGCCGCGTTCAAGTTCTTCCTCTACACCTTTGCCGGATCACTGCTGACACTGGTGGCGATCATTTATCTCTACTACAAGTCGGGCGGCAGTTTCGACATCCAGACATGGCACCGGCTGCCGCTTTCGCTCAACGTACAGGCCTTTCTATTCTTCGCCTTTTTCGCGGCCTTTGCAGTCAAGGTACCGATGTGGCCGGTCCATACCTGGCTGCCTGACGCCCACGTCGAAGCACCGACCGGCGGGTCGGTGGTGCTCGCGGCAATCATGCTCAAGCTGGGCGGCTACGGTTTCCTGCGCTTCTCGTTGCCGATTGCCCCGGACGCAGCGCGCGAATACGACTGGTTCGTCATCGGGCTGTCGCTGATCGCGGTCCTCTACATCGGCCTGGTTGCCCTGGTGCAGCAGGACATGAAAAAGCTGGTTGCCTACTCGTCGATCGCCCACATGGGTTTTGTCACCCTCGGCTTCTTCCTCTTCAGCGAACTCGGCATCTCCGGCGGACTGGTGCAGATGATTTCGCATGGCTTCGTCTCCGGTGCGATGTTCCTCTGCATCGGCGTGCTCTACGACCGGGTGCACTCGCGCGAGATCGCCAGCTACGGCGGCGTTGCCAACACGATGCCGGTCTTCGCGGCGTTTGCCGTCTTCTTCGCCATGGCCAATGCCGGGCTTCCCGGCACCGGCGGCTTTGTCGGCGAGTGGATGGTCATTCTGGGTGCGGTGAAGGCGAACTTCTGGCTGGGCGCGCTGGCCGCAACGACGCTGATCTTCGGCGCTGCATACACCCTGTGGATGGTCAAACGGGTCTATTTCGGTCCGATTGCCAATGACAACGTGCGCACGCTGGCCGATGCCAATCCCCGCGAGATCCTGATGCTCGCCTCGCTGGCGATCGCCGTGCTCTGGATGGGCATTTATCCCAAGCCTTTCACCGACACCATGCATGTCTCGGTGGCTGAACTGCTGCGGCACGTCGCGCAGCCGAAACTTCCCTGAACGCGGCCTGATCATGAACAACGACATGAACTGGGTGGCCGTCTATCCCGAGATCGTGCTGCTGACGATGGCATGTGCGATCACCCTTATCGATCTTTGGGTGACGCATCCCCGCCGCCTGCCGACCTATCTGCTCGTGCAGGTCACGCTCGCCGTGGTGGCCGCGATGCACCTGGTCCACTTCGACCACGGCATGACGCTCTACGCCATGCAGCGGATGGTCGTTGCCGACTCGATGGGGCATCTGCTCGGAGCCCTTTCGACGCTGACCGTGATGGTCTCCCTGGCCTATGCGCGGCCCTACGCTGCCGAGCGCGACATGCTCAAGGGTGAGCTGTTCACGCTGAGCCTTTTCGCGCTGCTCGGCATCAACGTGATGGTGTCGGCGAACAATTTCCTCGTGCTCTACCTCGGGCTCGAGCTGATGAGCCTGTCGCTCTATGCGCTGACCGCGATGCGCCGCGACCATGCGCCTGCCACCGAGGCGGCCATGAAGTACTTCGTTCTCGGCGCGCTGGCGAGCGGCTTCCTGCTCTACGGCCTGTCGATGATGTACGGCGCGACGGGTACGCTGGAAATCGGCGAGGTCTTCAAGGCGATCGGGACTGGGCAGATCAACCAGGCGGTGCTCGTTTTCGGTGTGGTTTTCGTCGTTTCCGGGCTGGCGTTCAAACTGGGCGCCGTGCCGTTCCATATGTGGGTTCCGGACGTCTATCAGGGTGCACCGACCGCGGTCACCCTGCTGATCGGCGGCGCGCCGAAGCTTGCCGCATTCGCAATCACCATCCGGCTGCTGGTCGAAGGCATGCTCGGCCTCGCGGTCGACTGGCAGCAGATGCTGGTGCTGCTGTCGCTGGCGTCGATGCTGGTCGGCAACTTGGCGGCGATCGCGCAAACCAATCTGAAGCGCATGCTGGCGTACTCGACCATTGCGCAGACCGGCTTCCTGCTGCTCGGGCTCTGCTCCGGCGTGGTCGAGCGCAACACCGTTTCGGCAGCCAATGCCTACAGCTCGTCGCTTTTCTATTCGGTCAACTATGTCCTGACGACGCTCGGCACCTTCGGCATGATCATGCTGCTGTCGCGCCGTGGCTTCGAATCCGAGCAGATCGACGATCTGAAGGGGCTTGCCCGGCGCAGCCCCTGGTATGCGCTGGTCATGGCGATCTTCATGTTCTCGCTGGCAGGGCTTCCGCCGACGATTGGCTTCTACGCCAAGTTCAGCGTGCTGCAGGCGCTGATCTCGACCAACGTCAGCGCCTTGCTCTGGCTGGCCATTGCCGCGGTGGGACTGTCGCTGGTCGGTGCCTTCTATTACTTGCGGATCGTCAAGGTCATGTACTTCGACGAGCCGGTCGATCCGCAGCCGATCGAAGGCTCGGGTGAGGTTCGGTTGCTGCTGTCGCTGAACGGCATGGCCGTGCTCGTATTCGGCCTGCTTCCCAGCGGACTGATGGCGCTTTGCGCGGAGGCGGTCGTCAAGGCCCTGGCGACCTGATGCGCGACTTTGCGGCAGGTTGGGGCCTGATACTTCTGGCCCTCCTGGCCGCCAACCTGCCGTTTCTCAATGAACGGCTGCTTGGCGTTTTTTCTCTGCGCACGCCGAAGGGCCTCGCGCTGCGCGCTCTCGAGTTGCTTGTCGCCGGGATGCTGACGCTTGCCGTCGGCATCTTCATCGAAAGCTCGATCGGGCAGCGGCATCCGCAGGGCTGGGAGTTCTACGCGGCCTTCGCTTTTCTCTTCATCACCTTTTCGTTCCCCGGTTTCGTCTGGCGACAACTGCGCCGGCCGACCCGCAACGTTCCGAGCGTGCAGCCATGACCTCGACTGCCCCGGCGACCGATGCCGACCGCCACCTGCGCGAAGACACCGTCGATGGACAGTCGGCGTGGCGCGGTCATTTCCTGGATGTCCGGCGCGACGAGGTGCGGCTACCCGATGGCACCCATGCGCATCGCGAATACATCGTCCACCCCGGTGCCGTCATGGCGCTGCCGATCCTCGACGACGGCCGCCTGGTGGTGGTGCGGCAGTATCGCTATCCGCTGCGACGGGCCATGCTCGAGTTCCCTGCCGGCAAGCTCGACGTCGGCGAGCCGCCGTGGGAGTGCGCCGTCCGCGAGCTGCGCGAGGAAACCGGCTACCGCGCCCGCGAATGGGCCCGGGCAGGGCACCTGCACAACGCGATTGCCTATTCGGATGAGGCGATCGAGGTGTGGTTTGCGCGGGGACTCGAGGGTGGAGACGCGCAACTCGATGCCGGCGAGTTCCTCGACGTGTCTGTCACCGACCAGGACGAACTCGAGCGCATGGCGATGACCGGCGAGCTGACCGACGCCAAGACGCTGATCGGACTGCTCTGGCTGCGGCACTGGCGCGAGGGTCGGTGGCCGCTCGCCTGGCAGCCCGCACCTTGAGCGCGCGCCTTGCCGCAAGGTCGCGATGAAGGTACTCGACCTTTGCTGTTCGAGCGATCACCGATTCGAGGGCTGGTTCGGCTCGGAGGAGGACTATTCGACGCAGTCGAGCAAGGGGCTGCTGAGCTGTCCGATTTGCGACGACGTGGCGGTACGGCGCCTGCCGAGCGCGCCGCGCCTGAACCTCACACGTCCGGCAAGCGCGCCGGCCGAGGCGCCGGCTCAGGCGCCACCGGCAACCCTCCAGGTGCAAGCCGAGTGGATGCGGCGAATGCGTCGCCTGATCGAGCACACCGAAGACGTGGGCGAGCGCTTTGCAAGCGAAGCGCGGCGCATTCATTACGGTGACAGCGAGGAACGCGCGATCCGCGGCCAGGCGACGCGGGAGGAAGCGATCGCGCTGCATGACGAAGGCATCGAGATACTGAGTGTGGCGCTGCCGGCCGGGTTGAAGGAGCCGTTGCAGTAGCGGGCGACGTGGCTCGGCAACCATGGCCCCGAGCAGCGGTCCCGCTGCCTCAGCCGCAAGCACCTCGCGTCAGGGTGGCGCCGAGCGCAAGCGCTGTCGCACGTGCACCGAACAGGCTGCGAAGAGCACCAGGCAGAGTGCAATCTCCAGCATGGCGAGCCTTGCACTCAGGCCTACATCGCTGTTGGCGCGAACCGCTCCTTCGACGACGTAGAGCCATACCAGCAGGCTGAGCCAGCGGTAGGTGTACATGCGGTACCGGAGCAAGCCGACCAATGCCGCTGCCAGCGGCAGGACTTTCAGTGCCAGCGTGCCGCGCCCGGTCGGCGCCAGCACGAGTTCCCAGAGCACGCCAAGCACGATCAAGGCGACCAGGCTGGCCACGGCCAGCGCACGCGAACGGCTCACGCCGTCGGACGGCTTGCCCGCAGATTTTTGGGGTGGAGCGTTCGGGGTCATCACCGGCATCATAGTCATGCGTTGCACCCCCCGGCGGTGCTCGGCCGGGGTTCGTGCCGAACGCCGATGCATGCGGCCGATGCGAAGTGCTGGTTGGCACGCTTCTGGCGAGGACACGGTGGCGGCAAGCACCGACAGGGGTCGGCAACGAATCCGTTCGCCACTATGCTGTCGCTTCACACCCGGGAACCAGGCATGAAAGTCAGCGACATCCTCCGTCTCAAGGGCCGGGTTCTTCACAGCGCCCGACCCGACCAGCTCCTTTCGGAGGCGGTACGAACGATGTCCGAGCTCGACATCGGCTCGCTGGTGGTGCTCGACGACGGCGACCTCACCGGCATCCTGACATTTCGCGAAGTGATCGCCTTCGTGGCCCGCCATCCCGATGGGCTCGGCTCGACGCGCGTGGGCGAGGTCCTGGACCGCCAGCCGCTCACCTGCACGCCGGCCACCGAAATCGACGACGTCCGTCGCATGATGCTCGAGCGGCATGCGCGCTACATGCCGGTGCTCGAGCAGCAGCGGCTGCTCGGCGTCATTTCGTTCTACGACGTGGCCCGTGCCATGGTCCAAACCCAGGATTACGAAAACCGCATGCTCAAGGCGTACATCAGCGACGTGCCTGTCGAGCCGGGGTCCGGCAACGTGCTCTGAACCTCCTCGACCGTCGCCGGCTCGGATCACGTCCCCGCATCAGCCACCGCGAGGCAGCAGAAGCTCGCCGCGCAGTGCTTGTGCAGCGGAGCGCCCGCAGCGCACCGCACCTTCGAGCGTTGCGGGGTAGGGCCCCTCGATGTAATCCCCCGCAGCGACGAGGCCCGGGCCGATCCGCTGCGTCGGGCGCCGCAGCCCGGGCGTGCAACGGAACGTCGCGCGCTTCTCGGCGACGAGCCGGAGTCGCTTCAGCATGCTGCCGGGCGCCAGCGCCAGTTCGCTTCGCGCCTGCTCGATCACGGCGGCCCAGGTGGTTGCCACGCCCGCCTCGACCCACTCACGGGCACCGCTGATGACGAACGCCAGCAGCCCGGCGGGCCCACCGAGCTGGCCGAGGTCGAACACGAACTGCGCCGGACGGTCGCTGCGGCCGGTCCTGAGCAGCAACATCGGATCCGGAAGCCGGGTGGCGCTCGTTTGCAGGTAGGCGGTGATGATCGGCTCGTGGTGCAGCCCGGCAACCTTCGCGACCCAACCGCAGTCGATCGGCGCGATCAGTCGTCGCGCCTCGTCGGCGCTGGTCGCCAGCACCACGCCGTCGAAGCGCCGGCCGTCGACATGCCAGTCACCCGAGCGGCATTCCAGTGCAGCGACGCGGTGACGCCGCTCGATCGTCGCACCCTCGCGCAACATCCAGCGTTCAGCGGGCGCGGGCAGCAGGTCGCCGAGGCGAATCCGCGGCAGCAGCAAGTCGGCCGCGCCTGCACCGCCGAACAGCGCGTCGTGCAGCACCCGCAGGAAGACGGCTGCCGATGCCTCTGGTGCCGGTGTGTTCAACGCGGCAACGCAGAGCGGTTCGATGAGACCCTCGACAACCCGCTGCGGAAGCCTGCGCGCCAGGTGGGCCACGGTCCAATCCGCGGGGCACCGGAATCGTCGTGCCGCCCATCGCGCCGCCGCCTGAAGCAGTGCCATGCGCTCCAGCACGGTCCAGCCGCGCCGGGCAAGCACGGCGCGGCTGAAAGCGAGCGCCGCAGGTCCCGGGGGTAGCTGCAGGCCAACCCCGTCGAAGTAGCGCAAGGTCAGCGGCAACCGGACGAAGGCTTCGCGGGAATCGACGCCCACCGTTGCCAGCAGATCGAGGGTCTCGCGGTAGGCGCCGATCAGGATGTGCTGACCGTTGTCGAGCGCGGGTACGGCACGATCGGCTGCTCCTTCGATCTGCCGCGCGCGCCCGCCCAGTTGCCCCGCCATTTCGAAAAGCGTGACTTCGAGCCCCGCCTCCATGGCCTCGACGGCGGCCGCGATGCCCGCCCAGCCGCCGCCGACGACGGCGATGTGCCGCCGTCGCAGCCCGCTCACGCGTGTGCGCCCCAATGGGTGCGAAGCGCAATCCACAGCTTGCGCAGCGGGGTCAGCGAGGTGCGCCGGTCGAGCACCTGGAAGCCGCCCGCCTCGATCTCGCGCAGCAAGGTCTGGTAGATGCGCGCCATCATCAAACCGGGTTTCTGCGCCGTCCGGTCGGCTGCCGGAAGCAGCTCGAAAGCTTCGTCGTAACAGCGATGTGCCCGGGCGGCCTGAAAGCGCATCAATTCGGTAAAACGCTCGCTGTAACCCCACGGCGGCTGACGCATCAGCACCTCGTGCGCCTTCACGCCGAACTGCTGCATTTCGACCTGCGGCAGGTAGATGCGTCCACGGCGCGCATCGTCTCCCACATCCCGGATGATGTTGGTGAGTTGCATCGCCAAGCCGAGCCGGTCGGCGTATTGCAACGTCTGCGCCTCGCTCGCTCCGAAGATCCGGGCAGCCACCTCGCCGACAACACCCGCGACGAGCCGGCAGTAGCGGGCGAGGGTCACGAAGTCGAGGTAGCGCGTCTGTTCCAGGTCCATCTGGCAGCCTTCGATCACCGACAGCAGCTGCGCGGCCTCGATATCGAAACCAGCGGCGTGCGGCATCAGGGCACGCATGACCGGATGCGTCGGCTGGCCGGCAAATGCGCTTGCAACTTCCTGCTGCCACCAGGCCAGCTTGCGCGCTGCGATGCTGCTGTCGGAAGCTTCGTCGACGACATCGTCGACTTCGCGGCAGAAGGCGTAGAAGGCGGTGATCGCCGCCCGGCGCTCTGCGGGCAGGAACAGGAAGGCGTAATAGAAACTCGAGCCGCTTCGCGCTGCCTTCTGCTGGACGTACGCTTCAGGCGTCATTGCGGCTTCGCGGCAAGCGTGCCGCCGGGGTGCTTCGTCATTCGTCCAGCGCGCCAAAGGATGACCGGGAAATCGCGCCAGTCGAGCGTCGGCCGCACCGACATCGTTGCGTGATCGACCGCGGCGATCTTGTCGAGTATCCGTTGTCCCCCCTGGACGACCAGCCGCAACTCCCAGCCCGCGCGTCCGCCAAGGCGGTGCACCAGCGGCGCACCGTCACGCATCAATGCGCCGGCCCAGGCGCACAGGTCGGCAATGGCTGCGCGCATGGCGGCGACGTCGGTGCCGCCCAGGAACTGTTCGGCAACCAGGCCATGACGCTGCTGGTCTTCCTCGGGCAGGTAGATGCGGCCGCGCGCAGTATCGATGCGCACGTCCTGCCAGAAGTTGATGAGCTGCAAGGCGGTGCAAATGGCGTCTGACTGGCGCAACGCCTCGGCATCGTCGACTTGGTAAAGGTGCAGCATCAGCCGGCCGACCGGATTGGCCGAGCGTTCGCAGTAATCAAGCAGTTCGGCGCGGGTTCGATACCGCAGCCGGCTCAGGTCCTGCTCGAACGCATCGAGCAGCAAGTCGAGCAGGTGGATGGGCAGCCGGAAGTCCCGGATCGCTCGGCGCAAAGGCTCGAAGACGCTGCTCCACCTTCCCCTCGACGGCAGGTCCCGGGCTGCGCGCTGCAGGTCGCGGCGGTACTCGGCAAGCGCGGCAAGTCGCTGCGCGGGCGTGGCGTCGCCTTCGTCGGCTATGTCATCCGCCGTGCGGGCGTAGGCGTAGATCGCCCGGACGGCCGGCCGCAGGGCAGCGGGGCAGAGCAGTGACGCGACCGGAAAGTTCTCGTAATGATCGATGCTCACGGCGCCGATTGTCCATGCCTGGGCCAGTCGCCGCCTGCCGGCTAAAATGCCGCCGCTTATGCGAATCGCCCACGACAAAGGGAGCCCTGGGCTCCCTTTGTCGTTGAAATGCACGGCGCGGGTGGCGAAATTGGTAGACGCACCAGGTTTAGGTCCTGACGCCAGCAATGGTGTGGGGGTTCGAGTCCCCCCCCGCGCACCAGCAACCAACAGAGAGTTCTTTCACGATGGCTGTCCAAGTTGAAACCCTTGACAAACTCGAGCGCCGCATCACCCTGACGCTCCCCGCCGAAGCGATCCAGCGCGAGGTGCAATCGCGGCTGAAAAAGCTCGCGCGGACGGTCAAGGCCGACGGCTTTCGCCCCGGCAAGGTGCCGATGAGCTTCGTCACTCAACGTTACGGCTATTCGGTCCAGCAAGAGGTGCTCAACGACAAGGTCGGCCAGGCTTTCACCGATGCGACCACCGAGGCGCAGTTGCGGATCGCCGGCGCGCCGCGGATCGCGGAGAAGGAGCAGGCTGCCGAGGGTGAGATCGCGTTCGACGCGACCTTCGAGGTCTACCCCGACGTGACGCTGGGCGACTTGTCGCCCGTCGCCGTCGAGCGCGTCAGCACCGAGGTCGGCGACGAGGCGATCGACAAGACGATCGAGATCCTGCGCAAGCAGCGCCGCCACTTCGACGAACGTGCAGCGGGCGAGCCGGCGGTCGAGGGCGACCAGGTCACGATCGACTTCGAAGGCAAGATCGACGGCGTTGCTTTCGACGGCGGGCAGGCGAAGGATTTCCAGTTCGTGATTGGCGAAGGCCAGATGCTCGAAGCCTTCGACAAGGCGGTACGTGGCATGAAGGCGGGCGAGTCGAAGACCTTCCCGCTGCAGTTTCCGCCCGAGTACCAGGGCAAGGACGTTGCGGGCAAGGAGGCCGACTTCCTCGTGACCGTGAGCAAGATCGAATCGCAGATGCTGCCTGCAATCGACGAGGCACTGGCCGAATCGCTCGGCATTGCGGAAAAGACGGTCGAGGCGCTGCGCGCCGACATCCGCAAGAACCTGGAGCGGGAAGTGCGCTTCCGCGTGCGGGCGCGCAACAAGGCGGCAGCCATGGATGCGTTGCTGCAGGCTGCGACCCTCGACGTGCCGCAGGCTTTGGTGAAGAACGAGGCTGAGCGGATGGTCCAGTCGGCGCGCGAGGACCTGAAGAAACGTGGCGTCAAGGATGCCGACAAGGCGCCGATTCCACCCGGCGTGTTCGATGCACAGGCCGAGCGGCGAGTGCGGCTCGGCCTTGTGGTTGCCGAGCTGGTGCGAAGCCAGAACCTCCAGGCGCGCCCCGACCAGCTCCAGGCGCACATCGAGGAAATGGCGCAGAGCTACGAGAAGCCCTCGGAGGTCGTTCGCTGGTACCTGGGTGACCGGCAGCGGATGGCCGAGGTCGAGGCCGTGGTCATCGAGAACAACGTTGCCGATTACGTCTACGCTCAGGCGCAGGTCAGCGACAAGCCGGTGGCCTTCGACGAGCTCATGGCGACCTGATGCGCCGGGGAAGCAATGTCGCGCTTGGCCCCTTGGGCTTGCCAACGGCGGATTGCGTCCCAACTGAGAGGCTGGTCTTCTAAGGATTCGACATGAGTGCGCTGGAAACCCAAGGTCTGGGCATGGTCCCGATGGTCATCGAGCAGTCGGGGCGCGGCGAGCGCGCCTACGACATCTACTCCCGGCTGTTGCGCGAACGGGTGATCTTTCTTGTCGGCCCGGTCAACGACCAGTCGGCCAATCTGGTGGTTGCGCAGTTGCTCTTTCTCGAGAGCGAGAACCCCGATAAGGACATTTCGTTCTACATCAACTCGCCGGGTGGGTCGGTCAGTGCCGGCATGTCGATCTTCGACACCATGCAGTTCATCAAGCCGGATGTCTCGACGCTTTGTATGGGACTTGCCGCGAGCATGGGCGCATTCCTGCTCGCAGCGGGTGCGAAGGGCAAGCGTTTCGCCCTTCCGAACTCGCGGATCATGATCCATCAGCCTTCGGGCGGTGCGCAGGGGCAGGCGACGGACATCGAGATCCAGGCGCGGGAGATTCTCAAGCTGCGTGAGAGTCTCAACCGCATGCTCGCCGACCGCACCGGCCAGCCGCTGGAAAAGATCCGTGCCGACTCCGAGCGCGACTATTTCATGTCGTCCGACGAGGCCCGGGACTACGGGCTCATCGATCAGGTGCTGACCAGTCGCCAGTAAGGCAGGCAGCTGCCGGGCCGTCCGGCCTGCATGCAGGCCGGGTTTTCATTTGCTCTATGATTTGTTCGAGCTTTCCACCGGCAGAACCTTGACCTTTTTCCGAATCCATGGCTGACAAAAAGGGATCCTCGAACGAAAAGGTGCTTTACTGCTCCTTCTGCGGCAAGAGTCAGCACGAGGTCAAGAAGCTCATCGCCGGCCCGTCGGTCTTCATCTGCGACGAGTGCATCGAGCTTTGCAACGACATCATCCGCGACGAGGTGCCCGCTGAAACAGCGGACCCGAAGGCGGCCAAGTCCGATTTGCCGATCCCCAGCGAGATCAAGAGCAGCCTGGATGGCTATGTCATCGGCCAGGAGGTTGCCAAGCGGACGTTGGCGGTCGCGGTCTACAACCACTACAAACGGCTCAAGCACATGGGCCGCACCAAGGACGAGGTCGAGCTCAGCAAGAGCAACATCCTGCTGATCGGCCCGACCGGCAGCGGCAAGACCTTGCTGGCGCAGACGCTTGCCCGGCTGCTCAACGTACCCTTCGTGATTGCCGACGCGACGACGCTGACCGAAGCCGGCTACGTCGGCGAAGACGTCGAGAACATCATCCAGAAGCTGCTGCAGAACTGCAACTACGACGTCGAGAAGGCGCAGCGCGGCATCGTCTACATCGACGAGATCGACAAGATCTCGCGCAAGGCGGACAACCCGTCGATCACCCGTGATGTGTCGGGCGAGGGTGTGCAGCAGGCTTTGCTCAAGCTGGTCGAGGGCACGATGGCGTCGGTCCCGCCGCAGGGTGGCCGCAAGCACCCGAACCAGGATTTCCTGCAGATCGACACGACCAACATCCTGTTCATCTGTGGCGGCGCTTTCGACGGTCTGGAGAAAGTGATTCAGAACCGGTCCGAGAAGTCGGGTATCGGCTTCGGCGCGACCGTCAAGACCAAGAGCGAGCGGCGCGTCAGCGAAGTCTTCCGCGAGGTCGAGCCCGAGGACCTGATCAAGTTCGGCCTGATTCCCGAGCTTGTCGGTCGCCTGCCAGTCGTCGCCACGCTGACCGAACTGACCGAGGACGCCATGGTGCAGATCCTCACCGAACCTCGCAATGCGCTGCTCAAGCAGTACCAGACGCTGTTCGGCATGGACGGCGTCGAGCTGGAAATCCGGCCTTCTGCGCTGGTCGCAATTGCCCGCAAGGCCCTGGCGCGCAAGACCGGCGCGCGCGGGCTGCGCTCGATCATGGAGCAGTCGCTGATCGACACCATGTTCGATTTGCCGACGCTTTCCGGTGTGGCCAAGGTGGTGGTCGATGAACACACCATCGAAGAGGAGGCAGCTCCCTTGCTCGTTTACCACGAGCAGGCCAAGGCGAGCGCCTGACGTCCCCCGCCCGAGGGCTCCGGCGGCGCGAATTCAGCGTCGCTTCCTTGCAAATGTTGCGCTCGGACCCTACATGGGTTCGAGAAAGAGAGGTTCCCTCATGTCCGGACATCCCGTTTTACCCGCCGATCCGTTGACGCTGCCGCTGTTGCCGCTGCGCGATGTGGTCGTCTTTCCTCACATGGTGATTCCGCTGTTCGTGGGGCGCCCCAAGTCGATCAAGGCGCTCGAAGCCGCGATGGAGGCCGGCCGCCAGATCATGCTGGTTGCCCAGAAGGCGGCCGGCAAGGACGAGCCAAAGCCCGAGGACATGTTCGACGTCGGCTGTGTGTCGACGATCCTGCAGATGCTCAAGCTGCCGGACGGCACCGTGAAGGTGCTCGTCGAAGGATTGCAGCGCGCCGACACCCACGGCATCAGCGACAACGGCGAGTATTTCGTCGCCGAGGTGACGCCGATCCAGCCCGAGGGCGATGCCAAGCCGGAGGTCGAAGCGCTGCGCCGCGCGGTGACGCAACAGTTCGATCAGTACGTCAAGCTGAACAAGAAGATTCCCCCGGAAATCCTGACGTCGATCGCCGGCATCGACGACGCGGGGCGACTCGCCGACACGATCGCTGCGCACCTGCCGTTGAAGCTCGAGAACAAGCAGTCGATCCTCGATCTGTTCGCGGTCGACAAGCGCCTGGAAAAGCTGCTCGAGCAGCTCGAGCACGAGGTCGACATCCTGCAGGTCGAGAAGCGCATCCGCGGTCGCGTCAAGCGGCAGATGGAGAAGAGCCAGCGCGAGTACTACCTCAACGAGCAGGTCAAGGCGATCCAGAAGGAGCTCGGTGACGGCGAAGAAGGCGCCGACATGGAGGAGCTCGAGAAAAAGATCATCGCCGCGAAGATGCCGAAGGAGGCGCGCAAGAAGGCCGACGCCGAGTTCAAGAAGCTCAAGCTGATGTCGCCGATGTCGGCCGAGGCCACGGTCGTTCGCAACTACATCGACACGCTCGTCGCCTTGCCGTGGAACAAGCGCACCAAGATCAAGTACGACCTTCAGCATGCCGAGCAGGTGCTCAACGAGGACCATTACGGCCTGGAGAAGGTGAAGGACCGCATCCTGGAGTACCTCGCGGTGCAACAGCGCGTCGACAAGGTCAAGGCGCCGATCCTGTGCCTGGTCGGACCCCCGGGTGTGGGCAAGACCTCGCTCGGCCAGTCGGTCGCGCGTGCGACCGGACGCAAGTTCGTCCGCATGGCACTCGGCGGCGTTCGCGACGAGGCTGAAATCCGCGGCCACCGTCGCACCTACATCGGTTCGATGCCGGGGAAGGTGCTGCAGAGCCTGTCCAAGGTCGGCACCCGCAATCCGCTGTTCCTGCTCGACGAAATCGACAAGCTGGGAATGGATTTCCGCGGCGATCCGTCGAGTGCGTTGCTCGAGGTGCTCGATCCGGAGCAGAACCACACCTTCAGCGACCACTATGTCGAGGTCGATTTCGACCTGTCGGACACGATGTTCATCGCCACCTCGAATTCGATGAACATTCCGCCGGCGTTGCTCGACCGGATGGAGGTGATCCGCCTCGCTGGGTACACGGAGGATGAAAAGCTCAACATCGCCGAGCGCTACCTGTTGCCCAAGCAGCGCAAGAACAACGGCATCAAGGACGGCGAGGTCGACGTGGCCGAATCCGCCTTGCGCGGGATCATCCGCTACTACACCCGGGAAGCCGGCGTGCGCTCGCTCGAACGCGAGATCTCGAAAATCTGCCGCAAGGTCGTCAAGGGCCTGCAGTTGAAGAAGTACACCGAAAAGGTCGTTGTCACCGACGAGAACCTCAACGACTTCCTGGGCGTTCGCAAGTACGACTACGGTCGCGCCGAGAAGCAAAACCAGGTTGGCCAGGTGGTGGGACTCGCCTGGACCGAGGTCGGTGGCGACCTGCTGACGATCGAATCGGCCGTCATGCCCGGCAAGGGCAACATCATCCGCACCGGCTCGCTTGGCGACGTGATGAAGGAATCCGTCGAGGCGGCGCGCTCGGTGGTGCGCAGCCGCGCAGGGCGTCTCGGCATCAAGGATGAATTGTTCGAGAAGCGCGACATTCACATCCACGTTCCCGACGGCGCAACGCCGAAGGACGGACCGAGCGCGGGCATTGCGATGACCACTGCCTTTGTCTCGTCGTTGACCGGTATCCCCGTGCGGGCGGATGTCGCGATGACGGGCGAGATCACGCTACGCGGCGAGGTGACCGCCATCGGCGGGCTGAAGGAAAAGCTGCTGGCGGCGCACCGTGGCGGCATCAAGACCGTGATGATTCCGGAAGAGAACGCGAAGGACTTGCAGGACATTCCGGAGAACGTCAAGAACCATCTCGAGATCATCCCTGTCAAGTGGATCGACCGCGTGCTCGAGATTGCGCTCGAGCGGATGCCTGCACCGCTGCCGGAGGAGGAGCCCGCCAAGGTCGAGCCGGTCAAGGCAGAGCCCGTCGTCGCACCCGGCGATGCGGCAGAACTGCTGAAGCATTGAAGGTCTGTTCTTTTGACTTATAATGCGCAGCTTCAACGAGTCGCCCACGGCAGCTCGTTGCAAGGCGGGAGTAGCTCAGTTGGTAGAGCGCAACCTTGCCAAGGTTGAGGTCGCGAGTTCGAGCCTCGTCTCCCGCTCCATATCTTGAAAAGGGAAGCCGCGGCTTCCCTTTTTCCTTCTTCAGGCCGGTTTCCGGCGGCGCGGTAGCAAAGCGGTTATGCACCGGATTGCAAATCCGAGTAGGTCGGTTCGACTCCGGCCCGCGCCTCCAAAAGAGTTCAGCAAAACGCCCCGTCCAGGGGCGTTTTGCTTTGCGTGAAGCAGTCCTAACGCACGGGCAGCATGACGCCAGTCCCGCTGCTGCTGCGGAGCGTTGCGTCCGTTGGCGCACCGCCCGTCATCGGCAGCAGCGGGACGATCAACAGCGCGACGATGTTGATGATCTTGATCAGCGGATTCACCGCCGGGCCCGCCGTGTCCTTGTAGGGGTCGCCTACCGTGTCGCCGGTGACCGCAGCCTTGTGCGCTTCGCTGCCCTTGCCGCCATGGTGACCGTCCTCGATGTACTTCTTGGCGTTGTCCCAGGCACCCCCGCCGGTGCACATCGAGATGGCGACGAACAGGCCCGTGACGATGGTGCCCATCAGCAACCCGCCGAGCGCCTCGGCGCCGAGCAGCAGTCCGACGGCGATCGGCACCGCAACCGGCAACAGGCTCGGAACAATCATTTCCTTGATTGCCGCGGTCGTCAGCATGTCGACCGCCCGGCCGTATTCGGGCTGAGCGGTGCCTTCCATGATGCCCTTGATATCGCGAAACTGCCGGCGCACCTCGACCACGACGGCGCCTGCCGCGCGGCCAACTGCTTCCATGGCCATCGCGCCGAAGAGGTAGGGAATCAAGCCGCCGATGAAGAGGCCGACGATGACGCGGTGGTTCGAGAGATCGAAGCTGGCGCTCATGCCCCGAGCCTGCAGCGCATGCGTGTAATCCGCGAACAACACCAGTGCGGCCAGGCCGGCCGAGCCGATGGCGTAGCCCTTGGTGACCGCCTTGGTGGTGTTGCCGACGGCGTCGAGCGGGTCGGTGACATCGCGCACGCTCTTGGGCAGTTCGGCCATTTCGGCGATGCCACCGGCGTTGTCGGTGATCGGGCCGTAGGCGTCGAGCGCGACCACGATACCCGCCATGCTGAGCATGGCCGTGGCTGCGACGGCGATCCCGTAGAGACCCGCCAATGCATACGCGGCAAGGATCGCCGCACAGACGAAAATCACCGGCCAGGCCGTCGAGCGCATCGACACGCCGAGCCCGGCGATGATGTTCGTGCCGTGGCCGGTCGTTGACGCTTGTGCGATGTGCTGCACCGGCTTGTAGTTGGTGCCGGTGTAGTACTCGGTAATCCAGACCATCGCCGCGGTCAGCAGCAGGCCCACGGTGCACGCGCCGAAGAGGCGCATCTGCGTGCCGGCGCCGAGCGCGTCGTCGGGCATGACGGCGCGCGTGATGAAGTAGAAGCCGATCAGCGAGACGACACCTGCCACCGTCAGGCCCTTGTAAAGCGCGGGCATGACGTTGGTCATTCCGGGCGACGCCTTGACGACGCTGCAGCCGATGATCGACGCCAGGATCGAAAAGCCGCCCAGAACCAGCGGGTAGATCACCGCGGCAGCCGGTGCCGCCTGCACCACCAGGGCACCGAGGGCCATCGTCGCGATCAGCGTCACCGCGTACGTCTCGAACAGGTCGGCGGCCATGCCGGCGCAGTCACCGACGTTGTCGCCGACGTTGTCGGCAATCACCGCCGGATTTCTTGGATCATCCTCCGGAATGCCGGCTTCGACCTTGCCGACGAGGTCGGCGCCGACGTCGGCTCCCTTGGTGAAGATGCCGCCGCCGAGCCGGGCGAAGATCGAAATCAGCGAGGAGCCGAAGGCAAAGCCGAGCAGCGGCTTGAGGAGCGTCGGCAGGCGATCGGCTGCCACGCTGCCCGTTCCGCCCATCAGGACCAGGTAGAACAGCGTCACGCCGAGCAACCCGAGCCCGACCACCAGCAGACCGGTAATCGCGCCGCCCTTGAAGGCGACGTTGAGCGCGGCACCGATGCCCTGCGTCGCGGCCTGCGCCGTGCGCACGTTGGCGCGCACCGAGACGTTCATGCCGATGAAGCCGCAGGCGCCGGAGAGGAAGGCCCCCACGACGAAGCCACCCGCCGTGAGGCCGTCGAGGAAAACGGCGATCAGGACGGCGAGAACCACGCCGACGATCGCGATCGTCTTGTATTGCCTGGCCAGGTAGGCGGCAGCGCCTTGCTGGATGGCGCCTGCAATCTGCTGCATCCGGGCGTTGCCGGCGGGCTGCGCCAGGATCCAGCGGCGCTGGACGAAGCCGTAGATCACAGCGGCCACGCCGCAGGCAAGCACGAAGTACAGCGCGGTCGAATGAGTCATCGGCATTCCTTGTGGTGAGCGAACGGCCCGCGCCCTGCTGCTCCGCACGGAAGGGCTCCGGACCTCTCGCGGCATGCTACGGGACACCCGTACCCCGCCAGGGCGGTGTTTTCCAGCGGGTGCCGCAACGACGGCAAGGTCGACACACCTCACTAGAATGGGTTTCCCGCACACCTCGAGAACCCATGAGCCTGCACAACGTCACTCCGGGCGACAACGCGCCAGCCGAATTCAACGTGATCATCGAGATTCCGATGAACGCGGATCCGATCAAGTACGAGGTCGACAAGACCACGGGCGCGCTTTTCGTCGACCGGTTCATGAGCACGGCAATGCACTACCCGTGCAACTACGGCTACGTGCCGCAGACCTTGTCGGACGATGGCGACCCGGTGGATGTGCTGGTGATCACGCCGTTTGCGCTCGTTCCCGGCGTCGTGGTCACGTGCCGTCCGATCGGCGTGCTGATGATGGACGACGAGGCGGGTGGCGATGCCAAGTTGCTTGCCGTTCCCATCGAGAAGGTGCTTTCGATTTACACCCACTGGCAAAAGCCCGAGGACATGAACCCCTTGCGCTTGCGCCAGATCCAGCATTTCTTCGAGCACTACAAGGATCTGGAGCCGGGCAAATGGGTCAAGGTCAAGGGATGGGAAGGCCCCGAGGCGGCGCGCAACGAGATCACGACCGGCATCGCCAACTACCTCAAGGCGACACAGGGCTGATGCCGCTGTAGACCACCACAAGGGGAGCTGCGGCTCCCTTTTCGCATTCCGGGAGCAGCTGTCGTCAGCGACGCGGGAACCGATGCGCAGGCCAGGGCTCTACATGCTCCGCGCCCATGCCCGACAACCCGAGACCTCCATGCTGCAACGACTCTTCGGCGCCCTACTGATTTCGATGAGCCTTGCAGCGCCGGGCATGGCTGCAACGGCCACACCCGCGGACGGCGTCGCCGGCTTGCAGCGCGTCCGTTCGGTCGAGGGGGTCGATGAATACCGGCTCGCAAACGGCCTGCAGGTGCTGTTGATTGCCGACAGCTCCAAGCCGACGGCCAGTGTCAACCTGGTCTACCGGGTCGGGTCGCGGCACGAGAGCTACGGCGAGACGGGCATGGCGCACCTGCTGGAGCACTTGCTGTTCAAGGGGACGCCGCGGCATCCGAACGTCTGGACCGAGTTCAACCGCCGTGGCCTCGCGGCCAACGGCAGCACGTCGTTCGATCGCACGAACTACACCGCGAGCTTTGCCGCTGGCGGCGACAACCTGCAGTGGTATCTCGGCTGGCTGGCCGATGCGATGGTCAACAGCCATATCGCACGCAAGGATCTCGATACCGAGATGACGGTGGTGCGCAACGAGATGGAACGCGGCGAGAACAGCCCGGGCCGGATCCTCTATGCCAAGACGCTTGCGTCGATGTACGAATGGCACAACTACGGCAAGACACCGATCGGTGCGCGCAGCGACGTTGAAAACGTCGACATCCCGCGGTTGCAGGCTTTCTACCGCCGCTACTACCAGCCGGACAACGCCACGCTGATCATCGCCGGCCGGTTCGATGTCGAGGCGGTGCTGCGCGTCATCGGCGCGAGTTTCGGTGCGATACCCACCCCCTCCCGAACCCTCGAGCCGCTCTACACGCTGGAAGCGCCGCAGGACGGCGAGCGCACGGTGACGCTGCGCCGGGTCGGCGGGGTGCCCATGCTCTACGCGGGCTATCACGCACCCTCTGGAGCCAATCCGGACTTCCCCGCGATCGAACTGATCGACCTGGTGATGGGCGACACCCCTTCGGGCCGCTTGCATCAGCGGCTTGTCGAAACGGGGCTGGCCGCATCGACGTATGCCTTCGCACAGGCGCTCGCCGACCCCGGGTTCACGATGTTCGGTGCGCGGCTGAACCCCGGCCAGAACGCCGACAAGGCCACCGGCGTGCTGTTGCAGACCCTCGAATCGGTCGCCGCCGAGCCGATTACCGCTGCCGAGCTCGAGCGGGCGCGGCGCAAGTGGCTGAACGGATGGGACCAGGAGTTCAGCGATCCCGAGGCAGTCGGCGCCGCCCTGGGGGAGGCGGTGGCGCAAGGGGATTGGCGTCTTTTTTTCCTGGCACGTGAGCGCGTCGCCGGTATCGCCTTGGCAGATGTGCAACGGGTGGCTGCGCAGACGCTGTTGGCGAGCAACCGGACGCTCGCCACCTACATTCCGACGGATCAGCCGAAGCGCCCGCCTGCGCCGCAGCGCGTCGACGTTGCGGCACAGCTTCAAAGGTTCAAGCCGCGGCCTGCCGAGCAGGCGGTGGCTGCCTTCGAGACCACGCCCGAGAACATCGAGCAGCGAACCGTGCGCTTCCAGGTCGGAGGCGTTCGCGCCGCGATCGTCGCCAAACCGACCCGCAGCGGAACCGTCGACGCGGTTTTCACGTTCCATTTCGGCGACGAGCGGGCATTGTTCGCCCGTGGCCCGGTCGGCGACTTCGTTGCGGCCATGCTCGACAAGGGTACCGAGCTCGCGAGCCGGCAACAGATCCAGGACCGGCTCGACGAGCTGCGTACCGAGATCGGGTTCAGCAGCTCGCCGGGGCGCTTGACGGTCACCTTGCACTCCCGGCGCGAGACGTTGCCTGCGGCCATCGAGCTGGTGGGTCAGATGTTGCGCCGCCCGAAGTTTTCAGCCGATGTACTCGACGAACTGAAGCGGCAGACCCTCGCCGGCATCGAGCAGCAGCGCAAGGAGCCTGCGGCCGTCGCTGCCAACGCCGTCGCGCGCTGGGGTGACCCGTACCCGCGCGGCGACGTCCGGCATGTGCGCAGCTTCGACGAGCAGGTGCAGGATGCGCAGGCCGTCACGATCGAGCGCGTGCGCGAATTCCATGCGGCGTTCTACGGTGCGGATCATGTCGAGTTCGGTGCGGCCGGGGATCTCGAGCGCGGGCCGCTCGAGCAAGCTCTGCAGCAGTCGTTCGGAGACTGGCGCCGTGGCGCGACCTTTAGCCGGGTTGCCCAGCCATTCCACCAGACACCGCCGACGCGGATCGTCCTTGCCACACCCGACAAGCAGAATGCCACGCTGGTCATGCGCCAGTCGTACCCGCTCAACGACGATCACCCGGACTATCCGGCGCTCTCGATGGCCAACTACCTGTTCGGCTCGGGAGGCAGTTCACGGCTCTGGAAGCGGATTCGCGAAAGCGAAGGGCTTTCATACGACGTGCGCAGCTCGATTCGCTGGGCCCAGATCGACTTGAATTCCGAATGGCGTGCGAATGCCATCTTCGCACCGCAGAACCTGTCAAAAGTCGAGGCAGCCGTGCGGCAGGAGATCGACGGCCTGCGCCGCGATGGTTTCAGTGCCGCCGAACTGGGCGACGGCAAGCGCGGGCTGCTCGGCTTCCGGCGGCTCAACCGGGCACAGGACGCGGGTATTGCGGCGCAGCTGGCGAACAACCTGTATCTCGGCAGAACCTTCCTCAAGTCGGCCGAGATCGATCGCGCCCTTGAAAGTCTGACGCTCGACGAGGTCAATGCCGCCGCAAGGCGTTACCTCGATCCGCAGCGCCTGGTGATCGGCGTGGCGGGCGACTTCAAGAATTGATGCTGCCGGGCCCCGGAGACTCCCCGCTGCCTGTCGGTGCAAGGGCCGGCTTGTAGGGGGCACGGCTGTCCAGCTGGTCCATGTACTCGCTGATACCCGCACCTTCGCGCGCCAGAAACTCGCCGACCGCCGCGGCAAACTGGGGATGCGCCAGCCAGTGCGCCGACCAGGTCTGCACCGGCAGAAGTCCGCGTGCCATCTTGTGCTCGCCCTGCGCGCCGCCCTCGAATCGCAGGTACGCATTGGCGATGCACCAGGCGAGCGGCTGGTAGTAGCAGGCCTCGAAGTGGAGGCAGGGCAGCGGTTGCGTGGCGCCCCAGTACCGACCGAAAGCGACGCGGCGAAGCGGGTCGATTGCAATCAGCGACGCGGCGATGCGGTCCTCGCCGCGCCAGGCGGTGAACAGCAGCCAGTTCTCCGGCATCGTCCGCGCCATGCGGCGGAAGAACTCGCGCGTGAGGTACGGCGTCGAATGGTGGGCCCGGTAGGTCTTGGTGTAGCAGCGGTAGAAGTAGTCCCACGAGGCTTCGTCGATCTCCGTGCCTTCGGCAACGCTGAAGTGCACACCGGCGTCGGCCACCCGGCGGCGCTCCTGCTGGATCTTCTTGCGCTTCTCGCGCTGCAGGCAGCTCAAAAAGGCAGCGAAGTCCCGGTGCGGCAGCGCGGGATCGTTGTGCCAGTGAAACTGGACGTTGCTGCGCATAAGCCAGCCGGCGGCTTCAGCGGCTTGCCGATCCTCGGCGTCGAGGTAAAGCAGGTGGGCTGACGAGGCTGCGCTCTGCGCCGCAATTTCACGCAGCGCCCGCAACAGGGCCATGCGCGCCTCGCCGTCGTGGGCGAGCAGCCGCGCCCCGGGTACCGGCGTGAATGGCACCGCGCAAACCAGCTTCGGGTAGTACGGCACGCCGTGGCGCTCGTAGGCGTCTGCCCACGCCCAGTCGAAGACGTATTCGCCGTACGAGTGATCCTTCAAGTACAGCGGGCAAGCGGCGACGAGCGCATTGCCCTCGTGCAGGGTCAGAAAGCACGTGTGCCAACCCGTTGCCGGTTCGGCGCACGCACACGCCTCCAGGGCATCGAGGTACTCGTGGCGCATGAACGGCGTGGCAGCCGGCTGCCGGGCGAGCAGCGCGTTCCAGGCGGCCGCGTCGATGTCGCCGAGTCGGTGGTGAATGCGCGAGATGAAAGGTTTCAAACGGGTTCCCCAGCGCTCGGCATCAACCGGGCTTCACGCCTGGCGCCTGCATGGGCCGGCCATGCGCCGCGTAAACTCGCCTTGCATCCATTGTCAAGGAAGGCTTCCATGAAGCAGGTCACCGCCGTCGTCAAACCCTTCAAGCTCGAGGAAGTGCGCGAAGCGCTTGCGGAGGTCGGCGTCACGGGGTTGACGGTCACCGAAGTCAAGGGCTTCGGCCGCCAGAAGGGCCATACCGAGCTGTACCGGGGCGCCGAGTACGTGGTCGACTTCCTGCCGAAGGTCAAGATCGAACTGGTGGTGCGCGACGCCGACGTCGAGCGCTGCATCGAGGCCATCGTCAAGTCGGCCAAGACGGGGAAGATCGGCGACGGGAAGATATTCGTGACGGCGGTGGAGCAGGTGGTGCGAATCCGCACGGGTGAACTCAACGAGGACGCGGTCTGACGGCCAAACGAGCGCGCCTGCAGCTCAGCTTCCGGTTGCACCGGTGCGCTGCCGTTCCAGCGGAGCGCGCCAGTTGACGAGTTCGGTATCGCAAAGCGCATCGTGAATAAACTGACGGCGCGGATGCAGCCGTGAGAGCGCTGCATAGACGACGATGCCCCCAAGAAGCCAGCCCGCAATGTCTCGGGGCCGACGCACGTCGAGGATGGCGATGGACGCGAGCGCCGGCGCAAGCCAGGCCCAACTGAGCAGATAGCGCAGCGCCGCACGCCGCTGGGTCACCGGCGTTCCGTCGCGCCGCACCAGCCGGATGTGCCAGGCCTTCATGGCCACGGTCTGACCGCTTCGTGCCCAGAACCAGACGAAGTAGATGCCGAGCACCAGAAAGAGGAACGCCTGGAGCCCGTGCCGTCCCTGCAGCGCATGGCGCTGCTGCGTCAATGCGCCATAAAGGTAGGCCGCCGTCATGGACACGCCGAACAGCAGAACGCCTTCATAAACGAACGCCGCCATCCTGCGCGTCAGCCCCGGCGTTGCGCCGGGCACGACGGACGTCAAGGGCGGGGTACCGGCGCCGATGCCGTCGCCGAGCGGGTGGCGGCCGCCTGCGGACCGCGGCGCGGCTGCAGCGTCGTCTGGTCGACAAACCCCGGCATCGCCGTAATCTTCGGCAGACCCGCCTGCTGGTGCGAGGGCGGCTCGGGACGCCGCGAAATCAACGACGTGGTGGCGCCCGTTGCCGCCTGAACAACGGTGGGTCCTACCGCAGTCGGCGGTGCTGCGTACGCCGGATTGGGCACGAGGTTCGACTTCGACGCCCCGGGGCCGCGTTCGCCACCTCCTGAAGCACCGCCCGGTGCAGGGCGACCTGGCGATGCGGCGGACGACGCAGGCACACGGCCAGCGACCGCGGCGCGAGCACTTGCCGCGCGCACCGCAAGCTCACGGCGCTCGTCTTCCGGAAGTGCCTGATAGGCCTCCCAGCGCGTCCCGCGATCGCTTGGCGAGACCTCCTTCGCCTGCTGGAAGAGAAGCCGTGCCCTGCCGCGGTCCTCCGGGCTCAGCCTGGCCCATTGGGACATCCGGGCTTGCACCCGCGCCTGCTCATCCGCTGAGAGCGTAGGAAATCGGTCGGCAATCTCGACCCACTTCTGGCGCCGGGTCAGATCGATCGTTCGCCACTCAGTTTCCAGTGGCTGGAGTGCGCGCTGCTGGCTGGGGGAGAGCGATCGCCAGAGGTACTCGGCCGTGGCGGTCTGCTTCTGCGACGACTGGGCAGCCACAGAGGCTCCACCCAGAGCCCCTGCCAAAGCCAGCATGACGCCGAGAAGCGGCACCGATGCGCGCAAGGCACGACCGGGAAGGGTTCGCGGCTGGAAAGGTTTCAATTGGCGGGGGACTTCAGAAACTCGACGAAGCCGGCATCCCTGTAGGCAGCCAGTGGCGCATCGTCCGTGAGCAGAGCCGCATCGATTTCCACTGCAGCCGCAATCTGCGCCTCGCGATGCTTTTGCTCGATTGCAAAAAGCCCGACCGCGAGCGCTGCCACCGGCAACAGCAGGGCGACACGAGACCACCAACCGCCGGAAGACCAGCCCATGCCCGCAATGCCCGCGGGAATGACCGTGAGCAAACGCTGCGGCTCGCGGCGCGCCTTCGTGAGCGCCTGCTCGCGAGCGACGCGAAGACGTTCCTCTACGCCGGCCGGGAGCGCACGACTCGAATCGTCCAGTGCTCTGGCGAGCCTTGCAGCGAAGCGCGCTTCACTGGCGAGCGGGTGATATCGGTTCAAGTTGGATTCGGCTGCAGTCATGACGCGATGCCTCGAAGCTTTAGGGCCTGGGCCAGGGAGTGAACGGCACGTGAACAATGGGTCTTGACACTGCCTTCTGAGCAGCCCATCGCCACCGCCGTGTCGGCGACGTTCAACTCCTCCCAGTAACGCAGAAGAAAGGCTTCTCGTTGACGGTGCGGCAGCTTGCCCACCTCGGCCTCGATCAGCGACAGCACCTGCGATCGCGACAGGGCGTCGGCGCCGTCAGCCGCGGCTTCCGCGCCATCCGGCGGCGACAGCGCTTCGAGGATGTCGAAGTCGTCGCTGCTGCCTGCCGGCTCGAAATCGGAGAAATTGGTGAACAGCGCCGAGCGGACCTTCTGCCGCCGGAACCAATCCATCATCGCATTCGAGAGGATCCTCTGAAAGATAAGCGGGAGCTCGGCCATCGGCCGGTCTCCATACCGCTCTGAAAGGCGGATCATGGCGTCTTGCACGATGTCGAGGGCCGCATCGTCGTCACGGACAGCATAGGCCGCTCGCTTGAACGCGCGTTTCTCGACGCTCTTCAGAAAATCAGACAGTTGCTTCGCGGATGCCAAGGAACACCGGGCTCGTCGGACGCAAGCAGCGCCAGTCCCCGATTATCCCATTGCGATCGACACGGCGGACCGCGGGCAAAGGTGCAACGGCCAATGACATAATCGACGGTTTCGCGGCTGCCGGCCGATGGTGTTGCCATCGCCGACCGGCTCGCCGCACAGTGGTACCGAAACCGCTCCACGAGGGCGCGATGGAGGTGCACCGATCGATTTTCGTTAGAGAAACTCGCAAAGGTTCCAAATGGATATGTCTGCTACCGACCTCCGGCCTGCCGAAGCGCCTCACGCCATGCCCGATCAGGGCCCTGTCGAGATCAACGGCTCGGAAATTCTGGTTCGTTGCCTCCAGGCCGAAGATGTCAAGTTCCTCTGGGGCTACCCAGGCGGCGCCGTCCTCTACATCTACGACGCGCTGTACAAGCAGGAAACGATCCAGCACGTTCTGGTGCGCCATGAGCAGGCGGCCATTCACGCGGCCGACGGCTATGCCCGGGCCACGGGCGAGGTCGGCGTCGCCCTGGTGACCTCCGGCCCTGGTGTGACCAACGCGGTCACCGGCATCGCCACGGCCTACATGGACTCGATCCCGATGGTGATCATCACCGGGCAGGTGCCGACCGCTGCAATCGGGCTCGACGCTTTCCAGGAGTGCGACACCGTCGGCATTACCCGACCGATCGTCAAGCACAACTTCCTCGTCAAGGACGTGCGCGACCTCGCATTGACGATGAAGAAGGCGTTTCACATTGCACGCACCGGGCGCCCCGGGCCGGTGGTGGTCGACGTGCCGAAGGATGTCTCGCTGAAGACGGCCACCTTCGAATATCCGCAGACCGTGCACATGCGCTCGTACAACCCCGTGCGCAAGGGCCATGGCGGCCAGCTTCGCAAGGCGGTGCAATTGCTTCTCGGTGCGAAGCGCCCCTACATCTACACGGGCGGCGGCGTGATCCTCGGCAATGCGTCCGCCGAACTCCGTGAACTCGTTGACCTGCTCGGATTTCCCTGCACCAGCACGCTGATGGGGTTGGGTGCGATTGCCGCGAGCGACCCCCGGTTCCTCGGCATGCTCGGCATGCACGGCACCTATGAAGCCAACATGACGATGCAGAACTGCGACGTCCTGCTGGCGGTCGGCGCGCGCTTCGACGACCGGGTGATCGGCAATCCGCAGCATTTTGCTTCGGTGCAACGCAAGATCATCCATGTCGACATCGACCCGTCGTCGATCTCCAAGCGCGTCAAGGTCGACATCCCGATCGTCGGCGATGTACGCGAGGTGCTGACTGAGCTGATCGCACAGATCCGCGAGGCCCGGGTGCAACCGGATGCGGCAGCGCTGTCGGCTTGGTGGCAGCAGGTGGGCGGCTGGCGCAGCCGTGAATGCCTCAAGTTCAAGAACAGCACCGAGGTCATCAAGCCGCAGTACGTGGTCGACCTGCTGTGGCAACTGACCAAGGACCGCGACACCTACATCACCTCCGACGTCGGCCAGCACCAGATGTGGGCTGCGCAGTACTACCGTTTCGAGCAGCCCCGCCGCTGGATCAACTCCGGCGGGCTGGGCACGATGGGGGTCGGATTGCCGTACGCGATGGGCATCAAGCTCGCCAAGCCGGACGCGGATGTCTTCTGCATCACCGGCGAGGGGTCGATCCAGATGTGCATCCAGGAGCTGTCGACCTGCTTCCAGTACAAGACGCCGGTCAAGATCATCTCGCTGAACAACCGCTACCTCGGCATGGTGCGCCAGTGGCAGCAAATCGACTATGGCGGCCGCTATTCGCACAGCTACATGGATGCGCTGCCCGATTTCGTCAAGCTGGCGGAAGCCTACGGCCACGTCGGGCTGAAGATCGAGAAGCCCGGCGACGTCGAGGGTGCGCTGCGCGAGGCGATCCGGCTCAAGGACCGGACCGTCTTTCTCGACATCCGCACCGATCCGACCGAGAACGTCTGGCCGATGGTGCAGGCTGGCAAGGGCATTTCGGAGATGCTTCTCGGCTCCGAGGATCTTTGAGCGCCACGCCCGCCCGCCGCCTGCCTGTCCCGGAGGCGTTGCTCGCATCACCCGCTGACGAAAGCCTCGTCAGCGCTTCTCGTGCCGCACCAGAATGAAACACACCATTGCTTTGCTGATCGAGAACGAGGCAGGTGCGCTGTCTCGCGTTGTCGCCCTGTTTTCCGCGCGTGGCTACAACATCGAAAGCCTGACCGTTGCGCCGACCGAGGATGCCTCGCTTTCGCGCATGACCATCGTCACCTCGGGTTCAGACGATGTCATCGAGCAGATCACCAAGCACCTCAACCGCCTGATCGAAGTGGTCAAGGTGGTCGACCTGAGCGAGGCCGCATCGATCCAGCGCGAGCTGATGCTCATCAAGGTGCGCGCCGTCGGCAAGGAACGCGAAGAGATGAAGCGGATGAACGACATCTTCCGCGGTCACATCATCGACGTCACCGACAAGGCGTACACGATCGAGCTGACCGGCGACGCGCACAAGCTGGACGCCTTCATCGAGGCGCTGGATCGCAGCGCGATTCTCGAAACGGTGCGCACCGGTACCAGCGGCATCGGCCGCGGCGAGCGCATCCTGCGTCTCTGAACACTTCCCACCAGCAACGACTTACCAAGGTCCAGAAATGAACGTCTACTACGACAAGGATGCCGATCTCAGCCTGATCAAGGGCAAGAACGTCACGATCCTCGGCTATGGCTCCCAGGGTCACGCCCATGCGCAGAATCTCAACGACAGCGGCGTCCGCGTCACGGTCGGGCTGCGCCGCGACGGTGCGTCGTGGTCGAAGGCGACATCGGCTGGCCTGAACGTCGCCGAAGTCGCGGAGGCCGTGCGTGCCGCCGACGTGGTCATGATGCTGCTGCCCGACGAGCAGATCGCCACGGTCTACCGGGAAGACGTTGCTCCGAACATGAAGCAGGGCGCGTCGCTGGCGTTTGCCCACGGCTTCAATGTGCATTACGGCCAGGTCGTGCCGCGAGCCGACCTCGACGTCTGGATGGTGGCGCCGAAGGCGCCTGGACATACCGTGCGGTCGACCTACAGCCAGGGTGGCGGCGTGCCGCATCTGATCGCGATCCACGCCGACAAGAGTGGTCGTGCGCGCGACCTGGCGTTGAGCTACGCCGCGGCCAATGGCGGTGGCAAGGCCGGCGTCATCGAGACCAGCTTCCGTGAAGAAACCGAAACCGACCTGTTCGGCGAGCAGGCGGTGTTGTGCGGTGGCGCGGTCGAGCTGATCAAGGCTGGATTCGAGACCTTGACCGAAGCGGGCTATGCGCCGGAGATGGCCTATTTCGAGTGCCTGCACGAGTTGAAGCTGATCGTCGACCTGATCTATGAAGGCGGCATCGCCAACATGAACTACTCGATCTCGAACAACGCCGAGTACGGCGAGTACGTGACCGGGCCGAAGATCATCAACGACGAAGCCAAGGCGGCGATGCGGCAGGCCTTGAAGGACATCCAGACCGGCGAGTACGCCAAGAGCTTCATCATCGAGAACCGCGCCGGGGCGCCGACGCTGCTGTCGCGCCGCCGGCTGACTGCCGAGCATCCGATCGAGGTCGTCGGCGAGCAACTGCGCGCGATGATGCCGTGGATCAAGAAGAACCGGCTGGTCGATCAGGCGAAGAACTGAGTGGTGCAGCGCCGCTGGCGGTCGATCGGGAAGCGATGAACGGCGACGAACTGCTTCCAGACTCGCTCGCCGAGCGGCCGCGGCCGCGCCGCAAGGGCATCTACATCCTGCCCAATCTGTTCACGCTGGCGGCGCTGTTCGGTGGTTTCTATGCCATCGTGATGGCGATGAACGGTCGCTTCGAGCAGGCGGCGATCGGCGTGTTCTGTGCCATGGTGCTCGACAGCCTCGACGGCCGGGTCGCCCGGCTGACGAACACGCAGAGCACCTTCGGCGAGCAGATGGACAGCTTGTCCGACATGGTCTCGTTCGGTGCGGCGCCCGCCCTGGTGGTCTACGAATGGGCGCTGCGGGGCCTTGGCAAGCCCGGCTGGGTGGCGGCCTTCGTCTATTGCAGTTGCGCGGCGCTGCGGCTGGCGCGCTTCAATACCAACATCCAGGTGGTCGACCGGCGCTTCTTCCAGGGCCTGCCGAGTCCGGCTGCAGCGGCACTGGTGATGGGCTTCATCTGGCTGATGGACGATCAAGGGTTCTCGGGGGCCAAATCGGGTGCGTGGCTGGTTTGGAGCGCGTTTGCACTGACGCTGTATGCGGGGCTGACGATGGTCACCAACGTGCCTTTCTACAGCTTCAAGGACGTCAACCCCCGCAAGACCGTGCCGTTCATTGCGGTGGTGGCTCTTGCCTTGGCGATTGCGATCATCAACATCCATGCGCCTTCCGTGCTTTTCGGCATCTTCTGCATCTACGGCTTCTCCGGCTACGGCGTCTACGCCTGGAGGCGGTTGAAGGGCAAGCCCGTCAGTGTCATTGCGACGTCGACGGACGCTCCGGATGAGCAGGACTGGCATCGCTGATGCGTGCTACATTGCATGCCATGAATAACGTGTTCGCTGCACGACTGCTAACCCTAGGAGCCAACCGGGTTCGCTGATCGATCACGTCCATCGTTTTCGACCCAACGGCCCGCTCGCAACCGCAGCGGGCCGTTTTCATTTCCAGGCCCCATTGGAGTCCACCATGTCCGATCGACTGTTCATTCTCGACACCACCCTGCGCGACGGCGAGCAGTCTCCGGGTGCTTCCATGACCCGCGACGAAAAGCTGCGCATCGCACGGCAGCTCGAGCGGCTCAAGGTCGATGTCATCGAGGCCGGCTTCGCCGCTTCCTCGAACGGCGATTTCGAAGCCGTTCGCGGCATTGCCCAGGCGATCAAGGACAGCACCGTCTGCTCGCTGGCCCGGGCCAACGACCGCGACATCAGCCGCGCCGCCGATGCGCTGCATGGGGCCAACGCCTCGCGCATCCATCTGTTCATCGCCACGAGCGCGCTGCACATGGACAAGAAGTTGCGGATGACACCCGACGAGGTGCTCGAGCAGGCTCGCCTCTCGACCCGTTTTGCGCGCAATCTGGCCGGGGATGTCGAGTTCTCGGCCGAGGACGGCTACCGCTCGGACCCGGACTTCCTTTGCCGTGTCATCGAGGCCGTGATCCAGGAGGGTGCCCGGACGATCAACATTCCCGACACGGTCGGCTATGCCGTCCCCGAGCTCTATGGCAACTTCATTCTCGATCTCCGGCGGCGTGTGCCGAACGCCGACAAGGCCGTCTGGTCGGTGCACTGCCACAACGACCTCGGCATGGCCGTGGCCAACTCCCTCGCCGGGGTGATGATCGGCGGTGCGCGACAGGTGGAGTGCACCATCAACGGCCTCGGTGAACGTGCCGGCAACTGCTCGCTCGAGGAAGTCGTCATGGCGGTGAGGACTCGAAAGGACTATTTCGGGCTCGAGATGGGTATCGACGTGTCGCAAATCGTGCCGGCTTCCCGGCTGGTCTCGCAGACCACCGGCTTCGTCGTTCAGCCCAACAAGGCCGTGGTCGGTGCCAACGCCTTTGCCCATGCCTCCGGGATTCATCAGGACGGCGTGCTCAAGGCCCGCGACACTTACGAGATCATGCGCGCCGAGGACGTGGGCTGGGCCGCCAACAAGATCGTCCTCGGCAAGCTGAGTGGCCGCAATGCCTTCCGCCAGCGACTCCAGGAACTCGGCATCGTGCTCGAATCCGAGGCCGACATCAACGCTGCTTTCGCTCGGTTCAAGGAGTTGGCCGACAGAAAGAGTGAAATCTTCGACGAGGACATCGTCGCCTTGTCGATGGAGGGGACCGCTGGTGCGGCGCAGGAACATTTCCGGCTGCTTTCGCTGTCGCAGCACTCGGCCATGGGTGAACGGCCGCAAGCGCAGGTTGCTTTCGCTGCCGGCGAACTGGTCCATGAGGTCAGCAGCGACGGCAACGGCCCGGTCGATGCTTCCTTGAAGGCGATCGAGTCACGTGTAGCGAGCGGGGCGGAAATGCTGCTTTATTCCGTTAATGCCATCACCTCGGGGAGCACAGAATCGCAAGGCGAGGTCACGGTTCGCTTGCAACAGGGGGGGCGTATCGTGAATGGTGTCGGTGCCGACCCCGACATCGTTGTTGCCTCGGCCAAGGCTTACCTCGCGGCGCTGAACAAGCTGCACAGCAAGGTCGAGCGGGTTTTGGCTCAAGGTTGATCGCCGATACGCGAGTTAATCACTACTTTAGATTCACTCCCTAAGGTTTTGATCTTGCAGACCTTTACGGTTCCATTACACTCGCCGCGGTCGATCAGGGGGTGTTGAATGCGCAAGATGCCGGCTCGTTTTTCTGCAATCCTCCTTGCGCTGAGTGCCGGAATGTGCATGCCGCCGATGGCGGACGCCGCGGTGGTCAGAAAGAAGGCGGCACTGGTCCAGGTGACCAAGAGGGCGCCTGCGGTACGCCCCGCCCCGGTCGCCCGGGTTCGCGCTGCGGCAGCACGCGTGGTGCAACGCGCAGTCCAGCGCGTGGTCGCGCGTGCGGAACCCGCACGGGTTTCCTTCGGCCAGGTCTTCGGGCTGCATCAGACGAGCGATGCCCTCGATCTTCAATCGAGCGTTGCGCTGGTGGTCGATCAGGACACGCAGGAAGTTCTTCTGAGCAAGAATTCCCAGGCGGTCCTGCCAATTGCCTCGTTGACCAAGTTGATGACCGCGGTCGTCGTGACCGAGGCGAAGCAGCCACTGGACGAGATCCTGACCGTCACCGAGGAAGACATCGACACGGAGAAGGGCAGCCGGTCGCGGCTGCGCGTCGGCTCCCAGCTGTCGCGTGGCGAAATGATGCATATCGCGCTCATGTCGAGCGAGAACCGTGCAGCGAATGCGCTCGGGCGCCACTATCCCGGTGGTCTTGCTGCTTTCGTCAGCGCAATGAACCGCAAGGCGCAGGCGCTCGGCATGCATGACTCGCAGTTCGTCGAGCCGACCGGCCTGTCGAGCCGAAACCAGTCGAGCGCCCGCGACCTGGCGACGCTCGTCATGGCCGCGCACAAGCACCAGATCATCCGTGAGCTTTCCACGTCGCCCGAGCACCAGGTCGACACGGGCATCCAGCACCTGCAATACCGAAACACCAACGGGCTGGTTCGCAGCCCCTCCTGGGAGATCGGCCTGCAGAAGACGGGCTATATCTCCGAGGCTGGCCGTTGCCTCGTGATGCAGGCCAAGCTGGCCGGCCGCAAGCTGGTGATGGTGTTTCTCGATTCCAGCGGCAAATACTCGCGCCTTGGCGACGCCGAACGCGTGCGCAAGTGGATCAGCGGACTGCCCACTGCCTCACACGCCGCCGGGGTGTCCAAGCTGGCTTCCTGAGCGCTGCGGTTGCTGCGGACGCGGGAGCTTCGACGGTTCACAAGTCCGGGGATCGCTGGGCCACGGTCTATGCGTGCAGCGGACTGGCGCTGACTCCCCATATCGCGCTGGCGTATTCCGCGACCGCCCGGTCCGACGAGAAGCGCCCCATGGCGCTGACATTGGCAATCGCCCGACGCGCCCATTCCTCGGGCTGGTGGAAGGCGCGGTCGACGTCCGCCTGCGCCTGCAGGTAGGCGCTGTAGTCGGCCAGCAGCAGGTAGCGGTCGCCGCCCCACAGCAGGCTGTCGACAAGGGCGCGGTAGCGTCCCGGCTCGGCCGGCGAGAACACGCCCGATGCGATCGCATCCAGTGCGGCCTTGAGGCGGGAATCGGCCTGGTAGATGGCGAGCGGCTGGTAACCGTGGCGCCGGGTAGCGGCGACTTCGTCGGTTCGCAGGCCGAAGATGAAGATGTTGGCATCGCCGACGGCTTCGCGGATCTCGATGTTGGCGCCGTCGTCCGTGCCGATGGTCAGCGCGCCATTCAGCGCCAGCTTCATGTTGCCGGTTCCGGAAGCCTCGGTGCCCGCGGTGGAGATCTGTTCCGAGAGGTCGGCGCCGGGCATCACCGTCTCCGCAAGGGAGACGCCGTAGTTGGGCAGGAAGGCGACCTTCAACAGCCCGCCAACGCGCGGGTCGTGGTTGATCACCGTGGCCACGTCGTTGATCAGCCGGATGATGGCCTTGGCGTGCTGGTAGCTCGACGCCGCCTTGCCGGCAAAGATGACGCAGCGCGGCACCCAAGGGCGGCCCTCCCGGCCTTCGGGATGCGCAAGGATGGCCTGGTAGCGCGTCACCACGTGCAGCAGGTTGAGCAGCTGCCGCTTGTACTCGTGAATGCGCTTGACCTGCACATCGAACAGGCTTCGTGCATCGACCTCGATGCCGATGCTGCGCTGGATCGCAGCGGCCAGGCGCAGCTTGTTGCCGTGCTTGACCTGCATGAAGCGGCGACGGAACTGTGCGTCGTCCGCCAGCGGCGCCAACTCGTGCAACCGCTGCAAGTCGCGCCGCCATCCGTTGCCGATCGAGTCGTCGATCAGCGCCGCGAGGTCCGGGTTGGCGCCGGCCAGCCAGCGCCGCGGCGTCACCCCGTTGGTGACGTTGGTGAAGCGATCCGGCCAGAGGCTGGCGAAGTCGGCGAAGATGGTCTGCACCAGCAGGTCCGAATGGAGCGCCGAAACGCCGTTGACCCGGTGGCTGCCGACGATCGACAGATGCGCCATGCGGACGCGGCGCTCGCCGCTCTCATCGATCAGCGAGAGCCGCGCCAGGAAGGCGTCGTCGCCAGGCCGATGGCGGGCGGCTTCGCTCAGAAGCGCCTGGTTGATGCGGAAGATGATTTCCAGGTGCCGCGGCAGCACATGCTGGACCAGCGAAACCGGCCAGGTTTCGAGCGCCTCGGGCATCAGCGTGTGGTTGGTGTACGAGAAGATGCGCCGGCACTGCGCCCAGGCAGCGTCCCAGTCGAATGCATGCTCGTCGCAGAGCAGCCGCATCAACTCGGCCACGCCGATCGCGGGATGGGTGTCGTTGAGGTGGATCGCCACCTGGTCGGCCAGGTTGTTCAGCGAGCCGTGCTCGGCCAGATGCCGGGCCACGATGTCGGCCAGCGATGCCGCGACGAAGAAGTACTCCTGGCGCAGCCGCAACTCGCGTCCGGCCGGCGTGCTGTCGTTCGGATAGAGCACCCAGGAGATGTTCTCGTACTCGTTCTTGATCTCGGCGGCGCGCGCATAGTCGCCGGCGTTGAAGGTGTGCAGGTCGATGTGCACCGGCGCCACGGCGCGCCACAGGCGCAGCGTGCTCACCTCGTCGGTTGCCGTGGCCCGGCACCACCATGTCGTAGGCCTTCGCCGCGACCTCGCCGGCGTGGCGCCAGACCGGGTGCTCGCCATGGCGTTCAACCCACCCGCCGAAGCGAACCGGCACGCTGAGGTCGGCGCGGGGGAATTCCCAGGGCGTCCCGTCCGCCAGCCACGGATCGGGGTACTCGACCTGCACGCCCTGCTGAATCTGCTGGGCGAACATGCCGTATTCGTAGCGGATGCCATAGCCGAATGACGGCAGGCCGAGCGTGGCCATCGAATCGAGGAAACACGCGGCGAGCCGGCCGAGCCCTCCGTTGCCGAGGGCTGCGTCGGGTTCGAGGTCGGCGAGATCCTCCAGTGCGCAGGCATGGGCGCGCACGGCTTGCACCGCTTCGCCCCGAAGCCCGAGCGCATCGAGCGCGTTCGAGAGCGTGCGCCCGATCAGGAACTCCATCGAGAGGTAGTAGACCCGCCGTGCACGCGCGTCGCGCTGTCGGGTCTGGCTTTGGACCCAACGCCGCGACAGCTGCGCGCGCAAGGCATGGGAGAGCGCCAGCATCAGGTCGGTGGTCGAAGCCGAAGGCGGGTCGACCGCCACCGTCTGCAGCAGCTGCTCGTCGAGGTCGAGGTCGAGTGCGAGGGAGGGCGTCGGCTGTAACAAAATCGCTGGCAGTCACGGCTGTCCTTTCAGTTCGCGCGAGCGTAGCCCATGCACCCGCGGCTGTGCCGCCCGGTGCCATCATCGGCGCTGGCACCGGCTCGGCGGCAAGGTGGCTTTCGCGTCGAAGGTCGGCGGCCGGCTTCAGCTCTACGGCAGATTCGGGCAACTGGAATGACACCCGTCGGCGCGCGAGCGCGTTTCGAAACCCATCACAGGAGATTGGCATGGCCACCGTTGAACTTGCTCGCAGTTTCGATCTGCCGCGCCGCTCGGTCGCGCTGGTGCTGGCCGGCGGTCGAGGCAGCCGTTTGAAGCACCTGACCGACCACCGGGCGAAGCCGGCGGTGTATTTCGGCGGCAAGTTCCGCATCATCGACTTCACGCTGTCGAACTGCCTCAATTCCGGCATCCGCCGCATCGGTGTCATCACCCAGTACAAGTCGCACAGCCTGCTGCGCCACCTGCAGCGCGGCTGGGCGTTCCTGAAGTCGGAAATGAACGAATTCGTCGACCTGCTGCCGGCGCAGCAGCGCACCGACGACGAGAGCTGGTACCGCGGCACGGCCGATGCGGTCTACCAGAACCTCGACATCGTCCGGGGCTACCGTGCCGACTATGTCGTCGTGCTCGCCGGCGACCACATCTACAAGATGAACTACGCCCTGATGCTGGCCGACCATGTCGCCAAGGGCCGGCAGTGCACCGTCGGCTGCATCGCAGTGCCGCGCGAGGAAGCGCGGGGTTTCGGCGTCATGGCCGTCGACGACGAGTACCGGATCACCGACTTCGTCGAGAAGCCGGCCGATCCGCCACCCATGCCCGGCCGGCCCGACCTGGCGCTGGCCAGCATGGGCATCTACATCTTCGATGCCGACTACCTCTACGGCGAGTTGGCGCACGACGTGGCCGATCCCGCTTCGAGCCACGATTTCGGCAAGGACATCATTCCGCGCACGGTGCGCAACGGCTGCGCCTCGGCACATCCCTTCGAACTCAGCGCGGTTCGCACCCAGCCCGAGGAGGAGCCGTACTGGCGCGATGTCGGCACCATCGACGCCTATTGGGACGCCAACATCGACCTCACCGCCACGGCGCCGCTGCTCAACCTGTACGACACGCGCTGGCCGGTGTGGACTTACCACCCGCAGTTGCCGCCGGCCAAGTTCGTGCACAACCAGGCCGACCGGCGCGGCGTCGCGGTCGAGTCGCTGGTCTCCGGGGGCTGCATCGTGTCGGGAGAGGTTGCCCGCAGCGTGCTGTTCTCTAGCGTCCGGGTGCACTCCTACTCGTCGGTCAACTGGTCGGTGCTCCTGCCCAGCGTGCAGATCGGACGCGGGGCACGCGTCACCCGCGTCGTCATCGACCGGGGCTGCGTCATTCCGGACGGCATGGTGATCGGCGAGGACGCGCAGCTCGACAGCCAGCGTTTCTACCGATCGGAAAATGGCATCACCCTGGTGACCCGGGAGATGCTCGAGCGCCTGGCCGCATGAAGGTTCTGCAGGTCGCGTCCGAGGTCTTCCCGATCGTCAAGACCGGTGGGCTGGCCGATGTGCTCGGCGCATTGCCGCAGGCGCTGCATCGACAGGGCCATGACGTGCGCCTGGTGCTGCCGGGTTTGCCGGCCGTCAGCAGCGCGCTGCTCCATGCGCAGACCGTCTGTCAGCTGGGCCCGGTGTTCGGTGCTGCACGCGTCGTGCTGCGGCGCGGGCAGCTGCCGCATTCGCCGCTCGTCACTTATGTCGTCGAGTCGCCTTATCTGTATCGGCGCGAAGGCGGCCCCTACCAGATGGCCGACGGACAGGAGTGGCCCGACAACGCCCAGCGCTTCGCCTTGCTCGGCTGGGTTGCTGCGCAACTCGCGGCCGGCGAACTTGACAGCCATTGGACGCCCGACGTGCTTCATGCCCACGACTGGCATGCCGCCATGAGCTGCGCCTATGTCGCGAGCCATCCGGCGCGGACGGCGACGACCGTGTTCACCGTCCACAACCTGGCATTCCAGGGGCTGTTCCCGCCAGGGGACTTCCATCTGCTCGGCCTGCCGGCGCGGCTGATGCAACCGCAAGGGCTCGAATTCCACGGTCAGCTTTCGTTCATGAAGGCCGGGCTCAGTTTCGCCGACCGGGTGACGACAGTCAGCCCGACCTATGCGGCAGAAATCGCCACGCCCGAATTCGGTAGCGGGCTCGAGGGCGTGATCCGCGGCCGCGGCCGGGACGTTTCGGGAATTCTCAACGGCGTCGACGGGCTGGTCTGGAATCCGGCGACCGATCCGGGCCTGCCGGCGAGATACCGCGCCGGTGACTTCGCGGGCAAGGCGGCATGCAAGCAGGTGCTGCAGCGGCAGCTGGGGCTGGCGGTTCGAAGCGACGTTCTGACGCTCGGCGTGGTCAGCCGCCTGACCGCGCAAAAGGGATTCGATTTGCTGCTGGCCTTGCTGCCGTGGCTCGTGCAGCGGCCACTGCAGCTGGCCGTGCTGGGCAGCGGCGAGCCAGCGCTGGAGGCGGCGTTCACGGCGGCGGCGGCCGCCCATCCGGGGCAGGTCGCCGTTCGGCTGGGCTATGACGAAAATTTTGCGCACGGGATGATTGCCGGCGTCGATGCCATGCTGGTGCCGTCGCGTTTCGAGCCGTGCGGCCTGACGCAGCTGTACGCCCTGCGTTACGGCACGGTGCCGATCGTTCGCCGCGTCGGCGGTCTCGCCGACACGGTCGTCGATGCCGACGAACATGCTGTCGCGGCCGGGCTTGCCACCGGCTTCGACTTCCTCGAGGCCACGCCATGGGCCCTGCAGCGCGCCATCGAGCGCGCGCTCCATGTTTTCAGCCTGCCCGAGGCCTGGCGTGCGCTGATGGAACGCGGCATGGCGCAGGACTTCTCGTGGGAGGGTTCCGCACGCGCCTATGGGACCCTCTACCAGACCACGCACGAATTGCGACGCAGCCGCCCGCCCGGGCGGCCCGGAATCTAGGAGCCTGTCGGGCTTTGGGTCGGGCCCGCGTTGGGCCGGAAAAGGGGCTCAGCTTAGGCGCAAAGCGCAGCCGGGTTGGACACCCGGCGAGCATTTGCAACGACGGATCAGCCCCTTTTCCGGCCCAACCCGAAGGGCCGGGGCGATTCGCAGCACCATCCGTCGTTGCCGGCTCGCAGTGTGGGCCCGCCACACGGCTTCGCCGGCGCCTCGTCCGGCACTGCGACTCGCCCCGGCGCGAGCCCGACCCAAAGCCCGACAGGCTCCTAGAATCCAGCCCATGTCGGGCAATACCTTCGGTCACAGCTTCTGCGTCACGAATTTCGGTGAGTCGCACGGTCCGGCGATCGGCTGCGTGATCGACGGCTGCCCACCCGGCATGCCGCTCGACGTCACGGACATCCAGCCCGAGCTCGACCGCCGTCGGCCTGGTACCTCGCGCCATGTGACACAGCGCAATGAGGCCGACGAGGTGGAGATCCTGTCTGGCGTCTACGAAGGGCATACCAGCGGCACGCCGATCTGCCTGCTGATCCGCAACACCGATCAGCGCAGCAAGGATTACGGAAACATCGCACGCCAGTTTCGCCCGGGCCATGCCGACTACACCTACTGGCACAAGTACGGGCTGCGCGATCCGCGCGGTGGCGGTCGCTCTTCGGCGCGGATGACGGCGCCGATGGTCGCCGCGGGTGCCGTTGCCCGCAAGTGGCTGCGGTTGCAGCACGGCACGCGCTTCAGTGGCCACATGACGCACCTCGGCGAGATCGAGATCCCGTTCGAATCGATGTCGCACGTGGCCGAGAACCCGTTCTTCGCCGCCAATTCCAGCGACATCCCGCGCCTGGAGCACTACATGGACATGTTGCGTCGGGACGGCGACAGCTGCGGCGCGCGAATCGCGGTCGCGGCGCACGGCGTACCGGTCGGCCTGGGCGAGCCGCTCTTCGACAAGCTCGATGCCGACATCGCCTACGCGATGATGGGCATCAACGCCGTCAAGGGCGTCGAGATCGGCGCCGGCTTTGCCAGCGTCTCGCAACGCGGCACGCTGCATGGCGATTCGCTGACACCCGACGGTTTCGCGACCAATCATTCCGGTGGCGTACTCGGCGGCATCTCGACCGGGCAGGACATCCATGTCGCCCTGGCGATCAAGCCGACCAGTTCGATCCGCAGCCCGCGTCAGTCGATCGACATCGACGGCGATCCGGTGCAGGTCGAAACCTTCGGTCGCCACGACCCCTGCGTCGGCATCCGCGCGACGCCGATTGCCGAAGCCATGCTCGCGCTGGTGCTGATGGACCACGCGCTGCGCCACCGGGCGCAGTGTGGCGACGTGCACGCGACACGCGCGCCGATCGCTGCACAGGCGCCTTCGGTCTGAGACCGATGTCGATCGAGCACGTGCCCGCAGCCGCGGTTGCCAGCCCGCCCCAGTTGGTCTTCATGGGGGTGTCGGGCTGCGGCAAGTCGACGCTGGCTGGCGCCGTGGCGCAGCAGCTTGGCTGGCCGCTGATCGAAGGCGATGAATTCCACCCGCCCGCCAACCAGGAGAAGATGCGCAGCGGCACCCCGCTCGACGATGCCGATCGCAGCGACTGGCTCGATGAGCTCGCCCGCCAGCTCGCCGTGCATTGCGCGGCCGGACGTTCGGTCGCGTTGACCTGCTCGGCACTGAAACGCAGCTACCGCGAGCGGCTGCGCAGGGCGTCGCCGGCGCTGGGCTTCGTCTTTCTCGAAATCGAGCCGAACGAGTCCCTTGCACGCGTGGCGCAGCGGCCGGACCATCTCTTTCCACCCTCGCTGGTGGCAAGCCAGTTCACGACCCTCGAGTCACCGGTCGGAGAAGCTCGCGTGCTGCGGGTGAATGCCGGCGATCCGACCGAGCGGCAGACGGCCATGGTGCTCGACTGGCTGGCAACGGCCGGCGCGCCCGGCAGTGCGACCGGAACATGATTTGCCTCCCTGGCGCATTCACACCAGGAGCCCACCATGAGCAACCAGCCCAGCGCAACCCCTTCGACACCCGAGCCTTCCGTTGCGCCGGACGAGACCCTCGAGACCGTCGGCTCGCATCCGCTCGGCGCAGTGGCAGGGGCGCTCGGCGGTGCCGCGACCGGCGCCGTGGTCGGCATTGCGGCCGGGCCGCTGGGTAGCCTGGTCGGTGCAGTGGCTGGCGCGGCACTCGGCGGCGCGGCCGGCGCAGGTGCCGGCGGCGGCCCGGAAGTTCCGGGCGCCGATACCGATATCGAACCCGAAACCCGCAGTCCCAAGCCTTGAACCGCCGGTCGCCCCATACCGACCCATGGGGCGTGCGCGTCCGTTGACATCGCCCGGGCTGCGAGCGGCATTCCTTGCGAACGCCGCGCTCCCGACCGGGCACGGGTCGTAGGCCGCGCCGACGACCCCAGCTGCCTCTGGTCGATCCCTTCTATTCGTATGCCGACATCGGCAGGCACGAACAGTTCAGGTTTCGATCCCCCCAGACGTTGTCGACCCTGCCGACCGGCGACCAGTATTTGCGCTGGCGCAAGGCCGCGATCGGGTAGGCGGCCTCCTCGCGGCTGTACGCGTGCGGCCAGTCGGCCTTCAACAGTGACGCAGCCGTGTGCGGCGCGCGCTCTAGTGGGTTGTCGTCGCGCGGCCAGTCGCCGCTCTCGACGCGGCGGATTTCCTCGCGGATGGCGATCATTGCCTCGCAGAAGCGGTCGAGTTCGCTAAGCGGTTCGCTTTCGGTCGGTTCCACCATCAGCGTCCCGGGCACCGGGAAACTCAGCGTCGGCGCATGGAAGCCGTAATCGATCAGCCGCTTGGCAACGTCCTCGGCGACCACGCCCGAGGTCTTGGCGAGCGGGCGCAGGTCGAGGATGCATTCGTGCGCCACGCCGCCGCCACGCACACCCCCCACCCCGCCGCTGTAGTGGATGTCGTAGTGGCCTGCCAGCCGCGCGGCAATGTAGTTGGCGCTGAGGATCGCCACCTCGGTCGCAGCCTGCAGGCCGGCGCTGCCCATCATGCGGATGTACATCCAGCTGATCGGCAAGACCGCGGCATTGCCCAGCGGCGCGGCGCTGATGGCGCCGATCTGCGTCGCATGGCCGATGCCGGCCGAGCGATGGCCGGGCAGAAAGGGCACCAGGTCCTCGACGACGCAAACCGGCCCGACCCCGGGCCCGCCGCCACCGTGGGGAATGCAGAAGGTCTTGTGCAGGTTGAGGTGGCTGACGTCGCCACCGAACTCACCGGGTGCGGCCAGGCCGACCAGGGCGTTCATGTTGGCGCCGTCGACATAGACGCGGCCGCCGTGGCGGTGCACCGTCTGGCACAGTTCCTTCACGCCCGGATCGAAGACGCCGTAGGTCGACGGGTAGGTGATCATCACCACGGCGAGCTGCGCGCTGTGGCTTTCGCACTTACCGGCCAGGTCGGCCAGATCGACGTTGCCGTCGCTGTCGCAGCGCACCACCACCACACGCATGCCGACCATCTGCGCACTCGCCGGATTGGTGCCGTGCGCCGACTCCGGAATCAGGCAGATGTTGCGGTGCGCCTCGCCGCGCGAGGCGTGCCAGGCCTGGATCACCAGCAGCCCGGCGTACTCACCCTGTGAGCCGGCGTTCGGCTGCAGGCTCACGCCGGCATAGCCCGTCGCCCGGCACAGCCAGGCTTCGAGTTCGACGCGCAGCTGTTCGTAGCCGGCGAGCTGGTCTGCCGGCGCGAACGGATGCACCTGCGCGAACTCCGGCCAGGTGATCGGGATCATTTCACTGGTCGCGTTGAGCTTCATCGTGCACGAACCCAGCGGGATCATGGTGCGGTCGAGCGCCAGATCCTTGTCCGAGAGGCTGCGCAGGTAGCGCAGCATTTCGGTCTCACTGTGATGCGTGTTGAAGACCGGGTGCGTCAGGTAGGCGCTGCTGCGCAGGGCGCGCTCCGGCAGCAGCGACGGCGCCTCTGCCGCGACCGTGTCGTGCGCGGGCAGCTCGACCCCGTTCGCGAATGCCGCCCAGAGCGCGCGCAAGTCGCCGGCGTCGGTTGTCTCGTCGAGCGTGATGCCGATCGACCCGGCCGATGCCCGGCGCAGGTTGTAGCCGGCGTCGCGGGCACGCTGCAGCAGCGTTTCGGTGCGCGCGCCGGTGCGAACCTGGAGCGTGTCGAACGCGGGCCGGTCGATGACGTCGGCGCCGCAACGCCGCAGGCCTGCAGCCAGCGTCGCGGTGTGGCGCGCAATGCGGCGGGCGATTGCCTTCAGCCCGACGGGGCCGTGGTAGACCGCGTACATACTCGCGACCACGGCCGGCAGCACCTGCGCGGTGCAGATGTTCGACGTCGCCTTCTCGCGCCGGATGTGCTGCTCGCGCGTCTGCAGCGCCAGCCGGTAGGCGGGGTCGCCATGGACGTCGATGCTGGCGCCGACCAGCCGGCCGGGCAACGAGCGCTTGAACTCGTCGCGGGTGGCCAGGTAGGCGGCATGCGGGCCGCCGTTGCCCATCGGCATGCCGAATCGCTGGGTGTTGCCGACCGCGAGGTCGGCGCCCAGCTCGCCGGGCGGTGTGAGCAGTGTCAGCGCCAGCAGATCGGCCGCGACGATTGCCAGCCCGCCGGCAGCATGCAGCGCCTCGATAAGCGGCCGCAGATCGGCGATGTGCCCGTCGACGCCAGGGTACTGGAAGAGGGCGGCGAATGGCTGCGCCGCCGCCGCGCTGTCGGCCGGGCCGACCACGACCTCGATGCCGAGCGGCGCTGCCCGCGTGCGCACCACCTCGACCGTCTGCGGCAGCACGTCGTCGGCGACGAAGAAGCGCTGCGGGCGACCCGCGGGCGGCGGCCGCATGCGCAATGCCAGCGTCATCGCCTCGGCGGCGGCAGTGGCCTCGTCGAGCATCGACGCGCCGGCGATTGCCAGACCCGTGAGGTCGGTGACCATCGTCTGGAAGTTGATCAGCGCTTCGAGCCGGCCCTGCGAAATTTCCGCCTGGTAAGGCGTGTACGCGGTGTACCAGGCCGGGTTCTCCAGCACGTTGCGCAGGATCACACCCGGCGTGACCGTGCCGTGGTAGCCCTGGCCGATGCAGCTCTTCAGCACCCGGTTCGCCGCAGCAATCGAGCGCAGCTCGGCCAAGGCTTCGACTTCACCCAAAGGCGGCGGCAGGTGCATCGGCTCCTGCCGTGCAATCGAGCGCGGAACGATCCGCTCGATCAGCGCGCCACGGCTTGCAAGCGGCTCAACGCCATCGGCAATGGTCGCCAGCATGTGCCGCTCGTCGGCTGGCTCGATGCCGATATGGCGTGCAGCAAAGGAACCGACGGCACGGGGATCGTCGGCTGGTTGCCCGTCCACCGGGTGAAGCCCGGCTGTCACAGGCTCTGGACCAGTTCTCGATACGCCGGCTCGTCGAGCAGCGCGTCGAGCTGCGCCGTGTCGTCGACCTTGATCTTGAAGAACCAGCCGCTGCCGAGCGGATCGCTGTTGGCCAGCGACGGCTCGGCGCGCAACGCTTCGTTGACGGCCACGACTTCGCCACCGACCGGCATGTAGAGATCGGCGGCTGCCTTGACCGACTCGACCACGCCGGCGACCGCGCCCTGTTCGAAGCGGCTGCCGACCGCAGGAAGGTCGACGAAGACCACGTCGCCGAGGGCGTCCTGCGCATGGGTGGTGATGCCGACGGTGGCGGCATCATTTTCTGGCGTGATCCATTCGTGGTCGGGCGTGTAGCGGGTGGACATGGACAGGGCTCCTGGAAAGCGACGGGACGATGAAAGGTGGTTGTGGTCGGCAGCGCGGATCGCGGCAGCGCGCCCGCCTGTTCTCAACCGCGGAAATAGCGATGCGGCGTGAAAGGCATCGGCTGTACCCGCATCGGCCAGCGACGGCCACGCACCTCGGCGTAGACCTCGTGTTGCGGCAGCGCATGGTTGGCCGGCAGGTACCCCATGGCAATCGGCACGTCGACGGTCGGGCCGATCGTGCCGCTGGTGACATGCCCGAGGCGGTGTCCATGGGCGTCGACGAGCGCGGCGCCTTCGCGAACCGGCGTGCGCTCGAGGCCGACCAGGCCGATACGCCGGCTGCTGGTGCCGTGGGCGAGCTGACTGGCCAGGATGTCGGCCCCCGGGTAGCCACCGGCGCGCATGCCGCCGGGGCGGCGCACCTTCTGGATCGCCCAGGCGAGCCCCGCCTCGACCGGCGTGGTGGTCGGGTCGATGTCGTGGCCGTAGAGGCAAAGCCCGGCTTCGAGGCGCAAGGTGTCGCGCGCGCCGAGCCCGGCCGGGCACACCTCGGGCTGGTCGAGCAGCCGGCGCGCAAGAGGCTCGGCCTGGTCCGCGTCGACCGAAATCTCGAAGCCGTCCTCGCCGGTATAGCCCGACCGGGTGATGAAGCAATCGATCCCCGGCGGACCGGCATCGGGTGCCTCGAGGGTGAATTCGCCGCCGGTCATGAATCTCAAGCCGGCGACCTTCGGGTTCATGCGCGCGAGAACGTCGACGGCCTGCGGTCCCTGCAGCGCCAGCAGGGCCCGGTCGTCGAGCAGCCGCACCTGGGCCCGGTGGCCGATGTGCGTCACCAGGTGCCGCACGTCGGCGTCCTTGGTCGAGGCGTTGACCACCAGCAGCAGCGCCTCGCCATGTCGCGTGACCATCAGGTCATCGAGGATGCCGCCGCCCGGGCCGGTGAGGAAGCTGTAGCGTTGCTGGCCGTCCACCAGGCCGAGGATGTCCGAGGGAAGCAGCGACTCGAGTGCGCGCGCGGCCGACTCGAAGCTCCCGGCGCCCAGCCGCAGCTGGCCCATGTGCGACACGTCGAAAAGCGCCGCGTGGTGGCGGCAGTGGCGATGCTCGGCGAGGATTCCGGCCGGATAGCTCACCGGCATCTGGTAGCCGCCGAAGGCGACCATCTTGGCCCCATTGGCAACATGCAGCGCATGCAGGGGCGTCTTGCGCAATTCGGCGGCATTCATCAGCGGTCTCCCAGGCTGCGGGCGGTGTTCGCAATGCGAAATCCATGCCCCCCTGTCCGCTTTACCTGAGAGATTGACAACCGGCTCGCGCTGGCTGCTTGCCCCTTCGGTGGGTCCGCTCGACGGCGGGCCTCTCTCCAGCGAGGAACGCCTCCGAAGAGACGCTGGCCAGTCCTTTTGCCGGTACGTTTCGGGCCGAGCCCTTGCGCCTTCGGCGGATTGCGGCGCCTGGCGCCGAACCACTCTCCTGGTCGGCGCCAGTGTATCGCTACATACCGGCGTAGTTCGGTCCGCCGCCGCCTTCGGGCGTGACCCAGACGATGTTCTGCGTCGGGTCCTTGATGTCGCAAGTCTTGCAATGGACGCAGTTCTGCGCGTTGATCTGCAGCCGCTCGCCACCGCCCTCGGCCGCGACGTATTCGTAGACGCCCGCCGGGCAGTAGCGGCTCTCGGGACCGGCGTAGGTCGCCAAGTTGATCGCCACCGGCACGCTCGCGTCCTTCAGCGTCAGATGCGCCGGCTGCTGCTCTTCATGGTTGGTGTTGCTGATGAAGACCGAGCTGAGCTTGTCGAAGCTGATCTTGCCGTCGGGCTTCGGGTAGGCGATCTGCTCGCACTCGGCCGCCGGCTTCAGGTAGGTGTGGTCGGCCGCCTTGCGGTGGATCGTCCAGGGCGGCGACTTGAGTCCGAGCCTCGGCAGCAACCACTGCTCGATGCCGGTCATCAGCGTCGCCGTGTTGCGGCCCTTCTTGAACCACTGCTTGAAGTTGCGCGACTGCTGCAGCTCGTCGAACAGCCAGCTCTTCTCGAAGGCCGCCGGGTAATCGCCCAGCTCGTCGTGCTGCCGTCCGGCGCCGAGCGCGGCATGGATCGCGTCGGCCGCGAGCATCCCGGTCTTGATCGCCGCATGGCTGCCCTTGATCCGCGAGGCGTTCAGATAGCCGGCCTCGCAGCCGACCAGCGCGCCGCCCGGGAACACCGTCTTCGGCAGGCTGAGAATGCCGCCCGCGGTGATCGCGCGTGCCCCGTAGCCGATGCGCTTGCCGCCCTCGAGAAAGCCGCGAATTTCGGGGTGCGTCTTGTAGCGCTGGAACTCCTCGAAGGGGCTCAGCCAAGGGTTGCTGTAGTCGAGGCCGACGACGAAGCCGATCGCCACCTGGTTGTTGTCGAGGTGGTAGAGGAACGAGCCGCCGTAGGTGTTCGGGTCGAGTGGCCAGCCGGCGGTGTGGACGACGAGCCCCGGCTGGTGCTTGGCCGGGTCGATTTCCCAAAGCTCCTTCAGGCCGATGCCGTAGCTTTGCGGGTCCTTGCCCTCGTCGAGCCTGAACTTCGCGATCAGCTGCTTGCCGAGATGGCCGCGCGAGCCTTCGGCGAACACCGTGTACTTGGCATGCAGCTCCATGCCGAGCTGGAAATTCTCGCCCGGCTCGCCGTCCTTGCCGATGCCGAGGTTGCCGGTGGCGATGCCCTTGACGCTGCCGTCGTCGTTGTAGAGCACCTCGGCCGCAGAAAAGCCCGGGAAGATCTCGACGCCGAGGCCTTCGGCCTGCTGCGCAAGCCAGCGCACGACGTTGCCCAGGCTGACGATGTAGTTTCCGTGGTTCTTGAAGCAGTCGGGCAGCAGGAAATCAGGCGTCGAACGCGAGCCGGTCTCGTTCAGGAACAGGAAGCGGTCGGTGGTGACGGGCTGGTTCAGCGGGGCGCCGAGCGCCTTCCAGTCGGGGAACAGCTCGTTCAGGCCGCGCGGGTCCATGATCGCGCCGCTGAGGATGTGCGCACCGGGCTCGGAACCCTTCTCGATCACCACCACCGAGACTTCCCTGCCACCCGCCGCGGCGAGTTGCTTGAGGTGGATCGCAGTCGCCAGGCCGGCCGGCCCGCCACCGACGACGACCACGTCGTACTCCATCGATTCGCGGGGGCCGTACTGCTCGAGAATCGCGGCTGGCGTCATCTGCTTCTCCGTCAAATTTTCGTCTTCGATTGTATCGAGCTGCTGAAAAAACAGGCAGCTCGTCGTTCCGCAGCGCGCGGTCGGCGCCGGCGGCGCCCGCTGGTCTTCATGCTATCTTGAGCCGAGCGCCCGAGGGCAGGGCAGAACCCATCTGGAGCATGCATGAGTTACGAGATCGATCTTTCCGGACGCGTGGCGCTGGTCACCGGCGCGTCCAGCGGGCTGGGGACGCAGTTCGCCAAGACGCTTGCCAAGGCCGGCGCCGCAGTGGTGCTTGCCGGCCGGCGGATCGAGCGGTTGAAGACGCTGCGCGCCGAGATCGAGGCCGATGGCGGCGATGCACACGTGGTGGCGCTCGACGTCACCGACCGAGTCAGCATCAAGGCGGCGGTCGCCCACGCCGAAACCGAAGTCGGCACGATCGACATCCTGGTCAACAACTCGGGCGTCAGCACGACGCAGAAGCTGGTCGACGTCGACGAGGACGACTACGACTTCATCTTCGACACCAACACCAAGGGCGCGTTCTTCGTTGCCCAGGAAGTCGGCAAGCGGATGCAGGCGCGCGCAATGGGCGCAGCGCCCGGCACCTTCATCGGCGGGCGCATCGTCAACGTGGCGTCGATGGCCGGGCTGCGCGTGCTCAGCCAGATCGGCGTCTACAGCATGAGCAAGGCGGCGGTGATCCACATGACCCGGGCGATGGCGCTCGAATGGGGCAAGTTCGGCATCAACGTCAATGCGCTCTGCCCGGGCTACATCGACACCGAGATCAACCACCACCACTGGGAGACCGAGCAGGGCAAGCGCCTCGTCGACATGCTGCCGCGCAAGCGCGTCGGCCAGCCGCAGGACCTCGACGTCGTGCTGATGATGCTGTGCGCCAACCAGAGCCACTTCGTCAACGGCGCAGTCATCCGCGCCGACGACGGCTTTGCCGTCTGAGGCGGACGCGCCGATGAAGCGGCCGCTGTCGCTGCTGGAGGGGCGCGTGCTCGGCGTCTTGGTCGAGAAGGCGCACACGGTGCCCGACAGCTATCCGCTGTCGCTGAATTCGCTGGTCGGCGGCTGCAACCAGAAGACGGCGCGCGACCCGGTGATGACGGCCAGCGAGGCCGAGGTGCAGCTTGCCGCTGACGGGCTGAAGGCGCTGAGCCTGGCTTTCGAGAGCAGCGGTTCGCGGGTGACGCGCTGGGAGCACAACCTCGGCCGCGCGCTGGCGCTGCCGTCGCAGTCGGTGGCATTGCTGGCGACGCTGCTGCTGCGCGGGCCGCAGACTTCGGCCGAGTTGCGCGCCAACTGCGAGCGGCTGCACCGTTTTGCCGATATCTCGTCGGTCGAAGGCTTTCTCGAGGAACTGGTCGAGCGCGCGCCGGAGAAGGGCGGACCGCTGGTGCTGAAGCTGCCTCGCGCGCCGGGTGCGCGCGAGGCGCGGTGGGCGCAGCTGCTTTGCGGGCCGATCGACGTTTCGGCCATGCCGGTGGCGACCGATGACGGCGCCGTGGTCGCCAGCGGCGAGCTGGCGGCGCTTCGGCTGCACCAGTCGGCGATGGCCGCCGAGATCGCCGAATTGCGCGCGCTCGTCGACCGGCTGTACCGCGAGCTCGGCGTCGACCGCGGCTGAGTTCCAACGATCACAGGAGCCGCGATGCGCATCGAAGTGCCCGAAAACAAGAAGCTCGTCTTCGAGACGCGCCTGCGCATCGAATGGCGCGACATGGACGCGCTCGGCCATGTGAACAACGCCGTCTACTTCAACTACTTCGAGGTGCTGCGCATCGAATGGCTGGCGGGCTTCCGCGGCGGCGGGCCGGACCCCACCGGCACCGGCCCGGTGATCGCCAACACCTTCTGCAACTTCCTGAAGCAGCTGCAGTATCCGGGCGAGTTGCTCGGCCGCCTCTACGCCGCCAACCCGGGCCACAGCAGCTTCGACACCTACATGACGCTCGAACGCGCCGACCGGCCTGGCGTGATCCACGCTGCCGGGGGCGCGACCGTGGTCTGGGTCGATTTCTCTCGCGGCAAGTCGGTGCCGCTTCCCGACGCGGTACGCCGGGCGATCGGCTGAGCGGCGGCTTCGATCGCCGGGAGCCCCCGCCGACCGCTTCACCTAAAGCCGCACGCCGAACGCCCGGCGCCAGCGTGTACGCTCCGCGCCTCGTTATCAATGGAGTGGTTGATGGACAAGCTCTACCCGAGCGCCCGGGCCGCGCTCGACGGTGTGGTCCGCGACGGCCAGCTGCTGGCGGTCGGCGGTTTCGGCCTGTGCGGCATACCGGAAGCGCTGATCGCGGCGCTGCGCGACAGCGGCGCGCAGAACCTGACGGTGATCTCGAACAACGCCGGCGTCGACGGCTTCGGCCTCGGCGTGCTGCTCGAAACACGGCAGATCAAGAAGATGATCTCGAGCTACGTCGGCGAGAACAAGGAATTCGAGCGCCAATACCTCGCCGGCGAACTCGAACTCGAGTTCACGCCGCAGGGCACGCTGGCCGAGAAGCTGCGCGCCGGCGGCGCCGGCATTCCGGCCTTCTTCACCAAGACGGGCGTCGGCACGCTGGTGGCAGAAGGCAAGGAAACGCGCGAGTTCGATGGCGCCACCTACATCATGGAGCGCGCGCTGCTGCCTGAAGTCAGCCTTGCCAAGGCGTACAAGGCCGACCGCAGCGGCAACCTCGTCTTCCGCCGCACCGCGCGCAACTTCAACCCGGCAGTGGCAATGGCCGGCAAGACGACGATCGTCGAAGTCGAGCACATCGTCGAGACCGGCGAGCTCGACCCGGACGAAATCCATCTGCCCGGCATCTACGTGCACCGGCTGGTGCTCAACCCCCATCCCGAGAAGCGCATTGAAAAGCGCACGCTCAGTGTCCGGCTGCAGCAGGAAGACCCGCAGCCCCACAAAGCAGGAGCCTGACCATGCCGTGGACCCACGATGAAATGGCCGCCAGGGCGGCGGCCGAACTGCAGGACGGCTTCTACGTCAACCTCGGCATCGGCCTGCCGACGCTGGTGGCCAACCATGTGTCGCCCGACGTCGAAGTCTGGTTGCAGAGCGAGAACGGCATGCTCGGCATCGGCCCGTTCCCGACCGAGGACGAAGTCGATGCCGACCTGATCAACGCCGGCAAGCAGACGGTGACGACGATCCCCGGCTCGTCGATCTTCGGCTCGCACGAGAGCTTCGCGATGATCCGCGGCGGCAAGATCAACCTGTCGATCCTCGGCGCGATGCAGGTCAGCGAGAAGGGCGACCTGGCCAACTGGATGATCCCCGGCAAGATGGTCAAGGGCATGGGCGGCGCGATGGACCTCGTCGCCGGCGTCGGCCGTGTGCTGGTGATGATGGAGCACGTCGCCCGGCGCAAGGACGGCGGCGAGGACCTGAAGATCCTGCCCGCCTGCACCCTGCCGCTGACCGGCGTCGGCGTCGTCAACCGGATCATCACCGACCTCGCGGTGATGGACGTGACGCCGCAGGGCCTGAAGGTGGTCGAGACCGCGCCCGGCGTCAGCCGCGAGCAGCTGCAGGCAAAGACCGGGGTGCCGCTGCAGTAGAAGGCGTGAGCGCCTGCTGCACCGCTCAGTTGCGGCCGGCGGCCGACGCCTGGCGCTTCAGGTCGCGTTGCTTGGCAGCCCGGTAAGCGACCGGGTTGTCCTCCTGCAGCTGTCGCGGGTGCGCGGCGATGGCGGCGAGGTAGTGGCGCAGCCGGGCCTCCGGCTGGTCGGCGGGCGGCAACTGCAGTGAGGCGAGAAAGGCCTCGATCGCCAGCTGGTAGCGCATGGTGTTGCGTTCGACCGCGCCGCGCACGCCGCCGATGTGGTTCGGCTCGCCGTCGGGACCGCGACCATCGGTGCTGAAGCCGACCTTGTCGCGCCCCGAGGTGGCGAGGTAGGCCTGCATGGCGATCCGCGCCAGCGTGCCGTAGCCGTACGAGTAGGCGAAGTGCATGAAGCTGCGGCCGTCGAGCGGCGCGACGTCGAGCGCGATGTCGTAGTCGCGCGTGCCGAGCGGGCCTTCCTTGGCCGTCAGCGCGACCTCCAGCAGGTCGGCGCCCGAGGACACGACGCGGTGCTCGAAGGTCAGCAGCTTCGCGTCCTCGATCGGCTGGTCGAACGACTTGCCGACATGCACCTCGAGCTGGCGAACCGGCCCGCTGCCCTTGACCCGGCAGAGCCGGACGTTCGGCTGCAGAACGAGCACCTCGCACCAGGTTTCGGGCTGGGCCAGGGCCTGCGAGACGCGGGTGAAGGGCTGTTCGAGCACCGCGTCGACATCGCCGCGAAGCTTGCCGGGGGACTCGGCAGAGGTGAGCACCAGCGGACGCTTGAAAGGGCTGTTGTCGAGCTGCGCCTTTAGCGACGCATGGCGCGTACGCAATGCAGCGGCGGTGGAGTCTGGCGCAGCGTGCGCCGAGGTGCCGAGCAGCAGCGACAGGCCCAGCGCTGCATCCATAAGGCGCGACCGCTTGCGATGTATTGCCCCAACCATGGTGTCTCCCCTTTTGCGTGAGTTGCTGATTCCCTTGCGCGGCGCTGGCTATGTTGCGCCCTACGAGATCGACGATGCAACCCATGTGGCGATCTTGGCGGTACGCCATCCGCGCGACGACGACTCCTACTGAGCCCGCGATAGGCGGCTGGCTCGCGTGCCATGTGGCTGACACGACGCGTGGCAAGTCTCACCGGCGCAAACCCTTCGACAAGCCGCGCGGTTGGCCGCCCGGTTGACAATCGCCGCATCGAAAAGAGCCCTGGAGACCTGCCATGAAAACATACAAGCTGCTGGCCGCATCGGCCGCCCTCATCGCCGCGGCCGCGGCCCACGCCGACATCAACGTCGGCGTGACCGTTTCAGCGACCGGCCCGGCGGCCTCGCTCGGCATCCCCGAGAAAAACACGATCTCGCTGCTGCCGAAGACGATCGCCGGCCAGAAGGTCAACTACATCGTCCTCGACGACGCCACCGACACCACCGCGGCGGTCAACAACACGCGCAAGCTGGTCACCGAGCACAAGGTCGACATCGTGCTCGGCTCGACGACGACGCCGAACTCGCTGGCGATGATCGACGTCGCCGCCGAGAGCCAGACGCCGATGATCTCGATGGCGGCATCGGCACGGATCATCGAGCCGCAGGACGCGAAGAAGCGCTGGGTCTTCAAGACGCCGCAGAACGACATCATGATGTCGCTGGCACTCGCCGAGAGCATGGCGGCCGCCGGCGTGAAAACCGTTGCCTTCATCGGCTTTTCAGACGCCTACGGCGACGGCTGGGCGCAGGAATTCGGCAAGGCGGCCGAACTGAAGAAGCTGCAGGTCGTTGCCAGCGAGCGCTACGCCCGTGCCGACACGGCCGTCACCGGACAGGTGCTGAAGATCATGTCGGCGCGGCCCGACGCGGTGCTGATCGCCGGCTCGGGAACGCCTGCCGCGCTGCCGCAGAAGACGCTGCGCGAGCGCGGCTACGCCGGGCGCATCTACCAGACGCACGGTGTCGCCAACGCCGACTTCCTGCGCGTCGGCGGCAAGGACGTCGAAGGCACGCTGTTGCCGGCGGGGCCGGTGCTCGTCGCCGACCAGCTGCCCGCTGCGCATCCGGCGAAGAAGTCGGCGCTGGCGTACGTGCAGGCCTACGAGGCGGCGTACGGCAAGGGCACGGTCTCGACCTTCGGCGCGCACGCCTGGGACGCTGGGCTGCTGATGTCCGCCGCGGTGCCGGTGGCGCTGAAGAAGGCGCAGCCCGGGACACCGGCGTTCCGCAACGCGCTGCGCGACGCGCTCGAGCAGACGCGCGAGCTCGCCGGCGCGCACGGCATCTTCACGATGTCGCCGAACGACCATCTCGGCCTCGACCAGCGCGCACGGGTGATGGTCAAGGTCGAAAACGGCGCCTGGAAGTACCAGCCTTGATGCATCGCTGCTGAGGTTCGCGCGTGGACTTGCAGATCGCTCTGCTGCTGGCGCAGGACGGCATCGTCAATGGCGCCGTCTACGGGCTGATGGCGCTGGCGCTGGTGCTGGTGTTCTCGGTCACCCGGGTGATCTTCATTCCGCAGGGCGAGCTGGTGGCGTTCGGGGCGCTGTCGATGGTCGCGCTGCGCGCCGGCGAGCTGCCCGGCACGCTCTGGCTGTTGCTGGCGCTGGCGGGGCTGGCGCTGGGGGTCGAGCTGTGGCGCGGCCGGCGCGGGCTCGAGGTCGACTGGCCCGCGACGCTGCTGGCAACGCTGCTGCTGCCGGCGTGTGCCGCCGCCGGCGCGCTGGCCCGGCCCGAATCGCTGGCCGGCCAGGCGGCGGTGGCCCTGCTGATCGTCGTCGGCCTCGGTCCGTTGCTCTACCGGCTGGCGTACCGGCCGCTCGCCGACGCCACGGTGCTGACGCTGCTGATCGTCTCGGTGGCACTGCACGGCGTGCTGGTCGGTCTCGGTCTGCTGTTCTTCGGTGCCGAAGGTTCGCGGACGCCGGCGTTTTCAGACCTGCGGTTCGATCTCGGCGGCGTGCCGGTCAGCGGGCAGTCGCTGGTTGTCGTCGGCGTTGCCGTCGCGCTGGTGGCGGCGCTGTTCGTCTTCTTCGAGCGGACGATTCTCGGCAAGGCGCTGCGGGCGACGGCGATCAACCGGGTCGGCGCCCGCCTGATGGGCATACCGACCTCGCTGTCGGGTGACATCAGCTTTGCGCTGGCGGCGCTGATCGGCGGTGTCGCCGGGCTGCTGATCGCGCCGCTGACCACGGTCTATTACGACACCGGTTTCCTGATCGGCCTGAAGGGCTTCGTTGCCGCCATCGTCGGCGGCCTGGCGAGCTATCCGCTGGCGCTCGGCGGCGCGCTGGTGGTCGGCGGACTCGAGGCCTTCGCCTCGTTCTGGGCCAGCGCCTTCAAGGAGGTGATCGTCTTCACGCTGATCATCCCGGTGCTCTGGTGGCGCTCGCTGCGCAGCCGGCATGTGGAGGACGAGGAATGAAGGCGGCGGCGACGCGCGACGCGGTGGCGGTGCGGGAGGGTGCCGGGGCTGCAGGCCAGGGCGCCTCGACCGGTCTCGAGGCTCCGGCGGGTGGTCGACGGCCCCAGCCCGGCTGGCTGACGCCGCGCCGCCTGTCGTTGGCCGCTGCGGCAGCGCTGGCACTGGCCTGGCCGTGGCTGCCCGACTTCACCGTCACGCTGCTGAACACCATCGCGCTGGCGGCGCTGGCCGCGCTCGGCCTGGTGATGCTTTCCGGCGTCGCGGGCATGACCTCCTTCGGCCAGGCGGCCTTCATCGGTATCGGCGCCTACGCGACCGGATGGCTCTGCACCGCCGGTGCACAGGCGGCCGGGCTCGGCGGCGTGGCGCCTGCCGCGCTGCCGTGGCTCGGCCTGCTGCTCGGCCTCGGCGTGACGGCGCTGGCGGCTTACCTGCTCGGTGCGATCACGCTGCAGCTCTCCGGCCACTACCTGCCGCTCGGCACCATCGCCTGGGGCATCAGCCTTTACTTCCTGTTCGGCAACCTCGGCTGGCTCGGCGGGCACACCGGGCTCAGCGGCATCCCGCCGCTGACGATCGGCAGCGTCTCGCTGGCGTCGCCGCGGCTGCACGGCGCGCTGATCTGGACGCTGCTGCTGCTGGCGACGTGGGCGCTGCACAACCTGCTCGATTCGCGCGAAGGCCGTGCCATCCGCGCGCTGCGCGGCGGCCGGCTGATGGCCGAGTCGATGGGCGTCGACACGCACCGGCTGCGCATCCGCGTCTTCGTGCTGGCGGCGCTGCTGGCAGCGCTGTCTGGCTGGCTCTACGCGCACCTGCAGCGTTTCATCAACCCGACGCCTTTCAATCTGAGCGCCGGCATCGAGCTGCTGTTCATGGTGGTGCTCGGCGGCGCCGGGCACCTGGGCGCCGCGCTGCTCGGCGCGGCGTCGATCACGCTGGTCAAGGAGAAGCTGCAGGACGTGCTGCCGGGGCTGCTCGGCGCGAGCGGCAATTTCGAGGGCGTCGTTTTCGGGCTGCTGATGATTCTGGTGCTGCAGCGCTTCGGCGGCGGACTGTGGCCGGCGTTCGGTGCGGTCGGCGGCGCTTCGGCATCGTTGCGCCTGCAGCGCCAGGGCGGGCTGCTGCCAGCGCATTGCCGCTGCCGGGGCGCGACCTGCTGCCGCGCGGCAGCGTGCTGCTCGAAGCCCGCGGCATTGGCAAGCGCTTCGGTGGGCTGGTCGCCAACGAGGGCATCGACCTCGACCTGAAGGCCGGCGAGGTGCATGCGCTGATCGGCCCGAACGGCGCCGGCAAGAGCACCTTCTTCGACATTGTCTCGGGCGTGTCGGAGCCGAGCGAAGGCGAGGTGCGGCTCGGCGGCGTGTCGATGCGCGGCTGGCGCTCGCGCGACTTCGCGGCCGGCGGGCTGGCGCGCAGCTTCCAGCATGTGCGGCTGCTCGGCGCGCGCAGCGTGCTCGAGAACGTCGCCCTCGGCGCGCACCGGCGTGGCCGGCGTGGCTGGCTGGCAGCGATGCTGCGGCTCGACCGCGCCGAGGAGGCGGCGCTGCTCGCCGAGGCCGCGCGCCAGCTGCAGCGCTGCGGGCTGCAGGACGATGCCGCCACGCCGGCGGCGTCGCTCGCGCTCGGCCGGCAGCGGCTGGTCGAGATCGCGCGTGCGCTGGCGGCGCAGCCTTCGGCGCTGCTGCTCGACGAGCCGGCGGCCGGGTTGCGCCGGCCGGAGAAGCAGGCCCTGGCCGCGTTGCTGAGCCAGTTGCGGGCCGAAGGACTGGGCATCCTCGTCGTCGAGCACGACATGGATTTCGTCATGAACCTGGCCGACCGCGTGACCGTGCTCGAGTTCGGGCACGTCATCGCCAGCGGCAGCCCGGCAGCGGTGCAGGCCGATCCGCGGGTGCTGGAGGCCTACCTCGGTGTCGGCGACGATTCCGGCGCCGCTGCGACATGACGCCCCCGCTGCTCGACATTGCCGATCTGCACGTCGCCTACGGCGCGGTCGAGGCGCTGCACGGCATCGACCTGCAGCTGCGCCAGGGCGAGATCGTCACCGTCATCGGGCCGAACGGCGCCGGCAAGACGACGCTGCTCGGCGCAGCGATGGGCTTGCTGCCGTCGCGTGGCCGGATCGCCTTTGCCGGCGAGCGGGTGGTGCGGCCGAGCGTCGAGGCGATGGTCGCCCGTGGCGTTGCGCTGGTGCCCGAGCGGCGCGAGCTGTTCGGCGAGATGTCGGTCGCCGACAACCTGCTGCTCGGCAGCTTCGCCGCCTGGCGCCGCGGCCGGCGCGACAGCCGCGAGCGGCTCGCCGAGGTGCATGCGATCTTTCCGCGGCTGGCCGAGCGCGGCGGGCAACTGGCGTCGACGCTTTCCGGCGGCGAGCGGCAGATGCTGGCGATCGGCCGCGCGCTGATGTCGCGGCCGCGGCTGCTGATGCTCGACGAGCCGTCGCTCGGCCTGGCACCGCTGATCGTGCGCGAGGTCTTCCGCGTCATCGGCGCACTGCGCGCCAGTGGCGTCTCGGTGCTGCTGGTCGAGCAGAATGCCCGCGCCGCACTGCAACTCGCCGACCGGGGCTATGTGCTCGAGACCGGCCAGGTGGTGCTGCAAGGCGCTGCCGCCGAGCTTCTGCACGACCCGCGGATCGTCGAGACCTACCTCGGGGTCGGCGGCCGCGATGCGTCCGCGGCCGGGGTCGGCGGCTCGCCGGCTCCGGCCTGACTCCCGGCGAAGGTCGCCTCCTTTCACGCGGCGACGCCTTGCCGCCAACGCCGGTCGCTCAGCCGCGTCGCGCCGTCCGCCGTTCCTTCAAGGCGCGTGCCGCCTCGCCCACCAGCTCCGGCCCGCGGTAGATGAAGCCGGTATAGATCTGCACCAGGTCGGCGCCGGCGTCGATCTTCGCCAGCGCGTCGTCGGCGCTCAGCACCCCGCCGACGCCGATGATCGGGAACGCGGGACCGAGCGCCCCGCGCAACTGGCCGATGACGCGATTCGAAGCGGCCCGCAGCGGCCTGCCGGACAGCCCGCCGGCCTCGCCGCCGTTCGGCAAATGCGCGACGGCGTCCCGGGCCAGCGTGGTGTTGGTCGCGATGACACCGTCGACACGCTGCTCGCGCAGCGTTGCGGCCACGGCGCCGACCTGCGCCTCGTCGAGATCGGGCGCGATCTTCACGAACATCGGCACCGCGCGGCCATGGCGCCGGGCGAGTTCGCCGCGTCGCGCCTGCAGCGCCGCCAGCAGCTCGCCGAGCGGGCCGTCGCCCTGCAGCGAGCGCAGGTCGCGGGTGTTCGGGCTCGAAATGTTGACCGTCACGTAGTCGGCGTGCGGATAGACCGCGTCGAGGCCGAGCAGGTAGTCGTCGGCGGCACGCTCGATCGGTGTGTCGGCGTTCTTGCCGATGTTCAGCCCGAGGATTCCGCCGCTGGCGCGAAAGCGCGCCCGCTGCACATGGCCGACGAAGGCGTCGAGGCCCTCGTTGTTGAAGCCGAGGCGGTTGATCAGCGCCTCGGCCTCGGGAATGCGAAAGATGCGCGGCTTCGGGTTGCCGGGCTGCGGCCGCGGCGTCACCGTGCCGACCTCGATCGAGCCGAAGCCGAAGGCCGCCAGTCCGTCGATGCAGCGGCCGTTCTTGTCGAGCCCCGCCGCGAGTCCGATGCGGTTCGGAAAGCGCAGGCCGGCGAGCATCAGCGGATCGTCGACGCGCTTTTCGGCCACGGCGCAGAGCAGCGGCGTGCGCTGGATTCGCGCCAGCGCGCCGAGCGTCAGCTCGTGCGCCTGCTCGGCGTCGAGACCGAAGAGGAACGGGCGGGCGAGGGCATAGGGCAGCAGCGGCATGGGCGAGGGGGTGAGAAGCGCAGGGCGCAGGCGCCGGTCAGCGCTCGATAATCGGTCGATTCTCGCAAACCGCGGCGCCGCGCCGCCTTCGCATGACCGCAGACCAGATGAAGGCGCTCGTTGGACACGCGGCACTCGAACACGTGGTGCCGGGCCGCATCGTCGGCGTCGGCACCGGGTCGACGGTCGATCATTTCATCGACGCGCTCGGGACCATGCGCGACCGCATTGCCGGCGCGGTGTCGAGCAGCGAGCGCAGCAGCCAGCGGCTGCGCGCGCAAGGCATCGAGGTGCTCGATCCAGCCGATGTCGAGCGCCTGCCGGTCTACATCGACGGGGCCGACGAGATCGACGGCAGCGGCTGCATGATCAAGGGCGGCGGCGCCGCGCTGACGCGCGAGAAGATCGTCGCCGACCTCGCCGAGCGCTTCGTCTGCATTGCCGACGCGTCGAAGCGGGTCGAACGCCTCGGCGCCTTTCCACTGCCGGTCGAGGTGATTCCGATGGCCGCCCGGCAGCTGGTGCGGCGCTTTCGTGCGATCGGCGGCGAGGCGACGCTGCGCGCCGGCGTCGTCACCGACAATGGCGGCTCGATCCTCGACGTGCGAGGGCTCGACTTCAGCGATCCCACTGCGCTCGAAGCCGAAATCAACCAGTGGCCCGGCGTCGTCTGCGTCGGCATCTTTGCCAGGCACCGGGCGTCGGTCTGCCTTCTGGGCACCCCCCACGGCGTGCGCACGCTGGCGTTCTAGTCGACACCTCAGCGCACGCGAAAAGCGCGTACGCTTCGCCGGCTCATCCCATTACAGGAAATTACCGAATGGCAAAACCCAACTATTCGTTCGAGAAGCGCCAGCGCGAGCTGGCAAAGAAGAAGAAGAAGGAAGAGAAGGTCAAGGAGAAGGAACAGCGCAAGGTCGGCAGCGAAGGCGAAGGCGGCGAGGAGGCCGGCAGCGAGACCCCAGCGGCGGCCGCCCCGCTGGCGCCAGCAGGCAGCTGACCCTGCCGGCGAGCGGCGGCTGCGCTTCGCGCGCCGACCGCCCGTACCGGGCACCGCAGGTGCGGACGCAGCGACCGCTCAGGCCACGCCGCGCCGCGCCGTCCGTGCCACCAGCCGTGCGGGATCGACGGCATCGAGCAGGTCGGCCTCCACGGGTGCTGGCGAGCCGCTGATCCAGCTGGCGACGATCTGCCCGCCGAGCGCGGACCAGCCGATACCGCGCGAGCCGAGCGCGGTGAAAAGGACCATCCCCGGGCGTCGAGGCACCCAGCGTGGCTGGTCGAGGCGTCGGCGCACCGGATCGACGGCCGTGGCCTTTGCTGCAGGCACCGCGCCGATCAGCGGCAGGCGGTCGGCCGCCGCCCAGCGCAGGCCGGCACGGCCATCGCAATCGTCCTGCAGGGCGTCGACCGGCGTGGCGGCAAGCCGCCCCAGCTGCTGCAGGTTGACCGCATGGTCGGCCTGGCGCATGGCCAGGTCGCGATCGCCGGCTTGCGAGGTCGCGCCGAAGACCACCCGGCCACCGTGCGCGGGCAGCAGGTAGCCCGCGCCGGTGATCGGCAAGCGGCTCAGCGGAATGCCGAGCCGTGCGGGCAGGGTGCTCAGCTGGCCGCGGACGGCTTCACAGGCGCTGCCTTCGACGCCCGCCCAGGGCCAGCACGCCAGCCGCAGCGCATCGCCCGCGTTGGCCAGCACCACGGCCGGTGCGGTGGCGAGCGGCGCGCCGTGTCGGTCGAACGCCGTCCATTCGGCACCGTCCGGGCCGTCGGTGCGCTCGACCAGGTCCGCGACCTCGACGCCGCCGATGAAATGCACCGCATCCGCGGCGCGTGCCAGGTAGGAGCGCGCCAGTCCGCGCGGATCGACCCAGCCGCCTGCGGCGTAGAGCCAGCACGGATGCGCCAGCCGCATTCCGCAGCGCGCCGACGCCTCGTCGGCGCCTAGCGCCTGCAGATAGCTCTCCGGAAAGCCGCTCGATGCCAGTTGCCGGCGCATGGTCGCCAGATCGAGCCGGGTTTCCAGCCGCAGCAGGCCGCCGACCGCGCCGGCCACACCGTGCTGCTCGGTGGCGATGCGGACCGCCCGAGCGACCTCGAGCGCAGCGGCGCGGTTGAACCGTGCATGCAGGCCGTCGCCGGGATGGAAGACGCCGTGGAACACGCCGCCCGGGTTGCCCGAAGCCTCGGCCGCAGGCGCCCGGTGGCGGTCGATCAGGGTCGTGCGCCAGCCGCGCTCCGCGAGCGCCCAGGCCGCCGCACAGCCGGCCAGCCCGGCGCCGATGACGATCGCGTGGCGCTCGGCGCTGCCGGAGGCACCGAAGCACCGCCCGGGCGGGGCGGGTGGCACGAAGCGTGGCTCGTACCGGGCCAGCAGCGGGCGCGAGGCCTCCGTTCGACCCGCCGGCTCGAAGCCGGTGCCGGCAAGCGCGCCTGCCGCGTCTGCAGCGCCGGCGGCGCCCGGCGGCACGCCCTCGATCTCGAGCCGGGCACGGGCTGCGGCGAGTCGGGCGTAGCCGCCGAGGCGCTGGCGGCGCTCGGTTGTCGTGCTTCCGAGTGCAGACCATGGCAGCCGCAGCAGGTCGACCCGGGCCACCAGCCGCCTGGGCCAGGCATCTGCCGGCTGGATGCAGAGCAGCAGCTGCAGCCGACCCCCGTCGAAGCTCAACCGGTGCATTCCCGCAACCGTCGGCGGCAGCGCCGCAGCCAGCACCTGCGCAAACCCGCGGCCGTCGCTGCCCGCCCAGCGGGCCGGATTCCAGCCGTGCGGCGCGAGGGCGATGTAGACCAGTTCGCGGCACCGCCTGGGGTCGTCGAGCCAGCAATGGCGCAGCGCCGCCAGGCGCTCGCCGTCGTCGGCAACGGCGTCGAGCACGACGAAGCGCTCGCGCTGCGCCCAGCAGGCCGCCACCGCCTGCAGGTCGCCGGTCACCGGCAGCGACCCGCCGAAAACGCGAAGGGGCACCGAAGTGCCCCCTTACCGGATTGCGCTGCGCTCAGCCGCTCAGACCCGCTTGCGGTACTCGTGCGTGCGGGTGTCGATCTCGATCTTGTCGCCGGTCTCGACGAACAGCGGCACCGAAACCTCGAAGCCGGTTGCCAGCTTGGCCGGCTTGAGCACCTTGCCCGAGGTGTCGCCCTTGACGGCCGGCTCGGTGTACGCGACTTCGCGCACCAGGCTGGTCGGCAGTTCGACCGAGATCGCCTTGCCGTCGTAGAACACCACCTCGACCGGCATGCCGTCTTCCAGGTACTGCACCGCGTCGCCCATGTTCTCGGCCTCGACCTCGAACTGGTTGTACTCGGCGTCCATGAAGGCATACATCGGGTCGGCGAAGTAGGAGTAGGTGCACTCCTTCTTCTCGAGGACGATCTGGTCCATCTTGTCGTCGGCCTTGAACACCGTCTCCGTGCCCGATTCGTTGAGCAGGTTCTTCAGCTTCATGCGTACCGTGGCCGAGTTGCGGCCGCCGCGGCTGTACTCGGTCTTGAGCACCACCATCGGGTCCTTGCCCTGCATGATGACGTTGCCGGCGCGTATTTCCTGTGCGGTCTTCATAACGGTTCCGTGTGGGTCTTGTCGGTGCAGCCGACGGTTCGGTCGCTGCGGCGGCGGCGTCTGCCGGGCGCTGCACCCGTGGCGCAAAGCCGGCGATTCTAGCCGGCGCGCCCCGCAAGCCGCAGCAGGCCGCTGGTCAAGTCCGGCTGGGCCGTGAGGCTGCTGCGCCAGCCGGTGACCAGCGCATGCCAGCGGGCGGCGTCGGGCATGTCGCCGAGCTGCGGCCACGCGGCATTGCCGTTCCAGGCGTGGTGCAGCCGGCGCAACGCGCCGCCGAAGCGCAGCGGCGCGCCGTCGAGCAGCCGGTCGAGATAGGCGTCGAGCTTGTCCAGGTGCACCTCGTCGTCCTGCGGATAGATCTGCCAGACGAAGGGTTTGCCGGCCCACTGGGCGCGGACGAACGAATCCTCGCCGCGCACGAAGTTCAGGTCGCAGGCCCACAGCAGGTGGTCGTAGTCGATCTGGCTCAGCGGCGGCAGCGTCACCGCGCGCAGGGCGCCTCGGCGCATCAGCGGCCCGAGCTGGCGCTGCACCTGCTGCGCCGCCAGGCCGGCGGTTGCCAGCAGCAGCGTCGGCTCGCGCGCCAGCCAGTCGAGCAACCCCGGCAGGGCCGGGTTGGCGTAGCAGAACAGACTGACGACGCGCTCGCCATAGCGGCCTGCCGTGCGCTCCAGGCGCAGCCGGCCCAGCCAGGCGGCCGCGTCGAAGCGCTGCTGGCGTGCGGCGAGTCCTGTCTCGCGGATCAGCCCGCCCGTACGCGGCGTGAAGCCGGGGTAGTGGAAGCGCTTGACCAAACCGGCACCCGGCCCCGCCGACTGCGGCGACGGCAGGCCATGGCTGCGCTCGACATCGTCCTCGGCACTCAGGTATTCGAGGTTGATCCACAGCGGCGCGGGCTGACGCCGTGCCATCCGGCCGACGAAATCGGCTGGCGGGTCGCAGCCGAAGGCCTCGACCACCACGTCGCCGGGTTCGAGCGGCGGCGGCTCGGCGGTCCACGGCACCACGTCGACGGCCGGGCGCTGCGCTTCGACCGGCGCCATCCAGGCCAGTGCCGGACGCATCGTCGACCCACAGCCGCACCGACTCGCCGCGCGCCGCGAGGTCGCACGCGAGCCGCCAGCAGACGCCGATGTCGCCGAAGTTGTCGACGACACGGCAGAACACGTCCCATTTCATTGCCGGATTATGGAAGGCAGGCTGCGGCGCCCCGGGTGGGCCGCGAGCGGCGGCCCCGGCGCGGCGTTCAAAATACCCGCTCCATGAGTCGCGCTCCCGAGACCCCCGTCGACGACGCCGGCAAGCCGCGGCAACTGCTGGCCGATGTGGCGGCGCTGCCGAACCTGCCGGGCGTTTACCGCTATTTCGACGCCGCCGGCGAACTGCTGTACGTCGGCAAGGCGCGCGACCTGAAGAAGCGCGTCTCGAGCTACTTCCAGTCGCAGAAGAGCCAGCCGGGCACCCGCATCGGCCACATGATCGGCCGCATCGCCCGGCTGGAGACCACGGTCGTGCGTTCCGAGGCCGAGGCGCTGCTGCTCGAGAACAACCTCATCAAGACGCTCGTCCCGCGCTACAACATCCTGTTTCGCGACGACAAGAGCTACCCGTACCTGAAGCTGGTCTCGCACGACTTCCCGCGCGTGGCCTACTACCGCGGCGCCGTCGACCGCAAGCACCGCTACTTCGGTCCGTATCCGAGTGCCTGGGCGGTCAAGGAGTCGATCCAGCTGCTGCAGAAAGTGTTTCGGCTGCGCAGCTGCGAGGACACGGTGTTCGACCACCGCAGCCGTCCCTGCCTGCTGCACCAGATCAAGCGCTGTTCGGCGCCGTGCGTCGGTCGCATCTCCACCGAGGACTACGCCCGCGACGTTGCCCATGCCGAGCGCTTCCTGCGCGGCGAGCAGCAGGAGCTGGTCGACGCGCTGCAGGAGCAGATGATGGCGCACGCCGACAAGCTGCAGTTCGAGCAGGCGGCGGAAATCCGCAACCAGCTCGGCGCGCTGTCGCGCGTGCTGCACCAGCAGACGGTCGAGGACAACACCGGCGAATCGGGCGATGTCGACATCCTCGCGGTCCGGGTGCAGGGCGGCCGCGCCTGCGTCAACCTGGCGATGGTGCGCGGCGGCCGGCACCTCGGCGACCGGCCGTACTTTCCGGCCCACGTCGAGGATGCGACGGTGCTCGGGGCGGCGGGGGCGCAGGGGGAGGCGGCGGCAAGCGGCGAGCTGGTTCCGTTCGACGCGGGCGTGCAAGGCAGCGATGCGCTTGCGACCGACGACGCGCGCGGGTCCGCGGCCGCCGCTGCCATCGAAGAGCCGCTGGTCGGCGATGGCCCACCGGCACCCGACGCTGCGCCGACCGACGTCCATGTGCAGGTGCTCGAAGCCTTCATCGCCCAGCACTACCTCGGCGGCGGTGCGCCACCGCTGCTGGTGCTCAGCCATCCGGTCGACAAGGCATTGATCGAGGCGCTTTCCGCCGACAGCGGCAGCCGGGTGACGGCGCAGCACCAGCCGCGCGAGCCGCGCCGCAGCTGGCTGCAGATGTGCATCAAGGGCGCCGAGCTGCGGCTGGCCCAGCTGCTCGCCGAGGAGGGCTCGCAGCAGGCGCGCACCCGGGCGCTGCTCGACGCGCTCGACCTGCAGGTGGCCGAGATCGACACCTTCCGCATCGAATGCTTCGACATCAGCCACACCGCCGGCGAGGCCACGCAGGCGTCGTGCGTGGTGTTCGAGGCGCACCGGATGCAGAGTGCGCAGTACCGTCGATACAACATCGAAGGCATCACGCCGGGCGACGACTACGCCGCCATGCGCCAGGTGCTGAGCCGTCGCTACGGCAAGCTCGCCGCGGCGCTCGCCGATGCGGGCAGCGCGGCCAACCCGGGGCTGCGCTGGCCGGACCTGGTGCTGGTCGACGGTGGCCGCGGCCAGGTCAGCATGGCGCGCGAGGTGTTCGAGGAACTCGGCGCCGACATCGCCCTGATCGCCGGTGTGGAAAAGGGCGAGGGCCGCAAGGTCGGGCTCGAGGAACTGGTCTTCGCCGACGGCCGGCCGAAGATCGCGCTGCCGAAGGACTCGGCGGCGCTGATGCTGGTGGCCCAGATTCGCGACGAGGCACACCGCTTCGCCATCACCGGCATGCGCGCGCGCCGTGCCAGCGTGCGCACGGGCGGCAGCCGGATCGAGGACATCCCCGGGATCGGGCCGAAGCGGCGTGCGCGGCTGTTGCAACGCTTCGGCGGGCTGCGCGGCGTGGCGGCGGCGAGCGTCGACGACCTGGCGCGCGTGGAGGGCATTTCGCGTGACCTGGCCGAGGAAATCTACCGTGCGCTGCGTTGAACGAATCGCGAGAAGGACTGCCCGTGCGTATCTCGTCGGAGCCGCGGTTGCCGTGACCGCCGGCTGCAGCGGCCCGCCACCGCCCGAGCGAGTGGCCGAGCGCACGCCGCTGGCTTCAGGTTCCGACGAGCGCATGGCGGCCGGCGAGACCCCGCCGCGACTGGCGATGGCGCCGGGGGTCTCGCGTCCAGCCCTGCCAGCGCCGCGTCCGGTGGGTAGCTGGGCGGAACTGCGTCAGCAAGCCGGTGAGCGCCTGGTTGCTGCGAATCCCGCCGCCACCTACATGGGCGAGCCGCCTGCGGCGCTGCTGGCGATCCCGGTGCTCGAAGTCGAACTCAACGGCGACGGCAGTGTCCGTCGCATCGTCGTGCTGCGTCAGCCGCGCCAGGCCCTCGACACGACGCAGCTGGCGATCGATGCAGTCCACCGAGCCGCGCCTTACGGCGACGTGCGGCGGCTGCCACGCCCTTGGAAATTTGCCGAGACCTTCCTGTTCGACGAGCAAAGGCGTTTCAAGCCGCGCAGCCTCGACTGACGCCGCGATCGAGAACCGCCTGCCCAGGCCGCGCGCACACACCGATCGTCGTGCTCGCCACCGCGGTCATCGGCCGGGCAGCGGGAGTTCGGCACAATCGGCGCGATGTTCTTCAATCTGCCGACACTCCTGACCTGGGCGCGCATCGTCTCCATCCCGTTGGTCGTCGGCGTGTTCTACCTGCAACTCGAGGCCGGGGTGCAGAACCTCCTGGCGACGCTGCTGTTCATCGTCGTTGCGCTGACCGACTGGGCCGACGGCTACCTCGCGCGGCGGCTCAACATGACCTCGTCGTTCGGCGCCTTTCTCGATCCGGTGGCCGACAAGTTCCTGGTCGTCGCCGCGCTGCTGGTGCTGGTGCACCTGGGCCGGCTGCATGCGCTGGTCGCCTTCGTCATCATCGGCCGTGAAATTGCGATTTCGGCGTTGCGCGAATGGATGGCGCAGATCGGCGCGTCGCGCAGCGTGGCGGTGCACATGCTCGGCAAGGTGAAGACGGTGGTGCAGATGGTCGCGATACCGTTCCTGCTCTACGACGGCAGGCTGCTCGGCTTCATCGACACCCGGCTCTGGGGCGCCGGCCTGATCTACCTCTCGGCGGTGCTGACGATCTGGTCGATGGTCTATTACCTGCAAAAGGCGCTGCCCGAAATTCGCGCCAAGGTGAAGTAGCCGCATGGTCACGGCGATGTCGCCGGCCGCGCCCGTGCCGCTGGCAATCCGATTGATGCCGGGGGTGTTCGTACTGATCTGGAGCACCGGCTTCATCGTTGCCCGCTTCGGCATGCCGCACGCCCCGCCGCTCGGCTTTCTCTCGCTGCGCTATGCCCTGTCGCTGGTGCTGTTCGGGGCCTGGATCGCCTGGAGCCGGCCCGCCTGGCCTCGCGAGCCGGTGCAATGGGCGCACCTCGCCGTGGTCGGCGTGCTGTTGCAGGCGGGCTACCTCGGCGGTGTCTGGGCGGCGGTGAAGGCGGGCATCGGCGCCGGTACCGTCTCGCTGCTCGTCGGCCTGCAGCCGGTGCTGACGGCACTGTGGATCTCCGCGGCTGCATCGGCGCGCTCGGGTCCGCGCCGCAGCCGCATCGGGGCGGTGCAGTGGTTCGGCCTGGCGCTCGGGTTGGCTGGCCTGGCGCTGGTCGTCTGGCGCAAGCTCGGCGTCGGCGAGGTGACGCCGATGAACCTCGGGCTGTCGGTGTTTGCGCTGCTTTCGATCACCGCCGGCACGCTCTACCAGAAGCACTTCATCACCCCGTGCGACGTCCGCACGGCCAGTGCCGTGCAACTGCTTGCATCGCTGGCCGTCAGCCTGCCACTGGCGCTGTTCGAGAGCGGCCCCATCGACTGGCATCCGCAGATGATCGCGGCACTGGCCTGGTCGGCCGGCGTGCTGACGCTCGGCGGCGGATCGCTCCTCTACCTGCTGATCCAGCGCGGTGCCGCGACGCAGGTGGCGAGCCTGATGTATCTCGTGCCGCCCTGTACGGCGGCGATGGCCTGGCTGCTGTTCGACGAGCCGCTGACGGCGTCGATGCTGCTGGGCATGCTGCTGACGGCGGCCGGTGTGGCCCTCGTTATGCGCCAGCCGGCGGTGGCCGGCCCGTCGGCCTGAGCGGCCGTGGCGGTAGGCGACAATTGCGCCGGCGTTTCGGCGCATCGTACTGGCTGGAGCGACAATGCGGACTCGGCCCGGGTTCGTTGCTGCGGGTGCTTAGCTCAGTTGGTAGAGCGGCGCCCTTACAAGGCGTAGGTCGGGGGTTCGAGCCCCTCAGCACCCACCATCCGCAGCGCCTCGGGCGTCGTCCCAAACCGCTGCGCTCGTCTAAACTCCGACGCTTGCGCAAAGGCGAACTCCGGTTCGCCTTTGTCGCATCTGGCCCGCCGTGACCCCCGCGGTCGTTGCCGAGCTGACCGCACCGTTGCAAGGTTCCCGATGTTCGATTTCGTTCGCAAGCACACGCGGCTGCTGTTTTTCTTCCTGATCCTGCTGATCATCCCGTCGTTCGTCTTTCTCGGGCTCGACGGCTACAGGAGCTTCCGCGACGGCGCCAACCGCACCGTCGCGGAAGTCGATGGCGTGCCGATCACCCAGGCCGAGCTCGATGCGGCGCACCGGAACAACGTCGAGCGTGTTCGCCGCGAGATGCCGACGATCGACGCCGCGCTGCTCGACAGCCCGGCGCTGAAGCAGCAGAGCCTCGAGTCGCTGATCCGCGAGCGCGTCCTGCTCGCCGCCATCAACGACGAGCACCTGTTCACCAGCGATGCACGCATGCTGCGGCTGTTCCGTGCCGATCCGCAGTTCGCGTCGTTGCGCAATCCGGATGGCAGTATCAACAAGGAGCTGTTGCAGGCGCAGGGCATGTCGTCGGAAGCGTTCGCGCAGCGCCTTCGGCAGGAGATTTCCGTGGCACAGGTGCTCAACGGCATCGGCGCCACGGCCATCGCGCCGAGCGTGGCCAGTGGCGCCGCACTCGACGCGTACTTCCAGCAACGTGAAATCCAGGTGCAGCGTTTCGACGCCCGCGAACTGGCCAAGGGCCTCGTGCCGAGCGATGCCGAGCTACAGGCCTTTCATGCCGACCCGGCGAATGCCGGTCGTTTCCAGGCCCCGGAGCGTGCCGACATCGAATACGTGGTGCTCGACCTCGAGACGATCAGCAAGGGCGTCAAGCTGTCCGACGACGAGCTGCGCAAGCATTACGACCAGAACCTGGCGCGCTACAGCACCGCTGAGGAGCGCCGCGCCAGCCACATCCTGATCAAGGCCGAGGCGTCGGCGCCGGCTGCCGAACGCGCCAAGGCGCGTGCCAAGGCCGAGCAGCTGCTGGCGGAGCTGAAGGCCAAGCCCGAATCGTTCGCCGAGGTGGCGCGTCGCGAGTCGCAGGACCCCGGCTCGGCGGCCAACGGCGGCGATCTCGACTTCTTCGGCCGCGGCGCCATGGTCAAGGCGTTCGAGGATGCCGCTTTTGCCTTGCAGCCGGGCGCGATCAGCGGCGTTGTCGAAAGCGACTTCGGCTATCACCTGATCAAGCTCACCGCCGTGCGTGGCGGCGAGAAGCGCAGCTTCGACGCCGTGCGCGGCGAGATCGAGGCCGAGGTGCGCCGCGAGCTGGCCCAGAAGAAGTTCGTCGAAGCGGCGAGCGACTTCGGCAACCTGGTCTATGAGCAGTCCGACAGCCTCAAGCCCGCGGCCGAGCGCTTTGGCCTCGAGATTCGCCGCGAGGCGGGCATCGAGCGCAATCCGCCAGCCGGCGCCACCGGGCCGCTGGCCTCGCCCAAGTTCCGCGCTGCGCTGTTCGCTGGCGAGGTGCTGCGCAACAAGCGCAACACCGATGCCGTCGAAACCGCGCCGAACCAGCTGATCGCCGCCCGCGTCACCCAGCACCACCCGGCCCGGGCGCTGGCACTCGACGAGGTGCGTGACGCCGTGCGGCAGGCGGTCGTCGCCAAGCAGGCGGCGGCGTTGGCGCGCAAGAACGGCGAAGCGCGGCTGCAGGCATTGAAGGCCGCACCGGCAGCGCTGGATGGGCCGGCGCAGACGGTCTCGCGCGCCAAGACCGAAGGATTGCCGCGCAAGTTGGTCGAAGCGGCGCTGGGTGCCCCGGCTGATCCGCTGCCGGCCTTCGTCGGCGTCGATCTCGGCGCGGAGGGCTATGCCGTGGTGCGGGTGGCACGAATCGTCGGCCGCGATCCGGTTGCTGCTGATCCGGTCCAGGCTCGCAACGAATATGCGCGCGCCTGGGGAGACGCCGAGTCGCGTGCCTACTACAACGCACTCAAGGCTCGCTACTCGGTCGAGGTCAAGGACGCGGCGCTGGTGTCGGCTGCGCCGGCTGCCGCATCGGGAGCTGGCCGCTGAGGCTCGGTGCCCGCCGGATGGTTGGTCGGGTACGGCGAAGTGCTTCCGCTATACTGCCGCGCTCTGCGGTGGCTGTAGCTCAGTTGGTAGAGTCCAGGATTGTGATTCCTGTTGTCGTGGGTTCGAGTCCCATCAGCCACCCCAAGACCGCGACGGCCTCGACTTCTTTCGAGGCCGTTTTCGCGTCGGCTTGCGATTTGCGTTGCGGGCTCCCTCGGCCGATCCTCGAGCTGCGTTGAGGATACCGGTTCCGTCGGTTACCACGGTGCGCTGCGAGCGCCTCGACGCCTTGCGCGGCCTGGCGATCGTCTGGATGGTCGGCTTCCACGCCGCTTTCGACCTCGACCACTTCGGCTTCATTGCCGAAGACTTGCGGCGCGATCCGGTCTGGACCTGGCAGCGCACGGCGATCCTTTCGCTGTTCCTCTTCAGCGCGGGCATCGGCCAGGCGTTGGCGTTCGATGCCGCTCAGCCCCCGCGTCGCTTCTGGCGCCGATGGCTGCAGATAGCCGGCTGTGCCGTGCTGGTCAGCGCGGGCTCCTGGTTGATGTTTCCGCGAAGCTGGATCTTCTTCGGCGTGCTCCATGGCATCGCGGCGATGCTGCCGATCGCCCGCTGGACAGCGCGCTGGGGCCAGGGCTTGTGGCTGTGCGGCGCGGTGGCTCTGGCGCTGCCGCCGCTGGCGGCTTCAAGCCTGCTGGAAGCCGACGCATTGCGCTGGCTCGGCCTCGGGCTGCGCAAGCCGATCACCGAAGATTTCGTCCCGCTCCTTCCCTGGCTCGGCGTCGTCTGGTGGGGGGTGGCTGCCGGCCAGTCGCTGTTGCGCCGTGCACCGGCCTTGCTGACGGGCCCATTGCCGCGGCCCTTGCAGGCGCTGGCCAAAGCGGGTCGGCACCCGCTGTCTGTCTACATGCTGCACCAGCCGCTGTTGATCGGCGTGATCGGTCTGGCTGCCTAGGCGGTCGGCATGCGCAGCCGCTGACAGCAGCAACGTCGGCGCGTGCCGGCGCCGACTACGATCGGCGCATGACCCATTCCACCTTGTTCGGCTTCCACGCCGTCGGCGTCCGCCTCCGAACGGCACCTGCCTCGGTCATCGACATCCATGTCGATGCCAGTCGGCGCGACCCGCGCATGCGCCAGTTCGTCGAACGCGCCCGGCAGGCCGGCGCTCGCCTGGTCGACAGCGACGATGCCCGGCTGGCGCAACTTTGCGGCTCGGGGCGTCACCAGGGCGTCGTCGCGCGGGTCGAGGCGCTGGTCCGCAGCCATTCGCTCGACGACACGCTCGATGCAGTCGAAGCCAGCGGCGCCAAGCCCTTGCTGCTGGTGCTCGACGGCGTCACCGATCCGCACAACCTCGGCGCGTGTCTTCGGGTCGCCGATGCCGCCGGCGCGCATGCGGTCATCGCGCCGAAGGACCATGCCGTCGGGCTCAACGCCACGGTGGCCAAGGTGGCCAGCGGCGCCGCCGACACGGTGCCGTACTTCATGGTGACGAACCTGGCGCGCACGCTCGGCGAGCTGAAGGAGCGCGACATCCTGATCGTCGGCACCAGCGATCTGGCCACCGAGTCGCTTTTTGGGGCCGAGCTGAGCGGTGCGCTGGCGCTGGTGCTCGGCGCCGAGGGCAGCGGCATGCGCCAGCTCACCGGGCAGCGCTGCGACCGCCTGGTGCGCTTGCCGATGAGAGGGGCCGTCGAAAGTCTCAACGTGTCGGTCGCGGCCGGCATCTGCCTTTACGAGGCATTGCGCCAGCGCGGCTGACCAGGGCGCGGCCGGGCGTGGCGCATAGCCGGCGACATCACCCTAGGTTGCAATCGGAAGAATGCCGTGCAGGTACCCCTGCCGCGCGCTGGCGATCGTCAAGGGTTGCTGACGCAGCAGCGGGTCGAAGGAAATGTGGATCCATGAGCCGAATTCATGGATCAGTTGGTCGAAGCGGACACCGCTGTCGACGATCAGTGCGCAGACCTTGTGGGGCGAAAGGCTGGGATGCTGGAAATCGATGGCGTAGCCGACGCAGTGCGAGCTGGTCCGGCTGCCACCGACGGCCCGGTTCACCCGGGGACTGCGATAGCCGCTGGTGATGCGGAGCGGCTTCTCGCCAAGCACCTTGCGCACGACCTCGAGCCGATTGGCACACAAGTACAGGCGTTCGATGACTTCTTCGTCCGGCGTGTTGTCGATCCCGAGTCGTTCGGCCGTCGATGAACGCACCATTTCGGCCAACGTGAAGTGCTCCGACAGCTTCGTCATCGCGTTTCCCCTGTTTTGGGCGTGACCGCAGGCGGCTTCGGGCCGGTACCGCGCAGGTTGACCAGCTTCTGCAGCAGCTCGAACCAGAAGGGTGCGCCGAGCATCCCGGCCAGTGCCGTTGCGAGCCAGCCGAAAAGCACGCTGGGCTGATCCGAGATGTGCTTCCAGATCGACCTGTCGCCCCTCGAGTCGACGAACGAAATCGTCTTCGTCAACGTTTCTCGCGCCTCTTTCGCGGCGCCGAGCTTCTTCTCGAAGTCGCTCAGGGCGCTCGCTGAAACGGCCGTTGCTACCGGCACCAGCAGCGCATTCCCCGGCGCGCTCGCTGCCGCCGTGGTCGACGCTGGCTCGGATGGCACCGCGGCAGTGGCGTTTCTCACGTATTGGGTCGCTTGCTCGCCGATCGCAGCACGCAGCTGGTCGTCGACGTAGAGCCGCTGCGCAATGGCGATCGCGTCGACGTTGTAGATCCCTGCCAGTGCAAGGCCGACCAGGAACGTGGCGAGCTGACTGAATCGCTTGTATTCGCCGCTCAGCCGGTCCATGGCATGGTCGTACCAGCGCTCGACGCCGGCCTTCAGTTTTCCCCAGTCGCCGCCCGCTTCCTCCACGGCCGTCTCCAAGGCCGTTCGCACCGGGCCTGGCGGTAGCGCCGCAACGCCGCGCCTGACGCCTTCGGCAAGGTCGGCGACGCCGTCGGCGCGCAATCCGTGCAACAGCGCCGAGGCGAAGTTCTGCGCCGACACGTAGGAGGGCTTGCCGCTCGACTGCGAACCGGCCACGAGTGGATGGTGGAATACGGCGGCAAAGCGAAGGGGCCGCGGCGCCACGTACTCGCCTTCGGGTGACTCGGTGGCTGCCTCGTAGGCTTCGGGCCGGTCGGCGTCCACGGCGTCCACGGCGTCCGGACCGGGCGGCTCGATGTCGGCTCGCGTTGCCCGGGGGTTCGACGTGCCGGCGATTTTGTCGATCAGGCCGAACCCGCCCCATTTCGGCGCGTGCGTCGGGTCGTCGATCAGACGGGCGATGGCGACGCGCAGTGCCCGGCCGCGCAGCTTGAACAGCCCGGCAATCGCTTCGAGTGCCGCTGAAAGGAAGAGTGAGAACAGCAGGAAAACGAAGACGACACCGATGGCGACGCCCAATGTGACGCTGATCACGTTTTGTCTCCTTCAACCACCGACCGTGGCGGGCGGCCGTCTGGGCCGCCCGTCCGCTGGGCGTCTCGCGAGCTTCAGGACGCAGGTTCGACCGGTGGGCCTCTAGCGCGCCTCACGCCTGTCGCAGGGTAGGTAGGGGGTCAAGAGGCGGCCATCCCTACAACGAGCACTGGCCGGTCGACCGGGAACGGGGCAGACTGCCCGCACACCCGTCGCTCCAGAGAGTCCCGCCATGCCTACGATCGATCGTGCAGGCTTCATCACCCGCATGCGAGGGATGTCGCTCAAGGAAACCGACATCGGGCTCGCCTACCCCGGGGTCGACGTTCGCGGCCTGGCCAACGCGCAGGGATTCATCGAGGGCACGCCGGGGAATCTCGAAAAGCTGTGGAAGGCGATCGACCGCTTCGACCGCGACGGCAGCGCCGCCACGATCAGCGGCCCACTTCCGGTCCGGATCGTCGATTGGGTGCTCACTCACGCGATAGCCACACCCGTCGATCCGCCGTCCGGTGGCGTGGCCGACGCCGACGCATGGCGGAAACTGGCCGAGGCGGGCGACAGGGCTATCACCGCCAAGACCAAGGCACACCACGACGCCATCGATGCGACCGGAGTCGGTCGCTATTACGGCGACCACGGGTCGTTCTACGCCGAGGTGCGGGCCAACGACCGCGCCGGCGTGAATGCCAGGATCGAGGGGTGGACGCGCAGACAGTGGACGCTTGCCGCCATGTCGCGTGGACGGGTCGACATTCGCGGGCCGAACGGCGCCACCGCGACGATCAAGGAGAGCTCGTGCATCGGCTGGGTGATGGAGAACGCCAAGGCCGCGCACGAAGCGGCTGGCATGGCCGCACGTTTCGCGAAGATCGAACAGCGCATGCGCGACGCCGACCTGCGCGGCACGGTTCTCTGCGAGGAACTACAGAAGGACGGCTGGACCGCGGTGTTCTATTCGCCGCGCACCGCCGCTGACCTGGGCGCTGCAGGCGAGAACGAGAAGCTCGCTGCGCTCAACATGGCCAAGGCCGGTGCTCTCATCTGGCGCGCCAGCACGGTCGAGGGATCGCGTGGCGTGGAGTGCGACGTGGTGGTGTCGGGCTATCGGGACACAGCACCCGATGCGGCGACCGAGGCGCTGCTGAGACGTCTGGAAAGCGTGCCGTTCTTCATTGGCGTGGCCAACGGAGGCATGCACACGTTCGTCGGACACCAGGGCAATGTCTGCGACTTCCACTGGACCGCAGGTCCCGACGAAAAGCGCGCCATGACCGAGGAACCGGTGCGCGAGTGGGCATGGGACACCGGCCTCTACATGGTCCCGCCCGGTTTCTGGACCGGCGCATCCCGCGACCTGTGACACAGCCCCCACCCACCCACCGGTTCGGCGTCCCCGCGGCGAACGAGAAACCTCCCGCCGTCAGGCGAAGCCGAAGCCGCCGACCAGCGCCCCGACGCCGATCGCCCACAGCGGGCTGATTCGCGTGGCCAGCATGGTGATCACGGTGGCTGAAACCAGCAGCGTCGCGCCCGGGTGCAACCGGGTCGGCCCGGCCAGGATCCAGCCGGTGGAAAGCAGCAGGCCGATCGTCAGCGGCGCCATGCCGGCCTTGAAAGCGCGCACGCCAAGTGTCTCGCGCCGTGCATGGCCCCAGCGCGTGACCGCCAGGTTCAGCAGCGTCGACGGCAGCAGGATGCCGGTGAGGGTCGCGAGTGCGCCCCAGGCGCCGGCGACGTTCCAGCCGAGCACCGCCACGAACAGCACGTTCGGCCCCGGAGCGGCCTGCGCCAGGGCGATCGACGCGGTGAACTGCGAATCGCTCAGCCAGTGGTGCTCGGTCACCATGTAGCGCTGCATGTCCGGTGCCGCGGCGATCGCGCCGCCGATGCCGATCAGGCTGAGCAGCATGAAGTGCAGGAACATGCCGAGCAGATCGCCCGCGCTCAGCGATGCGGTCATCGCAGCCGCCGCCACGCCAGCACGACGCCGACGCCGCCAATGCCGAATACCGCCCAGACCAGCGGCCAGCGCCACCAGGCGATCGCCAGGAAGGTGGCGACCAGCAGGGCGACGCACCAGCGCGGCCCCATCGGATTGATGCGCAAGCTCGGCAGCAGCTTGAGCCCGGTGGCGATCACCAGCCCGGCGGCAACCGCGCCCATGCCGCGCAACGCGCCGCTGACGAGCGGGTAGCGCGCCAACTCGTTGTAGCCAACCGCCAGCGCCAGGACCAGCACGAGCGGCACGGTCAGCATGCCGGCGAGCGCCGCCGCCGCACCACGCCAGCCGAAGAAGCGGTCGCCGATCATCAGCGCCAGGTTGACGATGTTCGGGCCGGGCAGCACCTGGCCGATCGACAGCATCTCGACGAACTGGTCGCGCGTCAGCCAGCCGAGCCGTTCGACCAACTCGCGCTGAGCGACGGCAAGCACGCCGCCGAAGCCCTGCAGCGCCATGCGGTTGAAGGCCCAGAACAGTTCGCCGAGCGTCGCCGGCGCTCGCAGCGTCGGCGCGTCAAGCGGCGGCGGCGAAGCAGGCGGCATGCTCAGCGCCGCGTCACCCGCAGTGCGTCCGGATTGACGATGTTGGTCGGCGTGCCGTTGATGAAGTTCAGCACGTTGTCGAACGCGGCACTGAAGTAGAGCTCGTAGCTGTCCTGCTCGACATAGCCGATATGCGGCGTGCAGATGGCATTTTCCAGCCGCAGCAGCGGGTGACCTTGCAGGATGGGCTCGGATTCGAACACGTCGACCGCGGCCATGCCGGGGCGACCGCGGTTCAGCGCCGAGACCAGTGCGCCTTCCTCGATCAGCTCGGCCCGCGAGGTGTTCACCAGCAGGGCCGTCGGCTTCATGCGCGACAGCATCTCGAGCGTGACGATGCCGCGGGTGCGCTCGGACAGGCGCAGGTGCAGCGAAAGCACGTCGCAGGCATCGAAGAAGGCTTCGCAGCTCGAAGCCGACACGAGGCCGTCGTGGCGGGCGCGGGCGCGCGACTCCTCGCTCCCCCAGACGACGACCTGCATGCCGAAGGCGCGCGCGTACCCCGCGAGCAGCTGGCCGATCTTGCCGTAGCCCCAGATGCCGAGCGTGCGCCCGTGCAGCACCGTGCCGACACCGAAGTTCGGCGGCATCGACGCCGACTTCAGCCCCGACTGCTGCCAGGCACCGTGCTTGAGGTTGCCGATGTACTGCGGCAGACGGCGCATCGCCGACATGATCAGCGCCCAGGTCAGCTCGGCGGGTGCGATCGGCGAGCCGACACCTTCGGCAACCGCCACACCCTGCCGGGTGCAGGCTTCGATGTCGATGTGCGGACCGACGCGTCCGGTCTGCGCGATCAGCCGCAGCTTGGGAAGCTTTTCGATCAGCGCCCGGGGAAAGTGGGTGCGCTCGCGGATCAGCACCAGCACATCGGCGTCACGCAGCCGGATCGACAACTGGCCGATGCCCTTGACGGTGTTGGTGAAGACCTTCGGATTGAGCGATTCGAGCTTGCTGGCGCTGGGCAGCTTGCGGACCACGTCCTGGTAGTCGTCGAGGATGGTGATGTTCACGAAGCGGGCGGAAGCGGTTTCTGCGGAGCCGGTGGATTGTGCACGCTGCGGGTGGCGGGACCCGGCTCCGCTTGGCTCGGGCTAGGAGCCTGTCGGGCTTTGGGTCGGGCTCGCGTTGGGCCGGAAAAGGGGCTCAGCTTAGGCGCAAAGCGCAGCCGGGTTGGACACCCGGCGAGCATTTGCAACGACGGATCAGCCCCTTTTCCGGCCCAACCCGAAGGGCCGGGGCGATTCGCAGCGCCATCCGTCGTTGCCGGCTCGCAGTGTGGGCCCGCCACACGGCTTCGCCGGCGCCTCGTCTGACACTGCGACTCGCCCCGGCGCGAGCCCGACCCAAAGCCCGACAGGCTCCTAGAGCTGCCAGCTGTTGCGGATCAGGCCGACGGCGAGTCCTTCGAGCGCGAAATCGCCGCGTCCGGCAACATGGATCGGTGCGAAATCCGGATTCTCGGCGCGCAACTCGATGCCGTCGGCGTGGCGCATGAAACGCTTGACGGTCACGTCGTCGCCGAGCCGTGCGACCACGATCTGCCCGTTCTTCGCATCGCTGGCCTTCTGCACGGCAAGCAGGTCGCCGTCGAGAATTCCGGCGTCGCGCATGCTCATGCCGCGTACCTTGAGCAGAAAGTCGGGTCGACGCTCGAACAGGCTGGCTTCGAGCTGGTAGGTGCGATCGACATGCTCCTCCGCCAGCAGCGGGCTGCCCGCAGCGACCCGACCGATCAGCGGAACGCTGAAGGCCGTGCCGCTGGGCGGCCGCATGCCTCTCGATGGGGAGCCCTTGAGGCGGATGCCACGCGATGTGCCACCGATCAGCTCGATGGCGCCCTTGCGTGCAAGCGCCTGGAGGTGTTCCTCGGCGGCATTGGCCGAGCGGAAGCCGAGTTCGGCGGCGATTTCGGCGCGCGTCGGTGGCGCGCCGGTCTGCTCGATCGCACGGGTGACGAGTTCGAGGATCTGTTGCTGCCGTTCGGTCAGTCGGGGTGCTTCTTGCACGGCGGGCCTTCAGAATGAGAAGGCCTGTATTTTCATCCAGCCGGCGCGCAAGCACAAGTGCAGCCCCGCGTCAATGACGTGGGTGATTGCGGCCGCTTACTGCACCTCGAGTTCGACGTCGATGTTGCCGCGCGTGGCGTTGGAGTACGGGCACACGCCGTGGGCGGCCTGGACCAGCTTTTCGGCGGCCTCGCGGTCCATGCCCGGAACGTTGATCTTCAGCTTGGCCTGGATGCCGAAGCCGGCAGGGATCGGCCCGATGCCGACATCCGCCGACACCGACGTGTCGTCCGGAAGCTTGGTCCCCTGCGTGCCGGCCACGTGTTTCATCGCACCGAGAAAACACGCCGAATAGCCGGCAGCGAAGAGCTGCTCCGGATTCGTGCCGCCGGCACCGTCGCCACCCATTTCCTTCGGTACGGAAAGATCGACCGCGAGTTTTCCGTCGGACGATTTCGACGAGCCGGCGCGTCCCCCGGTCGAAGTGGCCGAGGCGGTGTAGAGAACTTTATCGAGTGCCATGGAAGTCCCTTTGTGGAGTGGTCGAATGGGGACACCGAGGGCGGGCGCTGCTGCGTCACCGGCTCGTGGGTCCGCGCGCATTGTGCCCGCGGTGGCTGCCGGCTTCAGCTGCCGGCCAGTGCGTCGATCTGCGTGCTCAGTTCGAGCCAGCGCGCTTCGAGGCGTTCGATGTCGGCCGACAACTGCTTCAGGCGGCGACCGCCTTCATGCCGCGCCTCGCGACTCACGCCGCCATGCAGTTGCGCTTCCAGTGCACTGCGCTCGGCCTGCAGCGCGCCGAGCTGGGCATCGACCTGGCCGAACTGCTTCTGCGCTGTCTTGAGCTCGTTGCCGCGCGGCGCCTTCGCCGATGCGCCCGCCGGCTTCGCCTTCGGCTTGGCCGCCTCGCGCAATGCCTTCGCCTGCTCGCGGGCGCTGTCGAGCAGCCAGCGCTGGTAGTCGTCGAGGTCGCCGTCGAAGGGCTGCACCTCGCCGTGCGCCACCAGCCAGAACTCGTCGCAGACCTCGCGCAGCAGCGCGCGGTCGTGGCTGACCAGCATGACGCTGCCTTCGAACTCGTTCAGCGCCATGCTCAGCGCCTCGCGTGTGTCGAGGTCGAGGTGGTTGGTGGGCTCGTCGAGCAGCAGCAGGTTGGGGCGTTGCCAGACCAGCATCGCCAGCACCAGCCGCGCCTTTTCGCCGCCGCTGAGCGTGCCGACGGCCTGGTTGACCATCTCGCCGGCAAAGCGGAACTGGCCGAGGAAGTTGCGCAGCTCCTGCTCGCGCGCTTGCGGGCTGACCTCGCGGGCCAGGCGGATCATGTGGTTCAGCGGCGAATCGTCGGGGCGCAGGACATCGAGCTCCTGCTGCGCGAAGTAGCCGATCGCCAGGCCCTTGCCCTCGGTCACGGTGCCGGCCAGTGCCGGCTGCTCGCGGGCAATCGTCTTCACCAGCGTCGACTTGCCCTGGCCGTTGGCGCCAAGGATGCCGATGCGCTGGCCGGCAAGCACCGACCGGCTGGCGCCGCGCACGATGACGCGGTCGACGCCTTCGGCGCTGCGGTAGCCGGCGTCGACATCCTGCAGCGCCAGCATCGGATTCGGCAGGCTCGCCGGCTCGCGGAATTCGAACGAGAACTCGCCAGCGGTCAGCACCGGCGCGAGCCGCTCCATCCGCGCCAGCGCCTTGACGCGGCTTTGCGCCTGCTTGGCCTTGCTCGCCTTGGCCTTGAAGCGGTCGATGAACTTCTGCAGGTGGGCGATGCGCTCCTTCTGCTTTTCGAAGCCCGCCTGCTGAAGCACCATCCGCTCGGCGCGCATTTCCTCGAAAGCGGTGTAGTTGCCGGTGTAGCGCGTCAGGCCTGCGTCTTCGAGGTGCAGCGTGACCCGGGTCACCGCGTCGAGGAATTCGCGGTCGTGGCTGATCACCAGCATCGTGCCGTCGAAGCGCTGCAGCCAGGCCTCGAGCCAGACCAGCGCGTCGAGGTCGAGGTGATTCGTCGGCTCGTCGAGCAGCATCAGGTCGGCCGGGCACATCAGCGCGCGCGCCAGCTGCAGTCGCATGCGCCAGCCGCCCGAGAAGCTGTTGACCGGTGCATCGAGCTCGGCCGGCTTGAAGCCGAGGCCCAGCAGCATCGACTGGGCGCGCGCCCGCGCATCGAAGCCGCCGGCGTCGGCGATTGCCTGGTGCGCATCGCCGATGGCGTGGCCGTCGTCGCTTTCCAGCGCCGCCGTGAGCGCGGCTTCGGCCTCGACCAGACGGGTGTCGCCCTGCAGCGCGTACTCGGTCGCGCCGTCGCCGGTCTCGGGCATGTCCTGCGCGACCTCGGCCATGCGCCAGCGCGGCGGCAGGTCGAAGTCGCCGCCGTCGGCGCCCAGGCGGCCGGCCAGCAACGAGAACAGCGACGACTTGCCGGCACCGTTGCGGCCGACCAGGCCGACCTTTTCGCCAGGCTGCAGCGTCACCGTCGCCGCGTCGAGCACCAGCTTGCTGCCACGGCGCAGCGTCACCCCGCGCAGCGTGATCACCGTGCGACCCCGCGCAGCAGCGCGTCGCGGGTGGCGAGCAGCACCTGGTCGGCGCCGGCGCTGGTTTCGAGCCAGGCCACCTCGAGCCGCGGGAAGGCCCGCTCGAAATGGTCGCGCTCGTTGCCGATTTCGAGCAGCAGCACGCCGATCGGGCTCAGCCGTTGCGGCGCCTCGGCGACGATCCGGCGCACCAGGTCCATGCCGTCGCCTCCGCCGGCCAGGGCAATGCGCGGCTCGTGGCGGTATTCGGGCGGCAGCGAGGCCATCCGTTCGGCATCGACATAAGGCGGGTTGCACAGGATCAGGTCGTAGCCGCCGGAGATTTCGGCAAACAGGTCGGAGCGCCGCAGGCGGATGCGGTCACCCAGGCGGTGCCGGTCGACGTTCAGCCGCGCGACGGCCAGCGCCTCGTCGCTGATGTCGGCCGCATCGACTTCGATTTCCGGATACGCCAGGGCGGCGATGACCGCCAGGCTGCCGTTGCCGGTGCACAGGTCGAGCACGCGCCGCGTGTCCTCGGAAAGCCAGGTGTCGAGTTCGCCGCTGCCTTCGCCATCGACCAGCAGCTCGGCGATGAACGAGCGCGGCACGATCGTGCGTTCGTCGACGTGGAACGGCACGTTCTGCAGCCACGCCTCGCCGGTCAGGTACGCGGCCGGCTTGCGGCTGGCGATGCGCTCGTCGATCAGCGCCTCGGCGCGGGCCCGCTCGGCGTCGCCGATCTCCTGCTGCGCCCGCGCTTCGAGTGCGTCGAGCTCGAGGCCGAGCGACCAGAGCACCAGCCAGGCCGCCTCGTCGAAGGCATTGGCAGTGCCGTGTCCAAACGAAACGCCCGCCTGGCGGAGGCGGGCGCTTTGCGCGGTGATGAGATCGATCAGTTTCACGTCAGCAGGGCTTCGAGCGTTTTTCGGTAGATGGTCTTCAGCGAGTCGAGGTCGTCGATCGCGACATGCTCGTCGATCTGGTGGATGCTGGCGTTGAGCGGGCCGAACTCGACCACCTGCGGACAGATGCGGGCGATGAAGCGACCGTCCGAGGTGCCGCCGGTGGTCGACAGCTCGGCCGCAGCGCCGGTGACGTCGGCGATGGCTTTCGACAGCGCCGCCGAGAGCTCGCCCGCCGGCGTCAGGAACGGCTCGCCGCCGAGGGTCCAGGCCACGCTGCGGTCGACCGCATGGCGGTCGAGCACCGCCTCGACGCGCTGCTTCAGCGTGGCGGCAGTCGCCTCGGTCGAGAAGCGGAAGTTGAAGTCGACCTGCAGCTCGCCCGGGATGACGTTCGTGGCGCCGGTGCCGGCGTGGACGTTGCTGATCTGGAAGCTGGTCGGCGGGAACCAGGCATTGCCGCGGTCCCATTCGGTGGCGGCGAGTTCGGCAAGCGCCGGCAGCGCCTGGTGGATCGGGTTGCACGCCAGTTGCGGATAGGCGATGTGGCCCTGTACGCCGTGGACCTTCAGCCGGCCGGAGAGCGAGCCGCGTCGACCGTTCTTGATCGTGTCGCCGAGACGCTCGACCGACGTCGGCTCGCCGACGATGCAATAGTCGATCCGGATCGCCTGCTCGCGCAGCCAGTCGCAAACCCGCACCGTGCCGTCGACGGAAGGGCCTTCCTCGTCGCTGGTCAGCAGGAAGGCCATGCTGCCGGCGGCGTCGGGGTGCGCGGCGACGAATTCCTCGGCCGCAACGACCATCGCCGCGATCGAACTCTTCATGTCGGCCGCCCCGCGGCCGTAGAGTTGGCCGTCGCGCTGCGTCGGCTGGAACGGATCGCTGGTCCAGCGGTCGAGCGGGCCGGTGGGGACGACGTCGGTATGGCCGGCGAAAACGAGCAACGGCGCAGCGGCCGAGCGCCCTGGCCGCTGCGCCCAGAGGTTGGAGACCTGCGCCCCCTCGGGACCGAAAGGCAGCGCCCGGCAGCCGAAGCCGATCGCCGCCAGCCGCTCGGCGAGCAGCGCCTGGCAGCCGCCGTCGGCCGGCGTCACCGACGGGCGGGCAATGAGTTGCTCGGCGAGTTGCCGGGTCGGCGACGCCGTCACGGCCGTGCCCTGGCGTGGCGCGCCCGCCTGCGAAACAGCACGCTGCACTGTTCGGGCTTCATCGGCCCGCCACCGGGGCGCGTGCCCGCGGCGCCGGTGCCGGAACGTCGAGCGTGATCTCGGTGAAGCTCGGCACGTCGTCGGCCGCGTCGTCGGGCTTCGGCTGCAGCCGGGAAACCGGCGACTGGTCGTTCTGCAGCCGCCAGAGGAGGTTGGTTGCCGAGTCGGCGTATGCCAGTCCCTCGTCGCGTGAAATCTGCCCCTCGCGGATCAGCCGCGCAAGATCCTGCTCGAACGACTGCGACCCCTCGGCCATCGACTTTTCCATCGCCTCGCGGACGCCGGCCATGTTGCCATCCTCGATCAGCTTCTTGACCATCTCGCTGTTCTGCATCACCTCGACCACCGGCAAGCGGCCGCCGTGTGTCGAGCGCACCAGCCGCTGCGCGATCACCGCGCGCAGCCCCGACGAGAGGTCGCTGAGCAATGCCGGCCGGGCCTCGGGTGGATAAAAAGAAAGGATCCGGCCGAGCGCGTGGTAGCTGTTGTTGGCGTGCAGCGTGGCCATCACCAGGTGGCCGGAAAGTGCGTACGAGATCGCCGCCGTCATCGTCTCGCGGTCGCGGATTTCGCCGATCAGGATGCAGTCGGGTGCCTGCCGCATGGCGTTCTTCAGCGCCACCTGCAGCGAGGCGGTGTCGCTGCCGACCTCTCGCTGGTTGACGATCGACTTCTTGCTCGAGAACAGGAATTCGATCGGGTCCTCGATCGTCAGGATGTGACCGGTCAGGCGTTGGTTGCGCTGCTCGAGCATTGCGGCCAGGGTCGTGCTCTTGCCGGTGCCGGTGGCGCCGACCATCAGGATCAGGCCGCGCTTTTCGGTCACCAGCTTGCCGAGCACCTCGGGCACGCCGAGCTTGTCGAGCGCCGGTATCTCGAACGGAATGCAGCGGATCACCGCGGCCACGCTGCCGCGCTGCTTGAAGCAGCTGAAGCGGAAGCTGCCGACCCCCGACACGCCCTTGCCGACGTTGAGTTCGCCGCAGGCGTCGAGCTCGGCCATCTGCTCTTCGCTGAGCATTTCGGCCAGCAGCTGGCGCGGCTGCGCCGGGGTCAGCGGCTGGTCGTTGAGCTGCAGGATCTGGCCATTGACCTTGATCAGGATCGGGCTCTTGGCCGACAGGTGCACATCGGACGCACCCTTTTCGGCCATCAGCCGCAACACCCGCTCGAGATTTCCGCCGCTCATGTCGTGCCGCCGCTGCGCCGTTCAGGCGCGCAGCAGGTCGTTGATGCTGGTCTTGGCGCGGGTCTGTGCATCGACCCGCTTGACGATCACCGCGCAGTAGAGGCTGTACTTCCCGTCGGCACTCGGCAGGTTGCCGCTGACCACCACCGAGCCCGCAGGAACGCGCCCGTAGCTGACTTCGCCGGTGGCGCGGTCGTAGATCTTGGTGCTTTGGCCGATGTAGACGCCCATCGAAAGCACCGAGTTCTCCTCGACGATCACGCCTTCGACGACCTCCGAGCGGGCGCCGATGAAGCAGTTGTCCTCGATGATGGTCGGATTGGCTTGCAGCGGTTCGAGCACGCCGCCGATGCCGACGCCGCCGGAAAGATGCACGTTCTTGCCGATCTGCGCGCAACTGCCGACGGTGGCCCAGGTGTCGACCATCGTGCCCTCGTCGACATAGGCGCCGATGTTCACGTACGAGGGCATCAGGATGACATTCTTCGCCAGGAACGAACCGCGCCGGGCGACGGCCGGTGGCACGACGCGGACCCCGCCGCTGCGCAGCGCCGCGTCGTCCAGGTCGGAGAACTTGGTGCGAACCTTGTCGTAGAAGGCCAGTTCACCGGCGTCGATACGGCGGTTGTCGTGCAGCCGGAACGACAGCAGCACGGCCTTCTTGACCCACTGGTTGACCTGCCAGTCACCGACGCCACGGCGCTCGGCCACGCGCAGACGGCCGGCGTCGAGCTCGGCAATGACGGTCTCGACCGCCTCGCGGATCTCAGGGCTGTTCTCCGGCGTCAGTGCGGCCCGGTTGTCCCAGGCGAGGTCGATCGTGGTCTGCAGTTGCTGGCTCATGGCGCGGAGGTGGAAAGAGGGTTGCTACGGACGTAGTCGGCAATGCGGCGGGCCGCCTCGGTGCATTCGGCCAGGGGTGCCACCAGCGCCAGGCGGATGCGGCCGCGCCCGGGGTTGACACCGGCCGCTTCGCGGGCCAGCAGGCTGCCGGGCAGAACGGCGAGATTGTATTGAGCGAGCAGGCCGCGGGCGAAGCCGACATCGTCGCCATCCGGCACCCCGGCCCAGAGGTAGAAGCCGGCGTCGGGCCGCCGCACATCGAGCACTTCGCCCAGGATCGGCAGCACGGCATCGAACTTGGCGCGGTAGAGCCTGCGGTTCTCGACCACATGCGCCTCGTCGCCCCAGGCGGCGATGCTGGCGCGCTGCACGGGCGGGCTCATCGCGCTGCCGTGGTAGGTGCGGTAGAGCAGGAAGCGCTCGATGATCGCCGCGTCGCCGGCGACGAAGCCCGAGCGCATGCCGGGCACGTTGCTGCGCTTGGACAGGCTGCTGAAGGCGATCAGCCGGCGAAAGTCGCTGCGGCCGAGGGCGGCGGCAGCTTCCAGGCTCGACAGCGGCGGCTGGTCGCCGAAGTAGATCTCGGAGTAGCACTCGTCGCTGGCGATGACGAAGCCGTGGCGGTCCGACAAATCGAACAGCAGCCGCCACTCGTCGAGCGGCATCACCGCGCCCGTCGGGTTGCCCGGCGAGCAGACGTAGAGCAGCTGCGTCCGCGCCCAGGTCTGCGCATCGACGGCCGACCAGTCCGCGGCGAAATTGCGCGCCGGGTCGCTGTTGGCGAAGGCCGTCTGCGCGCCGGCAAGGAGGGCGGCGCCCTCGTAGATCTGATAGAACGGATTCGGGCAGACGACGGTTGCCTGCGGCCGCGAGGCGTCGACGACGGTCTGCGCAATCGCGAACAGCGCCTCGCGCGAGCCGTTCACCGGCAGCAGCTGGGTGGCCGCATCGACAGCCAGGCCGTAGCGACGCTCGATCCAGCCGGCAATGGCCTTTCGCAGGTCGGGTGAGCCGGCGGTCGGCGGGTACTGGGCCAGCCCGTCGAGGCCGTCGACGAGCGCCTGCCGGACGAACGCCGGTGTCGCATGTTTCGGCTCGCCGATGCCGAGGCTGATCGGCTCGAAAGCAGCCGACGGCCGGATGTCGGCGGTCAGTGCGCGCAGCCGCTCGAAGGGGTAGGGGTGGAGCGTCGCCAGCCGCGGGTTCATGGGGGCATTATCGACAACCCCCTGCGCAGGTCCTGACTCGAGGCCCGGACCCGGGTCCGGTCGCCCCCGGAAATTCCGGGCGGGCGGGTGGTGCGGCGAGGCCGGAACGGCATGTTCGGACGCACCCCGCTCCATCGACGGGGGTGTCAACCGGTGCGCAGCGAGGATCAGGTGCCGCAGTACGTTCGGTATCCCGCCGTGATCTCGGGTGCGGCCGGCGCCGCATAGCTTTCGAGCCCGGGGCGTTCGTCGAAGGGCTGTGCGAGCACGTCGAGCAGCCGTTCGAAGGGTGCGAGGTCGCCATCCGCACTCGCGGCGGCGAGGGCCTCCTCGACCCGGTGGTTGCGGGCGACATAGATCGGGCTGCTGCGCCGCATCGCATCCGCGCGCTCGGCAGGCGCTACCGATTCGAGTGCGCCACGGCTGCGCCAGCGTGCCAACCACGCGTGCAGCGGCCCTGTGTCCGCGAACAAGGCCTGCAGGCGCAAGCCTTCCCCATCGACGGCATCGGCCAGGTAGCGCCAGCCGAGCGTGTGGTCGATTGCCTGCGCCTGCAGCAGCGCCAGCCAGTCGTCGGCAAGCGCCGGGTCGCCGGCCTCGGCCCGGGCCAAACCCAGCTTCACGCGTGCGCCGTCGAGCCAGTGCACCTCGTACTGCCCCGGAAACGCGTCGATCACTTCGACCAGGCGCGGCACGACCTTGTCGGGCTCGTCGGCATCGATCAGCGCCAGCAGGGCCTCTCCCAGGCGTGCCAGGTTCCAGCGGGCAATCAGCGGCTGGTTGGCGTAGGCATAGCGGCCCTGCGTGTCGATCGAGCTGAACACCGCATCGGGATCGTGCGACTCCATGAATGCGCAGGGTCCGTAGTCGATCGTTTCGCCGGAAATCGTCATGTTGTCGGTGTTCATCACGCCATGTATGAAACCGACGTGCATCCAGCGGGCCACGAGCGCGGCCTGGCGCCCGGCCACGGCGCGCAGCAGTTCGACATAGCGATCCGGATGGTCGATCAGCGCCGGATCGTGGCGGCGAATGGCGTAGTCCGCCAGCTGGCGCAGCTTTTCGATCTCGCTGCGCGCGGCGAAGTACTGGAAGGTGCCCACGCGCAAGTGGCTCGACGCGACGCGGGTCAGCACCGCCCCGGGCAGCGTGTCCTCGCGGAACACCGTTTCGCCCGTGGCAACCGCCGCAAGGGCGCGCGTCGTCGGTATGCCGAGCGCATGCATCGCCTCGCCGAGGATCGCCTCGCGCAGCACCGGGCCGACCGCGGCCTTGCCGTCACCTCCCCGCGAGAAAGGCGTTCGTCCCGAGCCCTTGAACGCAATGTCGCGCCGCTGACCGCGGCGATCGGTCACCTCGCCGAGCAGCAGCGCCCGACCATCGCCGAGCGACGGCGAGAAGCCGCCGAACTGGTGCCCGGCGTAGGCCTGAGCAATCGGCATCGCACCGTCCGGGACCTCGTTGCCCGAAAAGATGGCGGCGCCTTGTTCACCCGCAAGCGCTACGCCGTCGAGGCCGAGCTCCTCGGCAAGCGGCCGGTTGAACCACAACATCGACGGCGCCGGCACCTTTGCCGGCTGCCACGGCCGCGCCAGCCCGGAAAGTTCGCGGGCATACGAGTTGTCGAATCGGAACAGCGGCGGTACGGCGGTTTCAGACATGGTCGGCTCGGGTTGTGCGAGGCACGCGTGGCAGATTTCGCGCCGCTGTGCGAGATCAAAGCCGCCTCCGGCGTGCAGGCGCTGGAGCGGATCGGGCGGGCGGGGTGCCGTGCGCCGCTCATGTCCCCCGAGACGGGCGTTGCCCGTCTCTCCTCCTTTACTTCGCTCTGCACGACACCCCACCCGCCCGATCTGGCGCCGAGGAGGCCCGTCCCGTGAACACCGAGCGGAGCCAGGCCGCGGGTGGTGGGTGAGCGCGCAGTGAAGTAAAGGAGGAGGCCTTGCCGAACGGCAAGGTCGGGGGACATGAACGGAGCGCTTACCCGCCAGCCGCGGCCCGCCCCAACCTTGGCATGCAGGCGTTCAACGGATAGCCCAAGACGCCGAGGAGCAAGTGACCACGCATGCCGCGTCGCCGCAAGTTCTATTCGAATTTCCGCATGATGCGCGTAGGAAGCCGGCGGCTGTGTGACCCTCAGCCGCGCAAACCACTCTCGCGTGGATGCGCCGGCAACTCGACGGCCGGCTGCGGTGACCAACCCGGCTGCCGGTGCTCGGCAACGATGTTGGTGTAGATGCCGCCGCGCACATACCAGCGCGCGCTGATGCGCACGAAGCGCGGATCGGTCGCGGCGACGATGTCGTCGAGCACCTGGTTGGTCACCTTCTCGTGGAACGAGCCCTGGTCACGGTAGCTCCAGAAGTAGAGCTTCAGGCTCTTCAGCTCGATGCAGAGGCGGTCGCACACCATGTCGATGGTGAAATGCGCAAAGTCGGGCTGGCCGGTCAGCGGGCAGTTGCAGGTGAATTCGGGCACCTGGAACTGGATCGCGTAGTCGCGCTCCGGCTGCGGGTTGTCGAAGACGTCGAGCTTGCGGCTCGGCTGGGTCGGCGGCGTGGCCGGTTTGCGGCGCCGGCCGGCAGGGGGTGCGGGGGCGTCGGCGGCAGGGGCGGCGCGGGGCGGCTGGGCCATGGGCGAGGGCTTCCGAAAAGGTCGCGATGCTATCATCGCGTCCTTCCGCGACGCCCGACCGAGCGCTATTTTCCCTTTGCCGTCAATGACTTACCAGATCGAAACCGGGCGCTCGACGGATTGTCGATGCGCCTGAACTCGATCAAGTTGTCGGGCTTCAAGTCCTTCGCCGAGCCGACGCACTTCCAGCTTCCAGGACAGTTGGTCGGGGTCGTCGGGCCGAATGGCTGCGGCAAGTCGAACATCATGGACGCAGTGCGCTGGGTGCTCGGCGAGTCGAAGGCCAGCGAGTTGCGTGGCGAGTCGATGCAGGACGTGATCTTCAACGGCTCGGGTCAGCGCAAGCCGGCCGGCCGCGCCAGCGTCGAACTGGTTTTCAGCAACGAGGATGCACGTGCCGGCGGCCAGTGGAACCGGTTTGCCGAGATTGCCGTCAAGCGCGTGCTGACGCGTGACGGCACCAGCAGCTACTACATCAACAACCAGCCGGTGCGCCGCCGTGACGTGCAGGAGGTGTTTCTCGGCACGGGCCTCGGGCCGCGTGCCTACGCCATCATCGGCCAGGGCACGATCTCGCGGATCATCGAGAGCCGACCGGAGGAGCTGCGCCTTTTCCTCGAGGAAGCTGCGGGTGTCTCCAAGTACAAGGAGCGCCGTCGCGAGACCGAGCAGCGGCTGCGCGACACACGCGAGAACCTGACCCGGGTGGACGATATCGTCCGCGAGCTGGACGCACAACTCGAAAAGCTCGAAGCGCAGGCGGCGCTGGCCCGACGCTTTAGCGAGCTGCAAGCGCAATCGACACTGCGGCAGCAGCAGCTCTGGGCGATTCGCCAGCGCGATGCAGAAGCCGAGGCGGTCCGGCTGCAGGCGGCTGCGGCGGCTGCGGACCATGCCGTCGAGGCGCGCACGGCCGATTTGCGGCACGCCGAGGCGGCGCTCGATGCGCTGCGCCAGGACCACTACGCCGCCAGCGACGCGTTGCATGCGGCACAGGGCGGCCTGGCCGAGGCTGCGCTCGCCGTCAGCCGGCTCGAGGAACGCATTCGCTACGCCGCGCAGGCGCGGCACCGCGCCGGTGAGCGCCTGGCCGGTTTGCAGCAGCAGCTGGCGCAGTGGACCGCGCGGCGCGAGGCCGCGGATGCCGAGCTCGGTGCCCTGGCAGCGCAGCGCGCCGACGCCGAGCAGGAGGTCGGCACGCTTGCCGCCAGGCTCGAGGCCCAGCAAGCGCTGCTGCCGGCTGTCGAGGAGGCGCAGCACCAGGCGCAGGCAGCCAGCCAGCGGCAGCGCGGCGAAGCGTCTCGCCTGCGCCAGCAGATCGAATTGCTGGCCGCGGAAAGCCGCAGCGTCGTCGAGCAGCTGAAGCGCCTTGCGGGGCGTGATGAACGGCTGGCCGATGAGCAACGGCGGCTGGACGTTCCCGACCCGCAGCGGCTCGTCGAGCTGCAGGCGCGGGTCGAGGCAGCGGCGGCGACCAGCCACGCCGCCGATGGCCGTCTGCACCAGCTGACCGAGCAGCTGCCACGGCTCGACGAGGAGCGTCGCCAGCTGCAAGCGCGACAGGCGGCGGAAGCGGCGCAAGGCACCCGACTTGCAGCCCGGTCGCAGGCGCTGCAAGCCCTGCAGGAGAAGGTCCAGACCGATGGTCGGCTGCGCCCGTGGCTTGCGCGTCACGGGCTGGCTTCCCTGCCGGCCCTGTGGAAGCGCATCGAGGTCGAGGCCGGCTGGGAGCCGGCGCTCGAAGCGGCGCTGCGCGAACGGCTCGGCGCGATCGAGGTCGACCGGCTCGATGCCGCACGCGGCTGGAGCGCCGAACCGCCCCCGGTGAAGCTGACGCTGTTCGCCGCAATGGTGCGGCCGGCGCCGGCCGCCGCTGCCGCCCCGGCCGGCCTGAAGCCGCTGGCCGAATGGCTGCGAATCGGCGCCGAGCCCGACCGGGCCGGCTTGCGCGCGCTCCTCAATGACTGGCTTGCCGGCGTTTTTGCCGCCGTCGACCTCGATCAGGCGCTGGCTGCGCGGGACGCCCTGGCGCCGGGGCAGCTGATCGTCACGCCGGCTGGCCATGCCGTCGGGCGCTCGTCGCTGCACTTCCACGCGGCCGATTCCGAGCAGGCCGGCTTGCTGGCCCGCGCACACGAGATCACCGACCTGGAACGCGAGCTGCGCGCCCAGGCGCTGATTGCCGACGAGGCACGCGCCTGTGCGCAGCGCGCCGAGGCGGCCTACGCCGACGCGGCGCAGCAGCTGGCCGCCGCCCGCCGCGACGCCGCCGAGGCGCAGAAGGGTGCGCACGCCTTGCAGGTCGATTGGTTGCGGCTCGGCCAGCAGGCCGAACAGAGCCGCAGCCGGTCGGCGCAGCTCGAAGCCGACCGCCATGAAGTTGCCACCCAGCAAGCCGAGCTGGAAGGGCAGCGGCACGCGGCCGAGGCGCGGCTTGAGCGTCTGCAAGTCGAGCGCGACGCGGCGCAGCATGCGCAAGGCCGCATCGATGCGACGCTGCAGCAGGCGCAGCGGGACTTGACACAGGCAAGTGAGCAGCAGCGCGCGCTCGAACGTCGGCTCGACGAGGCGCGTTTCAGCGCCCGCGCCCTGGTTGCGCGGCAAGCCGAGCTGCAGCGCGCCGCGGCCACGGCGGCCGAGCAGATCGAGCGGCAAGGCGGCGCCTGCAGCGAGGTCGAGGCCGAGATCGAGCACCTGGCCGATGCCTCGGCCGAGGAAGAACTGCAGTCGGCGCTGGCGCTTCGACTCGAACGCGAGCAGCAACTGGGCGCGACGCGCCACGGCTACGACGAACTGTCGCTGGCGCTGCGCCGTGCCGACGAAGCCCGCCTGCGCCACGAGCAGAGCCTGCAGCCGCTGCGCGAGACCCTCGGCCGGCTGCAGCTGGAGCAGCAGGCCGCCGAGCTGCGCGCCGCGCAGCACCGAGAGCAATTGCAAGCCGCCGGCGCCGACTTCGCCACTGTGTTGGCGGGCCTCGCTCTTGGGGAGCCGCGCCCGGCGGCGCTGCAGGCCGAGATCGACCGTGCGCAGCGCGAACTGGCCGAACTCGGCGCGGTCAACCTGGCCGCACTCGAAGAACTCGGCACGGCGCGCGAGCGCAAGGGCTTTCTCGATGCGCAGCTGGTCGACCTGCGCGACGCCATCGCCACGCTGGAAGACGCGATCCGCAAGATCGACCTCGAAACCCGCGAGCTGCTGTCGAGCACCTTCGAGCAGGTCAATGGCCATTTCGGGCGCATGTTTCCCAGCCTGTTCGGCGGCGGCACGGCGCGCCTGGTGATGACCGGCGAAGAAATACTCGATGCCGGCGTGCAGGTCATGGCGCAGCCGCCGGGAAAGAAGAACAGCACCATCCATCTGCTGTCGGGCGGCGAGAAGGCGCTGACAGCGATTGCCCTCGTCTTTGCGATCTTCCAGCTGAACCCGGCGCCGTTCTGCCTGCTCGACGAGGTCGACGCGCCACTCGACGACGCCAATACCGAGCGCTATGCGCGGCTGGTGGGGCAGATGTCGCAGTCGACCCAGTTTCTCTTCATCAGTCACAACAAGATCGCAATGGAGATGGCCCAACAACTGATCGGTGTGACGATGCAGGAGCAGGGCGTCTCGCGCATCGTCGCCGTCGATATCGAGGCCGCGGCCGGCCTCGCCGTGGCGGCATGAGTGCTGCTGCGCCGTGCAACAACCGGGCCGCCCAGGCGGCCCGCCAACCGATGAACTGCCTGAATCGAATATGAATGAATTGAGCGTTGCCCTCGGTGCCCTCGGCGTCCTGGTGCTCGGTGGTGTGCTGGCCCACGGTGCCTGGCAAGCGCGCCGTGCCGCGCCCAAGCGGGCGGCGGATGCCGTCGAGCCTGTCCTGGCCGACGCGGCAGCGGGGCCGGCAGGCAGCGCGGCTGATGACGAAACGGCCGCGGCGACCCGGCTCGCCGTCGGCGCGCGACGGCAGCAGCCGCGACTCGATGCGCTGGTCGACGCGATGGCGACGCTCTCGATCGAGGCCCCGATCGCTGGCGAGCTGCTGGTGGCCCACCTGCCGACCACCCGGCGTGCTGGCAGCAAGCCGTACTGGATCGAGGGCCTCGAGGTGTCGAGCGGCGAGTGGGAGGTTCCCGTGGCTCAGGGGCAGTACCGGGAGCTGCAGGCCGGGGTGCAACTGGCCAACCGCAACGGCGCTCTGAACGAGATCGAGTACTCGGAATTCGTGCAGAAGGTGCAGTCGTTCGCCGAAAGCATCGGCGCGATGGTCGATTTCCCGGACATGATCGATGTCGTCGCCCGCGCGCGCGAGCTCGATCACTTCGCCAGCCAGCACGACGCGCAACTGGCGGTGCACCTGCAGGCGCTGGGTGCCGCCTGGAGCGTCGGCTATGTCGAGCAGCATGCACTGGTGTGCGGCTTCAAGCCCGGCACGCTGCCGGGGCAGATGGTGCTGCCGTCACCCGAGGTCGGCATGCCGCCGCTGGCGACGCTGCACTTCGACTCGCAGGCGGCATTGGCCGATGACCCGAATGTGTCGTCGGTGCGCTCGGTGACGCTCAGCTACGACGTGCCGCAGATCCCGGCGGCAAGCGAGCCCTTCGCGGCCTGGCGGGCAAGCGCCAAGTCGCTGGCGGCGGCCATGGAAGCGGCCATCGTCGACGACCGCGGCAGGCCGCTCGGCGACGACAGCTTCGACGCGATCGCCAGCGAGCTGCAACAGCTCTACCGGGCGCTCGAGGCGCGTGACCTGGCGGCCGGTTCCACGGCGGCACGGCGGGTATTCAGCTGATGGAGGGTCATGCCTCGGCAGCCGAGCGCGCCGAGGCGCTGCGTGAGCAGCTGCGCTTCCACGCGCACCGCTACTACGTTCTCGACCAGCCGCTGATCCCCGACGCCGAGTACGACCGGCTGTACCAGGAATTGCAGGCGCTCGAGGCGGCACATCCCGAGCTGGCGACAACCGATTCGCCGACGCAGCGCGTGCTCGGCGCGGTTCTGGAAGGTCTGGCGCCGGTGCGCCATGCCGTGCCGATGCTCTCGATCGAGACCGAGCGCGACACGTCGGATGCCGCTGCCGAGCGCTTCGACGCCCGGGTGCGCCGGGCGCTCGCGCTCACGGCCGACGATCCGCCGGTGGCCTATTCGGCCGAACTGAAGTTCGACGGGCTGGCGATCAACCTGCGCTACGAGCACGGCCGCCTGCTGCAGGCCGCCACCCGCGGCGATGGCGAGACCGGCGAGGACGTGACGCACACCGTGCGCACCATCGGCGAGGTGCCGCTGCGGCTCGGTCCCGCAGGGTGCGCCATTGCACGGCTCGAGGTCCGCGGCGAGGTCTACATGCGGCGCGATGCCTTCGAGCGCCTCAACCAGCGGCAGCGCGAGCGCGACGACCGGACCTTCGTCAACCCGCGCAATGCGGCCGCGGGCGTGGTGCGGCAGCTCGATGCGCGGATTGCTGCGGCCCGGCCGCTCAGCTTCTTCGCCTATGGGCTCGGCGCCGTCGAGGGCTGGGAAGTGCCGGCGACGCACAGCGGCGTGCTGAAGGCGCTGGCCGAATTCGGCATCCCCGTGAGCGACGAGCGGGCGGTGGTGCAGGGCGCCCCCGGGCTGGTCGAATTCCATTCGCGCATCGGGACGCAGCGCGATGCGCTGCCGTTCGACATCGACGGTGTCGTCTACAAGGTCGACGATCGCCGGCTTCAGCAGCAGCTCGGCTTCAAGACGCGCGAGCCGCGTTGGGCACTGGCCCACAAGTATCCGGCGCACGAGCAGATGACGCAGCTGCTGGCGATCGAGGTGCAGGTCGGCCGCACCGGCCGGCTGACGCCGGTGGCCAAGCTCGCGCCGGTCTTTGTCGGCGGCACGACGGTGAGCAATGCCACGCTGCACAACGAGGACGAGGCCCGGCGCAAGGACGTGCGTGTCGGCGACATCGTGATCGTGCGGCGTGCCGGCGACGTCATCCCGGAAGTCGTGGGCGTGGTGCCGAATGCCGCGCCTGGCGAACCCCGCGGCGAGTCCTTCGACCTCTACCGGCAGCTCGGCGGCCGTTGTCCGGCGTGCGCCAGTGAAATCGTTCGTGACGAGGGCGAGGTCGACTGGCGTTGCAGCGGCGGCCTCTACTGCCCGGCGCAACGCAAGCAGGCGATGCTGCATTTCGCCGGCCGCCGCGCGATGGACATCGAGGGCCTCGGTGAGCGGCTGGTCGAGCAACTGCTGGAAACGCGCCGCATCGCCACCTTGGCCGACCTCTACCGGCTCGACATGGCGCAGCTGGCCGGGCTCGAGCGCTACGGCGAGAAGAGCGCCGCCAAGCTGCTCGGCGCGATCGAGGCAAGCAAGCAGACGACGCTCGGCCGGTTCCTGTATGCACTCGGCATCCGGCAGGTCGGCGAGAGCACCGCCAAGGAATTGGCACGACACTTCGGTCGGCTCGAGCCGCTGCTGGACGCCAGCGTCGAGCAGCTGATGACGGTCGGCGACGTGGGCCCGGTGGTCGCACGCAGCATCCGCACCTTCTTCGAGCAGCCGCACAACCGCGAGGTCATTGCCCAGTTGCAGCGGTTGGGCGTCTCGTGGGCCGAACAGCCCGGGGGCGCCGACCTCGCGCCCATGCCGCTGGCCGGCAAGACCTTCGTGCTCACCGGCAGCTTGCCGACGCTGACCCGCGAGGAGGCGCAGCAGCGGATCGAAGCCGCGGGTGGCAAGGTCAGCGCATCGGTGTCGAAGAAGACCGACTTCGTCATCGCCGGCAGCGATGCCGGCAGCAAGCTGGTCAAGGCAGAAGCGCTCGGCATCGCCGTGCTCGACCAGGACGGGCTGGACGCGCTGCTCGGCTCGGCCTGAATCCGCTGCACCGGTCGGTTCTGCGATCCGTTCAGCTTCGCGCTTCGTGCACCGCATTTGGAAAGGCCAGGCGGGCGCAAGTGCCCCCCAGCGCACTCGGCCCGAGCGTGGCGCGGGCACCGTGCAGCTCGGCGATCTCACGGACGATTGCGAGCCCCAGCCCGCTGCCGTCGCCGGGGCAGGCGCGACCGCGCACGAAGCGCTCGAAGACCTTTTCCCGTTCGTCGGGCTGAATGCCGGGGCCCGAGTCGCAGACGCTCAGCGCCACGGGCGCGGTTTCGACGGCCACGACGATCCGGCCCCCGGCCGGGGTGTAGCGGATTGCGTTGTGGACGAGGTTTCCGAGTGCTTCGCTCAGCAGTTCGGGTTGTGCTGCGGCCAATACCTGTGGCTCGGCGCACGCCAGTTCGATGTCGATCTGCTTGTCGAGCGCGGCGTCGAGGTACGACTCGCCGACATCACGCGCCAGTGAGACGAGATCGACGGGGGCCAGAGGCTGCAACGCACGCAATTCGGGGTCGAGCCTGCTGAGCAGGAGCAGTTGCTGAACGAGCCTGGCGGTGCGCTGCGTGGTCTTGCCGAGCTCGCGAAGGACGCCTTGGGCGGACTCGATGTCCGGCGCCTCCGCCGCTCGCGCGAGACCGAGCTGCAGACCCGCAAGCGGCGTGCGCAGCTGGTGCGCCGCCGTCGCGGCGAACTGGCGTTCACGGTCGAGCATCTCGCGCACGCGCGCGAGCAGGGCATTGAGTGCCGATGCGAACGGCATCAACTCGCGCGGCACGCCCTCGGTGGCGATCGCGTCCAGCGACGCGTTCGACCGCTCTTCCCAGCGCGCAGCAATGCGCTCGAGCGGGCGCACCGTGCGGCGCACGATCAACCCGATGGCCACCGCGGTCACCATCAACAGCAGGAGCAGCGGCGCGAGCATCAGCAGCAGGTCGGCGCGTGCCCGTTGGCGCTTGGTCAGTGTTTCGGCCACCACCACGTCCGCGCGAGTGCCGCTAGCGTGCACCGGGGAGACCCGAACGATGCGAACCGGCTGCCCGTTGTATTGCGCGTCGAACGCATGCGCGGAACCGTAGGCTTTCTCGCGCAATGCATGCGTCGGCAGGCCCGGGTGACCGAGCAGGTGCCGCCGGTCCTGCACCACCGCATGGTAGGTGCGGTCGATGGCGTCGTAGGCGAGCATGGCCTCGGCCTGCGGGGACAGCTCGATCGTTGCGCTCCCGTCCTGGAATTGCACCTGGTTGGCCAGCGAGTTCGCCGCGTCGACCAGCCAGCGGTCGAAGACCCGGTCGACCAGTTCCTGTGCGCCCCAGGCGCCGAGCAGACCGGTTGCCGCGACGATCACCAGCAGCGGCAGGATCAGCCGCAGCTGCAGCTCACGCTGCAGCCAGCGCACGCGTGACCGCTTCATGCCGGGCTGCTGCCCGGGTTCAGCCGGTAACCGAAGCCGCGCAGCGTCTGGATTTGGATGCTCGAATCGGCCAGCTTGCGGCGCAGGCGCGAGACGTAGACCTCCACGGCCGCGTCACCCACGTCGAGGTTGCGCTCTGCCAGTGCATCGACGAGCACCCGCTTGGCGACAACCCGCGGCCAATGCCGGATCAACAGCCCGAGCACCTCGAATTCGCGCGGCAGCAGGTCGAGCCGCCGGCCATCGAGATACGCGCAGCGCTCGCCCGACGACCAAACCAGCGGTCCGCAATGAACCTCGTCGCCACCGCCAATGCCTGACCGCCGGCGCAAGCCCTCGACCCTTGCGTCAAGCTCTTCCACCGCGAACGGCTTGACCAGGTAGTCGTCCGCACCTCCCTTGAGTCCGGCGACCCGGTCGGCGATGCGGTCACGCGCCGTCAGCACCAGCACCGGTGTACGACGGTCGCGCACGCGCAGGCGCTTCAGCCACTCGAGCCCGTCGCCGTCGGGCAGGCCGAGATCGAGCACGACCAGGTCCGCCTGCCACCCGGCGATTGCCGACTCGGCTTCCGCCAGCGTGGCGCAGCGCCGCACCGGCCAGCCGTACCCGCGCCAGTGCAGTGCCAGCTCCCGGGCAATGGTGAAATCGTCTTCGATCAGCAGAAGCTGCATGTCTGTCGGTGTGATCCATCGCGGTACCGCACCGCTCGCCTCGGGCCGTGCGGCCATTCGCCTGAGCGCCTGAAAGGCGGCTGCAAGCTTGCCGCGGTAGGCTCCCGTCCGGTTGCGCCACAAGCGCCCATTCCAACACCTTAACCGTTCGAGCCGATGCCCCAGCCGCTGAACAAGCAGCGCTTTCCCGCGCGCGTCGCCCTTCTATCCGTCCTGCTGCTTCCAACCTGGGCGAACGCTGCGTGCGAGCCGCTGGCGCCCGACGCAGCCGCGGCACTCGGCATCGATACCGTGCTTCGGCGCGCGGCGCTGTGCGGCCCGGCGGTGCTTGCCGCCGATAGCACCCTGGCACAAACGCGTGCCGACGTGCTGACGGCAGGGCAGCGGCCCAATCCACAAGTCACGCTCGGTCTGGACTCGATCACTGCCAATCCGGGGCCTGCACGACTGTGGAACAAGGCCGACCAGCAAGTTCGCGTCGAGCAGCTGCTCGAGCGGGGCGACAAGCCACGTCTGCGCTCCGCCGTTGCGCAGGCGCTGACAGGATCTGCCGAGGCCGAACTCGGCGAGGCCCGCCGCGATGCGCAGCGGGCCGCGGCACGAACCTTCTACGACCTGGCTGCCGCCCGGGCACGCGTCGAGGAACTGCGCCAGTCGGCTGCCCTGGCTGCGCAGGTCCAGTCAGCGCTCGATCGACGCGTCCGCGCCGGCGATGCCGCCGCGCTGGATGCGATCCGTTTCGGCCTGGAATCGTCGCGCGTGCAGAACGAACTTCGGCAGGCCGACGCGGAAATCCGCAGCCAGCAGCTGCAGCTCGCTCTGCAGATCGGCGCCGATGCCAATGCAGCGTCGATACAACCCAACTCGCGTGCTCTGGCCGAGCCGGTCAGCCCTTCGTCGCGACCGGATGCAGAGGGATCGCTGGAGAACCGCCCTGACGTTCGCGCAGCGCTGCTGCGGGTCACGGCGGCGCGCCAGTCGCGGGCGCTCGCAGCCTCCCAGCTGACGCGCGACGTGGCGGTCGGCGTTCAGTACAACCGCACGCCGATGAATCCGGTGGGGGTCAATGCCAACACGAATTCCATGGGCCTGACGCTCTCGGTGCCACTGTTCGTGCGCCATGCGTACGAGGGCGAGCGGGCCCGCGCGGCCGCCGACCTGGCGCTGGCCGAGCAGGCGCTGGTGCGCGTGCGCGACGCCGCGCGACTCGAGGTTCGGCAGGCGCTGGGCCTCTATGAAGTCGCGCAGGAGCGTCGCCGCGTGGTCGTCGAACAGCTTCTTCCACAGGCGCAGCGTGTGGCCAGCGGCGCCGAGTTGGCCTATCAGCGCGGCGCCAGCGGAATCATCGACCTGCTCGACGCACGTCGCAACCTTCGATCGGCGCAGATCGAACGCATTGCTGCCGAAGCCGACCTGGCCAAGGCAGCGGCCGAGCTTTCGCTCGCCATCACACCCCAGGTAATGCCATGAGTGCAACGAGTCGCCGGTCCACCTTTCAGCGCGCGCTTTCGATCCTGCTGTGTTCGGTCGGTGGCGCGCTCGCGACCGCCTGCAGCGACCCGCCGGCGCCCGGGGCGCCAGAGATTCCGGAGCCGACGATACGCGGCGAGGCTCTGTCCTATCCGCCGAAGCACCCCCACCTCGAGCAGCTGCGCACGGTCGCTGCGCAGCCGGCGAAGCCGATCGAGGTGCAGCTTCCGGCGAAACTGGTGTGGAACGAGGAGCGGACCCAGCGCGTCCATGCGCCGTTTTCGGGTCGGGTCGTCTCGATCCGCACCGATGTCGGCTCGGCCGTGAAGCGCGGCAGCGTGCTCGCGGAGCTGGCATCGCCCGACTTCGGGATGGCGCAGGCCGAAGGTTCCAAGGCGCGTGCCGACCTCAACCTGGCGCAGAAGACGCTGCAGCGGCAACGCGAGCTGCACGAAGCCGGAATCATCGCCCGCAAGGAATTCGAAGTCGCGGAAGCCGAAGCGGCACGCGCCATGACCGATGTCCGGCGCACCCAGGCGCGAACCCAGCTCTACGGCGGCGGTTCGGGCATCGACCAGCGATTGATGCTGACCAGCAACATCGCTGGCGTGGTCGTCGAGCGTCACATCAATCCCGGGCAGGAATTGCGCAGCGATGCCGCTGCAGATTCGCCGTTGTTTGTCGTCACCGACCCGACCTCGCTGTGGGTGGTCATCGACGCGACCGAGGCGGAGGCGGCCGTCATGCGGCCGGGCACACCGTTCGTGCTGACCGTCGCCTCGCTTCCGGGCGCGCTGTTCGAGGGAAAGGTGACGGCGGCATCCGATTCGATCGACGCCTCGACCCGGACGCTCAAGGTGCGCGGGGTGGTCAGCAACCCCGAGCGGCGATTGAAGGCCGGCATGCTGGGCGTGGCGCGCCTGGAGCGTTCACTGGGCGAGGGCGTGTTGATCCCGGCCTCTGCCGTCACGCTGCGCGGCAACGGGCACTCGGTGTATGTGCAGACGCAGCCGGGCGTTTTCACGCAGCGCGCGGTCAAGCTGGGCTATGAGGGAACCGGGCAGGTGCTGGTTGTGGCGGGTCTGCAACCCGGCGAGTCCGTGGTGGTCGAGAACGTGCTGCTGCTCGCGCGTCAGCTGAACCAGGCGCGTGACACCGCCGCGGCGACCCGCGGTGCGTCCGGCGCCGGTTCTGCGCCCCGCGCGGAGGCCGGCAAGTGAAGAAGCTGATCCACTATGCGCTGCACCAGCCGCTGTTCATCATCCTGGGCACGGTGCTGTTCATCCTGTCGGGTGTCATCGCATTCAAGACCCTGTCGGTCGAGGCCTTTCCCGATGTGACCGACACGCAGGTGACGGTCATCGCGCTTTTTCCGGGCCGTGCAGCCGAGGAGGTGGAGCGGCAGGTCACGCTGCCGATCGAAGTCGCGCTGTCGGGGCTGCCGAACTCGATCCGTGTCTTCTCGCACACGCAGTTCGGTCTCAGCTTCACCGTCGTCACGTACGACGACAACGCGCAGGTCCATCTGGCGCGGGCACAGATCAGCGAACGGCTGCGCGGGGTCGACCTTCCCGAAGGCGTTACCGCCAACATCGCACCGAACGCCACGCCGGTGGGCGAAGTTCTGCGCTACCGGCTGCGGGGCGACGGCACCTCGACAACCGAACTGCGCGCGATCCAGGACTGGGTCGTCGAGCGCGCGCTACGGCAGGTGCCGGGCGTTGCCGACGTCATCGCGATGGGGGGCTTCATCAAGCAGTACGAGGTGCAGCCCGATCTGGACAAGCTGCGCGCGTACCAGCTCCGCTTCGAAGATCTGCTGCAGGCGCTCGGCCGCGGCAATGCCAATGCGGGCGGCAGCTACGTCGCCCAGGGAGCGCAGCAGTATGCGATCCGTGGATTGGGACTGCTGCGCTCGGCCGACGACATCGGCCGCATCGTGGTCGCGGCGCGCGAGGGCACGCCGATCCTGGTGCGCGACATCGCCCAGGTAAGCATCGGCGCGGTGCCGCGGCTCGGCGTCGTCGGCCAGGACCTCGAGAACGACGTGGTGACGGGCATCATCGTCATGCGCAAGGGGGAGAACCCGAGCGTCGTGTTGAAACAGGTCAAGCAGCGCATTAGCGAGCTCAACGCCCGGTCGCTGCCTCCCGGGGTGCAGATCGCGCCGTTCTACGACCGCACCGCGCTGATGGACCGGACGCTGACGACGGTCTTCCGCAACCTGGTCGAAGGCGCGGTGCTCGTCGCGCTGGTGCTCTACCTGTTCCTGTCGAACCTGCGCGCCAGCCTGGCGGTGGTCCTGATCATCCCGCTGGCGCTGCTCGGTACCTTCATCGGTCTGAAGGTCATGGGTGTGCCAGCCAACCTGCTGTCGCTCGGTGCCCTGGACTTCGGCATCGTGGTCGACGGCGCGGTCATCGTGATGGAGAACATCCTGCTGCGGCTCTCGCAGCGCAACGAGAACATGAGCGGCACGCACCGCCGTCAGGTGATCATCGATGCGACCAACGAGGTCGGACGCCCGACGTTGTTCTCGATGCTCATCATCATTGCCGCGCATCTGCCGATCTTCTTCCTCGAGCGGCACGAGGGGCGCATTTTCCAGCCGATGGCTCTGTCGGTCACGTCGGCACTGCTGGCCGCGTTGATCCTGTCGCTGGTGCTTGTCCCGCTGCTGGCCTATTGGCTCCTGCGCAGCGACGTCCCGCACCACGACAACCGCCTCATTACCACCGCCAAGTCGGTCTATGCGCCCGTGCTCGACTGGTCGCTTGCCCACCGCCGGGTGGTGGCCGTCATCGCGGCCGCGTGTCTGGCGGTGGGCGTCCTAGCCGCATCGCGCCTGGGATCGGAATTCCTGCCCGAGCTCAACGAAGGCACGACCTGGATGAACCTGCGACTGCCGTCGAGCGTGTCGAACGACGAGGCCTCGCGCATCCTCAGCGATGTGCGGCGTGCCCTGCTGACCGTCCCGGAGGTGCGGACGACGGTGTCGAAGGCGGGGCAACCCGAGGACGGCACCGACCCCAAGACCATCAGCATGGCGGAAGTGTTCATCGACCTCAAGCCCGCGGACCAGTGGCGTCCCGGGATGGAGCGCGAGCAAATCCTCGATGAGATGGACCGTGCCGTATCGGCAATTCCCGCGATGCAGCCGGTGTTCTCGATGCCGATCCGGGACAACGTGCTCGAGTCCATCTCGCAGGTGGACGGCCAGATCGTCATCAAGGTTGCCGGCGACGACCTCGACGAGTTGCGGCGAGTTGCCCAGGCCATCGAGGGCCAGGTCAAGCAGGTGACCGGTGTCTACCGCGCCGAAGTCGACCGGCTCGGCGAGCTGCCGCAGCTGGTGATCGACATCGACCGCGACCGAGCCGCGCGGCTCGGGCTCAACGTCGGCGACATCCAGGACGTGATCGAGGCAGCCCTTGCCGGCAAGGCGGCAACCAGCCTGTGGGAGGGCGAACGCAAGTTCAGCGTTGCGGTGCGGCTGCCGCAGTCGCGTCGCGCGCTCGCCAGCCTGCCGCAGACGCTCATCCCGATCCCGACCGGTGGCTATGTCCAGCTGGGCAGCGTCGCGACCATCCGCGAGACGACGGGGATGATGAACATCGCCCGCGAATCGGGTCGCCGCACGATGGCGATCGGCATCTTCATCAAGGACCGCGACATGGGGTCGGTGGTCGCCGACATGAAGACCCGCGTTGAGCAGAACGTCAAGATGCCCGCGGGGTACACGATTGCCTGGTCGGGCGAATTCGAGAACCAGGAGCGCGCCATGAAGCGGCTCTCGGTCGTCGTTCCGCTTTCGCTGCTGCTTATCTTCGTGCTGCTGTTCGACGCCTTCCGGTCGTTCAAGTCGGCGCTGCTGATCCTGCTGAACGTGCCGCTGGCGCTGATCGGCGGATTCATCGCGCTGTGGATCTTCTCGATCCCGCTCTCCGTTTCCGCGGCCATCGGCTTCATTGCACTGTCCGGTCAGGCCGTGCTCAACGGCGTCGTCATGCTGTCGGTTTTTCAGCAGCTCGGCGCCGCAGGGCACAGCGTGGTCGAGTCGGTCCGCCTGGGCGCCATACAGCGGCTGCGCACGGTGCTCATGACGGCGCTGCTGGCCGCACTCGGGCTGCTGCCGATGGCACTGTCGCGCGCTCCCGGTGCGGAAACCCAGCGCCCGCTGGCCATCGTCATCATCGGCGGCTTGTTCACGGCCACCTTGCTCACCCTGGTCGTTTTGCCGACCCTTTACGCAAGCATCTTCAGCGATCGGGCGCAGCGCAGGCGGCGCCGAAAGGCGGCGCGCACGGCAGCCGAGGCCTGAGGCGCGGACAGCCTGCTGCCCGCGAGAGGGGTTCCGACCGACGTGCTGCGCTCTGGCGACTGCGCGGCTGGTCCGGCGCGCGGCAAATAGCCCGGCCTGTTCGGCGCTCGGTGGCTGGCGCTACGAACCTGGCTGTGTCACAGCCATCCCGCCCTGCGGAACCTTAGATAGAGCAGGCTGCAGGCGGTGATCACCACGGCAAGGGCGGCCGGATAGCCGTACTTCCATTTCAGTTCGGGCATGAATTCGAAGTTCATGCCCCATATTCCGACGAAGACCGTTGCCAGTCCGAAGATGCCGGCCCACGCCGCCAGGCGCTTCGACGTTTCGGAGTCATCGACCGCCACCAGCGAAAGATTCACCTGGATCGCCGTGGCAATCGTCTCGCGGAGGTTGTCCAATCCCGCAAGAATCCGCGCCAGATGGTCGTGCACGTCGCGAAAGTAGTCGCGGCTGTCCTCGCAGACGCGCGGCACGCGGCCGCCGGTCAGCTTGCTGGTCGCCTCGAGCATCGGCGCGACCGCGTGTCGAACCACCATCACCCGGCGCTTCAGTGCATACAGCCGCTCGACGATCGCCCGGCCGGCGCCACCTTCGAAGATGTCGTTCTCGATCCTCTCCAGCTCGTCTTCCATCGCGTCGATGATCGGAAAGTAGTGGTCGACCACCGCGTCGAGCAAGGCATAGAACACGAAACCCGCGCCGTGGCGCAGCAGATGCGGCTCGCTCTCGGCGCGCTCGCGCACACCCAGAAAGCTGCGCTTCGATCCGGTGCGGACCGAGAGCACGAAATTGGGGCCGACAAACACGTGGAGTTCGCCGACTTCGATCTCGCCGCCGGCGCCCAGTTCGAGCATGTGGATGACGGAAAAGACGCAGTCGCCGTACTCCTCGACCTTCGGCCGCTGCTGACCGTGCCGGGCGTCTTCCACGGCGAGGTCGTGCAGGCCGAACTCCTCCTGCATCTTCTGCAGCTCAGAATCTTCCGGGTCACGCAGCGCCACCCAGACGAAACACTCGGGCCGCTTGACGTAGTCGCTGATCGCCTCGACGTCGATGTCAGCGAGCTTCTTTCCTTCCTGGTAGGCGACGCAGTTGATCAGCATGGTGTGGGCGGTTGCAGCCGCGAAGCGGCGGGAGCTGCCACTCGCAAGAGCGATGGCAGGAGGCCGGCGCAACTCCGGGCGCCGTGGCACGCCGGCAGTTTAAGACGCTGCCGAAGGGGAACTGTCCACCGGATAAGCAATGAAAAAAGGGGGCCTTGCGGCCCCCTTTCGGGTGAGGCTTCGAACCGGTGTCAGTCGGTCACCAGCTTGCCGCGCTTGAACAGCTCTTCGATGATCTGGTTGTCCGACGAGTTGCTCTGCAGACCGAGGTCGGTGCGCAGGTTGACATCGGCCAGCACGATGCGCTGGTCTTCGGCGCCTGCGCTGTAGCTACCGCCGCTGAAGCCACCGGTGGTGCTGACGTGGATCACTGTCGAGCCCGGCACGCTGCTGGTGTCGAAGTCAAGGTAGTTGCGCAGGTTGCCGGCGTCGGCACCCGAGCCCTTGACATCACCGACCAGCAGGTCGCGCAGATCGAGAACGTCGCCGTTGGCGCTGATTGGCGCCACGTCGAAATCGGTGATCGTGTCGACCGGCCGGCTGCCACCGGCAGGGGCACCGTCGTACAGGTGCCAGGCGAAAACGTCGTTTCCTGCGCCGCCGGTCAGCGTGTCGCTGCCCGGGCCGCCGTAGAGCAGGTCGTTGCCTGCGCCGCCCAGCAGCGTGTCGTTGCCCTGGCCGCCGTAGAGAACATCGTCCCCGTCCCCGCCTTCGAGGCGGTCGTCACCGTCGCCACCGAAGAGCTGATCGGCACCGCCCTGGCCGATCAGCACGTCGTTGCCGGCCTTGCCGTGCATCACGTCGACGTCGTCGGTACCCCTCAGCGTCTCGTCGGCTGCCGTCCCATAGGTCACCTTGGCGTTGCTGACGTTGACCGTCAGGCTGGAGCTGGACGTGTCGCCGTCCCGGTCGGACAGGGTGAAGCCCATCCGCTCCGAAGCGCCGCTGGCCAGGGCCGACGGACGCTCGTAACGGTAGTTGCCGTCATCGAGGTCGACGACGAACTTGCCGCCGAGCGCCGTCGTTACCGTCAGTTGCTGCGTTGCTGCGTCGAAGCTGCCACCGCCGCTGACACTGCCCGCAGAACCCGGCGTCGTACCGGCGGTATAGACGTACTCCTTGCCGTCGATCGTCAGCGAGTGGACATAGACACCGTCTGCTCCGCCGGTCGAATTCGCCAGGCTGGCGAACAGGCTGCCGGTGAGTGGCGGCTGGACCGTGCCTTCCAGCACCGCGTCGAGCTGGCTGAAGGCCGTGACCACGATGCCGTCCCGGTTCTCACCGGTGCGCCCGTCGTAAGCCACCGGACGCAGCCCGGCCGGCGTGATGTCGGCGCCCATGCCGAGGGCATAACCCTGGATCGAGTTGCTGCGCAGGAAGTCGATCCAAAGCGCCTCTTCGGCGGCCTGGATGCCGGTGTCGGAGCCGGACTGGTTGTAGCCGGTGCCATTGGTGGCCGGCGTTCCGGGGCTCTGACCCGCCGGCGCCAGTTGCGACGTCGTTCCCGACCCGAAGGTGGGTTCTCCATCCGACAGGAAGTAGGCGACGTTCTGCGCGTTGCCGAGCTTGCCTGCCGCCGAGTACGAGTTGATCGCATCGGCCAGTGCCTCGTCGTAGTTCGTGCCACCCGAAGGTCCGGCAGCCAACACGGCATCGAGCTGGGTCTTGGCAGCGGCAACGGTCGTCCAGCCGTCGCCCTTGGCTTCGGCGTGGGTCGAGAAGGTCACCAGGCGGATCTTCACGTCGCCGAGCTGGTCGTATTTGTCGAGCAGGGTCTTCACAGACTGCACCGCGCTCTGCAGCCGGGTCTGGCTGCCGATGCCGGAGCTTTGGGCCATCGATCCCGAGGTGTCGAGCACGATCAGCAGGTTGGTGTCCAGGAGACCGGTGCTCGCCGTCAGGGCCGACGCCGCGCCAGGCGAGTCGTCCTCGACGTTGATCGACAGCGTCGCAGCGCCGCTGGCCGAGCCGTCGGAGGCACGCGCCGTGAAGTCGAGCTTGAGCACATCCTCGACACCCGCTGCCGGATGGTCGAGTGGCGCCTTCAGCGTGAAGACGTAGTTGCCTTCGGCATCGATCGTCAGAGTGGCGACCTGCTTGGTCCCTGCCATCCCGACCAGTTCGCCGCTGCCACTGCCGGTCCACTCGACGGCGGTGCCTTGCGACTTCAGCGCCTGCGAGGGAGCTTCCAGCGTCCAGCCGCGGATCGGTGCGCCGTCGGGGTCGACCGCAACCATCTTGCCGCTCGCGGTCGTCGAATTGGTGGTGTCGCTCGGCGTGCCGACCGTGTCCGGGTGGCCGCTGGGCAGGCCTTCTTCCGAAACGCTCGCCGACGCGGCGGTCACCACCGGTGCCTCGTTGACCAGCACGCGCACGTTGACGGTCGAAGCCGTGGTATCGCCGTCCCGGTCGGAGAGAACGTAGTTCAGCACCTCGTTGACCGTGTTGCTCAGCGTCGCCGGGCGCTCGTAGGTGTAGGAGCCGCCGTCGAGGTCGACGATGAATTTGCCGCCGGCCGCCGTGGTGATGGTGAGCGTCTGGGTTGCAGCGTCGAAGCTGCCGTGGTTGGTGCCACCCGAGACCACCAGGGTGCCGGCGCCGCCGCCTGCTCCGGGGGTGTAGCTGTACGAGGTGCCGTCCACCGTCAGCGATTTCACGAAGATGCCGTCGGCACCGACGTTGTTACCGCCCGCCGTGAACAGGTTGCCGCGGACGACCTCGGGAATGGTTCCTTCGAGCACCGCGTCGAGCTGCGCAAAGTCGGTGACGACGATCGCATTGGTGTTCTGCCCGTTGCCGCCGTTGTAGGCGATCGGGTTCAGCGGTGTCGCCGAAATCTCGGTGCCGATGCCGAGGGCGAACGAGCGGATCGCGTTGCCGGCGACGAAGCTGGTCCAGCTGACCTCTTCAGCAGCCTGGATGCCGGTGTCGGCGCCGGTCTGGTTGTAGCCGGTGCCGTTCGGAGTCGGTGTACCCGGGCTTTGTCCCGCCGCCACCAGCACGCTGGTGCTGCCCGAACCGAAGGTCGGCTCGCCGTCGGACAGGAAGTACGAGATCGCCTGACCGCCCGCCAACTTGCCCGGGCTGCCGAATGCCGTCATCGCATCGCCGAGCGCTTCGTCGTAGTTGGTACCGCCGCCAGGACCGGCGGACAGGATCGCGCTCAGCAGGGTCTGGGCTGCGGCCACCGTGGTCCACTGGCCGCCCTGTGCGGCGGCATTGGTCGAAAAGGTGACCAGTCGCACGCGCACTTCGCCCAGCTGGTCGTACTTGTCGATCAGCGTGCGGATCGACTGGACCGCGCTCTGCAGCCGGTTCTGGTTGCCGATTCCCGAGGCCTCGGCCATCGAACCCGAGGTATCGAGGACGAACATCAGGTTGGAGTCGACCAGCCGGGTGGTGTGGTCGACCTGCATTGCCGCACGCGGCATGTCGTCTTCGATATTGATCGTCAGCGTGCCGAGACCGCTTTCGGCGCCGTCGCTCGCCGTCGCTGTGAAGTTCAGCGAGAGCACATCCTCGACACCGTGCACCGGATGGTCGAACGGTGTCTTCAGGGTGAAGGTGTAGTTCCCTGCGTCGTCGATCGTGAGAGTTGCGACGTCGAGGGTGCCGGCGCGGGCGGTCAGCGTGCCCGTGCCACTGCCGCTCCAGGTCACTGCGACGCCTCCAGACGTCAACGCGGTCTGCGCGGTCGGCGGGGTCAACGTCCAGCTGGTGATCGGGCTTCCGTCCGCATCCGTGGCAGTCATCTTGCCAGTGACGGTCGGCGAATCGGTGGTGTCGATCGGGGCGCCGCTCGCATCCGGGATACCGCCAGGCAGGCCTTCCTCGGAGACGAATGCGATGCCGTGGGCGACGACCGGACCGTCAGGGTTGCCGTCGATACGGATGACGAGGTCGGCCGTGGACGTGGTGCCATCGGCGTCGCGCAGGGTGTAGCTGAAGGTATCGGTGAGCGACTGGCCTGTCGTGAGCGCCTGGACGGCCGGCAGGGCGTTGTTCAGGGTGTAGGTGTAGCTGCCGTTGGCGGCAATGGCGAGCGTGCCGAAAGCACCTGCCGTGTTGCCACCGACCGTGCCGGCTGCGCTGCCGCTGATCGCCGACACGGCCGTCGCGTCGGCGGCGGTCGTGTCATTGGCGGTGACGCTGCCGGTGGCGGTGAGGGGGCCGTCCTCCTTGACCGTGTTGGCGTCGTTGCGGGCGACCGGGCCGGTGTCGAGAATCAGGATGTCGAGGCTGTCGACATCGACGGCGCCGGAGAGGTCGACCAAACGAACCGAGATCGAGTCGAGGATCGGCTGGCCGTTGACGTGGGCCTGCGCCGGCGCGGTGTAGGAGTAGCTGATCGCACCCGTGGCGGCGTTGAAGCCGTTGAGCACCAGGGTGCCTTCGCCGGTCAGGACGATCGCCGGGGAGGTGGAGAGTGCGGCCAGCTGCGCCGGGGTCAGCGAGGTGACCGGCACACCGTCGATCGACGTGACGCCGCCGAAGGTCACGCTGGCGATGCCGTCCGGAGCCTCGATCTCGATCGTGCCGGTGACCGCGGGTGCGGCTTCGACGATCGTGTTCTCGCCCGCTTCGGCGCCGTTCTTGTCGGGCACGCGGATGTCGGGCGGGCCGTCGGTGCGGCCTTCGATGGTCACGGTGAGCGTGGCCGTCGAGCTGGTGCCGTCGTTGTCGCTCAGCGTGTAGGTGAAGCTGTCGCTGAGCGACTGGCCGTCGCGCAGCGCCTGAACCGCCGGCAGGGCGTTGTTCAGGGTGTAGGTGTAGCTGCCGTCGGCGTTGATGACGACGCTGCCGTAGGTGCCGGCGGTGGGCGCGGCGACCGAGCCGGCTGCACCGTTGACGGCGCTGACCGAGCCGCCGTCGGCTGCACGCGTGTCGTTGGCGAGCACGTTGGCGCTGGCCGTGACCGGGCCGTCCTCGCGCACCGTGTTGGTGTCGTTGACGGCTTGCGGGCCGGTGTCGGTGATGAGGATGTCGAGGCTGTCGGTGTCGACAGCGCCGGCGAGGTCGACCAGGCGCACGGGAATGGCGTCGAGGATCGGCTGGCCGTTGACGTGGTTTTGCGCCGGGGCGGTGTAGGAGTAGCTGATGGCGCCGGCCGTGTAGCCGTTGAGCACCAGCGTGCCTTCACCGGTGTCGATGGTGACGGGCGTGGTGCCGAGGGCTGCGAGCTGCGCCGGGGTCAGCGTGGTGCCGCCGACGGTGACGGTTGCAACACCGTCCGGAGCCTCGATCTCGATCGTGCCGGTGACCGCGGGTGCGGCTTCGACGATCGTGTTCTCGCCCGCTTCGGCGCCGTTCTTGTCGGGCACGCGGATGTCGGGCGGGCCGTCGGTGCGGCCTTCGATGGTCACGGTGAGCGTGGCCGTCGAGCTGGTGCCGTCGTTGTCGCTCAGCGTGTAGGTGAAGCTGTCGCTGAGCGACTGGCCGTCGCGCAGCGCCTGAACCGCCGGCAGGGCGTTGTTCAGGGTGTAGGTGTAGCTGCCGTCGGCGTTGATGACGACGCTGCCGTAGGTGCCGGCGGTGGGCGCGGCGACCGAGCCGGCTGCACCGTTGACGGCGCTGACCGAGCCGCCGTCGGCTGCACGCGTGTCGTTGGCGAGCACGTTGGCGCTGGCCGTGACCGGGCCGTCCTCGCGCACCGTGTTGGTGTCGTTGACGGCTTGCGGGCCGGTGTCGGTGATGAGGATGTCGAGGCTGTCGGTGTCGACAGCGCCGGCGAGGTCGACCAGGCGCACGGGAATGGCGTCGAGGATCGGCTGGCCGTTGACGTGGTTTTGCGCCGGGGCGGTGTAGGAGTAGCTGATGGCGCCGGCCGTGTAGCCGTTGAGCACCAGCGTGCCTTCACCGGTGTCGATGGTGACGGGCGTGGTGCCGAGGGCTGCGAGCTGCGCCGGGGTCAGCGTGGTGCCGCCGACGGTGACGGTTGCAACACCGTCCGGAGCCTCGATCTCGATCGTGCCGGTGACCGCGGGTGCGGCTTCGACGATCGTGTTCTCGCCCGCTTCGGCGCCGTTCTTGTCGGGCACGCGGATGTCGGGCGGGCCGTCGGTGCGGCCTTCGATGGTCACGGTGAGCGTGGCCGTCGAGCTGGTGCCGTCGTTGTCGCTCAGCGTGTAGGTGAAGCTGTCGCTGAGCGACTGGCCGTCGCGCAGCGCCTGAACCGCCGGCAGGGCGTTGTTCAGGGTGTAGGTGTAGCTGCCGTCGGCGTTGATGACGACGCTGCCGTAGGTGCCGGCGGTGGGCGCGGCGACCGAGCCGGCTGCACCGTTGACGGCGCTGACCGAGCCGCCGTCGGCTGCACGCGTGTCGTTGGCGAGCACGTTGGCGCTGGCCGTGACCGGGCCGTCCTCGCGCACCGTGTTGGTGTCGTTGACGGCTTGCGGGCCGGTGTCGGTGATGAGGATGTCGAGGCTGTCGGTGTCGACAGCGCCGGCGAGGTCGACCAGGCGCACGGGAATGGCGTCGAGGATCGGCTGGCCGTTGACGTGGTTTTGCGCCGGGGCGGTGTAGGAGTAGCTGATGGCGCCGGCCGTGTAGCCGTTGAGCACCAGCGTGCCTTCACCGGTGTCGATGGTGACGGGCGTGGTGCCGAGGGCTGCGAGCTGCGCCGGGGTCAGCGTGGTGCCGCCGACGGTGACGGTTGCAACACCGTCCGGAGCCTCGATCTCGATCGTGCCGGTGACCGCGGGTGCGGCTTCGACGATCGTGTTCTCGCCCGCTTCGGCGCCGTTCTTGTCGGGCACGCGGATGTCGGGCGGGCCGTCGGTGCGGCCTTCGATGGTCACGGTGAGCGTGGCCGTCGAGCTGGTGCCGTCGTTGTCGCTCAGCGTGTAGGTGAAGCTGTCGCTGAGCGACTGGCCGTCGCGCAGCGCCTGAACCGCCGGCAGGGCGTTGTTCAGGGTGTAGGTGTAGCTGCCGTCGGCGTTGATGACGACGCTGCCGTAGGTGCCGGCGGTGGGCGCGGCGACCGAGCCGGCTGCACCGTTGACGGCGCTGACCGAGCCGCCGTCGGCTGCACGCGTGTCGTTGGCGAGCACGTTGGCGCTGGCCGTGACCGGGCCGTCCTCGCGCACCGTGTTGGTGTCGTTGACGGCTTGCGGGCCGGTGTCGGTGATGAGGATGTCGAGGCTGTCGGTGTCGACAGCGCCGGCGAGGTCGACCAGGCGCACGGGAATGGCGTCGAGGATCGGCTGGCCGTTGACGTGGTTTTGCGCCGGGGCGGTGTAGGAGTAGCTGATGGCGCCGGCCGTGTAGCCGTTGAGCACCAGCGTGCCTTCACCGGTGTCGATGGTGACGGGCGTGGTGCCGAGGGCTGCGAGCTGCGCCGGGGTCAGCGTGGTGCCGCCGACGGTGACGGTTGCAACACCGTCCGGAGCCTCGATCTCGATCGTGCCGGTGACCGCGGGTGCGGCTTCGACGATCGTGTTCTCGCCCGCTTCGGCGCCGTTCTTGTCGGGCACGCGGATGTCGGGCGGGCCGTCGGTGCGGCCTTCGATGGTCACGGTGAGCGTGGCCGTCGAGCTGGTGCCGTCGTTGTCGCTCAGCGTGTAGGTGAAGCTGTCGCTGAGCGACTGGCCGTCGCGCAGCGCCTGAACCGCCGGCAGGGCGTTGTTCAGGGTGTAGGTGTAGCTGCCGTCGGCGTTGATGACGACGCTGCCGTAGGTGCCGGCGGTGGGCGCGGCGACCGAGCCGGCTGCACCGTTGACGGCGCTGACCGAGCCGCCGTCGGCTGCACGCGTGTCGTTGGCGAGCACGTTGGCGCTGGCCGTGACCGGGCCGTCCTCGCGCACCGTGTTGGTGTCGTTGACGGCTTGCGGGCCGGTGTCGGTGATGAGGATGTCGAGGCTGTCGGTGTCGACAGCGCCGGCGAGGTCGACCAGGCGCACGGGAATGGCGTCGAGGATCGGCTGGCCGTTGACGTGGTTTTGCGCCGGGGCGGTGTAGGAGTAGCTGATGGCGCCGGCCGTGTAGCCGTTGAGCACCAGCGTGCCTTCACCGGTGTCGATGGTGACGGGCGTGGTGCCGAGGGCTGCGAGCTGCGCCGGGGTCAGCGTGGTGCCGCCGACGGTGACGGTTGCAACACCGTCCGGAGCCTCGATCTCGATCGTGCCGGTGACCGCGGGTGCGGCTTCGACGATCGTGTTCTCGCCCGCTTCGGCGCCGTTCTTGTCGGGCACGCGGATGTCGGGCGGGCCGTCGGTGCGGCCTTCGATGGTCACGGTGAGCGTGGCCGTCGAGCTGGTGCCGTCGTTGTCGCTCAGCGTGTAGGTGAAGCTGTCGCTGAGCGACTGGCCGTCGCGCAGCGCCTGAACCGCCGGCAGGGCGTTGTTCAGGGTGTAGGTGTAGCTGCCGTCGGCGTTGATGACGACGCTGCCGTAGGTGCCGGCGGTGGGCGCGGCGACCGAGCCGGCTGCACCGTTGACGGCGCTGACCGAGCCGCCGTCGGCTGCACGCGTGTCGTTGGCGAGCACGTTGGCGCTGGCCGTGACCGGGCCGTCCTCGCGCACCGTGTTGGTGTCGTTGACGGCTTGCGGGCCGGTGTCGGTGATGAGGATGTCGAGGCTGTCGGTGTCGACAGCGCCGGCGAGGTCGACCAGGCGCACGGGAATGGCGTCGAGGATCGGCTGGCCGTTGACGTGGTTTTGCGCCGGGGCGGTGTAGGAGTAGCTGATGGCGCCGGCCGTGTAGCCGTTGAGCACCAGCGTGCCTTCACCGGTGTCGATGGTGACGGGCGTGGTGCCGAGGGCTGCGAGCTGCGCCGGGGTCAGCGTGGTGCCGCCGACGGTGACGGTTGCAACACCGTCCGGAGCCTCGATCTCGATCGTGCCGGTGACCGCGGGTGCGGCTTCGACGATCGTGTTCTCGCCCGCTTCGGCGCCGTTCTTGTCGGGCACGCGGATGTCGGGCGGGCCGTCGGTGCGGCCTTCGATGGTCACCGTCAGGGTCGTGCGCGAGGTGCTGCCGTCGTGATCGGTAAGCGTGTACGTGAAGTTGTCGGTCAGCGACTGGCCGTCGCGCAGCGCTTGAACGTCAGGCCGCGCGTTGTCGAGCGTGTAGGTGAAGCTGCCGTCGGCGGCAAGCGTGAGCGTGCCGTAGGTACCCGCCGTGTTGCCGCCGACGCTGCCGGCAGCGGTGCCGGTGACGGCCGACACGACGGCCGGATCGGCGCCGAGCACGTCGTTCGTGACGACATTGCCGCTGGTCGTGAGCGGGCCGTCTTCCCGGACCGCACCCGTGTCCGGGTTGGCAAGCGGCACCGTGTCGAGGATGCGGATGTCGAGCGTGTCGCTGACCGCACGTTCGATGTTGTCGACAACCGTGACCGGCACGGCGTCGAGCACCGGCGTCGGGCTGTTCTTGTCCGGCGCCGAGTATGAATACGAGATCGCACCGGCGGTCGGCGAAGTCGGCGTATAGCCGGTCAGCACCAGCCTGCCTTCGGCGGTGTCGATCGGAACCGGCGTCGTCTGCAGGTTGGCGAGATCCTGTGCCGTGAAGTTCATGCCGCCGACGCTGACGATCAGCAGACCGTTCGGCGCACTGATCTCGATCGTGCCCGTTCCAGCGGCGCCAGCTTCGATGACCGTGTTTTCACCGGCTTCGACACCATTGCGGTCCGGTACCGTGACGGTTGGCGGGCCTTCGTTGGCGCCGGCGATGTTGATGGTCAATGTCGCGAACGACGTGCTGCCGTCCGCGTCGCGCAGCGTGTAGGTGAACACGTCGGCAAGCGACTGGCCGGCGTTGAGCGCCTGCACCGCCGCCGAATCGTTGTTCAGCGTGTAGGTATAGGTGCCGTCGGCCGCCAGGGCGAGTGCGCCATAGGCCCCTGCCGTGTTCCCGCCAACGGTACCGACGCCAGCGCCAGCGATACCGCCGACGGCGATCGTGTCGGCAGCGACGGTGTCGTTCAGGATCACGTTGCCGGCGGCGGTCAGCGGACCGTCCTCGCGGACTTGATTGGCGTCGTTGGCTGCGACCGGTCCAGTATCGGTAATCAGCAGGCGCAGCGTGTCGCTGTCGGTCGATCCAGCGCGGTCGACCGCCGAAATCGCGATCGAGTCGAGCAGAGGCGCTGCGCTGGTCTTCGCAGGGGCCGAGTACGAATAGCCGACGACACCGGTGGCCGGGTCGAACGACGTCAGCTTCAGCGTTCCTTCCGGTGTCGGAATGATGGCGCCGACGGCCGGGTCGATGGCTTGCGCCCCAGGCCGGGGCGCTGCCCCGGGAGCAGCGGTGCGGGAAAGCTGCGACAGCTCTTCCAAGGTAAAGGTCACGCCTCCCACCGTCAGCGTCGCGAGACCGTCCGGCGCGATGACCTGGAAGGTGCCACTGACCGGCGGCCCGGCTTCGGTCACCGTCCGCGTGTCGGGCGTCACGATGATCGGCGGGCCTTCGCTCGTGCCGTCGATCCTCACGGTGAGCGTTGCGGTCGAGCTGCTGCCGTCGGTGTCGGTCAGGGTGTAGCTGAAGGTGTCGGTAAGCGACTGGCCTTCAAGAAGCCCCTGGACGGCAGGCAGGGCGTTTTCGAGGGTGTAGGTGTAGTTCCCGGCAGGACCGACGACGAGGGTGCCGTACTGCCCCGGGGTGTTGCCGCCAACCGCGCCGGGCGCGGTGCCGATCACGGCCGAGACCGCTGCGGGGTCGGCGCCGAGTGTGTCATTGCTGACAACGTTGCCGGTGGCGACAAGCGTCGTGTCTTCCTTCACGGCGTTGCGATCGGGCGCAGCAACCGGACCGGTGTCGGTGATCAGGATGTCGAGGGTGTCGGTGACTGCCTGCTCGCGCTGGTCGACTACCGTCACCGGGATCGTGTCGAGAACGCCAGCTGGATCGGTCTTCGCCGGCGCCTTGTATTCGTAAGTGATCGTGCTGCTCGGCAGATCGAAGTTGGTCAGCGTGAGCGTGCCTTCGGTCGTGGTAATGATCTCGGGCGTTGTGGCCAGCGTAGCCAACCGCTCGGGCGTCAGGCTGACGTCGGCGACAGTCACCACCAGGATGCCATTCGGTGCAACGATCTGAATGGTTCCAGACACTGGCGGCGCTGCCTCGCGCACGCTGTTGTCGCCGGGAACAACCCCCGCGTCCGGTACGCCCGGACCATCCGGGACGTCGTTCAAGTCCGGAATGATGATTTGCGGACCTGCCACCCTCTGCCCGATGAAGGTCTCGAACTGGGGCGTTGCCGTCAGAACCGGGGCCAACTCCAGCGACGCCGGCGTGATGTTCTCGACGATGCGGTCGACACGAAGACCGTCGCCGAGCGATGCCCCGTTGGCACCTGCTGCCGTGGGCTCGAGGCTTTCGTAGTCGACTACCGCCGTGGCCACTGCATCGGGATTGAGCTGGACGATACCGTTCTGCGAGGTCAGTACCTCGTCGCCCTGCATCACCATCTCGCCGATCTTCAGGGGCCGCCACTCGCCATCGTCACCCTTGATGCGGGCCGAACCCCAGATACCGGTGACACGACCTTGCTTGGTCTGAAGAATGATGGGCATGGCAAACCTTCCGAGAGGTGAGGGACGTCGTGTACCTGTACACAACGGCTGATGGCTGCATTATTGCGGCGCTGAGCCGCACATATCGTGCAGTTTTGCACCATCTGTAGCCGAAAAGCAGCGACTAACGACGAAGCGAGACTTTAAACACGAACTTCGGCGTTGTAGGGCTCTGCGGGCGCACGAGTCGTGATCCAAATCACGCTGCGAGGGCGCTTGTGGCTAGTGGCGATGACCACCTGCGTCCGCGGTACGACGCGTCTGTCCCATGGCGCCGCCGCATGCGGCCTGAACGCGCTCGTATTCGGCTGGCGAGTCGAATTCGGCGTGCAGCGCACTGGTGCGCTCGGCGATCATCTGCCGGACCAGCGCGCCGGCGCGATGCGCTGCGTCGGCAAGCTGATCGCGGAGCGGGATGCGCGGGTTGGTCGGTACGGCGCGCAACTGTGCGCGGACTTCGCGTTCGATATCCGGCAGCAGCGCTTCGACCGTCTCGACATGAATCTGCTCGTGCATGCGCTCGTGCTCGAGCGCGCTTTCGTACTGGCAGCTGCCGGGCGGGAACTCGCTGCCGACGTAGATATGGTGATCCGTGGAAATGTCGAGGCTGGCGCGAGTCGGCCGCAGGAGCGCCGCCGTGCCGAACGCGAGCAGCTCGCCTTCGAGCGAGACCACGGCGCGCGTCAGCTGGCGGTACAACCCGATCGTGTGCGAATAGTCCTCGACGCTGCGCCAGCTGGTGAGATCGCGAATGCTCTTGCCGTTGTCGACCGGGGCCGGGCTGGTGCGGAACGTCACCGGCATCTCGAACTGCTCGGTTGGCGACGCCAGCGCGACTCGGGCGCCGGCGAGGCCGACCATGCCCAGGGTCAGCGCACCGACGAACCGGGAGGCCCTCCGAACACCCGCGGCAACGTGTTTCTTGGAGCACGTTCGGGCAGGTCGTCCAGCAGGCAGCGGATTCAACATCGGTATCCTTTTGCCTGTCGGCCGTCGCCTTTCGAGCGCGCCGCAGACAATGGTGAGGAAGGCTCGCAGCTTTCTTACCGACTGCCGCGTGGGGAATTCTCCTACGCGACCCTGCGAATACCGCGTAACGACGGGTAACGACTGCCGAACGTCAACTCCCTGCAACAAGTGGAGAAAGTCACACCGATGGCCACATGCCCTGTACTCAAGATGGGCGACCCCCGCCTGCTGCTTCGAGCGAGGCCGGTCGAGGATTTCGGCACGCCCGAGCTGCGCGGTCTGGTCGAGGACCTGTTCGAGACCATGCAAGCAGAAGGCGGGGTGGGTCTCGCCGCGCCGCAGATCGGCGTCGATCTGGCCGTGGTGGCGTTCGGTTTTGCGCGGTCCGCGCGCTACCCGGACGCGCCGCCGGTGCCGCGGACCGTGCTCGTCAACCCGGAGATCGTCGTGCTTTCCGACGATCTGGAAGAGGGCTGGGAGGGCTGTCTGTCGATCCCCGGCCTGCGTGGCAGCGTGCCGCGCCACACCCACATTCTTTATCGCGGCTTCGATGCCGAGGGCCAACGCACCGAGCGGGAGGCCACCGGTTTCCACGCACGCGTCGTTCAGCACGAGTGCGACCACCTGGCCGGCGTGCTCTATCCGATGCGAATCCGCGACTTCAGCCGCTTCGGCTTCAGCAGCGTGCTTTTCCCCGAGCTGGGCGGTGGCTCGCGCTGAAGCGACGCACCGACCGGGCGCCGCCGGTCAGCGCAGAAGCGGCCGCAGCGCCGGCCAGACGTTGTCGAGCAGCTTGCCCTGGGCCGACTCGCGTGGGTGAATCCGGTCGGCCTGGAAGTAGCTCTCGGCGTCGGGCACGTCGGCCACGCCCTTGAGAAAGAACGGCACCAGCGTCGCACCGGGCTTGGCCGCATCGGCATAGAGCGCCGCGAACTCCTCGCCGTAGCGCCGGCCGTAGTTCGGCGGCAGCTGCATGCCGAGGAGCAGCACCCGCGCGCCGGCGCTCGATGCCAGCCGAGTGATTTCGCGCAGATGGCGGCCGGTCATGTCGAGCGGCAGGCCACGCAGTGCGTCGTTGCCGCCCAGCTCGATGACGACATGCGTCGGCCGGTGCTGGCGCAGCAGCGCGGGCAGGCGCGCTAGGCCGCCCGACGTGGTCTCGCCGCTGATGCTGGCGTTGATCACCTCCGCAGCGATCTTTTCCTCGGCGAGGCGCTGGCGAAGCAGCTCGACCCAGCCGCTGCCGCGCCGGATGCCGTATTCGGCCGAAAGGCTGTCGCCGACAACGAGGATGCGTGCCGGGCGCGTCGCGGCCATCGCTCGGACACCCCACAGCAGCGACGCCCCCAATCCCGCCACGCGGGCAAGCCATTCACGCCGGCGGGGAGACGGCGCCAAATCATTCTTGTTGTCCAGCAGGGTCAAAGCTTTACCTTCGTGTCGATGCGCAGCCATGCGCGGGGGTTGGCCGATTGCTAGAGTGCGGCGGCCGTCCCGGCGTTCCCCGCCAGCCTCTCGCGTGCACAACATGTCCGAAGCCCTCATCGCCGTCGAAAACCTCAGCAAGCGTGTCCAGGATGCCAGTGGCTGGCTGACGATTCTCGACGGCATCGATTTCCGGCTGGCGACTCGGGAATCCGCGGCGATCGTCGGCGCCTCCGGCTCGGGAAAGAGCACGTTGCTGTCGATCGTGGCCGGTCTCGACACGCCCAGCGAAGGCACGGTGCGGCTCGCCGGCACCGACCTGTTCGCGCTCGACGAGGATGCCCGTGCCGGTGTCCGTGCGGCGCAGCTCGGCTTCGTCTTCCAGAGCTTCCAGTTGCTCGGCAATCTGAATGCGCTGGAAAACGTCATGCTGCCGCTCGAGCTTCAGGGCCGCAACTCGGCGCGGGTGCAGGCCACCGAGATGCTGCAGCGGGTTGGCCTCGGTGAGCGGCTGCGCCACTACCCGAAGGTGCTGTCGGGCGGAGAACAGCAGCGCGTCGCGCTGGCCCGGGCATTTGTCGTGCAGCCCGCCGTCCTGCTGGCAGACGAGCCGACCGGCAGCCTCGACTTCGCAACCGGCGGCCGGATCATGGAGCTGATGTTCGAACTCAACCGCGACGCCGGCACCACCCTGGTGCTGGTGACCCACGACCGGACGATTGCCGAACGCTGCGATCGGCAGCTGCACATCGAAGCCGGGCGCCTGATCGAATAACAGCCCGGCCGGCCGGTGCGCCGCGCCATGAAGAAGGGGCGCCTGCGCGCCCCTGACTTGTGTACCCGCCGCGCCGGCCTACTGCGAGAACTTGTAGTCGGTACGTGCCTTCGAGCGGACTTCGTCGCGGAACTGCGTCATCTTTTGCTGCATCAGGCGCTGCTCGATCTGCGGCTTGACTTCCTCGAAGGCGGGAAAGGCGGCAACCCGGGTGTCCTCGAGCTTGATGATGTGATAGCCGAATTGCGTCTTCACCGGCGCTTCGGTGACCTCGCCCTTCTTCAGCTTGGTGAGCGCCTGGCCGAATTCCGGAACGTACGAAGCCGGGCTCGCGAAGTCGAGGTCGCCGCCGTTGACTGCCGAGCCCGGGTCCTTCGAATTCTTCTTCGCCAGTTCCTCGAAACTCTCGCCGGCCTTGATCTTGGCGGTCAGCTGCTTGGCGTCCTCTTCCTTCTCGACCAGGATGTGCCGTGCACGCACCTCGGTGCCGCCGCCGGCCATGGCCTTGAACTTGTCGTACTCGGCCTTGAGGTCGGCTGGTGCGACCGGGTTCTTCTTCTGGTAGTCGGAGAAAAGCTCGCGAATCAGGATCGCCTGACGGGCCAGCTCCATTTGCGTGCGGAAATCGGCGCTGGCGGTCAGTCCACGGCGCTCGGCTTCCTGGATGAACATCTCGCGCATCACCACCTCGTCGCGAACCTGGGCCTCGAGCTCCGGCGTTATCGGCTGGCCCTGGCGGGTGGCCTGCGCAACCAGCGCATCGATTCGCGCCTTCGGCACCGCCTTGCCGTTGACGACGGCGATGTTCTGCGCCTGCGCCGGCAGCATGACAGTGGCAGCGACGCAGGTCGCCATGGCAATCGAGGAGGCGATGGCGGACAGATTTCTCATGGGCAAAGTCAGAAGCAGAACGGTGGTGGGACGCAACGGAGAGGGCGGCGGGCAGTCCGCGGCCAATCAGCTTCCGTCAGGAGCACGGGCGTCGATGGCAAGGGCGTGAATGCCGCTCTTCATCAGGGGCGCGAGGGCATCATAAACGAGGCGATGCCGGGCTACGCGGCCGAGTCCTGCAAAGCGGCTGCTCACCAGCCGCACGCTGAAGTGGCGACCTTCACGGGCGCCGGCATGGCCGGCATGCAGGTGGCTGTCGTCCTGAACCGCCAACTCGGCCGGTGCGAAGGCCTCGGCGAGGGCCGTCTCGATTTCGTCTGCTGAAACACTCATGGGGTGCGCGAGGATGGCAGCTGCGCATCGCCTTCGGCATCGTCACTCGCATGACGACTGATATAGAGGGCCTGCAGAAGCGTGAACAGCAGCATCAATCCGAGGCCGCCGAACAATTTGAAATTGACCCAGGTCGATGTGCTGAAGCTGTAGGCGACGTAAAGGTTGAGCAACCCCATCAGGCCGAAGAATCCGACCCAGGCGAAGTTGAGCCGCTGCCAGGCTGCCGCCGGCAGCTCCAGCTGTGCGCCCATCAGCGAGCGGATCAGGTTCTTGCCGAAGAACAACTGGCTGAGCCACAGGCTCAGCCCCATGGCCCAATAAAGGACGCTCGGCTTCCACTTGATGAAGGTCTCGTTGTGAAACCAGATCGTCGCGCCGCCGAGAACCACCACCAGCGCGAGACTGACCCACAGCATGGTGTCGATCTTCCGGCGGCGGGCAAGCAGATAGCCAATCTGCGTCAGCGTGGCGAGAATCACCACCAACGTGGCCAGAAGGACGGCGGCATTGTTGGACGAGACGGCTCCGCCGGAAACGAGAAATCCGAAATGCTCCGACGCAAATTGCGCCGCTTGCTCCTTGTGCGCTTCCGCATAGCGGAACGTGGCAAAGAACAGGACGATCGGCAGAAAGTCGAACAGCAGTTTCATCGAGTCAATCAGTTCAGGCGGCGGTTGGGAGGATAGCGGGTCGACGGTTGCCCGGGAAACTGGCTCCTAGCAACCTTGCCTCCCGCTTCTTCGCGCACGTCGCAACCTGCCGCTGCGTGCCGGCGTGTGTGCGGCCGTCCCCCGGGTCGGATCGCTGGCTGCAGCCTCGGAGAAAATGCACGCCGGCTTGGCAGCACCACTTGGTGCAACCTGCTTGCCGTCGAGACCCTCCAGGAGTCGCCATGCCGCTGATGGGCCAGATGATGCAGATGCCGCTGATGATCTCGTCGCTGCTGGTGCATGCGGCGCGGCATTCGGGCGATACCGAAGTGGTTTCGCGACGCGTCGAAGGTGACATCCATCGCAGCAACTGGCGCGAAATCGAGCGGCGTTCGCGCCGGCTGGCGCAGGCGCTGTCGCGGCTCGGTTGCCAGGCTGGCGACCGCGTCGGCACGCTGGCTTGGAACGGCTACCGCCACCTCGAGCTCTACTACGCGACGTCGGGGTCGGAACGGGTCTGCCACACGATCAATCCGCGGCTTTTCCCGGAGCAGATCGCCTGGATCGCCAACGACGCCGCCGACCGCCTGGTATTTTTCGACCCCGACCTGCTGCCGCTGGTCGAGAAGCTGGCGCTGCAGCTGCCGTCGGTCGAGCATTTCGTCGTCATGACCGACCGGGCGCATTTCCCCGCGTCGACCGCGCTGCCGGGGCTGCTCTGCTACGAGGACCTGCTCGATGCCGAAGACGGCAACTTTCTTTGGCCGGCTTTCGACGAGAACGCCGCCTCGAGCATTTGCTACACCTCGGGAACCACCGGCAATCCGAAGGGCGCCGTCTACAGCCACCGCTCGACGCTGCTGCATGCCTTTGCCGCGGCCTTGCCGGACGGCATGGCGTGCTCGGCCAGGGACGTGATTCTGCCGGTGGTGCCGATGTTCCATGTCAACGCCTGGGGGTTGCCGTATTCGGTGCCGCTGGTCGGCGCCAAGCTGGTTCTGCCGGGGCCGTTTCTCGACGGTGCCTCGCTCTACGACCTGTTCGAGGCCGAGCAGGTGACCTTCAGCGCCGGTGTGCCGACGGTCTGGATGGGCCTGGTCGACCACGTGCTGCGGAACAAGCTGCGCTTCTCGACCTTCAGGCGCACGGTCATCGGCGGCTCGGCCTGCCCGCCGGCGCTGATGCGAACGCTGCACGACGAACTCGGCGTCGAGGTCATCCATGCCTGGGGAATGACCGAAATGTCGCCGCTCGGCACGCTGGCGCGGCTGAAAGCCCGGCACGTCGGGCTTTCGCAAGCCGAGCAGCAGCGCATCCTGCAGACGCAGGGCAAGGCGCTCTGCGGCGTCGACATGCTGATCGTCGACGACGACCTGCAGCCGTTGCCCTGGGACGGCGCGACCAGTGGCAACCTGCTGGTGCGCGGCCCGTGGGTCATCGAGCGCTACCACCGGGGCGAGCAATCGCCGCTGGTCGAGGTCGAGGGCCGCGACTGGTTTCCGACCGGCGACGTGGCAACGATCGACGCCGACGGCTACATGCAGATCACCGACCGCAGCAAGGACGTCATCAAGTCGGGCGGCGAATGGATCAGCTCGATCGAGCTGGAGAACATTGCGATCGGCCACCCCGGCGTGCGCGAGGCGGCCGTCATCGCCTGCAGCCATGCCAAGTGGGGTGAGCGACCGCTGCTGGTGGTCGTCAGGAAGCCGGGCGCCGAGCTCGACCGCGACGCCATGCGGGCGCACTTCGACGGCCGCGTACCGCGCTGGCAGTGGCCGGACGATGTGGTCTTCGTCGACGAGATCGCCCACACCGCGACCGGCAAGATCCACAAGCTGCGGCTGCGCGAGCAGTTTGCGGGCTACCGGCTGCCGACCGACGACGTCGACTGACGCGCGCGCCTGGCGGGCGGCCCGATCCGCCCGGCCCGAGCGTGTTCAGCGGCCGGGGGGTGCCGGTCGCGCCTGGGCGCTCGGCAAGACGCTCATCGCCAGCACGCCGGCATCGGTGGCCAGACGGATCATCGTCAGCGCGACGCGCTGCACCGCCGGCGGCCTCCACAGCGCCTGCAGCCGCGGGAAGTCGCTCAGCAGATCGCCCTTGTAGCCGGTGACCAGGTCGTCGATCGCGTCGTCGGGATAGCTGCCCAGGTCGGCCAGCAGCATCGGCGTGTCGCTGCGCGCATCGGCAATGCGTTTCGGCAGCGTGATCAGGATCGGGCCCTGCGACGCCTGCATGCGCATGACCAGTTCGCGCCGGGCGAACAGGTTTCCCGGGCTGCGTGCGAGCAGCTGCTTGCCGAGGTCGTCGTGGTAGCTTTGCGCCGGCGAACCGGCGTTGCCGAGCATTGCCTTCAGCGTCGGAATGCAGACCAGGTTGATGTTCGGCGCCTCTTCGGCAGACACCTGCGCCGCGTCGCGAGCGCCGCGCTTCAACACCGCGACGACCCGGTCGAGGCGGCGAGCAACCTCGGGGGAAAGCCGGTCGGCGCCCCGGCCGAGCACCACATAGGTATAGGCGCCGAAGCCCGCCCGCTCGCCGTTCCACTCGGTCAGCGCGTCGTAGGCGTGGTCACGCAGCAGCGGCGCCGCCGAGCTGCCGGCAAGCGGGGGCGCCGCGGCGTGCATGGCCGCGCTCGGTCCTGCACGGCCGCCGGCAACTGGCTCGGCATTGCCGCCGGCTGCTGCGACATCGTCGAAAGCCTTTGCGGCGGCCGTGTCGACCCGCCGCTCGCGTTCGGCGGTCGCGTTGGCGATCGCCTCGGCAAGCCCGCTGGCCTCGGCAATCGCCGCGGCCAGCGCCGGATCGAGCGATTGCGACCCGCGAAGCCGCTGCCTCGATCGCGCTGCGCCGGGGGCCGAGCAAGTCGGCGCCGAGCGATGCGGACGCACTCGCCAGGCGCTGCCGGCGATCGGCGAGTGCCGCCTCGCTCCGGACCAGACGCTCGGCGCGGTCGGCGTTCTCGGCAAGCAACGCGCGGCAGGCGGTCGAGCTGCAGCCCGCGGCGTCGTCGGTCATCAACAGCGCGTAGGCCGAGGCATCCTGCAGGCGCAACACCGTCTCGGCCAACTCGGCGATCGCCGCGCCGGCTGAGCGCATCGCCTCGTGCGGGCCGACCGCCAGCGCGGCGGGTGGCAGCGGCCGCGCTGCGAGCGTCTGCTGCAACTGCGCGACCGCCGTGCCCGCTGGCAGCCGCGGCTCCACCGCTGCCGGCAACCAGCGCCGCCGGGCAGCGTCCTGCACCGCCTGGTCGGCTGCGACGAAGCGCTCGCGCAACGAGCGCGTGTCCGCTTCGAGCTGCCCCGCGCGGCGGCCCAGCTCGGCGTCTTCGGCAAGCGTCTGGGCGATCGTGCGGGACGCGACCTGCAGCTGCGAGTCGCACGCGCCGGCGGTGGTATCGAGTCGCTGCTCGGCTTCGGCGAGCGCCCGCTCGGCAGCGGCGCGCCGGTCGGCGGCACGGTCTGCAACAGCGGCGGCCGCAAGCAGCGCTTCGGGGGCGGCGCTTGCGACGACTGCGGCGGCGCGCCGCGTCGCCGCGGCCGCTTCGGCCTGCGCGTCGACCCGGGAGCCGATTTCAGCCGCGGCGGCTTGCCATTGCGGCAGGCAGGTGGCCAGAGGGACCAGCGCGTCGCTGGCTGCGGCATGCCGGCGGGCTGCCGTCCGACGCTGCTCGTCCAATGTGCGCAACCGGCTCTGAAGCGAGCGGGTGCTCTCGCCGACGCGGACGAGCTGTGTCTGCAGCGCGGAAAGCGCGTCGTAGCGGGCCTGTGCCTCGGCCAAGCGTCGCTCTGCCGCAGGTGCCGCAGCAGCGGCCATCGTGCAGGCGCTGCCGCAGAGCGCGGCCATGACGATCCGGCACATCCACGCGGCGCCCGGGCGGGAACGCGGCAGGATCAAGCGCGGCGCAAGCACCGGGGCCTGCACGGCTGCCGGGACGCTGCGGCCGCAAGGAAGCGGCGGTCGCTGCATGGCCGTGCTCATGCGCGGCTCCCCGCCAGGCGCTGCCGCCGCCGCCACAAGCGCGCACCGATGGCAAACACCACCACCGCGAACACGCCCCAGACGAGCGAGAAGAAGAGCAGGCCGGCGTCGGGCCAGCTCGGCATGGCATGGCGCAGGTAGCTGTACACGGCGAGCGCGACGGCGAAGCCGACGGCGGCATGGACGAGCAGGTGGCGCAGCACCCCGCCCGCCAGCCGCAGCGAGGGCGGCCAGGGCGGCTCGGGGCCGGTCAGCGCCGGGCTTTGCGTCTCGTCGGCACCGGCTTCGGGCTGCGGCATGCCGGGTTCGACCTCCGGCCGCTGCCTGGCATTCGCCGCGGCGACGAGCAGCCGCTGGCGCGCTTCGTCGCGGCTTTTCAGGCCGACGAAGTCGACGTAGACCAGCTGCGCCAGCAATCCGGTCGGCTGGCAATTGCGCACCCGCACCGGCAGCAGCAGGCCGCCGCTGCCGGTCGGATCGCGTGCGAAGGCCGCCGCCCATTCCGGCGCGGTGAAGCGCGACGCCAGGAAGTCGGGCGAAAGCACGAGCAGCGTGCGCCCGGAACCTTCGATCGCGCGCTGCATGTCGAGGACGAAGTTGCCGCCGTGGCCGAAGTCCCAGGCCTGGATCACCACGCTGTAGCCGTTCGCCTCGAGCTGCCAGGCAATCCATTCGGCCCACTGCCTGTCCTTGGCGTTGTAGCTGATGAAGAAGTCTTTCATCGTGGCGCTCTCGGTGCCTTGCAGGCGGCGTGGACAGTATGCGCAAGCGCGAGCCCGGGTCAAGCGGCGGCGGTTCGCGGGCCGCGGTGTAGGCTCGCGGCCGATTTCCGGCTTGGCGATGGTGCACTTCCTTCTTTCGACGCTCAACGGCCTGAGCTACGGCCTGCTGCTGTTCGTCCTCGGCGCGGGGCTGACGCTGACCTTCAGCCTGATGGGCGTGCTGAACTTCGCGCACGCGGCGTTCTACCTGCTCGGTGCCTACCTCGGCCACGAAATCGCCGGACGCATCGGCTTCTGGCCGGCGATGCTGCTGGCGCCGCTGGCAGTCGGTGCGCTCGGAGCGGCTTTCGAGTGGGCCCTGCTGCGGCGTGCGCGGGGTCACCTTGCCGAGCTGCTGCTGACCTTCGGCGTGGGCTATGTGATCGTCGAGGCGGCCCAGCTGGTGTGGGGGCGGTCGCCACTCGACTTCCAGCCGCCCGAACTACTGCGCGGCCCGTTGCTGACGCTGGTGCAGGCGTCTGGCCAGGGCCTCGGCTGGGTCTGGGGGGCTGCAGGCGAGCTTTGCCGCGCACCCGCGGTGGCTTGCGCGCCGTTTCCGGCCACGCGCGCGATGATCGCCGTCGTCGCCCTGGCGATGCTGCTTGCGCTCTGGGCCTTGCTCGCCGCCAGCCGGATCGGCCTGGTGATCCGGGCCGCGCTGACGCATCCGCAGGCCGTCGAGGCGCTCGGCCACGACCTGCCGCGAATCCGGATGCTGGTCTTCGGCGCCGGATCGGCGCTCGCCGGCTGGGCCGGGGTGGTGGGAGGCAGCACCTTCGTCACCGAGCCGACAATGGCCGCGGCCGTGGGTTCGGTCGTTTTCGTGGTGGTGGTGGTCGGCGGCATGGGCTCGCTCGCCGGTGCCTTCGTCGCGGCGCTGCTGATCGGCCTGTTGCAGACCTTCGCCGTCGCCTTCGACCAGCCGATTGCCGCCATGCTCGGCCTGTTGCCGGCGCTTGCCGACAGCGGCGCGGGCCCGGCAAGCGCTTCGCCCGCCTGGCAGCAGCTGACCCTGGCGCAGGTTGCACCGATGTCGCCGTACCTGCTGCTGCTGGTCGTGCTGCTGGTGCGCCCGAACGGGCTGCTCGGCGCGCGCACGCCTTGACGCTTCGCTGGCCCGGCGTGCGGCTGCTCGGCGTGGGCGCCGCGGCGGCGCTGCTGATGGCGGCACCGGCGATCTTCGGCAGCGACCTGGTCATCACCCTGCTGTCGCAGGCCGGCATTGCGGTCATCGCCTGCCTGTCGTTCAACCTCCTGCTGGGGCAGGGCGGCATGCTGAGCTTCGGCCATGCGGTCTACAGCGGCCTCGGGGCCTTCGCCGCGATCCATGCGCTCAACGCGTACGGCCCGGGCGGCGCGCTGCCGCTGCCGCTGCTGCCGCTGGTCGGCGGCGCGGCCGGGCTGGCCAGCGCGGCGCTGCTCGGCTGGCTGGCGACGCGGCGCGCCGGCAGCGCCTTCGCCATGGTGACGCTCGCCATCGGCGAGCTGGTGCATGCGGCGGCGCTGACCTTCGGCGGTTTCTTCGGCGGCGAGCAGGGCATTTCGGCCGACCGGACACGTGGCACGGCGCTGTTCGGCATCGGCTGGGACCGGGTCGACGTCTACGCGCTGATCGCCTGCTACACGGTGCTTTGCGCCGTGGCGATCGCCGCCTTCGGCCGCACGCCGCTCGGCCGGCTGCTGAATGCGGTGCGCGACAACGCCGACCGGGTCGCCTTCATCGGTTTCGACCCGCGGCGCATCCGCTGGGCGGCCTTCGTCATCGCGGGCTTCTTCGCCGGCGTGTCGGGCGGGCTGTCGGCGATCCTGCTCGAACATGTCAGCAGCGAGCTGCTCGGCAGCGCGCGCTCGGGCGCGATCCTGCTCTTCACGGTGATCGGCGGCACGTCGGTGTTCCTCGGGCCGGTGATCGGCGGCGTGCTGATGGGCCTGGCGCCGACGCTGCTCGGACGCTGGAGCGATGCGGCGCTGCTCTACCTCGGCCTGATCTTCATTGCCGTGGTGCTGCGGGCACCCGATGGAATTGCCGGCGGTTTGCTGCGCCTGCGCAAGCGCACAGGCGAAGAGGACGCCCGGGCGCGCCCGAGCGCGCCACGCGGCGAACACCGCAGCCGCCCTTCTACTGGCCGGGAGCGTCGGCGCGATCGAGCTGGTCTACCGGCATGCCACCGCCGGTGGCACGGGGCAGGGCGCCTCAGAGCCGAGCGCTGGCGCGTGGATCGTGATCGGGCTGCTGCTCGCAGGCGGCGCGGCGCTGTGGTGCCTCAGCCGCCGTCGACGCGCAGCAGCGTCGTGCGACGGAGGCAAGCCATGACGCCTGGCGCCGCTGGCGGGGCTGCTGCTGCCGCGCCGGCGGTCGAGCTGCGCCGCGTGGCGCACCGCTTCGGCGTCACGCCGGTGCTCCACGGCATCGACCTGCAGATCGCAGCCGGCGAGCGGATGGCGCTGATCGGCCCGAACGGCGCGGGCAAGTCGACGCTGTTCGACCTGGTGAGCGGCCGTTTTGCACCGACTGGCGGCGAGATCCGGCTGCACGGCAAGCGCATCGATGGCTGGACGCCGCAACGCATCCACCGATGCGGCCTGGCGCGCAGCTTCCAGGTCAGCCGGCTGTTCGCGCGGCTGTCGGCGCGCGACAACCTGCGTTGCGCCGCGTTGGCGGCACCGGGCCGTCGCGCCGCCTTCTGGCGACCGCTGTCGCGGATGGGCGAATTGACCGCGCGTGTCGACGCGGTGCTCGACCAGCTGGAGTTCGCTGCGGCGCGGCGCGAGCAGCCTGCAGGCGAGCTGAGCTACGCCGAGCAGCGCCGGCTGGAACTCGGCCTGACGGTGGTGGCCGGTGCCGGCGTGCTGCTGCTCGACGAGCCGACGGCTGGGCTGAGCCGCAGCGAAACGCTGCGCATGATCGACGCGATCCGCGCCTTCAGCGCCGGGCGGACGCTTGCTGATGATCGAGCACGACATGTCGGTCGTCTTCGACCTCGCCGAGCGGGTGGCGGTGCTCGCCGGCGGGCGGCTGATCGCCTGCGGCGAGCCGGCGGCGGTGCGCGCCGACCCGGCGGTGCGCGAGGCGTATCTCGGCGCGCTGGCCGGCGCCGGCGTCGCAGACGATTGCTGAGATGCTGCAGGTCGAACGCCTGAGCGCCGGCTACGGCCTCGCTCCCGTGCTGCGCGGCGTTTCGTTCACCGTCGAGCCGGGCCGGATCGTCAGCCTCCTCGGCCGCAACGGGTCGGGGCGCACGACCACCTTGAAGGCCGTTGCCGGGCTGGTGGCGGCGCAGGGCGCCGTGGCCTGGCGCGGTGGCTCGCTGCTCGGCCTGCCGCCTTTCGCGATCGCCCGCCGCGGTGTCGGCTATGTCGCCGAAAGCCGCGACGTGTTCCCGACGCTGAGCGTCGAGCAGAACCTGCTGCTGGGAGAAAAGCCCGGCCGGCCGCGCCAGGCCGGCCCGTGGAACACCGCCGAGGTCTACCGCCTGTTCCCGCGTCTGCACGACTGCCGCAAGCGGCCGGCCGGCGTGCTCTCCGGTGGCGAGCAGCAGATGCTGGCGATCGGCCGCTGCCTGATGGGCAATCCCGAACTGCTGCTGATCGACGAACCCACCGAGGGCCTGGCGCCGCAACTCGTCGAGCTGGTCGCTGCAACCCTGCTGCAGCTGCGCGAGCGCGGCGTCGCGGTGCTGCTGGTCGAGCAGAAGCTGGCGATCGCGTTGCAGATCTCGGACCGTTGCTGCGTGCTCGGCGGCGGGCGCATCGTTTTCGACGGCACGCCCGATGAACTTCGGGCGGCGGCGGACATTCGCCAGGGCTGGCTTGCCGTCTGACCGGCCCGGGCGAGGGACCGCTCTCTAGAATCGGTCGCAGCCCCCGCTTCGAAGGACACCGATGAGTGCGAACTACCAACTGCATGGCTCGGTCGCCGTGATCACGCTCGACAACCCGCCGGTCAACGGCCTCGGCCACGCGACGCGGCTCGGCATTGCCGACGGCATCTCGCGCGCCGGCGACGACGCAGCGGTCGAGGCGATCGTCATCACCGGCGCCGGCAAGGCGTTCTCGGGCGGGGCCGACATCCGCGAATTCGGCACGCCGAAGATGGTCGCCGAGCCGAACCTGCTGAACGTCATCCGCACCCTCGAGGGCTCGGCCAAGCCGGTGGTCGCGGCGATCCACAGCGTCTGCATGGGCGGCGGGCTCGAGCTGGCGCTCGGCTGCCACTACCGGGTGGTTTCGGCCGGCACCCAGGTGGCGCTGCCCGAAGTCAAGCTCGGGCTGCTGCCCGGGGCGGGGGGAACGCAGCGGCTGCCGCGGGTGCTGGGGCTGGAGACCGCGCTCAACATGATCGTCAGCGGCAAGACCGTGCCCAGCGAGATGCTCGCCGGCGCGCCGGGCCAGAAGCTGTTCGATCGCCTGATCGAAGGCGACCTGCTCGATGGCGCGATCGAGTTCGCGCGCAGCGTGGCGGCCCAGCGACCGCTGCCGCTGGTGCGCAACCTGGCGGTGCAGCATGCCAACGCGCCGGCCTTCCTGCAGTTCGCGCGCAACACCGTGGGCGCGATGTCGGCCAACTTCCCGGCGCCGCTGAAATGCGTTGAGGCGGTCGCCGCGTCGAGCAAGATGAAGTTCGACGAAGGCATGAAGCTCGAGCGCGAGCTGTTCCTCAACCTGATGCTGACGCCCGAGTCGAAGGCGCTGCGCCATGCCTTCATGGCCGAGCGGGCGACGAGCAAGATTCCCGACGTGCCGGCCGACACGCCGCTGCGCCCGGTGCGCAAGGTGGCGGTGATCGGCGCCGGCACGATGGGCGGCGGCATCGCGATGAACTTCCTCAACGCCGGCCTGCCGGTGGTGATGCTGGAGACGAAGCAGGAAGCGCTCGATCGCGGCACGGCGACGATGCGCGGCAACTACGAGGCGCGCGTCAGGAAGGGCAAGATGAAGCCGGCCGAGCTCGACCAGCGCATGGGCCTGCTTTCGACGACGCTCGACTACGCGGCCCTCGGCGACGCCGACCTGGTGATCGAGGCGGTGTTCGAGGAACTCGGCGTCAAGGAGCAGGTGTTCAGGAAGCTCGACGAGGTGATGAAGCCCGGCGCGATTCTCGCGACCAACACCTCGACGCTCGACGTGAATCGCATCGCCGGCTTCACCCGGCGGCCGCAGGACGTGATCGGGATGCACTTCTTCAGCCCGGCCAACGTCATGAAGCTGCTCGAGGTGGTTCGCGGCGCGCAGACGGCGGTCGACGTGCTGGCGACCGTCATGGCGCTCGGCAAGAAGATCAAGAAGACCTGCGTCGTCTCGGGTGTCTGCGACGGCTTCATCGGCAACCGGATGATCGAGCAGTACATCCGCCAGGCGGGCTTCCTGCTCGATGAAGGCTGCACGCCCGAGCAGGTCGACCAGGCGGCCGAGAAATTCGGCTTCGCGATGGGCCCGTTCCGCATGGGCGACCTGGCCGGCAACGACATCGGCTGGGCGATCCGCAAGCGCCGCTATAGAGAGAAGCCGGATGTCCGCTACAGCAAGACCGCCGACCTGCTGTGCGAGATGGGCCGCTTCGGCCAGAAGACCGGCGCCGGCTGGTACGACTACGCGCCCGGGCAGCGCAAGCCGAAGCCTTCGGCCGCGGTCGTCGAGATGATCGAGAAGCACCGCGCCGAACTCGGCATCGCGCCGCGCCGGATCGACAGCGACGAAATCGTCCACCGGCTGGTCTATGCGCTGGTCAACGAGGGCGCGCGGATCGTCGACGAGGGCATCGCGCTGCGCGCCTCCGACATCGACGTGGTGTATCTCACCGGCTACGGCTTCCCGCTGCACCGCGGCGGGCCGATGTGCTACGCCGACACGGTGGGCCTCTACAACGTGGTCGCGGCGATGAAGCGCTTCGCCAGGAACCCGAACGACGACGCCGACTTCTGGCAGCCGGCGCCGCTGCTCGCGCGGCTGGCCGCCGAAGGCAAGAGCTTCAACTGAGCGCGACCGCGCAGCACGAACCGGAAACGCCATGACCCAAGCCCTGATCGTCTCCACCGCCCGCACGCCGCTCTGCAAGAGCTGGAAGGGCGCCTTCAACATGACGCCTGGCGCGACGCTCGGCGGCCACGCGGTGCGCGCCGCGATCGAGCGCGCCGGCATCGACGGCGCCGAAGTCGAAGACGTGCTGATGGGCTGCGCGCTGCCCGAAGGCACCACCGGCGGCAACGTCGCCCGGCAGATCGCCCTGCGCGCCGGCCTGCCGGTGACGACCTCGGGCGTGACCGTCAACCGCTTCTGCTCGAGCGGGCTGCAGACGATCGCGATGGCAGGGCAGCGCATCGTCGCCGGCGAGGCCGACGTGTTCGTCGCCGGCGGCATCGAAAGCATCTCGTGCGTGCAGAACGAGGCCAACCGCCACATGTACATCGACCCGGCGCTGCAGGAGCAGAAGCCCGGCATCTACTGGAGCATGGTGCAGACCGCCGAGCAGGTCGCCAAGCGCTACGGCATCGCCCGTGAGCGGATGGACCGCTACGGCGCGGAAAGCCAGCAGAAGGCGTGTGCGGCGCGCGACGCCGGGCGCTTCGACGACGAGATCGCGCCAATCACCGTCACCGCCGGCGTTGCCGACCCGGTGACGGGCCTGCGCAGCCAGAAGGTCAGCGTTTCGGCCGACGAGGGCCTGCGTGCGGGAACGACCTACGAGGCGGTGGCGTCGATCCGCCCGGTGACGCCGGGCGGCGTGATCGCTGCCGGCAACGCCAGCCAGTTCAGCGACGGCGCAGGCGCCTGCGTGGTGATGCACGAGCGGCTGGTCGAGCAGCGCGGGCTGAAGCCGCTCGGCCGCTTCCTCGGCTTTGCGGTCGCCGGCTGCGAGCCGGATGAAATGGGCATCGGGCCGGTGTTCGCCGTGCCGAAGCTGCTGAAGCGGCTGGGCCTCACGGTGGACGACATCGACCTCTGGGAGCTCAACGAGGCCTTTGCCGTGCAGGTGCTCTACTGCGCCGACACGCTCGGCATCCCGATGGAGCGGCTGAACGTCGACGGCGGCGCGATCGCCGTCGGGCATCCCTACGGCGTGAGCGGCCAGCGGCTGACCGGCCACGCGCTGATCGAAGGCCGGCGGCGTGGTGCCAGGCGCGTCTGCGTGACGATGTGCGTCGGCGGTGGCATGGGCGCCGCCGGCGTCTTCGAGGTGCTCTGACGTGGCGGACGATCCGACCCGCACCGCAAAGGGTTCGTACACGGCGGCATTCCACAAGGCGAGCGCCGAGAAGTCGAAGCTCGACGGCTGGATCTGGCGACTGATCTTCGCCGGCATCTTCGTGACCGGGCTCGGCTTCGCGGTCGAGCGCCAGGGCGAGCCGCTCGGCTGGGCGATCGTCGGCATCGGCGTCGGCAGCATCGTGGTCGGCATCGCACTGATATTCGTCCGGGCGCGCACACCCACTCCCAAAGACCGAGGACCGGCATGAAGTTCCCGATTCCCATTCCGTTCGCCGAGAACCTCGGCCTCGAGTTGCTGCGCTTCGAGGGCGGCCACGCCGAGATTGCGCTCGATCTGCGGCCCGAGCTGTGCAACAGCTGGATGGTGGCGCACGGTGGCGTGACCATGACGCTGCTCGACGTCGTCATGGCGCACGCGGCGCGCAGCCCGATGCCGGACGTGGAGCTCGACACGCGCGGCGTGGTCACCATCGAGATGAAGACCAGCTTCATGCGCCCCGGCGCCGGCCGGCTGCTGGGCAAAGGCAAGCTGCTGCACCGCAGCAACACGCTGGCGTTCTGCGAGGCCTCGATCTACGACCCGGAGCAGCTGCTGGTGGCGCATGCGACCGGCACCTTCAAGTACCTGCGCGGCCTGTCGGTCGGCGGCAAGGTGGTGCAGCGGATCAGCGCGTCGGACTGAGGGAGCCGCAATCCATGGGCACCGTCAACCAGCAGATCGTCCTGGTTTCCCGCCCGCAGGGCGAGCCCAGCGTCGAAAACTTCAGGCTGCAGGAGGCGCCGCTCGCGCCGCTGGCTGAAGGTCAGGTGCGGGTACGGCACCACTTCCTGAGCCTCGACCCCTACATGCGCGGCCGGATGAGCGAGGCCAAGAACTACGCCGCGCCGCAGCCGCTCGGCGACGTGATGATCGGCGGCACCGTCGGCGAAGTCGTCGAGTCGCGGCACGCGGACTTCCGGCCGGGCGACACCGTGGCCGGCATGGGCGGCTGGCAGCTGTACTCGGTGGTCGACGCCGGCAAGCCCGGCCAATTGCGCAAGGTCGACGCAACGCGGGTGCCGATCTCGGCGTACCTGGGCGTGCTCGGCATGCCGGGCGTCACCGCCTGGTACGGCCTGACGCAGATCTGCAGGCCGAAGGCGGGCGAGACGGTGGTCGTCAGTGCGGCGAGCGGCGCGGTCGGCTCGGCCGTCGGCCAACTCGCCAAGGCGCGCGGCTGCCGCGTGGTCGGCATCGCCGGCGGCGCCGAGAAATGCGCCTGGGTCGAGCGCGAACTCGGCTTCGACGCCTGCGTCGACTACAAGGCGCACGGCGACGCCAGGTCGCTGAACGCCGCGCTCGAAGCCGCGTTGCCGGACGGCGCCGACGCGCACTTCGAGAACGTCGGCGGCCGAATCCTCGACGCCGTGATGCTGCGCATGAACGCCTTCGGCCGAATCGCCGTCTGCGGAATGATCGCCGGCTACAGCGGCGAGCCGATCCCGATGCAGTACCCGCAACTCATCTTGCGGTCGCGCCTGCGAATCGAAGGATTCATCGTCAGCGAGCACCCCGAGTTCTGGCCGCAGGCGCTGGCTGAGCTGGAGGAGGGGGTTTCGGGCGGGAAGATCAAGTATCGGGAGAGCGTTGCGGAAGGGCTTGCTTCGGCGCCCGAGGCGTTTCTCGGGCTGCTGAAGGGGCGGAATTTCGGCAAGCAGGTGGTGAGGCTGGGTTGAGGGCGCGGTGCTGCTTTTTGCCTGAATTTAGTGTTCGCGTGTACTTCAGCAATCTGTGCCAAGGCCGCGCCTACGCATGATTTTTCTGTGGCGAGGCCGCCACGGTTACGCAGCAAGCGGACAGGATACGCAGCAGGACTGCGCTCGATAACACGGGCCCCTTGAGCAATGGACGAATTCGCACAAACGTTCGCTCAGTTCCAAGACCATCTTGCGCCACGGCTCGACGTCTACGAACAGGCCATCTATCTCTATGTCCTTCGACACACGCACGTCGAAGGAAGGCGCGAGATCGTCATTGGCCTCAAGTCGGCGCGAAAGAAGCTCGCCTTTGGAGTCGGCAAGGCCGGGTCGCCCCCGTCGGAGGCCGTCGTCTACGAGAAGCTGCGCGCGCTCGAGCAAAAAGGCTGCGTCAAGGTGCTGAGCAGCGAGCGCGCTGGCACTCGCATCCAAATTGTCTTGCCCAACGAAATCCCCGGTCTTCTCCCTGTGGCTACCTCCGCGGCCGAGATCACACTCGAAGAGCAAGACTTCTTCTCCATCCCGGAGAACAGGAAGCTCATTCTCGAGCGAGAGAAGTGGCGCTGCTTCTACTGTCTTGCTGTGCTCGACGAGAACAACCACGTAGTCGAGCATGTCGTTTCTCGACCCGAGGGAAACAACTCCTATATGAACGTCGCCGCTGCTTGCCGGCGATGCAACAACCGTAAGAGTGCAATGCTTGTCGAAGACTTCCTGCGCACGCTATATCGCGAGGGCATTCTCTCGGGCGACGAGTTCTCGGTACGGGTAGCGCTCCTAGCGAACCTGAGGGCAGGCGAGCTTCGCCCGGTTCTCCACCAGGCGCCCAACCCTTCCATCGAGCGGACAGCCTAAAGCCCGCTGTGCGCGCTTTGGGCTGTCCGCTAATGTCAAACGTTCGGCCGCGTAAGCCACCGTTGTCACGTGTGCGCCAGAGGCGTATAGTTCCCGTCAGATGCTCACCGTCGTCGAAAGCCCTCTGTTCCAGAAGCTTTGGCCGCTGTACTGGTCCGAAGAAGAGCGGGGAGAGTTCGCAGCATACATTTCAGCGAATGCAAGTACCGGTAATGTCATTCGTGAGTCTGGCGGGCTGCGGAAGGTCCGGTGGGCTCGTTCGGGCGCCGGAAAGTCTGGTGGTGTACGGATCATCTATTTCACGCGCACTGACGAAGGTGAGTTGATGCTCCTAACGATCTACGCAAAAGGCAGTACCGGAAACATCGCAACTGCCAAACTCAAGGAGATTCGTCGTGCCCTCGAAAATTAAGCGGCTGACGGAGGCAGAAATCGAAGCCTATGAAGCAACACGCGACATTGGTGAAGAGCTGCTTCAATCCATCCAAGACATGAAGGCTGGGAGGGGTAAGGTTGTAGTCTCGCCAGCCATCGAGGCGCGGAGCATGACGGGGCTTTCTCAATCACAGTTCGCCGCATTGCTCGGTGTTTCCGTTCGCACCTTGCAAGGCTGGGAGCAGGGCCGCAAACAGCCGAGTGGCGCAGCTAGAACATTGCTGGCAATTGCGCGCACCAATCCGAAAGCTGTCCTAGCGGTCTCCGGCAAGTAACTTTTTGCACCGCACAATCACGCCGAACCATGCGTTGCACCGGACTGCCTCTGGCATTCGGTGAACTGGAACGTATGGCCCCAAACAGCGCGCCCATGACTCGCCAATCTCTCAAGACGCAATCAATCGGGCTCGTGGGCTGGCTCCTCGCGACATTTGCCGCTGGCGCCGTGGGGGCGTTTGCTTCTGCACGCGCCGCCTCGTTCTACGGGCAACTTTCGCAGCCGGGTTGGGCTCCGCCCGCGTGGTTGTTCGGGCCCGTCTGGTCTGCGCTCTACCTCTGCATGGCGGTCGCCGCCTGGCTGGTGTGGCGCGAGCGCGGCTTCAAGGGGGCACCGGTTGCGCTGTGGCTTTTCGTCATTCAGCTTGTCGCGAACGCGCTCTGGACCTGGTTGTTCTTCGTGCTGCATGCGGGCGCGCTTGCCTTGACCGAAATCGTCGTGCTCTGGCTGCTCATCGCGGCGACCATCTTCAAGTTCTGGCCCGTTCACCGGCTTGCCGCACTGTTGCTGGTGCCGTATCTCGCATGGGTGAGTTTTGCTGCTGCGCTGACGCTGGCGTTGTGGCGCCTGAATCCCTCGGTTCTTGGCTAGGCTGTCGCGTAGACGTCGACGCCGGATCGGACCGAATTCGTTGGATTCGGAGCTTTCAAACATTTCGAACAGGAGATCGCCATGAAGTTGACGAGCGAGTTTGCTGCCGTAGCCGAGGCAATGGCCAAGATTGATTTCTGCATGATGCAGACGGTGGGGCAGCACGGAATCAACACCCGTCCGATGTCCAACAATGGCGAGGTGCAGTTCGACGGGGATAACTGGTTCTTCGCCCGATCGAGCTCGACGAAGGTGGCGGAAATCACCAAGGACGACCGTGTCCAGCTGACCTTTGCGGACAATGCGGCGCCGAGCTTCATATCGGTGTGGGGAAAGGGTTCTGTCGTCGACGACATCGAGCTGAAGAGGAGCTATTGGCACCAATCCTTGGAAACATGGTTCAAGAACGGGCCCGATGATCCGGAGGTTTTACTCATCAAGGTCACGGCGCAGCGGATTCAGACCTGGGGGCGCCTGGGAGACTTCGTGCTCGAGTGAAGCGCAGAACGAGGTTCTGACGCAGCCAGAAGGCCCTGGCGAGCGGGTGGCGATCGACATCGCCGCGAGACGCTTGCACTGGCGTTGGGACGTCACGCTGCATGGCAAGGCCCGCGAAGCCTGATATTTCGCAGTAGCGAGGCTTGTTGCAGGTTCTCGCGTCAGCGGTGTGCCGGTACCGGTCCGCAGACTGCATCGGCCCGGCCACAATCGCCCCTTTTTCGAGCGAAGGGGCATATGGACAAGGGCTGCTGGCGGGATCGACAGCAAGGCGAACGGGGCGAAGTTGACCGCCTGGCGCCAGGCGCCCGAAGGGACCCTCGCTGATGCGCCGCGCCGGATGGATCGCCGTCGGGCTTGGCAGCGCGGCACTGGCGGCAATGATGCTGGCCGCGGGCGGCGGCGAACGCAAGATCGAGCACCGCCTTGAGCGGCTCTACGACAGCGACGATCCCCAGTTCCGCCGCTCGATCGGCGCGTTGCTCGGACCGCCGATCGTCGAGGGCAATGCGGTGCAAGCACTGCAGAATGGCGACGCGATCTTCGGTGCGATGCTGGCCGAGATCCGCGCCGCACGCCGCACGATCACCTTCGAGACCTTCATCTACTGGTCCGAGTCGATCGGCGAGGAGTTCGCGCAGGCGCTGGCCGAGCGCGCCCGTGCCGGGGTCAAGGTGCACGTGCTGCTCGACTGGATCGGCAGCGACAAGCTCGACGGCAAGAACCTGGCAATGATGGAGGATGCCGGCGTGCAGCTCGTGCGCTTCCACAAGCCCGATTCGTGGAAGCTGTGGCGGCTGAACAACCGCACCCACCGCAAGCTGCTGGTCGTCGACGGCCGGGTCGGCTTCACTGGCGGCGTCGGCATCGCCGACCAGTGGCGCGGCAACGCCCAGGACGCCGACCACTGGCGCGACAGCCACTACCGCGTCGAGGGGCCGGTGGTGGCGCAGATGCAGGCGGTGTTCATCGACAACTGGATCAAGGCCACCGGCCGGGTGCTCGACGGCGAGGCCTATTTCCCGGCGCTGAGCCGCCGCGGCGCGCTGTCGGCGCAAATGTTCAGCAGCTCGCCGAGCGGCGGCGGCGAAAGCATGCACCTGATGTACCTGATGCTGATCACCGCGGCGCGGTCGAGCATCCGGCTGTCGAGCGCCTATTTCGTGCCCGACAAGCTGGCGGTCGAGGCGCTCGCGGCGGCGGCGCGGCGCGGCGTGAAGGTGCAGATCATCACCCCCGGCGGTCAGATCGATTCGGACACCGTGCGCTGGGCGTCGCGCGCGCTGTGGGGCGACCTGCTGGCGGCCGGCGTGGAAATCTCGGAGTACCAGCCGACGATGTACCACTGCAAGGTGATGGTCGTCGACGACCGGCTGGTCTCGGTCGGCTCGACCAACTTCGACAACCGCTCTTTCGCGCTCAACGACGAGGCCAACCTGAACGTGCTCGACGCCGGCTTCGCCACCGCGCAGTCGGCCACATTCGAGGAGGACCTGCGCCGTTCGCGCCGCATCACGCTGCTCGACTGGCAGCAGCGGCCCTGGCGCGAAAAGCTGCTCGAACAGGCAGCCGTGCTCTTGCGGGGGCAGCTCTGAGCCTGGCAGGGGCGCCGGCGGGATGCGGCTGGGGCGAGGACCGGTGCAGCGCCGCGGCCACTCACGCCAAGGCGTTCACCCCGGCCGACGCAGGCTGTCGCGAATCTCCCGCAGGACCTGCAGCTCTTCCGGCGGCGCTGCCGGCGGGGGCGCGGGTTCGGCACGCTTGAGGCGGTTGATCTGCTGCACCATCAGGAAAATGATGAAGGCCAGGATGACGAAGTTCACCGCGACGGTCAGGAAGCTGCCGTATGCCAGCACGGAGCCGAGCTTCTTGGCCTCGGCCAGCGGCAGGTTGAAGGCTTGCCCGGAGAGCGGCAGGTAGTAGCTGGAAAAATCGAAGCCACCGAAGATGCGGCCGACGATCGGCATGATGACGTCGCTGACCAGCGAATCGACGATCTTGCCGAAGGCGGCGCCGATGATCACGCCGACCGCGAGGTCGACGACGTTGCCCTTCAGGGCGAACTGCTTGAATTCGGAAGCGAAGCTCATGGGCCTACTTTCGAGGTGATGGAGGAATGCCGATGATGCCGTGTCCGCACGGGGGCCGGGCTTCGCGGCGCCGCCGTCCGGCTACCACCAGACGCACGGGTCGCAGCCATCGAGCGGGCGTCCGTGAAGCTGCCGCGCCGCCCGCCCGCACGGCATAGGACGTTCGTTGTTGCTCTACTACTTCGACCTGGCCGGCGTGGCGGTGTTTGCCGCCAGTGGCGTGCTCGGCGCGCGGGGCCGGGAGCTCGACCTGTTCGGGGTCGTCGTCGTCGCGGCGATCACGGCCATCGGGGGCGGCACCGTCCGCGATTTGCTGCTGGACCGTCATCCGATCTTCTGGATCACCGACACCTGGTACCTGATCGTGATCATCGCCGCCGCGCTCGCGACCGTCGCCTATGCCCGGCTGCGGCCACCGCCGGGTGCCACGCTGCTGGTTCTCGATGCGCTGGGACTCGGCCTCTTCGCCATCTCCGGCGCGCAGCTGGCCGAGTCGGCGGCCTGTCCACCGTTGATCGTGGTGCTGATGGGGACGATGACCGGCGTCACCGGCGGCGTGCTGCGCGATGTCATTACCGCGCAGGTTCCGATGATCCTGCGCCGGGAGATCTACGCGACGGCCGCGATCGCGGGAATCGTCGTCTACCTCGCCCTGCAAGCCGTCGGCGCGACGCGCGGCGCGGCCTTCGGCATCGGTATCGGCGTGGTGGTGGCGCTGCGACTGGTGGCGATCCGGCGCGGGCTGCACCTGCCGGTCTTTCGCGGCGACTGACCGGGGCGAAGCGCCGCCGCGTCAGCGCCGGCAACTGGTTCTAGGAGCCTGTCGGGCTATGGGTCGGGCCTCAGGCAACGAACGGGGAGGGCACGGTGTTCTGCACCGCCGCTTCGGTGTGCTCGCGCAGGAAGGCGCAGAAGCGGTCCTCGGCGAGTGGCCGGCTGAAAAGGAAGCCCTGGAAGGTGTCGCAGTCGAGCATGCGCAGCGTCTGCAGCTGCTCGTCGGTTTCCACGCCCTCGGCGACAACCCGCATGCCCAGGTTGTGGCCCAGCGAGACGATCGTTCGCACGATGGCCACGTCGGCCGGGCCGCCGGGCAGGTCCATCACGAACGAGCGGTCGATCTTCAGTTCGTCGACCGGCAGCCGCTTCAGGTAGCTGAGCGACGAGTAACCGGTGCCGAAGTCGTCGATCGACAGCGAAATGCCGATCTCCTTCATCTCGTGGATCGTCGCCAGGGCGGCGGCGGCGTCACCCATCAGCATGCTTTCGGTCAGTTCGACCACCAGCAGCCGGGCGGGCAAGCCGCTGGCGGCCAGCGCCTTCCTCAGCACCGTGCAGAGCAGGCCGTCGACGAATTGCGGCTGCGCGACGTTGACGGCGATCTTGATCTCGCCGAGCCCCTGGCGCAGCCAGCGCGACGCGTCGTGGCAGGCGCGGCCGATCACCCAGTTGCCGATCTCGCCGATCAGGCCGAGCTCCTCGGCCAGGGAAATGAAGCGGCCCGGCTGCACCAGGCCGTGTTCGGGGTGCTGCCAGCGCAACAGCGCCTCGGCGCCGTTGATCCGGCCGGTCCGGATGTCGACCTTCGGCTGGTAGTGCAGCCGCAGCTCGCCGCGGGCGACCGCATGGCGCAGCTGCGAGCCGAGCGTCAGCCGTTCGAGCGAGCGCGCGCTCAGTTCGGCGGAAAAGAACATGTAGCCGGCGCCGCCGCGCTGCTGCGCCTGGGTGCGGGCGATTTCTGCGGCCGTGAGCAGGGCTTCGGCGGTCTCGCCGTCGTTCGGCGCCACGGCAATGCCGATGCACGGCGTCGGCACGACCTCGTGGTCGCCGTGGGGCACTGCAGCGCTGAGCTCGGAAACGATCTGCTTGGCCACGGCTTCGACCGATTCGGCGCTCGCCATGCCTTCCAGCAGGATGGCGAACGCCTCGCCGCTGAGCCGCGCCACCGAGGGACCGCGATCGAGGCGCATTTCGGATGGCAGCCCGGCGGCGTGCAGCTCGGAGATCCGCGACAGCCGTTCGGCGAGTGTCTTTGCCAGCCGGTCGGCCGCGGTCTGGCCGAAGGTTTCGCGCACCTCGCGGCAATCGGGCACGGTCACGTTGAGCAGGGCCACGCTGCCCGCAGGCAGCCTGGCGTTGTCGAGCACGGCGCCGAGGCTGCGCTCGAACAGCCGCTGGTTCGGCAACCCGGTGGCCACGTCGAAGTTGACCATCCGCGTGTGGTACTGGCGAAAGGCCAGCGCGTTGCGCACGCGAAGCACCAGCTCGCTGGCGTCGACCGGCTTCGACAGGAAGTCGGTCGCGCCGAGCTGCAGCGCCCGCAGCTTGGTTTCGGAACCGGTTGCCGCGGTCAGCACGATCACCGGGATGTAGCGGAAGGCACGCTGGCCGCGGATGAGTTCAAGCAGGTCGAAGCCCGAAAGGCCCGGCATCATCAGGTCGAGCAGCACCACGCCCGGCTCGTTGCGCGCCAGCAGCGCCATCGTCTGGTGCGGGTCGTTGGTCGAGACGAAGTTGCTGTAGCCCTCGTCCTCCAGGTGCGCCTGGATCAGCTCGGTCATCAGCGGCTCGTCGTCGACCATCATCACGGTGGCGTCGAGCAGCGGCGAGCGCAGCTGCGCCGGCGCCGAATCACCGGCGTCGAAATCGCCGAGCTGCGTCTCCCAGACACTGCTATTCAAACTGTCAGCTCCTCGGCCGGGGCCGTTTTCAAGCCGGCCTGGATGCGTCGGCCGAGCGTGTCGATCTGAATCATGACCGCGGCGGCTGCAGCCGGATCGGCCTGCCTGGCCGCTTCCTCGAGTGCCTTGGCCGGCTCGAACAGATCGTCGTAGCCGACGCTGCCACCGGCACCCTTCAACCAGTGCGCCAGGGCCGCGAGTTCTTCGAGTTGGTCGAGTCGCACCGCCTGGTTCATTTCGGCAAGCTTGTCGGGGAGTTGAGCGGCAAAGCGATCGGCGATCTTGCGCAGCCGTGCGTGCGAAGCCAGGCGGGAGACGATCGGCGGCCCGTCTTCGGCAGCGCTCGGCGCGGCGGGTGCAGCGTTCTCGCGGGCCACGGGGGCGGCGCTCGACGCTTCGCCTTTGGCCATACCGGAGCCGGCCTGGATGCGTCGGCCGAGCGTGTCGATCGCGATCATGACCGCAGCGGCTGCAGCCGGATCGGCCTGCTTGGCCGCCTCCTCGAGCGCCTTGGCCGGCTCGAACAGATCGTCGTAGCCGACGCTGCCGCCGGCACCCTTCAGCCAGTGCGCCAGCGCCGCCAGTTCGTCGAGCTGGCCGAGGCGCACCGCCTGGTTCATTTCAGCAAGCTTGTCGGGCAGTTGAGCGGCAAAGCGCTCGGCAATCTTGTGCAGCCGCGCGTGCGAAGCCAGGCGCGAAACGATCGGCGGTCCGTCGGTGGCGACGCTGGGTGCGGCGGCCGCTGGCTCGGCGGCCGCAGCCGAGGGCGTGGCGATCGGCACCGACGAGTCGGCTGCGGGGACGGCCGCTGCGCGGTCTGCTGCCGACACCGCATCGACGCTTTGCCCACCGAGGCGCTGCGCCAGATCGGCCAACAGGGCGTCGATGTCGATCGGCTTGGTCATGAAGGCGGTGAAGCCGGCGGCGCCGATTTCGTTTTCGAAGCCCTTCATCGCATTCGCGGTCAGCGCAATGATCGGCAGCGTGCAGCCGCGCTCGCGCAGCAGCTTGGTCGCGCTGAGGCCGTCGAGCACCGGCATCTGCATGTCCATCAGCACCAGGTCGAAATTTTCCGCGGCAATGCGGTCGACGGCAATCTGGCCGTTCTCGGCCTCGCTGATGTGCAGGCCGACCTCTTCGAGCACGACCCGCAGCAGCTGGCGGTTCTCGATGCCGTCGTCGACGACGAGCACCCTGGCGGCAGGGAAGCGCCAGCCGGTGTCCGGCTGGGCCAGCGCCGACGGTTCGGGCTCGGCCGCCAGCTGCGCCGGCGACAGCAGCGTTGCCGCTTCGACCGGGCCGGCGTCGAGCCAGACGCTGAAGGTCGTGCCCTCGCCGTAGACGCTGCTGGCGGTGATGTCGCCGCCCATGGCGCGGGCGAAGCCGCGGCTGATGGTCAGGCCGAGGCCGGTGCCGCCGAAGCGTCGCGTCGTCGACGACTCGGCCTGCACGAAGGGCTCGAACACCGATTCCAGCTTGTCGCCCGGGATGCCGATGCCGGTGTCGACGACATCGATGCAGTAGCGCGTGGCGCCGCCGACTTCGGCCAGCCGCAGCGCGACGCGCACGCCACCCCGCTCGGTGAACTTGAGCGCGTTGCCGATCAGGTTGGTGAGGATCTGCCGCAGACGCGCCGGGTCGCCCTCGATCGTCGCCGGCAGCGGCTGCGCGAACTGCAGGTCGAGCGTCAGGCCCTTTTCCTCGGCGCGCACCGCCAGCGTCTGGACCACTTCGCGGGCGACCAGGTGCGGTGCGAAGGCCAGGCGTTCGGCCTCGAGTCGGCCGGCCTCGACCTTCGACAGGTCGAGGATGTCGTTGATCAGGTTCAGCAGGTGCTTGCCGCTCGAATGGATGATGTCGAGATGGCGCCCGGCCTCGTTGGGATTGCGCAGGGCGCCGCGGCGCAGCACGTCGGTGAAGCCGAGGATGGCGTTCATCGGCGTGCGGATCTCGTGGCTCATGTTGGCCAGGAAGTGGCTCTTGGCCTGGTTGGCGTTGTCGGCCTCCTCCTTCGCCGCCTGCAGGGCGACGCCGCGCTCCTCGAGCTCGGTCACGTCCTGCAGGCTGACCAGCACGCCCTGCTGGCGGCCGTTGGGGCCGAGGATCGGCGAGCAGTTGGCGCGGAAAGTGGCGGGAATGCCCGAGACGCCGGTGACGCAGAGCTGCACGTTGCGCTGGATCTGGCCCTCGGCGATGGCCCGCTCCCACGGCAGCTGCTCCTTCGGCGGGCGCGTGCCGTCGGCCAGCGTCCAGGCGATGTTGGCGGCCGACTGGCCGATCAGGTCGTCGGCCGGCGCGCCGAGCACGTTGGCGAGCGACTGGTTCGCCAGGACGATGACGCCTTCGGCATCGAGCACCAGCAGGCCTTCGGTCAAGGTGTCGAGCGCGTAGCGCACCCGGGTCGGGATGGCGCGCGACGGATCGAGATGGCGCAGCATGCGCTTCAGGTAGAGCAGGAAGGCGAGGGCGCTGACGGCGAACATGAACGCCGCCAGCCGCAAGGTCGGGTCTTCGAGCGGGCCGGGCAGGATACCCGGCCGCTGCGGGGCGAAGCCGAACTCGATCGTGCCCCATGGCTGGCCGGCCTGCCACAGCGGAACGCTGATTTCGGTTTCAGTCGACGCAGCGCCGGGGGGCGCCGTCCATTGCGAAGCGTGCTGGTTGACGTCGATCAGCAGCGCGCCGCCTTGATGGGCTCGCACCCCGATCGTCTGCAGACCCGAGGTGCGGCGCTGGATGAAGCCGAGCAATTCGCGCAGGTTTGCCGGCTCGGCTTCGTCGAGCAGCCCCGATGCCGTCAGCGCAACGGCCTGCGCCAGCTCGCCACGGTACTGGCGGGTCAGCGCTTCGGCATCGGGTACCAGGCCCACGTAGGCCGCGGCCAGGACGAGGGTGACGGTGAGCGACGAGAGACCGAGCGCGAGATAGACCCGCGACGACATCCAGCGGAAAAGCGACAGTCGCTTCATGCCTGCGGTCCCAGGTGAACGGCGGCGGCGCGCTCGGTGCCGACCAGCGGCGCGAGCCGGCTGGCGGCCACGCCGGCCGACGACGAGGCGGCACGGCGGCCGAAGAGTTTCTCCACGTCCTCGCCGCCTTCGTCGTCGTCGTCGTCACGGCCGCGCGATCGCGTGAGCACGGGCAGCGGATCGATCATCTGCCAGGCTGGCATGGCCGACAGCACCGAGCTGAGCAGCAGGCCGCCGCGCACCAGCCAGATCACGTAGCCGACCGACAGGCCGGTGGTCAGGGCGATCGACGAGGCGACGGCGGTCTGGTGGCCACTGGTCTGTTCCTCGATCAGGCGCTGGATCTCCTCGAGCTTGCGCAGCACGTCGCTGCTCTGCAGCGTCTGCATCAGCGGCGTCAGCTGGAGGCTGCCGAAGTCGGCGACCACCGCCTGCGCCAGCACCAGATCCGACGCCGAGGCGAGCGAGGAGCGCGGGTTCGGCACCAAGGCGGTCGAGACGCGGGCCACGGTGTTGACCACCGGCCCGCCGAGAACCGCGTCGGCACCGAGCAGCGGTTCGCTGCTGCGCACCGGCGCCTGCAGGGTGGGCGGCGCCGCAAGCGGTGCCGGGGCCGGGGCGGTGGCGGCGGGCGCCGGTGCGCTGACAACCACCGGGGCCGCAACGGGGGCGATGGGCGCGATCGCCGTGGAGAGTTCGCGGACGCTGGCCACCTCGAGGGCGAAGGTGCCGACCGCTGCGGCGCCGGCCGCGTCGCTGGCGGTGACCCGGATCATCAGGATGCCGGCCTGGTTCGGCGGGGGCGTGCCGCTGAAGGCTTGTGTCGCCGCGTCGAAGCGCAGCCAGCCCGGCAGCGGCTCGCCACCGGCAAGCGTCGCTGCATAGGTGAGCGTGTCACCGCTGTCGACATCGACGAAGGCCGGGGACGGCAGGCTGAACGCGAACGCCCGGTTCTGCGCGACCGGCTGCCCCGGCAGGGCCTTGACCAGGACCGGTGCATCGTTGCTGCCAGTGAGGGTGACTTCGATGCGCCGCACGACGACCCCGCCCTTCTGGTCGTCGAGCGTGAGGTCGTAGCGCTCGATGCGGGTCTGCCCGGCGGCCAGCGCCTTGACATCGGCGGCAGCGACGTCGTAGGTCCAGCTCACGCGGGCCGGGCTGCCCAGCGCTGCGGGCTCTAGCGTCGCCTTCAGCTTGCCGAGGGCGGTGCCGACCGCCACGCCGGCGGGCGATACGGACAGCCGGTCGCTGGCGTCGATGTCGCTCAGGACGATGCTGCCGCTGGCGCCCAGGGATTCGCTGGCGGTGGCGGGGTCGGCGACCGTCGCGGCGAGCTGCTCGGTGACGACCACCGGAGCGTCGTTGCTGCCGTGCAGGGCGATCTCGATCCGCTGCGTCGCCAGTCCGCCGTGGCCGTCGGTCAGCGTCACGTCGAAGCGCTCGATGCGCGTCTCGCCCGCGGCAAGATATTCGAGATCGGCGGCCGCGACGCTGTAGTTCCAGACGAACTGGCCTTCGGCGCCGGCAACTCCTGTCGAGTCGCGGCCTCGGACCAGCGTCAACGAGCCGAGCACATCGCCCACCGCCGCCAGCGAGGCCATCTGGTGTACGTCGGCCAGGTCGGCGTCGCGGAAGTTGATGCTGCCGCTGTCGGCGAGTCGGCCGACCGGGGTCGCCATTTCGTTCACCTCGCCGCTTGCATCGGCGCTCACGATGCGCGGCGCGTCGTTGCTGCCGACCAGGGTGATGGCGACCTGGCGGACGAGGACGCCGCCATGGCCGTCGTCGATGGCGATGGCAAAAGTCTCGGTCCGGGTTTCGCCAGCGGCGAGGTACTCGATGTCGGCGGCGGCGACGCTGTAAGCCCAGTCCAGCGAGCCGCGGACACCGCCGGTCGCAGCGGCGCCGAGCGAAGCGGCCAGCGAGCCGAGCGTCGGGCCGACCGGCGTGGCGAGCGGTGCCACGCGATGCGTGTCGCTCAGGTCGGCGTCGGCAAAGTCGATGGTGCCAGCGGCATTCAGGCGGCCGACCGGCTGATCCGGTTCGTCGAGGGTGGCCCGGCGAACTTCGGCGCTGGCGGTCGGGGCATCGTTGCCGCCGACGATCGTCACGACGATCTCCTGCGTCGCCATCCCGTCCTGGCCGTCATCGATCGCGATCTCGAAGCGCTCGAGCCGCGTCTCGCCGGCGGCCAGGTATTCGACCGCAGACGCGTCGACGCGGTAGGTCCAGGTGATCTCGCCGCTGCCCGGGGCTTGCGCGGAGCGCGTGGCGACGAGGGTTCCCAGCGGGGCGGCGTCGAGCGCGATCGCCGTGACCCGGTGCACGTCACCCAGGTCGACGTCGCTGAAGCGGAGGGTGCCGCTTTGGGTGAGGGCACCGGATGGCGTATCGGCTTCGGCCAGCGTGGCGCTGGCATCGGCCGCCGTGATGAGCGGCGCATGGTTGATGCCGCCGACGGCAATCTCGATCAGGCGGGTCAGGCGGCCGCCCTGGCCGTCGTCGAGCGTCAGCTCGAAACGCTCGAGCTTCGTCTCGCTGGCGGTGAGGTATTCGACGTCGGCAGCGGCCACCGTGTAGGTCCAGCCGATGCGGCCGCCTGCGCCGGTGCCGGTGGTGTCGGCCAGTTTCACGGCGGACACGCTACCCAGCGTGCTGCCGATGGGCGTGGCGACAGGCGTTACCCGATGGACGTCGGCAAGGTCGGCATCGATGAATTCGATCTGTCCGCTGGACGCGAGGTTGCCGATCGGCAGCAGCGCTTCGCGGACCGCGCCGCTCAGCGTCTGCGCGGTGATCACCGGCGCATCGTTGCTGCCGGTCAGGGTGATCTCGACGCGACGCGTGACGCTGCTGCCCTGGCCGTCGGGGCTGCCGATGACGATGTCGAACAGCTCGACCCGGGTCTGGCCGGCTGCCAGGTATTCGAGCGCCGCGGCGTCGACACGGTAGCGCCATTCGATGCGGCCCGGGCCCGTGGCGCCGGTGGTGTCGGCCGTCGTCAGCGCTTCGAGCGAACCGAGCACGTCGCCGACCGGGATGACGGTGGCGGCGTGAACGTCGTCCTGGTCGGCGTCGGCAAAGGCGATGGCGCCGGCGGCTTCGAGGGTGCCGGACGGCATGACCGGCTCCGTGATCGCGCCGGTGAGTTCTTGGGCCGTGACGACCGGCACGTCGTCGGTGCCGGTGATCGTCACGTCGATCTGTCTTGTCGTGACGCTGCCGTTCTGGTCGTCGAGCGTGATCGTGAAGCGCTCGACCTGGGTCTGGCCGGCGGCCAGGTACTCGACGGCAGAGGCTGCGACGCTGTAGCTCCAGGTGAGCTGGCCGCCCGTGCCGCTGCTGGTGGTGTCGGTGTTCTTGACGGCGGTCAGGCTGCCCAGGACGCTGCCGATGGCGGTGCCGGTCGGCGAGACGAGGTGCACGTCGGTCAGGTCGACATCGCTGAAGCCGATGCTGCCGCTGGTGGCGAGGTTGCCCGACGGCACGGCCTGCTCGGTCACGCCGCCGGTGAGCACCTCGGTCGTGACCACCGGCGCGTCGTTGGTGCCGGTGAGGGTCACGTCGATCCGCCGCGTGAGCAGGCTGCCGTTCTGGTCGTCGAGGGTGATGGTGAAGCTCTCGACCTTGGTCTGGCCTGGCGCGAGGTACTCGACGGCGGAGGCCGCCACCGTGTAGGTCCAGGTCAGCTGGCCGCCCGTGCCGGTGCCGGTGGTGTCGCTGTTCTTGACGGCGGTCAGGGCGCCCAGCACCGAGCCGACCGGGGTGCCGGTGGCGCGAAACCAGGTGCACGTCGGTGAGGTCGACGTCGCTGAAGGTGATGACGCCGCTGTCGGAGAGATTGCCGGCCGGGGTGACCTGCTCGGTCACGGCGCCGACGAGGTCCTGCGGCGGTGATGACGGGCGCGTCATTGGTGCCGGTGATGGTGACGTCGATCTGGCGGCTGAGGACGCTGCCGTTCTGGTCGTCGAGCGTGATCGTGAAGCTCTCGACCTTGGTCTGGCCTGCGGCCAGGTACTCGACGGCCGACGCGGCGACGCTGTAGGTCCAGGTCAGCTGGCCGCCGGTGCCGCTGCTGGTGGTGTCGGCGTTCTTGACGGCGGTCAAGCTGCCCAGGACGCTGCCGATGGCGGTGCCGGTCGGCGAGACGAGGTGCACATCGTTCAGGTCGACGTCGCTGAAGGCAATCGTGCCGCTGTCGGTCAGGTTGCCGACCGGCGTGACCAGTTCGGTCACGGCGCCGACGAGGTCCTCGCACGCCGATGACCGGCGCGTCGTTGGTGCCGGTGATCGTCACGTCGATCTGGCGGGTCGTGACGCTGCCGTTCTGGTCATCGAGGGTGATCGTGAAGCTCTCGACCTTGGTCTGGCCGGCGGCGAGGTACTCGACGGCCGAGGCTGCGACGCTGTAGTTCCAGCTCAGCTGTCCGCCCGTCCCGCTACCCGTCGTGTCGGTGTTCTTGGTGGCCGTCAGGCTGCCGAGCACACTGCCGATGGCCGTGCCGGTCGGCGAGACCAGGTGCACGTCGTTCAGGTCGACATCGCTGAAGGCGATGGTGCCGCTGTCGGTCAGGTTGCCGACCGGCGTGACCGCCTCGGTGATCGCGCCGACGAGGTCCTGCACGCCGATGACCGGCGCGTCGTTGGTGCCGGTGATCGTGACGTCGATCTGCCGCTGATGAGGCTGCCGTTCTGGTCGTCGAGGGTGATGGTGAAGCTCTCGACCTTGGTCTGCCCAGCGGCCAGGTACTCGACGGCCGAAGCGGCGACGCTGTAGTTCCAGGTGAGCGCGCCGCCCGTGCCGGTGGCGGTGGTGTCGGTGTTCTTCACCGCAGTCAGGCTGCCCAGACGCTGCCGATGGCGGTGCCGGTCGGCGAGACCAGGTGCACATCGTTCAGGTCGACATCGCTGAAGGCGATGGTGCCGCTGTCGGTCAGGTTGCCCACGGGCGTAACCAGCTCGGTGACCGCGCCGACGAGGTCCTGCACGCCGATGACCGGCGCGTCGTTGGTGCCGGTGATCGTCACGTCGATCTGGCGCGTGATGACGCTGCCGTTCTGGTCGTCGAGGGTGATCGTGAAGCTCTCGACCTTGGTCTGGCCGGCGGCGAGGTATTCGACCGCCGAAGCGGCGACGAGTAGTTCCAGCTCAGCTGTCCGCCCGTCCCGCTACCCGTCGTGTCGGTGTTCTTCACCGCGGTCAGGGTGCCGAGCACGTTGCCGACCGCCGTGCCGGTCGGCGAGACCCGATGCACGTCGTTCAGGTCGACGTCGCTGAAGGCGATGGTGCCGCTGTCGGTCAGGTTGCCGACCGGCGCGACCGCCTCGGTCACGGCACCGACGAGGTCCTGCACGCCGATCACCGGTGCGTCGTTGGTGCCGGTGATGGTCACGTCGATCTGCCGGGTGATGAGGCTGCCGTTCTGATCGTCGAGCGTGATCGTGAAGCTCTCGACCTTGGTCTGGCCTGCGGCCAGGTACTCGACTGCCGAGGCGGCGACGGTGTAGTTCCAGGTGAGCTGGCCGCCGGTGCCGCTGCCGGTCGTGTCGGTGTTCTTCACCGCAGTCAGGGTGCCGAGCACGCTGCCGACCGCCGTGCCGGTCGGCGAGACCAGGTGCACGTCGTTCAGGTCGACGTCGCTGAAGGCGATGGTGCCGCTGTCGGTCAGGTTGCCGACCGGCGTGACGGCCTCGGTGACCGCGCCGACGAGGTCCTGCACGCCGATGACCGGTGCGTCGTTGGTGCCGGTGATCGTCACGTCGATCTGCTTCGTCGTGACGCTGCCCTTCTGGTCGTCGAGGGTGATCGTGAAGCTCTCGACCTTGGTCTGGCCGGCGGCGAGGTATTCGACCGCCGAAGCGGCGACCGAGTAGTTCCAGGTGAGCTGGCCGCCGGTGCCGCTGCCCGTCGTGTCGGTGTTCTTCGTCGCGGTCAAAGAGCCGAGCACGCTGCCGATTGCCGTTCCGGTCGGCGAGACCAGGTGCACGTCGGTCAGGTCGACGTCGCTGAAGGCGATGCTGCCGCTGTCGGTCAGGTTGCCGACCGGCGTGACCAGCTCGGTGACCGCGCCGGCAAGATCCTGCACGCCGATCACCGGCGCGTCGTTGGTGCCGGTGATCGTCACGTCGATCTGGCGGGTCGTGACGCTGCCGTTCTGGTCGTCGAGCGTGATCGTGAAGCTCTCGACCTTGGTCTGGCCGGCAGCGAGGTATTCGACGGCCGAGGCGGCGACCGAGTAGTTCCAGGTCAGCTGACCGCCGGTGCCGCTGCCGGTGGTGTCGGTGGTCTTCACCGCGGTCAGCGATGCCGAGCACGCTGCCGATCGCCGTGCCGGTCGGCGAGACCAGGTGCACGTCGTTCAGGTCGACATCGCTGAAGGCGATGCTGCCGCTGTCGGTCAGGTTGCCGACCGGCGTGACCGCCTCGGTGACTGCGCCGACAAGGTCCTGCACGCCGATGACCGGCGCGTCGTTGGTGCCGGTGATGGTCACGTCGATCTGGCGCGTGAGGACGCCACCCTTCTGGTCGTCGAGCGTGATCGCGAAGCTCTCGACCTTGGTCTGGCCGGCAGCGAGGTACTCGACCGCCGAGGCGGCGACCGAGTAGTTCCAGGTGAGCTGGCCGCCGGTGCCGCTGCCCGTCGTGTCGGTGTTCTTCGCCGCGGTCAGGGTGCCGAGCACGCTGCCGACCGCCGTGCCGGTCGGCGAGACCAGGTGCACGTCGTTCAGGTCGACGTCGCTGAAGGCGATGGTGCCGCTGTCGGTCAGGTTGCCGACGCGGCGTGACCAGCTCGGTGACCGCGCCGACGAGGTCCTGCACGCCGATCACCGGCGCGTCGTTGGTGCCGGTGATCGTCACGTCGATCTGCTTCGTCGTGACGCTGCCGTTCTGGTCGTCGAGCGTGATCGTGAAGCTCTCGACCTTGGTCTGGCCGGCAGCGAGGTACTCGACGGCCGAGGCGGCGACCGAGTAGTTCCAGGTCAGCTGACCGCCGGTGCCGCTGCCGGTCGTGTCGGTGTTCTTCACCGCGGTCAACGAGCCGAGCACGCTGCCGATCGCCGTGCCGGTCGGCGAGACCAGGTGCACGTCGTTCAGGTCGACGTCGCTGAAGGCGATGGTGCCGCTGTCGGTCAGGTTGCCGACCGGCGTGACCGCCTCGGTCACGGCGCCGACGAGGTCCTGCACGCCGATCACCGGCGCGTCGTTGGTGCCGGTGATCGTCACGTCGATCTGCTTCGTCGTGACGCTGCCCTTCTGGTCGTCGAGCGTGATCGTGAAGCTCTCGACCTTGGTCTGGCCTGCAGCGAGGTATTCGACGGCCGAGGCGGCGACCGAGTAGTTCCAGGTGAGCTGGCCGCCGGTGCCGCTGCCGGTGGTGTCGGTGTTCTTCACCGCGGTCAACGAGCCGAGCACGCTGCCGACCGCCGTGCCGGTCGGCGAGACCAGGTGCACGTCGTTCAGGTCGACGTCGCTGAAGGCGATGGTGCCGCTGTCGGTCAGGTTGCCGACCGGCGTGATCGCCTCTGTCACGGCACCGACAAGGTCCTGCGCGGTGATGATCACGGCGTCGTTCGTGCCGGTGATCGTCACGTCGATCTGGCGGGTCGTGACGCTGCCCTTCTGGTCGTCGAGCGTGATGGTGAAGCTCTCGACCTTGGTCTGGCCGGCAGCGAGGTACTCGACCGCCGAGGCGGCGACCGAGTAGTTCCAGGTGAGCTGACCGCCGGTGCCACTGCCCGTCGTGTCGGTGTTCTTCACCGCGGTCAACGAGCCGAGCACGCTGCCGATCGCCGTGCCGGTCGGCGAGACCAGGTGCACGTCGTTCAGGTCGACGTCACCGAAGGCGATGGTGCCGCTGTCGGTCAGGTTGCCGACCGGCGTGACCGGCTCGGTCACGGCACCGGCAAGGTCCTGCACGCCGATCACCGGCGCGTCGTTGGTGCCGGTGATCGTCACGTCGATCTGGCGCGTCGATGAGGCTGCCGTTCTGGTCGTTGAGCGTGATCGTGAAGCTCTCGACCTTGGTCTGGCCCGCAGCGAGGTACTCGACGGCCGAGGCGGCGACCGAGTAGTTCCAGGTGAGCTGGCCGCCGGTGCCGCTGCCCGTCGTGTCGGTGTTCTTCGTCGCGGTCAGGGTGCCGAGCACGCTGCCGACCGCCGTGCCGGTCGGCGAGACCAGGTGCACGTCGTTCAGGTCGACGTCGCTGAAGGCGATGGTGCCGCTGTCGGTCAGGTTGCCGACCGGCGTGATCGCCTCTGTCACGGCACCGACAAGGTCCTGCGCGGTGATGATCACGGCGTCGTTCGTGCCGGTGATCGTCACGTCGATCTGGCGCGTCGAGGACGCTGCCCTTCTGGTCGTCGAGCGTGATCGTGAAGCTCTCGACCTTGGTCTGGCCTGCAGCGAGGTACTCGACCGCCGAGGCGGCGACCGAGTAGTTCCAGGTGAGCTGGCCGCCGGTGCCGCTGCCCGTCGTGTCGGTGTTCTTCGTCGCGGTCAGCGTGCCGAGCACGCTGCCGATCGCCGTGCCGGTCGGCGAGACCAGGTGCACGTCGTTCAGGTCGACATCGCTGAAGGCGATGGTGCCGCTGTCGGTCAGGTTGCCGACCGGCGTGACCAGTTCGGTCACGGCGCCGACGAGGTCCTGCACGCCGATCACCGGCGCATCGTTGGTGCCGGTGATGGTCACGTCGATCTGGCGCGTGATGAGGCTGCCGTTCTGGTCGTCGAGCGTGATGGTGAAGCTCTCGACCTTGGTCTGGCCGGCGGCGAGGTACTCGACGGCAGACGCGGCGACCGTGTAGTTCCAGGTCAGCTGGCCGCCCGTGCCGGTTGCCGGTGGTGTCGGTGTTCTTCACCGCGGTCAAGGCTGCCGAGCACGCTGCCGATCGCCGTGCCGGTCGGGCGAGACCAGGTGCACGTCGTTCAGGTCGACATCGCTGAAGGCGATGGTGCCGCTGTCGGTCAGGTTGCCGACCGGGGTGACCGCCTCGGTGACGGCGCCGACGAGGTCCTGCGCGGTGATCACGATCGCATCGTTGGTGCCGGTGATCGTGACATCGATCTGGCGCGTGAGCAGGCCGCCCTTCTGGTCGTCGAGCGTGATCGTGAAACTCTCGACCTTGGTCTGGCCTGCGGCCAGGTACTCGACGGCAGAGGCGGCGACGCTGTAGGTCCAGGTGAGCGCGCCGCCCGTGCCGAAGCCGGTGGTGTCGGTGTTCTTGACGGCGGTCAGGCTGCCCAGGACGCTGCCGATGGCGGTGCCGGTCGGCGAGACCAGGTGCACATCGGTCAGGTCGACGTCGCTGAAGGCGATGGTGCCACTGTCGGTCAGGTTGCCGACCGGTGTGACCAGCTCGGTCACGGCGCCGACGAGGTCCTGCACGCCGATCACCGGCGCGTCGTTGGTGCCGGTGATCGTCACGTCGATCTGGCGCGTCGATGACGCTGCCGTTCTGGTCGTCGAGCGTGATCGTGAAGCTCTCGACCTTGGTCTGGCCGGCGGCGAGGTACTCGACGGCCGAGGCGGCGACCGAGTAGTTCCAGGTCAACTGACCGCCCGTGCCGCTGCCGGTGGTGTCGGTGTTCTTCACCGCGGTCAGCGAGCCGAGCACGCTGCCGACCGCCGTGCCGGTCGGCGAGACCAGGTGCACGTCGTTCAGGTCGACATCGCTGAAGGCGATGGTGCCGCTGTCGGTCAGGTTGCCGACCGGCGTGACCGCCTCGGTCACGGCGCCGACGAGGTCCTGCGCGCCGATCATCGGCGCGTCGTTCGTGCCGGTGATCGTCACGTCGATCTGCCGGGTCACGACGCTGCCGTTCTGGTCGTCGAGCGTGATCGTGAAGCTTTCGACCTTGGTCTGGCCTGCGGCCAGGTACTCGATTGCCGAGGCGGCGACGGAGTAGTTCCAGGTGAGCTGGCCGCCGGTGCCGCTGCCCGTCGTGTCGGTGTTCTTCACCGCGGTCAGGGTGCCGAGCACGCTGCCGACCGCCGTGCCGGTCGGCGAGACCAGGTGCACGTCGTTCAGGTCGACGTCGCTGAAGGCGATGGTGCCGCTGTCGGTCAGGTTGCCGACCGGCGTGACCGCCTCGGTGACCGCGCCGACGAGGTCCTGCACGCCGATGACCGGCGCGTCGTTGGTGCCGGTGATCGTCACGTCGATCTGGCGCGTGAGTGACGCTGCCCTTCTGGTCGTCGAGCGTGATCGGTGAAGCTCTCGACCTTGGTCTGGCCAGCAGCGAGGTATTCGACCGCCGAGGCGGCGACCGAGTAGTTCCAGGTCAACTGACCGCCGGTGCCGCTGCCGGTGGTGTCGGTGTTCTTCACCGCCGTCAACGAGCCGAGCACGCTGCCGATCGCCGTTCCGGTCGGCGAGACCAGGTGCACGTCGGTCAGGTCGACGTCGCTGAAGGCGATCGTGCCGCTGTCGGTCAGGTTGCCGACCGGCGTGACCAGCTCGGTGACCGCGCCGGCAAGATCCTGCACGCCGATCACCGGCGCGTCGTTGGTGCCGGTGATCGTCACGTCGATCTGGCGGGTCGTGACGCTGCCGTTCTGGTCGTCGAGCGTGATCGTGAAGCTCTCGACCTTGGTCTGGCCGACGGCGAGGTACTCGACGGCCGAAGCGGCGACCGAGTAGGACCAAGTCAACTGTCCGCCGGTGCCGCTGCCGGTGGTGTCGGTGTTCTTCACCGCCGTGAGCGATCCGAGCACGCTGCCGATCGCCGTGCCGGTCGGCGAGACCAGATGCACGTCGTTCAGGTCGACGTCGCTGAAGGCGATGGTGCCGCTGTCGGTCAGGTTGCCGACCGGCGTGACCGCCTCGGTGACCGCGCCGACGAGGTCCTGCGCGGTGATTTGCACGGCATCATTGGTGCCGGTGACCGTCACATCGATCTGGCGGGTCGTGACGCTGCCTTTTTGGTCGTCGAGCGTGATGGTGAAGCTCTCGACCTTGGTCTGCCCGGCAGCGAGGTACTCGACCGCCGAAGCGGCGACCGAGTAGTTCCAGGTGAGCTGGCCGCCGGTGCCGCTGCCCGTCGTGTCGGTGTTCTTCGTCGCGGTCAGAGAGCCGAGCACGCTGCCGACCGCCGTGCCGGTCGGCGAGACCAGGTGCACGTCGGTCAGGTCGACGTCGCTGAAGGCGATGGTGCCGCTGTCGGTCAGGTTACCGACCGGCGTGACCAGCTCGGTGACCGCGCCGACGAGGTCCTGCACGCCGATCAGGGGCGCGTCGTTCGTGCCGGTGATCGTCACGTCGATCTGCTTCGTCGTGACGCTGCCCTTCTGGTCGTTAAGGGTGATCGTGAAGCTTTCGACCTTGGTCTGGCCTGCAGCGAGGTATTCGACCGCCGAAGCGGCGACCGAGTAGTTCCAGGTCAGCTGACCGCCGGTGCCGCTGCCCGTCGTGTCGCTGTTCTTCACCGCGGTCAGGGTGCCGAGCACGCTGCCGATCGCCGTGCCGGTCGGCGAGACCAGGTGCACGTCGGTCAGGTCGACATCGCTGAAGGCGATGGTGCCGCTGTCGGTCAGGTTGCCGACCGGCGTGACCGCCTCGGTGACCGCGCCGACGAGGTCCTGCACGCCGATCACCGGCGCGTCGTTGGTGCCGGTGATCGTCACGTCGATCTGCTTCGTCGTGACGCTGCCGTTCTGGTCGTCGAGCGTGATCGTGAAGCTCTCGACCTTGGTCTGGCCTGCAGCGAGGTATTCGACGGCCGAGGCGGCGACCGAGTAGTTCCAGGTCAGCTGGCCGCCCGTGCCGCTGCCCGTGGTGTCGGTGTTCTTCACCGCGGTCAGGGTGCCGAGCACGCTGCCGATCGCCGTGCCGGTCGGCGAGACCAGGTGCACGTCGTTCAGGTCGACGTCGCTGAAGGCGATGGTGCCGCTGTCGGTCAGGTTGCCGACCGGCGTGATCGCCTCTGTCACGGCGCCGACGAGGTCCTGCACGCCGATCACCGGCGCGTCGTTGGTGCCGGTGATCGTCACGTCGATCTGCTTCGTCGTGACGCTGCCCTTCTGGTCGTCGAGCGTGATCGTGAAGCTCTCGACCTTGGTCTGGCCTGCAGCGAGGTATTCGACGGCCGAGGCGGCGACCGAGTAGTTCCAGGTCAGCTGGCCGCCCGTGCCGCTGCCCGTGGTGTCGGTGTTCTTCACCGCGGTCAGGGTGCCGAGCACGCTGCCGATCGCCGTGCCGGTCGGCGAGACCAGGTGCACGTCGTTCAAGTCGACATCGCTGAAGGCGATGGTGCCGCTGTCGGTCAGGTTGCCCACGGGCGTGACCAGTTCGGTCACGGCGCCAACGAGGTCCTGCACGCCGATGACCGGCGCGTCGTTGGTGCCGGTGATGGTCACGTCGATCTGCTTCGTCGTGACGCTGCCCTTCTGGTCGTTAAGGGTGATCGTGAAGCTCTCGACCTTGGTCTGGCCTGCAGCGAGGTACTCGACCGCCGAGGCGGCGACCGAGTAGTTCCAGGTGAGCTGGCCGCCGGTGCCGCTGCCCGTCGTGTCGGTGTTCTTCGCCGCGGTCAGCGTGCCGAGCACGCTGCCGACCGCCGTGCCGTTCGGCGAGACCAGGTGCACGTCGTTCAGGTCGACGTCGCTGAAGGCGATGGTGCCGCTGTCGGTCAGGTTGCCGACCGGCGTGATCGCCTCTGTCACGGCACCGACAAGGTCCTGCGCGGTGATGATCACGGCGTCGTTCGTGCCGGTGATCGTCACGTCGATCTGGCGCGTGAGGACGCTGCCCTTCTGGTCGTCGAGCGTGATCGTGAAGCTCTCGACCTTGGTCTGGCCGGCAGCGAGGTACTCGACCGCCGAGGCGGCGACCGAGTAGTTCCAGGTGAGCTGGCCGCCGGTGCCGCTGCCCGTGGTGTCGGTGTTCTTCGTCGCGGTCAACGAGCCGAGCACGCTGCCGATCGCCGTGCCGGTCGGCGAGACCAGGTGCACGTCGTTCAGGTCGACATCGCTGAAGGCGATGGTGCCGCTGTCGGTCAGGTTGCCCACGGGCGTGACCAGTTCGGTCACGGCGCCGACGAGGTCCTGCACGCCGATGACCGGTGTGTCGTTGGTGCCGGTGATCGTCACATCGATCTGGCGCGTGATGAGGCTGCCCTTTTGATCGTCGAGGGTGATCGTGAAGCTCTCGACCTTGGTCTGGCCGGCGGCCAGGTATTCGACGGCAGAGGCTGCGACCGAATAGTTCCAGGTCAGCTGGCCGCCCGTGCCGGTTGCGGTGGTGTCGGTGTTCTTCACCGCAGTCAGGCTGCCGAGCACGCTGCCGATGGCCGTGCCGGCGGGCGAGACCAGGTGCACGTCGTTCAGGTCGACGTCGCTGAAGGCGATGGTGCCGCTGTCGGTGAGGTTGCCCGTCGGCGCAACGGCCTCGGTGACGGCACCGACGAGGTCCTGCGCGGTGATCACGACGGCGTCGTTGCTGCCGGTGATCGTCACGGCAACGCGGCGGGTAAAGCTGCCACCGTTGCCGTCGGACAAGGTGAGGTCGAACTGCTCGAGGCGGGTCTGCCCGGCCGCGAGGTACTCGACGGCCGAGGCGGCGACCGAGTAGTTCCAGGTCAGTTGACCGCCGGTGCCGCTGCCAGTGGTGTCGGTGGTCTTCGCCACGGCCAGGCTGCCGAGCGTGGTGCCCACCGGCGTGCCCGCGGGGGTGACGGTGTGCACGTCGGCGAGGTCGACATCGGTAAACGAGATCGTGCCGCTGTCGGTGAGGTTGCCCACCGGGGTGCCCGCTTCGGTGACGCCACCCACCAGGTCCTCGACGGTCACCAGCGGCGCGTCGTTGCTGCCGGTGATCGTCACCGCGATGCGGCGGCTGAAGCTGCCGCCGTTGCCGTCGGACAAGGTGAGGTCGAACTGCTCGAGACGGGTCTGCCCGGCGGCGAGGTACTCGACATCGGCGGCCGCGACGCGGTAGGTCCAGGTGATCGCGCCGCCGGTGCCGCTGCCGGTGGTGTCGGCGGTCTTCGCCACCGCCAGGCTGCCGAGCGTCGTGCCCACCGGCGTGCCGGCAGGCGTGACGGTGTGCACGTCGGTGAGGTCGACGTCGCTGAAGGCGATGGTGCCGCTGTCGGTGAGGTTGCCCGCCGGGGTGCCGGCCTCGGTGACGCCGCCGGCCAGGCGGGCGCTGACGACGAGCGGGGCGTCGTTGGTGCCGACGAGCGTGATGTCGATGCGGCGCGTCAGGCTGCTGCCCTGGCCGTCGGCCAGCGTCAGCGTGAAGCTGTCGACCTTGGTCTGGCCGGCGGCGAGGTACTCGAGCGCGCTGGCGGCGACGCTGTAGTTCCACACCAGCCGCCCGCCGCTGCCGACCGAGGTGGTGTCGGCGGTCTTCGACGCGGTGAGGCTGCCGAGCACCGGGCCGAGTGCCGTGCCGTTCGGGCTGACGGTGTGCACGTCGGCGAGGTCGACGTCGGCGAAATCGATGTTGCCGCTGGCGGTGAGCGAGCCGGCCGGGGCGAGCAGCTCGGTGATGCTGGCGGTGAGTTGCTCGGCGGTGACGACGACGGCGTCGTTGCTGCCGGTGAGGGTGACGGCGACGCGGCGGGTGAAGCTGCCGCCGTTGCCGTCGGCGAGCGTCAGGTCGAACTGCTCGACGCGGGTCTGGCCGGCGGCGAGGTACTCGATGTCGGCGGCGGCGACGCTGTAGGTCCAGCGGATCGCGCCGCCGGTGCCGGCGCCGGTGGTGTCGGCGGTCCTGACGACGGCCAGGCTGCCGAGCGTGGTGCCCACCGGTGTGCCGGCGGGGGTGACCGTATGCACGTCGGTGAGGTCGACGTCGCTGAAGTCGATGGTGCCGCTGTCGCTGAGGTTGCCCGAGGGCGTGCCGGCCTCGGTGACGGCGCCGATGAGGTCCTCGGCGGTGACCCGAGGCGCGTCGTTGGTGCCGGTGATCGTGACGTCGATCTGCCGGTCGATGGTGCTGCCCTTGCCGTCGCCGAGGCTGATGGTGAAACTCTCGACCCGGGTCTGGCCGGCGGCGAGGTACTCGACCGCAGCGGCGGCGACGCTGTAGGTCCAGCGGACCTGGCCGCCGCTGCCGCTGCCGGTGGTGTCCGACAGCTTGACCGCCGCCAGGCTGCCGAGCGCGCCGCTGCTCAGCGGCGTGCCGGTGGCGCTGACGGTGTGCACATCGGCGAGGTCGACGTCGGTGAACGAGAGGGTGGCGCTGGTCGACAGCACGCCGACGGGCGTCGCCATCTCGACCAGGCTGCCGGCGAGTGTCTCGGCGGTGATCACGACCGGGTCGTTGCTGCCGGTGATCGTCGCCGTCACCGTGCGAACAGCGACGCTGCCGTTGCCGTCGTCGATGCCCAGGTCGAAGCTTTCGAGCTTGGTCTGGCCCGCGGCCAGGTACTCGACGGCCGAGGCGGCGACGCTGTAGCTCCAGGTCAGCGAACCGCCAGTGCCCGTCCCGGTGGTGTCGGCGGTCTTGACCGCCGTCACCGTGCCGAGCGTGCCGCCGGCCACCGGCGTGCCGGTGGCCGAGACGGTGTGCGTGTCGGTCAGGTCGCGGTCGGCGAAGGCGATGGTGTTCGACGCATCGAGCGTGCCGATCGGGGCACTGCTGCGCTCGAAGACGGCAACGGCCAGGTTGTCGACCGTCGTCACCGCGTCGTTGATGCCGGTGATGGTGAAGTTCAGTGTGCTGGCAGCGGTGAGGCCGCCCGCGTCGCGCACCGTGTAGCCGAAGGTTTCGCTGGCGGTCTGGCCTTTCGCCAGGGCCTTGGCTGCCGCGCTCGACGGCAGGTAGCTGTACGAGCCATCGGCCTTCAACGTCAACGTGCCGTAGTTGCCGGTGAGCGCGGCGCCGACCGTGCCGTTGACGGCGCCGTATCGCACCGCGCTGACCGTCTGCGTGTCACCGGCATCGACATCGGTGTCGTTGACGAGCACGCCTGCGGCGGCATTCACCGTCCGCGTGCTGTCCTGCACCGCCGTGTCGAAGTCTGCGGCAGCAACCGGGGCTTCGTTGATGTCGCGCACCGTCACCACCACGAACCGTTCACTCGCAGCCCCGAGGCTGTCGGTGGCGCGGACCTGCACCTGGTACCGGTTGGTCCGACCGGTGTCGAGGGGTGACTCGAAGTCCGGCGCCGCAGCGAACTGCAATGCGTTCGACGCATCGATGACGAACAGGCCACGATCGACGCCGCCGACGATCGACCAGGCGATGCCGCCGCCTTCGGGGTCGGTGGCGGTCAGCTGGGCCACGAGGCGGCTGTTCTCGTCGACCGTCTGCGCCGGCACCGTGGTGACCGTCGGTGGCGTGTTGGTCGGCGCCGTTGCGCTGGCGACGGTGAAGCCGGCGAAGTTCTTCGCCGCCGAGCCGCTGCCGAGGCCGAGGTCGGACCCGTCGAAGAGCAGGGTGCCGGTGGCCGCCGTTCCCGGCACCGGGTCCTGCTGTGTCCGCGTCACCGTCAGCGCAATCACGTCGAGGGGGGACATGGCCGCGCCGCCGACCGTGGCACTGCCGTCGATCGCGAGCAGCAGCGTGCCGGCGGACAGGACCTGGTCGCCGAACGCGGTGGCGTGTGTCAGCAGGTGCACGCCCTGCACCTTGGCGTTCGATCCCAGCCCGGCGCCGGTCAGCAGCGTCTGGCGCGGGTCGCTGACGGTCAGCGATCCGAGGCCGGTGCTGTGCAGGCGCATCGTGTAGATGTCGCTGTCCTCGGCGCCGCCTTCGTGGGCGACCAGGAACGTGCCGGCGGTCAGGGTGGTGCCGCCGACGACCGTGTCGGCCTCGACCAGTGCCAGCGCGAAGATGTCGCGTGCGCTGCCGTTGCGCTGCACCGCATCGTTGCCGAGCATGAACCAGCTGCCGCTCGAGTAGTCGCCGGCCCGTGACGGGCGGAAGACAGTGATGTCCCTCTCGGTGGCGCGGAAGTCGTTGTAGGCATCGCCGTCGCCGCCGTTCAGGTCGACCCCGCTGCGGAAAACGACCAGCAGGTCGCCCGGGTTGAGCGTGAACTGGGTGCCGGTGCCGTCGCCGATGACGACGCGGCTCTCGACATAGTGCAGGCCGCGAATCTTCTCCGGCGCGACGAAGCCCGACAGGCGCGAGACGCTGCCGGCGGTGCTTCCGCCGTCGATGTCGAACACGTCGCCGGCATCGCCGAACTGCAGCACGTCCCGGGTGCCCCAGTTGATGCCGGTGGCGCCGCCGTTGTCGGTGGTGGCGAACCACAGCACCCCGGAAGGCACGCCCGGGGCGCCCGCCATGTCGCTGACGGCGACCGCGATGGCCTGCTGCGCCTGGGCGCCGCCGCTGTCGCTGACGCGCACGACCACGTCGTAGACATTGTTGGCGCCGACGTCGCCCGGCGCCTCGAAGTTCGGGGCCGTGCGGAAGCGCAGCGCGCCGGAGAGCGCATCGATGCTGAATTTCGCGGCATCGGCGCCGCCGGCGATGCTGTAGCTCAGCGCATCGCCCTCCACATCGGTGGCAGTGACGGTGGTCACTGCGGTGGAATTTTCCGCGACGGTGACCGCGGCGCTGGCGCTGCCCCCGTTGCTGGTCACCACCGGCGCGTCATTGACGCCGGCGATGTCGAAGGTCAGCGTGCGCGCCGTCGGATCGGTGTCGACGCCGCCGCCGGCCGTGCCGCCGTTGTCGCGCACCTGGAAGGCGAGGCTCGCATAGCCGCTGCCCGAGGCGTTCGGCGCGGCCTGGAACACCAGCCGCCCGGCGGCGAGGTCGGCGGCGCTGACTTCGCTGCCGGCGACCACCGCCGCAGCGCCCAGGCGCAGGCTGCCGACGGACGGGAGCGTCACGATGCGCACCCCGGCGAAGGCGTGGGCGCCGCCGTCCACCGGGTCGGCGAAGCCGAAGTCGGACGCCTTCAGCACCAGCGGTGTGTCCTCGCTGCCGGCGACGCGGCCGTCGGTGCCGACGGGCGCGTCGTTCACCGGGGCGACGACGAGGGTCACCGTGGTCGGCTGCGACGCATAGCGGGCATCGTTCGCGCGGTAGCTGAAGGTGTCGCTGCCGTTCCAGTTCGGGTTCGGCGTGTAGCGGAAGCTGCCGTCCGCGGCGAGCGTGACGCTGCCCTGGGCAGGGCCGCTGACGAGGCTGGCGGTGATCGCGGCACCCTCCGGGTCACGGTCGTTGGCGAGCACGCCGCTGGCCGGATCGACCACCAGCACGCCGTCCTCGGCGAGGCCGTAGCTTTCGACCGCCGTCGTCGGCGCCTCGTCGACGTCGGCGACGCTGACGCGCAGCGCCGTGTCGCGGGTGCCGCCGACACCGTCGCTGACGCGCACCGTGACAAGGTAGACGTTGTCGCGATCGGTGTCGGCTGCGGCTTCGAAGTCGGGCGCTGCGACGAAGACCAGCCGGTTCGACGCGTCGACCGCGAACCGCGCCGCGTCGGCACCGCCGACGATGGCGAAGGTCGGCACCTGGCCGTCGGGATCGGTTGCGGTGAGGGTCTGCACCACGGCCAGGTTCTCGTCCACGGTGACGAGCGAAGGCGAGGTGAGGGTCGGCGGCGTGTTCGGCGGTGGCGTGCCGACGACGGTGAGTGCGCCGATGTTGGTGCCGGTGGCGATGCCGAGGTCGCTGCCCCTGAACAGCATCGTGCCGGTCGCAGCCGTCGCCGGCGCGGCGTCGAGCATCGTCTTGGTGACGCCGAGCGCGATGACGTCGTACGGCGTCTGGGCGACGCCGGCGACGGTGTTGCTGCCGTTGATCGACATCAGCAGCGTGCCCGCTGGCAGCGTGTTGTCGTTGAAGGCGGTCGGCTGCGCGAGCAGGTGCAGGCCCTGCACCTGGCTGGCGGCGTTGCCCAGCGTGGCGCCCAAGAGCAGCAGCTGGCTGTCGCTGGTCTTGGTGGCCGCGCCGATGCCGGTGCCCGTGGCCGTGAACGCGTAGACGTTCATGTGCTCGGCCGCCGTCGAATGCCCGACCAGGAAGGTGCCTGCGGTGAGCAGCGTGCCGCCGACCAGGGTGTCGCGCTCGACCAGCGTCACGGCGTGCACGTTGTAGGCGGTCGGGCCCAACTTCACGCCGTTGTCGAACAGCATGCTGTAGGTGCCCGCGCTGTAGTTGCCGGCGACCGTGGGCCTGAACACGGCGATGTCCTGTCGGTCGAAGGTGGTGCCGTTGAGCGTGACGGTCGCAGGGGCCGCACCCGGGTCGAGTACGACGAGCAGATCGCCTGCATTCAGGACGGTGGTCTGGTTGGGCGCCACGCCGATGGTGATGCCGCTTTGCACGTAATGCAGGCCGCGCAGTGGCACCGGCGGGGTGTAGCCCGGCAGCACGGCGATGGTGCCGGCGGTGGTGCCACCATTGAGGGTGTAGCGGTCGCCCGCGTCGCCGAATTGCGCGATCTGGCCCGCGCTCCAGCTGGTGCCGCCGCCCGACGAGGCGCCGGCCGTCGAGAACCACAGCGTGCCCGAATTGACCCCTGCGACGCCCGCCACGTCGGTCACGGTCACGGCAATGGCCTGCGTGCTGAAGGCGCCACCCGGGTCGGATGCGCGCACGACGACGTCGTAGACGTTGTCGGCGCCCGCATCGGCCGGCAGCTCGAAATTGGGCGCGGTGACGAACGAGAAGGCGCCGCTCGTCGGATCGAGTGCGAACCGCGCCGCATCCGCGCCGCCAACGATCTGGTAGCTGATCGCGGCGCCTTCCGGATCGACCGCAGTCATCCCCGGCAGCGTCGCGGCGTTCTCGGCCAGGCTGATGGCCGCGGTGCTGCCGCCGCCCAGGCTGGTGATTCGCGGGGCGTAGTTGAAGGGCGCGACGTCGATGCGCAGGCTGCGCACCGCCGGATCGGTGTCGACGCCGCCGCCGGCGGTACCGCCGTTGTCGGCGACCTGGTAGCCGAGCGTGGCATAGCCGCTGCCCTTTGCAAAAGGCGCGGAGGCATAGACCAGGCGACCGGCGGTGAGGTCGGCCGCGGTGACGAACTGTCCGGCGGTGACCGCTGCGCCGCCGAGCTTCAGCGTTCCCGCCGTCGGCAGCGCGGCGATGCGCACACCGGCGAAGGCATTGGCAGGACTGTCGGCCGGGTCGGTAAAGCCGAAGTCGGCGGCACCGATCGTGCGCGGCGTGTTTTCGACAGCACCGAGGACGGTCGCGGTGCCGACCGGCGCGTCGTTGACCGGTGTCACCGTGATCGTCGCCACCGCCGCGGCCGAATACAGCGAACCGTCGAAGGCGCGGTAGCTGAAGCTGTCGCTGCCGGCGAAGTTCGCGTTCGGCGTGTAGCTGAAGCTGCCGCCGACCGACAGCGAGAGCGTGCCCTTCGAGGGCCCCGCCAGCAGTTCCGCGCTGAGCGGATCGGAGTTCGGGTCGCTGTCGTTGGCGAGCACGCCGGCACCGCCGACGCTCAGCGTGCCGTCCTCGCCCACCGACCAGGCATCGGCCTGCGCGACCGGTGCCAGGTTGCCGACGTTGTAGCGCAGCGAGGCCACGGCGACGTTCGAGGTGTAGACGCCGTCGAAGGCGCTGACGCTGATCGTCCGGGTGGCCGGGTTCGGCGTCGCCGTGGTGTTGTTGTAGGTGAGGGTGCGCAGCACCTTCTGGTAGTTCAGCGGCGAGCTGCTGCCGGTCAGCGAGAGCACGCCGGTCGCCGCGTTGTAGCTGGCGATGATCGGCGTGCCACCGGTGTTGACCGCCAGCGTCTCACGCCCGGCATCGAGCAGGTTGTCGATTCGCAGCGGTCATCGACGCCAGGTTGCCCGAGCTGCTGTCGACCACGGTGGCATCGGTGCCGACCGCGATGACGGCCGTGCCCGGCGTGTAGGTGCCGGCGTAGCCCGCACCACCCGCCCCGGAGCTGTTGTCGGCGTCGAGGTCGATCACCGGCGGCTTGCCGACGACGATGTCCAGCGTCGCGGTGGTGGTCAGTGCGCCGCCGGTGCCGGCGTTGCCCTCGTCGTTGACGTCGACGCGGATCGACGCCACGCCGTTGAAGCCGGTCGTCGGCGTGAAGCGCAGCCCGTCGAGCGCCGCATTGATGAACGCAGTGCTGCCGCGCATCGTGACCAGGGTGTCGCCTCGGCCACTGCCGGCACTGAAGGCGAGTTCGTCGCCCCGCGCCATGCGCTGGCGGGCGATTCCGGTGCCGCTGCCGTCCTGCGCATCGCCGGTCCAGGCGACGACGTAGCGGCCGTCGGCGCCGATGCCCACCGCCGGCAGCACCTGGTCGCCCGCGGTGGTGGTGTTCACGTCCACCTGGCCGTCGATGCGGCTGCCGTCGGCGCGGAACAGCTGCGCCTGCACGCCCTCGTTGTTGGCGTCGGGGCCCTGCCAGACGATGGCGAACACGCCGCTGTCGCTGATGGCGACATCGGGAGCGGTCTGGTTGCCGCTCACCAGGGTGTTGACGTGCAGCTCGCCGCCCGCCGCCTGGCCGGCGGCGTCGAAGCGCTGCGCATAGATTCCGCTCCCGATGCCGCCACCGCCCTCGGTGCCCTGCCAGGCCACGACGAACTCGCCGCCCGGACGCATGGCGACGCTGGGCAGCGTCTGCGCGTCGAGCGTCGCGGTGTTGACCTGGCGCTCGAAGCCGAGCGGGCTGCCGTCGGCGGCGAAGCGGCGGGCATAGATGCCGTCGCCGTCGCCGTCCGGCCCTTGCCAGACGACGACCAGGTTGCCGGCCGCATCCATGGCCACGTCGGGCGCGCGCTGGTTGCCCGCCGTCACCGTGTTGACCGAGAACTGCTCGCCGAGCGGCTCGCCGGCGGCGTCGTAGACCCTCGCCTGGATGCCGATGCCGTCGCCGTCGCTGCTTTCCCAGGCGACGACGAAGGCGCCGCTGTCGGTGATGGCGACCGACGGCGCAAGCTGCGCCCCTTCGACGGTGGTGTTGACCAGCATTTCGGCGCCGACGGGCTGTCCGCTGGCACCGAAGCGCTGGGCGTAGATGCCCTCGCTGCTGCCATCCTGGTTGTCGCTGACCCAGGCGACGACGAACGCGCCATTGCGGTTGACGGCCACCGCCGGGTTGCCCTGGTTGCCCGGGGTCCAGGTGTTGATGCGGAATTCGCTGCCGACCGGGCGGTCGAGATCGTCATAGCGCTGGCCATGGACGCTGGTGCCGCTCGCATCCTGGCCGTTGCTGCGCCAGACGACGACATAGCCGCCGCCCGGCTGCATGGCGATGGCCGCGCTGTCCTGCGCCATGGCGGCATAGCTGTTCACCGTCGATTCGCGACCGATCGTCGGGCTGAGGCTCACCGTGCCGCCGCTCACGGTCAGGGTGACGGTGATCGGCGCGGTGCCCGCGTCGTCGACGACCTGTACCGCGCCGGTGGTCGTCAACGACAGCGCGATCGGTACGTCCTGGGCGGTGACCGGCGGGTTGGGCAGCAGCACCGACGGTGCGCTGTTGGTCGCGTTCGGCGCCACCGTGACGCGGGCGGTGCGCGCGTCGACCAGCGCACCGCCGCTGCCGGCGTTGCCCTGGTCGTCGACGCGGACCTGCACGTCGACTTCGCCGGTGTAGCCGGTGGGCAGGTTCACCCGCAGCCCATCCATCGCCGTGGCGATGTTGGCGAGGGTGGCGGTGAAACTCATCGTCGCGTCGCCGGTGCCGGTGCCGGTGACCAGGGTCACCCGGCCGGGATCGCCGAGGCTGAGCGTTCCGGTCGATGCCGACAGGGTGACGAGCAGCCGCGCGTTGGCGGCATCGGCGTCGGCGATGGCGATGGCAGTGCCCGCCGCGCTGGAAAACACGACTGCGGTGCCTTCGGTCACCGTGCGCGGCGCGGGCACGGTGATGGTGGGCGCATCGTTGACCGGCGTCACGGTCACGTTCACCGAACGGGAGCTCGTGCGCGCCGCACCGCCGCTGTTGCCGAGGTCGTTGACCGATACGGTGAGCCGCGCCGCGCCGTCGAAATCGCGAGCCGGCGTATAGACCATGCCGTTCAGCGCGTCGTTGACCAGCTCGAGCGGCGCGGTGAAGGTCAACGTCGCATCGTCGATGCCGTCGCCGGCGCTGAAGACCAGTTCGCGCGGATCGAAGAAGCCTTGCCCGAAGACGCCCAGGCCGCTGCCGTCCTGCGCCTCGCTGGTCCATACCGCCATGAATCGCCCCCGGTCGCCGTACGAGACCGAGGGCGCGATCTGTTTGCGTGCGGTGGTCGAGTTGACGAGGAATTCGCCGCCGGCGAAGGTGCCATCGGCGTCGTAGCGCCGGGCATAGATGCCCTCGTCGTGGTCGGGATGATCCTGGTTCTTCGACTGCCAGGCGATGACGAAGTCGCCCGCCGCGTTCATCGCCACCGACGGGCGGGTCTGCTGGTCGGGCATCCGGACATTGGCCCGGAACTGCGGGCCGTTCGTCGTCCCGCCGGCGTCGTAGCGCTGCGCATAGATGCCGAAGTCGTTCGAGGTGTAGTCGCCCTGGCCCTGCCAGGCGATGACGAAGGCGCCGGCGTCGGACATCGCGATGGCCGGTGCGGTCTGGTCCTTGAAGGTGATGGTGTTGACGCGGAACTCGGCGCCGAGCGTCGCACCGCTGGCGGCATAGCGCTGCGCATAGATGCCCCAGCCGTCACCGTCCTGGTCCTCGCTCTGCCAGGCGACGACGAAGCCGCCGCTGGCGTCCATGGCGACGGCCGGGGTGGTCTGCTGCTTGACGACCGTCGTGTTGACCCGGAACTCGCTGCCCTGCGCCACGCCGCTGGCGCTGTAGCGCTGTCCGTAGATGCCGGAACGATCGCCGTCCTGGCCATCGCTCTGCCAGACGACGACGAAGTTGCCGGCGGCATCCATGGCGATGTCGGCCACCGACTGGTTGCCGGCGGTGCGCGTGTTGACGCGCAGCTCGCCGCCCAGCGCCGCGCCGCTGGCGGCATAGCGCTGCAGGTAGATGCCCGTGCCGGCGCCGTCCGCGCTCTGCCAGACGACGGCGAAGCCGCCGCTGGCGTCGGTCGCCACGGCCGGCGCGGTCTGGTCGCCGTCGGTCGTGGTGTTGACCCGGAACTCGGGTGCCAGCGCGATCCGGTTCGCATCGAACTGCTGCGCGTAGATGCCCTGGCCGCTGCCGTCCTGCCCCGCGCTCTGCCAGACGACGACATACGCGCCGCTCGAGGTCATCGCCACCCGCGCCGCCTGCTGGTCGCCGACGACGGTGCTCGTTACCTGGTACTCCGGGCCGGTGCTGTTGGCCAGCGTGAGGGTTCCGCCGGTCATGGTCAGCGTCACCTGCACCGGGTTGCCGCCGGCATCGTCGACGACCGTGATGAGCCGGTTGGTCGCCTGCGAGAAGACCAGCGGCACCTCCTCCGCGGTGGTCGGCGCCGCCGGCAGGGTGATCACCGGCGCGTCGTTGTTGGCGTCCGGCCGCACGTCGATGCGCAGCACGTCGCGGTCGCCGAGGCCGCCGCCGGCGCCGCTGTTGCCGAGGTCGTTCGACAGCAGCTCGATGCTCGCCGGACCGGCGTAGCCCGCTGTCGGCGTGAAGACCAGTCCGTCGAGTGCAAGGTTGATGTCGACCAGCTTGCCACGGAAGGTCAGGCGGGTCTCGCCGCCTCTGCCGGTGCCGGCGCTGAAGCTCAGGTTGTTGGTCCGGGCGAGCGCGAGCGTGCCGTTGTTTGCGATGAGCGTCAGCTCTTCGGTGCCGACGCCGCTGTCGACGTCGGCAAGGAACAGCCGGTTGCCTTTGGCCGTCGACAGCGTGAGCACGTTGCCCTCGACGACGCTTTGCGCGGCCGGCAACTGGTTGACCGGCGCGTCGTTGACCGCAGCGAAGGTGAGCGCGACCGTGCCGGAGGCGCCGAGCGGGCCGCCGCCAACGTTGCCGAGATCGTCGACGGCGACGCTGAGGAGGTCGCTGCCGATGTAGTCGGCGTTCGGTCGGTAGCGCAGGCCCTCGAGCGCCGCGTTCAGGTCGGCGACGCGCCCGCGCACCACCAGCGTGGCGCCGCCGTCGGCGCCGCTGACCACGCTGAGTCCGGTCGTCGTCGCCAGCTTGATCGTGCCGTTGGTCGCCGACAGGCTGAGCTGCAGCGGTTGCGGATCGGCGTCGCGATCGGCAAGGCTGATCGCGTTGCCGCCCGCGGCCGAGAAAACGATCGCCACGTCCTCGTCGCTGGCTTGCGCACCGGGCACGGTCAGCGTCGGGGCGTCGTTGACCGGGCTGACATTGATGGTCAACGCGCCGTTGGCGACGAGCGCGGCACCGCCGCCGTTGCCGAGGTCGTCGACACGCACGCGAAGCGTGTCGCTGCCCCAGAAGTCGGGCCGCGGCGTGTAGCGAAGCTCGCCCAGGGCTTCGTTGAGGTCGGCGACGCCGCCGCGCACCGTGAAGCTCGGGTCGTCGAGGCCGTCACCCGCGACGAAGACGACCGAACCAGGCGCCTTCAACCGCTGGGCAAAGACGCCCCAGCTGTTGCCGTCCTGGTTCTGGCTTTGCCAGACAGCGGCGATGCGGGCGCTGGCGTCCATGCCGATCGAAGGCGCCTCCTGTGCGCCGGCGGTGAAGCTGTTGACGCGCGTTTCGCCACCGAGCGCGGCGCCATCGGCAGCGAAGCCTTGCAGGTAGACGCCGGTCAGGGGATCGCCGGCCTGGCCCTCGCTGGCCCAGCCGACCGCGAACCGGCCGTCGGCGGCCAGCGCGACCGCCGGCTGTGTCTGCTCGCCGGCCACCGTGGTGTTGGCGCGGAGTTCCGGTCCGACCGGCGTGCCGCTGCTGCTGTAGCGCTGAACGTAGATGCCGAAGAGCCCGTCGCCGGGATTGTCCTGACCCTTGCTCTGCCAGGCGACGACAAAGTCGCCGCCCGCATTGATCGCGACCGCTGGCGCCTCCTGGTCCGAGGCGGTGGTGGTGTTGACGCGGAATTCGCTGCCGACCTTGGCCGCCGTCGACGAGTAGCGCTGGCCCTGCACGCTCGAGCCGCTGCCGTCCTGGCCGTTCGAGGCCCAGACGATGACGAACTCGCCGGTCGCCGCGTTGCGGGCGATGGCCGGCGCGGTCTGCGCGTTGAGCGTGGTCGAGTTGACGAGGAACTCGTTGCCGATGTTGCCGAGCGTGATGTTGAAGCGCCGCGCATAGATGCCCTCGCGGGCGTCGGCGTTGTCCTGCCCGCGCGACTGCCAGGCGATGACGATCTCGCCGGTGTTGGCGATGGCCACGGCCGGCGCCTTCTGGTCGTCGGCCGACGTGTTGCTAATGCGCTTCGCAGCGGCCAGCGCGGTCCCGTCGGCGGCGAAGGTGCGCGCGTACACATCCCAGCCGGTGCCGCCGACCGCCGGGTCGTTGCTCTGCCAGGCAACCACGAAGCGCCCGCTCGAGTCGATGGCCACCGTCGGCAGGGTCTGGTCGTCGAGCGTGAGCGTGTTGACCGCGATCTCGCCGCTGCGCGCGCTGCCGTCGGCGTTGAAGATGCGCGCGAAGATGCCGAACTTGCTGCCGTCTTGGTTGTTGCTCTGCCACACGACCACGTAGTGGCCGTCCGCGGCGACGGCAATGCGCGGCGACTGCTGGTGGCTCGCCGTGGTCAGGTTCACCTGCTGCTCGGCGCCGATGAGTGGCGTGAGGCTGAGCGTGCCCTGGTCGACGCTCAGCGTCAGCTCGATCGTGCTGGCGTCGGCGTCGGCAATGCTCAATGCGTTGCCCGTGGCACCCCCGAGCACCAGGGTGGAGTCCTCGAGCACCGTTTGTGCAGCCGGCAGCGTGATCGACGGTGCGTCGTTCACCGGCCGCACGTCGATGTCCATGCGCCGCGGCGTCGGGTCGGTGTCGATGCCGCCGTTGGCATTGCCGCCGCTGTCGCGCACCTGGAAGGTGAAGCCGGCCAGGCCGTTGCCGTTGGCGTTGGCCGGCGGCGTGTAGACCAGACGGCCGGCGGCGATGTCGGTGGTGGTCACTGAGGCCCCGGCCACCACCGGCGTGCCGGCCAGCCGCAACGCGCCGACCACGGGCACGGTGGTGATGCGCACCGACGCGAAGGTGTCGGCCGGCGCGTCGTTAAGGTCGCTGTAGCCGAAGTCGGCCACGGCGAAGGTGTAGGCGCCGTCCTCGTCGATCACGACGCGCCGGTCGGTGCCGGCAGGCGCGTCGTTGACGGAAAGCACGTCGAACCGCAGGGTGTTCGTCGCCGCCGCGGTGTCGACGCCGCCGTTGGCGGTGCCGCCGTCGTCGCGCACGCGGAAGACGAGCGTGTCGGCGTTGCTGCCGAAGCGGTTCGCCACCGGCACATAGACCAGCCGGCCCGCCGCGATGTCGGTGGCGTTCACCACCGCCGCAGCCGCGACGGCGCTGCCGTTCAGCCGCAGGCTGCCCGCCGCGGGCGGCGTGACGATCGTTACCGAGCCCAGCGCGTTGGCGGGCGAGTCGAGCGGATCGCGCAGGCCGAAGTCGGCGAGGCGCAAGGCGAGCGGCAAATCCTCGGAGAGCGTCAGCGTGGCATCGGTGCCCGACGGCGCGTCGTTGACCGACGTCACCGTGAGCAGGAAGCCGCTTGCCGTCTCCAGGCTGCCGTCGGAGACGTAGACGGTGATGGTCGCGCTGCCGGCCGCATTCGGCAGCGGCGTGACGGTGACCGTGCGGTTGCTGTCGCTGCCACCGAAGACGATGCCGGACGGCGCCACCAGCGCGGCGTTGCTCGAGGTCGCGCGCAGCGTCAGCGCGGCGGCGGCGCTCTGGCCATCGGAGACGGTGAAGGCGACCGGACCGGTGCTGCCGTCCTCGAGCACGCTGCGGCCGCCCAGCGCGCTGATCGTGGGCGCGGTGTTCTGGGTTTCGAAGGCACCGATGTCGGCGGTGCGGTAGCGCGGCAACCCGCGCTGGTCGGTGGCCGGTGCGCCGCTGCCGCCGGCGTCGAGCGCCGCCGACCCGCCCAGCAGCGCATGCGTCGGCGCATAGCCACCGTTGGCGGCGAGCGCCGCGATGCCGGCGCTCGCCGGGCGGATGTCGCCGGTGCCTGCGAGGCCGGCGCTGCCGTCGGTGTCGAGGTTCCAGCCGGCGGAGGTCTGCGCCAGGTTGGCGTTGCCACCGCTGTTGCCGGCGAGCAGGGTGTGCGACATCGTCAGCGCCCCGGAACCGACCGCCGAGTACACGCCACCGCCGATGTTGGAGGCGAGGGTCGCACTGGTGAGCGTCGAGCCCGGTGCGGCGAGGTACAGGCCGCCGCCGAGCGTGCCTGCGGTGTTGCCGCTGACGGTCAGGTTGGTGGCGCTGAATGCGCTGCCGGCATGAAGTCCGCCGCCGGTCTGCGTCGCGGTGTTGCCGCTGACGGTGACCCGGTCGAGCTGCAAGGGGCCGACGCTGTAGATGCCGCCACCGGCGCGTGCGCTGTTGCCATCGATCCAGGCATCGGTCAGCGTGGCGGAGCCCTGCGTGCGCAGGGCACCGCCGTCCGTTCCCGCCGTGTTGCCGCTCATCGTGACACGCGTCGCAGACAGCGTGGCGTTGCTGAAGACGCCGCCCCCCGAGGCCTGTGCGATGTTGTTGCGGATGCTGCTGTCGGTCAATGTCAGCGTGCCCGCGGCCTGGTAGATGGCGCCGCCGCTGGTGGCGCTGTTGTTCTGCAGGACGACGTTGTTCAGCGACAGGTTGCCGCTGGTGACAAGGACCGCACCACCCTGGGCGACGTTGCTGCCGCCCTGGACGGTGAGGTCGCGCAGCGCGAGGCTGCCGCCGAGGAGGTGGAACACGCGATCGCCGGTGGCGAGGTTGCCCGCATCGATGAACGTCGTGCCGGCGCCTGCGCCGAGGATCGTGATGCTGTCGTTGACGTCGAGATCGCCGGACGCGTTGGCGTCTTCTGCCAGGCCGGTGAGCGTCAGGCTGTAGGTGCCGGCGGCCAGCACGATGGTGTCGGCACCGGCGCTGTTGCGGGCCTGGGTGATCGCCCAGCGCAGGGAGTTGTTGGTGCCGTCGGCCCGTCCCGGGGTGAGGTTGTAGGTGGCGAGCACCCCCTGCCAGGTCGACTGCAGCGCCTGGCTCGGCGCCAGCAGCGCCTCGATGACGCCGCCGGCGTGCTCGAGGATCCAGTCGCCGCCCTGCAGGGCGGCGCCGGTGGCGTCGTCGCTGGCGGCGACATCGGCGCCGGTCAGCGCGGCGAGCGTGTCGGCGAAGGCGATGCCCTCGGCGCTCGCGGCCACGTCGCAGCCGTAGAGCAGCAGGTCGGCGTCGTCGCCGAGCGACCCGGACCAGGCACCGACCTCCGCCGCCCGGGAGGCGAGCAGCGCAGCGTCGATGCGCGTGGCGCCGAGCTGCACGTAACCGTCGCCACCGTGGCTCACCAGGTGCACGGCCGTCAGACCCTCGTGCCCGGCAAGGGCGGCGCCGATCGCGGCAAGGCCGTCCTCGTCCGCGGCGACGAGGCGCACCTCGATCGCACGGCCGGCGTCACGCTGCGCCTGCAGGTCGGCGACGAGGCTTGCGGCGTCGGGCAGCGCGCCGTCGACGAAGGCGATCTCGCGCAGCCCGTCGGCGACGCGCGCCGCGTCGCCGACGGGCAAGGAGGCGGGCTTGGCCTCCACCACAGGCGCCGGCGCCTGCGTCTGTACCGGGCTGGCGAGCAGCGCGGCGAGGTCGCCCGACAACTGCACCGCAGCGTCGCCTTCGGCATGCAAGCGGACGCCGCCGAGGGCCGACAGCGCGTCGCCCCAGCCGGCGATGGCGTCGGCACGCGCGAACAACGCCTGCGCGTCGAGTGCAGCCCGGCCGAGCTGCAGCCCCTCGTTGCCGCCATGCGGCACCAGGTGCAGCCGCGTCACCCCGTTGCGGCCGGCAAGCGCGGCGGTGACGCGCTCGATGCCGTCCTCGTCGGCCGCCACCACCACCGTCTCGGCTCGGCCGGCGGGCGACGCATCGGCCAGCGGCGACCGCGCGTCGATGACGGCGATCTCCAGGCGCGTGCTGGCTGCCTCGGTCGCCGCCGCTTGCAGGCGCTGCTCGGCGACGAGCGGCGCGTCCAGGCCGGCCGGGACGAAGTCGGCTGAATGAAGGATGCGCTCCTCCATCGTCTCGACGACGGGGCGCGATGGACGTGGCCGTCGCCTCATCGTGCGGCGTGTTGCGGAGGGAAGGAGGCCGGCCTGGCGGCGTCGGCCCGGGGCAAGGCTGCTGAGGCACCGCCAGCGCTTGTCGGTGCCAGAACGGGGGCGACCGCGCCGATCCGCCGAGAAGGGCGGCGAACGACAGCCGTCGCTGCGACGCTCCCTGCCGGCGCAGCAGCAGCGCCGGGTTCGCGGCACCTCCAAGTTCCTCGCGCTGCTGCGCCGGGCGCCAGGCCCGGCGCAGGGCTTCGCCGAGCTGCAGGCGGGTGCCGACGGCCCGCAGCTTGGCGAAGCTTGGAATCCATCGAGCGAGCATAGACCGATGCCCCGAAGTGGAAAGCATCGAATAGCTCGGAAAAAGCCGGCTTTCTGCGCGTCCCGGGTCGCCTTGCCCGGCCGCGCGACCGGCACGCTGGAAGTCGGGCCGGTGCGGTCACGCCCCCGGCGTCGAGCCCGGGCAGCGTGCCGGGGGCGTCGCGAACGCGTGACGGAATCGCCTGCGACGGGTCGGGATGGCGCGGGAAGCCGAGGGCGCCGACCGCGAACGTGACGGCGGCCGACCGCAGCGGAGCGAAGGCCGGCCGAGTGCGAGATCGACCCGCAACGGTTTCCAGCGAACGATCGAAAAACGTTTCCATGGCTGCGCGGTGGGTCGGTCGGCCAGGGCGGCCCGCGAAGCGGCTATTGTCCGCGGCGGGAGGTCGGCCGAAGCCGCGGGAGCGATCATCGGCGCGGCGATGGCCGCATCGCAAGCGGTATCGCCAACGGCGAGCATGCATCGACAAGGGCCGCCCGATCAGGCTGCCTTCCGCCGCACGCCCGGCACTGCGGTCGAGCCGCCGCGCGGCCACGGGCAGCGTGGATGCGGTCGGACCGACAGCGACGAAATCGGCTGAATGGAGGATGCGGTCCTCCGTTGCCTCGACTACCGGCCGCGCCGCGCCGCGGCTCGCGCAGTGCGTGCCCGCCGATGCGCCAGACGGCGGCTGCTTACGCCAGCCGGCTCAGATCGGCGCCGGCGGGCGCGCCACGGCGGTGCCGACCGACTGCGCGGGCGTCATCGGCCGCACGGCGCCCGAGCGCGGCGCCACCGGGCTGCTCGCGGCGGGGCTGGCCGCCGACGCCGGCCGGGCTGCTGCGAGCGCCGGCAGGTCGGCCTTGCAGCGCAGCCCCGCCGGCAGCTCGTCATTGGGATTGGGCAGCGTCAGGCGGACGCGAAAGGTGTTGCTCGCCGCGTCCATCACCCGGTCGATGTGCATCACCCGGGCGACGACAGGCTGCACGCCCGGCAGCTCGGGCCGCACGGTGATGCTGTCGCCGAGCTTGACGCTGCCGTACTGCAGCGTCGAGACCATCAGCTCGACGCGCAGCGGATTGATCACCGCCACCCGCATCAGCGGCTTTTCCTCGACGCGCTCGCCGAGATTGACATAGCGCTCGACCACCACGCCGGCAAACGGACTGCGCACGACGCGCAGGCCGAGCTGGGCTTCGGCCACGCGCTGTTCGCCCTCCCACACCTTTTGCTGGCCGCGCGCCTGGTTCAGCTTCTGCAGCGCCAGTTCCTGCTCGGCGGTGGCCTGCTCGAGCGCCTGCTCCGAAATGAACTTGCTGGCGACCAGTTGCTCGGCGCGACTCACCTTCTGCCGGGCCAGCTCGAGGCTGGCCTGCGAGGCGCGGATGTCGGCGTCCATGCGCGCGCGGACCCCGGCCACGTTGGCGTTGGCCGACTCGACCGCCGAACGCAGGCTGACGACCGCCTGCCCGGCCGCAATGCGGTCGCCACGCTCGACATGCAGGCGTTCGACGATGCCGACCACCGGGGCGCCGAGCTCGGCGACCCGGTCGGGCTCGATCAGGCAGCCTGCCGGCTTGGCCGTCGCCGGCGCTGGCGCAGCGGCAGCGGGGCCGCAGGCCAGCCAAAGCGCCACCGCGGCGCCGCCGATCAGTCCAGCCGGCCCGCGAACGACAGACGGCGTTGCGACTCCTGGTGCTGACGCAGCAACAAGGCGCGCACCGCGGCGCGGCGGCGCTCCTCGCGCCACTGCGTCCAGCGCACGACCCCGCGCAGCACGATCGAACGATGCAGGCGGACGCCCGCATCCCCCAGGAAGGCAGATCTTCGAATCCATGCGCCGAGCATAGGGCCGCCGCGGTGCCCCGAAAGCGTTGAATAAGTCTTTAAAAGCCAGCTTTCTGCGCTGCCAGGGTCGCCGTGCCGTGCCGCGCGACCGGCCAGCTGGCGATCCAGGCGGCGCGACGGGTTGTGCTGCAGCGACAGCACATGCAGCCCGCCGGCCTCGCGCGCCGCGTCGTCGAGCGCAATGTCGGTGCCGCGCCCGGCCATCCGCGTGGCCACGGTGATGCGCCCGGCGTGGCCGGCCTGGGCGACGATTTCGGCTTCGTTCGTGTCCTGCAGCGCGTTCAGCACCCGGTGGGCAACGCCGGCGCGCTGCAGGACCTCGCCGAACGCGTGCGAATCGCCGACGCTGTCGGTGCCGACCAGCACCGGCCGGCCGGCGGCCTGCAGCGCACGCACCCGCGCGCACGCCGCCGCCAGCCGGGCGGGCTCGTCGGCAAAAAGGCACGGCGGCAGATCGACCCGCCGCCCGGGCCGGTTCAGCGGCACCTGGACCACCGTCGCGCCGTAGACCCGGCGCAGTTCGGCGCGCGCTTCGCGCAGCGTGCCGCTGATGCCGCCGAGCCGCCAGTAGCGCCGAAAGAAGCGCTGGAAGGTGATTTGCGTCAGGGTCTCGGTTTCCGGCGACGGCGGCAGCCCCTCCTTCATTTCGACGATGGTTTGCAGCCCGCGCGACCAGACGCGGCCCGCCGCGGTGCGGCCGGTGACCTCGTCGAGCAGTTCGACCCGGTCGTCGCGCACCAGGTAGTGGGTGTCGCGATGAAACAGATGCAGCCCGGCCAGCGCCGTGGCCATCACTTCGCGGCGCCAGCGCGAGCGGCGCCATGGCCCGCCGAGGCGCCCGGTCGACTCGGCAAGCCGTGCGTCGCCGGCAGCGGTCAGCTCGACACGGCGTTCGGCGCCCTGCAGCACGAAGTCCGCCTCCGCCTGCAAGGTCCGGGCAACGGCGAGCGCCTGCCAGAGGAACGCACGGCGCGCGGCATGCGGCGCCGCCCGCGACAGGATCAGCGGTACCTCGGCCTCGTCGAGCAGGATGCTGTCGGCTTCGTCGAGCAGCGCCATGCACAGCCCGCGCATGGCCGGTGCAGGTGCTGCCGAGCCACCGCCCAGCCCCGCGGCTGCGCGCTCGACATCGTGCAGCGGGCCGACGGCGAGCCGGTCGCGCAGGTAGTCGAAGGCCAGTTCCTTGGCGGTGGCGTAGACGATGTCGCGCCGGTAGGTGGCGCGCTTGGCGTCGGGCGGCTGGTCGGGCGCCAGGTGCGCGCTCGTCAGCCCGAGCGCGGCGTAGAACGGTGCCAGCTGCCCGGCATCGCGCCCGGCGAGGTAGTCGTTGGCGGTGATCACATGCACCGGCATGCCGGCCAGGGCAGCGACTGCCGCGGCCAGGGCGATGGCCAGCGTCTTGCCTTCGCCGGTGGCCATTTCGGCCATCCGGTTGTCGAGCAGCGCCGCGGCAGCGAACAGCTGGGTCGCATACGGCTGCTGGCCGAGCGTCGCCGCGGCTGTCGCGGCGACGGCGCCGAGCGCCCCGGCGAGCGACTCGCCCCGCAGGCCGTCGCGGCGCAATCCGGCCGCCAGTGCGGACAAGGCCGCCGGTTTCGCCGCCGGGGCGAGCGCCTGCCAGGCGGCAACCTGGCCGGCTGCCGCCGCAGCGACGCGCCGGCAGCCGGCGGCGCCACCGCGCCAGCCGGCGGCCCGCGGCGGCGGGTTGTCGCTGTCGTCGCGCTCGGGGCAGGCGCCCCAGACCGGCCCGGGAACGGGCAGGGCACGGGCGATCGGCAGTGAATGGAGCGTCGTCGTCATCGCGCAGAGGGCCGGCGACTCAGAACTGCGGATTGAAGCGCTGCGCCGCCTGGCGCTGCAGCCAGCGCGCGAACTGCAGCGCAAGCGGCGCGCGCCCCTGGTCGAAGCGCACCCAGGCGCGAACGCCGATGCGCTCGCCGGCGCTGTTGCCGCTGGCGGGGCCCGTGGCTTCGAGTCGTCGGGAGGCGCTGCCCGAATCGACCAGCTGCACGTCGAGCAGCACCACCGGCCGCAGCGTTCGCAGGTCGTCGGGGTCCTGCGGATCGGTGGCCACGTCGCCGCCGTGGCGCTCGCTGAGCGCGGCATTCGGCAGCGTCGGCACCGCGCCGACGCTGTCGCGCAGCAGCCGTGCCGACCAGGTGCCCGAAGGCGTGTCGGCGAGCCGCACGCTGATGCGCTGCAGCCGCTCGCGCAGGTCGCTGGCGCGGTCTTCGGGCAGGGCGACGCGCACCGTCGGCGGTTCTCCCGTCAGCACCTGGCCGAGCAGTTGCCCGCGGGCTATATACCGGTCGGTCAGGTCGGCAGTGGCCGGCAGCGCAAGGCGGCCTGCCACCTGGGCACGCACCGCCAAACCCGCCAGCTTCTCGTTGCGCTGCGCGAGTTCGGACTGCGCCGCGTCGAGCTCGGTGCGCGTCTTCGCAGCGGCGGCGGGGTCGATCGACAGCGCCTGGAAGAGCTCGCTTTCCAGCGCCGAGACGCGTGCCAGCTGCCGGCTGTGGTCCGACTGCAGCTGCGGATTGAGCAGCTGCACGATCAGCTCGCCGGCCTGGACGCGGTCGCCGTCGCGGCGGTGCAGCGTGCCGACGAAGCCGGCGCTCTCGGCGCGAACCTGCGCCCGGTCGGCCGGCCAGACAACGCCGCGCGCGAGCTGGTAATGCGGCATCGGCAGCGCCAGCACGCCGATGAGCAGCGCGCCGGCGAGGCCGCCCGCCAGCCGCAGCCGCGCGCCGGCACGGCGCTGCGCCTGCGCCGAGCGCGCGAGCTGGCCGATCAGCGCCCACACCGGCCGCAGCACCAGCAACGCCGCGAGCGCCACCGCTGCCACCGCCCCGAGCACCAGCGAAACATGTCCGAGCCAGAGCACCGCCGCCGCCGTGATGACGAGGCTGTAAAGCCATGAAAGCGGCGCATAGGCGACCAGCCAGCCTCGCTCGCCGGCCGCCAGCGGCATCGGCTCGGCATCGGGCAGCCGCAGCAGCCGCCGGCGCAGCCAGTCGAGCCACCAGGCGCGGCTGCGCGGCCCGAGGTTCGGCAACTCGAGCCAGTCGGTGGCGATGTAGTAGCCGTCGAGCCGCTGCAGCGGATTGGCATTGAAGAGCAGCGTCGACAGCGTCGTCACCACCAGCGTCACGAAGGCGACATCGCGCGCCAGGCCCGGCTCGAGCCACAACCAGAGCGGCAGGGCCACCGCCGCGATCGCCAGTTCGGCCATGATCCCCGCAGCGCTGACCGCAATACGGTGGCGTGGCTCGGCAAAGCTGGAGGCCGCCGACGCGTTCACATAGGGCACCGGCAGTCCCATCATCAGCGTGATGCCGGCGTCGTGGACGTGGCCGCCCCAGCGCCGCACCGCCAGGCCGTGCGACAGCTCGTGCACCAGCTTGATCGGGATGTAGAGCAGGACGGCCAGCAACGCATAGCGCGGCGTCGCCATCCAGCGCGCGGCATGGTCCCAGAGCGCCGGCGCGTGCTGCACGCCGAGCACCAGCAGCCCGGCGAGGCCGCCCAGCCAGAGCACGAACGAAGTCCGCGAGTAAAGCAACTGCTGCAACGGTCGCAGCCGTTCGAGCACCCGGGCCGGGTTGCCGAGCCGCAGCCGCCAGGCAATCGGATTGAAGCGCGGCTGGGGCCGCGACTTGTCGAGATGCGGCAGCAGGGTGGCGAAGTCGGCCGGACGGTCGAAGTCGAGCAACGCGGCCTCGCGCAGCCGCACCAGCAGGTCGATCACCTCGTCCTGCGTCGCCGGCTCGTCGTCGAGCGCCTGCAACGCATCCCAGACCTGCTGCACGCTCAACCGGCCGTCGAAGCGCCCGGCCACCGCATACGCGCTGCGGTTCAGCCGGACGCTTCGGCCGGTGATGTCGTCGGCCAGAACGAACCAGGTTTCCCCGCGCAGCGCCTGCCGCCGCAGCCGCACATGCGGCGAAAGGCGCGGCTTGAGCGACGCAACGCGGTACCAGTGATCGCTGTGGACAGCCATGTCAGTGGCTCAGCGCGATGGACGAGCCACGACGCCCGAAGCCGGGTGGCTGCGTTGTTGCGGTGTGTGCACGACTTGCCGGAAACGGCGCGGGCTCGTGCCGAGCGGGTGCTGTGCGACGCTCGTGTCCCCCGAGCCGGGCTCCGCCCGTCTCTCCTCCTTTACCTCGCTCTGCACAACACCCACTCGGCCCGATCCAGCAGCGCTCAGGTTGTCGGCCAGGCCCCGAGCGGTGCCTGGCCGCGGGCAGTGGGTGGGTGGCGCAGTGAAGTAAAGGAGGAGGACCCGGCCAGCGGCCGGGTCCGGGGGACATGAACGGAGCTGCCCACCCGCTGGCCGCGGCACGCTCGGGGCTTCGCAGGAAAAACGGCGGGAATCGTAACGACGACCAACAGACGTCCAGCGCGACAAATGAGCGATGGTTTCATGGGGCGGCCTTCGTGGACGCTAACCAACGAACGACCACCACAGCGGGCTCGTGCCGAGCGGGTGCTGTGCGACGCTCGTGTCCCCCGAGCCGGGCTCCGCCCGTCTCTCCTCCTTTACCTCGCTCTGCACAACACCCACTCGGCCCGATCCAGCAGCGCTCAGGTTGTCGGGCGCAGGCCACGAGCGGTGACAGGCCGCGGGCAGTGGGTGGGTGGCGCAGTGAAGTAAAGGAGGAGGACCCGGCCAACGGCAGGGTCCGGGGGACATGAACGGAGCTACCCACCCGCTGGCCGCGGCACGCTCGGGCCTTCGCAGGGAAAACGGCGCGGACTCCGAACGACGACCAACAGCCGTCCAGCGCGACGAATGAGCCGATGGTTTCATGGGGCGCCCATCGTGGTCACTAACCAACGAACGACCACCAGGCCAGCCGCAGCCGGTCGACCAGCCGTCGCGTCCAGACCCAGAGCGGCGGCGCCTCGCCCACGACCAGCCGGCCGCGGCCTTGCAGCCCGGGCCGCAATTCGGCGCCGCTGGCGACGAGTCGCGCCTGCACCTCGAAGACGTTGCGGCCTTCGACTGCCTTGGCCAGCGGCGTGATCCGCTCGACGACGATCGACTGCGTTTCCCAGGGCACGGCGGAAAGCACGACCACGCCGCGCTGCGCCGGCTCGACCAGGGCGATGTCGGTCTCGTCGATCTCGACGATCACCCGGTAGCGGCCGCTGGTGGCCAGCGTCAGCAACGGGTCGCCCTGGCGCACCGGCGCGCCGATCGACTGGCTGAGATCGCCCTGGATGACGATGCCGTCGAACGGCGCGGTGATCTGGCCGCGGCCGAGCTGCTCGTCGATCAGCGCCAGCTGCGACTGCGCCTCGCCGATGCGCGCCAGGGCGATCGCGGCCTGGGCGCGGTCGTCGCGCGCCATCGCTGCGGCGTAGGCGTTGTCGTGCTGGGCCAGCTGGCTGCTCCAGCGGTCGTGCTCCAGGCGCAGGTCGCGTTCCAGCAGCTCGGCGAGCGGCGCGCCGGCCTTGACCCGGTCGCCGGGCCGCACGTGCGAGGTCTTGAGGAAACCATCGGTCGGCGCGACGAGCACCCGCTGTTCGGCGCCTTCGATGCGCGCGCGGCCGCTGACCTCATGGTCGAGTGGCAGCGCGGCGAGCGCCAGCACGGCGAGCGCGGCAGCACCGAGCAGGCGCCGGGTCCAGCGTTTCTCCGGCCGGCCGAGCGCGCGCCAGCCGGCGCGCAACTGCCTGCGGGCGCGGCGGTGCCAGCGTTCCTCGTTCTGCTGCATCAGCTGCAGCACCGGTGCGGCCAGGGTCAGCAGCTGCTCGAGCCGGTCGCGCCCGACCGCGCCGATCGGGCTGCCGCCGTGCTGCTCGACACAGACGGCGCCGATCACCTCGCCGAAGGCGGCGAGCGGCACCGTGGCGACGCTGCCGCCGACCTTGCGCCGCAGCAGCTCCTGCTCGAGGCCGATCCAGCGGCCGTCGCCGTCCGGTGCCGGGGCGAAGAGGGTGAGCTGCTGCTCGATGGCCTCGTTCATCGCACCGACCAGCAGCTGCGGCAACTCGGCCTCGGCGTCGTGCGATTCCAGGTTCGACACGGCGACGAGTTCGGTGCGCTCGCCGGCACGCAGGCCGATCGAGACGCGGCTGTACCCGTGGTCGCTGGCAATCGTCGCCACCAGCCGGCGCGACGCCAGGCGCAGCGAGCGGCCGGCAAGCACGCCGCCGAACAATGCCAGCGCTTCGCGGGCGACGGCAGGCACTTCGGCAGCGGGCGGGGCAGGGATCGGCGTGGCGGCAGTCATCGGGAAGGCAGGCGCGCAGGGCCCGCGGGGGCGTACCCTGGCGGGGCGCGGCCGCGCGAATCGTAGTGCCGCATGCCGCGGTCCGATCGGTCGAACAGCGGGGCGCTTCGGGCGTCGGCGCTTTTCCACGGCCACGTTGCCGGGCTCTTTACCCCAAGTTGCGGGGGCGCGGGCCGGATGCCCGGGGCTTGCACAGGAGATCGTCGAAAACCATGGGCCTGGACCGACCCCGTGGCTATGATCCGCCGCCTTTTTCGGCCCGCCCCCCCGCCCTGACATGCCCGCTGACCGCATCCCCGTCGAACCTCAGTTCCGCTCCGCGCAGCGGCACGCTCGCCGGGTTCGCCGTGGGCTGCGCATGGTGGCGGCCGGCGCCGGTTTGCTCGCGGGCGCGGCGTCGGCGCAGCTGGCGCTGCCCTTGCCGCTGCCGGAGGACGATTCGGGTGTCGTGCGCAGCCCGGCGCGGGCGCGTGTCGGGCTGGAGCGGATCACGCTGCCCGGCAACGAGTCGCTCGGCCTGTACGGCACCACCTACCTCGTCGATCTCGGTGGCAGCGGCTTTGCGGTCGGGCCGGCAGCGTACGGCGGCATCACCGGCCAGCGCGGCGGCTTCTTCACCATCGGCGGCGAGCTTTCGTACACCCAGCGCCTGACCGAACGGCTTCGCGCCGAGGTCGGGCTTTATGCCGGCGGCGGCGGTGGCGGCGGTGCGCCTCAGGGCGGTGGCCTGATGCTGCGGCCACATGCCGACCTGCTGTGGGACCTCGGCGGCCACAGCGTCGGCGTCTCGCTGTCGCAGGTGCGCTTTCCGAGCGGCTCGATCGACAGCAGCCAGCTCGGCCTGGTCTGGAACGTCAACAGCGACTTCCGCTGGGTGCCGCCCGGACGCATCGGCACGCCGGTGCAGGCGGTCGGGCGCCCCGGACTCGGCTTCGACCGCGTCCAGGCGGTGGTCGGCGCGTACCGGCCGAAAGCGGGCGCGCTGCGGGCCAGCGGGGGCCAGTTGCCGCCGACGATCGGCTACGTCGGCCTGCGTGCCGAGCAGTCGTGGGGCCGCTACACCTATTGGGGCCTCGAGGCCAACGGCGCCGCTTCGGGCGGTGTCGCCGGCTACGCCGAGTACCTTGCCACCGTGGGCGCCGAAACGCCGATGTTCACCGAGGACGTCCATGTCGGCGCCCGGCTGGCGCTCGGCGCAGGCGGCGGCGGTGACATCGACGTCGGCGGTGGCCTGCTCGGCAAGGCGTCGGTCTACGCGGCGCTGCGCGTTTCGCGCCGCTTCGGCATCGCGCTCGAAGGCGGCTTGACGCGCGCACCGCAGGGCAGCTTCAAGGGCGCGCACGGCTCGGCCAACCTGATCTGGATCCTCGACGACCCGAACGACGTCGCCGGCCCCACCGAGGTCACGCGCACCGAATTCGTCGGCGGCATGGAGCAGTACGACGCCGCACGGCGTGACGGCAGCACGCGCCGCCTGCAGGCCGCCGTGCTGAAGATCAACCGCTTTGTCGGCGAGAACGTCTATCTCACCGGACAGGCGCACAGCGCCACGGGCGGCGGCGCGGGCGGCTATTCGACCGGCTACTTCGGTGGCGGCTACCAGCAGCCGCTCGGTGCGCGCTGGCTGGTCGGCGCCGAACTGCTGGCCGGTGCGGCAGGCGGCGGTGGCGTCGACACCAGCGGCGGCTTTCTGGTGCAGCCAATGGCTTATGTCGGCTACCGGCTGAGCCCGTCGATGTCCCTGCGCGCCGGCGCCGGGCGCGTCCAGGCGGCGAGCGGGCCGCTGGCGAGCACGGTCTTCGACCTGGGGCTCGTGTTCACCTACGGGCTGGCGGGGCGCGGTTTCCGCTAGGGCCGTCTGCCCGGCGGGTGTCAGCCGACCGGCTGCCGGCAGGCCGTGTCAGGGAATGTCCTCTCCAAGGTCGTCTGTGGAGGCATGCAGGCACCGACTACGATGCATCGGCGCGACGCCGCTGCCCAAGTTGGTGCATGAGCGTTTCAGACGCCGACCGGCTGTGCCGGATCGAAACTTCCGGAGACATGCCATGAGCCATTGGAACGGGTCCCTTGCGGCTGCCGTCTGTCTGACCCTGCTTGCAGGGTGCGGCAGCGATTCATTCGACGGACCGCAGATCCGAACGCTGTCCAACCGCGCCGACCTCGTCAGCGATGGCGACGTGCTGGTCGAGTTGACGCTGCCGGAGGGTGCGTCGCTGTCCACCTTGAAGGTCGACGTCGATGGGCGCGACGTCAGCTCGAGCTTTGCCTTGCGCAGCGGTCGGGTCCTGGGGCTGGTCACGGGGCTGGCGGTGGGCCGCAACGTCATCTCGGCACGCACCGAGGGGTCTTCGACCGGCGAACTGGTGGTCACCAACGCGCCGCGCGGCGGGCCGATTCTTTCGGGTGCGCAGATCAATCCGTTCTACTGCGCAACACCGACGCCCCAGCCGATGAACGGCAATGTGCCGGCGACCAACGCCAGCGGGCTGAGTGGCCAGCCTGTCGATGCAAAGTGCAATATCCCGACCGAGTTCAAGCTCTACTACAGGACGACTGCGGCGAACTGCAGCTTCGCGCTGCCCGATCCGAGCCCGGCGGTCTCGCCCACGGCGACCACAGCGCCTGCACCGGCCACGCCGCCTGCCAACCCTTGCTTCAAGCCGTTCGATCCGGCAGCGGCAGCGCCGGCCGATCTGGCGACGACGACCACCGGCGCCGGGCTGACGGTGCCGTACGTGGTGCGCGTCGAGCGCGGCACGATGAACCGAGGCATCTACGACGTGGCCGTGCTCTACGACGCGACCAAACCGTGGACTGCGACCGCACCGCAGGCGCAGTGGAACCGCAAGATCCTGTTCCAGTTCGGCGCGAGCACCGGCCAGCCACGCCGGCAGGCGCGTCCGCAAATCGCCTGGACCAACGATGCGGCGCTCTCGCGCGGCTTCATGGTCGTCGGCAACAGCATGTCCGACTCGGCGCAGAACTCGAACCGGGTGATGGTGACCGAGACGGTGATGATGATGAAGGAGCACCTTGCCGACGCCTACGGCGAGGTGCGCCACACCATCGGCACCGGCTGCTCGGGTGGCTCGATCGTGTCGAACATGAACGCCTCGATCGCGCCGGGGCAGCTCGACGGCATCACCATCTCGTGTGCCTATCCCGACTCGGACACCGCCGGCATCGAGGTCGGCGATTGCGTGCTGCTGGTCGAGGCCTACCAGAAGCCGGCCTGGACCGCACTGGCCGGCGGCATGACCCAGGCACAGCTCAATGCCAAGAAGGCGGCCATCAACGGGCACCCGGACCAGACCGGGTGCCATGGCTGGTACAACGCGTTCGGCGGCAATGCCAAGGCAGGCACCTACTTCGCTCGGACGGTGCCCTCGGCGAACAACGCCACCGGCGCGATTGCGCAATCGCCGACTTTGACCAACAACTGTCAGCTCCCGAACGCGGCCGTCTACGACCCGGTGAGCAACCCGGGTGGGCCGCGCTGCAACACCTGGAGCTGGAGCGAGTCGATCTATGGCAAGGTACCCGGCACCGCCTTCGCGCGCGACACCCGCGACAACATCGGGGTCCAGTACGGCCTGAAGGCGCTGCAATCGGGTGCGATCACGGCCGAGGAGTTCGTGACCCTGAACGAATCGATCGGCGGACTCGACCGCGACAGCAACCTGATCGCAGCGCGCAATGCGGCAGACCGCGAGGCGCTCGACATCTCGTACCGCTCGGGCATCGTGCTCTCCGGAAAACAGCTTGCCAAGACGGCGGTGATCGACATGCGCGGATGGGACGATTCCGCATTGCTCAGGCCGCCAGGCAATGCCGCGCCGCCGGCGTCGCCGATCCACTTCGTCTGGCGCAGCTTCGCGATTCGCGAGCGGCTCGATCGCGAGTTCGGCAACCACGACAACCAGGTGCTGTGGCGTTTCGGGCGGAACGGCCTGACACCCTCGGCTGAGATGTCGCTCGAAGCCCTGTTGACCATGGACAACTGGCTGACTGCAATCAAGGCCGATACCGGCAACGCGCCGATCGAGCAAAAGGTGCGCAGCGCCAAGCCAGCGGAGGCTTTCGATTACTGTTTGCTGAGCGATGACACGGCGCAGGCAACGAAGGTGACGGACAAGGCGCGCTGCGATGCCGACATGTTCCTGAAGCCGTCGGCTTCGCCGCGACAGGTGGCCGGCGGGCCGCTGGCCGAGAACGTGCTGAAGTGCCAGTTGAAGCCGCTTGCATTCACCGACTACGGCGTGGTCGCCTTCACCGCCTTGCAACAGTCGCGCCTTGCGGCGGTGTTTCCGACCGGCGTTTGCGACTGGAGCAAGCCGGGCGTCGGCCAGCAGGATGCCGTCTCGCCGCTGACTTTCGCCGCGGGCCCGGGCGGTCAGCCGCTCCCGGCAGCACCGGTCTCGACGCAGCGCTAGCCGTTTTCAGCCAAGGCTCGCAGGTGCCAGGGCGCCTGCGAGCCTTTTCCCGTTTTGGGCATTCGATCGGGTTGGGCGAGGGCTGGCGGGGGCTGGCCAGACCTGCCCGCTGCATCCGGAGGGCGCATGGCTCGCCTGGCGATGTGCCGGCACGGTGGACCGCGCAGTGGGGGAGCGGGTGCCGGGTTCAGCCGCCCGTCAGACGGTCGCGGTGGAACAGCGACGGAAAGAGCCGCGCCCAGGCGCCGGCAACCAGCAGCGTTCCGACGCCGCCGATGACCACCGAGGCGACCGGGCCGACGAGTGCCGCGACGGCACCCGACTCGAATTCACCGAGCTGGTTCGACGCGCCGATAAAGATCGAATTCACTGCGCTGACCCGGCCGCGCATCTCGTCGGGCGTTTCGAGCTGTACCAGCGACTGGCGAATCACCACGCTGACCATGTCGGCGGCGCCGGTGACGAAAAGCGCCGCCATCGACAGCGCAAACACGGTCGAGAGCGCAAAGACCAGCGTCGCCGCGCCGTAGACGACGACCGAGACCAGCAGCAGCCGACCGACCCGGCGCGACAGCGGCCAGCGGGTGAGCGCCAGCGACATCGCCAGCGCGCCGACTGCGGGCGCACCGCGCAACAGGCCGAGCCCCCAGGGGCCGACGTGCAGCACGTCCTTGGCGAAAATCGGCAGCAGCGCGGTGGCGCCGCCCAGCAGCACGGCGAAGAGATCGAGCGAGATCGCGCCGAGGATGACTTCGCGCCTGCGGATGTAGGCCACGCCCGCGAGAAGCGTCTGCATCGTCACCGGACTGCGCAGCCGCGAGGCCTGACGATGGCGCATCGCCAGCAGGAGTCCGCAGGCGAGCAGGAAGAGCAGGGCCGACACGCCGTACACGGCCGATGCGCCGGCCACGTAGATGAAACCGCCGAGCGCCGGGCCGGTGATGATCGCCGCCTGCATGCCGGCTGAGCTGAACGCCAGTGCCCGCGGCAGCACCTCGGGCGGCACCAACTGTGGCGTCATCGCCTGCGACGCGGGCATCTGGAACGCCTTGGCGCAGCCCAGCGCGACCGACAGGCCGAGCAGCAACCCCCGGCTGGCCCAGGCGTCGCCGGCGGCGAACGCCAGAACGAGTGCCACACCGGCCTGCAGCAGCATGCAGGCGGACATCACGCGGCTGCGGTTGAAGTTGTCGATGACGTGGCCGGCTGGAAGCATCAGCACCAGGGCCGGCAGGAACTGCAGCAGCCCGACCAGGCCGAGGTCCCAGGCACTGCCGGTCAGGTCGTACATCTGCCAGCCGACCGCCACCAGCAGCATCTGGTTGGCGGCCGTTCCGGCGAGCCGGGCAAACCAGAACAGGACGAAGGCGCGGAATGCGAACAGCGACGGCGTGCTCATTCGGGGCCGCTGTCCGTGTCCCCGGCCCCGGTCCACGGACCCGTCGGTGCCGTCCGGCGGCGCATAGCCCGCGAGCGGTGCCGTGCCCGGGCGCGCTCGAGCGGCGTGTGGAACCCGTGCATGGACCTCAGCTGGATTCGCCGCGCCCTGCCACGGCCTTGCGGATGCGCGTCGGCGGGCGCCGCGCTGGCGCCTCGGGTTGGGCCACCGCCTCGGGCGTCGAATCGGCGGCAACGGCGGCGCCGAAAGCCGCCTCGGGCGTTTGCAAGTCGGCGGTGGACTCGCGGCGCGGTGCTGATGCCCGTGGGGCTTCGGCCAGAGGCACCGCAAGCTGCGAGTAGGGCCCCAGCAGTTGCACCAGCTGGCCGTAGACCTTCGGATTGCCGGCGACGACCTCGCGCTGGTAGAGGAAGTCGGCCTCGCCGGTGAAGTTGCCCACCAGCCCGCCGGCTTCGGTGATCATCAGCGAACCCGCGGCAACGTCCCAGGGGCTGAGACCGGTTTCGAAGAAGCCGTCGTAGTAGCCGGCGGCAACGAAGCAGAGGTCGAGCGCTGCGGCGCCGGGCCGCCGCAGGCCGGCGCAGTTGTGCATCACGGACTCGAACATCCGCAGGTAGCGCGCCGGATCGTCGCCCTTGCGGAACGGAAAACCGGTGCCGACCAGCGCATCGGCCAGCCGCGCCCGGCGCGAAACGCGCATCCGCTTGGCATTGAGGAACGCGCCGCGGCCCTTCGAGGCGACATACAGGTCGTTGCGCGACGGGTCGTAGACGACAGCCTGCTGCACCTGGCCCTTCACGGCCAGCGCGATCGACACGCAATAGAACGGAAAGCCGTGGATGAAGTTCGTCGTGCCGTCGAGCGGGTCGATGATCCACAGGTAATCGCTGTCCCGGGCGCCGTGCTGGCTGCCGGTTTCCTCGGCGAGGATCGCATGGCCCGGGTAGGCGCCGAGCAGCGTCTCGATGATCGTGCGCTCGGCCGCCTGGTCCACTTCGGTGACGAAGTCGTTCGGCGCCTTGGTGCTGACCTTCAGCAGGTCGAGTTCGAGCGACGCCCGGTTGATCAGGGCACCCGCCGATCGCGCCGCCTTGACGGCGATGTTGAGCATGGGATGGAGCGCTTGCGACATGGTGCAACCTGAAGGCGTGGGGGACTGGCAGAGGGAAAGAGCGGGCGGCGCGGGCTGCCGATAATCGTGATTTTAGGCGGCGACCCCATGCAAACCCCGGCTGCCGACAGCACGCGCTTCATCCTCGTCGAGCCGAGCCACCCCGGCAACGTCGGCGCCGCGGCGCGGGCCATGAAGGTGATGGGGTTCGGCGATCTGGTGCTGGTCGCGCCGCGCGACAGCGACGTGCTGCAGCGGGGCGAGACCCTGGCGATGGCCAGCGGCGCGGTCGACGTGCTTGCCGCGGCCCGCGTCGTCGCCACGCTCGACGAGGCCATGGACGGCCTGACCTTCCTCTGCGCGACGGCCATGACGCCGCGCGACTTCGGCCCGCCGACGCATGCGCCGCGGGCACTCTTCTCGCAGCTGGCGGCGCAGCCGCACCGGGTGGGGCTGATCTTCGGCTCGGAGCGCTTCGGGCTCGCCAATGCCGATGTCTACCGCTGCCATGCCTGCGTCAGCATTCCGACGCAGGACGAGTACGGCTCGCTGAATCTCGCGCAGGCGGTGCAGCTGCTGGCCTACGACTGGCGCCAGGCGCAGGGTGGCTTTCCGGTGCAGCCGCGGACCATCGATGCCCGGCGCGCCGACGCGGCAGCGGTCGACGGCTTGCTTGCGCACTGGCAGCGGGTGCTGGTGGCCATCGGCTTTCTCGACCCTGCGTCGCCGAAGAAGCTGCTGCCACGGCTGCGGCGGCTGGTGAACCGCAACCGCCTGACCGTGGAGGAAGTGCAGATCCTGCGCGGCATCGCTTCTGCGGTCGAGGCGCCGCGGCGCTGACCCGCGCCGGCGCAGCGCCGGACCGACCCGCCGCTACACTGGCGCGCCTTTTCGGCACCCTCCATGTTCCGCAACCTGCGCGAAGACATCGATTGCATCCTCGAGCGCGACCCCGCGGCGCGTTCGCGTTTCGAGGTGCTGACCTGCTACCCGGGTCTGCATGCGGTGTTGATGCACCGCGCCGCGCACGCCTGCTGGACGAGGCGCGCCTACTGGCTCGGTCGCTTCATCTCGGTGCTGTCGCGCTGGCTGACCGGCATCGAGATCCACCCGGGCGCGACGATCGGCCGCCATGTCTTCATCGACCACGGCATGGGGGTGGTCATCGGCGAGACCGCCGAGGTCGGCGACGGCTGCACCATCTACCAGGGCGTGACGCTCGGCGGCACCTCGCTCTACAAGGGCAGCAAGCGCCATCCGACGCTCGGCCGCGGCGTCGTGGTCAGCGCCGGCGCCAAGGTGCTCGGCGGCTTCACCGTCGGTGACGGCGCGCGGGTCGGGTCGAACGCGGTGCTGCTGAAGCCGGTGCCGCCGGGCGCCACGGCCGTGGGCATCCCGGCGCGGATCATCGAGGCGCAGGCCGACGCGACGCGCGAGGAGACTTCGGCCCGGCTCGGCTTCTCGGCCTACGGCGTGACGCAGGGCGACGACCCGGTGGCGCAGGCCATGAAGGCGCTGATCGACAACGCGGCGGACACCACGCACCAGGTGGCGCTGCTCTGGGCGGCGATCGAGAAGCTGTCCGTCACGCGGGCCGACGACTGCGTGCCGAGCGATGCCAAGACCACCGGGGATTTCGACGCCGGGCGAATCGAGCAATTGATGAAGTAGGGTCCGAGGTGGCCAGTCCGTCGCGATGGCTTCGGTGCCAAATCCGCGCTCCGCGGCGACTTCTTTGCAGTTGAAAAGGGGATAGCAAGGAACCGCATGCGATTGCCACCCGCTTCTTCGTTGTTGTCGGCCCTCGCGCTGACACTGTTCGCCGTCGGCGCGACGGGCGCACCCGCCTCGGACCCCATGAGCTACCGCGGTCCATGCGACGCCTCGGCTGCCGTCGCGCTGGACGCCGATCATTTCGTCGTCGCTGGCGACGAGGACAACACCTTGCGCGTCTACAGGCGCGGTCGGCCGGAACCGGTGGGCCATGCACCGCTCGCCGCCTTCCTCGGCAGCGGCGACAAGGAGGCAGACCTCGAGGCCGCAGCGGCTGTCGGCAAGCGCATCTACTGGATTGCCTCCCACGGCCGCAACAGCAAAGGCAAGCTGCGGCCCGATCGACAGCGTTTCTTCGCCACCGACATCGACCCGAGCGCGAAGCCGCCCGCCGTCACTCCGACAGGAACGCCTTACCGCGGTCTGCTCGACGACCTGGCCGCCGCGCCGACGCTGGCGGGGCTGCGACTCGGCGATGCCGCGCAGCTCGCCCCCGAGGCGCCCGGCGGACTGAACATCGAAGGGCTGGCGGCGATGCCCGATGGCAGCCTGCTGATCGGATTTCGCAACCCGGTGCCGAACGGCCGGGCGCTGCTGGTGCCGTTGCTCAACCCGGCGGAGCTCGTGACCGCCGTGCCTGGGCGCAAGGCGCGCTTCGGCGAGCCGATCCTGCTCGAACTGCGCGGCCGTGGTGTTCGCAGCATCGACCGCACCGTCGACGGGCGGGGTTACTGGATCGTCGCCGGCCCGACCGCAAACGCAGGTGCGTTCTCGCTTTACCGCTGGTCGGGCCGGGCGAAAGACGCGCCGCGGATCGTCGATGGCAGCGAGCTCGTCGGTCTCAGGCCGGAAGCGCTGTTCGAGCTGCCGGGAGGCGGTGGCACCGTGCAGGTCCTGAGCGACGACGGCGGTGTCGTGACCGACGGCATGGCGTGCAAGGACCGGCCGATGGCCGCGCAGGGTTTTCGCAGCATCACGCTGCATCCCTGAGCCCGAGCCCAGGGGAGGCGACGCCGCCTGCAGCACCCAGCCGCGGCTACAACCCGAACGCGACGACTTCCTGGCGCTGCTCGCCCAAACCTTCGATGCCGAGCGACATCACGTCGCCCTCCTTCAGGTAGAGCGGCGGCTTCATGCCGAGACCGACGCCCGGAGGCGTCCCGGTGGTGATCACGTCGCCGGGCATCAAGGTCATGAACTCGCTCAGGTAGCTGACGATCTCGGCGACGCCGAAGACCATGGTTTCCGTGTTGCCGGTCTGCATGCGCGTGCCGTTGAGGTCGAGCCACATCGACAGCTTCTGCGGATCGGCGACCTCGTCGCGGGTCACCAGCCAGGGGCCGAGCGGACCGAAGGTGTCGCAACCCTTGCCCTTGTCCCAGGTGCCGCCGCGCTCGATCTGGTACTCGCGCTCGCTGACGTCGTTGATCGTGCAGTAGCCGGCCACGCAGTCGAGCGCGTCTTCTTTCGAGACGTAGCGCGCACGCGAGCCGATCACCACGCCCAGCTCGACCTCCCAGTCGCTCTTCACCGAGCCCCTGGGCAGCATCACCGGATCGTTCGGCCCCTGGATGCAGGTCGTGGCCTTCATGAAGACGACCGGCTCGGCCGGAATCGGCAGACCCGACTCGGCTGCGTGGTCCGCATAGTTCAATCCGATGGCGATGAACTTGCCGACCTTGGCGACCGGACTGCCGTAGCGAGGCGTGCCGCTCACCAGCGGCAGCTGGTCGGTGTCGAGCTGCTGCAGCTTCGACAGCGCCGCATCGCCGAGCTGCTCCGGGCCGATGTCGGTGACGACGGCGCTCAGATCGCGCAGCTGGCCGTTCTTGTCGATGAGCCCGGGCTTCTCCATGCCCGGATTGCCATAGCGAACGAGTTTCATGTTCTTCCTTTGGTTGTAGCCGCAGCTGGCTGGGCCGCGGCGAGTCGAGCCGGCTTAGATGGTGATGCCGCCGTCGACGGCATACGCCTGGCCGGTGACGAACTGCGAGTCGTCACTGGCGAGAAACACCACGAGCGGGGCGATTTCTTCCGCCTGGGCGAGACGGCCCATCGGCTGGCGCGCGACGAAGGCCTTGCGGGCTTCCGCCGGATCGGCATTGGCGTTGATGCGCTCGCCGAGCGACGGCGTGTCGACGGTGCCGGGGCAGACCGCATTGCAGCGGATGCCCTGCGCCACGTAGTCGGCCGCGACGCTCTTGGTCAGGCCGAGAACAGCCGCCTTGGTCGTGCCGTAGACGCAGCGGTTCGGCAGGCCCTTGATGCTCGAGCACACGCTCGCCATGTTGATGATGCTGCCACGGCCGGCCGCCAGCATGGCCGGCAGCACCGCCTGGATCATCCACAACTGGGCCCGCACGTTGAGGCGGAAGGCGAGGTCGAGATCGTCGTCGCTGGCCTGCAGTGCGCTGCCGCTGTGCACCATGCCGGCACAGTTGAACAGCACGTCGATCTTCGGCAGCGTTCGGGTGAAGGCCTCGATCGCAGCCTTGTCGAGCACATCGAGCCGGGCGGTTCGGATGTTGGCGACGCCGGCATAGCGTTCGAGCAGCGCCGGAGCGACATCGGTCGCCCAGACCTGCGCGCCTTCGGCGGCGAGCGCCAGCGCGCTTGCATGCCCGATGCCCTGGCCGGCGGCGGTGACGAGCACCGTCTTGCCTTGAAGTCTCATGAATGTCCTCGTGCGAATGAGCCGACTGCGGCCGGGATTGCGGCGGGGTGCATGCAGGGTTTCGCCCAATGGCTGCACCCTTGCCGTGCCGCTATTCTGAATTGGTCTTACCACCTGTCCAATTCGCGTCAACCCTTAAGACCCACTCCGTGCCGCTGCAGACCGTCGAACCCAGGCGCCTTTACCGGCAGATCGCCGATCAGCTGCGTGCCTTGATCGCGACGGGCGAGCTGGTGGTCGGTGCACGCCTTGCGGCCGAACGCGACCTGGCCAAGCAGCTCGGGGTCAGCCGGCCCTCGGTGCGCGAGGCGTTGATCGCGCTCGAGGTCGAAGGCTGGGTCGAGGTGCGCACCGGCTCGGGTGTCTACGTGCTGGATCGCTCGCGCCGCGCGGACGCACCGTTATGCGCCACCGAATGGGGCCCGCTCGAACTGATCCGTGCCCGCCGCGTGGTCGAGGGCGAGACCGCTGCGCTGGCGGCCACGCTGGCGCACAGCGAAGACCTGCACGCCATGGGCCGCGCCATCGAGACCATGCGCGCGCTTGCCGGGCTCGACGTGATGCCACTCGAAGCCGACCGTGCCTTCCACCTGGCAATCGTCGAGGCGTGCGGAAATGCCGTGCTGTCGGAAACGGTGCAGGGCTTCTGGGATTCGCGCAACAGGCCGATCTTCACCCGGCTGGGCGGTTACTTCGAGACGCCCGAATCGTGGCGCAGCGCCATCGCCGAACACGAGGCGATCCGCGATGCCATCGCCGCACGCGATGCGGACCGGGCGCGCGCCGCGATGCACGAGCACATGGACCGGTCACACCAGCGATTCAGCGCCAGCTGGCGCCACGCGAGGGCTGTCTGAGGGTCAGCCCAGCGCCCGAACCTCACTAATTGCCACCCAGCCACCCAGCCACCCAGGAGAAAACCATGACCCGCATGCAACATCGCAACGGAAGCAAGCGCTTCGCCATCAAGACCTTCGCCGCCTGCGCCGTCGCGGCCGCAACGCTCGGCACCTTCGGCATCGCCCATGCGCAGACCAAGCTCAAGTGGGCGCATGTCTACGAGACCTCGGAGCCCTTCCACAAGTACTCGGTCTGGGCCGGCGAAGAGATCAAGAAGCGCACCAACGGCAAGTACGACGTGCAGGTGTTCCCGGCCTCGAGCCTGGGCAAGGAGTCCGACATCAACCAGGGCCTGACGCTCGGCACGGTCGACATCATCCTGACCGGTGCCAGCTTTGCGGGCAACACCTACAAGCCGCTCGCCGTCACCTATTTCCCGTTCATCTTCCGCGACGCCGAGCACCTGCTGAAGTACGCCAAGAGCGATGTGTTCAAGGAACTCGCCAAGGGTTACGACGACAAGAGCGGCAACCACGTCACCGCGCTCAACTACTACGGTGCGCGCCATGTCACGTCGAACGCCGCGCACCCGGTCACCAAGCCGGAGGACATGAAGGGGCTGAAGATCCGCGTTCCCGACGCGCCGGCCTACCTCGCGTTCCCCAAGGCGCTGGGCGCGAATGCGACGCCGATCGCCTTTGCCGAGGTCTACCTCGCGTTGCAGAACAACACCGTCGATGCGCAGGAAAACCCCCTGCCGACCATCGAGGCGAAGAAGTTCTACGAGGTGCAGAAGAACATTTCGCTGACCGGCCACATCGTCGACTCGCTGCTCACCGTGGTGGCGGGGCCGCTCTGGGCCAAGCTCTCCACCGACGAGAAAAAGGTCTTCAGCGACGTGATGCAGGAAGCCGCCGAGAAGACCGGGCGCGAAATCATCGCTTCCGAAATTCGCCTTGCCGAAGAGTTCAAGAAGCGGGGCAACAACGTGATCACGGTCGACAAGGCGGCATTCCGCGAAGCGGTGCTGAAGAACACCAAGCCGACCGACCACGGCTACCGGCAGCAGGATTACGACCGCATCACGGCCATCAAGTAATGGCCGAAACAAAAATAATCGACGACGAGGGCCACTTCCATGCGGAAGACGAAGTGGTCGTCCTCGCCGACACCATCACCGAGGGCTGGATCGCGCTGGCGCTGTTCTGGATGCTGGCGCTGACCGTGCTCTACCAGTTCATCACCCGGTACGTGATGAACGATTCCGCCGCCTGGACCGAAGAGGTGGCTCGCTACATGCTGATCGGCGTGGTGTTCATCGGCGCTGCCATCGGCGTGGCCAAGAACACCCATATCCAGGTCGATTTCTTCTACCGCCACATGCCGGCCGAGGCCGGGCGGTGGATGTCGAGGGCGGTCGACGTGCTGCGCACCACGTTCTTCGTGGCCGCGGTGGTGATGACGGTGCAGATGATGCTGAAGATCGGCAACCAGACGCGCATGACGATCGTCGATCTGCCGATGAACATCGTCTACGGCCTTTGCCTGTTCGGCTTCGTGGCGATGACCTGGCGCTCGGTGCAGGTCGCGCGCATCCACTGGCGGCGCGGCTACAGCGTGCTCGAACGCCCCGAAACGACGATGGCCGACCGCTGACCCGCGATGCTCAAACTATTCTTCCTCGTCTTCATGGCCGGCGGCGTGCCCGTCGCCATTGCCATGGCCGGCGCCTCGCTGGCCTATATCCTGACCTCGGGGACGCTTCCGCCCTTCGTCGTCATCCACCGCATGGTGAGCGGCATCGACAGCTTCCCGCTGCTGGCGGTGCCGTTCTTCATCCTGGCCGGCAACCTGATGAACAACGCCGGCATCACCACCCGCATCTACAACTTCGCGCTGGCGCTGGTCGGCTGGATGAAGGGCGGCCTCGGTCATGTCAATGTGGTCGGCTCGGTGATCTTCGCCGGCATGAGCGGCACCGCGATCGCCGATGCCGCCGGCCTGGGCACGATCGAGATCAAGGCCATGAAGGAGCACGGCTACTCGACCGAGTTCGCGGTCGGCGTGACGGCCGCGTCGGCCACGCTCGGCCCGATCATCCCGCCGAGCCTGCCGTTCGTGATCTACGGGATGATGGCCAACGTGTCGATCGGCGCGCTGTTCCTCGCCGGCCTGCTGCCGGGTGTGCTGTTGGCCGTGCTGATGATGCTCACGGTCGCCTACTACGCACACAAGAACAAGTGGGGCGGTGACGTCAAGTTTTCGCGGTCACGGCTCTTCAAGGCGCTGGTCGAGCTGGCGGTGGTCGTCGGCTGGCCGCTGGGGCTGTGGCTGATCGTCTCGCGTTTCGGGGCGCCGGCGCAGCTGTCGGTTTTCATCGCGCTCGCGCTCCTGTTCGTGCTCGACCGCATCTTCGCGTTCGAGGCGTTGCTTCCGATCATGACGCCGGTGCTGCTGATCGGCGGCATGACGACCGGTCTCTTCACACCGACCGAAGGCGCCATCGCGGCCTGCGTCTGGGCCATGATCCTCGGCTTTGCCTGGTACCGCACGCTGTCGTGGCGGATGTTCGTGAAGGTCTGCCTCGACACGATCGAGACCACGTCGACGGTGCTCTTCATCGTCGCTTCGGCGTCGATCTTCGGCTGGATGCTCACGGCCACCGGCGTGACCACCGACATTGCCCGCTGGGTGCTCGGCTTTACCCAGGAAGCCTGGGTCTTCCTGCTGCTGGCGAATGCGCTGATGCTCTTCGTCGGCTGTTTCCTCGAGCCGACGGCGGCGATCACGATCCTGGTGCCGATCCTGCTGCCGATCGCCGCGCAGCTCGGCGTCGACCCGGTGCACTTCGGACTGGTGATGGTGCTCAACCTGATGATCGGACTGCTGCATCCGCCGATGGGCATGGTGCTGTTCGTTCTTGCCCGCGTCGCCGGGCTGAGCGTCGAGCGCACGACGATGGCAATCCTGCCGTGGCTGGTGCCGCTGCTGTTGAGCCTGGCGCTCATCACCTACCTGCCGCGGGCGGTCCTGTGGCTCCCCAGGATGTTCTATTGAAGCTGCCGTCGCACCGCGTCCTCAGCACTTTCCGCAAGGACTCTCCATGAAACCCTTCATCCGACTTCATCCTGCCGACGATGTGGTGATTGCACGCGGCCAGCTGGTCGGCGGCACGCCGATCGAAGGCATCGTCTCGCGCGGGCTGATCCCGCCCGGCCACAAGGTGGCGGTGCGCGCGATCGCACCGGGCGAGCCGGTGCGCCGCTACAACCAGATCATCGGTTTCGCGAGCAGGCCGATTGCGGCCGGCGAGCATGTGCACACCCACAACCTCGACATGGGCCCGGCCAAGGGCCAGTTCGAGCGCGACTATGCCTACGGCGCCGACGTCAAGCCGCCACCCGCGCGGCGCAACGCCACGTTCATGGGCATCAAGCGGGCGGACGGCCGGGTTGCCACACGCAACTACATCGGCGTGCTGACCAGCGTCAACTGCTCGGCAACCGCGGCACGCGCGATCGCCGATCACTTCTCGCGCAGGACCAACCCGCAGGCGCTGTCGGCCTACCCGAATGTCGACGGCGTGGTCGCGCTGACGCACGGCACCGGTTGCGGCATGGACACCAGCGGCATGGGCATGCAGATCCTCGAACGCACGCTGACCGGCTATGCCACCCACGCCAACTTCGCGGCGGTGCTGGTGGTCGGACTCGGCTGCGAGGCGAATCAGATCAATGCCTGGCTGGCCAGCGGCAACCTGAGCGAGGGCGAGAACTTCCGCGTCTTCAATATCCAGGACACCGGCGGCACCCGGAAGACAGTCGACAAGGGCGTGGCGCTGATCAACGAGATGCTGCCGCGCGCCGATGCGGCGGGCCAGCGCGAGCCGTGCGGTGCCGAGCACATCACGATCGGGCTGCAGTGCGGCGGCTCCGACGGCTACTCGGGCATCAGTGCCAATCCGGCGCTGGGCGCGGCGGTCGATCTGCTGGTGGCGCACGGCGGCACCGCCATCCTGTCGGAGACACCGGAGGTCTACGGCGCCGAGCACCTGCTCACCCGCCGCGCGGTGAAGCGCGAGATCGGCGAGAAGCTGGTCGAACGCATCCGCTGGTGGGAGCACTACACCGAGATCAACGGCGGCGAGATGAACAACAACCCTTCGCCCGGCAACAAGGCCGGCGGACTCACCACCATCCTCGAAAAGTCGCTCGGCGCGGTGGCCAAGGGCGGCACCAGCAACCTGGAAGCGGTCTACGAATACGCCGAGCCGGTGTCGGCGCACGGCTTCGTCTACATGGACACGCCGGGCTACGACCCGGTGAGTGCCACGGGCCAGGTGGCCGGCGGCGCCAACCTGATCTGCTTCACCACCGGCCGCGGCTCGGCCTACGGCTGCTCGCCATCGCCTTCGCTCAAGCTCGCCACCAATTCGGCGCTGTGGCAGCGGCAGGAAGAAGACATGGACATCAACTGCGGCGAGATCGTCGAAGGCACGGTCTCGATCCAGGAGATGGGCCAGCGCATTTTCGACCTGGTGCTGGCGACCGCATCGGGCGAGCAGAGCAAGAGTGAGAAGCACGGCTACGGCCAGAACGAGTTCGTGCCGTGGCAAGTCGGCGCTGTGATGTAACTCGCTGCGGAGGAAGCTCTCGATGCCCCAAACCCTGCAAGCCGAATCACTGCGCAGGCACTGCGCCGCCATCCTGCAAGCCGCCGGCAGCGAGCGCGCCGAAGCCGAACAGGTCGCGGCCAACCTGGTGCTCGCCAACCTGAGCGGCCACGACTCGCACGGCGTCGGCATGCTGCCGCGCTACATCGATGCGGTCGCCGAAGGTGGCCTGATGCCGAACGCGTCGGTCAAGGTCGACGTCGACGCCGGCGCCATCCTGGCGCTCGACGGCCAGCGCGGCTATGGCCAGATCGTCGGCGTGCAAGCGATGGAACTGGCGATTGCGCGGGCGCAGCAGCAGGGCAGCTGCATCCTGTCGCTGGCGCATGCGCACCACCTCGGCCGTATCGGCCATTTCGCCGAAATGGCGACGGCGAAGGGCCTGGTGGCGATGCATTTCGTCAACGTGCTGTCGCGGCCGGTGGTCGCCCCATGGGGCGGCGGCGACGGTCGCTTCGGCACGAACCCGTGCTGCATCGGCATACCGCTCGTGAATGCCGAACCGTTCATCCTCGACTTCGCCACCAGCCGTGTCGCGCAGGGCAAGATGCGCGTGGCCCACAACAAGGGCGAGCGGGTCGCCCCCGGCACCCTGATCGACGAGCACGGCGCGCCGACCGACGACCCGGGCGTGGTGGTCGTGCCGCAGAGCAACGGCCTGTTCGGCGCGCTGCTGACCTTCGGCGAACACAAGGGCTACGGCATGGCAGTGGCTTGCGAGTTGCTCGGCGGTGCACTCACCGGCGGCGGCACCTGGCACCGGCCGGCGGACGGCGCGCGCAGCGTGCTCAACGGCATGCTGGCGGTGCTGATCGATCCGGCCAGGCTCGGTACGCAGGCCCGTTTCGAAGAAGAGTCCCGGGCCTTCATCGCCTGGCTGCGCCAGAGCCCGCCAGGCGCCGGCTTCGACGCGGTGCAGATTGCCGGCGAACCCGAGCGCCGCGCCCGCACCGTGCGCGAACGCGAGGGCATCTGGCTCGACGATGCGACCTGGGCCGAGATCATCGCCGCCGGTGCCAAGGTCGGCGTCGAGGTGTAGGAGCCTGTCTGGCTCTGGGTCGGGCCGGCGCTCAGCTTTCGATCCGCTTCAGCGGATCAAGGCCACGCGGGGCTGACTTGCGCAGCAGGCTGATCCCGCGTGCAAATTGCGGCCGATCCTTGCGGCCCACCCGGAATCCAGCGGCGAGCCACCAGGTCGGCAGTGAAGGAAGGCATCGTTCCCGGTCCGTCCGGACAGCGCTCCGCCCGTGGCAGCCCGAACCCACCCGGTCACGGTCAGCCTTCCGGGCGCGCTGACTTCGGTCGAAACGCCTTGCAGACGGCCGGATCGGTCTCGATGAACGGCCCGCCGATCAGGTCCACGCAGTAGGGCACCGCGGCAAAGATGCCGTGCACCGGCGGCGTGGCCTGCGGCAGGCCCTGCAGCGTTTGCGCAATCGATTTCGGTTGACCGGGCAGGTTGATAAGCAGTGCCTTCCCGCGGATCACCGCCACCTGGCGCGACAGAATCGCCGTCGGCACGAAATTCAGGCTGATTGCGCGCATCTGCTCGCCGAAGCCCGGCATCACCTTGTCGGCAACGGCCAGCGTCGCTTCGGGCGTGACGTCGCGCGGTGCGGGGCCCGTGCCGCCGGTGGTGAGAACCAGGTCGCATGCGGCACGGTCGACAAGTTCGATCAGCGTTGCGCTGATCGTCGGCGCATCGTCGGCAATGAGGCGGGTTTCCCATTCGATGGGATTGCGCACCGCACCCTGCAACCAGTCCCGCAGCGCCGGGATGCCCTGGTCGGCATAAACGCCCCGCGAGGCGCGGTCGCTGATCGAGACCAGCCCGATGCGCACGCCGGCCAGGCCGGTGGTTTCACCCATCTTGATGTTCCCCGGAAGTTGCCGACGACGCCGACTCGCCGCGAATAAAGCGGAACAGCTCGCGGTAGGCGCGGCCGCTGCGCTGCTCGGGCGTCGCCGCAGCGTCCTTGCGCGCCGCACGCACGAGACTGCGCAGCTGCTGCAGGTCGGAATGTGGATGTGCGGCACGCCAGCGGGCCAGCGCATCGTCGCCGGCCAGCAGCTCGGCGCGCCAGGCTTCGGCCTGGTGCAGGGCCAGCGCTTCATTGGCCGGGCCGAGCGCGGCCGAATCGACCGCCTCGCGCAGCGGCTCGGGGTCGGTGCGGCGCATCAACTTGCCGATGTACTGCATCTGCCGGCGGCGGCCTTCGAAGGACGCGGTCTGCTTGTAGATGCGCAGCGCCTCGAGCAGGCTTTCCGGCATCGGCAGCCGCTCGAGCTGGTTGTCGGACAGTGCCACGAGCGACTCGCCCAGCTCCTGCAGCCCGTGCGATTCCTTCTTGCGCTGGGTCTTGCTGATGCGGCCGAGGAAGGGTTCGGGCGCGGCGCTCGGTTCGTCGTCGACCCCGGTCGGGGCGTCGGCTGGTTCTGGCCGCGCGCGGGACGGGCGGGGTGTCGGCATCGGACGGTTGCGGCGCAGCCTTGGCGGCACCGAGAAAAGCGGCTGGTTATGATAGCTGCGACACCCCTCACCAGCGGCCTGCCCGAGGGCCGACGACGGCAGCCGGCCGCGCGTCGACAACCGCAATCTCCATGACCCTGACCACCTCTGCGCCCGCGCCTGCCCAAGCTGCCGTCTTTGCCTACCCGGTCGACCGCTTCCGCCAGCTGGTCGACGAGGCGCTCGAACTGGCGCGGCGCCTCGGCGCCAGCGACGCCGGCGTCGAGGTCTCCGAAGGCGTCGGGCTTTCGGTGTCGGTGCGCAAGGGCGAAATCGAGAACGTCGAGCGCAATCGCGACAAGTCGATCGGTGTCTCGGTCTATATCGGCCAGCGCCGCGGCAATGCCAGCAGTTCGGACTTTTCGCCGCAGGCGCTCGAGCAGACCGTGCGCGCGGCCTACGACATCGCCCGCTTCACCGCCGAGGACCCGGCCGCTGGGCTGCCGGAGGCGGGCGAACTGGCACTTGGCGAAGCAGCCGAACGCAACCTCGATCTGTTCCATCCCTGGGCGATCGACGCCGCCGGTGCGGCCGAGATCGCCGGCCGTTGCGAGGCCGCGGCCTTCGCCGTCGACCGCCGCATCAGCAATTCCGAAGGCGCCGGGGTTTCGGCGCAGCAGTCGCACTTTTTCGCCGGCAACAGCCGCGGCTTTCGCGGCGGCTACGCCAGCTCGCGGCATTCGCTGTCGGTGGCGCCGATCGCCTCGCTGACGCCGCGCGGGGGCGGCGACATGCAGCGCGATGCCTGGTACAGCTCGGAGCGTGCGGCCGGTGCGCTGGCCGCGCCCGAAGCCGTCGGACGCTACGCCGCCGAGCGCGCGCTGTCGCGGCTGCGCTCGCGCAAGATCAAGACCTGCGAAGTGCCGGTGCTGTTCGAATCGACGGTCGCCGTCGGCCTGCTGGGCGCGCTGGTGCAGGCGACCAGCGGCAGCGCGCTGTACCGCCGCTCGACCTTCCTGCTCGACTCGCTCGGCCAGGCGGTGCTGCCGGACCACCTCGATGTGGCCGAGGATCCGCACATTCCTGGCGGCAAGGGCAGCGCGCCGTTCGACGACGAGGGTGTGGTGACGACGCCGCGGCAGGTGGTTGCCGGCGGCATTCTCGAAGGCTATTTCCTCTCGACCTATTCGGCGCGCAAGCTCGGCATGCGGACGACCGGCAACGCCGGCGGCTCGCACAACCTGATGCTGTCCAGCCGCCTCACCGATGCCGGCGACAACCTCGACGCCATGCTGCGCAAGCTGGGTCGGGGCCTGTTCGTTATCGAGTTGATGGGGCAGGGCGTCAACTACGTCACCGGCGACTACTCGCGAGGCGCGGCGGGCTTCTGGGTCGAGGGCGGCAAGATCGCCTATCCGGTGCATGAAATCACCATCGCAGGCAACATGCGCGACATGCTGAAGGGCATCGTTGCCGTCGGCGCCGACGCCTACACCATGGGCGCGAAGACGATCGGCTCGGTGCTGATCGAGCGAATGAAGGTCGCGGGCAGCTGAGGCCGCCGCGCCACCCTGTGCGGGGCGCCGCCCGGCGATAATCCCGCGCTTACCCCGTGTTACCAGTCCGGCGAGACCCGCCCGGGCACCTGTCCGGAGATCGAACATGACGCACTTCCTTGCCCTTCGCCCTGTCCTGGCTGCCGCGGCGCTGCTCGGCGCGGCTTTCACCGCCGCCGCGGCCGATATCAAGATCGGCGTGGCCGAGGCGATTTCCGGCCCTGCGGGGCAGTACGGTCAGTCGATCCGCAACGGCTTCGAGCTGGCCGCCGGGGAAATCAATGCAGCCGGCGGCGTCGGTGGCAACAAGCTGGCGTTGATCGTCGAGGACGAGCAGGGCAAGAAAGAGCAGGCGATCGATGTCTTCAAGAAGTTGATCTTCCAGGACCGCGTGCTGATGATCTTCGGCCCGACGCTGTCGAACTCGGCGCAGGCTGCCGACCCGATCGCCCAGGCGGCGAAGATCGTCGTTTTCGGCACCTCGAACACCGCTGACGGCATCACTTCGATCGGCGACCATGTCTTCCGCAATTCGGTGACCGAGTCCGACGTGCTGCCGGAAACGCTGCGGGTCGCTGCCAAGCACGCCGGCGTGAAGAAGGTCGCCGTGATGTACGGCAACGACGACGTCTTCACCAAGAGCGGCTACGACGCGTTCAAGAAGGCGCTCGAAGACCTGAAGATTCCGGTCACCACGACCGAGACCTTTGCCAAGGGCGATGTCGACTTCAAGGCGCAGCTGACGAAGATCAAGGCGAGCAATCCCGACGCGATCGTCCTTTCGGCATTGATCGCCGAAGGCGCGCCGATCATGGTGCAGGCGAGGCAGCTCGGCATCGACCTTCCGTTCATCGGCGGCAACGGCATGAACTCGGTGAAGATCTTCGATCTGGCCAAGGACAAGTCGGACAAGCTGTGGGTCGGCAGCCCGTGGTCGCTGAACAACCAGACGCCGGAGAACTCGCGCTTCGTCGTGGCCTACACGCAGAAGTACAAGTCGGCACCCGACCAGTTCGCTGCACAGGCTTACGACGCGATGCAGATCCTCAAGCAGGCGCTCGGCAAGGTGAAGCTGAGCGGCAATATCGAAGCCGACCGCAAGGCGCTGCGCGACGCACTGCCGACGGTGACCTACACCGGAGCGACCGGCCCGTTCAAGTTCCGGCAGGCCAAGACCAAGGACGGCAGGCCCGCTGGCTACGACGCGCAACAGGCGGCCATCGTCAGCGTGACGCAGGGCGGCAAGTACGCGATCCTGAAGTAAGCCGCGCCTCGCACCGCCTCGTCGAACAGTCGACCCGATGCTCGAACAGCAACTCGTCAACGCGTTGTCGCTCGGCTGCGTCTACGCGCTGTTCGCGCTCGGCTTCACGCTGGTCTTCGGCGTGCTCGGCGTCGTCAACCTGGCGCACGGCGCCGTCTTCATGCTCGGCGCCTATGCGGCGCTCGAAGCCGTGGTGCGGCTCGGGTTGCCGCTCTGGGCGGCGCTGGTCGTCGCGTTCCTGCTCAGCGGCCTGGTCGGGCTGCTGATCGACGTGCTGGTGCTCAGGCCCTTGCGGGCGCGCAACGCGCCGCACCTGATCCCGATGATCGCGACGATCGGCGTGGCCATCTTCTTCAACAGCGCGGCGCAGGGCCTGTTCGGCGCGGAGAACCTGCGCTTTCCGTCCGAGGTGGTGCCCGACCGCCAGCTGCATCTCGGCCCGGTGCAAATCAGCATGCTGGAGATTGCCATCATCGTGCTGTCGTTCGCGCTGATGGCCGGGCTGCTGCTGGTGATGCGCCGCACCCAGCTCGGCCGCGCGCTGCGGGCCATTGCCGAATCGCCGAAGGCCGCGGCGCTGCTCGGCATCAACGTCGAGGGCCTGTTCCGGCTGACCTCGTTCGTCGCCGCGGCGCTCGGCGGCATCGGCGGCGTGTTGATCGCGCTGTATTCCAACGCGGTGTTCCCGCTGATGGGCCAGCCGATGCTGCACAAGGGCATCGCGGTGATCATTCTCGGCGGCATGGGCGACATTCGTGGCGCCCTGGTGGGTGGGCTCTTCCTGGGCTTTGCCGAGGTGCTGTCGGTGGCCTATATCGGCTCGACGATGCGCGACGCGATTGCCTTCGGCCTGCTCTTCGTCGTGCTGCTGGTGCGACCGCAGGGTCTGTTCGGTCAGCGTGCTCGAGCGCAAGGCCTGATGCCGGAATCGTTCGACATCTTCTGGTCGATCTACAGCAACCTGGTGCTGTCGATCGGCATCAACGCGCTGCTGGCGCTGTCGATCTGGCTGACGCTCGCCTGCGGGCTGCTGGCGATGGCCAACGCGCGCGTTCATGGGCATCGGCGCCTATACCGCGTCGCTGCTGACGATGAACGCCGGCATGCCGTTCCCGGTGGCGCTTGCCGGTGGCATGGCCGCGCCGGCGCTGGTCGCCCTGCTGATCGGGGCGCCGACGCTGCGCCTGTCGGGCGTCTACCTGGCGATGGCGACGCTGGGTTTCGGCGAAGTCGTTCGCGTGCTGATCCTCAATGCGGAAGGTTGGACAGGCGGCGCGCTCGGTCTCAACGGCATTCCGCAGTCGACGCAGTGGTGGCACGTGGTGCTGGCGCTGCTTGCCGTCGTGCTGCTGCTCTGGCGGCTGCGCCGCTCGCGGATCGGTCGGGCGCTCGAGGCGATCAAGGAGGACCAGATTGCCGCCTCGCTGATGGGTATCGGCGTGATGTCGCACAAGATGCTGGCCTTCAGCCTCGGCGCGGCGATCGCCGGGTTGGCGGGCGCGCTGAATGCGCACCTGACCTTCTTCATCGGCCCGGCCGAGTACGGCTTCGACCGTGGCGTCGAAATCCTGACGATGGCGATCCTCGGCGGTGTCGGCAGCATCGCCGGGCCGGTGCTCGGCGCAACGATCATCACGCTGCTGCCCGAGCTGCTGCGCGGCTTCAAGGACTTCAGGTTGATGATCAACGGGCTGATCCTGGTGGTGATCGTGCTGTTCCTGCCGAAGGGAATCTGGGATCCCCAGCAGTTGCGCGGCTGGTTCGGTGGCTCGCGTTCACGCAAGTCCGCTGCCTCGGCGGTCGCGGCAGCCGGCGAGTCGCGCTGATGCTCGAACTGGCGAAAGTCTCGAAGCGTTTCGGCGGCCTGACGGTGCTGCACGACGTCGGCTTCAGCGTGCCGGCGGGCTCGATCTTCGGTCTCATCGGGCCGAACGGTGCCGGCAAGACGACGCTCTTCAATCTGGCGACGGGTCTCTTGGCGCCGAGTGGCGGCACGATCCGCTTCGAAGGTGCCGACCTTCCGGGGCGGGCCCCGCATGCGATCACCCGGCTCGGGCTGGCGCGGACCTTCCAGAACATCCGCATCTTCAAGGAGATGACGCTGCTCGAAAACGTGCTGGTCGGGCGGCATGCGCACCTGGGCTACGGCATCGCCGGCTGGCTGCTTTCGCTGCCGGGCTTCCGGCAGCAAGAGCGCGACGCACGCGAACGCGCGCACGAACTGCTGTCGTGGGTCGGGCTGGGTCAGAAGGCCGCCGAACTTGCCGACAACCTGTCGTACGGGGATCAGCGCCGGCTGGAACTCGCCCGCGCACTGGCGACCGAACCGAAGCTGCTGCTGCTCGACGAGCCGGTTGCCGGCATGAACAGCACCGAGAAGACCGCACTGATGGGCCAGATCGAGCAGATCGCCGGCCGCGGCTACACCATCTTCATGATCGAGCACGACATGCGCTTCGTGATGGGTCTCTGCCAGCGCGTGGCCGTGCTGAACTTCGGCCGGATCATCGCCGAAGGAACTCCGGGCGAGATCAAGAGCAATCCGGACGTGATCGAAGCGTATCTCGGGCGTGACGACGACACACCACCGGCAGCGGCGACTGCAATGGTCGAGGCGGCGCTGTGATCCGCCGTCCCACGCACACCGTGCCCGGCGTCGCATGAGCGCGCTGCTCGAAGTTCGCGGACTCGAGGTGGCCTATGGTCCGATCGAGGCGGTGCAGGGCATCGACTTCGAAGTCAACGCGGGCGAGATCCGCACGCTGGTCGGCGCCAACGGTGCAGGCAAGTCGACGACGCTGCTGGCCCTGTCAGGCTTGGTTCGTGCGCGTGCCGGATCGATCCGCTTCGACGGCGTCGAGCTTTCGCGGCTGAAGACGCACCAGATCGTCGAGCGCGGGCTGGTTCAGGTGGCCGAGGGCCGGGCGATCCTGACGACGTTGACGGTGCGCGAGAACCTCGAGCTCGGCGCCTATCGCCGGCGCGACCGCTCGGCGGTTGCCGGCGACCTCGAGCGGGTGCTCGGCCTTTTCCCGCGGCTTGCCGAGCGCATCGACGCGCTCGCGGGCAACCTGTCGGGTGGCGAGCAGCAAATGCTGGCAATCGGCAGGGCGCTGCTGGCGCGGCCGCGGCTGCTGCTGCTGGACGAGCCTTCGATGGGACTGGCGCCGCTGATCGTTCAGGACATCTTCCGCACGCTGCGCGAGATCAACGCCAAGGACGGTTTGACCATCTTCCTGGTCGAGCAGAACGTCCGGCAGGCGCTGAAGATCGCCGCGCACGGCTACGTGATCGAAAACGGCAGGGTCGTGCTGCAAGGCAGCGGCAGCCAGTTGCTCGACGATCCGCGGGTGCTCGCCGCGTATCTGGGCGGCTGAGCGTCGCCGTCGGTCGCCCTGCACGGACGCCGTCTCGAGCGGACCCGGTGTGCCCCCCGATCCGGAAAGCGTCGACCGATTGGCTCGGCGCTGGCAAGGATCAGAGATCTGCCTGGCCGTCGGGCAAACCAGGAGTCCGAGCCGAGGCTGGCGCAATCACGGCACGGCGCAGGCGCAGCTCCTCGAAGGTGAGCCGCGCTGCGGCTGCCGCCACCATCAGCGCCAGCGCATACCAGGTGAGCGCGTAGACGAGGTGGTTGTTCGGGAAGTCGGTGACGGTAAGGCCGCCGATCGGGGTGGCTTCGACTGAACCGTCGACCTGCTGCAAGGAGGCCGCGGCGTCGATGAAGTAGGGCGCAACGCCGCTCAAGCCGCGTGCAGCGGCGATGGCCTCGACATCGCGCGAGTGCCAGCGACCCGCTGCCGGGTCGTTGCGACGCAGAAAGAAGCCGCCCGGCTCGGATACGCGCAGCAAGCCGGTGACGCTCACCGTCCCGGCGGGCCCGGCGGCCGCCACGGCGGCGGGTTCACGCTGGCGACTGGCGACAAAACCGCGGTTGATCAGGACGACCGAACCGTCGGCGGTGCGCAGTGGCGTCAGCAGCCAATGCCCGACACCGAGTACGGTGCTCGCCTGCACCTTTGTCGTGTGTTCATGAAGAAAGCTGCCACTGAGCCGGACCCGTCGGTACTCGTCGCGCGCCGCACTGACCCGCGGCCACTCGACACGTCCGGGTGCTGCGACAGGCAGCGCGTGCACCCGCTGCTGAACGCGATCGATCAGGTCGAGCTTCCAGGCGCGCCGCTCGAGTTGCCAGGAACCCAATGCGACCAGTCCCGAGAAGATCAGCAATGCAATCGATCCGAGCGCGCAGAGGGCCCGCGTCGACATCGGCGCGCGGGCCGCTTCCAGCGAGCCGCCCGCGACGCTGCTCAAGGTCGCGTTCGCGCCTGCTCCGCAGACATCGGCATCATGTTGGTGTCGATATGGAACATGATCCACATCGATCCGGTGAGCGTTATCACGACCAGTACCACGGTGAAGATCAGTGCCAGCATGGTCCAGCCGCCCTCCGACCTCGGGCTCATGTGCAGGAAGTACACCATGTGGACGACGATCTGCACCGCGGCAAAACCGAGAATGACGAGGGTGGTGACGTTCGGCCGGTCGAACACCTTGGCCATGACCAGCCAGAACGGAATCGCCGTCAGGATGACCGAAAGCACGAAGCCGGTAACGTATCCGCCGAGGGTCGAATGCGGCGCGCCGGCGCTGTCGCCGAGGCCGTGGGCATGCTCGTGGTCGGAATCGACGTGCTCGTGGGGGTGTTCGAGGCGGTCGGGGTGCAGCTCGTGTCCGGAAGCGTGGGTTGCGGGCGTGCTCATGCCATGGATCCCATCAGGTAGACGAATGTGAAGACGCCGATCCAGACCACGTCGAGGAAGTGCCAAAACATCGACAGGCACAGCAGCCGGCGCTGGTTCGCGGCGATCAACCCGTGCTTCATCACCTGCAGCATCAGCGTGACCAGCCAGACGATGCCGAAGGTGACGTGCAGGCCGTGCGTGCTGACCAGCGCGAAGAACGCCGACAGGAAGGCGCTGCGCTGCGGCGTGGCACCCTCATGGATGAGGTGCGCGAACTCGTAAAGCTCGACGCCGATGAAGCCGAGGCCGAGAAGCCCTGTCAGCGCCAGCCAGAGCAAGGTTGCAGAACGCCGGGAACGCTGCATTTCGAGCATGGCGAAGCCATAGGTGATCGACGACAGCAGCAACAGCGCGGTATTGATCGCCACCAGTTTGAGGTCGAACAGCTCGGCGCCGGTCGGGCCTCCCGCGTAGCTGTTGCGCAACACGCCGAACACCGCGAACAGCGCGGCGAACACCAGGCAGTCGCTCATCAGATAGAGCCAGAACCCGAGCAGCGTGCTGTTCTCGGGATGCGGATCCTCGTCGAGGTGGAATCGCGATGCGTCCAGCGTACCGGCGCCGTGCGGCGCCATCGATGCAGCGGCGAGTTCAACCATGGCTGGCCACCAGGCGGGCGTGCGCGGCTTCGCTTCGACCGACCACGTCGGCCGGAATGTAGTAGTCGCGCTTGTAGTTGAAGGTGTGCACGATGGTGGCAACGATGAGGGCCGCAAATCCCGCCGCGGCGAGCGCCCAGATGTGCCAGATCAAGGCGAAGCCGCAGATACCGCTGAGGACGGCGAGAACCACACCGGCACCGGTGTTCTTGGGCATGTGGATCGGCTTGAAGCCGCCTGCAGGTCGGACATAACCGCGCTGCTTCATGTCGAACCAGGCATCGTTGTCGTGCACCACGGGCGTGAAGGCGAAGTTGTAGTCGGGCGGCGGCGACGAGGTCGACCACTCGAGCGTCCGGCCGCCCCACGGGTCGCCGGTGTGGTCACGCAGCGACTCACGCCGCATGAAGCTGACGACCAGTTGAACCATGAACGAGGCGATGCCGAGCGCCACGCACACCGCGCCGGCAAGCGCGATGTACGACATCAGCTGGATCGTCGGATCATCCGGCAGGCGGTTCAGCCGCCGTGTCACGCCCATCAGACCGAGCGCATAGAGCGGCATGAACGCGAGGTAGAAGCCGATCACCCAGAACCAGAACGACCACTTGCCCCAGTACGCATCGAGCTTGTAGCCGAAGGCCTTCGGGAACCAGTAGTAGATGCCGGCGAAGAGGCCGAACAGCACGCCGCCGATGATGACGTTGTGAAAGTGCGCGATCAGGAAGAGGCTGTTGTGCAGCACGAAGTCGGCGGGTGGAACCGCCAGCAGCACCCCGGTCATGCCGCCGATCACGAAGGTGATCATGAAAGCGATGGCCCACATCATCGGCAGCTCGAAGCGGATGCGACCGCGGTACATCGTGAACAGCCAGTTGAAGATCTTCGCCCCGGTCGGGATCGAGATGATCATCGTGGTGATGCCGAAGAACGAGTTGACACTCGCACCCGAGCCCATCGTGAAGAAGTGGTGCAACCAGACGAGGTACGACAGGATCGTGATCACGACCGTCGCATAGACCATCGACGCATAGCCGAACAGGCGCTTGCTGCAGAAGGTCGAGACGACTTCCGAGAAGATGCCGAACACCGGCAGGATCAGGATGTAGACCTCCGGGTGGCCCCAGATCCAGATCAGGTTCACGTACATCATCGGGTTGCCGCCGAGATCGCTCGTGAAGAAGTTGGTGCCGACGTAGCGGTCGAGCGAGAGCAGCGCCAGCACGGCGGTCAGGATCGGGAATGCGGCAACGATCAGGACATTGGTGCAGAGCGACGTCCAGGTGAAGATCGGCATCTTCATCATGCCCATGCCGGGCGCGCGCATCTTGACGATCGTCGCGATCAGGTTCACGCCCGATAACAACGTTCCGACCCCCGCAATCTGCAGCGCCCAGATGTAGTAGTCGACGCCGACATCGGGGCTTGCCAGGATGCCCGAGAGCGGCGGGTAGGCCAGCCAGCCGGTCTTGGCGAACACGCCGACGAAGAGCGACGCCATCACCAGCCCGGCACCCGACGCAGTCATCCAGAAGCTGAAGTTGTTGAGGAACGGGAAGGCGACGTCGCGGGCGCCGATCTGCAGCGGCACGATGTAGTTCATGAATCCCGTGACCAGCGGCATGGCCACGAAGAAGATCATGATCACCCCGTGCGCGGTGAAGATCTGGTCGTAGTGGTCGGGCGCCAGGAAGCCGGCGCGGTCGCCGAACGCCACCGCCTGCTGCGTGCGCATCATGATCGCGTCGGCGAAGCCACGCAGCAGCATGATCAGCCCGAGGATGATGTACATGATGCCGATCTTCTTGTGGTCGATGCTGGTGATCCAGTCACGCCACAGGCGGCCCCACAAGCGGAAATAGGTCACCAGCCCGAAGACGATGCCGCCACCGATCACCGCGAAGATAAAGGTGTAGATGACGATGGGGTCGTGCGGAATCGCGTCCCAGCCGAGGCGGCCGAAGACAAGCCGGTTGAAGTCGGGGTTGTTGAACATCGCGGAGTCAGTTTCGGGCTGCGAGCGTGGATCGGGTGCCGGTGGGGTCGTCGGCGGTGCAGATGGCGGCGCTGCTGGCGCCTTCGAAGCTGGCCAGCCTGGTGGCTTCGGCTGCGCTGCGGCTGGCATTCGCCCTGGCCACGGCTGCAGCGCCGCCGCGGCGATCGATCGCCATCTGCTCGTGCAGGCAGGGCTTGCCGGCTTCGACACAGCGGTTGACGATCGCACCCCAGAGGTCGGGTGAAACCTGCGCGAAACTGCGAACCGGTTCGCGCGCGCTCGGTTTGCGCAGGGCCAGGTACCCCGGTCGATCGAGCGGGTTGCCGCTGGCCTTCGCCGCGCGAACCCAGCCGTCGAACTCGGACGCGCTCATGCCGCGGAATTTGAAGCGCATGTCGGTGAAGCCCTCGCCGCTGTAGTTGGCCGAGAAACCGTCGTAGATGCCGGGCCGGTTGATGACCGCATGCAGCTTGGTTTCCATGCCGGGCATCGCGTAGATCATCCCGGCCAGCGCCGGAACGAAAAAGGAGTTCATCACCGACGACGAGGTGATCTTGAAGCGGATCGGCACGTCGACCGGCGCCGCCATTTCATTGACGACGGCGATGCCGTGCTGCGGATAGATGAACAGCCACTTCCAGTCGAGGGCGACCACCTCGACCGTCAGCGGCTCGACGTTGGCCGCGACCGGTCGCTGTGCGTCGATGCGCTTCAGCGAGCGATACGGGTCGAGCGTGTGGGTGCTGATCCAGGTCACGGCGCCGAGCGCGATGATGATCAGCAGCGGCGCCGCCCATATCACCAGCTCGAGCTGGATCGAGTGGTCCCAGTCGGGCTTGTACGGCGCGTCGGTGTTCGTCGCGCGGTAACGCCAGGCAAAGACAATCGTCAGCACGATCACCGGCACGATGATCAGCAGCATCAGGAAGGTCGAGATGAGGATCAGCCGGCCTTGTTGCGCTGCAACGTCGCCGGAGGGGTTCAGCACCACCGTGTTGCAACCTGCCAACAGTGCTGCGAAGGCAAGCACCGACAAGGTGCGATGGAAGGGATTCGAAGGCATGCGGTTCGGCCGTTGTGCACTCAGCGCAGAGGGCTCGCAATCTAAGTGCGTTTGTGTCGAGCGAGTATCAAGGTTTTAACCGATAGTGTGACCGCACAATACGCGGCAGCCTCCCACCCCCGATCGAAGTTGCGACCTGCGAACATGACTGCCATACCCGCACCAGAACAGCACGGCCTCTCGTCGACGTCGATCGAGCACGACGCGCGCGTCGTCACGGCCGATCACGACGAGATCTCGCCAGGCGACATTGCCATCGGCGTGATCATCGGACGCGCGTCCGAGTATTTCGACTACTTCGTCTACGGCATTGCTTCGGTGCTGGTCTTTCCAGCGCTGTTCTTTCCCTTCGCCAGCCCGCTGCACGGCACGCTTTATTCGTTCGTCGTGTTCTCGTTCGCGTTCATCGCGCGTCCGATCGGCACGATCCTGTTCATGAATGCGCAGCGCCGATTCGGTCGCGGCACCAAGCTGACGATGGCGCTGTTCCTGCTCGGCACCTGTACCGCAGGCATTGCATTTCTGCCCGGCTATGCAAGCCTGGGCGTCGGCTCGATCGTGCTGTTGTCGATCTTCCGTTTCGGCCAGGGCATCGCGCTCGGCGGCTCATGGGACGGTCTGCCGTCGCTGCTGGCGCTGAATGCGCCGAAGGGGCGCCGCGGTTGGTACGCGATGCTCGGGCAACTCGGCGCACCGGTCGGGTTCATCGTCGCCAGCGCGCTGTTCGCCTTTGTCTACGGCAGCCTGACGCCTGAAGATTTTCTCTCCTGGGGCTGGCGCTATCCGTTCTTCTGCGCTTTTGCGATCAACGTCGTGGCCCTCTTTGCCCGGTTGCGGCTGGTGGTGACCAGCGAGTACGAGCGTTCGCTCAGTGAGCGTGAGCTCGAGCCGAGCGGCGCGCTCGAGTTGTTCCGCTCGCAGGGCACCAACGTGATCCTGGGCGCTTTCGGCGCCTTGGCGAGCTACGCCCTGTTCCACGTGATCACGGTCTTTCCACTGTCCTGGATCAAGCTTTATTCGCAGCAGTCGATCACCGAATTCCTGGCGGTGCAGATTGTCGGCGGCTTTCTGGGCGCGGGCGGTGTCGTGGTATCCGGGCTGATCGCCGATCGACTCGGCCGCCGCATGACGCTGGCCGTGCTGGCTGCGCTGATCGCCGTGTTCAGCGGCTTTGCACCGACGCTGCTCGATGGCGGCACCCTGGGGCAGGACGTCTTCATTCTGCTGGGGTTCGTCCTGCTCGGCCTGTCGTATGGCCAGGCTGCCGGCGCCATGAACGCGAGCTTCGACCCGCGCTACCGCTACACCGGCGCCGCGCTCACGTCGGACATTGCCTGGCTGATCGGTGCCGGCTTCGCGCCGCTCGTGGCGCTGGGCCTGTCGGCGAACTTCGGGCTCGGCTACGTCAGCCTCTATCTGCTTTCGGGTGCGGTCGGCACGCTCGGCGCCTTGTATCTGAACCGCAAGCTGGAAACACGCGACTGAACGGGGTGCGAGCCTGGGCGAGCGGATGCAGCGCCCGGCGGCAGGCGTGCCGCTCGCGCAGCAGCGTTGCGCCGCTCGGTTGTTTCCTGCACAGAATGCCTCGTCGGCCATTCCACGGGTTGCTGACTTCGCTGCTTGGCGTTGCGACGCTGTGCATCGGCCTGGTCGCACCGGCTGCCGCGGCCGGGGGGCGAATGGCGTGGAGTACAGAGCATCAGGCAGCTGCACCGCCGCATGTCCTGCTCGCGGCGATCGGCGACGAGCAGCCGGTGTTCGATCGGATGGTCATCGATCTGGCGAAGCGCCTCGAGCCATTGCAGGTTGCAAGCCTCGTCAGCGGATCGGCCTCGGGGCAGGTCGGTCGCAAGTTCGCCAGCAGCGCCGACGTCTACACGGCGATCCGCAACCTGCGCCCCGACGCCCACGAGGGCTGTCTGGTCTACCTGACCGGACATGGGACCCGGGCGGGAATGTCGCTTCCGCTTGCCTCGGAGCGCTCGGCGACGCGCCCTTATACCGACCTGGCGGTCGCGGACATGGGAGCGGCACTCCAGGAGGGTTGTGGCGAGGCGCCGACCGTCGTGGTCTTCTCGGCCTGCTACAGCGGCGTCTATCTGTCGCGCGCCCTGTTGACCGCCAACCGCATCGTCATGACCGCAGCCGCTGCCGATCGAACCTCGTTCGGCTGTGGTGACGACGAGACGCACAGCTACTTCGACGGCTGCTTCCTGCGCTCGTTCGACGTCGTGTCGACCTGGCGGCAGCTTGCTGCCCGCACCGCCGACTGCGTGGCAAAACTCGAACGGAAACTGCTGCCGGGTGAGCGGCCGTCGCGGCCGCAAGCCTGGTTCGGCCACCGCGTGCGCGACATGGCGCTGCCGGCACGGCGCTAGCGACGGCTCCGAGCAAGGCGGCCCGGCCCGGACTCGCGCAGGCCGTGGTCTGGCGCCGGCCGCAATCCGGCTTCAGCCGTTTCCGCCCGTCGATGCCCGGAACAACTTCGTCGACCGCGTGCCGGTCCTGCAAAAAGCCAGAACCGGCTTCGGCAGCCGCTCGAGCAACTCGCCGAAGCGGGCCGCCTCGTCCGCTGTCTGAACCGCTGGTTGGACCGGCAGGAACGCGTACTCGAGCCCGTGCGCGCGCGCAGCGGCCTCGATGCTCGCATGGGTCGGTTGCGTCGGACCGCCTTCGAAGTCCGGACGGTTGTTGATGACGCTGCGAAAGCCCGCAGCCGCGGCGTCGGCCATCGTGGCTGCGTCGAGCTGCGGCGAAACGCTCAACTCATTGGACAGGCGGGTGGTGTTCAGCATGGGAGCTCCTCGTTTTCAGCGGGCGAGCGCATTCTTGACCAGCGCCGAGACCTGCGCCATGTCGGCCTTGCCGGCAAGCCGTGCCTTTGCCGCGGCCATCACCTTGCCGATGTCCGCCGGCCCGCTGGCGCCGACTTCAGCAACCAGCGCAGCGACAGCCGCTTCGGTCTCGACCGCATCCATGCGTTGCGGCAGGTACGCTTCGAGCACGCGCAGTTCGCCCGTCTCCTTGTCGACGAGATCGGTACGGCCGCCGGCGCTGAACTGGGCGATCGAATCCTTGCGCTGCTTGACCAGCTTGTCGACGATTGCCACCACCGCGGCGTCGTCGAGTTCGATCCGCTCGTCGACTTCGCGTTGCTTGACTGCGGCAAGCAGCCCGCGGATCGCCAGCAGCCGGTCGGCGTCCTTGGCGCGCATGGCGGTCTTCATGTCGTCGGTGATTCGGTTCTTGAGGGTCATCGCAGCTCGCCTTGTGTATCGCTCAGAAACAACAAAGCCCGCACAAGCGGGCTCGTTCACGCTCGACCGCAGTCGAGTCGGGGCTGTCTTAGAAAAGCTTCTTCGGCAGCTGCATGCTGCGCACGCGCTTGAAGTGACGCTTGACCGCGGCCGCCTTCTTGCGCTTGCGCTCGGCGGTGGGCTTTTCGTAGAACTCGCGGGCGCGCAGATCGGTCAAGAGGCCGAGTTTCTCGATGGTGCGCTTGAAGCGGCGCAGTGCCACATCGAACGGCTCGTTTTCTTTGACGCGAATCGTAGTCATGTAACGGGGGGTTCCTGGTAGAAAGGCGCTCTGGAGCTGCCGGAAAAAACCGGGATTATAGCCATGGGATCGTGGCTGGGCCTGGGTCACAGGCTGCCAGGCGCTGCGCCACCCTTGCTGCTTGCGGCGATGGCCCGCGCACAGGCCGCTGCACTCGACCAGGCCCACTGGAAGTTGTAGCCACCGAGCCAGCCGGTGACGTCGACCACCTCGCCAATGAAGTGCAGCCCCGTCACGCGCCGGCTTTCAAGGCTCGAGGAGGCGAGTTCCCGCGTGTCGACGCCGCCCGCCATGACCTCGGCCTTGCGGTAACCCTCGGTGCCGCCGGGAACGACCTCCCAGCGCTTCAGCCCGGCGGCGACCGCCGCGAGATCACGGTCGCGCCAGTCGGCAAGCGGCCGTTCGCCGGCGGCTGCAGGCATCTGGTGCTCGACCCATGCCTCGGCGAGCCGACGCGGCCACCAGCTGGCAAGCTCGCCCGCCAGCTTGCGGCGGGAGGTCAGCTTGGCCTGCAACAGCTGCCGGGTCGCATCGGTGTCGGGTGCGAGATCGATGCGGATCGACTCGCCCGGCTGCCAGTAAGTGGAGATCTGCAGTGCAGCGGGGCCGCTCAATCCCCGGTGGGTGAAAAGCAGATCCTCGGCGAAGGCCTGCTTGTGCTTGCCGAGCGTCTGCACCTGGACTGGAAGCGAAACGCCCGCCAGTGGCGTCATCGACGCCCGGGTCGCGGGGTCGAAGGTCAGCGGCACCAGGGCAGGGCGGGTTTCCACGATGCGATGCCCGAACTGCCGCGCCAGACGCAAGCCCCAGTCGCTGGCGCCGATTTGCGGGATCGACAGCCCTCCGGTGGCGACCACGAGCCGCCGCGCCGTCAGCGGCCCGGCGCTGCTGTCGACGCGAAAGCCCTCGCTGCCGTGCGTCACCGCGTGCGGCGTGCAGCCATGGTGACGGACCACGCCCCCGGCGTCGCATTCGCGCAGCAGCATGGTGATCACCTGCTCGCTTGGGCCATCGCAAAAAAGCTGACCGCGGTGCTTCTCGTGGAAGTCGATGCGGTGCCGCTGCAGCAGTGCAATGAAATCCTGCGGCGTGTAGCGCGCCAGCGCGGAACGGCAGAAGTGCGGGTTCTCCGAGAGGAACTGCGCCGGGGTGGCGTCGCGATTGGTGAAATTGCACCGGCCGCCGCCGGAGATGCGAATCTTCTCGGCAACTTTCAGCGAATGATCGAACAACGCAACCTTGACGCCGAGCTGCCCGGCAATCGCCGCGCAATGCAGGCCAGCCGCGCCAGCGCCGACGATCAGGGTGTCGAAGCGATCCATCGAGGATCATAGACATGCCCGGTGCGCAGCCATGCCGATGCGACTGCGTCGCTGCAGGCGGGAACGTTCGGCCGCTTTCAGGCACTACAGTCGGTCGCGTCGCAGGCTTTCCCGGGCTGCTGTCCGACGGCCGTTCCGCCTGTTCGACTGATGAAGAAGCTTGCCATGTCCCGAAAACTCGCCGCCTTATCGGCCTTTCTTTGTGCGCTGGGCCTTTCGGGCATGGCGGGGCCGGCAGCTGCCGCCGCGGACGTGGTTCCTCAGCCGTGGGCCGAAGCCGGCTCAGCGCCGGCGACACGTCCCGTGCAGAAGCGCCGCTCCGGCCCATCGAAGCGGCCCTCGGTGGTGCGCGCCGAAATGCCCGCCGTGATCCAGTCGGGCGAGGCGGCGGGAAGCGTCGAACGGCCTCGAACGTCCACCCGTACCCGGGCCGAGGTTCGACGCGAAGCGCGCACCTGGCAGAGACAGCGCCGATCGGCCGATGGTTGGGAGCAGGTCGGTGGCGAAGGCGGGTCGCGAACCGGCGCACCGTAGGCGCGTCACGCGCTTGCGCCCGACGAAGTCCGAACGACCGCGATCCACTGCCAGAGAAGAGAAGACCATGACTCCAGACGTCCGGCCTTCCGTTTGTGCGCGCATGCGGCCGGCAATCGGGGGCGGACTGTTGCTCCTCGGAGCCAGCCCGGCTGTGTGGTCATGCGCTGCTTGCGTTCCGCTGGTCGAAGCCGGCATCTACGGCGAGAACTTCATTCGCCACCTGTTGCTGATGTTGATTCCGGTGGGCGTGCTGGTGGCGATCGCAGTGGGTGTTTACCGCGCCGGGCCGCCTGCCTCCAAGTCGAAGAAAGGGTTCGAATGACTGCCATGAATCCCCGCCCCCTGGTTGCAGCGGGAATCCTGCTCGGCGCGGGTCTCGGCGGCTTTGTCGACGGGATCGTCTTCCACCAGATCCTGCAGACGCACAACATGTTGTCGGCACGGCTGCCGCCGAACAACCTGGTCGACGCCAAGATCAACATGTTCTGGGACGGCGTCTTCCACGCCGCGGTCTGGACGATGACGGCCATCGGCCTGGCGATGCTGTTCCACGCCGGCAAGCGCGCCGACGTGCCCTGGTCGGGCAAGACGCTGCTCGGGTCGATGCTGCTGGGCTGGGGGCTGTTCAACGTCGTCGAGGGGCTGATCGACCATCAACTGCTCGAACTGCATCACGTCATCGATGCGGCGTCGAACACCTTGCCGGCCGATCTCGCGTTTCTCGGGCTCGGCCTGGCGCTGATCGCTGGCGGATGGGCGTTGATCCGCGCGGCCCGTGGCGACACGGCAGCGCGGACCGGGGACCCGCAGGCGAGAAGGTCGCGCTAGGAGCCTGTCGGGCTTTGGGTCGGGCTCGCGCCGGAGCGAGTCGCAGTGCCAGACGAGGCGCCGGCGAAGCCGTGTGGCGGGCCCACACTGCGAGCCGGCAACGACGGATGGCACTGCGACTCGCCCCGGCCCTTCGGGTTGGGCCGGAAAAGGAGCTGATCCGTCGTTGCAAATGCTCGCCGGGTGTCCAACCCGGCTGCGCTTTGCGCCTAAGCCGAGCCCCTTTTCCGGCCCAACGCGGGCCCGACCCAAAGCCCGACAGGCTCCCCGGCCACCGCCCGGCTTCGCTCGGCAGCCGGGCGCGCCTCGAGCGACACGAGCGCCCTCAGCACGTCGCCGACGATGATCACCGCCGGGCTGCCGAGGCCTTCGATCTCGATCAGTTCGGCCAGGCCACCGAGCCGACCGACGGCATGCCGCTGCTGCGGCAGGCTCGCGTGCTGGACGACGGCCACGGGTGTTGCGGCTGGCAGCGCCTGCAGCAACCCGGCCTGCAGTTCGCCGGCCTTGGCGACTCCCATGTAGATCACCAGCGTGATGCCTTCGGCTGCGGCGGCGCCGAGCGTGCGCCAGTCGAGCGGCTTGCCGCCCGGCCGGGGATGGCCGGTGACGAAGAGCACGCCGTGCGCATGCTCGCGGTGCGTCAGCGCGGTCTGCAATGCGCTCGACGCGGCGACGCCGGCGCTGATTCCGGAGACGACCTCGACCGCAATGCCGTGCGCGCGCAGCGCGTCGAGCTCCTCACCGCCGCGGCCGAAGAGGAACGGATCGCCGCCCTTGAGCCGTACCACGCGCTCGCCGCGCAGTGCCTCGGTCACCATCAGTTTTTCGATGAAGGCCTGCGGCGTGCTTTCGCAGCCGCCACGCTTGCCGACGCGCACGATCCGCGCCGTGCGCCGGGCAAAGCGCAGCACCTGGTCGCCGACCAGGTCGTCGACGAGCAACAGCGTTGCGCCGCGGATGGCGCGCACCGCCTTGCGCGTCAGCAGGTCCGGGTCGCCGGGCCCGGCGCCGACCAGCCACACGGTGGGTGCAGGGGCTCGCTCGGTCATGCCGATTGCTCGCAGTCGAATCGCATCGCATCGAAGACCCGGGCCAGGCAGGCGACCTGCTCGGTCAGTGGCGTCGGTGCCGGTGTGGCGCCGCTGACGACCGACTGGATGTAATGCGCGGTCGTCGCCGCGTCGGTCGTCCGTGGCAGCACCGGCAATTCGGCCAGCACGCCGACCTGCGGTGCCGGCGCCAGTTCGGGCCGGGTGGCGCCGGCGACGAAGACGTCCATCTTCGGTGTCCGCCGCGGGTCCGCCGCCGGTTCGCCTTCGGTACCGCGCAGCAGCATGGCGTCGGCGCCGATACGGGCGAGAAAGGTCGTCAGCGCCAGCCCGTATTCGGGGTGGGTGTAGTTGACCACCCGCACCGATTGGCGGCCGCGGCAGGGGTCGAGCAGCTTGGCAATGGTGTGCCCGGAGTTGCGCAGGCCCACCGTCCAGCGCACGTCCAGCAGCCGGGCCAGCGGCGGGCAGAGGTTTTCCGTGGCGATGAACACCGGCTCGCGCCGCGCCCATGCGCGGTCGATCTCGGCCGCGTCACGGGCAATCGGCAGCCCCAGGTTGCGGAAGATCTCGGCGGTGGTCACCCGCACCGGATCGTTCAGCGGCCCGTGTACCAGCACCTGCATGCCGCTCTGAACCAGCAGCTGCGCCAGCAGCGCCGTCAGGTTCGGCAATTTGCGCGCGCCGTTGTACGACGGTAAAACGACCGTCGGCCGCGTCGGGGTCAGCGCAATGCAGCGCGCCGCGGTGGCCGCGAGGAAACCCGCCAGCTCGTCGTCGGACTCGCCCTTGATGCGCATGGCGATGACGAAGGCGCCGAGTTGCAGGTCGTTGACGCCACCGTCGAGCACGTCCGCCATCAGTTGTTCCGCCTGGTCGGCCTTCAGCGACCGCGCGCCGTCCTTGCCTCGGCCGATTTCCTTGATGAAGGGAGCAATGTTCATGGGGTCGTGTGCTGCCGGCCTTCAGGCGGGCTGTCGCTGCAGGCGAATCATGCGCTTGAGCTCGGGAACGCACGAGCCGCACTGCGTGCCGCACTTCAGCTCGGCCTGCAAGCTCTGCAGCTGCAACTCGTCGGTGCCGGTGCCGTCACGGCGGGTTTCGGCGAGCTGGGCTTCGATGGCGTGGTCGGTGACGTTGAGGCAGCTGCAGACCTGCTTGCCACGGCCGACCACCGCCACGGGTGCCTTGGCGCCCGGAAGCAGCAGCAGCCGACCGTAGGCCTCGGCAGGCAATTCGTCCTGCAGCAGCACCTTGACCCAGGCTTCGGCACTGATGTCACCCGCCAGCAGAAAGCCGTCGAGCCGCTGCGTTCCACCTTCGGACAGGAGGCGCATGCTGCGCCGCTGGCCACGGCGCTTGTCGGCATAGTGCAGCACGCCGCTCGCGTCGAGGCCGAGCAGCGATTCGATCTGTGCCACCAGCTCCGGCGGTGCCGGCTCGTGCGCCGCGGCACGGAACACGACGCCGCTGCGCTCTCGACCGAAGGGCACGCAGCTGGCAAAGGCGAACGCGGCCATCAGGGGCCGCAGTTGCTCGCGGACCGCCAGCATCCGGTCATGCGGCAGCCAGCTCACCGCCAGCAGCCGCCACGGCAGTTCGGCCTTGATCAGCTTGACCGCCGCATGCTTGAGTTCGGGTTGCCTGGAGGTCGGGCAGGCGCTGCCGATGGTCACGCTGTTGACGCCGTGGATCGTCGCGCCGACGGCGCTGCGGCCGGACAGGTACTCCTCGCCCCAGTGCATGGCGATGAACGCCTGTGCCGGCGCGATCTGGGCGCTCGCCTGTGCGGCGACCACCAGCGTGCCGCGCCGCGAGGTGACGTAGACGAGATCACCGTCGACCAGCCGCAGCCGGGCCATGTCCTGCGCGTTCATCTCGATCGACGGCTCGGGCACATGGCCGAACAGACGACCGACGGTGCCGGTGCGGCTCATGCCGTGCCACTGGTCCCGCAGCCGGCCGGTGTTGAGCGAGAACGGATAGCGCGCGTCGCGCGGCTCGGCCAGCGGCGTCGGCACGGTGTCGACGAAGTTGGCGCGGCCGTCGGGCGTCGGGAAGATGCCGTCTTCGTAGAGCCGGGCCTGGCCGGTGCTCGCGCCTTCGGGGAAGGGCCATTGCGCCGGTGACTCGTCGAGCTGCGCGTAGCTCAGCCCGGTGATGTCGAGGTCGCGGCCCCGGGTCGACTCGCGGTGTTCGTTCCAGGTATTTTCGGCTGTCGTGAAATCGAAGCGCAGCCCGGCGGGCCCGTCGAGCCGGCGCGCCAGGCGCTGGGCGAAATCGGCGGCGATGCGCCAGTCGTCGCGGGCCTCCCCCGCTGCCGGCACGGCTGGCCGCACGCGACTGATGCAGCGCTCGCTGTTGGTGACCGTGCCGTCCTTCTCGCCCCAGGTCGTGGCCGGCAACAGCAGGTCGGCCACGGCACAGGTGGCGGTGGTCGCGAAGGCTTCCTGCACCACCACGTACTCGGCGCGTTCGAACGCGCGCCGCACCAGCGCCTGGTTCGGCATCGACTGGGCCGGGTTGGTGCAGGCGATCCACAGCGCCTTGATCTGGCCGTCGGCGACTGCCTGGAACATGTCGACGGCGGTCTTGCCCGGTTGCGAGGGCAGGTCGCGGTCGATTCCCCAGAGCCGTGCCACCTCGGCGCGGTGGTCGCGGTTGGCCAGGTCGCGATGCCCGCTCATCAGGTTGGCCATGCCGCCGACCTCGCGGCCGCCCATCGCATTGGGCTGACCGGTCAGCGACAGCGGCCCGGCGCCGGGCTTGCCGATCTGGCCGCTGGCCAGATGAAGATTGATCAATGCCGCATTCTTCGCCGTGCCGCTGCTGCTCTGATTCAGGCCCTGGCAGTAGAGCGAGAGCGTCGGTGCGCGCTCGTACAGCGCTGCCGCGAGGACCGTCGAGCCCGGCGAACCAGCGCGTCGCCTGGATCAGCGCCGCCTCGTCGATGCCGCATACGCCGGCCACGGTCCTCGGCGTCGCGTCGCGAACGCGGTCGCGCAATGCTTCGAAGCCATTGGTGTGTGCGGCGATGTAGCCGGGGTCGGTCAGCCCTTCCCACAGCATCAGATGCAGCATGCCGTTGAAGAGGGCCACGTCGCTGCCCGGCAGGATCTGCAGGAACAGGTCGGCGACATCGGCCGTCTCGGTGCGGCGCGGGTCGACGACGATCAGCCGCAGCGAGGGATTGGCGCGCTTGGCATCCTCGATGCGCCGAAACAGGATCGGATGCGCAAAGGCGGTGTTCGAGCCGGCGATCAGCAGCGTGCGCGCCAGGCCGAGGTCCTCGTAGCAGGGGGGCACCGAATCGGCGCCGAGCGTGGCCTTGTAGCCCGCGACCGCGCTGCTCATGCACAGCCGCGAGTTGCTGTCGACGTTGTTGGTGCCGACCAGGCCCTTGGCGAGCTTGTTGAAGACGTAGTAGTCCTCGGTGAGCAGCTGGCCCGAGAGGTAGAAGGCCACTGCATCGGGGCCCTCGACATCGATAATCGCGGCAAAGCGGTCGGCCGCCTCGTCGAGCGCCGCGTCCCAGCCGATCGCTTCGAGCGGCCCACCGCGCACCGCCCGCCGCTGCGGCCGCAGCAACCGCGTCTGCAGGTTGACCGCCGCACTCGCGGTCAGATGGAGCGTGCTGCCCTTGGTGCAGAGCCGGCCGAAGTTGGCCGGGTGCAGCGGGTCGCCGCGGACACCGGTGATCTGGGCCCCGTCGGCCTCGATGATCACGCCACAGCCGACGCCGCAGTACGGGCAGGTCGAGCGGACTTCAGGCACCGGCGGGCCTCGTCAGCGAACCCATCGGGCTTCCTCGACGGTTCACACCGCCTCCTGGGGCGTCCGGATCGCCACCGGCGGGCTGTCGCTGCCGACGCGTGCGCCGCTGCCGGACGCCGGCGCGCACGCTGTCGTCACGCCGCCGGCCTGCAGTTCGTCGAGGTCGAGGCAGACTTCGTTGTCGATGACCTGCACGCTGAAATGCGGCACGCAACCCTCGTCGGGTGCGGCCACACAGCCGTCGCTGAGGCCGATCGTCCAGTTGTGCAGCGGGCAGGCAACGCTGTTGCCGAAGACGATGCCTTGGCTCAGCGGCCCGCCCTTGTGCGGGCAGCGGTCGAGGAGGGCGAAAACCCGGTCTTCGGCGGTGCGGAACACCGCGATGTCGATCTTTCCCGGCCGGCTGACCCGGCGTGCGCCGAGCTTCGGAATGTCCTCGACGCGGCAAAGCGTCTTCCATTGACTCATTGGTTTCTCCTGCTGTCGGTGATGCGGGTCGCTGAACGGTCGGCGGTCGCTGCGAGCTTGTCGGTGCGGAGCGCCGGGCGCAGCCGCCTGCGGCGTCGCCAGGCGCAACCCGGGCCTCGGGTTCGCCGGCGCGTGCCCGGTCGTCAGATCGTCAGCGCCTCGAACTGCCGTGCGTCGACCGCTGCCTTGTCGAAGTCGAACCACGGGTCGGGCAGGCCGTCGAGCGCGAAGCGCAGCCGCTCGGCGAGTGCCCGCTGGTTCTCGGCGTCGTCGAGGACCTTCGCCTTGACGTGGTCCATGCCGACGCGGCCGACGTAGTGCACGGTTCGCTCGAGGTACCAGCCTTCCTCGCGATAGAGCTGCAGGAACGCCAGCGATACCTCCATCACCTCCTCGGCGGTCTTCACCTTGGTGAAGAACTGCGCCACGTCGGTCTTGATGCCGCCGTTGCCGGCGATGTAGACCTCCCAGCCCGAGTCGACGCCGATGATGCCGATGTCCTTGATGCCGCTCTCGGCGCAGTTGCGCGGGCAGCCGCTGACCGCCAGCTTGACCTTGTGCGGCGCGGCCATGCGCCAGAGCGCGCGCTCGAGGTCCTTGCCCATCTGCGTCGAATCCTGGGTGCCGAAGCGGCACCAGTCGCTGCCGACGCAGGTCTTGACCGTGCGCAGCGTCTTGCCGTAGGCATGGCCCGACGGCATGCCGAGGTCTTGCCAGACCTTGGGCAGGTCTTCCTTTTTGACGCCGAGCAGGTCGATGCGCTGGCCGCCGGTGACCTTGACGGTCGGAATCTGGTACTTGTCGACCACGTCGGCGATGCGCCGCAGCTCGGACGAGTTGGTCTCTCCGGCCCACATCCGAGGCACGACCGAATAGGTGCCGTTCTTCTGGATGTTGGCGTGGCTGCGTTCGTTGATGAAGCGCGACTGCGGGTCGTCCTTCGCCTCGTGCGGCCAGGTGCTCATCAGGTAGTAGAGAACCGCAGGCCGGCAGCTGGTGCAGCCGTTCGGCGTGCGCCAGCCGAGCAGCTGGTAGACCTCGGCGTGCGTCAGCAGGTGTTCGCTGCGGATCGCGTCGCGAACCATCTGGTGGTTGGCGTCGGTGCAGCCGCACACCGGCTTCATCTTCGGCGCCGCCGAGTAGCCGGCACCGGCGGTGGCCATCAGGATCTGCTCGACCAGGCCGGTGCACGACCCGCACGAGGCGCTGGCCTTGGTGCACTTGCGCACCTCGTCGAGCGTGAACAGGCTCTTCTCGCGAATCGCCTTGACGATGCTGCCCTTGGTGATGCCGTTGCAGCCGCAGACCTCGGCGCTGTCGGCCATCGCCGACGCCCGGCTGTTGCCCGCATGGCCGGTGTCGCCGAGGTGCTGCTCGCCGAACATCAGGTGGTCGCGGATCTGGCCGATGTCCTTGCCTTCGCGCACCAGGTCGAAGTACCAGCTGCCATCGGCCGTGTCGCCGTAGAGGCAGGCGCCGATCAGCTTGTCGTCCCGGATCACCAGCTTCTTGTAGACGCCGCCGAACGGGTCGCTGAGGACGATCTCCTCGCAGTCGGCGTCTTCCGGCTTGCCTGAGGCCTTGCCCATGAAGTTGCCGGCCGAGAACAGGTCGATGCCGGTGACCTTCAGCTTGGTGCTGGTCTGCGAGCCGGTGTAGCGGCCGATGCCGAACTCGGCCAGGTGCGTCGCGCAGACCTTGCCCTGCTCGAACAGCGGCGCGACCAGTCCGTAGGCGATGCCGCGGTGCGCCGCGCACTCGCCGACGGCGTAGATGCGTGGATCGGTGATCGTCTGCATCGTGTCGTTGACGACGATGCCGCGGTTGCAGTGGATGCCGATCTTCTCGGCCAGCTCGGTGCTCGGCTTGATGCCGGCGGCCATGACGACGAGGTCGGCCGGGATCTCCATGCCGTCCTTGAAACGCACCGCCATGACGCGGCCGGCCTTGCCGTCCTCCTGGTCGCCGATGAGCGCCTGGGTGCTCGCGCCGATGAGGAACTTGAGCCCCCGCGCCTCGAGCGACTTGCGCAGCAGGCTGCCCGCGACGTCGTCGAGCTGGCGCTCCATCAGCCACGGGGCGATGTGCACCACGGTCACCTGCATGCCGCGCAGCATCAGGCCGTTGGCCGCCTCCAGCCCGAGCAGGCCGCCGCCGATGACGACGGCATGCTGGTACTTGGTTGCCGCCTCGATCATCGCGTTGGTGTCGGCGATGTCGCGATACGCGAGCACGCCTTCGAGCTCCTTGCCCGGAACGGGCAGGATGAACGGCAGCGAGCCGGTGGCGAGCAGCAGCCGGTCGTAGGCTTCTTCGGTGCCGTCCTCGGCACGAACCATGCGACGCTTGCGGTCGATGAACTCGACCTTCTTGCCCAGATGAAGCCGGATGCCGTTGTCCTCGTACCAGCTGAGCGGATTGAGAACGATCTCGTCGAGCGTCTGCTCGCCGGCGAGCACCGGCGACAACAGAATGCGGTTGTAGTTGGGGTGCGGCTCGGCGCCGAAGACGCTGATCTCGTACAGCTCAGGCGCGATCTTGATCAATTCCTCGAGCGTGCGCACGCCGGCCATACCGTTGCCCACCATCACCAGCTTCGACTTCTTCATCCGCAGGGTCTCCCATCCAATGCGGCGGAAGTTAGCAAGGTCGATGCCAATAGGCGCCCCATTGCGGTGCGTGGCGCCATCAGCCCGTTATCGAGACCGACTGAATGCGTCGCGTGGTGCGCAGCGGCTCGATCGACGCGCTGTGCGAGCCTGAACGCTGCAAGCGTCGGAGCGAGCCACGGCCAGCGGGTAGGTAGCTCCGTTCATGTCCCCCGGACCCGGCCGCTGGCCGGGTCCTCCTCCTTTACTTCACTGCGCCACCCACCCACTGCCCGCGGCCATGCACCGCTCGTTGGTTCAGTCCAAATTCCTGAGTGGTGCTCGATCGGGTCGAGTGGGTGTTGTGCAGAGCGAGGTAAAGGAGGAGAGGCGGGCGGAGCCCGGCTCGGGGGACACGAGCGTCGCACAGCACCCGCTCGGCACGATCGCGCCCTGCAGGTCGCGCGGAATGCATTCACCGACCAACGGCGTGGAGCGCAGCAATGAGCTTCGACGTCGACATCGGTTTCAGCAGCCAGGCCGGGCGGCGGGCTGGTCAACGAGGACTTCGTCGCCGCGTTGCGTGCGGCACCCGGCGACGAAGACCGGGGACTGATCGCGGCGATCGCCGACGGCGTGTCGACCGGCGGGCGGGGGCTCGAAGCCGCGCAGACCAGCGTCATGAGCCTGGTGCTCGACTACCACGCCGCTCCGGAGACGTGGGAGACGACGGTCGTGCTCGACCGGCTGATCGGCGCGCAGAACACCTGGCTTGCCGACCACAACCGGCGCCGGCAGGCACTCGGCAGCGACGACGACGGGCCCGCGCGTGGCGTCGGGCTGACGACGCTGACCGCGCTGGTGTTGCGCGGCCATGCGTACACGCTGGCGCATGTCGGCGACACCCGCGCCTGGCTGCTGCGCGGCGGCAGCGGCGGCGCGGGTGCCGATTGCGTGCAACTCAGCCACGACCATGCCTTCGACCATCCCGACCAGCGCAGCCGGCTGACCCGGGCGGTCGGCCTCGACGACCGGGTGCGGGTCGATTTCGTCGAAGGCGAGCTGCAGCCGGGCGACGTCTTCGTGCTGACCAGCGACGGCGTGCATGGCGTGTTGCCCCGGCGACGGCTGGCGGCGCTGGCGCTCGCCGGCGATGCCCAGTCGGCCAGCGAGGCGCTGGTTTCAGCGGCGCTCGATGCGGGCAGCAACGACAACGCGTCGGCGCTGGTGATGCAGGTGCGCGGCCTCGCGGGCGAGCGCGTCGGCGATACGCTGCTGGCCGCGCGAAGGCTGCCGGTGCCGGGGGCGCTGAAGGTCGGTGACCGGCTCGACGGCTACACCGTCACCGCGCTGGTTGCCAACAATGGCGTGCACCGGCTCTATCAGGCTCGCGATGCTGCAGGTGGGCAACTGGTGGCGCTGAAGACGCTGCACGAGGCGCGGGCCAGCGACACCGAGGAGCGTGCCATGCTGGCGCACGAAGCCTGGCTGGCGGGCCGCGTCGCCGCGGCGGCGGGCAGTGCCGCGGCGCATTTCGTTCGCGTGCAGCCGGTTGCGGCGCCGAGCGCCTTCTACGCGGTCTACGACTGGCACAGCGGCCGCACGCTCGAACAAGGCCTGCAGGAGGGCGTGCATTTCAGCGTCGCGGAGGTGGTCGCGGCGGCGATCGAGATCGGCCGCGCCGTCGGCCGGCTGCATCGGCTCGGCATCGTCCACCGCGACATCAAGCCGGGCAATCTGCACCGGGACGACAGCGGGCGCTGGCGCATCCTCGATCTCGGCAGCGCCGTCTCGGGACGCGAGCCGAAGTCGCTGCGCACCCTGCACGCGGGCACACCCAGCTACATGAACCCCGAGCAATGGGCCACCGATCGGCACCACCCGGCCGACGCCGCGAGCGATCTGTACGCTCTCGGCGTGACGCTCTACCAGTGGCTCAGCGGCAAGCTGCCGTACGGCGAAGTCGAGCCGTACCAGCTGGGGCGATTCCGCCGCGACCCGCGTCCGCTGTCGCGGCTGCGGCCGGACGTGCCGATCTGGCTCGACCACATCGTGCTGAAGGCGGTTGCGCTCGATCCGGCACAGCGCTTCGAGACCGCCGAGGAACTGGTGCTGGCGCTCGAACGCGGCGCCGCACGGCCGCTGGCGGCCCCGGGCGCCACGCCGCTGATCGACCGCGACCCGCGGCTGCTTTGGCAGCTTGCGGTCGTGGTCTCGGTGCTGTTCAACGCACTGCTGGTCTTCTGGCTGCTCTTCCTGCCGCGCTGAAGCCTCCGCCCGCATCGGCAGGTGCAGCCGACGCAGCCGGCGTGCTGCGCGCCCGACCGCCTTTCTCGGCCCAGGTGCGGGTCCAGCGGATCTGCACCCGGCGCAGCATCACCAGCATGACGCAGGCGAGCGCGGCGAAGGCGACGAAGCCCCAGAGATAGGTGCCGGCGAGCTGCTTCGACTGGCCCATCGCGTTCGGCAGGAAACCGCCGCCGAGGGCGCCGATTTCGCCGATCATCGAACCGGCGACGGCGGTGGTCACCGGCCAGCGCAGCGGCACCAGCTGGAACAGCGCGCCGTTGCCCGCGCCGAGTGCGGCAAAGCAGAGCATGAAGAGCAGGGTGGTGATCGCCAGCGACGTACCGGCCAGGCCGCAGAACACCAGCGACACGATGACGACGACCAGCACGCCGCTCAGCGTGTTGATGCCGCCGATCCGGTCCGAGAGGTAGCCGCCGACCACCCGCACCGCCGAGCCCATCAGCGTGGCCAGCATCGTCAATTGACCGGCTTCGACCTTGGTGACCTTGAACTGGTCGTAGAAGTAGGTCGGCAGGAAACTCGCCAGGCCGATGAAGCCACCGAAGGTGATGACGTAGATCAGGCTGAAGGCCCAGCCGTCCTTCTCGAACAGGCAAGCGGTGTGTTCGCGCAGCGTCTGCTCCTCGCGATCGGGCGGCTCCTTGGCCGCGAACCACATCACGAGCATCGGCACCAGCATGGTGCAGGCGGCGAGCCCATAAACCGCCTGCCAGCCGTAGCGCATCGCCAGCGGCGGGGCGAACAGCACGGCGAGCACGGTGCCCGAATTGCCTGCGCCGGCGATGCCCATCGCCAGGCCCTTGTAGCGCGGCGGGAACCAGCCCGAGCCGAGCGAAAGCGCGACGCCGAAGCTGGCGCCGGCGATGCCGAGCAGCACGCCCATCGCCAGCACGCCGTCGTAGCTGTCGACGAAGAGAAAGCCGCAGACCAGCGCCACGGCGATCAGCGCCATCTCGACCATCGCCGCGTTCTTGCGGCCGATGTATTGCGACAGCACGCCGAGCGGGAAGCGCATCAACGCCCCGGCAATGATCGGCACCGAGATCATGAAGCCCTTCTGTGCGGCCGACAGCGAGTAGGTCTCGCTGATGAACGGCGCCATGGCACCGTTCAGCACCCAGATGGCGAAGCAGAAGTCGAAGTAGAGGAACGACGCGAAGAGCGTCGGCCAGTGGCCCGACTTGAGGAAGGTCTTGAAGCTGGACATGAAGCGTTCCGGACGGCCCGACGGCGGGGCCCATGCGGAGTCCTACTGCAAGATTCCGGCCAGGCTGCTGGGGAGTGCGTCCTCGCAGGAAGCCGAAACGCGTTCGGCTGCGGCGGTGCGCGGCACGGCAAGCGCGGTGCGCAACGATTCGGAGTGGGGGTGTCCGCCGCGAACCGGGAGCCGCATTCCTGAACCCAGGGAGTTCAGGTGGGCGAGGTCAGCGAGGCTTCGGGTTCATCTGACGCGAGACGATCACACCTGCCGGGCGATGTTCCAAGCCCTAGCTCATACGAGCATCGGTTCAAGGAAATATAAGACTCACGCGAACGCGACGGACGAGGTCATTCTACAAGCGTGAAACGGCGTCAGGCCGCTTGCGCACCGTCGCCGAGGCGTTCGTCGATGCGGCGGATCAGCGCTTCGATGCCCGCCGACAGCTCCGGGTCGGTTTCGCCCCCCGGCCGCGGTGGTGAATCGGTCGCCGGACTCGTGGCCGCGTCCTGGGTGCCGTCGGAAGCAGTCGGTGCGTTGCCCGACGCCACCGGGGCGGTCGCTTCGCCGTGCGGACCCGCCTCGGCCTTCGCGTAGGCGAGGTTCAGGGCCGCGAGCACCGCAATGCGCTCTCGAGCCTTGACCTTGCCACTGTCGCGAATCGCGGCCATCTCTTCGTCGACACGGCGCACGGCTGCGAGCAATGCGTCTTCGCCGTCGGGCGGACAGGCCAGCACATAGCTCTGGCCCATGATCGTGACTTCCATCTGCTTCATTGCCCGCTCTCCTGCGCTGCCGGCGGCGTGGCGGCCTGCTGGCCGGCCGAATCAGGCAGTCGGTCGAGCAGCGCGTCGATACGGCTGCGCGCCGCAGCCAGCCGCGAGCGCAGGCTGTCGCGCTCGCTGCTGACTTCCGCCAATTGGGTCTGGAGCATTCCGTGGCTGCGTTTCAGCTCGTCGTGACGCGACAGCAGTTGCTCGACTCGAGCCGCGAGATCTTCCAAGGTGGGCATGGCGCGCTGCATTCCTCCAGCAGGTGGTTCGGACCGGTCCGTCGGTCGCGGGCGGCCATTGTAGGCGGCAGCATCCTGGCGGCCTGCTGCTACGATCCGCCCGTTGGTGCCCGTGCCGGTGTTCTCGCCGGCACAGTTAAACGGGAAGCAGGACGGCCCCGCAGTGCGTGAAAGCGCTGCTGCCGGGCGAAAACTGCGCTGCCCCCGCAACGGTACGGCGGACGAAGCAAAGGCTTCAGCTCCTGCGCGCAAACCACTGGAAACAAGCTTTCCGGGAAGGTCGCAGGGGTCGGTCCGCCAGCCCGGATACCGGCCAACATGGGGCTGCGCGCGTCGCGGCCATTCGCCGAGCGCCCGCGGGGAACCGGGCCACGGTATTCGTCCGGTATTTCCTCATGGTTCATCTCCTTCCCACCCGGCGCGCCTGCTTGCGTGCGCCCTACTGGCTGTGCCTCGCCGCAGGCTTGCCTTTCGCCGCCATGGCGCAGACGCAGCTCGCACCCATCGTCGTCACCGGAACACGCACGCCGACGCCGCTCGATCGCATGGTCGGCGACCTGGTCGTCATCGATGCCGGACGCATCCGCGAATCGAACGCCGACAGCGTCGAGGACCTGCTGCGCAGGCAGGGCGGCATCCAGATGACCCGCAACGGCGGCCCCGGTCAGAACGCCGGCGTGCAGATTCGCGGTGCCAACGTCAACCAGACCGTCTTCCTGATCGACGGGGTGCGCGTCGGCTCGGCGTCGCTCGGCCAGTTCGCGCTCGAGAACATTTCGCTGGCGCAGATCGAGCGCATCGAAATCCTTCGCGGCCCCGGCTCGAGCCTGTACGGCGCCGACGCTGTCGGCGGCGTGGTGCAGATCTTCACCCGGCGCGGCGAGGCCGCCGCGCCGCGCATCGGCGCGCATGTGGCGGCCGGCAGCCGCCACACGTCCGAGGCCGATCTCTCCGCAAGCGGGGCCACCGGCGCTTTCGACTACGCCGCGGGGATCGGCCGTGAAAGCAGCCGCGGCGTCTCGGCCATCAAGCCGGGCGACCGCTTCGGTCTCTACAACCCCGACAGCGACGGCTTTCGACGCGAAAGCGCCCGCTTTGCCGGCGGTGTTCGCCTGGCCGAAGGCCACCGGCTGGGTGTCAACGTGCTGACGAGCCGGTTGCGCTCGCAGTACGACAGCGCCGACTTTGCACCGCCGGCGTTTGCCGCCGATCCATCGCCCGACTTTCGCAACCGGGGCAGCAGCCGACTGGCGGCGGTCGACTACCGGGCGGTGCTGTCACCGCAGTGGACCGGCAGCGTCCAGCTTTCGAAGCAGAACGACGACCTTCTGTCGGGTGCATCGACGCTCTCGCGCTTCGACACGCAGCGGCGCCAGCTGACCGCGCAGGCGGCCTGGACGCCCGCTGCCGGGCAGAACGCGGTCGCCGCGTTCGAGCGGATCATCGAGGATCTCGAAACCGGTGCGTACAGCGCACCGAAGCGCGGCAACAGCGCCTTCGTCCTCGGATACAGCGGCCGCTTCGGCGCGCACCAGTTGCAGGCCGACATGCGCCACGACGAACGCTATGACGTCGACACCGGCAAGCTCGGCTGGTCGCTGCAGGCGGGCCGTGGCTGGACGCTGCGCGCCGTCGCCGGCAGCGCCTTTCGGGCGCCGTCGTTCAACGAGCTTTATTTCCCGAGCTTCGGCGTGTCGACGCTGAGCCCCGAGAAATCGCGCAGCGTCGAAGTCGGTGCGGCCTGGGCCGGCAGCGATGCGTCGGCCGGTGTGACGCTCTACCGCAATCGCGTTCGCGACCTGATCGTTGCCGAATCGGATCCCGACCGCGTGCCCCGGTCCGGCCTACGCCTTCGGTTGCGCGCGCAATGTCGCGCGCGCCAGGCTGCAGGGGGCGACGGTCAGCGCGTCGAAGCGCGTCGGCCGGCTCGACCTGCGCGCGGCAGTCGATTTCCTCGATGCCACCGACGGGGCGACCGGCACACGCCTGCCACGCCGCGCGGCGCACCAGCAGTCGATCGACGCCGACTGGCGCGATGGCGCCTGGCATTGGGGTGCGACGCTGGTCGCCGTGGGCGCACGGCCCGAGGGCGGCGCGCAGCTGGCGGCCTACCAGACGCTCGACCTGCGCGCGCGCTACCGCTGGGCGCCGCACTGGCAGGTCGAGGGACGGGTGCTCAACGCCGGCGACCGCCGCTACGAGCCGGCGCTCGACTACCAGTCGGTCGGCCGCCGGTTGTTCGTGGGTCTGCGCTATGACGGCGCGGGCCTGTAGGCCGGGCCGGGCAGGGCGGCCGCCCGCCGGATGAGCGGCTGGCGCAGCCTGGCGCTGCTGCTCGTGCTGGCGCTGCTCGCGTGCGCCGTCGGGCTCGCGGCAGGCTCGTCGGGCTGGGGTTTCGCCCGGCTCGACATCGTCCGCGAGGTGCGCCTGCCGCGGGTGCTTGCCGGCTTCGGTGCCGGCGCGGCGCTGGCGCTCTCGGGCGCGCTGCTGCAACTGCTGACGCGCAATCCGCTGGCCGACCCGTACGTGCTCGGCGTCTCCGGTGGCGCGTCGGTCGGTGCCCTGGGCACGATGCTGCTGGCCGCGGCGCCAGGGGGCGGAATCCTCGCGGCGATCGGCCTCGAATCGGCGGTCGCACTCGGCGCGGCGGCCGGCGCCGCGCTGGCCACGCTGCTGCTGCTGGCGCTCTCATGGCGGCTGATTGCCGATGGCGGGTTCGGCGTGCGCGACGACGGCGCGGTGTCGCTGCTGCTGGTCGGCGTGATGATCGGCTCGGCCAGCGCCGCAATCGTCGCCATGCTGTTGTCGCTGGCGGGCGACGTGCCGCTGCGCGGCATGATCTTCTGGCTGATGGGCGATCTCAACGGCGCGACGCAATGGCTTGCCGTCTGGATCGCCCTCGGCGTGGCGCTGGCGGTCAACTGGCCGTGGGCGCATCAGCTCGACTGGATGGCCCGCGGCAACGCCTGGGCCTCGACGCTCGGCGCCAACGTGGTCGCACGCCGCCTGTCGGTGCTGCTGGCCGCGGCGCTGGCCACCGGCTGCGCCGTCGCGACGGCGGGTTCGATCGGTTTCGTCGGCCTGGTGGTGCCGCATGCGCTGCGGCTGGCCGGTGTGCGCCGCGCTGCCGTGCTGCTTCCGGCGTGCGTGCTGGGCGGCGGCAGTTTCGTCGTGCTTGTCGACACGCTGGCGCGCACCGTGGCGGCGCCGACGCAATTGCCGGTCGGCGTGCTGGCGGCGGCGATCGGCGTGCCGGCATTCCTCGTCCTGTTGCTGCATCCGCGCGCAGTGGCCGGCGGGCGGCGGGCGTGAGCGACATTGATGTTGCGGTCGACGGCCTGCGGCTGCGCGCAGGCGGCCGCGCCGGTGGCCGCGTGCTGTTCGACAAGCTGTCGTTCTGGGTACGTGCCGGCGAGCGCTGGGTCGTGCTCGGGTGCAACGGCGCCGGCAAGTCATCGCTGCTGGCGGCCCTTGCCGGGATCCACCCCATCGATGCAGGCGAGGTGCGGCTGCAGGGGCGGCCGCTCGGCGCGTGGCGCCGCAGCGAGCTGGCCGCCTGGCGGGCGTGGTCGCCGCAGTTCTGGTCGGACCCGTTTGCGGCGACCGTGGTGGAGACGGCGACGATCGCCCGCGACCGCAGCGCCTGGTGGGCCGCGGCGCCGGGCGAACATCCGGACGCAGAGGCTGCGCGGATCCTCGAGCGGCTCGACCTCGCGGCGCTGGCCGATGTCGATGTACGGCGGCTTTCGGGCGGTGAGCGGCAGCGCGTCGCGCTGGCGACGACGCTGCTGCAAGCGGCGCCGCTGCTGCTGCTCGACGAGCCGTCGTCGCATCTCGATCTCGCGCACCAGCGGCTGCTGCTCGATGTCCTGACGCGCCATGCCGCGGGCGGCGGTGCCTTGGTCGTCAGCCTGCACGACATCCAGCTGGCTTCCGAGCTGGCAACGCATGCCGTGCTGCTCGGCGCCACCGGCGCTGCGGTTGCCGGGCCGAGCGACGAGGTGTTGACCGCCTCGGCCTTGTCGCACGTGTTCCGGGTGCCGGTTGAAAGGGCGCTGTTTCGTGGCCGTCCGCGATTCATCGTCGGCTGAGGGCAAAGCCGTGCTCGAATCGTCGGCGCGAGGCATCCGGTGGTGGCGCGGGTTTCGGCGCAGCGGCGGTTTTCTTGCGCTGCTGGCAGCCGCCACCGCGAGCCCGGCTGCCGAGCATGTCGATGACGCGGGCCGTCGGCTGTGGCTCGGCGCTCCGGTGCAGCGGGTGATCAGTCTCGCACCGAGCCTGACCGAGATGGTCTATGCCGTCGGCGCCGGCGCCTCGCTGGTGGCGACGGTGCGCGGCAGCGACTTTCCGGCCGCCGCGCGCCAGCTGCCGATCGTCGGCGACCACCAGCGGCTCGACGTCGAGCGCGTGCTGTCACTGCGCCCCGATCTGCTGCTGGTCTGGCACGGCGGCAATTCGCAACGCGAGCTGGCGCAACTCGAGGCCGCCGGCATCGCGCTCTTCGCAATCGAGCCGACCCGGCTCGACGATGTGCCGCGCGCGCTGGAGCGACTCGGCGCGCTGGTCGGCCGGGCCCGCGAAGCGGCACGCGTGGCGTCGGATCTGCGTCGCCGCTTGGCCGACCTGCGCGTTCGCTATGCGTCTGCCCCGTCGGTAAGCGTCTTCTACCAGGTGTGGCAGCAGCCGCTTCTGACCCTCGGCGGCCCGCAGATGACCACCGATGTGCTGGCGCTTTGCGGCGGGCGCAATGTATTCGGCGATATTGCGCAGCGGGTGCCCCAGGTCTCGGTCGAAGCGGTCGTCGCGGCCGATCCCGAGGTGCTGATGACGGCCGAAGCCGGCGCGACGCTGCGCCGTGCGCCGCAGGCGGCAGCCTGGACCCGCTGGCGAAGTTTCCCGTCGATGACTGCGGTGCGCCGCGGCTGGCTCTACAGCCTGCCCGCCGACGCGATCAGCCGGCAGGGGCCGCGCATCGGCGACGGTGCGGCAGCGGTTTGCGAGGCCCTGGCCGAAGTGCGCGCCGAACGGGCACGCGATCGCTGAGGCGACCGGCAGCTGGCCTCAGTGCTGCGGCACGGCTGCCGGCGAGCCCTCGGCCGCCTGGGCGTAATCGCACCACGCAGACACGCCACAGGCCTCGCAAAGCGGCCGGCGCGCCTGGCAGACGTAGCGGCCATGCAGGATCAGCCAGTGGTGGGCGTCGCGACGGAACGGCGGCGGCACCCGCGATTCGAGTTGCAGCTCGACATCGAGCGGTGTCTTCCCTGGTGCCAGCCCGGTCCGGTTGGCAACGCGGAACACATGGGTGTCGACCGCGAAGGTCTCGGCGCCGAAGGCCACGTTCAGGATGACGTTGGCGGTCTTGCGGCCGACGCCGGGCAGGGCCTGCAGGGCTTCCCGGCTTCGCGGCACAGCCCCTTGATGATGCTCCAGCAACAGGCGGCAGGTGGCGAGCAGGTTCGCCGCCTTGGTGCGGAACAGCCCGATCGAGCGAACCTGCTCGATCAGCGCATCCAGCCCCAGATCGAGCAGGCGGCGCGGTGTGTTGGCGATCGGGAACAGTCGCCGCGTGACCTGGTTGACGCTGACGTCGGTGGCCTGCGCCGAGAGCAGCACCGCGGCCAGCAGCTCGAACACGCTGCTGTATTCGAGCTCGGTGACAGGCGCCGGATTGGCGCGCTGCAGCGTCGTGAAAAATGGAACGATGGCGTCGGAGTTCATGGATGACCGGCCGGGATCGGCAGGGTTCTCGACCGTCCCGGATCAGGACGTGCGGGGGGTTCTCTGGCCGGCACGCGCCAGGGCGGCCCGGAGCAGATCGGACGCAGGCGGCACGACGGGCGCCACCACCACGCTGGCCAGTCGATCAACCGGGTTCACGTCGTCGGCAGTGCGCGTGGCGCTCGGTGCCGCCTGGCGTCCCTGTCGCCGCCGGTAGCGCGCTGCCGCGGCCTGGGCCTGCTCCGCCGACCAGGCCGCCCAGCCGGTGCGCTCACCACTGGCGGGTACCAGCAGCGATGCAATCGACGGGGCAGGCGGGGATGCACAGCTCGCAGCCGGTGCATTGTTCGGCGATCACGCCGTGCATTCGCTTGGCCGCGCCGACGATGCAGTCGACCGGGCAGGCCGCAATGCACAGGGTGCAGCCGATGCATCGGGCTTCATCGATGACGGCACGCTGGCGCGGCGTCTCGTGTCCGCATGCCGGGTCGAGTGGCAGCGTCGGTCGACCGCTCAGCGTCGCCAGGCGTTCGATACCCTCGGCGCCCCCCGGCGGGCAGCGGTTGATCGCCGCATCACCGCTGGCGATGGCCTCGGCATAGGCACGACAGTCGGCAAAGCCGCAGCGCGTGCACTGCGTCTGCGGCAGCGCGGCGTCGAGCCGATCGGCGAGCGACAAGTCGGCGTCGCCGCCTCAGGCCGCTTCGCGCAGACCCGACTTTCCATCGTCGGAAGCCGCGCCTTCCGCCAGCGGTGGCGTGCTGCCCGAAGCGGCGTCGGCCTGCCGTGCACCACCCGTGCCCTTGCCGCCGGCGGCCTCGGTCTGGAAGCGCTTGATGAAGTCGCGAACCTGGGGATAGACGTTCTCGCGCCAGCGACGGCCGGCGAAGATGCCGTAGTGGCCGGCACCGATGGCGTCGTAGTGAAAACGACGCTCCGGCGGGATACCCGAGCAAAGCCCGTGGGCCGCCGCAGTCTGGCCCGCACCGGATATGTCGTCGAGTTCGCCCTCGACCGTCAGCAGCGCGCTGCTGGTGATGTCCTGCGGCCGAACCGGCTGGCCGCGAATCACCCAGGTGCCCTTGACCAGGGCGAAATCCTGGAACACCGTCTTGATCGTGTCGAGGTAGTACTCCGCCGGCATGTCGAGCACCGCGTTGTACTCGTTGTAGAACTCGCGGTGCGAATCGGCGTTCTCACCGTCGCCGCGGATCAGGTTCAGGAAGTAGTCGTAGTGCGACTTGACGTGTCGATCCGGGTTCATGGCCATGAATCCGGAATGCTGCAGGAACCCGGGATAGACGCTGCGACCCGCACCCGGGTAGTTCGGCGGTACGCGGTGGATCACGTTCCGTTCGAACCATTCGTAGCTCTTGTTCATTGCCAGGTTGTTGACCGCCGTGGGCGACCGGCGCGCATCGATCGGCCCGCCCATCATCGTCAGCGTCCGCGGCGTGGCCTCGCCGTTGCTGGCCATCAGCGACACGGCACCGAGCACCGGCACTGTCGGCTGACAGACCGAGATGACATTCACCTCCGGCCCGAGGTGGCGGATGAACTCCTGGATGTATTCGACATAGTCGTCGAGCCCGAAATCCCCTGCGTCCACCGGCACCATGCGGGCGTCGGACCAGTCGGTGACATAGACCTTGTGACCGCGGAGCAACTCGCGAACCGTTTCGCGCAGCAGTGTCGCATGGTGCCCCGACAACGGAGCAACCAGCAGTACCAGCGGCTGCGCCTTCATTTCCTCGAGCACGGGCAGGTCGTCGGTGAAGCGCTTGAAGCGCAGCAACCGACAGAACGGCTTGGTCAGCGCGATCTGCTCCTGCACCGCCACGTCGACTTCACCGACCTTCACCGAGCGGATGTCGAACTCGGGCTTTTCGTAGTCCTTGGCCAGCCGGTTCATCAGGTCGAGGCCTGCCGACATGCGCTGCGAACCGGGCATCTTCGCCAGCGGCGAGGTCGGATTGCTATACAGCCGGGAAGAGGCGCTGGCGAAATCTGCGAACGGGCTCAACAGTGCCCGCTGGGCCTCATAAAACTGATACAGCATCGCGTTGTTCCTGTGGGGGCGAGGGTTCGGGCCCGTGGTGCGGGCAATGGCAAGCGCTGTGCCACGAGCGCCGACGATGGGGTGTGGGCGCCCCTGGCAAGGCGTTTTCAGGTGCTCACGGCAACGATCGCCTGGCTGATGCGCGACAGATTGCCCGGGTTCAGCGCTGCAATGCAGATCCGGCCGGAATCAAGACCGTAAATGCCGAATTCGCTGCGCAGCCGCTGCATCTGCGGCGTGCTCAACCCGGAGTAGCTGAACATGCCGCGTTGCCGGGTGATGAAGCCCATGTCGCGCTGAATGCCGGCCGCCTGCAGCCCCGCCAGCAAGCCGGCGCGCATCGCCTTGATGCGGCTGCGCATGGCGCCGAGTTCTTCTTCCCACAGCGCCCGCAGCCGGGGCGTCGAAAGCACCATGGCGACGACCTGCGCCCCGTGCGTCGGCGGACTCGAGTAGTTGGTGCGGATGACGATCTTCAGCTGGCTGAGCACGCGTGCCGCTTCGTCGCGACCCGCGCAGACGACGCTGAGCGCGCCGACACGCTCGCCGTAGAGCGAAAAGCTCTTCGAGAACGAGGTCGAAACGAAGAAGTCGATGCCGGCGTTCACGAACAGCTCGATCACCGCGCCGTCCTCGGCGATGCCGTCGCCGAAGCCCTGGTACGCCATGTCGAGGAAGGCGATCAATCCGCGCTCGGCCACCGTGGCGACGACGCGCTGCCATTGCGCCGGCTCCAGGTCGTAGCCCGTCGGGTTGTGGCAGCAGGCGTGCAGGACGACGATGGTGCGCGCAGGCGCCGCTTCGAGCGCGCCGAGCATGGCCTCGAAGTCGACGCCGAGGCGCCCGGCGTCGTAATACGGATAGCTTCCGACCGAAAAGCCGGCATTGGTGAACAGCGCCCGGTGGTTCTCCCAGCTCGGGTCGCTGATCAGCACCTGCGCGTCCGGGTAGAGGCGGCGCAGGAAATCGGCGCCGACCTTCAGCCCGCCGGTGCCGCCGAGCGCCTGCACCGTGGCCACCCGGCCGTCGCGCAGCGCCGGACTGCCGTCGCCGAATACCAGCGACTGCACGGCGCGGTCGTACGCCGCAATGCCGTCGATCGGCAGGTAGCTGCGCGGCTTGGCGGCAGCGGTCATCTCCCGTTCGGCCTCGGCGACGCAGGCCAGCAGGGGCAGCTTGCCGTTCTCGTCGTAGTAGACGCCAACGCCGAGGTTGACCTTCATTGGATTCGGATCGGCGACGAACTGCTCGGTCAGGCCGAGGATCGGATCGCGGGGGGCCATCTGGACGGCGTCGAACAGCGCATTCATCGGTGGGGGTCCTTGTCCGTCGTTGCTGGCTGGAATGGCGTATCGGCTACCCTCGCGAGTTGCTTCGCCACCCAGCCTGACCTTCAATTTTATCTGCCATGGCATTGCCTTTCCCGACTGATCTGGCCGCCCTGGAGGCCGACGCGTCGGCCGAGCCGGCGGGCGACTGGATCCACCATCCCGGATCGCCGTTCCAGCTGTTCCAGCCCTATCCACCCGCCGGGGACCAGCCGAAGGCGATCGCCGAGCTGGTCGAGGGCATCGCCGACGGCCTCAGCTTCCAGACGCTGCTCGGCGTCACCGGCTCGGGCAAGACCTTCACGATGGCCAACGTCATCGCCCAGCTCGGCCGGCCGGCGATCGTCTTCGCGCCGAACAAGACGCTGGCGGCCCAGCTGTACAGCGAGTTCCGCGAGTTCTTCCCGAAGAACGCGGTCGAGTACTTCGTCAGCTACTACGACTACTACCAGCCCGAGGCCTATGTGCCGCAGCGCGACCTGTTCATCGAGAAGGACAGCGCGATCAACGAGCACATCGAGCAGATGCGCCTTTCGGCCACCAAGAGCCTGCTGGAGCGGCGCGACGTGGTCATCGTCGCCTCGGTCAGCGCCATCTACGGCATCGGCGCGCCCGAGGACTACACCGAGATGCGGATGATCCTGCGCGTCGGCGGCAAGGGCGGCCAGCGCGACCTGATCGCGCAGCTGGTGCGCATGCAGTACCAGCGCAACGACGTCGACTTCAGCCGCGGTAACTTCCGCGTGCGCGGCGACACGATCGACGTCTTCCCGGCCGAGCACTCCGAGCTGGCGGTGCGCATCGAGCTGTTCGACGACGAGGTCGAGACGTTGTCGCTGTTCGACCCGCTGACCGGCCGCATCCGGCAGAAGGTGCCGCGCTTCGTCGTCTACCCGGCGAGCCACTACGTGACGCCGCGGGCGCAGGTGCTTTCCGCCGTCGACCGGATCAAGAACGAGCTGCGCGAGCGTGTCGCCGAATTCGTTGCCGGCGGCAAGCTGGTCGAGGCGCAGCGCATCGAGCAGCGCACGCGCTTCGACCTCGAGATGCTGCAGGAGATCGGCCACTGCAAGGGCATCGAGAACTACACCCGGCATCTCTCCGGCGCGCCGCCGGGCACGCCGCCGCCGACGCTGGTCGACTACCTGCCGAAGGACGCGCTGATGTTCCTCGACGAGTCGCATGTGCTGATCGGCCAGTTCGGCGGCATGTACAACGGCGACCGTGCGCGCAAGCAGACGCTGGTCGACTACGGCTTCCGGCTGCCGAGCGCGATGGACAACCGGCCGCTGAAGTTCGACGAGTTCGAAACCAAGATGCGCCAGGTGATCTACGTCTCGGCCACGCCCGCAGCGTACGAGCAGCGCACGTCGGGGCAGGTGGTCGAGCAGCTGGTGCGGCCGACGGGGCTGGTCGATCCACAAATCGAGGTCCGTCCCGCCACCAGCCAGGTCGACGACGTGCTGCAGGAAATCCGCATCCGTGTCGACATCTCCGAGCGCGTGCTGATCACGACGCTGACCAAGCGGATGGCCGAGCAGCTGACCGACTACCTGGCCGACAACGGCGTCAAGGTGCGCTACCTGCATTCGGACATCGACACCGTCGAGCGCGTCGAGATCCTGCGCGACCTGCGGCTCGGCGCCTTCGACGTGCTGGTCGGCATCAACCTGCTGCGCGAGGGACTCGACATCCCCGAGGTGTCGCTGGTGGCGATTCTCGACGCCGACAAGGAGGGCTTCCTGCGCGCCGAGCGCAGCCTGATCCAGACCATCGGCCGGGCGGCGCGGAATCTGAACGGCCGGGCGATCCTGTACGCCGACCGCATCACCGACTCGATGCGCCGGGCGATCGACGAGACCGAGCGCCGCCGCGCCCGGCAGATCGCCCACAACCTGGCGCACGGCATCACGCCGCGCAGCCTGAACAAGCGCGTCAAGGACCTGATCGACGGCGTCTACTCGGAAAAGAGCGCCAAGGACGACCTGAAGCGCGCGCAGGCCGCGGTCGCCGTCGAGGCATTGAGCGAGAAGGACCTCGGCAAGCGCATCAAGCAGCTCGAAAAGCAGATGCTCGAGCACGCCCGCAACCTGGAGTTCGAACAGGCCGCCCGCGTCCGCGACCAACTGGCGCAGCTGCGCGAGCAGGCCTTCGGCGCGCCCGGCACCGACAACGTGGTGCCGATCCAGGCGGCCGGCGGGCGGTAGCCGGCGACGCCGGCGGCAGCCGTTCAGGCGGCCGGCGCCGCCTGATCAGCGCAACTGCTTGGCCAGAAACGACCAGGCCAGCCGCGATGCGTCGGGGCCTTCGGCGTCGCTGAATGGCAGTGCGGCGTCGCCGCCGCTCCAGGCGTGTCCCAGGGTGTCGACCTCGCAGAGCGTCGCCACCGTCCTGCGCCGGACACGGTAGTCGGTCCACGTCGACGCATAGCGCTTGCCGCGCTGCACGCGCCGGCTGCTCGCCGACTTGGCGCCGGCCGCGCCAGCCCACATCTCGGCGGCCGCGCGGGCGTTCTGCGCCGACACCACGCGATCTGCAGCGCCGTGGATGACGAGCAGGGGCGGCCAGACCGGGGCGACCGCCGGCGTCTTGGCCGTCGCCGGGGACGCCGTTGCAGGCGAGTCGCGCCGACCCCTCATTGCGCCGAGTGCGGAGAGCGTCGAGTCGGCGCTGCCCGGCGGAACGCCCGAATGCATGACCACCGCGCGAAAGCGCTGCGGGTAGCGCGTGACCACCAGCGCACCCATGCTGGCGCCGGCCGACAAACCGACGATGCCGACGCGGGTCGGATCGGCCGGGTAGAGCAGACAGACCTGGTCGATCGCCGCCATGATCAACGCCGCTTCGGCGTGGGCCTGGCCGGTCTTGGTGCCGTACCAGTTCCAGCAACCCTGCGGATTGGCGCTGCGGTCCTGCTCCGGGTAGAGAACCATGAAGCCCTCGCGTGCCGCCACCCGGTTCATGCGTGTGCTCTTGGCGAAGGTCGTCGCGTCCTGGCCGCAGCCGTGCAGCATGACCAGCAGCGGCAGGCGCTGCGACGGCGGCGTGCCGGCCGGCTTGTAGAGCTTGAAGCGGCGCATGCCGGCAGGGCCCATCGCAAAGCCGGACATCCAGTCACCGACGCCGGTCGGTGCCTCGCGCTTCTTGCGCACCGACTTGACCGTGCGGTCGACTGCCGCCTGGCCGCTTTTCAATGTCGAGCGGGCTGCCGCGCCGAGCGCCCGCCCAAGGGCATGCGCCCAGGTGCCCTTGCTGCTGGTGGACTTCAACTGAAGGCTTTTCGATTCGTGTGCTGGCGCTGCGGTCGCAGCCGACGGGCGAATATACGGGTTTACCCGAAATCTGCGTTGCAGCGTCGCAACGTGGTGCCCACGCCCGGCTCACGACTTGCTGCTGCCGAATCGACCCCACCCCACGAGGAGAACCCATGGACAGGCTGTATCAGGCCCGCATCGCCTACCGGACCGCGTTCGGCAACGAAGGGCCACAGCCCGCCGGCGTCTCCGGCGAGGATCTGGCTGAAGCGCTCGAACTCGCGGTGCGCGGCGCGGTGCCGATTGCTGCCGACCGCGACTGGACGCAGGACCGCAGGACCAATCCGGCTCCGGACAAATCGGTCGCCGAATGATCCGGACCTCGGGTTGAGCGTCGGATCGTCGGCACCTAGGAGCCTGTCGGGCTTTGGGTCGGGCTCGCGCCGGGGCGAGTCGCAGTGCCAGACGAGGCGCCGGCGAAGCCGTGTGGCGGGCCCACACTGCGAGCCGGGCAACGACGGATGGCGCTGCGAATCGCCCCGGCCCTTCGGGTTGGGCCGGAAAAGGGGCTGATCCGTCGTGGCAAATGCTCGCCGGGTGTCCAACCCGGCTGCGCTTTGCGCCTAAGCTGAGCCCCTTTTCCGGCCCAACGCGGGCCCGACCCAAAGCCCGACAGGCTCCTAGGTCGAGCCGACTGTCCCCGATGAACTTCGAGATTGAGTCTGAATTGGATATCAGCCCGGCGGCACGCCGTCGAAGGCGTTGCGCAGCAGCCGCCGCAGGGCTGCTGGATCGAGCGCGCGCGGGTTCGGGTAGCGGTCTTCGAGGGCCAGCGCGCAGGCGCGGTCGAGGTCGGCCTCGCGCATGCCGATGTCCTTCAGCGCCAGCGGCGCACCGGTCGAGCGCGCCAGCTCGTAGACCGCTGCCGGCGCGTCGGACGCTGCCGGGCCGCGCAGTGCGCTGGCGATCGCGGCCATGGCCCGCGGCGCGGCTTCGGCGTTGTAGGCCAGCGCGTGCGGCAGCACGATGGTGTGCGTTTCGGCGTGCGGCAGGTCGAAGCTGCCGCCGAGCGTGTGGCACAGCTTGTGGTGCAGCCCCATGGCCACGCTGCCGAGCACCTTGCCGCACATCCAGGCACCGTAGAGCGCGTCGGCGCGGGCGGTGGCGTCGGTCGCGTCGGCGCGGATCGCCGGCAGCGCGCGGCCGATGGCGGCGATGCCCTGCGTCGCCATCCATTCGCTGAGCGGATTGGCGTCGGCTGCATACAGCCCTTCGGCGGCGTGGGCGATGGCGTTGATGCCGCTGACCACCGACATACCGACCGGCAGCCCCTGGCTCAGATCCGGGTCGTAGATCACCGTCCGCGGCAGCACCCGCACATCGCGGCCGGTGCGCTTCAGGCCGCCTTCGGTCAGGCCGTAGATCGGCGTCATTTCCGAGCCGGCGTAGGTCGTCGGCACAGCCAGGATCGGCAGCCCCGAGTCGAGCGCGATCGCCTTGCCGAGGCCGATGGTCGAGCCGCCGCCCAGCGCGACGGCGCAGTCGGCGCCCAGCCGCACGGCAGCGTCGCGCGCTGCCCGCGCCGCCTCGATCGGCACGTGCATGACGGCGCCGTCGAAGATGCCGGCGGCGCGCTCGCCGAGCAGCTCGGCGACGCGTTCGGCCAGCGCGCGCTGCGGCGGCGTGCACAGCAGCAGCGCCTTGTGCGCCCGCATCGCGTCGAGTTCCTCGCCGATGCCGGCGAGCGTTCCGGCGCCGAAGACGACGCGTTGCGCCGGGCTGTCGACGACGAAGCGGTGCATGGAGTGCACGGAGAGGGTGGGAGTGATCATCGCGCTCACTCCGCCGAGATGCCGCGGCTCTTGATCAGGCGGCCCCAGCGCTCGCCCTCGGTCTTGATGAGCTGGTCGGTCTGCACGCGCGAGCCGGCCACCACCTCGAAGCCGCCTTCGCTCAGGCGCTTGGCGACCTCGGGCGTGCGCAGCACGGCCGTCATGTCGGCGTTGAGGCGGTCGAGCACCGCGACCGGCGTCTTCGCCGGCGCCACCATGCCGACCCACGAATAGATCTCGAAGCCCTTCAGCGTCTCGGCCGCGGCGGGCACATCGGGCAGCGCCGCGTTGCGCTTCGGCGAGGTCACCGCCAGTGCGCGCAGGTTGCCGCCGGTGATCTGCGGCAGCACCAGTGGCAAGCTGGCAATCATCGAGTCGACATGGCCGCCGACCAGGTCGGTGACCGCCGGGCCGCCGCCCTTGAACGGCACGTGCAAGCCCGAGGTGCCGGCGGTCTGGTGGAACAGCTCGGCCGCCAGGTGGTTCGAGCTGCCCGCGCCGACCGAGGCATACGACACGGTGGCGGGCTTCCTGGCGGCGGCGACGTAGTCGGCGAGCGTCTTGTACGGCGATGCGGTGGGCACCACCAGCACCATCGGCGAGCGCGCCACGGTCGACACGCCGGTGAAATCGTTCGCCGTCGAGTACGGCAGCTTGCGGTAGATGTGCTGCTCGGTGGCATACGAGTCGAAGACCATCGCCACGGTGTAGCCGTCGGCCGGGCTCTTGGCGAGCGCGGCCATGCCGATGGTTCCTCCCGCGCCACCGCGGTTGTCGATGACGACCTGCTGGCCGAGCCGCGCCCGCAGCGGCTCTTGCAGGTTGCGCGCAACCTTGTCGACCGTGCCGCCGGCGGCAAACGGAACGATCACCGTGACGAGCTTCGCGGGGTAGGTCTGGGCCTGAGCGGGGGCGCCGACGCCGACGCCCATCGCCAGCCCGCAGGCCAGCAGCGCGCGGCGGCGCAGCCGTCCGGCTGTCGGGAGGGACGCCGCTTCGGCGCTGCCGGAGCGGGCTGTCCGGGGTGCCGATATCGTGCTGGTCGAGGCAAGTCTGCGAGTTCTTCATGGGTTCCGTCCTGGTGGTGATGAGCAACGGGACCGATGCTATTCTTTGCCTCCGGACAGAGAGAATCACTTGCCGAGGCCAAACACCTTTGCGCGACGCGCACAGATCAATGGAATCCTTCAAGTTCGCCGACAGCCTTTCGATGTTCGTCGAAGTGGCGCGCGCCAAGAGCTTCTCGGCGGTGGCGCGCCGCAGGGGCATCGTCGCGTCATCGGTGGCGCGGCAGATCGACACCCTGGAGACCGACCTGGGCGTGGCCCTGTTCACGCGCTCGACGCGCGCGCTGACGCTGAACGACGCCGGCACGCTGCTGTTCGAGCGCGCGCTGAAGATCCTCGGCGACGTCAGCGAGGCGCGCACCGAGGTGGTCTCGCTCGAAACCCGCGTGAAGGGCCTGCTGCGGGTGAGTTGCGTGCCGGCGTTCGGCCGGCGCCACGTCGTGCCGCGCCTCGGCATGCTGTTCGGGAAGCATCCCGAACTGAGCGTCGAACTCGAACTCACCGAGCGCGTGGTCGATCCGCTGACCGAGCGCATCGACGCGGTGATCCGCATCGGCGCGCAGCCCGACAGCAACCTGGTCGGCCAGCGCATCGGCAGCCAGCGCTACGTCATCTGCGCCTCGCCGGCCTACCTGCAGCGCCATGGCTTGCCGACGCGATTCGATGCCCTGTCCGGCCACCGGCTGGTCGACCGCCAGCACAGCACCAGCGCGCGCGGCTGGCGCGAGATCGCCGGCAGCGACTGGGCCGACCCGGCGCAGTTCGCCTTCGAGAGCGACGATTGCGACGCGCGGCGCCTGTGCGTCGGGCAGGGCCTGGGCATCGGCCTGGTGCCCGACTGGGCCATCGCCGACGACCTGGCATCGGGCCGGCTGATCGAGCTTCGACTCGAAGGCGCGCCGGCGCTGCCCAGCGTGCCGATCGTGCTGCTGCGCGCCGCGCGGCGGCCGAGCGCCAAGCTGCGCGCCTTTGCCGAGCACCTGGCCGAAGGCGGGGCGGCGGCGGCCTGAGACTGCCGAACGAGGCGCGAGGGAATAAAAAAAGCCCCCGCCGAACCGGCGGGGGCTTTGCGTGGAACGGTTCCGCTTAGCGAACGATCTTCATCACGTTGGTCGCCGAGTTGCCGATGGCCTGCGCCGAGATCGAGTTGCCGGTGACGCCGAGGGTCGACGAACCGGTGTAGCCGGCGATCGCGCCGACCGTCACGCCGCTGACGCTGGCATCGATGCTGGCGCTGTTGGTCTGGCGGTTCATCAGCATCGAGCCGGCCATCGCCGTGGCGCCGCTGCCGGCGGTCAGGCCGACGGCGTTGCTGGCGGTGTTGCCGTACGCGGCTGCCTGGACCTGGTTGCCCAGGACCGTGGCTGCCGAGTTGTTCATCCCGCCGTAGCCGCCTTCGAAGATGCCAGCGCCGTAGCCGCCACCCATCGTCACGCCGACCGTCGCGTTTTGCACCGCGGCGTTCATCGAGGCCGAGTTGCTCTGCTGGTTCAGCACAGCGAACGACATGCCGTTGTCCGACTTGCCGCCGCTGGCCAACGTACCGCCCGTGGCATTCAACGTGTTGAAGGTGTTGTTGCCACCGGCCACCGCGTTCAGGCTGTTGCCGCTGACCGCCAGCGTGGCACCGCCCACGTAGCGCGTCGTCGTGCCGACCACCATGCCGCCTTCACCACCGCCGACAAGTGCCGAGGTGGCCCCTGCCTGCGTGGTCTGCGCATTGGCGACTACGCCGCTCGCGCCGAGCCCGCCCTCAGCTGAAAGGCTCAGCACGTTGCTCGACATGTTGACGTTGGCCGTCGCGGCGACCCGGTTGCCCGACACCGACATCGGTGCGTCGTAGGCGCTGTAGCCCGTCACGCCGATCTGGCCCGGCGTCGCCGTGGCGTTCACGTTGCCCGAACCGGTCTGCTGGTTGAGCACCACGTAGTCGGCATTGACCCACACCTGGCCGGCCGCCGGGTCGAGCCCGCCAACCGAGCTGGAGCGTCCGCCACCACTGATCGTGGCGCCCGTCACCACCTGCTGGTTAAAGGCTTCGTTCTGCCCCGCCGACGTGCGGATCACGTTGTTGGAGACATTCATCGGCGTCCACGAGGCGTAGTTCGCCTTGACCAGAAAGGCTTCTTCGTCCGTTGCCGGGCCGACGCTTCCCGACACCTGGCCCGACGCCGTCTGAAGCGAAGCCACCGATCCGCTCACGCCGGACGAGCCGGTCGAGGTCAGTGCCAGCGAGTTGACAGCGCTGTTGCTCTGGGCGATACCGGCGATCGTGTTGCCGGTCACTGTGGCGGTGCCGCCGTAGACGCTGCTCGACTCGAAGTTGACCCGGTTGGCCGCCCTCGCCGTGGCCGACACCGTGCCGTTCTGCTGCTGCACGTTGCCGATTGCATACGCAGCGTCACTGGAAAGCGCGCCGAACTCGTTCAGGCCGGTGCCTTGGCGAACGATGTCGATCTCACCCTCGAAGAAGTCGGGGAAGAACAAGTTGCTGCGGGTCGGCGCCAGCTGCACCGCGTTGACCGTCGCGCTGTTGCTGGCCGAGTTGGCCACGGTGAGCGCCTGGGTGGCGTTGTCGGTGACCGAGAACGTCGAATTCTCGGCACCGGCGTACGGCGCCCGGACCCGAAAGCGGCCTTCCGCGCTGGCACTGACGTCCGTGTTGCTCTGCTGTGTGTTCAGCAAACCGGCGCCGGCAGTCAGCATGGCGAATCCGCTCGCAGAGACGGTGTTCACCGCGGTGTTGTTGCGGGCTTCGGCAAGGTTGCGGTTGCTCGCGACCGAGAGCGTGCTGTCGTCGATTCCGTGGTAGCGGTTCGATCGCTCGCTGGTGACGCCCATCGTCACGTTCCGGGTGATGGCCGAGCGAACGTTCGAGCTGTCGACCTGGTTGTTCAGGAGCGACAGGTCATTCTGCACGCTGCCTGAGGACGCCTGGCCGGTCAGGCCGTAGGTCATGCCGCTTTCGTCCTGGGTGGTGTAGCTGGTACCGGTCACGGCAACGCGGTTGGCCGCGGTGTTGCCGAGGTTGACGGCGCTCGCCACGTTGTCGGTCACCGACATCTGCGAGCGATCGACATAGCCGTCGAGCTGCACACCGATCATGGCCCCACCGCCCGAGGGGCCGCCCACGCGGACCGTGGAGGACCCTTCCGACTGGGTCACTTGCGTGCTGCTGAGGGCAGCCAGTGGGGTGGCGTAGCCGCTGGCCGACATGATGGCCGAGGCCTCGATGCCGAGCGTGTTGGCGACCTGGTTGCTCGTCGCCGAGGCGCTGGCCACGTTGCCGTTGACGGTGACCGAAGAATCGGTCGCCGCAGCGCGCTGGATGTTGACGCCCCTGCCGACGTTGGTGCCCAAAAGCTCGGCCCGCGCAAACGAACCTTTGCTGGCGTTTTCTGCGTCGACGGCAGCGTCGTTGCGCTGCATGCTGACGATGGCGTGGGCCGCACCGGCCCCGGCAGCTGCGCCTTCGGCGATGTTTCCCGGTGGGCCATCCCCTTCGCCGGTCGAAGACACCAGACTGGTCACCGCCACCACGACGCGGTTATCAGCCCGGTTGCCCACGGCGTCGGCGGCAATGGTGTTGGCTTCGACGCCGACGGTGGAGCCGGTGGCGCGCCCCATGGTCGCCAGCACGCCGGCGTCACGGATGTAGGCCTCGACGCTGCTGGCGTTGGATTGGTTGTTCGCGACTGCAGACGACGCGCTGCCGCTGGCGGCAGCCAGCGACACGCCCGTCGTTGCGTCGTTGGCCAAGGCCTGGCTGCGCAGCAGGTTCGAATCGAGGCGGATGCTGGCGGCATCCACGCCGGTCGTTTTGCCCTCGCCGGACTGATCCTTGAAGCGGGCTGCCACGCTGGTGTTCTCGATTTCCGAGTACACCATGCCGAAGCGGGTGGCCTGCACGTTGGCGGCGATTGCGTCGCCCGCCATGAACACGAACGGGTTGCCTTGGCCCATGGCCATGGCGCCGGCCCCCTGGCCGCTGGCAGCGAGGGTGGTGGCCGACAGCGCGACCTGCGTGTCGGCCAGGTTGCCTGCAGCCAGGGTGGTGACTCGGTTCGACGACACCGAGGTGACACCGCCGCTGGCGGTGCTCGGCGTGCCGACGTTGGCGCTGACCGACGTGTCGTAGATCACGGCTGCGAGCCCGGTGCCCAGGTTGTCTTGGGCATTGCTCGCCGCCGCGGGGGCGGCGATGGTGACGGCATCCGCCTGGATGCGGTTGCCGGCGAGGTTGCCGGTCACGGCCGCGCCGATGCTGTTGCCGTCGACCGACAGGGTGCCGGCGCCGCCGAGGGTATTGGCGTAGGCGGAAACGGCGCTGTTGCGGATTTCGGAAACCAGGAATTCACCCAGGTTGGACTGCACGCTCGACAGCGCCAGTGCGCCTTCGGCGCCAGCGCCGACGGTGCCCAGCATCGACCCGGCCTGGATGCGGCCGTCACTGTCCGAGCTGCCGCCGACCGAAGCGCCCGAGTAGATGATCGAATTGCCGGCCACCGTTGCGCCGGCGGCATTGCGGGCCGTCGCGGTGTTGCCGGTGGACACCGCCGAGAGGCTGTTGCCGCTCACGTTGAGCGAGCCAGTCAGTACGGCAGCGGCCCCGAGGCGGCCGCGGACGTCGGCGGTGACCGACACGTCGTTCAGGCCGGCGGATGCGCCGACTTCGCCTTCGTTCCAGCCGAAGGGGGATTGGTTCGACTGCAGGTTGCTGACCGCGACGCTGCCATCCAGGGCCGCCGAGCCGGGCAGGGCGCTGAAGCTGCTGCTGGCACGGTTGCCGGTGTACTGGGCAGCGAGCGCGTTGTCGGTGACGGCAAGCGCCGCGTCGACGACGGGAGTGCCCAACACGTCGAGCAGCACGGTTGTCGAACCGAGGGTGGCGCGCGAGCCCACCCTCGGCCCGGCGTTGAGGTTGACCTGCGCGGTCGACAAACTCACGCTGCCCTCGGTTCGCGACGAGGTGTCCGAGGTGTTCTGTTCATTCTCGCCATTGAACATTTCGACCGAACCGCTTGCATAGCCGCGCTGGCCGGAGGCGATCGGCGTCGCCAGGACACCTGCCACGCTGGATGCGGACTGGTTCAGCGTCGTCGAGGCCGTGGCGGTGTTGGCGTTGAGGAGCAGCGGGGCCATGCCACTGTTGCCTTCAGGAATCAGCGGAGCGAAATACACGCCTTCCTGCTGGATGTTGAAGGTCGATCCGCTGACCGACGCCACGGCCGGGGCGCCGTTGCGAACCTGGCCGGCGATCACCCCGATCACGCCGCCGTTCTGGTTGGCGGCCAGACCGAGGTCGACCGACGAGACGTTCTGGTTACCGGCTGCGGGCGCGGCGATGCTGTTCTGCGAAACGCTGACCGGCGTGCCGCCTTCGAACGGAAAGCTCGTCGTCGTGGCGCGATAGGCGACCCCCGTGGCCGATGCGGAGATCGCGCCAGTGTCGAGCTGCGGTGAGGTGATCGAGGTGATGTAGTTGTCGAGCGAGAGCTGCTGCGAGGCCGTGCCTTCGAAGCTGCCGAAGCTGTAATAGCTGCCGGAGCCGTTGTCGCCGGCATGGGCCGCCGGAGCGGCACCGATGGCGAGCAGTGCGGCGGTTGCAAGCAGGCTGTGCTTGCCGATGGAATTGACTTTTCTGGACATGGTGGTTTCCTGGTTTCGTGTTGAATAGAAGAGCAAGGAGGCAAAGACGAATGGCTTAACGGAGGGTTCAGCGTCGATGGCTTGTGGTTGTTCTCACCTCCGTTACTTGGGGATCAGCAGCGTCGCGAGCAGCTGGAAGCCGGCGCCATGGCGGACGATCTGCGCGTCGCCCACCGGTGGCAGCCAACTCACCCCGATGCGGGCGGGTTCGATTCCTCGGGCAGCGACGGCTTCGCTCAGTGCGCGAATGCGTGCCTGGGTGTCCTGGCGGCGCTGGCTCGGCGGCACCGTCTCGGTGTCGCGCGCAACCAGCTGGATGGCGACGCGGTTGCCGCGCGCCACTTCGTTGACGATGCGCTCGACCACCGGCATTGCCTGGCCGGCCAGCCCCGTGTTGCCGGTGTCGAATTCAACCTGCAGCATCAGCACGTCGCGGCCGACCAGGCCGTTGCCGACCGGCCCCGCATCGTCGGCCGAATTGATCGGCCGCTGTCCCGGCTGGGCACTCACCTGCGGCACCGCGGCCGCAACGACCGGCAGCGGCGCAGCCACGGCCTTGCCGAGTTGCTGCATGCACTCGCTGCCGTCGATTTGGCTGACCGCGGAGATCAGGTTGAACACGCCCTGCTCGAGCGTGGTGCGCACGCCCAGCTGCAGCGGCTCCTGGCTCTTGGCGCCGATGTTCAGGTCGAACAACTCGTTGCCGAAGAAGCGGTACACGCCGCCGCCGACCTCGTGGCCGCGGATCTGCTTTTGCAGGCTCACCGTCTTGACCACCAGCAGCGTGCGCGTGTCGATGATGCGCAGGTCGACGCCGACGTTCATGGTGAACGTTCGGCGCCGCGCCGAGAAGCCCGAGACGGCGACTTCACCGCCGCCGGTCTTGATGTCGTAGTTCAGCTCGGTGATGCCGCCGACGATGTAATAGCCCGAGCGCAGGATGCTGCCGCCGAAATACGGCACCCACGGCACGGCCGGCTTGTTCGGGTCGACCAGGTGGGTGCGGCCGTCGCCGAGCTGGCGGCGGTCGGTGTAGGCGAGTTCGAGTTCGGCGATGCGGGTGTCGAAGCGCTCCTGAATCTGCACCGCGCCGTTCAGCTTGCCGAGCGCCGAATACAGCATCAGCGAGCCACCCTGCGTCAGCGTGTTGCCCTCGGCGACGCTGTACTTGCCGGTGTAGTCCTTGACGTCGCCCACCGCGATGCCGAGCGGCGCGCCGCTGCGCTGGCGAATGGCGTTGCCCAGGCAGGCGAACGGCGCTTCGAACGGGGTGAAGTTGGCGCGCGGTGCCGAGCCGGTGATCACCGGCGTTTCATCGGCGGCGAACTGCCGCGTCGGCTGCGACTGCAGCGTGCCGCAGCCGGCGAGGCCCACAGCGGTGCTGACCAGGGCGGTGAGAAGAAGGAGTTTCATGGAGGGCTGTCCGCAGTGAATGGGTTGGCGCAGCCCGTCCCCGTCGCGGCCCGTGCGGGCGCGACTGGTCAGGCCAGGTTCTCGTCGATCTAGTTGGGAATTCCCGAGCAGGCGCTGCTGCCGGTGATGCTCGCGACCTGCTGGCCGCCCAGGGTCGACTGGTCCGAATTCAGCACCTGGCTCGACTGGCCGGCACCTGCTCTCACCGCGCCGGTGGCCGCCGTGGTGGTCGAGCCCATGACGCTGGAGCCGAGCAACCCGGTGTTGCTTTGCGTGCTGCCCAGCTGGCCACGCCCGGGCGCGCCGCTGAGCGAAAGGCCGGGCGTGTCGTAGCCGAGCGAGTTGCTGGCCGTGTTGGCACTGGTCGCAGAACTGGTGCTGCCCGAGTTGGTGATAACCGGCGAAGAGGTGCTCGCTGTCAGGCCGTTGTTGCCGGCATTGCCGGTGGCCGTGCTTGCCAGCGAGCAGTTGAAGTTGTAGTGGGTAACGTTGTAGCCGTCGTAAAAGCCGCCGCGCTTGCGCTGGGCCATGTCGAGTGCGGTGCTCTTGGCCGCCCGGTCGGAGTTGGTCTGGAACTGCCAGGGGCTGTTCTCGGCGATGCCGTTGGCCCCCGAGGGGGCGGCAGCGCAAGCGGCTAGCACCGTCGCCAGGAGCGTCCGCGCCAGCGCCGTGGATGCCGGGTAGGACCGAGTGGAGTCAATGAGGAGTTGCATCGAATTCTTCCTGTTGCGTGGTTCACAGCGAACCGGCTCGCCGCTGTTCACGGCATGGAAAGAATTGAATCACCGGGCCTTTGCACCGAGTTAAGGCAAATGCCTATGCGGAACCGGTCGGAATCCCTATGGCTGTCACATTGGTGGCCACGTACGGGACCTGTGCGCACCTCGACCTCGACCGCGCGTCGAGGACTTGCAGCCGCGGAATTCAACGCGCGGCTGCGCCCTCGACCATGCCGTCGATGCGCTGCAAAAGCGCTCTATGGGCGCGGCGGCAGGCTCAGCGCGCCCAGAGGCGCGCGACGCTCGCCAACGCTGCAAGCGCCGCACAGGCAGCACCCAGGTACAGCGCCCAGCCCGGACCGCCTTGGCCCGCCAGACCGAAGCACAGCGCGACCCCGGCGGCGCCGCTGGTCTGACCGAGCAGCCGGGCCACGGCGATGACGCCGCTGGCGCCGCCGCTGCGATTGGCCGGCGCACTCGACATCAGTGCGCGCAGGTTCGGCGACTGGAACATGCCGAAGCCGGCGCCGCAAAGCGCCATGCGCCAGACGATGTCACCCGCGCCGGCGCCGGCCGGCAGCAGCGCCAGCGACAGCATGCCGGCGCAGAGCAACGCCAGCCCCGCCGCGCCGAGCAGGCCAGGCGGGATAGCGGTCCGACAGCCGCCCGGCAATCGGCGCCGCCAGAGCGACCACGATCGCCCACGGCGCCAGCAGGAAGCCGGTCTCGACCGCATTGCGGTGCAGCACGCCCTCGAAATAGAACGGCAGCGCGACAAAGGCCAGACCCTGTGTCGCGAAAGCCGCGAGCGCCGTGACTGCGGACAGCGTGAACAACGGCCGGCGCAGCAGATCGACCGGCAGCATGGGTGCCGGATGGCCCGCCTGCCGGCGCAGCTGCAGTGCGCCGAACAGCAGCGCCAGCGCTGCAGGCACCGCGACCTGCGGCCAGGGTTCACGCTGCGCGGCGTTGCCGAGCGCCAGCACGAGTGACGCGAAGGCCGACGCGGTCAGCCCGGCCGCGAGAAGATCGAACGGATGGTCGTGAGGCCTGCTTCGCGGCAGCGACGGCAGTGCGAACGCCAGCGCCACGAGCCCCAGCGGCAGGTTGATGGCGAACAGCCACGGCCAGCTGCCGACGGCGAGCACCAGCGAGGCCAGCGTCGGCCCGGCCGCCAGGCTCAGACCGACCACCAGCGCGTTCAGGCCGACGCCGCGGCCGAGCCGCTCGGCCGGATAGATCATGCGCACCAGGGCGATGTTGACGCTCATCAGCGCTGCGGCGCCGAGGCCTTTCAGGGCACGGGCGACGATCAGTTGCGGCAGGGTCGCTGCCAGCGCGCAGGCCAGCGAGGCGGCGATGAAGAACAGCAGCCCGCCGAGGTAGACACGGCGCGGACCGAGGCGGTCGCCGAGCGCGGCGCACGGCAGCAGCGCGGCCACGACGGTCAGCTGGTAGGCGTTTACCACCCAGATCGACGCGGCAGGCGCGGCGCGCAGGTTCGCGGCGATCGTCGGCAGCGCGGTGTTGGCAATCGCGGTATCGAGCGAAGCCAGCGAGACCGCCAGCAGGATCGCCGTCATCGCCTTGCGGTCGGCGGTGCTCAGGCGGTGCGGTGCGGCGGGGGAAGGGTGGCGGGGTGTCGAGTCCATGGCGTGTCACCTGGCAGCCGTGGTTCCCGAGGCCGTTGCCGGGGCTGCCGACCGGGTGGCGAGCCGAGCCCGGCGCATGCGCACCGCCTCACGCGGGCTCCATTCTCGATCAGGGCAGCCGCCTCGGGAGCCGGAGCGGATCACAATGGAATTCGAGACAAGCCACGCCCCTGCTCGACCCTCGGGCCCCTTATGAAAGCCACTGAATTCAAGATCGACATCGCCGCAGACCTGTACAAGTGGCGCGCCTTCGTCGCGATCTGCGAGCTTGGCAGCCTGACCCGTGCGGCGCTGTTCCTCGACAGCAACCAGTCGCTGCTGAGCCGGCAACTGAATGCGCTCGAGCGCGAATGCGGCGGGCGGCTGTTCAATCGAACCGGCCGCGGGGTCGAGTTGTCCGACTTCGGGGAGCTGCTTTTCCCGCAGGTCAAGGTCTTGTTGACCGATGCAGAGCGACTGGACAACGAAGTCCGCGGACAGGCGCGCGAGCCGACCGGCCGTGTCACGCTCGGCGTGCTGCCATCGATCGGACAGCCCCTGGTCGGCAAGCTGTTCACGGAAGTTCGCAAGCGCTATCCGGCCGTGAGCTTGAAGGTGCTCGAAGGATCGAGCGGGCAGGTCGAGGAGTGGCTCACCGACGCGCGCATGGACATCGCGATCCTCTATCGCTACGGCCCGACGCTGCCGGATCTGGAACAGAAGCTCGCGGTGGTCGACAGCTATCTGATCGGGGCTGCTGGCGACAAGCTGACCCGCACGCCCGAAGTCGACTTCGCCGCGTTGGACGACCTGCCGTTCATCCTGCCGAGTGTCCCGAACGGACTGCGCGCCGCGCTCGAAGCAACGGCCCGGCAGCAGCGTATCTCGCTGGCTCCCGCCATCGAGGCCGATTCGCTGCCACTGCAGAAGTCGTTGGTCGCGAACGAGCGGCTCTACACCGTGCTGCCGCTGCATGCCGTCTGGACCGAAGTGGCCGAGCAACGCCTGCAGGCATCCCGCATCGTCCGACCCGCGCTTCAGCGCACCGTGTCGATGGCCACGGCGAAATCAAAGGGGCCGGCCAGGGCCGTCAGTGCCGTCGCCTCGCAGATCGTCGACATCGTGGGCGAGATGGCGCGATCGGGTATGTGGCATGCGACGGAGACCGACTGATCGAAGCGGCAGCCCGTCGGCAAGGTGCAGTAGCGAAGGCGAGAAAGCCTGGGTCGGTTCCTCGCCTCAGTGCCCCTGGTACACGGGCGTGCGCTTTTCGAGGAAGGCACGCATGCCTTCCTTCTGGTCGTGCGTGTCGAACAGTCGCTCGAACAGCCGCCGCTCGAGTGACAGCGCCGCCTCGAGCGGCGCATCGGCGCCGAGTCGAACGGCTTCGCGCACCGCCTGCACCGCCAGCGGCGGCATCGAGGCGATCTGCTCTGCGATCTCGATGCTGCGCGCCAGCGCCTGACCGGTGGCCGCGAGTTCGCTGACCAGCCCGCCGGCAAACGCTTCGCGTGCCGGAATCATCTGCCCGGTCAGCGACCACAGCAGGGTCTTGTAGCGGCCGACCGTCCGCAGCAGCCGCTGCGTGCCCCCCGCGCCAGGCATGATGCCGACGCGAATTTCGGGTTGCCCGAATTGCGCGTCGTCTGCGGCCACGATGATGTCGCAGGCGAGCGCCAGCTCGCATCCACCGCCGAGCGCATAACCTTCCACCGCGGCGATCACCGGCTTCGGCGACTGGCGCAGCACGTCGAACACCCGACCGGTGGCGAGCCGCACGTGGTCGGTCGGGCTCATCTGCGCCATCTCGCCAATGTCGGTGCCGGCGACGAAGTAGCCACCTTCACCGGTCAGGACGATCACCGCGACCCCGGCGTCGCCGGCATGCGCCTCCAGGTGCTCGACGATCTCCGCCTTCACCTGCAGGTTGAGCGCGTTGCGCCGCTCGGGTCGGGCGATGGTCACGATGCCGATGCGGCCCTGCTTCTCGGTGCGCACCAGTTCAGCCATGACGCGCCTCCAGCGGCTGCGCGGCATGGACTGCGCGCTGCAGCCACAGCGAGCTGCGGTAGCGATCCTCGCCATACGATTCGGCAAGATGCCGCAGCACGGTGGCCACGTGTGCGAAGCCGATGCGCCGTCCCCAGGCCATCGGGCCGACCGGATAGTTGACGCCCTTCTGCATCGCTGCGTCGATGTCGTCGGCCGAGGCAACGCCCTGGTAGACCGCGTCGGCGGCTTCGTTGACAAGCATGGCCACCGTTCGCGTGACCGCCATGCCGGGCACATCGGCCAGCAGCGAGACCTTCTTGCCGAGGGACGCGAAGAGCGCGACGGCCTTGCCGACATGCTCGTCGCTCGCCTGAAGCGAGGCGGCCAGCGCCACCCGCGAGCAGCGGGCGAAGTCCAGCGCCAGATCGAACAGGACGACGGGCTCCCCCAGCACCACGGACCGTTCGGTTGCCGACCGCCCGTCGCTCAAGGCGAGGGCGAAGCCATCGACGCGGAGCAGGCCCGCACCGTCGATCTGCCGGGCCGCGGTGCCGTACTGGCGCTGCAGCATCTCGGCCAGTGCGGCTGCGGCACCCAGCTCCCCCTCGATCTGGACCCGGCCCGCCGCGAAGCCCGCCTCGCCAGCCTCGTCGGGTGATGGCACCACGGCACCGTCGCGGTAGTCGAAGAAGCCGCGGCCGCTTTTTCTGCCGAGCCAGCCGGCGTCGACCAGGTCCTTCTGGATCAGCGAAGGCTTGTAGCGTGGATCGTCGAAGAAGGCGTCGTACACCGACCGGGTGACGGCGAAGTTGACGTCGTGCCCGATCAGGTCCATCAGCTCGCAGGGGCCCATCTTGAAGCCGCCGCACTCGCGCATCACGGCGTCCAGTGTTGCGGGCGTCGCCGCCTGTTCATGCAGCAGGCGCAGCGCCTCGCCGTAGAAGGGCCGGGCGACGCGGTTGACGATGAAGCCGGGGGTCGACCGGCACGCCACCGGCACCTTGCCCCAGGCCTTGGCGGTTTCGACGATGGTCTGCGCGACCTCCGGTGCAGTGGCGTCGCCGCTGATCACTTCGACCAGCGGCAACACGGTCGCCGGGTTGAAGAAGTGCATCCCGACGACCTGGTCGGGCCGCGCCAGGCGCCCGGCAATCGCCGTCACCGAGATCGACGAGGTGTTGGTCGCGATGATCGTGTCGGCGTCGACTTCGGCCTCGATCTGGCTCAGAACCGCGACCTTGACGTCGAGGTTCTCGACGATCACCTCGATGACGAGACCGACGCGGCTCAGCGCGACGTTGGCATCGACGGGTTGCAGCCGCGCGAGAATCGCCCGGCACTGCGCCGCGTCGAGACGCCCGTGCTCGACGCGCTTTTCAAGGCTGCGTCGAATCTGCAGCATGCCGCGCTCGAGCGCGGCCTCGCTGGTGTCGCGGAGGTACACGTGATGCCCGGCCGCCGCGGCCACTTCGGCAATGCCGCTGCCCATGGTGCCTGCGCCGATGACGACCACCGCCTTTTCGACCGGCAGCGCGCCGGGGATGTGATGCGCGGATCAGCCATCGAGAGGCTCCGTGTTGCGGAAGGAGGGCCGTGCCTCGATCTCGGCATACCACTCGGCCAGCCGCGGCGCGACCGACCGCCAGCCCAGCGTATCGAAGCGGTACTCGAGGTAGCCGAGCGCGCAACCGATGGCGACGTGTCCGATCGAGAAGGGCGTTTCGGTCAGCGCCTGCGCTTCGGCATCGAGTTGCTGCAACGACGTCCGCGTCTTCAGATCGAAAGCCTCGATCAACGCCTGCAGCGGCACCTCGCGCTCGCGCTCGTTGCGCCACAGGATCAGCGCGTCGAGCAAACCGTCGCCGAAGGCGTGCCAGCGCAATGCCTGCCATTTGTCCCAGCCGCCCTTCGGGAAGATCGACCCGCCGGCCATGTCGTCGAGGTATTCGCAGATGACCGCCGAATCGAACAGCGTGAAGCCGTTGTCCAGAACCAGCGTCGGGATCTTCGACAGCGGGTTGTCCTGCATCAGGCGCTGGTTCGGCTTGAGCATGGCAGCGACCGAGCGGACGAGCTCGAGCCGGTCGACGAGGTCGAGCTCGTGGGCGCAGACCATCACCTTGCGCACGTACGGCGACTTGGGGGACCAGTGGAGTTTGATCGGCATCAGATTGCTCCCGCAGCGCGCAGCGCGCCGATGTCGGCCGCCGCGTAGCCGAGTTCGCCGAGGATGTCGTCGGTGTGCTGGCCGAGCAGCGGTGGCGCGGTCTGCGTCTTCATCGAGGCTTCAGCGAAGCGGATGGGGCTGGCGACCTGCGGCGCATCGACACCGCTGGGGTGGGGGACGTATCGCAGCATGCCGCGCGACTTGACCTGAGGGTCCTTGAAGACATCGGCGACGGTGTTGATGGCGCCGCACGGCACCCCCGCCACGTCGAGTGCCGCAATCAGGCGTTCGCGCTCCCATTCGAGAAACAGGTCGCGCAGCATCCCCGACAGTTCGCCGATGTTGCGCACGCGCTGCGCATTGGTCGCGAAGCGTTCGTCGCTCACCCATTCGGGATGGCCGAACACCTCGCACAGCTTGGCGAACTGGCCGTCGTTGCCGACGACCAGGATCACGTCGCCGTCGGCACAGGCATAGACATCTTGCGGCTGGATATTCGGATGCGCATTGCCGTTGCGCTTGGGGACTTTGCCCGACACCAGGTAGTTCATCGCCTGGTTGGCCAGCGTGGCCACCTGCACGTCGAGCATCGCGATGTCGATCGAGTCGCCGTGGCCGGTCTCGTTTCGCCTGGCAAGCGCGGCAAGGACCGACACCGCCGCGTACATCCCGGTCATCAGGTCGACGATCGGAACGCCCACCTTTTGCGGGCCGCCGCCGGGCCTGCCGTCCTTCTCGCCGGTGACGCTCATCAGGCCGCCCATCGCCTGGATCAGGAAATCGTAGGCGGGCTGGTCGCGCCGCGGCCCGGTCTGGCCGAACCCGGTGACCGAGCAGTAGATCAGCCGCGGATTGACCTTGCGCAGCGATGCCTCGTCGAGGCCGTAGCGCTCGAGGGTGCCGGCCTTGTAGTTCTCGAGCACGATGTCGGCTTTCAGCGCCAGCTCGCGGACGATGCGCTGGCCTTCAGGCTTGTCGAGGCTGACCGTGATCGAGCGCTTGCCGCGATTGACGGCCAGGTAATAGCCCGCTTCCTGGGTGTCCTTGCCGTCGGGCCCTTTCAGGTAAGGGGGGCCCCAGGATCGCGTGTCGTCGCCCATGCCGGGTCGCTCGACCTTGATCACGTCGGCTCCGAGGTCGGCCAGTATCTGGCCCGCCCAGGGTGCCGCCAGGATTCGGCTCAGGTCGAGGACCTTGACATGCGACAGGGGGCCGGTTTGGATTGTCATGAGGATGCTCTGCGCCGTGTGTGCGAATCCAACTCTAGGCCGGGACGGCTGCCTTGCCTACCGGTCGAACCGGCAATGCTGCCATGCAGTGAATGCATACCGCGAGCACGCCGCCGTCGACTGCAACTGCCGGTCGCCTCGCATGGGTTGCGCGGTCCGGCATAGCTGCGTTGCTGGCGGCGGGTCTTGCTCGACGCAAGGTGAGCCACGAGACTCGGCGTCCTTAGCCGACCAAGGAGACAACATGCTCGACAAAATTCGCCCGACCGCCTACTTGATTGCAGCCGCCCTGGCCACCACCGCTGCGACAGCCGGGGCCCAGAGTTGGCCCAGCAAGCCGGTTCGCCTTGTCGTGCCCTATGCCGCCGGCGGCCCTGCCGACGTGATTGCGCGGCTGCTGGCGAAGAAGGCCGGCGAGACGCTCGGCCAGACCGTGATCGTCGACAACAAGGGCGGCGCCGGCGGCACGATCGGCGTCGACGCGGCGCTGAAGTCGGCACCCGACGGCTATACCTTCGCGCTCACCGCGCAGGGGCCGCTGGCCGGCATGCCGAACCTGATGAAGGCGCCGTATGCGATCGGCGACATCCAGTACGTCACGCTCGTTGCGCGCGGCCCGGCGGTCGTGGCCGTCGCGAAGAAGGTGCCTGCCGCGAACCTGGCCGACCTGATCAAGCTTGCGAAGGCGCAGCCAGGCAAGTTGAACTACGGCTCGGCCGGGCCCGGCACGACCCCGCACATCGCCGCCGAGCTGCTGAAGCAGGAGGCAGGCATCGACATGGCGCATGTACCGTACAAGGGCGCGGGCCCGGCGGTGACGGGTTTGCTCGGCGGCGAGATCGAGCTCGCGGTGTTCGATCTCTTGAACGTGCTGCCGCATGTCGGCGCCGGCAACGTCAAGGTGCTGGCGGTGGCCAGCCAGAGCCGGGCGCCGCAGCTGCCCAACGTACCGACGACCCGGGAAGCCGGGCTGCCGAACCTGGTGATGGACACGAACTACGGCGTGATTGCGCCGCCCGGCGTACCGGCCAGCGTGCTGAACAAGTTCCGCGACGTGATCGTCGGCGCGGTGCAGTCGGCCGAGCTGAAGGAGCAGATGCTGAAGCAGGGCGTCGTGCCGGTCACGTCGACGCCCCAGGACTACAAGGCCGCCGTGCTGGCCGAGTCGGACAAGTGGAAGCGCGTCATCACCGCCGCGAAGATCACGCTGGAGTAAGGGCGATGGAGATCGTCGAAGCCCGTTTCGAGCCCTGCACGCAGCGGCTGCGCGACCCGAGCTGGAAGTTCGCGCGTGCCACCGTGCCGCAGCTCGAAGGCCATCTGCTCGTGCTGACCGGCGACGACGGCACGCGCGGCTGCGGCTACGTGCACGCGATCCCGGCGATCACGACGCATGGGGGTGGCGCCGCGGCTGCGCTGTCGATGCTGGCGCCGATGCTCGTGAAGCGCCGCGTGGACGACCTGGCCGGCATCGTCGAGGAGATCGACGCGACGCTTGCGTTCAATGCCAGCGTCAAGGCCGGCATCGACATGGCGTTGCACGACCTGCAGGCGCAGCGGCTCGGCGTGCCGCTGCACGTTCTGCTGGGCGGCCGGCTGCACGACCGCATTGCGCAGTCGCGAATCCTGCCGATCAAGACGCCGGCCGAGATGGCGACGAACGCGGCCACGCTCGCCGAGGCAGGCTATCGCCAGCTCAAGCTGAAACTGTCGGGCGACACGCTGCTCGACGACGCGCGCATAGGCGCCGTGCGCGACGCGGCAGGCGCCGACGTGGTGCTGACGCTGGACCCGAACCAGTCGTACAGCGCCAAGCAGATGATGTCCGCGTTCGCCCGCTTCGAGCGCCACGACATCGCCTTGATCGAGCAGCCGGTGCCCGCGACCGACTGGGCCGGTCTGGCCTTGCTGACGCGCACGCTGCCGGTGGCCATCGAAGCCGACGAAAGCGCAGCCACCGTCCACGACGTGTACCGGCTGGTGTCCGACCGGGCCTGCGACGTGATCAACCTCAAGGTCACGAAGCTCGGGGGCTTGCGCCGCTTCATGCAGGCGCTGCGCATCTGCGAAGCCGGCAACGTCGGCGTGCGTGTCGGCGCGGCTTTCGGCCCGGCGCTGTTGCAGGCGGTCGGCGTGCATGCGGCCAGCGTCGTGAAGGCGCTGCCTTTCGCCTGCGAACTTTCCGAACACCAGCACCTGCAGGACGACCCGTTCACCGAACTGCCGGTGGAAAACGGCTGGATCGAGGTGCCGCGGCGAAGTGGCTGCGGCGTGGCCTTTCCGTAGCGACAAAGACACTGGCTTGCTCGACCTCCGGTCGAGCGTTTGACGGATACCGCGCTGCAGGGCCTCTCATGGTGTCCGCTGTAGCGGCGACTGCGCTCGCAACCGCTTGCACAGCAGGGCGCCGCGCGAGCCTCTGCTCATGCAATGTGCCGCTGCCGACATAGCAGCCTTGCCGGCGGTGTGCCTTCCTCGATGCAGTGATCCGCACAAAACTCGTGCTCGTCACTCATTCCCGGTTCCTGACCGCAAAGCCTCGACCATGCGACCACACGCAATTCCCTACCGCGCAACCGCGCTGTTCCTCAGCCTGCTCGGCGCAACCGCTGCAACCCATGCGCAGACCGCATCGGCGGGCAGCAGCGTGCAGCTCTATGGCCTTGTCGACGCTTGCGTGACACGCGCCGACCTGGGCGCGGCGACCTACAAGGCGCTCAACAGCGGCTGTCTTTACGGAAGCCGCTGGGGTTTTCGCGGCAGCGAGGACATGGGGGGTGGCCTGCGCGCCGGCTTCGTGCTCGAAGGCGGCTTCAACATCGACAGCGGCCAGCTCGGGCAGGGCAATCGAATCTTCGGTCGCAAGGCGCTGCTGAACCTCTCGACACCATGGGGCGGCATCGAGGCCGGGCGCGATTACGCGCCGGCGTTCTATGTCGTGCAGCCGATCGATCCGATGGCCTTGGGCATCGGCACGGCCAGCAGCACGATCTGGACCGGCGCGTCGAGCACGACCGTTGCGCGCAACGACAACGCCGTCAACCTCCTCTCGCCGGCCTGGGGCGACTGGTCGGCGCGCCTGCAGGTCGGCGCCGGGGAGGGCGGCACCGGCACCGCACGCAAGACCATGGGCTTCAACCTCATGCACCGGAGTGCGCGAACCATCGCCGCCATCGCCCACACCCGCGCCGCCAATGCCGCGGACACTGCCGACGACAGCGCCACGACGCTCGGCGTGCGCCATGACTTCGGCGCGTTCTCGCTCGCAGCGATCGCCCAGTCTGGAAGCTGGAAGGGATCGCGGACGGTCGCCGCGCCGTCCAATGCCGCCAGCATCTACAGCCGCGATTACCGCAGTTACCTGGTCGGCGGGTCGGTCCGGGTCGGCGCGGTCGGCACCGTCAACACCTCGCTGAAGCGCTACGACGACCGCACGGCGCCGAACTTCGACGCGACGCAGTTCAGCGTCAACTACGTGCACGCGCTGTCCAAGCGGACAGACCTCTATGCCGGCTATTCGCGGCTGAAGAACGAGCGCGGTTCGCGCTACGAAGTTTCCGACGCCACGACCGCCTATACCAATGTCACTCCCGGCGCAGCGACCTCGCTGCTGGCGGTCGGCATCAAGCACCTGTTCTAGAAAAGATCGCACATGAACCAACAACGCCGAATCCTTCTCGCCGCGGGCGCCGCCTCTGCCTTGCTCGCAGCTCATCCGCTGTCCTGGGCCTCGGCAGACTTCCCGAACAAGCCGATCCGGATCATCGTTCCGCTCGCCCCCGGCGGGTCGGCCGACGCGATGTGCCGCCTCATCGGCAACGCGCTCGCCAAGGTGCTGGCGCAGCCCGTGGTCGTCGAGAACCGGCCCGGCGCGGGCGGTGTCACCGGCCTGGTCGAGGTCTCGCGCGCGCGGCCCGACGGCTACACGCTCGGCTACTCGCTCGCCGGCGCACTGACCGTGGCGCCGCACCTCGTGAAGAACATGCCGATCGATCCGCTGAAAAACCTCGCGCCGCTGACCCAGGTCGTCTCGGTGCCCGAGATCCTCGTCGCGCATCCTTCGGTCGGCGTGAAGACGCTGCCGGATCTGATTGCCAAGGCGAAGTCACAGCCCGGAACCCTGAATTTCGGGTCTGCCGGCAACGCCACCGTCCCGCATCTCGGCGGCGAACTGCTCAACCGGGAGGCGGGAATCAACCTCGTCCACGTGCCGTACAAGGGCTCCGGCCCGGCGCTCAACGATCTGCTCGCCGGGCAGGTGCAGGTGATGGTCGCCGACGTCACCCTGGTGCGGTCGCACATTGCCGCCGGCAGGCTGGTGGCACTCGCCGTCGCCGGACCGGCCCGCCTCAGCGAACTGCCGCAGGTGCCGACCTCGGCACAGGCCGGCCTGCCCGGCTTCACCATTTCCAACTGGCACGGCATGGTCGCTCCGGCAGGAACACCCGATGCCGTTCTGACGAAGCTGCGCGATGCGATCGCCCAGGCCGTGCGCCAGCCCGAAGTGGCCGCCCGTATCGACTCCGAAGGCGCCGAGCCGGTTGTCGGCACGCCGGCTGCGTTCGGCAGCTTCCTCAGGCAGGAGAGCACGCGCTCGGCCGCCCTCGTGAAGGCGCTCGGGATCCGCTGGGAGTAAAGGCCTGCAACGGCGTGAGCGTTCGCACAGTCGAACGTTTCGCGGCGCCCTGTTGTGCGCAACTTACCGTCGCCACCGGCGCCTGACCGCCCGCTTTGACAACCAGGAAAAATCCAATGGAACGCCAGCGGCCCACCGCCATGGTCGTCTATGACGACGTCGAGATCGAGACCGTCGTGCAAGGCGCGGGGCCTTCGATCGTCATCCATCCGTCGCTGGGTCGCGACGGCTACGAGGACTACGACGCTGCCGCCGAGGTCCTGGTGGCACGGGGTTTTCGCGTGTTGAGGCCGCAGCCGCGCGGCGTCGGCGCGTCGAAGGGGCCGATGGAGGGCGTGCTGCTGCCGGCATTGGCACGCGATCTCGCCGAGGTCATCCGCCAACAGGGCGGAGGGCAGGCGGTGATCGTCGGCCATGCCTTCGGCAACTTCGTCGCGCGCATGACCGCGGTGGCGCATCCCGAAGTCGTGCGCGGCGTCGTGCTGGCGGCGGCTGCCGCGCGTCGTTATCCGCCCGAGATCCTGGTCGCGCCGAGCCGTGCCGGCGACCTTCGACTGCCCGACGAAACGCGGCTCGAAGCCCTGCGCCTGGCCTTCTTCGCACCCGGCAATGACGCAACGATCTGGTTGCAGGGCTGGTACCCGGCAACCCAAGCCATGCAGGCCGCAAGCAGCCGCGGCGCCGTCAAGCAGGAAGCGTGGTGGGATGCGGGCACGGCACCTCTGCTCGAGCTGATTCCCGACAGCGACCCGTTCAAGCCCCGGGACTGCTGGGAGCAACTCCGGCAGGAGTTCGGCGAACGCGTCACGACCCGGGTGATCCGCAACGCCTCGCACGCACTTTTTCCGGAACAGCCGGAAGCGGTGGCCGACGCAATCGCTGCGTGGGTGCGCACGCTCCCTTGAGGTCGCGCCCCGGGCTCAATCCGCTGTCGCACCCGAACGCTTGACGATGTCGGCCCACTTCGGCAGCTCGGCGCGGATCAGGGCGGTGAACTCTTCCGGGCTGCCGAACGCGGGCTCGATGCCGAGCGCGACCAGTTGCTGCCGGAGTGCGGGCGTTGCCATGGCACGGCCGAGCGCCGCATGCAGCGTGGCGAGAACGTCCTTCGGCGTTCCCGCAGGTGCGAACACGCCGAGCCAGTTGGAAACGTCGTAGCCCTTCAAGCCCGCCTCGGCGATCGTCGGCACCTGCGGCAATGCCGCCATGCGGGTCTTCGAGGTCACGCCGAGCGGACGGACCTTGCCCGCCTTGACGTGCTCCTCGTACACCGTGTAGGAGTCGAAGGTCATGTCGATCCGGCCGGAAAGCACGTCGACCAGCAGCGGCGAGCTGCCCTTGTACGGCACATGCACCATGTTCACGCCGGCAAGCGCTTCGAACAGCGCGCCGGAAAGATGGCTCGAACTGCCGTTGCCCGCCGAGCCGTAGGTGAGCCCGCCCGGTTTGTTCTTCGCCAGGACGATCAGGTCGGCGATGTTCTTCGCCGGTACCGAGGGTCCGACGATGAGTACGCGCGGCGTGATGTGGGTCAGGCTGACCGGAGCGAAGTCCTTCAGCGGGTCGTAGCGCAACTTCGGATAGAGCGCGGCGTTGATCGCGTGCGTGCCCATCGTGCCGAAGAAGAGCGTGTAGCCGTCGGGTGACGACTTCGCTGCGGCTTCCGCGGCCGTGGTGCCGCCGGCACCGCCGCGGTTGTCGATGACGAGCAACTGGCCGAGTTCGCTGCCGAGCCGCTGGGCCATTCCGCGCGCCATCACGTCGGCTGCACCCCCCGGCGGAAACGGCACGATCAGCCGGATCGGCTTGTCGGGGTACGCGGCCTGGGCGAAGGCCGAAAACGTGAGCAGGGTGGCGCAGAGCGCGCGTTGGATGCGGTTCATGGTGACCTTTTGTAGGGACGGGAAAAGTCTACGGGGCGCACCGTGCAAGCACCACCATGCCTCGTGGCACAGCTGCTATTCCCCCCGCGGCATGGCGGCGAATCCGAGCGGTCCGACGACCCGGGAGGCATAGCTGAGATGCGCTGGGCGTACTGGCTGCGGGCACCCGCCAAAGGTATCCTGCACCGAACCCAACGCCGACGTCGCCATGCCACGCATCTCACTTTTCCCCGCCGAAACAATGAGCGCCGAGCAGCAGCGCGTGCTCGACCAGATCGTCACCGGTCCGCGCGGGAGGATCCAGGGACCCCTGCGCGCCGCGCTGCACAACGCCGAGCTTGCCGAGCGCTGGTCGGCACTCGGCGCACTGCTGCGCTACCGCACCACGCTTCCTCCTCGCCTTTCGGAGATCGCGATCCTCATCACCGGTCGCGCGTGCCGCTCGCCATTCGAGTGGTACGCGCATCGCCTGGAGGCCGAGAAAGTCGGCATCGAGCGCGAGATCATCGAGGCGCTCCTCGCCGAATCGACACCCCCCGCGCTGTCCGAGGTCGAAGCCGCGGTCCACGCCTATGCGGTCGAGCTGAACCGCCACCGCTCGGTATCGGACTCGACGTATGCGGTTGCGCTGGCGTGTCTCGGCGAACGCGGGGTCGTCGAACTGACCGCGCTCGTCGGCTACTACACGATGGTGGCGATGACGCTCAACGCGCACGAGATTCCCTTGCCCGAGGGCGTCGAGCCGGCGTTCGACCTGCCGCAAAAGGACCTGCAATGAGCGCCGAGCAGGCAGCGGGTTGGGATTGCCACGCCCACGTCATCGGTCCCTACGACCGCTTCCCTCTGGCCGCCGACCGCAACCAGACACCTCCCGAAGCGCTCCTCGCCGACTACCTCGCATTGCTGCAGCGGCTGGGGCTGGCGAGCGGCGTTCTGGTCCACCCGAGCGCCTACGGCGCAGACCATTCGTTGCTGCTCGACGTACTTGCCACGCAGCCGAATTTGCGCGGCGTGGTCGTTGCGAGGCCGGGTACCTTTGGCGACCTGGCCCGACTGCGCGGCCAGGGCGTCCGCGCGGCGCGTTTCAGCCAGCGCAGTGGTCCCGGAGCCAATTTCCCGGGTAGCGCATCGTTCGACGATCTCGTGCAGTGCGCCAGCGCGCTGGCCGAGTCCGGACTGCACGCCGAGCTGTGGACCGATTGCAAGGCGCTGCCCGCGCTGGCCGAGCAGATCGAAAAGCTGCCGGTTCCGCTGGTGATCGACCACATGGGCGGCTTCGACGTTCGCGCCGGCGTCGACGAGCCGGGCTTCCGCACACTGCTCGGCCTGCTCGAGCGCGGCAAGGTCTACGTCAAGCTGTGCGTCTACCGCAACGTCCTCGGCGACATCGAAGCAGGGCGCCCATTCCACGAGGCAATGGTGCAGGCCAATCCCGAACGGCTCGTCTGGGGCAGCGACTGGCCGCACCTGCGCGTCGCACCGTGCCCGGACACGGCGGCATTGCTCGACGTGTTCAGGTCATGGACCGACGCCGTGACGGTCGATCGCATCCTCGTCGCCAACCCGAACACGCCTGTACCAATGAACGTCATGGGCGAGTCCTACATATCTTGGTCCAGCATGCCGACCAGCAGGCGCGGCAGCCCACCCGGGGATGTAACCTCTCTCGACTACTCAGGCAGGGGCTGAGGGCTGCCACAGCATGCAGCGAGCTGCGCAGCAAAGAGCCCAACATCCAGTTCGTGGGCGGCAGGACGCGGCACTTGGTGATGGCTAGCTCGCGGCGATCGGCAGGCGTAATGAAGCCACGCGCTATCAGGCGAGACCATGAAAGGCTCACTTGCGAGCCCTCACCAGTGGCCGCAGGCGTCAAGCCTACGCGGGTACAAAACGGGGTACAGCTTCAGAAGAAAACCCGACCAATTATGAGTTTCCTCTCATAAATCAGTAGGTTACCAACAGCTATCTGGCGGAGAGAGCGGGATTCGAACCCGCGGGGGGCTGTTAACCCCCACACGCTTTCCAGGCGTGCGACTTAAACCGCTCATCCATCTCTCCGGGGCAGCGGATTCTAGTCGGCTGCTGTGCCGCTCAGCTGCGCGACGCCCCCGAGGTGACGATCGGCGACGCCGCCGGGTTCGTACCCGGGACCACCGGCGCCTTCCACACGGCCATCGCCGAGCCGATCAGCCCGGCGACATCGCCGAGGTGGCCCGGAACGATCATCGTGTTGTTCTTCTTTGCCAGTTCGGCGAACGCCTCGACCGCCTTTTCGGCGACCTTCAGCCGGACGGCTTCCTCTCCGCCGGGTGCGACGATCGAAGCGGCGACCGTCCGGATCGCCTGCGCATTGGCCTCGGCGACGGCGACGATGGCGGCGGCTTCGCCCTGGGCCTTGTTGATGTCGGCCTGGCGCTCGCCTTCGGAGCGGGCGATCGATGCCTCGCGCTCGCCGGTGGCGATGTTGATCTGCTCCTGCTTGCGGCCTTCGGAGGCGGCAATCAGCGCGCGCTTCTCGCGCTCGGCCGTGATCTGCGCCTGCATCGACAGCAGGATCGCCGCCGGCGGTGTCAGGTCCTTGATCTCGTAGCGCAGCACCTTGACGCCCCAGTTCTGCGCCGCGTCGTCGAGCGCACTGACGACCGATGCGTTGATCGTGTCGCGCTCCTCGAAGGTCTTGTCGAGCTCCATCTTGCCGATCACCGACCGCAGCAGCGTCTGTGCCAGCTGGGTGATCGCCAGGATGTAGTTGCTCGAACCATAGCTGGCGCGCATCGGGTCGGTGACCTGGAAGTAGATGATGCCGTCGACCTGCAGCTGGGTGTTGTCGCGCGTGATGCAGACCTGGCTCGGCACGTCGAGCGGAACTTCCTTGAGCGAATGCTTGTAGGCGACGCGCTCGATGAACGGGACGACGAACTTGAGCCCCGGCGTGAGCGTGCGGTCGTACTTGCCGAGCCGCTCGACGACGTAGGCGTTTTGCTGCGGCACGATCTTGATCGTCTGGACGACAAAGACCACCGCGACGACGAGCAGGATGAGGGCGACTTCCATGGCGGTTCAGCTCCGGAGATGTTCGGTTTCGGTTTCGGCGTCGGTTTGCGACAGCGGCGTCAGCACCAGCCAGTTGCCTTCCACGGCGCTGATCCGGTGTTCGCCGGCTCCGGCGCGGCTGGCGGGCTCGAGCCGGGCCTGCCATTCGCTGCCGCGGTGCTGCACCCGGGCGGTGCCGTCGGCCGCCCAGCCGGCCACGAAGACGTGCGCGCCGATGTCGAGGTTGACGTCGCGGTTGGTTCGCGCCGGCTCGCTCGACGGATTGCGCGCGCGACGCAGGTGCCACAGCGCGGTGGCGCCGCCGCCGACGAGTGCCGCGGTGGTCATCTGCCCGGCCAGCCCCAGGCCGGCGTGCGCGGCGACCGCGGCGGCGACCATGCCGAGCGCCAGCATCAGCAGATAAAAGGTCCCGGTCGCGACCTCGATTGCGACCGCCACACCGGCAGCGATCCACCAGCCGGTTGCCGCACTCCATTCCATCGAGGTTCTCCTTGGTCGCCGGGGGAGTTTAGGCGCCACCGGGCGATCGGCCGGCGAAGTCGCGTCCTACACTTCGCGCCTTTGCGCACGCCGCGACAGGGCCGTTCATGCAGCGCTTCCATTTCCCGATCGTCATCATCGACGAGGACTTCCGCTCGGAGAACAATTCCGGCCTCGGCATCCGCGCGCTTGCCGCGGCGATCGAGAAGGAGGGTTTCGAGGTCGTCGGCTCGACGAGCTACGGCGACCCGACGCAGTTCGCGCGCCAGCAAAGCCGCGCCAGCGCCTTCATCCTGTCGATCGACGACGAGGAGTTCACGCCCGGCCCCGAGCTCGACCCGGCGGTGCTCAACCTGCGCGGCTTCATCACCGAGATCCGCCGCAAGAACGCCGACATCCCGATCTACCTGTCGGGCGAGACACGCACCTCGCAGCACCTGCCGAACGACATCCTGCGCGAGCTGCACGGCTTCATCCACATGTTCGAGGACACGCCGGAGTTCGTCGCGAGGCACATCATCCGCGAGGCGCGCGATTACCTCGACGGCCTGGCGCCGCCGTTCTTCCGCGCCTTGCTCGGCTATGCGCGCGACGGCTCGTATTCCTGGCACTGCCCGGGCCACTCGGGCGGCGTCGCCTTCCTGAAGAGCCCGATCGGGCAGATGTTCCACCAGTTCTTCGGCGAGAACATGCTGCGCGCCGACGTGTGCAATTCGGTCGAGGAGCTCGGCCAGCTGCTCGACCACACCGGCCCGATCGCCCAGAGCGAGCGCAATGCGGCGCGGATCTTCAACGCCGACCATTGCTTCTTCGTCACCAACGGCACGAGCACGTCGAACAAGATGGTCTGGCACCACGCGGTCGCGCCCGGCGACGTGGTCGTGGTCGACCGCAACTGCCACAAGTCGATCCTGCATGCGATCGCGATGACGGGATCGGTCCCGGTGTTCCTGCCGCCGACCCGCAACAACTACGGGATCATCGGCCCGATACCGCAGTCCGAGTTCTCCCCGGAGGCGATCAAACGCAAGATCGCCCGCAACCCGCTGCTGGCGGATGTCGATCCGGAGACGGTCAAGCCGCGCATCCTGACGCTGACGCAGAGCACCTACGACGGCGTGCTCTACAACACCGAGACCATCAAGCGCTCGCTCGACGGCTACATCGACACGCTGCACTTCGACGAAGCCTGGTTGCCGCATGCGGCGTTCCACCGCTTCTACGGCACCTTTCATTCGATGGGCAAGAACCGGCAGCGGCCGCACGACCAGCTGGTCTTCGCGACCCAGTCGACGCACAAGCTGCTCGCCGGCATCAGCCAGGCGTCGCAGGTGCTGGTGCAGGATTCGCAGACGCGCAAGCTCGACCGGCACCTGTTCAACGAGGCGTACCTGATGCACACCTCGACCAGCCCGCAGTACGCGATCATCGCCTCGTGCGACGTCGCCGCCGCCATGATGGAGGCGCCCGGCGGGCCGGCGCTGGTGGAGGAGAGCATTCTCGAGGCGCTCGATTTCCGCCGGGCGATGCGCAAGGTCGAGGGCGACTACGGCGCCGACGACTGGTGGTTCACGGTGTGGGGGCCCGACGAAATCGCCGAGGAGGGAATCGGCGACTCGTCCGACTGGGTGTTGCAGGCGGGCGACGAGTGGCACGGCTTCGGTCAGCTGGCCGACGGCTTCAACCTGCTCGACCCGATCAAGAGCACGATCATCACGCCGGGCCTGGATCTCTCCGGCAAGTTCGCCGCCACCGGAATACCCGCCTCGATCGTCACCAAGTACCTGGCGGAGCACGGCATCGTCGTCGAGAAGACGGGTCTCTATTCGTTCTTCATCATGTTCACCATCGGCATCACCAAGGGCCGGTGGAACACGCTGCTTGCTGCGCTGCAGCAGTTCAAGGACGAATACGACCGCAACACGCCGATGTGGCGGGTGCTGCCCGACTTCGTCGCCAAGTTCCCGCGCTACGAGCGCGTCGGCCTGCGCGAGCTGAGCCAGAGCATCCACGAGGCGTATGCGCGCAGCGACATCGCCCGGCTGACCACCGAGATGTACCTGTCAGACCTGCATCCGGCGATGAAGCCGAGCGACGCCTACGCGCACATTGCGCATCGCAAGACCGACCGGGTGCCGATCGACGACCTGGAAGGGCGCATCACCACGTCCCTGCTCACACCCTATCCGCCGGGCATCCCGCTGCTGATCCCGGGTGAGCGCTTCAACCGCCGCATCGTCGATTTCCTGCAGTTCACCCGCTCGTTCAACAGTGCGTTCCCGGGGTTCGATACCGACGTCCACGGGCTGGTCGAGCACGACATCGACGCGTCGAGCTACGCCTACTTCGTCGATTGCGTGCGGGAGGACTGAGTCGCGCGCCGGGTGGGCGCCTGCAGCGGTGAACGGGCCGTGCAGGCGTCGCGGCGGGGCTAACCGGCGTCGGCGATTCCCATCGCGTGGCTGAAGCCACCGTCGACGTAGGTGATCTCCGAGGTCACGCCGGCGGCGAGGTCCGACAGCAGGAACGCCGCCACGTTGCCCACATCGTCGATCGTGACGTTGCGGCCGATCGGTGACTGGCTGGCCACCGCGTCGAGCATCTTGCCGAAGCCCTTGATGCCGGACGCCGCCAAGGTCTTGATCGGTCCGGCAGAGATGGCGTTGACCCGCACGCCCTTCGGGCCGACGCTGGTCGCCAGATAGCGCACGCTGGCTTCGAGCGATGCCTTGGCCAGCCCCATGGTGTTGTAGTTCGGCACGCTGCGCAGGGCACCGAGGTAGCTGAGCGTGAGCAGTGCCGCACCGGGGCGCAGCCTCGGAAGCGCCGACTTCGCCATCGCCGGGAAGCTGTAGGCCGAGATGTCGTGGGCGATCCGGAACGCGTCGCGCGACAGGCCGTCGAGGAAGTCGCCGCCGATCGCCTCGCGCGGCGCGAAGCCGATCGCATGGACGAAACCGTCGAACTCGGGCCAGCTTTCACCGAGGCGCGCGAACATCGCCTCGATCTGCGCGTCGTCGGCGACATCGCAGTCGAATACCAGGGACGAGTCGAACTCCCGGGCGAAACCTTCGATCCGCTCGCGAAACCGTTCGCCGACATAGCTGAAGGCGAGCTCGGCGCCCTCGCGGCGACAGGCGCGGGCGATTCCGTAGGCGATCGAGCGGTTGGAGAGAACGCCCGTGATCAGCAGCCGCTTGCCAGCCAGAAAACCCATGCCAATCCTGCGAGTGGTCGAAGCTGCCGATTCTCACATGGCGTCCACCGGACGCGCCCTCGCCAGCGCCCGAGGGACCCGACCACGTTGCTACGACCGGCTCTGCACAGTACAATGCCGTTTTTCCGAGAGAGCTGCACGGGCGGATTCTTCCAGCCCGTTTTTTTTGCTCGAACGGATATGAACAGTGGCGCGAAGAGCCTGCGGGCGGCTTCGTGTCGGAACCGAAAGACGCTGCAACACGTGAATTGGCTTGACGCGGTTGACCGCACTGTGACCGCTCTGGGGTACGAACTCGTCGACAGCGAGCGCAGTGCGCGGGGGCTGGTGCGCATCTACATCGACCGCAAGGTCGGTCAGGCGTACGACACGGGCCCCGGCGAGTTCATCACCGTCGACGACTGCGAGAAGGTCACGCGGCAGCTGCAGCACGTGCTCGAAGTCGAGGGCTGCGCCTACGAGCGGCTGGAGGTCTCTTCGCCGGGGCTCGACCGGCCTCTGAAGCGGCCTGCCGACTATCGGCGCTTCGCCGGTCAGGAGATCGAGCTGACCCTGAAGATGCCGTTCCAGGGGCGCAAGAAGTATCAAGGCTCGCTGCAGCCGGTCGGCGCTGCCGACGGCACGGCGCCGGGCACCGAGGGCGAAGCGGACGCCACGCTCTGGCGGCTGGTGTTCGCCGATGGCAAGGTCGAGCGCGAACTGACCTTTGCGGTGCATGAAGTGAAAGAAGCCCGGCTGGTTCCGGTAATTGATTTCAAGGGCAGGCGTGCCAAGCCTGCTGCGGCGCAGTCCGTCGAGCCGCCTGTTGCTGACCTAGAAGACGGAGGGCCCAAACAATGAATCGCGAACTGTTGATGCTGGTGGACGCCATCTCGCGCGAGAAGAGCGTCGATCTGGAAGTCGTTTTCGGCGCAGTCGAAGCCGCGCTGGCTTCGGCCTCGAAGAAGCTGCAGGGCGGCGAGGTCGACGTGCGCGTGACCGTCGACCGCGAAACCGGCGAGTACGAGACCTTCCGCCGCTGGCACGTCGTTCCCAACGAGGCCGGCCTGCAGTTGCCCGATTCGGAAGTTCTGCTGTTCGAGGCCCAGGAGCAGATTGCCGACATCGAGGTCGACGACTACATCGAGGAGCAGATCGAATCGGTGTCGATCGGGCGGATCGGTGCCCAGGCGGCGAAGCAGGTGATCCTGCAGAAGATCCGCGACGCCGAGCGCGAGCAGCTGCTGCACGACTTCATGTCGCGCGGCGAAAAGATCTTCGTCGGAACGGTCAAGCGCCTCGACAAGGGCGACGTCATCGTCGAGTCGGGGCGGGTCGAAGGCCGCTTGCGGCGCAGCGAAATGATTCCGAAGGAAAACCTTCGCATCGGCGACCGGGCGCGGGCCTACATCCTCGAAGTCGACACGACGCTGCGCGGTCCGCAGATCATTCTGTCGCGCAGCGCGCCGGGCTTCATGAAGGAGCTGTTCCGCCAGGAAGTGCCCGAGATCGAACAGGGCCTGCTCGAGATCAAGTCGTGCGCCCGCGATCCCGGCTCGCGCGCCAAGATCGCGGTGCAGTCGCACGACAAGCGGGTCGATCCGATCGGCACCTGCGTCGGCGTGCGCGGCTCGCGTGTCAATGCGGTCAGCAACGAGATCGCCGGCGAGCGGGTCGACATCGTGCTCTGGTCGGAGGACCCGGCGCAGTTCGTCATCGGCGCGCTGGCGCCGGCCAATGTGCAGTCGATCGTCGTCGACGAGGAACGCCACGCCATGGACGTGGTGGTCGACGAGGAGAATCTCGCCATCGCCATCGGCCGGGGCGGGCAGAACGTCCGGCTGGCCTCGGAAATGACCGGCTGGCGCATCAACATCATGACCGCCGAGGAATCGGCCGACAAGCAGGCGGCGGAGACCGACAGCGTTCGCGCCCTGTTCGTCGACAAGCTCGATGTCGATGCCGAGGTCGCCGACATCCTGATTGCCGAGGGCTTCGCCAGCCTCGAGGAAGTCGCCTACGTGCCGATGCAGGAAATGCTCGAGATCGAAGGCTTCGACGAAGACACGGTCACCGAGCTGCGTACGCGCGCCAAGGACGCTTTGCTGACGATGGAAATCGCCCGCGAGGAGAACGTCGACGATGTCTCGCAGGATCTGCGCGATCTCGATGGCCTGAGCGGCGAGCTGATCGCCCGGCTGGCCGACGGTGGCGTTCATACCCGCGACGAGCTGGCCGACCTGGCGGTCGACGAGTTGACCGAATTGGCCGGGCTCGACGAGGAGCGCGCCAAGGCAGTGATCATGAAAGCGCGCGAGCACTGGTTCGCGGCCGAGAAGGTCTGACGGCGCCGAGCGCCGCACGGACCCCGCAAGACCCAAGCAAGGATTCAAACAAATGGCTGTGACCACCGTCGCCCAACTCGCTGCAGAGCTCAACCGCTCCGCCACGGCGCTGCTCGAGCAGCTGCAGTCGGCAGGGCTCGGCAAGGCGTCGACGGACGATTCGCTGACCGATCACGACAAGGAGCGGCTGCTCGACTACCTGCGCACCTCGCATGGCACGACCGGCGGCGAGCGCAAGAAGATCACGCTGACGCGCAAGTCGACCAGCGAGATCAAGCAGGCCGACGCCTCGGGCAAGGCGCGCACGATCCAGGTCCAGGTGCGCAAGACGCGAACTTTCGTCAAGCGTGACGATGCGCCGCTCGGCGCGTCGAGCGCTGCCGACGAGGAAGCCGCGGCTGCGAGTGCGGCTGCCGAGGCGCAGGCCGAACTCGAGCGGCGCGAGAACGAGGCGCGCCAGCAGGCCGAGCAGCTGCGTCTGCAGGAGGCGGAGCTGGAGGAAAAGCGCCGTCAGCGCGAGGAACAGGAGCGCATCGAGCGCGAAGCGGCACAGGAGCGGCAGCGCGTCGCCGAGGAAGCGGCGGCAGCCGCCGCGGCAACCGCCGCTGCCGAGGCTGCAGCGAACGCGGCGCTCGCTGCAGCGGCAGCGCCGGCGGTGTTGCCGCGCGCCACGCCTGTGAGGGGTGGCGGCTCGAAAGCCTTCGGCTTGGCCGGGCCGGCCGCCAAGGGAAAGTCTCCTGCTGGGCAGCCGGCTGGTGCAGCGCAGCCCGCTCCTGCGGCGCAACCTGCTCCTGTGGTGCAACCTGCGCCTGCAGCGCAGCCGGCCCCTGCGGAACCGCCGAAGCCCGCGCTGCGGGTGATCAAGGCGGCCGACGTGGTCGACGAGGAAAAGCAGCGCGCCATCGACCTCGCCAAGCGCCGCAAGGCGGCCGAGGAAGAGGCGGCCGCGATCCGCGCGATGATGAACGCGCCGAAGAAGGTGCTCGTTGCCAAGAAGGCTGCCGAGCCGCCGAAGCCGGAGGTGCCGAAGGAAGGCATCAAGGGGACGATCCACAAGCCCGCAGCGGTGGCAGGCGCGCCTGCAACGCCGGCCACGGCCAAGCCCGGTGACAAGAAGTCGGTCAAGTCGGAAAAGCTTTCCTCGAGTTGGGCCGACGATGCCAAGAAGCGTGGCGTCAAGGGCCGCACCGACACACCGGCGGGCGCACGGCCCGGGTGGCGTGCGCCGCGCGGCGGGCGTCGCGGCGATCGCAGCGATGGCGCAGCCTCGTCGTTCGTCGCGCCGGTCGAGCAGCAGGTGCAGGAGGTGCACATTCCGGAGACGATCAGCGTCGCCGACCTCGCGCACAAGATGAGCGTCAAGGCATCCGAGGTCATCAAGCATCTGATGAAGCTCGGCCAGATGGTGACCATCAACCAGCAGCTCGACCAGGAGACGGCGATGATCGTCGTCGAGGAAATGGGCCACACCGCCTTTGCGGCCAAGCTCGACGATCCGGAGGCCTTCCTCGAGGAGTCGCCGGAAGCCGAAACGGCGCACGAGGAGTTGCCGCGGGCGCCGGTGGTCACCGTCATGGGCCACGTCGACCATGGCAAGACCTCGCTGCTCGATTACATCCGCCGCGCTCGCGTCGCAGCCGGCGAGGCCGGCGGCATCACCCAGCACATCGGTGCCTATCACGTCGATACGCCGGGCGGGATGATCACCTTCCTCGACACCCCGGGCCATGCGGCCTTTACCGCGATGCGCGCACGCGGGGCCAAGGCCACCGACATCGTCATCCTGGTGGTGGCGGCAGACGACGGCGTGATGCCGCAGACCAAGGAAGCGATCGCCCACGCCCGGGCGGCCGGCGTGCCGCTGGTGGTGGCGATGAACAAGGTCGACAAGCCCGATGCCAACCTCGAGCGACTGAAGAGCGAGCTGGTTGCCGAGGAAGTCGTTCCCGAGGAGTTCGGCGGCGACTCGCCGTTCGTGCCGGTTTCGGCGCGGACCGGGCAGGGCGTCGACACCTTGCTCGAGCAGGTGCTGTTGCAGGCCGAGGTGCTGGAACTCAAGGCCCCGCGCGACAGCCTGGCCAAGGGGCTGGTGATCGAAGCCAAGCTCGACAAGGGCCGCGGACCGGTCGCCACGGTGCTGGTGCAGAGCGGGACGCTGAAGCGCGGCGACGTCGTGCTGGCGGGTTCGAGCTACGGCCGGGTGCGGGCGATGCTCGACGAGAACGGCAAGGCGACGACCGAGGCCGGTCCGTCGATCCCGGTCGAGATCCAGGGCCTGACCGACGTGCCGCAAGCCGGCGACGAGTTCATGGTGTTGTCGGACGAGCGCCGGGCACGCGAGATCGCCACCTTCCGTCAGGGCAAGTACCGCGACGTCAAGCTGGCGCGTCAGCAGGCCGCCAAGCTCGAGAACATGTTCGAGAACATGGGGCAGGGCGAGGCACAGACGCTGGCACTGATCGTCAAGGCGGACGTGCAGGGCTCGCAGGAAGCACTGACCCAGTCGTTGCTGAAGCTCAGCACGGCCGAGGTGCGCGTCCAGGCGGTCCACGCGGCCGTCGGCGGCATCTCGGAGAGCGACGTCAACCTGGCGATTGCGTCGAAGGCGGTGATCGTCGGCTTCAACGTCCGCGCCGATGCGGGTGCGCGCAAGCTGGCCGAGAACAACGGTGTCGACATCCGCTACTACAACATCATCTACGACGCGGTCGACGAGATCAAGGCGGCCATGACCGGCATGCTGGCGCCGGAGCAGCGCGAGGAGCTGCTCGGCACCGCGGAGATCCGTACCGTCTTCGTCGCGACCAAGATCGGCACGATTGCCGGCTCGATGGTGTTGTCGGGCGTCGTCCGGCGCAATGCGCGCTTCCGCCTGCTGCGCGACAACGTCGTCGTGACGACCGGCGAGGTCGAGTCGGTGAAGCGGATGAAGGAGGACGTGCGCGAGGTCAAGGAAGGCTTCGAGTGCGGCATCAAGCTGAAGAACTTCAACGACATCAAAGAGGGCGACCAGCTCGAGATCTTCGAAGTCAAGGAAGTCGCCCGAACGCTCTAGAAAGCGGCATTCGGTCTTCGCCCCGAACCCCGCCTTCCAAAAGAGGGCGGGGTTTGTTTTTGAAGCGTCCCGCAGAGAGAAACGCCCATGAAGCACAAGCGCTCGATACCCAACCGCAGCTTTCGCGTCGCCGACCAGATCCAGCGCGACGTCGCCGAGCTGATCCGCGATCTGAAGGACCCGCGCATCGGCATGCTGACGATCCATGCGGTCGAGGTGACGCCCGACTATGCGCATGCGAAGGTGTATTTCTCGCTCCTGGTCGGCGATCCACAGGCCTGCGAGGAGGCACTCAACGAGGCCGCCGGCTACCTGCGCAACGGGCTCTTCAAGCGGCTGCAGATCCATACCGTGCCGACGCTGCACTTCCACTTCGATCGCACCACCGAGCGTGCCGCCGAGCTGAACCTGCTGATCGGGCAGGCCAATGCGATGCGGGCCAAGGAATGAGCCTGGTGGAGTCCTTGCCTGCGCCGCCTGCACAGGCTGGGCACCGCAGTGACGGGCAAGCCCCGGCCGAGGCCCGCATGGCGCGAACAGCGCCGTTGCCGCCGCGTGGCAAGCGCGCCAGCGTTCGCCGCGCCGTCCATGGCGTGCTGCTGCTCGACAAGCCGCTCGGCCTGTCGAGCCACACCGCGCTGAAGCTCGCCCAGCGGGTCTTCCAGGCGGAGAAGGCCGGTCATGCCGGCACGCTCGATCCGCTGGCGACCGGCCTGCTGCCGATCTGTTTCGGCGCGGCAACCAAGTTCTCGCAGTTCAGCCTCGATGCCGACAAGCGCTACACGGCGACGCTGCAGCTCGGCGCCACGACCACCACCGGCGACCGCGAGGGCGAGGTGCTGCTCGAGCGGCCGGTCGATGTCGACGCGGAACGGCTGGCGGTGGTCTGCGCCGCATTCACCGGCCGCATTGCACAGCAGCCGCCGATGTATTCGGCACTCAAGCATGCCGGCAAGCCGCTCTACGAATACGCACGCGCCGGCATCGACGTCGAACGCGCCGCGCGCGAGGTGACGATCCACACGCTCGCAGTCGCGCCCGACGGCGAACGCGGCGTCGGCAACCGCTGGACGCTCGACGTGCGCTGCAGCAAGGGAACCTACATCCGCACCCTGGCCGTCGAGATCGGCGAGGCGCTCGGCTGCGGCGCGCACCTGGCTGCCCTGCGACGCAGCGAGAGCGGGCCGCTGGGCCTCGCCGCCGCGCACACGCTGGAGGCGCTCGAAGCCCTGAGCGAGCGCGAGCGCGACGCCTTGCTGCTGGCGCCGGATGCGATGCTCGCCGACCGGCCGGTGGTGCGCCTCGACGCCGACGACGCCGGCCGCTTTCTGAGTGGCATGCGCCGTCGACTGCCGCTCGCCGATGCGGCCTGCGTGCGTGTCTACGGCCCGCAGGGCAGGGCGTTCCTCGGCGCCGGTCACCTGGCCGGCGGCGAATTGATTTCAACGCGGCTTCTCAGTCCGCCGGAGGTGCAGGGCCTTCTAAATTCCCCTGAGCTGGAAAATATTCAATGACCCGACAGATCCGCAACATCGCCATCATCGCCCACGTCGACCACGGCAAGACGACCCTCGTCGACCAGCTGCTCAAGCAGAGCGGCACCTTCCGCCAGAACGAGAAGGTGGCCGAGCGGGTCATGGACAGCAACGACCTCGAAAAGGAACGCGGCATCACGATCCTGGCCAAGAACTGCGCCGTCGAGTGGAAGGGCACGCACATCAACATCGTCGACACCCCCGGCCACGCCGACTTCGGCGGCGAGGTCGAACGGGTGCTGTCGATGGTCGACAGCGTGCTGCTGCTGGTCGACGCCGTCGAAGGTCCGATGCCGCAGACGCGCTTCGTGACCAAGAAGGCGCTGGCGCTCGGACTCAAGCCGATCGTCGTCGTCAACAAGGTCGATCGGCCCGGCGCCCGCGCCGACTACGTCATCAACGCCACCTTCGACCTGTTCGACAAGCTCGGCGCGACCGAATCGCAACTCGACTTCCCGGTGATCTATGCCTCGGGCCTGAACGGCTGGGCAACGCTCGAGGCCGGTGTTGTCGGCACCGACCTGGCGCCGATGTTCGACGCGATGCTCGAACACGTGCCGGCGCACGAAGGCAGCCCGGAAGATCCGCTGCAGTTGCAGATCTGCTCGCTGGATTACTCGACCTATGTCGGGCGGATCGGCATCGGCCGCGTCAACCAGGGCACGCTCAAGCCGATGCAGGCGGTGGCGGTCTACAGCGGGCCCGACAGCCAGCCCTTCACGGCGCGCGTCAACCAGGTGCTCAAGTTCGAGGGCCTGGAGCGCCAGCAGGCGACGGAGGCGGGACCGGGCGACATCGTGCTGATCAACGGCATCGAAGGCATCGCCATCGGCGTGACGCTGACCGACATCGAACGTCCGCTGCCGCTGCCCATGCTGCAGGTCGACGAGCCGACGCTGACCATGAATTTCTGCGTCAACAACTCGCCACTGGCCGGTCGCGAAGGCAAGTTCGTCACCAGCCGGCAAATCTGGGATCGGCTGCAGCGCGAGTTGCAGAGCAACGTCGCGCTCAGGGTGCGCGAAACCGAGGAGGACGGCATTTTCGAAGTCTCCGGCCGTGGCGAACTGCACCTGACGATCCTGCTGGAGAACATGCGGCGAGAGGGCTACGAACTGGCGGTGTCGAAGCCGCGCGTGGTCTTCCGTGATGTCGACGGCGATCGTCACGAGCCGATCGAGATGGTCACCGCCGACGTCGAGGACCAGCACCAGGGTGCGGTGATGCAGGCACTCGGCGAGCGGCGCGCCGAACTCGTCAACATGGAGCCGGACGGCATGGGCCGCGTGCGGCTGGAGTACCGGATCCCGGCGCGCGGCCTGATCGGCTTCCGCAACGAGTTTCTCAACATGACGCGCGGCACGGGCCTGATCAGCAACATCTTCGACAGCTACGAGTCGTACCGGGGCGAAATCGAGGGCCGCAAGAACGGCGTGCTGATCAGCCAGGACGACGGCGAGGCGGTGACCTATTCGCTCGGCAAGCTCGACGACCGGGGCCGGATGTTCGTCAAGGCGGGCGATCCGCTCTACGAGGGCATGATCATCGGCATCCACAGCCGCGACAACGATCTCGTCGTCAATGCGGTGCGCGGCAAGCAGCTGACCAACTTCCGCGTCTCCGGCAAGGAGGACGCGATCAAGATCACGCCGCCGATCCAGCTGACGCTCGAGTACGCCGTCGAATTCATTGCCGACGACGAGCTGGTCGAAATCACGCCGCAGTCGATCCGCATCCGCAAGCGCCACCTGAAGGAACACGACCGCAAGCGCGCCTCGCGCGAGTCGGCCTGACGCAGGCGCTGCCGGCATGCAGCTGAGCGCCAACGGCATCGCGATCGAAGCCGAGGTACACGGGCCGGAAACGGGCGAGCCGCTGCTGCTGATCATGGGGCTCGGCATGCAGCTGCTCGGCTGGCCCGAGGGCTTTGTCGAGCAACTCGTCGCCGCCGGTTTCCGGGTGATCCGTTTCGACAACCGCGATGTCGGGCTGAGCGAGGATTGCGCTGGCGCCAGCACGCCCATGCTCGGGTGGCAGGCGCTGCGACACTGGAGCGGACTCGGTGTGCACAGCCCCTACGGGCTCGCTGACATGGCCGAGGATGCGGTTGGCGTGCTCGACGCGCTCGACGTCGACTCGGCGCATGTGTGCGGCGCGTCGATGGGCGGCATGATCGCCCAGCACCTCGCCGCCCGCCATCCGCATCGCGTGCGCAGCATGGCGCTGCTGATGACCAGCAGTGGCGCATTCGGCCTGCCGGGACCGCACTGGCGCGTCAAGGCAGCGGCGCTCGCAAAGCCAGCGAGCGCACGCGACCCCGAGCTGGTGGTCGACCATTACCGGCGGTTTTTCCGACTCATCGGCAGCCCGGCGTATCCGACCGATTCCGACGTGCTCGACGACTTCGTGCGTCGCTGCGTGCAGCGCAGCTACCGGCCCGCGGGCACCGCGCGGCAGTTGCTGGCGCTTGCTGCCGACGGCGACCGCAGCCGGCTGCTGAAGGCCATCGGCGCCCCGACGATCGTCATCCACGGCGATTCGGACGTGATGCTGCCGCCGGCATCGGGCCTCGACCTGCAGCGCAAGATCGCCGGCGCCGAACTCGATCTGATTGCCGGAATGGGCCACGACCTGCCGCCGGCGCTCTGGCCGCGGCTGGTCGCCAACATCTGCCGAGTGGCCCGCCAGACGGCCCCGGCTTAGAAGCGCTGAACGTAGGTCAGCTGAAAAATGTCGAGCCCGGGATTGGGCTTCTTGATGCTTGCATTCGAGAAATGCGAAATCCGCGCGCCAACCCGCACCGACGGGGTCAGCTGGTATCCGGCGCCGAGGTGGTCGCCGAACTGAAACAGGGTGCTCAGCTGGTCACCGGCAAAGCGGGTTCGGCTGAACACCGTCGCTCCGATTCCGCCTTCGACAAAGAAGCGTTCGGCAGGCCACCAGCGCAACATCGGCACGGCGTTCAGCTGCCAAACGTCGTCGTTGGGTCCATTGCGCTTCGCCGTCCAGTAAGAGACGCCGAGTTCGGCCGTGAGATCGACTCGGCTGCGGCCGGGGCCGAACGAGTAGGACCAGAGCGGCGCCGATTCGACACCGAGCGTCACGCGCCGGTATTCGTCGCCCTCGCCGTAGTGGGCGCTGAGCGACCACGGTTCGGCCGCCTGCGCAGACGGAGTCAGAACGGGGGCTGCAAGCGAGATCGCGCAGAGCGCAGCGCTGTAAGCAAGCTTGGAGGGACGACGAAAGGACATGAAGGCAGCCGGTAAGAGGTTGTCGAGACGTACCTCGGGCGAGACACGACCCGGCATTTTGCCAAGCGCGTCCGAAGCGGCGCCTGCAACGACAGGCGAACCGCTTACTTCGTGCGGCGCTCGGCACCCCGTGCGTCGCGGCCGATGCGGCGGATCAACTCGGATGCCTCAAGTTCGGCGTCCAGCGCCGACTGCAATGGCGAGCGACAAAGCCCGGCGTATTGGTAGTTCAGGTTCTCGTACAGCTCCGCGGCCGCCGGCAGCGCCGCAAGCACCGCCTGCAACTCCGCACCGGGCGCGGCACTTTCAAGGGCTGTTGCCAGGCGCATCGCGACGAGCCGGTATTGGGCCGCGTCGAACGGCACTGCCGAATGATCGAGGCGCTCGAGCAAGTGGGCGAGCGTCAGAAGGGTGCTCGGGCGTTCGGATGTGGCGGAAGACGAAGCGTTGCTCATCGAGGACCTCTGCAAGAGCCATGTACCAGACCTGCATTTGGGACCAGGTCGCCACGCTGCAAGGCTCACCAGCAAGTCAACCCCGAAAACAGCACTGTAAGTTTACATAATGCACATTGTAATTTGTTTAGATTGCAGTCCAGAGGGCTGGCGATGTATCAGCGACCTCCCGCCGCTGTCGCCAGCCGCTTGGCCAGCGCGTCGCGTCCGGCTCGCCCCGCGAAGTCCGATGCGCGCAGCCCGGCCGCATTCGCCACGTGCGTCGCCGCATCGGCCGCCAACAGCCGCTCGACGGCGGCGAAGCTGCCGTACCCGGCAGCCATCATCAACGGCGTGGTGCCGTTCGGCGATTCCGCGTCGACATCGGCGCCTTGCGTCAAAAGCCATTCGAGCACGGCGCTGTCCGGCGCGGTCGCGGCGTAGTGCAGCGGTGCCCAGCCGGGGCGGATCACCTGGGCGCCCCGCTGCACGAGCTTGCGGCAAAGCGCCAGCTGGCCCTTGATCGCCGCCAGCATCAGCGGCGTCTCGTCCTTGGCGTTCGGCAGGTCGACCGCAATGCCAGGTGCCGAAAGCAGCGCATCGGCCGCAATGAACGCATCCAACTGCAGCGCCAGATGCAGGCCGGTACGGCCCTCGGAATCCGGCGTGTTGGCATCGAAACCGCGCAGCAACAAGCCGATGATCGCCCGGCCGTCGTCGCGACGAATGGCGCGAAAGAAATCGTCGCCCGGCGCTGCATCGACCGGCAGTGCAATCGAAGCCGCGACCAGCGTCAGGAAATTGCGCCGCCCTGCCCTCGATGCGACTACGCCGCTTCGCAAACCGGCACCCGCACGCCGAACAGCCGCTCGAAATTGGCGGTCGTCGCTGCGGCGACGACGTCGGTCGGCAAGGCCTTCAGCGTGGCCAGCGCCGCAGCAACATGCGGCACCATTGCCGGCGTGTTGGTCTTGCCACGGAATGGAACCGGCGCCAGATACGGACTGTCGGTCTCGACCAGGCAGCGGTCGAGTGGCACGAAACGCGCAACTTCCTTCAGGTCCGTGGCGCTCTTGAACGTCAGGATGCCGGAAAAGGAAATATCGAAGCCCATGTCGAGTGCAGCGCGCGCGACTTCGGCGGTTTCGGTGAAACAGTGGAAGACACCGTTGCAGGCACCCTCCTCGCGCAGGATCGCCAAGGTGTCGACCGACGCGCTGCGGGTGTGGATCACCAGCGGCTTTCCCGTGGCAATGCTGGCCCGGATATGCACCCGGAAACGCTCCCGCTGCCAGGCCATTTCGGCGGTCGAACGGCCCGCCAGCCGGAAATAGTCGAGCCCGGTCTCACCGATTGCAACCACCTTCGGCCGCGATGCAAGCTCGATCAAGCCGTCGAGCGTCGGTTCGCGTGCCTCCTCCTCGTCGGGATGGACTCCGACGCTCGCCCAGAAATTCTCGAAGCGCGCCGCCAGCGAATACACCGCCTCGAACTCGTCGAGGGCGGTGCAGATGCACAGCGCACCGGCGACGCGCGCCTGCTGCATCGCAGTGCGTATATCGGGCAGCTGTGCCTGCAGCTGGGGAAACGTCAGATGGCAGTGGGAGTCGACGAACATGCAGTCGTCCGGGGTCGGCCTGCGAAGGCTCAGATCGTCTGGGTCGGGCGCGACGATCCGATCGCGGTGCCGAGAATTTCCTCGATCCGCAGCCGCAGCAGCTTGGTTTTTTCGTCACCAGGGAAGCTGACCCCGACGCCCTGGGTGCGCCCGCCCGATGCATTCGGCGGCGTGATCCAGGCCACCTTCCCCGCCACGGGATAGCGCTGCGGGTCGTCGGGAAGCGAAAGCAGCAGATAGATGTCGTCGCCGAGGCGGTACTCCCGCGTCGTCGGCACGAACAGGCCGCCGTCGGTGAGCAGCGGAATGAAGGCGGCGTAAAGCGCCCCCTTTTCGCGGAACACCAGCTGGATCACGCTCGGACGCGCACTGCCGCCGCCGAGCGGCGCGGTCTGCGTGCTTGCGAACGGGCGCGTAATCGATTCGCTCATCTTGCCCAGTGTACCGAAGGGCTCTGCAACCGCATGCCGGGCGAAGCAGCACGCTTCGCATCGAGTGCCTGTCGAGCCCGCATCACCAGCACGTCGACAAAAAGGGCGGCGCCGAGCGGATGCTCCACCTGCCGAGCCGCGCGCTGAAGCTCGCGCTGCCAATCCACCAGCCGCGACAGTGCCGCCGGCGCAGGCAGTGCATCGGCGGGGAAATAGCGCGGCGCCGCACCGACTGCAAGGCACATCATGTCGTGGCAGAGTTTCTGCAGCGCATCGACCAGCCTCGGCAACGGCCATGCAGCGATGGCTTGCGTCTGGCCGCTGCACAGCCAGTGCGGCAGCTGCCGCCAGCTGCTTGCATCAATGCCCTCGCCGGCCCGGACCAGCGCGTCCCGGGGCTGTCCACCGGCCGCAGCAAGCACCACCCCGGGATCGGATACGCCCTGCTCGGCCAGCCAGGTGAGAGCCGCCTCGGGTGGCGGTGGATGCAGCAGGAACGCCTGGCACCGGCTGCGGATCGTCGGCAACAGGGCATCGACGGCCGCGCTGGCAAGCAGAAACCTCGCCGACCCGGGCGGCTCCTCGAGGGTTTTCAGCAGCGTATTCGCGGCAACCGAATTGATTCGCTCTGCGGGATACAGCACCAGCACCTTGCCGCGGCCGCGCGACGCGGTGGTCTGGGCAAAGGCGATCGCCCCCCGCAAGGCCGCGACCTTGATCTCCTTGCTCGGCTTGGCCCTGCCCCCGCCCTCGCCCACGGCATCGGCTTCGCCGGGTGGCAAGTCCCATCCGAGTGCCTCGCGCAAGGCTTCGGGTACCAGCACCAGCAGATCGGGATGCGAGCGAGCTGCGACCAGCCTGCAGCCGGCACAGATGCCGCAGGCAGCCGTGCGGACCTCGCCCTGCGGTGCCGCTTCGCAAAGCCAGGCCCCCGCGAGCTGCAGCGCCAGCTCGAACTGGCCGGCGCCTTGCGGTCCGTGGATCAGCAAGGCATGGCCGCGCTGCGTGCGCAGTGCGTCGGCGAGGGTGGATGCCAGCCACGGCATGGCCTTGACCGACGGCAACGGCGTTTCGGCATGCTTGCGCCCACCGCGTGAATCGGCCGCGGCGACGGAGGCCCGCCCGCTCAAGGCGATTTGGCGCGTGCCGGCGCGCGCTGGTACTGGTTGACTGCCCGGTTGTGCTCTTCCAGCGAGCGGCTGAACTGGCTGCTGCCGTCGCCACGGGCGACGAAATAAAGCGCGTCACTGGCCTCCGGACGAACGGCGGCAAGCAGGGAGGCCTTCCCCGGCATGGCGATCGGCGTCGGCGGCAGCCCGCGGCGCACATAGGTGTTGAAAGGCGTATCGGCAACCAGGTCGGCACGCCGCAGGTTGCCGTCGAAGGCTTCACCCATGCCGTAGATCACCGTCGGATCGGTCTGCAGCGGCATGCCCTGGCGCAGCCGATTGACGAACACGGCGGCGACCTTGCCGCGGTCCGCGCCGACGCCGGTTTCCTTTTCGATGATCGACGCCAGGATCAGCGCCTCGTCAGGGTTGCGCAGCGGCGTGTCGGGAGCACGCTGTTGCCACGCCTGGTCGAGTCGCGACTGCATGGCCCGAAACGCGCGACGCAGCAGCGCCAGATCGGTGCTGCCCTTGCTGAAGGCGTAGCTGTCCGGATAGAAACGGCCTTCCGGGGCAGCACCCGCAGCCCCGATCGCAGCCATCACCTGCGCATCGGACATGCCGATGATCGTCGACTTCAACCCTTCGGTCCGGGCCAGTTCGGCGCGGAACTGGCGGAAAGTCCAGCCTTCGATCAGCCGGGCATAAGCCAGCGTCTCGTCGCCGCGGACCATCTTCGAAAGCAGTTGAATCGGTGTCGTGCTGCCGTCGATCTGGTAATTGCCAGCGCGAATCAGGCGCGCCTGGCCCGACAGGCGGAACCACTGGAACAGCAGCTCGGGCGAGGTCTTCACGCCAGCGGCCACCCAGCCTTGCGCAATGGCGCGCGGCGAGGTGCGCGGGTCGATCGCCAGTTCGACTTGCGGGGTCGCAAGCGGCAGCGGACGCCACAGCCAGGCGGCAATCACGGCACCCGTGCCGAGGACGATGAGCAATATTGCCGCGAAACCCGTTCGCCAGCGCTTCATGCAGGAAAGGAGGGACTGAACGTGGACCCTGCCACGGGATTGCGCATCGTCGCTGATGATAATCGGCGCATGAAGTCGATCGACGAGCTCGACGGCCATGTGCCGCTGACCGGCCCTGCCGCCGCTGCAACATCCCCGTGGGGCCTGATTCGCGCCCGCGGCGCCGACGCCGCGAGCTTCCTGCACAGCCAACTGACCAACGACATCGCCAGCCTGGGCGAAAGCGAGGTGCGCCTGGCAGGTTACTGTTCGGCGAAGGGGCGTCTGCTCGCCAGCTTCGTCGTCTGGCGCGCTGGCGAAGACATCGTTCTCGCCTGCGACCACAGCCTACTCGCCGCGACACTGAAACGACTCTCGATGTTCGTGTTGCGGGCACGTTGTCGCTTGAGCGACGCGACGGCCGAGTTGCCGGTGACGGGAGTCGTCGGCGCATCTGCGGCGGCCGAATTGCGCGGGCTGCTGCCGTGGGCGCAGGCGCACTCAGGCGAAGTCCACCGGATCCGCCTGCCCGACGCTGCCGGTTTGCAGCGCGGCCTGCTCGTCGGCGCGGCACCCGCGGAGGGCGTTGCCGCGTTGCCGCTCGGTGCGTGGCGCTGGCTGGAGGTGCAAAGCGCAATCCCGACCATCGAGGCCGCGACGGCCGATCAATTCGTCCCGCAGATGCTGAACTACGAGACGCTGGGCGGCGTCAGTTTCAGCAAAGGCTGTTATCCGGGGCAGGAAGTCGTTGCCCGCAGCCAATACCGCGGAACCATCAAGCGGCGAATGTTCCTGTTCGAGTTCGAAGCCGAGGGTCCGGCGGCGCCCGGACGCATGCCGGCCGCCGGTGACGAGGTCTTCCACTCGGCCGACCCGGGACAGCCGGCGGGCAGGGTGGTCAATGCCGCAGGCCACCCATTCGGTCGAGGTAGCGCGGCACTGGTGGAAGTCAAGACCGCCCTCCTCTCGGATGGAACGCTGCACCTCGGCAGCGCCCACGGCGCGTCGCTCGTGCAGCGCGAGCTGCCCTACCCGTTCACGATCGACGCCGAGTCGGCCGCCTGAATCGACCCATCGTGCAAACTTTCTGCATCGAGGATTGCGTGCCATGTGCCTGGTAGCCCTTTCGCTGGACGAAAGCAGGCGCTTTCCGCTGGTTATCGCGTCCAACCGCGACGAGTTCTTCAACCGCCCCACGGCCCGGCTGGCCTGGTGGTCGCCACCCGGCGGCGCGCCGGCGATCCTCGGCGGCCGCGACCTCCAGGGCGGCGGAACCTGGCTGGGCCTGACGACCGGCGGGCGACTCGCCCTGCTCACCAACTACCGTGACCCGCAGAATCACGATCCCGAGGCGCCGTCGCGCGGCGAGATCGTCCCGAACTGGCTGGCTGCGAGCGAGGCACCCGATCGTTTCTGGATGCGCACGGCGCTGTCGGGCTACAACGGCTTCAACCTGATTGCCGCCGATTTCCAGCGCGGCGAATGCTTCTGGGCCTCCAACCGTGCGCCCTACCCGCTGCGGCTCGATCGGGGCCTGGTTGGCTTGTCGAACTCGCTGCTCGATGTGCCTTGGCCGAAGGTCGGAGCGTTGAAGGAAGCGGTCAGCGAAGCCATCGCAGAGGCCGATTCGGTCGACGCGCTGTCGATGGCCTTGTTTGCCGCCCTGACCGACCGGACGATCGCCGACGACGAAGAAATGCCCGATACCGGGGTTCCCTACGACCTGGAGAAGGCACTTTCCGCCGCCTTCATCCGCAGCCCGGACGGCCTCTACGGCACCCGCTGCTCGACGCTGGTGATTGCCGAACGGCTGCCGCGCGGTGTCGTCACGCATGTGCTCGAACGCACCTTCAGCGCCAGCGAGGGGCTGGCGCTGTTGCGGCGTTCCACCCTGCGCAACTGGCCGCCGCGCTATGACGCCGCCGAGCCCGGCCACGACGACGCGCCGGCGGCTCAAGAGGCCGTGCACGAGGCTGAACTGCAGGAGGCGCCGGCCGTGCCGCGCAAGCGCACGCGTGTGCGCAGCCTGCTCAGGCCGCCGGCGCTGCGCTGACCCGTCCGCTACTTTCAGCGACCGATGGGGCTTGTCTGTACCCCGTCACCCGGGGCGAGCGTCACGCCCCTCAGCGCCAAAGCTGCCGAACCATTTCGACGTGCGGCAGGCCCGCTTCCTCGAACGGCTCGCCGCGGCGCTCGTAGCCCGCCGCACGGTAGAAGGCTTCTGCAGTCAGCTGCGCGTGCAACAGCACGGCCCGCTCGCCGCGTTCGCGTGCTGCGGCGGTCAGCGTCTCGAGCAGCAGCCGGCCGATGCCCTGCCCGCGCAGCGCGCGTTGCACCGCCATGCGGCCGATCTTGACCACGCCTGGCGCGTAGGCGAGCAACCGGGCGGTGCCGACCGCGGCGCCAAGGCGGTTTTCGGCAACGGCATGCACGCCGTCGAAGTCGGCCTCGTCCCATTCGAGTTCGGCAGGGATTCCCTGCTCGGCGACGAAGACCTCGGTGCGAATGGCCGATGCCTTCGTGCGCAACGCGCTCCAGGCACCGGTTCGCACCGCGACCATCGGCTCGCCGGCCTCGAACGCCAGCAGCGCCGTGCGCAGCAGCGGCGGAACGCGCTGCGGCGCATGCAGCAGCACGTCGATGTAGACATGGACCCAATGCGCGCCGGCGATTTGCTCGTCGCCCCGAAAAATGGCGCCGTCGAAGCGCAGCAATGACTTCCCGATGCCGCTGCAGCGCAGACCCGAGGTGAGCGGGTCGTCGTCACGAGCCGGCGCACGGTAATCGAACGTTGCGTGGCGCAGCAACAAGCCGCCGCCGAGGTCTGCCAGCGTCGACGGACAGGGCAATGCCATGGCGCGCCAGTAATGCGCAAGCGCTACCTCGACGTCCAGCAGGTGTTGCGGGTTGGCGATGACGTTCCCGGCGTGTCCTCTGCACCGAGGTACGTGCAGCGGCTCGAGCAGACGGAAATCGCTGCGACCCATCGGAATGATCAGGGGCGCAGCTGCCGCTGCAGCCACTCGCCGATCGCCTGCTGCGCGGTTAGCGCCTCGGGCAATGCGCGGCCCATCTTGATGAAGTCGTGGGTCACACCGGCGCATAGCTCGAGATCGACCGGCACGGCAGCGGCGCGCAGCCGATCGCCGTAGGCAAGCCCCTCGTCGACCAGCGGGTCGCATTCGGCGAGCACGAGGAAGGCGGGCGCGAGACCCTCGAGGTCGTCCGCCTCGAGCGGTGCAAAGCGCCAGTCGGCGCGCTGCCCGGCATCGATGTAGTGCCGGAAGAACCACTCGATGCCGGTGTCTTCGAGCAGCAGCCCCTGACCCAGTTGCCGGCGCGAAGGCGTGTCTGCAAAGGCCGCGGTACCCGGGGTGATCAGCAGCTGCCCCCGCAGCGGCAGTCCGATGTCACGCGCATGGACCGCGCAAACCGCCGCGAGCGTGCCGCCGGCGCTGTCGCCGCCGACGGCCAGGCGGTCACCGTCGACACCGAGCGTCGCTGCATTCGCATGCAGCCAGTGCATCGCCGACCAACTGTCGTCGACCGCGACGGGAAATCGATGCTCGGGCGCGAGACGGTAGTCGAGCGCCACCACCGCCGCGCCACTGCGCAGTGCGAGCTGCCGGCATAGGCTGTCGTGTGTCTCCAGGCCACCGATCGTGAAGCCGCCTCCATGGAAGTACAGCAACAGCGGCAACACGCCGGGGGACGGCGCATAGATTCGCGCGCCGAGCGGTGTGCCGTCGGCCGCGGGAATCGCGAAGTCGACCACCCGCGCCAGCGGCGCCCGCGGCAGATCGAGGATTTCGGCCGCGGCGAGGTACGCCGCCCGCGCCTCGTCAACCGCAAGGGTGTGGAAGGCCGGCCGCCCCGCGCGGCGGATGCGCTCGAGAACCGACGCCATCCGTGGCGTCAGCCGGCATCCGCTCACCGGCCGGTCGGCCCTGGGCCGCTCAGTGCTGCTCGGCGTCGAAGAACTGTTCGTCTTCGGTCGAACCCTTCAGCGCAGCCGTCGAAGCCTCGCGTTCGATCGTCGTCGTCACCGCGTCGAAATAGCCGGTGCCGACCTCGCGCTGGTGCTTGACGGCGGTGAAGCCCTTCTCGGCCGCTGCGAATTCCTTCTCCTGCAGCTCGACGAAGGCGGTCATGTTGTTGCGCGCATAGCCGTGCGCCAGGTCGAACATGCCGTAGTTCAGCGCGTGGAAGCCGGCCAGCGTGATGAACTGGAACTTGTAGCCCATCGCGCCGAGTTCGCGCTGGAACTTGGCGATCGTCGCGTCGTCGAGGTTCTTCTTCCAGTTGAAGCTCGGCGAGCAGTTGTAGGCCAGCAGCTTGTCCGGGAACTTGGCATGGATCGCGTCGGCAAAGCGCTTGGCGAAGACCAGGTCGGGCTTGCCGGTTTCGCACCAGATCATGTCGGCATACGGCGCATAGGCCAGGCCGCGGCTGATCGACTGCTCGAGGCCGTTGCGGGTGCGGTAGAAACCTTCGACCGTGCGCTCGCCGGTGGTGAACGGCTTGTCGTTGTCGTCGACGTCGCTGGTCACCAGGTCGGCGGCTTCAGCGTCGGTGCGCGCCAGCAGCACGGTCGGCACGCCGCTCACGTCGGCAGCGAGCCGCGCCGCGGTCAGCTTGGCCACCGCTTCGCGCGTCGGCACCAGCACCTTGCCGCCCATGTGGCCGCACTTCTTCACCGAGGCCAGCTGGTCCTCGAAATGGACCCCGGCGGCGCCGGCGTCGATCATCGACTTCATCAGCTCGAAGGCATTGAGCACGCCACCGAAGCCGGCTTCGGCGTCGGCCACGATCGGCGCGAAGTAGTCGATCTCGTCCTTGCCTTCGCTCCACTGGATCTGGTCGGCGCGGGTGAAGGTGTTGTTGATGCGCTTGACGACCATCGGCACCGAATTCGCCGGGTAGAGCGACTGGTCCGGGTACATCTCGCCGGCCAGGTTGGCGTCACCGGCGACTTGCCAGCCGGAAAGGTAGATCGCCTTCAGCCCGGCCTTGACCTGCTGCATCGCCTGGTTGCCGGTCAGCGCGCCGAGCGTGTTGACGAAGGGCTCCGTGTTGACCAGGTGCCAGAGCTTCTCGGCGCCGCGCTTGGCCAGCGTGTGCTCGACCTGAACCGAACCGCGCAGCCGCACCACGTCGGCGGCGGTGTAGCCGCGGGTAACGCCTTTCCAGCGCGGGTTTTCGGCCCAGTCTTTTTCGAGTGCGGCGGCTTGCTGTTCGCGGTTCATCATCTGCGTGTCCATTGAGGAGGGGAGGGAAAACGATATTTTCGCTGCATTGCAGCATAAATGCAGCCGAACGCCGGCCGCGTGCCTGCGCCGGGGCCGCCACTACACTCGATGCGTCCGCTGTCAGGCGCTCTTCCGGGGCGCAGCTTCGAGGAGATGAGCATGTACGAGCACCCCGAAAACCTGCCCAAGGGAGGACCCGCGGCCGCGATGCAGCCGTCGCTCGGCGCCTACTGGATGCCCTTCACGGCGAATCGTCAGTTCAAGCAGGCGCCGCGGATGCTGGCGCGCGCCGAAGGCATGCACTTCTGGACCGACGATGGCCGGCAGATCCTCGACGGCAGTTCGGGCCTGTGGTGCGTCAACGCCGGCCATTCGCGGCCGAAGATCGTCGAAGCCATCCGCCGCCAGGCGGGTGAACTCGACTTCGCGCCCTCGTTCCAGATGGGCCACCGCAAGGCCTTCGAGCTGGCCGAACGGCTGGTGGAATTGACGCCGGCCGGATTGGACAAGGTGTTCTATACCAATTCCGGGTCCGAAGCCGTCGACACGGCGCTGAAGATGGCGCTGGCCTATCACCAGGTCCGCGGCCAAGGCCAGCGAACGAGGCTGATCGGCCGCGAGCGCGGTTATCACGGCGTCAACTTCGGCGGCATTTCGGTTGGCGGAATCGGCCCCAACCGCAAGATGTTCGGGCCGCTCCTGCCCGGTGTCGACCATATACGCCACACGCACGACCCGGCACGCAATGCCTACAGCAAGGGCCTGCCGGCGCACGGCGCCGAGTTCGCCGACGACCTCGAGCGCCTGATCGCGCTGCACGACGCATCGACCATCGCTGCGGTGATCGTCGAGCCGGTCGCCGGCTCGACCGGTGTGCTCATCCCGCCGCAGGGCTACCTGCAGCGCTTGCGCGACATCTGCGACCGCCACGGCATCGTGCTGATCTTCGACGAGGTGATCACCGGTTTCGGCCGTCTCGGCGCAGCCTTCGGCGCGACCTACTTCGGTGTCACCCCCGACCTGATGACGGTGGCCAAGGGCATCACCAACGGCTGCGTACCGATGGGCGCGGTGTTCGTCCGCGGGTCCATCCACGACGCGTTCATGAACGGCCCCGAGCACGTGATCGAGTTCTTCCACGGCTACACCTACTCGGCGCATCCGCTGGCCTGTGCGGCAGCGCTCGGCACGCTCGACACCTACGCCGAGGAAGGCCTGCTGACCCGCGGCGCGACGATGGCCGCCGGTTTCGAGGCGGCGGTGCACTCGCTGGCCGGGCTGCCGAATGTCGTCGACATCCGCAACATCGGCCTGGTCGGCGCCGTCGAGCTGGCACCGATTGCCGGGTTCCCGGGCAAGCGCGGCTTTTCGGTCTTTCTCGATTGCTGGGAGAAAGGCCTGCTGATCCGCTCGACCGGCGACACGATCGCCATTTCGCCGCCGTTGATCGTCGAGCAGGCGCAGATCGAGCACCTCGTTTCCATACTCGGCGACGCGATTCGCCGCGCCGCCTGAGCGGTCCATGGCATGAGCCTGTCGCCCAGCGCCGCGCCGAAGCCGGTGGTGCTGCTGCCCGCCTGCAACCGGCGCCACGGCGAGCACGCCTCGCACGTCGTCGGGGCGAAGTACGTCGAAGCGGTCCGGCTCGCCGGCTGCCTGCCGCTGGTCGTGCCGAGTGCCGACGCAGCCGAGGTCGATGCGTTGATCGAACTGGCCGACGGCGTGTTGCTCACCGGCTCCCCGTCGAACGTGCATCCGGACCATTTCGGCGAGGCGGTGCTCGACCCCTCGCTGCCGCTCGACCCGATCCGCGATGCCTGGACACTGCCGCTGATCCGCCGGGCGCTCGAGCGCGGCGTGCCGTTGCTCGCCATCTGCCGCGGGCTGCAGGAAGTCAACGTCGCCCTCGGTGGCAGCCTTCACCAGGCGGTGCACCGGGTTGCGGCGCATCGCGATCACCGCGAGGCCGGCGGCGACCCCCAGGCGACGCTCGAGCAGCGCTACGGTCCGGCGCATGCGGTGGAGATCGTTGCCGGCGGCCTGCTCGAGCAGCTGCTGGCGGTGCCGGCGATCGAGGTCAACTCGCTGCACGGCCAGGGGGTCAATCGCCTGGCCGCGGGCCTGCGCGTCGAGGCGCGGGCCCCGGACGGCCTGGTCGAAGCCTGCTCGTTCGAGGCCGCGCCGGCGTTCAACCTTTGCGTGCAGTGGCATCCCGAGTGGCGGGCGGCCGACAACCCCGATTCACGACGCCTGCTCCAGGCATTCGGTGACGCCTGCGCATTGCGCCGAACGCAGCGCCTGGCCGCAAGCCGACCCTGATGCCGATCCCGACCGAGTTCTCGTTTGCCGACCTCGAGCAGTGGCTCGACGAGCGCGGCGTCACCGAGATCGAGTGCCTGGTTCCCGACCTGACCGGCGTGGCCCGCGGCAAGATCCTGCCGCGCGAGAAGTTCACCGAGGACCGCGGCATGCGGCTGCCGGAGGCGGTGGTGGCCATGGGCGTCACCGGCGAGTTTCCGGAGGTCGGGCCGTACTACGACGTGATCAGCCCGACCGACCAGGACATGCACCTGCGGCCCGATCCGAGCACGGTGCGCATCGTCCCCTGGGCCACCGACCCGACGGCGCAGGTGATCCACGATTGCTTCGACAAGCATGGCGAGCGCGTGGCATTCGCGCCGCGCTCGGTGCTGCGCCGGGTCTGCGAGCTGTATGCGGCCGAGGGCTGGGTGCCGGTGGTGGCGCCCGAGCTCGAGTTCTATCTGGTCGAGCGAAATCCCGACCCGGACATTCCGCTGAAGCCGCCGATCGGCCGCAGCGGCCGCGCCGAAACCTCGCGCCAGGCGTACTCGATCGATGCCGTCAACGAATTCGACCCGCTGTTCGAGGACGTCTACGACCATTGCAAGAAGATGGGCCTGAATGTCGACACGCTGATCCACGAGGTCGGCGCCGGGCAGATGGAGATCAACTTCTTCCATGCCCATCCGCTCGGCCTGGCCGACGAGGTTTTCTTCTTCAAGCGCACGGTTCGCGAGGCGGCGATGCGCCACAACATGTTCGCCACCTTCATGGCCAAGCCGATCGCCGGCGAGCCGGGCAGCGCGATGCATGTGCACCAGAGCATCGTCGAGCAGGCCAGCGGCCGCAACCTGTTCAGCAACGCGGACGGCACGCCGAGCCCGGCCTTCTACGGCTACATCGGCGGGCTGCAGAAGTACGTTCCCGCCGCCATGGCGCTGTTTGCGCCGTACGTCAACTCGTACCGGCGGCTGGTGCGATCGAATGCCGCGCCGATCAACAACCAGTGGGGTCACGACAACCGCACGGTCGGCTTTCGTGCGCCGGTCGCCAACGGCGTCAGCCGGCGGATCGAGAACCGGGTCATCGGCGCCGACGCCAATCCGTACGTCGCGCTGGCGGCGACGCTCGCCTGCGGCTACCTCGGCATGAAGAACCGAATCGAACCCACCCCCGAGTGCAAGGGCGACGCCTATCTGGGCGACTTCCAGCTGCCGCGCAGCCTGGGCGAGGCCCTGTCGCTGCTGCGCGAGCAGAAGGAACTGGCCGAGGTGCTCGGCGAATCGTTCATCACCGTCTACACCGAGGTCAAGGAAATCGAGTATGCCGAATTCATGAAGGTGATTTCGCCGTGGGAACGCGAGCACCTGCTGCTTCATGTCTGACAACGCCGAGCACCCGGACCGGCCGCCGCAGCCGACGGGCGGCCGTTCCACGCCCGACTGGCAGCGCGCCGACAGCGCGCATCACCTGCATCCGTTCACCGACCACCGGGCACTTGCCGGCAAGGGCGCGCGGATCATCGAGCGCGGCGATGGCATCTATGTCTGGGATACCGAAGGCGAGCGCCTCCTCGACGCCATGTCGGGCCTCTGGTGCGTCAACGTCGGCTACGGCCGTCGCGAGTTGATCGACGCGGCGACGCGTCAGCTCGAACGCCTGCCCTTCTACAACTCGTTTTTCCAGACGACGACGCCGCCGGCAATCGCGCTGGCCGAGGTGCTCGCCAGGCTGGCACCGCCCTCCTTCGCGCATGTCTTCTTCGGCGGCTCGGGTTCGGAAGGCAACGACACCGTCGTGCGCATGGTGCGGCGCTACTGGGATTTGCAGGGCGAGCCCCAGCGCCAGGTGATCATCAGCCGCGACAACGCGTACCACGGCTCGACGATGGCTGCGGCGTCGCTCGGCGGAATGGCCGGCATGCACGCCCAGGGCGGGCTGCCCATCCCCGGCATCTCGCACATCGGCCAGCCGTTCTGGTTCGGCCTCGGCCAGGACGAAAGCCGCGACGAATTCGGCCTGCGAGCGGCTGGCTGGCTCGAAACGCGCATCCTCGAGATCGGCGCCGACCGGGTGGCCGCCTTTATCGGCGAGCCGGTGCAGGGCGCCGGCGGCGTGATCGTTCCACCGGCGACCTACTGGCCCGAGGTCGAGCGCATTTGCCGGCGCCATGGCGTGCTGCTGGTTTCGGACGAAGTGATCTGCGGCTTCGGCCGCACCGGCCGCTGGTTCGGCTGCGAGACCTTCGGCTTCACGCCCGACCTGATGACCTTTGCCAAGGGCGTCACCTCGGGCTACATCCCGCTCGGTGGCGTGCTGGTCGGCGAGCGCGTGGCCCGGGCGATGATCGACGACGGCGGCGAGTTCGCCCACGGCTACACCTACAGCGGCCATCCGGTGGCTTGCGCGGTGGCACTGGCCAACCTGGCGTTGATCGAGCGCGAGGGCCTGGTCGACCGCGTGCGCGACGACGTCGGGCCGTATCTTGCGGCGTGCTTCGAATCGCTGGGCGACCATCCGCTGGTCGGCGAGGTGCAAACCTGCGGAATGATGGGCGCCCTGCAGCTGGTTCGCGACAAGGCCAGCGCGGCCACCTTCGATCCGGCGCACGAGGTCGGGATGATCTGCCGCGGCCACTGCTTCGCCAACGGGCTGGTGATGCGCGCGGTGGGCGACCGGATGATCGTCGCCCCGCCGCTGGTGATCACCCGGGCGGAGATCGACGAGATGGTCGGGCGGATCGCGCGCTGCCTCGATCTGACGCTCGCCGAGGTGGTCCGGCGTGGCTGGGCCTGACCCCAAACCGTGGCGTTGGCAGCGGAACAGGAGAATTCCATGAGCACCCCCGACCCGACTGGCACGCGGCCGCCGCCGCACTGCAGCCCGACGGTCGTCAACCAGTACGACGAGGACGACATCACCGTTGCGTTCGGCGGCTACGAGCAAAGCGGCAACGGCCGCGACAAGTCACTCCACGCGTTCGAGAAGTACACCGAGCTGAAATCGATGTGGTTGCGTATCGACGTGTAGGCCGCACGGCCAGCGAGCGCGACCCGAAGGGACCTGCGAGGCCGTGAGGCCTGTGGTCTGTGCCGCGGCGGCAGTCAGCCCTCCGTCAGCGCGCCGCCGTGTGACAGTCCGGCCAGCAGTTCGTCCAGCACGTCGGGATCCAGCGGCTTGACCAGGTGATGATCGAAACCGGCCGCCTTCGAGCGGCGGCGGTCTTCGTGCTGGCCCCACCCCGTCAACGCCGCAACCACCGTGTGCTGCAGGCCCGGCATGCCGCGCAGCCGGCGGGCCACTTCGAAGCCGTCCATCTCCGGCATGCCGATATCGAGGAAAACCAGGGAGGGCTGGTAGCCCCGGACCGCGTCGAGTGCGGAAATGCCGTCGTGGGCGACGCGGACCTCGTGCCCCTGCATCCGGATGAGCTCGGCCAGGCTGTCGGCTGCATCCACGTTGTCGTCGACCACCAGGATCCGGTGGCTCGTCGGCGGGGCGATCGCTGGATCTGCCGCCTTCGCCGAGTCCACGCGATTGGGCGTGATCAGCGGCAGCCGGATGATGAACTCGGCGCCCGCGCCGATCCCTGCGCTTCGCGCTTCGACCGTGCCGCCGTGCATCTCCACCAGGTTCTTCACCAGGGTCAGCCCCACGCCCAGGCCGCTCGGCGAACGCGTGGTCGTGGCAGGGCCCTGAACGAACAGGTCGAACACGTGCGGCAGCACGTCCGGTGCGATACCGATGCCGTTGTCGCGAACCCGCAGCACCACCTGACCATCCTCCTGCCGGGCGCGAACGTGAACTTGACCGCCGGCCTCGGTGTACTTGGCTGCGTTGAGCAACAGGTTGCTCACAACCTGGGTGAGCCTGACGGCATCGGCGTCGACGAGCAGGCAAGCATCCGCCAAGACGACATCGAGGCCGTGTCCATGCGCATCGAGCAGCGGCTGTGCCATTTCCACCGCACGGGCCACGATGGTCGCCAGCTCGACCGGCCCTTTCTGCAGCTCGATCTTGCCCTGCACGACGCGGGAAACGTCGATGAGATCGTCCAGCAGGCGGACGAGGTGGTTTACCTGGCGCTCCATCATGTCGCGCGTCTTCCCGGCGGTCGACGGGTCGACGTGCGGCATCTTCAGAATTTGCAGCGCGTTGCGGATCGGCGCCAGCGGGTTGCGCAACTCGTGCGCAAGCGTGGCCAGGAACTCGTCCTTGCGGCGGTCGGCGTCGCGCAGCGCCTGTTCCATGCGCTTGATGTCGCTGATGTCCGTGTTGGTGCCGAACCAGTTGAGGATCCGCCCGGCCGCGTCACGCAGCGGATTGACCCGTGTCAGGAAAGGCCGGAACGCTTCGTCCGCCCCCTTGATGGGGAAGACCATGTCGAAAGGTTCGCCCCGGGTGATCGACGCCTGCCAGCGCGACAGCACCTCGGGCAGCACCGCCGGGTGGTGCACCGACTGCCAGCCCCAGCCCTCCATGCGGTCGGGGGTCGTGCCGGTGTATTCGTACCAGCGGCGGTTGTACCAAAAGATATGCCCGTCGGGACGGGCCATCCACGCCAGTTGCGGGATGGTATCGACCAGCAGGCGAAGCTTTTCCTCGCTTTCGCGCATGGCGCTCTCGGCGACCCTGCGGGCCGTGATGTCGTCGTGCACCAGCACGACCTCGCGCACCCGCCCGCCGCTGTCCTTGAGCGGGTACGCCACCGCCGTTACCCAGCGCACAGCCTCGGGATCCGGGGCCAGGCCGGGCACGCTTTCGCTGCGGTCGTAGCGGACCTCCGGAATCGCAGCCGGTTCTCCGGCGAACGCGCGGCGCAGGTGCGGCGTCACACCCATGGCCTCGAGCTGCGGATCCTTCAGCATGTCGTAACCGGCGATCTGCTCGAGCGAGACGCCCCACAGGTTCGACCACGCCTGGTTGACACGCAGTGTTTGTCCGTCCGGCGACAGGATCTGCACGCTGAATGGCGCCTGTTCCATCAGCGCCCGGAAGCGGCCTTCGCTTTCCCGCAGCGTCTGCTCCGCCTGCAACCGCTTCAGGAACTGGCCGATCTGCCCCGCCACCGTCGCCATCGTCTCGAGCAAGGCGGCGTCTGGCTCGCGGACATGCCGCGTGAAGAACTCCATCACGCCGTGCGTGACGCCGTCCACGAGGACCGGGAAACCGAGCGCACTCTGCAGACCCGCCGCCGCGGCCGAGGGAGCCCGGGGAAAGTTGGGCGCGTCACGCACATCGAGCAACCAGGCCGACTCCCCGGTCGCCCACACCTGCCCGGGAAGCCCTTCGCCGCGAAGAAACGTGCGGTGGCAGGTCTCTTCGATGAATGTCGCTCCGGGAGTGCCCGCCTCGTTCCAGGTCCCAAGGCAGGTGAGGACGTCGGCCGCGAGGCCGACCCCCCAGAAGGCGCCGACCTCCCACTGCAGGTTCTCGCAGATTGAGCGCAGCACCGCGACCGCGGCGGTCTCGAGGTCGGGCGCCTGGGCCAGGTGCTGGGTGATGGCGAATCGCACATGACCCAGTTGCGCCGCCCATGCGCGGTCGCTAATCTCGCGGAGGTACGCCGTGAACAGGGGCGGTCCATCGGCTGCGATGCGTGTGATCGCCAGCTCGACCTGGAATTCGGTGCCGTCGGCTCGCAGCGCAAGCACCTCGAACCGCTTGCCGAGCACCGGCCCCTCGCCGGTCGCCAGGTAGTGCGCAAGGCCGCGGCGGTGGGCGGCGCGCAGTGCCTCCGGAATGATCAGCTCGCTCAGCTCGCGCCCGAGGACATCCGCGCACCGGTAGCCGAAGGTGCGCTCGGCCGCGGGATTGAACTCGACGACACGGCCTAGCGCATCCATCGTGATGATGCAGTCCAGCGCCGTGTCGAGGATCGCGGTGGCCCTCGCCTCCTTCAGGCGCCGGGCGTCCTCGGTGGCATCCTGCTGCAGCTTCCACGCAGTCCGGTCGCGCAGGATTCTGGCGAATCCGCAGACCTCGCCAGCGGCGTCCCGGACCGGCGTCAGCAGCCCGCTTCCCCAGAAGCGGCTTCCGTCCTTGCGCACGTGCCAGTGGTCATCAGGGCCCGTGTCCGCGTGCAGTGCATCGTGCATCTCCCGCTGCGGCACACCGGCCGCGAGGTCCTGCGGCGTGAAGAAGCGATCGACGGACTCGCCGATGACCTCACCCTCGAGATAGCCGAAGAGGCGCTCGGCGCCGACATTCCACGCCTGGACAAGCCCGCGCCGGTCACAAACGAATGCGGCGCAGTCGGTGATATGCGAGACGAGCAACCGAAACAGGTCCGCGTGAGGTCTGGCGCCGTCCTGTGGCTGGTGATTTGGCATTCACGCCTGCGGTTGTTCGTTCGCTGCACGGTCTGCGCTCGGCAGACGTCGACGGATCGCAGGGCTGAAGGTCATCTTACCCGAGGCCAACGCCACACACGGCGACGCACAATCCCGAATCGAACAACGACAGGAGCCCGCCATGAAAGGCGACGCCAAGGTGCTGGACTACCTCAACCAGCAATTGAGGAACGAGCTGACCGCGATCAACCAGTACTTCCTGCATTGCAGGATGCTCAAGAACTGGGGATTGCTGCGGATGGCCAAGCACGAGTACGAGGAATCGATCGGCGAGATGAAGCACGCCGACAAGCTGATCGAGCGCATCCTCATGCTCGATGGGCTGCCCAACCTCCAGGACCTCGGCAAGCTGCTGATCGGCGAATCGGCGGTCGAGATCCTGCACTGCGACCTCAAGGCCGAGTCGGATTCGCAGGTGCTGCTGAAGGAGGCGATCGCTTACTGTGAAGGCTTCCGCGACTACGGCTCGCGTCAACTGCTTCAGGAGATCCTGGTCGACACGGAAGAGCACATCGACTACCTGGAAACGCAGATCGAACTCGTCGGCAAGGTCGGCGAGCAGAACTGGCTGCAGTCGCAGATGGGGGAGCCGGCGTAGGCACCGAAATGCCGCGATGCCGCGGTGGGGCGACAGATAGCAATGCGGTTGAGAATCGTTCTCGTTTGATATACAGTGCAGGCTCGTTTAGCGGATCACCTCGCACCATGATCGTCTGCCTCTGCCACCGGGTTTCGGATCGCCATATCGAACATGCCGTACGCGAGGGCACCACGCGGTTCGAAGCCATGCAGGACGAATGCGGCGTCGCTTCCTCGTGCGGGTGTTGCTACGACTGCGCGCGAGAAATCTTCGACCGGGCGTGCGCGGAGCGGACGTCGTGCGCCGGCGGTGCATCACGCTCGCACAGCCCGGTTTTCCTGCGAACCGCGCCTGCCTGAGCGTCGAGACCGCCGGCCGAAGCGCGCGGCGTGAACACGGCCGAGCGACCTCGGGACGCTCGGCTGACTGGATTCGGCGTCACCGACCGGCTCGACGTCTCCAGTCGGTCGGCAACTCCAGAACGCATCAGCATTGGACGCGACTTGCCCGCTGCGTGGGTCGTGCGTTCGTCGAGTTCATCGCCGCCGCGATGCATCCCTGCCTCAGAAATCGTCGGGAACACGGCCCTTCCACGGCTTCAGCCTGAGATGCAGCGCAGCCCTCGACAGCAGGTGCGCGCTAACCGGCGTGCTGATGAAGAGGAAGAGCAGGACGAGAACTTCGTGCAGACCGACCGCGCCTTCGGTCATGCCGAAGTGGATCATCGAAGCCATCAGCACACCGCCCACACCCAGCGTCGAGGATTTCGACGGGCCGTGCAGCCGCGTGTAGAAGTCGGGCAGCCGGGCGAGCCCGATCGAGCCGACGAGAGCGAATGCGGCGCCGACCAGCAGCGCTGCGGAAACGAGCAGTTCGACGATCCAGCTCATGTTTTTTCTCCTAGTCGGCGATATCGCCGCGCAACAGGTACTTTGCCAGGATGACGGTGCTGAAGAAGCCGACCATCGAGATCAGCAGGGCGACCTCGAAGTAGACGCTGCTGCCCTGCTGAATGCCGAATAGCACGAGCAGCGCGATCGAGTTCACATAGGCGGTGTCGAGCGCAAGGATGCGGTCGGGCACGTCGGGCCCGCGGACCAGCCGGTAGACGTTGAGCAGGAGTGCAAGGCCGATCGCGGCGAAGGCGATCCACAGGGCAGTCGTCAGCATTCGAATAGGGCGTGCAAAGGCGTCTCGTAACGCCGCTTGATTTCTTCGATCAGCGTTTGCTCGTCGTCGACGTCCAGCGCGTGGACGAGCAGCGTGCGTCGATCGGCGCTGAGGCTTGCCGAAACCGTGCCGGGGGTGAGCGTGATGATGCTTGCCAGCGCCGAAATCGCGTAGCGGCTCTCCAGCCGCAGCGGTATGCAGACGAACGCCGGCCGCAGTGCCGCGACCGGGCCGAGCACCAGCCGGGCGACGGTCAGGTTGGCGACCACGATGTCGCAGAGCACGGTGCCGAACAGCCGCAACGCGAGCAGCGGCTGCGCCAGGCGCAGCGGCTCGGGCCAGAAGGCGCGCGTTAGCCATGGAACGGCGATGGCGAGAAGCGCGCCGAGCAGCAGGTGCGCCGGGGCGACCGTGTTGTTGAACAGCAGCCAGACGAGTCCGACGGCGAGCGAGGCCAGCGGATGCGGAAGCCAGCGGGCCCGGTTCATGATCGCCCTCCTTTGGCTGCGGCGGCCTTGCCGAAGGCGTCGAGCGCAGCCGATTCGCCGAGCACGGCGCGGATATACGCCACCGGCTGCAGCAGATCGTGCGCCACTGCCTCGGTGTAATGCGCGGCCGGACCTGCATAGACGGTCAGCGCGATCATGCAGCCGAGCAGGATCGCGAACGGCGCCACGTCGTTGCGGCCCGCATGCAGGGTCGCATTCGCCGGCAACGCAGGCCGTTCAGGGTCCACATGCCAGAACAGCAGACTGCCGGCACGCGCCATGGCGATCAGCATGAACAACGCCGATCCGAGCACCACCGCCCAGACGCTGTTGGCCGACTCGTGGCCCAGTGCGCCCTGCAGCAGCATGGCCTTGCCGAGGAAGCCGGCGAGCGGCGGCACACCGGTGATCGCGACCGCGCCGCCAACGAACAGCCAGCCGAGCAGCGCCGGCTGCGCCACCGGGAACGCGCGCTCCAGCCGGTCGCCCGCTGCGCCGCGGTTGCGCGCGATCAGGTCGGCCATCAGGAAGAGCAGCGAGATCGTCACTGTGCTGTGCGCCAGGTAGTACAGGCCCGCGCTCAATGCCGCCGGCGTGAACAGGCCCACCCCGACGAAGATCGTACCGACCGAGGCGATCGTCAGGTAGCCGACCAGCATCCGTATCGAGCTGCTGGCGAGTGCACCGACGGTGGCGGCAACGATCGTCGCGAGTGCGACCGGCAACAGCCACGGCGCGGCGACGTCGCTGGCCACGCCGGCTGCCGGGCCGAAGACGAGCGTGAAGACGCGGATCACCGAATAGGCGCCGACCTTGGTCATGATCGCAAACATCGCTGCCACCGGCGCCGTGGCGACGCTGTAGCCGTCGGGCAACCAGAAGTACAGCGGCAGCAACGCCGCCTTGATGGCGAAGACGAGCAGCATCAGCAGCGCGCCGGAGCGGATCAGCGCGGCATCGGCAGCCGGTGCGGCGGCCACTTCCAGCGCCATGTCGGCCATGTTCAGCGTGCCGGTGACGGCGTAGAGCAGCGACACGCCGACCAGGAACAGCGCCGAGCCCACCAGGTTGATCGTCACGTAGTGAAAACCCGCGCGCAGCCGCTCCGCGCCGCCGCCGTGCAGCAACAGGCCGTACGAGGCGATCAGCAGCACCTCGAAGAAGACGAACAGGTTGAACAGGTCGCCGGTGAGAAAGGCGCCGTTGACCCCCATCAGCAAAAACTGGAACAGGGCGTGGAAGTGCCGTCCCTCGCGGTCGCTGCCGCGCAGTGCGTAGAGCAGGCTCGGCAGCGCGATGGCGGCGGTCAGGAGCAGCATCAGCGCCGAGAGCCGGTCGAGTACCAGCACGATGCCGAAAGGTGCCGGCCAGTTGCCGAGTGCATAGGCCTGCGGCGGCCCGTCGTTCGCGACGCCCGCCAGCCCGACGGCGATCGCCAGCAGGCCGAGCGCGGCGGCGACGCCGACCACGCGCTGCAGCGCGAGCTTCGAGCCGAGCCCGACCAGCACCGCCGCCGTCAGGGCGGGCAGCAGAACCGGCGCGATGATCCAGTGGTTCATCGGTTCACATCCGGACCGGCCGCGCCGTCGACGTGATCGCTGCCGGTCGAAGCGCGTGCACGCACCGCCAGCACGAGCGAGAACGCGGTCATTCCGAAACCGATCACGATCGCGGTCAGCACCAGGGCCTGCGGCAGCGGGTCGGCATAGGCGGTGGCGAGCGGATCGACGACCGGCGGGCGGCCGGTCGCCAGCCGCCCCATCACGAAGATGAAGAGGTTCACACCGTAGGAAATGAAGGTCAGTCCGAGCACGACCGCGAAGGTGCGCGCACGCAGCAGCAGGTAGATGCCGCAGGCGACGAGCACGCCGATTCCGCTGGCAACGAGCAGTTCCAAGTCAGACCTCCTGCAAGCGTGGGCCGGGACCGGGGCGATCGCTCGCGAGCACCAGACTGCTCAGCATGAGCATCACCGCACCGACCACGGTCAGGTAAACGCCCAGGTCGAACAGCGCTGCGGTCGCCAGCGGCAGCTCGCCGATCAACGGCAGCGTCGGATGGGCCGAGGCACTGGTCAGGAACGGCCTGGCGAAGAACCAGCTGCCGATGCCGGTGAGTCCCGCGATCAGCACCCCGGCCGAGACCATGCGCGGCAAGTCGAGCTGCAGCCGGCTGGCGGTCCAGCGCACGCCGTTGGCGACGTAGAGCAGGACGAGCGCGATGCTCGTCACCAGGCCTGCGACGAAGCCGCCGCCCGGCAGGTTGTGGCCGCGCAGGAAGAAGTAGACCGACGCCGCCATCGCCAGCGGCAGCAGCAGCCGCACGAGCACGGTCACCATCACCGAGTGACTTTCGGCAGCCCAGCGGCGGCCCTGGTGGTCGGCCTCGCTGCGGTCCAGGCGCAGGCCATCCAGCAAGGCAACCACGCCGAGTGCGGCGATCGCCAGCACGATGATCTCGCCGAAGGTGTCGAAGCCGCGAAAGTCGACCAGGATCACGTTGACCACGTTGGTGCCGCCGCCACCCGGCAGGCTCCGTTCGAGGTAGTAGTCGGAAAGCGACTCGAAAGGCCGGGTCATCACCGCATAGGCGATCGCTGCCACGCCGCCTCCGGCGGCGATCGCCAGTGCCGCATCGCGCAGCTTGCGCGGGCGGCTCGACTCCGCGGGCGTGTGCTGCGGCAGGTGGTGCAGCGCCAGCAGCAGCAGCACGATCGTCACCACCTCGACCGCGACCTGGGTCAGCGCGAGGTCGGGCGCCGAGAAGTAGACGAACACCAGGGTCGGCACCAGCCCGACGGTGCTGATCATGATCAGCGCCGTCAGCCGCTCGCGGTGCCAGGCCACGGTGGCCAGCGATGCGACGACGAGCAGCCCCCAGACGACGATGGCAAGCCCGTGGGCCGGCAGCATGGCCGAAGGTCCGGTCGAGTAGCCGAACTCGAAGAACGGCCAGGCGGCCAGCACCAGCGACGCGGCGACGATCAGCGCCAGGTAGCGCTGCAGCGAGCCGTTCTGCAGCGCGTGCGTCACACGCACCGAAAAGCCGAGCAGACCCTCCAACCCCTCGTGATACAGCCAGTGCCCGGTAACCGGGCTGTGCACGTAGCGGTGAATGTCGTAGAAGCGCTGCAGGAAGTAGTACGCCGCGACACCGCCGACCATCGCCACCAGGCTCATCAGCAACGGCAGGTTGAAGCCGTGCCAGATGGCGAGCGAATAGTCCGGCAGCGGTCCGCCCAGCGCAGCCTGCGCTGCCACCGCGAGGAGCGGGGCCACGGTCAAGCCCGGGGCAGCACGCCGACTGCCAGGCAGACGACGACCAGCACCTCGACGGGGATCTTCATCCAGCGCGGCGGCTCGTGCGGCGTCTTCGGCAGGTCGACCGGCTCGCCGTTGAAGAAGATGTCGTCGATGAAGCGAACGCTGTAGGCCACGCTGAAGATGCTCGCCGTCACCGCGGCGAGCGGCACCAGCACGCTCCAGATGCCGATGCCGTGCAGGTCGAGCGTCTCGGCAAGGAACATCTCCTTGGACAGGAAGCCGTTGAACAGCGGCACGCCCGCCATCGACGCGGCAGCCACCATCGCGAGCGTCGCGGTATGCGGCATGTACTTCCACAGGCCGTTGAGCTTGCGCATGTCGCGTGTGCCCGATTCGTGGTCGACGATGCCCGCGGCCATGAAAAGCGACGCCTTGAAGGTCGCGTGGTTGATGATGTGGAACACCGCCGCGACCACCGAGAGCGGCGTCTGCAGCCCGAACAGCAGCGTGATCAGCCCGAGGTGGCTGATCGTCGAGTAGGCGAGCAGGCCCTTGATGTCGTGCTTGAAGAGCGCCGTGTAGGCGCCGAAGGCGAAGGTCGCGAAGCCCACCGTGGTGACGATGGTGAACCAGGCGTCGCTGCCGGCGAGCGCCGGGTAGAAGCGGGCAAGCAGGAACACGCCCGCCTTCACCATCGTCGCCGAGTGCAGGTAGGCGCTGACCGGCGTCGGCGCGGCCATGGCGTGCGGCAGCCAGAAATGCAGCGGGAACTGCGCCGACTTGGTGAAGGCACCGAGCAGCACCAGCACGAGCATCGGCAGGTACAGCGGGGCTGGCGTGAATCAGCTCGCGCCGCTGCAGGACGTCGCTCAACTCGAAGCTGCCGGCGATGTTGCCGAGGAGGATCACGCCGGCCAGCAGGCACAGGCCGCCGCCGCCGGTGATCGCCAGCGCCATGCGCGCGCCTTCGCGCGCGTCCGCGCGATGGGTCCAGTAGCCGATCAGCAGGAACGAGCTGATCGAGGTCAGCTCCCAGAAGACGACCAGCAGCAGCAGGTTGTCGGACAGGACCACGCCGAGCATCGCCCCGGCGAACACCAGCAGGTGGCAGTAGAAGCGGCCCATCGGATCGGCTTCCGACAGGTAGTAGCGGGCATACAGGACCACCAGCATGCCGATGCCGAGAATCAGCAGCGCGAACAGCCAGCCGAGGCCGTCGAGACGCAGGCTGAAGGCCAGGCCGATCGACGGCAGCCAATCCATGGCGAAGCGCGGCACGTCTGCGGCAAACACCGCCGGCGCCTGCATCAGCAGCAATGCGAACGCCACCGCCAACACGGCCCCGGCGCTCCACGCCGCAGCATTGCGACCGGAACGAATCGCGATCACAGGCAGCCAGGCCGCAGCAAAGGGGAGCAGCACGATTGCTGCGAGGGACAAAGACAAGCCGGTCCTTTGTTGTTTTCTGTGCCGATCGCTCGGGCGGGAACGACGCCGTCACGCCGTGGACAGGCAACGGCACAAGCCGCCTGCTCGAGCAGGCAAGTATCGGGGAACTTCGCAGAGTCGTGACCGCAGGCACGTGCCGTGCACGCGCGTCACCGGCGAGGCAGTTTCTCACCGGGAGGGCCCGCCATGACCTTCACGTCACATTTTCCCGCAGCGACCGTGGCCGCCGCCCGCATCCTTGCCCAGCGCGATTGCCTTTGCGGACCTGGGCCGCGGCGAGTAGATGCTCGGGGCGGCCGGTCCGTGTGCAGCGTGCAAGTATCGGTGCATGCTGTGGTTGCGCGGCCGGCGCTGCGAACCGCAGTTTCGAAGGACCCTTGCCAATGCTCGAACTCTCTGCGATCTTCATCGTCGTCACCGCCCTGCTCGCCTATCTGAACCATCGCTTCATCGGGCTGCCGACGACGATCGGCGTGATGGTCTCGGCTCTGGGGCTGTCGCTCGTGCTCGTCGCGCTCGATGCGTCGGGAATCGTCCACGGCCTGCGCGACTATGAAACGGCACTGCTCGAGCGGGTGGACTTCTCGAAAATCCTGATGCAGGGGATGCTTTCGCTGCTGCTGTTCGCCGGCGCGCTGCACGTCGACCTGAGCGAGCTGCGCGCCTACCGCTGGCAGATCGGCGCGCTCGCCGTCGTCGGCACCCTGCTCTCGACGGCGATCGTCGGTCTGGCGATGTGGTGGGTTCTGCCCTGGCTCGGACTGCCGCTGCCGCTGATCTACTGCCTGATCTTCGGCGCGCTGATCTCGCCCACCGATCCGATCGCGGTGATCGGAATCCTGAAGTCGGCCGGCGCACCGAAGGATCTCGAACTCGTCATCGCCGGCGAGTCGCTGTTCAACGACGGCGTCGGCATCGTGCTGTTTTCACTGCTCGTCGAAATGCTGGCGAGCGGCGAGGTGCCGACGGCCACGCACGCCGGCCGTCTGCTGCTCCAGGAGGCCGGCGGCGGGCTGCTGCTCGGGGGCATGCTCGGCTATGTCACGTTCCGCATGCTGCGCAGCATCGACCAGTACCAGATCGAGGTGATGCTGACGCTGGCCGCCGTGCTGGGCGGCTACGCGCTCGCGGCGCGGCCCCACGTTTCCGGACCGCTGGCGATGGTCGTCGCGGGACTCCTGATCGGCAACCATGGCCGGGCGCACGCAATGTCGGACACCACGCGCCACCACGTGGATTTGTTTTGGGAACTGCTCGACGAGATCCTCAACGCCGTGCTGTTCGTGCTGATCGGCATGGAGGTGGTCGCAATCCACTTCACCCACGGCATCCTCTGGGCGGCGCTGGCGGCGATCGGCGTCACGCTCGCGGCGCGCTCGCTCACCGTCGGCTTGCCGGTCGGCGTGTGGCGCCGCGGATTTCGCCTGCCGGTCGGCTCGGCGAGCGTGCTCACTTGGGGCGGGTTGCGCGGCGGGATCTCGGTTGCGCTGTGCCTGTCGCTGCCGAGCGGGAGCGAACGCGAAACGCTGCTCGCGATGACCTACTGCGTGGTCGTGTTCTCGATCCTCGGCCAGGGGCTGACGGTCGGTCGTGTGGTGCGCCGCGCGACGCGCGCGGGGTGACAGTCGAGCGTCAGGCCTTGCCCGCTCCGCACGGCAGCGGCGCATCGGCATCGGCATCGGCATCGACGCCGCAATTGCGCGCGTCCAGTGCGCAGGGCCGGTCGCGACGGCCCCGCGCCCGATTGTCAGCCGACGCGCACCGGCACGAACAGCTTGTTGCCGTCGCGCTCGATCAGCAGCGCGACCGACTTGTCGGCCTTGGCCACAACCTCACGGACCTGGTCGATGCTCTTCGCAGGTGCACCGTTGACCGACAGGAGCACGTCGCCCGGTCGAACGCCGGCCGACGCTGCCGGACCGGCGACCGACTCGACCATCAGTCCGCCCTCACCCCCCGAGCCGCCCTTTTCCTGCGGCTGCAGCGGCCGCAGGGCGAGGCCGAGCTTGCCGTGTTCGGCCTTGGCATCGGTCTTCGCAGCTTTGGCCGTCTTCTCGCCCGCATCTCCGAGCTGCGCGGTGAGTTGCTCGCGCTGGCCCTGGCGCCAGATTTCGAGGCCCACCTTCGCGCCCGGCGTCGCCCCGCCGATCACGGCCGGAAGATCGCCCGCGGCGACGATCGGGTGGCCGTCGACCTTTCGAATCACGTCGCCGCTGCGCAGGCCGGCCTGGTCGGCAGGGCTGCCCTTCTCGACGCTGGAGACCAGCGCACCTTCGGGCTTGTCGAGCTTGAACGAGTCGGCGAGTGCCTGGTTCACCTCCTGGATCGCGACCCCCAGGCGTGCGTGGCTCGCCTTGCCGGTGGCGACGATCTGATCCTTGACCTTGATCGCCACGTCGATCGGAATCGCGAACGACAGCCCCTGGTAGCCCCCCGAGCGGCTGTAGATCTGCGAGTTGATGCCGACCACCTCGCCGCGGGTATTGAAGAGCGGTCCGCCCGAATTGCCGGGGTTGACCGCCACGTCGGTCTGGATGAAGGGGACGATGCTGTCGTCGGGCAGCGATCGGCCTTTGGCGCTGACGACGCCGGCGGTCACGCTGTTTTCGAAGCCGAACGGCGAGCCGATCGCGAGCACCCATTCGCCCGGCATGAGATCGCGCGCGCTCCCCAAGGGCACGGTCGGGAGATCCTTGGCGTCGATCTTCAGCACCGCCACGTCGGTTCGCGGGTCGGAGCCGAGCACCTTGGCGCGGAACTCGCGCCGGTCGGTGAGCTTGACCATCACCTCGCTCGCGTCGCGCACCACATGGGCATTGGTCAGGATCAACCCGTCGGCGCTGACGATGAAGCCCGAGCCTTGGCCCCGCGTCGGCATCTGCGCAGCCGGGCCGCCGCCGTTCGGGCCCTGAAAGCGCTTGAAGAACTCGTAGAACGGGTCGTTCGGATCGATGCCCGGCATGCCGCGAGGCTGCGCCGACGGGCCTTCGGTCTCATCGTCGCCGGCGGCCTTGGTCATGCCGGTCACGCTGACGTTGACCACGGCCGCGCCGTTGCGCGCGGTCATCTGCGAGAAGTCCGGCAGCGCGAGCCCGGGCGCTGCCACAAGCGCAGCGGGCGAGGTGGCGATGGCCGCCTCGGCGGACGAACTCCTGAAAGCACCCACGCCGGCCGCGCCGATCACGCCGGCAGACAAGAGCGCCACGACGAGCCGCTGGGGGGTGAAGAGACGGGTGTTCATGAGAATCCTTCGGCTTGTTGACAATGCCACGGCAGTATCGGCAGGCTGGCTTAGGCGGGTCTTAAGGCGCTGCGCGAACCGGCGGCGAGCGGGCCCACCTCATCAGGACCTCGAAGGATCGAACCAAATCATGTCGTCGAAACCCACGGCGGTCGCCGTGCTCGCCTGGCTGACGGTGTCCGGCTGGCCGCTCCAGGCTGCTTCGGCACCATCGAGCCGCGACTGCAAATCGATCGACGAGGCGATGGCACGCCTGGCGTGTTACGACGAGGCGTCGGGCCGTTCCGCAGCGACGCCGAATCGGGCTGCGACGCCTGCCGAGCCCGATTCTGGAGAGGCGAGCGGCGCGGGATTCAAGGCGTCGAACTCGGCCGCACCCGCCGAGCCGGCTGGCGGACTCGCGCTCTCGTCGGCCTGGGAGCTCGACCCGGGCGATAAGCGCGGCACTTTCAAGCTGCTGCCTCACCGGCTCAACTACCTGCTGCCGGCACGCTATTCGACCCGTGTCAACGACAGGCCGCAGAGTCCTGCACCGGATCACGGCCTCAGTGCCGATCAGCGAATCCAGTCGGTCGAGGCGAAGTTCCAGTTGAGTTTCAAGGTCAAGGCCTGGGAGAACATCTTCGGCGACAACGGCGACCTGTGGCTGGCCTATACGCAGCAGTCGAACTGGCAGCTCTACAACCGTGACCAGTCCTCGCCGTTTCGCGAGACCGACTACGAGCCCGAAGCGATCCTTGCGCTGCGCACCGATGCCGAAATGTTCGGCTGGCGCTGGCGGATGGTCAACTTCGGCATCGCCCATCAGTCGAATGGTCGGCCTTTGCCGCTGTCACGCAGCTGGAACCGAATCTATGCCCAGTTCGGGCTCGAACGCGGCGACTGGACCCTCCTCGCCCGGCCTTGGTTCCGCCTGCCGGAAAGGACTTCTCGTGACGACAACCCCGACATTCGCGACTACCTGGGCTCCGGGGATCTTCGCCTCGCATACCGGCGCAACGGCTACGTCTACTCGGTTCTCGGCCGCTACAGCCCTTCGAGGCGTCGCGGCTTCACGCAGCTCGAATGGGCCTTTCCCCTCTCGGGTGCGCTGCGCGGATACGTGCAAGCCACGAGCGGTTACGGCGAAAGCCTGATCGACTACAACCATTCCCAAACCACGGTGGGAGTAGGCGTCCTGCTCCTGCCATGGCAGTGACCGCTTCCTGAGAAAAAGCCTCCCGGTTCTTCAAAGCAAATTCCCGCTCCCGATCACGTCTCACGATGCCGTTCGTCGATGTCGAGAAGCCTCACGTCGAGGCAGGGATGCCTGAACGCGCCATGGCTGACCCAGCCGCGGCATGGATCGGATCGCGGCGCATCAGACGCGGGTAGTTCCAGCCGAGGACGGCGCCGAAGATCAAATGCAGTATCAACGTCAAGACTGCCGCCGCGCCGCCTGCACAACAGCGGCGAGGTTCCGGTCGACGACGTCGACGGGGCGCCGGCCGCGCAACGCATCGCTCGGGCGGACGAACCAGGAAGCCGCCTCCCAGCCATCCTGTCGCTCGCCGAGCTGTCGCCTGACCTGACGGATCGAGCTTTTGATCGACAAATCTTCGAGGTCGAACTGGACCATCGGAACCCATGTCGCGCCGCGCCATCGAAAGTGAAACAGCGCTTTGGCGGCGATGAGCCTTGCCAGGCTCGGCGTCGGCAGCTCCGGCCTCCAGTCGGTCATGCGACGCGCAAGGTCTTCACCCCAGGCCACGCCGCCATATGCGGCATAAGCCCCGCAAAGGTCGACGAACAGCTGTTCGTTGGGCGGCTGGTTGAAGCGAAAGTCGAACGCTTCCGAGGCGGAGCGATGATTCGTTGCGGAAGCGGATGCAATCGATTTCGGGTTGTGCATGGCTTTAAGACTCGGCGGCGCAACGTGCGACGAGCGGCAGCCTGACCGTGATGCACGTGCAGGTCTGTGCGGTAAACCGCTTACACGCCGGGTCGGTGCGACAGGCACCCATCGACAGCCGAGCTGCATCTGTTCGGCAACGCACAGACATGCGCTGCAGGGTCCCGTAAAACCGCGGCCAGTGCCCCGGAGCAGCGCCTGCTGCCTCCGTCGATCGACGAAGGAGAAGACCATGGCAGAGATCCTTGTGAAGCGGAAGAGCGGAGTACCGTGGTGGGCCTGGCTTGTCGGACTGCTGCTGATCATCGGCCTGCTCTGGTTCTGGCTGGGCCGCGACGAGCCCAACCGCATGGTCGGCGCATCGAGTCCCGCCGCAGCGCCGGCGAATTCGGTCGCCTATGCCCCGACAGCGGGATCGAATCCAGCAGCGGCGCCGGCAGTGCTTTCCGCTGCGCCGGTCGCCGCCGTCACCGATCCCGGCATCTACGCAGCCACTGCCGACAAAGCCTCGCTGGCTGGCCGAGAAGTCGCACTCACCGGCGTGAAGGCAATACGCATCGTCGGGCCGAAGACCTTCACCGTCTCGTCCGGAAGCGACGAGTTGCTCGTGATGATCGACCCGGACCTCAGCCATGGCGTCGGTAGCCAAGGGGCGATCGACATCGGGGTTCCGGTCAACCTGAAAGGCACCTTCCAGCGGCTGCAGCCGGAAACCATCAACGGCATTTCGGACAGGCGGTTTCGGGCGCTGACAGAGGTGGAACGCGAAACGCTCGGCAAGACGCAGGTCTATCTGCACGTCACCGAAGTCGGTCGGACCGGCTGAGACTCAACTGCAAGGAACATCGCAATGAAACTCACACCGCTCGCAGAACTCGAGGATTTCCAGTTGGTCGACAGCGACCAGGATTGCCGCGGTTGGCCCGTGCTGGACGCGGCCGGCCAGCCGGTCGGGACCGTGCGCGACATGCTGGTCGACACCGACACCGACACCGACACCGACGCCGACGCCGAGCGGGTGGCAGCGCTCGTGCTCGACTCCGGCGCCCGGGTCCCGGCAGGAGCGATTTCCTTCAAGGACGGAACGGTCCTTCTCGATTCAGCGTACGGGCTCGTAAGCGGCCTGTCCCCGACTTCATACAGCCATCGCAGCGTCGTACCGGTCGTCGAATAGGCCATTTGCGTCGGCAATCACGGGGTCGAAGGCGGTGGCGTTCGCGTCAGCAGACGGGTGGAGCCGAAGCCGGTCCAGCGATGGGTCGCGCTGTGCAACGACCAGATGCATGTCGTCGTTACACGAGAATGCGGCGTAGCGCCGGATGCCTGCCTGACCTGTCGACCTTTTCAGACGTGCGGGCAGACGCTTCGCCTCCTGACCTCCGACTCAGGCAGCAGTCGACGCCATCCACCATCGACACGCAGGAGCCTTCATGTCCCATTCAATTGCACGCGCGACGCCGCGAAGGCTCCGTGCCGCTTCCCCGCGCGGTGCGCTGCGCACCGCGCTCGTCGCGCTGGCGCTCGCTGCCCTCACGTCGGGCTGCAGCACCGGCGTCGGCGGGCTGGACCACCGCCGCCCGCCGGCGGAAATCATCGTCGCTTCGACCGACCTGGGCGCCGCCATCCGCCGCCTGGCGCGCTATCTGAGCGACGAAGACATCGCACAGGCACTGGTCGACTCGAGCCGGCCGGCGAGCGAGGTCTCGCAAGGGCTGCGGACGGCAGGCTTGCCGGCCGATCGCCTGTGCCGGGTGGCCACCGAATACGTCCGGCGCACGCCCGATGCGCGCAGGGCCGAGGTGCAGGCGGCTGTGGGCGTGCAAGCGAGCGCAGCCTGTGCCGAGTCGCGTTTGCAGGCACCGGCCGCCGCGGCACCATCAGCGTCGGCGGTGACGCCGCCGGCGGTCGTTCCCGGGCCGGCCGGCGTCATGGCGCCCTCCGTCGCGCCGCCGTACCGCGGCGACCGCCGCTACGGGAACCACCGCCCTCGGGAGACCGGCAAAGGCGCGGGCAAAAAGGCGAGAGGCACGTCGACGCGTGCGCACAAAGTCGCGCAGGAATCGCCGCGCAGGCGCGGTGCCCATGCCGCGCCTGCGTATTCGCGCGGCGACGGCGGCACGATCGCGGGCGACGCGTCGTCGACGACTGGCGCGGGTGGCAGGGCCGCATCGCCCACCACCGGTGCGGCGCCGACTGCGTCCGCCGCGGCAGCTCCGCTCGCGCCGGACAGCGCAGCTGCGTTCGCCGGGGCCGGTCTGCGCGACAGCGACATCCAGTGGAACCTGCCGGGCCAGCTGACGGCTGGGCGGGCAATCGCGGTCGAATTGCGCATCAAGCAGACCGTGGCACGGGCCAAGGGCGCCGACGGAGCGCCGACCGGGCCGAGCGCGTTCAAGGCCACGCTCGAGGCGAGCGGCGTCGACGTCGATCGCGACGCACAGCGTCAGGCGCTGGTCGACGGCGACGACGTGGTTTGGAAGTGGGTCATCAGCGCGCGCGAGGCGGGGGCCAAGTCGCTCGAGCTCAACATCGCACCGATCTCGGGCGACCCGGCGATGGGCAAGATCATCGTCAAGACCGTCGACGTGGCGGCGGCACCGACCTCCATGGCCGACACCGTCGAGCGCTTCCTGACCGAGCACCGCGAAAAGCTGCTGATCGCCTCGATCGCCCTGCTGGCGCTGTCGGCCATCATCGTCTGGAGCGCGCGCCGAGCCACCCGGCGCAAGCGCATCGGTCCGATGGGACGAAAGTGAGCGCAGCCGGGTACGTGTCCCATCGCGGAGTCGATGCCGTCGGAAGATCGTGCCGACGGGCAGCCGCCGCACCTCACCCCCATCACGAGACACGATGGACATCGTCAGAATCATCATCGCCATCCTGCTGCCGCCGCTGGGCGTTTTTCTGCAGGTCGGTATCGGCAAGCACTTCTGGATCAACCTGGTGCTGACGCTCCTCGGCTACATCCCCGGCATCGTTCACGCGGTCTACATCATCGTCAAGAAGTGACCGAGCACGAGATTGCGACGCGCCTGGCGCGCTGCCGCAAGCTGGCGATCTTGCTGGACGGCGCCTGGGGCATTCCCTTCACGCGCTGGCGCTTCGGCGTCGATTCGCTCTTCGGGCTGTTGCCGGTCGCCGGCGATCTGGTGGGGGCGCTGATGGGGTTGGGCATCGTCTGGCAGGCGCGCCGGCTGTCCGCGCCGCTGCCGTTGCAGTTGCGCATGCTGGGCAACCTCGGCCTCGACTTCGCCCTGGGCAGCGTTCCGCTGGTCGGTGATCTCTTCGACGTCGCCTTCCGCAAGAACCTCCGCAACGTCGCCCTGCTCGAGGCATGGGTCGCCCGGCATCCCGTGCCGCGCTGACGCCACTGCCGCAACGCACCGATCCGCGGCACGACTTCACTCCAATTGCTGTCAGACCCTTCTCGCCTCCGACAAGCGCACCCCGTGAGCCTGTTCCCGGGAGGCTGAGAAGATCACCAACCAAGCAGACCCTTGACCTTGGCCTGCAGCGTGCTGGCGATGGCTCGCGCTTCTTCCGCGGTGGTTCCCTCCTTCAGGCGCATGGACATCGGGCCGCGAGCGCCCGCTTCCCCAGGCACGCCGCGCGGTTCACAGACGATCGTGATCGGGGCCTCGTCCGGCTCATGGTCGGTGGGCGCCAGCTCCCTGACGATGTAGTCGTAGATCGCGGAACTGGGTTTGGACATGCGTAGGTCGAGGAGCAAGGGACGAAGCAAGATAGCGCCATGAACGTTCCATGTCGGTACGCCAGCGCACCGAGGCCGCGTCGGCCCGCGACACCGCTCGAATGTCCCGCCGCGTCGAAACGGACTGCAGCGCCGGTCATCCGGCGCGACGGAGTCGCGCGCAGGCGGCCGCACTCGTTCAGCGGGTCCGGCATCACGGCGTGATGCAGCCGGCGATGTCGCGCACGCGCGTGCGCTGCTCGTCGGTGGCTCCTGCCAGCAAGGCGATCACCAGGTTCTCGAGTGCGACCCTCCGGATTCGCATCTGCTCCGCCCCGGCGTCGCCCGGGGGTGGCGCGTCGGCGGGGATCGAGGCACGCCCCGCCCCACCCTCGTTCTCCCACCTCGAAAGCGCGAGCATTCGCAGCCGGATTCGTTCGGCGGCTGCGGGTTCGATTTCGGGCAGATGGTCACTCATGTCTCGACACCCATCGGTCCGGCAGCGAACCGAAGCCGGTGCCGGTAGGTCGGTCGCAGAAAAGGAGCAGCGCTGCGCCCTGCGCTGGCCATCAGCGCTGCACCGGTTCGGTCCCCGACAGGGGCAGACCCGAGGTCTTCTCGCGATGGTCGTGCAGCCGTCCCAGCGTGCTGTCGAGCAAGTGCGCCAGCTTCTTCGCGGCGCCGTGGACGGCCTGCTCCAGCGTCGCGGCCTGGTCCGTCACCGCCACCGGCTGCCGACCTTCCAGCCGGGCCTCCAGCATGCATCGCTGATCGCGCTGCCCGCCCTTGCCGGCGTTCTCGTCGCTCAGATGGACTTCCACCCGTGTCACATGCTCGCTGAAGTGCTCCAGCGCCTGCTCGACAGTCGCACTGACCTGCGCCGCCAGTGCCGCGGTGCCGTCGATGTGGACGTCGGTGTTGAGTTGGATCTTCATGGGGTTCTCCTGTGAGGTTGGGGTTGCATGCGGTATCAGTGACGAAAACTCGCTGCGACGCCGGTGCGGCAAGGCATGCCTTCGGCCGGCAGGACATGGACCTGGCCGCCCATCCTTTCGACCAGCGCACCCAGGTCGTCGAGCACGTCGTCGACGCGCGGGTTTTCGAGCTCGGCGGGATCGATGCGCCCGGTCGACCCGTCGATCCGGCGGGCCTCCTGGCGCCCGGCCTCGACCAGCAGCGTCGCCACACGCCCGGCCACCGCAGCATGGGCAACCTGCGACAGATCGTCGCTGCCCAGCCCCTTGGCTGCGGCGACCGCGTAGGCCTCGCGCCATGCCGCATGTTGCGCCTGCTGCTGCGGCGCTGCCACGTCCCAAGCGCGCTGCCGCAGGGTGTCATGCGTCAAGCCCTGGGGGTCGACCATCAGGCCGTCGGCCATCAGGAGCGGGTTGTGGCTGACCTGGCGGAAGCGGTGGTGGTGTTCCGGCAGAGCCGCCAGCATCAAGGGCAGTCCCGACGGGCGCGAGTGGTGCTCCAGCACGGCGCGGTCCACCGCACGGAAGAAGCGCTCGGCGTCGCCGTCGATCTCGTCCTTCCTGCCGCCTTGCCCGTGGTGCATGGCCGTGTGGCCGCCGCCGATACCGCCATACGACGAAACGGTGCTGTGCGGCTCGGTGCGCTGCCCGCCCAGAACCTCGGCCATCGTCTGCGGCACGCCCGATGCCAGCGCCACGGCGTCGAGCGCGTTGCGATCGCCTTCGAAGAGCTGCACCTTGTCAAGGCTCAGCGCCAGCACCTGGTAGCGCCTGGTCGACTGCAGGAACTGGCGCAAGGGTTTGGTGTGGAAGCTGTCGGCCGCCACGGCCAACGCTGCCACCGGCCGCTGCAGCAGGAATATGCGCATCAGTCCCGGGGCGCCGAGCACCGCCAGCCCGTCGAGCGTATGGTTCCAGAAATCGTGGTCCTGCGCGAGGGCCTCGAAGGGCTCGATCAGGGTCGCGACGGCATCGACCGGATGCTGCTGTTGCAGCGAGGTCTCCAGGTCCCTGACCAGATGGCGAAAGCGGATCGGGTCCTGCTGGTTGTCGGGATGGCGTCGATGGGTCGGCTGGTACAGCGACAGGCAGGGTCGTCTCTGGAACCCCGCCAGTTCGGCCAGGCTGGCGGGGGTGAGCGGGTCGGGCGTGGCGAGTGGATGGTTGGTCTTCATGTCGATCCTTCTTTCGTGTCTGTGAAATGGGGCTGCCGGGGCGGGGTCCGGTCCCGCCGTCGCCAGGCCGTGCCATGAACCGGAATGCATCGATCTCGGAACGCGGGCGTACTTGTGAAATGGGGTACTTCGGCGTCGGGCAGTTGCCGGCCCAATCCAGGCCGATGGCAAGACACGACGACGCCCATCGTGCCAGCAGAAGCCCTTGGCTACCGTGCGGCAGCGAACACAATCGCTCAATGCCGGGTAGCCTTGCGCTGTCCGACAGCGCACATGGGTATGCGTCTTGCGCTCCTGGCCAAATCGAGGAACGTGCCGTCCGGCTCGTTGCGCCGTACACCCTCATGGGAGATTGGATGCCGATCCGAAAACCGCCAAAAGCGAACGACTTGCTGGCCGCGCTGCCAGAGCCCGAATGGCAACGCTGGCTGCCACGGCTCGAGTGGGTCAGCCTGCCGCTCGGCCATGTGCTCTACGAGTCCGGCAGCACGCTCGAGCATGTCTACTTCCCGACCACCGCCATCGTCTCGCTCCTGTACGTTCTGGAAAACGGAGCGTCCGCAGAGATCGCCGTCGTCGGCCGAGAGGGCGTGGTCGGCATTTCGATCTTCATGGGTGGCGGCTCGACGCCCAGCCGCGCCGTCGTGCAGAGTGCGGGCGAAGGCTATCGGGTGAAGGCTTCGTTCATCAAGGAAGATTTCGGGCGCGCGCCCGTGCTGCACTTGTTGCTGCGCTACACCCAGGCGCTCATCACCCAGATGTCGCAAACGGCCGTGTGCAATCGGCACCATTCGCTCGACCAGCAGCTTTGCCGTTGGCTGCTGCTGAGCCTGGACCGCCTCGAAGGCCCCGATCTCGTGATGACCCAGGAGCTCATCTCCAACATGCTCGGCGTTCGCCGGGAGGGCGTCACCGAGGGCGCACTCAAGCTGCAGAAGGAAGGGCTCATCCGGTACGCCCGCGGCCACATCACGGTGCTCGATCGGCCGCGACTGGAGCAGCGCACGTGCGAGTGCTACGCCGTGGTGAAGAAGGAGTACGACCGCCTGCTTCCCGAGAAGATCGCTTCCTGAGCGCCGGAACGAGAGTTGTCTGCCGAGTGGCTGAAAGGGGTTGCGTGCGCCGGCCGAGGCCTGCGGCGGGTGCGCGCGGCAGGGGCTGGGTCAATGCAGCAGCGTGTCGTAAGCGAGCTCGCCTGACGTGTAGCAACCGCAGGCGGCCGCTTCGAGCCGGCCACGATCGAGCACGATCAGGTCACCGCGCCGATAGCTGATGATTCCGGCGCGCTGAAAGACGCCGGCGGCCGCGGTGATGCCGACACGGCGTACCCCCAACATGTAGGCCATGAACTCGTGCGTCATGCGAAAGCCGTCGCCTTGCGACCGATCGTGGCTCATGAGAAGCCATCGGGCCAGGCGCGGGCCGATCTCGTGGAAGCGCAGGCAGGCGGCCGAAATGGCCAACTGAGCCATCAGCACATAGAGGTAGCGGTTCATGTCACGCTGCAATGCCGGGTTGAGCCTCAGCTGTGCCTGGAACGCAGCGCCACCCATGCGCAGCGCGGTTCCCGCGCCCTGCACGACGGAACGCAGTGGCGCCGTCAGAACCCCCAGCGAGACATGCGCACCGACCATGCCTTCGCTGCCCACCATGCCCACCTCGAGGCCAGGGCTGTGTGGAATCTCGGCGATCAGCGATACAAAGCCAGCGGTCGGGAAATACACGTACCGCGCTGGTCTGCCAGGCTCGTGCAGAACCTCAGCCAGAGCCAGTTCGACGCTCGTGCACTCGGCAACGAACACCAGGCGCTCCTTGCGAGGCAGGCGTTCGATCAGGCCATTTTCGGCAGGCAGCAATGCGGGTTTCAAGTGGTCGGCTCGGTGCTCGCCCCTTTGGCGAAGGCGGAAGATACGAGTCTGCACGGATGGAAGGTGCCCGTCCGTCTGCTACCGCACCGAGGCATCCCGGTGGCAGACCGACCGCCCTCGGCGCTGAATGCGCCGGCTGTCCTGGGCTTGCCCGTCGCCCAGGTGTCGATGATCGTCGGGTGGTGGTTCGCGGTCGAACGAGCACCGTCGGAGTGCGTTGCCGCACAGACCGACCCCGAGTAAAGGCTCAAAGTCGAATCGCACTCGATCGACATGGAAAGCCGCCCGATGAACCATCCGAACCTCGTTGCCTGCGCAACCGCTGCTGCGCTTGTGAGCTACGCGGCCGTGGCGCTCATCGCCGAACCAGCCCGTGAGCGATCGTCGCAAAAGTGCGTGGCCGAGTTGCGAGCCTTCGACGCCGGGCGTCAAGTCGACTGTGTGCACGCAGGTCGTCGAGCGCCTGTACAGCAACAGTTCCGACCAGAATGACCGAGGTCAATATGTCTACTACGGCAAGACCGGAGGTTGTCTGGTGACTGGCCACGAGGACGGCGTGAAGGCGGTGTCGATGGAGGTGTTGTATTCGTTGCGACACATCGGCTATGCCATTCCTCCAGTGGCCGACGCCGGCTGGATCGGCGAAGCTGGACCGGGGCCGAGCTACGGTGATGCGGTGGATGGCAAAGCCGTTCCGGTCGGCTTCGACAATGAATTCGCCAACCGGAATACAACCATCATGTGCTTCAACCTGATGCACATGGCCGCGCTGCTGCGCGCTGCCGATGGGTTTCCCACCGAGGGCAACCAGGTCGGCGGCTTCGATGCGCAGAATCGATGGGGCTTCCCGCTGGATTCGTCGGGGCACCCGTCACGGCCACTTCACTCATGAAATGAATAGCGGATGCACCCCTCATCCACAGGAGCCGACCGTCATGGCAGTCACGATTGAACGGGTCCCGCAAGGGCCGATTCACCCGCTTCACGCGTTCATGCTGGCGGGCGCAGTGCCGCTGTTTCTCGGCGCTTTGCTGAGCGACATCGCGTACGCCCGCAGCTACCAGATTCAATGAAGCAACTTTGCGTCCTGGCTGATCGCCGGGGCGCTTGTTTTCAGTGGCCTGGCGATGCTGTGGGCGGTTATCGACCTGTTTCGCGCCGCGCGGCGAGGCAAGCTTGCTTTTGCCTACTTCGTGCTGCTGCTGGCCACCTGGGGTTTGGGTTTCATCAACGCGCTGGTCCACGCAAAGGATGCCTGGGCCATCATGCCGACCAGCGTGATCCTGTCGGCAATCGTTGCCCTGCTGGCATGCGCGGCAGCCTGGCTGGGATTTTCGACCTTGCGCACGGGAGGTGCAGCATGAAACGCCTCCTGATGACCGCTGCCATGGCGACACTGCTGAGCGCCTGCAGCGACAGCAACCAGGACCCGGCCCAGTACGGTTCCGCCCCGGTACGCCCTGCCCCGCAGCGCGGATTGCTGCCGAGCATGAACATTGCGGATCCGGCGTTGTGGGGCGACCAGCGTCCGATCGTGCCGCAGGGCTACACGATCGCGGCCATCGCCACCGACCTGAAGATTCCGCGCCAGACCTTGATGCTGCCCAACGGCGACATCCTGGTCGCCGAAGGTCGTGGCGGCGGTGCGCCGGCGCTGAAGCCCAAGGACGTCATCGCCAGCCGCATCAAGTCCAAGGGCAACACCGCAGTCGAGAGCGGCAACCGCTTGACCTTGCTGCGGGACACTGCCGGTGACGGCAGCTACAAGGAGCGGAACGTCTTCGCCGAGGATCTCAACGCGCCGTACGGGCTCGCACTCGTCGACGGCAAGCTGTACGTGGCCAACCAGGACGCGCTGGTTCGTTTCGACTACAGCGATGGCCAGACCCGTGCCAGCGGGCCGCCGGTCAAGGTGACCGACCTGCCGTCGGCGATCAACCATCACTGGACCAAGGCATTGACCGCCAGCCCGGACGGGCAGTTCCTGTATGTAGGCATCGGCTCCAACAGCAACATCACCGAGCGTGGAATGGAAGCCGAGGTCGACCGGGCCATGGTTTGGCAGGTGGACGCGCGCACCGGCGCACACAAGCCCTACGCCACCGGCCTGCGCAACCCCACTGCGCTGGCGATTCAGCCCGGGACCAATCAGTTGTGGGCGGTGGCCAACGAGCGCGACGAACTCGGCCCCGACCTGGTCCCCGACTACCTCACCTCGGTTCGCGAAGGGGCGTTCTACGGCTGGCCGTATAGCTATTGGGGGCAGAACGTCGACCCTCGCGTACGGCCGCAGAACCTGAGAAGGTCGCCGCAGCGATTGCTCCGGATTTCAGCCTGGGATCGCATGTGGCTGCACTCGGCCTCGGCTTTTCAACGCCCGCGATGGGCACCGGATTCGCAGAGGGTGTATTCGTCGGCGAGCATGGAAGCTGGAATCGCGAGCACCCGGTGGGCTACAAGGTTGTCTTCGTACCGTTCCGCGATGGGCGCCCCGCCGTTCCGCCGGTCGACTTCGTTTCCGGCTTTCGGGGCACAGATGGCAAGACACGCGGCCGGCCGGTCGGGGTGACTGTCGACCGACGCGGAGCGCTCATCGTGGCCGACGATTTGTCGAACACCATCTGGCGCATCAGTCCGAACCGTCGAGCGCAATAGACCCTTCAGGTGCGGGCAAGGAAAGAAGCCCCCGATTCGCCAATCCATTCCAGGATCGACCGATTCACGCCACCCGACGCGATTCGGGCAGTTAACTACTCAAGGAGTAGACATGTCGAACATAGGAAAAGGCTTGTTGGCGGGCTTGGCTGCCACCGTGGTGTTGTCAGCGCTGATGGTGATGAAAGCCATGATGGGAATGATGCCGGCACTGGATCTGCCGAAACTGATTGCCGGCATGATGGGACATCCCGACAACCCGATGCTCGGCTGGGCCGTGCACTTCATGATCGGCATCGTCGGCTACGGCATCGCCATTACCTTGCTGGCCCACCGCCTCGGCTCCAGCGCGACGGTCAGCGGAATCATCATCGGCGTGATCGGCTGGCTCGTCATGATGGTGATGCTGATGCCAATGGCTGGCGGCGGAATGTTCGGCATGGCAATGGGTGTGATGGCACCGGTGATGACGCTCGTATTGCACATCATCTTCGGCGCGGTGCTCGGCTGGACATACGCCAAGCTGGTATCGCCCGCCTGAGCCAGTCAGTCGAACTGAGGTGCCAGATCCAGATCGATGGCTTCCAATCTACTCGAAAAGCATTCGATGGTCGGATGAACCCGCACACGTCGATGGCAAACGTCGAGCGCTGGACCGTCGGTATGCCTGGTCGTCCCGGTGTCAGGTGATGAACGATTGCCGAGCGCCGCAGACACCGTCACGGCTGCGCGCGTGCCTTGAGCGACACTGAGCGGCCTTCTTCCCAAATAATGTCCCGCGCATGGCTGCATCCAAGATCGCGATCTACGGCGCCATCGGCGCGAACGCCGCCATTGCGGTGACCAAGTTCACCGTCGCGGCGTTCACGGGCAGTTCGGCCATGCTCTCGGAGGGCATCCACTCGGCGGTCGACACAGGCAACGGCCTTCTGCTGCTGGTCGGGCTGAGCCGCAGCCAGAAACGCGCCACCGCCGAACATCCTTTTGGTCACGGCAAGGAGCTCTACTTCTGGAGCCTGATCGTTGCGGTGCTGATCTTCGGCCTCGGCGGTGGCATCTCGTTCTACGAGGGCATCGTCCACGTGCGGCACCCGACCGAGCTCAAGGATCCGTTCTGGAACTACGTGGTGCTCACGGCCGCGGCCGTATTCGAAGGCGCGGCGTTGACGGTGGCGCTCAAGCACTTCCGGGCCCAGCACCGCTCAATCCCGCTGTTGCGCGCGATACGGGCCAGCAAGGACCCGGCCAGCTTCACGGTGCTGGCTGAAGACGCCGCTGCGCTGCTCGGCCTGATCATCGCGGCGGTGGGCATCTATGCGAGCCACGCGCTCGACATGCCGGAGCTCGATGGCGTGGCCTCGATCTGCATCGGGCTGGTGCTGGCAGGCGTGGCCGTGCTGCTCATCATCGAATCGCGCAGCCTGCTCGTGGGCGAAGGCGTCAAGCCGGAGACTGCGCGCGAGATCAGACGCATCGTGGCGCAGCACGAGCCCGTGCGCACGGTGGGTGCGCCGCTGTCGATGTACATCGGCGCCGACGAGGTGCTGCTGACGCTGGACATCGTGCTCAAGGGCGATACGCCCGCCGACGAGGCGGCGCGCACCATCGATGCCATCGAACGCGACATCCGCGCAGCCTATCCGAAGATCAAGCGCATCTACATCGAGGCGCGCTCGAACGCGGTGCCGCCCAAGCCGATCTCTCCCGCGGAGCTTGCCGCGCGCGACTGAGCGATTGGGCTGCGCACTGCCGGCGCGAGCCGCACCCGCGCTGTCCTGCTACGAATAGCGAGACCTGAACCGCTGCCGTGCCGCGAAAATGAGCGCGATCACGCTCGCACCTGCAATTGCCGCCGGCACCGGGTAGCGCCGCACCAGATTTCCCGCCCTCAGCACGTGGCGGCCGGCTTGCTTTCTGAAGGCGCGCTCGTGCCGCACGCTGCTCGACCCAGGGTTCGCCGAGATCGGCGTGGGCCGGCGTGGCGAGCGATGGACGATCGTGCTCGCGCGGCCGCTGCCCTCGCCCGACCTCCCTGGGTGGCGCGAGGCGGGTCAAGCTGTCCGCGAGCCCACCAACACGGCGCGTTCAACCTCGCAGCGCTGCGGCGACCGCGCTTTCGCGGCCGCGCCACCGCTGGTCTGGGACGCCGAACTCGGCGCGGCGGCACGCGTGCACAGACGCGACATGGCCCGGCGCAACCGCTTCGAGCACAGCGGACCGCAAGGTGGACAGGGCGGCGGCCGCGCCACGCGCGCAGGTTATGCATGGCGGCGGGTGGGCGAGAACATCGCTGCGGGCCAGGGCTCGGCCGCCCGGGTCAGCGCCGCGTGGCTCGCCAGCCCACACCGCTGTGTCAACATCATGAACCCCAGGTTCACGCAGATGAGTGCTGCCTTCGACATGGCGCAGAGCAGCGACTCCGCCATCGACTGGATGCAGGTGTTCGGGACACCGAAATAGGCAGAACCCGACACACTGGAAACGGCAGTCGGACGCGCCCGACCGGCCGCGATGCGGTGCGCTGGGTGGCCTGTCCTGAGCTCCGTCGAAGGGACGCGACGACGCTGCGGGCTCATGCCCGCGAGATGGAGCCACGCCGCCAGCGTGTCGCCTGGCCACGAAGGTGCCCCGAACGAAGCGACCAAGCTGACGCTTACCGGGCACAACCGTGGGCCTTCAGCCGCAAACGGGAACCCAGGCGAGCGCCAGGGTTTCCCACAGCACCGCGACCAGCACCAGCGTCGCGAGCGCGGCCGCCAGCCAGTCGACGAATCGGCTCGACGAGTTCGATTCGTCGAGCCGTTCGCGGCCGCTGCGCACCACCGCGGCCAGCGTCCACACCAAGGCGGCGCACGCCACCGCGGTGGTCGCACCGACAAGCCACGGCACCGCCGCAAGCGTGTACCAGCCTGCACTGCCCTGGCGTTCACAAGCCAGCGCGGCGATGGCATAGATCGCCCCGAAATGCGCGGCCCAGACGATGGGAGCGACCCACAAGCGCCAGGTCGGCACCGGCACGGTGGAGCCGGGAGCGTTCATCCGCCCACCAGCGTGCGCGGAAAACCGTGCGCCAGCAGCAGTGCGACCAGTCCTTGCCCGACCGCGTAGTGCCACAGCAGCATGGTGTTGTCGAAAGTGACCCGGCGTACGCCGTCCAGGCGCCCGGTCGACGACCGCGCCAGCGTGAAGGCGCCCATCACCAGAAGGATCAGAACCAGCTGACCCTGCAGCACCGACAGCATGTAGACCACCGCTGCATAGCCGCTGGTGGACGGCCGCAGACCGGCTTGCCATTGGCCGTAGAGCTCGATGCCGAGCCCGGCCGGCAGCAGCGCAAGCGCCAGCAACAAGCCGACCCGAACGCCGGCGTGGCCGGTGCCTGCGACACCGGCCCGGGTGCCGCGCAGGGCGCGCGAGGCGTACGCGATCGTCGCGCTCGATCCGGTCCATACCGCTGCCGCGGCCAGCGGATAGCCCAGCGCAGGCAAGGCGTCGGCGCTGGCGGGCCAGACCCGTGGCGATACCGTCCACAGGTACAGGTATGCGAATACCAGCGAGCCGAACAACATGCCTGAAACCAGCAGCAGCGAAATCATCGCCCACCACGAATGCGACGCCGAGCCCGTCACGTACACCGGCACCGTGATGCCGCCGCCGATCGGCACCGGCGCGTGGTTGGCGCCGGGGTCCGAGCCCCACATCCACCACCACATCATGACCACCGAAAACACGCCGCCTATGACTGCCGGAATCACCAGCTTGGCCGTCAGCAGCAGGAAGAACGCCGCGGTCCCGGCCGCCGCCAGAAACGGCGTCCAGCCCGGCCCGGGGAGCTGAAGCAGGAACTGCGGCCGGGCATCGACCGCACTCGTCAGCAGCGTCTCGCGGCGCCCGGTGACAGTGTCCGGCAGGTAGTAGCGGCCGGCTTGCACATCGTCGGCCAGGCCGGGCTGCTCCCACAGCGGCTCGCGGCTGGTGACGATCGGGATGCTGCGTACCGAATAATTGCCGGTGGGAAGCCACTCCAGCGTGCCGGCATTCCACACGTTGCCGGCCGTCTCGGTGACCGAGAAGCGGAAGTTGCGCGCCAGGTCGAACAGGAACACCGCCACCCCGGCGGCGATCATGAAGGCGCCGACGGTCGAGATCATGTTCAAGTTGTCCCAGCCCAACCCCGCGCTGTACGTGTAGACCCGCCGCGGCATGCCGGCCAGTCCGGTGATGTGCATCGGAAAGAAGGCGACGTTGAAGCCGACGAAGACCAGCCAGAAGGCCCAGCGCCCCAGGCGTTCGGACAGCGCCCTGCGGCTGACGAACGGAGTCCAGTAATACATCGCCGCGAAAAGCGGAAACACCATGCCGCCGAAGAGCACGTAATGCAGGTGAGCGACGATGAAATAGGTGTCGTGCACCTGCAAGTCGAACGGCACCACGGCGACCATCACGCCGGTCAGCCCGCCGATCACGAACACCGCCAGAAAGCCCAGCACGAACAGCGCCGGCGTTTTCAGCTGCACCTTGCCCGACGCCATGGTGGCGATCCAGGCGAAGACCTGGATGCCGGTGGGAATCGTCACCGCCATGCCGGCGGCCGAGAAGAACGCGAGCGACAGCGCCGGGATGCCGGTGGCGAACATGTGGTGCACCCACAGCCCGAAGCTGAGGAACCCGGTGCCGGCCAGCGCCAGCACGATCAGCCGGTGCGCCACCAGCGGGGTGCCGGCCATCGCCGGCACGATCAGCGACACCATGCCGGCGGCGGGCAGGAAGATGATGTAGACCTCGGGGTGGCCGAAGAACCAGAACAGGTGTTGCCACAGCAGCGGGTCGCCGCCGAGCTCGGCGATGAAGAACGGCCAGCCGAAAGCGCGCTCGAGTTCGAGCAGCATGGTCGCCAGGATCACGGCCGGGAACGCGAACACGATCATCCCGGCGAAGACCAGCATCGCCCAGGCGTAGATCGGCAGCTTGTCGAGCGACATGCCCGGCGCGCGCGTGCGCAGGATGCCGACGATGATCTCGACCGCGCCGGCGATGGCCGATATCTCGATGAAGCCGATGCCCAGCAGCCACCAGTCGGCGTTGGCGCCCGGCGAGTATTTCGAACTGGTCAGCGGCGGGTTCATGAACCAGCCGCCATCGGGCGCCTGGCCGAAGAACAGGCTGCCGAAGAACACCGTGCCGCCGATCAGGTAGGCCCAGAATGCGTACGCCGACAGACGCGGAAACGGCAGGTCGCGCGCGCCGAGCATGTTGGGCAGCAGCAGCACCCCGATGGCCTCGACCACCGGCACCGCGAACAGGAACATCATCACGGTGCCGTGCATCGTGAATACCTGGTTGTAGAGCGCCTGGTCCATGAAGGTGTTCTCGGGCACCGCGAGCTGCACCCGCATCAGCAGCGCCAGGATGCCCGCGGCCACGAAGAAGACGAACGCGGTGGCGATGTAGAAGATGCCGATGGTGGTGTTGTTCACCGCCGTCAACAGCCGCCAGCCGGTGGGCGGCTTCCAGGCCGCTTCGAGCTTGGCGAGTTCATCGGGCGGACGCGGCAGCGGGTTCGGAAACTGTGGCGCGGCGTGGCTCGGCGAGCTGCTCATTTCAGGCTTTCGACGTAGCCGGCCACGGCGGCGAGTTCCTCGCCCGTCAAGCGATCGAAGGACGGCATCTTGTTTCCCGACTTGAGGTGCTGGCTGGCGGCGATCCAGCCGGCCAGCGTGCCGGCGTTGTTCGGCAGCGTGCCGGCAGCGATCGCCAGCCGGCTGCCCACGTGCGTGAGGTCCGGGCCGAGCACACCGGCGGCGCTGCTGCCGCGTACCGTGTGGCAGGCCGCGCAGTGGCGGCTGAACAGGGCTGCGCCGCTTGCCCGCATCGGTTCGGCCGCGGCCGGAAGTTGCTGCGCCGCCAGCCAGGCGTCGAATTCGGGCGGCGCCTGCGCGACCACATGAAACGCCATCCTGGCGTGCTGCGCGCCGCAGAATTCGGCGCACTGGCCGCGGTACACGCCGGCGCGATCGGCCTGCAGGCGCAGCACGTTGGTGCGGCCAGGGATCAGGTCGAGCTTGCCGGCCAGCTGCGGAACCCAGAAGCTGTGCAGCACATCGGCCGATTTCAGCCGCAGTTCGATCGCGCGGCCGGTCGGGATGTGCAGCTCGTTGGCGGTGACCAGCATGACGGCGCCGCTCGCATCGAGGTAGCGCACGCGCCACCACCACATCTCGCCGACGACCTGTATGCGCAGGGCCGACGGGTCGCGCGCGCCGGCGAGTTCGCCCGAGACCTTGAAGGTATAGACCAGCAGCGCCGACAGCGTGATCAGCGGAAAGACGATGCCCGCGCCGATCACGAAACCCGGTTGGCCGAGCCAGGCGCGGCGCGCCGGCGGCATGAAGACGGCGACCGCGGCCAGCAGCATCACGGCGCCGAAGATCGCCGCGCCGCCCCAGCACAGCACCCAGGCGATCTGCGCCGTCTGGGCCGCGTTGCTGCCATGCGGATCGAGCGCTGCCGGCAGCCCGGCACAGCCGCCGAGCAGCAGCAGCGGCGGCACTGCTGCGCCGCACCGCCGCGCCGCCGCACCGAAGCGCGTCACTTCAGCGTCTCCAGAAAAGCCGCCATGTTGCGCGCATCGGCCGGCTTGACGCCCAGGTCTGGCATGGCGGAGTCCGGCGCCACTTGTTGCGGCGCACGCAGCCAGCGCGCCATGTTTTCGGGGGTGTTCGGCAGCACCCCGGCCAGGTACTTGCGGCTGCCGATTGCGGCCAGCGACGGCCCTACCCGGCTGTGCGCCCCCACCACCCCGGGGATGACATGGCAGGTGACGCAGGCGTACTGCTGCAGGGCGACCATGCCGCGTGCGACATCGGCAGCGCCGCGCGCAGCGTCGGACGCCGGCGCCGCCGCGGCCGGTGCGGCTGCGGCGGCCTGCGCGGCCCACGCCTGGTAGTCGCGCGGCGAAAGCCCCGGCAGCGTATTCACGAACGCGGTCACGGCCCACAGGTCGGCATCGTCGAGCCGAAACTCCCAGGCCGGCATGCCCGACATCTTGATCCCGTACTTGATCACCCAGTACAGCTCGGCCGGGTCTTTCCACTCGCGTGCCGTCAATGCCAGATTGGCCGGCAGCGGCGTCATGCCGAGCGCGAAGGCATCGGGCGCGATACCGGGCGCGCCGTGGCATTGCACGCAGTGGGCGCGGTAGAGCTGGGCGCCGCGAGCCACCAGCACCGGGTCGCTCAACGCCGGCACCCGGATATCCCTGCCGTGGCGCTGCACGGCCTGGCGCATTGCCAGGTTGAGCACCCAGTAGACCGGCGCCGTGTGCTGCAGTGACGCCGCCGGGTTGTAGATGCCGGCCCAGACGAACCAGGCGCCGCCGAGCGCAGCCGCCAGGCCGAGCCCGCCGAGGATGAGAAGCGTTCGCACCGGTCGCCGCCCGATCAATCGCGGTGCAACAGCCAGGCGGCGATGGCCGCCGCATCGGCTTCGCTCACCGACATGTCCGGCATCGCCGAACCCGGCGCGAACTGCTGCGGCGTGCGGATCCAGCGTGCCATGTTCCGCGCCGTGTTCGGCAGCCCGCGGCCTACGTAGACGCGCCGGTCCATGTCGACCAGGGGCGGGCCGACGATGCCGTCGGCGCTGGCAATGCCGGGGATGCGGTGGCACGAACCGCAGCCGTATTCGCGCAGTGCCACGGCTCCGCGGTCGAGCGTCTGGCGCGACGAAACGGGCGGCGTCGGGCCGGCCGGCGGATCGGCGCAGCCGGCGGCCACCGCGGCGACCAACGTGGCGGCGCCAGCGGTTGCGCAAAGGCCGAGTGCCGCTCGGCTCATGGCGTCCTGTCGCGCGCCAGCCAGGCGCGCTGCGGAGCGCCTTCGAGCGCACGCAGCCACCGGGCCAGCAGCGTCACCGCGGCGCCGATGAAGATCGCTCCGGCCGGCACCCACATGATCAGCCCGCCGAGCTGCTGGTCGGCCAGTGCCGTCAGGCCCCACGGGTTGTCGGCATCGACGTAACTCGGATACCACACGCCCGGCGCGAAGGTCAGCAGCGCGCCCAGGAAGCCGGTGTGCAGCAGGGTCGTCAGCACGACGAGCACGGCAACGCCGCCCGCACGCCGGCGCACCAGTGCCCACCAGAACAGCAGCGCCGAAGCGAAGAAGCTGGCGTGCTGAAGGTCGTGGATCGCAGCGTTGTGCAACCCGGCCTCGAACCAGGCCGGCGCGTGCCAGGCCCATAACGTCAGCGCATGCACGCTCCAGGCGACCGGCGCCGAGACCAGCCAACCCCAGGCAGCGCGCCAGCGTCGGCCACGGAACGGCCGAACGATGCGTTGGCGGCGCGCGGGTGGAAACACCCAGACCAGCGCCGCCAGCGGTTTGCCGAGCACCAGCAGCGGCGCGGCGACCAACATCAGGATCTCGTGCTGCGCCATGTGCGCCGCAAACGAAACGGCTCCCAGCCGGTCGAGCGGCTCGGCCAGCGCCGCGGCCAGCGCGAGCCAGCCGAGGGCGAACGCCCCGACATCGGCCAGACGGATGCCGCGCTGCCCGCCGCTGGACCGCCAAAGCTGGCGCACGCCGAACCCATACAGCGCGGCGCTGACCAGCAGCGCCGGCCACAGCCACCATGAACGCGGCGACGCTTCGGCGTGCGCGTGTGCCGGGCCCGCCGCGACCAGCGCCAGCGTCGCCACCGTTACGCAGCGCAGCAGCGGCGGCGGGGTGCTGGCAGCGACAACGTGCCGCGCCATCTCACCGCTCACTTCAACTCGTAGGCTACCAGCGCGTCGCCCAGCGTGGTGCCGAACGATCCATGGCCGCCCGCCGCGACCACGACCAACTGCTTGCCGTGGATGCGGTAGGTCATCGGCGTGGCCTGGCCGCCTGCCGGCAACCGGCTCTGCCACAGCTTGCGCCCGGTCGTTACGTCGTAGGCGCGCAGGTAGTTGTCCATCGTCCCGCTGTAGAAGACCACGCCGCCGGCCGTGATCAAGGGGCCACCCAGGCTGGCCACGCCCATGGGAAAGGGAATCGGCAAAAAAGCCGGCATCTGGTCGCGCACGGTGCCGTGGCGGTGCATCCAGGCGCGCTGGCCGGTGCGCAGGTCGACACCGGCGATCGCGCCCCACGGCGGCGCCTGGCACGGCAGGCCGATGCGGCGACAGGAACGGTCCGATCTTCACGGCGTAGGCCGCACCGAGGTTCTCGTTCCAGTGCTCCTGCTTGTCGCCGCTGACGACGTAGCTGACCGCGTCGGGGCGCAGCACCAGCTGGTACGTGAAGGCCAGCAACGCCGGCGTGCCGACCATGACCTGCCGCACCGGATCGACGGCCACGCCGCCCCAGTTGAAGACGCCCAGGTTGCCCGGGTAGTTCAGCGTGCGCTGCGTCGATGGCGGCGTGTAAGGCCCGTCATAGCCCATGCGGCGGAACTGGATGCGGCAGATGAGCTGGTCCAGCGGCGTCGCGCCCCACATGTCCTTGCCCGTCAGCGCCGGGGGCATGAAGCCGAGTGCCGAATGCGGCTGGGTCGGCGAGGCGAATTCGCCGGGCACCGTGCTGGCCGGCGCCGGCAGCTCGCGCACCGGCAGGATCGGCCGGCCGCTGCGCCGGTCCAGCACGTACAGGTCGCCCTGTTTGGTCGGCATGACGAGCGCGGGCACTGCCTTGCCGTCGATCGTCAGGTCGATCAACGACGGCTGGGCCGGGATGTCACGGTCCCAGAGGTCGTGGTGCACCGTCTGGAACACCCAGCGCAGGCTTCCGGTCGCGACGTCGAGCGCGATGACGGCACTGGAAAAACGCTCGACCTCCGCACTGCGGCCGGCGCCCAACTGGTCGGGCGACCGGTTGCCCAAGCCGAGATAGACCAGCCCGAGCTGCGCATCGACGCTGGACGGCGCCCAGTTGTTCGGTGCACCTACGGTATAGGTCTGGCCCGGCGCCAGCGGCGCCGTGGCCTCCGGACGGCCGGGGTCGAAGGCCCACACCAGCCGCCCGCTGCGCGCGTCGAAGGCCCGTATCACGCCGGAAGGGTTTTGCACCAACGCGTTGTCGTTGAGCGAGCCGCCGACGATGATCACGCCGCCGGCCACGACCGGGGGCGACGTCTGCATGTACGCGCCGGGCTTGGAGTCCGGCATGCCGGCTTTCAGGTCGACGACACCCTTGACGCCGAAATCGATGCAGGGCTGGCCGGTCTGCGCGTCGAGTGCGAACAGGCGCGCGTCGATGGTGGGCAGGAAGATGCGGCGGCTGCAGGCAGCAGGCTGAAACCCCGGCGGCGCACTCGCCGGCGCCGCTGCGGCGCCGCCGGCGCCGTCGAAATAGGCCAGGCCGCGGCAGGTCAGATGCTGGCTGGTGTGGCCGACCTCGATCTGCGGATCGAAGCGCCAGCGCACCTGCCCGGTGGCCGCATCCAGGGCAATGGCGTGTTGCCGCACGCTGCACAGGTAGAGCAGATCGCCGATCTTCAGCGGCGTGACCTCGAAGGTGCGCTCGACCGGGTCGCCCGGGCGAAAGGGCTCGCCCGTGTGGAATGTCCATGCGGGCGCGAGGCGGTGCACCGTTTCAGGTGTGATCTCCTTCAGCGACGAGTAGCGCTGGCCCAGGCCCGTGCCGCCATAGGCCAGCCAGTCGTCGCCCGCGGTGGCGGAAGCATCCGCGCGGCCTTGCGGCTCGGTCGGCGAGACAGGTGCCTCGGGCAGGCTGCCAGCGACATCGAACGGGTCGCCGGCGATCGAGGTCGCCGCGATGGCGACCACCATCAGCATGGCTGCGGCCAGCCAGCCGCGCGGGCCGCGCCAGGACGATCGCGCCGAGCCCTGCACCGCGCCCAGTGAACGGTCGATCCAGGGGAGCAGCAGCCACAGGCCGATCACGGCGAGCAGCGCACCCCTCGGCACGAGCGCCCAACGGTCCAGCCCCACCTCCCACAGCGACCAGGCAGCTGCCGCCACCAGCAGGGCGGCGTACAGGCTCAACGCGATACGGCGGCGGCGAACCAGGAGCACGCCACACGCCGCCAAGGCGAGGCCCGCCACGCCATACGCCCAACTTCCGCCCAGCACCGCAAGCCAGGTGCCGCCTGCGCCGAGCAGGGCGCCCAGGACGATGAGGGTCCAAGCCGTGACGAGCGTCAGCATGGCTTCGCGTGGTTCGGCGTCATGTCAATCGAGTCCGCATGGAATCAGCATACGGCAACGAAGCGAGAGGCGCTGTTCGCTACCGCACAGAGGCATTGAGTGCACGACACGGCACGGCAGCTCACGCGCGGAACGCCCGCAGAACCGCCGCGAACTCCTGGAGCGTGGCGCTGCCGCTTGCTTGCGCACAAGCCGCGCGGCGCACACGCCTTGAATAGTTCGCCATGCTTCGTAGCGATTCGCGATGATCGCGTCAAGCCGGCAGCGCAGGCGGCTCGACCCCACGATGCGCCTGGCTGCGGTGCAGAAGGATCGTGACTGCGCGATCGCGATGTGCGTCGTCACGACGACGCGTGCGTCGTGCAATGTGGCCGGCAGTTCGGTGGTTTGCATCGGAGTCCTCGATGAACCCGCGGGGCCGCGGGCGCCACCCTACCGGGTCGAGCGGAGCGCTTTTTCCACTTCACCGACCTTCGCCTTGTTCGGCTCGCCTTCGACTCGCGCGATGACCTTGCCCTGCGCGTCCAGAACGAACACGAATGCATCGGCACTGTCGCGCGGGATGTTCAAAGCGCTTTCGAGGTTCGACTCGCCCGAGATCCAGGTCTGGTCGTGGTAGCGCGCCGGAATTTTTTCCTTGGCCCGCCCGATCGCGTCTTTCTCGCTCATGAAGAAAGGCAGGTCGATGGCGAGCACGTCCCGGATGCGCACCGCGCGCGGGTCGACGTTCTTGCGCAGGGCTTCGGCCCACAGGCGCGTGTCCCTTGCGGCGTCCCTGCTCGGCGTGACGATCAGGATCGTCTGCTGGCCGATCAGCTGGGCGGCGCTGACCTTTTGCCCCGTCAGCGCGGTCGCCGTGAAATCGGGGATCGGGCTGCTCGAGAGCTGCGACCAGGCGCCGGCCGGCGCCAGCAGCGCAAGCGCAAGCGTGATGGATGTCTTCATGGAGGTTCTGCCTTTGCCTGCTGTGCGAGGGGTCGGCTGGTCGGCTGCACGCGAGTCCCGGATCGAACTGCCGCCTGCTCGCGACCTGCGTGGGTGTCGGACCAGTGCCTCGGGCCCCGAGCGTGAGTCATTCAATCGCACTGCACCGTGCGTTTCCGCACACAGCGACCGACCGATCGTGCAGGGGGATACTTTATGCGCCAACGCACCGACGTGCTGCCGTCAGACGCCCAGCCTCCGCAGTGGATCAAGATCTTGATTGGCGGCACGGATCAAAGGCCGTGAGCTTTTGCCTCTGGACCGTCGGCAACGCCGCCGCTCTGGCGCTGGCACTCGGCAGCGACTGGCTGCGCGCGGACGGGCCCGACGAAGTGCGCGCGGCGCCTCGCGTGCCGGCGCGCGCTGGCGGCTGCGGCCGCGGGAAGCGTACCGGCCCGGCGACTTGCGGCCCGCCACTTGCAGCCGTGCCCTGGCTCTTTGCTGACGGGCAACGAACACGGCATCGAAGGCTTGCAATGAAGGCACTACCCCCCGACTCCTGCGGCGCGCGTTTCGCGCACCCGACCCGTCCAACGCGCGTTCGGCTCACGCTCGGACTCGCCGCGGTGCTCGCCGGACCTGCGGTGGCGCTGGACACCGGAACGCTGCTGCCGCTCATCAACGCCTATCGCGATGGGACGCAGCCGTGCGACGGCGAGCGCCACCCGGCGGCCGGACCGCTGGCGCCGTTGACCACGATTGCCGACGTGCCCGTCAGCTCCGGCAGCGAGCTGCTCGACGCGCTCAAGGGCAGGGGCTATTTGGCGGCGACGGCCACGCTGCTGTCGGTTTCGGGCCCGGGCGACGCCGAAGCGGCCATGCGCTTTCTGAAAGCGCACTCGTGCCGCGCGCTGCTCGACCCGGGGTTCGCCGAGATCGGCGTGAGCCGGCGTGGCGAGCGCTGGCAGATCGTGCTCGCACGGCCGCTGCTCTCGCCCGACCTGCCCGGGTGGCGCGAGGCGGGTCAGGCCGTCCTCGATCGCACCAACGCGGCCCGTGCGACTTCGCAACGCTGCGGCGACAAGGCTTTCGAGGCCGCGCCACCGTTGGTCTGGAACGCCGAGCTCGCCGCGGCCGCCCACCTGCACAGTCGCGACATGGCGCGGCGCAACCAGTTCGAGCACCGCGGACCGCAAGGCGGCCAGGTGGGTGGCCGCGCCGAGAGCGCGGGTTATTCATGGCAGCGTGTTGGCGAGAACATCGCCGCGGGCCAGGGCTCGGCCGTTCAGGTCAGCGCCGCGTGGCTCGCGAGCCCGCATCACTGCGTCAACATCATGAACCCGCATTTCACGCAGATGGGCGCTGCCTATGAGGTGGCGCGCAACAGCGACGCCGGCATCTACTGGACGCAGGTGTTCGGGACACCGAAATAGGCGGGCTCGGCTACGGCGCGCATCCGAAGCTACCGCCCTCCTGGCCGCCCTCCTCGGAAGTCGAGCCTCTGCTGCGCGGCAAAATCACCCGATGAAGAAGTCGCTGGTGCTCCTGCTCGTGTTGGCCGCTTCGGGCGTCACTTACCTCGCGATGAGCCGTTCCCTGACTTCGTTGCGGGCCGAGGCGCAGGCACTTAGCCCGGATATTTCACGAGCACGAGGTCGGCAGCCTCGTGCCGAGGCGCGTTTTCATAGGTATCTGACGCCGATGAAAACCGAGGACTGCCGATGCCAAAGTGTACCGATGAGCGTGTGGAGTTCGGACGAGTCGGCAGGCGAGTCATCGAGGCTGCATTTGATGGCGGCGACATCGTCAGTGATGGCGGTGTGCTGCTGCTCAAGCAAGTCGACGAACGACTCGGGCTGACCCATGCCGCGGCCCGGGCATTTGGCGATGAGCGCCGCAGCGCGAGCGTCCAGCACAGCATGCACAGTCTGTTGGCGCAGCGCATCTACGGCCTGTGCCTGGGCTGGTCCGATGTCTGCGATCACAACGTGCTGCGCAATGATCTGGTGATGCAGACGGCCGTGGGTCGTGCCGAGCCATTGGGCTCGGCACCCACGCTGAGCCGCCTCGAAACCGGTGCAACGCCCGAGTATGCTGCAGCGCTCCACAAAGTGCTGATGCAGCAGTTCATCGCCAGCCATGCCAAGGCACCCCGGGAGTTGGTGCTCGACATCGATGCCACGCACGTGCCGCTGCACGGCGAACAGGAGCGCGGGCACTTCAACGCCTACTACGACAACTACTGCTACTTGCCGCTGTACGTCTTCGCAGGCCAGGACATGCTGGCGTGCGTGCTGCGGCCCAGCGACCGTGACCCGGCCAGCGTGGCGAGCGCGCTGATCAAGAGGCTACTCGTGCCGCTGCGCCGCGCCTGGCCGAAGACAAAGATCATCGTGCGAGCCGACTCGGGCTTCTGCCGCCCCCGCGTACTGCGCCGCCTGGAGCGCTGGGGCGTCAGCTACATCATCGGGTTGCAGAAGAATTCGCGCTTGGCGCAAGAGGTGGAATTGGCCGAACTGGCGTTGGCCGATCAGTACGCGGCCAAGCAGATCAAGCAACGCATGTTCGGCGAGTTCGATTACGCGGCGCGCACCTGGGACAGGACGCGGCGCGTGATCGCGCGGCTCGAGCACGGCGAGCAAGGCGCCAACCCGCGCTTCATCGTCACCGATCTGCCAGGCTCACCCAAGGCCTTGTACGAGCGGCGGTACTGCGCACGCGGCGAAGCCGAAAACCGCATCAAGGAGGCGCAGCTGGATCTGTTCGGCCGGCGTGCGAGTTGCCACCGCTTCCAGGCCAACCAGCTGCGTCTGCTGCTGGCTGCGCTGGCATACACCTTGATGATCAACCTGCGCCGCCTGGGCCTCAAGGGAACCGAGCTTGCACAGGCCTGCACGACCACGATCCGCACCAAGCTGCTGAAAGTCGGCGCTGCCATCATCCGCAACACCCGCCGCGTGCGGGTGTTGCTGGCATCAGCTCACCCGATGAAGCACGTCTTCATCAGCGCCGCGCACGCGCTGGCCCCCTGATCCCCGTCGAGTGCTGTTCCCGGCACGCTGACAAACAACGGGGGTAAGAAGGTAGTACGTCCGAAATCAGCACGGACCACTTCCAGCAGCACAGGAACCCATCTCGATGGCCCGCTGCGCTCCTAACGTCGCCTGCAGCGTCACTTCGGCTTCACTCGTGAAATATCCGGGCTAGGGCTCGGGGCGAGGCGGCTTGCGCTGCTCCGCCGCTGACGGCGCATGACAAAGCGCGGCGGCGCCGTTCCGATCTCGACCGGATGGCACGGCGTGCAGGGGCGGATCAGGACGAGCTGGGTAGCGAGTGCGGCAGCGACACCGGCAGCGAGGCCAAGGTTCGCGCCTGCCGCCGATGATGGGTCATGGGAATGGCAAGGAGGACGAGGCCGAGCAGGGCAGCGACCTGGAGTCGCGGCAAGTCCAAGATACGGATCCATCAGTCTTCGGTTGGCACGAACGGCAAAGCCGTCACGAGTCCGAGGAGCAAGGCCAGCACGGTGACGGCCGTCGAGATCGGCGTTACGCGTTCGAAGCGCGGTCGTCGACGTTGTTGGGCAACCGACCCACGCGCGCTCCTTGCGGCGGCATCAGCAGGTGCTTCGAAAGCGGACTTCTACGCGCAGGCCGCCCAAACGCTCCGACCGGCCAAGCGCCAGCGACGCGCCATGCAGCTCGACGATCGATTTGACGATCGCCAGGCCGAGGCCGCTGCCGGTGGTCTCGGTCCTCGCCACGCGGAAGAAGCGGTCGAGAACGCGCTCGCGATCCTCTTGCGCAACGCCGGGGCCACTGTCTTCGACGCTCAGGACGAGGGCGTCCGCACCGCGGCGGATCTCGAGGTCTACCCGACCGCCGGGCGGGGTGAACTTGACCGCGTTGTCGACCAGGTTGCGCATCAGTATTTGCAGCGCTTCGGGATGCCCGAGGATTCCACTTTCGTCGGCATGATTCAGGCCCAGGTCGATGTGTCGCTCCTGCGCAGCGGGTGCCGCATCGGCCAGCACGGTGCGCGCGATCGCCGAAGGCGTGATGCGCTGCGCCTTGGAACCCGACGCGGCGCTCGCTTGCTGATGCGCAAGGACCAGCAACTGCTCGACCAGGCGCGCCGCCCGATCGATGCCGGCGGCGAGGCGCCGGGTCGCCAACTCGCGCGTCGCATCGTCGGTCGCGCGTAGCAGGCCCTGCGCTTGCAGCTTCAGTGCCGCCAGCGGAGATCGCAGTTCGTGCGCCGCATCGGCGACAAAGCTTTTCTGCGCGTCGAAAGCGTGCCGAACCCGCCCGAGCAACAGATTCAGCTCGTGCACGAGTGGGCGAATTTCGTCGGGCAAGCCGGCCTCGCCCACGATGCCCAGGTCGTCGGCACTGCGCTCGGCTACCTGGCGCCGCACCCGCGCGACGGGTGCGAGCGATGCGCTCACCACCCACCACACGACCAGCATCAGCAAGGGTGCCATCACGGCAGTCGGCGCAGCAGCTCGCAACGCCAGCGCGCCGGCCCGTTGGCGGCGCGCCGCCAAGTCGTGGAACACCTGAATGATCTGCGAACGCGATTGCATCGAGTAGACCCGGTACATCGCGCCGGGCGCCGCCACCTCGGAGAAGCCTGGAGCCGTCCACTGCGGCAGCGCGCCGTGTGCCGCTGACCTGAACATGAGCAGGCCGTCGCGCGTAAGCACCTGAATGGCGAACTCGAAGCTGCTCTCGTCGATATCGGGGCCCGCCGTCTCGGGCTCGCTCAGCAACAAACTGCGGCGCAGCGACAGCGCCATCTGCTGCATCTGGTGGTCGAAGATCGTGTCGACCTCCGCACGCGCCGAGCGGTAGGCAAACACGGCTTGCGTCACGGCAGCCAGCGAGATTGCCGCCAGCAGGAAGCACAGCAGGCGCGTTCGCAACGATTGCGGCGAGCGCAGTTCCAATTTCAAGCCTTCGGCACCATGTAGCCCACACCGCGCACGTTGCGGATCAGCTCGGCGCCGAGCTTCTTGCGCAAGCCGTGAACGTAGACCTCGACCGCGTTGCTGCTGATTTCGTCCTTCCAGCCGTAGAGCTTCGCTTCGAGTTGGGAACGCGACAGAACCATGCCCGGCCTGGAGAGCAACGCCTCGAGCACCGCCCATTCACGCGCCGACAGCACCACCGGCTCGGCGCCGACCCTCACCTCGCGCGTGGCCGGGTCGATACTCACACCGTTGTGCTCGTAGACCGGCTCGGCTCGGCCGGCGGCGCGACGCAGCAACGCCCGGATGCGCGCGAGCAACTCGTCGAGGTCGTAAGGCTTGGTCACGTAATCGTCGGCGCCCGCGTCGAGCCCTTCGATGCGCTGCTGCACCGAGTCGCGTGCAGTCGCGATCAGCACCGGGATGCGCTCCTTGCGCGAGCGCAGCGAACGCAGAACGGCCAGGCCGTCGCGGCACGGCAGTCCGAGGTCGAGCAGGACCAGATCGTAGGCTTCGGTGCGAAGCGCCGTGTCGGCCATCACCCCGTCCTTGACCCAGTCGACGGCGTAGTGCTCCGCGCGCAGAAGATCGAGCACCGACTCGCCGATCATCGTGTCGTCTTCGACCAGCAGGAGGCGCACGGCCCGTCTCGTCGCGGCTATGCGCGCAGACCGGCGCGGAAGCGATTCACGCTGGGCATCGATGCGGGCCGCGAACAGATCGCCGGGTCGTCGAGCCCGCGCAGCGTCACTGTCGCCGGCCCAGCCGATGGCGGAACTTCAATCTGACGATGCGCTCGCTGTCGAGCGGCTGTGCGGAGATGCGAAAGTCGATGACTTCGCGGGGAAGAAAGTCATAAACGCCCGGGTACGTGACCCTGCCGTTCTCGACGACTTCGCGCACCTCCACATTCGTCGCTAGGCCGCCTGCGTTGCGCGCCTCGACTTCGACGCGCGCTGGAATATGGCGCCGCACGCCGCCGGAGCTCCGCATCACCGTCACGTTGAGCAACGCCTTGCCGGCACCGCGGGCAATCTCGTGGCGCTGCAGAGCGCCCAAGGGCAGGCTGTCGGCGCTGACCGTGCTGGCGCGCAGCGTCAGGTCGCCGACAGTCTTTTGATGCGCTTGCGCGAACACCGGCGATGCGAACGCGACGGCGATCGCCAGCACGGCGGCGGGCACGGAGGTCAGGCGGATTCGCTGCATGGTGTGTTCTCTCTGCCGACCAAGCGGCTTGCTTAGGAACAGCATACTGCCCGCCTATTGTCTTTTACGACGGCTGCTTCACCATCAATTTGTTCTGCACGCCCTTCACGCCGTCGGCTTATGTTGCTATCGACTCTGCTTGCTAGCGCAAGCCCTCCGAGACGACCGTACCGCTCGATCGAATACCTCGTGTGCATGATGACGCCCCAGCAGAAAAAGCTCTTGTGCCAACCCTTTCATGATCGCCCATACATACGCGGACGGTCCGTTCGATGGCGTACATAAAGGGAAATACATCGACAGCTCGACGGGGCGCCGGACGAGCCCTGGCCGCCGGCGGCGAAGTCCATCAACTGCCGGTTACGGGTGCGGTGGTTAATCAGAGGTCGTTTGAGCACGCGGCCTGCCGTTGCAGAAAGTGAACGAATCGGACAGCCCGGACAAGACAAGCTGGGTGCAGGCCGCACGCGCGGCTGCACGCCATATCGCGGACGACCAGATTCCAGGTCGTGCGGCGCAGATGTCCTTCTATTTCATTCTTTCCGTTTTCCCCATGCTGCTGATCCTCATGGCGGGCCTGAGCCTTTTCCTGGACTCGCAGTCGCTGGTACGTGCCGCGCTCCTGGAGCACTTGGCGTCGGTCGCGCCGAACGCGATCGTGCGGCTGTTCACCCGTTTGCTGGATCATCTGGCGGGCGATTCCAGCGCGCCGCTGACCTGGGGCATCGTGGTGGCGCTGTGGGCTGCGTCCAGCGGCATGGTGGCCGCTATCCACGGGCTGAATCAGGCCTACGGCGTGGTTGAGGAGAGGGCATGGTGGAAGTGCCGCCTGCTCGGGGTTGCGCTCACGCTGGCGATGATGTCTTTACTCGCCGTGGCGATGCTGCTGCTCGCCTACGGGGTTCCGATGGCCGGAGCCCTGGCCCGACGCATGGACCTTGGCACGGCATTCGTTCTGGGCTGGCAGGTCGTGCAGTGGCCGGTGATCTTCGGCTTCGTGCTGCTCGCGTTCGACCTTCTCTATCACTTTGCACCCAATCGATCGCGAGTCCGCTGGCAATGGGTTCGCCCGGGTACGCTGATGGCGATCGGGCTGTGGCTCGCCACGTCGCTCGGACTCGAGCTCTACGCAGCGAATTTCGCGCGCTACAACGTCGCCTATGGGTCGATCGGAGCGGTCATCGTGCTCCTGCTCTGGTCCTATCTGACGAGCATCGCCATTCTGTTGGGTGCTGTAGTCAACGCCCTGCGTGAAGGCGCGCGGCACGGCAAGACATGACGGCGGCAGGCAGGATGAGCAAGACTGCTGAACCGCCGAAGCGCCCGCTGTCTCGCCGTTGAATGGCGCGCAGCAGCTGCATTCAGCGCTTTGCGGGCTGCGGCGCCGCTTCGCTCGTCACGACGCTTTGCGGAATGGTTGGCGACAATTAGTTTGGCCGGCGCGCGGGCGGCAACTTGGCGGCGGACTCGGTTGTGAAGTCGGCTCCCGACGGCTACACGCTGTTCCTGACCGCCGCAAGCTATACGGTCAACCCGGCCATCTACAAGGTCAACTTCGATCCGGTGAAGGACATCACGCCGATCGCCCAGCTCGCGCGCGGTCCGTTCGTCATCGCGATCAACCCCAAAGTCCCCGCGAACAGTCTCAAGGAACTGGTCGCACTGGCCAAGAAGGATCCAGGCAAGTTGGCATTCGCATCGGCCGGCAACGGCAGCATCGTCCACATGGTGTCCGAGTATTTTCTCGACACCGCCAAGATCGACGTGCTGCATGTGCCGTACAGGGGAACGTCGCCGGCGCTGACGGACACCATCGCCGGGCAGACCCAACTGGTCTTCGGCACGGTCGCCTCGACATTGCCCTTCGTGAAGTCCGGTCAGTTGAAGTCTCTTGCCGTTACGACCTCGGAGCGTCTCCCGGCGCTGCCCAGTGTGCCAACGGCCGTCGAGGCGGGGTTCCCTACCTATCAGGTCACCAATTGGCACGGAATCGTCGGTCCGAAGGGCATGCCGCCGGAGGTGGTTTCCAAGCTGAACAAGGCCATCAACGAGTCACTGGTTTCGGCCGGCATGGACAAGCACATGGCAGATGATGGCCTGACCGCCGCAGGCGGCACGCCCGAAGCGTTCAAGCAACTGCTGGAGACCGAGATCGCGCGCTGGGGCAAGTTGGCGAAAGCACGGAACGTCAAGGCCGAGTAAGCTTCTGCGCGCGCTCCTTCGCTTGCCGTCCTTTAGGCGAACGCGTCCATGATTCAAAAATGCTCGAGCTCAACCCAACTGCCGTCAAGACGCTCGCTTCCCGGGCACGATTCCGGCACGTGCGAGAGGGTCCAGATCGCACTCGACTGCACTGCGGTCGTGATGCAGACGGGTGCCAGCCAGAGCTTCAGCAGCAGACACCTGCCACGCTGTTGAGGATGAGCCGATCGTCGATCAGACCCGATGGTCATAGACGAAGCGCCGCACCTTGGTGGCGGTTATGCGCTTTGTGTCTGGGTGCCCCGGGTTGATCAGCACGTTGTCTTCTTCGAAGATGACGACAGAGGGCACGGCCAACAGTGCGGTCCGGCCGGACCTTAACCAGGCGGAACCCGCGACGCGCGACACCAGTCCCTCGGGTATCGCATCCCAGCCTGTTGCAGGCGGCCGAGGCAGTATCTCGAGCGCCGCCCACACGTCGTCAGGCACGTCGATCCGCACGAGGTACCGGTTCCAGGGCAGCCTGGTTCCTTTGCCCAAGTGGGCCCGCGTCTCCCAAGCCGCCAGAGAAATTGACCTAGCCGCGTAGGTCACGTGCTCGCCAGTGTGATTCCAGCGAGCGCCTTTGTGTGCGGCGCCCTTCCCCGCCATGTCCTCGGCCGTCCACAGCGGCGTATCCGCCGCAATCCGCCAAATACTGACCGTCAAGCCGGCAATCCACCCCGCATGCGCTCGAGCACCTGCTCGACGGCACGCTGCCCCTCGGGGTTGCGCAGCATTTCGGCAGGCGTCTTGCCGCCCAGTTCGGGAAGCTGCTCCCGCATCCATTGCGCCACCCAGCCATCCAGATCGAAGTCCGCCGACTGCTCGGGATCGCCGCTCTCTTGAAGCAACCGGCGAAGCGTGGCAGCGACGCGCAGGAAACCCATGACGCGGTGCCCGGCTACGTCCGGCAGTGGTTCATTCGCCTCTTCCTTGCGGCGAAAGGTCGTCTGCGACACACCGATCAGCTCCATGACGTCGGTGAGCGGCTCTCCGGTGGCACCGGCGATCAAGTGCACCATGGAGGTTGGCACGCCTGCCTCGACCGCATCGAACAAGACCACCCCAGGCGACGCGATGACCCGGCTAACCAGGTCGGCAAATACACGCCTCCAATCCTTGGTGGAGCTGTTCTGCCGATGGGCGTGAACTACCCAGAATGTCTGCGGACCAGCTACCCCGGCTCGGGGCTGGCGCAAGCCAGGAGAGCGATGGATGGCCTCTCCAGCAATGCTCATAGTCTCCACTCGGCGTTTTTTAAACACCCGAATGGTAGCCGAAAGGGCTGCCCTGGAGCAGCGAGGGAGCTGCGTTCGGGTGTCGGCCGAACCTGAAACAGGCGCAGCTGGAGACGAGACGAGCTCCACCGGTCTGAGCCGTGTCGCCTAGCGAGCGCTTGATCTCCAAGCTCCACGGGCACGGGCGCGACTGCGCCGCGCTCCTGGAGCACTTGGCGTCGGTCGCGCCGAACGCGATCGTGCGGCTGTTCACCCGTTTGCTGCATCACCTGGCGGGCAGTTCCAGCGCGCGGCTGACCTGGGGCATCGTGGTGACGCTGGGGGCTGCGTTCAGCGGCATGGGGACGCCTATCGGCTGATTGGAGCGGTCATCGTGCTCTGTTCCTGTCCGATGGGCATCGCCACCCTCTGGGGTGCCGAATTCAACGCCCTGCGTGAAGGCGCGCGGCACGGCACGATACGACGGCCGCCAGCAGGGCGATCAGGCTGCTGAGCCGCCGAGGCGTCCGCTGTTTCGCGTCCGAACGGCGCGCAGCGGCTGCAATCAGCGCTTTGCGGGCTGCGGCACCGCTTCGCTCGTTACAACGCTTTGCGGAAAGATGAACACGGCGCTCGCGTGGCGCCGGCCACCGACCGCCAGCGTTATGGCCGCCTCGCTGTGGCCTTTCAGGGTGGCCCGAACGCGGTACTTGCCGTCGGGAAGCCGCACCAGCATGTAGGGACCTCTGGCGTCAGCCTCGAAGACGGTGCGGCCGGAAAGATCGGCCACTTCGACGCGGGCATCGGCCGTCGACTGGTTGCGCTTGCCGGCGCGTTGCCAGAGCTCGATCGACAGCGGATAGCGTGAACGTGCGCGCCGGAACAGCGCCGCCTGTCCCGCGCCGATGCCGCCGGTGGTGTAGGCGATCTCGCCCGCGCGTTGTTCGGCAGGAAGGCTGCCCACGCGAGCGATGGCAGGCGGCGCGTTGGTGGCGCCGAGCAGGCGCACCTCGGGGGCTCCGGCGTCGGCAGCCGCGCTTGACGTGACGGCAAGCCCCAGCGCGGCTGCCACCACGATTCGTCTCCAACCGGCTGTATTCATCTGCATGTTTGACTCCTGTTGCTGCCTGCCGTCCCTCGACGCCACCGTGCACCTCTGCGCGCGTCATCGAGCGACAGCTCGGGCAGGCGGTGTACCGCGGCGTTCGTTTCGAATGCGGCTCGACCTGCCGCCGTGCAATCCTCCGCAACGCCTTCCGCTGCCGAGCACTGCCGAGCACTGCTTGTCGTGCCGCGCGCTGACCTCAATGTCGCGCGTCGAGCAGATCGAAACGCGGTATCCAATGCACACGGTGGACTCGATCGCGGCACGGAACCGACCCCGCATTCGGCCAGCGGATCAAACCGGCAATGCAGGTCTGCCGAGAAACTCGGAAACTCGCGCGCGACGCTGCCCGTTGGGCGGCCATGACCACCCTACCACTATCCAGTGGCGCCCACTCGCCCATGCCTCACGCCGTGCATTTCAGGCCCGTGCGCCGGCGCAGGCGTCCAAGGTTTGCAACGTAGCCCGCTCCACTGATCCACACCACACCCGGGAAACAAGCCACCGCATCCGTTGCCAGGCGATCGCCAGATGGAAATTTTCGTAGGTTGCACAACGAAAATAACCCAAGTCGTTGATATTAATGAGGTTCTGGCGGAGGGGTGCGTGTCCCGCGGTCGGATTGCCGAAGCGCGTGGGCTGGTTGTTGGATAGTGGGGGAAGCGCCCCAAGGAATGGGGCCGAGCGGAAAGCCGGGCCGTGTCCCTGGTTGCCTCCCTTTTGCCCCACCGAATGAAAAAAGCACCTAGCGTTTCCGCTAAGTGCTTGATTCTCCTACCGCATTTGGTAGGCGCGATTGGACTCGAACCAACGACCCCCACCATGTCAAGGTGGTGCTCTAACCAGCTGAGCTACGCGCCTGAAGCCGCAGATTCTAGCATCGCGACGAGGCTCAGCGGCGCCGCGCCTGCCGCACGCCGTCGACATGCAGCAGCAGCCGGATCGCACCCGTGACTTGAGCGGCCTGGCGAACCTCGAGCGTGAAGGTCATGCGGGCGGTGTCGCCGTGGGCGTCGCGCAGGGTTCGGGTCTTGACGCCGATCACGTTGGTGCGCTCCTTGGCGAAGACCTCGCTGATGTCGCGCAAGAGGCCCTGCCGGTCGGCGGCTTCGACGATCACGTCGACCGGATAGACGGCGAACTGCTGCGGATCGACCGTTTCGCTCCAGGCGACCGCGATCAGCCGTTCCGGTGAACGCTCGCGCATCTGCAGCAGGTTCGGGCAGCCGTTGCGATGCACGGCAACCCCTTTGCCGCGCGTCACGTAGCCGCCGATCGCGTCCGGCGGCGCCGGGCGACAGCACTGCGCGAAGTGGGTCATCATCGAGTCCATTCCGACCACCAGGACGCCCTCGCGCCCGCCGCGCGCGGTCCGCCGGCGAGCGGGGCTGGCCAGCGGCACGGGGGCCACGGGCGGCGGGGGGCGCAGCTTGTCGGCGATGGCCTTGAGCGAGAGCTTGTCGCGGGCAACCGCCTCGAACAGCGCGTCGGCATCGCCGAATCCGCACAGCGCCGCCAGCTCGCCGAGGCGCATCGCCGTGCGGCCTTCGCGCTGCAGCAGCTTCTCGACCGATTCACGCCCCTTGGCGATCGTTTCGGCCAGTGCCCGGGCATTGAACCAGGCCCGCACCTTGGCGCGCGAGCGTGCTGCAGCGAGGTAGCCGAGCTCGGGGTTCAGCCAGTCGAGCGACGGCCCGCCTTCGCGCACCGTCGTGATCTCGACCGTGACGCCGCTCTTCAGCGCGGTGTTCAGCGGGACCTGGACCCCGTCGATCCGGGCGCCGCGGCAGCGATGACCCAGGTCGCTGTGCAGCGCATAGGCGAAGTCGACCGGCGTCGCACCGGCGGGCAGCTCGACGATGCGGGTCTGCGGCGTGAAGACATAGATGCGTTCCTCGGCCGGAGCCTGCGCCGCCGGCGAAGCCGCGAGCTCGTGTTCCCAGGCGAGCAGTTGCCGCAGCAGCGCCTTGCGTGCCTCGGTCGACTGCGCCTCGGCTGCCGAAGCGGACGCGCCGGCATAACCCTTGGCGCCGGCTTCCTTGTAGGCCCAGTGCGCAGCCACGCCGTGTTCCGCATGCTCGTGCATGGCGCGGCTGCGGATCTGCACCTCGACGGCCCGGCCGTCGTCGGCGACGACGACGGTATGCAGCGAGCGATAGCCGTTCGGCTTCGGCCGGGCGATGTAGTCGTCGAACTCGCCCTCGAGCGGGGCTGAAGAGCGCATGCACCCGGTCGAGCGCCGCATAGCACTGGTCGACATCGCCGACGATCGCGCGCACCGCGCGGACGTCACGCACGCGGTCGAAGGCCAGGCCCTTGCCCTGCATCTTCTTCCAGATGCCGTAGATGTGCTTCGGGCGCCCCGCGACCTCGGCGTCGATGCCGGCGCCGGACAGCACCCCGGACAAGCGCAGCCGGAAGGCTTCGACCTGCGTCTCGCGCTCGACGCGCGTTTCATCGAGCTGGGCAGCGATCGTCCGGTAATCCGCTGGCTGGAGAAAGCGGAAGGCAAGATCCTCGATTTCCCATTTCAGCTGCCAGATGCCGAGCCGGTTGGCCAGCGGCGCGAACACCTCGAGGGATTCGCGCGCCAGCGCCGGTGGGCACGGCCGCCGGGCTGCGGCGTGATAACGCAGCGTCTGCAGCCGCGAAGCCAGCCGCAGCAGCACGACACGCAGGTCGCGCGAGAAGGCCAGCAGCATCTGACGCACGCGTTCGACGTGTCCTGCCGGGTGCGCCGGACTCCCCTGCACGCTGCGCGTGGCGCGCTGTATCTGCAGCAGCTGGCGGGTCGCGTCGACCAGGGCGCTCAATTCCGGGCCGAAGGCGCGGGCGAGCACGACCTCGGGATCATGCAGGCCGTCGCCTGCATAGGCCAGATACGCCGCAGCGCCGGTCGCCGGCGAAGCGCCGATGCCACGCAGGATCGCGGCCATGCCGTGCGAATGGTCGAGCGCCGTCTCGCCGGTATCGAGTTGCTGCCCGGTGAGCAGCGGCTCGGCGAAAGCCCGGGCGCGGGCCAGCAGCGTGTAGCCGGGGTGATCCTCCGCCTCGCCGCCGGTCTGGCCCGGCGTGCGAGGCTCTTCCCAGCCGGTCTTCATCGGCTGTCGAGAAACTCCCGAACCACGGCAATCTGCTCGGGCTGCACCAGCGTCGGTGCATGGCCGACGGCGGTGAATTCATGAAGACGGGCACGCGGACCGCGTTCGGTCATCGCCTGCGCCGTTTCGCGGGTCAGCAGGTCGGACTCGGCACCGCGCAACAACAAGCACCGGGCAGCGGATCGCGTCGTAGCGGCCCCACAGCAACGCCTCGCCAGCGGCGGCATGTTCGGCGCTCAACGACCGGAATGGCACCGCGATCGCCGGGTCGTAGTGGGGCCGGAAGCCGCGCTGCGGATCGGCCGGGTCGACCGGTCGCAGCATCGGCCGGCTCAGCGCCAGCCACTGTTCGGCCGTGTGCTCGCCGAAGCTCTCGGAGATGCGCCGCATGCCCTCGAGTCCGGATTCGAGCGTCGGCCAGTCGACCGGCACGCCCAGGTAGCTGCCGATCCGCGCCAGCGCCGCCGGCTCGATCTTCGGCCCGACGTCGTTGAGCACCAGGCGGCGAACCGGCGTGCCAGGCAACGCCGCCAGCGCCATGCCGATCAGCCCTCCCATCGACGTGCCGACCCAGTCGACCTGCGGGGCGTCGAGCCGGGCCAGCAGCGTCACCATGTCGGCAAGGTACTGCGGCACCTGGTAGCCGACCGGGTCGCGCAGCCGATCGGATTCGCCGCGGCCGACGACATCGGGGCAGATGACCCGCCAGTCGGCCTGCAGCGCCGCCGCCAGCACGTCGAAGTCGCGGCCCTGCCGCGACAGCCCATGGGCGCAGACGAGTACCCGCGGGTTGCGCGGGTCGCCCCACTCCCAATAGGCCATGCGGTGCAGGCCGGCGGCGCCGAGGCATTGCACATGGCGCAGTCTTGGTTCGGTCATCGCGGGTTTCCTTCGAGGGCGGTCTTCTATGATCGATCCTAACCAACGACCGGAGGATTTCATGCTCAAAGGAAAGACCGCCCTGGTGACCGGATCGACCAGCGGCATCGGTCTGGGCATCGCCCAGTGCCTGGCGCGCCAGGGTGCGCAGATCGTGCTCAACGGCTTCGGCGACGCCGCCGGTGCCCGCGAGAGCGTCGAGGCGCTCGGCGTGCGCGTCGGCTACCACGGCGCCGACATGAGCCAGTCCGACCAGATCGAGGCCATGATGGCCTACGCGGCGGACGAGTTCGGCGGCGTCGACGTGCTGGTCAACAACGCCGGCATCCAGCATGTGGCCAACGTCGAGAACTTTCCGGCCGACCGCTGGGACGCCATCATCGCCATCAACCTGACGTCGGCATTCCACACCACCCGGCTGGCGATTCCGCGCATGCGGCAGCAGAACTGGGGCCGCGTGCTGAACATCGCCTCCAGCCACGGCCTGGTGGCGTCGGCGCAGAAGTCGGCGTACGTGGCGGCCAAGCACGGCATCGTCGGCTTCACCAAATCGGTGGCGCTGGAGACGGCGACCACCGGCGTCACGGTGAATGCCATCTGCCCCGGCTGGGTGCTGACGCCGCTGGTGCAAAAGCAGGTCGACGCCCGCGCTGCCGCCGAGGGGATCGACGGCGAGGAAGCCAAGCGCCGCCTGCTGGCCGACAAGCAGCCCTCGTTGCAGTTCACGACGCCCGAGCAGCTCGGCGAACTGGCGGTGTTCCTTTGCTCGCCGGCGGCCGACAACGTGCGCGGCGTTGCCTGGCAGGTCGACGGCGGCTGGACCGCGCAGTAAACCGCAGCGGGCTCAGGGGGCCGGCTGCAGCTGGATGCTGCCCTGCACGGTGACGCTGACGGTCTCGTTGCCGGCCTGCACCGGCAGCGATTCCTCGCTGGCGCTGTCGGCCGAGCGGGCGCGCATCGACATCATCATCGGCTGCGGCGGCTGGTCCAGCGCCGACACGCTGACCTCGCGAAGCACATAAGCTGAATAGCCGAACAGCGTGGCCGCGGCCGTCGCCTTGGCGCGCCAGGCGGCGATGGCCTGGGCGGTGATCGCGCCCTCGGCCTCGGCGCGCCGCTGCCTCGAAAGCGACTGCTGCACCCGGGCGATGCCCATCGTGTTGATGCGACCGGCGAGCTGCGCAATGCCGTTCAGGTCGCGGCCCTGCACGATCAGCTCGGCGTGGCCGCGCCAGCCGTTGTTTTCGCCCTTCGGCGTGTAGCGCGGCGTGAGTGCGAACGAGCCGGTTCGCACCTCGATCTCGCCGGCGCGCTCGACACGCCGGGCCTGCGTCAGCGCCGCGTCGAGGGCTTGCTTCAGTGCCGCCTGCAAGGCGGCGGCGTCGCTGCCTTCGCGTACCGCGCTGAAGCTGATCGCCAGCCAGTCGCGTGCAATGTCGGCGCTGGCGCTCGCCGCCAGATTGACCACGCCCTGCGGCGCGGACGGCCACCGGGGTGCCGGTTGCAGCGGCTGCGCCGCCGCGCCCAGCGAAATCGCCAGCACCGCCGCGCCGCCCAGCGCGCGCATCCGTCGTCGCATCGTCATGTCTTCCCCTCGAATCCGCTCTGCCGCGTGTTGTAACAGAGCGCCCTCGCGCCGCCGCGGCAGGAAAGCTGAGCAAAATCGCAGCGTCTTCAGGAAGGTGCGACCCATGTCCTCATTGCCCCCAGCACGCCCCAGCCGCATTGCGATCGTCGACGACGACGCCCGCATCCGCGACCTGTTGCGGCGCTATCTCAGCCAGGAAGGCTTCGAGGTCTTCCTCGCCGAAGACGGACGCGCGCTGAGCCGGCTGCTCGGCCGCGAGACCATCGACCTGGTGGTGCTGGACCTGATGCTGCCGGGCGAGGACGGCATGGCGATCTGCCGCCGCCTGCGCGACGACAACGACGCCACGCCGATCATCATGCTCACCGCCAAGGTCGAAGATACCGACCGCATCGCCGGCCTGGAAAGCGGCGCCGACGACTACCTGTGCAAGCCTTTCAATCCGCGCGAGCTGCTGGCGCGCATCCAGGCGGTGCTGCGCCGCCGGCCCTCGCTCGAGGCGCCCGGCGCACCGGCACGCGAGGCCATGACGGTGACCTTCGGCGCGTTCGAGTTCGACCTTGCTGCGCGCAGGCTCAGCAAGGACGGCCAGCCGCTGCCGCTGACCACCGGCGAGTTCTCGATGCTCAAGGCGCTGGTGCGCCATCCGGGTCAGCCGCTGTCGCGCGACCGGCTGGCGCAGCTGGCACGCGGCCGCGACTTCGAGCCCTTCGACCGCAGCCTCGACGTGCAGATTTCCCGGCTGCGCAAGATGATCGAGGCCGATGCGGCGCAGCCGCGCTACATCCAGACGGTGTGGGGTGTCGGCTACGTCTTCGTTCCGGACGCCGCCGCGTGACATGGCGGATGTAAGCACCGCAGAGCGACCGCGGTGGGCGCTGAGCCTGTTCTGGCGCACCTTCTGCCTGCTCGCGCTGCTTCTCGCCAGCGGCGTCTTCGCCTGGACGCTGACGTTCCGCGCGCTCGAATCCGAGCCGCGCGCGCTGCAGGCGGCGCAGCAGATCGCCAGTCTGGTCAACCTGGCGCGGGTGTCGCTGACGAGCGTCGATGGCATCAACCGAATCGCGCTGATCAAGGGGATGTCGGAGCCGGGCTCGACGACGCTGATGCCCCGTGAGCCGAATGATCGCTGGACCCCGTTCGACGTCGACAGTGCGACGCGCACGATCAGCCAGCGTCTGACCGCCCTGCTCGGCCCCGGCACCCTCGTCGCGAGCTCGGTCAACGACACGCCGGGGCTGTGGGTCGGGCTGCAGATCGACGGCGATTCGTACTGGGTGCTGGCCGACCGCAGCCGGTTGGCGCCGATGACCGGCCGAACCTGGTTCGCCTGGATCGGCATTGCACTGCTGGCAACCGCACTCGGCTCGGCGGCGATCGCCCGAGCCATCGACCAGCCGTTGCGCGAGCTGTCGTCGGCCGCCAGCCGCATCCGCGGCGGTGACTTCGGCTGGCGTCTCGACGAGCGCACGTTGACCAGCGAGGTGCGCGAAGTCAACCAGGCCTTCAACCACATGGCACGCGAACTGGCCCAGCTCGAACAGGACCGTGCGGTGATGCTGGCCGGCATTTCGCACGACCTGCGCACGCCGCTCGCCCGGCTGCGGCTCGAAGCAGAAATGAGCATTGCCGACGAGGAGGCACGCCGCTATGTCGCCAGCGACATCGACCAGCTCGACGCGATCATCGGCAAGTTCACCGACTATGCACGGCCGTCGGAGGTGCGCCTGGCGACGGTCGATGTGGCAAAGCTGGTGCAGGAGGTCGCTGCCGCCTTCCGCAACCCGGCGCAGATCCGCATCGATTCGCATCTGGCCGAAAGCGGCCGCGTGCTCGGCGATCCGATCGAGCTGGGCCGGGTGCTGCAGAACCTGTTCGAGAACGCCCGGCGCTATGCATGCAACGAGCAGACCGGGCGCGCCGAGGTCCTCGTCAGCGCGGCGCGCCAGGGCGCCTGGCTGACGCTATCGATCCGCGACTTCGGCCCCGGTGTCGATCCTGCCAAGCTCGACCGCCTGACCACGCCGTTCTTTCGCGGCGACAGCGCACGCACCGCGGCGAGCGGTGCAGGCCTCGGCCTGGCGATCGTCGAAAAATCGGTGCAGCGCATGGGCGGAAATTTCAGCGTCGCCAATGCGCCGGGCGGCGGCCTGCTGGCGAACATCCGCCTGAAAGCGGTCGACTGAGCCGCGGCGGGTGAATCGCCGCATGCTCGATACGAGGCGTAGTCGGTGCTTAGCGGCGCTGCAGCAGACACACCGCACGCGCTTCGATCGATTCGCGGCGTCCGACCGGGCCCATCTTCTCGGCCGTCTTGGCTTTCACGTTGACCCGGGCCGCATCGATGGACAGCGCGTCGGCAAGCCGGCTGCGCATCGCGTCGATGTGCGGTGCCAGCCGGGGTGCCTGGGCGATGACGGTGGCGTCGACGTTGCCGATCGCGAACCCGGCGGCGCGCACCCGCTGCGCCGCCTCGCGCAGCAGCGCGATCGAGTCGGCACCGCGAAAACGCGGGTCGGTATCCGGAAAGTGGCGGCCGATGTCGCCGAGCCCGGCGGCGCCGAACAGCGCATCGGTAATTGAATGGCACAGCGCATCGGCGTCGGAGTGGCCGAGCAGGCCGTGGCTGTGGGCAATGGTGACGCCGCCGAGCACCAGCGGCCGGCCCTCGACCAGTGCGTGCGTGTCCCACCCTTCGCCGATGCAAAGGTTCAACGCGTCGGAGGTCATGTTGGTGTTCGTCGATTCGGTTCGCGCCAGCAACCGCTCGGCCAGGGCGAAATCTTCGGGCCAGGTGAGCTTGAAATTTTCCAGCGGCGCGGCCACCAGCTTCGGCGCATGCCCCGCGGCTTCCACGGCGCTCGACTCGTCGGTGACCGCCGGGCTCGCGGCGGCGAGCGCGGCGCGCAGCAACCCCAGGCGGAACATCTGCGGCGTCTGCGCTGCCCAGCGGCCGCTGCGCTCGACCGTGGCGGCGACACGCCCCTCGCGTTCGACTTTCAGCGTGTCGGCGACCGGCACGGCGAGCAAGCCGCCGACGGGGTCGTCGATACACGCGTCGATCAGCCGGTCGATCCATTCGGCCCGGATCAGGCACCTCGCGGCGTCGTGGACCAGCACCCAGTCGTCGGGCCCGGCGCCGCGGCGGACCAACTCGGCCAGCCCCTCGGCGACGCTTTGTGCGCGCGTTGCGCCGCCGCAGCGCGCCAGCCATCGGCGCTCGCCGCCGAAGCCGGGCACGGCGGCCTCGAATTCGCGGTCTTCGGGCGCGAGCACGACCAGGGTCGCAGCGATCCGCTCGACCGCGTTCAGGGCAGCGAGCGTGTGCGCGATCACCGGTCGGCCCGCCACCTCGGCGTACTGCTTCGGCCGCGCGAGGCCGGCGCGGCTGCCGGCGCCTGCACACGGCACCAGCGCGTAGCAGCGCGCGGGGCTCACCATGCAACCGCCACCGGGTAGCGGTGGATATGCTCGTCGGGGGTGAGCAGGGTCATGCCGCGCTGGATCGCCTGGCAGACCAGCAGCCGGTCGAACGGATCGGCATGGACGGCAGGCAGCCGGTCGAGCATCAGCGCGTCGTCCTCGCCGAGCGGCAGCGCCGCGATGCCATGCCGGGTGCGCTCCGCCGGCACGTAGCGCGCGGGCGTGTCGCCGAGCGGCAGGCGGCCGAGTCCGTGCTTGACAGCGATTTCCCAGGCCGAGACGACCGACAGGAAGACCTCGTTCGCCGGGTCGCGGAACAGGGCTGCAGCCGGCGCGCTGAGCCGGGCGCTGCCGCGGACCAGCCACAGGAAGGTGCAGGTATCGAGCAGCAGCTTCAACGCCGGGCGCGGCTTCGTGCCGGTGCGGTGGCGGGCGAGCCGCCGCCATATGCGGCGAGCACGTCGTCCGGCAGCGGCTCCCAGAACGACTCGGGCAGCTCGCTGCCGGCGTCGGCGGCGAGGCCGATCGGCCTCGCCTCGCGCAACGGCCGGTCGACGGCGACGAGCCGGGCGACCGGTTGATTGCGCCGGCAGATCACGACCTCCTCGCCACGGAGCGCAGCGTCGAGGTACTCGGCAAGGCTTTCGCGAACCTGGTGAACGTTCGGCTGATGCAAGGCCAACCCCTGTGCATGGACTTGTACAAGTATAGAGCGAGCGCGGCGTCGGGCAAGGCGTGCCCTGGCGCGGCGCCAACCCCCGGTCCCTACAATTCGCCCTCCTCGCACGGCGCCCGTCTGCGGCGCTTTTTCCGGCCCCATGCACATTCCATCGATCGTTCCCGGCCGGCGCTTCGCCCTGCCGCGCCCCCCCGGCTCGGCCGACGCGCTGCTGATTGCACGCCATGCCGAGGCGCAGTCGGCCCAGAAGCGAATCTGCGTGGTCGTCACTGCCGAGCCCGCCGACACGCAGCGGCTCGAAGGCGAACTGGCGTTCTTCGCGCCCGGCTTGCGAATCGCCGTGTTTCCGGACTGGGAGACGCTGCCCTACGACACCTTCTCGCCGCACCAGGACCTGATCTCCGAGCGGCTCGCCACGCTCTGGCGAATCCGCCAGCGCGAGGTCGACCTGGTGCTGCTGCCGGCGTCGACCGCGCTGGTGCGGCTCGCGCCGCCGAGCTTCCTCGCGGCCTACACCTTCCATTTCACGCAAGGTGCGCGGCTCGACGAGGCCGGGCTGAAGTCGCAGCTGACGCTCGCCGGCTACAGCCACGTCAGCCAGGTCGTCTCGCCGGGCGAGTACGCCGTGCGCGGCAGCCTGATCGACCTGTTCCCGATGGGCTCGCCGCAGCCCTACCGCGTCGATCTTTTCGGCGACGAGGTCGACTCGATCCGCACCTTCGACCCCGACACGCAGCGCAGCCTCTATCCGGTGCCCGAGGTGCGGCTGCTGCCCGGCCGCGAGTTCCCGATGGACGACGCGGCGCGGACCGCGTTCCGTTCGCGCTGGCGCGAGCAGATCGAGGGCGACCCGACCAAGGTTCGCCTCTACAAGGACATCGCCAGCGGCATCGCCACCGCCGGCATCGAGTACTACCTGCCGCTGTTCTTCGACGAGACGGCGACGATCTTCGACTACCTGGCTCCGGACGCTGCCCTGGTGCTGACCGGCGAAGTCGACCAGGCGCTGCAGCGCTTCTGGGCCGACACCCGCGAGCGGCATCGCTTCCTGCAGCACGACCGCGAGCGGCCGATCCTGCCGCCGGAGGCGCTCTTTCTCGGCATCGACGAGTTCTTCGCACGCACCGCAACGCACGCCACGCTGGCGCTGCGCGAGCGCGCTGCCACCGACTGGGCGCGGCCGCTGCCCGAGCTCGGTGTCGACCGCGGTGGCGCCGAGCCGCTGCAGCGCCTGCAAGCGCATCTGAAATCGACGCAGAACCGGGTGCTGATCGCCGCCGAGACCGACGGACGCCGCGAAAGCCTGCTCGAGCTGCTGCGCGACAGCCGGATCGAGCCGCCGAGCGTGGCTTCGCTGGCCGAGTTCCTGGCCGGCAGCGAACATTTCGCGATCGCCGTCGCGCCGCTCGCCGAAGGCTTCTTCTGGACCGAGCCGGAAGGCAGCATCGCGGTCGAGTTCGTCACCGAAACCGAGCTGTTCGCGACCGCGCCGTCGGCGCGGCGCCGCCGCAAGCAGGAGCCGGCCAGCGACGTCAACGCGCTGATCCGCGATCTGTCGGAGCTGAAGCCCGGCGACCCGGTGGTGCACATCAACCACGGCATCGGCCGCTATGTCGGCCTGCGGCACATCGATCTCGGCGACGGCAACTCGGAGTTCCTGCACCTCGAATACGCCGACAAGGCGACGCTCTACGTGCCGGTGGCGCAGCTGCACCTGATCGGCCGCTACACCGGGGTCAGCGCGGACGAGGCGCCGCTGCACCGCCTCGGCTCGCCCCAGTGGGACAAGGCCAAGCGCCGCGCCGCCGAGCAGGTGCGCGACACGGCGGCCGAGCTGCTCAACCTCTACGCCCGCCGGGCCGCGCGCGAGGGCTACGCCTTCCGCTTCGCGCCGCACGACTACGAGGCGTTCGCGACCAGCTTCGGCTTCGAGGAGACGCCCGACCAGCAGGCCGCCATCCACGCGGTGATCCAGGACATGGTCTCGCCGCGGCCGATGGACCGGCTGATCTGCGGCGACGTCGGCTTCGGCAAGACCGAGGTCGCGCTGCGCGCCGCGTTCGTCGCCGTGACCGGCGGCAAGCAGGTGGCGATCCTCGCGCCGACGACGCTGCTCGCCGAGCAGCACTTCCAGAACATCTCCGACCGCTTCGGCAAGTGGCCGGTGAAGGTCGCCGAGCTGTCGCGCTTCCGTTCGCCGAAGGAGGTCAAGGCGGCGATCGCCGGGCATCGAGGACGGCACCGTCGACATCGTCGTCGGCACGCACAAGCTGCTGTCGGCGAGCGTCAAGTTCAAGCGCCTCGGCCTGCTCGTCATCGACGAGGAGCACCGCTTCGGCGTGCGCCACAAGGAGGCGATGAAGGCGCTGCGTGCCGAGGTCGACGTGCTGACGCTGACCGCGACGCCGATCCCGCGCACGCTCGGCATGGCGCTCGAGGGCCTGCGCGACCTGTCGGTGATCGCCACCGCGCCGCAGCGGCGGCTGGCGATCAAGACCTTCGTGCGCAGCGAGGCGAGCGCAACGATCCGCGAGGCGGTGCTGCGCGAGCTGAAGCGCGGCGGGCAGGTCTACTTCCTGCACAACGAGGTCGAGACCATCGGCCACCGCCGCGACAAGCTGCAGGAGCTGCTGCCCGAGGCGCGCATCGCCATCGCCCACGGCCAGATGCCCGAGCGCGAGCTCGAGCGCGTGATGCGCGACTTCGTCGCCCAGCGGCACAACGTGCTGCTCTGCTCGACGATCATCGAGACCGGCATCGACGTGCCGACCGCCAACACCATCGTCATCGCCCGCGCCGACAAGTTCGGCCTGGCGCAGCTGCACCAGCTGCGCGGCCGGGTCGGCCGTTCGCACCACCAGGCCTATGCGTACCTGCTGGTGCCCGACATCGAGGGCCTGTCGAAGCAGGCGGCGCAGCGGCTCGACGCGATCCAGCAGATGGAGGAGCTCGGCTCGGGCTTCTACCTGGCGATGCACGACCTCGAGATCCGCGGCGCCGGCGAGGTGCTGGGCGAGAACCAGAGCGGCAACATGCTCGAGGTCGGCTTCCAGCTCTACAACGAGATGCTCGGCGAGGCGGTGCGCTCGCTCAAGGCGGGCCATGAGCCGGACCTGCTGTCGCCGCTTCGCCGCGACCACCGAGATCAACCTGCACGCCCCGGCCTTGCTGCCGGACGACTACTGCGGCGACGTGCATGCGCGGCTGTCGCTCTACAAGCGGCTCGCCAGCGCCGAGAAGCCGGGCCAGATCGACGCGCTGCTCGAAGAGGTCACCGACCGCTTCGGCAAGCTGCCGCCGCAAGGGCAGACGCTGTTCGACGTGCACCGCCTGCGCGTCCTCGCCCGGCCCTACGGCGTGCAGAAGATCGACGCCGGCCCGAAGCTGATGGTCATCGCCTTCCGGCCGAACCCGCCGGTCGAGCCGCTGCGCATCATCGAGCTGGTGCAGAAGAACCGACACATCAAGCTCGCCGGCAACGACAAGCTGCGCATCGAGCGCGACACCCCCGAAGTCAAGGACCGCGCGCAGCTGATCCGCGACGTGCTGAAGGCGCTGGGGGTGCCGAAGGTGGTGGCGGCGGCCGCGGCCGGTTAGCAGCGACCGATACGCCGGGGATCACCCGCCCCGCCCCATGCACCGCTTCCACCGCTCGTCGACGCGCCGCGCGAACCACTCGGTCGTCAGTGGGCGGGTGATCTTCGGGCTCGACAGCTTGATCTGCGGGATCACTGCGCGTGGCAGCGGGCGTCGTTCGATGCGCTCGGCCAGTTCGAACACCTGGCGGTAGAGCCGCGTCTGGCTGAATTCGGCCGAGTCGCCCTGCTCCAGCGCGTTGCGCACAGCGGCGTTGCCGATGTCGAGCCGCGCGGCGAGCGTGCGCACCGCCAGCTCGGTGGCGCCGGCCTCGCTGCCCTCGCGAAGCACATCGCCGTCGAGCTCGAGCGGAATGCCGGATGCGAGGCTGACGGCGTTCTGGAATGCGGCGTTGCGGCTGGCCCAGCGGCCGGCGTTGAAGTCGGCGAAGCGGTGGATCGGCTCGGCGTAGTCGGCCGGGTAGTCGAGCAGGTGCGCAATGCCGAAATAAAGCCCGCCGCGGCGGCTGAAGACCTCGTTGCGGATCGACTCGGCCACCGGATACGGATAGGGCTTCTCGCGCGCATGCCGCTCGGCGAAGGCGATGCCCACCTGCATCGGCCCGCCGGTGCGCACCGGGTTGTAGCTGCCGAACAGGCGCCGGCCGAGCGGCGCCATGCCGACGAAGTCGTCGAAGGCCTCGCTCAGCTCGCGTTCGGTCTTCGCCGAGTCGATGCGCTCGGCGAAGCTGCGGCCGTTCGACGACGGAATCTGCAGCGCACCGCGCACCAGCAGCATCGGCACCCCCGCCTGCGTGGCGCGCTTCTCGATTTCGCCCCAGGCCAGCTGGCCGAGCCGCGGCACGGCCGGGTCGGCGCGGTAGGTCGACTCCTGCTCGGTGACCGCGAGCACGGCGCAAAGGTTGCGGGTGTTCGGCGCCAACCGCAGCGCTGCGAACGCGGCAGCGATGTCGGTGGCCCAGCCGGTGCGGTCGCGCAAGGTCGCAGGCAACAGCGATTCGACCTCGGCGCGCACCTCGGACGGACGACGCGGCGGCGCCGACGGCGGCTCGGCCACCGCGCACGCAGCGAGGCTCGCGGCGATCGCCAGCGGCAGGAGGAATCGGGGCGGGTGTACGGAAGGCATGCGGATGTATAGCAGCCGACGTGCTTGCGGCAGTGGCCGCGCGACCGGCGCAGCGGCTCGGCAAGGCGCTCCAGTCGATTCCTGCCGGGAGCCAGCGCCGATATGTCAGCGCCGATACTCGGGCCATGCGCTACCGCCACACCGTTGCCGGGCAGGCCTGGTCGTTTGCCGACCTGAAGGAGCTGCTCGCCAAGGCCACGCCGCTGCGCTCGGGCGACCAGCTGGCCGGCATTGCGGCGGGCAGCGCGGTCGAGCGGATGGCGGCCAGGATGTGCCTGGCCGATCTGCCGCTGCAACGCTTCCTCGACGAGGCGCTGATTCCCTACGAGGCCGACGAAGTCACCCGGCTGATCGTCGATCGCCATGACGCAGCCGCCTTTGCCGAAATCGCCCACCTGAGCGTCGGCGCCTTTCGCGACTGGCTGCTTTCGGACCTTGCCGACGAGTCGGCGCTCGGACGCGTGGCCCCGGGGATCACGCCCGAGATGGCCGCGGCGGTAAGCAAGCTGATGCGCAACCAGGACCTGATCCTGGTCGCTCGCAAGTGCCGCGTCGTCACGCGCTTTCGCGACACCATCGGCCTGCCCGGCCACCTGGCGGTCCGGCTGCAGCCGAACCATCCGACCGACAGCCCGCGCGGCATTGCCGCCTCGCTGCTCGACGGCCTGCTCTACGGCGCCGGCGACGCGGTCATCGGCATCAACCCGGCCGGCGACAGCGTGCCCGCACTGGTCGACCTGCTGCAGCGGCTCGACGAGGTGGTGCAGCGCTTCGAGGTGCCGACGCAGACCTGCGTGCTGACCCATGTCACCAACACGCTGCAGGCCATCGAGGCCGGCGCGCCGGTCGACCTGGTGTTCCAGTCGATCGCCGGCACCCAGGCAGCCAATGCCAGCTTCGGCGTCAGCCTGGCGCTGCTGGAAGAGGCGCACGACGCGGCGCAGTCGCTGCGCCGCGGCACGATCGGCGACAACGTCATGTACTTCGAAACCGGCCAGGGCAGCGCGCTGTCGGCACAAGCACACCACGGCGTCGACCAGCAGACGCTCGAAGCCCGCGCCTATGCGGTGGCGCGCGCCTTCTCGCCGCTGCTGACCAACACCGTCGTCGGCTTCATCGGCCCGGAGTACCTCTACGACGGCAAGCAGATCATCCGCGCCGGCCTCGAGGACCACTTCTGCGGCAAGCTGCTCGGCGTGCCGCTCGGCTGCGACGTCTGCTACACCAACCACGCCGAGGCCGACTCGGACGACATGGACACGCTGATGACGCTGCTGGCCACCGCCGGGCTGCCGTTCCTGATGGGCGTTCCCGGTGCCGACGACGTGATGCTCAATTACCAGAGCACCTCGTTCCACGACGCGCTCTACCTGCGGCGCCTGCTGGGCCTGAAACGCGCGCCGGAGTTCGAGGCCTGGCTGCAGCGCATGGGAATCACCGATGCCACAGGCGAACTGCTCCCCGTCGGTGCCGGCCATCCGCTGCTGCAGCAGATGCGCAACCTGCGGCTTGCGGCATGAGTTCGACGGGTGAACCCGCGCATCCCGGCGGTCCGCTGCCGCCGGCGCCGCGCGAGCCGCTTTCCACCGCCGACGCCTGGACCTCGCTGCGCGCCCACACCCCCGCCCGTATCGCCCTCGGCCGCAGCGGCGTCAGCATCCCGACCGCAGAACAGCTGAACTTCGGCCTCGCGCATGCCCAGGCGCGCGACGCCGTCCACCTGGCGCTCGACGCCGAGGCGCTGCAGGCGGAGTTCGAGGCCGCCGGCTTCGCCACGCTGCGCATCGAAAGCGCCGCGCCCGATCGCGCCACCTACCTGCTGCGGCCCGATCTCGGCCGGCGCCTGTCCGAGCGCAGTGTCGCGTTGCTGCAAGACGCTCCGGCGAGCGGCTGCGATCTGCTGCTCGTCGTCGGCGACGGCCTGTCGGCGCTGGCGGTCCGCCGCCATGCGCTGCCGCTGGCGTTGGCGATTCGCTCCCAGGCAGCTCCCGGCTGGCGCCTCGGGCCGGTGGCGATCGCCACCCAGGCGCGCGTGGCCCTCGGCGACGGGGTCGGCGACGCCGCGAAGGCACGCTTCGTCGCCATGCTGATCGGCGAGCGCCCCGGTCTCAGTTCGCCCGACAGCCTCGGCGTCTACCTGACGCGCGGGCCGCGCCCGGGCCGAACCGACGCCGAGCGCAACTGCATCTCGAACGTCCGGCCGCAGGGCCTGGCGATCGACGCGGCGGCGCGCAAGCTGTGGTGGCTCTGCATCGAGGCCGACCGCATCGGCGCCACCGGCGTCGCGCTGAAGGACCACAGCGATGCGCGCGCGCTGGCCGCCGCCCCGCTCCTAGAATCGGCGCCCCCCTGCGACCGCCCCGCCGAATGACCCCGACCCCTGCTCCCGGCCTCGTTCTCCGCGGTTTCACGCCGCCGCTGCGGCTTTCGGAATTCCGGCTGATCGCCTTCGACATGGACTCGACGCTGATCGCCATCGAATGCGTTGACGAGATCGCCGACGCCGCCGGGCGCAAGGCCGAGGTGGCGGCGATCACCGAGGCGGCGATGCGCGGCGAGATCGCCGACTACAAGGAAAGCCTGCGCCGCCGGGTGGCGCTGCTCGAAGGCGTTCCGGCAACCGCGCTGCAGCAGGTGTTCGAGCAACGGCTGCGCTTCAACCCCGGCGCCGAGGCGCTGGTCGCCGCCTGCAAGCGCGCCGGGCTGAAGACGCTGCTGGTTTCGGGTGGCTTCACCTACTTCACCGACCGGGTGCGCGACCGGCTCGGTTTCGACTTCACCCGCAGCAACGTGCTCGGGATCGCCGACGACAAGCTGACCGGAAAGATGGTCGACCAGCCCTGGGGCGACATCTGCGACGGTGCCGAGAAGCGGCGCATGTTGCTCGATACCTGCGCCGCGCTCGGCATCGAGCCGCGCCAGGCCATCGCCGTCGGCGACGGCGCCAACGACCTGCCGATGATGGGCGTGGCAGGCCTTTCGGTCGCCTACCACGCCAAGCCCAGGGTGCGCGAGCAGGCGATGGTGGCGATCGACGACGGCGGGCTCGACCGGCTGCTCGAAGTCGTGTTGCCCGACTGAACCGGCACCCGAGTTTTCCCATGTTCGAAACCTGGTGCCTGGTCATCGGCGGCCTGCTGATCCTGATCGCCGTCTCGGACACGTTCCGCAAGTCGCTGCCGGTGAGCACCGCCGCGCTGTACCTGATCGTCGGCTACCTGGTCGGCCCGCAAGTGGCCGGCATGCTGCGCCTCGACGCCGTCGGCGACGCCGGCCTGATCGAGCGCCTGACCGAGGTGGCGGTGCTGATCTCGCTGTTCGGCGTCGGCCTGCGCATGCGCATGCACCTGACCGACCGCCTCTGGCTGGCGCCGCTGACGATGGCCACGGTGACGATGATCGTCACCATCGCGCTGATGACGGCGCTCGGCTGGGGCGTCGGGCTCTCGCTCGGCGCGGCGCTGCTGCTGGGAGCGGTGCTCGCGCCGACCGATCCGGTGCTCGCATCCGAAGTGCAGGTCGACGACACCGCCGATCGCGACCGGCTGCGCGTCAGCCTCAGTGGCGAGGGTGGGCTCAACGATGGCACCGCTTTCCCGTTCGTGATGCTGGCGCTGGGCGTGCTGGGCGTTCACGAACTCGGCGCCGGTGGCTGGCGCTGGGTGGCGGTCGACCTGGTTTGGGCAACGACCGCCGGCCTCGCGCTCGGCTGGGCTTTCGGCTGGGGCTTCGGCAAGGCGGTCGTCTACCTGCGCCACAAGCACCACGCCTTCGGCATGGAGAGCTTCCTCACGCTCGGCCTGATCGCACTGACCTACGGCGTGGCGCTCGAGATTGCCGCGTACGGCTTCCTGGCGGTCTTCGCCGCCGGGCTGTCGCTGCGCCATGTCGAGCACCAGCACAACCAGGACCGGCACGAGGTCCCGACCAGCACCCGCGAAGCCGCGGAGAGCCCGGCCAAATCGTCGGCGTACACGGCGAAGGCGCTGCTCGACTTCACGCTCGACCTCGAGAAGCTCGCCGAACTCGCCGTCATGCTGATCATCGGCAGCCTGCTCAGCCTGCAAAGGGCTTCGCTGGCGAGCGTCGGCATCGCACTGGCGCTGATCTTCGTCGTGCGGCCCTTGGCGGTATGGATTACCACCCGCCGCCTGTCGCTGTCGCGCACGCAGCGCCGCTTTGCCGCCTGGTTCGGCATCCGCGGAATCGGCTCGCTGTACTACCTCACCTACGCGATTTCGCACGGCGCAGCCGATGCGCATGCCCAGGACATGCGCCTGCTGGTCGACGCGACGCTGATGACGATCGCGCTGTCGGTGGTGCTGCACGGCTCGTCGGCAACACCATTCATGCGCATGTACCGCCGGGCCACCAGACGAGGCAACCGGGCCGGCCGCACCGATTCCTGAACCTGGCCGGGAGCCCGGCCGGGCAAACCGCGGGATCAGCCGATCGGCGCCTCGGCCGCAGGCGTGCTGCCCTGCGCAGCGCCATGCGCTGCGACGCTGCGGCCGTTGGCCGCTGCACGCAGGTCTCGCCGGCGCATCAGCAGGTACGCTGCGGGAATCACGAACAACGACAGCAACGGCGCGCTGATCATGCCGCCGACCATCGGCGCGGCAATGCGCTGCATCAGCTCGGAGCCGGTGCCGGCGCCCCACAGGATCGGCAGCAGGCCGCCGAGGATCACCGCCACCGTCATCGCCTTCGGCCGCACCCGCAGCACCGCGCCGTCGACGATCGAGTCGAGCAGCGCCTGCTCGCTGGCACCGCCGCGCGTCCGGTGCTCTTCCCAGGCCTGCTTCAGGTAGAGCAGCATGATGACGCCGAACTCGGCCGCCACCCCGGCCAGCGCGATGAAGCCGACCGCGCCGGCCACCGACAGGTTGTAGCCGAGCAGCCAGAGCAGCCAGACGCCGCCGACCAGCGCGAACGGCAGCGTGGCCATGATCAGCAGCGCCTCGTCGAAGCGGCCGAAGGTGAGGTAGAGCAGCACGAAGATGATCGCCAGGGTGAACGGCACCACGATCTTCAGCTGCGCCGTCGCCCGTTCGAGGAACTCGAACTGCCCCGACCAGGCGACCGAGTAGCCCGCCGGCAAACGCAGGTCGCGCTTCACCGCGGCCTGCATGTCGACCACCGCCGAACGCAGGTCGCGGCCGCGGATGTCGACATAGACCCAGCCGGCCAGCCGCGCGTTCTCGCTGCGCAGCATCGGCGGGCCGTCGGTGATGCGCAGCTTCGCCAGGTCGCCGAGGACGATGCGCGCACCCTTGGCGGTGACCACCGGCAGCTCGCGCAGCGCCTGCAGCGAGTCGCGCAGCTCGCGCGGATAGCGCACGTTGATCGGAAAGCGCGCCAGCCCCTCGACCGTTTCGCCGACGTTCTCGCCGCCGATCGCCGAGGCGACGACCGACTGCACGTCGTCGATGTTCATGCCGAAGCGCGCGGCCGCGTCGCGGTCGATGGTCACGTCGACATAGCGCCCGCCGGTCAGGCGCTCGGCGAAGGCCGACGAGACGCCGGGCACCCGCTTGACGATGCGCTCGATCTCGCCGGTCAGGCGGTCGATCTCCTCCAGCTTCGCGCCGGCCACCTTGACGCCGACCGGGCTCTTGATGCCAGTGGCGAGCATGTCGATGCGGTTGCGGATCGGCGGCACCCAGATGTTGGCCAGGCCCGGCACCTGCACCGTGCGGTCGAGCTCGTCGATCAGCCTGGCCATGGTCATGCCGGGGCGCCACTCGGCCGGCGGCTTGAACTGGATCGTCGTCTCGAACATCTCGAGCGGCGCCGGGTCGGTGGCGGTCTCGGCGCGTCCGGCCTTGCCGTAGACGGTGGCGACTTCCGGCACCGTCTTGATCAGCCGGTCGGTCTGCTGCAGCAGCTCGGCCGCCTTGCCGGCCGACAGGCCCGGCAGCGCCGTCGGCATGTAGAGCAGGTCGCCCTCGTCCAGCGGCGGCATGAACTCGCCGCCGAGCTGCGTCAGCGGCCAGAGGCTCGCCAGCAGCAGCAGCGCGGCACCGGCGAGCGTCGCCTTGGGCCAGCGCAGCACCGCTTCGAGCAGCGGCCGGTAGCCCCGGATCAGCACCCGGTTCAGCGGATTGCGCTGCTCGTCCGGGATGCGGCCGCGGATCAGGTACCCCATCAGCACCGGGATCAGCGTCACCGACAGCGCCGCGGCCGCCGCCATCGCATAGGTCTTGGTGAAGGCCAGCGGCGCGAACAGCCGCCCTTCCTGCGCCTGCAGGGTGAACACCGGGATGAACGACAGGGTGATGATCAGCAGCGAGAAGAACAGCGCCGGGCCGACCTCGGCGGCGGCGTTGCCGATCACCCGCCACTGGTCGTCGCCGCGCAGCTCGCGGCCGGGATGCCCGTGGTGCCAGCGCTCGATGTGCTTGTGCGCGTTCTCGATCATCACCACCGCGGCATCGACCATCGCGCCGATGGCGATGGCGATGCCGCCGAGCGACAGGATGTCGGCGTTGACGCCCTGCTGGCGCATGACGATGAAGGCCGCCAGGATGCCGAGCGGCAGCGAGACGATCGCCACCAGCGCCGACCGCAGGTGGAACAGGAACAGCCAGCAGACGACGGCGACGACCAGGAACTCCTCGAGCAGCTTGAAGCCGAGGTTCGCCACCGCGCGCTCGATCAGGCCCGAGCGGTCGTAGGTGGTGACGATCTCGACGCCGGGCGGCAGGCCCGGCTTGAGCTGCTCCAGCCGCGCCTTCACCGCCTCGATCGTCGCCAGCGCGTTCTTGCCCGAGCGCATGACGACGATGCCGCCGGCGACCTCGCCCTCGCCATCGAGCTCGCCGATGCCACGGCGCATCTCGGGCCCGAGCTGGATCCGCGCCACGTCGCCGAGCCGCACCGACACGCCGGCATCGGTGCTTGACAGCGGAATGCGGCGGAAGTCCTCCAGGCTCGACAGGTAGCCGCTGGCGCGCACCATCACCTCGGCCTCGCCGAGCTCGAGCACCGAGCCGCCGGTCTCCTGGTTGGCGCCGCGGATCGCCGCGATCGCCTGCGTGTGCGCGATGCCGAAGGCCTGCAGCTTGCGCGGATCGAGCTGCACCTGGTACTGGCGCACCATGCCGCCGACCGAGGCCACCTCAGCCACGTCGGGCACCGACTTCAGCTCGTACTTCAGGAACCAGTCCTGCAACGCGCGCAGCTGCGCCAGGTCGTGCTTGCCGCTGCGGTCGACCAGCGCGTACTGGTAGATCCAGCCGACGCCGGTGGCGTCCGGGCCGAGTGCCGGCCGGGCACTCGCCGGCAGCCGGCCCTGCACCTGGTTCAGGTACTCGAGCACCCGCGAGCGTGCCCAGTAGAGGTCGGTGTCGTCGTCGAAGAGGATGTAGACGAACGAGTCGCCGAAGAACGAGTAGCCGCGCACCGTCTTCGCGCCGGGCACCGACATCATGGTCGTCGCCAGCGGATAGGTGACCTGGTTCTCGACGATCTGCGGCGCCTGCCCCGGGTAGCTGGTGCGCACGATGACCTGCACGTCCGAAAGGTCGGGGATGGCATCGAGCGGCGTGCGCAGCACCGACCACGCGCCCCAGCCGGCGAGCAGCGCGGTGGCGATCAGCACCAGGAACCGGTTGGCGATCGACGCGCGAATCAGCGCGGCGATCATCGCTTGGCGGGCGCCGGTTCGATGCGCGTCAGCAGCGGCCCGTCATCGGTCATGCGGAACGAGAACTCGACCTGTGCACCGGGCCGCACGCCGGCCGGCAGCCCTGCCTTGGGCTTGAGGAAGAGCATGGTCATCGAACCCCACCGGATCGTGGGTATGGGCGGGTGCTCGAGCATCACGCCGTCGGCATCGACCGATTCGATGCGGCCGGTGCTGCGGTGCTCGGCGCCGGCGCTTGCGGCCGCCGAACCCGCGGCGGTGGCAGCCTCGCCCCGCGGTGCCGGTGCCGAGGCTGCCGGCGAAGCCGGGTTGGCTGCCATCGACGGCATCGCGCCCATGGCACCCATCGCCCCACCCGACGCCGCGGCGGCCGGCATCGGCGTCGAGCGGGTCTCGACCGACCCGCAGGCTGGCCTCCGAATCGAGCAGGAACTGCCCGGAGACCACCACCGACTGGCCGGCCTGCAGGCCCTTGCGGATCTCGCTGCGGCCGTTCGACTCGGCGCCGAGCTCGACCTCGACCGGCCGGTAGCGGCCTTCCCCTTCGGCCACCATCACCACGCTGCGCCGGCCGGTCTGGATCACCGCTTCGCTCGGCACCAGCAGCGGCGCGGTGGCGCCGGCGGCAGCGGCCGAATCGAGGTTCAGGCTGACGAAGAGCCCTGGCGTCAGCCGCCCGCCGGGGTTCGGCAGCTCGATCCGCGCGCGCAGCGTCCGGGTGCCGGCGCTGACCTCGGGCAGCAGCGCCTGCACCCGGCCGGCGAGCGGTGGCCCGCCGAGCGGCGTGCGGGCCTCGACCCGCGCACCGGGCCGCAGCCGTGCCGCCTGGCTTTCCGGCACCTCGGCATGCACCCAGACGGTCGACAGCCCGTTGATGCGCATCAGGTCGGCACCAGCCGGCAGGCTCATGCCTTCGCGGACCATCAGCTCGGTCACCACGCCGGCTCGCGGCGCGGTCAGGGTGACGGTGCGGCGCACGCTGCCGCCGGCCTCGACCGCGCGGATCTGCGCCTCGCTCATTCCGGCCTGGCGCATGCGCAGCCGCGCCGCCTCGACCAGCGGCGCCAGCCGCTCGCCCTGCATGCGGCGCAGGGCGAGAAACTCCTCCTGCGCCGCGACCCAGTCCGGCACGTAGAGCTCGACCAGCGGTTGCCCGGCGGCGACCCGGTCGAGCGCGGCGCGCACATGCAGCTTCTCGACGAAGCCGGCGGCGCGGGCCTGCAGCAGCACCTGGTCGCGCTCGTTCCAGGCCACCGTGCCGACCGCCTCGACCTGCGGCGCGAGCGTGCCCTGCTCGACCGGCGCGGTGCGGATGCCCAGGCTCTGCTGCATCCGCGGGCTGACCGAAACCGTGCCGCTGTCGGCCGCGGCACCGGCGTAGACCGGCACCAGCATCATGTCCATGAACGGCGACTTGCCCGGCGCGTCGAAGCGCTTTCCCGGCACCATCGGGTCGTGGTAGTAGAGGACCTGGCGGCCGGTCGCCGGGTCGACGTCGCCGGCCTTGAGGCCGCTTTGCAGGTGGCGCCGGGTGGCGGCCTCGCCGGCGGCGATGGAATCGTCGCCGGCGTCGGCCGACAGGCCCGCGCCGGCCTGCATCGCCCCGCCATGCGAGGCGTGCGAGGCACCCAGCCGGTACAGGCCCCAGCCGCCGGCGGCGACCAGCAGCAGGGCGGCGACCGCCGCGGCGACGATCGCCGGCTTTCTCGAGCGCGTCTTCATTTCGGTGCTCCGCCGGACGGTGTGGTGTGCATGGTGCCCATGTCGACGTTGGCCGGCACCAGGTAGACCAGCCGGGCCCAGGCCCGCGCCGACTCGGTCTCGAGCCGCAGCTGCTCCATCCGGGTGTCGAGCTCCATGCGACGGGCTTCGAGCACCGACGCCAGGCTGCCCGAGCCGCCGCCGTAGCCGGCGAGTGCCGACTCGGCCTGCTGGCGGGCCAGCGGCAGCAGACTGCGCCCGTAGGCCGCGGCACGCTCGCGCAGGCTGCGCCATTCGACGATGCCGCTGCGCGCCTCGCTGAGGTGCGTCCGCAGCCGCTCCTCGGTCGCGGCCCGGGCCTGCTCTCGCAGCGCGATCCGTGCGGCCAGCTCGCTGTCGGTGCGGCGGCCGGCGTTCCACTGCAGCGGCCGCGAGAACTGGATCGACGCCATGTCGCTGTAGGCCGAGCCGCGCTGGCTGAGCATCACTTCGACGCTCCAGTCGCTGCCGCGCGCCAGCCGTGCGACCTCGACCTCGGCCTCGGCCGCCGCCTCGCGGCCGGCGGCGAGCTGCAGCATCGGATGGTGGGCCAGGTGGGCGTCGAGCGTCTCGCTGCCGAAGGGCAGGACGTCCGCCGGCGGACGTCCTGCGATCGGCCCCTCGCCGGCTTCGCCGACCCAGCGCACCAGCTGGACGGTGGCGGTGGCGATGCGCCGCTGGTTCTCGGCCATGCGGTCCTGCAGCATCGCGGCAGCGCCGCGGGCGGCGAAGACCTCGGGCTGCGCGCCGCGAGCGGCCCGGTAGCTGGCCTCGGCGGCCTGCACCAGCAGCTCGGCTTCGGCGAGCTGGCGCGCCAGCAGCTCGCCGATCGACTCGAACGACGAGCGGTCGATCCAGGCGAGCGCCGTCTCGCGCTGCAGCTCGGCCAGCTGGACCTGCCGCTCGGCCAGGCCGAGCTCGACCTCGCGATCGGCCCGGCGCACCCGCGCGCGCCGCTTGTCGGCGGCGGTCAGCTCCTGCATTACGCCGATCGAGCGCATGGTCATGAAGTCGCGCGACAGGCTGAAGCGGTCGCTGCCGTTGATCGGCAGGTTGGTGATGCCCAGGCGCAGGTTGGCATCGGGCAGTTCGCCCGCGCCGAACGCCCGCTGGCGGGCCGCCTGCAGCTGCGCATCGGCGGCCACCAGCGCCTGCGAGCGCACTTCGGCCAGGCGCACCGCGCCGGCGAGCGTCAGCGGCGCGGAACCGTCCGCCTGCGCGACGGCCTGGCCGAGCCAGCCGGCAAGCAGCAGCGCCAGCACAGCGCGCAAGGGGGCCCGGTTCATCGTTCGATGGGTCTGCGTGTAAGGTCGCAAGGCGCGGTGCGTCGAGGATCGAACCCGGCATTCTGCGGACACCTCGCCGACGCGGCGCTGGCCGGCAGATAACGCTTCGGTCATCTGCCGTCCCCGGCGCAAGCTCAGCCTCATGAAAATCCTGGTCATCGAAGACGAACCGCGCGCCGCCGCCTATCTGCGCCAGGGCCTCGCCGAAAGCGGCTACACGGTCGAGCTGGCGGCGAGCGGCACCGACGGCCTGCATGCCGCGGCGCACGGCGACCACGACCTGGTCGTGCTCGACGTCATGCTGCCGGGCATCGACGGCTTTGCCGTGCTCGGCGCCTTGCGCAGCGCCAAGCAGACCCCGGTGCTGATGCTGACCGCGCGCGGTCTCACCGACGACAAGCTGCGCGGCTTCGAGCTCGGCGCCGACGACTACCTGGTCAAGCCGTTCGAGTTTCCCGAGTTCCTTGCCCGTGTGCGGGCGCTGCTCAAGCGCGGCAGCGCGGCGCCGCCCGAGGCGCTGCGCGTGGCCGACCTCGAGCTCGACCCGCTGCGGCACCGCGCGGTGCGCGCCGGCCAGCGGATCGACCTGTCGGCCAAGGAATTCGCGCTGCTCGCGCTGCTGGTTCGCAGGGCCGGCCAGGTGCTGTCGCGAACCCAGATCGCTTCGCTGGTCTGGGACATCCATTTCGATTCCGACAGCAACGTCGTCGAGGTGGCGGTGCGCCGGCTGCGCGCCAAGGTCGACGAGCCCTTCGCCGACAAGCTGATCCACACTGTGCGCGGCGTCGGCTACGTGCTCGAGCCGCGCCGGTGAAGCCGCGCAGCCTGGCCTGGCGGCTGGCGTGGCGGGTGGCGCTGCTCGGCTTGCTGCTGGCGGTCGCGGTGCTGGGCTTTTCGGTCGTCACGCTCTCGCGCGAGCTCGACGCGCGGCAGCGCCTGGTGTTGCGGGACAAGGTCGAGCAGGCACGGCATCTTCTCGGTCAGCTCGACGACGCGGGCGCCGTGCGCGACCAGGCGTTCACGCTGGTCGAGCTCGTCAGCGGCCGTGCCGAACTGCACCTCGCAGTCGCCGCGGCCCAAGGCGAAACGCTCGTCGCCTTCAGCCCCGAAGCCAGCGAATCGCTGGTCCGCCTGAGGAACGACACCTGGGCGGTCGATTCCTTCCTCGACTGGCGCGAACGGCGCGACGGCCGGACGATGCTCTCGCTCGCGGCGGCCGGCGCCACACGCGACGGCAGCTCGGTCGAGGTGGTGCTGAGCGTCGACCGCAGCGCCGACCGCCAGCTGCTGAAGGGGCTGCTGCTGACCGCCGCGGCAGCAGCGCCGTTCGCACTGGCGCTCGTCTTCGGCGGCGCGCTCGGCATCGCCGCCTGGGGGCTGCGGCCGCTGCGCCGCTTCGCCGATGCGGCGTCCGGCGTGTCGACCCAGGCGCTCGACGCACGGATCGACCCTGCCGGCCTGCCCGCCGAGCTGCACGAGCCGGCGGCGCGCTTCAACGCGATGCTCGACCGCCTCGACGACGGCGTGCGCCGCCTGTCCGAGTTCTCGGGCGACCTGGCGCACGAGATCCGCACGCCGCTCGCCACCCTGCTCGGCCGCACGCAGGTGGCGCTTTCGCAGCCGCGCAGCGCCGACCAGCTCGTCGACCTGCTCGCCGGCAACGTCGACGAGCTGCAGCGGCTGTCGCGGCTGGTCGGCGACATGCTGTTCCTCGCCCGGGCCGATGACGCCGGCGGTGCGCTCGACCTCGCCGGATTCGACCTGGCGGACGAGGCGAGAACCGTCGCCGACTTCCTGCAGCCGCTGGCGGACGAGCGCGGCGTGACGATCGCCGTCGACGGCAGCGCCCGGGTGACGGCCGACCGCGGCCTGGTGCAGCGCGCGATCGGCAACCTGCTGAGCAATGCGCTGCGCCACGGCGACCCGGCGTCGCCGGTGCGCGTCGCCTGCGCGGAGGACGGCCACGGCGCCCGCCTCGAGGTCGTCAACCAGGGCCCGCCGATCGCCGCCGAGCACCTGCCGCGGCTCTTCGACCGCTTCTACCGGGCGGACGACCCGCCGGCGCGCGACCCGGGCAGCTCGGGCCTCGGCCTGGCAATCGTCGCGGCCATCATGAAGTTGCATGGCGGGGCGGTACGGGTCGAGAACCGCGAGGTTGGTGGCGTCTGCTTCGGGCTTGTTTTTGCCACCGCTTCGACTTGAGGGTCCCGCTGCAGCCCGTCGCCGGTTGGCGCTTCAAAAACAAAATAGCAAACTGCTATAAAGTCGAGTCGGGCCGACGAAGCTGATCTCCAACAAGGCGCTTCGCGACTTCGCCGCATTGCACGCCGCGGCAGAGCAGCCTCTGAAGGACCTCAGGCACAAGGTCGAAAAGGGAAGCTTCGCCAACTTCGCAGAACTTCGAGCCGTCTTCCCCGCGGTCGACAAGGTTGGAGATCGCTACGTGTTCAACATCGGTGGCAACAAGTTTCGCCTGGTCGCCGCCATCGATTTCTTCCGCCGCACGATGTGGATCAAGGCCGTGCTGACACATGGCGACTACGACAAGGAGGCCTGGAAGTGAATCTCCGGGATGTGGCTTCTCATTGGGTGGCGCTGCACGAGGCTCTGGGCATCGGGACGCCGATCCTCGACGAGCAACAGTACGAACGTGCCCTGGCTTTCGTCGATCAGGTTTTCGACGAGGTCGCGCGCGATCCCGCGCATCCGTTGGGCGGGCTGGTCGATCTGCTCGCCGATCGAATCCGCAGCTATGAAGACCGTGTGCATCCCTGGCCTGACACGAGCACTCAGGCCAGCGTTCTGGCGGGTCTCATGGAAGAGCACGGATTGAAGCAGTCCGATCTGCCCGAGGTGGGCGCTCAAAGCGTGGTCAGCGCCGTGTTGGCGGGCAAGCGCCAGCTCAATCTGCGCCAGGTCAAGGCCTTGGCAAAGCGATTCTCCGTGCCGTTGGAGGTGCTGGCCTGACCGCTGGAAGACCGGCGCCGCTGGCGGCTTTGCCGCAACCGCTAGGATCGCCGCGACTCGGCTACTCCTTCCTGCCATGACCCAAGCCCTCGGCTACGCTGCCACCTCGCCCGAAATCCCGCCTCGCGCCGTTCCGCTTCGAGCGCCGCTCGCCGGGGCCCGGCGATGTCGCGATCGACATCCTCTACTGCGGCGTCTGCCACTCCGACCTGCACACCGCGCGCAACGAGTGGCAGAACACGCTCTACCCGTCGGTGCCCGGGCACGAGATCGTCGGCCGGGTCAGCGCCGTCGGCGAGCAGGTGTCGAAGTTCCGCCTCGGCGAGCTGGTCGGCGTCGGCTGCATGGTCGACAGCTGCCAGCACTGCAGGCCCTGCGGCGACGGCCTCGAGCAGTACTGCGACAACGGCTTCATCGGCACCTACAACGGCCACGCCTTCGGCGCCGGCGAGAACACCTACGGCGGCTACTCCGACCGCATCGTGGTGCGCGAATCGTTCGTGCTGCACATTGCGCACGACGAAGCGCAGCTGGCCGCGGTGGCGCCGCTGCTCTGCGCCGGCATCACCACCTACTCGCCGCTGCGCGAATGGAAGGTCGGCCCCGGCCACAAGGTCGGCATCGTCGGCCTCGGCGGGCTCGGTCACATGGGCGTGAAGATCGCCGCCGCGATGGGCGCGCAGGTGGTGCTGTTCACCACCTCGCCCGACAAGCGCGAGGATGCGCTGCGGCTCGGCGCATCGGAGGTCGTGGTCTCGAAGAACCCGGACGAGATGGCCGCGCATGCCGGCAGCTTCGACTTCATCCTCAACACCGTCGCGGCGCCGCATGACCTCGACGCCTTCCTGGTGCTGCTCAAGCTCGACGGCACGATGACGCTGGTCGGCGCGCCGGCGTCGCCGCATCCCTCGCCGGGCGTCTTCAACCTGATCTTCAAGCGCCGGCGCCTCGCCGGCTCGCTGATCGGCGGCATCCGCGAGACGCAGGAGATGCTCGACTTCTGCGCCGAGCACGGCATCGTCTCGGACATCGAGATGATCCGCATGGACGAGATCGAGACCGCCTACGAGCGGATGCTGAAAAGCGATGTCAAGTACCGCTTCGTCATCGACATGGCGACGCTGCAGGGATGAGGCGCCTGCTCGCCGCTGGCGGCCGTCGCCGCTTCCTGGCGGCGCTGCTCGTCGCTGCGCCCGCGTTCGCCGGGGCAGCCGAAGACGGCTGGTCGCAGCTGAGCGACGGCAGCGTCGCGCTGATGCGGCATGCCGACGCGCCCGGCATCGGCGATCCGCCGGGTTTCAGGCTCGACGACTGCCGAACGCAGCGCAACCTCAGCGAAGCCGGCCGGGCGCAGGCGCGGCGCATCGGCGAGCAGTTCGCCCGCCGCGGCATTGCCGTCGCCGCAGTGGTCACCTCGCGCTGGTGCCGCACCCGCGAAACTGCCGAGCTGGCCTTTCCCGGCAAGGTGCGCGATGAGGCGCTGTTCGACTCGTTCTTCGAGGACCGCGAGCGCGAGCCGGCCCGCACCGCCGCGGCACGGGCGCTGATCGAGCGCTGGCGCGGCCCCGGGGTGCTGGTGGTGGTGACGCACCAGGTCAACATCTCGGCGCTGACCGGCGCCGGCGCGTCGACAGGCGAAGCCGTCGTCGTGCGGCCGGGCGAGAGTGGCATGAAGGTGCTGGCGCGGCTGCGGCCTTGATGCTCGGCTGCCCGCCGTAGCGGAGGCAGCCGCGACAGCGATCAGGCGATCAACTGCGCAATCAAGGGCGCCAGCGAAGGCTTCTCCTCCAGCCCGAAGCCGGGAGCGTCGCTCGGGCGCACCCGCGCTTTCTCGATCCTGCACGTATCGGCATAGCCCCCGAACGGCTGGAAAACGCCCGGGTAGGCCTCGCACGCGCCCAGGCCGAGGCCGACGACGGTGTGCAGGTTGATCAGGTGCCCACCGTGCGGAATGGCGAACTCGCGGTCGTAGCCATTCGACTCGAGCACCTCGAGCATCCGGCCGTATTCGGTGATGCCGTAGCTCAGGCCGGCGTCCATCTGGAACACGTCGCGCCCCGGCCGCATGCCGCCGAAGCGCACCAGGTTCAAGGTGTCGATGGTCGAGAAGAGGTTCTCGCCGGTCGCGACCGGCTCGCCGTAGGCCTCGATCACCTCGCGGTTGAGCTGGTAGTCGAGCGGGTCGCCGATCTCCTCGAACCAGCGCAGCTTCAGCGGCTTCAGCTCCTTCGCATAGGCCAGCGCGGTCTCGAGGTCGAAGCGGCCGTTGGCATCGACCATCAGGTGATCGCCGCCGCCGGCTGCCGCCAGGGCCTCCTCGATGCGCTTCATGTCGGTGGCCAGCGGCGCGCCGCCGATCTTCATCTTGAAGCTCTCGAAGCCCATGTCGCGGTAGCGCTGGAACTCGTCGGTCAGCGTCTGCCCGGCGTCGGCGGCGTAGTAGTAGCCGCCGCCGGTGTAGACCTCGACCGAGCCCTCGGTCGGCTGGCGGCCGAAGCCGCGGGCGATGGTGACGTAGGCCGGCTCGTCGGCGAGCTTCGCGTTGAGGTCCCAAATCGCGTGCTCGATCGCCGCGGCCGCGCCGGCACGGTCGCCGTGGCCGCCCGGCTTCTCGTTGCGCATGACTGTCGCCAGGACCTTGGCCGGATCGAAGGCATCGCCGCCGGACGCGAGCAGCGCATCCGCAGGCGCCGCCATCAGGCGCGGGATCATGCGGTCGCGGATGATGCCGCTCTGCGCATAGCGGCCGATCGAGTTGAAGCCGACGCCGACCACCGGGCGGCCTTGCCGAATGACGTCGGTGAACACCGCCACCAGCGAGACGGTGTGCTCGGCGAAGTTGACGACCGCATTGGCGACGTTGCCCTCGAGCCGGACTGCCAGCTCCCGAACCTGTGTGATGCGCATGGGTGTGCCCTGCCTGCTTGTCTGTGCTATTCGACGGTGATGCCGCCGGTCTTGATCACCTGGCCCCACTTGGTGAGCTCGGCGTCGATGAATTTCGCGAACTCGTCGGTCGAGCTGGCCAGCACGATCATGCCGAGCCCGGTCAGCTGCGTCCGGACCGCCTCGTTGGCGAGCACGGCCTTCAGATCGGCGTTGAGCCGCTCGCGGATCGCCGGATCGACGCCCTTCGGCGCCACGATGCCGAGCCAGCCGAGCGCGTCGAAGCCGGGAAAGCCGCTTTCGGCGACGGTCGGCACGTCCGGCAGCTGCGGCACCCGCTGCGCCGTCGAGACCGCGAGCACGCGGGCCTTGCCGCTGCGAGCATGCGGCAGCACCGCCGGCAGCGAGTCGAACATCGCCTGCAGCTGGCCGCCGAAGAGGTCGTTGTACGCAGGCGCACTGCCCTTGTAGGGGACGTGCAGCACGTTGGCGCCGCTGCGCTGCTTCAGCAGCTCGAAGGTCAGGTGCTGGAAGGAACCGACGCCGCCCGAGCCGTAGCTCAGCTTGGCCGGCTCCGCCTTGGCCGCGGCAAGGAACTCCTGCAAGGTCTTGAACCGGGAGTTCGCCGGCACCACCAGGGCTTGGGCGACCCCGGCCACGTTCATGATCGGGGTGAGCTCGCGCGGGTTGTAGCCGACGTTGGCATACAGGTTGGGCGCGACCGCGAGCGGGCCGCTCGATCCCAGCAGCAGCGTGTAGCCGTCGGCCACTGCCGAAGCGGCGGCGCGGCTGCCGAGGGTGCCGCCGGCACCGGCCTTGTTGTCGACCACCAGGGCCTGGCCCCAGGTGCGGCCGAGGTGCTCGCCGAGCACCCGCGCGAGCACGTCGCCGCTCTGCCCGGCGGCAAAGGCAACGACGATGGTCACCGGCTTGGTCGGGTATCCCGCCGGGCGCGGCTGGGCCGAGACGAGGCCCGGCACCCAGGCCACACCGGAAGCCGCAGTCGCGGCCAGGAGATGGGAGAAGGTTCTTCGCTTCATCGGTAGCGCGAGCTCCAGGCATGGGTTCGGCACGACGCCGAATGTCGGCATTGTCCCCTTCATGGATCGCCGGATCGTCGGCAGCGAGGAGGTGGTGCTCGACATCGCCACCGCCCGGGAACTCGGCTGCCCGCCGGGCCCGCGCGGGTGCCGCATCGGCATGCTGCGCAGCGTCGGCCCGAAGGCGCGGCCGCTCGGCTGGACCATTGCCACCCTCGACCCGCGCTACGCCGAGGTGCAACGGCTCGCCGAGGAGGAGCCCGACAACCTGCTGATCGACCTGCTTGAAAGCGCCTGCGGCCGCTGCGTCGACACCGTCGAGAAGCCGTTTTCCGCCTGTGCCGTCGGCGCCGGCGCCGGCAACCCGGCGCTGCGGGTGCTGCGGCAGGAACGCGAGCCAGGCGATGGCGTGAGCGGACGCGGTGCTTGATGGGTCTGCGGGACCGCCCGTGAGGTCACCCGGGGAGTCGCGTCAGCAGTTTGGTGGCGCAGCGCGGCGGCTGGATCCGAAGCGGACGGCTCTCGCGATGTCCGACGCCCCATCGCGTCGCCCACCGACGCCATGAATTCGGTGCGGCAGGCCCAATATCGGCCTGCGGCGCATCGGTGTGCGCCCGACCTTCGACTTCGAGAAAGACACCATGTCCGACACCCTGAGCCCTTCATCATCCGATACCGCTGCGGCGCGCGAACAGGTCTGGGAACTGATCAAGGACATCCGCTTCGCGATGTTCACCGCCCGCCACAGCAACGGCCATCTGCACTCGAGGCCAATGACCTTGCAGAACAAGAAGATCGACGAGGACTCGAGCCTGTGGTTCTTCATGTCGCGAGGCAAGGACGCGGTTGCCGACCTGCAGCGCGAGCCGTTGGTCAACGTCGCGTTCGCCGACCCTGGTCGCGACAGCTATGTCTCGGTGTCCGGCGAGGCGGCGGTGATCGAGGACATGGCGAAGAAGGAACAGCTGTTTTCGGCGATGGCCAAGGCATGGTTCCCGGATGGTCCGGCCGATCCCGACCTGGCGCTGGTCCAGGTCCGCATCGCCCATGCCGACTATTGGGATGTCAAGGAGAACAAGGTCTTGCAGTTGCTGAAGATGGCGACCGCGGCAGTGACAGGCCATCCTCCGACCGGCATGGGCGAACACGGCAGCGTCCGGATGAGCTGATCCAGGCTGCAATGAAGCCGTTCGGCGGAGGGGCACCCCGCCGTCCCGCCGCATCTCCGTGGCCGCTCCCCTGCTGACAGGGCTCTTGCGCTTGCCACGAAGACCCGAAGTGTCGAGGCTTGGGTGACACCTGCCCTTGCGCGCAGATGGCTCGGTGCTCGATCATCGCGTCGCGGTACGGCTTCACTTGAACCCGTGCAACGCCGACAATGGCCCACTTGACGTGCGCGCGGCTCGTCTCGTTTCGGGCCGCACGTCGAGTGGAACCAGCCCCGCGCCGCGGCGTGAACCGTCCCGAACCAAGGTCGTCCCCATGAACTCGAGTCGAGCCCTGCGGTGGTCCCTGTCCCTTGCCCTCATCCTGGCGTGCGCGTCGATCGTCGGCGCTGCGCGCGCGATGACGATGTGGACCACCGCTGTGCCCACCAAGATCAGCGGATACAAGGGCGGCTATCAGATCAAGCACCTCGGTCGAACGACCGAGTACGTGTACAAGATCGAGCTCTCCGAGAATGGGGATCGGCCGTGTCGCGTGGTGGCGAGATCTGCCGCGCAAGGCGCCTGGGAAAACCAGACGTTGACCGACAAGAAGCTCGACAACTGCGATACGCCGTCGGGGGCGCAGTCGGTGTCCTTCAATGGCGGCGCCAACGGCAACCGCTTCATCAATGCGGTCCAGGTGTGCACGAGCTCGTCGACCCGAATCAAGGGGATGAAGGCCTGGGGCGCGGACGTCGCCGACGGCGGCACGGTGACGACGTACGCCCAGAACCCTCAGACGTGGCAGCGCACGAACTGCAAGAACTGGGGCGCGAAGGCGGAGTGTCCGAGCGGACAGGTCGCCGTCGGTGTCGACCTGCACTACCAGGCCGATGGACCGGCCTTTGTCGGTTTGGCGCTGCAGTGCACCAAACCGGGCGGTTGACGGCCCACCGGGCGCGCGGCGACCTGCTCGATGCGGCGCGCGCGCGAGCTCAGGGGAAGTAGACCGAGTCGGGAGCGACCGTCTTTGCGTCGGTCATGGCGCCGGACACCGCGTAGCTGAGCGACTGGATGGGCTTTCCGCAATCGAGCTTCGCCCCGGTGTCGATCTCGAGCATGGGGTCCGTGCGACGGATGAAGGCTTCGACGGTCGACACGGGCAGCGCAGGCGCGGACGTCTGTCGAGGGCTGGCGCCGTCGTCTCGGCCGCCGATCGGGCTTGCCGGCCATGCGCCGGCCGTGATCACGGGACGGAGCCCGGCGCCAGCCCCCAACTGCGATGAAAGGTGTCCCTGTAGCTCTTGGCTCGATCGTTCAACAACCAGTTGACGAACGCTGGGTTCCCGAGGTCGGTCTCGGCAAGTGCCGGAACGCCCAGCACGATTGCTCGACCGCCCATGGCCTCGACCCGGGCGATCATCGTCCGGTAGCTCTGGGCGAAGTAATCGACCGCGTCGGGAACGAAGATCGCCGACTCCGGGTTGTACGAGTCGTTCGTGCCGACATGGAACACCACGACGTCCGGTGTCTGCGCGTCGACGTCGTTTTCGAAACGGGCCATCAAGTCGGACATCCTGTCTCCGGCACGACCTCGGTTCACGATCGTTGCCGCCGGCAGTTCCAGCGCGAGCTGGACGGACAGGCTTTCCCTATCGGCTGTCAGCGGGTCGCCTGCAATCCACGAATCGCCGAACAGCACGACCCGCGCGGCGCAAGCGGGGGTCAACTCGCCGGCGATACGCTGGGCAAGCTGGCGAATGTAGAACTTGCCGGCGTGCGCCTCGTCGAACCAGGTGCGTTCGATCGACGACCGGATATCGACCGGAAAGAACAGGGGCGGCGAAATCGTCAGGGTCGAGAACGTTTTGGCTGTGATCGAGTACGTCCAGTACTTCGAGTTCGCGTGACGGATAGAGCACGAGCCACCGACCCTGAAGATCGAGGTGTCGAGCACTGCGATGGTGTCGGAGCCCGCCGGGGCTGCGGCCACGATGGCCCGCTCGGTGACCACATTCGGCTGTTCATCGGCGCGCATGCCCTTGCCATAGAAGCCGGTGGCGAACTGCTCCAGGTAGACCGAGTTCGACGCAATGCGGACTCCAGTCGGTAGCGTCGCAGGAGCCGGGGTATGCGCCGGCACCAGGGCTGGCGCGGGCGTGGGTGCGGGCGTTGCAGACTGAGGCGCAGTGGGCATGGACGTTGGGGGCGGAGGCGGTCTACGGGTCGGACCGGGGCACCGGCGTCGACGAAACAGATCAGCTCCGATTGTGGCCCTGCGGAAGGTCTGCGCTCGGCGCCATCGAACGGTCGCCCCGGACCCACGCGCGCCCGGGCCGGACTTTGTTGACCGTCGGCCAGACACCTCCGCGCCGTGCCGAGTTCTGGTCTCCATGCGTCCGCGTGGCCGCTCAAAACTGGCAGCGGCTGGTCACCCTCCACCAGTTTTTGAGCGCCACAGCTAGAAGAGTCCGATGCCAGTGGGGCGGTCGTTCGGGTAAGCCAGCAATCGATCCGCTGCAGACTTCCGATCCGGACCGGGAGAGGTCTGGACGCAGCGATTGCTGTCGGTTGTCGTCAGCCCTCGAGCTCACGGTCTCGGACAGATTGCAGTCGCTCGGGCCATGCAGGCGGCCTTGCCACCAGCGGCGGCTACCAGGGTGCTGCTGACGTTGCCGATGAAAGTGACGGGGGCGGGGCGGGACGCGCACCCTGTCTGCCGACGCCGAACATTGGCATGGTCCGGTCGAACGACTGCTTCCCTGTGACCTGACGGGTCGCTGTCGACCCTGAACGGGAATAGGTATGTCGAGATTGGGTGCCAAGAACTCGACACTCGTAGCACCTCAAGTTGTGCAACTCCCATACTATTGCCAGCGAGCAGTTCCAAGGGATCACGATGGATGGTTTAGGTTTTGTTCGAGGCGATCACCTCTCGATCGCCGACGGCTGTTTTCTTCCTCGCGCCGATCTGTTGGGGTTGATTCAAGCGCGGCTTCACGAATTGGTCTTCAAGCATCCCGAACTGAAAATTTACGTCCCGAACATGATGGATGTGGATCTTTTCTTTACCTGGGACGGTGACAAGTTCATGCTTTTAGTATCTACAGAGAAACGCGGGCATCTTCCCGCGAGAGGCATGGAAACGGAGCGCCTGCCGAAGCTCCGCGAGGAGGGCCGCGACGTACTTGGCCCGCTGAAGGACTTCGTGGACATCAGTGAGCTTCGGTCAACGAAGGAAATGTTTCAGGCGCTGCAGTTCACCGAAGGCTTCAGTGCAGCTGGCATCTTCCCTGCGGGGACTTACGATGACTCGGCAAAGTCACAGAAGGAGGCTGCCGGCCTCGCCGTTGCTCAACTCATGATTGCCTGGGCGCAGAAGCGTAGACACGCCATGGAAAACTCGCGAATTTTCTTGAGCCACAAGGGGGCGAACAAGCCACTTATCGACAAGGTCGATCAGGCCCTCCGGCTCGTCGGCCTCAAGACTTGGTTTGACCGCGATGACCTCACTGCGGGCGACGCGCTGGTGCGCGGCGTCGACAACGCCTTCGCAGAGTGCTCAGCAGCGATTTTCTTCCTATCAGGTCAGTTCACTGACGCAGGCGTAATTCAACGCGAAATCGATCGCGCGATTCACGAGCAGGCGATGCGTCCCGATGGGTTCAGGATTATTCCCATCGTGCTGGCTCAGCACGGCGGCTCCGACGACCGTGTTCCCGCCCCGTTAAAGATGCTCGTGTGGAAGACGGTCGATGACATTGATGTCGTGCCTACCATCCTGAAGGCGCTGCCTGACTCCGTGAAGGCTCAGATCAAGTACACACCGCACAAGTGACGAATGCACTATCAAGCGCCTTATTGGCTTCAGCCGTCCGGAAGCCGCCTGTCGAGACCTACTGCTTGGCCGTAAGCAGCCATAGCCCGCAACGGCTGGCTACCGAGCGACGCAGCGTGCGAAACTTCCTTCGTCCCAAGTGCCTTGCGTCCGACGCCGGGAGCCCAGCCAGGGCCTCATCATGCAGTCACAGTCATTTCCAGGAGACCTGACATGTCGAAGCCGGTCAAGGATGCCGACGCCCACAAGCAAAAGCCCGTAGCCATAGAGCCAGGCGATGCACAAAGAGATGTCGCCCGTCACAGGGCCGAAGCGCGCGCATGGGCCACCGTCAACAAGTTGCCCGGTGGAGGCAAGAAGATCGACGCGCGACGCAAAGTTCCGTCTGGCCCGCTCGGCGGTTCGGGTCGCAAAACCAATCTGTCGCGCTCCTCCTGAGCCTCTCTTCTCGACCACCCTGAACCGCGCCGGTTTTCGAGGAGGCTCCAACTCTCGAGAAGATGGAGCCATGCAGCCTGGGGCGGTCCTCGAGGCTGTCTGCCTCGGCGCCTAGAACCTGCCTATCGGCGCCGAGCGCAAGGCAGACGAGGTGAGAGGAGGCCCGTGATTTTCCTGCGCCGCCACCCGCTGCATGAACCCAGGCGGCCACATGACCCGATGCCTGGTGCCGCCGCGCCCTGGTGACCGCGCAGGGCTCACCACTTCACTTGGCCGCGGCCTACGTCCATCACCATGCGCGTGGCCAGGTACAGGCGCGGCACCACGTTGGATACGAGCACGTACTCGTCGTCGTTCGAATGCGCACCGGCGCCACGCAGGCCGAAGCTTTCGAGCACGCCGCCCTTGGGACGCAGGCCGGCGAACGCCGCATCGGTACCGCCGCCCGTGGCGCGGTCGCGAACGCTGAGCGGCAGGTTGACCTCGCTCGCCACCGTCACCGCGTGCCGAGCCAAAGCCAGCGACGCTGCATTGGCAACAAAGGCCGGACGGCTGCGGTAGAAGCTGAGCTCGATCTTGGTGTCGGGGATCAGCTTTTCCTCGATGGACTTCTTCAATGCCGCTTCCATCAAGTCCAGGTCCTGATTGGTCAACGAGCGCACGTCGGCGATGGCCGTGGCCTCGGCCGGGATGACGTTGCGCGATGCGCCTGCGTTGGCCACGGTCCAATTGATCTGCAGGCCCTTGGCCGGGTCGCCCAACTGGCGGGACTTGAGCATTTGGTGCGCCAGTTCGTACAGCGCATTGCGCCCGAGTTCAGGCGAAGAGCCGGCATGGCTGGCCTTGCCAGTGACCTTCATCTCGACAATCGCGATGCTGCTTGTCGCCAGCCGCACCATGTCGCTGCCAGGCGTGGCGGCCGGGCCACCGCCCTCGAACGAGAGCACGGCGTCGTACTCGCTGCCCAACTGGGTAATGAACGCGGCGGATCCGGCTGAACCGATCTCCTCGTCGCCGTTGATCAGCACGCCCAGCTCGGCGTAGTCGGCAAATCCATTGCGTGCCAGCAGGTCGACCACGTGCAGGATCAGGGCAACGCCTTGTTTGTCGTCGGCAATGCCGAGCCCGTAGGCGCGGTCGCCATCGATGCGGAAGGGTTGCTTCGCGCCCATGCCCTTGGCGTAGACGGTGTCCATGTGGGCGATGAGCAAGACCTTCTTGCTGCCGCTGCCGCTGCGCGTGGCGTAGACCATGGGCCCCAGCGGAGCGCCCTTGAGTTGTGGGTGGAAATCCGGCGCCTGAGTCGGCTTCACCTGCACCTGCATGCCCGCGCTCCGCAGACGGTCTGCCAGGTGGTCGGCCAGCTTCTTCAGACCTTCGAGGTCGCGGCTGCCCGACTCCATGCCGACCAGGGTCTTCAAGGTCTGCAGGTACGCCGGCAACTCGGCCTGCACACGGGTGCGCAAGGCCTCGTCGGCCGGGCGTGAAGGTGCAGTGGCCACTGGGGCAGGTGCAGAAGCCGCTGCGGGAGCAGAGGCGGGCGCAATGGCCTGCACCTTCGGAGGCGATGCCGTCGTTGCGCAGGCCGCGAGCAGCAGGGCTGCGAGCATGGGCACGGCGCGCGACAGTCCGCTGGAGCTGAGCTTGAATGTCATGGAGTGGGGCCATCTGGAAGTGGGTAAGCCGTGAACTCTAGGCCAGGCTCACGCCGAAAAACACTCGGTCGTCGCTCGTCAGGCACGATCGATGAATCCGTTCCTGCGGGACGCCGATCAGAAACCGTACAGCCGCGCCGGGTTGTCGACCAGGACCTGCCGGCGCAGCGATGCGTCGGGCAACCACCGGCTGATCGACTCGGCCAAGGTGGCCGGTGCGATGTCGCGATAGCGGCTGACCTCGTGCGCCGCCCTGCCCGCCTCGCGAGCCGTATGCGGCCAGTCGCTGCCCCACAGCACGCGCTTCGGATTTGCCTGGATGAACGCATGCGCCAGCTCGGCGACGGCGGCCACGGGTTGCACCGCGGTGATCCTGTAGGGCGCCGAAAGCTTGACGTACACGTTGCCCGCGGCGACCAGTTCGAGAACGCGGCGCGTCCCCGCGTCCCCGGTGCCTGCGGCAACCGGCAACAGCGCGAAATGGTCCAGCACCACCGGCACCGGCAACCGGTCCAGCAGCGGTGCCAGCTGCACGAGCGTGGTGTGCACGGCATAGACCTGCAGGTGCCAGCCCAGCGGCGCGAGGCGGTCGGCCCAGCGCCGCAGCGGACCTTCGACAGCGTGGATGTCGTGCACGCCGGCGCTTTCGACGTTGATGCGCAGGCCGCGCACGCCGACGCTGTGCAGATGCGCCAAGGCGGCGTCGTCGGCCTCGTCGTCGACCACCGCCACGCCGCGCCCTGCTCCCTGGAGCCGCGCCAGGCTGTCGAGCATGCAGCGGTTGTCGCTGCCGTAGAAGCTCGGCTGGACGATCACGGTGCGCTGCAAACCATTGCACCGCAGGTGCGCCAGCAGCGCCTCGTGCGGCGCCGGGGCCGGCGTGTAGGGGCGCTGCGCCACCATGGGGTAGCGCGCCGCATCACCCACCACGTGGGTGTGGCAGTCGCAGGCTCCCTCAGGCAGGTCGGCCGCCTGTGCGCTCATGCCGCAAGCAGCCTCTGCACGAAGGCTTTGCCGGTCGCAGCCGTGCCGTTGCGGCCGCCGACGTCGCGTGTCGCCTCACCGGCCTCGATGGTCGCCACGACGCTCGCGTCGATGGCCTGCGCGGCCGCGATGAAGGCGGTGTTGCCCTTGCGCTGGCCATACCAGCCGAGCAACTGTCCGGCCGACAGGATCAGTGAGAACGGATTGGCCACATCCTGGCCGGCGATGTCGGGCGCCGAGCCATGCGCCGCCTGGCCCATGGCGTGGTCGAGGCCGGCATTGAGCGAGCCGCCCAGCCCCAGGCTGCCGGAGAGCTCGGCCGTCAGGTCCGACAGGATGTCGCCGAACATGTTGGTCGTGACGATCACGTCGAAGCGCTGCGGCGCACGCACCACGTGCGCCATCATGGCGTCGACGATGAAGTCGTCGACCTCGACCTGCGGGTACTCGCGACCGACGGCCTGGCAGATGTCGATGAACATCCCGTCGCCGATCTTGAGCACGTTGGCCTTGTGGACGATGCTCACATGCTTCTTGCGCGTCATGGCCAGCTCGAACGCCGACCGCGCGATGCGCTCGCAGCAGTGGCGCGTGATGCGGCGCAGCGACACCACCACGTCGGGCGTGATCAGCATCTCGCTGCTGCCCGAGGCGATGTTGCGGTCGGCGTAGAAGCCCTCGGTGTTCTCGCGCACGACCACCAGGTCGAAGTCGGTGACCTTGTGGGCAAGCCCCGCATAGGTACGCGCGGGGCGGATGTTGGCGAAGAGGTCGAGTTCCTTGCGAAAGAACTTGGACGGGTTGATCTCGCCCTTGGCCTCGTCCTTGAAGTCGTAGGTCGACATCGGCCCGAGCATCAGGCCGTCGGCCGCCTTGACCTTCTCGAGCAGCGCGGGCGTGACGGTGGCGCCATGCCGGCGCAGGCTGTCGTGGCCAGCCACGTCATGGTCGAGTTGCAGGTCGAGCTGAAAGCGCTGCGAGGCAGCCTGCAGCACATCGACCGTGACGGCCATGGTCTCGGGCCCGATGCCGTCGCCGGGGAGTACAACGATTTTCATGGGATCTCCTGGGTGGATGGGAAGACTCAGTCGATTTGCGCGCCCGAGGTCCTCACCAGCTTCGCGTACTTGTCGATCTCGGCGCGCACGAAGCTCTCGAAGCGCGCTGCCGTCATGGGCTCGACCGCGCTGCCCTCGGCCTCGAAGCGGGCCCGCAGGTCGGGCTCTGCCAGCACCTTGTTGATCTCGTCGTTGAGCCGGCTGACGACGCTGTCGGGCGTCTGACGGGGCGCGAAGTAGCCGCCCCACAGGCTGAAATCGAAGCCCGGGACGGCTGCCTCGGCGACTGTCGGCACGTTGGGCAGTGCAGCCAGCCGCCCCGGCGACGACACGGCCAGCGCCTTGACCCTGCCACCCTTGACGTGGCTCATGATGGCCGAGGCGCTGGAAAAGAAGAACTGCACCTGGCCGCCGATCAGGTCGGTGATCGCCTGGCCCGCGCCCTTGTACGGGATGTGGGCCATCTCGGTCTTGGTCGCCAGCGCCAGGGCAGCGGCGGCCAGATGGCCCGGGGTTGCCGTGCCTGACGAGGCGTACGACACACTGCCCGGCTTGCTGCGCGCCAGCTGCAGCAACTCGCCAAGGGAATTGAAGGGTGCCGACGCTGGCGCGGCCATCACCAGCGGTGCATTGCCCACCAGGGCCACGGCGCGGAAATCGGCCAGGCTGTCGTAGCCGGGGTTCTTCATGGCCGAGCGGTTGACGGCCATCTCGCCGGTCTGGCCGAGCAGCAGGGTGTAGCCATCGGCAGGCGCCCTGGCGACCAGTCGAGCCCCCAGCGCGCCACTGGCGCCGGGCCTGTTGTCGACCACCATGGGCTGGCCCAACAGGCGGGCCAGGCGTTCGCCTACCAGCCGGGCGAACACATCGCCCTGACCGCCTGGGGCGTACGGCACGACCACGGTGATCGGTTTGGCCGGGTAGGCGGGCTGGGCGTCGGCACGGCCGAGCAGGCATGCGCCGGCGGCGGCAGTACCGGCGGCGAGCACGCGCCGGCGCGACGCGAGGTTGGTGGAATACGGCATTGGAGGATGACAGCGGTGGGGTTGAAGGGCTGTGCTCAGCGCACCGGTGCGGTCGTCTTGGCGACAGCGCGCCAGGACGCGAGTTCGCGGGCCAGCTCCTGACCGAAGGCGGCCGGGCTCAGGCGCAGCGGATCGGCTCCTTCGTGCTGCAGCCGCCCCTTGATCGGCTCCGCGGCGGCGCCTTCGTTGATCACCTGGTTGAGCGTCTCGATGACGGCCGGCGGGGTGCCTGCCGGCGCCAGGACGCCCCACCACGTGGTCACCTCGAAGCCGGGCACGCCGGCCTCGGCCATCGTGGGGATGTCGGGAAACAGCGGCGATCGCTTCGCACCGGTGACGGCCAGCACCGGCACCTTGCTCTCTTTCACGTGCTGCAGGATGGTCGGCACCGTGGCAAAGAACAGGTCGATGCGGCCGGCGAGCAGGTCGATCGTGGCCGGCCCGCTGCCCTTGTATGGCACGTGCGTCATCGTCAGGCCGGTCTTCTGCCGGAACATCTCGCCCGCCAGGTGGTTGATGCTGCCCTCGCCCGCCGAACAGTAGTTCAGGCCCTCGGGCCGCGCCTTGCCGGTGGTGACTGCCTGCGCGAGGGTGCGGGCGCCGAGCTCTCGCGAGGCCACCACCAGCAGCGGGCCGCGGCCGATCATGGCGACCGGCGCAAAGTCCTTGGCCGGGTCGTAAGGCAGGCGTGGGGTGACCGCCGCGTTGGTGGCGAAGGTCGAAGTCGCGAACAGCAGCGTGTAGCCGTCCGGCTTGGCCTTGGCCACGAAGTCGGCGCCCAAGGCGCCGCCCGCGCCGCCGCGGTTTTCCACCACCACCGGCTTGCCGAGCTTTTCAGCCATGGCCTTGCCGATGTCGCGCGCGATGCTGTCGGTTCCGCCGCCCGGGGCAAACGGCACCACCAAGGTGATGGGGCGAGCCGGGAAAGCCTGGGCCATGGCCTGCGAGGGCAGCCCCAGCAGGGCAACCGTGGTTCCGAGGGCGGCCAGGGTCGTGCGTCGTGTGTGGTGCATCGGTGTCTCCGGAGGGCCTGCATCATCTCGGGCACGGCATCTTAAGTAAAGTGCAAAGATGTTTGTGATTCGTGTGTTTCGGACATGAATTTCGATTTGACCGATCTGCGCACGTTCGTCGCCGTCGCCGACTTGGGAAGCTTCCGCGCGGCGTCCGAGGAGCTGCACCTCACGCAGCCCGCGCTGTCGCGCAGGGTCGACAAGCTGGAGCAGGCACTTGGCTTCCGGCTGTTCGACCGGACCACCCGCAAGGTGGAACTGAACACGATGGGTCGAAGCTTTTTGCCCCGCGCCCGCCACGTGCTCAACGAACTCGACGGCGCGCTGCTGGGCATGACCAACCTGTCGGACCGGCTGCGCGGCCAGGTAACGATTGCCTGCGTGCCCTCAGCCGTGACCACCTTCGTGGCCGACGCGCTGCGCGAATTCCACCGCCAGTTCCCGCGCATTCATGTGCGCGTCATCGACGAGAGCGCCACCGACATCCTGCTGTCGGTGGCCAACAGCGAGGCTGATTTCGGTATCAGCTACCTCGGCACGCAGGAGCCTGATCTCGAGTTCCAGCCGCTGTTCGAAGAGGACTTCGTGCTCGCCTGTCCTGTCAATCATCCGCTGGCTGGCCGGCGCAGCGTGAAGTGGTCGGAGTTGGCACAGCACGACTGCGTCATGCTCGCGCGGGGGACCGGCAACCGCCTGCTGATCGACCAGGCCCTGGGGGCCGGGCCCGCTCCGCCGGCCTGGTCGTGCGAGGTGCGCCACGTGCCAGCGCTGCTCAGCCTGATCGAGGCGGGCATCGGCGTCGGCGCGGTGCCACGCTTCGCCGTTGCGCAGGCCACCCAGTTGGGACTCGCCATCGTGGGACTGGTGGAGCCGAAGGTGGCACGCACCATCGGCGTGATCCGGCGGCGAGGGCGCCCCCTGTCGCCTGCGGCCCAGGCGTTCCACGATCTCCTCGCCGCGAAGAAGGCCCCGGCCAGGAAGGCAGCCATCCGCGCTCCGTAGGGCTTCGCCGTTCGGCACGGCCGTATGCACGCGAGGCACCTCCTGAACGCGGAGGCCGAGCCGCCTGGGACTTCTCTGGACCTATTGGAGCGCGGCAGGACGCCGAGTCCTTGTCCCTATCGCGAAATCAGCTTGTCGTGGGATGCTCAGAAACACCGTGGGACGATGTGGACTCATTCCCACTCTATTGTCAATGGTCCATCACGGTTCAGAGTGAAAAACGCTTCCTGACCGCGCCAGGCGACCGGCGATGCCGACAGATTTACCGTCGCGCCCGGGAACGCCGGGTCGGGTGTCTTGGTTCTCGACCACGGGAATCAGTGCGGCACGCCAGCGATCGAACGATGAAATCGGTATGTTCTTTAACACCACGGACGGTATCGACCGGCCCTCCTACGAGCAGTGACGGTATTCCTCTGCCGCTTGACGGTATCGAGACATTTCCGATCCGTAGACCACATGCGCCAATCACTGCCGCTGCACGTCGCTAGTGTAGTGTTTGAGTCTTGACGGAACCTAATTATCCTACCCCGGCTCCAATGCTTTCTTCGGTTTGCATTGGAGCGAGCAATTGCGAGTTGCCCCCGGGATTGAATTGACGACTGATCAGGAAAGTGAGCTGACCGCGCTTGCCCGTTCTAAGCTCACCAGTGTCCGACTGGCGCAGCGTGCGCGGATCGTGTTGCTGGCTGCGCAAGGCCTGCAGAACAAGGATATCGCCGAGCAACTGGGCATCGGGCGCGTGCAGGTCGCACGCTGGCGCGAACGATTCCTGCAGGCTGGGCTGCAAGGCATTGAACGTGATCTGCCGCGCGGCGCGCCGCCGGTGAAGGTCGATGTGGCGAAGCTGGTGGAGCTGACCACGCAAAGCACGCCCGAGGCAGCCACGCACTGGAGCACGCGGAAGATGGCTGCGGTGCTGGATGTCAGCCCCAGCACCGTGATGCGCCACTGGCAGGCCAATGGCCTGAAGCCGCACCTGGTGCGCGGCTTCAAGGTCTCGCGCGACCCGAAATTCGTCGAGAAGCTCGAAGACATCGTGGGCCTGTACATGTCCCCGCCCGAACACGCGCTGGTACTGTGCTGCGACGAGAAGAGCCAGGTGCAGGCGCTGGACCGCACGCAGCCGGGTCTGCCGCTGAAGAAGGGACGCGCGCAGACGATGACGCATGACTACAAGCGCCACGGCACGACCACGCTGTTCGCGGCGCTCAACGTATTGGACGGGCAAGTCATCGGCCAGTGCCAGCAACGGCATACCCACGCCGAATGGCTGAAGTTCCTGCGCAAGATCGACCGCGAAACGCCCAAGGACAAGACCCTGCACCTGATCGCCGACAACTACGCCACCCACAAGCACCCGGTCGTGCAGGCGTGGCTGGCCAAGCACCCGCGCTTCAACATGCACTTCACGCCGACCTCGGCATCGTGGCTGAACATGGTGGAGCGCTTCTTCCGTGACATCACCACCGAACGACTGCGCCGAGGCGTGTTCACCAGCGTGCCCGAACTCGAGGCAGCGATCAATGAATACGTCGCTCACCACAACACCAATCCCAAGCCTTTCATCTGGACCAAAAGCGCACGCGACATCCTGCAGAAGGTAATTCGGGCCAATGCGCGATTAAGTTCCAAACAGAACGGAACACTACACTAGCAGCGGCAGACTCCAGCCGGAGCAGTACGCCAGCGTTCCGCGGTCGAAAAATTCCCGCCCTTGTTGGGGTACTGTATGCAAAGTCTGTACTGCTCCCATCCGCGGAAGGAAGAAAACCTGCGAGCCCGCGCCACGGGGACTCGTCCCATGCCTTCCATGCCCCCGCCGGCGAAGCGAGGCCCGCTCCCGCTGCGAAGCGACGGCGGCTCGACGCGCAATTCAGCGCGCCCGCTTTGGAGCGAGTGCGGTCAGTCGATCTCGACCCGCGTACTCACGCTGCCGGCCGCCGAGCGGTCATTTGCATATCTGGTCCGCCGGCAGGCCAACGACCTGAACGGACAGTGTTGCTGACATTCGGAGGCTGCCGACGAGGCCGTCCCGCCGCGGTGACCGATCGAACGTCTGCTGCCCTGGCGCGTCAACACCCGCAGCCGACCCTCAGCTGCCATTCGGATCTCGGTATTCCATGCCCGGGACCAGACATTCAATCAGCGCGCCGCCCAGCCGCCTCCGCCCGGCTTCGCTGCCCCGTGATCCCCGCACGGTCCATGCATAGGAATGCGACGAGCTCGCCAGTTGCTCGAGCTCCACTGATTCCTTCAGCCTAGGACGTGAGAACCACCTCCTCGACTACGTTCTCTCTCGCTATTCAATGGGCGCGGGCTTGGTTCGAATTCGGCCTCCGGCCGGCGCCGTTTGCACACATCTGGGCAGATGGTGTTACAGGTGATCGCCGTCTTGGCAACCTCCAGGGCGACTGCCCTGGTCAGGCCTAACGCACCTGCTTCGCTGCGACGCTCCGCCCTGAGCGGCACGCAATCAGCCCTTGGGCGGACGCTGATGTCGATGATCGGCGAGGCCGCGACGCTTCACTCGACCAAACTCAACCCTGGTCTGCTTGCGGGTCGGGTGTCAGCGTGAAAGGCGCGGGTGGGTGGCGCCACTTTTCAAAGCGTCCCAGGTCCTTCATTCTTGGCAACCACTGCCTGTGTGACTCGTGACTGCGGCGCCCTGCCCAACTCGCTGCTGATCCAGGCCCCCACGCGCACCAGCGCGTCAAGGTCGACACCTGTGTGTGCACCCAGCCCGTTGAGCAGATACACAGTGTCCTCGGTCGCGACGTTTCCAGTAGCGCCCTTCGCGTACGGGCAGCCGCCGAGGCCGGCGATCGAACTGTCGAACACGCGCAGCCCGAACTGGAAGGAGGCATGGACGTTCGCGATGGCCATGCCGTACGTGTCGTGGTAATGGCCTGCCAGCTTGCCGACCGGGACGCGCTTAGCAACAGCGTCAAGCATGCGCAAGACCGCAAGTGGTGTTCCCACTCCGATCGTGTCTCCGAGAGACACTTCGTAGCAACCCAGCTCGAAGAGCCGTTGCGCCACGCCGGGCTACCTGTTCAGGAGCAATAGCACTGTCGTACGGGCAGGCCACGACGCATGACACGTATCCGTGAAGTTCGACCCCCAGTGCAGGAGCCGCTTCGAGCACAGGAGCGAAGCGCTCCATCGATTCGGCAATAGAGCAGATGATGTTCTTCTGCCAGAAAGCCTCGGAGGCGGCGGCGAACACCGCGACCTCGGTTGCTCCGGCGGCAACGGCGGCTTCGAAGCCCTTTAGGTTCGGCGTGAGCACCGAGTAGTTCACATCCATGTGGCGTTCCAGTCCGCACATGATGGCTTCGTGGTCAGCCATTTGCGGCACCCACTTCGGTGACACGAACGAGGCGACCTCAACGTCGCGAAGGCCCGCCCGCGTCAGCCGCCGGATCAGTTCCAGCTTGGTGGCGGTCGACACGCTCTGCTTCTCATTCTGCAGGCCGTCGCGGGGCCCGACCTCGACTATTCGTACGTTGTTCATCGTCAGCTCCGTCTGAATCGCACCGAACCGGCGGCACGCCGGCATCGCGAAGCCGCTGCTTGCGACTGCGCGCAGCGGCTGGCCGCTGCTACACCGCCACCAAGCTCAGCAGTTCCCCGCCCTCGAGGACCTGGTCACCGACGTCGTACAGCAGCTCTTTCACCACGCCGTCGCGCGGCGCGGTGATCGTGTGCTCCATCTTCATCGCCTCCATCACGGCGAGTGGTTGACCCAGCGTAACGCTGTCGCCGCCCTTGGCCAGGAACGCGATCACTTTGCCCGGCATGGGTGCGGTAAGCCGGCCGCCTTCCGCGGCTGCGCCGTCGGCGGCGTGCGCGATGGGGTCGATCTCATGCACGGTAGCGACGCCACTGGCGGCAAAGATGCTGATCCGCTCGCCGCTGGCATAAACGGTCAGTGCATGCCGCACGCCATCCAGCGTGACATCGTGTCGCTCGTTGCCGCGTGAGCGCACTTCCAGCGGCCAGCGCTGATCCTCGACGATGAGCGCGAGGCTGCCCGCACGGTCGCGTGTGATCCGCGCGATGTGGTGAGCTCCGCCCGCCTGGATGTCAAAGCGGCGTAGCGCAGCCCCGTGCATGCGCCAACCATCGCGGCGCGACCAGGGATCGGCGTCTTCCAGCTTCTGCTCTTGGGCAAGCGCGTGGGCGACGACGGCTGCGGCGACCAGTTCGGTCAGCAACGGGGAGACGTCGAACAAGGCTGTCCGTTCGCGCTCGATCAAGGCGGTATCGAGGTCCGCGTCGGCAAACGACTTCGTTCCGATGATGCGCCGCAGGAAGGCGACATTGGTGTTCAAGCCTACGATGTGCGTCTCGGCCAGCGCGTAGTCGAGTCGCGCCAAGGCCTGCTCGCGGTCGGCTCCCCAGACGATCAGCTTGGCAATCATCGGGATCGTAGTGGGGCGAGATCGCGTCCCCTTCGCGCACGCCTGAGTCGATTCGGACCGGTGCACGCGCGAAGGGCATCGCCGCCGTTGGCGTGCGGTAGACGTCGAGGCTGCCTGTCGCCGGCAAGAAGTTGGCTTCCGGGCTCTCTGCGGAGACCCGCGCCTCGATCGCGTGGCCCTGGATGCGCAGATCCTCTTGCTTCAGGGGGAGCGGCTCGCCGGCGGCGATCCGCAGTTGCCACTCGACCAGATCAAGCCCCGTTATCGCTTCGGTCACCGGGTGCTCGACCTGCAGCCGCGTGTTCATCTCCATGAAGTAGAAGCGCAGGTCACCGTCGCCTGTCGGCTCGGCGATGAACTCGACGGTTCCGGCACCCACATATTCGACGGCCTTGGCCGCTGCTACCGCCGCCTGTCCCATCTCACGCCGGCGTTCCTCGCTCATTCCGGGGGCGGGTGCCTCCTCAAGAACCTTCTGGTGGCGGCGTTGCACGGAGCAGTCGCGCTCAAACAGATGAACGACATTGCCGTGGGTATCGCCGAACACCTGGATCTCGATATGGCGGGGCCGGTTGACGTAGCGTTCGACGAGCACCGCATCGTTGCCGAAGCTGTTGATCGCCTCGCGCCGGCATGAAGCCAGCGCGGCGTCGAACTCGTCGCCCGAATTGACGATTCGCATCCCCTTGCCGCCGCCGCCTGCACTCGCCTTGATCAGCACCGGGTAGCCGATGCGGTCGGCTTCGCGCTTCAGCATCTCGGGATCCTGCCCTGCGCCGTGGTAGCCCGGCACCAAGGGGACGCCGGCTTCGGCCATCAACCGCTTCGACTCGGCCTTGAGGCCCATCGCCTTGATCGCGGAGGCGGGAGGACCGATGAAGGTGAGACCGGCCTTGCGGCAGGCACGGGCGAAGCTTTCGTTCTCGCTCAGGAAGCCGTAGCCGGGATGGATCGCCTCCGCGCCAGAATTCAGGGCTGCCGCGATGATCCGGTCGCCGAGCAGATAGCTTTCCTTCGGAGACGCTTCACCGATGCGCACCGCCTCGTCGCAGTCGACGACGTGCTTAGAACCTATCCGTAAATTATGTTGACGTTCATTGGCACCTTTCGGAACGCGATGATGGCAGCGGCGAGGTGGTTGAGCGCAAGGAAGCTGCGCTCGAGCTTCTCGTAGCGTACGAGCAGCTTGCGGAAGCGGTTGAACCAGCTGTGGCAAACCTCGACGACCCATCGCTTGGCTTTCTTCTTCGGATCGCGTCTCTTGGCGTCGGCTTCTTGGCGCCGGTTGACGACATGAGGGATGTAGCCATGTTTGTCAATGATGCGGAGGTTCTCTGCACTGCGGTAGCCCGCGTCGGCGCACAGATGCTTGCTGCGCCGACGCGGCGGCCGCTCTCGTTTGACGACGATCGCGCTGAGCACCTCGTCGAGCCGCTTGCCGTCATTCACGTTGGCCCCGGTCACGATGAGAGACAACGGGACGCCACGGCCGTCCACCAACAGGTGGCGCTTGCTCCCCTTTTTTTCCCCGATCCGTCGGATTGGGGCCGACGGCTTCTTGCGCAAGTGGGGCCTTCATCAGCGCGCCATCAACGCTTTGCCAGCGCCACGCAATGCCCTGCATTTCGTCATACTCGGCAAGCCCGGCCTTCCACAGGGCTTGAAAGAAGCCTGCATGCTCCCATTCGAGAAACCGCTTGTGGACAGCGCTCGCACTGCCAAAGCGCTCCTTGGGCAATGCCTTCCACTGGCAGCCTGTCCGCAGCACATAGACCACCGCCTCGAACACTTGCCGCGCCGGCTTCGCCGGGCGGCCTGCACCCGGTTTGCGAACATAGGCTTTGCCCTGCGTCGGCACGCGCGCAGGTATCAGCGGCTCGACGCGCCGCCAGAACTCATCAGTCACTACCCACGATTCGACTCGCTTGAGCACAGTCTCACTCCGACGCCGCGGTCCGGGCGGCTCGGAATGGGACTGTACCTAATTTAAGGATAGGTTCTTAGCGTTCACGTCAGCGTCCGAATAGACCGCCACGGTACGGATGCCGAGCCTTCGCGCCGTGGCGGCGACTCGGCAGGCGATCTCCCCGCGGTTGGCGATCAGGATTTTCTTGAACATGGTTCTACCTCGTGGGAAGTTGACGACGCGTCTTGCTTAGGACACAAGCCACCCGGGCTTGCGCTTCTGCAGGAACGAATGCACCCCTTCCTTCCCTTCGTCGGTGGCACGGATGTCGGCGATCCGCCGTGCGGTGTCGGCGCGTAGCGCGGCGTCGATGGGCCGCCCGGCCACATCCTGGACGAGCTCCTTGCACGCACGCGTCGCCGCCGGGCCGTTGCCGACCAGGGCCTCGACGATGGCATCGACCGCCGCGTCGAGGGTGTCGGCGGTGGCGAGCGCGTGCACGAAGCCGAGGCGGTGCGCCTCGGCCGCGCTGAAGCGCTCGGCGGTCGTGAAGTAGCGCCGCGACGCTTGCTCGCCGAGTGCGCAGATGACGTACGGGCTGATCGTCGCCGGCAACAAGCCGAGGCGCGCCTCGCTGAGACAGAACGTCGCGGCGTCGGACGCGACCAGCACGTCGCACACGGCGGCGAGTCCGACCGCACCGGCATAGCAATCGCCGTGGACACGTCCGACCACCGGCACCGGGCAGCGGTAGGCCGCCCACAGCATGTCGGCGAGGGCCTGCGCGTCGGCGCGGTTCTGCTCCCACGTGTAGTCGGCCATGCGACGCATCCAGCCGAGGTCGGCACCGGCGCAGAACGCCTTGCCGCGGCCGCCCAGGACGATGGCGCGCAGGTCGGCGGCGGCGCCGAGCGCCTCGAAGGTCGTGCGCAGCTCGGCGACGACGTCGTCGTTGAAGGCGTTGCGCACCTCCGGACGGTTCAGCCAGACGCGCGCGACCGCACCGTCGCGTTCGACGTCGAGGGTGGCGGTGGTCGAGGTCATGTCGAGCACCGCCGGCCTACATTCGGAAGATGCCGAAGCGCGCCTCGGAAATGGGCGCGTTCAGGCTCGCACTGATCGCCAGCGCGAGTACGCGACGCGTGTCGGCCGGGTCGATGATGCCGTCGTCCCAGAGCCGGGCACTGGCGTAGTACGGGTGCGCCTCGCGCTCGAACTGGTCGAGGATGGGTTGGCGGAACGCCGCCTCCTCGCTCGGCCGACCACTGGCCGCCCTTGGCCTCGATGCCGTCGCGCCGCACCGTCGCGAGCACGCTCGCGGCCTGCTCGCCGCCCATCACGCTGATGCGCGCGTTCGGCCACATCCACAGGAAGCGCGGCGAAAACGCGCGCCCGCACATGCCGTAGTTGCCGGCGCCGAAGCTGCCGCCGATGATGACGGTGAACTTCGGCACGTTGGCGGTCGAGACCGCCGTGACCATCTTCGCACCATGCTTGGCGATGCCTTCGGCCTCGTACTTCTTTCCGACCATGAAGCCGGTGATGTTCTGCAGGAAGACAAGCGGGATCTTGCGCTGGCAGCACAGCTCGATGAAATGTGCGCCCTTGAGCGCCGAGTCGGAGAACAGCACGCCGTTGTTGGCGACGATGCCGACCGGCATGCCGTCGAGGTGGGCGAAGCCGGTCACCAGCGTCGTGCCGTAGCGCGCCTTGAATTCCTCGAAGTCGGAGCCATCGACGATTCGGGCGATGATCTCGCGCACGTCGAACGGCTTGCGCGTATCCGTCGGGATTACGCCGTGCAGCTCGCTCGCGTCGAAGAGCGGCGGGCGCGGCGTCTCGAGGCGCAACTCGACGATCTTGCGCCAGTTCAGGTGCGCCACCGCGTCGCGCGCAATGGCGAGCGCGTGGGTGTCGTTGTGCGCCAGGTGGTCGGCGACGCCCGACAGTCGCGTGTGGACGTCGCCGCCGCCCAGGTCCTCGGCGCTGACGACCTCGCCGGTGGCGGCCTTCACCAGCGGCGGGCCGGCCAGGAAGATGGTGCCCTGGTTCTTCACGATGATCGATTCGTCGCTCATCGCCGGCATGTACGCGCCGCCCGCCGTGCACGAGCCCATCACGACGGCGATCTGCGGAATGCCTTGCGCGCTCATCTGCGCCTGGTTGTAGAAGATTCGGCCGAAGTGGTCGCGGTCGGGGAACACCTCGTCCTGGTTCGGCAGATTGGCGCCGCCCGAATCGACCAGGTAGATGCACGGCAGCCGGTTCTGCTCGGCAATCTCCTGGGCGCGCAGGTGCTTCTTCACCGTCAGCGGGTAGTAGGTGCCGCCCTTCACGGTGGCGTCGTTGCAGACGATCATGCATTCGACGCCGGCGACGCGGCCGATGCCGGTGATCAGCCCGGCGCCCGGCGCGGCGTTGTCGTAGAGATCGGTCGCCGCGAGCGGGGCGACTTCGAGGAACGGCGTGTCGGGGTCGAGCAGCATCTCGACCCGATCGCGCGGCAACAGCTTACCGCGTGCCACGTGCTTGGCACGGGGCGCGTCACCGCCGCCGAGAGCGATGCGCTCGAGCCGGCTTCGAAGGTCGTCGACCAAGGTGCTCATCGCCGCAGCATTGGCCTTGAAGGACTCGCTGCGCGGGTTGAGATCGGACGTCAGCGTCGGCATGAATTTCCTGTGTTTGGCCCTGCGATCAGAAGGAAGCAGGGGTGCGAAGCGAAGCACATCTGGTTCGCATCCCGTGTGCGAAGCCCAGTCGCCCACGCGAGCGCCGTATCCTCATCCGCGACAACTTCTCGGTATTACGTAGCAAATCTGTACGGATCAGCCCGCCTGCAACCTCAGCAGGATCTTGCCCACTTGCTGACCTGCGTCCAGGTGCTCGTGTGCCGCTACAACGTCCTCGAGATCGAAGACCTTGTCGATCATCGGGCGGATACGTCCCAGCTCGACGAGCGGCCACACCTCGCGACGCACGGTGTTCGCGAGCTGCGTCTTGAATTCGTCTGATCGCGAGCGCAGTGTCGAGCCGGTGACGGTCAGACGCTTCTGCATCATCCGACGAATGTCGATCCGGCCCTCCATCCCGCGCAAGAAGGCGATGAAGACGATGCGGCCGCCTTCGGCAAGCGCGCCAAGCTCGCGCTCGACGTAGTCGCCGCCCACCATGTCAAGCACCACGTCCACGCCGCGGCCGGCGGTGGCTTGGAGCACGTCCGCGACGAAGTCGCGGCTTCGATGGTCGATCGCAAGTTCGGCGCCAAGCGCCACGCACGCCGCGCAGCGCTCGGGCCCACCCGCCGTCGTGAAAACGCGATGACCCCGTGCCGCCGCCATCTGGATCGCTGTCGTGCCGATTCCGCTTGCGCCGCCGTGCACGAGCAACGTTTCGCCGGGGGCAAGTCGGGCTTGGTCCCAAACCGTACTCCAGACCGTGAAGATCGTCTCCGGCAAGCCGGCCGCCTCGATCAACGTGACGCCCGCCGGCACCGCCAGGCAGTGGCTCGCCGCGACGATGCAGTATTCAGCGTAGCCGCCGCCGGCCAGTAGAGCGCAGACAAGGTCGCCGATCCTCGGTTCGGTTACACCATCTCCCAAGGCCTCGACTACACCGGAAACCTCGAGCCCCGGCAGATCGCTCGCGCCCGGCGGCGGCGGGTAGTGGCCGCGTCTCTGCACCGCATCTCCGCGGTTGAGCCCTGCCGCAGCCACCCGCACCCGGACCTGACCCGGACCGGGGTCGGGCATTGCGCGCTCGGTCACGTGCAGAACCTCCGGCCCGCCCGGACGAGCGATCTCCACGCAACGCATAGTCCGCAGCGATCCCATCGCCTATTCAGCCTTGACGTTGGCGGTGGTGATCATCGTCCTCCACACCGGGATATCGCGGGCGAGCTGGCTGCCGAAGTCTCTTGGCGAAAGGTAGTTGGGCGCCATGCCCAACGGGGCCAACTTGCCAGCAAATTCAGCGCCGGTCATGTAGCCCTGCAACGCCGTCGCCCACTTCTGCTGGATTGCGGCCGGCGTGTTCACCGGCAGGAAGATGCCCATCCAGCTCAGAGCTTCGAAGCCGCTGATGCCTGCCTCGGCAAAGGTCGGAACGTCCTTCAAATAGTCAACGCGCTCGGTGCCCGAGACTGCCAGCAGCTTGAGCTTCCCGGCCTTTACGTGCGGCATCAGCGAACCGACGTCGACGATCGTGAAGGTGATCTGGCGACCCAGCAGGTCGGTCAGCATCGGGCCCGCCCCCTTGTACGGAACATGCACGGCGTTCAGCTTGGCGGTCTTGTCGAGCAGGCCGCCATAGATGTGCGACGTCGAGGCGGTTCCCGTCGAGCCGTAGCTGTGCTTGCCAGGCTGCGAGCGAATCAGGTCGAGGAGTTCCTTGATGTTCTTGACCGGCACGTCGGCCGAGACCGCAAGGGCCGTGGGAACGGTGAGAATTCGAGCGATTGGAACGAAATCCTTTATCGGGTCGTAAGGCACCTTCGCGAATAGCATCGGGTTCTGGATATGCTGGGTTATCGCGAACAGCGCGGTGTAGCCGTCTGGCGGCGCGTGTGCAACGGCTTCGGTGCCGATCATTCCGCTTGCGCCGGGCTTGTTGTCAACGATGACTGTCTGGCCCCAGTCGGCCGTCAGCTTCTGGGCGATGTGCCTCGCGATGGTGTCGGTCGAGCCGCCCGGGGGATACGGGAGCACCAGGCGTACGACGCGATCCGGGAAGCTGGTCACGTTTTGGGCCTGACCAGGCAGTGCCGTCGAGACGATAGAGAGCGCGATCGCGAGCTTCGCGACCAATGAGCGAGAAAGCGGCATGAGGGTCTCCAGATTGAATGTTCGGTTCAGCACATGAACGCGCCGCCGTTGATGTCGATCACGGCCCCGTTCGTGAAGCCGGCCTGCTCGTCGACCAGATAGGCGATCGCGGCGGCGGTTTCTTCGACGGTTCCGGACCGACCCGTCGGATTGCTCTTGTTGTAGAGCGCCTCGCGCTCCACCGACCATTGCGATGACAGAGGTGTCACGATGCGACCGGGTGCGATGGCGTTGGCTGTGATGCCATCGCGACCGAACGTGCCGGCGAGGTGGCGAGTGAGGCCCAGGATGCCGGCCTTCGTCACCATGTAGGCGACGCCGTTCTGGAACGCCGCGGTACGTCCGGCCGACGAGGACACGTTGACGATGCGCCCGAACCGCTGCGCCTGCATGCCGGGAATGAGCGCTTGGCTCATTAGCATTGCCGCAGTCAGGTTCACGGCGAGCACGGTGTGCCATTCCTCCAGCGTCACTTCGACCGCAGACCAACCGCGTCCGTCGTGCTTCGGTGCGATGCCGGCGTTGTTGACCAGGATGCCGACCGTCCCGAAGCGCGCCGCGACGGCGGTCGCCACCTCGCCCGCTGCCTCGGGCCGGCCCAGATCGGCAGTTACCGTCATCACGCGGTCAGCGGGCAGGCGGGCTGCTGCTTCTGCAAGGCTCGCCGCATCGCGGTCGATCATGGCGACACGATGGCCAGCCGCCAGCAGACGCTCGCTCGCCGCAAGACCAATGCCGCGCGCTGCGCCCGTCACGACTGCAACGCGCTGGATCGCACCTTGTGTGTTCGTTGTCATCCGTTACTCGCGAGGAAAGAGGTTGTGCTACTCGGCCTTGAGGCCAGCAGCCGCGATCAGGCCCGCATAGCGCGTCAGGTCGCTCTTGATGAGCTGGGCAAGCTCGGCCCGGCTGGTCGGCGCGGCCCTGAAGCCGGCGGCGAGGAGATCGGCCTGCAGCTTCGGCTGTTTGAGCGCCGCCACCAGGACCGCGTTGAGCTTGTCGAGGACCGCAGGTGGCGTGGCGCGTGGAGCCAGGAGCCCGGCCCAGGCCTCGAAGCTGGATTCCGGAAACCCCGATTCGGAAAACGTCGGAACGTTGGGCAAGTTGGGCGAGCGCCGAGCCGCCGTCACCGCGATCGCCTTCAGCTTGCCGCTCGCAACCATCGGTTCTGCCGTTGCCGTCGTCAAGAGCCCGAGTTCCAGGTGGCCGCCGAGCAGGTCGGTCAGCATCGGCTGCTCGCCCTTGTACGGGATGTGCTCGAACTGCGCGCCGGCGCTCTTCTTGAACTGCTCCATCACTAGGTGCAACGGGCTGCCGATGCCGGTCGTTCCATAGCTGACGGACCTGCCGCGCGACTTCTCGAGCGCAACGATGCCCTTCATGTCTCGAGCCGTAAAGTCAGGCGTCGACACGATGACGAAGTCGTAGGTCGCAATGCGGCTGATCGGTGCGAAGTCCCGCTGCGGGTCGTAGCCGAGCTTCGTGTTGAGCAGCGGCATCAGCACCATCGATCCGGCGAAGCCGACCAGCAGCGTATAGCCATCGGGAGCGGCCGCAGCGACGACGGCACTGCCTAGCGCGCCCGTGCCACCGGGCCGGTTGTCGACGATCACGCTCTGCTGGAGCTGCGGCCCGATCGCGCCGGCGATTAGCCGAGCCAAGCGGTCCGTGGCGCCGCCAGGGGTGTAGGGCAGAACGATCTTGATCGGTGCCGCGGGCCACGCCTGCGCAGCCGCCAAGCCCGGCAGGATCGATGCCATGCCGACGCCACCCAGAACCTGAAGGGCGTTTCGTCTGGTGTTCATGATTGTCTCCCGCCAAGGCTTGCTATTCACGCGCTGCGCCGCTTGCCGACCAAGCCCATCTGCTTGGCAATCACCTCGAGCATCACCTCGTTGGCGCCGCCGCCGACCGCGACGATCCGCAGGTCGCGCATCAGGCGCGTGATGCGGTTCTCCCACATGTAGCCCTGGCCGCCGAAATACTGGGCGCAACCCGAAGGCACCTCGAGCGCGAGCTTGCCGGCGAGGTACTTCGCCATCGATGCCAGCCGCGTAACGTCTTCGCCGGCGATCATCGCTTCGGCGGCGCGATAAGCCAGCGCTCGCACCGACTCGACCTGCGACTGGTAGTCGGCGAGCCGGTGGCGGATGACCTGGTTGTCGAGCAGCGGCTTGCCGAAGGCGCGTCGACCCCCGGTGTACTCCGCCGTCAAGCGAATCGCCTCGTCGAGCCCCGACAGCGTGCGCAGGCAGCCCCACAGACGCTCGTGCTGGAACTGCTCCATCTGGTATTGGAAGCCGCTGCCCTGCTCCCCGATCAGGTGCCGAAGCGGCACGCGCACGTTGTCGAAGAACACCGGCGCGGTGTCGGACGAATGCATGCCCAGCTTCTTCAAGGCATTGCCGACGCTGACGCCTGGCGTGTTCAGCGGTACTAGGATGAGCGACTTGTTGTGGTACGGGCCGCCTTCGACCGACGTGTTCGCGAGCAGGCTGATCCAGTCGCCCTGGGTGGCGCTCGTGATCCACATCTTCGAGCCATTGATCACCCAGTCGCCGCCGTCCCTGCGTGCCGTGGTCTTGATGTTGGATACGTCGGACCCGGCGCTTTCCTCGCTGACCCCGATGCAGGCCACGGCCTCCCCGCGGATCGCCGGCACCAGGAACTCCTGGCGCAGTTCGTCGCTGCCGTGGCGGGCAAGCGCGGGGATGGCGGACGTGTGTGCGCCGATCAGAAACGGCATCGCGCCGGCGTGGGCGCGGCCGAGCTCCTCGGCGGCGACGACGACGAACGAGAAGTCGAGCCCCATGCCGCCGAACTCGGGCGGCTTGTCGATGCCGAGCAGGCCGAGCTCGCCGGCCTTGCGGAAGATGTCGTGCAGCGGCGCCGCACCGGCGTCCTCCCACTCATCGGCGTGGGGATTGAGCTCCTGCTCGACGAAGCGGCGGATGCTGCGCCGCATCTCTTCATGGTCGGTGGTGAACAGTTGGCTCATGGCTGGTCTTCCGTGTGAACTCGGGGACGATGGGCTGTCACTTGGGCAGCAGGCCGGCGTGTTCGAGCAGCTTGCGCTCGTGGACGAACGCGGTGCGCGCGTAGGCCGTGTAGTCCGCCGGCGAGCGGTACCACAGCGTCTGGTTGATCTCGGCGAGGAGCTTGATGTGCTCGGGGTCGTGGAGCGCCTTCTTGAACGCCTCGTGCAGCTTCGCGATCGTTTCAGGCGGCATGCCTTTCGGGCCGACCAAGCCATATGGGCTTTGGTACACGATGTCGAGCCCGAGCTCTCGCGCGGTCGGAACCTTCGGCAGACCGGAATAGCGCTCGGGTTCCCACACCATCAGCATGCGGACTTTGCCGGCCTCAGCCAGCGGTGTGAACGCGCTGACCGCGTCGGCCTGGAGCATCACCTCGCCCGCCAGCAAGGCACGCGTCGAATCGGCGGCGCCCTTGTACGGGATGTGGTTGAGCTTCAGCCCAGCTCGAATAGCGATGTCTTCCATCGCGAGGTGCAAGGTTCCGCCGACCCCCGTCGACGCATACGTGAGCTTGCCCGGGTTGGCTCGCGCATAGCGAGCGACGTCCTCCCAGGTCTTGAATTCCGAGTCGCTGCGCACGGCAACTCCGAGCACATATCCCGACAGGCCGATGATGTAGCTGAAGTCGCGGGTCGGGTCCCACGCGACGTTCTGCAGGTGCGGGATGCGGAACACGCCGACCGGCGCCTGCGCGATGGTGTAGCCGTCGGCTTTGCCGGCTTGCGCCAAGCTGCTGGCAGCGAGCGTGCCGGCAGCGCCCGGCTTGCTGTCGACGACGATGGTCTGGCCGAGCGTCTTCGAGGCCAGTTGCGCCAGCAGACGGAACTGCCGATCGGTCGGCCCCCCGGCGCTGAAGCCGACCTGCAGCACGATCGGCCGGTTCGGGTAGTCGCTCGCCTGCGCCGCGGCCGTGCGAGCGCCGCCGAAGAACAGCAAGGTCGCGAAAACGGCGGCGAGCAGTCGGGTTGTCATGGTGTCTCCTGTGCGGTTGTTAGTCCGCGCGCTCGCGGGTTGGACGGACGCGCCGTCAGCACATGAACGCGCCGCCGTTCACGTCGATGCACGCGCCGGTGATGAACGCGGCGTCGTGCGAAGCGAGGAAAGCAACGACGGCGGCGATCTCCTCGGGCGAGGCGCCGCGGCCGACGGCGGTTCGCGCGCGGATGAGCTCGAGCTTCTCGGGGCTTATCGCGCGTGTCAGCTCGCTGTCGACCAGTCCCGGCGCGACCGAATTGCATGTCACCCCGACGAGCGCATAGTCGCTCGCGATGGATCGAGTCAGGCCGAGAATGGCCGCCTTCGACGTCATGTAGGCCGGGCCGGCTGCGTTGGCGATGGAGCGGCCGGCTCGCGACGACATGTTGACGATCCGGCCCCAGCGCTGCTCGCGCATGTAGGGGATGAAGCGGGCCGCGAGGCGCATCGGCGCCGCGACGTTGACGTCCATCACGAACTGCCATTCCTCGCTCGTCACCTGCTCGAGCCCGGCTGCCTTGCCGGCGTGCTTCGGTGACACCGCGGCGTTGTTGACAAGGATCGAGACGGGTTCCCAGCGATGCCGGATTTGCGCGTCGAGCGCCGCCGGGCTGTCCGGACGTGCGATGTCGAGGGCGATCGCCATCGCACGGTCGGCGGGCAGCCCCGATACTGCCGTCGCCAGCGCGCCCTCGTCGCGATCGACCAGCGCGACACGGTGACCGGCCTGCAACAGCCGCGTTGCGGTTGCGAGGCCGATACCGCGGGCGGCGCCGGTGACGACCGCCGTTCGCGGGGTGTCGAGCTTCAATCCGATGTCGCTCATGCTTGCTGCTCTGCCGTTGCGTGGGCGCGAGTGCTTGCCGCGTCGATGGTCACCAGGAGCGCATCGAGCGCAACTGCGCCGCCAGCCGCCGCGCGAACTAGCAAGGGGTTGATCTCGAGTTCCTGGCAGGTCGGCCCGAGTGCCAGCGCAGCCTTCGAGACTGCGGCGATGGCACGGCATGCCGCGTCGATGTCCGCTGCGGGCTTGCCGCGGAAGCCGGTCATCAGCCGGTAGGCATGCAGCTCCTCGAGCATCTCGCCCGCCATGGCTTCATCGACCGGCAACAGTCGATGCGTCACGTCCCGGAACAGCTCGGTGAAGATGCCGCCGAGGCCGACCGTCATCGACAAGCCGAACACCGGATCGCGCGTGACGCCGACGATCAACTCGCAGACGCCGCTTTCCATCTTCTGCAGCAGCACGCCGTTGACCCGCGCGTCGGGCTGGCTGCGTCGCGCGCCGGCGGTGACCGCCGCATAGGCTTCGCGCACTTGCGCTTCGCCCTCGACGTTCAGGCGAACGCCGCCCGCTTCGGTCTTGTGCGGGATGTCGGGGCTCAGGATCTTCACCGCGACGGGCCCGTCGTTGCGCTCGGCCCAGCGAACGGCCTCGTCCGCCGAGGCGGCCACCGCTTCGTCACCCAACGGCACACCGTATTGCGACAGCCAGCGCTTGGTCTGGTGTTCGTCCATCGAGCCGAGGTCCCGCGGGCCCGCCACCGGATAGGGCGGGGGCTGTTGGGGCACGCTCCAGCGGTGCTCGCCGACGGCGGCAGCGCGCCACTTCAGGTAGGTGCCCAAGGCTTCGGTGCAGCGTCCGATGTCGGTGAAGACGGGTATTCCCGCCGCCTCCAGCGCGCCACGCTCGCGCGCCTTGCCGCTGTCAATGGCGACGATCAGGCGTCCGGTCTTGCGGGCGACAGCGATCGTCTCGCCGGCGATGCGGTCGAGCATGAAACCGGTGGCGTAGAGCAGCACCACGTCGACCGCGCCGGTCTCGGCGAGTGCGCCGACGACGGCGGTCGCGACGCCTTGGCGATTGAAGATCTGCGCCGTGAGGTCGATCGGGTTGGCCAGCATCCCGATCGTCGGCACCTCTGCCCTCACGTGCGCCTGCAATGCCTCGGGGAGCGTCGGCACCTCGAGCCCTTCGGCCACCAGCAGGTCGGTCAGCAAGGCACCCACCGCGCCCGAGATCGACGCGACCGCGACGCGAATACTGGCGCTGCGGTCCTTGAAGCGTGCGAGATAGGCGATGTCGACGAGGTGCGACGGATGCCGGGCGCGCATCACGCCAAGCTGGCGAAAGGCAGCGTGGTACGTGGCCTGGTTGCCGGACAACGCGGCCGTATGCGAAAGCGCTGCCTGCGCACCCTTCTCGCTGTCGCCGACCTTCATCACGATCAGGGCCTTGTCGCGTTCGCGGAAGCGCTGCGCGACATCGAGGAATCTCGCGCCGTCGCGCAGCCCTTCGATATAGCCGATCACCGTCTGCGTCTCCGGATCGTCGGCGAGGTACGAGAGGTACTCCGAGAACTCGAGGCAGGCCTCGTTACCGGTGTTGATGAAGTGCTTGAACGGGACGCCTCGTTCGCAGCCGAGCGCGTACAAGATCGCGCAGAGGTTTCCGCTCTGCGTGACGACGGCGGCGCGCCCCCACGGCGGCGACCCTTCGCCTTCGGGTGGCGGCGGGTAGTCCTTGAATAGCGTCGCGAACGCCGTGATGGCGCGCGTGCTCAGGTTGGCGTGGCCCATGCAATTCGGGCCGCTGATCACCATGCCGGTTGCGGTGGCGAAGCGAACGAGCTCGTCCTGCAATGCGGCCCCGGCCGCGCTCTCCTCGGCGAATCCCGACGCGTAGACGATCGCCGTCGTGACGCCCTTGGCATGGCAACGTTCCAGGCTGCCAAGCACGCTTGACGCGGCGACGGACAGGACCACGAGATCGGGCGTCTTTGGCAGCGCTTCGATGTCGGGGTAGCACGGCAGGCCGAACAGCTCCTGGTACTTCGGATTGACCGGATAGATGGCGCCGCGAAAGCCGAAGTCGACCAGGTGATCGAGTGCGATTCCGCCGATGCGGCGAGGGTCTTGCGTCGCGCCGACGATCGCGATCGAGGTCGGGTCGAACAGCCTGCGCATGGCATCGCTGGGCTGTCCTGTCGCTGACCACGGGGTCGCCGCATCAACCTGCACGGTCAGCTCCGGCGGCGTTTTTGTTGCTCGCGATCACCGCCGCGAGTCCGGCGTCGCGGATCTTCGCGAACTCCGACGACGCATGCGTCAGCTGGTGCGTGTCGAAGTGCGCCTGCACGGCGTTGAGAAAGCCCTGGATGTCGTACGTGCGGTTCAACGACTTCTTCAGCGATCGCATCGCGAACGGCGGCGCGCCGGCGACGCGCTGTGCGAGCTCCATCGTGCGATCGTCGAGCTCGGCGCCGGGGTACACCCGGTTGACCATGCCGACTCGATAACCTTCCTGAGCGCTGATGCGCTCGCCGGTCAGCAGGAATTCCTTCGCGTGCCGAAGGCCCATGACCCAGGGCTGGAACAGCACCTCGGTACCGGCCAGACCCATCGAGAACGTCACCGGATCCCAGAACCACGCGTCGTCGGCGGCCACGAGCAGGTCGCACATGTTGGCGAGCATGAAGCCGCCCGCGACACAGGCGCCCTGCACCTGCGTGATCGTCGGTTTCGGGCAGCGCCAGATGTTCAGGCAGTAGTCGAGGTAGTGCGCTTCCTCGTAGCGCGAGCGTTCCTCGGATGAGAACGCAGAGCGCTTCTCCTGCCCTTCCTTCAGGTCGTGCCCGGCCGAGAAGTGCTTGCCCTTGCCGGCGAGAACGATCGCACGCACGCCATCGTCGTTACCCGCCGCGCTGATCGCGTGGTCGAGTTCATGAAGCATCTGCAGTGTCTGCGCGTTGGCGGTGCCGCCGCGGTTGAGCCAGATCCGGCGCACGGCGTCCTGGTTCTCGATGAGAAGCGTCTCGTACTCCATCGACTTTCCCTTGAGCCGCGGTTGCGACATTGAATGGCGAAGCGTAGATTCCGCTTGTCCAGTAGTCACACACAATCGCCAAATACGTCCACCATATGAACAAACAAGGGAAAACACTGACTGCCGGCGATGCGCCGGCAGCAGCGGCGTTGGCGATTTCAGTCGAGCCAAGCAAGGCTTCGCCACCACGCCGCGCTGAGCGCAAGCCAGGTGGTGCTCAGACCGTCCTGCGGGCGCTGGAGATTCTTCGGCTGCTGGCAAGGCAGCACGATGCGGGCTCGGAGTTGTCCGAGCTGATCATGGCCACCGGACTCGAGCGCACCACCGCATATCGGCTCGCCTCGACGCTGGTGCAGTCGGGCTTCGCCGAGCGCGACGCGCGCAAGCGGTACCGGCTTGGAATCGAATCGATGCAGCTCGGACTCGCGGCGATGAGCCGCGCGCCGGTCCTCGATGCGTGCCGCCCGGCGATGCAGGCTATCGCGCGACAGACCGAGGACACCGTGTACCTGGTCGTCCGCAACGGCGACTATGTGCACGCGCTGCATCGCGTGGAGGGCGCGTTCCCGATCAGGACCTTGACCACCATCGTCGGCAGCCTGCGCCCCCTCGGCCTAGGCACCGGAGGCCAGGCGCTCCTGGCGATGTTGCCCGACGAGGAAATCGAGGCGTTGCACAAACGACATGCAAAAGAATTCGAACTACGGGGGTTGTCCTCTCTAAAACTACATCAGGCCATGCAGCGCACGCGGCGCGCCGGCCACTCGGACACCGACGGCATCGTCACGCCGGGCGTCGGCGGCGTCGGCGTCGCTTTCGCGACCACGGCAGACAGCCATGCGGCGATCAGCGTCGCCGCAATCGAGCAAAGAATGACGAGCGAGCGCCGCGCCTGGATTGCGCGGGTGATCGCGCAGGAGGTGAAGCGGATCGGGTTCACGCCGGTGGAATGGCGCTGAGCGCTCCGCCGGACTTCTGCGGGAGCGGCGACCGTGCTGCCTAGAATCTAATTGGCCCAACCAATGGAGCCAACTATGCCCTACCCCGATTTGCCGCACGCTAATCAAGGCCCCGTGCTGGCCTGGCGCAATGGCGCTGTCGCGCACCTCCGGTTCAATCGGCCGCAGGCACTGAATGCGATCGACGTATCAACGGCAGCCGCGTTCCGCGACGCGTGCGCCGCCATCGCCGACGACCGGCAGATCCGCGCCGTCGTCGTAAGCGGCGAGGGACGTGCCTTCACCGCCGGTGGAGACGTCGCGGCAATGCGCGAGGCGCCGGTGCCGGTATCTGGGGCGATCATCGAATGCATCCACGCCGGCATCGAAGTCCTCGCCGGCCTCGATGCGCCGGTGATCGCCGGCTTGCAGGGAATGGTCGCCGGAGGCGGTTTGGGTCTCGCTCTGGCGTGCGATCTTGCAATCGCCGCCGAAGGCACCCGATTCTCGATCGCCTACCCGACGATCGGCGCGAGCGCCGACTGCGGGACGACGTGGGCGTTGCCGCGGCTTGTCGGACTGCGCACTGCCATGCGCATCGCGTTGCTGGCGGAGCCGTTCGATGCCGAGCAGGCGCTGCGTTGGGGCATCGTCAACGAGGTCGTTCCGGCCGACGACCTGCAGGCGTGCACCGACGCTTGGGCGCAGCGCCTCGCGCAAGGTGCGACTCTCGCAATCGGCCGCATCAAGCACCTGCTGCGCAGCTCTTCGGAACGAACGCTGCCTGCGCAGCTGACGGCAGAGGCCGATGCCTTCCGCACCTGCGCAGCGAGCGCCGACTTTGCCGAAGGCGTGGCAGCGTTCCTGGGCAAGCGGCGGCCGTGGTTCGAGGGCAGATGAAACGCCAGTCGGCCGTCGGGGACCGACATCATTGCGGCATCGCCTGTGCAGCGCCTGTCGGCGGTGCTGGACCGTGACGACTCGCCACCACGCGACGGCGACGCGCTGCCCCGATCTGGCACTGGTTGTACTTCCTCCCGCGGCCGCGCCAATCCCAGCTCGGGGACGATGGACACGCTGCGCGCGGCGGCTTTCTGCCGCCGGTGCCGTTGCCGCGGCGCATGTGGGCGGCCAGCCGCATCGAGTTCGTGCGCCCACTTCGCATCGGCGAGACGGTCACGAGAACGAGCCGGATTGCGGACGTCAGCGGCAAGGGCGGCCGGTCGGGTCCGCTGGTATTCGTCAGCATCCGGCATGAGAAGTTGACGCTCGTGAGTGACCGCAACTGGCCGGGAGCGTGAATCCAGGGCTGTGCCGGTAAGCTGACTGTCAAGGTAGGGGGTGGTCAACGGCAAGGTCGGGGTTGCTAAGGCCCCCGGCCCTACGATCCTACGATCGCTGAACTTTTGCGGACCAACGATGGCTATCCCAGCGATCACCGTCGAGGCACTTCCCGCGGGCTATGGCGACTGCCTACTGATCTCCTGCCCGGTGGGCCGACGCACTTGGCGGCTTCTCATCGATACCGGTCCCGACGAGTGTCTCCCCACGCTGGTGGATCGCTTGAAGGCGATTCCCTTGACCGCGCACGGCCGGCGCCGGATTGACCTCGCCGTCATCAGCCACATCGACCACGATCACATCGGCGGCGCAGCCAAGCTCTTTGCAGACGCGTCGCTGAAGCTGGAGTTCGGGGACATCTGGTTCAACGCCCCAGGCCGACCGGTGAGCCGAGGCGTCAGGGAGGGGGTCGGGCTTGCGGCGGTACTAGGGACTGCCGCCCGCGACCTCCCCTGGAACCTCGCCTTTGGAGGGCGAGATGGGGTGACCGGCCCCGAGCTGTTCGTCGAGACGCCGCGCAAGCGGGGGGAGCCGCGGATCACGCTGCTGTCGCCGACCCGCCAAACGCTCGACGAGCTCTACCGGGTGTGGGCAAGGGAACTCCCGAAGGTGAAGGTCCCCGCAGAGGCGGAGCCCCTGGCTACGGCACGAAGCAGCCTGGACGTCGAGGCACTCGCCCACCGCGTCACGCCTGAAGATCGAGCGCCGGCCAATGGGTCCAGCATCGCGTTTCTGCTCGAGCATCGGGGGGCAGCGGCGCTCTTGACCGCGGATGCCTTCCCGACTGTCCTTCAGCGCGCACTGGCCGCACTGGCCGCCAGCCGACGCCAACCACTGCCCTGGACGCTTGATCTCATCAAGCTCAGCCATCACGGCAGCAGGGCGAACACCACGACCAAGCTGCTGGAGACCGTGCGAGCTCATCACGCCCTGGTCAGCACGAACGGCGCGATCTTCGGCCACCCGGATCAGGAAGGGATCGCGCGCGTGATCGCCGGCGGCGCGCCCGGCTGCGAAGTCTGGTTCAACTTCAGGACGCCGCGGACCGAAGTCTGGGCCAGTGAATCACTGCAGTCGCGCTATGCCTATGTCGCGCGGTTTCCAGCTGCTGCTGGCGCCATCACGACGATCCACCTGTCCGCTAAGGCATAGGTTGAACTGTGCCGGGCATGATCGTTTCCTTTGGACGCAAGTGGATGCCATGCGGGCCACACCCAAGGAACAGAATGACGCCCCGCAGGTCGGATGGACCCGACTGGGGCGGCCAGCCGTTCTTTCCCGGGCCAAAGTGCGTCAAATGCAAGAAGGGCGTTGCCGAAGCGGCCTTGGCATAGATCAACGCAGTCGTGTGGGTCTGCCCCAACTGCGCGTAGAGGGAGGCATCTCGAACTGGCAGGGCAGCCTCTGGGATCTCCGGCCCGCTGACGTTAGGCTGACCAGAACGGCGGATCCGATGAAGTTGTCGTCGAAACTATTCCTGTTATCTGCTGACAACACGCTGCACGCGCTGGCCAGCGCCGCCTTCATGCGCATGCTTCGGCAGGGAGACTTGGCTCGTGTACCCGACTTTGCTGGACAGCGTGTGCGCCAAGCCAGCCTCGTAGTCCAAGTGGTCGACGGCACGCCGTTGCGCATGGTGAGCTCGACTTTACAGATCACCAGATGAGCGGCTGCACCGGCCTGACGGCTGCGGTGCGAAGCGCGCGCTACACCAGAACTTCGCGCTGCCGAAGCACTGCGAATCGGTTCGCGCATCGAGCCGACCCGTTGGTTTGCGCAGACGCTCCAATATGCGGGGCATCGAGGTTTCTTCGAAGCGCTCATCTGCCCTCCGCCGTCCACTGCTGCCGACTTTCGCACCATTTGCCGAGGTCGTTGACGCTCCATCCGACCGCCCTTTCCGACAGCTTCACTGGCGCCGGGAATTCCTGCTTCGCCATCAACCTGTAGATGGTCGACCGGCCAAGCCCGGTCATCTTCATGACCCCCGGCAGCCTCACAAATAGCGCTACGTCCATCTCCACCTCCCGTTGGCGCCAAGCACCAGCACGACTCGCCATCCCCGCCCGGTGCAACCGAGCGGATCCACAAGGACTACTTCCGCACGTCCGCCGCGGCGCCGCTCGCCGCGAGCGCCTTCTCGAACGCCTCCCGAAAACTCGCGACAAGCTCGCGCGGCCCCGCGACCGTCAGCTCCTCCCAGCCCTCAGGAAGCTTCGACGCAGCGGCCGCTTCGAGCACCCGGCGTTGGATCGCATATATCCGCTGAACATTTAAGCCGTACTCGACAGCAAGCCGCTTCGGCGGCTCGCCGTAGACGAAGAGCCGCTTCGCAATTTCGAGCGTTCGAGGCTCGAAGCGCCGTCGCGACGCGATCCGCTCCAGGAGAGGAAGGTCAACCCCGTCCACGCCCGCCTCCCTGCACCAGCACTGTGACCCACACAAAAAGCCAGTAGAGAAGCAGGAGCGCCACCGAAAGCCCCAGCATCCCACACCGCGGGAAACGCGGATCGCCAACGACGAAGCCAAAGAACACCGTGACGAAGAAGGTCAGCGACGCCGCCGGCACAAGAATCGCGCGCACGAGCGGTTCTGCCAGCGCCAGCACCAGGCCGACCAGCAGCCGCCCCAGGTTCCATACGACAAGGATCGTCGCGAAGAGGAACCCCGTGGCGAACCCTGCTGCCCTCAAGGGCGTTCCACTTTTCAGGCGGTCCAGCGCGGAATCTCGGCGGAACTCGCCCCGCGAACTGCTTGAGATCATCTTGATCACCTCCCTGTCCAGTTGATCAGCTTGAGCTCGGAAAGCTCGAGCACCTTGCGCGTCCCGTCCTCGAAGCGCACTTCCCCGGTCCTGCGTCCTGGCCATCCGCTCAGGCTCAGGCGCCCATAAGCGCCAGCGTGCTCGATGAGTAGCGCCTCCGCCTTGTGCAACGGCTGCACCTTGCGGCCGCCCGCCGCCTCGCCGGGTTCCGGCGGCACGGCAACTGGCGCCCTACCCAAAACCGCGACGCTCGCGCGCGTGATCGGCCCATCTCCGACTTGGACCGGCGACACCACCGCCGATTCGCTGCGCAGCGCCCGAGTTAGCCGGTACAGCACCCTGGTATCACGCGAGCGGCCCGACTCGTAAACCGCACGCACCTCGGCTGGTGCGTCGATCAACGCCGCGACCTCCGTGATGAACGACGCCGGCTTCCCCAGACGGCTCGCGATCACCACACGCGAGTCCCCCTCGCGCTCCCGATCGGCGATAAAGCGCGCCAGATCAAAGGGCGACAGATCGTCCCGATGCAGGTTCTCCGCCGCCTGGGCATAACGGTCCACTCGATCGTCGATCCACGCCGGAACGCTCGGTCGCCCTGCCGCCCGCGAGGCCCGCACCCGCCGCTCCCCACGGTTCACCACGTAGCGCCCAGTGACCTCCGGGTGCCGTCTTAGCGACACCGGCTCGAGCACCCCGTGCGTCTTAATAGAGGCGGCTAGCTCCGCCAGCTTCTCCGCATTCATGGTCCCTCGTGGCTGCAGCGGATCGAAGTCGATCGCATCGAGATCGACCTCCAGGGGTACCCCACCGGACGCTGTTCGTTCCAGCAGGGCACTCGCCCTGAACTGCTCCAGCCCACGCAGATTGAGCGGCGTGCCCATCTCAGGCTACCTCTACCTGCTGGAGTGCTTCGCACTGCATGCGGGCGTGGAGCAGCTCAAAAACCCTGAGCACCTCCTCCGATGCCTCGCGTGCCGAGCTCTTCTGCAGCCGCCAAACGGGAATGCCCGCAGCGAGCGCCTCCGGAATCGCAGAGCGCGTCGAGATCTTGGCTCGCACAACAAACTCATGGTAGTTGGCGAGGAGATCCAAAAGCGCGGCGCGCTGCCGAACCGAATGCGGGTTGAAGCGGTTCGCGACGATCCCGAGCATTCGCAGTCGAGGGTTGTAGCTCTCCTGGATGCCGAAGATGGTCTGCAGCATGTCGGTCACGCCGTCAATGCTGTACTCCTCCAGCTCGACCGGGCAGGCCACGAAGTCGGCGGCGATCAGCGCCGCGCTCATCCGCAGCCCCAGCGAGGGCGGCGTGTCGATGACGCAGTGATCGAACTCACCGGCCAACCCCTCGAGCTGCCGAACGAACGCCGGAAGAAGCACGCCCGGCTGGCCCCGCTCCACGTCGACCAGGGCACTGCCGCCAGCAAAGAGCACCAGGCGCCGGTACCGATCAGCCGGAGCGCGCACCTTCGCCGGCGCGAATAGCGACACAGCCGGTACCCGGCAATCGAAGGCCGCCAGCGTCTTCGACGCGTTTCGCTGGCTGTCCAGGTCGACGAAGCACACCCGTGCACCCTGCTTGTCGACCAGCCAGTGCGCATAGAGCACCGACAGCGTGCTCTTGCCCGTCCCACCCTTCTGGTTTGCAACGACAGTCGTTTTCACAAGTCGCCTCCTCCCTAACTTGCATCTGGCGTTACGCCGCGAAACACATTCGCGAGCGTCACCAATAGCCATCAGCGTGTCGATCTGCCACTGTTGCGGCGGAAGGGGCTGCGACACAACGCCACTCCCTGCGCCCTCAAACCCAGGGCTACAACCGCGTCAATCCAGTGGTCCTGGGTTCAATGTGTATAAAACGGTATACATACTGTAGATCGAAATTGTCTTGACGACAAGTGCTTTTTTGCTTTACAACTGCAACTCGCACTTCGCCGACCGCCAGACCTGATGGCATCGCGGTCGTAGGGGCAAGAGGTCGAGATCTGTTTCAGGAGTCGCTCGTCATGGACTACTGTCGGTTGGCCGCACGTCGGGCCTTGCATTGCATGCTGTTGCTGGTTGCTGCGAGCGGAGCCGTCGCGCAGGCTACGCGGATCGCAGCCTCCGACCAGGCACTTCGGGACGTCGAGCGGGTTCGCATCCTCGAAGGCGAGATGCGCTCGGAGCAGTCTCTCGCCGAGACCGCGTCGAAGCGCAAGGCCGAGCGTCTTGCCGTGCGCGACCTGCCCGGCGCCGACGAGGCAGAGCAGTCCCTGCAGCGGTCGCTTGCAAATATGGCTGCGCTACGGCGCGAGATCGAGTTGGCCCGAGGCTCGGCAGCGCGCCCTGCGGCCCCGGCCCCCGCCCCGCGCACCGTAAGCGCCGGCCGTGTTCCTCAGGTGACCCTTGCCTGGTGGGACGTATACGCCCGCGATCCGCGAGGAATCACCTCAACGGTCGTCCCGCGCTCGCTGGCGCCAGCTCAGCAATGAGCGCCTGCGTGTTCCTTGGCTCATCAATGGAGGAAAGCATGCCCGCAAACCATCTGACATCCCTTCTAATTCCGGCGGTCCCAACCCCGGAGTTCGAAGTTCATGACGGCATCCACCCGCCCCGCCAGACGCACGCGCAGCACACCTGCGCCATTGCCGCCCGCGGCGCAGACGGTGACGCACGCGGGCCTGGTCGAGTACCTGGGCGCGCGAGCGGTCATCGAGATCGTCGTGGTGGAGTTCGCAAGCCGCAACTACCGCATCGAGGCTTCCCTTGTGTGGCGGCCGGGCAAGAGCGTGCTCGTCGCCGCACGTGGCGACCGCACGTTTCGCAGCCTGGACACGGTAGCGAGCTTCCTGCGAACCACCGGCGTGGGACCGACGCTGGTCCGGCTGGAGCTCCTCACGTAGCTGCGGCTCGACCCTGGCATTCAGCGCTGCTCGCCGCGTTCGGGCTTTGGCTCAGCGCGCTGCTCCCTTCGATTGCGCAGGCGCAGGCCAACCCCTTTGCCGTCGGTGCGGCTGCCACGCAGGCAAGCCTACTGGCCATCCTGACCCCGGTGGCGGCGATTGCCGTCATGGTCTCGGGAGTGCTCGGCTGGTTCGGCAAGATCAGCTGGTGGTGGTTGGTCGGGGTCGTGATCGGCACGGTGCTTGTCTTTGGCGCGCCGCAGATCGTCGACTGGATCCGCGTCATGTTCGGCGTCTGAGAGCGGCACGAACCTCATGGACGCCTCGCGCAACCATGGCCTGACGGCCGACACGCTGTTTGTGGCCATGACGCGGCCGTCCATGCTGTTCGGCGTCAGTTACTCGGCCCTGATCGTCAACGTCGTGCTGACGATGGAGACGTTCATCCTCACCGGCAACCTGCTTTGGCTGCTGGCGTTCGTGCCGATCCACGGGCTCTTCTATCTGGTCTGCCTGTTCGAGCCGCGATTCTTCGATTTGCTGCAGCTATGGGGCAAGACTCGGGGTTTTGCCCTCGTCAGCGGCAACATCGGCTTCTGGCGGACCAGCTCGTACAGCCCGTTGCCGCTCGACCTTCCCGGCCGGAACGGTCGCCGACGCATGACCGCTCGGGTCATCGTCTAGACGGGTCAACATCATGGCCGCCTCGCTGCGCCTTGCCCGGGAGATCCGCCGAGAAGCGGACGCGGCAGCAATGATCCCGATCACGGCCCACGTCGACGAGCACGTGGCGCGGACGGCCGCAGGCAGCTACGTGCAGACGTTGCGTCTGGCCGGGGCAAGCTTCGAGAGCGCCGACGACGAGACGCTCAACAACTGGCACGAGCGCTTGAACGGGCTTTGGCGCAACATTGCATCGCCCAACCTGGCCCTTTGGGCGCACGTCGTGCGCCGTCGCGACCGCAGCGTGCCGACCACGCCCTGCTCTTCCGGATTTGCAGCCGATCTGTGCGACCGCTACCGCCGCCGCATGGCAGCCGAGACGCTGATGGTCAACGAGCTGTACCTGTCGCTCGTCTACCGTCCGCAACCCGGAACGATGGGCATGACTGCGCTCAAGCTCATGAACCGGGCCGATCGGTCGAACTCGCTGCTCGAGATCCGCGATTCGCTCGACATCTGTGCGAAGCGGCGCCAGGAGTTGCTGGTCGCGCTCGATCGCTACGACCCGCAGCCGCTCGGCATCTACGCCGGACAGGGTGGCGTCTTGTTCTCGTCGTTGCTTGAGTTCTACGGTCTCCTCGTCAATGGGGAATGGCAGCGCATGCCCCTGCCCCGCCACCCGTTGAACGAGGTGCTCGCCACCTCACGTCCTTTCTTCGGCAACGAGGCGATGGAGTACCGCACGACGGCGCAGACGCGCCTCGGTGCCTTCCTCGGCATCAAGGAATACCCGACGCCGACGGTGCCAGGCATGTTCAACGCGCTGCTGACTGCTGACTTCCCCTTCGTCCTGACGCAAAGCTTTACCTTCCTGCCCAAGACGACGGCGGTCGAGCTGATGTCGCGCCAGTTCAGGCGAATGGGTGCGGCCGGCGACCTCGCGAGATCACAGGCGGACGAGCTGACTGGTGCGCTCGACGACCTGACCAGCAATCGCTTCGTCGTTGGCGATCACCACTTCACGCTGCAGGTGCTCGTCGAGGCGTTCGACGGCGTCGACACCGAAGGCACTCGGCTGAGGCAGCTGAACGACCACGTCGCCAAGGCCCGGCATCTGTTGGGCGAGACGGGCATGGTCGTCGCACGCGAGGACCTGGCCCTGGAGGCCGCATTCTGGGCGCAGCTGCCCGGGCAACTTCGCGTTCCGCTCGCGCAAGGCGCCGATTACCAGCCGCAACTTCGCGGCCATGGTGCCGCTGCACAACTACCCGGCCGGCCGAGCCAAGGGCAACCACTGGGGTGACGCGCTGACGATGCTCGTGACCAGCGCGCGGTCGCCGTTCCACTTTTCGCTGCACGCCAGCGACCCGCGCGCCGCCGACGGCGGCAGCCGCAAGGACGTGGGCCACGTCTGCGCGATCGGGCCAGTGGGGACCGGCAAGACCACCCTCCTCGGCTTCTTGGTCACGATGCTCACCGGCTTCGGCGCTACGCAGGTGATCTTCGACAAGGACGAGGGCCTGCACATCTTGGTGCGGGCGCTCGGCGGGAGCTACCTGCCGCTCAAGAACGGCCGGCCGACCGGCTGCAATCCCCTGCAGCTGCCTGCGACGCCCGACGACGTTGAGTTCATGCGGCAGTGGCTGCGGCGGCTGGTTAAGCGCTCGCCCGATGAAGTGCTGACCGTGCGGCAGCAGGAAGACCTCGACCAGGCGCTGCATGGCACGCTCGCGCTCGAGCACCAGGTCCGGCGCCTTTCCAGGCTGCTCGAGTTCCTTGATCCGACCGATCCGGAAGGTATCTACGCCCGACTGCGCGTCTGGTGCGCGAAGGAAGGCGGCGACTACGCCTGGGTCTTCGACCACCCGATGGACGAGATCGTGCCGGTGCTCGACCAGGCGACGATTGTCGGCTTCGACGTGACCGACTTCCTCGACAACCCGGGCGTGCGGGATCCGCTCTCGATGTACCTCTTCCACCTCGTGCACCGGATGGTCGACGGGCGGCGGCTTGGTCGTCTGGGCCGACGAGTTCGCCAGGCTGCTCGCGGATCCGTCGTTTTCGGCGTTTGCGCGCAACGGGCTGGAAGGCTGGCGCAAGAAGAACGCGGCGCTCGCCTCGTTTACGCAGAGCACGAGCCATGTCCTGGACTCGACCATTGCGCGGTCGATCCTCGAGCAAACGCCGACCAAGATCTTCTTTCCGAACCCGGACGCCGACCTTGCAGAGTGTTGCGAAGGGTTCGGGCTCTCGGAGCGAGAGTTCCGACTGATCAAGCAGGAGCTCGAGCCGGGATCTCGGTCGTTCCTGATCAAGCAGGGGCATACGAGCGTGGTGGCGTCACTCGATCTGCGTGGCTTCGATGCCGAGCTGAGCGTGATTTCGGGGCGGACTGCGAACGTCGAGCTGATGCGCCGGGCGATCGCCGAGAACGGGGCACTGCCTGCGGACTGGTTGCCGGTGTTCCAGGAGGCTGTTGTTGCGGCGGCAAAGAAGCCGGGCGGGAAAGCACCGGCCACACGTGATGCGGAGGTCGTCAATGCGTAGAAGGATTTGCGAGTTGGGCCTGGTGCTGACGATGTCGTTGACGCCCATAGCCCATGCGGGACCACTTCCGGTCATCGACACGACAGCTGTCTCCAATCTCATCAAGCAGGTGGGCTACTGGCAGCAGCAGATTCAGGCCATGTCGAACCAGCTCAACCAGCTCCAGCAAACGCATGCAGCGCTGACGGGCGGGCGCGGCATGGAGGGGCTGCTGCCGGCGACGGGCGCGCAGCGCAACTACCTGCCGGCGGACTATGCGCAGCTGCTGGCGACTATCAACGGCACGGCGCCAGCGTATGGCGGTCTGTCCAGCCAGATTCAGGCGGCGATGGAGCAGAACGCGGTGCTTACGAACGAGCAGCTCGCGGCGATGTCGCCAGAGATGCGGCAGTTGGTCGAAGGCGGCCGGAAGGCATCGGCAACGGCTGCGGCGCTCTCTCAGGTGGCCTACCGCAACACGAGCCAGCGGTTCTCGGCGCTGCAGCAGCTGATCACGATGATCGGGACGGCTGGCGACGCCAAGGGATCGCCGATCTCCAGGCGCGCGTGGCTACCGAGCAGGCGATGCTGCAGAACGAGCAGACGAAGCTCCAGTTGCTGCACCAGATGGCACAGGCGGATCAGTGGAGGCAGCAGCAACGCATTCGTGAGCAGGCGATTGCAGAACACGGCGGATTCAACACACGTTTCGCGCCGAAGCCATAAAGGAGAACCAAGTGACAAGATCCGTCTGGATAACCGTCTCGGTCGTGCTCGCAACGGCAGCAGGCATTGGCGCCTACTACGTTGTCGTAGCGGGCCGATACACCGCTGCCTGAGCAGCGACGGGTCGAGCCTGCGCCTGCCGGCGCCGTCCTCGATACCAAGCCGACACCCAGGCCGGAGCATGGCGACTTCAACAAGCGGTTCGAGCCGAAACCGCCAGCGCCTAACCGAGGTGCTGCCGGCTGAGCAGCCTGACGAGTCATGTTCTTCAGTACGTTCTGGGCTGGCTCCAAGGGCAACTCGCCAGCTATGTGGGCACGAACACGGCGCTCGTCGCCGCGACGATCGAGCCCGCGGTGGTCACCCTCGCCACCATTTACGTGATGGTTTGGGGTTACCTCAGCATGAGAGGGCAGATCCAGGAGCCCGTGCTGGAAGGCATCAAGCGAATCCTGGTAATCGCGTTGATCTTTGGCATCGGCATCCGGCTTTGGACCTACAACACGCTGATCGTCGATACGGTGCTTGGCGCACCGGTACAGCTCAGCGCGACCATCGTCGGCGCAGGCAGCCCGATCAACACGATTGACACCATCTGGGACAGAGGCGGCTTTGTCGCCGGTCAGCTGTGGAACAAGGGTGGGGTGTTCAACGGCGATTTCGGTTTTTACCTGGCTGGCGGCGTCGTCTACCTGATCATGGGCACGACTGCGGTCTATGCGATGTTCTTGCTCGCGCTCTCGCAGATTGCGCTGACGATCATCCTCGTTCTGGGACCGATCTTCATCGCGCTGCTGTTCTTCGAAGCGACCAGCGATTCTTTGAATCTTGGGTGGCAATGCTTGCGAACTACGCGTTGATCACCGTACTGACGATCCTCACGTCAGCGCTGCTGCTGTCAGATCGTCCAGTCGTACGCCGACCCAGAACAGCAGCGCTCGGGTCAGCAATCGTGACCGTGGACGCGCTGAACATGGTGCTGGTCAGCGCCTTGGTCTTCCTCGTCATGCGCCAAGTCCCATCCATCGCCGCCGGCCTGGCCAGCGGCATCGCTCTCAGCTCCTTCGGCGCCGTGAGCAACCTACTCGACTGGGGTCTCGGCGGCGCCAAGCGCACCGGCTACGAAGTCACCCGCGGCGTCATGGATGGCTGGAACCGTGAACCGCGCAGCCGCTGGGACTCGCTGCGCCGTGGCACCGGCAATCTGATCGGCAGCGGCCTGGCGTCGGTTCGCGGCCAGCTTCCGGGCGCCCGACTCGGCGGCACCCTCGTTCCTCGCGAACGCGTCATGCCGCCGCCGCAAGGCGCGACTGACGCTAATCGTCCGCTCCCGCTCCACTCCAACCATCTGCTCGCAGCAACATGAAGCTCATCGTCTTCGCCCTGGCGTGCAGCCTCGCAGGCTGCAGCACGTTCTTCCGCAAGCCTCCTGATTGCGAGGGCGAGCTCGTCCCGATCAATGTGGCGAGTGCCCCGGCTGTCGCCACGTCCCCTGTTCTTCGCTTCACAGGCCATGCAGCGCGATCCCGCCGTTGAGCGTTACCTTGCCGACGCCCAGAGCTGGGAGGTCGACCGTGCCGGCAACGCCGAGCGCTCGGCGCGCCGCGCCTGGACTGTCGCAGCCGTCTCTGCCGCCATCGCCCTGCTGTGCGCAGGCGCGGTGGTCGGGCTTACCCCGCTCAAGCAGCCGGTGCCGGTCGTCATCCGCGTCGACAGCAGCAACGGCGTTGTCGATGTCGTGCCCACCTACGACGGCACCGGGAGCATCGAGCAGATCGTCACGCGCCAGCTTCTCAACACCCACGTCACCGCCCGTGAGCGCTACTTCTATGGCACCGCGGAAGCCGACTACGAACTCGTCGCCGCGCAGAACTCGCCGCAACTCAACGAGCAATGGGCCAGATCCTGGGCACGCACCAATCCGCTGTCGCCACTGAATGTCTACAAGGACGGCACCAGCGTGCGGGTGCAGATCCGATCGATCTCATTCCTGAAGCTGGCCAGCGGGCGTGAGAATCTGGCACAGGTGCGCTTCACCCAGTACACGCGCGCCTGGAGGAACCGCCGACGAGCAGCCCAGCGCGTGGATCTCGACCATCGAGTTCGCCTACACCAAGCCTTCTGGCGACGAGAAGCTTCGCTCGCTCAACCCGCTCGGTTTTCGGGTCGTCGAGTACCGACGTGAGCCCGAGGTCACTGGGCAGGCGCAGCCCAGGGGAAGCGGCGCATGATGATGTTCAGCCGCTGCCACCGCTGGCTGGTAATGGGGTGCCTCGCGGGTTCCCTGCTCCCGGGCGCAGTGATCGCCGAGAGCACTCCGCCGCCGCGGCGGCGTCGACCCGCGCGTGCGCGTCGTTGCGTACAACCCGAACGACGTCATCAAGCTGCGCGGCTACATCGGCTACCAGATCCACATCCAGTGGGCCGAAGGCGAGGAGTTCGTCAACCTGGGCGCGGGCGACGTCGGCGGGCTGGACGTCGGCGGCGGAGAAGAACCACTTCTTCCTCAAGCCGAAGCAGGAAGTGGTCGGCACCAATATCACGATCCTTACAAACCGGCGCACCTACCATTTCGACTACACCGTGCGCAGGGCGCCACCGACCCCGCTGCAGGCGCGGGACATGGTGTATTCACTGCGCTTCACCTACCCGCAGGACGATGCCCGGCGCTTCGCGCGGCGAGGTCGACCGGCTGCGCACGGAGGCGCGGCTGCAAGCTGGCTCCAGCAGCCCGCGCAATCTGGACTACGCCTACTGCGGAACCCCATCGCTCAAGCCCATGAGCGCCTACGACGACGGCGTGCACACGCGCCTGCGCTTCGCGGACAAGGCGGAGTTCCCGGCGATCTTCGTGCGCAACGACGACAAGCAGCGAGTCGCTCGCTGAACTTCAACGTCGAAGGCGACGAGGTGGTCATCCACCGCGTGACCCGCCGCCTCGTGCTGAGGCGCGGCGCACTGGTCGGCTGCGTCGTCAACCAGGCTTATGACGGCGGGGGTGCCCGGCAGCGGTCGGGCACCACCGGTGCCCAATGTGCTGCGTGACACCTTGGGAGGCGGCTGATGAGCGCAACCGATTCGGCGTCGCGCCACGCCCGGCCTCCCCGGACGCGCGGTAGACCATGAGACGGGCGAGATCATCGAGCTCGTCCCGGCCGCAGGCCGAGGAACTGCTCGCGCAGCCTCCGCGCAGCACACCTCCGGAACGGCCAGCCTCCGTCGCCGGCGAGCGCACGATTCCGTCGGTCAACCGCGAGCGCTCGGTGCAGTCGCGGGTCAGCAACGCACTGGCGTTCAGCACGGCCGCGCTGCTTGGCCTCGGCTTCCTGGGCTGGTACTACAGCACGCAGTTCGCTCGGGCCGACGAGGCCAAGGCAGCGGCCACAAAGGCCGCCGAAGCGCGCAATGCTGGTGAGATGAAGCTGCCGCCACTCGGCCGCGTCGATCCGCCGAGGCGGGAGGCTGCCGGCGTCGGCGCCCAGCTCCGTGCTGGCAGCCCCCTCCGCGCCGCCGCTGCCCGACGCCCACACAGCCGCCTACGCGCCCCCGCTGCCCCGGCCGCCGAAGACCCCGGCAGAACTTTTGCTCGAGCGTCAGCTGCGTCAGCCGGTGCTGCTGCGGGATCGCGGCCTGGGCGGCGGAGCTGGCAGAGCCGCCGCTGGCAGCACGTCATCGACGGTCGCTTCGGTCTTCGGCCTGTTGCCAACTGCCGGCAGGTGAAGCTGCGTTTGCAGCGGAGCCTCCGCGAGGGCTCCACCCTCGCCGGCATGCTGCGCCCCACGCAGACGCCAGCCGTCAACGCGCAGGTGCTGCCGAACCGCCGCCTGCTGCTGCCCAAGGGTGCCTTCCTCGACTGCACGCTCGAGACGGCCATCGACTCGACCTTCGACGGCATGGTCACCTGCATCGGTGCCAGCGACATCTACAGCGCCGACGGCAAGGTCGTCCTGCTCGAACGCGGCACCAAGTACGTCGGCGAGAAGCGCGGCGAGCTGCGCCAGGGCCAGGGCCGCGTCTTCGTGCTCTGGAACGAAGCGCGCACCCCCACCGGCGTGGTCGTCCACCTCGCCTCGCCCGGTACCGACGAGCTCGGCCGCACCGGCCTGCCCGGCCAGGTCGACACCCACTTCTGGGAGCCGCTTCGGCGCCGCGATCCTGATCTCCGTTATCGATGGCAGCCTGCAGGCGCTGGCTGCCAGCCAGCGATCCGGCACCGGCGCGGTCGTCGTCAACCGCTCAGGGCACCGTGACGTGCATCACCGAGGTACTGCGCAGCACGGTGGCAATCCCGCCGACCGTCGTGAAGAACCAGGGCGACCGGATCCAGATCCTGGCCGCGCGTGATGTCGATTTCCGCACCGTCTATGCGCTGCGAGCTGAGCGGCGATGAGCGCTGACGTGGTCGCTCTGCCCGCAGCGTCTCGCCCAGCGGCGCTGCTACGGCCGAACCGTCTTCGCTCGACCACTTCCTGCGCCCGCTCGCGCCCTGGCTCGACGATCCCACGATGACCGACCTGTGCATCAACCGGCCTGGCGAGGCGTTCGTCGAGCGGGACACCGGCTGGAGCCGAGAGCCGCTCGCCTTCGCCACCTACGACTGGTGCCTGTCGCTCGCCCGGCTCGTCGCGCACTTCGCACGCCAGCGCGTCACCGCCGCCGAGCCGTTGCTGTCAGCAACGCTGCCGGGCGGTCAGCGCATCCAGATCACGCTGCCGCCTGCAACGCAGGAGGGCACAGTCGCCATCACGATCCGGCGGCCCTCGGACGTGCTCTGGACGCTCGGCGACCTGAAGCCAAGGGCGTGTTCGCCACGACGCAGGCAATGCCCGAGTCAGCCGAGTCGACCGCCCGCGTCACGGACTGCCTGCTGGTGCAGAGCGCCTGCGAGCACGCGACTTCGCCGGCTTCCTGCGCTTGGCGGTGCAGCGGCGCAAGAACATCCTGCTTTCCGGGCGCAACAGGCTCCGGCAAGACGACGATCAGCAAGGCACTCATCCTCGAGATTCCGCCCGACGACCGGATCGTCACGATCGAGGACGTGAAGGAGCTGTCGCTGCAGAACCAGCCGAACCATGTGCGGCTCTTCTACTCGCAGGGTGGCCAGGGCCAAGCAGCGGTTACGCCATGCGAGTTGCTGGCCAGCGCAAAGCGCCAGCGGCCGGACCGGGTCTTCGTGTCGGAGCTGCGCACGGGCGACGAGGTCTACGACTACCTTGTCTCGGTCAACAGCGGCCACCCCGGCTCGATCACCAGCGTGCACGCAGACAGCTCGGAGCTGGCGTTCGTCGCCCTTGCACAGCTGATGAAGCGCAGCGACGCCGGCCGGGGCATGACCACCCGTGAGGGGATCGAGCTCGCCCAGCTGAGCGTCGATGTCGTCGTGCAGTGCAGCCGCGACCGCCAGCGGCGCCACGTCAGCGAGGTCTGGTATGACCCCAACGCCAGGCGCCGAGAGCTCCGCTAGCGGCTGGAAGATCGCCGCAGCGCTGCTGATCGCGGCGGTGGTCGGCCTGTACGTCTCGGGCTACTTCTTTCTGTGGTCGGTCCAGCAGCGAGCCGATGCGCGCTACGCCATGGACAGCCTGGCAGTACTGGAACCACTACGGCGATCGGCCGGACGTGCGTCGGTTGCTGCTTTGGAGCCTGGCTGCAGGCCTGGGTCTCACATTCGGCGCGACCGGTGCCGCGGTGGTGCCGCGCAGGAGGCCGCTGCACGGGGCCGCTCGCTTTGCCAGCCGGCGCGAGATCCAGCATGCCAAGCTGCTCGGTGAACACGGCATCCTGCTCGGCCGCTACGGCAACCGCTACCTGATGCTGCCCGGCCAGCAGGGCGTCGCAGCTCGAAGCACCTCCGCGCAGCGGCAAGGGCGTGGGCGTCGTGATCCCGAACCTGCTGAACTGGCCCGGCTCGGTGATCGTCAGCGACGTCAAGGGAGAGAACTGGACGCGTACCGCGGGCTTCCGCGCTGCCAACGGGCAGGAGGTCCACCTTTTTGATCCCCTCTCGGAAACCGAGCGCTCGCCCGGTGGAACCCGCTGGCGTATGTCTCGGACGTGCCGTACCGCTGCATCGACGACCTGCAGCGCATCGCGACGATGCTCTATCCCGGACCCGCAGGGTGCGGACCCGTTCTGGACCTCGTCGGCGCGCTCGCTCTTTCTGGGCATCGCGCTCTACCTGTTCGAGACCGAGGGCAGCACCCGCACGATCGGCGAGGTGCTGCGCCAGGGCATGGCGAGCGACGCCGAGGGCTTCCAGAAGCACTGGCGCCGGGTGATCGACAGCTGCGAGCGCGCCGGCTATCCGCTGTCGCAGGAAGCGGTGCAGACGCTCTGTGACGTGATCGACCTGGCGCCGGTGACGGCCTCGAGCATTCGCAAGACCTTCACCAGCCGGCTGGACCTGTGGCTGAACCCGATGATCGACGCGGCCACCTCGGCGAACGATTTTGACCTTGAAGCCCTGCGCAAGCGGCCGATCTCGATCTACGCGCGGATCAACCCGGACAACATCGCCAGGCTGCAGCCGCTGCTGAACCTCTTCTTTCAGCAGGCGATCGGGCTGCAGACGCGCGAGCTGCCCGAGGACAACCCGGCGCTGAAGCACCAGCTGCTGCTCGTGCTCGACGAGTTCGCGGCACTCGGGCGCATTCCGGTGATCGCCAATGCGACCGCGTTCCTGCCCGGCTACAACGTGCGCTCGCTGATCATCGTGCAGTCGCACTCGCAGCTGGTCGAGAAGTACGGCATCGAAGGTGCGAGGTCGATCCGCAAGATGCTCGCCGCAAGGATCGTGTTCGCCGCCGAAGGAGTTCGACGACGCGGAGGCGATCTCACGCGAGCTCGGCACCTATACCGTCCGCCAGAAGTCGACGTCGAGACCGATGTGGGGCGGCCGCTCACCGACGGTGAGCGTGAGCGACCAGCCGCGGCGCCTGCTGCTTGCGCAGGAGGTCAAGGAGCTGGGCGCGGAGCGGATGATCCTCTTCTACGAAGGGTTGCGGCCCGTGCTGGCGCACCGGATCGTCTACTACCGGGACCGCTTCTTTTCCAGGCGGGAGCTGCCGCCGCCGGAGGTACCGAAGCTCGACATTGCCGCGGCGCAGCCTCTCGCCCGTGACGAGATCCCACCCAAGACCGGGCAACAGCATCGAGCCGGACGATTCCGGCCCCTCCCGGCGTGAGCCGGTCGCCGTCCAGCTACAGGATCTGAAGCACCTGAGGCTCGAGGACTTATCGCTGAACTTTGCGCACATCAAGATTCCGAAGGGCCACCCGTTGACGGATGCCGAGGTGCAACAGGCGGCCGAGCAGTTCCATCAGGCGCAGTCCAGCCTGGCAGAGTGAGGAGCACGACGATGACAGCAGCCGACTACACCCGCGTGGGCGCGTTCAACATCGACGGCAAGTGGGCAACGGCCATCCGGTTCGAGGCGACGATCGCGGCGCAGGAAGTCGCGCAGCGTCCGGCTGCGATTCATGAACGGCCGCAGCGGACTGGCGGAAGCCGCTCTGGCGGCCGATGACGCGCAGCAGCTGCTTGGTCCGCAGAATTACGAGGTCATCCTCCAGGCAGCAGCGGCGGCACAAGGTGCGGGCAGCGTGAAGGGCGAGATTCGCGGCAAGCACTTGACGTTCCGCCATGCGACCCTTGCTGCGGCAAGTGCCGTGGCCGAAAACACCATCGAAGCGGACGAGCGGGTGCCGGCAGCCAAGCTGGAGGCGACGCCAAGGCACTGCGCCAGAGGTGCAGGCGCCGGTCGAGGCTTCGGAGCCGGTGTCGGAACCGACAACCTCAAGTCCCCACGCCCGCGGCTGTGCCGCCTTGGGTGAAGCAGCGGTTCCTGAACGTCGGCAACCACTACTACTTCCCCGATCGCACGCTGGCGTTCACCGACGACGGGCTCAAGCTGAAGGCCGAGTCGCACAACACGGAAGTGGTGCGCGGCGTGCTTGCCATCGCCGAGGCACGCAACTGGACGTCGATCCGCGGTGAACGGCTCGATCGAGTTCCGGCGCGAGGTGTGGCGGCAGGCGCAGTTGCTGGGCATAAACGTCCGTGGCTACGAGCCAGCGACGTCGAAAGGCCGCTTCCAGTCGGCAGCCGCTGGATCGCAGCAGCCGGCGGCGCCGCAGGAGGACCCGCGCAGAACGTCGCGGTACCCGGTGCGGCAGCGAGCCGGCCAGCGCTCAACCAGACGATCACCGGCGTCCTGACCGAGAGCCGGTGCGGCCCCGTACCGCTTTGACGAGACAAAGGGCCTGTCGTACTACCTGAAGCTGCAGACCGCCAACGGAGAGCGCACGCTATGGGGGGCGGACCTGGAGCGCGCGTTGGTCGAGTCGGCTACCGCCGTCAAGATCGGCGACACGGTTTCGATCGAGAACCAAGGTCGAAGCCGGTGACGGTGAAGGAGATCCGGCGCGACGGCGATGGCAAGGTCGTCGACATGACGGTTGCGGCCCAGCGGCAGAGGTGGCTGGTCGAGAAGCCGGAGTACTTCGCCGAGCGCGCGGCGCGAGCCGCTGCGTTCCGAGAAGGTGGAACGTCCCCGGCCAACGCCGGCAGCTTCGCATCCCGACGTAGCGGCGGCAGCGGTGAACCTCTGGATCAGCGAGCAGCTCGCCGCCCGGCACGTCGAGCGGGCCGGAAGACCGTGATCGCGTCGTCATGGCGATGAAGGACCGGCTTGCAACCGCGTTGGAACGCGGCGAGGCCATCCCTGCGCCAAAGCTGCGGGAAGAGGGGCGGCGGCGTCTTGATGCTTTGCGTGGCGGACCCACTTCAGGGGCACAGCCGCCGCGTAGCCGCAGCGTTCGAGTGCCGCAGCGAGACGCGCGCGAGTTCACGCCGGCAGGGCCATAGCAGTCGCCGGCGTGTTGGCGCATTCTGGCTGCGAAGGTAGGGTATCGCCAGTGTGGTTCCAGGCGCGCCGCTCACGTTAAGCGCTCGCTCGTGGCAAGCACTCGAGCACGACCTGTAGGTGAGTACAGTATCGTGTTGAGTGGGCAAATTCAGCGGACGCGGAACGCCGGCATTGTGCTCCGGATGGAATCTGCGGCCGCTGTCGCCTGCAGCGACGAGGGATATTTGGTGCGTAAGGCTGGCACAAGGTGCCACCGTCTTTGCTCCTCCGGCAGTTTCGCCCACGCCCGGCTTTGGTCCGCTGCATGAGCGTCATGCGTCGCAGTAGACCCACACCCGCACAGCGGTCTCTCTAGGCGTTCCCAACCCAGTAGGTGCAGTTGCAACTCATCTACCATGCTAACTGAGAGCCAGGCCCGTTACTCGGTTGCGTCAAGAGGCTCGATAGCCTGACACGCAATCTCTCGCGACGTGCGTTGTAGAACGCCATGAAATCCTGAGGTGCCGCCGGCGCAACCCCCAATCGTGACGATCCAAGCACCGCCTGACGAAAAGTTGGATCCGGGTATGTCGCTTCCATCCAAGGCCCCGGGAGACTGTCGTTCTTGGAAACGTTCAGCAGCCCTTCCAGCAACTGCAGATTAGCCACGCGATCGCGGGCGGCTAAACACTCTTCGGCATACGCGGTGCTGCACCCAGCCCTCTCCAGTTTGCGGCGCTGCAACTGGCTCTTGGGAAAGAAGTGGTCGATGTGATGAAGCTGCCGCACATCGATGAACGGGAACAGGATCGACAGCAGAGGAAAGAGCCTGCGGTCGCCGTACTCCATGTCCAACAGATCGTCCACCTCCTCGGGCCCGAAGGAAAGCGACTTGCCCCGCGCAGCCATGACCTCTCCAAGGCATCGCCGGGGAAGGCCTGGTGATCGTCCGGATGACATCTCGCAACGCGGTCAACAGCGTATCCAGTCCGCTGCCCCAGATGCCTGACGACTTCAGCAGCGACCGAATCAGCCAGCTGCGGATTGTCTCGCGCTCAGCGGCGTAGCTTGGATGCGCCAGCCAGTTTTCTGGCGGGTTCCGTTTGAAGATGTAGTAAGCAATCGGCAGCAACGCGCTGTCCGCACGCAGCGTCTGCTCAGTGAGGCCAAACGACGCGGCCAGCTCCACGGTCAAGATCGTGGCGCGACGAACATCGGCCCAGATCTTTTCGAGCGTGCCCATGTTGGCACGGTTGAAATTTTCGACCTTGAAGCCAACACTTGCGATGTCCGCCAGCATCAAACCCGCCTTCAGAACGAAGTCCTTCGAGAGGTTGAATCCGGAGCCGATGCGGTTGAGGTCATCGACCAGCCCATGAATCTCCTGCCGAGCATCGAGCTTCGACCACTGGGCGACAGCGATGCTGAGCAGCAGGTCTGAGTAGGAGAGAACTGTGCCGCCAGAATTCATGCGAATGAAGATCCGTAGCACCCGGTCAAGCTCTTGGCTTCTCTCGGTGTAGAAGGACAATTGGGGACGACATGCACGACCTGATAGAGCCGGTGCAAGGTATCGCTGGCACGATTGAAGACTCACTGTCTGCGGGATGCCACGGGCGTTCATCTCTCCGTACAGCCACTGCGAAAGCTTGGCCACGGTGGGAATGGTCAGGATGTCAGGAACCGGGATACCACAAGGTGCCCGAATCGGCGGCAGCCTTCTGCGGCTCGAGGAATCGAAAGCGATAGGCCTCACCTTCATCGTCATCGCCGCGCACAGCCATCAGGTCAATGTGCAGGATTCGCTTCGGGAACGCGTTGGGGTTCGTCCGCCACTTGTTCGGCTCCTTGATCGCCATGGACCCACGCAGGCCGATGTTCAGCGCGGTGAGCCGCTGCTGGCCGTCGAGCACGGCCGTCAGCTCCCGATTAGGGAGCGTGCCAGTTCCGGACAGTGCGCAGCGTCGCGCTCGTGATAAGTTCTGAACGAAGCCGAAGAACTTGAACTCTGCGCTCTCCTCGGCTCGACCCTCCAGAACAGGAAAGTACCAAAGGGATAGCCCTGCATCAGGCTGTCGAACAGCCTGCAAATCTGTTCGGCTTCCAGACAAACTCCCGCTGGATGGCCGGAAGCACGTAGTGGT
>CAWGXZ010000005.1:0-157563 GCA_963826695.1 uncultured beta proteobacterium
GGCGCCCATTGGCGCCTGCCACTGGAGAAATCCGCATGTCCACCTCACCTCCTGCTGCCGCAACCAGCGCAGCCCCCTCCTTTCGCAGCCGCAGCGTCGAGCAGGTCGTCCGCGGCCAGGCGACGTCGGACGGCGACGGTGTCAAGCTGACCCGGCTGCTGACGCAGCCGCTGCAGCGCCGGCTCGACCCCTTCCTGATGCTCGATGCCTTCGGCAGCGAAACGGCGGCCGACTACATCGGCGGATTCCCCGAGCATCCGCACCGCGGCTTCGAGACCGTGACGATCATGCTCGAAGGCCGGATGCGGCACCGCGACAGCGCCGGCAACGTCGGCCTGCTCGACGCCGGCAGCGTGCAATGGATGACCGCCGGCCGCGGCATCCTGCACAGCGAAATGCCCGAGCAGGAGGCCGGGCGGATGGCCGGCTTCCAGCTCTGGGTCAACCTGCCGGCAAAGGACAAGCTTTGCCCGCCCGAGTACCGCGACATCGCGCCCGACGCGGTGCCGCGCCAGGCTGTGGGCGACGGCATCGAGTTGCGGGTGATTGCCGGCAGCAGCCACGGCACGACCGGCGCAGTCACCCGCCCGTCGACCGAGCCGCTGGTGCTCGACATTGCGCTCGCAGTGGGCCGCGTGCTCGATCAGCCGATCCCGGCCGGCCACAACGCGTTCGTCTGTGTCTATGGCGGTGCGGCGGCGTCGATCGGCGGCCAGCGCGTCGAGTCGGAGCGCATGGCGATCCTCGCCAACGAAGTCGCAGCCGATGGCGTGCGGCTCGCCGCATTCGACGCGCCGGTGCGCCTGCTGCTCGTTGCCGGGCGGCCGCTGAACGAGCCGATCGCGCAGTACGGGCCCTTCGTCATGAACACCGCCGAGGAAATCCACCAGGCGCTTGCCGACTTTCGTGCCGGCCGGCTGGCGGGCTGAACAGACGCACGGCGTCGGGCGGCTGGCCGACCCGCCGCGTGTCGCAGCACCTCGGCTACGCTTGCGCCTCCCTGACCGCCCGGAGTTCCGATGCCACGCCCTGTACTCGCCGACTCGCGCCTTCATCCCGCCATCGCCGACCGCGTGGCGAACTGGCAGGCCGACATCGTGCACAACGTGCAGGCGGCCGTCGGCTCGCACCGGGTGCTCGTCGTCGGCATGGCGCAGAACCCGTTCTGCCGCCGCGCGCGCAAGCTGCTCGAGGCCGCTGGCATCGATTACCGCTACCTCGAATACGGCAGCTACTTCAGCCGCTGGAAGGAACGCGGTGCGCTGAAGATGTGGAGTGGCTGGCCGACCTTCCCGATGGTCTTCTTCAACGGCGTGCTGGTCGGCGGCGCAGACGATCTGCGGCGGTTGATCGGAACCGGCGAAATCGAACGCCAGCCGAACGCGTGACGCTGCATTCCGGGCGACCGGGCGTGCCGCAGGTTGCCCGGTTCCTGCTCGGCATGCTGATGGCTGCAGCGCCGGTCGTTCCCGCAGCGTCGCTGCAGCCGGACGCCGCGCTGCACGCCTGCCGGCTGCCCGGCATGCCCCACGAGGTGCAATGCGGATCGGTGCGCCGGCCGCTCGACCCGGCGAGACCGCAGGGCCTGTCGATCGACATCCACTACGCCGTCGTCCCGGCAATCGCCCGCAACAAGATGCCCGATCCGGTCTTCCTGCTGGCAGGCGGCCCGGGCCAGAGCGCGACGGCGCTGGCGGCGAATCTCATGCCGCTGTTCAGCCGGCTCAACCAGCGCCGCGACATCGTCTTCGTCGACCAGCGCGGCACCGGCCGCTCGGCACCGCTCGACTGCGCTGAGGAGCTGCCGGCGCTGCTCGGCAGTGGCCTCGATGCCGAGCGACAGATTGCCGAGGCGCTGCGCTGCCGCGACCGGCTGGCGGGGCTGCCGCATGTCGGCGGGCGCGACGGACTGCGCCACTTCACCACCTCCATCGCCGTGGCCGATTTCGATGCGGTGCGCCGCCGGCTCGGTGCCGAGCGCGTCAACCTGGTCGGCGGGTCGTACGGCACGCGCGTGGCGCTCGAATGGCTGCGTCAATCGCCAAGCCGGGTGCGGCGCAGCGTGCTCGACGGCGTTGCGCCGCCCGACATGGGGTTGCCGGCGAGCATGTCGCTCGACAGCCAGGCAGCACTCGACGCGATGTTCGCCGCCTGCCGCGCCGAGCCGGCCTGCGCGGCAGCGCATCCCGATCTCGCGGGCCGCTGGTCGGCGTTGCTGGCGAGCCTGCCGCGCGAGGTGCAGGTCGCCGATCCGCTGTCCGGCCGGTCAACGCCGTTGCAGCTGTCGCGCGACGCCTTGCTGGCGCTGGTGCGCACGCCGCTCTATGCACCAGCGCTGGCTGCCGCGCTGCCCCGCGCGATCAGCGACGCCGCCGATGGCCACTTCGAGGCGCTGGCCGGCCTGCATGCAGCGCAGACACCCCGCCGGCAAAGCCGGCCGGCGGTGGGCATGCATTTTTCGGTGGTCTGCGCCGAAGACCTGCCCGACGCGAGCGAGCCCGAAGCCGCCGGGCGCGATTTCGGCCATGCCTCGAGCGAGCTGTACCGCCGCATTTGCGCCGAATGGCCGCACGGCGAAGTGCCGGCGGGTTTTCGGGAGATCACGGCGGCGGGCTCGGCGGTGCTGCTGCTCAGCGGCGGGCTCGACCCGGTGACGCCGCCGCGGCACGGTGAACGTGTCGCGCTTCGCCTGGGCGCGCTGGCCCGGCACATTCCGGTGGCCCAGGCTGGGCACGGCGTGCTCGGCGTCGGCTGTGCTCGCGAGCTGCTGCAGCGCTTCATCGAAGCCGATTCCGACGCCGCCGCGCTGGCCATCGACGCGCGCTGCCTCGAAACGGTGCCGCGGCCACCCTTTTTCGAGCTGCCGCGTGGCCGCGCTGCGGCACCGTCGGCACTGCCGCGATGATTCGCATCGAGGCGCTGCGCAAGCGATTCGGCGGCCGGCCGGCGCGCATCGGCTGGCCGCGGCGCGCGGCGGTGCCGCCGGTCGTTGCGGTCGATGAATTCAGCATGCACGCCGACAACGGCCGCATCACCGGCCTGCTGGGCGCCAACGGCGCCGGCAAGACGACGACCTTGCGCATGCTCGCCGGCCTGATCGCGCCCGACGGCGGGCAGATGGCGATCGACGGCATCGACGTGGCGGCGCGTCCGGGCGAAGCCCGGGCGCGGCTCGGCCTGCTGAGCGACGCCCGCGGCCTCTACCCGCGGCTCAGTGCACGCGAGAACATCGTCTACTTCGGCCAGCTGCACGGCATGTCACGTGACGCCGCCGAGGAACGCGCCGAAACGCTTGCCGGCTGGCTCGACATGCGGCCGCTGCTCGACCGGCGCACAGCGGGCTTCAGCCAGGGCGAGCGCATGAAGACTGCGCTGGCCCGCGCGCTGGTGCACGATCCGGCCAACGTCGTGCTCGACGAGCCGACCAACGGCCTCGACGTGCAGGCCACCCGCGCGCTGCGCGAAACCCTGCGCTGGCTGAGCACGGCCGATGGTGGTGGCAAGTGCATCGTGTTCTCAACGCACATCATGCAGGAGGTCGAACGGCTGTGCCACGAGGTGGTGGTCATCGCCGGCGGGCGTGGCGTCGCGCGCGGCAGCGTGGCCGAGCTGATGCAGCAGACGGGCACTTGCGATTTCGAGGAGGCCTTCGTCAGCCTGGCTTTCGACGAGACGACGCAGCCGCGCCGGCTTGATCGTGCGGCGGCAGCCAGCTGCGAATGAAAGCCCGATTTGCCACCGCGTGGGTGGTCTTCCGCAAGGAATGGATCGACGCGCTGCGCGACCGCCGCACGCTGCTGGTGGTGCTGCTCTCGGGGGTGTTGATGGGGCCGCTGGTGCTGGTTGCGCTGTCGACGCTGGTCGGCGACCTCGAGGCCCGCGCCGAACGCCGGCTGCTGCTGATCGACAGCGCCGTGCATGCGCCGACGCTCGTCAACTACCTGCAGCGCCAGGGCTTTCGCACCGAGGCGCCGCCGGCGGGCTACGAGGCGGCGCTGCGGGCGGGCCGGCTCGGCGATCCGGTGCTGGTCGTCGATCGCGCCTTCGAGGCTTCGCTGGCGCTCGGCGAGGCTCGCGTCGAGCTGGTCAGCGACAGCAGCAACCGTCAGGCGGAAGCGGCGACCGGTCGCGTCCAGCAGCTGTTGGCCGGGTTCAACCGCGAGCGCGGCGGACTGGCGCTGGCCTTGCGCGGCGTATCGCCGCAGCTGCTCGAGCCGGTCAGGCTCGATGCACGCGACCTGGCGAGCGCTTCGTCGCGCGCCTCGCAGCTGAGCGCCATGCTGCCCTTCTTCGTCATCCTGGCCGTCCTCTACGGTGCCCTGAACGCCGCGCTCGACACCACGGCCGGCGAGCGCGAGCGCGCGTGCCTCGAACCACTCCTCGCCTCGCCGGCGCGCGGCATCGAGCTGGTTGCCGGGAAGTGGCTGGCCGTCTTTGCCGTGGCAGCGGCGGTTGCCGTCTGCAGTTGCCTCAGCTTCATCCCGGCGCAATGGCTTCTTCGCAGCGCCAGCCTGCAGGCGATGTTTCGCTACGGCTGGGCCGAGGCGGCCGGCTTCGTCGCCGTGCTGCTGCCGCTGGCTGCGGCGCTCTCGGCGCTGCTGATGGCGGTGGCCGTGCGCTGCCGCAGCTTCAAGGAGGCGCAGGCCAACACCACGGTGGTGACGCTGGTGGTCTCGCTGCTGCCGCTGTCGGCGCTGTTCGGACAAGGCGGCGAGGCACGCTGGCACTTCTGGCTGCCGGCGCTGGCGCAGTCGACACTGATGACGCGCATCCTCAAGGGCGAAGCGCTCGGCATCGAACGCTGGGCCGTGCCGCTCGGCGTCTCGGCCGCCCTGACGCTGCTTGCCTTGGCGTACGTGGTGCGCAGCCTGCGGCCGGCGGCGGTGCAGTCGTCGAACTGAGCCGATCGAATGGCCCGCCCGGGGCCGGCAAAACCCCTCCTCCCTACAATCGCCGCCTGCTGCAGCCAGGGGCCGAAATGCAATTTCCACGTGTTTTCGATGTGATCGTGGTCGGCGGCGGCCATGCCGGAACCGAGGCTGCCCTAGCCGCAGCGCGCATCGGCGCAGCGACCTTGCTGTTGACGCACAACATCGAGACGCTCGGCCAGATGAGCTGCAACCCGTCGATCGGCGGCATCGGCAAGGGTCACCTGGTCAAGGAAATCGATGCCCTGGGCGGCGCCATGGCAGCCGCCACCGACGAGGCCGGCATCCAGTTCCGCATCCTCAATCGCTCCAAGGGGCCGGCCGTGCGGGCCACCCGCGCGCAGGCCGACCGGGTGCTCTACCGTGCCGCCATCCGCCGGCGCCTGGAAAACCAGCCGAACCTGTGGCTGTTCCAGGGCGCCTGCGACGACCTGCTGGTCGAGGGCGACCGCGTTGTCGGCGCGGCGACCCAGCTCGGGTTGGTCTTCCGCGCCCGCAGCGTGGTGCTGACCGCGGGCACCTTCCTCGACGGCCGCATCCACGTCGGTTTGCAAAACCAGTCTGCCGGACGCGCCGGCGACCCGCCTGCGCTGCGACTTTCCGCGCGACTCAAGGAGCTGAAGCTGCCTCAGGGCCGGCTGAAGACCGGCACGCCGCCGCGTCTGGACGCGCGCAGCATCGACTTCTCGGCGCTCGAGGTGCAGCCCGGCGACGGCATGCCAGGCGCTGACGGCAGCCCGCCCGAGCGGCCGGTGCCGGTCTTCAGCTTTCTCGGCCGCGCCGATCAGCATCCGCAGCAATTGCCCTGCTGGATCACCCACACCAACGCGCGCACCCACGACATCATTCGCAGCGGCTTGGACCGCAGCCCGATGTTCACCGGGGTCATCGAAGGCGTAGGGCCGCGCTACTGCCCGAGCATCGAGGACAAGGTGCACCGCTTTGCCGACAAGGATGCGCACCAGGTGTTCCTCGAGCCCGAGGGGCTGACGACCAACGAGATCTACCCGAACGGAATTTCGACGAGCCTGCCTTTCGACATTCAACTCGCCGCCGTGCGCTCGATGCGCGGGCTGGAGAACGCCGACATCGTGCGGCCAGGCTATGCGATCGAGTACGACTATTTCGATCCTCGCGAGCTCGACGCGTCGTTCCAGACGCGCTCGATCGGTGGCCTTTACTTCGCCGGGCAGATCAATGGCACGACGGGTTACGAGGAAGCGGCGGCACAGGGCCTGTATGCCGGGACTGAACGCAGCGCTGGCCGTGCGCGGCGAGCCACCCTGGGTGCCCGGCCGCAATGAGGCGTATCTTGGCGTGCTGGCCGATGACCTGGTCACCAAGGGGGTGACCGAGCCGTACCGCATGTTCACCAGCCGCGCCGAGTACCGGCTGCAATTGCGTGAAGACAACGCCGACCTGCGCCTGACGGCAATCGGCCGGCGCCTCGGGCTCGTCGATGACGCGCGCTGGGACGCATTCAGTCGCAAGCGCGACGTAATCGAGCGTGAGACGCAGCGGCTGGCGTCGACCTGGGTGCGACCGGCGACTCTGCCGTCGGCGGCCGCACAGGCGTGGCTCGGGGCCGAGATCGCCCACGAGTTCAGCCTGGCTTCGTTGCTGCGTCGCCCGGGTGTGGGCTTCGATGCGGTGGCTTCGATCGACGAGGCAGCGTCGCAGGGCGTGACTGTTTCACGTGAAACATTGCGTGCAGAACTGGGCAACGAGCTGGCCGACGAGGTGATCGAGCAGGTCGAGATCAGCGCTCGCTATTCGGGATATATCGACAAGCAGCGCGACGAGATCGATCGGGCGAGCCGCTACGAGCACCTGCCGCTGCCCGCGGATTTCGACTATGCGGCGGTGCCCGCGCTCAGCCACGAGATCCGGCAGAAGTTGCACCGGCAGCGGCCGCAGACCCTGGGGCAAGCGTCGCGTATTTCAGGCGTCACGCCTGCAGCCATTTCGCTGTTGCTGGTGCATCTGCGCAAGAAGCAACCCGCCCAGGCGCCGAGTGCAGAAGGTGCGCAGCTCGATGCGGCCTGACCTGCAGCAATGAGCGAGCAAGGCGGCCGGCTGGCCGAGCGCCTGCAGGCCGGCATCGAGTCGCTGCAACTGGACCTGGATGCCCGCCAGTTCGAACGCCTGATCGCCTACCTCGACCTGTTGGCGCGGTGGAACCGCGTCTACAACCTCACGGCGGTTCGCGAGCCGCTCGCGATGGTCGACCAGCACTTGCTCGACTGTCTCGCCGTGGTGCAGCCGCTGCGGCGTCAGCTGTGTGGGGCAGGCGCACGGGTCGTCGACGTGGGCAGTGGCGCAGGGCTGCCCGGACTCGTGCTTGCGATTGCCATGCCGGAACTCGCCTCGGTCACGTGCGTCGACGCAGTGGGCAAGAAGGCGAGCTTCATTCGCCAGGCTGCTGCGGAACTCGGCTTGACGAGATTGACTGCATTGCACGCGCGCGTCGAGACGCTGCCGCAGGCCTCCGTCGATGCCGTCGTTTCGAGGGCTTACTCCTCGCTGGCAGACTTCGTCCGGTCGACTGCCGGCTTGCTACCGGCTGGAAGTTCTGCCGGTGTGTGGATGGCGATGAAGGGCAAGCGCCCGGATACCGAGATCGATGAAGTCCGACCAGGCGTCGATGTGTTTCACGTGGAACAACTGCATCAGCAAACGCAAGGCGCTGCCGAGCGCTGCCTGATCTGGATGCGGCCGCTTTCATAAGCGTCTGGTCGGCTCAGGATTCAACCTGCGAAAATCCTGACTGGGCTCGCACCGGCGGGTCGCCGAGCGCACCCGAGAGCATGGCCCGAATCTTCTGCATTGCGAATCAAAAAGGCGGCGTCGGCAAGACGACCACCACGGTCAATCTCGCCGCGGGTTTGGCCAGCATCGGCCAGCGTGTGCTCGTCGTCGACCTCGATCCGCAAGGCAATGCGACCATGGGTTCGGGGATCGACAAGCGCAAGCTGAAGCTCACCGTCTACGACGTGCTGCTCGAAAGCGCCAGCGTGACCGAGGCACGGCAACGCAGCGCCAAGGTGGCGTACGACGTGGTCGGTGCGAACCGGGAGCTTGCCGGTGCCGAAGTCGAACTGGTCGAACTGGAGCGTCGCGACCAGCGGCTGAAAGCCGCGCTCGCACCGGTTGCCGACGAGTACGACTACATCCTGGTCGATTGCCCGCCGAGCCTCAGCCTGCTGACGCTCAACGGCCTGTGCAGCGCCCACGGCGTGGTCGTGCCGATGCAATGCGAATACTTCGCGCTCGAGGGTCTCTCGGACCTGGTGAACACGATTCGCCAGGTTCACGCCAACCTGAATCCTGCGCTGCAGATCATCGGCCTGCTGCGCGTGATGTTCGACCCCCGCATCACGCTGCAGCAGCAGGTGAGCGAACAGCTCAAGTCGCACTTCCGCGACAAGGTGTTCGACACGGTGATTCCGCGCAACGTGCGCCTGGCCGAGGCGCCGAGCTACGGCGTTCCGGGCGTCGTCTTCGACCCGGCGTCGAAGGGCGCCCAGGCGTTCATCGCCTTTGCGCGGGAGATCGTGGCGCGCACGGCTGCCGAGCGGCAGCCCGCCGCCGCCTAGGCGGCCTGCCCTAGAGACCGACGGCTTCGTCGAGCCCGAGGTGCAGGTTCATCGCCTGCACGGCGGCGCCGCTCGCGCCCTTGCCGAGGTTGTCGAGCCGCGCCATGACGATCGCCTGGCCGGCGCCGGCAAAGACGGCGATGTCGACCCGGTTCGTGTCGTTGCAAGCCTGGACGTCGAAGAAGCCTTCGTCGAGCGCCGATGGCGTCGCCGAGCGGCAGCACGCGGATGAATCGCTCGCCGGCATAGCGCTCGCAATACGCGGCGTGCAGCCGTTCGGCCGACGCCCCGGCTGCCAGCTGCGAAAAGTGCAGCGGCAGGCTGACCGTCAGGCCCTTGTAGAAGCTGCCGACCACCGGCATGAACACCGGTCGTGTGCTCAGGCCGCTGTGCGTGGTCATCTCCGGGATGTGCTTGTGCGCCAGGTTCAGCCCGTAGGGCCGCGGCGCGTCGAGCAATCCGTCGGCGGCGACCGTGCCGCGTGTGCCGCTGCGCTGCGCTGCCTCGTACTGCTCGATCATCTTCTTGCCGCCGCCCGAGTAGCCGGTCAACGAGGTCGCCGAAAGCGGCTGTGCCGGGTCGATCAGCCCGGCGTCGACCAGCGGCCGCACCAGCAGGATGAAGCCGGTGGCATGGCAGCCCGGATTCGAAAGCCGTTTCGACGTGCGCATCGCCTCACGCTGGCCGGGTGCCAGTTCGGGCATGGCGAAGATCCATCCCGGCGCGGTGCGATGCGCCGAGCTGGCGTCGATCAGACAGGTGACGGGGTTCTCCAGCAGCGCGGCCGCCTCGCGCGACGCCGCATCGGGCAGGCAGAGAAACGCCACCTCGGCGGCGTTCAGCAACCGGGCGCGCTCGGCCGAATCCTTGCGAAGGGCGGGGTCGATGCGCAGCACTTCGAGGTCGTCGCGCTGGGCCAGCAGATCGTTGATGCGCAAGCCGGTGGTGCCTTCCTGGCCGTCGACGTAGACGCGATGCTTCATGGCGCAATCCCTGGGTGCAAAGTCTCGAGGATAAGGGCCGCAGGCAACCACCGCGCCAGCCTTCCCCGCTGCAGGTGTCTGCGATTCGACACGCGACAATCAGCGCATGGCAACCAAGAAACCCAAGGGTCTCGGCCTCGGTCTCGAAGCGCTGCTCGGGCCGCGGGTGCGAGAAGAAGGCGATGCCCCGGCGGCACCGGCCGGCGCACCGAGCAGCCTGAAGCTCTCGCAACTGCGGCCGGGGCGCTACCAGCCGCGCACGCGCATGGACGAGGGCTCGCTGTACGAGCTGGCCGAAAGCATCAAGGCGCAGGGCATCATGCAGCCGATCCTGGTGCGGCCGCTCGGCGACGACCAGTACGAAATCATTGCCGGCGAGCGCCGCCAGCGCGCCGCGCTGCTCGCCGGCCTCGACGAGGTGCCGGTGCTTGTCAAGGAAGTGCCCGATGAAGCCGCCGCGGCGATGGCGCTGATCGAGAACATCCAGCGCGAGGACCTCAACCCGCTCGAGGAGGCGCAGGGGTTGAAGCGCCTCACTGACGACTTCGCCCTCACCCACGAGCAGGCGGCGCAGGCCGTCGGCCGCTCGCGCAGCGCCGCCAGCAACCTGCTGCGGCTGCTCAATCTGACCGAGCCGGTGCAGCAGATGCTGATGGCGGGCGACATCGACATGGGCCATGCGCGCGCCCTGCTGTCGCTGGAGGCGGTCGAGCAGATCGGCCATGCGAACCAGATCGTCGCGCGCAAGCTGAGCGTTCGCGAAGCCGAGAAGCTGGTGGCCGGGCACGGGCGGCAGAAACCGCTGCTGCGCTCGCCGCCGGGAAAGTCGCGCGACGTCCTGCGCATCGAAAGCGAGCTGTCGGACGCCCTGGCTGCCGCCGTCGAAGTCCGCGTCAAGAAGCGCACCCGCCACGGCGAGCAAGGCGAGGTGGCGATCGCCTTCGGCTCGCTCGACGAACTCGACGGGCTGCTCGAACGGCTCGGCCTCGGCACGCGTTGAGCGCGGCAGGCCGCGCGCGAGCGTGCCCCGCCGTGCGTCGCCACACGCCATGTCCGGGCAGCACCGACCTCGGGATCGCCTGCCCCGGGAGCGCGGCATGACTTCCAGGCCGACCGCAGACCGTCACGGCGCTGGCGTCGTGTCGCAGGACCGCCAGCGTGGCCGGATGGCGCTGCAGCAGCCGCTGTCGCGGCTCAGCTTTCGCCACCTGCTGCTGGCGGCATTCCTGCTGGTGGCCGGGTTGATGGCCGCCACCAGCCTGCGCGGGCTGTGGACGCTCGAACGGTTGACCACGCAAAGCCGCGAGGGCGCCGAACAGGCTGCCGCCGTGCAGGACGCCGTGCAGGTGCTGGCGGAACGCGGCGTGGCCATGGAGCGTGCAGCCCGCCAGTACGCCGTGCTCGACGACCCGATGTTGCGCCAGCGCTTTGCCGCCGCGCACAGCGACGCCAGGCGCCAGCTCGATGCGCTTGTCGAGGGGCCGCTGCCGACGCGGGCGGCACGGCCGTGGCTGAGCCAGGCCGATCGCATTGCGGCGCTGGTCGGCCGAGGCGACGGCGCTGCACGCGACGCCGAACTCGCAGACGCCTTTCGTCAACTCGAACGCATCGGCGCGGCCATTGCCGACCGCCTGCAAGCCGAAGGCCAGGCGCGCAGTCGCCAGCAACTGGCGCAGCTCGAGGCCGGACGCCGCACGGTCAACCGGCAGATGGCCGCCGCCAGCGTGCTTGCCGGCCTGCTGGCGGTCGGCTTCGGCGTCGCCCTGGCCAAGCCCTTGCGACGCCTGGAAGCATCGATCGTCGAACTCGGCGAGAACCGGCTCGACAAGGCCATCGAGATTCGCGGCCCGGCCGACATCCGCCGGATCGGACAGCAGCTCGACTGGCTGCGCCAGCGGCTGGCCGAGCTCGACGCCGACAAGGCGCGCTTCCTGCGCCAGGTCTCGCATGAACTGAAGACGCCGCTCGCCGCCCTGCGCGAAGGCGTCTCGCTGCTCGAGGAGGGCGTGACCGGCGCGCTCAACGAGCCGCAGCGCGAGGTGGCCCGCATCCTGCGCGAGAACACCGGCCGCTTGCAGGCGCAGATCGAGGACCTGCTGCGCTTCAACGCCGCGGCCTTCGAGGCGCGCCGCCTGGTCCGCCGGCCGGTCGAGCTGCGTGGCTGGCTCGCCGAGCGCATCGAAGCCCAGCGGTTGCAGTGGCTGGCGCGCCAGCTGGTCGTGCGCGTCGAGGGGCCGAGCGCGGTGGCCGAAATCGATGGCGACAAGCTCGCCACCGCCTTCGGCAACCTGCTGTCGAATGCGATCCGCTTCAGTCCGCCGGGCGGCGAAATCGTCGTCACGCTCGCGACCCATGCCGGGGAATGCCGGATCTCGGTTGCCGACGCCGGCCCAGGGGTTGCCGAGAGCGACCGTGCCCATGTCTTCGAACCCTTCTACCGCGGCGAACGCCAGCCTGAAAGCACGCTGCGTGGCAGCGGCATCGGCCTGTCGATCGTGCGCGAAATCGTCGCCGCGCACGGCGGCCGGGTCGAACTCGCGCCGAGCGAGCGCGGTGCCCGATTCGATATCGTCCTGCCGCATGTGCGCCTGGACTGAGCGCCTGTCAGGCACCGTGGCGGCCTTCATGGCGGTGCTGCTGACGGCATGTGCCTCGGCGCCTTCATCGCCAGCCCCGGCCCCGACGCGCGCCACGACGCTGGCGACTCCCGATGCATCTTCGAGTTCGGCGCCGAACGCTTCGGTTGCGGCTGCAGCGGCCGCATCGAATGCGGTCGCAGCGGAGCCGGCGCGGCCGGCAAGCGATGCAGCCTCGGCAGTCGACACGGCGCCGCGTCCGTGGGTTGCGCCGACGAGCGCGGTTGCGCCGCCGCCGGAACGCCGCGACAACGCTGCAGCCGACGCCGCGCTCGACCTGCTGGCGTTCCACGAGCGCATTCGTGAAATGTCGGCGAGCGACCTGGCGCGCGAAGCCGCCCGGCTCGGCGATCCACCGCGCGGGCCGCGCGCCGCGCTCGCCCTGGCGATCGTGCTGGCGCAGACGCACGGCCCCGGCGATCTGTTGCGTGCACTGGCGCTGGTCGAGCCGATCGCCCGCTCGACGCATCCCGCTGCCGCGCCGTGGCAGCCGTTCGCGCGCTGGCTGGCGGTGCGCTATGCCGAGCAGCGCCGCCTCGAGGACCAGGTCGAGCGCCTGGCGCAGCAACTGCGCGAGCAGCAGCGCCGCCTCGACCAGATCAACGAGAAGCTCACCGCGCTGCGCGCCATCGAGCGCAGTCTCGGCCGCAGCAGCAGCACCGGCACGGGCAGCGGCACGGGCAGCAGCCCTCGCGCGCTCAATCCAGGCAGCGGACGGTGAGCGCGCACCTGCTCGTCGTCGACGACGACCCCGACCTGCTCAAGCTGCTGTCGATGCGCCTCGGCGCCGCCGGCTACCGGGTCAGCGCGGTGGGCTCGGCCGAAGCCGCACTGGCGGCGCTGGCGGTCGAGCGGCCGCAGCTGGTGCTCAGCGACGTGCAGCTGCCCGGTCGCGACGGGCTGGCGCTGTTCGACGAGATCCGCCGCCGCGATCCGTCGCTGCCGGTGATCCTGCTGACGGCACACGGCAACATTCCGGATGCCGTCGAGGCGACTTCGCGCGGCGTCTTCAGCTACCTCACGAAGCCTTTCGACGGCAAGGCGCTGCTCGACAAGATCGCCGAGGCGCTGGCGCTGACCGCACCGGCAGCGGGACCGTCGGTCGCCGGGGAGGCCTGGCGCGCGGCCATCGTCAGCCGCTCGGCGCGCATGGACGAGCTGCTCACCGAAAGCCGGCTGATCGCGCGCTCGGATGCCAGCGTGCTGATCCGCGGTGAGAGCGGCAGCGGCAAGGAGCTGCTCGCCCGCGCCATCCACCTGGCAAGCCGGCGGGCAGCGCACGCCTTTCGTGGCCGTGAACTGCGGCGCGATTCCCGAAGCGCTGCTCGAATCCGAGCTGTTCGGCCACGTCAGGGGCGCCTTCACCGGCGCCATCGCCAACCAGCGCGGGCTGTTCCAGGCGGCCCATGGTGGGACGCTGTTCCTCGACGAGATCGGCGACATGCCGCCGCCGCTGCAGGTCAAGCTGCTGCGGGTGCTGCAGGAGCGTTCGGTGCGGCCGGTCGGCGCGACGCAGCCGATCGCCGTCGACGTGCGCATCGTCTCGGCGACGCACCGCGACCTCGATGCCGCGATGGCGCAGGGCCAGTTTCGCGACGACCTCTACTACCGACTGAACGTCGTCACGCTGACGCTGCCGACCCTGGCCGAGCGGCGCGAGGACATTGCCCTGCTGGCCAACCACTTTCTGGCCCAGCTGGCGACGAAGTACGGCAAGCGGCTGAACGGCTTCGCGCCCGAAGCGCTGAAGCTGCTGACCGGCGCCGCCTGGCCGGGCAATGTGCGCCAGTTGCACAACGTCGTCGAGCAGGTCGCCGCGCTGTCGACGACGCCGATCATCCCCGCGACGCTGGTGCAGCGCGCCTTGCGCGTGCCGAGCGTCGAGGTGTTGAGCTTTGCGCAGGCGCGACAGCGCTTCGAGCGCGACTACCTGGTCGGCCTGCTCAAGCTGACCGACGGCAACGTCGCCGACGCCGCACGACTCGCCGACCGCAATCGCACCGAGTTCTACCGGCTGCTGCAGAAGCACGGCCTGACGCCAGGGCTGTTCCGGGCGGAACTTCCGACGCCCGACGAGCCTGTCGCCGATTAGCGACAGCCGCCCGAGGGGGGTTTGCCGGGGGCGCCACGCGCCGTCGCCGAAAAGCTGTCGCCGGTTGGCGACAGATTGCGTGCCGGACCGCCTCAGAGCGGCATCCCCAACCGTTCGACACTCTCCAAGTGATTGATTTGTAAGCCTTTTTCGGTTTGGCATAGGGTTTGCACTAGGTACCCCCCAGGCGCGGTTTCAACGCGCCAGGAAGCCCTACCGTGTCCCTGCCGCTGCCCTTCGCTTTTCGCTCGCTTCCGCACCTCGTGCGGCGGCTTGCGGGCACGCCGAGCTGGGAAGCTGCCGAGCGTCGTCCGGCGCTGTTCTGGCTGGCCGTGGTTCTGCTCGCCCTGGCGGGTGCGGTTGCCACGCCGGCGGCTGCCGCGGGTTTCGGCTTCGACGAACTGGCGGCGCGGGCGCGGGCCGAAGCCGGGCAGCCGCATCAGCTGCCGGCCGCGAGTGCACCCGCCGAGCTGAAGGCGCTCGACTACGACGCCTACCGCGACATTCGCCGCCGCGCCGACCGCGCGATCTGGCGCGACGAAGGGTTGCCGTTCGAGCTGGTGCCGCTGCATCTCGGCGCGGGAAATTCCGCACCGGTCAGCCTGCACGAGGTCACGGCCAGCGGGGTGCGCCGCATCGGCTTCGACGCCGCCGACTACGACTACGGCGCGAACCTGCTGACGCCGTCGCGCTGGGGCGACATCGGCCACGCCGGCTTTCGCATCCACTTTCCCCTGAACACGACGCCGTACAAGGACGAGCTGATCGTCTTCCTCGGTGCCAGCTACTTCCGCGCGCTCGGCCGCGGCCAGCAGTACGGCCTTTCGGCGCGCGGCCTCGGCATCGACACCGGCACCGCGCTGCGCGAGGAGTTCCCGCGCTTCAAGGCCTTCTGGATCGTCAAGCCGCAGCCGGGTGCGACGACGCTGACGATCTACGGCCTGCTCGACTCGCCGCGCAGCACCGGCGCCTTCGAGTTCACCCTGCAGCCGGGCGAGAGCACCGCCGTCGACGTGCGGGCGCAGATCTTCCTGCGCGAGGGTGTGCAGACGCTTGCCATCGCGCCGCTGACCAGCATGTACCACCACGGCGAGAACCAGCCGCGCGCCGGCGACTTCCGACCCGAGGTGCACGACTCGGACGGCCTGGCGATCGCCGGTGTGGCGCGCGCCGGCTCGCCGGTCGAGTGGCTCTGGCGGCCGCTGGTCAATCCGGCGCAGCCCCTGGTCAGCTCGTTTGCCTTCGACGATCTCCGCGGCTTCGGGCTGTTGCAGCGCGACCGCGCCTTTGCCAGCTACGAGGATCTCGAGGCCGGCTACCACCGCCGCCCGAGCGCCTGGATCGAGCCGCTCGGCCACTGGGGCGCCGGCCGGGTCGAGTTGCTGCAGCTGCCGACGCCCGACGAAACCCACGACAACATCGCTGCCTACTGGGTTCCGCAGACGCTGCCACCGCCGGGCGAGCCGCTGGAGTTGCGCTGGCGCATCCGCTGGCAGGGCGATTCGCCGCAGCGGCCGCCGCATGGCTGGACGCTGCAGTCGCGCCGTGGCGACGGCTGGACCCGGGCCGGCGCCCGGCGCGATGCCGGCACGCTGCAGTACGTCGTCGATTTCGCCGGGCCGGCTTTCGAGCGGCTGCCGGCCGACGCCGCGGTCGAGGTGATCGCCAGCACCGGCGACAACGGCGAACTTCTCCACCGCCAGGCGCACCGCAACGAGGCGACCGGCGGATGGCGGATGGTGCTGCGCGTACGCCACATCGACCGCACCCGGCCGCTGGAAATTCGCGCCGCCCTTCAGAACGACAAAAACCTGCTGACCGAAACATGGACCTCACTCATTCCCGCCGACTGACCGCGCCGGACGCCCAGGCGCCCGCCCGTGCAACCCTGGCGCCGCTGGCGCCACCGATCCATCGCGCGTCGATGCCGGAAAAGCCCTGGCTCGGCTTCGTTGGCGGCCTGCGCGCCGCGCTGCGCGGTGCACCGGCCGCGGCCCCGGCGCCCGACCGCCCGCGTGCAACCTGGGAGCGCGCGGCGTCGCAGCGGCGCCATGTGCTGCTGGCGGTGGTGCTCGGCTCGGCGATCGGCGCGGCGCTGGTGATGGCCAGCGGCATCTCCGACCACGACAACGCCTGGCTTGCCGGCGCGCAGGTGCTGCTTTACGCGCTGCTCTTCGGCTGGGTCTCGGCAGGCTTCTTCACCGCGGTGATGGGCTTCTGGGTGCAGCTGCGCGGCGATCCGCATGCGCTGTCGGCCAAGTCGGTCGCGCACCGGCCGATCGCCGACGACGCGCGCACCGCGGTCGTCATGCCGATCTGCAACGAGCACGTGGCGACCGTCGCCGCCGGGTTGCGCGCCACTGCCGAGTCGCTGCTCGCGACCGGCCATGCCGCGGTCTTCGACTTCTTCGTCCTGTCCGACAGCAACGACATCGCGATTCAGGCTGCCGAGGCGACGGCCGTCGCCGAGCTGCGCGAGCGCTTCGGCGAGCGGCTGCGCATCCACTACCGCCTGCGCAGCCGCCGCACCCGCCGCAAGGCCGGCAACGTGGCCGATTTCTGCCGCCGCTGGGGCCGCGACTACCGCTACATGGTGGTGCTCGACGCCGACAGCGTGATGAGCGGCGAGGCGCTGGCGAACATGGTGCGGCTGATGGAAGCCCATCCGAGCGCCGGCATCATCCAGACCGCGCCGCAGGCCGTCGGCCTCGACACGCTGCATGCCCGTGCGCAGCAGTTTGCCGGTCGCGTCACCGGGCGGCTGTTCAGCCTCGGCATGCAGTACTGGCAACTCGGCGAGTCGCACTACTGGGGTCACAACGCGATCATCCGCGTGGCGCCGTTCATGGCGCACTGCGCCCTGGCACGGCTGCCGGGTCGCGGCGGCCTGTCGGGCGACATCCTTTCGCACGACTTCGTCGAAGCCGCGCTGATGCGCCGGGCCGGATTCCACGTCTGGCTGGTCAGCGACCTGTCGGGCAGCTACGAGCAGCAGCCGCCCAACCTGCTCGAGGAGCTGCAGCGCGATCGCCGCTGGTGCCAGGGCAATCTGCAGAACGCCCGGCTGATCGCCGAGCCGGGGCTGCACCGGGTGCACCGCAGTGTGCTCGGCACCGGCGCGATGTCGTACCTGTCGGCGCCGCTCTGGCTGGGCTTCATCGTCATCGGCGCGCTGCTCGCGGCCACCGGCGAGACGTCGGCAGTGGCTGGCGAGACGCCGCCGTCGCCGGTCGTCGGGCTGTGGGCGGTGACACTGGCCATGCTGGCGCTGCCGCGGCTGCTCGGCGTCGTCAGCGTGTTGCTGCGCCGCGAGCAGCGGCTCTTCGGCGGCACGCTTGCGCTGCTGCAAGGCACGGTGCTCGAAGGCCTGCTTTCGGTGCTGCAGGCGCCGGTGCGGATGGCCGCGCACACGCTGTTCGTCGTCGTTGCGCTGACTGGCCTGAAGCTCGACTGGAAGTCGCCGCCGCGGGAGGCCAGCGCGATCGACTGGCGTGATGCCATGCGCCGCTTCGCGCCGCTGGCGGTCGTCGCCCTGACGGTGCTCGCAGCGGTCGCTGCGATCAGCCCGGCGGCGGCGATCGGCCTGCTGCCGATCGTCGGGCCGCTGCTGCTGGCGGCACCGCTGGCGGTGCTGACCAGCCAGGTGGGCCTCGGCGAGCGCATCCGTGCCGCCCGGCTGCTGCTGATTCCGGAAGAGTCGTGGACGCCGGCCGTGCTGCGCAAGGCCTGGAGCTATGCCGACCGGCCGGTTCCGGCGCCACTGGCCCGCGCCACGGAACCGCGCGGCCCGGCGCTCGTCGAATCGCACGCCAACGCGGCGGTGGCGGCGATGCGCTGATCGAACGGCGCCGCGGCGGGAGGGCGATTCCGGTCGTCCAATTGGCCCCGCCGTGCGTTACAGGAGCGTGGGACTGCAGGGAACTGCTGGCGAGTGGGACGGGTCTATCGGCGACGGCGGCGAAGGTTGGCAGGAGGTCGGCAAGGGAATTGCATGGCCTTCGCCCCAATCGTCCGGCGATCGGCAGCGACCGGACAGGATGATGCTCCAGGCATGCGATAGCTGATGCAAGGAAAGCTCTGATGGCGCCCTGCCGACGGACGCCATCAGAACTTCCCCGGCGCCGAACTCGGGTTCGGTGTCCTCCGTTCGATCAGGAGATCAGCATGGATGTCATCAGCCACTTTGCGGCGCGCTTCGAGCGCACGCGTGAGGAAGAGCTCTCGCTCGAAGCCTACCTGGCCGAGTGCAAGCGCGATCCACTGGCGTACGCCTCGGCGGCCGAGCGCATGCTGCGCGCCATCGGCGAGCCGCAGACGGTCGACACGCGCAACGACACGCGGCTTTCGCGGTTGTTCGCCAACAAGATCATCAAGATCTACCCGGCCTTTGCCGAGTTCTACGGCATGGAGGATTCGATCGAGCAGGTCGTTTCCTACTTCCGCCATGCCGCGCAGGGGCTCGAAGAACGCAAGCAGATCCTCTATCTGCTCGGGCCCGTCGGCGGCGGCAAGAGCTCGATCGCCGAGCGCCTCAAGGCGCTGATGCAGGAGGTGCCCTTCTATGCCATCAAGGGCTCGCCGGTCAACGAATCGCCGCTCGGCCTGTTCGACCTCGCCGAGGACGGCCCGATCCTGGAAAAGGAATACGGCATCCCGCGGCGCTACCTGAACCGGGTGCTGTCGCCGTGGGCGGTCAAGCGGCTCGAGGAGTACGGCGGCGACATCCGCCAGTTCAAGGTCGTCAAGCGCTATCCGTCGATCCTCAAGCAGGTCGGCATCGCCAAGACCGAGCCGGGCGACGAGAACAACCAGGACATTTCCTCGCTGGTCGGCAAGGTCGACATCCGCAAGCTCGAAAGCTACGCGCAGGACGACCCGGACGCCTACAGCTTCTCGGGCGGCCTGTGCCTGGCGAACCAGGGCCTGCTCGAATTCGTCGAGATGTTCAAGGCGCCGATCAAGGTGCTGCATCCGCTGCTCACCGCCACCCAGGAAGGCAACTTCAAGGGCACCGAGGGCTTCGGCGCGATTCCGTTCGACGGCATCGTGCTCGCGCACAGCAACGAGAGCGAGTGGAAGGCGTTCCGCAACAACAAGAACAACGAGGCCTTCCTCGACCGCATCTACATCGTCAAGGTGCCCTACTGCCTGCGGGTCAGCGAGGAGGTGCACATCTACGAGAAGCTGCTGCGCGGCTCGTCGCTGGCCGAGGCCACGTGCGCCCCGGGCACGCTGAAGATGATGTGCGCAGTTCGCGGTGCTGACGCGGCTGAAGGAGCCCGAGAACTCGTCGCTGTATTCGAAGATGCTGGTCTACGACGGCGAGAACCTGAAGGACACCGACCCGCGCGCCAAGAGCTACCAGGAATACCGCGACTACGCCGGGGTCGACGAGGGCATGAGCGGCATCTCGACGCGCTTCGCCTTCAAGATCATCAGCAAGGTCTTCAACTTCGACTCGACCGAGATCGCCGCCAACCCGGTGCACCTGATGTACGTGCTCGAGCAGCAGATCGAGCGCGAGCAGTTCCCGCCCGAGCTCGAGCAGAAGTACCTCGGCTTCATCAAGGAGCACCTGGCGCCGCGCTACGCCGAGTTCATCGGCAAGGAAATCCAGACCGCCTATCTGGAAAGCTACAGCGAGTACGGCCAGAACATCTTCGACCGCTACGTCACCTACGCCGACTACTGGATCCAGGACCACGAGTACCGCGACACCGACACCGGCGAGGTCTTCGACCGCGGCGTCGCTGAACGCCGAGCTGGAGAAGATCGAGAAGCCGGCGGGCATCTCGAACCCGAAGGACTTCCGCAACGAGATCGTCAACTTCGTGCTGCGCGCGCGCGCCAACAACGCCGGGCAACAACCCGGTCTGGACCAGCTACGAGAAGCTGCGCACGGTGATCGAGAAGAAGATGTTCTCGAACACCGAGGAGCTGCTGCCGGTGATCAGCTTCAACGCCAAGGCGAGCGCCGACGAGGCCAAGAAGCACGAGGACTTCGTCACCCGCATGGTGCACAAGGGCTACACGCAGAAGCAGGTGCGGCTGCTCTGCGAGTGGTACCTGCGCGTGCGCAAGAGTTCTTAAGCAGCCGACGCGGCGCCTGGAGGTTCCACCTTGCAACCCATCATCGACCGGCGGCTGGCGGGCAAGAACAAGTCGATCGGCAACCGCGAGCGGTTCCTGCGCCGCTACAAGGCGCAGATCCGCGAGGCCGTGAAGCGCGCCGTCGACGACCGCGGCATCCGCGACATCGCGCAGGGCGAGGACATCCGCATCCCGAAGCGCGACATCAGCGAGCCGGTGTTCGGCCACGGCGCCGGCGGCAAGCGCGAGATGGTCCATCCCGGCAACGAGGAGTACGTCACGCGGCGACCGCATCTCGCGGCCGAAGGGCGGCCAGGGCAGCGGCGGCGGGCCGCAGGCGGCCGACAGTGGCGAGGGCGACGACGACTTCGTCTTCCACCTCTCCAAGGAAGAGTTCATGCAGGTCTTCTTCGAGGACCTGGCCTTGCCCAACCTCGCCCGCACGACGCTGGCCGACACGCCCGAGTACAAGACGCCACCGCGCCGGCTACAGCAGCGACGGCACGCCGAACAACCTGCACGTGGTGCGTTCGATGCGCGGCGCGATCGGCCGGCGCATCGCCGTCGGCAGCCTGCCGCGGCAACAGATCGCCGCGCTCGAAGAACAGCTCGAAGCCCTGAAGGCCAGCGGCGACGTGTCGGCGCACGCCGGCGAGATCGCGGTGCTCGAGGAGGCGATCGAGGCGCTGCGCGCGCGCATCGGCCGCATCCCGTACCTCGACCCGTTCGACCTGCGCTACCGCAGCCGCGTGCGCGTGCCGCAACCGACCGCCAAGGCGGTGATGTTCTGCCTGATGGACGTGTCGGGCTCGATGGACGAGTCGCGCAAGGACCTCGCCAAGCGCTTCTTCATCCTGCTCTACCTGTTCCTGACGCGGCACTACGAGCGCATCGACATCGTCTTCATCCGCCATCACACGCAGGCGCAGGAGGTCGACGAGGAGAACTTCTTCCACGCCACCGAGACCGGAGGCACGGTGGTCTCGAGCGCGCTGGTGCTGATGGAGGAGATCGCCCGCGCGCGCTATCCGACCGCCGAATGGAACATCTACGGCGCGCAGGCCAGCGACGGCGACAACTGGCACCACGACAGCGGCCGCTGCCGCCAGCTGCTCGCCAGCCGCATCCTGCCGCTGTGCCGCTACTTCGCCTACGTCCAGGTGGCCGAGGAAGAGCAGAACCTGTGGGAGGAATACGCCGCGCTGGCGGCGCAGTCGCGCAGTTTCGCGGTGCGCAAGGCGACGACCGCGGCGCAGATCTACCCGGTGTTCCGCGACCTGTTCAAGAAAGAAGGAGCCGCCGCATGATCGCGCATCCTCCCGAACCCGCTTTGGCGGCCGACGCCGCAGGTTTCGATCGCGAAACCCGCCGCGAGCCGCACCGCCGCGCCGAACGGCCGTCGCGAGCCGCCGTGCGTGCGGCCGACATCGTCACCCCGGCACGCGCCGCCGAGCCCCTGCCGGCGCCGAGCGACTGGACCTTCGAGCTGATCGAGGACTATCACCGGGTGATCCGCTCGACGGCGCAGCGCTTCGGCCTCGACACCTACCCGAACCAGCTCGAGGTCATCACCGCCGAGCAGATGATGGACGCCTACGCGTCGGTCGGCATGCCGGTGAACTACCGCCACTGGAGCTACGGCAAGGAGTTCATCTCGACCGAGAAGAACTACCGCCGCGGCCACATGGGTCTGGCGTACGAGATCGTCATCAACTCCGACCCGTGCATCGCCTACCTGATGGAGGAGAACACGCTGGCGATGCAGGCCTTGGTGATCGCGCATGCCGCCTATGGCCACAACAGCTTCTTCAAGGGCAACTACCTGTTCCGGATGTGGACCGATGCGTCGTCGATCATCGACTACCTGGTCTATGCCAAGAACTACGTCCTCGGCTGCGAGGAGCGCCACGGCATCGAGGCGGTCGAGGCGGTGCTCGACAGCTGCCATGCGCTGATGAACCACGGCGTCGACCGCTACCGCCGGCCGAGCAAGCTCAATCTCGCGCAGGAACAGGCGCGCAGCGCCGAGCGCGAGGCCTACGCGCAGCGGCAGATCAACGACATGTGGCGCACCCTGCCCAAGCGCGCCGAGAAGGCGGCCGAGGAAAAGGAGGCGGCGCGTTTCCCGGACGAGCCGCAGGAGAACCTGCTCTACTTCATCGAGAAGAACGCGCCGCTGCTCGAACCCTGGCAGCGCGAGATCGTGCGCATCGTGCGCAAGGTGGCGCAGTACTTCTACCCGCAGCGGCAGACGCAGGTGATGAACGAGGGCTGGGCAACCTTCTGGCACCACCACCTGCTGAACACCATGTACGACGACGGCCATCTCGGCGACGGCACGATGATCGAATGGCTGAAGTCGCACACCAACGTCATCTTCCAGCCGCCGATCGCCCACCGGGGCTACAGCGGCATCAACCCGTATGCGCTCGGTTTCGCGATGTACACCGACATCAAGCGCATCTGCGAGAAGCCGACCGACGAGGACCGGGCCTGGTTTCCCGGAATCGCCGGCAGCGACTGGCTCGAAACGCTCGACCATGCGATGCGCAACTTCAAGGACGAGAGCTTCATCGGCCAGTACCTGTCGCCGCAGCTGATGCGCGATTTCCGGCTGTTCGCGGTGCGCGACGACGACAAGGAAAAGGAACTCGAGGTCGCGGCGATCCACGACGAGGCCGGCTACCGCCAGCTGCGCGAGATGCTGTCGCGGCAGTACGACCTCGGCAGCCGCGAGCCGAACATCCAGGTCTGGAGCGTCAACCTGCGCGGCGACCGCTCGCTGACCTTGCGCCACACGCAGCACAACAACCGGCCGCTGCACGACAACGCGCAGGAGATGCTCAAGCACATCGCCCGGCTGTGGGGCTTCGGCGTGCAGCTCGAAAGCGTCAACGCGACCGGCAACATCAGCCGGCGCTGGTCGGTGGCGGCGCCGGCAACCAACTGAGGCGGGTGGCGGCGACCGCGCCGCGCCGTTCGCCGCGCAGGCGCGAGCCCGGGCGTCGCCAGGATCGCGCATCCGCATGCCGCCCGCGCGCGGCGCTGACAGAATCGCGCCATGGCCAACCGCTTGACACAGATCGCCACCCGCACCGGCGACGACGGCACCACCGGCCTCGGCGACGGCAGCCGGGTCGACAAGAACCATCTGCGCATCCAGACGATGGGCGACGTCGACGAGCTGAACTCGCAGCTCGGCGTGCTGCTCGCGGAACCGCTTCCTGCCGACGTCCGCGAGCTGCTGGTGGTGATCCAGCACGAACTCTTCAACCTGGGCGGGGAGCTGTCGATTCCGGGCTTCGCGCTGCTCGGCGGGACGCGGTGCTGCGGCTCGACGAGGCGCTGGCCGCGCACAACGCGACGCTGCCGCGGCTGGCCGAGTTCATCCTGCCGGCCGGAAGCCGCAGCGCCGCGCTGGCGCATGTCGCGCCGCACGGTCGCCCGCCGTGCCGAACGCTCGCTGGTCGCCCTCGGCCGCACCGAGCCGCTGCGCGACGAACCGCGGCTCTACCTGAACCGGCTCAGCGACCTGCTGTTCGTGCTCGCCCGCGTCCTCAACCGCGCCAACCTCGATGGCCTCGGCGGCGACGACGTCTACTGGAAGAGCGAGCGCCTGCAGCGCCAGGGCGGCTGAAGGCGTCCACCCGGGGCCGCACGGCGGATCGGTCGAGGACGGCCCCCGGCAGGTGGGTCGACGACCGATCCCCGGCGGGTCTCCGGAACCCGGTCACCGATCAGGGTTGCGCCGGCGCGACGAGCGCGCCCTGGATGCGGTGGCGCTGCAGCGCCTCGGCGACGAAGCCGGAGGTCTTCATCGCTTCGACGAAACGCGTCAGGTAGGCGGCGGCCGCCTCGCCTCGGCCCTGTGGCATGCCCATCGCCTGCTCGATCACCATGAAGCGGCCGGGCAGCAGGCGCAGCCCGGGCGTCTTCGCCGCGTCGGCCTCGAGCTGCTGCCGGACGCCGGCAGCGACATCGTGGCCTTCGGCCAGGAAGGTCTCGACCACCGCCGGCGAACTGCGCGCGCGCACCAGCTGCGCCTGCTTGAGCTCGCGCGTCAGGTAGAGGTCGTAGGCGCTCGCCAGGCCGACGGTGACCCGGGTGCCGGGCCGGTCGACCTCGGCGTTGTCGCGCAGCGGCGAGCCCTGGCGCACCAGGTAGGCACCCTCGATCAGCACGTAGGGCGCGGTGAAGCGCAGGCCCTCGCCGCGCACCGGGTCGACGGCGAAGAAGCCGATGTCGGCGCCGTTGCCGCGCACCGTGGTGACCGACTTGCCGGCGGTGTCGGTGACGACCAGATCGACCGGCACGCCGAGGCGCCGGCCGAGCTCGCGCGCCAGGTCGACCGAGACGCCGACCGCCTCGCCGCCCGCATCGCGCTGCGCCAGGATCGGGTTGCCGAGATTGATCGAGGCGCGCAGGCGACCGGTCGGCGCGAGCGCGGCCAGCACCTGCGGGTCGATCGGCACAGCGCCGGCGGGCGCCGCAGACGATTGCATCGGGGCACAGCCCGCGCCGGCAACAGCCAGCACTGCAAGGGTGATGGCGGCTGCCGTACGGCCGATCAAATCACGGCGGTGGAGGTCGGGGGCGCTCATGCGGCATCTCCGGAAAGTCGCGCCGCGTGCCGGTGCAGCAGCGCCACCACCTCGGCCGGCAGTGCGATGCCGTCGCGGCGCTGTCGCGCCATCTTGCCGAGCTCGATCTCGCCGGGCACCAGCACCGGCCGGTCGGCATCGGCCGGTGCGCTGCCGTGGAGGATGGCGGCGAAATCGTTCATCCGCTCGGCCAGCCAGTCGGTCGAGCCGAGCCGCTGGCAGTCGATCAGGATGAAGAAGTGGCCCAGGTTCTGCGGCTCGTCCGGGTTGTCGAGCCAGGACTTCACATGGGTCAGGTAGGCCGCGCCCGACAGCAGGCCGGCGAACAGGTCGACCAGCAGCGCGAGCCCGTAGCCCTTGTGGCCGCCGATCGGCAGCAGGAAGCCGTCGAGTGCCGCCTTCGGGTCGGTGGTGGCGCGTCCGTCCTTGTCGGTGGCCCAGCTTTCGGGAATGGACTCGCCGCGCTTGAAGGCATTGCGGATCTTCGCCCGCGCCACCACGCTCATCGCCATGTCGAGCAGGAAGGGCGCGCCGCCCGGGTTCGGCACGCCGAAGCCGAGCGGGCTGTTTCCCAGGCGCGCGTCGGTGCCGCCCCAGGGCGCGATGGTGGTGGTGGCGTTGCTGCCGATGATGCTGGCAAAACCCGCCTCGGCGGCGATCAGCGCGTAGGGCGAGATCGGCCCGAAGTGGTTGCTGCCGCGGGCGAAGGCCACGCCGACGCCGCAGCGGCGTGCCGCCTCCATGGCGGCTTCGAGCGCGCGCAGGCCGACCACCGGCCCGGTGCCGTTGTCGCCGTCGACGCGCACGATGGCCGGCGCCACCGTCTCCACCGCGATGTTCGGGCGCGGGTTGATGCCGGCGACCTCGAGCCGCTCGCCGTACGACTCGATCCGGCTCATGCCGTGGGTGGCCAGGCCCATCAGGTCGGCCGTGACCAGGATGCGGCAGACGGACTCGGCATCGGCACTCGGCAAACCGAGGCCGCGGAAGGCGCGCACGCCGAGCGCGGTCAGCTCGGCTTCGGACAGGAGGACGGGGGGTTGGTTCAAGAGGGCTCCAAGGTGATTCGGCGGTACCGCCCCGCCGGGCGTCGGATGGTGCAGGCCGCATGCGCGCCGGAGGGTCCGCAACGGCCGGACACCAGCAAAGCGCGACGATTCGGCAGCCTTTGCGCACCCCGCACGCGGCGCGCGCCGAGTATGCGCGGCGGATGCGTCGAAGCGCCCCGCCGTCGGGGCGGTGGCCCGCGTGCGCCGGGTCAGCGCTTGTCGGCCAGGAACTCCAGCACCGCCGCATGGAAGCGTTCCGGCGCCTCCAGGTGCGGCACATGGCCCACGTTCTCGAACTCGACCAGCTTCGCGCCGGGGATGCGCCGCTGCGCATCCTTGCCCAGCTGCGGGAAGTTGCCGAGCGCCTTGACTGCCTCGGGCGGCGCGAAGCGGCGGCCGAAGACGGTGCGGTCGAGCTGGCCGATCGCCAGCAGCACCGGCACCTGCAGCTTCGGCAGTTCGCCGTAGGTCGGCCCCTCGTAGATCATCTGGTAGGTCAGCGCCGAGACGTGGGCCACCCGCGGGTACTCGCTACTGCGCTGAACGCGGGCGAACTGTTCGACGAAGCGCTCGAACTCGGGCCGGTAGTTGTCCTTGAAGTAGCTCTTGATGAAGCTGCGGTAGCTGGCGGTGGTCTGCGCCATCTCGAGCTTGACCAGCGCGGCGGTCGGCTGCGGCGGGATCGCGGGTACGTAGTCCTCGAGCCCGAGCGGGTTCTCGAGCACCAGCGCCGAGACGCGCTGCGGCTGGCTGCGCGCGAAGTGCACGCCGACCATGCCGCCCATGCTGTTGGCGACGATGGCCGCGCGGTCGATCTTCAGGTGGTCGAGCAGCCGCACGTTGTGTTCGACCAGGTTGGCGAAGGTGTAGCGCATCTCCGGCTTGGCCGAGCGGCCGAAGCCGATCTGGTCGGGGGCGACCACGCGGTAGCCCCGGGCCGAGAGCGTGCGGATCGTGCCGGCCCAGTAGTCGGCGCCGAAATTCTTGCCGTGGAACAGCACCACGGTGCGGCCGTTCGGCTGCGCCGGCTGAACGTCCATGTAGGCCACGCGCAGCAGCCGCCCGTCCTGCTCGAACTGCAGTGTCTGCACCGGGTACGGATAGGCCCAGCCCTCCATCGCCGCGCCGATCGGCTCGGCAGCGGCGTAGGTCGGCTCGGCGGCCGACGCGGACGCGCCGCCGGCCGCCGCGGGCGGGGTCGGCGCGCTCGCGCAGGCCGCGAGCAGGAGGGTCGGAAGGAACAGGCCGGCGGTCGGGATGCGTTTTCTCATGGAAGGCCTCGGTGGTGTGCAACCCGCGAGGTTAGCGGCGCCGCGCCATCGCCGCAGCGGGCGCGAACCGCGCCTTCCCGACGCAGACGAGTTGCTGCCATCGACCACCGGTGGCGGCGACGCAGCGCATGCGCTCGAGCCAGGCGACGATCGCCCCGGCCGCGTGGTGCACACCACCACCAGGAGGATCATGTCGCTGCGCACGGCCCGCCACCCGGCCGCGCGCGAGCGCCGACCGAGCGCCACCGTTCCCCGCGCTGCACCCTTGGGTAGCAAGCCCCGCAACCTCGCGTCGTGTTTGAATCCACCGCTTCACCCATGCCATCCGCCACCCGCCTCGCCGACTGCCTGCATTGCGGCACCCTGCAGCACGCGCCTGTTTTGCCGGCGGCGGTCGACTGCGCGGTGTGTGCCTCGCCGCTGGTCCGCACCCGCGGTCGCAGCCAGGTGGCGGCACTGGCGTTCTGTGCGGCGGCGCTGCTGCTGTGGATTCCCGCCAACGGGCTGTCGTTCCTGACCACGGCGATCGTCGGGGTTTCGCGCGAGAGCCGGCTCGCGTCGAGCGCGACCGCGATGTGGAACGACGGCTTTCCGGAGCTCGGTGTCGTGGTCGCGCTGTTCGTGTTCGTGCTGCCCGTCCTGCGCCTCGGGCTGCTGGCGGCCGTGCTGGGCACGCTGCAGACGGCCCGCCGCCCGGCGTGGCTCGGCAGCGCCTTCCGGCTGGCAACGGCGATGCAGGCCTGGGCCATGGACGACGTGTTCCTGCTCGCCTTCGCGGTCGCCTATGCGCGGCTGGCCATCACGATTCCGGTGGAAATGGGGGCCGGCGCCTGGTGCTTCGTCGCGGCAGCGATCCTCGGCCTGCTCGCCCGTGCGTCGCTCGATGCCGAAGGCGTGTGGCGCGCCATCGGACCCGAAACGTCGACGCCGGCCGCAGCAGCGGTCTTCGCCTGTGGCAGCTGCGATCTGCTGTTGCCCCGCTCGAGCGTCGGCGCACGCTGCCCGCGCTGCACGCAGCGGCTGACCCTGCGCAAGCCGGACTCGATCCGTCGAACGCTGGCACTGCTGGTCGCCGCTGTGCTGCTCTATGTGCCGTCCAACCTGTACCCGATGGCGACCCTCCCGGTGGGCCTGGAATCGCTGCAGTACACGGTGCTCGAGGGCGTCGTCGAGCTGTGGGAGTCCGGCCTGGGCAGCCTCGCCGTGCTCGTCTTCGTCGCGAGCTTCGCGATCCCGGTGCTCAAGCTCGCGGTGCTGTTCTGGTGCCTGGCCGCCGTCTGGCGTCGCTCCGGACGTCACCTGTCCGCCAGGACCGGGGCGCACCGCATCGTCGAGGAGATCGGCCGCTGGTCGATGGTCGATCCTTTCGTCATCGCCTGCTTCGTGCCCGTAACCCAGTACAACACGCTGCTGCACGGCAGTGCCGAGGCGGCTGCGTCGATGTTCACCGCAGTCGTCATCCTGACCACCCTGGCGGCACGGACCTTCGACCCTCGGTCGATGTGGGACGCTGCCGCGCGAACTGACGCACGATGAACCGACCCGACGATCCCGTCGCCCCGCCCGCCGGCCCCGACCTTCCGCATGCGCGCGTGCGCTCCAGCCGATGGATCGGCTTCGTCTGGGCGGTGCCGCTCGCCGCGCTGGCGATCGTCGCCTTCCTCGGCCTGCGCGCCTATGCCGAGCGCGGCCTCGACATCGTCATCACCTTCGACACCGCCGCCGGCGCGCGGGTCAACGACACCAAGGTCATCTACAAGGGCCTGGAGGCCGGCTACGTGCGCAAGATCGACATCAGCGAGGACGGCGTGCATGTCGCGATGACGGTGCGCATGGACCGCCGCAGCAGGCCCGCGCTGACCACCGCCACCACCTTCTGGCTCGTCGGCGCCAACCCCAGCATCTCCGATCTCGCTTCGGTGAAGGCGGCCGTCGCGGGCCTCTCGATCGGCGTCGCACCCAGCCTCGAGGGCGAGCCGACGCGCGAGTTCGTCGGCCTGGACGCGCCACCGCTCGTCGCGCCCGGCACGCCCGGTACCGCCTACGCCCTGCTCGCCGACGAGCTTCGCACCGCCCGCGCCGGATCGACGATCTTTTTCCGCGGCCAATCGGTGGGCAAGGTGGTCAGTGTGAAGTACGAAAAAACGGGGCGGTTCAGGCTCGGTGTCTTCATCTTCGAGCCGTATGCCGCGCTGGTCGGCCCGCGCGCGCTGTTCTGGGTGTCGAGTCCGCTGCAGGTGTCGCTGACCGACAAGGGCATCAGCGCCGGGGTCGAGCACGCCGGCTCGATCCTCGACGGCGCGATCGAGCTCGACATTGCCGGCTCCCGCGCCGGCGACGTGCAGAGCCCGGCGGGCACGGAGTTCACGCTCTACCGCAGCCGGTCGGACGCGGAGAGCGGCCCCACCGGGCCGGCCGTGGCCTACACCTTCGTGTTCACCGGCGCTGCCGGCGAGATGGTGCCCGGCGCTCCGGTGCGCCTGCTCGGCTTTCCGATCGGCGAGGTCACCTCGGTGACGATGCAGACCGACGCGCGCAGCGGCACGGTATCGGCGCGGGTCACCGCCAACCTCTACCCGCGCAAGATGCAGATCGGCGAGGCGGCACCGCCCGCAGACGCCGCAGGCTGGCGCAGCCTGACCGATGCCGCCGTCGACCGGCTGCTCGCCAGTGGCTACCGGGCCCGCCTGTTGCAGTCGCCGCCGCTGGTCGGCCCCCGGCTTGTCAGCCTCGAGCGCGTGCCCGGCGCGCGCAAGGCGGCGCTGATCGCCGGCGCGCAGCCGCGCATCCCGGCCGCCGATGCCGGCGACGGCGCAAGCGTCGACACGCTGATCGGCCAGGCGCACTCGGTGCTCGCCAAGTTCGAGCGCCTTCCGATCGATGCGATCGGCCGCGACGTGCGCCAGCTCACCGGCAAGCTGAACGCCCTGGCCGGGTCGCCGTCGATTCGCAACGGGCTGTCGCACTTCGAGAGCACCCTTGCCCAGGCCGACCGGTTGATGCGTGATGTCACGCCGAAGGTCGGTCCGCTCGTCGCCAAGCTCGACCGGGCGGCCGACGAGCTGACCGGCACGGTGGCCGCCGCACGCAAGCTCCTCGGCGGGACGCAGTCCGACGGCTCGGGTGGCAGCGGCAGCAATGCCGACGTTCCGGGCACGCTCGAGCAGCTCGACTACGCCGCGCGCTCGCTGCGCACCCTGGCCGACTACCTGCGGCGGCATCCCGAAGCGCTGCTTCGCGGAACGGGCGCAGCGGCCGCAGCCCCTTCGAGGACCGACCGATGACCCGCTTCGACCTTCCGCGCCGCCGCCCTCGCCCCCGGTTGACCATCGCGCTGGCCCTGGCTTGCATCCTGGCGCTCGGTGCCTGCGCCGGCAGCCCGCCGATGCGCCTGCACACCCTCGAGGCGGCGCCGGGTGCGACGCGCGACCCGCGCTACGCCGGCCCGCCGCTGCAGGTGCGGGCGGTCGCCGTGCCCGCCGCGCTCGACCGCGCCGAGCTGCTGCGCGAAGTGGCGCCGGGCCAGTTCGAGGTGCGCGAGTTCGACCACTGGGCGGCGCCGCTGCCGCAGCTGGCGCGCAAGGCGCTCAGCGAGAACCTGGCCGCACGGCTGCCTGCGGCGCGGCTGGCGTTTCCCGGTGCCTCCTGGCCGCAGCCGCTGGCCGATCTGAACGTCGACATCCTGTCTTTCGAGACCCGCGCCGGCGTGGCCACCATGCAGGCGGGCTGGAGCCTGCGGCCGCGCCTGCCGGCGGCAACGGCAACGGCAACGGCGCCGCGCGGTGGCCAGTTGCGCCTGACCACCGCGGCAAACGACAGTGCCAGCGGCACGTCGCAGGCCTTCGCCGCCCTGCTGGGCCGGCTTGCGGATGCGGTGGTGGCCGACCTGGAACGGCCTTAAGGCACGCCGCATGGCGGTGAGCGCCATGCGGCGCCGGCGACGTGTCGAGGCGGCATGGCGGCCGCGGAGCGCCGCTGCACGCCGGCCGCCGCCCTTGCCTCAGCGGCCGACCACCAGTGGATGCTCGGCGAACCAGGCCACCGGTGCGCCGGCCGGTGCGCGCTGCAGTTGCATCTCGACCGTCGCGCGCTCGTCGGGCGACAGACTGCGCCAGAGGAAATCGCGCGGATTGCCGGCATCGCCGGCGACGAACAGCTGCGAGCTCAGCTCGCCGAAGCTGGGATGGCGCAGCTTGACGTGGATGTGCGGCGTGCGGCCGGGATAAGGCGCCGGCCGGATGGTGCGAAAGCGGTAGCCGCCGGCAGCATCGCTGAGGGCGCTGCCGAATCCCTGGAAACCGGCGTCGACCTGCGGACCCGCACCGCGCGGATGGCGGTAGCTGCCCTCTATATCGCACTGCCAGATCTCGACCTCGACCCGGTCGACCGGCCGGCCGGCGCGGTCGACGACGCTGCCGTAGAGGTCGAGGTACTCGCCGCGGGCGCGCGCCGCCGGCGCGGTACCGCCGCCGGTCCGCACCGTCGTCAGGTCGGCGTCTGAGTCGGGCTGCCGGGCCCGGTAGGCCGGCGGGGGATAGAACGGCCCGTCGGTCATCGGCACCAGGGCGCGCCGGGTCGCCGCCAATGCCACGTTCCCGCCGATCAACCCCAGTCCGGCAGTGCCGAGCCGCTGCAGCAGCCGCCTGCGCCGTTGCCGCGCATCCTGGCCGATCTCTGCAACATGGCTTGCCGACATCGCTGCTCCTTCGCTCAGGCCTGCATCGTCCCTCGATTCTGCGTGGCACGCCCGCGCCGCGCCTGCACCGCCTCGCCGAGGGCCGCCAGCACCGCCAGCGAATCGTCCCAGCCGATGCAGGCGTCGGTGATGCTCTGGCCGTAGGCGAGCCGGGCCGGGTCGTCCTTGCCCGGCGTGAACTTCTGCGCGCCCGGCTGGAGATGGCTCTCGATCATCACGCCGAAGACCTGCCGGCTGCCGGCACGCAGCTGCGAGGAAACCTCCTCGGCAACCTCGACCTGCCGCTGGTGCTGCTTGCTGCTGTTGGCATGCGAGCAGTCGACCATCAGCGAGGGCGGCAGGCCCGCCGCCGACAGGGCGTTGCAGGCGGCGTCGACGCTCGCCGCGTCGTAGTTCGGCGCCTTGCCGCCGCGCAGGATGACGTGGCAGTCCTTGTTGCCCTTGGTCTGGACGATCGCCACCTGGCCGTTCTTGTGGATCGACAGGAAGTGGTGCGGCTGGGCTGCCGCCTGGATCGCGTCGGTGGCGATGCGGATGTTGCCGTCGGTGCCGTTCTTGAAGCCGATCGGCGCGCTGATGCCCGACGACAGCTCGCGGTGCACCTGGCTTTCGGTGGTGCGCGCGCCGATCGCGCCCCAGGCGATCAGGTCGCCGAGGTACTGCGGCGAGATCACGTCGAGGAATTCGCTGCCCGCCGGCACGCCGAGCCGGTTGATGTCGAGCAACAGGTGCCGGCCGATGCGCAGGCCTTCGTCGATGCGGTAGCTTTCGTCGAGGTACGGGTCGTTGATCAGCCCCTTCCAGCCGACCGTGGTACGCGGTTTCTCGAAGTAGACGCGCATCACGATCTCGAGCGTGTCGGCATGGCGCTCGCGCTCGGCCTTCAGGCGGCGCGCGTAGTCGAGCGCGGCAAGCGGATCGTGGATCGAGCACGGGCCGATGATCACCAGCAGCCGGTCGTCCTCGCCGGCCATGATGCGCCGGATGCGCCGCCGGGTTTCGCCGACGAGCTGCTCCACCGGCGTGCCGCTGATCGGGAAGAACCGGATCAGGTGCTCGGGCGGCGGCAACGGCGTCACGGTTTCGATCCGTTCGTCGTCGGTCTGGCTGGTCTTTTCGCTGTGCGCATACCAGCCATCCGAATTGGCGTTGTTCATGGTCGAGGCTCCTGGTCGAAAACGTTGAAGGGGCAGGGCAAAAAAAAACCGCCGGGGTGAGCCGGCGGTCGGGATTCGGTGTGCGCTTGCAGTGCCTAAGCGTTTGCCTCTCCTCCGCCAGTGCGGTGCGAGAACCAGAAATACGCAAAAGGGAACGACTGCGGCGACATGGTGGTCAATGTAGCACGCATGCCCTGCGCAGCGGCGCACGCATTGCTGCATGTGCAACACCATCAAAAGGAGACAACCATGTTACGTAGACACGCCCTGCAAAGCCTATCCGTCGGCGCGGCACTGATCGCCGGCCTCGCCACCGCGCAGGCACAGACCTATCCGGCCAAGCCTGTCCGACTCGTGGTGCCGTTCGCACCGGGCGGCACGACCGACATCATTGCCCGGGTGGTCACCGCCAACATGCCGGCGTCGTTCGGCCAGACGATGATCGTCGAGAACAAGGCCGGCGCAGGCGGCCTGATCGGCGCTGCCGAAACGGCGCGGGCAACGCCCGACGGCTACTCGCTCGGCGTGGCAACGGTGTCGACGGTGGCCACTGCGCCGGCTTCGCAGGCCAAGACGCCGTACAACCCGCTCACCGATTTCACGCCGATCATCAACATCGCGGCGACGCCGAACGTGATCGCGGTGCATCCGTCCTTTCCCGCCAAGGACTACAAGGGCTTCCTTGCCGAGCTGAAGAAGAACCCGGACAAGTACAGCTACGCCAGCACCGGCGTCGGCAGCATCACGCACATGCAGATGGAGCTGTTCAAGGCAGTGACCGGCACGCAGATCAACCACATCCCGTACAAGGGCGCCGGGCCGGCGCTCAACGACGTGGTCGGCGGCCAGGTGCTGATCCTGCTCGACAACCTGCCGTCGTCGCTGCCCTTCATCAAGCAGGGCCGGCTGGTGCCGATCGTCATCGCGGCAACCGACAAGATCGCTGCCTTGCCCGGCATTCCGACGTTCAAGGATGTCGGCGCTGCGCCGGTGAACCGCATGGCCTTCTACGGCATCTACGGGCCGAAGGGGCTGCCCAAGGAGGTCGTCGACAAGGTCCACGACGCGGTCAAGAAGGCGCTCGACGTTCCCGTCGTGCGCCAGCGCATCGAGGAAACCGGCTCGGTCGTCATCGGCAACACGCCAGAGCAGTTCGCCCAGCAGATCAAGACCGAGTTCGAGGTCTACAAGCGCGTGGCCGAGCAGCAGAACATCAAGCTGGACTGAAGCCGAGGCGGCACGACTGGAATGGGAAGCCGCTTGCGGCGTCCCGTTCCAGAGGGTCAGGCCACCGGCGGCAGCCGGTCGATCATCTTGTCGAGCGTGATCGGGTAGTCGCGCACGCGAATGCCGGTCGCGTTGTAGATCGCGTTGGCGACGGCTGCGCCGACGCCGCAGATGCCGAGTTCGCCGACGCCCTTGGCCTTCATCGGTGACGAGACCGGGTCGGTCTCGTCGAGGAAGACGACCTCCTGGTGCGGGATGTCGGCATGCACCGGCACCTCGTAGCCGGCGAGGTCGTGGTTGACGAAGAAGCCGCGCCGCTTGTCGACCGCGAGCTCCTCCATCAGGGCGCCACCGACGCCCATCGTCATCGCGCCGATCACCTGGCTGCGCGCCGACTTCGGGTTCAGGATGCGGCCGGCCGCGCAGACCGCCAGCATGCGGCGCACGCGCACCTCGCCGGTGGCGGCGTCGACGCCGACCTCGACGAAGTGCCCGGCGAAGGTCGACTGCTGGTACTTCTTGTCGAGGTCGCCGTACTCGATCGAATCCTCGGCGACCAGACCCTGCGCGCCAGCGGCCTCGGCCAGCGAGACGACCTTGCCTGCGCCGCGCACGCTGCCGTCGGCGAACACCGCCTCGCCGGCCGACACGCCGACCTTCGCCGCCACGGCCTGGCGCAGCTTCATGCACGCGGCATAGACGCCGGCGGTCGAATTGTTCGCGCCCCACTGCCCGCCCGAGCCGGAGGAAACCGGATAGTCGGAGTCGCCGAGGCGAACGACCACGCTGGCGAGCGGCACGCCCATCGTCTCGGCCGCGGTCTGCGCGATGATCGTGTACGAGCCGGTGCCGATGTCGGTCATGTCGGTTTCGACGGTGACCACGCCGCGGTTGTCGAGCCGCACCCGCGCGCCCGACTTGGCCAGCAGGTTGTTGCGGAACCCCGCGGCGACGCCCATGCCGACCAGCCAGCGGCCGTCGCGGACCTGGCCCGGGCGCGGGTTGCGCCGGCTCCAGCCGAAGCGCTCGGCGCCGGTGCGCAGGCACTGCACCAGCTGCCGCTGCGAGAACGGCCGCCCCGGCTTCTCGGGGTCGACCTGCGTGTCGTTGACGACGCGAAACTCGACCGGGTCCATGCCGAGCTTCTCGGCCATCTCGTCGATGGCGATTTCCAGCGCCATCATGCCGGACGCCTCGCCAGGCGCGCGCATCGCATTGCCCTCGGGCAGGTCGAGCACGGCCAGCCGGGTCGTCGTCAGCCGATTGGCGCCCGCATAGAGCAGCCGGGTCTGATTGACCGCCGTCTCCGCACCCCCGCCGGGCAGATCGCCTGACCAGCCCTCGTGGGCGATGGCCGTGATCCTGCCGTCACGGTTGGCACCGATGCGGATTCGCTGGATCGTCGCCGGCCGGTGCGTGGTGTTGTTGAATACCAGCGGCCGCTGCAGCGCCACCTTGACCGGCCGCCCCACGGCGCGCGCGCCGAGTGCCGCCAGCACGGCGTCGGCGCGCACGAACAGCTTGCTGCCGAAGCCGCCGCCGATATAGGGCGAAACCAGGCGAACGTTCTCCTTGGGAATGCGCAAGGTCTTGGCCACGTCGCCGACGCTCCAGGCGATCATCTGGTTCGAAGTCCAGACCGTCAGCTTGTCGCCACGCCAGGCGGCGATGGAAGCGTGCGGCTCCATCATGGCGTGCGACTGGTCCGGGGTGGTGTAGGTGGCATCGAACTGCACCGGGGCGGCGGCGAAGGCGCCGGCGAAGTCACCCACCTTCGATTCCGGCGGGCCGGCAAAATCGGTCGGCTTCGGCAGCTGGGCACCGGCCTTTTCGGCCTTCAGGTCGAACTTGCCGGGCGTTTGCTGGTAGGTCGGGCGCACCAGCTGCGCGGCCGCGCGGGCCTGCTCGAAGGTCGTCGCGACGACCAGCGCGATCGCCTGGTGGTAGTGGTCGATGGCCGGGCCGCCGAGCAGCTTGGCGGTGTTCTTTTCACCCTTGCCGAGCCGCCCGGCATTGCGCGCGGTGACGATCGCCAGCACGCCCGGCGCGGCGCGTGCCGCGCGCAGGTCCATCGAGGCGATGCGGCCCTTGGCGATGCCGGCGCCGACCACCCAGCCGTACACCGCATCGGGCGCAGCGTCGTGGCGTTCGTAGGCATACGGCGCCGTGCCGGTGGTCTTGGCCGCGCCGTCGATGCGGTCGGTCGGCTTGCCGACGACCTTCAGCTGGTCGATCGGGTTGGTGGTCGCGGGGGTATCGAATTTCATGCTCGGCTCCTCGGCTGTGCCAGCACCGAGGCGAGCGTGCGCTCGACCAGCGGCAGCTTGAAGGCGTTGTCGTGCGTCGGCCGGGCATCGGCCAGCAGGCGCGTGACCGTGGCCTTGGCGCCCTGCGGCAGAGCGGCGTCGGCGGCGGCGTCGCGCCACGGCTTGTGCGCCACGCCACCGAGCGCGACGCGGCCCGAGCCGTCGCGCTGCACCACCGCGGCGACCGAGATCAGCGCGAAGGCGTAGGACGCGCGGTCGCGCACCTTGCGGTAGGTGTGCGTGCCGCCGAGCGGCTGCGGCAGCGTCACGGCGGTGATCAGCTCGTCGCGTTCCAGGGTGGTGTCGATATGCGGCGTGTCGCCCGGCAGGCGGTGGAAGTCGGCAATCGGGATGACGCGGGTGCGCGCCGTCGGGCCGCACCGTCTCGACGCCCGCATCGAGCACGCGCATGGCGACCGCCATGTCGCTCGGATGGGTGGCGATGCAGGCCGTGCTGCTGCCGACCACGGCCAGCGGGCGGCTGTAGCCGCCGATCGCGCTGCAGCCGCTGCCCGGCTGGCGCTTGTTGCACGGCTGGTCGGTGTCGTAGAAATAGGGGCAGCGGGTGCGCTGCAGCAGGTTGCCGGCCGTGGTCGCCCGGTTGCGCAGCTGGCCCGAAGCGCCGGCGAGCAACGCCCGCGACAGCACCGCGTAGTCGCGGCGCACGCGCTCGTCGGCCGCCAGCGCGGTGTTGCGCACCAGCGCGCCGATGCGCAGGCCGCCATCGGCCGTCGGCTCGATCTTGTCGAGCGCCAGGGCGTTGACGTCGACCAGGTGCGCCGGCGCCTCGATCTGCAGCTTCATCAGGTCGAGCAGGTTGGTGCCGCCGGCGATGAACTTCGCGGCCGGGTTGCGCGCCACGGCAGCCGCGGCCTCGGCGGGTGTCGCCGCACGCTCGTAGGTGAAGGGCTTCATGTCCGCACTCCGGCAACTTCGGTGATCGCGTCGACGATGTTCGAGTACGCGCCGCAGCGGCACAGGTTGCCGCTCATGCGCTCGCGCAACTCGTCGGCGGAGAGCAGCGGCTGCGCCATGAGGTCGGCGCTGACGTGGCTCGGTACGCCGCGGCGGATCTCGTCGAGCGTGCCGACCGCCGAGCAGATCTGTCCCGGCGTGCAGTAGCCGCACTGGTAGCCGTCGTGCTTGACGAAGGCAGCCTGCAGCGGGTGCAGCCGGGCGGGTGTGCCGAGGCCCTCGATGGTCGTGACCTTGGCGCCCGTGGTTCATCACCGCCAGCGTCAGGCACGAATTGATGCGCTCGCCGTCGACCAGCACGGTGCAGGCGCCGCACTGGCCGTGGTCGCAGCCCTTCTTGGTGCCGGTCAGGTGCAGATGCTCGCGCAGCGCGTCGAGCAGCGTCGTGCGGTTGTCGAGCTCGAGCGCATGCGCGCGTGCCGTTGACTTCCAGGGTGACGCGCGATGCCGGCGCCGGGGGAGCGGTTTGTGATGGCTGAGGCGGGCTCATCGCCGCTTCGGCAGCGCCCGCACCGGCGGTGGCCGAAGCGGCGCCCACGAGCAAGAGGTCACGTCGGGAGATCGCGAGGGGGTTCGGGCTGTTCATGTAGGGCGTCCTTGCAGTGGAACGGATCGGTGCGCCTGCATTCGGCAAGCCCGCTCACCAAAACCGTCACACAAACGAGGATCGGCGCGTCCGATGTCGCTGCGCAGATGGCCCGGATTCGGCCGAGCCAGGCCGTATGCCCTCGTGAACGCTTCCTCGGGCGCAGGCGCGCGCGCAAGCCGCATCGAGCCCTGTGCAGGCGGGTCGATCGCTCACTTCGACCAGCAATACCGAGGCGCGGGTCGGTCGGCCGCGAAGGCAGCAGCAGCCTCAGAGAGAGCCCAACCGAAGCGAACGACCGATGCGGCGCGTCTGGCGACCGACTGTCAGCCGGCCTGCGCGCCGACTGGCGACCGCAGGCGCTGCCGCCTTCCCTACGCCGTCCCCCCGACCGTCAGCCCGTCGATCCGCAGCGTCGGCTGGCCGACGCCGACCGGCACGCTCTGGCCTTCCTTGCCGCAGGTGCCGACGCCCGGGTCGAGCCGCATGTCGTTGCCGATGGCGCTGACGCGGGTCAGCGCGTCGGGGCCGTTGCCGATGATCGTGGCGCCCTTGACCGGGTACTGGATCTTGCCGTCCTCGACCCAGAAGGCCTCGCTGGCCGAAAACACGAACTTGCCGCTGGTGATGTCGACCTGGCCGCCGCCGAAGTTGCTGGCATAGAGGCCGCGCTTCAGCCCGGCGAGGATCTCTTCCTTCGGCGTCGTGCCGCCGAGCATGTAGGTGTTGGTCATCCGCGGCATCGGCACCGCGGCGTAGCTCTCGCGCCGGCCGTTGCCGGTCGGCGCCACGCCCATCAGCCGGGCGTTCATCGAATCCTGGATGTAGCCCTTGAGGATGCCGTCCTCGATCAGCACGTTGCGCTGGCTCGGGTTGCCTTCGTCGTCGACGTTGAGCGAGCCGCGGCGGTCGGGGATCGTGCCGTCGTCGAGCACGGTGACGCCCTTGGCGGCGACGCGCTCGCCGATGCGCCCGGTGAAGGCGCTCGATTCCTTGCGGTTGAAGTCGCCTTCGAGCCCGTGGCCGATCGCCTCGTGCAGCAGGATGCCGGGCCAGCCCGAACCGAGCACCACGCTCATCTCGCCGGCCGGCGCCGGGCGCGATTCGAGATTCGTCAGCGCGGCGCGAACCGCCTCGTCGACGTAGCCGGCGATCGTGGCGTCGTCGAAGTGCGCGAAGCCGAAGCGGCCGCCGCCGCCGCTGCTGCCGACCTCGCGGCGCTGCACGCCGCCGATCGTCTGCTCGGCAATGACCGTCAGCGAGAGCCGCACCAGCGGCCGCACGTCCGCGGCCATCGTGCCGTCGAGGCGGGCGACCAGCACCACGTCGTGTTCACCGGCCAGGCTGGCCATGACCTGCACCACGCGCGGGTCCCGGGCGCGTGCCTGCTTCTCGATCTTTTCCAGCAGCGCCACCTTCTGCGTGCTGTCGAGCGTGCCGATCGGGTCCATCGGCGCATACAGCTCGCGCGTGCGCGCCAGCCTCGGTCGGGCGAGCACCTTGACACGGCGGCTCTGCCCGGCGGCGGCGATCGTGCGCACCGTCTCGGCGGCGTCGATCAGCGCGGCTTCGGAAATGTCGTCCGAGTAGGCGAAGGCGGTCTTCTCGCCAGCCACCGCGCGAACGCCCACGCCCTGGTCGATGCCGAAGCTGCCGCTCTTGACGATGCCTTCCTCCAGGCTCCAGCCTTCGCTGCGCGTCATCTGGAAGTAGAGGTCGGCGTCGTCGATGCGGTGCCGGGCGATCGTCTGCAGCGCCCGGGAGAGGCTGGCGTCGGTCAGGCCGAACGGCTCCATGAGCAGCGCACGGGCCACGGCCAGGCGTTCGATCGTCGGTTCGCGAGAGATCATCGGGTGTCCTGAAGCTGAGGGGCGATTGTAGGAAGCGGGGCCTTGCCGGCGCGCCGTAAGGCGATCGGCGGCGAGCCAGCCGAAGCTCAGGCGTTTTCGCCGTCCTCGGCCGCCGCCTGGGCGTCGGCGTCGTGCTCGCCGGCTGCCTTCCACGCCAGCGCCCGGGAATAGAGCGCATTGCGCGGCGCGCCGCTCAGCTCCGCCGCCAGCGCCACCGCCTGCTTCAGCGGCAGCACCTCGAGCAGCCGGCGCAAGGCGCCTTCGGCGCGCGGATCGAGCGCCCCGGCGTCCGTCGTGGCGCCCGGCAGTGCATGCAGCACGACGACGAATTCGCCGCGGCCGCGGTTCGGCTCGGCAGCCAGCCAGCCGGGCAGCGCCGCCGCCGGCATCGTTTCGACCGACTCGAACTGCTTGGTCAGCTCGCGGCAGACGGTGACCGGCCGCTGCGGGCAGGCGGCTGCCAGTTCCGCAAAAAGCGTCTCGATGCGGTGCGGTGCCTCGAACAGCAACTGCGAACCTGCCGCGGCAAGCACGCGCACCAGAAGTGCCGCCCGTTCGCCGGCGCGGCTCGGCAGGAAGGCGTGGAAATGGAATTCGCTGCCGCCCACGTCGCCGGCCACGCTGAGGGCGGCGATGGCGCTGCTCGGCCCCGGGATCGGCAGCGCCCGAAAACCCGCCGCCTGCACCGCGGCCACCAGCACCGCCCCGGGGTCGCTGACGCCCGGCGTTCCCGCATCGCTGATGCAGGCGACGCGCTCGCCCCGTGCCAGGCGCTGCAGCACGGCCTGGCTGGCTTCGTGTTCGTTGTGCCGGTGCAGCGCGAGCAGCGGCTTGTCGATGCCCAGATGCCGCAGCAGCGGCGCGCTGTGCCGGGTGTCCTCGCAGGCCACGGCATCGACGAGACCGAGCACATGGATCGCCCGCAGGCTCAGGTCGGCCAGATTGCCGATCGGCGTGGCCACCAGATAGAGCGCGGCCGTCGGATACTGCTGGGCGCCCGCAGCCTGGGCGGCGGCCTGGAGCAGGAGAGAGGAAGGCGCGATGGTCACGGCGTCGAGGCAGCAGGCGGGGCAGGCGGGCGAAGCGCAGGCACTGGCGTACCTGCAGCGCCACGGGCTGGCGCTCGTCGAGACCAATTATCGAGTCGGCGGCGGCCCCGGCCGCGCGGCCGGCGAGATCGACCTGATCGTGCGCGACCGCGACGGCACGCTGGTCTTCGTCGAGGTGCGCCTGCGCAGCCGCGGCAGCCATGGCGGCGCCGCGGCGAGCATCGGCGGCGTCAAGCAGCGGCGGCTGATCTTCGCGGCGCGCCACTACCTGCTGCGCTTTGCCAGCCCGCCGCCGTGCCGCTTCGACGTGGTGGCGATCGACGGCGAGGCCGTCGAATGGCTCCAGGCGGCGTTCGATGCGCGCTGAAGCCGGCCGCCGAATCGGGCCGCAACGGGCCCTCGTCGGCCGAGCCGCGAAGCCGGCCGGCCGCAACCGTGCGAAAGTAACTCCATTGCACACCCCGGAGACCCGCCATGTCGAACCAGCAACCCACGATCATCTACACGCTGACTGACGAAGCCCCGGCGCTGGCCACGGCTGCCTTCCTGCCGATCGCCCGCACCTTCGCCGCACCCGCCGGCATCCAGATCACCACCAGCGACATCTCGCTTTCGGCGCGCATCCTGGCGGCCTTTCCCGATCGCCTGAGCGAGTCGCAACGGGTGCCGGACAACCTGGCCGAGCTGGGACGGCTGACGCTCGAGCCCGACACCAACATCATCAAGCTGCCGAACATCAGCGCCTCGGTGCACCAGCTGGTCGGCGCGGTCAAGGAACTGCAGGCGCGCGGCTTCCCGATCCCCGACTACCCGGACAACCCGAAGACCGACGAGGAACGGGCGATCCGCGACCGCTACGCGAAGTGCCTGGGCAGCGCCGTCAACCCGGTGCTGCGCGAAGGCAACTCGGACCGCCGCGCGCCGCTGGCGGTGAAGCGCTATGCGCGCAAGAACCCGCATTCGATGGCCCCCTGGAGCCAGGCCTCGCGCTCGCACGTGGCGACGATGAGGACCGGCGACTTCTATCACGGCGAGAAGTCGATGACCGTCGATCGGGCGCGCGAGGTCCGCATGGAGCTGCTGACGAAAAGCGGCGCGACGCAGGTGCTGAAGCCGAAGGTCGCGCTGCTCGCCGGCGAGATCATCGACAGCATGTTCATGAGCAAGAAGGCGCTCTGCGACTTCTACGAAAGCGAGATGGAAGACGCGCGCCAGACCGGCGTGATGTTCTCGCTGCACGTCAAGGCGACGATGATGAAGGTCTCGCACCCGATCGTCTTCGGCCATGCCGTGCGCATCTTCTACAAGGAGGCGTTCGAGAAGCACGGCGCGCTGTTCGACGAGCTCGGCGTCAATGTCAACAACGGCATGGCCAGCCTGTACGACAAGATCGCCACGCTGCCAACATCGAAGCGCGAGGAAATCGTCCGCGACCTGCACGCCTGCCACGAGCACCGCCCCGAGCTGGCGATGGTCGATTCGGCCAAGGGCATCACCAACCTGCACGCGCCCAACGACGTCATCGTCGACGCCTCGATGCCGGCGATGATCCGCGCCGGCGGCAAGATGTGGGGCGCCGACGGCCGCGCCAAGGACACCAAGGCGGTGATCCCGGAAAGCACCTTCGCCCGCATCTACCAGGAGGTGATCAACTTCTGCAAGACCAATGGCAACTTCGACCCGGTGACCATGGGCACCGTGCCGAACGTCGGCCTGATGGCCCAGCAGGCCGAGGAATACGGCTCGCACGACAAGACCTTCGAGGTTTCGGAGGCCGGCGAGGCGCGCATCGTCGACAACGCCACCGGCGAGGTGCTGCTGGTGCAGAACGTCGAGGCCGGCGACATCTGGCGCATGTGCCAGGTCAAGGACGCGCCGATCCGCGACTGGGTCAAGCTGGCCGTCACCCGTGCCCGCAACTCGGGCATGCCGGCGATCTTCTGGCTCGACCCGTACCGCCCGCACGAGGCCCAGATGATCAAGAAGGTCGAGACCTACCTGAAGGATCACGACACCACCGGCCTCGACATCCAGATCATGTCGCAGGTGCGTGCCATGCGCTACACGCTCGAACGCGTCGTGCGCGGACTCGACACCATCTCGGTCACCGGCAACATCCTGCGCGACTACCTGACCGACCTGTTCCCGATCATGGAGCTGGGCACCAGCGCCAAGATGCTGTCGATCGTGCCGCTGATGGCCGGCGGCGGCATGTACGAGACGGGCGCCGGCGGCTCGGCGCCGAAGCACGTCAAGCAGCTGGTCGAGGAAAACCACCTGCGCTGGGATTCGCTGGGCGAGTTCCTGGCCCTGGCGGTGTCGCTCGAGGAGCTCGGCATCAAGACCGGCAACGACCGCGCCAAGCTGCTCGCCAGGACGCTCGACGCCGCCACCGGCAAGCTGCTCGACAACAACAAGGGGCCGTCGCCGCGCACCGGCGAGCTCGACAACCGCGGCAGCCAGTTCTATCTCGCCATGTACTGGGCGCAGGAACTCGCCGCGCAGAGCGACGACCCCGGGCTGCAGGGGCGATTCGCCCCGCTGGCGAAGGCACTGGCCGACAGCGAGCAGACCATCGTCGAGGAACTGGCCGCCGTGCAGGGCAAGCCGGCCGACATCGGCGGCTACTACCTCGCCGATGCCGAGAAGTGCAAGGCGGTGATGCGGCCGAGCAAGACGCTGAACGCGGCGCTGGCTGCGGCGCGGGGGTAGGGGCACTCGGCTAAGCGGGCGCTCGATTCCGGAACTGTCGGGCCTCCATGCTTGCGGGTGTGCCGGTGTGGTTGATGCAGACCAGCCGACCGCCCTGCCCCAGCTCCGGCATGACCATCGCTGGCAGGGGTGTTTTTTTCTCCACGCATGAGCGCTGCGGAAAAGAACGCCACTCGTAGGTGGTTGATCTATATGAGTTTTCTTCGGCTTTCGCGTTGTTATCTTCGAGTGCGGATAACAAAACGCGCCAGACTGCAGCTCACCGGAGCCACCTAAGCTTCCGGTGGCTGATCAAGCACCTGTCAAGCAAGTAAAGCCTTGATTTATCAGTACTTTCTCGGTCCAACGGGACTGACCTACGCTGGACGATCAAGCATTTCGCAAGCTGAACGGGCGCGGGGATCAAGCACCCATCAAGCAAAAATTTCCTTTAAATCAACAACTTGCCCCCAAAGTGCTGGTTTGCGCCGAAGCGGCATCAAGCAATTACGCCCAGTACGGCACATATCGCATCAGCTTGGTGCCGATTTTTGCGTCGAGCGCCCGGATGCGCCCCGCCTCCAGCGCTTCGCGCAGCAGCCGCGAGGCCTGCGCCGAGTTCTGCTTCTCGATCTTGAACCGCTCGCGGATCGACTCGTTATTCGTGATTTGATTCGTAACGTAGCGCAGACAGCAGTGCTGGTAGACCGCCTGGGCCCGCTCGTCGGGTGCCAGCTTGCCCAAACCCTTATAGCGCGACAGCACCACCGTCGTGTGCCGGCTGCCAAGGCGGCATTGGTAGGGCGGCAGCTGATAGGTCTCGATATGCGTCACCACGGCATCCATCCCGTGTCCTCGTTCCTCGCAGACTCCCAGCTGCCGCAGTGCATCCGCCAACCGCTCGTTGCGCGACTGGTTCTCGTCGATGAAGCGGTCCACCGGCAGCAGCGGTAGGCCCGGATTGACGACTTCCACGCGGTCGTCGTAAATCTCCACCACCACGCCGGTGCCGCGTTCGTCCAGGTTCTGGTGCACCAGCGCATTGCCCAAAAGCTCCCGCAGCGCCTTCTTGGGGTACGCAAACGTCGTCGTGCGCAGCGCGGCACGGATCTCCTCGCTGGCGGGAGTCTCGGCGTGAATCTGGTCTACCAGCCGCTCGAAGCCCACCGCATAGCCGCTGTCGACCAGCGCGTCCTTGCCATCCTTCACCTGCAATTTGGTAACGCCGTCATAGACGATCACGCGCACCCCCTTGCGCGCCACGGTCTCGAAGTCGCCCAGCCGCTTGGCCAGCACGAGCGCACCGAGGTTGGTGATGGCGAGGCCGTCGGCGCGACGCACGACGAAGTGCTTGGCCATCAGCGCATCGATGATCTCGGCGCGGGTCGACGGCAGCGGGCGCTGCCGCAGGTCGAACCAGCCCTGAACGTCGAGCAAGGCCACGACGTGTGCATCGTCCAGGCCAATGGCAGCAAACTGGTCGACGAATTCGGCATCGCCTTCGGTCATGATGGCGCGCAACTGATCCGGCGACATCGGCACCAGCTCGTCGCCGGCGCGCATCAGGTAGCGCCCCTCAATGTGCAGTGGCTGCCCGCGCGGCCGGCTGGGAACGGTGAAAACGAGAACACGGCCGTTGGCGTGCGTCACCTCGTCGCAAGCGACCTTGATCTGCAGGCGTTCGTGGAGGCCACCGCAAGTGCGCGCCGGCAGCTCGAAGGCTTGGGTGCCGACCACCCGCCGCGGCGGCCGGTCGGACACACCCAGCACGATGCGCCCGCCCCCTTCATTGGCCAGCGCCACGCAATACTCGACCAGCTTGTCGAAATGAAAGTTGCGTTTGGCTTCCTTGAACTCGATGTGCTCGTTCTCTTCGGGCAATGCGAGCAGCGCGTCGAGTTCTTGCGGCGTCATGCGGCAGCCTGTTCGACCAAGGCTTCGGCCAGGTGCGTTTGGGTGACATCGCGGGCGGCGAGGCGTTGGCGCAGGTGGGTGCAGAGGCGTCGGAGTTCGGCAACGCGGGACACGATGCGGGATTGCTCCGCCCTCGGTGGAACAGGTGTCATCGCGTTGCGTATAAGCCCAACGTTAAGTGTCGGTTGGGCGAGGGTCCGCGTGTCGCCGGTGAAACCTCTTTGCATCCAATCGGATTGCAACAGGAGTAGCACGAAAGCCCTGTCCACAGCAGCTGATGGCACGATCCGGCAAATGGCCCGGGCGATGTTTGCTCCGGCCCAAGACTTCGGTGCGACACCCAGCTTTCCAATGCTGCCGACCACGCCCATCAGGATTTCGCCGCCTTCAAGCCGGGTTCGCTGGTACTGCGCGTCGACAACTGGCGCGATGGTCTTCGCAGGAAGGTGCGGTGGCGTCTCAATGGAGAGGTCGGCGATTCGCACAAACGGAACGCCGTCGGGTGTATCCGGGCCAGGTACCAGCACACCGTAGGAAATTGGTTTGCTCGGTTCGATGAGCTGATTGAATTCCGCCCACTCCCACCCGGGCGGCAAGTCGAAGGGCTCCTGATCCCACTTGCCACTGCCGTTACCGGGCACGCTCATCGAGCGACAGCGTTGCAGCAGCGCGCTCGCCGGCTCGTCGTTCGGGTCCTGCGGCACCAGCAGCCCGCGCACGGCCAGTTGCAGGATGGTCTGCTCCAGCGCATCGACGGCCTCGGGGCGGTCGAGCAGCAGGTCGAAGTGGTCGGCGAGGCGTTGCCAGTTGGTCGCCAGTTCCTCGGGCGTGGCGCTGTCGGTCAGCGTGCCCAGCAGGGTGCCGAGCAGGCGGGCATGCTGCTCCGCTTCGAGCCGGCCCTTGGCTTCGAGGGCATCGCACAGGCGCATCAGTTCGTCGACGCGGGCGACGATGCGGGCTTGCTCAGCCAGTGGCGGAAGCGGCAATGGACGGCTTGCAAGCAGCATGCGCTGATTCAGGTTCGTCATCGTCGATACCTGACGTGGCTTCTGCAGCTGCTGTCTCAGTCAGCGGGCTTGCAGCATCAAGTCGCAAAGAACCATCGGTAGATGCGAGGCAACTTGGACGGACTGATGCCGCATAAGCCAGCCGACACGACGTTCGGTTCAGTGCGTGACTGCGCCGATGCCGTTGCCCAAGTTCTGCGCCGACTGGCCAAGCAGACACAGTCGCCCGGCTGAAGTGACTTGCTACGCCATCGAGTTGACGGTCCATGAGAAGAGCGGTACGCTGCATCGACGCGCGAATTCGCTCGTTGACATGTGCAAGATTGACCAGGCAGTCGCCTCCTGGTGAACGTTCGATCTGACTTGTGATAGCGTCATAGCCGCGGTACAGAGTCGATGATCGGTCGCCAAGCGTACCCAAGCCCACCCGCAGGCAGAGCAAACGGTTGCTTCATCGTCTGACGGCGGCAACCGACGGCTTGTCGGGCCTACTGCGACCGCGGCGACCAATCGGCCCTTTCTACGCGTATTCGCTGCTAGCAAGTGCAGCAGCCGGCTCGTCGTTCGGATCCTGCGGCACCAGCTTCCCCTGCACCGCCAGCGTCAGAATCAACTCCCGCAGCCGCGCCACCCCACCCGGCGCCGTCGCCACCAGATCGAACTGCCGCACCAGCGCCGGCTGCAGCGCCTCCAGATAGCGAGCGCTCGGCTCGCGCGCCTCCACCACCGCACTCACGCCCGCGCCCCGCAGCGACTCGGCCAGGATCGCCTTCAGCTGATCCCGCAGCCCCTGCGCCTCGCGCTGCAGCCGCGCGTAATCGCGCAGCAGCTCGTCCGGGTCGTGGCTCACCGCATCCGGCGCGTGCGGATTCTTCTGATCGAGGTTGTAGTTCGCCGCCTTGATCGCAGTCGATGTCGACCTTCCAGGCGCGCTCGTTCTCCACCCGGGCCGCAAAGCCGTCGGCCTCGCTGCCCCACCAGGCCTTCTCGGCGTCGAACTCGTCGATGCGGATCGGCTTGGTCTTGTTGTAGCTCTTCACGCCCGGCGGGTACGGGTGCTCGTAGTACCAGACGGCCTCGGTCGGCCGGCCCTTGGTGAAGAACAGCAGGTTGGTCTTGATGCCGGTGTACGGCGCGAACACGCCGTTGGGCAGGCGCACGATGGTGTGCAGGTTGCACTCGGCCAGCAGCTGCTCCTTGATGCGCGTCTTCACGCCCTCGCCGAACAGCGTGCCGTCGGGCAGCACCAGCGCGGCACGGCCGCCGGATTTCAGGATGTGCTTGATCAGCACCAGGAACAGGTCGGCGGTTTCCTTGGTGCGCACGTCGGCCGGAAAGCCGGACTCGATGCCCGGCTCCTCGATGCCGCCGAACGGCGGGTTGGTCAGCACCACGTCGACACGGTCGGCCGCCGCCGTAGTCGCGCAGCGGGCGGGCCAGCGTGTTGTCGTGGCGGATGTTGCTCGGCACCTCGACGCCGTGCAGCAGCAGGTTGGTGACGCACAGCATGTGCGGCAGCTGCTTCTTCTCGACGCCGAGGATGCTGTTCTGCAGCAGCGTCTCCTGCCCGGTGTTCTTCACCTGCCGGCGCAGGTGCTCGATGGCGCAGACCAGAAAGCCGCCGGTGCCGCTGGCCGGGTCGAGCACCTTCTCGCCCAGCTGCGGGTTCGACCATGTCGACCATGAACTGGGTCACGGCGCGCGGCGTGTAGAACTCGCCGGCATTGCCGGCGCTCTGCAGGTCGCGCAGGATCTTCTCGTACAGGTCGTTGAACTGGTGCCGCTCGGCCTGGCGGTTGAAGTCGATCGCGTCGAGCTTGTTGATCACCTGCCGCAGCAGCTGGCCGCTCTTCATGTAGTTGTTGGCGTCCTCGAAGACGCCGCGCACCACCCAGCCGCGCGGGTTGCGCTGCGGGTCGGCCGGCAGGTTCTTCAGCGTGCGGGAACAGGTCGCTGTTGACGAAGTCGAGCAGCGCGTCGCCGGTGATGCCTTCGGCGTCGGCCGCCCAGTGGCGCCAGCGCAGCCGCTCGGGGATCGGGCTGCGATAGCCGTCGCGGGTCAGCTCCAGCTCTTCCTCGAGCGCGTCGAAGACCTTCAGGAACAGCAGCCAGACCAGCTGCTCGATGCGCTGCGCGTCGCCGTTGATGCCGGCGTCCTGGCGCATGACGTCCTGGATCGACTTGATGACCGGGGTGAGATTCGACATTTGAACGGTGGGATCGGGGAGGCGGCCGAGTATCGGGCCGCCGCTTCAGCCCGCTGCCTGCGGCGAGTAGAGCTCGCGCTCCAGCGCCTGCAACGCGCCGAGGTACTGCGCCCGGCCGCCGAAGCTGCGGATGAGCTCGCCCGGGCGGCCGAGCGCCGGGAAGGGCGGCACGTTGAAGCATGTTCTCGCCCTCGATCGTGGCGATGCCCTCGTCGGCGTACTTGTCGAGCAGGGCGTCGAGCACCTGGCGGGCCACCGGTCCGTACTGGCTGAAGACGTTGCGCTTCTTCACCCGGCCGGCGCGCTCGCGGCGCGTCAGCGGCGGCACGTTCCAGGCAACGTGCAGCAACAGGTCGAAGGGGTCCAGGTCGCGGCCCACCTCGTCGGCCAGCGCATCGAGCAGCACGCCCTGGCGCTCCAGCTCGTCGAGCAGGGCCGCCTTGCGGTCGGCGCTCGTCCCAGGCCTGCAGAAAGGCGTCGAGCGAGTCGTAGCGCTTGGCGAGGTTGATGCGGGTGTAGTCGCGCAGGCTCTCGGTGGTCAGGCGGCCTTGGGCATCGAGGTACTGCACCCGCTCGCGGGCAACGCTGACCGTGACGCTGCCGCCGATCACGTAGCGTCTCGGCGGCCCGCCGTCGCCCTGAACGCCGGGAGCGGTGATGTGCGGCAACGGGGCCGCCGTGTCGCCGCTGCCATCGGTGTCGTCGCCGGAAGGGGTCGCCTCGTCGGGCGGCGCAACCGGATCGTCGCCCCCCGGCTTCGTAAATCTGCACCGGGTCGCCGTCGAACGCCGGGTCGGCGAAGTTGTCGGTCGCGCGCTTGAAGTCGAGGATCGTGAACCAGGTCTTGCCGAGGTCCTCGCGCAGGCGCGTGCCGCGGCCGATGATCTGCTTGAACAGCGTCATCGACTTGATGTTCTGGTCGAGCACGATGAGCTTGCAGGTCTGCGCATCGACGCCGGTGCTCATCAGCCGCGAGGTCGTGGCGATGACCGGGTAGGGCTTCTCGGGGTCGATGAAGTTGTCGAGTTCGCGCTTGCCTTCGGGGTTGTCGCCGGTGATCTGCACCACGTAGTTGGGCTGCGTCGCGCACACGTCGGCGTTGGCGTTGGCCAGCGCCTGGCGCATGCGGGCGGCGTGGTCGATGTCCTCGCAGAAGACGATGGTCTTGGCCATGCGGTCGGTCGCCTTCAGGTACTCGGTGATCTTGGCCGCGACCACCTCGTCGCGGCGTTCGAGCACCAGCGAGCGGTTCATGTCGGTGGCGTTGTAGACCCGGTCCTCGATCACATGGCCGTGCTTGTCGGTCATGCCGCTGGTCGGGCGCCAGCCGAAGGTGTCGCGGTCGAGGTCGACGCGGATCACCTTGTACGGCGCGAGGTAGCCGTCCTCGATGCCCTGGCGCAGCGTGTAGCTGAAGATCGGCTCGCCGAAGTAGTCGCTGTTGGAAATGTCCCGGGTCTCCTTCGGCGTCGCGGTCAGGCCGATCTGCGTGGCGCTGCCGAAGTAGCTCAGGATCTCGCGCCAGGCCGAGTCCTCGTCGGCACTGCCGCGGTGGCATTCGTCGACGACGACCAGGTCGAAGAAGTCGGGCGAGAACTGCTTGTAGATGTTCTGCGCTTCGTCCGTCCCCGAGACGGCCTGGTAGAGCGACAAGTAGATTTCGTACGACTTGTCGACCTGCTTGGTGGCCTTGTTCACGGCCAGGGTCAGGTCTTCCAGCGTGGTCCGGCCAGTGGCGGGGTCGACCCGCTCGACGCCCTTGGCGTTCGGGCTCAGCTTGGCCATCGCGCCCTTGAAATCGCGGAAGTCGTTGACCATCGTCTGGTCGATGAGGATGTTGCGGTCGGCGAGGAACAGGATCCGCTTGCGCGGCACCGCTCTTCCACAAGCGCCAGATGATCTGGAAGGCGGTGTAGGTCTTCCCGGTGCCGGTCGCCATCACCAGCAGCACGCGGTTCTGTCCGCCAGCGATGAGCTCCACCGTTCGGTTGACGGCGGTCATCTGGTAGTAGCGCGGCAGCTTGCCGGGGCCGTAGCCGAACTCGGTGACTTGCCGAATCTCGGGCGACCACCCTTTCCAGGCGCAGTAGCGCTCCCACAGTTCGGCCGGCGACGGAAACTCGTCGAGCGTCAGGTTCTGCTCCAGAACGCCGGTGGCGAGCGTGGCATCGCGAAAGACGAAACCGTCGCCGTTGCTCGAGAAGCTGAACGGGACGTTCAGCAGTTCGGCGTACTCGATGGCCTGACCCATGCCGGCGCCCATGGCATGGTGGTTGTCCTTGGCCTCGACCGCGGCCAGCGGGATGTTGGGCTTGAAGAACAGGGCGTAGTCGGCCCGGAGCACGGTGCCGGCGTCGCGCCTGGCCGTGCGGCCGCGGACGATCACTCGGCCGGTCCGCAGCGAGAACTCACGAAAGATCTGGCTGAAGCCGTCCCAGCCGGCTCGCTCCATCGCCGGGCGGATGAACTTGTCGCAGATGTCGCTCTCGGTCAGCAGCCGCTTGTCCATTGCCATACCTTGGATGATCGTTTCGGCGGATCGTTGAGAGGCCCGGACCCGGCGGGGCGGAAAAAGCGCTGGCAACCGCCATCGCTCGCCCGCCGAGCCCCCGCCAGCCCAGCAGAAACCCTGACTTATCATGCCGCCCATGCTCGAGCAACGCATTCAACAGCAATTCTTCGACAGCGCCGACCTGAAGGTTGCCGCGGCCGACGTGCTTTCGGGGCCGATTGCCGACGCGGTGCATGCGATCGTCGGCTCGATCACCAGCGGCGGCAAGGTCATGGCGTGCGGCAATGGCGGTTCGGCCGCCGATGCGCAGCATTTCGCGGCCGAGTTCGTCGGCCGCTTCGAGCGCGAGCGTCCCGGCCTGGCCGCGATGGCCTTGACGACCGACACGTCGATCCTCACGGCGGTGGGCAACGACTACGACTTCGCTTCGATCTTCAGCAAGCAGGTCGAAGCGCTGGGCCATCCGGGCGACGTGCTGCTGGCGATCACCACCAGCGGCAACTCGGCCAACGTGCTTGCCGCGGTCGACGCGGCGCACGCCCGCGAGATGGTGGTCGTTGCGCTGACCGGGCGCAACGGCGGCCTGATGAACCAGCGGCTTGCCGAATCCGACATCCACATCTGCGTGCCGCACGACCGCACCACGCGTATTCAGGAAGTCCATCTGCTGGCGATGCACTGCATCTGCGACGCGGTCGACCTGCAACTGCTCGGCGAGCACGAGAAGGCATGAAGCACCACCCACCCCTCTGCAACCGCGCGCGAAGCACGCGCGGCGCACTGCTCGCGTCCTCGCTCGCGGCGCTGATACTGACCACCGGCTGCGCGCCGGTTCTGCTCGGCGGCGCGCTGCTCGGCGGCGGCCTGGTCGCGAGCGACCGGCGAACCTCCGGCGCGCAGCTCGACGACCAGGCGATCGAGGTCAAGGCCAGAAACCGGGTACGCGATGTCGTCGGCGAGCAGGGGAATGTCGGCGTGACCAGCTACAACCGCATCCTCCTGGTCACCGGCGAGGTGCCGACCGACGCGGACAAGGCGGCCATCGATAGCAGCCTGCGGCAGATCGAGAACGTGCGTTCGCTGGTCAACGAGCTGGTTGCCGGCCTCGCCAGCTCGTGGACCGGCCGCTCGTCCGACGTGCTGCTGACCACACGGGTCAAGTCGGCGGTGCTCGCCGCCGACAATGCGCTCGCCAGCCACATTAAGGTGGTCAGCGAACGCGGCACGGTCTACCTGATGGGGCGCGTCAGCGAACCCGAGGCGCAGCGCGCCACCGACATTGCCCGGGCAGTCTCCGACGTGCAGAAGGTGGTGCGGGTTTTCGAGCTGATCGGCGAGGCCGAGTTGCCGAAGGCAGGGGCCGGGGCCGGTACACGGCCGCCGAACTGACCGCGCGGCGACGCGGCGCTGATCGGCCGCGTTGAGCCGCTGCGGCTCGATGCCGCGCTGTTCATGGTCGAGAAAGCCGCACCGGCACCGGTGAGGGGTTGCCGTCGAACCGGTACGAGCCGCCGAGTACCTGGCCGTCGGGGCTGGGCGTCAGCCACCAGTCGCCCGTGGCGAGCGGGCCGGCGCCATCACCGCTATAGACCATGACGCGCATTTCCAGCCCGCGAGGCGTCAGTCCGCCTTGCGCCTGGTAGACGATGTCGCGGATGGCCATCCCCCAATGCTGCCGCATCCGTTGCGCATAGCTCAGCCATCCTGGATTGCCGTCGATCGGCGTGCGATCGCTTTTGAGTTGCGCCGCTGCGCCCTGGAAGGTCAAGTCGACGCGCACGCGCAGGCCGTTGGGATCCACCAGCCACCACGCGCCGCTGAGCGTCGCCGGCCCGGCGAGTGGCTGCAAGGCCGGCTGCGGCATCGGTGGCTGCGGCGGCAGGTAGACGCCACCGGGGTTGTCTCCGGTGTCGAAGTAACCCTGCTCGTCGAGATAGGCCAGCACACCGATGCCGAGTACGCCGATGCCGGCCCAGCGGACCCATTTGCGCGGCTTCTTCGGCAGCTCCGGCGACGGCGGTGGGCCTGGAGCGGGCGGCAGTGGCTCGACGCCAAGTCCCTTCAGATCCCGTACCACGCGGCTCAGGTCATGCTCCCAGTCGTCGGTGCGCAGCCGCAGTGCATGCGCTTCCGCGACGAAGTCCAACTTCGCCGGCAACGCGGACGCATGGGGCATCGTCATTCCCTCGGTCAGCAGCGGCAGCAGCAGTGCACCGCATTTCTGCGCCTCGAGCAGCTCGTTGCGGATCGGATCGTCTTCACGGTCGATGCAGGGTCGCCCCTGCGAATCGGTCGCGCCGAACAGGGCCGGCGTGATCAGCAGCAGCACGACCGGCTGCTCGCCGATGGCGCTGGCGATGGCCGCTCGCCAAGAAACGCCGCCGCGCAGGTCGTGCTTGTCGAAGTAGACCTGGTCGTCGCCGTAGACACGACCGAGATCGACGGCGAGCCGGGCCGCGTCCTTCTTGCCGTCGGCCGACCGGTAGCTGATGAAAACCCGGTTCATGGCATCGCTCCCCGCATCTCGCCGCCGTTCAGCGATTCAGGCGGCCGCGGCGCGCAGGCGGGCCAGCTCCTGCTGCAGCGCGCGCAGCCGCCCGGCCTGTTCCTCGCGCGTCTGCTGCATCCAGTCGGCGACCGGCAGGCGCCGCGCTTCGGCCTCCCACCGGGCGACGGCGGCCTCGTCGCCGAGCCCGACCGCCGCCTCCCACAGGGTGGCGACGACCCAGTAGCGCTTTTCCTCGTCGAGATCCTCGCGCTCGACCAGCGGCAGCGCATAGCGCGTCAGGTCGCGGCGCACGCGATTGGCCTGGACGTTGTCGGCGACGGCCTCGTCGAAGTCGCCGCGTCGCGCCGCCTCGACGGCGCGGATGTTGAGCATGAATGCCAGGTTGATGCCGTTGTAATGGTCCTGCTTGAGCGAGAAACCGCGCTCGCAGGCGCCGATCGCCTCGGACAGCTGCGACTCGCGGTGGTGCAGGTCCCACAGCCGCTTGTGGATCGCGCCCCAGAGGCCGAGCGTCTCCGGGTCGTTGGTGGTGGCCGGTGCCAGCGCTTCGAGAATGCCCCGGGCCGCCAGCAAGGCCTGCTCGGCATCGGGCTGCCTGGACTTGTAGGTGGCGAGCGCCAGCTGCTGCACCGCATGGATGTCGCTCGGGCTGAGCTTCAGCAGCTCGCGCCAGGCGGCAGCCGCGCCGACGAAGTCGCTCTGCTTCATCGCCTGCCGGGCACGCTCGAGCCAATCGCGGGCGCTCGGCGGCTCGGCAGGCGGTGCGGCGGGGGGCGACGCGGCTGCAGCCTCCGCGCGCAACCCGGGCATCGCGCCGCGAGCGGCAGGCGGCGGCGCCGGCGGCTCCTCGGCGAGCTTCTCGCTCACCCGCGCCAGCGCCGCTTCGAGCGGCGGGCTCAGCCCGGGCAGCATCGAGTAGACGGGGCTGTCGGTGCGGGCGTCCGAGAGGATCGCGGCAATCACCACCTTCAGTTCTTCCTTGAGGCGCCGGGCCTCGCGGCTGCCGATGTCCTCGCCGAGGTGCTTGTAGCGGCGGATGACGATGTGGTTGATGTCGAACGGGCTCTTGAAATTCTCCTCGGCCAGGACGATGGTCGAGTAGGGCCGCAGGCCGTAGCGCACCCCGAGTTCGAACGCCGCATTGACGTTGTAGGTCGAGAGGTCGGCAATCACCAGGTCGGCGCGCAGCAGCTGTTCGTACATCGGAATGTCGATCGTGCCGCTGTGGATGATCTCGTCGGCGCGCACGCAGCGCAGCCCGGCCTCCTCGACCGCCTGCTTGATGACCTCGTACGAGGCGTCGAGGTTGAGCACCCGCCCGTCGGTGTAGTCGGTCTTCGGGCCGAAGCCCTGCACGACGAAGCAGACTTTCTGGGCGGCGGTCGACGGCATGGGCTTGCTCCTGGCGGGAAGCCCCAGTGTCGCCGCGACCGGCGCGCCTTGCCACCCCCGGGAAGCCCGGGGGCTCAGCCGGCCTCAGCCGAGCCGCGTCTTCAGGCTCGACGTGTCCCAGCGGCCCCCCCGGCGGCCTGCACGTCGGCGTAGAACTGGTCGACCAGCGCCGTCACCGGCAACCGGGCGCCATTGCGGCGGGCTTCGTCGAGCACCAGGCCGAGGTCCTTGCGCATCCAGTCGACGGCGAAGCCGAAGTCGAACTGGCCGTCGACCATCGTCGGGCCGCGGTTGTCCATCTGCCAGCTCTGCGCCGCGCCCTTGCCGATGACGCCGAGCACGGCCTTCATGTCGAGCCCGGCGCGCTGGCCGAAGGCGATCGCCTCGGCGAGGCCCTGCACCAGTCCGGCAATGGCAATCTGGTTGACCATCTTCGCCAGCTGGCCGGCGCCGCTCTCGCCGAGCCGGGTGACGGCCTTGGAAAAGGCCATCGCCACCGGCTGCATGGCGTCGAATGCCGCGGCGTCGCCGCCGCACATCACCGTCAGCGCGCCGTTGATCGCACCCAGGTTGCCGCCCGAGACCGGCGCGTCGACAAAGGCCAGCCCCTGCGCCGCGGCAACGGCGGCGAGTTCGCGCGCCACTTCGGCCGAGGCGGTGGTGTGGTCGACGAAGATCGCGCCCGGCTGCATGTGCGCGAAGGCGCCGCCGACGCGGCCACCCTCGCCGGGCTGGCCGAGCGTGACGGCGCGCAGGTCGTCGTCGTTGCCGACGCAGCAGAACACCAGCTCGGCGGTGGCCGCGGCGGCATCCGGCGTCGGCGCCGAGCTGCCGCCGTATTCCGCCACCCACTGCAGGGCCTTTGCCGGGCTGCGGTTGTAGACGGTCACGGCGTGCCCGGCGCGGGCCAGGTGTCCGGCCATCGGATAGCCCATCACCCCCAGGCCGAGGAAGGCGACGCGCCGCGGCGGCGTCGGTTCGTATTGCTTCTGCGTCATTCCAAGCTCCGGTGCGAGCGCGGGCGGCAAGGCCCCTGACTGCACCGGGCCGCCCCACGCTCAAACGATCTTCAGTCCCTCGGTTCCCGCCAGCAGGTCGCTGCCCTTGCTGCGCTTGCCGTTCAGCTTGATCTGCAGCCGCAGGTCGTTGACCGAATCCGCGCTGCGCAGGGCGTCTTCCAGGGTGACCAGGTGATTCTCATAGAGGTCGAACAGGCTCTGGTCGAAGGTCTGCATGCCCTGCTCGCGGCTGCGCTTCATCACCTCCTTCAACTCGGCGACTTCGCCCTTGAAGATCAGGTCGGCGATCAGCGGCGTATTCAGCAGCACTTCGACCGCCGCCACGCGGCCGATGCCCTCCTCGCGCGGCAGCAGCCGCTGCGAGACCAGCGCCTTCAGGTTCAGCGACAGGTCCATCAGCAGCTGCGAGCGGCGCTCCTCGGGAAAGAAGTTGACGATGCGGTCGAGCGCCTGGTTGGCATTGTTGGCGTGCAGCGTCGCCATGCACAGGTGACCGGTTTCTGAGAACTGGACAGCGTGATCCATCGTCTCGCTGTCGCGAATCTCGCCCATCAGGATCACGTCGGGCGCCTGGCGCAGCGTGTTCTTCAGCGCCAGCGTCCAGCCGTCGGTATCGATGCCGATCTCGCGCTGCGTGACGATGCAGTTCTTGTGCGGATGGACGTACTCGACCGGGTCCTCGAGCGTGATGATGTGGCCGTACGAGTTGGCGTTGCGCTGGTCGACCATCGCCGCCAGCGAGCTCGACTTGCCCGAGCCGGTGGCGCCGACGAAGATCACCAGCCCGCGCTGCTCCATCGCGACGTCTTTCAGCACCTTCGGCAGGCCGAGGCTGTCGATCGTCGGCAGCGTCTTCGGGATCGTCCGCAGCACCAGGCCGACGCTGCCCTGCTGCAGAAAGGCGTTGACGCGAAAGCGGCCGACGCCGTGCGGCGCAATGGCGAAATTGCACTCCTTGGTGCGCTCGAACTCGGCCGCCTGGCGGTCGTTCATCACCGCCCGCGACAGCGCCATGGTGTGCTGTGCGGTCAGCGGCTGGGGCGACACCTTGGTCATCTTGCCGTCGACCTTCATCGCCGGCGGGAAGTCGGCGGTGAGAAACAGGTCGGAGCCGCCGCGCGAGACCATCAGCCGCAACAGGTCGGTGACGAATTTCGAGGCTTGGTCGCGTTCCATGTGAATCCTAAAGTTGCTGAGTCACGCTTCGGCACCCCCGGCCGTTGCGCTTGCAGGCGCAACGGCATGAACCTGGCGAAAGCCGGTCCGCAGGGACCTGCTCACGTCCAGGCTCACCCCGGGAAGTTCTCCGGCTGCTTGGCCTTGCTGCGCGCCTCCGCCGGCGTGATCAGGTTGCGGCGCACCAGGTCGCTCAGGTTCTGGTCGAGCGTCTGCATGCCCATGCCGCTGCCGGTCTGGATCGACGAATACATCTGGGCGATCTTGGCCTCGCGGATCAGGTTGCGGATCGCCGGCGTGCCCAGCATGATCTCGTGCGCCGCGACCCGGCCGGCGCCGTCCTTGGTCTTGCAGAGCGTCTGCGAGATCACCGCCACCAGCGACTCCGACAGCATCGAGCGCACCATTTCCTTCTCCGCCGCCGGAAAGACGTCGACGATCCGGTCGATCGTCTTCGCCGCCGAGCTGGTGTGCAGCGTGCCGAAGACCATGTGGCCGGTCTCGGCCGCGCTCAGTGCCAGGCGGATCGTCTCCAGGTCGCGCATTTCGCCGACGAGGATCGCGTCCGGGTCCTCGCGCAGCGCCGAGCGCAGCGCGTTCTGGAAGCTCAGCGTGTGCGGGCCGACCTCGCGCTGGCTGATCAGGCACTTCTTGCTCTCGTGGACGAACTCGATCGGGTCCTCGACGGTCAGCACGTGGCCGTATTCGCTCTCGTTCAGGTGGTTGACCATGGCCGCGAGCGTCGTCGACTTGCCCGAGCCGGTCGGCCCGGTCACCAGCACCATGCCGCGCGGCTTGAGCGCCAGCTCGCCGAAGATCTTCGGCGCGTTGAGCTGTTCGAGCGTCAGGATCTTCGACGGAATGTTTCGAAAAACGCCGCCCGCACCCCGGTTGTGGTTGTACGCATTGACCCGGAAACGCGACAGGCCCTGGATCTCGAACGAGAAGTCGCACTCCAGCGTTTCCTCGAAAACCTTGCGCTGCGAGTCGTTCATGATGTCGTAGAGCATCGAGTGCACTTGCTTGTGCTCGAGCGCCTCGACGTTGATCCGCCGCACGTCGCCATGCACGCGGATCATCGGCGGCAGCCCCGCCGAGAGGTGCAGGTCGGAGGCCTTGTTCTTGACCGAGAAGGCCAGCAGTTGGGTGATGTCCATGGATCGGGAAGCAGGAAGCCGGGTGCCCGGACGGGCGTTGCAGCCCCATACTTCGGCAACTTATGTCGATGCTCAAGGCCAATCTCGAACACGTCCGGCAGCGTATCGCGGGGGCCTGCGCCGCTGCCGGCCGCCGCACCGACGAGGTGACGCTGCTGGCGGTGAGCAAGACCTTCGGCGTCGATGCGGTGCGCGAGGCGGTCGCCGCCGGGCAGCGCCGCTTCGGCGAGAACCAGGTGCAGGAGGGTGTCGAGAAGATCGTCGCGCTGGCCGGCGGCGGGCTCGAGTGGCACCTCATCGGGCCGCTGCAGAGCAACAAGACGCGGCTCGCTGCCGAAAATTTCGACTGGGTGCAGTCGGTCGACCGGCTGAAGATCGCCGAGCGGCTGGCCGAGCAGCGCCCGGCCGGGCTGGCGCCGCTGCAGGTCTGCATCCAGGTCAATATCAGCGGTGAGGCCAGCAAGCACGGCGTTGCGCCCGACGCACTGCCGGCGCTCGCGCAGGCGGTCTCGGCGCTGCCTCGGCTGCAGCTGCGCGGGCTGATGGCTATTCCCGAGCCGAGCCACGACGTGGCGGCGCAACGCGCCGCGCACCGGGCGCTGCACGCGCTGTGGTTGCAGCTGCGCGAGGCCGGGCTGCCGGTCGACACGCTGTCGATCGGCATGTCGGACGACCTGGAAGCGGCCGTCGCCGAAGGCGCGACGCTGGTGCGCGTCGGCAGCGCGATCTTCGGCCGGCGCTGAGCGAGCGCGCCGGCGGCGCTTGCCTACACTGCCCGGATGGACACCCTTGCATTCATCGGCGGCGGCAACATGGCCCGCGCCATCCTCGGCGGATTGATCCGCGCCGGCCGGCCGGCGGCCAGCCTGCTGGTCGTCGAGCCCGACGCCGCCCAGCGCGAGCGGCTGGGCAGCGAATTCGGCCTGCAGCCGCTCGAAGGCGCCGATTCGCGGCTGGCTGCCGCCGGGCTGGTCGTCTGGGCGGTCAAGCCGCAGCTGTTTCGCGAGGCGGCTGCGCCGTGTGCGATGCACGTCGGCGGTGCGCTGCAGCTCAGCGTCATGGCCGGCCTGCGCAGCGATGCGGTCGCGGCCGCCAGCGGCAGCGACCGGGTGGTGCGGGCGATGCCGAACACGCCGGCACTGATCGGCCGCGGCATCGCCGGGCTCTACGCCCGGCCCGCCGTCGCGCCGGCCGAGCGGCAGCAGGTCGAGGCGCTGCTCGCGCCCACCGGCGAGTGCCTCTGGGTCGAGCGCGAGTCCGATCTGGATGCGGTCACCGCCCTGTCCGGCTCCGGCCCGGCGTATGTCTTCTATGTCATCGAGGCGATGGTCGACGCCGGTGTCGGCCTGGGCCTCGATGCGGCGCACGCCCGGCGCCTGGCACTCGCCACGCTCGCCGGCGCGACCGCGCTTGCCGAAGCCTCGACCGAGCCGCCGCAGCGGCTGCGCGAGCAGGTCACCTCGAAAGGCGGCACCACCGATGCGGCGATCCGCACGCTCGAGGCGCGCGGCGTCAAGGCGGCGTTCGTCGCCGCCATCGGGGCCGCGCAGCAGCGCGCCGTCGAGCTCGGCGATGAATTCGGCGGCTGAGGCGCGGCTGAAGCCGGGTCAGCGCAGCGCCGACTCGGCAACCACCCCGGCGAAGACCGCGAAGCCGACCCAGTGGTTCAGCCGGAAGGCGCGAAAGCAGCCGGCACGCGAGCGGTCGCGGATCATCGGGTAATGCCAGGCGGCCTGCAATCCGGCGGCGACAAGCCCCGCGTGGTACGGCCAGCCGAGGCCGAGGTGCACGCCGACGGCGGCCCAGATCGCCAGAAAGATCGCATAGAAGGCCATCACCGCGGCGACATCCCAGCGGCCGAGGGTGATGGCCGAGGTGCGGATGCCGATGCGCAGGTCGTCGTCGCGGTCGACCATCGCGTATTCGGTGTCGTAGGCGAGCACCCAGAAGAGGTTGCCGAGCAGCAGCCAGCCGGCCAGCGGCGGCACGGCGCCGGCAAGCGACGCCAGCTGCCACGAGTCGCCGCCGCGCACCGCTGCGAAGGCCATCGGAATGCCGAAGCTGAAGGCAACGCCGAGCACCGCCTGCGGCATCGAGACGAAACGCTTGGCGAACGGATATGCCAGGCTCAGCGCCAGCGCCGCGAAACTCCACACCACGGTCGCGAGGTTGGTCGTCAACACCAGCCCGAAGGCCGCCAGCGCCAGCGCCGCAGCCAGCATCAGCGCCTCGGCCACGCCGACGGCACCGGTGGTCACCGGTCGCCTGGCGGTGCGTTCGACATGGCGGTCGAACTCGCGGTCGGCGACATCGTTGACGGCGCAACCGGCGCTGCGCATCAGCAGCGTGCCGACGACGAAGACGACCAGCAACTGCAGGCCGGGAAAGCCGCCGGCGGCGATCCACAGCGCCGACAGCGTCGGCCACAGGAGAAGCCAACTGCCAGCGGGTCGATCCCAGCGGATCAAATCGAGGTACAGCGCAAGACGCGAGGTGATCACAGGCGAGGTCCTGGAGGCAGCGGTTGTCGCGCGAGGGCACCGATGCTACGAGGTGAAGCGGTCTCGCCATGCGGGAATGCGCCCCAACCGCCGCACCCGCGTAGTTCCCCTGATGGTTGTAAGGGTTTGTAAATGCATCCCCCGGGACGTCAACGGCGCGCGCAAAGCCCACGTTGATCCCCTCGTGTCGACATCAAGCCGGCCGCCCAAAGAGATCGGGCCAAATGGATCTCTACTTCTACTAAAAGGCAAGTCATGACCAAGTCCCTCCTCGTCGCAGCGCTGCTGTCAGTCGCCACCGCCACCTCGTTCGCTGCCGCCCACGCTGGCGCTGCTGCCAGCGCTGGCGCGGGCATGTCGGCCACCACCGGCACCTCGGCCACATCGGGTATGTCGGGCACGACCCGCGCCATGCCGGCAGCTGCAAGCATGAAGGCAGCCGCCTCGGCTTCGTCCGACGGCGCTTCGGCCCCGACCTCGAAGAAAGAGCACCGCACCAAGAAGCATCACGACGCGAAGAAGGACAAGGCCTCGGCCCACTCGTCTTCCAGCGCTGCTTCCGCTGCCAAGTAAGCCGCCACGCTGCAATGAAGGCCGGGGTCTCCCCGGCTTTTTTTATGCCCGGACGGGCGGCAGGCTCTCGGCTGCAGGCGACGACATCGGCAGACCCTCGACCTCGGCGCGCAACCGCGGCAGGTACGCCGGGTAGTCGCGCTGCATGAAGTCGACCAGCGCCTCGCGGACCTTGCACCGCAGGTCCCAGCTGAGGCTGGCATTGGCCGAGGTGACGAGCACGCGCAGCTGAATCCCGTGGTCGTCGGCCTCGGTCACCTGCAGCAGGCACAGGCGCCGGTCCCATTCGACGGCAGCTTCGCAGGCGCGTTGGGCCTCGTCACGCAGCGGTTGCAGCGGCATGCGGTAGTCGACCCGCAGCATCACCGTGCCGATGATCTGCGAGCTGGCACGGGTCCAGTTCTGGAACGGGTTCTCGATGAACCACTGCAGCGGAATGATCAGCCGGCGCTCGTCCCAGATCTTCAGCACCACATAGGTCATGGTGATTTCCTCGACGCGGCCCCACTCGCCTTCGACGATCAGCACGTCGTCGATGCGAAAGGGCTGCGCAAGGGCGATCTGCAGGCCCGAAATGATGTTGCTGAACACCGGACGCGCGGCAATGCCGGCGACGATGCCCGCCACGCCCGCCGACGCCAGCAGGCTCGCGCCGACCTGGCGCGCTCCGGGGAAGGTCATCAGCATCATCGCGATGCCGATCAGGACGACGACCACCATCGCACTGCGCGTCAGCAGCCGGGTCATCGTCTGCAGCCGGCGCGCCGCGAGGTTGTCGGCGACATCGGTCGGGTGGCGCAGCGCCACCCCGTCGGCAACGCCGGCGAGTGCGCGCACCGCCAGCCAGGTCAGCGCAGCGATCAGCAACAGCGCATTCAGCTGCCGCACGCTGCCGATGCGCCATACATCGTCGCCGGCCGCTTGCCAGACGGCCTGCAGGGCGATCAGCGGCAGCGCCGCATTGCCCGGCGCACTGCAACGAAGCGTCACCACGCGCAGGATCGGGAAGCGGTGGGTCAGCCGCAGCAGCAGCGCATGCACCAGCCGCTTGGCGATCAGGGCGCCGACGACAGCAACGGCGGCGATGCCCGCCAGGGCGATCCAGGGATCGGATTTCAGGAGTTGTTCGAAGTTCATGGGGATGGGGCGGGACCGGGCCGGCGGCCGGGAAAGCGGATCAGCCGGGGCGGCTCGCAGGTTCCGCGCCGCACCCGCCGGCGAGCAGCGCCTCGAGCCGCTGGCTGCGGATGCCGTAGAAGGCCTTGATGGCCGCGACCTGCGCCAGCGCGGCCTCGCGCCCGGCCTCGCGCCCGGCGTTATCTGGCCGGCGCACCGCCAGGATCATCTTGTTCTTCTGCGTGTGCTCGAGCGAGACGAACTCGAACACCTGCGTTTCGTAGCCATGTGCTTCGAGCAGCAGCGCACGCAAGCTGTCGGTCACCATTTCGGCCTGCTGGCCGAGGTGGATGCCGTGCTGCAGCATCGGGCGCAGCAGCTCGGGGCAGCACATCTGCGGCCGAACTTCCTTGTGGCAGCACGGCGAGCAGAGGATCACCGCGGCACCGCCGCGCACCCCGTGGTGGATCGCATGGTCGGTCGCGGTGTCGCAGGCGTGCAGCGCGATCATCACCTCGTGCGGCGCCGGCGCGACGCTGCCGACATCGCCATGTGAGAAACGCAGTCCGTCGAGTCCGAGCCGCCGCGCCGCGCCTTCGCAAAGCGTCACCAGGTCGTCGCGCAGCTCGATGCCGGTGACCTCGGCATGGCGCGCCGGCGAGCGGGCGAGGAAATCGTGCACCGCGAAGGTGAGGTAGCCCTTGCCCGAGCCGAAGTCGAGCACGCGCACCTGCGGCGCGTCGGCCAGCCCGGCGGTGTCGATCGCATGGGAAAAAATCTCGACGAAGCGGTTGATCTGCTTCCACTTGCGCGCCATCGACGGCACCAGCCGCTGCCCGGCGTCGGTGACGCCGAGCGCCTGGAGGAAGGGTCGGCAGATGTCGATCGGCCGCTGCTTGATGCGGTCGTGGCCTTCGGCCGGCGCATTGCCGTCGGCTGCAGTGCGGTCGGCGGCGGTGCTGCCACCCGGCGCCATGCCGTTCGCCGCTTCGTCGGCAACGGGCAGGCGGCCGCGGCGCAGCAACGGCTTGCCCTTGCGGCTGAGCGACCACTGGATGTCCTCGCGCGTCGTCAGCAGATGCGCATGGCCGAAGCCGGCGTCGAGCAGCTCACCGGCAAACGCGAGCGCTTGCGCCGCGGGAAGGTTCTTCGTGACGTCGCGCCGCAGGTGGTGCAGCACGAAGCAGAGGTGGGGTTCGCCCCGCAGCACGACCCGCCGCACGTTCACCCGCTGCGGCGGGTCGTCGCCGCCCGCTGGGGGCCGGCCGATCGCCAGCCGCACGAAGCTGCCGTCGGCAAGGCTCGCCGCCAGCGTGTCGAGGAAGCGCTGCGTCTGCGGCTGCCGCGTTTCCGGCGCGCCTTGCAGGGCCGCTGCGGGGCCGGGCCCCGCACCCGTCGAATCGCCGCTCACGCGTTCATCCCAGCCACTGCGTCGCCGCATGGATCGCCAGGCCGATCAGCCCGCCGACCAGCGTGCCGTTGATGCGCACGAACTGCAGGTCGCGGCCGATGTTGCGCTCCAGCTCGTCGGTCAGCTCGGCGGTATCCCAGTCGTCGACACGGGCGACGATGTAGGCGCGGATGTCCTCGCGATAGCGCTCGATCCAGCGTGGCGCGGCCTCGAGCAGCTGCGCATCGATCCACTGCTGCATCGGTGGATCGTCCTGCAGCTTCTCGCCGAGCGCGCGGGCGGCTTCGGCCAGCCGGTTGCGGATCTGCGAGTCGCTGCCCGCCAGGTCACGGCGCAGCCAGGCCTGGGCCTCGTCCCACAGGCCCTGGAGGTAGCCGTGCAGCTGGGGATGTTCGAGCAGCTCCTGCTGCAGCCGGCCGACGCGCTCGCGCAGCGCCGGGTCGTTCTTCAGCCGTTCGACGAAGTCGTGCATGAAGCTGTCGAAACGCAGCCGCAGCGGATGCGCCTCGTCCTCGCCGAGTTCGGCAACCAGCCGCCCGAAGCCGGCAATCAGCCGCTCGGTCGCCAGCTTGGCGGCAAGCTGGCTCAAGCCCACGTAGCGCAGCAGCTTCAGGTCGTCGGCAATGATGCCGGCGATTTTTTCCTGCACTTCCTCGTCCTCGAGCAGCTGCCCGAGCTGGCGCAGCGCCTCGTCGAGCAGCGCCTGGTGGCGCCGATCGGCGGTCAGCGTGTCGAGCAGCCGGCCGGCGAGCAGCGACAGGTCGGCCTGGGCCAGCCGCGCCAGCAGCGCCCGCCGGATGAAGCCGCGCACCCGCTCGTCGTCGAGGATGCCGAGCGCATAGCCGAGTGCGGCCGTCACATGGCCGGCGAGCTTCGCCGCGCGCGCCGGGTCGGCCAGCCAGCCCGCCAGCCGCGCGCCGGCACCGAAGCGTCGCAGCTTGTCCAGCACCTGGTCGGTCGCCAGGAAGTTGCCGACGATGAAGCCTGCCAGGTTGCGGCCGATCCGCGACTTGTTCGACGGCACGATCGCCGTGTGCGGTATCGGCAGGCCGAGCGGCCTGCGAAACAGCGCCACCACGGCGAACCAGTCGGCCATCGCGCCGATCACTGCCGCCTCGCTGAAGGCGGCGATATAGCCCCACGCCGGATGTGCGTCGTGCATCACGCGGGCGACGATGAACAGCGCTGCCGCGCCGAGCAGCAGTGCCAGGGCGATGGCCTTCATCCGCGCCGGGCCCTCGCGGTCGGCCACGGCCGTCGTCCGGTCGAGGCGCTGGGGCGAATCGGGCCTCGGGGCGGGCGGAGAAGCAGAGGACATCGCGGGTTGGGTTGGGTCAGTGGACAGCACCGCAATGCGCAAGGCCATCGCAGGGCGGCCAGGGAACAGGCCGCATACCGCCTAAAATCCGCGCCCCTCGCAGGCTTGCAGCGCGGCTGGTTGCCGGTTCGGGCTGCGCAGCCGACTTCGCGCAACAAGCCGGTGCCGTCCCGTCCGCGCGGTGCGGCGCATTATCGGCGAGCCGATTCGGCGTCCCCGCTGGCATCGTCTGCATTCCTGCCAACCCTGTTCCCTCAACGCCGCTTGCCCGAGCCCATGAAACCGCGTGCACTGGTCCTTTTCTCCGGCGGCCAGGATTCGACCACCTGCCTGGCGTGGGCGCTTTCGCGCTATGAGCACGTTGAGACCATCGGCTTCGACTACCGCCAGCGGCACCGCGTCGAGCTCGACTGCCGCGGGCCGATCCTCGCCGGCCTGCGCAGCGGCTTCCCGCAGTGGGCCGGCCGGCTGGGCGACGACCACCTGGTCGACCTCGGTGTGCTCGGCCAGCTCAGCGAGACGGCGCTGACGCGATCGAAGGCGATCGAGTTCGAGGCCGGAGGGCTGCCGAACACCTTCGTGCCCGGGCGCAACCTGCTGTTCTTCATGCTGGCGGCGGCGCTCGCCTACCGGCGCGAGCTGCCGGTGCTGGTCGGCGGCATGTGCGAAACCGACTATTCCGGCTACCCGGACTGCCGCGACAACACGCTGCAGGCATTGCAGGTGGCGCTGAGCCTCGGGCTCGACCAGCCGCTTTCGATCGAGACGCCGCTGATGTGGCTCGACAAGGCCGCCACCTGGCAGCTGGCGCAGGCGCTCGGCGGCACGCCGCTGGTCGAGCTGATCCGCGAAGCGACGCACAGCTGCTACCTCGGCGACCACGCCACCGCGCATGACTGGGGCTACGGCTGCGGCGCGTGTCCGGCGTGCGAACTGCGCAGCCGCGGCCACGCCGAGTACACCGGCAGGGCCGCACCATGAGCTACGCCGTCAAGGAAATCTTCTACACATTGCAGGGCGAGGGCGCCAACGCCGGCCGGCCGGCGGTGTTCTGCCGCTTTGCCGGCTGCAACCTGTGGAGCGGGCGCGAGGAGGACCGGGCCGGCGCCGTCTGCCGCTTCTGCGACACCGACTTCGTCGGCACCGACGGCGACGGCGGCGGCAAGTTCAGGCATGCCGCCGATCTTGCCGGCGCGATCGAGGCGCAGTGGCCGCCGCGCCACCGCGAGCGTCGCTTCGTCGTGCTGACCGGCGGCGAGCCGCTGCTGCAGGTGGACGTGCCGCTGATCGACGCGCTGCACGAGCGCGGCTTTCGCATCGCGGTGGAGAGCAACGGCACCATCGAGCCGCCGCCGGGCATCGACTGGCTTTGCATCAGCCCGAAGGCTGGCGCGCCGCTGGTGGTGCGCGGCGGCCAGGAGCTGAAGCTGGTCTTTCCGCAGCCGAAGCTCGACCCGCAGCAGTTCGAAGGTCTGGCCTTCGAAAACTTCTACCTGCAGCCGATGGACAGCCCGGCGGCGCGCGAGAACACCGCCGGCGCGGTCGCCTACTGCCAGCAGCATCCGCAGTGGACGCTCAGCCTGCAGACGCACAAGCTGATCGGCATCCGGTGAAATACGAGCTCAGCCAGACCTTCTATTTCGAGGCGGCGCACACGCTGCAGCGGCAGATCGACGCCGACAGCAGCCGGCGCATCCATGGGCACACCTACCTGGCCGAAGTCACGGTCGAAGGCCAGCCGGACCCCATCTCGGGAATGCTGATCGACCTCGGCTTTTTCCGCCGCGAAATCGAGCGCCTGCGCGATCGGCTCGACCACCGGCTGCTCGACGAGGTGCCCGGGCTCGGGCCGGTGACGCTGGAGAACCTCTGCCGGTTCATCCACGAAGCGCTGGGCGAGAGCGTGCCGGGCATCGTTCGGGTGTCGGTCGGAAGGCAGGCGAGCGGGGACCGGTGCACGTTGAGCGGTTGACAGCCGCCAGCAGGGCAAGGTCCGTCGTGTTCGCCGCATTCAATAGGACTGCATCTTGCTGCCGGCGCGCATGAATGCTCCGGGTCGACGCGACCGAAGTCGACGCCGTGTGCTCGTCGTCGACGACGACGAGGCCATGGCCGACGCCCTGGCGGCGTTGATCCGCAACGGCCTTCGATGACGAGGTTTACACCGCCTACGATGGTGCCGCCGCCATCGACCTGGCGTGCAGTTACCGGCCTGACATCGTGTTCATGGACTTGGCGATGCCGTTCGTGAGCGGCATGGAGGCGGCTGAAATCCTGGAACGCCTCTTCGGCAGGCGCCGGCCCAGGCGATTTCGATCAGCGGCTTGCCCTTCGAGCGTGCGACCATCCTGGCTGCGGGCTTCAGCGACCACTTTGCCAAGCCGGTCGAGATCGACCGGCTGCTGCGACTGCTTGGCGAGCCACGTTAGCGGCGAAGCGGCGCGCTCCGGCGTTCGCGACGGCCATGCCTTTGCCAGAAAAGCGCGCCCCGAGCGGCGCGTTCCTGATAGGAGCCTGTCGGGCTTTGGGTCGGGCTCGCGCCGGGGCGAGTCGCAGTGCCAGACGAGGCGCCGGCGAAGCTGTGTGGCGGGCCCACCTGCGAGCCGGCAACGACGGATGGCGCTGCGAATCGCCCCGGCCCTCGGGTTGGGCCGGAAAAGGGACTGATCCGTCGTTGCAAATGCTCGCCGGGTGTCCAACCCGGCTGCGCTTTGCGCCTAAGCTGAGCCCCTTTTTCGGCCCAACGCGGGCCCGACCCATAGCCCGGCAGGCTCCTAGCTGGTGGTGGCTCCTGCCATCCCGCACGACCCAGCCAGAAGCCCTCAGCCGGAAGTCGTATCGAGTATCAGCCGCACCGTCTCCTGCGGTCGATCCCACTGCGGGAAGTGCCCGCAGCCGTCGAACCAGTGCAGCCGCGCGTCGGGAAAGGCGCGCAGCGCGCGCTCGGCTTGCTGCGGGAAGCAGACCCGGTCACGGCGGCCCCAGCCGATCACCAGCGGCTGGGTGACCGAACCGCGCGGCGCGCCCTGCTGCGCGGCGCCGCAGGCCAGCTGGTCGAGCAGTTCGTCGAAGGAGGGCGAGTCGACATAGCTCAGCAGTTCGTCCTGCACGGCGGCGGCCGGCAGCGCCCAGGGCCGGGCCGAGAACTGCAGCAGCAAGGCGGTGCGGCCGGCGGGATGCGCGGCAAGCGCCTTCAACCACGGGCGCAGCAGGCGCAGCAGCCGGATCGACACCCCGATCGACTGGTGGAAGACGCTGCGCTCCCAGCCGCGCCAGAAGCCACCCGGATCGAGCGAGACCACCGCCCCGAGCACGCCGCCGCGGCGCGCGAGTTCGAGCACCAGCCGGGCACCCATCGAGCTGCCGACGGCATCGATGCCGAGCAGGCCTTCGGCGGCGAGGAAGCCGGTGACGGCGTCGGCAAGGGTGCGGATCGACACCTCCCCGGCCAGCGGCGGCGTGGCGCCGAAACCGGGCAGATCGACGGCGAGCACCTCGCGCTCCGCAGCCAGCGGGCCGATCACCGTCTGCCACGACGACGCCCGCCCGCCGAGCCCATGAACCAGCAGCAGCGGCTTGCCGCGGCCTTGGCGCAGGACGTTCATCTTCATCGCGGGGCGGCGGCGGGCGAACGCCTGAATGCCAGGCAGGGATCGGCGCGCGGCGGCGCCGGGGCGACCACCACGGCGTCGAAATCGTCGCTTTCCGCTGGCCCAACCTCGCTTTCGAGGAAGCCGACCGCCAGCCGCCGATCTCGCGGCAGCCCGTGAACGCGCGCGAGCCAGCGCGGCACGCCGATCTCGCGCACGTGGCCGTTGCCGGCGATGAGCACGGCGCCACGCCCCGCATGGGCAGCGAGCCGTTCGGCCATCAGCGCGTCGCGGGCAAACTGCGCACGGGCCATCCCGGGAAGCGCCTGCTTCGGCAGGGCGCCGCAGTGGCCGTCGTCGACTGCCTTTTCCTGCGCCGCCAGCCATGCGTCGGGGACCGCCTCGGCAAGCCCGAGCGCCGCAGCGCGCTCGGTGCCGAGCACCTCCGCATAACCCGCGCGAACCAGCCAGCTGGCCGTCTCGCGCGGCAGATTCGCAGCGACCAGCGGCAGGCGGTGTTCGAGTGCCAGGTCGACGAGCGGGCGGTAGAAGGGCCACTCCCAGCCCTCGCGCCCTGCCTGCTCGATCAGGTAGGCAGCGTCGCGCGGACGCTCGGCGCGGGCACGGTCGATCGTGGGCTGGCGGTCGACATCGAATTGCTCCATGGCGACCGCCGGGCGCCAGCCACGCCCGACGGCGCGCCGCAGCGCGGCAAGACGCAGGCGGTGGTGCTCGGCGTTGTCGTGCACTTCGCCGAGTAGAACGACCTGGTTTCCGTTCAACCGGCGTTCCCAGTCCCAAAGACTGTCACGCTGCGCAGTGGCAACACAGGCCGCGAGCGGCACGGTCAGCAGCGCCGCCGCGTGACGCAGCGTCCTGCGCCGCGTTTCGTCGACAGGGCAGGGTGCGAAGCGATCCACCTGGGCAGACAAGTCCATTTTTGGTTCCGCGCGACCGGACGACGCCGGCCGACAATTCGGCCGCAGCGGCAAACGCCACGCCGGCAACGGCGCTCTCACCGACGGTTTCGAAGGAACACCCATGAGCAAGCTATTCAGTTGGCGCCACGTCCAGGAGCGGGTCGACACCGTCGTCGCACCCGACGAGCGGCTGTCGTGGACGCAGACCACGGTGCTCGGCATGCAGCACGTGATCGCGATGTTCGGCGCGACGGTGCTCGCGCCGCTGCTGATGGGCTTCGACCCCAACGTCGCCATCCTGATGAGCGGCGTCGGCACGCTGATCTTCTTCCTGGTCGTCGGCGGCAAGGTGCCGAGCTACCTGGGGTCGAGCTTCGCCTTCATCGGCGTCGTCATCGCCGCCAGCGGCTACGCCGGCCAGGGGCCGAACCCGAACCTCGGCGTGGCGCTCGGCGGCATCATCGCCTGTGGCGCGGCGGTGTTGGCGATCGGCCTGGTGGTGCAGGCGGTCGGCACGCGCTGGATCGAGTCGCTGATGCCGCCGGTCGTCACCGGCACGGTGGTCGCGGTGATCGGTCTCAACCTCGCCGCGGTGCCGATCAAGAACATGGCGCCGACCGGCTTCGATGCCTGGATGCAGGCGGCAACCTTCGTCAGCGTCGCGCTGGTGGCGGTCTACACCCGCGGGCTGACGCAGCGGCTGCTGATCCTGGTGGGGCTGATCGTTGCGACCGCCTTCTATGCGTTGCTGACCAACGGCTTCGGCCTGGGCAAGCCGATCGACCTGGGCCGCGTCGCCGCGGCGGCGTGGTGGGGCCTGCCGCGTTTCGCCGCGCCGACCTTCGATGCGCGCGCGATGCTGCTGATCGCACCGGTGGCGGTGGTGCTGGTGGCCGAGAACCTCGGCCACGTCAAGGCTGTCGCGGCGATGACCGGGCGCAACCTCGACGCCAGCCTCGGCCGCGCCTTCGTCGGCGACGGCGTCGCAACGATGGCCAGCGGCTTCGCCGGCGGCACCGGCATGACGACCTACGCCGAGAACATCGGCGTGATGGCAGCGACGCGCGTCTATTCGACGGCGATGTTCGTCGTCGCCGGCGCGATGGCGGTGCTGCTCGGCTTCAGCCCCAAGTTCGGCGCGCTGATCCAGGCGGTGCCGCTGGCGGTGATGGGCGGCGTGAGCATCGTCGTCTTCGGCCTGATCGCCGTGGCGGGCGCCAAGATCTGGGTCCAGAACCAGGTCGACTTCGGCGACAACCGCAACCTGATGGTCGCGGCGATCCCGCTGATCCTGGGTACCGGCGACTACACGCTGAAGTTCGGCGCGTTCGCGCTCGGTGGCATCGGCACCGCCACCTTCGGAGCGATCCTGCTCAACGCGCTGCTCGGCCGCGGCCGGCTCTGAGCGCTGACACGCGTTTGCCTTTCACGTCCGTCTCGGGTTAGTACGGATGTGATCGCCGAGCACCCCGAATAAACTGAGAAACCGCTTTCTGACGCATCTTCCTCCGGTCGTGAGACGGCATCCCGGTCCGTTCTCACCGCCGGGAATGATTGTCGGTCGTTCTTCGGTCGGTGCAACCTCGCGAGTAAGCGCTTTCTTGAGCCGCGTGTCGACGTGCCCGATTGATTCCTTGCAGGAGAAACTCGTGACCTCATCCCTATCTCGCCACGTGCCAATGGCGCCGTTCCTCGGCACTCTGAAGGCGCATGCCATGCAGTGGTTGTTGCTCTCGGCAATCGCATGCTTCGGCCTGCTCGGTGCTGCCACGTGGGCACAAGCTGCGGAGAAGAGGACGCTGGTGATCGGCATGGACATCGGCGACGGCCGGACCTATGACCCGGCGCGCCAGGCCGATCTCTCACCGCCCCTGACGCTCGGCGCGGTCTATGAAACGCTGGTCACGCTTTCCGCTGACAACCTCAGCGAGGTGAAACCTTCGCTGGCAACGTCGTGGGCGCTGGGGCCATCGAAGCAGTCCTGGATTTTCAAGCTGCGTCCGGGCGTCAAGTTCTGGAACGGCGACACGCTGAGCGCCGACGACGTCAAGTTCTCGCTCGACCGGCTGCTCAACGTGAAGGACCAGCCGAGCGCCGATGCGGCCAACCTCCAGCGCATCGAAGTGGTCGATCCGCTCACCGTCGAGATCTTTCTCAAGGTCGCGGCGCCTTCGAACCTGATCGACCTGACGGGCACGGTCTTTTCGATCTACTCGAAGAAGATGGTCGAGGCACAGGGCGGCGCCAGCACTGCCGACGCGGCGACCAAGGACAAGGCCACCGCATGGCTGAACGCCAACTCGGCGGGTAGCGGCCCTTATTACATGACGGCATGGGAGCGCAACTCGCAGGTCACGCTGATGCGCAATCCGCATTTCCACGGCGGCAAGCCGGGCTTCGACCGCGTGCTGATCCGCCACATCTCGGACGGCGCCGCGCAGCTGCTGGCGATCCGCCGCGGCGACATCGATCTCGCGATGAACCTGAACTCCGAGCAGATCGACAGCCTGGCGGGCAGCAAGGACGTGTCGATCCAGAAGACCAACAGCATCGACACCTTCCTGATGACACTGACCAACAACGCGTCGATGAACCCGGCTCTCGCCAAGCCCGAGGCGCGCCGCGCGGTCGCCGCGGCGATCGACTATGACGGCCTGATCAAGGGCCTCGTCGGCGGCTTCTCGCTGCGCCCGGCGTCGTTCATCCCGATCGGGGCGGCAGGCGTCACCGAAGCCTCGTCGAAGGCCATGGGCTTCAAGGAAGACCTGCCGCGTGCGCGCAAGCTGCTCAAGGAGGCGGGTCTGGCGGACGGCTTCGGCTTCGAGCTCGTCTACCCCAACACGCCGTACTTCAGCACCTCGTTCCAGCTCATCGCGCAGAAGATCCAGTCGGACCTGTCACGGGTCGGCATCAAGGTCGACCTGAAGCCGATGGACTCGGTCAACTGGCGCACCCAGTTCAACGGCGGCAAGACGCAGTCGACGCTGGCATTCTGGACCGCGACCGCGCCGAACCCCTACGTGTGGGCCAGCGCCTCGGTGCAGCGGCTCGCCAAGCGCGTCTATTGGGAGCCGTCTGCCGAGATGAACGAGCTGATCGAGAAGGCGCGCTCGGAGCCGAACACCAAGGTGCAGCAGGGGCTCTACGCCAAGTACCAGCAGCAACTCATCGACCAGGCCAACTACATCATGCTGCTGCAGCCGATCTACCGGGTGGCCGTCAACAAGGCGGTCACCGGCGTCGAGCTGACAGCGAACATCTGGAAGATGGACATGAAGAAGATCAGGCCGGCGGTCTGATCGACGCGTCGCAGCCGGGCCAGCGAACATGATCTACATCGCGAAACGCCTGCTGGCGATGCTGTTGACCGCCCTCGCGGCCACGGTCGTCATCTTCCTGATCTCGACGCAGGTGCCGGGCGACCCGGTGCTCGCCCAGCTCGGCGACCTCGCGGCCTCGGATCCGGCGATCGTCAAGGCGTTTCGCGCCCGCTGGAGCCTGGACGAGCCGGTGTGGGTCCGCTACTGGACCTTTCTCAGCCGACTCGCGCACGGCGACCTGGGCATGTCGATCTCGACCTTCCGACCGGTGATGGACGACATCCGCCAGTACGCACCGGCAACGCTCGAACTCGCCACCGTCGCGTTCCTGATCTCCCTCATGGTCGGCATTCCGCTCGGCATCGCCGCGGGCGTGTGGCGCGACACATGGATCGACCACGTGGCTCGCATGCTGTCGCTGCTCGGGGTGTCGGCGCCGACGTTCTGGCTCGCCTTCATCGCCTTGTCGGTGTTCTATGGCGGCCTGCAGATTGCGCCCGGCCCGGGCCGGCTCGATGTCTCGTCGATTCCACCGGCTGCGGTGACCGGTCTCTACACGATCGACGCCATCCTTGCCGGCGACTGGGAAGTCCTTCATGACGCCGCCGCGCACCTGGTGCTGCCCTCGCTGGTGCTCGCCGCCGCGACGATGGGTCTGATCACGCGCACCACGCGCTCGAGCATGCTCGACTCGCTGAACCAGGACTACGTTCGCGTTGCCCGCTCGAAGGGCCTGAGCGAGACCCGCATCGTGCTGCGGCATGCGCTGCCCAACGCGCTGCTGCCGATCGTCACGCTGGCAGGTATCGCCTACGCGATCCTGCTGACCGGTGCCGTGATGACCGAGACCATCTTCTCGTGGCCGGGCCTCGGGCGCTACACCTTCCGCAGCGCCGTCACGCTCGACGTCCCGGCCATCATGGGCATCACCCTGATCGTTGCCGTCGTCTACCTGGTCATCAACTTCCTGACCGACCTCTCGTACCTGGTGCTCGACCCGCGGTCGACCCGGCGCTGACGGCAACGGCCCGACAGAAAGGCAATTCGATGCTGAGGTCCCTCGCGCGCCAGTTCAGGCGCTACGGCCTTCCGGCGATCGGCGGTCTGCTGATCGTCGGCTGGATCCTGATCGCGCTCGCCGCACCGCTGATCGCTCCGAATGCACCCGACAGCGTCGAGATCGGCCGCCGCCTGGCGGCGCCGAGCGCAGAACACTGGTTCGGCACCGATGCACTGGGACGCGACGTGCTGTCGCGCGTCATCTACGGCTCACGCATCTCGCTTATCGCCGGCATCGTCGTGGTCCTCGTCGGCGGGATCATCGGCACGTTGATCGGCGGGCTCTCGACCTATATCGGCGGCAAGGTCGAGGAAGCCATGATGCGGCTCACCGACGTCGTGATGTGCTTCCCGCCGATGATCCTCGCGCTGGCGATCGCCGCTGCACTCGGCATCGGCGTCGGCAACACCATCCTGGCGATGCTGGTCGTCTGGTGGCCCAAGTTCGCCCGGCTCGCGCGCAGCGTCGTCGTCGTCCAACGCAACCAGGAATACGTCGAAGCCGCCCGGGTGCTGGGCTACGGCCACGGGCGCATCTTCTTCCGCCATGTGCTGCCGAACTCGGTCGGTGCGCTGATCGTGCTGCTGACGCTCGACGTCGGCACCGCCATCATCACCTTCGCCGGCCTGAGCTTCCTCGGACTCGGCGTCGTGCCGCCGACCGCCGAATGGGGCGCGATGGTGTCCGAAGGCCGCGAACTGGTCGAGCAGTGGTGGGTCGCGACCTTCCCGGGCCTGGCGATCCTGTCGGTGGTGATCGGCTTCAACTTCTTCGGCGACGGCATCCGCGACTGGCTGGACCCGCGCTCGCTGAGCCGCTGAACGATGGACAAGCGCAGATGAAACCCGTCGCCGATCGGCCCCGCATCCGCGACCGCGTCGCCGCAGACGGTGCTGTCATGAAGACCCCGGAGGATTCCGCATTCCTGCTCGAACTGCGCGAGCTTCGCACGCGGTTCACGATCGGCGACGACGTCGCCAACGCCGTCGACGGGCTGAGCATCAGCGTGCGCGCCGGCGAGGCGGTCGGCATCGTCGGCGAGTCGGGTTCCGGCAAGAGCGTGACGGCGCTGTCGATCACGCGGCTGCTGGGCGGCCGGCACACGCTGTCGGGCCAGGTGCTGTTCGGCGGCCGCGACGTGCTGGCGATGGACGAGGCCGAGCTGCGCGCGATGCGCGGCGGCGACATCTCGATGATCTTCCAGGACCCGATGACCTCGCTGAATCCGGTGATGAAGATCTCCGCCCAGCTGATCGAGGGGATGAAATCGCACGGCCGCTTCAGCCAACGCGAAGCCCGCCAGCGCGCGCTCGACCTGCTCAAGCGGATGGGAATCTCTTCGCCCGAGCGCGTGATGGCGGGCCATGCGCACCAGCTGTCGGGCGGAATGCGGCAACGCGTCATGCTGGCGATCGGCTTTGCCAACAAGCCGCAGCTGATCATTGCCGACGAGCCGACCACCGCGCTCGACGTGACGGTGCAGGCGCAGATCCTCGACCTGCTCAAGGAGGTCAGCCGCGAATCCGGCACCGCGGTGCTGCTGATCAGCCACGACCTCGGCGTCATCGCCAACGTCTGCTCGCGGATCGTCGTCATGTACGGCGGCGAAGTGGTGGAGGAAGGCGCCTCGCAGGACCTGCTGACGAACCCGCAGCACCCGTACACCTGGGCGCTGCTGAATGCGGCGCCGCACCTCGACAGCGCCTCGTCCGCCGACAAGCACCTGCCCTCGATCGGCGGCATGCCGCCCGACATCCTCAACATGCCGCCCGGCTGCCGCTTCGCCGACCGCTGCCCGTTCCGGATCGACATCTGCGACACGCATCCGGACCTGTTGCCGGTCGGTCCGGCGCGGCTGAGCCGCTGCTGGGTGACGCAGCAGGGCACGGTACTGACCCGGCCCGACAAGGGCGCAGCCGTTGCCGTTGCCAGTGCGGCTGCGCCGGTGCGTGAACAGCCGCGCGTCGTCGAGGCGGTGGAGCCGCTGCTGCAGGCGATCGGGCTGGTCAAGCACTTCGACGTGCGCAGCGACGATTTCTTCGGCCGGCACGCGCAAGTTCAGGGCGGTCGACGGCGTCGACTTCTCGATCGGGCGCGGCGAGCTCGTCGGCTTGGTCGGCGAATCGGGCTGCGGAAAGTCGACGGTGGCCCGGCTGCTGACGCGCATCCACACGCCGACCGCCGGCGAGATCCGCTTCGAGGGCCACGACATCGCCCACTTCGACGCTGCGGCGCTGCGGCCGGTGCGAAGGCGCATCCAGATGATCTTCCAGGACCCGTATGCGTCGCTGAACCCGCGCATGACGGTGGCGCAGATCCTTCGCGAGCCGATCCTGTTCCACGGCATCGCCGACGACCGGTGCCGAGGCCGACCGTCAGGTCGTCGGCGCTGCTCGACAAGGTCGGCCTCTCGCCGAAGTCGCTGCGCAAGTTCCCGCACGAATTTTCCGGCGGGCAGCGGCAGCGCATCGGCATTGCGCGGGCGCTCGCGGTGAAGCCCGAACTGATCATTGCCGACGAGCCGATCGCCGCGCTCGACGTCAACATCCAGGCGCAGATCATCAACCTGCTGCTCGATCTGCAGCAGGAGATGGGACTCACCTGCCTGTTCATCGCACACGACCTCGCGGTGGTGCGGCACATCTCCGACCGCATCCTCGTGATGTACCTCGGCGTGATCGTCGAGTCCGGCCGCTCCTTCGAGCTGTTTGCCAATCCGCTCCATCCGTACACGAAATCGCTGATCTCGGCGATCCCGGTGCACGACCTGACGCATGCCCGCCCCGACCGTATTCGCCCGCTCGGCGAGCCGGCGAGCAGCATGAACCCGCCCTCCGGTTGCCGCTTCCACACCCGCTGCCCGCACGCCCAGCCGGTCTGTCGCGAGCGGGTGCCGGAGATGCGCGAGGTGCTACCCGGACGCCACGCGGCCTGCCATTTCGCTCTGGAACTTCAATGACCCCGAATCCGAATTCCGCTGCGCAGATCGTGCTGGCGCATCCCGCCGGCGTCCGCCGCAACTACTTCCGCGAGGAAGCGGTCGCGGCACTGCGGAGCCTGGGAACGCTGCGCATCAACGACAGCGGCCACGAGTGGTCGACCGACGAGCTGATCGACGCCGCGCGCGGCTGCCAGGTGCTGGTGGCTTATCGCGAAACCCCGGGCGAAGGCCGCGTGTTCGATGCCTTGCCCGAGCTGAAGGCCTACGTGCGCTGTGCCGTCGACATCCGCAACATCGACCTCGCGGCCGCCAATCGCAACGGTGTGCTGGTGACACACGTCAGCGGCGTCTTCGTCTCCGGCGTCGCGGAGTGGACGATTGCCGCAATGATCGATCTCGGGCGCAACTTCTCCGCCCTGATCGCGGCCTACCGTGCCGGCACGGTACCGGTCGGCAATGTGGGCCGGGAACTGCGCGGTGCGACGCTCGGCATCATCGGCTACGGCCGCATCAGCCGCTACCTGTGCGATCTGGCGCTCGCCTTCGGCATGCGCGTGCGGGTCAGCGATCCCTACGCGAAGGTCGATCATCCCCAGGTCGAGCAGGTTCCGATGGCGCAACTGCTGGCGGAATCGGACCATGTCGTCTGCCTGGCCGTTGCCAACGCCGAAACCGAGAACCTGATGAATGCCGAAGCGTTCGCGCTGATGAAGCCGTCGGCCTACTTCATCAACCCGTCGCGCGGCAACCTCGTCGACGAGCGGGCACTGCTCGATGCACTCGAGTCGGGCCGCATCGCCGGCTGCGCGCTCGATGTCGGGCGTGCGCTCGACCAGATGCCGTCGCCGGAGCTGACCGCCCATCCCAGGGTCATCGCGACGCCCCACGTCGCCGGTCTGACGCCGGCCCTGGACGGCCAGTCGGCCGAGGCGATCTCGCAGGTCGCCGAGATCCTCGCCGGGCGCATTCCGGGCGGTGCCCTGAATGCCGATCACGCGCGGCGCATGGCGGCATGACACCCGCGGCGCACGGGGAGCCGCCGCAGGGCGACGTGGCGCCGAGGCGCCTGCCTGCGGGCGCCTGCGATTGCCACATGCACATCTTCGACGAGCGCTTCTCCGCACTGCCCGGTGCGCTGTTCCGCGCTGCGCCGGTTGCCGCCTACCGGGGGCTCGCGGAGTCGCTCGGCATCGACCGCATGGTCGTCGTCCAGCCGAGCGGCTACGGCTTCGACAACGCATGCACGCTCGATGCGCTCGCCCAGCTCGGCGAGGCGTCGCGTGGCGTCGTCGTGATCGCGCCGGACACGCCAGCCGACGAACTGCGGCGAATGCATGCGCAGGGCGTGCGCGGCGTGCGGTACATGATGTTGCGTGAAGGAGGGCTCGGCTGGCATTCGATGGCCGCGATGGCGGACGCGGTCGGCGCGCTCGGATGGCACCTGAACCTTCAGTTCGACGGCCATCAACTGCCTGAGCGCGCAGCCGCGCTGGGCGCGCTGCCGGTCGACCTGGTGATCGACCACTTCGGCGCCTTCCTCGACGGTGCCGAGCCCGATGGTGCGGCCTTTCGCACCTTGCTGCGGCTGATGGAGTCCGGTCGCGTCTGGGTCAAGTTGTCGGCGCCTTACGCCTACCGCATGTCGGCCAGCGGCGCGCCCGATTTCCCTGAAGTGGGTCGACTCGCGGCGGAACTGATCTCGGCCTTTCCCGAGCGCTGCCTTTGGGCGACCGACTGGCCGCACGTCACCGAAGCGACATGGCCATCGGACACGGCGCTGCTGGCGCTTTTCGAACGCTGGGCCGTCGACGAGGCGACCCGCCAGCGCATCCTGGTCGACAACCCCACGCGCCTCTACGGCTTCGCGAACGCGAGTTCCGGATCGCGCGCAACCGCCACCTGAGCAAGCCCTTGCCCGCACCCACCATGGCAGCCGAAACCACCCGCTCCCTCGATCCCGAAGTCGTCGATGCGCTGCTGAACGTCAGCACCGCCACCATCACGACCATCCTGTTCAAGAAGGGCTTGCGCAACGTCTGGCTGCGCGGACCGAAGCCGCTGCGCGCCGGGCAGCCCCGGCGCGTGGGCCGGGCCTTCACGATGCGCTTCGTGCCAGCGCGCGAGGACCTGGCGACGCCCGCGGCCTGGTCGTCGCCGCGCTCGACGCGCGTCGCGGTCGAGGCGATGCCGGCCGGCAGCATCGTGGTCGTCGACGCAATGGGAATCACCGACGCCGGGATCTTCGGCGACATCCTGTGCGCCCGCATGGCGCAGCTCGGCGTCGCGGCGCTGGTCACCGATGGCGTCGTGCGCGACATGGCCGGCGTCGAGGGCAGCGGCTTGCCCGTCTGGTGCCGGGGCACCGCATCGCCGGCTGCGGTCGCCAGCATGACGTTCGTGAACTGGGAAGAGGCGATCGGCTGCGGCGGGGTGGCGGTGTTCCCGGGCGATATCGTCGTCGCAGACGACGACGGCGCGGTGTTGATCCCCGACGCCTACCTCGCGGACGTGCTCGCCGCCGGCCCGGAACAGGAACGGCTCGAAGCCTGGATCATGCGACAGGTCGAGCAGGGCACTGCCTTGCCGGGCCTGTACCCGCCCGACGAGGCGGCGATGGCGCGCTACCGCGCGGACCTGACGACGCCGGGGCACTGACTTCCGGTCCGCCGGCAACCCTCCCAGCAGGAACCACCCATGTCACTCCAAATCCGAACCATCCTGGTGCGCATCGGCGTTGCCATCGCAGGCGTGGCTTTCGCCGCGACCGCCGCGGCACAAAGCTACCCCACCAGGCCGGTCAAGCTCGTGGTCGGCTTCCCTCCCGGAGGTGGCGTCGACATCGTGGCGCGGCTGATCGGCGTCGAATTGCAGAAGTCGCTGGGCCAGCCGGTCGTGATCGAAAACCGGGCCGGCGCCGGCGGCAGCGTCGCTGCCGACATCGTCGCCAAGTCCCCCGCCGACGGCTACACGCTGCTGATGGGCAACACCGGCTCGCTGACGATCAATCCGGCGCTGTATGCAAAGGTCGGCTACGACACGCGGCGCGATTTCGCTCCGGTCGCACTGGTCTCGACAAGCCCGCTGGCGCTGGTGGTCCACCCCGAGCTGCCAGCCCGGTCGCTCAACGAGTTGCTGGGTCTCGCGAAAAAGCGGCCCGATGCGATCAGCTATGGCACCGGAGGCAATGGCAGCATTTCGCACCTGACCGTCGAGCTGCTGAAGTCGCAGACCGGCGCGGCCATGGCGCACATCCCGTACAAGGGCGGCACACCGGCGATCGTCGATCTGATGGCAGGCCAGGTGCAGATGGTGGTCGAAGGCGTGCCGCTGGTGGCACCCTTCGTCAATCAGAAGAAGATGCGCGCGCTGGCGGTCACCTCCCAGGCACGTTCGCCGGCCTTGCCGGACGTGCCGACGATGGCCGAGGCCGGCTATCCCGAGCTGGTGATCACCGCCTGGTACGGCATCGTGGCCCCGGCCGGCACCCCCGCCGAGACGCTGGCGCGGCTGAACAAGGCCGTCAACGAGGCCGTTTCCAGCGCGGGCTTCCGCGACAGCCTCGGCAAGCAGGGCGGCGACGCGGTCGGCGGTACACCCGCACAGTTCGGCGACCTGCTGCAAAAGGAGCTTGCGCGCTGGGCGACGGCGGTCAGGATTTCAGGCGCGAAAGCCGACTGAGCGACGGGTCGTTCCAGACCGTATGCTTCGGTCGTTGCGCAACTTGCCCGAGCGGCCTCGCCTCCTCCCGCACATGCCGTCTTCTACCGGCAAGCAGCGACTGCCACGTCCCAACGGGAGCGCGGTCACCGTTCACGACGTCGCTCGCGAAGCCGGCGTCTCCGTCGCCACGGTGTCGCGGGTGCTGAACGGCAAGACAACCGTCGCCGAAGCCTTGCGCGTCAATGTCGAAAAGGTCAGTGCCCGGCTCGGCTATACCCCGCACGCCGCGGCACGGGCCCTCGCCACCCAGCGCTTCATGACCATCGGGGCGATCGTCCCGACGCTGCAGGAAGCCAATTTTTCGACCGGCATCAACGAGCTGCAGTGGCGGGTCAATCAGGCCGGCTACACGTTGCTGCTGGCCAGCTCCAACTACGACCCGCAGGAGGAGCTTCGCCAGGTGCGTGCGCTTTCGGCGCAGGGCGTCGCCGGCATGCTCCTGGTGGGCTCCACCCGGGCGGCCGGCGTGTACGAGACGCTTGCCGCAAAACGGATTCCGTATGTGAACACCTGGGTGCTGGACGACACGCACCCCTGCGTCGGTTTCGACAATTACGAGATCGGAAGGACGCTCGCCAACTTCCTGCTCGACCTCGGCCACTGCGACTTCGGCATCATCGCCCAGGAGTTGCCGCAGAGTGACCGCGCCGCGAAGCGGATCGCCGGCATCCACCAGGCGCTCGCCGCCAGGGGCGTGGCGAAGCCACGCGAGCGCCTGATCGAGCGCTCGCACACCATCGTCGATGGTCAACTGGCCTTGCAGGCGCTGATGGAGTTGCCTCGCCGGCCCACCGCCGTCATCTGCGGTACCGACTCGCTGGCTTTCGGCGCACTCGTGCAGGCCGAGAGCATGGGCCTGCGGGTTCCCGAGGAGCTGTCGGTGACCGGTCTCAACGACGTCGAATTCGCTGCTCACCTGAGACCACCGCTGACCACCATCAGGCTGTCCGCCGAGGAGGTGGGACGGCGTGCCGCCGAGTTTCTGCTGGCGCGCATCGAGGGCCGGTCGGCGGTCCGGGCGACCTGTATCCCGTTTAGCCTGATCGTGCGCGGCAGCACCTCGAGAGCACCGGGGTCCGTCCGCTAAGCCTGCACGGCCTCTCATTGAAACCCACTGGAGCTCTCCACATGAATCTCGGAATCGAAGGCAAATGGGCGCTGGTCTGCGCTGCGAGCAAGGGGCTGGGCAAGGGCTGCGCGCAGGCCCTGGTGCGCGAGGGCGTCAACGTCGTGATCACGGCACGCGGCGCAGAGACGCTGGCTTCGACTGCCGAGGAACTGCGATCGCTCAACCCGACAGTTCAGGTGCTCACGGTCGCCGGCGACATCACCACGCCAGCCGGACGCGAGGCGGCGCTGTCGGCCAGCCCGCAGATCGACATCCTGGTCAACAACGCCGGCGGCCCGCCGACCGGGGACTTTCGCGACTGGGGACGCGACGACTGGATAAAAGCCCTGGACGCCAACATGCTGACGCCGATCGAGTTGATCAAGGCGGTGGTCGATCCGATGGCCGAACGCGGTTTCGGCCGGATCGTCAACATCACCTCGGGTGCGGTGAAGGCGCCGATCGACATCCTCGGCCTGAGCAACGGCGCACGCTCGGGATTGACCGGTTTCGTCGCCGGCGTGGCGCGCCAGCCGCGGCTGGCCTCGCGCAATGTCACGATCAACAACCTGTTGCCCGGTCCGTTCGATACCGACCGCCTGCGCAGCACCCTGCACGGCGCTGCACAGAAGAGTGGGCAGACGATGCAGGCGGTCGCCGACGCACGCCGCATGCAGAACCCGACACAACGCTTCGGAACCGCCGAGGAATTCGGCAGCATGTGTGCCTTCCTGTGCAGTGTCCACACGGGCTTCTACACCGGCCAGAACGTCCTGCACGACGGGGGCGCCTTCCCAGGCACGTTCTAGGATCCACGCAACCCGCCCGCGCAACGGCGACTGCGCGCCGGACACGGTGGCTTGACGCCCGGCAGCGCCGGAACCTCCCCCTTCGGCGCAATCCTGCTCAACGCCGCTGCCGCTTCACAGCGGCAGCTTGTCGAGGTCAGGGTTTCGATCTCGGCACCGTGCCGTGCATCGTCGCGGCGCGCAGGAAGTCGAAGTCGACGCCCTGGTCGGCCTGCGTCACCGACTGCAGGTACAGCTTGCGATAACCGCGGTCGGCGGTCGGCTCGACCATCGGCGCGGCGGCGCGGCGGCGCGCCAGTTCCTCGTCCGAGACCAGCAGGTCGAGCGAGCGCGAGCCCACCGACAGGCGGATGCGGTCACCGTTCTGCACATAGGCGAGCGGCCCGCCGACCGCCGACTCCGGCGTCACGTGCAGCACGATCGTCCCCGACGCGGTGCCGCTCATGCGGCCGTCGGAGATGCGCACGATGTCCTTGCAGCCGGCGCGCGCCAGCTTCATCGGGATCGGGATGTAGCCCGCCTCGGGCATGCCGGGCGCACCCTTCGGGCCGATGTTCTTCAGCACGATGATGTCGTCGGCGGTCACGTCGAGTTCGGGCGCGTCGATGCGCTCGGCCATGTCGGCCAGGTTCTCGAACACCACCGCCCGGCCCTCGTGCTCCATCAGCCCGGCGTCGGCTGCCGACTGCTTGATGATCGCGCCGCCCGGCGCCAGGTTGCCCTGCAGCACGGCGATGCCGCCCTGCGGATAGATCGGGTCGGCGGCCGAGCGGACGACGTTCTGCTTGAACGGCGCCGGATGAAGCTCCATCTCCTCGCCGAGCGTGCGGCCGGTGACCGTCAGCGCATCGAGGTGCAGCAGCGGCTTGAGTTCGCGCAGCAGCGTCGCCATGCCGCCGGCGTCATGGAAGTCCTCCATGTAGTGCTGGCCGGAAGGCTTGAGGTCGAGCAGCACCGGCGTGTCGTTGCCCATCCGGTCGAGCGCCTTCAGGTCGACTTCCAGGCCCATCCGGCCGGCGATCGCCGTCAGGTGGACGATGCCGTTGGTCGAGCCGCCGATCGCCAGCAGCACGCGCATCGCGTTCTCGAACGCCTGTGGCGTGAGGATCTTGTCGATCGTCAACCCGTCGCGTGCCATCTGCACCGCCTGCGCGCCGCTCAGCTCGGCAATGCGCATGCGGTCGGCGGTCACCGCCGGCGGGCTGGCGCAGCCCGGCACGGTCATGCCCAGCGCCTCGGCGATGCACGCCATGGTGCTGGCCGTGCCCATCACCGAACACGTGCCGACGCTGGCAACGAGCTGGTTGTTGACCGAGGCAATCTCGTCGCCGTCGATCTCGCCGGCACGAAAGCGCCCCCAGTAGCGGCGGCAGTCGGTACACGCGCCAACCCGCTCCGAGCGGTGCGAGCCGGTCAGCATCGAGCCGGTGACCAGCTGGATCGCCGGGATGTTCGCCGAGGCCGCGCCCATCAGCTGCGCCGGGACCGTCTTGTCGCAGCCGCCGATCAGCACCACCGCATCCATCGGCTGCGCGCGGATCATCTCCTCGGTGTCCATCGACATCAGGTTGCGCATGAACATGCTGGTCGGCGCCGAGAAGCTCTCGTGGACCGAAATCGTCGGGAAGTCCATCGGCAGCCCACCCGCGAGCATGATGCCGCGCTTGACCGCCTCGATCAGCTGCGGCGCGTTGCCGTGGCAGGGGTTGTAGGCGCTGCCGGTGTTGGTGATGCCGATCACCGGCTTGTCGAGCGCCGAGTCGCTGTAGCCCGCGCCCTTGATGAAGGCCTTGCGCAGGAAGACCGAAAAGCCGCTGTCGCCGTAGTTGGTGAGGCCTTTGGAGAAGCCGCGGGGTTCGGCGGGCGCGGTGAAGACCGCAGAGCGGTCGGGCGGGGTGGAGTCAGCCATGGGGTGTTCTCGAGTCGGATGAAAAGGTGCGCCGACGCCTTGGCGGCCGGCGCGGGAGTTCAGTCTGCCGCGGCCAGCGACTCGGCGCCTGGCATGGTGAAGTTGCAGCGCTCGAGCCCGGCCTCGAGCTCGGCGCGCTGGGCCGCGTCGAGCTCGACCAGCGGCGGCCGCACCACCGCCCACGAAGGGTCGTTCGCCCGCGCGGCGATGGCGGCCTTCATCGCCGCGATCATCGGCAGGCTCTGGAACACACCGCGGGTGGCGTTCAGCGACTGCTGGCGCTCGTCGGCATCGGCGTCGCGCCAGTGGCGGTGCAGCGCGGCGATCGGCCCTGGATTGACGTTGCCGGTGGCGGTGATGCAGCCGGCGCCGCCGGCACGCAGCGTCGCCAGCAGGAAGGCCTCCGAGCCGGCGAAGACGTCGAAGCCCTGCGGCTGGAACTCGCGCAGCATCGCCGAGGTGTTGTTCCAGTCGCCCGAGCTGTCCTTGATGCCGGCGATCGCCTGCGGATAGGCCTTGAGCAGCCGCTCGATCAGCGCCAGGCTGATCGGCACCTGCGCCACCGGCGGGATGTGATACAGGTAGATGCGCAGCCGCGGGTCGGCGACACCCTCGATCACCTTGGCGTAGCTGCGGAACAGGCCCTCGTCGCTGACGCCCTTGTAATAGAACGGCGGCAGCATCAGCACGCCGGCGCATCCGGCGGCCACCGCATGGCGGGTCAGCTCGATGGTTTCGGTGAACGCGTTGGTGCCGGTGCCGGGCATCAGCCGGCCGGGCGGGATGCCGGCTTCGAGCAGCGCGTCGAGCAGGGTGCGCTTCTCGGCCAGGCCGAGCGAGTTGGCTTCGGAGTTGGTGCCGAAGACCGACAGGCCGACGCCCTGCTCGAGCAGCCAGCGGCAATGCTTGACGAAGCGCGCCGGCGACGGCGAGTGGTCGGCGTTGAACGGGGTCAGGACGGGCGAAAAGACGCCCTGTAGCCGGGTGCTGGAATCTGTGTTCATGGCAGTCGTGGAAGTGACGGAAGGAGCCGGCAGTCAGGCGACCGGCGTGAGGGGTGCATCGCCGCGCAGCACGGCGTGCAGGTTGTCGAGCGCCAGCCGCAGCATGGCGGCGCGCGTGTCGTTGGTTGCCGAGGCCGCGTGCGGCGTCAGCAGCGTGTTCGGCAGTTCGGTCAGGCGCGAACCCTGCAAGGGCTCGACCTCGAAAACGTCGAGCGCGGCGCCGCGCAGCCGGCCGTCGGCAAGCGCCTCGATCAGCGCGGCCTCGTCGACGACGCTGCCGCGCGAGACATTCACCAGGAAACCGGCGGGCCCGAGTGCGTCGAGCACCGTGGCATCGATCAGGTGGCGCGTTGCCGGCCCACCGCTGCACGAGACGACCAGGATGTCGACCTCGGCCGCCAGCGCCTGCACCGATGCGACGTGCCGGTACGGCACCGCGGGCTTGTGGCTGCCGCTGTAGGCGATGTCGACCTCGAAGGGCTGCAGCCGCCGAGCGATGCCGCTGCCGATGCGGCCCAGGCCGACGATGCCGACCCGCTTGCCGGCGAGGCCGGTGGTCAGCGGATAGTCCGCCGCCGCCCAGCGGCCTTCGCGCACATGGCGGTCGGCGGCGGGCAACTCGCGCAGCAGCGCCAGCAGCAACCCGACCGCCAGTTCGGCCACCGCCGAATCGAGCAGGCCGGGGGTATTGGTCACCGCGATGCCGCGCCGCCTGGCGACGTCGAGCGGAATGCCGTCGAAGCCGACGCCCGACGTCGCGATGACTTTCAGCGCCGGAAGCTGCGCCAGCAGATCCGCCGGCACCCGGTAGTTGCTGCGCGTCAGCACGGCAACGACGCGGCCGAGCCGCACGGGGTCGTCGCCGAGCTGGTCGACCGGGATGGCCTCGAACTCGGCATCGATCAGCGGCTGCTGTTGCGGCGGGAACGCGCCGATGACGACGATCGGCGGCCGCAGGTCGGAGCCGGCGTTCACCGACATCCCCGCAAGGTCGCCGACCCACCGCCCCCGCAAGGGGCGACCGGGTCGGCCGAGCGAAGGCAGGCCGGCCTTCTGCTCACTCGTCGGACTTGATGTTGGCGTCGCCGATCACCTTGGCCCAGCGGCTGACTTCGGTGCTGACGCGCTGCGCCGCCGCGGCCGGCGTGGTCGGCGCTGCGGCGTAGACGCCCTGCGTCAGGAACTGCTCCTTGACGTCGGCGTTGGTGATGATCTTGGCCAGCGTTCGGTTGAGCAGCGCCACCACGTCGGCCGGTGTGCCGGCCGGTGCCAGCACGCCGAAGGTCGACGCCACCTCGACACCCGGCATCCCGGCTTCGGCGGTGGTCGGCACGTCGGGCAGCATCGAGATGCGCTGGGGCGTGGTCACGGCCAGTGCCCGCAGCTTGCCGGCGCGGATGAACTGCAGCGCCGCAGGCACCGTCTCGACCATCAGGTTGACCTGGCCACCGACCAGGTCGGTCATCGCCGGGCCGCTGCCCTTGTACGGCACGTGCGTCATCTGGATGCCGGCTTCGCGGCGCAGCAGCTCGGCGGCCATGCGCTGCGGCGCGCCGGCGCCTGACGAGGCGTAGTTCAGCTTGTCGGGGTTGGCCTTGCCGTAACTCACCAGCTGCTGCAGCGAGTTCGCCGGGACCGCCGGGTTGACGACGACGACCAGCGGCACCGCCCCGACCACCATCAGCGGCACGAAGTCCTTGAGCAGGTCGTAGCGCAGCTTGCCCTTTTCCAGCGTGACCATCGTCGAATGCGAGGTCAGCGCACCCATCAACAGCGTGTAGCCGTCCGGCGGCGACTTCGCAGCCGCCTCGGCGCCGATGTTGCCGCCCGCGCCGCCGCGGTTGTCGACCACCACCTGCTGGCCGAGCGCCTTGCCGAGTTCGATCGCGACGATCCGGCCGATGACGTCGGTCGCGCCGCCGGGCGGGTACGGGATGATCAGCTTCAGCGGCTTGTCGGGAAAGGCGGCCAGCGCGGCCGTGCTGCCGACGGCGAGGCCGAGTGCGACGCCGAGCTTGAGAAGTGATCGGCGCGGCAATTGCGAGCGGTTGTTTTTCATCGTGTCTCCGGGGGTGGTTCAGGTCGCCAGGGGTGGCGGGGAACGGGTGTCGGCGGCGTGGGGCAATCCGCGGGTCTGGCGTTCGGCGCGTTGCACGTCGCCGAGGTAGCTTTCCTTGGCCGGCTGGACGTGCTCGACGCACAGCTGCGCCAGCGCCCAGCGGTCGGTGCCCTTCAGCAGCTGGATCATCAGGTGGTGATCGCGCTGCGAGGCCATGGCATGGTCGATGTCGGCGGTGTGCTTGCCGCGGACCGGCAGGCTCAGCCACATGTAATGCTTGATCGAATCGACCAGGTAGTCGTTGCCGCAGCAGGCGAAGAGCCGCAGGTGGAATTCGTCGTTGACCTCGTGCACGCCGCTGAAGTTGCGCTCGCGGACATGCAGCGAATAGGCTTCGTGGAGGTGCTCGAGTTCCTCGATCAGCGCTGCTGGCGCCGGCAGCGGAATTCGCAACGCGGCCTGGCGCTGCAGCAGCTCGCGCACCTCGTAGATCTGGCGCACTTCGGCCGGGTCGAGCGACCGCACCGCAACGCCCTTGTTCTTTTCGCGCACCACGATGCCGGTGCGCGCGAGTTCGTCGAGCGCCTGGCGGATGTAGTGGCGGGTCGCGCCGAAGCGCGCAATCAGGTGGTCTTCGACCAGCCGGGTGCCGGGGGCCAGGCGGCCGAAGATGATGTCTTCGCCGAGCACCTTGGCGACATCGACGGCGGGGGCGCTGTCGCCCGTGACGGCCGCGGCGCCCGCGATGTTCACGCCGGGCCCTCGCGGGCGTACACGTCCTCGACCAGCCGCAAGGTTCTCAGGTTGTCCTCGGGCGAGGTTTCGAAATTCGAGCCGTCGATCATGGCGTCCAGGAAGTGCGAAATCGTTGCCGCATACGAGTCGGCATAGCACTGCGGCATGTCGTAGGCGATGCTCGCCGGCGACTCGCCGTCGCAACTCAGCGTATCGCCCTGCAGACGGATCGTGCCGCGCTCGCCGATCAGCGTCAACCGGTCGGCCAGTGCGGCCGGCTCGCCGTGCGCGACGAGATTGGCGAGCAGCAGCACGGTGGCGGCGTCGGCGGTCGCAAAAGTCAGCGTCGCATGGTCCTCGCCGGCCATTGCCGGGCTGACGCGACCGATGCGCGAATGGACCAGCCTCATCTCGCCGAGCAGGAAGCGCAGCGTGTCGATATGGTGGATCAGGATCTCCATCACCAGCGCGCGGTCGAGCGTGGCGATGAACGGCTGGCGCTCGAGCGCCGGCAGCACGCCGCGCGGGTCGGCGATCAGCCCCGAGCTGAGCAGCGTCATTTGCGCCTGCTGGACACGGCCGATGCGCCCTGCAGCGAGCCACTGCGCAATCTGCCGGTAGTACGGCCGGAAGCGCCAGTTCTCGTGAACCATCAGGCGCATGCCGTCGATCCGGCTCACCTCGTCGACGAGCTGCCGGGCGGCGTCGAAGGTCGGCGCCAGCGGCTTCTGGCAGATCGCGGGCAGCCGCCGGGCCGCGGCGAGCCGCACCATCCCGGCATGCGTCTCGCGCGGCGAAGCGATGTCGACCGCGTCGAGCTGCCCGGCATCGAGCATGGCCTGCGCGTCGGTGTAGACGGCGGCAATGCCGAAGGCATCGGCGCGCGCACGGGCATTGGCCGCGGAGGGGTCGGCAATCGCGACGACGCGCGCGCGCGCGGCTTCGCGCTGCCAGCCGGCAAGGTGGTGCTGGGTCACCCAGCCGGCGCCGATCAGCCCGATGCGCAGCGGTGCTTTCATCACGCGCCGCCCGCCAGGATCGCCTTTTCGGTCTTGCCGTCGAAAAGGTACAGCGCCTTGGCTGCAAAGCCGAGTGTGGCCGAATCGCCGAGCGACAGTTGCACGTCGCGGTGCATGCGCGCGGTCACTTCGCCGGCCTGGCCCGCGACGTCGATGACGATCAGCGTCTCGGCGCCGAGCGGCTCGATGGCGGTGACGGTTCCGCTCAGCCGGTTGGCGTCGGCGGTGGCGCCGGCCTCGACGAGTTCCAGCTCTTCGGGCCGGATGCCGATCAGCACCTCGTCCTGGGTGGCGGCCAGCTGACCCGCCGACCAGCGCGCCAGCGGCAGCGACGCCGCGCCGACTTCCGCGAAGATCGCGCCGTCGTGGGCGACGATTCGCGCCTTCAGCAGGTTCATCGGCGGGTTGCCGAGAAAGCGCGCGACAAAGGCGTCGGCCGGCTGGCGGTAGACCTCGAGCGGCTTGTCGATCTGGGCGATCCGCCCCTTGTTCATGACGCAGATTCGCTGGCCCATCGTCATCGCCTCGACCTGGTCGTGGGTGACGTAGATCATGGTCGCGCCGAGCCGGCGGTGCAGGCGGACCAGCTCGTTGCGCGTGTTCACGCGCAGGGCGGCGTCGAGGTTCGACAGCGGCTCGTCGAAGAGAAAGACCTTCGGCTCGCGGACGATCGCCCGGCCGAGCGCAACCCGCTGGCGCTGCCCGCCCGAAAGGGCGAAGGGCTTGCGCTCGAGCAGCTCGCCGAGGCCGAGGATGTCGGCCGCCTTGCCGACGCGTTCGGCAATCTGCGCCGAATCGACCTTGCGGCGCTTCAGGCCGAAGGCCAGGTTCTCGGCGACGGTCATGTGCGGGTAGAGCGCATACGACTGGAAGACCATCGCGATGTCGCGGTCCATCGCCGGCACCTGGTTGACGACGCGGCCGTCGATGCTCAATTCGCCGCCGCTGATCGATTCGAGCCCGGCGATCATGCGCAGGGTGGTCGACTTGCCGCAGCCCGACGGGCCGAGCAGCACCATGAACTCGCCGTCGGCGACGGTGAACGAGACGTCGTCGACCGACGGCCCGGCGGCGCCGGGGTAGCGCTTGCAGATATTGGCGAGACGAACGACGGCCAAAGGGTGCTCCGGTGAAGACGGCGGGAAGAGGCGGAAGGGGCGCTACTTGACCGCGCCAGCGGTCATGCCCTGGATCAGCTTCTCGGAAAAGAAGGCGTAGACGACGACCACCGGAATGACGGCGATCATCATTCCGGTGGCGATCATTCCGATGTCCTGGAAGTAGTCGCCCATGAAGCGGCGGATGCCGATCGGCAGCGTGCTCGACTTTTCGTCGTTGATCAGCACCACGGCGAACAGGAACTCGTTCCACAACTGGATGAAGTTGAGGATGACCGTGGTCGCAATCGCCGGCATGCCGACCGGCAGCACGATGCGGAAGAAGATCGCGAAGTCCGAGTAGCCGTCGATCTTCGCGGCGTCGAACAGGTCCTGCGGAATGCGCGCGAAGAAGCCTTCGAGCAGGTAGACCGTCAGCGGCAGCTGCAACCCGACATAGACCAGCGTCAGCCCGATCAGCGAGTTGTAGAGGTTGTATTCGACCAGCACCTGGAACAGCGAGATCAGGATGATCTGCGGCGGGAAGACGATCGAGCTGAAGAGAATGAAGTAGATCAGCCGGTTGCCACGGAAGTTGTAGCGCGCCAGGCAATGCGCCGCCGCCGCGCCGAGCAGCGTGACGATGGCCACCGCCGAGCCGACGACCAGCGTGCTGTTCCAGAAGTAGTTGGCAAAGTTCGAGTCGACCCAGGCGACGCGAAACTTCTCCCAGTGCCAGACCTCGGGCCAGGCGAAATGCGCGGCGCTGATCTCACCGGTGGTGCGCACCGACATCGTGCCGACCCAGACGAACGGCAGCGCCGAGTACAGCGTGTAGAGCACGATGATGGCCATCAGGCCACCGTGGCGCAGGTAATGCGATGGGCTTTTCATCTCGGTTGCTCCAGCCTCGACGTGTACATGCGTGGGACGGGTGCGGGAGCGGGCCGAGCGGGTGCCGTGCAACGCTCGTGTCCCCCGAGCCGGGCTCCGCCCGTCTCTCCTCCTTTACCTCGCTCTGCACGACACCCACTCGACCCGCTCGGGTACCGCTCCGGTGTTCGGTCCCGAGCAACGAGTGGTGGTAGGCCGCGGGCAGTGGGTGGGTGGCGCAGTGAAGTAAAGGAGGAGGGCTCGGCCGCAGGCCGAGGCCGGGGGACATGAACGGAGCCACCTACCCGCTGGCCGCGGCCCGCTCGAACCTCTGCTGTCGTCGGGCTCGAGCCCTCGATGGCAAAGGCGTTACCAGGAAGGGCGGCCATCTCAGTGCTCCAACGTGCTCCGCATGGGTGGCAACGCTTGCGTGTGGAAGCCTGGTGCGGCATCGGGCCGAGCGGGTGCCGTGCGACGCTCGTGTCCCCCGAGCCGGGCTCCGCCCGTCTCTCCTCCTTTACCTCGCTCTGCACGACACCCACTCGACCCGCTCGGGCACCGCTCAGGTGCGCGGTCCCAGACAACGAGCGGTGGTAGGCCGCGGGCAGTGGGTGGGTGGCGCAGTGAAGTAAAGGAGGAGGCCTCGGCCGCAGGCCGAGGCCGGGGGACATGAACGGAGCTACCTACCCGCTGGCCGCGGCCCGCTCGAACCTCTGCATTCCTCAGGTCCGAGCCCGCATTACCGAAGCCACCAAAAAGCAGGGCGCTCATCTCAGTACTCCAACCGTTCTTTTTGCTTGAACAGGCGGTTGAAGAACAGCACGAAGCCGATCACCACGACGAACCAGACGACGGCGATCGCCGACGGGTAGCCGAGGTCGAAGGTGTTCCAGTTGAAGGCGCGCTTGTAGACGTAGGTCGAGACGGTCTCGGTCGCCCACATCGGCCCGCCTTCGGTCATGATGAAGACCAGATCGAAGACCTTCATCTTGCCGATGAACGCCAGCACGTAGAGGTTGAGCAGCGTCGGCCGCAGCATCGGCACGATGATGTGGCGCAGCTTGGCGCCCCAGCCGCAGTTGTCGAGTTCGGCGGCTTCGAGCACCTCGGAAGGCAGCGAGTGCAGCGCGGCCAGGCAGACCACCATGTTGAAGCCGGCCCACTTCCATGTGTGCGTGATCATCACCGCGCCGAGCGCGAAGTTCGGGTCGCCGAGCCAGGCCTTGGCCCACGAGCCGAGTCCGACCGAGCGCAGCACGACGTTGACCGCACCCCAGTCGTAGTTGTAGATCCAGACCCAGAGGATGCCGACGACGACGTACGACAGCAGCACCGGGGTGAACCAGGCCACACGCAGGAAGCGCGCATACGGCACGCCGGCGTAGAGGCACAGGGCCAACAGCAGGCCGGTGACCACGTCCATCACCGGTGCGATCAGCGACCAGATCGCGGTGTTGCGCACCGCCGCCCAGAAGGTCGGGTCCTTGAAGACCTCCTTGAAATGCGCCAGGCCGACGAAGGTGCCGGCGTCGATGTCGCCGATGGTGAAGAAGCTGTTGTAGAAGGTCCGCAGCACCGGGTAGGCCGTCAGCCCGGCGTAGATCAGCAGGGCCGGCGCGAGGAAGGCCATCACCGTCGGCCACGACGCGGTGCGCGAGTCGCCGCCGGTTGCGCCGAACCAGCCGGCCAGGCGGGAACGCCTGGCCGCAGGGGCTGCGGAAGCCGTCATCTCAGCTGGCCTTGCAGGCCGCGTCCATCTGCGTGGCCGCGTCGTTGACGCTCATCAGGCCGCCGGGGAAGGCGCGGTTCAGCACCTGGGTGAAAGCGTCGCCGCACTTGCCGGCCATGTACTGCAGCGGCGTGCCGATGAAGAACTTGGCGCCGGCGCTGCGTTCCTGCAGCTCCTTGAAGTACGGCGCATAGATGCTCTTGATGCGCGACGGGTCGGTCTTGATGCCGGTCTGCAGCAGCACGCCCTCCATCCACTTGTTGCCCGACTCGACGTTGGCGAACGACGCGAGCAGCTTGCCGGCGCATTCCTTGTTCTTGCTCTTCGAGTACATGACGTAGCTGCCGCCAACGGCGAGCGTCTTGCATTCGGGGCACTTCGAGCCGCTCATTGCCGGGAACTTCATCAGCCCGAGCGGGAAGCCGGCCGGCTGGCCGCCCTTGTCGGGCGAGACGAAGGCGCGACCGGTGTACCAGCTGGCGATCGGGAACATCAGCGCGCCCGGATTGGTGTGGAAGTAGTAGTGCGACTCGCCCAGCTTCAGCGTGGCGAAGCTCTTCGGATAGGCGCCCAGGTCGACCAGCTGCTTGACCCAGGTCATCGCCTCGATGACGCGCGGGTCCTGGAACGACAGCTTGCCGGTCATCAGCAGGAGGTAATCGTCGGTGCCGAGCTTGCGCAGCAACACTTCCTGGAGCAGGTAGGCACCCGGGTAAGGCCGGTCGCCGACGCCCGAGGCGATCGGCGTGATGCCGGCCGCGGCGGCCTTCTTCACCATGTCGGTGAACTCGGCCTGGCCGAACTGCATGCTCGCCGGCGGGTTGACGCCGATCTTCTTCAGCAGGTCGCGGTTGTAGTACAGCTCGACGGTGTAGGCCTCGAGCGGCAGCGCATAGACCTTGCCGTTGTGGGTCCACGAGCGGCGGGCCCAGTCCTCGAGCTTGCTCAGGTCGATGTAGCCGTCGAGCGGCTCGAGGTAGCCGCTCTTGGCAAAGGCGATCTCGTCGGGCTCGAGCCAGAAGATGTCCGGCGCCTGGCCGGTGCGCACCGCGGTCTTGGCCGAGGTGTAGAGGTCGGCCTTCTGGATGAACTGCAGGTTGACCTTGCACGACGGCGTCGCCGCCTCGAAGGCCTTGACCTGCCCGTCGACGAAGCTGCGCTTGGACGCCTCGTCGGGCCAGTGGCTCCACATCGTCACCGTCTGCTGCTGGGCTTGCGCGGCGCCGGCAAACAGCCCGAGGGCGCAGAGCAGTGCATTCGAGAGGACTTTGCGGGTGCGACTGGTGGACATGAGGTCTCCGGAGAGCGGACAAGAGGATGTTCGGCTGCGGGATTACATCGACGACACTCGACATTGTCAATAGTACAAACCTCAGGTTATGTAGATTTCTCGCATTCACCGGCGCGAGCAGCCGAACCATTCATCTCCGCACACTAGATTGTCAATAATGTGCGACGCTGTCCATCCGACGGCCAGCGCAACGCAAAGGTCCCAGCCTTGGTCGATTCCATGCCCTCCTGCGCAGCACCCCAGTTGCCGCTGCGCCGCCCCGACCTGCCGCTACCCCGCGGCAGCTGTGACACGCATCTGCACGTGATCGGGCCGCCCGAGCGCTACCCGCTCGACCCGCGCCGCGACTACACGCCGGTGGCGTGCTCGCTTGCGCAGTACCGGGAGGTGATGACCGCCTGCGGAATCGACCGCGCGGTGCTGGTGCAGCCCAGCTTCTATGGCACCGACAACCGCCAGTTGCTCGATGCGCTGCGCGAGGGCGGCGACGCATTCCGCGGCGTCGTGGTGCCGCCGGGCGAGGTCAGCGACGCCGAGCTCGGCGCCATGCACGCGGCGGGCGTGCGCGGTATCCGGCTGAACCTGGTCAATCCGCAGATGGTCGGGATCGACGACACGGTGGCGCTGTGTGCCCGAATCGCGACGTTCGGCTGGCACCTGCAGGTGCAGATCCGCTGGAACGATGCGGCGCAGGCGCTGCTCGCCGACATTGCAGGGCGCACGCGCCTGCCGCTGGTCGTCGATCACATGGGCCGCCCGCCGACCCTGCAAGCGCCGCGCGGCCTGCTCGACCTGCTGGCCAGCGGGCGCGGCTGGGTCAAGCTCTCCGCGCCGTACCGGATCAGCCGCAGCGCCGCGCCGTACGCCGATGTGCAGCCGCTGGTCGATGCCCTCGTCGCCGCCAACCCCGAACGTCTGCTCTGGGCGAGCGACTGGCCGCACACCGAGCAGCCCGAATCGACCCCGCACGACGCCGATCTCGTCGATCTGCTTGCCGGCTGGCTGCCGGGCGATGCCTTGCGCCAGCAGGTCTGCGTGGTCAACCCGGCGCGCCTGTACGGATTCGCGGCAGCCTGACCGCGTTCGGCGCGCCCTTCAGCCGGTTGCCGACCCGGCCGCCTCAGGCCGCTTCGCGTCGCCCGCCGGCTGCGACACGCTCGCAAACCGCCTTCGTCACCTGCGCCGTGGTCGCGTTGCCGCCGAGGTCGCGGGTGTGCAGCGCCGGGTCGGCGGTGACCGCCTCGACCGCCGCCATGACGCGTGCCGCCGCCTCGGTCTCGCCGAGGTGCTCGAGCAGCATCACCACCGACCAGAAGGTGCCGACCGGATTGGCGAGGCCCTGGCCCATGATGTCGAATGCCGAGCCGTGGATCGGCTCGAACATCGACGGATAGCGGCGCTCCGGGTCGATGTTGCCGGTCGGTGCGATGCCCAGGCTGCCGGCGAGTGCGGCGGCCAGGTCGCTCAGGATGTCGGCATGCAGGTTGGTGGCGACCAGCGTGTCGAGGCTTGCGGGCCGGTTGACCATCCGCGCGGTGCAGGCGTCGACCAGCTCCTTGTCCCAGGTGACGCCCGGAAATTCGCGCGCGACCTGCGACGCGATCTCGTCCCACATCACCATCGCATGGCGCTGGGCGTTGCTCTTGGTGACCACCGTCAGCAGCTTGCGCGGCCGCGACTCGGCGAGCCGAAAGGCGAAGCGCATGATGCGTTCGACCCCGGCACGGGTCATCATCGAGACGTCGGTCGCGGCCTCGATCGGATGGCCCTGGTGCACCCGGCCGCCGACGCCGGCGTACTCGCCTTCGGAGTTCTCGCGCACGATCACCCAGTTCAGGTCGTCGGGGCCGCAGCGTTTCAGCGGGCCGTCGATGCCAGGCAGGATTCGCGTCGGCCGCACGTTGGCGTACTGGTCGAAGCCCTGGCAGATCTTCAGCCGCAGGCCCCACAAGGTGACGTGGTCGGGGATGTGCGGATCGCCCGCCGAGCCGAACAGGATCGCGTCCTTGTCGCGCAGCGCGTCGAGTCCGTCGTCCGGCATCATCACGCCATGGGCGCGGAACCAGTCGCCGCCCCAGTCGAAGTTCTCGAACTCGAAGCCGAAGCCCGAGCCGGCATTCGACGCGGCGAGCGCCTCGAGCAGCTCTCGGCCGGCCGGAATGACTTCCTTGCCGATGCCGTCGCCGGGAATGGTTGCAATGCGGTAGGTTTTCATGCGTGTCTCCTCAGGTGGATCGGTGCCGAGGACAGCATCCGCGGCACACCGGGCGATCGTAGACGCGGCCAGCCCGCAGGTACCTCGACGCAGCGCCTGAGGAGCAGGCGGGCGGCGCGCTGGGCGCACCGCATCGCGGCTATTCCACCGAGGCCTGGTCGTCCCCACCCGCGTCGACCGGCGGCGGAATCGGGGTTGCCTTTTCCGCGACGTCGCTGAGGGTGCGTTCCATCTGCTGCATCGTGACGCTCGGCGCGGCCGACTGCAGCGCGAAGACCAGCAGCGAGCGCCCGGTCACCCCGTAGGTGTGGCCGAAGGCGAACGGCGACATCTCGGCCTGGTTCGGCAGGTTGGTGTCGATGACCAGTTCCCAGCGGTCGCCGCCGGTGACCTCGGGCAGGGTGAAGCCGACGATGTCGTGGTGGCTGTTGAAGACCATCAGCAGCGTGATGTCCGAGCCCGGCTTGGGCACGCCGCTCGGCCGGGCCCGGCCGTCGAGGATCACGCCGATGCACTTGGCATTGCCGTCGTGCCAGTTCTCGGCGGTCATCTCGACGCCGGCCGGGTTCAGCCAGCTGCAGTCCTTGACGCCGACCTTGTCGTCGAACTCGCCCTTGAAGAAGCGGTTGCGGCGCAGCACGGGGAAGTTGTGGCGCAGCGCGATCAGCTTGCGCACGAAGTCGATCAGCGTGCGACCGTCCTCGCCGATGCCCTCCCAGTCGAGCCAGTTCAGCTCGTTGTCCTGGCAATAGGCGTTGTTGTTGCCTTGCTGGCTGCGGCCGAACTCGTCACCGGCCAGGATCATCGGCGTGCCCTGCGACAGCAGCAGCGTGGCCATGAAGTTGCGCTTCTGCCGCTCGCGGACCTTGCGGATCTCGGGGTCGTCGGTCGGCCCCTCGACGCCGTGGTTCCACGAGATGTTGTGCGAGTGACCGTCCTGGTTCTTCTCGCCGTTGGCGTCGTTGTGCTTGTCGTTGTAGGAGACGACATCGTTCAGCGTGAAGCCGTCGTGCGCCGAGATGAAGTTGACGCTCGCCCAGGGCTTCCGGCCGCGGTGGTTGAAGACATCGCCGGAGGCGGTGATGCGCTGCGCCAGCGCCGGCAGCTTGCCGTCCTCGCCCTTCCAGTAGCCGCGCACCTCGTCGCGGAACTTGTCGTTCCACTCGGCCCAGCCCGGCGGAAAGCGGCCGACCTGGTAGCCGCCGGGACCGCAGTCCCAGGGCTCGGCGATCAGCTTGACGCTGGAGAGCACCGGGTCCTGCCGGCAGCTGTCGAGGAAGCCGCCACCCTCGTCGAAGCCGTGCGGCTCGCGCGCCAGAATCGTCGCCAGGTCGAAGCGGAAGCCGTCGACGTGCATCTCGGTGGCCCAGTAGCGCAGGCTGTCGTTGACCATCTGCAGCACCCGCGGATGGCTCAGGTTGCAGCGTGTTGCCGGTGCCGGTGTCGTTGATGTAGTAGCGCGGCTCGCCCGGCATCAGCCGGTAGTACGAGGCGTTGTCGACGCCCTTGAAGCTGAGCGTCGGCCCCTTCTCGTTGCCTTCGGCGGTGTGGTTGTAGACCACGTCGAGGATCACCTCGATGCCGGCGTCGTGCAGCCGGGCGACCATTTCCTTGAACTCGTCGGCCCGGCCGGTGGCCGAGTAGCGCGCATCGGGCGCGAAGAAGCCGATCGTGTTGTAGCCCCAGTAGTTCTTCAGCCCCTTGTCGAGCAGGTACTGGTCGTCGATGAACGAATGGATCGGCAGCAGCTCGACCGAGGTCACGCCGAGGCTCTTCAGGTAGTCGATGACCACCTCCTGGCCGAAGCCGGCGTAGGTGCCGCGCAGCTCCTCCGGAACGCCCGGGATGGCGCTGGGTGAAGCCCTTGACATGGGTCTCGTAGAAGATCGTCTGGTCCCAGGGGATCGACGGCATGACCGCGCCGCGCCCCCAGGTGAAGGCCGGGTCGACGACGCGCGACTTGGGCATGAAGCGGGCGCTGTCGCGGGTCGTCGAACGACAGGTCGCCGTCGGCCGAGTCGAGCTGGTAGCCGAACAGCGCCGGATCCCACTGCAGCGAACCGACCACCGCCCGGCCGTAGGGATCGAGCAGCAGCTTGTTCGGGTTGAAGCGGTGGCCGGCCTCGGGCTCGTACGGGCCGTGAACCCGGTAGCCGTAGACGGTGCCCGGCCGGGCGTTCGGCAGGTAGCCGTGCCAGACCTCGTCGGTGTGCTCCGGCAGCTCGATGCGGCCGATCTCCTGCGTCCCGTCGTAGCTGAACAGGCACAGCTCGACCTTGGTCGCATGGGCCGAGAACAGCGCGAAGTTGACGCCCAGCCCGTCCCAGGTGGCGCCGCGCGGATGCGGCCGGCCTTCGCGGATTTCGGAACGCTGGAGGATCGAGGGGCAGGTCGAGATCAGGTCTTGAGGCATGGCTTCCTTGCGTGGTTTTCAGTCCGCCGTGCCGACCAGGCAGGCGACCGGGAAATCGTCGAACAGGCCGGCAATCGGCAGGCTGGCCGCCACGTCGAACGCGCGGCCGCTGAACAGGTCGGTGTAAGGGCCTTCGAGGGCGAGGGTCAGCGGCAGTGCGGTTTCGCCCCACTCGGGGGAATCGCTGCCGAGGCCGGCGAGCAACCGCGGCACGACAACGACCAGGCGCCGCCCGTCCAGTTTGCGCGCAAAGGCGCAGACATGGTTGGCGAGGCGGCCGGTGGCGGTGAGCGGCTGGTAGTCGCCTTTCTCGAACAGCTCGGGCTGCCTGCCGCGCAGGCCGAGCAGCCGCTGGATCAGGAACAGCTTCTCGCGGCCGTCGCGCCAGCCGGCGCGCAGGTCGGCGGCCATGGCGCCGTCGATTTCGGCCAGCACCCGGCGCCGCTGGGCGTAGTCGACCGGCCGCCGGTTGTCGGGATCGACCAGGCTGGCATCCCAGAGGTCGGCACCGCGGTAGATGTCCGGAACGCCCGGGATCGTCAGTTTCAGCAGCGTCTGCGCCAGGCTGTTGATGGCGCCGAAGCGCGCGACGCTCTCGACGAATCCGGCGAAGTCGGCCGGGAAGGCGTTGGTGCTCGATACCGCGAGCACGCCGTGGATGAAGCGCGAGACGGCTTCCTCGTACGCCGCGTCCGGATTCGTCCAGCTCGAGCGTTCCTTGCCTTCGCGCAGCGCCTTCTGCATGAAGGCGACCATCCGCTCGGCAAAGGCGGGCATCGCCTCGGCATCGTCGGCACGCAGGTCGAGCGGCCAGGCGCCAAAGAGGGCCTGGTAGAACAGGTACTCATGGTTCGGCTCGGGCGCCGGCGCCCCGTCGACCTCGATGTGCCGGGAGCGGTTCAGCCGCGACCAGCCAAGCACCTTGTGCCGCCAGGTCCGTGGCAGCTCCGACAGCAGGTTGATGCGCGCCCGTGCATCCTCGCCGCGCTTGGTGTCGTGCGTCGAGCTGGCGAGCATCGCCAGCGGCCACTGCTCGAGCCGCTCGCGGTTGACATGGTGGAAGGCCGCCAGGCTGATGCCGAAACGCCGCGGCTCGCCACCGACCTCGTTCAGCGAGAACAGCCGGAAGTAGCGGTAGAAGGCGGTGTCCTCCATTCCCTTGGCCATCACCGGGCCGGAGATCTGCTGCGCCTTCATCGCGACGCGAAAGACCTCGGCGGGCGGATAGCCGCCGGTGCGCGCCAGGTCGCCGCTGAGCACGCCGTGCAAGAAGTCGTAGATGGTGTTGTCGGCGGCCGGCGCGTGCTTCTTCGCCTGGCCGACGGCGGCGTCGATCTGCCGGCGGTCGGCGTCCGACGTGCCGTCAGGAGTGATGTACGAGCGGTAGACGGAGAAGTAGGCCAGCACCTCCTCGAGCGCATCGCGCATGCCGCGCAGCGTGAAGTCACGTGTCGTCAGGCTGCTTGCCGAGAGGCGGTGCAGCTCGTTGGCCAGCACGTTCATCTCGCTGGCGAGGTCGACCGACATGACGCGCTTCTTGCTCGCGTAGAGCACCTCGTCGAACGATGCCTGCCGGCCGGTGTAGCGGCGGTAGAAGCGATCCAGCGGGTCTTCGCCGGCCGGGTCGACGAACACCGCATTGATCAGGTTCAGCGTGTCGTAGCCGCTGGTGCCGGCGATCGGCCAGTCGGCCGGCAGCCGCTCGTGCGGCGCAATGATCTTCTCGACCACCACGTACGCCGGCCGCCCGGGTCGGCCGGCACGCGCCTGGACCCGGTCGCAATACTCCCTGGGATTGTTCAGGCCGTCGATGTGGTCGACGCGCAGCCCCTGCACCTGGCCGTCCTCGACCATGCGGAAGATCAGCCGGTGCGATTCCTCGAACAGCTCGCGCTGCTCGACACGCACGCCGGCCAGGTCGTCGATGTTGAAGAAGCGGCGGTAGTTGATCTCGTCAGCCGCCACGCGCCAGTAAGCAGGCCGGTAGCTTTGCTGCTGCAGCAGCTCATGCAACGGCATCCAGCTCGCCAGATCGCCGGCGTTGCCATTGAAGTGCTCGGCGGCCTCGCCGAGCAGCTGCGCCGCCTTCGGGTCGCTCGCCGCCAGCTTCGCCAGCCGCTGCTTCAGCGCGGCGGCCTCGGCATAGGCCTCGGCCGGCTTGCTGCGCTTGAGCTGGGCGAAGGCCTGCGTCAGCTCGGCCAGCGACTCGGTCCGCGCCGTCGCCATCCAGGCGAAGATGCGGCCATAGACCCGTGGGTCGATCGGCAGCCGGTGGCTGTAGTACCAGGCACTGAAGCGGCCTTCGTCGGCATCGAAGGCCAGCTTGATCTCGCCGCCCGCAAGCACCTTGCCGTACTGGTCGCCGAGCACCGGCAGCAGCACCTTGCCCTTCATGCCCAGGCGCTCGGTCTTCCAGTCGACGTCGAAATAGCCGGCGTAAGGCGAGTCTTCGCCCCATTCGAGCATGTCGAGCCACCACGCGTTGTCCTTGCCGCCGACGCCCATGTGGTTGGGCACGATGTCGAGCACCAGGCCCAGGCCTCGCGCATGCATCCGGGCGATCAGGGCGTCGAAGTCGGCCTGCGTTCCGAGTTCCGGATTGAGCCGGTTGTGGTCGACGATGTCGTAGCCATGGGTCGACCCCGGCCGCGCCGCCAGGATCGGCGAGGCGTAGACATGGCTGATGCCGAGGTCGGCCAGGTAGTCGACGATGGCGGCCGCGTCGCGGAAGGTGAACTCCTTGTGGAACTGCAGCCGGTAGGTGGCATGGGGAATGTTGCGGATCTCGGTCACCGGCTCTCACCTGCTTGGGGGCGTGTCTGTTGGATGGCGGCGGCGATGGCGCGCACCGCTGCGTCGTCGAAAACCTCGTCGAGGCTGCGCTGCAGCCGGCGGCGCCAGTTCGGATGCTCGTCGACGGTGCCGGGCAGGTTCATCTGCTCGACCTCGCCGGCCAGGTCCTCGAACTGCACCAGCAGCAGCCGGCACGGCGCTGCGGCGAGGAAGCCGTGCGCCGCTGCGGCCAGCGTGCCAACGCCGTCGCACGCGCCGGCCTCGCCGTCGAGCAGGGCCGTTGCCGCGCCCCCGCCCAGTTGGCCGTTCTCGACCAGTGCCTGCAGCAGCGCCTGCCGGGTGTTGCGGCGGAAGGTCTGCTCGCGCTCGGCATCCTCGGGCGACTTGTAGAGGTTCAGATCGACGCGCCACTGCAGGTCGCGGCCGCTCCAGAAGCCGGCAAGCGTCGGCAGGTCGTGCGTCGAAACCGCCGCAGCCGCCAGCGCCGGGTACGCCGGTGGCGGCAGGAAGGCACCGTCGCCGTTTTCGCGCTCGAACATCAGCACGCGGTACGACAGCAGGCCGCGCTGCTCGGCGTCCTCGCGGAAGCCCTCCGGGACGGTGCCGAGGTCCTCGCCGACGACGAAGCAGCGGTGGCGCCAGCTTTCCAGGGCAATGATGCCCATCAGCTGCTCGTACGGATAGGTGATGTAGCCGCCGGCGTCGGCCGACATGCCGCGCGGCACCCAATAGAGGCGCATCAGCCCGATCACATGGTCGATGCGGATCGCACCGGCATGGCGCATGTTGGCGCGGATCGCGGCAATGAACGGCGCGTAGGCCCGTTGCTCGAGCGCCACCGGGCTGAAGGGGGTCAACCCCCAGTCCTGCCCTTTGGGGTTGTAAATGTCGGGCGGCGCGCCGACGGCGGCGTCGGCGATCAGCAGCGAGCGGTCGCCCCAGGCTTCGGCGCCATTCGGATCGACGCCGACCGCCACGTCGCGGTAGAGACCGGTCGTCATCCCCGCGTCGCGCATCGCGTCGGCCTGCAGCCCGAGCTGCCGGTCGGCTTCCCACTGCAGGAACTGCGAGAACTCGACCGCCTCGGCCTGCTCGGCCGCAAAGCGGCGCACCTCGGCCGAGTCGGCGTCGCGATAGGGTTGCGGCCAGTCGCGCCAGGACAGGCCCACACCCTGGGCGACGAAGTGCTGCTGCAGCGCCTCGAAAACGGCGAAGCGCTCGAGGGCCTCGCCGCCAGCGGCGCGGAAGGCCGCGAAGGCGGCCGCGCGTGGATTTCCGGAATCGAGGTCCCGCTGCTGGCGCAGGCGCCGGTGCAGCCGCCGCAGCACAGCCAGCTTCAGCGCCCACACGGTTTCGTAGTCGACCTCCTCGCTGGCCCGTGCCGCCTGCAGCCGTACCTGGAAGTCGGCTTCGCCGATCAGCGACTGCGCCTCGGCACAGCCAGCGAATTCAGGTACCGCCTGCACATCCAGGTAGACCGGGTTGAGGAAGGCCCGGCTCGACGGCGAGTACGGGCTGAGGTGCTTCGGATTGGCGGGAAAAAGCGCATGCAGCGGATTCAGCCCGACCGCGCTGGCGCCGAGTGCCGCTGCGCGCCTGGCGAGCTCGCCGAGGTCGGAAAAGTCGCCGATGCCCCAGTTGCGTGCCGAGCGCAGCGCATACAGCTGCACCGTGATCGCCCAGTCGCGTCGGCCGGCATCCCATTCCGGCGGCGTGTAGGCACGCGGCGGAACGACGATCAGGCTGGTGCTCGCCGTCGCGTCGCCGGCGCGGAGTTCGAGGCGGTGGTAGCCGGTCGGCAGGTCGCCCCGGGTGATGCGCCAGCGGCGCGTGGCGGCCGGCGCTTCCACTGCCGCTGCGGGCTCTGCTTCGCCCTCGCGCACGCCACCGTCTTCCAGAACGACGCGCCACTGCAGCCGCTTGCCGCGATCGCCCCAGTGCAGCTCGACCGGCTCGTTCTCGCGGACGACGACGACCGGGTCGAGCGCCGCATCGCCGTCGCCTTCGAGTCGCTGCAGCGACTGCCCCGCCTCGGCCTCGCCGGCCGCCGGGAAACCGAGCGCTGCGGCCAGCGCCTGCAGCGTCGCATCGGAAACCTGCCGGGTGTCGCCGGCGGCCGACACGTACGCGCGGTGCAGCCCGAGGCGGTCGGCCAGGCGGTGCACCGCCTCGCCGGGCTGAGGCGCCTGGCTCATGCCGACCGCCGCAGGTAAAAGGCGACGCCGTGCGGCGCCAGCGTTCCCGCCGTGGGCTCGGTGGTGGCGTAAAGCAGCCGGGCATCGGCGGGCGGTGCCTCTTGCAGCGCCACCGGCTCATCGCCGTAGTTCGCCAGCAGCGTCAGTTCGGCGCCAGCGCCGAGCGGCCACTGCACCTGCAGCGCCCGCTCGCCGAGCGCGCGGTGACTGCCGCCGCGGCTTGCGCCCGCCAGCAGCGGCGCGATCTCGCGCGCGCGCAAGCCCAGCAGCTCGCGGTAGAGCGCCAGCCAGTCGGCATGCGGCGCCCGATCGAGCACCGACCAGTCGAGCACCGAACGCTCGAAGGTGCTCGGTGCCGTCGGGTCGGGGATGCGCTCACGCGCTGCCGGGTCGGCGAACTCGGGGAACTTGGCGAATTCCTCGCGGCGGCCCTTGCGCACCGCCTCGGCAAGCTCGGGCTCGAAGTCGCAGAAGAAGGCGAAGGGTTGATCGGCGCCCCATTCCTCGCCCATGAACAGCATCGGCACCTGCGGCGACAGCAGGTAGGTCGCCACCGCCGCCTTGATCGCCTCGGCGCTCGCCAGCTTCGAAAGCCGGGTGCCGAAGGCGTCGTTGCCGACCTGGTCGTGGTTCTGGATGAACGAAATGAAGGAGGTCGGCGGCAGATGCGACGACGGCTCGCCGCGCACTTCGCCGTCGCGGTACGCCGAAGGATCGCCCTGGTAGACGAAACCCTCGGCAAGCGCCCGGCCGAGCCGCTCGGCAGGCCGGTCGGCGTAGTCGGCGTAGTAACCGCCGCTCTGGCCGCTGGTGACGACCCGCAGCGCATGGTGGATGTCGTCGTTCCACTGCGCGGTGTGCAGCTGCGCCGTGCCGGAATCGTCACGCCCCAGGTAGCGCGACTGGTTCTTGTCGTTTTCGAGGATCAGGTGGATGTGCCGGCCGCTGGCGGCGAAATGCGCACGCACCGCCTCGGCGATCTCGGTGACGATGTCGGTCGGGCTTTCGTCCAGGATCGCATGCACCGCGTCGAAGCGCAGGCCGTCGAACTGGAATTCCTCGAGCCAGTAGAGCGCGTTGTGGACATAGAAGTCGCGCACCACGCGGCTGGCGTCGCCGTCGAAACCGATCGCCGCACCCCAGGGCGTCTTGTGGCGATCGGTGAAGAAGGTGGGCGCGTAGACCGGCAGGTAGTTGCCGTCGGGCCCGAAATGGTTGTAGACGACGTCGAGAAAAATGCACAGCCCCCGCGCATGGCAGGCCTCGACCAGGGCCTTCAGCGCCTCGGGCCGACCGTAGCGCGAATCGGGCGCATACAGCAGCACGCCGTCGTAGCCCCAGTTGCGCGCGCCGGGAAAGTCGGCCACCGGCAGCAGCTCGACCGCGGTGATTCCGAGCGCGACCAGGTGGTCGAGGTGATCGATGACGCCGGCGAAATCGCCGCCGGCCGAGAACGTGCCGGTGTGCAGCTCGTAGATCACCACCTCTTCCCACGGGCGGCCTTTCCAGCCGAGGTCGCGCCAGGCATGGCTCGCCGGATCGACGACCTCGCTCGCGCCATGCACGTCATCGGGCTGGAAGCGCGAAACCGGATCGGGCACCGCCAGGTCGCCGACGACGTATTGATAGCGGCTGCCGACCCGGGCCTGATCGGTCGTGAGTTGGTGCCAGCCGCCGGCTTCGGGCTGCATCGGCAGGTCGACCGGGGACTCGCCGGCGAGCCGCAGCAGCACCTGCGGCGCATTCGGCGCCCAGAGCCGGAAACGCGTGGCGGCGCCTGCGTCGACCAGTTCGGCTCCGAAGGGAAGGAAATGCGAGACGTTCATGGCTTGAGCAAGGATCGAAAACAACCAAGGGGAGCCGGCGTGGGGTGGCGCGACGGCGATGCCGTGGGGTGCAGCCACGGCCCGACGGTTCGGCCGGCCCAACCGGACGCGCGGTTTAAGCAAGCGGTGAACCTGCCGATCCGGCCCGGTGGGCATCCCACGCCTTGCCTGCAAACGCGGGCAATCCGGGGCCGCCCGGCGGCGCGTTAGGGAGCCGCCTCCACGGCACCGGCATGGGCATTGCCTCCGCAGCCGCTCCTCTCGAGTCAAGAACCAAGGTCCCTGAATGAATTCCGCCGACAACCGTCGAACCAGCCTTGCCCTGGCAGGCGGCAACGCCCTGGGCGCCTATGCCGCGGGCGCCTACGAGGCGCTGCATGAAGCGGGCTACCGCCCCGACGTCGTCGCCGGCGCGTCGATCGGTGCGGTCAACGCGACGCTGATCGCCGGCAATGCGCCCGAGCAGCGCGTCGCCAGGCTGCGCGAGTTCTGGCGCCAGGCGTCGCTCGGCAGCGCGCTCGGCCTGGCGCCCGCCGGCGGCCGGCGACGCGACATCTACAACAAGATGCACGCCATGCAGACGATGACGATGGGCCGTCCGGGCCTGTTTTCGCCGCGGCCGTCGGGCTTCCTGTCGATGTTGCCCGGCATGCCGCCGGACGTCGGCCTGTTCGATCCGCGCCCGCTGGTCGCGACGCTCGAACGCCTGGTCGACTTCGACCTGCTGAACGAGGCCGCGCCGCGTCTGGTGATCAGCAGTGTCGACATCGAAAGCGGCGAGCCGGTCTACTTCGACAGCAGCCGCCAGCGCATCGAGCCGAAGCACGTGCTGGCGAGCACGGCCTTTGCGCCCGGTTTCCCGCCGATCGAGATCGACGGCCGGCTGCACGCGGATCCGGGTCTTTTTTGCAACATCCCGCTGGATCCGCTGCTCGACCCGCCAGCGCCGATGGATCAACTCTGCTTTGCCGTCGACCTGTTCGAGGCGCGCGGCAAGCGGCCTTTCTCGCTCGACACCTCGCTCGAACGCTCGCAGGACATCGTCTTCAGCTCGCAGACGCTGCGCACGCTCGAGGCGCACCGGCGCGAGCACCGGCTGCGCCATGTGGTTCGCCGCATGGGTGAATCGGTGGCACCGGCCGAGAACCAGCAGGCCGCCTGGGCCGAGCTCGCCGCGGAGGGCCGTGACCACGAGCTTGCGGTGGTGCTGCTGGCCTACCAGCCGCCCGCGCACGAGCTCGGCGCCAAGATGCTCGAGTTCTCGCGGGCCTCGATCGACGAGCGCTGGGCCACGGGGATGAAGGACATGCGCGCGGCGGTCGACATGGTCGAAGGCGGCCGCGCCACGACGCAGGACCACGGCTACACCTTCTACGACGCCCGCCGGGCCAGCTGAGACGGCAGGGACCGCGGCATGCGCAGTCCCTTTCGCCGTACAGATTTACGTCCGCAGGCCGCATGGCGCTTCAGCGGCGGCCCCTGCGTTCGCCCTGCGCGACGGACGCGCCGCGGGTCCGGCATGCCTGTCCAGCATGCCGGGGCGTCGGAACATGCCGGCCGGCAGCCGTGCCCACGCGCGGGTGGTTTCAGGTCGATTCCCGCGCATGCGCGGCGAAGCAAGCTCGTCGGGCAAATTGGCGGTATGTTCTGCCCCTCCGTAGAACCGTATCGCGGCCCAATACCCGGACCTCGGTACCTGCTCGAGGCAGAAGGCGAGACGCCGAAATGACCGGTTTCGAGATTCTTGTGACGTCCCACTGCAGCCCACTGTGGCTGCGTAGGGCGAGCCTGGCCGGGCGCAGTCCGTTCGATCCGTGTCCGGTGCCCAGCGGAGCTTCGGCATGACCACGGTGGCCCTGCGCGACCCGGAGAAGGCCGCGGCGCTGTCGCCCGGCCAGGTGCTGCTCGACCAGCAAGGCCGGCTGGCCGGCATGCTGGTCGAGCGCCAGCTCTTGCAGCACCCCGAGCGGGTGCGGCGCCACGGCGCCGGTGGCGGTCTGAAATGCCTGGAAGACGCCAACGACCACCTGTCGTACCTCACCCAGTCGCTGCAGGCCGGCCGACCCGAGATGTTCGGCCACTACATCGCCTGGGCCAAGGTGATGCTGGCGCGCCGCGGTGTCCAGGCCGACGACCTGGCGACGCACCTGCAGCAGTTGCGCGATCTCTTGATCGAGGTGCTGCCGGCAGAAGCCGCCGCCGCGGCGGCAGCGGTGGTCGACCAGGCGCTGGGCAGCTTTGCACAGATGCCGCTGGACGTGCCGAGCTTCCTCGACCCGGCCGCGCCGCTGGCCGAGCTCGCGCAGGATTACCTGGCGCTGCTGCTGGGCGGCGGCCGCGCCGCCGCGACCCAGCTGATCCTGGCCGCCGTGATGGCCGGCACACCGGTGCGCATGGTCTACATGGAGGTCTTCCAGCGCACCCAGCGCGAAATCGGCCGCCTGTGGCAGATGAACGCGATCAGCGTGGCCCAGGAGCATTACTGCACCGCGGCCACCCAGATGATCATGTCGCAGCTGTACCCGCAAATCTTCAGTGGCAGCACGCAGCGGGTCGGCACGCTGGTGGCGACCTGCGTCGCCGGCGACCTGCACGAGATCGGTGTGCGCATGCTGGCCGACTTGTTCGAACTCGACGGCTGGAACGCCTACTACCTGGGCGGCAACACACCGAGCGACGCCGTGCTGCAGACGCTCGCCGAGCAGCAGGCGCAGGTGCTGGCGGTCTCGGCGACGCTGAGCGTGCACGTCCCCGCCGTGCAGGACCTGATCGAGCGGCTGCGCGCCGACCCCCAGCTCGCCCATGTGCGGGTGCTGGTCGGCGGTCATTCGTTCAACCTGGCGCCCGGCCTGTGGCAGCAGGTCGGCGCCGACGGCCATGCCAGCACCGCCGACGAAGCCATCGGGCTCGCCCGGCGGTGGGTCGACGCCTCGGCGGGCCCGCGGCTGCAATGAGCAACCCGGCCCGACCCGGCTCGCCGGCGGCGGTGGCGTTGCCACCGCCGCGCCTCGACGAGGCGCTGTACGAAGACTTCTCGCGGCTGAACAACGAGCTGGCCAACGTGCAACGCGAACTGGTGCGCAAGAACGTCGAGCTGACACGCTCGAACGAACTCAAGAACCAGTGGCTGGGCATGGCCGCGCACGACCTGCGCACGCCGCTCGGCGTGATCCAGAACTATGCCGAGTTCCTGCTCGAGGAGGCCGGCCCGGCACTCAGTGTCGAGCACCGCCGCTTCCTCGAGGTGATCCACCGCAGCAGCCGGTTCTCGCACCGGCTGGTCGACGACCTGCTCGATGTGTCGGTGATCGAATCCGGCGAGCTGCGGCTCGACCTGCAGGCCGTCGATCTGGGCGAGCTGGTGGAGCACGGCGTGACGATGCACCGCGTGCTGGCCGCGAAAAAGGACATTCGCATCGCGCTCGACGCGCCAGCCGCCGGCCCGCAACGGCCGCGCCTGCTGGCCGATGCCAACAAGCTGCAGCAGGTGCTGACCAACCTGCTCGACAACGCCGTCAAGTTTTCTCAGCCCGGCAGCGGCGTCACGGTTCAGCTGCAGTTCGTGCCGGCCGCGGTGGCAGGCAGCGACGGTGGGCACGCCGTCGTCACCGTCACCGACCAGGGCCCCGGGATCGCGGCCGACGAACTGGGCAAGCTCTTCAAGCCCTTCGGCCGCACCCGCGTGCGCAGCACCGGCGGCGAGGCCAGCACCGGCCTGGGCCTGGCGATCGCCCGTCGCATCGTCGAGGGCCACGGTGGCGAGATGACGCTCCAGTCGACACCCGGCCACGGCAGCTGCTTCGGTTTCAGGCTGCCGTTGCGCCCAACGGCAGCGCGGCCGGCTTCGACATGACGTGCATCCTGGTCGTCGACGACGAGGATGTGTCGCGCGACGTCACCGCACGGGTGCTGCGCAACGCCGGGCTCGAGGTGCTGGAGGCGCGCGATGGCGCTGAAGGCCTGCGGCTGGCCCGCAGCCACGTCCCCGATCTGGTGCTGGTCGACGTCGTCCTGCCGGACATCGACGGTCTCGAGGTCGCGCGGCAGCTGAAGGCCGACCCGGCACTCGTCGGCGTCTTCGTCGTCCATCTGTCGTCGAGCCGGACCTCGTCCGAGGACCAGACGAAGGGCCTGGACGCCGGCGCCGATGGCTACATCGCGCGCCCCGTTGCCAACCGCGAGCTGCTGGCCCGCGTCAACGCCTTCCTGCGACTGAAGCAGGTCAGCGACGCACTGCGCCGCAGCGAGGCCCAGACCCGGCTGCTGCTCGAGCAGAACGCCGAGGCGGCGCGGCGGCTGCAGAAGAGCGAGCAGCGCTACCGCTCGCTGTTCGAGCAGAACCCCGACGCGGTCTACTCGCTCGACCGCGAAGGACGCATCGTCGAAGCCAATGCGGCCCACCTGCAGCTCACCGGCTACGGGGCAGACGAGCTGTTGGGCATGGACTTCCTGCGCACGGTGGCGCCCGAACACGTCGCGTCGACGCAGGCGCAGTTCGAGCGGGCGCTGCAGGGCCAACCGGTGCGCTACGAATCGGTGCGCATGCACAAGGACGGCAGCTGCATCGCCGTCGACGTGACCTACCAGCCGATCGTCGTCGACGCGGTCATCACCGGCGTGTACGGCATCGTCAAGGACATCACCGAACGCCTGCGCGCGCAGGATCAGCTGCGCGAGTTGAACGCCGAGCTCGAAGCACGGGTGTTGGCGCGCACCGCCGAACTCGACCAGGCCCGCGAGGAAGCCGAGCTTGCCAGCCAGGCCAAGTCGACGTTCCTGGCGGCGATGAGCCACGAGATCCGCACGCCGATGAACGGCGTCATCGGCATGGTCGATGTGCTGCAGCAGACCAGCCTGCAGGGCCACCAGGTCGAGATGGTCGACCTGGTCCGCGACTCGGCGTATTCGCTGCTCGGCATCATCGAGGACATCCTCGATTTCTCGAAGATCGAAGCCGGGCGGATGGAGATCGAACACGCGCCACTGTGCCTGGCCGACCTGGTGGAAAGCGTCTGCGGCATGCTCGACCCGGTGGCGAGCAAGCGCAACGTGCAGCTGGCGCTGTTTGCCGACCCCGCCATCCCGTCGTTGCTCGTCGGCGACGAAGCCCGGCTGCGCCAGGTGCTGGTGAACCTGGTCGGCAACGCCATCAAGTTCAGCAGCGGCCAGCCGCAGCCCGGCGAGGTGGCGGTGCGGGCCCACCTGCGGGCATGCGACGCCCACTCGGCCCGCGTCGAGCTGAGCGTGGCCGACAACGGCGTCGGCATGGACCCCGCCGCCGTGGCCCGCCTGTTCGAGCCGTTCACCCAGGGCGATGCATCGACCACCCGGCGCTTCGGCGGCACCGGACTCGGGCTGGCGATCTCCAGCGTCCTGGTCAAGCTCATGGGCGGCGAGATTGCGGTTCGCAGCACCCTGGGGCAGGGCGCCGAATTCACGCTCGCGTTGACGCTGGCGCGTGCCGCAGGCGAGGCGCCAGCCGAGCCTGCAGCGGCGTTGGTCGCCGGGCTGCGCTGCTGCATCGTCGGCACCGACCTGCCACTTGCCGACGACCTGGAAGCGACGCTGCGCCATGCAGGCGTTGGCGTCGACCGGGCCGCGGAGCCCTCGGGCAGCCGGCGATGCGCCGTTGTGGCTGCTGCTGCCCAGCCAGGCGCAGACCGGCATCGACACCTTGCGCACCCTGGCCAGCCGTTCCGGCGGCGCCCGCACGCGCTTCCTGAAGCTGCGCAACGGCCATGACCGGCACCCCCGCGTCGAGCCACCCGACCTGGTGCTGCTGGACCCCTGCTGCCTGACGCGGCGTTCGCTCTACCGCGCGCTGGCGCTGGCCAGCGCGCGCCTGACCGGCGATGCCGCCGCTGCAGGGCCCGAACCCCGGGTGCAATCGGCCGCCACCGCGGCCGTGGTGCAGGGCGCGCGGCCTGCGGACCCGCAGATCCTCGTGGTCGAGGACAACGAGACCAACCGCAGGGTCATCGAGCAGCAGCTGCAGGTGCTCGGCGTCGACGCCGCGTATGCCGAAGACGGCGAGCAGGCGCTCGAACGCTGGCGCAGCGGCAACTTCGCGCTGGTCTTCACCGACCTGCACATGCCGCGCATGGACGGTTACGCCCTGGCCGCCGCGATTCGCGCCGAAGAACGCGGCCGGGATGCGCGGCCCACCGCGATCGTGGCGCTGACTGCCAATGCACTGCGCGGCGAAGCCTTGCGTTGTCGCGCCGCCGGCATGAACGACTACCTGACCAAGCCGGTGCGCCTGGCGCGGCTGCAGGCAGCCCTCGAGGCGTGGCTGCCTGCCGCTGGCGACGCCACCCCTGGCGAAGCGTCGACCGGGGGCGCGGCCGACGCGGCGCCAGCGCAGACACCGGCCGCAGCGCCCGCGGTGGACCTGGCGGTGCTGAGGGCCCTGATCGGCGACGACGACGCGGCGATTGCCGATGTGCTGGATTCCTTCCGCATCACCGCCGCCGAGGTGTGCAAGGCCTTGGCCCAGGCCCGGGAAAACGCCGAGCTGCGCGGTGTCGCAGACGCCGCGCACAAGCTGAAATCGAGCGCGAATGCGATCGGGGCGCTGGCGCTCGGCAGGTTGTGCGCCAGCGTCGAAGCTTCGGCTGCCGGCGACGGGACCAGCGGGCTGGAGGCCCTGCTGACGCGCCTGCACGGTGAGTTGGACCGGGTCGGGGCGTTTCTCGACCAGCGGTCGGCCGGGTTGCCGACGGAGGCCTGAACGGCGACGCCAGCGTGCGGGTGGTGACTGGCCCCCCGGGCGATCCGGGGTGGTCGCAGCCTTCGAAGCTCGCGTGACACCGTTCGCGCTTCAGGGGCGCGACGCAGCGTCGACGATGCCGCTGCCCGGCGTGCCGCCCTCGGCAGCACGGCGCAGCGCTGCGGCCTGCTCGGGGTCGAGCCAGGCGTCGAGTGTTTCCCTCAGCAGCGCCAGCGGCACCGGCTTGGTCAGGCAGGCATCCATGCCGCTGGCGAGGCAGCGGCGCTGCTCGGACTGCAACGCGTTGGCGGTCAGTGCAATGATCGGCGCGCGCTGGCCAGGGGCCTCTTCGCGCCGGATCAACGCGGCGAGTTCGTAGCCGTTGATACCGGGCATGTGCAAGTCGGTGAGCAGCAGCGCGAACTCGCCACTGCGCCAGCGCTGCAGCGCCTCGCCGCCATCGGCGCAGACCTCGGCCGCGACGCCGACGAGCTGGAGCTGGCGAACGATCACCGTGCGATTGACGGCATTGTCGTCAACCACCAGCACCAGGCGGCGCTGCGGCCCGGCTGCAGGTTGCGCAGGAGCCTGCGGCGCGACGCTTGCAGTTGGCATCGCGGGGCGCGGCACGAATGCGGGCGTTTCGTTCGCTGCCGCTGCACGGTCGCCGTCGTTGGCAATGGCGAGTGCCGTGAACAGGGTGCGCCGCCTCAGCGCGTCCGCGCCGACCGTCACCAGGTCGGGCGCAATGATCCGCGGCCGGCGCCGGGCACCGTGGCTGAGCAGCACGAAGCGGGTCGGCGCACTCGAGGCACGGCCTGCCAGTGCGCGCAACTGCCCCATGTCGGTGGCATGCAGATCGGGCAGCACCAGCCAGGTCCACGCACCCGGCGTGGGGCCTGCCGCAGCCGCACTGGCCAGGTCGGGTGCGGTTTCGACTGCCACGCCGGCGTCGACGAGGTAGGTCGCAAGGTCGGCGCCGAGCGGCTGGTCGCTGCCGACAATGCGGCACTGCAGGCCGCGAATAGCGGTTGCGGCCATCGTCGATCGCCACGCCCTCGTCGTGCAGCGGCAGGGTCAGCCTCAAGGTGAAGGTCGAGCCGGCATTCGGCTCGCTGCGCACGTCGATCTGGCCGGCCATCAACTCCATCAGCGTCTTCGAGATCGCCAAACCGAGCCCCGTGCCACCGTAGCGCCGCGTGGTCGAGCTGTCGGCTTGCGCGAACGGCCTGAAGAGGCGTGCGAGTGCCGGCGCATCGATGCCGATGCCGTTGTCGGCGACGCTCAGTTCGACACTGGCGCAGCCGGGCAACCGTTCGACAAGCCGCGCGCGTACCGCGACCCGGCCGCGCGTCGCGCGACCGGCTGAGAACTTGATGGCGTTGCTCAGGAGGTTGAGCAGAACCTGGCGCAACCGGCCGGCGTCGCCGAGCATCGAATCGGGAATCGCCGGGTCGACGAACACGGTCAGTGCCACCTTCGCGCGCGCGGCCGTCGGCGCGAGCATCGCGCAGGCCTTTTCGACGATTTCGGCAAGCTGCAGCGGCTCGCGCTCGACCTCCATCTTGCCGGCCTCGATCTTCGAGAAATCGAGGATGTCCTCGATGATCGCGAGCAGCCCGAACGCCGATTCGCGGATCACGTCGACGATCTCGACCTGCTCGCCGCTCAGGCCGGCCTGCTGCAGGACCTCGAGCATGCCGATCACGCCGTTCATCGGCGTGCGGATTTCATGGCTCATCGCTGCCAGGAACTCGCTCTTTGCGCGGTTGGCCGCATCGGCCGCGTCGCGCGCTGCAATCAGCTCCAGCTCGGCCCGCTTGGTATGCGTCACGTCGCGGGCGATGCCCAGGTAGCCGGCGAACGAGCCGTCGGGGGCATGGTGCGGCGTTCCGCTGACCTGTACGAAGCGTTCGCCTGAGGGAAGTGCGCGCCGCAGCAGCAGATCGCGAAACGGCTGGCGCGCGGCGACCAACGCCTGGTGCGGCCCCCAATCGCCACCGTCGATGTCGGTGTACGGCAGCTCCCAGCGCAGGGCGCCGATGTGGGCATCGGCCGGCAGGCCGGGGAGATCGCTGTCACCGCTGACGATCTGCACGAAGCGCAGATCGGCGCCCTGTTCCCAGAACCAGTCCGCCGAGAGGTGGGTGAGCGCGCGCAGGCGCGCTTCGCTGCGTTTCACCTCGGCCAGCATCGAGCTGCGTTCGGCGACCTCGAGCGCGAGTGCGCGGTTGGCCTGGTCGAGCTCGGTCGTGCGCGCTGCCACCCGCGCCTCGAGCCCGGCATTCAACTCACGCAAGGCGTCCTGCTCGCGCCGGCGCTCGGTAACGTCCATCACCACGCCGCTCTTGCGCACCGGCTGGCCGGCGGCGTCGCAGACGATCTCGCCGCGTTCGAGGACGACCCGCTCGACCCCGTCCGGCCGGCGAATGCGGTATTCGAGTTCGAACCATGGAGCCGGTCGGCGGCGCTTCGTAGAGCGGCTTCATCCAGCGGGCATCGTCCGGATGCACCAGCGACATGAAGCCCTCGAAGGTGTTGTCGAAGGCGTCCGGTGCGATGCCGAAGATGCGGTGCGTCTCGGCGGACCAGGCCAGGTGGTTGGCCGGTACGTCCAGTTCCCAGACGCCCATTCCGGCCACGCGCTGCGCGTTCGCCAGCAGGGCATTCTGCCGGCGCAAGGCCTCCTCGATGCGCAGCCGTTCGCTGACGTCTTCGGAGACGCCGACCACGCCCGTTGCGCTGCCGTCGCGGTCGCGCAGCAAGGCGAGCGTCACCGCGGCGGTGAACTCCGCGCCGTCGCGGCGGCGCACCCGGAACTCGCCGCGCCAGGTGTCGCCGCCGTCCATGAGCGCGAGGATCTCGGCGCCCTCCGAGCGCCCGGCCTCCGGCACCACGATGTCGAGGACATTGCAGCCGACTCCCTCGGCCGCCGTCCATCCGTACAGCCCCTCGGCGAAGCGGTTGAGGTAGGTCACCGTGCCGGAGAGGTCGGTCGCGATCACGGCCTGGCCGATGCTGTCGAGCATGTGCGCCTGGGTGCGGATCGCGTCCTGCGCGCGGCGCTCGACGGTGATGTCCCGCACGATGCTGTGCACGCCCGCAATGGCGCCGTCGACCAGCAGCGGCTGGTAGTTCACGTCGACTTCGATGCGCCGGCCGTCGCGATGCAGGCGGACCGATTCGTAGTGCACCGCCTCGCCAGCCAGCGCCTGCTGGAAACGCGCCGCAACCACGGCACGGCACTCGGGCGCGACCAGGCGCGTGGAGTCCATTGCCAGGGCCTCCTCGGCGGTGTAGCCGACCAGGCGCAGGAAGGCCGCGTTGGCGGCGACCACATGGCCCGAGCGATCGAGCGAGTACACGCCGGCGTTGTTCTGCTCGAACAGCGAGCGGTAGCGTTGCTCGCTGTCGAGCAGGGCACGGTTGCTGGCGGCCACGCTCAGCTGCGCCTTCTTCAGTTCGTCGATGTCGGTGCAGGTGCCGAACCACTTGACGATGGTGCCGGTGCTGTCGCGCAGCGGCAGGGCGCGGCCGAGCACCCAGTGGTAGACGCCATCGGCGCGGCGCAGCCGGCCCTCGAATTCATACGGCTCGCCGCTCTCGGTCGCCTGGCGCCAGCGCGCCGCCGCGCGCTCGCGATCGTCCGGGTGGAACGGCGGATTCCAGCCGTGGCCGAGGCTCGCCTCGAGCGACAGCCCGGTGTAGTCCGTCCATTGCTGGTTGAAGTGGACATGCCAGCCATCGGGCCGCGCTGCCCAGACGATCTGCGGCATCGATTCGGCCAGGATGCGAAACTCGGCTGCGCTCGCCTCCAGGGCCTGCGTGTTGCGCACGCGCTCGGTGATGTCGCGGCTCGAGCCGACGACGAATTCGACGTCGCCGTCCGGGCCCAGCACCGGCGAGAAGATGTACTCGTACCAGCCCTCCTCGCCGGCCGGGCTGGTGTAGGGGGTTTCATCGGTGACGCTGCACCGGGTCGACACGACGTCTCGCAATTGCGCCTGCAGCCGCGCTGCCAGCTCGGGCGGGTAGCCGAGTTCGACGAAGTTCTTGCCGAGCACCTGCTCGAGGCCCACCTGCCACAAGTCGAGCAACGGCCGGTTGACGAACACGAATCGCCCGTCACGATCGTAGATATGCGCGAAATCCTGCATCGCGTTCAGCGCGCTGGTCAGCATCCGTTCGTGGCGCTCGGTCTGCGTGCGAAGCGCCTCGAGCGCGTCGGCAGCAAAGCGGCGCGCACTGATGTCGACTTGGATGCCCGCGACGCGACACATCGCACCGGCATCGTCGAAGTAGAAGCGCCCCTTGCTCCAGAGCCAGTGCAGCGAGCCATCGGGCCACCGCGTGCGGAACTCGACGTCGTACTCGCTGTCGCCGGCCATCGCGCGGCGGTAAGCGGCGTCGACGCGCTCGCGGTCGTCGGCATGGACATGCGCGAGAAAGGTGTCGTAGCCCCAGGTCGGCACCGCCTCGGTGTAGCCGAAACACTGGTCGTGGCGCAGGGACCTATACGCCACGTTGGTGCGCAGGTCCATGTCCCAGTCGCCGATGCCCGCCGAGTCGAGCGCGAAACCCAGGCGTTGCTCGAGCGCTCGCACCTCGCGCTCGGCGCCGCGCTGGGCGGAGATGTCGCGCACGGTCAGCAGCGAGGTCGGCTCGCCGCCTTCGTCGAGGAACAGCACCGAAGACACATCGGCGTCGAAGCTCTCGCCGCTGAACCGGCGCAGGCGCATCTCGGCGTGGGCGCTGCCGTCGCGCGCGCGAGCCTCGATGGCGGCCGCCAGGCGCGGGTCGCCGGGGTCGGCGAGGCTGCGGTGTCCGCCTTCGCGCGAGCGTTCGAGCAGCGCCGCTTCGCTGGCGCCGAACAGCGCACACGCCGCGGCATTGGCGGCGAGGAACTCGCCGCTCGGGCGCGTCAGCAGCGCCGCGTCGCCGCTGTGGCTGAACAGGCGCCGGAACAGCGCCAGCGCATTGCCGCACGGCAGCGGCTCGAGCTGCCGGGGCGGCATCTCATGAATGTCTGGCGACAGAAGATGGCCGGGCGCATGCGGGGCGGCGTCAGCGTCGACCTCACGCGAACCCTCACCGGAAGGCATGGTCTGTCTCGTCGAGTGGCAATGGGGAAGTGTCGCCTGTAAATCCCGCTGGGCGTGTCCATGCCCGCGCGGCCCTCGCGTCGCACTGCCGCTTCACGATGCCGGACGCCCCGACCCCTTCCTACAGAAAGCTCTTCAGCGCGATGGCCGGGTCCGCCGCCGCCGCAGCCGGCGGGCTCTTGCCGGCTTCGAGCAGCTTGCGCGCGGCAATGTGGTCCGGCGAGGCGTTGACCGACTCGATGCAGACGAAGCGCTCGCCGACGTAGTGCAGCAGCGAGAAGCTTTCCGCTCCGGTGGCAGCGCGGCGGTGGCGCACGCCGTCGGCCGGCATCAGCCCCGCCATCTGCAGCCGCATGCTGCCCTGCTCCGACCAGAACCACGGCAGCGCCTGGTACGGCGCGGGCCGGCCGAGCAGCGTGGCCGCAGCCGTCTTGGCCTGGTCGCTGGCGTTCTGCACCGATTCGAGCCGGCAACGGCTGCCGCTGCGCGGCTCGGGAAAGCTGGTGCAATCGCCGATCGCCAGGATCGCCGGGTCCGAGGTGCGCATGAAGGCATCGACATGGATGCCGTTGTCGACCTCCAGCCCGGCCTGGTGCGCCAGCGTGGTTTCGGGGACCGCGCCGATTCCGAGCACGAGCAGGCCGACTTCCTGGCGGATGCCGTCGACCTGCAGCGCCACGACCCGGTCGTGGTCGACTTCGAACTCGCCGACGCGCACACCCAGGCGCAGCCGGGTGCCGGCCTGGCGGTGCACCGCCTCGACATGCGCCGCCAGTTCGGGCGACACCGAGCGGGCAAGCGGCCGCGGCGCGCTTTCGAGAACCTCGACCGCGACGCCGAGCTGCCGCGCCGTTGCGGCGATCTCCAGGCCGATGAAGCCGCTGCCGATGACGGTCAGCGCCGGCGCGGCATGCAGCCGCGCGCGCAGCGCAACGGCATCGGCAGCGGTGCGCAGCACGGCCACGTTGTCGAGCCCCTCGGGCAGGTTCGGCAGCCGCCTCGCCCGCGTGCCGGTGGCAAGCACCAGCGCGTCGTAGTCGATCCGCGTGCCCGAAGCCAGGGTGACGCAGCGCTGCGCGCGGTCGATCGCGACAGCGCGGTCGCCGCGATGGACCGCAATGCCGCGCTCGGCATACCAGCTCTCGGCGCGGTGCAGTTGCACCGTCTGCTCGACGCTCTTCAGGAACGCCTTCGACAGCGGCGGCCGCTGGTAGGGCAGCTCGCCCTCCTCGCAGATGAGCTGGATGCCCGACGCTTCTCCCGCCTCGGCCAACGCACTGCACAGCTGTGCAGCCGCGTGTCCACCGCCGACGATCACCACCTTGCCGATGTTCATGGTCCGAATCCTTCAGGGCGCCGCTGCCGCACGCCGCTGACAGCGTGTGCGTTGGCCACTACGCGGCCGACACGGCCGATCCGGGCAGGATTCTCCCCGCGCTGCCGGTCGCAGGAAGGCGCCGCCTCAGCCGGGGGCCGGCGGCGCCGGGTCCGGCGCGGCAGCAGGCGGTCGGGCAGGGGATGCCACAGGGGCCGCAGGCGGCGGGGGTGTCAGCGGCGCCGGGGGTGGGGCGGGAGGTGCAGGTGCAGGTGCAGGTGCGGGTGCAGGTGCAGGTGCGGGTGCAGGTGCGGGTGCGGGTGCAGGTGCGCGGGGCGGGTGCGGGCGCGGGGCGGGCGCCGGGGCGGGCGCAGGGGAAGAGGCCGGTGGGGCCGGTGTCGCCGGTGCTGCAGGTGCAGCCGGGCGCACCGGCGGTGCATTCGGCAGCTCCGCCGGCGGCGACATGATCACCGTCGGCAGCGGCGGTGCGCCGGGCGGCAACTGCCGCTCCAGCGGCAGCGGCCTGGACCGTCCGCCATCGCCCTCGGGGCGTGCGCCGCGGCTGCGCAGGCCGGGTGCGCGCTCGATCTCCTCGGCGCTGCGCGGCACCGGTTCGTCGCTGCGGCTCGCCGCGGCGACGGGCGCGTCGGTCAGCAGCAGCCCGTTGGCGTCGCGGCGCGCGAACACGCCCGGGGCAGGCGCGGCAACCACCTCGGCCGGCACCGGGAAGGCGTCGGCAGCCGGGCTCGGCATGCCGGCCGCTTCGACCACAGGTGCCTCGGTCGGCGGCGGCGCCGGCGGCCGGCGGGGCGGCGCGAAGGTGGCCTTCGGGTCGACCAGTTCCGCCTGCAGCACCTTGCCGAAGAAATCACCGACCACCAGCAGCGCGTTGTGGCCGCCCTGGCCCCAGTGGTCGCTGCGCATCGTCACCCGCTGGTCGTTGAAGCCGACCCAGGCGCCGGCCACCAGCTTCGGGTGCATCAGGATGAACCAGCCGTCGCTGTTGTTCTGCGTCGTGCCGGTCTTGCCGGCCACATCGGCGGTGACGTTGAAGCGCGTCTTCATCTGCGTCGCGGTGCCGCGGGCGACGACGCCGCGCATCATGTCGATCAGGTCGTTGGCCGTGTTCGCCGACATCGCCCGCTGCGGCGACTCGGGGACGAACTCGGCCAGCACCTCGCCGCTGCGGTCGGTGATGCGCTTGATGTAGAGCGGCTTGCGGTGGCTGCCCTCGCTGGCGATCGTCGCGTAGCTGCTGACCATTTCCAGCAGTGTCACCGGGCTGGTTCCGAGCGCCAGCGACGGCACCGGGTCGAGCTCGCTGCGGTCGACGCCCATGGCGGTGGCCAGCCGCGCCACGTCGCCCGCGCCGACTTCCTGCATCACCTGCGCGGTGATCGTGTTCTTCGAGTACACCAGCCCGTCGCGCAGGGTCATCATCCGGCCGCTCGGGCCGTTCATGTCGGTGGGCCGCCAGACGCTGCCGTCGGGCAGCTTCAGCTCGATGGCGGTATCGGGGTATTGGCGATCGACGTCGAAGCCGCGTTCGAGCGCCGCGCCGTAGACGAACGGCTTGAAGGTCGACCCGGGCTGGCGCGCGGCCAGCGCGACGTGGTCGTACTCGTCGCGATCGAAGTCGCGGCTGCCGACCCACGCCCGGATCTCGCCACTGGTCGGGTCGATGGCGACGAAACCCGATTCGAGCCGGCTCTTTTGCTGGCGCAGCCTTTCCATGACCGCCCGGTCGGCGGCGACGCGGCGCAGCGCCAGGGCCTCGCCGCCGCCCGCGGCCGCCGCCTTGCGGAATTCGGGCGTCTCGCGCAAGAAGGCCTCGACGAGGTCGCGCCGGCCGTTCCACAAGTAACCGAACGGATCGACCCGCGAACGCTGCCGGGCATAGCTTTCAGGCGAGGTCGAAACCGGCGGAATCGCCCGTGCGCTCCATTCGACGTCGGCGACGTTCTGCAGCGCCAGCCCCTGCCGCTCGACGGCCGCCATGGCCGCGGCCTGCAGCCGCGAATCGATCGTCGTCTGCACCTTCAGACCGTCGGTGTAGAGGTTGTAGTCGTTCTGGTCGGCCCATTCGATCAGCCACTTGCGCGCCTGCGCGGCGAAATGCGGAGCCGGGCCGTTGGCTTCGCTCTGCCGATTCAACCCGACGCCGAGCGGCTGTTCGCGCAACTGCTCCAGGTCGGCAGCGCCGATGTGCTGGCGCTTGACCATCTGCCCCAGCACCACGTTGCGGCGCTTCTTCGCCCGCTCCGGGTTGATCACCGGGTTGTAGTAGTGCGTGCCCTTGAGCATGCCGACGAGCGTGGCGCTCTGCAGCAGGTCGAGGTCGGCTGCGGACTTGTCGAAATAGGTGCGCGCCGCCAGCTCGATGCCGACGACGTTGTAGAGGAAGGGCGCCGTGTTGAGGTAGGTCTCCAGGATGCGCTGCTTGTCCCAGACGCGCTCGATGCGCAGCGCCGTGATGGCTTCCTTGACCTTGCGGTTGATGTTGCGCGCCCGGCCGATTTCCTCGGGGAAGAGGTTGCGCGCCAGCTGCTGGGTGATCGTCGAGCCGCCCTGGGTGTCGCCGCGCATCGTGTGCAGCACCGCGCCCAGCGTGCGCCGGACGTCGACGCCGCGGTGCTCGTAGAAGCGCTGGTCCTCGGTGGCGATCAGCGCGTCGACGACGTGCTTCGAGATCTTCGCCAGCGGCACCGGCTCCTGCTGGGCGCGAGAGAAATCGGCGAGCACGACGCCGTCCTCGGAGAGCAGCACGCTGCCCTGCGCAACCTGTGCCTGGCGCACCTCCTCGACGCTCGGCGTCAACGGGATCAGCACCATGACATAACCCACCAGCAGCGCAGCCAGCCCGGCCGAGCCGACCAGGCTCCAGACGCCGGCGCGACGCAGCCGCTCCGGGGTGGCCCAGGCGCGCAGTGCGGCCCACTTCGAGACAGCGGGGGAAGAACGAGGATCAGACATGGGGCGAGCGTACCGAGGCGGCGCGACGAGCGCGGCAAAAAAGGCAAGCGCGAGTCCCGGCCGGCGTGAAATTCAGCCGGTCGGTGGCCCGGCGATTCAGCCGATCAGCCGCAGCCCCGGTGGCAGGGCCTCGCCATAGGCCTGGCGCTCGCCGGCCTCGTCGAGTTCGACCTGCTCGCGCACCATCGCCACCCAGTGCGGCGCCACGCGGGCCGCCTGCAGCCGTTCGGCGACGCGCTCGCGCAGCACGTCGGGCAGGTCGCGCGAACGGTCGCCACACACGCGTGCCAGATGCGCCGCCGCGAACGCCGCCGCCGGCGTGCGTTTCCAGTCGAGCGCCAGCAGCGTGTCGAGCCAGTGCGTGGCCGTTTCGGCCGGCAGCACCTGGTGCGCGCTGGCATGCAGCGGCCGGCGGGCGCCGAGCCGGCCGAGCGCCCAGAGCAGCCGGTCGGCATCGAGCCGCCCGCCGCGCGGCGGCGGCGCTTCGTCGCCGCGGCGCAGGGCGGTGGCGATGCGGCCGAGCAGCCAGTCGCCGATCTCGGCCTTGTGCTCGGGATCGATCCGCTCCAGCGCGGCGATCAGCCGCACCATGTCGTCCTCGCCGCCCTTGACCAGCCGCGGCGGCCGCTCCACACCGGCGGCGCGGCCCTGCAGGTTGTAGGCAAAGTCGTCGAGCAGCCGGCGCTGCGCGTCGGCATCGAGGCCGCCGGCGGCGCGCCGCCACAGCGTCCACCACTCGGCCGAGACCTGCGCGTCGCCGCCGTGCTGCACGCCGTGCTCGAACAGCGTCCACAGCTGCTGCACCCGCCATTCGTCGAGTGGCGCGCCGAAGCCCGGGCGCAGGCACCAGCCGGCCAGATTCAGCCAGATGCGCTCGTGGTCGGCCGAGCGCCGCCGGTTGCGCGCGCCGCGCCACAGCGCGTCGAACAGCTGGCGCAGCAGCGGCGTCGGCCAGCGCTCGCGCGCGCCGAGCCGCTGCTCGAGCTGCGCGCGCAACTGCCGCACCGCCCTGGCATCGACCTCGCGCGAGCGGCTGCCGAAGACCTGGTCGATGAGATCGACCGCGGCGCCCAACCCGGGGACCTTCGGCAGCGCTTCGCCGGACTGCAGCTCGGTATCGGACGCGTCGGCCACGCGCAGCTCGAACTCGAGCTGCCAGCGCTGCGCTGCATCGGCCATCGAGACGCACTGCAGCTGCAGCGTGCCGACTTCGGTGAGCACCGTCTCCAGCTGCACCCGGGCCTCGCGCCGCCCGGCCTCGGCGGCGACCACGCTGGCCAGCGGCGGCAGCGGCCGGTAATCGCCGCCGTCGAGCTCGACGATCTGGCCGAGCTGCGGCGGCGACTCGCCCGGCGCGTCGGCAACCGACGAGACCAGGTGAAACCGCACCGGCTGGCCGAGTCGCAGTGCGAAGGTGCGCTCGGCGAGGCGCCATTCGCGACCGGGCTCGGCGCCGCGCGGCAGCACGCAGACGGCGCGCCGCGGCGGCGCCTCGCCGTCCTTCGGCCGCGCCGCGTCGAGCACCAGGAAGTAGCTGCGCGCCGACCCGCCGCCGATCTGCGGCGAGCGGCGCTGGCGCGCCAGCGCAAACGCCACCGCGCCGCGGGCGACCGCGGTATCCGGATCGGCGTTGTCGAGCAGGTGCAGCGGCGCACCGCGCCAATCCGCCAGCTGCTGCTGCAGCCGCTCTGCCAGCGCCGCACCGCGGAACACGCCGCCGTTGAGCAGCAGCGTGTCGGGCAGCGCGCCGTCGCAGGCCGCGGCCTGCTGGCGCAGGAAGGCAGCCAGGTGCCGGCTGATCGCCGGGTCGCTGGCGTACGGCAGGCCGAACTCGACGATGCCGCTGCGACCACGCAGCAGCGGCGCCTGCAGGTCGACGCGCGGAAAGAAGCCGTCGACGATCCACTGCTCGACTTCATCCCGGCCGAGCAACGCCGATTGCGTGCCGCCGACCAGCGCCCGCCCGGCGCCGAGCAGCGCAACGCGCACCGAATCGGGCGCATCGGCGGCCAGCAGCTGCTCCTTCGCGCTGCGGCAGCGTTCGAGCAACTGCGACAGCCGCCCGGCGGAAATCGGCGCGGCACGCCCGCCCGCGCCGGCGTCACCGGCGAGCCGCGCCTCGACGCGGTGCGCCAGCGCCAGGTCCATGTTGTCGCCACCGAGCATCAGGTGGTTGCCGACGGCCACGCGCGTCAGCTGCGGCGCGGTCTCGCCCTCGCGCGCCGCGTCGATGCGGATCAGGCTGAAGTCGCTGGTGCCGCCGCCGACATCGCAGACCAGCACCAGCCGGCTGGCCGACAGCGCCTCCGCGAGCCGGTCGCGATGGCGAAACAGCCAGTCGTAGAACACCGCCTGCGGCTCCTCCAGCAGCTGCAGCCGCGGCAGGCCGGCCAGCCGCGCGGCATCGAGCGTCAGCGCGCGAGCGGCCTCGTCGAACGACGCCGGCAGCGTCAGCACCAGCTGCTGCTCCGTCAGAGGATGCGACGGAAAGCGCGCGTCCCATGCCGAGCGCACATGCGCCAGGTAGCTGGCGCTCGCCGCCACCGGCGACACCCGCGCGACGCTGGCATCGGCACCCCACGGCAGGATCGCCGCCGTGCGGTCGACGCCGCCATGCGACAGCCAGCTTTTCGCGCTCGCCACGACCCGCCCCGGCACCTGCGCGCCCAGCCGCCGCGCCAGACTGCCGACAACCGCCTGCGGCACCCCCGCCACGTCCGCCGCAAGCCACGGCAACTGCAGTTCGCCCGCCGCCAGCTCGCCCTCGGCCGGGTGGTAGCGCAGCGACGGCAGCAGCGGCTGCGCAGCCACTTCGCCCGGCGCCACCAACTGCTCGATATCGAATAAGTGGATCGCATCGGCGACCGCAGCATCGGCATAGGCCACCACCGTGTGCGTGGTGCCCAGGTCGATGCCGACGCAGTAGCGCGGTGGAGCGCTCATCTTGAGCTGCTTCTGCGGCGTTGTTTGCAGCTGTAGCGGGGAGCGGGATCGTGCCGAGCGGGTGCCGTGCGACGCTCGTGTCCCCCGAGACGGGCGATGCCCGTCTCTCCTCCTTTACCTCGCTCTGCACGACACCCACTCGACCCGATCGGGTACCGCTCAGGTGCGCGCTCCCAGGCAACGAGCGGTGGCAGGACGCGGGCAGTGGGTGGGTGGCGCAGTGAAGTAAAGGAGGAGGACGCGGCCAGCGGCCGGGTCCGGGGGACATGAACGGAGCTGCCTACCCGCTGACCGCGGCCCGCTCCAAGGCCGCCACGTTGACTGTGCAGCGGCACGCCGCTTCGGGAATGCGCGCCCAGTTCCATGCTCCAGGCGACCCAGACAGAACCTGCCAACAGGCGAGCGGGATCGTGCCGAGCAGGTGCCGTGCGACGCTCGTGTCCCCCGAGCCGGGCTCCGCCCGGCTCTCCTCCTTTACCTCGCTCTGCACGACACCCACTCGACCCGCTCGGGCACCGCTCAGGTGCGCGGTCCCAGGCAACGAGCGGTGGCAGGACGCGGGCAGTGGGTGGGTGGCGCAGTGAAGTAAAGGAGGAGGACTCGGCCGCAGGCCGGGTCCGGGGGACATGAACGGAGCTACCCACCCGCTGGCCGCGGCCCGCTCGAAGCCCGCCATGCTGACTGTGCAGCGGCACGCCGCTTCGGGGATGCGCACTCATGGCAGAACGTGCCAACAGGCGAGCGGAGTCGTGCCGAGCGGGTGCCGTGCGACGCTCGTGTCCCCCGAGCCGGGCTCCGCCCGTCTCTCCTCCTTGACCTCGCTCTGCACGACACCCACTCGACCCGCTCGGGCTCCGCTCAGGTGGGCGCTCCCGGGCAACGAGCGGTGGCAGGACGCGGGCAGTGGGTGGGCGGCGCAGTGAAGTAAAGGAGGAGGACTCGGCCGCAGGCCGGGTCCGGGGGACATGAACGGCGCTGCCTACCCGCTGACCGCGGCCCGCTCCGGCCAGGACGGCATTCAGCCCCGCTCCCTCGCAGCCCAGGCACCTGCTGCGCAAGGATTCACTCAGGAATTCCCACGAACGTCGAACTCGACCTTCCAGCGCTCGCCGCCGCCTTCGGGCTGCGCCGAGAGTTCGAGCGTGCCGGTCTCGGTGACGGCGGCCTGCAGCGTCACGGCGACGACGTCGCCGGGCGGGCGACCGTCGGCGGGCAGCGTGACCTGGATTTCCTCGAGTTCCTGCAGCTCGTCGGGCGCCCAGAAATCGAGCAGCGTGCCAGCGGCGTCCTGGCGCCGCACGGTCGAGCCGAAGAAGCGGAAGTGCACCGGTTCGCCGACACGCAGGCCGAACTGCTGGGTGGCGATCGCCGTCTGGCTGCCCTCTTCCATGCCGAAGGGTGCCACGCAAAGCGCCTGGAAGGGCGCCTCGAGCCCCGGCACCGCCGGCATCGCCGATTCGACCGCGACGTAATGGGCGCGCGCGGTGCCGCCACGAATGCGCACGCCGCCGCCTTCGCGGACATGGCCATGGTAGGCGGCGCCGCGCGCCACCGCCAGGTCGAGATCGGCGCCGTCGAGCATCCGCGCCGGTGCCGCGCCGTCGGCGGCCAGCCAGGCGTTGATCGTCGCCAGCGTGCGCTCGGCCAGCAGCGGCGAGCGGAACACGCCGCCGTTGAAGAGCACGGCAGTCGGATGCAGGAAGCCGGCCTCTTCGGCACCGGCTGCGGCAGCAAAGCCGTCGAGCTCGGCCGTCGCCGCGACCTGCCGGCCGAGGAAGGCCGCCAGGTGCCGCGTCACTGCCGCGTCCTGCGCATACGGCAGGCCGATCTGCGTCAACCCGGCGCGAGCCCGGCCCTGCGGCCGCGCCGAGGCGTCGACCTGCGGGAAGAAGCCTTCGAGGATCGTCGCGTCGACCTCGGCGCGGGCCAGCTCGGTGCGGATCGAGCCGCCAATCAGCTTCGAGCCGCGGCTCGGCACGACGATCGGCAGCGACTGCAGCGTGGCGTCGCCGAGCAGCGCCTCCTTGGCGCTGCGGCAGGCGAAGGTCAGGCCGCGCATCTGCCACGGGTCGAGCGTCTTGCCTTCGGCCGCCAGCTTGCGCGCGACGCCATGCGCCAGCGCCAGGTCCATGTTGTCGCCGCCGAGCAGGATGTGGTCGCCGACCGCGACCCGGTGCAGTTCGAGGTTGCCCTCGCGCTCGACCACCGCGATCAGCGAAAAGTCGCTGGTGCCGCCGCCGACGTCGACCACCAGGATCACGTCGCCCGGCTTGACGGCCTTGCGCCAGCCGCCGGCGCTCTGCTGGATCCAGCTGTAGAGCGCGGCCTGCGGCTCCTCGAGCAGCACCAGCGATTCGAAGCCCGCAGCGCGCGCCGCTTCGGCGGTCAGCTCGCGCGCGGCGGGGTCGAACGACGCCGGGATCGTCACCGTGACGCTTTGCGCGGCGAACGGCGCCTCCGGGTGCGCCTGGTCCCAGGCAGCGCGCAGGTGCGACAGGTAGCGGATCGACGCATCGAGCGGCGAGACGTGCGGCACTTCGGCCGGCGCGCCGTTGGGCAGGATCGCGGCGCGGCGATCGACGCCGGGATGGCACAGCCAGCTCTTGGCGCTCGACACCAGCCGGATCGGCGTCAGCGCACCGCGGCTGCGCGCCAGCTCGCCGGCGATCGCGTCGGTCGGCCCGGCCCACGGCAGGCTCAGCTCGCCGGGCGCCAGCTCGTCGGGATGCGGCAGGTAGAGGAACGACGGCAGCAGCTTGGGCTGCTCGACGGTTCCCGGTGCGGTCAGCTGCGGAATGTCGAGCACGCCGTGGCGCGTGGCCTCGCCGTCGCTGGCGGCGATGTCGAGCCAGGCCAGCGCGCAATGCGTCGTGCCCAGGTCGATACCGATCGAATAGTGGGGGCTGGTCATCGGGCGTTCCGCAAGGGCTTCAGAGTTCGACTTCGGCCGGCGCCAGCACCGCAGCGTCGTGGCGTTCGGCCAGCTTCGGCAGCCGCACCTCGGCGACACGCCAGCCACGGTGGCTCAGGCTGCCGCGAAACGGCGCCGTGCCGACGACGTTGCCGGTCAGGCGGATGGCCGCGGCGTCGAAACCGGCGTCGAGCGTGACCCGGCTGCCTTCGGCCTCGCCGCGCACCGGCTCGATGCTGAAATGCTCGCGCAGCACCTTGCGGCAACCCTGGTGGACGACGCGCGCGGCGACGCCGATATCGGCATCGCCATGCTGGTCGATGTCCTCTTCGAGGAAGTCGATCAGCCGGGCCTCGCGCTGCAGCAGGCCGAGCAGCTGCAACGCAGCCTCGGGGCCGCTTTCGCGCAGCACCGGTGCAACGGGCGCGGGCGCAGGCACTTCAGCCGCTGCACCGGCGTCGACCGGCGCCTCGGCAGCATCCCGCAGCGCAGCCAGCCGGCCGGCGTAGGCCGGGTTGCCCAGGGCGCCGAAAAATGCACCGAAGGCCAGCGAGATGCGCTGCATCAGCGACGGGGGCGCGGCGCTCGACGGCGGTTCGACCATGCTCAGGGCTCCTGTGGCGTTGACAAGGCCCCGGCCGGCTGTACGCCGACCGGGGCCTGAGCCGCTCATTTTATGTTGCGCTGCAGCATGCAGCACGTCCGGGCGAATCCACCGCCACGGGCGCAGATATGTAGTTCTACGTAGGCCACCGCCGAAGGGGTCAGCTTGGACGTGGTCCTGCCGAAAACCGGTGCTCCCTCCTTTGCTACCTTCCTGTCCCGTGATCTCCTTCCGCCCATGTGCCGATGCGATCTCTGCGGCCTCGCCCGTGCCGGCAAGGCCAGGCCGCGCCTGCGGCAGCAGCGGCTTCACGTTGATCGAGCTGCTGATCGGCCTGGTGATCGTCGCCATTCTGGCGTCGATCGCGCTGCCGAGCTACCGCGACCAGATGCGCAAGTCGCGCCGCGCCGAGGCGCAGGCGTTCGTCATGGCGGTGGCCGCGCGGCAGACGCAGTTCCTGATCGACACGCGCAGCTACAGCAGTTCGCTGGCCGACATCGGCGTGGCGACGCCGAGCAGCGTCGCTGCCTCGTACACCATCGCGCTGGTCGCGACGCCCGGACCGCCGCCGGTTTTCTCGATCAGCGCCACGCCGATCGGCGAGCAGCAGCGCGAGGCCTGCGGCACGTTGGCGATCGACCAGACCGGCAGCAAGACCGCCATCCGCGACGGTGTCGCCGTCGCCAACTGCTGGTAGCGCGTGCCATGCCGCGAAACCCGCTCTGCGGTGCCCTCCCTCGCCGAGCCGCGCGCGGTGTCACCGCGATCGAATCGCTGGTGGTGGTGGCGATCCTGGCCATCCTGCTCGGCATCACGGCGCCGTCGTTTCGCAGCTTCATCGAAAGCCAGGAATTGAAGTCGATGGCCTACGACCTGACCACCGACCTGCTGCTGGCGCGCAGCGAGGCGCTCAAGCGCAACCGCAGCGTCGAGGTGCGGGCGGGCAGCCTCGGCTGGCAAGGCGGCTGGGCGGTGAGCACCGTCACACCCGCGGAGGAACTGCGGCGCCGCACCGCGCGCTCGCTGTCGGTCGCCGTTTCGGAAGCGCCGACGGCGATTACCTTCGCGTCGAACGGCCGCGTCGTGACGCCGGGCAACGACGTGCGCTTCTCGCTCAGCAGCCCTGGCAACGCCGGCGGCCGCTGCGTCGATCTCGATCTCTCCGGCCGCGCGCGTTCGCAGGTGGGGGCTTGCACGTGAGCCGCTTGCCGAGGCGGGAGACAAAAGCCCGGCAGCAGGCCGGATCGACGCTGATCGAGGCGCTGGTGGCCATCGTCGTCAGCGCCTTCGGACTGCTCGGCTTCGTCGGCATGCAGGCGCGATCGACCTCGGCCGAGTTCGAGGCCTTCCAGCGCAGCCAGGCGCTGGTGCTGGTCGACGACATGAGCAGCCGCATCAACGCCAACCGCGAACAGGCCGCCGCCTACTTGCGCGACGGGTTGATCGGTGCCGGGCCGGTTGCCGACTGCAGCGGGCTCACCGGTGCGCCGCTCGACGTCTGCGAATGGGGCAACCTGCTGCGCGGCAGCGCCGAGACCCGCCAGGGCCAGCTGATCGGCGCCATGATCGGCGCCCGCGGTTGCATCAGCCGCGCTGCCGGCAGCAGCGACCGCTACACCGTTGCCGTGGCCTGGCAGGGCATCGTCGGCACGGCGGCCCCGGCCAGCCGATGCGGCCAGGGCGACCCGGTTTTCGACAACGACGCACGGCGCCGCGTGGCGACGGCATCGATCTGCATTGCGCGGCTTCGCGACACCTCGCCGGCGCCGGCCGTCCCGCGCTGCTGACCATGAAGTCGGGCTGCGGCACGAGGTCGCGCCGCCCGCAGGCGGGCGCCACGCTGATCGAGCTGATGGTCGGCCTGGGCATCGGCATGGTGCTGGTGGCCGCGCTGCTGCTGCTTTTTTCCAATGCCTCGAGCAACGGCCACAACCTGGCGCGCGCCGGCGCGCAGATCGAGAACGGCCGCTATGTCTCCGAGCTGATGCGCGAGGAACTGCAGCTGGCCGGCTTCTATGGCGAGATTGCGCTGCGCCAGGCGATCTACAGCGACCCCGACCCGTGCGAAACCACGCCGACCGGCTGGGCGGTGACGCCGCTGACGCTGCCGTCACCGATCACCGGCTTCGGCGCCGACGACGTGCTGCCGTGCCTGGCCGACCGCAAGCCCGGAACGCACGCCATCGCGCTGCGCCGGCTCGGCACCGAAACCGTGCCGGCTTCGACGCTGGTCGCCGCCCGCGGCGAGTTTCACGCGCAGGTTTCCTTCTGCAACGACGACCTGCCGCCGGCACTGATCGTCGGCGTCGACCCGGTCGGCTTCACCCTGCGCGACCGCGGCTGCAGCGCGGTCAATCCGGTGCGGCCCTACATTTCGCGCATCTACTACGTCGCCACCTGCCGGCGCTGCGGCGAGCGCAGCGACACCGAGCCGACGCTGAAGCGGGTCGACCTGGTCGGCCAGCAACTGGTGACGACGGCGCTCGCCGACGGCATCGAGGACATGCGCTTCGAATACGGCTTCGACCAGGACGCCAACGGCAGCCCGGACACCTGGCTGGCCGCGCCTGCGGCAGGCGGGCCGGCATCGCAGTGGTCGAACGCCATGGCGATCAAGCTGCACTACATCACCCGCTCGTTCGAGAAGGTGCAGGGACGCGCGCTCGGCGGCGCGCAGCGCTTCCAGCTCGGCGGCCTGGGCACGGTGACGACGCCGGATGACGGGTACAAGCGGCACCTTTACAGCGCGACGATTCGGCTGGTGAATCCGAGTGGGGCGCTGGAGGCGCAATGAGAGTTGGGGCCTGTTTATCGCCTGCGGCGGGCTTGTGCACAGTGCGGGCGGAGCACTTCTTTAAGCGCATTGCGCAATTCGCTGCGCAGCTGCGGGGATTTCGCCCCCGCGGGCGACCTACTTTCTTTGCTTCGCCAAAGAAAAGGCAAAGAAAGGCGACCCGGCGGCTGCGCCCTCCTCGCTTGCGCGAGGAGGGTCCGCTGCGGTGCTCGGCGGCGCGGGGCGAGCGCGCAAACTCGCCCCGGGTACGGGGCTCAGACATGTGCGCTCGACGGCGCTTCGCGCCGCAACCCCGCCCGCCTGCGCTCCTCGCCGCATCCAACGGGAAGTTCCCACTCGGCTCGCTTCGCATCGCCTCCGAGTGCTCGCTGCGCGTCGCCTGAAAGCGGCGTACCGAGGGCGAAGCGAAGCGAGCCGGCCGAGGCGATGCGCAAGCGAGCCGAATGGGCTTCCCGTTGGATGCGGCGAGGAGCGCAGGGGTGCGGGGGCGGCGGCGAAGCCGCCGGCCGCAAACTGTCTGAGCCCCTGTACCCGGGGCGAGTTTTGCGGTCGCCCCGGACCCCGAGCACCGCAGCGAACCCCCTGGCGAAAGCCAGGAGGGCGCAGCCGCCGGGTCGCCTTTCTTTTGGTTCCTTTTCTTGGGCAAGCAAGAAAAGGAACTCGGCTGCCGGGCCGAAATCCCGGCGCAGCCTCACGCAGTGAACAACCGCTGCAAGCAGCTCGGCAGCCGTGCCGAGATCGTGGCGCAGCTTCACGCCGTGAACAACTTCCACGGGCAGGCAAGCAAGCCCGGCCGCAGGCCAGACCCCCCCAATCCGGCGCCACTCTCATCGTCGCCCTCATCATGCTCGTCGCCATGGCGATGCTCGCCGTCTGGGCGTTCAACTCGGGGACCACCAACCTGCGCACCGTCGGCAATGGCCAGTCGCGGCAGCAGGCGTTTTCGGCGGCCCAGGGGGCGATCGAGCAGACCATCAGCTCGACCCTTTTCGTCGCCGACCCGCAGGCGGTCGCCGCCGGTCCGATCCCGGTCGACATCGACGGCGACAACCAGCGCGACTACGACGCGCGCCTCACGCCGCCGCCGAGCTGCTACCGGCTGCATGCCGTCCGCTTCGAGGAGCTCGATCCCGCCAACCCGCAGGACATCGCCTGCTACGCCAGCGGTGCGGCACAGAACGCCGGCATCGTCCTCAGCGGCGCCAACGGCGTCGTCGGCGAGTCGATGTGCGCCGACAGCGAATGGCGCCTGCGGGCCCAGGCCGAGGACCCCGTGACCGGCGCCCTGGCAGCGGTCCACCAGGGCGTTGCGGTGCGGTCGCTCTCGAGCGACGCCAGCAACGGCTGTCCATGAGCGCGGCGCCCCAGCCGGCTGCGAAAGTTCCCATGAAAGCCTTTTCCATCCACCGTCTGCTGCTCTGGCTGGCCGCGGCACTGGTTGCCCTGGTGGCACCCGCCTCGGCCGAGGACATCGATGTCTATGCGTCGGTGAGCGGCATGCAGGACCGGCCGAACGTGCTGTTCGTGCTCGACAACTCGTCGAACTGGAGCGCCGCCATTCCGGGCGCAGCCAATTGCTACTACCGCGAAAACGGCGTCCTCACCTTGCAGGGTCCGGCCGATCAGGGCAAGAAGGTCGCGATCCAGCAGTGCGCGCTGAACAACCTGCTCGACGCGCTGCCGGTCAACACCGCCGTCGCCGACCCTGCGAACAACGCGCTCTACAACGTCGGCATCGCGCTGCTCAACGAGTCTTCGGCCGACGGCGCCTACCCGCGAAAGGCGTTCACGCCGCTGACGAGCGTCAACAAGGCAGCCCTGAAGACCCTCATCAAGAGCCTGTCGCGGCAGGGGGACAACGCCACCAAGGGCGAGTTCGCCAAGGCGCTCTACGAGGCCTATCTGTACTACAAGGGCTCGCCGCCGTACCGGGGCATGAGCGGGGCCAAGTGGGACCGGGCAGCGGTCGGCGCCGGCCGCTATCTCAGCCCCTCGGCGAATTCGTGCGGCCGCAATTACGTCATCCTGATTGCCAACGGCTCGCCGAGCGGTTCGGAGGACGGCGATGCCAGGGCGCTTCTTGCGGCAGCCGGCGGCGACACGGCGCAGATCACCTATCCCACGTCGGTCGTCAAGAGCAGCGACCAGGCCAACTGGGCCGACGAATTCGCCCGCTTCATGCGCGGCGCCGACGTGAGCGGCAAGGAAGCCGTGCAAGGCATCGTCACGCACACCGTCGCCGTGGTCGGCGCGCCCAGCGACGGCCTGTATCCGAACTTCATCCGCAGCATCGCCAACCACGGCGGCGGCAGCTACCACAGCGCGGCCGATTCCGACACGCTGGTGCGGGCGCTGATGGACATCTTCAACCAGATCCAGGCGGTCAACAGCGTGTTCGCGTCGGCAACGCTGCCGGTGTCGGTGAATGCCCGCGGCACCTACCTGAACCAGGTCTATATCGGCATGTTCCGCCCCGACGCCGATGCCAGGCCGCGCTGGCGCGGCAACCTGAAGCAGTTCCGCTTCGGGCTCGATCCGCTCGGCGCGCTGCAGCTGGTCGATTCCAACGGCCAGGGGGCGGTCAGCGCGTCGACCGGCTTCCTGAGTCCGTCGGCGCAGTCGTTCTGGACCAGTGGCAGCAGCTTCTGGAGCAACCAGCCGCTCGGCACGCCGCCTTCGGCCAGCGACCTGCCCGACGGCGAGGCGGTCGAGAAGGGCGCCGCCGCGCAGCGCCTGCGCACGCTCTACGCCACCTCACAGGTGGCGCGCAGGGTCTACACCTGTGTCGGTTGCGCCGATTCGACGCCGCTCGGCGGCAATGCCGCAGCCCAGTTCAGCAGCGACAACGCCGCCGTCACCGATACCGCGCTCGGGGTCAGCGGCGCGGCCGAACGCGCGGCGCTGATCGACTGGATTCGCGGCAGCGACAACGCCGGCGACGAAGCCGGCCCGTCGACCAATCCGGCCACGACGGTGCGGCCTTCGATCCACGGCGACGTGCTGCATTCGCGGCCTGCCGTGCTCAACTACGGCGGCTCAATCGGCGTCGTCGCCTACTACGGCGCCAACGACGGCATGCTGCACGCTATCAACGGCAACCAGGTCGGCAGCAACGCCGGCGAGCCCTACTGGAGCTTCGTGCCGCAGGAGCTGTTCGGCAAGCTCAACCGGCTGCGCCGCAACACGCCCGAGGTCCAGCTGGCGACGACCTCGCCGTTTGCCAACGCCACGCCACGCGACTATTTCGTCGACGGCCCGATCGGCGTCTACCAGAAGGTCAACGCCGACGGCAGCACGGCGCGGGCGATCATCTATGTCGGCCTGCGTCGCGGCGGCCGGGCCATCTATGCGATCGACGTGACCAACCCGGCGGCGCCGGTTTTCCTTTGGAAACGCACGCCGGCCGAGCTGCCGCAGCTGGCGCAGACCTGGTCCGAACCCAAGGTGGCGCAGATCGCCGGCAACGCCAATCCGGTGCTGGTCTTCGGCGCCGGCTACGACGCGGCGGTCGAGGACGCGAACGGCGTCACGCCGGGTTCGATCGGCAACCGCATCTTCGTGCTCGACGCGATCACCGGCGCGCGGCTGCGCGACTTCGCCACCGAGCGCAGCGTCGCGGCCGACGTGACGCTGGTCGACTCGGACTTCGACGGCCGCATCGACCGGGCCTATGCGGTCGACCTCGGCGGCCAGCTCTGGCGGATCGACTTCGAGACATCGAGCGGGTCGGGCTCGGCCAGCTGGACGATCTACCGCGTCGCCGATCTCAGCGGCGGCACCGTCACCGGGCGCAAGTTCTTCTTCGGCCCCGATGCGGTGGTCACCCGGCGCTTCACCGCCCTGCTGTTCGGCTCGGGCGACCGCGAGAAGCCGCTGCAGACCGCCACCGTCGACCACTTCTTCCAGCTCTTCGACACCAACCTCGCCAAGGGCCCGCCAGCCAGCCACACGCCGACGGTGTTCGGCGACCTCACCGCCGCCGGCGCGGTGTCGAGCATTGCCGGCCGCGGCTGCTACGTCGCGCTGGCGCAGGGCGAGAAGGTGGTGAATGCGGCAACGACGATCGGCGGCTCGAGCTACTTCGGCACGCACCGGCCGGGCGCGCCGGCGTCGCTGACGACCTGCAGCGCGAACCTCGGCATCGGCAAGAGCTATGCGATGCCGCTTTTCTGCGTCGCGCCGACCGGCAGCATCCTGGCTGGCGGCGGTCTGCCGCCGAGCCCGGTGGCCGGCATCGTCAGCATTGCCCAGGGATCGAAGAGCGTTCGGGTGCCGTTCATCATCGGCGCGCCGAACCCGAAAAGTTCGGGCATCGAGGGTTCGCGGGTCAGCCCGGTGATCCAGGCGCCGCGGCGGCGCATCTACTGGTACCAGGAAAACAACCGCTGATTCGTGGCGCTGCGCGACGCCGCAGCCGCGGACGCTGCGGCATCGACAGCGCCGACCTCGATTCGCCTGCCCGCAGCGAGCCGCTGCGCGCGGGCGAAAACGGGATGCATGCGCTCGCTGGCCGAACGGGTGCCGATGACGCTCGACAACCCGGGCTGATCGCCGCGGGGCGTCCGGCGGCGCACCATCGGCGCTGGCCATCAGGCCGATGCTCGCGAGCCGGAGCGGCATCTGCTCCATGGCTATCCTTCGCCACCGTGCCCTTGCCAAATTGCACCCCGGGTGCCTGCCGGCTGGCGGTCGACACGGCACCAGGTTTCCTGCAGGGTAGCGCCGACGATGTCATCGATCCAGTTCCGTTCCTTGGCGATAGCGGCTGTCTGCAGGGCGCAGCGCAGCGCGGCGGCGGGGCCCGTGCGCCGCGCGGGCGGGCGATGCGCGCTGGCCTGCCTGCTTCTCGCCGCGCTGCTCGCCACCGGTGTCTCGCAGGCGCGTCAGGACGGGGTCGACGTCCTGCGCCTCGGTGTCGAGCCCGGCCCGGAGCCACGCTTCGAGTCGGTCGGCGGGCGGGCCATACCGCGCGATGTCGTCGCCGGCCTGGCGCAGGACCGCGCCGGCTTTCTCTGGGTGGGCACCGGCGACGGCCTGGTGCGCTACGACGGCTACGCCTTTCGTCCGCAGGAGCGCGAGAGCGCCGACCCGAGCCGGCGCAACCTGGGCTGGGTCCGGCCGATGCTGGCGGCGCGCGATGGCCGCCTCTGGATCGGCACCGACTCCGAAGGCCTGGCCGGCTACGACCCGGCGACCGGCCGCATCACGATGCACGGCGCCGTGGCCGCCACGGCGGTCCAGCCCCTGAAGGCGCAGCCGCCGATCACCGCGCTGGCCGAAGGCGCCGACGGCGCGATCTGGATCGGCAGCGCCGGCGGCGGGCTGACCCGCTACGACCCCGCCACCCGGCGCATGACACACCACCGCCATACCGACCGCGCCGGCAGCCTGCCCGACGACCGGGTGCAGGCGCTGCGGGTCGATCGCCGCGGCGTCCTGTGGGTGGGTACGTGGCAGGGGCTGAGTCGCCTGCAGCCCGGGAGCAGCCAGTTCGAGCCGGCCTTTTCCGACGGCGCCGAAAGCCTGCGCGGGCGCATCGTGCAAAGCCTGTTCGAGGCCGCTGACGGTCGTCTCTGGGCCGGCACGCAACAGGGCGACCTCGCCCTCATCGACCCGCTGACCGGCCGCGGCCGGCTGCTCGACGACGCCGCACCCGGCAAGGGGCCGGGCCGCGGCGCCGTCCACACGCTGGTGCAGCCGCGCGACGGCCCGGTCTGGGTGGGTCGCGCCACCGGCATCGACATCTACGACCCGGTCGATGGCCGACGCCTGCGCCAGCTGCGGCACGACCCGGGCAATCCGACCGGGCTGGCGGCCAACGAGGTCACCAGCCTGCTGGTCGACCATGCCGGCTGGATCTGGGTCGGCGGCCTGGGCACCGGCCTGCAGCGCCACAACCCGAACAACCGCAGCATCTCGATGCGCAGCATCGATGGCGCGGGCGCCCGGGAAAGCGACGTGCGCTGCCTGCTGCAGCTCGACAGCGGCGAAATCTGGGCGGCGACGCACACCGCCGGCATCGCCGTGCTGAATCCGCAACTCGGCATCGTGTCGCGCCTGCCGCCGCCGGCTGCCGCAAGGCTGCCCACGGCGGGTGGCGAACCGGTGCCGACCGGCGTCGACACGCTGCTGCAGATGCCCGACGGCTCGGTCTGGCTCGGCGCCGACTCGGCCCTGCACCAGTTCAGCCGCGAGCGTCGGCCGTTGCGCACGCTGCGCCACGGCGGTGGCAAGACCCGCCGGCTGCTCGTCGGCGCCGACGGCACGCTGTGGGCGGCCACGCAGGGTGGGCTGTTCAAGGCCGCGCCGGGCGCGGCCACCCTCGAGCAGATCGACTTCGATTCGAAGCCATTCGCCGGTCCGGTCTACGCCCTGGCCGAGGCGCCCGACCACACCGTCTGGATCGGCAGCGCCGAAGGCCTGTTCCGGTTCGCACCCGGGGCTGCGCAGTTGCACGCCGTCCGCTCGCCGGAAGGCCGCGGGCTGGGCAATCCGGCGGTGATCGGGCTGCTGGTCGACCGCCGCGGCACGCTCTGGGTCGACGCCGGCCCCGCCGGGCTGCACCGGATGCTCGACTGGGACGGCAGGCTCGCCGGCTTCGACCGCGTCAGCGAGCGGCATGGCGCGGCGGGGCGGCCTTTCGGTGCCAACCTGCTCGAGGACGGACGCGGCCGCATCTGGACGCACATGCATGTCTACGACCCGGCCGCAGACCGCCTGCATGAGCTGACCCCCGCCGACGGCGTGAACCTGGGCACCGGCTGGTTCGGCTCGTACGTGAAGACGCGCGACGGCCGGATGCTTTTCGGCGGCAGCAAGGGCCTGCTGGTGGTGCACCCCGAACCTTTCGACGTCGCGAGCAACGCACCGCCGCTGGTGGTCTCGGCGCTGCGCGTCAACGGGGCGCCGATCGCAGCCGGGCCCAGGCCGGGCCGGCTCGAACTGAGGCCCGACGACCGCGGTTTCAGTCTCGACCTCGCGGCGCTCGACTACGGCGACGCAAGGCGCATCCGCTACGCCTACCGGCTGGGCGGCTTCGATCCGAACTGGATCCAGGCCAGCGCCGATCTGCGAACGGTCTCGTACAGCAACCTCGGGCCGGGCGACTATGTGCTGCGCGCCCGGGCCAGCAGCCGCAACGGCGACTGGCAGGCCGAGGAACTGAAGATCGACATCCGCGTGCTGCCGGCGTGGTGGGAGACCGTCTGGGCGCGGCTGGCGCTGCTGCCGCTGCTGGCGCTGGCCTGCGCAGGCGTCGTGTGGATGCGCACGCGGCTGCTCGCCAGTCGTCAGCGCGAACTCGAGGCGAGCGTCAAGGCGCGCACCAGCGAGCTCGAAGCGATGTCGCGGGTGCTGCAGGAGAAGTCGGCCGCACTGGAAGCCTCGACCATGTCCGACCCGCTGACCGGACTGCACAACCGGCGCTTCCTGGCGGCCAACATCGAGCACGACGTGGCCCAGGTGCTGCGCCGCCACGACGGCCACCTGCAGCACGGCACCCCCCTGCCCGACGACGCCGACATCGCCTTCTTCATGCTCGACATCGACCATTTCAAGCGCGTCAACGACGTTTGGGGCCACCCCGCCGGCGACGCCGTGCTGATGCAGATGCGCGGCCGGCTGCAGCAGGTCTTCCGCGCCGGCGACTACCTGGTGCGCTGGGGCGGCGAGGAATTCCTCATCGTCGCCCTCGGCACCGCACGCCGCCACGTGCCCGAACTCGCCGAGCGCGCCCGCGCCGTCGTCGCCGACCAGCCCTTCGACCTCGGCGACGGCCAGCAGCTGCCGATGACCTGCTCGATCGGCTTCGCCTGCCTGCCGCTCGCGCCCGCATTCCCCCGCGCGCTGGAATGGTCGGCGGTGATCAAGCTGGCCGATGCGGCGCTTTACCTGGTGAAACGCGGCGGGCGGAATGGCTCGCTGGGGCTGATGGGCGCGAAGGCCAGTTCGGAAGCGGAGCTGCGCGAGTGGGCGCTGCGGCCGCTGGCGGAATGGCGGGCGAGCGGGGCGCTGGAGATGTCGGGGCAGCTGGTTGGGTTGGCGGAGGGGGGCAGGGCAGCGGTTCCCGAGGCGCAGGCGCCCGCGACGCCGTCATGACGCGGTCGCGTGTGAAGCAAGTGCCCGACAGCCCAAGGGTCGAGCGACTGGCACGGATCATGTCCACGTCCACGTTTCGCATCCGGACGGCGAAGCCAAGTTCTGGCTTTATCCAGCAGTGGAACTCGCGACATCTACCGCGCTTTCGGAGCGTCAATTTCGGGAGGCGAAGATCGTTGTGGAGTCACACATTGAGGAGATTCGCAATGCTTGGAACCGCCACTTCGGCGACTAAAGTTACGCACGTTTCGAAGGACGGCCTCTGGTTGCTCCTCGGCGACGAGGAGCTGTTTCTTCCGTACGAGCAGTTTCCGTGGTTCAAACAGGCCACCATCGAGCAACTCACTGACGTGCAGTGGCCGACCGCGAATCATCTGTACTGGCCGTTACTGGACATCGATCTCTCGGTGGAGTCCGTCCGTGACCCCTCAGCCTTTCCCTTGCTATCGAAACAGGGGGGGATTTGACAGTGAGTCTTTGACCTTGTTGAGCCCTTTCTGACGAAGGTGAATCGATCAGCGCTTTCGCGGCCAGGAGAGTTCGCGCCTGGCAAATCGCGTATCGCGGCTCTCGTCCGTGTGGCATTCTTGAGCGGCGATGCACCGACCGGAGTCACCATGCCTACACCCGTTCACGACCTGGAAGCTGAAGTGATGAATCTTCCTCCGGAGGATCGGGCACGGCTGCTCGAGCGCCTTATTGCGAGCTTCGAGCCCAGGTCCTCCGCTCAACGCGCATGGCAGGAGCTTGCGCTTCGGCGCCAAGCCGATGTCAAGGCAGGCAAGGTCGCCATGGTTCCTGGCGACGAGGCGCTGGCGCGGGTGCGCGCCCGCATCTCGTGACCCACTGGATTCACCCCGACGCCGAGGCCGAACTCGGCGATTCGGCTGTCTACTACGCAACACACGCCAGCCGAGCCATCGCTGAAGCGTTTCTGGCGGAGTACGAGCGAGTCCGCGACCTGGTCATCGAAAACCCCCAACGAGGTCCGCGCACCGATGGCAGCCTCCGCGTTTACCACTTCGAGCGCTTTCCGTACACGCTCGTGTACGAAGAGGACCGGACGCGCGGACCCCAGATCTATGCGGTCGCGCATCAGAGCCGGGAACCCGGCTACTGGAGCGACAGAACGTAACCATGCTCAGGGCGGACTGCACTGGCATCACGGCGAACGCGGCGACCGAGCGGGCTGGGGTAACCGCCGGCCGGCGCGCGACGAGCCACACGTCCGCCGGCCATGGTCTCGAGACCTCAATGCTTGATCGTTGCTGAGCAGGTCGGCGATGCCAGGCGGCAAACCGCCCACTTTCTGCGCTGCCGCCGCAAGCTTCTCCGCCGCTACCGCACCGTAAACGGCGCCGCGTACGGCCGTCCGAAGGCCACACCCGCCGTCACGGTGTGCGCCGGCTTCAGGTACATCCTGCCGACACGCTTGTTGTTGCGCGTGTCGACGAATTCGACCGGCCCTTCGACGACGTCGAGCACGCTCACGTCGCCGGGCGCGCCGGGCTGCAGGGTGCCCAGGCCCTTGATGCGGTCGATCACGCGCGCCGGGTTCTGGGTGGCCATCGCCACCACCTGCTCGAGGGTGAAGCCCAGATGCAGGAACTTGCTCATCACCCAGGTCAGGTACGGCATGCCAGGTGAATTGCCCGACACCGCATGGATGTCCGACGAGATGGTGTCGGGGCTGGCGCCTTGCGCGATGGCCGCCTCGGCGATGGTGTAGTCGAAGCTGCCGCCGCCGTGGCCGACGTCGAACACGACGCCCCGGCGCTTGGCGGCGAGCGCGGCCGGCAGCAGCTTGCCGTCCTGCACGATGTTGGTGAAGCGGCCGCTGACGTTGGGCGCACCCGAATAGCAGTGGGTCAGGATGTCGCCCGGGCGCATCAGGTCGAGGATCTGCGACATCAGCGCCGCCGTCTCGACGCCGCCGATGTGCACCATCACCTTGCCGCGCGTGCCCGAACGCTCGCAGGCGGCGATGGCGCGGCGCAGCGGCTCGATGCCGTGCTGGGCGATGACGTTTTCCGACATTCGCACCTTGATGCCGAGCGCGATGTCGGCGTTTTCGGCCAGCGCCTTGGCGGCGATGTCGACCTGCGCGTGTTGCAGGTTGAAGAGTTCGGGCACCGGATAGCCCGACAGCCCGTGGTTGGCGATGTGGATGAAGGCGAACATCCGGGTCCGAGTCTGCGCCACGATGTGCCGCCGGAACGCAGCCAGGTTGTTGGCGCCGGCGTCACCCGCCGAAACGACGGTGGTGGTGCCCTGGAAAGGCACCAGCTCGTCGGCGGGGATGCCGATCGCCGAGCCGTACGGATAGGTGTGCGCGTGCAGGTCGATCAGGCCCGGCGTCACCAGCTTGCCGCTCGCATCGAGCACGCGCAGCGCGCGTGCGGCGGGCAGGTCGGCAGCAACTTCCTGCACGACGCCGTTGCGAATGCCGATGTCGCGGCGGCCGCGCAGGTTCTGGCTCGGATCGAGCAGCTCGCCGCCCTTGATCAGCAGGTCGAACTTGTCTTCCGGCGCCATCATGGCCCGGGCAGGGGCGCCCCAGGTTGCAGCGGCGAGAATGGCGCTGTGCGAAACGAAGCGGCGGCGGGACGGGTTCATTCGGTCTCCTCGGGTTTCTCGGGGCCTGCAGTGGGCGCCGGTGGTTGTGGAACGACCGACGATAAACCCGGCTCCGCAGCGGACCGTACCCAGCCCGGGCGAGCTGCCAAACGCCTATTGAACTTGCCTTCGGCCCGCCCGACTACCGCAACAAATCCACCAGCGTCCTCGCCACCACCTTGGTCGCCCTGCGCAAGTCCTCCAGCACCACATGCTCGTCGGCCCGCTTGGCGTTCGACTCGAACACCGTGCGCGGGCCCGGCGCCGTAGATCACCGCCGGAATGCCGTGCTCGCAGTAGAGGCGCACGTCGGTGTAGAGCGGCGAGCCCGAGGTCGGGATCGGCTCGCCGAAGACCGCCTGGCCGTGCCGTTGCAGTGCGTCGACCAGCGGCTGGTTGCCGGCCAGCGGCTGCAGCGCGTTGGCCAGCAGGAGCCGCTTGATCTCGACCCGGATGCCGGGCAGCGCGCCGGTCGCCTCGGCGATGACGCGCCGGATGTCGGCCTCGACCTCGGCCGGGCTCTCCTCCGGGATCATGCGCCGGTCGAGCCTGATCACCACCTTGCCCGGGACGACGTTGGTGTTGGTGCCGCCCTCGATGCGGCCGACGTTGAGGTACGGGTGGTCGATGCCCGGCACCGCCGAGCGGCGCGTCTTGTAGATCGCGTTCTGCGCGTACAGCGCACCGAGCAGCGCGGTCGTCGCCTGCAGCGCGTCGACGCCGGTCTGCGGAATGGCGGCGTGCGCCATCTTGCCGTGGACGGTGACTTCCATCTGCAGGCAGCCGTTGTGCGCGGTCACCACCTGGTAGCTGAAACCGGCGGCGATCAGCAGGTCGGGCTGCGTCAGGCCTTGCGCAAGCAGCCAGCCCGGGCCGAGCTCGCCGCCGAATTCCTCGTCGTAGGTGAAGTGCAGTTCGACCGCGCCGGCAAGCGGCGCGGCAATCGCCTCGATCGCGCGCGTGGCGAAGGTGAAGGTCGCGAAGTCGCTCTTGCTGACCGCCGCGGCGCGGCCGTAGAGGCAGCCACCCGCGACCTCGCCGCCGTAAGGGTCGCGCGTCCAGCCTTCGCCGGGCGGCACGACGTCGCCGTGGGCGTTGAGTGCGATCGTCGGCCCGCTGTCGCCGTAGCGGCGACGCACGACCAGGTTGGTCAGCGACTGCAGGCCGTAGGCGCGGACTTCCGCCTCGGGCACTTTGTGGCGCTCGGCCTCGAAGCCGAAGCCGGCCAGCAGCTCGGCGGTGCGCTCGGCGTGCGGCGCGTTGTGGCCGGGCGGGGTGTCGGTCGGCACCTGTACCAGCGCCTGCAGAAAGCGCACTTCCTCGTCGAAGTGGGCGTCGATCCAGTCGTCGAGTCGCTGGTGATCGGTCATGGTGCGTGGCCGGCGGTTTCGCCGAGGTGATCGAGAAGGTGCGCGAAGGCGTCGACCGCCAGCTGGATGTCGTCGCTGGTGGTCGATTCGAGCGGGTTGTGGCTGATGCCGGCGTTCTCGCCGCGAACGAACAGCATCGCCTGCGGCATCACTTCATGCAGTTTCATCGCGTCGTGGCCGGCGCCGCTCGGCATGCGGTGCACCGGCAGGCCGAGCGCGGCGACTGCCTCCTCCCAGCGCCGCTGCCACGCCGGGTCCGACGGCGCGGCGGCGGCGCGCAAGGTTTCCTCGAGCTTCGACGCGACGCCGCGGCGCGCGCCGATCGCGTCGAGCTGCGCGCGAACGTCCTCCACCATGGCATCGCGAACCGCGTCGGTGGTCGAGCGGATGTCGACGCTGAAGCGGCAGCGCCCCGGGACGACGTTGATCGACCCGTTCGGCACCTCGAGCATGCCGACCGTGCCGACGAGATGCGGCTGCCCGGCGGCGCGCTGCTCGACGAACAGCGCCAGCTCGCAGGCCGCCGTCGCGGCGTCACGGCGGCGGTCCATCGGCGTCGTGCCGGCGTGGCTCGCCAGGCCGGTCGTCTCGCCGATGAAACGCACGCTGCCGTTGATCGAGGTGACGACGCCGAGCGGCAGGTCGATCTCGCTCAGCACCGGCCCCTGCTCGATGTGGACTTCGACGAAGCCGAGGTAGCGCGCCGGGTCGCGCCGGCACGCGGCGATCGCCTCCATCGTCGCCGGCAGCCCGGCCTGGCGCATGGCATCGCGCATCGAGACGCCGTCGGCGTCGCGCTGGTCGAGCCACGCCGGGTCGAAATGCCCGGTCAGCGCGCCCGAGCCGAGGAAGGTCGCCTTGTAGCGCTGGCCTTCCTCCTCGGCGAAGCCCACCACCTCGATGCCGTGCGAAAGGCGCCTGCCGGCACGGTGCAGCGTGCGCACGCACGCCATCGGCACCAGGATGCCGAGGCGGCCGTCGTATTGGCCGCCGTTGCGCACCGTGTCGTAGTGGCTGCCGGTGAGCAGCCGCTTTGCCTGCGGATCGCTGCCGTGGTAGGTGCCGACGACGTTGCCGACGGCGTCGATCGACACCTCGTCGAAGCCGCAGTCGTCGCGCATCCAGGCCGCCAGCTGCGCGGCGCAGGCGCGGTGAGCGTCGCTCAGGTAGGTGACGGTGAGCTGGCCGTTCTCGGCATAGCCCGGCTCGCTGTGCGCGGCAAGCCGCCCGGCCCAGTCCCAGACGCGGTGGCCTTCTTCGGGCACGTGGCCGAACTTGTCGCCGAGCCGCAGTTCGACGACGCGGTGGATGTTGCGGATGCACTCGGCCAGTTCGACCTCGGGATGGTTGGCGAGGCGCCGCTCGAAGGTGTCGATGATCTGCCGGCGGTGCAGCCCGGTTCCGCGCGGGCCGCGCACCGCCAGGATGAACGGCCAGCCGAACCGGGCGTTGTAGTCGGCGTTGAGCTGCTGGATGCGCGCGAACTCCTCGGGCGTGCAGTCGGCCAGGCCGGCCTTGCCCTGCTCGTGGGTCGACTCGGCCGTCAGGTCGTTGCTCACCATCGCCTTGCCGGCGAGTTCGGGATGCGCGCGGATCAGCGTGATCTGCGCGTCGCGCCCGGCGGCGCGCAGTTCGTCGACCATCGCGAGCTTCAGCTGCGCCAGGCTGGCGAAGGGCCGCTGCCGGTAGGCGCGCTCGGCGACCCAGGGCGAATGCTCGTAGCTGCCTTCGAGCAGCGCGGTGAATTCGGCCGGCGACGCGGCGTTGAGCTGTTCGAGCGTGAGCAAGTTGGCTTCTCCGTTGAGTTTCGACTCGGGCAGTACGGCCGTCACGCGGCGCGTTCCCAGGTGAACGCCGCCGCCGCATCGAAAGGATGCACCCGCTTCCAGTGCCGTGCGATGTCGATCCGGCGGGCGATCCAGACGCGGTCGTGGCGCTCGACATGGTCGAGGAAGCGCTGCAGCGCCCGAAAGCGCGCCGGCCGGCCGAGCATGCGGCAGTGCATGCCGATGTTCAGCAGCTTCGGCGTCTCGGCACCTTCGGCATAGAGCAGGTCGAAGGCGTCGCGCAGGTAGACGAAGAAGTCCTCGCCCTGGCTGAAGCCCTGCGGCAGGCCGAAGCGCATGTCGTTGGTGTCGAGCGTGTAGGGCACGACGAGCTGCGGCGCCAGCGCGCCGTCGCTCGTGCGCACCTGCAGCCAGAACGGCAGGTCGTCGCCGTAGTGGTCGCTGTCGTACTCGAAGCCGCCGTAATCGGCGACCAGCCGGCGCGTGTTGGGGCTGTCGCGGCCGGTGTACCAGCCGACCGGCCGCTCGCCGGTGAGCCGCTCGATGACCTGCATCGCCCGCGCCATGTGCGCGCGCTCGGTCGCCTCGTCGACACCCTGGTACGAGATCCACCGCCAGCCATGGCAGGCGATCTCGTGGCCGAGTTCGGTGAACGCCGCCGTCACCTCGGGGCAGCGCTCGAGCGCCATGGCCACGCCGAAGACCGTCAGCGGCAGCCCGCGGCGCTCGAACTCGCGCAGGAAGCGCCAGACGCCGGCGCGCGAGCCGTATTCGTAGATGCTCTCCATGCTCAGGTGCCGGGCGGGCAGCGCTGGCGGGTTGAACATCTCGGAGAGGAAGGTTTCGCTCGCGGCGTCGCCATGCAGCACCGAGTTCTCGCCGCCTTCCTCGTAGTTCAGGACGAATTGCAGCGCGATCCTGGCGTTGCCGGGCCACTGCGCGTGGGGCGGATGGCGGCCGTGGCCGGCCAGGTCTCGGGGATAGGTCTGCATTCAGCTCGGGATGGTAGTCAGGCGATGTCGCGGCAGCTTCCGGGCCGCCGGGCGCAGTGGCCGCGACGAAGCAAGAAACGCAGCACCCGGCATTGCCACGTTCCGCCCGCAGGCGCGGCAGGCCGGGCCTGCCAAGGGGCGCCGCCCGGCAGCGTGTCCAGCGATTGACGCAGGCAAGGCACCTCGGGGTCGGTGCAGGGTGTTGATCCGCGAAAAGGCGGGGGGTGGGCGGCAAGGCAAATGCCCGTGCACCCGTCGCAGGCTGGATACGATCGGGTTGTCCGGCCGCCCCGATCGATCACGCCGGACGCCCTGCAGGAGCCGCCATGGGAAAGCTTTCGACGCATGTACTCGACACCGCCAACGGCTGCCCCGCCGCGGGCATGGAGGTAAGCCTGCAGCGCGTCGACGCCACCGGTGCGACGACGCTGCAGCGCTTCCTGACCAACGACGACGGCCGCTCGGAAGCGCCGCTGCTCGAGGGCGACGCACTGCAGCGCGGCCGCTACCGCCTCGTTTTCGCGGTGGCGCGCTATTTTGGTGCGCGCGGCGTCCAACTGGCCGACCCGCCCTTCATCGACGAAGTCCAGCTCGACTTCGGCATCGGCGACGCCGACGGCAATTACCACGTGCCGCTGCTCGTCAGCCCGTGGAGCTACAGCACCTACCGCGGAAGCTGAATTCGCGGGGCACGCGCTGGCGCCCCGGGGCGGCGTTGCACGAGGTCGGCACGGGCGTTGCGTGGCCCTGCGCCTTTGCGACCCCCGGAGTTCCCATGTTCATTCGCCGCCTGGCCGCGACCGCACTGCTGGCCGCCCTTGCACCCCATGCGCACGCCTGGCCGGAAAAGTCGATCCGCATCGTCGTCACCTTTGCCGCCGGTGGCGCGAGCGACATCGTCGCGCGGGTCATCTCCGAGCCGCTTTCGCGCGCGCTCGGCCAGCCGGTGATCGTCGACAACAAGCCCGGCGCCGGCGGTACGCTCGGCGGGCTCGAAGTCGTTCGCGCCGCGCCCGACGGCTACACGCTGATGCTCTCGAATTCGACGCCGCTGTCGATCGGGCCCTACACCGTGCCGAAGCTGCCGTACGACCCGGTGAAGCAGTTCACCCACGTGGCGATGCTCGGCATTGCGCCGGTGGCGATCATGGCCAATCCGAAAAGCGGGCCGTCGACGCTGAAGGGGCTGCCGATGGCCGCCACCGGCGGCGGGCTCAGCTTCGGCAGCGGCGGGCCGGGATCGATCGGCCACATCGTCGGCATCATGGCCAAGTCGGCGCTGAAGATGGAGATGACGCACGTTCCCTACCGCGGCGGCGCGCCGATGACCACCGACCTGATCTCGGGCGTGATTCCCGTCGGCATCGACGTCATCACCGCCTACGCGCCGATGATGAAGGCCGGCCAGCTGAAGGGCCTGGCCGTGACCTCGCGCCAGCGCTCGCCGCTCGCGCCCGACGTGCCGACCGTCGTCGAGCTCGGCCTGCCGCAGCTTGTCGCCGAAAACTACTTCGGCGTCTCGGCGCCCGCCGGCCTGCCCGCCGACATCCGCAACCGCCTGGCGACGACGCTGGCCGAGATCGCCGCGCGGCCCGAGATCGTCAAGCGCTTCGAGGAGCTCGGCATCACGCCGGTGAAGATCGGCTCGGGCGAGTTCGGCGAGTTCGTCGCCCGGCAGGTCAGCGACTGGGCACCGGCGATACGCGCAGCGGACATCAAGAACAATTGACGCGACACCGGGCTGCGGCGAGCCCGCCTGATCCGAAGTGAGTCCATGGACGCTTACCTGCTCGACTGGGCCAACCTGCTGCTTCGCTGGGCGCACGTCGTCACGGCCATTGCCTGGATCGGCTCGTCTTTCTACTTCGTCTTCCTCGACCTCAGCCTGACGCCGCCGACCGACCCGCAACTCAAGGCCAAGGGGGTCGACGGCGAGCTGTGGGCGGTGCACGGCGGCGGCTTCTACAACCCGCAGAAGTACCTCGTGGCGCCGAAGTCGCTGCCGCAGAACCTGCACTGGTTCTACTGGGAGAGCTACTCGACCTGGCTGACCGGCTTCGCGCTGTTCACCGTGCTCTACCTCTTCAACGCCGCCACGTTCCTGGTCGACAAGGGCGTGCACGACTGGTCGCCCGGCGTCGCCGTCGGGGCGGCGCTCGGCTTCCTGGTCGCCTACTGGCTGGTCTACGACGGGATCTGCCGCGCCTTCGGCCGGCGGCGCAACGGCGATGCACTCGTCGGCGCGCTGGTGCTGGCCGCGACCGTCGCCGCGGCCTGGTTCGCCTGCCAGTTGTTCGCCGGGCGCGCCGCGTTCCTGCTGGTCGGCGCCATGATGGCCACAGCGATGAGCGCCAACGTCTTCGTCTGGATCATCCCCGGCCAGCGCACCGTCATCGCGCAGATGGAGGCCGGCGAGCCGGTCGATGCGGTGCACGGCCAGCGCGCCAAGCAGCGCAGCGTGCACAACACCTACTTCACGCTGCCGGTGCTGATCGCGATGCTGTCGAACCACTACGGCTGGCTCTACCAGGGCGCTGCCAACTGGCTGGTTCTGGTCGTGCTGATGCTTGCCGGCGCGCTGATCCGCCATTCGTTCGTCGCCCGGCACAAGGCGCAGGTGAAGGGCCGGTCGGCGCCGTGGGGCTATGCCGTCGCCGGCTGCATCCTCATCGCCGCGCTGGTCGTCTGGCGCATGCCGTCACCGCGCCCGGCCGCGGCGCTGCCCGCGGCGGCGCCGTCGATGGCGCAGGTGCAGTCGGTGATCGACCAGCGCTGCGCCATGTGCCACAACGCCGCACTGGCGAGCAAGGGCGTGGCCTTGCACACGCCCGAGCTGATCCGCCAGCACGCGGCGGCGATCCACCAGCAGGCGGTCGTCCAGAAGACCATGCCGATGAACAATGCGACGCAGATGACCGACGACGAGCGCGCGCTGATCGACCGCTGGTTCGCTTCGCTGGACAGCGCGCGTTGAAAAGTTGCCGGCCGACCCGCCGGCTTAGCCTCTCAGGCCCCGCCCGCGCTGCGGTGCGCCCACCCGGTGGTGCGCTTCTCGACCAGTGCGAACAGCTCGTACATCGCCATCGCCATCGCACCGATGACGACCAGCCCGGCGAAGGCCAGCCCCATCTGCATCGACGAGCCGGCCGAGACCAGCAGGTAGCCGATGCCTTCGTTCGACGCGGTCATCTCGGAAACCGTGGTGCCGACGAAGGCGAGCGTGATCGCGACCTTCAGCGATGCGTAGAAATACGGCATCGAGCGCGGCAGGCCGACCTTGATCAGCACGTCCCAGCGGCGTGCGCCGAGCACGCGCAGCACGTCCTCGAGCTCGGGCTCGAGCGTCGCCAGCCCGGTGGCGATGTTGACCGTGATCGGGAAGAACGAGATCAGGAACGCGGTGAGCACCGCCGGCCCGACGCCGATGCCGAACCAGACGACGAGGATCGGCACGAACGCCGCCTTCGGCAGCGCGTTGAAGGCGGTCATCAGCGGATAGATCGCTGCGTACGCCAGCCGCGAGCTGCCGACCAGGAAGCCGAGCAGCACACCGACGACGATCGCCAGGCCGAAGCCGACCATCGTCACCCAGAAGGTACGCCAGGCGTGCCCGGCAATCACGTCGGCGAATTCGATCAGCTGCGCAACGATGCGCGTCGGGCTCGGGAAGACGAACTCCGAAACGCCGAGGCCGCGGCAGATCGCCTCCCACAGCAGCAGCACCACAGCCAGCAACAGCCACGGTGCGAGTTGTTCACGGCGGCGCCGGTTCATGCGGTGGCCTTTGCGGGAGTGGCCGCCACGTCGGCGCCCGGCCGGCGCACTGCGCCGATGTGCCCGCGCAGCTCGTGCACCAGGTCGGCGAACGGCTTGGTGTAGGTCAGCTCGAGGTCGCGCGGGCGCGGCAGGTCGATTTCGCGTCGCGCCACGATCCGCCCCGGGCGCGCGCTCATGACGTACACCGTGTCGGCGAGGAACGCCGCCTCGCGCAGGTCGTGCGTCACCAGGATGACGTTGAAGCGCTGCGCCGCCTGCAGGTCGCGCAGCGCGCACCACAGCTCCTCGCGGGTGAAGGCGTCGAGCGCGCCGAACGGCTCGTCGAGCAGCAGCATCTTCGGCTCGTGGATCAGCGCGCGGCAGATCGACGCGCGCTGCTGCATGCCGCCCGACAGCTGCCACGGGAAGCGGTCTTCATAGCCGCCGAGGCCGACGCTCTGCAGCAGCCGCCGGGCCTTTTCCTCGTACTCGGCGCGCCGGCTGCGCATTGCCGAGCGGTACGGCTCGACGATCTCCAGCGGCAGCATGACGTTGCCGAGCGTCGTTCGCCACGGCAGCAGCGAGGGCGCCTGGAACGCCATGCCGGTGATCTTCAGCGGCCCGGCGACGTCGCGGCCGTCGATCCGGATGCGGCCCTGCGACGGCCGCTTCAGCCCCGTCGCGAGCTTCATGAAGGTCGACTTGCCGCAGCCCGAAGGCCCGACGATGGCGATGAACTCGCCCAGCCCGACCTTCAGCGAGATGTCCTCGACGGCGTACTGGCGCCTGGCGAGCAGCTCCTCGTCGTAGGCGAGCCAGACGCCGTCGAAGTCGACGAACGCCACGGCTAGCGGCGCGAAAGCTTGAAGATGTCGCGCTCGGCGGCTGTCGGCAGCAGCGAGCCGTTCCACACCGCGTCGGCCTTCACCCGCTCCTTGGTGCCGAAGGCATCCGACACCTGGCTGGCCATCAGGCTGAGCCGCGGCGCCTTGACCTCGCCGAAGCCTTCGGCCCGGGCGTCGGGCGTCAGCAGCGTGGCGTCGAGTGCCAGCTTCAGGCGGCGCAGTTCGAGCGCCTCGTTGATGATGCCGTCGCGCGCCTTGACCGTCGCAATCGCCGCCTGCGGATCGGCGAGCACGTCCTTGACGCCCTTCGTGAATGCCCGCAGGAAGGCTTTCACGGCTTCGGGGTTCTTGCGCAGGAACTCTTCCGAGGCGATCACCGCGTTGCCGTAGAGCTTGACGCCGTACTGCGGATAGGGAAGCACGACCACGTCGGCCTCCTTGATGCCGCGCGCCTCGAGGTTGAGGATCGAGGTGAACGAGAAGCCGGTGATCGCGTCGACGTCGCCGCGAACCAGCATCGTCTCGCGCAGCGGCGGGTCCATGGCGGTCCACGCCACGCTGCCGACGTTGTTGGCCTTGGCGAAGATCGGAAACGCCTTGCGGCCGGCGTCGAACACCGGCGCGCCGAGCTTCCTGTTGCTCAGGTCGGCCGGGGTGCGGATCCCCGATTTCTTCAGCGCCAGCACGGCTGCAGGCGTGTTGTTGTAGACCATCATCACCGCGACCGGCTTGTTCGGCGCGGTCGGGTTGTTGGCGTGGAATTCCATCAGCGCCGCCAGGTCGGCGAAGCCCATTTCATAGGCACCCGAGGCGACCCGGGTGACGGCGCCGCCCGAGCCGTTGCCGGCGTCGATCGTCACGGCGAGCTTTTCCTGCTTGAAATAGCCCTTGGCGGCGGGAACGAGGAAAAGCGCCGCCGGCCCTTCGAAGCGCCAGTCGAGCTGGAACTTGATCGGTGTTTCCTGCGCGTGCGCCGACGGCACGGCGGCGGCGAAGACGGTGCCGAGCAGCGCGGCAAGGAAACGGCGCTTGTCGGGCAAGGCGATGGACGGCATGGGTTCGATCCGGCAGGACGCAGTGATGAGCCGTGCGCGGTTTGCAACATCCATGCCGCCGCACATCGGTCGGCCAATGCCGCGCCGCGCCAGCCTGGTGCAGCGCGGCGTGCCGACCCCGCTTCAGCCCAGCGCCTCGGCGAGCGCGCGATCGAACGCGGCGCTGCGCTCGAATTGCACCCAGTGCCCGGCATGCTCGATCCAGCGCAGCCCGCGGAAGTCGCAGGCTGCGCGCAGCGCCGGCTCGACGAGCGCGGTGCGGGTCCGGTAGAGCGCGTCGTGCTCGCCCCAGATGCCGAACACCGGGCAGCGCACCTCGCGCAGCGCGCGCAGCAGCAGGTCGGTGCGCGAGAGCCGGCGCCGCTTCATCCGGTCGCGCGCGGCATTGGCCGCCTGCACGGCGATCGCCAGATCGTCGGCCGATGCCGGATCGTGGAGCATCAGCAATTCGAGGTTGTGCCGATGGATGGCATTGCGCTCGGCCTCGGTTTCGAGATGCCGCCACGACTTCAGCTCGATCGGCGCGACCGGCGGAACGCCGAGCGCCGGCGCGCCGACGAGCACCAGCCTGCGCACCCGCGCGGGGTGCTGCACCGCGATCAGCGCGCCGACCATCGCGCCGAACGAAAACGCCACCAGATCGCAGGCCTGTGCGCCGAGCAGCTCGTCGAGTGCGGCTGCCAGCGGCCCGGGCAGTGCGTCGGCGTCGTGCGCACCGGCAATCGCCGCCGAATCGCCGAAGCCGGGCATGTCCGGGATCCACACGCTGCGCCCGGCGGCCACCAGCGAGGCGATGTTGCGCACCCAGTGCGTCCAGCTGCCGGCACCGCCGTGCAGCAGCACCACCGGCGCACCGTCACCCCAGGCGTGCCAGACCATGGCGCCACTGCCGTGCGCCAGCTCGAAGCGCCGCGCGGCAGCCTCCAGCGCGGCAACGTCGCTCGCGTGCTTCACCTCGCGCGGAAGCGAAATCGGTTGTTCATTCGACATGCCGTCCAACCCGTCCGATGTGGCGGTCCATCGAGGCTACACCGCGTCGCGTGTGGCAGCCCGGCCGCGGCGCGATGCGCCTGCGGTGCCGAGGATCCATGCCGACAGGGCACTGGCGCCCAGCATCAGCGCCGCGCCGACGCCGGCGGCGACCTGCATCGCATCGACGAATGCCGCACGCGAGGCCAACCGCAGCGCCTCGCCGGCCGGCCCTGCCATCGCATCCGCGGCCGCGACGGCGTTGCCGAGGGTGGCCAGCGCCGCCGCGGCCGGGCCGGCCGGGGTCGCGGCGGGCATCGAATCGGCCAGTGCCAGCCGGTAGAGCAGCGTGCCGATGCTGCCGAAGACCGCCACGCCCAACGCGGCACTGAACTCGGACGCCGTCTCCGACAGCGCCGACGCGGCGCCGGCACGCTCGGGCGGCGCCGAGGTGATGATCATCTCGTTGCCGACGGTAAAGACCGGCGCCATGCCGAGGCTCATCAGGACCGTGCTCGCCACCACCACCCCCAGCCCCGCGGCGCTGTCCAAGCCGAACGCCAGCAGGGCGAAGCCGAGCGCCGAGACGCGCCAGCCCGCCGACGAAGATCGACACCGGTGCGGCCCGGCGCGCCAGCCGCGGCGCCAGCAGCGAGCCGACGGCGAACGCCAGCGACCAGGGCACGGTCGCCAACCCGGCGAGCAGCGGCGACAGGCCGAGCACCAGCTGCAGGTACTGCGCGATGTAGAGGTAGACGCCGAACATCGCCAGGCACGACAGGCCGTAGGCGGCGAATGCCGCGGTGAAGGCCGGCCGGCGAAAAAGGTCGAGATCGAGCAGCGGATAGTCGATGCGCCGCTGCCGGCGCAGGAACGCGGTGCCGAACGCCAGCCCGCCGAGCACGCCCGCCAGCGCCAGCCAGCCGAAGCCATGCTCGGCCATCCGCTTCAGGCCGTAGATCGTCGCCAGCACGGCGCCGAGCGAGAGCGCGACGCTCGGCAGGTCGATGCGGCCGGCGTCCGGGTCGCGGTACTCGGGCAGCAGCCTGGGGCCGACGACGAGCAGCAGCGCCATCACCGGCACGGCCACCAGGAACACCGAGCCCCACCAGAAGAACTCGAGCAGCACGCCGCCCACCAGCGGGCCGACCGCACCGCCCGCCGAGAAGCTGGCGATCCACACGCCGATGGCGAACTGGCGCTGGTGCGCGTCGTGGAACATGTTCCGGATCAGCGACATCGTCGACGGTGCGAGCGTCGCCCCGGCAACGCCGAGCAGCGCGCGCATCGCAATCAGCATTTCCGTGCTGTCGGCGAACGCCGCCGCGACCGACGCGGCACCGAAGGCCGCTGCGCCGATCAGCAGCAGCCGGCGCCGACCGAAGCGGTCGCCGAGCGTTCCCATGGTGATCAGGAAGCCGGCGACCAGGAAACCGTAGATGTCGACGATCCACAGCAGCTGCGACGCCGACGGTGCCAGCGCGCTGCTGATCGCGGGCAGCGCCAGGTTGAGCACCGTCATGTCCATCGCATAGACGAAGCAGGGCAGTGCAATGGCAGCCAGGCCGATCCACTCGCGGCGGGTGGCTTTCGGGGCGCAGGTCGGTGTCGTCATGGCGGGCCGTGGGAGCGGCTGGCATGGCATTCGGCGCGCCGGCGGCCGCGCAACAATCCGGCCCGTGCAGCAGGAGACACGAATGCGCAAGGCAGCTTCCGGCGGTCTGGTCTACTCGACCGAGGGCGGGCGCATGTGCCCGGCGTGCCGGCAGCCGCTGGCCGCCTGCGCCTGCCGTGAACGTGCCGCGACCGCCGCCAGGGGCGACGGCATCGTCCGCGTGCAGTGCGAAACCAAGGGCCGCGGCGGCAAGGCGGTGACCGTTGCCCGCGGCTTCGACCTCGACCCGGCGCAGCTCGCCGCGCTCGGCAAGCGGCTGCGCACCGCGTGCGGGTCGGGCGGCACCGTCAAGGAGGGCAGCATCGAGGTGCAGGGCGACCACGGCTCGCGCGTCGTCGAGTTCCTGCGGGCCGAAGGCTGGACGGTCAAGCCGGTCGGGTGACGCCATCGCCGCGCGTCCGGGCCCCGCCGGTCGCGGCGATGGCCAGCGCGGCAACGACGAGACCCGCAGCGCAGGCGAAGGTGATGCGCATCCCCGCTGCGACCGCCTCGGGGCGTGCCGCCAGCACGTCGGTCGCCGAGGCGGCCGCGAAGACGGCGCCCATGAGCGACGCGCCGGTGATCAGCCCGAGGTTGCGCGAGAGATTGAGCAGGCCGGACACGAGGCCGCGCTGCCCGGCGGCGATGTCCGTCACCACGGCGGTGTTGTTCGCCGCCTGGAACAGCGCATATCCCGCCGTGATGGCGACGAGCGGGGCGAGGTAGCCGGGGACGCCGAATTCCGTCGGCAGCAGCGGCAGGACGACCGAGCCGGCCGCCATGGCGAGGAGCCCGGCGAGCGTCGTGCGCCAGGTGCCGAAACGGTCGACCAGGCGGCCGGCCGGCACGCCGGTCAGCCCAGCGACCAGCGGCCCGGCCGCCATGACCGCACCGGTCGCGCCGGCGCCGAGCCCGAGCGCGCCCGACAGGTAGAACGGGCCGACCACCAGCGTCGCCATCACCACGGTCGTGACCAGCGCGCTCATGGCGAAGCCGGCGCGCAGCGTGGCGTTGCGCAACATCGCCAGCGGAATCAACGGCGATGCCGCATGCCGCTCGGCGCGCACCAGCAGCATGACGCCGACGGCAGCCACGACCAGCAGCGCCGCGTTGAGCAGTCCGAATTCGCCCCGCCCGGTGGTCATGGCGAGTGCGTAGGCGACGAGCGTCAGCGCCAGCAGCGCGGAACCCAGCGGATCGAGGCCGCTGCGGCCCGGCTCCGTCGCCGGCCGGTCGACCGGCAGGAAGCGCAGTGCGAGAACGAGCGCCAGGGCGCCGAGCGGCACGCTGACGAGGAAGATCGCCGGCCAGCCGAACACCGCGATCAGCGCACCGCCCAGCGGCGGCCCGAGTGCCGTGCCCGCGGCCGAGGTCGTTCCGAGCAGACCCATGGCGCTGCCGGTCTTCGCCTTCGGCACGAGGTCGGCGACGAACGCCAGCGCGAGCGCCATCATCACGGCCGCGCCGAGCCCCTGCACCGCCCGCGCGGCCACCAGCAGCCACAGCGTCGGCGCGACCGCGCACAAGGCTGAACCCAGTGTGAAGACGGCGATGCCGGCAAGCAGCAAGCGGCGCCGGCCGACGAGGTCGCCGAGCCGCCCGGCACCGACGACCAGGCTGGTGACGGCAAGCAGGTACGCGAGGACCACCCACTGCACCTGCTGGAACGGGGCGCTGAAGGCCGCGGCCAGCGTCGGCAAGGCGACGTTGGCGATGCTGGTGCCGAGCGACGACAGCAGCATCGAGAGCGACAGGGCGGCCAGCGCCCAGGTCGCCGGGGCAATGGCACGCCAGCCGGCGGGGGCAGTGGCGAAGCCGCGTGCGGGGTTGTGGGATGGATTCATGGTCGTCGATCGCCTCCTGAAAGCGGCCCCGGAGGTCCGAGGTCAGGCTGGCGCCAGCGTAGTCCGCCATGCCGCGCGGCGGAAGGCGCGCGGCGTGCACCTTGTTCATGCGCCCGACGCCATCCCCGCCCGTCCTGCTATGGTTTTCGCATGGCCCATCCCGATCTCAACCTGCTGGTCGCGCTCGACGTGCTGCTTGCCGAAGGCAACGTGGCGCGCGCCGCGCGGCGCCTGGCGCTCAGCCCGTCGGCGATGAGCCGTGCACTGGCGCGGCTGCGCGAGACGACCGGCGATCCGTTGCTGGTGCGGGCGGGGCGGGGCCTGGTGGCGACGCCACGGGCGATCGAACTGCGGGGAAAGGTCGCCCAGCTCGTGCAGGACGCCGAAGCCGTCCTGAGCCCGGCCGAGGCGCCGGACCTCGAACGGCTCGCTCGAACGTTCACGCTGCGCACCCGCGAAGGCTTTGCGGAGAACTTCGGGCCGCAGCTGATCGACCGCGTCGGCCGGGAAGCTCCCGGCGTTCGGCTGCGCTTCGTTGCCAAGCTCGATCGCGACAGCTCGCTGCTCCGCGACGGATCGGTCGACCTCGAAACCGGCGTCGTCAGCGAAGCGATCGGCCCCGAGCTGCGCGCGCAGGCCCTGTTCCGCGATCGTCACGTGGGTGTCGTGCGAGTGGATCACCCGCTGAGCCGCGGCGAGTTGACTGCCGCGCGGTATGCGGGCGGCAGCCACATCGGCGTCTCGCGGCGTGGCCGCGACCAGGGCCCGATCGACGATGCGCTGCAGACGATCGGGCTCGAACGCGCAGTCGTCACGATCGTCGGCAGCTTCTCGACCGCGCTCGCGCTGGCGCGCGCCTCCGATCTGATCGCAACCGTTCCGGAGCGCCACAGCGGCATCCTGCGCACGGGGATGCACAGCTTCGCGCTGCCTTTCCCGACGGCGGACATCACCGTCTCGTTGCTCTGGCATCCGCGGCAACATGCCGACCCGGCGCATCGCTGGC
>CAWGXZ010000006.1:0-491582 GCA_963826695.1 uncultured beta proteobacterium
TGCGTGGCATCGTTTTGGAGACGTGCGGCGGCGGCGGCGGCTGAGGTCCCTCACGACACGGTCGCAGGCGCAAGACCCCACTGCACCACAGCGCGCGGCTCACGGCCTGGCCGCGAGTGCCGCCCCCGGTTGCCCCATGACAACCGGGGTGAGCAGCGTCCCGGGAGCCCTTACAGCATGAACGTCGAGATCCACGGCACCAGGCCGATGACGACGGTGCCGACCACCAGTGCGGCGAGGTACGGCCAGATCGCGCCCATCACCTCGTCGGGCTTGGCGTCGCCGATCCGGCAGGCCACGTAGAAGCCGACGCCGATCGGCGGCATCATCAGGCCGACGTTCATGGCGCAAACGATGACCATCGCGTACTGGATGTCATGGATGCCGAGCTTCTTGGCGATCGGGAACATGATCGGCGCGAGCAGCAGCACGGCCGGCAGCCCTTCGAGCAGGCAGCCCAGGATGATGAAGACGATGATCGTCACGCCCATGAAGGCGACCCAGCCGCCCGGCAGCGTCGTCAGGAAGTTCGAAAGTTCCTGGACCAGGCCGCTTTGCGTGATGGCCCAGGCCATTGCCGACGCCGTACCCAGGATCAGCAGGACGGCTCCGCTCAACGCCGTGGTCTCGACCAGCATCGAATAGAACTTCTCCAGCCGATGCCGCCGTAGAGGACCTGGCCGACGATCAGCGCGTACAGGACCGCAATGGTCGACACCTCGGTCGCGGTGGCGACGCCGCCACCGACCGCGCTGCGGATCAGGAACGGCAGGACCAGCGCGGGGCCCGCCAGCAGCAGGGCACGGCCGATCACCGCCATCGCCGGACGCTTGCCGCTGACGATCTCGTGGCGTGCTTTCCAGCGCGCCAGCACGAGCAGCGCCATCAGCAGCACCATGGCGACGACGAAGCCGCTCTCGAACAGGCCCGCAATCGAGACGCCGGCCACCGAGCCGAGCACGATCAGCACGATGCTCGGCGGCACCGTGTCGGCCATCGCCGCCCCGGTGGCCAGCAGCGCCACCATCTCCGGCTGCTTGTTGCCGCGCCGCCGCATCTCGGGGAACAGCGCCGGCGCAACCGTCGCCATGTCGGAAACCTTCGAGCCGGAAATGCCCGAGACGATGAACAGCGAACCGAGCAGCACGTACGACATGCCGGCCTTGACATGGCCGATCAGCGAGGCCAGGAACTCGACGATCGCCTTGCCCATTCCGGTTGCATCGAGCACGCAGCCGAGCAGTACGAAGACCGGCACCGACACCAGCACCAGGTTGGCCATGCCCTCGTCCATCCGCCCGACGATGACGAGCAGCGGCACGTTGCTCGCGAACCCCAGGTAGCTCATGACGCCGGCACCGAAGCAGAAGGCGATCGGAACACCCGCCACCAGGCACAACGCGACCAGGATGACGAGGAAGAACAGCATGTTCAACAGGCCCAGCGACTTGAGCTGGGGGGAAAGCCACCAGCACAGCGCGACCGCCGCACCCACAAACAACGCGGCGACGAACAGGTTCGACTTCTTCACGGTGCGCAGCGCGTAGAGCAGCACGATCGAGAGCATCAGCAGGATGCCGGCCGGGATCGCCGAGACGCGCCAGCTGGCCGGGATGCCGAGCGTCGGCGTGGTGATGAACGCCTCCTCCTGCATGTGCTCGATCGACGGCCAGACGAGCCCGATCAGGAACGCAGCCACCGCGACGAGTGCAAATGCATGAACAAAGTCGCGCACGCGCGGCGACATCTTGTCGACGAACAGTGTCAGGCGCAGGTGCTCGTTGCGGTGCATCGCGATCGCCGAGCCGAGCATCGCCACCCAGAGAAACGCGATCGACACCGCCTCGTCGATCCATTCGAGCGGCATCGAAAAGACATAGCGCGAAACGACGCCGCCGAGCAGCAGCAGGATGATGGCGAGCATCAGCGCGGCTGCGACGACTTCGAGCGGCACCATCCACTTCGACAGAACGCGGTTGGTTTCGACCTCGGCGGGCCGCTGGTTTTCGATGTCGTCGTTGGCGACCGCCGACAGGGGGCTGGGGTGCGTCATGACTGTCCTTCAGTGAGTTGCACCGCTGCGCGGGATTGTTCGTTCGAGAATTCGGGGGCGATGCGAACTTGCAAAGGTCGGATTCATGGCTTCAGCTCCAGGTCTCGATCACGCGGCTGTCGTCGCGCTGGCCAAGGCCCCGTTCAGCCGCGCTGCGGAAGCGCTCGTTGGCAATGGCAAGCAACGGAAGCTGCGCGCCGCACGACTGGCCGGCCGATACCACCAGGCCACTGTCCTTGACGAAGATATCAATGGCACTCGTCACTTCGACGTCGGTGCCCGCCACCATGCGTGGCCCCCGGTCTGAAAGCATCCAGGATCCGGCGGCGCCTTTCTCGACGAGCCTCAGGACCGCAGCTGGGTCGAGACCCAGCGAGCGAGCCAGGCTCAGCGCTTCGGCAGCGGCAACGATGTGGACCGAGCACAGATGCTGGTTGACGACCTTGATGCTCTGGCCGTCGCCGAGCCGATCGCCAGTGACGTGAACAGTGCCCATCGCTTCGAGCACCGGCCTGGCGGCCGCCACATCCCCGGCGTCGCCCGCCGCAAAGATGACCAGTTCGCCGGTTCTTGCGCGTGCAACGCCTCCCGTCACAGGGGCATCGACCACGCGGGCACCCGCGCGCCGAAGCGCTTCGCCCTGGTCGCGCACCGCTTGCGGACCCACCGTGGACATGATGACCCACAGCTGGCCTCCAACCCGGTCGGCGACCCGCGCAACCAGGCCCGCCAGCTGGTCCGGCGTCGCGACCATCACCACGACGATCTCGGCAGCCGGCGCATCCGAAAACGCCTTCACGGCTTCGATGCCGCTCGCCCTTGCGTTGGCGAGGACGGTGTCCGACAGATCGACACCCGTTACCTCGTGCCCCGCGCCCTGAATTTGCAATGCCATCGGCAAGCCGATGGCACCTACGCCAATGAACGTAACCTTCATGTTGTCTCCTGCCTCTCTCAATTAATGGGGTGAATGACTCGGCCGTGTGCAGTTCGGCTCATTTGACAAGCGCCGCCAGAACCTCTTCCAGCATTTTCTTGGCGTCGCCGAAAAGCATGCGGTTGTTTTCCTTGTAGAAAAGCGGGTTGTCAACACCGGCATAACCCGATGCCATGCTCCGCTTCATGACGATGGATGTCCTGGCCTTCCAGACCTCGAGCACCGGCATGCCGGCGATGGGACTGGTCGGGTCCTCCTGGGCCGCCGGGTTCACGATGTCGTTGGCACCGATGACCATCGACACGTCGGTTGCGGCGAAGTCGGCGTTGATCTCGTCCATCTCGAGAACGATGTCGTAAGGCACCTTGGCCTCGGCGAGCAGCACGTTCATGTGCCCGGGCATGCGGCCAGCGACCGGGTGGATGCCGAAGCGCACGTTGACGCCCTTCTCGCGCAGAATCTTGGTGATCTCGCAGACCATGTGCTGCGCCTGCGCCACGGCCATGCCGTAGCCGGGCACGATCACGACATTCTTGGCGTCGCGCAGCATTTCTGCGGTCTCGGCCGCGCTGATCGGCGTCACCTCGCCTTCGGGCTGCTCGCCGCCCGCTGCGGCTGCAGGCTTCCCGGCACCCGAACCGAAGCCGCCGGCGATGACGCTGATGAAGTTGCGGTTCATCGCCCGGCACATGATGTACGACAGGATCGCGCCCGACGAGCCGACCAGCGCGCCGACGACGATGAGCAGGTCGTTGCCGAGCATGAAGCCGGTGGCCGCAGCCGCCCAGCCCGAGTAGCTGTTGAGCATCGAGACAACCACCGGCATGTCGGCGCCACCGATGGCCATCACCATGTGCACGCCGAAAAGCAGGGCGATCACCGTCATGACGACCAGCGCCATCACCCCCGCGGGAACGCTCTCGGCATGCAGAAGCTCACGGCCGAACCAGACCACGACAAGCAAGCCGAGCAGGTTGATCCAGTGCCGGCCCGGCAGCAGGAGCGGCTTGCCGCCGATCCGCGCCGAGAGCTTGCCGAAGGCGACCAGTGAACCGGAGAAGGTGATCGCGCCGATCAGGATGCCGACATAGATCTCAATCTTGTGGATCGACTTTTCGGCCTCGCTCGGAAAGACCGTCGAGGTGTCGACGTAGCTGGCAAAGCCGACCAGACACGCCGCCAGGCCGACGAGGCTGTGCATCAGCGCGACCAGCTCGGGCATCTGCGTCATCTGCACCTTCTTCGCGGCGAAGAGCCCGATGGCGCCGCCGATGACGAGGGCGCCCGCGATCCACGGATAGGCCCCTGGCGTGACGGCCGGGCCGAGCACGGTGGCCAGCACGGCGATGGTCATGCCGACCATGCCGAAGAGGTTGCCGCGGCGGGCGGTTTCCGGGTTTGCCAGCGCGCCGAGGCTCAGGATGAAGAGGATCGTGGCGCCGATGTAGGAGACGGTGGACAGGCTCGCGGTCATGTTCCGCTCCTTATCTGCGGAACATGGCCAGCATGCGACGCGTCACCGCGAAGCCGCCGAACATGTTGATGGCCGTGAGCATGAGCGCAACAACCGCCAGCCCGAGGATCAACGACGCCGGCCGGTCGGCGCCGGCGCCGGTGATCGGCGGCCCGATCTGGACCAGCGCGCCGATGGCGATGATCGAGGAGATGGCATTGGTCACGCTCATCAGCGGCGTGTGCAGCGACGGCGTGACGTTCCAGATCACCATGTAGCCGATGAAGCAGGCCAGCACGAACACGGTGAAGTGTGAGAGGAACGTGGCCGGCGCAAACAGGCCGACCAGCAGGAAGGCGAGGGCACCGACGCCGAACACCGTTGCCAGCGACCCGGCCGACATCGGCTCGCTGCTGCCGTGGCCGTGGCCCTTGGGTGCGGCTGCCGGCACGGCGGCCGCCTTGGCCTGCGGCTTGGGCGCCGGCAGCTTCAGTGGCGGCGGCGGCCAGGTGATGCTTCCCTCCTTCACGACCGTGAGGCCGCGAATCGCATCGTCTTCCATGTTGACATTGACGACGCCGTCCTTGGTCTTGCACAGCTCCTCGGCCAGGCGGAACAGGTTGGTCGAGTACAGCGTCGACGCCTGCTTGGCCATGCGGCTCGCGAGGTCGGTGTAGCCGACGATCGTGACCCCGTGCTTCACCACCGACTGGCCGGGTTCGGTCAGCTCGCAGTTGCCACCCTGCTCGGCCGCCATGTCGACGATGACGCTGCCCGGCTTCATGCTCCGCACCATCTCTGCGGTGATGAGCTTCGGCGCCGGCTTGCCCGGTATCAGCGCCGTCGTGACGATGATGTCGGATTCCCGGGCCTGCCTTGCGTACATCTCGCGCTGCGCCTGCAGGAACCCTTCGCTCATCACCTTGGCGTAACCGCCGCCGCCCGAGCCTTCTTCCTCGTAGTCGACCTTGACGAACTCGCCGCCCAGCGAGACCACCTGGTCGGCGACCTCGGCGCGCGTGTCGTTGGCGCGCACGATGGCGCCCAGACCCGCCGCAGTACCGATTGCCGCCAGACCGGCGACGCCGGCCCCGGCGATGAAGACCTTGGCCGGCGGGATCTTCCCCGCGGCAGTGATCTGTCCGTTGAAGAACCGGTCGAAGGCGTTGGCGGCCTCGATGACGGCGCGGTAGCCGCTGACGCTGGCCATCGCCGTCAGCGCATCCATCTTCTGCGCCCGTGAAAGCTGGCGCGGCAGCGAGTCGATCGCCAGCACCGTGGCTCTCTTGGCCGCGAGTTGCTGCATCAGTTCGGGGTTCTGCGCCGGCCAGACGAAGCCGATCAGCGTGCAGCCGAAGCTCATCAGCTCGACTTCCTTCGCAGTCGGCGGGCGCACCTTGAACACGATGTCACTGGCCGACCAGACAACGAGCGCTGTCTGCACGATCTGCGCCCCGGCGGCGCGGTAGGCGTCGTCGCTGAAGTTTGCCGCTTCGCCTGCGCCGCTCTCGACCGCCACCGAGAAACCCAGCTTGATCAGCTTCTCGACCACATCAGGAACCGTCGCGACGCGCTTCTCGTCAGCAACCGTTTCCTTGGGAACTCCAATCAGCAATGCCATGAACTGAACTCCTCGGGTGAGGCCTCAAAAGCGACGCGCGCGAAACGATCGACCTGCGTGTGCAGCCGCGCCAGACCGCGCGCCGTGTCACGAACGCCGGTCCTGGCGGGGCAGCCGCCCGCCACCCCGGATGCCGAGCGCAGGGCTCGGACATCCTGCGAGGTGAACGGGCTGCAACCGAGAACGCTCAGCCGAGCCACTCCTTGATGCGGCGGGAGAGCGCCGTGACGCTGATGCCGTACTTGTCGTGCAGTGTCGGCAGCGCGCCGGCGTCGAGGAACTCGTCCGGAAGGCCGGCCAGCTGGAAACCCGCCGGCTGTACCCGGTTGCGCAGCAGCGTGCTCGCCACCGACTCGCCGAGTCCGCCGATCACCGAGTGGTTCTCTGCAACCACCACCAGACGGTCCTTGTGGCGCACGGCCTCGAGAATCGTCGCCTCGTCGAGCGGCTTGATCGTCGGGCAATGAAGGACCGCCACGTCGACTTTGTCCTGCGCCATCGCCGTCGCGACTTCGAGCGCGCGCATCGTCATGAAGCCGCTCGAGATGATCAGCACGTCGTTACCCTCGCGCAACAACTTGGCCTTGCCGAGCTCGAACTTGTAGCCTTCGATCTCGTCCAGCACCAGCGGCACGTTGCCGCGCGCCAGGCGCATGTAGACCGGACCCGGGTGGTCGGCGATCTGCGGCACCGCCTGTTCGAGATCGAGCGCGTCGCAAGGGTCGACGATGGTCAGGCCGGGCACGCCCCGCATCATCGCGATGTCCTCGGTAGCTTGATGGCTCGGACCGTAGCCGGTCGTCAGGCCGGGAAGCGCGCAGCAGATCTTCACGTTCAGGTTCTCTTCGGCGATCACCTGGTGGATGAAGTCGTAGGCGCGGCGCGTGCCGAAAACCGCATAGGTCGTCGCGAACGGAATCAGGCCTTCCTTGGCCATTCCGCCGGCTGCGGCCATCAGCAGCTGCTCGGCCATGCCCATCTGGTGGAAGCGGTCGGGATAGGCCTGCGCGAACAGGTGCAGGTCGGTGTACTTCGCCAGGTCGGCCGTCAGGCCGACGATCTCCGGGCGGTTCTCGGCCAGCGCCACCAGCGCCTTGCCAAAGGGTGCAGCCTTGACGCGTTGCCCTTCGGCCGCGATCGACGCGATCATCGCGGAGGTGGTCAGGCGCGGCTTCTTTTCGACGACGGTGTTCATGCCGGGGCTCCTTCAGGCTGCATGTAGGGTTGCGACTGGTCCAGGATCTGCAGCGCCTGCTGCCACTCGGGCGGATCGACGCGAATGAAATGGTTCTTTTCGCGCGACTCGAGGAACGGCACGCCCTTGCCCATCAAGGTGTCGAAAAGGATGACGCGCGGCTTCGCTTCCGCCAGCGAGCGGGCGCAGTCGAATGCCTTGAGAACCGCCGCAAGGTCGTTGCCGTTGACACGCTGGACGTGCCAGCCGAACGCGGCCCACTTGTCCGCCAGCGGCTCGAATCCCATGATCTTGCTAGAGGGACCGTCGGCCTGCTGGTTGTTGATGTCGACCAGGCAGATGAGGTTGTCCAGACGATGGTGTGCAGCGCCCATGGCCGCTTCCCAGGTCGAGCCTTCATCGAGCTCGCCGTCGGACATCGAGTTGTAGACAAAGGCGGGGTTCTTCTTGTGCTTCAGCCCGAGCGCAATGCCAACGCCGATGGCCAAACCCTGCCCCAGTGACCCACCTGAAATCTCCGCTCCTGGCGTGTACGCTGCCATTCCGGACATCGGCAACCGACTTTCGTCGCTGCCATAGGTTTCGAGTTCACTTTCAGGGATGATGCCGGCCTCGATCAACGCCGCGTAGTGCGCAATCGCGTAATGCCCATGCGACAGCAGGAACCGGTCGCGCCCCTCCCATAGGGGGTCCTCCGGCCGCAACGACATCGCGTGGCAATAGCAGACGGCCAGCACGTCGGCCCAGTCGAGGGCCTGGCCGATGTAGCCCTGTCCCTGCACTTCACCCATGCGCAGGGCAAAGCGCCGAATGCGATAAGCGCTTCGTTCAAGCGATGACAAATCAGACATTCCTATCTCCTAACAAGTGAATTGGCGGAGTTATCCGCACGGGCAGGGATGTGTGAACGTGAGTGAGCACGGCCCGACGTAAACACGCCAGCCAGGTACTGCATGGGATTGCCGGGAGCTGTTGACGCGAGTTGTTGCTGCGCGTCCTGATTACCGTCGTGCGAGCGAGCAACCAGCGGCGGCATGGAGGGCCCCTCGTGAGCGCCCGAGCCACCCGGCGTTCACCTCACGCCACGAGCTTCCCCGAATGAGTTGTTGCGCGGTCAGGCGAGCTTGCCGGAGACCTTCTCCAGCAAATCCCAAGCGGCTGCGCCGTACTTCGTCTTCCACTCGCTGTAGAAATTCGTCGCGGCGAGCTTCTTGCGGAAGTCGTCTTGCGAGACGTTGACGAAGTTGATGCCCTTGCCCTTCAGGTCCGAGACCAGGCTGGTGCTGAGCTTGGCGATGTCGGCACGCTGGTCGGTCGCCGACTTGTCGAGCTCCCGCGAAATGATCTGCTGCACGTCCGCCGGCAGCTTCTGGAAGGCGCGCTTGTTGGCGAGCACCCAGTAGCCGTCCCAGACGTGGCTGGTCAGACTGCAGCTCTTCTGCACCTCGTAGAGACGCGTGGTCGCGATGATGGCGAGCGGGTTCTCCTGGCCCTCCACGACCTTGGTCTGCAGCGCGGTGTAGAGCTCGCTAAAGTTGATCGGCGAAGGCGACGCCTCGAGGGCCTTGAACAGTGAGGTCAGCGGCGGCGCGGGGGGTACGCGCATCTTGAAGCCCTTCAGGTCGCCCGCGGTCTTGATCTCGCGAGTGGACGAGGTGACATGGCGGAACCCGTTGTCCCAGATCTTGGAGACTCAGCATCGCTGCGTCTTGCTGATCTCGGCGCGGACGTGATTTCCCAGTTCACCGTCCATCGCCTTCCAGACATCGTCGTAGTTCTTGAATGCGAAGCCGACGCTGGTGATCCCGGAAATAGGCACAAAGGTCGACAGGATCAGCGACGACAAATTGAAGAATTCGACCGAGCCGGTGCGAACCTGCGACAGCAGGTCGGTATCGCTGCCCAGCTGGTTGGCCGGGAACAGCTTGATGTCGACGCGGCCGGAGGTCGCCTGACGGATGCGGTCGTGCGCTTCCTTGGCGCGAACGTTGACCGGATGGCTGGGATCCTGCCCGGTCGCGTATTTCAGCTCGAATTCGGCGGCGTCGGCGCGATGCGAAATGATCGAGAACAGCGGCAGCGTGGCCGACGCCAGCACGGTACGGCGCGACAAGGTAGGTTTCGTATCAGTCATGATCAGCGAGTCTCCGGTGGTTGTTGTTGGTGCAGGGCGCTCTGCTCAATGGATCAGCATGCCGCCGTTGACGTCGAGCGTGATGCCGGTGCAGTAGGCGGACAGGTCGCTGGCGAGGAACACGCAGGCGCCGCCGATGTCGTCGGCGCGGCCCAGCCGGGCCAGCGGAATCGTCTCGGCGATCTCCGCCTTCTTGTCCTCGGTCGAGCTTGCCCTTGATGATGTCGGTGCCGATCAGGCCCGGGCGTGATGCAGTTGACGCGGATGCCCTCGGGCCCGAACTCGCGCGCCATCGCCCTGGCCAGGCCCAGCACCCCGCCTTGGCGGCCGAGTAGTGGGGGCCGCCGAGGATGCCGCCGCCGCGTTGCGCCGACACCGACGAGATGCAGATGATCGACCCGCTCTGCTGCTGCTGCATCGCCGGCAGGACAGCCTGCGACATGTAGAGCGTGCCGCGCAGGTTCACGTCGAGGATGCGGTCGTAGTCGGCACCGGTGATCTCGAGCGTCTTAACGGGTTGCGTGATGCCGGCATTGTTGACGAGCACGTCGATGCGGCCGAAAGCTTCGAGCACTGCCGCGGCTGCAGCGTCGCATGCGGCCTTGTCGGTGACGTCCGCGACAATGCCGAGATGATCGGCGCCGAGTTGTGCGCCGCGGCATTGCGGGTCGGCGCGCTCCAGATCCAGGACCGCAACGCGCGCACCTTGCGCGGCCATCAGACGCGCAGTAGCAAATCCAAGTCCGTTCTGGCCCGCTCCGCCAGTGATGATCGCAGACTTTGTCTTTAAGCAGCAGTCTCGATAGTCTCCCGGGATGCGTGAGGAGTCGACCGTCCGCCTCGTAGCTGAAACGCGATGGTCGACGCCTGATTCGAATCTGCTGATGGCAAACGAGCGATAGTTTTCAGCTTAAGATGAAGGAATTCATCTGAGTCAGGGTTCTCCCATGGCCTTCGTGCCACCCAGTCCCAACCTGCTGGCCTTCGAAGCCGTGGCACGCCGTCGAAGTTTCGCGCTGGCTGCCGCCGAGCTGCATCTCACGGCGTCGGCAATCAGCCATCAGGTGGCGCGACTCGAATCGCAACTCGGCGTGCGACTCTTCGAACGCAGTGCGCATGGCGTGCGCGTGAGCCTGCGGGCAGCGCGTATCTGGCGCGCGTCAGCGGTGCGCTTGGCTGCAATTGCAGCGGCGACCGAGGACCTGCGGCAAGGCGTCAGCAACAGCCTGTACGTGCATTCGTCGCCGAGCTTCGCGAGCCTATGGTTGATGCCGCGGCTGCGCGGATTCGCGCAGAGCCTATCCGGAAATATCGCTGAATCTCTCGGCCGCACATACGCACAGCGATTTCGCACTGGAGCAGGTCGACATCGATATCCGCTACGGCGTGCCGCAATGGCCGGAACTGGTCATCGAACCGCTCTTCGAGGAACGCGATCTGCCGCTGGCGAGCCCGGACTTCATCCAGGAGCACCGGCTGAAGCCGCCGGAGCAGCTGTTCGACGTCCCGCTGATCCAGAGCAATGTGAGCGTCGTCCAGTGGTCGGACTGGTTCGACGAAGTTCACGGCCGGTCACGCGCCCGAGCGTTTCTCGGTGCAGTTCGATCGCGCGCAGATGTCGATCGACGCGGCGTCACGCAGGGGCTCGGCGTCGCGCTCGAGAGCGCGACCATCGGCAGGACGGCCATCTGGCCGAAGGCAGGCTCGGCCAGTGTTCGGTCTCGAGACGGCGATTGAGGTCAAGGCGCACTTCGCCGTCTACCCGACGCGGAATGCCAAGCGCCCGCCGGTCGAGGCGTTCCTGACCTGGCTGCATCGCGAGGCAGCGAAAGGCTAACGCCGGCAGCGAACGCATTCGCCGGGGCGCCCACCGCAGTCGCCCGGGCCGTCGGATGCAGCCGCGCGTACCACGAACGGCACGCGACGGCCTTCGATCTCAGAAATGGTATTCGGCCCGCACCATCGGTGTCTTCGCCGTCGCGCCGGGACCCGCACCGGCTCCGGGCGCGGTGGTCGGGTTGCCGAACTTGTTACGCCAGTACTGGTACTCGAACCCGACCTTGAAGGTGTTCTTCGGCGCGCCGAAACTCGGGCTCAGGTCATACATCAGCTGCAGGTCGATGTTCGTCTCCGGTGCCGTACCGCCGCCGAACTCGTTCTTGCCCTTGGCGGCGATGAAGTTGGCAAAGCCCTGGAACGTGAGCGGCACCGAACCGACGCTGAACGGAATCCCCCACGCCAGGTTCAGCATCGGGTGCGTGTCGTAGGTGTAGCGCTGCACGCCCGTGCCGCTGAAGGTGCTGTACGGTGCATTGCTTTCCCACAGCGCAAGCAGGCTGAGGTTGAGGAAACCGGGAACGTCGGCCATCAGCGTCGGGCCGGCGACGAGCATGCGCTTCTTCGAGTTGTAGCCGGCGTCGGTCTTGGTGTTGACGTCGAAGCCCGCTGTCAGGCCGACGCCGCGGAACGGCCCGAACTTGATGTCGCTGCCGCGCAGCTTGCCGATGTCGAGCGTGTGGCGGTACAGCACGTAGACCTCGTGCGCGCCGTTGCCCGATCCCGCTGAGGATGGATCCTTGCGGTCGGACAGCAGCGCGTCGGCGTTGAAGAAGTTGGTGCCGTACTTGTAGCCGCTGGCGTGGGTCAGCGAGATCACGTTCTTGTGGATGTCGTTGGCGCCGAACGGCTCGGCGAAGCGCGTGCCGTAGCGGTAGCTGAGCGCCGTGTCGGACCAGTCCGCGGCATGGGCGGCGCTGCCGAAGGCCGTGAGCGCCGCCGCAGTTGCGGCCGCAATGAGAGGTGACTTGTGCATGACGGCGAGGCGAGTGGATGTTGCCGCGCTATCGCAACGTCCATGCCAGAGCGGATGCACCCGAATCGCTCCTGCGCCCGGCGGGTGCATGGCGAGGGCGGCGATGGTGGTCGGCAGTCGCCGCCGCCCGAGGCTTGCTGCGATAAGCCGGCCACCGCTTCGCACCATGGGAACGCGCGGGGCCCTGACCGGCGGCAGCCGCTGCAACCCGCGCCGATAGACTCGGCCGGCGAACGCTGCGCCTGCAATGCATCACTCCCTGCCCCTGATCGCCACCGTCGCTGCCGCGTTCGGGCTTGCACTCGTGCTCGGCTTCGTCGCGGTCCGGCTGCGCCTGCCGGCGCTCGTCGGCTACCTGGTCGCGGGCATCCTCATCGGCCCGGCGACGCCCGGCTTCGTCGCCGACGTGGAGATCGCCGGCGAACTTGCCGAGATCGGCGTCATGTTGCTGATGTTCGGCGTTGGCCTGCACTTCTCGCTGCAGGACCTCTGGTCGGTGCGGCGCATCGCCATCACCGGCGCGGTGGTGCAGATGCTCGTCGCCACCGCCCTCGGTGCCGCCGTTGCGAGCGGCTGGGGCTGGTCGCCGGCCGCCGCCGTCGTCTTCGGACTCTCGCTCTCGGTGGCGAGCACCGTGGTGATGTTGAAGGCGCTGGAAAGCCGCGGCGTGCTCGAGTCGGTGAACGGCCGCATCGCCATCGGCTGGCTGATCGTCGAGGACCTGGCGATGGTGGTGGTGCTCGTTCTGCTGCCGCCGCTGGCGGCGCTGCTGGGCACTGCGGACGCCAAGCCAGGTGTCGAGCTGTGGCTCGGGCTCGGCCGCACGCTGCTCGAAGTCGGCGCGTTCCTGGCGCTGATGCTGCTGGCCGGACGGCGCGCATTCCCGTGGCTGCTGTGGCAGGTGGCGCGCACCGGCTCGCGCGAGTTGTTCACGCTGTGCGTCGTCGCCGCGGCGATCAGCATCGCCTACGGCGCGGCGCAGCTGTTCGGCGTCAGCTTCGCGCTCGGCGCCTTCTTCGCGGGCATGGTGCTGCGCGAGTCGGAGTTCAGCCACCGCGCGGCCGAGGAGACCCTGCCGCTGCGCGACGCCTTCGCGGTGCTGTTCTTCGTCTCGGTCGGCATGCTGTTCGAGCCGCGTGTGCTGGTCGACGAGCCGTTGAAAGTGGCGGCGGTGGTGGCGATCATCGTCGTCGGCAAATCGGTCGCCGCCGGGCTGCTGGTGCTGCTGCTGCGCTATCCGCTGAACACCGCCTTCACGGTCTCGGCGAGCCTGGCGCAGATCGGCGAGTTCTCGTTCATCCTGGCCGGACTCGGCGTGTCGCTCGAGGTCCTGCCCGGCGAGGGGCAGAGCCTGATCCTGGCCGGCGCACTCGTGTCCATCGCACTCAACCCGCTGTTGTTCGCCGCCAGCGGACCGGTGTTGCGCTGGAGCCGCGCCCGCTCGTCACTGGCCCGCAAGCTGGAGCGCAGCGACGATCCGCTGGCCGAGCTGCCGACGAGCACCGAAAGCCGCTTCCTGAAAAAGCAGGTGGTGATCGTCGGCTACGGCCGCGTCGGCAAAGGCATCGCTGCCGCGCTCGAGGCGCAAGGCATTGCGCACGTCGTCGCCGACGAGGACCGCGACATCGTCGACCGGCTGCGCAGGGAAGGCCGCGCGGCCGTGCTCGGCAACGCGATCGAGCCGGCGACCCTGATCCAGGCGCACATCGCCGGCGCGCGGATGCTCGTCATCGCCACGCCTGAAACGCTCGAGGTGAGCAAGATGGTCGAGACGGCACGCACCTTGAACCCGGCCATCGCCGTCGTCGTGCGCAGCGGCAGCCTCGAGGAAGCCGCGCTCCTCGAGCAGGCCCACGGCGGCAAGGCCTTCGTCGCCGAAAGCGAACTCGCACAAGCGATGACGCGGCATGTGCTGGAGCATGTCGCCGCGCCTGGGTGAGGCAGGCGGTCGGCGAGCGAGTGGCTGACATGCTCATGCCAGCGTAGACCTGCAACGGCCGCGGGAGCCCCACCTCGGCACGCCGGCAGCTCCCTTCAGTGATAGACCCGTGCCCCGGTCGCCGGGCCCGACACGAACAGGTGCGCGAACACGACGTTCGCCTTGACATCGATCTCGTCGGGCGCGTAGACGCCGTCCGGCAATTTCGCGAACAGGTGCTTGATGATCTCGGCCTTCACCTGCGCCTGCGCGGTTGCCTTCTCCTTCCAGCGGTCGATCTGCAGCTTGCCGTCTACAAGGGTCTGCAGCAGGTCCTTGGCCACGGCCTTGATCTTCTCGCGGTCGCCCTTGGTCAGCGAGTCCTTCTGCAACAGGTCGAATACCGCGAGCTGCTCCTCGCTGTCCAGCCCCTCGCGCAGGTATCGCCTTGCCTCCTTGTCGAGCTTGTCGTGGTGAGCGAACAGGTCGTCCATGACCTTCTGGATCTCGACCGCGTCCTTGTCGCGGTTGTACTCGGCCACGATCTCCTGGTAACGCTCGTACAAGTCCACCCGTGACGGGTTGACGGCCACCATCGCGGCCAGCCGCTGCTCCAGCTTTTCCTGCAGATTCAGCATGACCAGGCTCTTGTGCGGCGTCTTGTCGAACTCGGCGCGCAGGCGCGCGAAGTCGATCCTCGACAGGTCATAGCGCGGAGGCGTCTGCTTGATGCCGAGCGCTACCGGCCCGCCGTCCGTCGTCAGGGCGGTGTCCACCACGTCGTACAGCGACTGCAGCAGGGCACTGACATCCGGCGCCGTCCGCGCTTCCTGCAGCTTGTTGTAGATCGCAGAGATCGCGCCTTCCTCGATGTCGTGCGCGAACAGCCCGGCGTTGGGGAACAGGGCGCGGTAGCGGGCCTGGATGTCCTCGACGATGACCTGGTAGGTCTTGCGGCGCTCGATGCTTTCGCTGAGCAGGTTCACCGCCGTCAACAGCAGTTGCTGCTTGGCGAAGCCCTTGGTCTCGATGAGCGCGTCCAGGTCGAAGCCCATGCCCGCGAGCTGGTCGCGCGCCTGCTTCAGGCTTTGCGCGTACTCGGCCAGCGCCACGCTGTCGTCGCGAACGGTGTCCTCTTCGCCCTCACCCTTGCCGGTGCCGCCGCGGTCACCCTGGGCGAAGGTGGCCAGCGCCTTGCGCAGGCTCTTCAGCATGCCGTTGTAGTCGATCACCAGCCCGTGCTTCTTGCCGCCGCCCACGCGGTTGACCCGCGCGATCGCCTGCATCAGCGTATGCCCCTGCATCGGCTTGTCGAGGTACATCGTCGCCAGGCACTTCACGTCGAAGCCGGTCAGCCACATGGCGCAGACGATGGCCACGCGGAACGGATGCTCGGGCTTTTTGAACTCGTGCTCGAGGTTGCGCCTGACCATCTTCTCGCGGTGCGGCGTGATGGCCAGCGGCTCGTCGCGGAAGTTCTTCCACTTGGCGAAGTCGGCCACCTCGCCTTGTTCCTGCGACACCACGACGCAGATCTCGGTCGCCTGCATCCACGCCACATGCGCCCGGCGCGTCTTCAGCAGGTCGGTTGGCGCCTTGCCCTTGGCGGCGAACAAGGCCTCTTCCTCGGCCACCTGCGCATCCAGCCGCTCGGCCAGTTCCCGCCACTTGTGCACGATCAGGTCGTGCAGCTTCACGCAGGTGATCTTGTCCAGGCAGACCACCAGGGCCTTGCTGGCGCCACCCGTCACCACCTGCCAGCGCTGGTGGTAGTGCAGGGCGAAGTCCGTCGCCACCTTGTCCAGCCGCGTCGGCGCGGTCAGGATGGGGTAGTCGCGCGACAGCTCGCGGTACAGCTTGTCTTCCTTCTCGTCGGTCCACGGGTCTTCTGCCGTGGCCGACAGCTTGGCGGCCTCGATGTGCTGCGCCAGGCGCTCGCTGACCTTCGGGTCGGTGATCTTCAGCTTCTCGCCGCGGTTCTCGTAGAACAGCGGCAGCGTCGCACCGTCGGCCACGGCGCGCTTGAAGTCGTAGATCGACACGTAGTCGCCGAACACCTGGCGAGTGAGTTGTTTTTCGCCGTCGTCGATCAGCGGCGTGCCGGTGAAGCCCAGGAACCTGGCGCGCGGCAGTCCCTTGCGCATGTTCAACGCCAGCCGGCCGTATTGCGTGCGGTGCGCCTCGTCGGAGATGACGATGATGTCGTCGCGCATCGAGTACGGCTCGGCCACCCGCTCGCGGTACTTCTGGATCAGCCCGAACACGTAGTGCCGGTTCTGGTCGCGCAACATCCTGCGCAGCGCGTCGCCGTTCCTTGCCTGGTCGGTCTTGCTGTTGGCGCGGCCGGTGCTGGTGTAGGTGCCGGCGATCTGGTCGTCCAGTTCGGTGCGGTCCGTCACCACCACGAAGGTGTAGCTGCCCGAGAGGCGGCGCCGGACCTTCTCGGTCAAAAACACCATCGAGTACGACTTGCCCGAGCCCTGCGTGTGCCAGAACACGCCGAGTTGGCCGGCGTCGACTTCGGCCTTCACCGTCGCGTCGGTCGAGGTCAGGCGCTCGATGACCCGGTTCACGCCCAGATACTGGTGGTTGCGCGCCACGATCTTCTGCGTGGCCTCCTCGCCGGCGTCGAAGAGCACGAAGTTCTCGACGATGTCCAGCAGTCGCGTTTTGTCGAGCATGCCGGTCAGCAGCAGCGGCAGCAGCGGCTGCTCGGGTTGGGGTTCCGGGTCGTCCTCGTCGAGCCGCTTCCAGCGGTAGAAATGGTCCCTCGCCGAGGTGATCGATCCGTACTCCGCACGGTGCCCGTTCGAGATCACCACCAGCGCATTCCAGTGGAACAGGTGCGGGATGGTGTCCAGGTAGTCGGCGTAGTTCTTCTTGTAGGCGCTGTCGATGTGCACCTCGAAGCGCTTCAGCTCGATGAACACCAGCGGCAGCCCGTTGACGAAGCCGATGATGTCCGGCCGCCGCAGCCACAGGCTGCCACGCACCCACAGCTCGCGCACCGCCAGATAGCGGTTGTTGGCGGGCGTGTCGAAGTCGATCAGGCGCAGGCGGGGTTCCAACAGCTTGCCTGCGGCGTCGCGCACCTTGACCAGGACGCCGTCGCGCAGCAGCCGGTACTTGGCCTCGTTGATCTTCACCAGGCTCTGGGTGGCATCGTCCTGCAACACCACAGCCAGCGCCTGGTCGTACGCGGCCTCGGGCAGGCCGGGGTTCAGCCGCCGCAGCGCGGCCATCACGTCGCGCGACAGCACCACCTCGCGATCGGATGCGCGCCCGAGCAGGCTGCCTGGGCCGAAGCCGCCTTCGTCCTGTGCGAACACCGTCTCCCAGCCCAACTGCTGGGCCAGGAAGTCGGCGGTCGGCGCCTGGATCAGCGCGTCTTCGGACGGATAGTCCTTGCTCGCCATCGGTGCTTCCCGGTCCGACTCAAGCCGCCGCCATGGGGCGCGGCAGCCCAGTCAATCGCGATCCGTACGACGCGAACTGCGATGCGCAGCATCTCGTAGGGCGTCATGAACCGGCCCCGCCTGAGGCCGATCGCATCTGTTCCGGAAGCCTTCACCCGTCGCGCCAAATTGACGCTGTCACCTCGGTGCGTCCCCTGCGCAGCACCGGTACAGCACGCGGACAGCCGTGCACCGTCATGTTGTCGGGCGTTCTGTCAGGCATGCGGAACAAGTTGACCTTCGAGTTTGCCTGTGGAACATCAGCTCGGGAAGCTAGAAGGTTCGCGCGGCGCGGAGCCAGCCGACTGGCGTCTCTGCGCGTCTTGACAATGTTTGCCATCTGCGACAGCATGGGCAGCGACGAGCTTGTCGAACGAGAACCAGGAGGTGTGCGCCTGTCGTGGCACACCATCACTTTGCGCTATCTTCCAAAGCATCTTCGAACGATCACCGCCGCAGCGGTACGCTCGCGCCGCGTGGTCGTTCACGCTCAAGCGTACGCCGGACGCAAGCATCATCGGTCGTGGTCGCAAGGTACAGGTAGCTGAAGGGCACCTTCGATGCAGACAGCACTGCGAACTCCGGTAGAGGCCAGTCACGTTGTCTGCGGGCTGCCAGATCAGGGCATATGAGCGCCGATTCGGCTCGCACACAGGACCAGATCACGTCAGCGTGAGCAGACCCGGCGCCGGGCTCGCCCAGGTGCGGCTGCGAACGCGTACTCGGTCCATGTCGACCAACCCCGGTGTGATCTCGAGGAAATGTCTATATATCGGATCGATTCAGGTTGGTCCCTTAGATCCTGCGGAGCGCGAATTCACCGCTGACGAATCGCCGACAGCGCTTGAATCGCGCCATCCCAGCAGCCATGCCACCATTGAGTCAGGACCGACTCATGCCGGGAAAGCGCAGATGCACGAACCACTCGCGGTACAGGCGGCGGGCGGCGTCTTCGAGAAGCGCAATGCGACCCTGGTTGACGGCGATCAGGTCGTCGTAGGCCGATAGGCACTCAACGATGCCAGCCTGTTCATCGATGCCAGGCAGGTCGAACTCGTATGCTGCGATGTCCTTGCCGCTGATGTGCGGGATATTCGCCCCGGTCGTGATTCGGTGAATGTGCTCGGCGAATGCCGGTGCAGCGAGGATGTATCGAATGAAGCGCGGAAGTGCTACGTTCGGCTTTCCACGCAACCGGCACACACGCTGACGAGGAGCCAAGGCAAGTCATCCGGCCTGATCCAGGCCATCTTCAACCCGTCACCGACGATCGGGGCGATCCATCGCCAGGATCACATCGTCTCCGTGCCGAGCTGGATAACGCTCGAAGCTCATCGAACTCCGCGCATCGGCCACTTCTTCGTCTTGTCACCCCATCTGATGTAGCCCTGCTGCACGTTGTCGCCGCGCAGAAGCGGAATTCCCTCTAGCCTCGGCGTCAAGGAAGCCGGCGCTCTTGAACGCAAAGCCAACGAGCAAGCTCAGCTGCGATCTGCCCAGCCCGTCATGCAAGCAACCCCTCGAGGTTGCCCGCAATCCGCTCCGGCCAGACCGACCGCCCGCTCATTCAATTCCGCCAACTCGTCGTGGATCTCCCGCAGCTTCTCGGCGAACTCCTCCTCGTCATCCTCGACCCCGCCCGCCGCCACGCCCACATAGCGCCCCGGCGTCAGCGACCAGTCGTTGGCCGCGATCTCGTCCACCGTCACCGCCTTGCACAGCCCCGGCACGTCGTCGTACACGCCATCCGGAAAGCGGCTGTGCAGCCAGTGCACCTGGTGAACGAAGTACACGGCCTGCTTCAGGGCCTCCAGCACCTGATCGCGCACCGTGGCGGGCTCGTTCTTCTTCGCGTCCGCCGCCAGCAGCGCACGCCGGGCCTCGCGGGCCGCCTTGCCTTCCCAGGCGGGCTGCTGCGCGCACGCAGGGTCTTCTCGGCCCGGTCCAGCGATTGCAGCGCCTGCTTGTGGCGCCCTTCCAGCGTCTTGGCCAGCGCCTTCAGCGGCGCCGCCAGCGGGTCCAGCACCGCCTGCAGCTTGACCTGGCTCGCGTGGCTGGCAGGGTCGGTGTCAGCGATGGCCGCACGCGCCCGTTTGCAGGCCTTCAGCGTGTCGGCAATGGCGGTCGACACTTCGGTCGTCGCCATCACCTGCGCCAGTCGGCCCGGAAGGCCTCCAACGCCGCCGGTGCGATGTGCGCCGCCTCGTCCAGGCCCTCGTTCAGCTCCGCCAGCGTCGCGCCTTCGGCGAAGGCCTGCAGCGTCTTCAGCAGCGCCGTCACCGCGGCGGTGTCGGCTTCGATGCGCGCCGGCAGCGCGGCCAGCCAGTCGTCGACCTGCCGGTGGTAGCGGCCGACCAGGGCGACGAACTTCTCCGTCTGCCCGCGGTACAGCCAGGTGATCGCGGTGAGGTTGGCCAGCTGCTCGTCGGTGAACACGTGCGAGCGCGCCGACACCACGTGGTAGACGTTGCGCGCGTCGATCATCAGCACCTGGTCGCGCAGGTCCTCGGGCTTGCCCTTGTCGAAGAACCACAGCGTGCAGGGCAGGCTGCGCGTGTAGAAGAACTTGGTGCCGATGGCCACCATCACGTCGACGTGGCCGGACTTCACCAGCTGCTCGCGAATGTCGCGGTCCTTGTTGCCGGCGTCGGACGCGCTGGACGCCATCACGAAGCCGGCCCGGCCGGTGTCGTTCAGGTAGCTGTAGAAGTACTGGATCCACAGGCTGTTGGCGTTGGAGATGGCGCCGGTCTTGGCGTTGGTGCCCGGCAGGCCGAAGGGCAGTCGCAGGCCCTCGCCCACCTGGGCCGCCGCCTTCTTGGTGTCGACGCCGTCGACGTTGAACGGCGGGTTGGCCATCACGAAGTCGCAGGTGCCCACCAGGTGCTCGGCCTGGTCGTAGAAGGTATTGCCCTGCACGATGTTGGACGCATCCAGCCCGTGCACCACCAGGTTCATGCGCGCGAGCTTGGTGTTGGTGTCGCTCTTCTCCTGCCCGTGGAAGGTGACCGCATCGTTGGCCGCCCCGTGGCGCACGTGGGCGATGAAGTGGCCTGTCTGCACGAACATGCCGGCCGAGCCGCACGCCGGGTCGAACACCAGACCGTGGTCGGGCTCGATGAAGTTGACGATGGTGCGCACCAGCGACGGCGGGGTGAAGAACTCGCCACCTTCCTGCGCGCCGGTCATCGCGAACTTGTTCAGGAAGTATTCGTAGATGCGGCCGAACACGTCGCCGGTGGCGGCACGGATTGCCGGGCGGTCGAAGATCTTCACCAGCCCGGCCAAGAGTTCGGGATCGAAGGCGGTATAGCCGCGCGGCAGCGCGCCGGCCAGCACCTCGTAGTCGGCCTCGATGCGCTCCATCGCGGCGTCGATGACTTCGCCGACCTTGGCGCCTTCGGGCAGGCTGGCGATGCGGTCGAAGCGCGCCGGCTCGGGCAGGTAGATCGCGGCCTTGCCCTGGAAACCGAGCTTGATCAGTTCCTCGCGCTGCTTGGCGGGCACCTTGGCCGGGATGTCGGCCTCGATCTCGGGCAGGAAGGCCTTGAAGCGGTTGTCGGCATGGCGCAGGAAGATCAGTCCCAGCACCGGCATCGCGTACTCGGCCGCGGTCAGCTTGGAGTTGGCGCGCAGCTGGTCGGCCGCCTCCCACAGTTCGTTTTCGACTTGCTGGACGTTCATGCCCGCATTGTCTCGGCGCCGTAGGGGAGCAGTCGGTCCTCCCCACGCTGACCACAGCAACCGGAAATCAAGCGGCTCGGTGCGTCGGCTGTGGTTTGGCAGTCACCACGGCAGCAAGCGGCGCCAGGTGGCTTGCCTGTCGGCGCTTACCGCAGCTCCACCCACGTCGGCGCATGGTCGCTCGGTTTCTCGCGCGCGCGCACGGCCTTGTCGACGCCGGCCGATTCGAGACGGGCCGCGGCCTGCGGGTTGAGCAGCAGGTGGTCGATGCGCAGGCCGGAGTTGCGCGCGAAGCGGTCGCGGAAGTAGTCCCAGAAGGTGTAGATCGCGGCATCGGGGTGCAGCGTGTGCAGCGCGTCGGTCCAGCCCTGGCCGAGCAGGCGGAACCAGGCGGCGCGGCTCTCGGGCTGCAGCAGCGCGTCGTCCTTCCACGACTTGGCCGAGTAGATGTCGCAGACGGCGTCGGTCGGCACGACGTTGTAGTCGCCCGCCAGCACCACCGGCTGGCCGCAGCCCTGCAGCTCGGCCGCGCGGGCGATCAGGCGCTCGAACCAGGCGAGCTTGTACTCGAACTTCGGCCCCGGCTGCGGGTTGCCGTTCGGCAGGTAGATCGACGCCACGACGACGCCGTCGACGGCGGCTTCGAGGTAGCGGCTCTGCAGGTCCTCGGGGTCGCCCGGCAGGCCGCGCAGCGTCTCGCGCGGCTCGGCGCCGCGCGCCAGGATCGCCACGCCGTTGAAGCCTTTCTGGCCGTGCCACAGCGGCTGGTAGCCGGCGGCGCGGATGGCGGCCTCGGGGAAGGTGGCGTCGGAGGTCTTCAGCTCCTGCAGGCAGGCGACGTCGGGGCGCGCCTCCTCGAGCCATTCGAGCAGCCGGGGCAGGCGGCTGTTGATGCCGTTGACGTTGAAGGTGGCGATTTTCATGGGGCGCGGTTCGGGGGTGCGGTGCTCCAGGCGATCAGCGCCAGCAGCGCCGCCTGGATCGGCAGCCGCAGCAGCAGCGCCCAGTACGGCACCGACGGGAACCGCTCGGGCTGCTGCAGCATGTAGAAGTGGGCGGGCGTGACGGCGATTGTCAGCGCGAAGAGGCCCCAGCCGGCCATCCGGCGGGTGCGCCGCCAGAGCAGCCCTGCCGCGCCGAGCAGCTCGAAAACGCCGCTGACGAGCACCACCTCGCGCGGCCACGGCACGTAGGGCGGCACGATCCGCATCTCGGCGTCGGTGAAGACGAAGTGGGCGATGCCGCCGAGCAGGAACCAGCCGAAGACGACCGCCAGGCCGATTCGGCGGCCGCGGTCGAGGGCCGGCTCAGCCACCGGGTCGGTAGCGGCCGACACCGCGGGGCGGCTTCAGGTCAACCTCCACGCGCCGTCCGCCTGCACCGCCGTGCCGTCGGCCTGCAGCTTCAGCAGGTGCGCGAGCAGCGACCGCGCCGCGGCGGGTTTCAGCCGCTGCGGCACGTCGTCGTAGACCTGCTCGAGCAGTTGCGCATCGCTGCCACGGCCGAGGCGCTGCAGCGCGCCGAGCAGCTTGGCCTCGCGCCGGCCTCGATGCGCGATGATGGCTTCGATCGCTGCCCGCGGCTCGGCCATCAGGAAGCCGTGGCCCGGCGCCAGCCAGTCGAGGTCCTCGTCGAGCAGCGCCCGCAGCGAGGCCAGGTAGGCCGCCATGTCGCCGTCGGGTGGGTTGATGATCACCGTCGACGACTGCATCACGTGGTCGCCGGTGAAGAGCGTCCTTTCCTCCTCGAGCAGGTAGCAGAGGTGGTTCGACGCATGCCCGGGCGTGTGCAGCACACGCAGCGTCGACGCCGGGCCGAGCGCGATCCGCTCGCCGCCGCGCAGCAGCGTGTCCGGGGCGAAAGTCGCGTCCTGGCGGTCGGGATGGTCGGCAATGCGGCCGAACACCGGCGCGCCGGTGCGGGCGGCAAGCAGCGGCGCGGCGGGCGAATGGTCGAGATGCGTGTGCGTCGCGAAGATCCAGCGGATCGGCCCCGGCGCCGCCGCCAGCAGCGCCTCGACGTGCACCGCATCGGCGGGGCCGGGGTCGATCAACGCCCAGTCGTTGCTTTCCAGCGCGCCGACCAGGTAGCTGTTGGTCCCGGGCCCGGTCATCATGCTGCCGTTGTCGGCGGTGACCCGGATCACGCGGGGTGACAGGCGCACCGGCTGTCCCGGGACGAGGGCATACGACGCGTTGCCGGTTCCGGCCGGATCCAGGCGCCCCAGTTCGGCCCACGCCGGCTCGTGTGGCAGCACCGGGCGCATGCCGGCAGGGCCGCTGCCCAGGCGCGGCAGCGTCATCCGGATCGGCCCGCGCGACGCCGCCCAGTCGAGCAGCGGCGCGCTCGAGGCGAAGCGGGCCAGCTCTGCGAGCGTGGTTCGGGTCGGGGTCATCAGGTACATCGCGTCCGCCTGCGCCAGGGCGTCGGCCGGTCGCAGCCAGCGCTGCTCGACCAGCTCGGTGGCGTCGTGGCGGGCGGTCTGGCCGGCAGGAGCCACGGCCAGGAAGAAGCGCGTGTCGTAGCGCTTGGCGCGGCCGAGCGGCGTCAGCCAGTGGCTGAAGTAGACCAGCCGGTCGACCGCCAGCCGAAGGCCGGCATCGACGCAGAGTTCCCGCAGCAGCCGCTCGTTGCGGTGCAGCGGCCCACGCCAGGCGTCCAGGTCGATCGACATTTCCTGCGCGGCGGGCCCGGGGCCGCCGACGAACAACAAGCCGCATTCCTCGAAGCATTCGCGCACCGCGGCAACGTGGTAGGCCAGGCCTCCTGCAGCGAGGCCGAGCCGCTCGCTTGCCGCGGCGTCGTCGAGCCCGGCGCAAATGTCGGCGCAATCGGCATCGGCCGCATCGAGCAGGCCGCCCGGAAAGACCCAGGCGCCGCTGTTGTGGTCGCCGCGTTCGGCACGGCGCAGCAGCAGCACCTCGAGTCCGGCATCGGCGTCGCGCACGACGATCAGCGACGCCGACGGCCGCGGCGGGCGCTCGCCGCTTTTCAGCGGCGCCGCCGCGGAAAACGCCTCAGCGCCGCCGGCCATCGTCAGCTCTCGAAGAATTCGACCGACCCGTCGTCGAGGTCGTAGCGGGCGCCGACCACCTTCAGACGCCCGGCCTGGAGCGGCTGCATCATCACCGGATCGGAATTGCGCAGCCGGCTGACCACGCGGCGGATGTTTTCGCGCACCGCGAGGTCGAGCAGCGCATCGCCCGTCGCTCCCGTGCTTCGAGCGATCAAGGCGGCCGGCAGGATCGGCTCGATCATCTGGTTGAGGCTGCCCGGAAACATGGTGTTTTTCTCGACCACCGACACCGCCGCGTCGACCGCGCCGCAGCGCTCGTGGCCGAGCACGACGACCAGCGGCACGCCGAGCACCGCCACGGCGTATTCGATGCTGCCGAGCGCGACGGTGTCGACGGTGTTGCCGGCGTTGCGGACGATGAACAGCTCGCCCAGCCCGCGGCCGAACAGCAGTTCCGGTGAAACCCGGCTGTCCGAGCACGAGACCAGCACCGCGAAGGGCACCTGCTGGCGCGCAATCTCGAGGCGCCGGTCGCGGCCCTGCGCGCCGCGAAACGGCGCATCGGTGAGGAATTTGGCATTGCCTTCCTTCAGCGCCGCCAGCGCCTGATCGGGCGTCATCGTGGTCCTGGGGCCGGGCGCAGCGGCAAGCGCGGGTGCCGCGGCGACGCTGGCCGCGAGTCCGAGCGAGCCGCAACAGGCGCGGCGGAAGAAGGCGCGGCGCGCCGGGGTTTTTTCGTTCATGTTGTCTCCTCCAGGGTGCAGGGCGATGGCCCCGGCGCAGTGTAGAACCGCGCCGCGCGCGTGCGGCAGTCAGCCGGCAGGCTCGAGCGCAAGCGCCAGGTCGGCAAGCCAGGCGCGGTAGGCAGTCTCCCGCTCCTGGGGAGGCATCCGCAACAGCGCGGACGGATGCAGCGTCACCAGGACGCGGACACCGTCGGCTCGCCGCAGCCACTGGCCGCGCTCGCGCATGACTGCAACCGGCCTGCCGAGCAGCGACCGCGCGGCGGTTGCGCCGAGCGCCACGACGGCGTGCGGCGCCACCAGGGCGATTTCCCGCTCGAGCCAGTCGTGGCAGGCGGCGGCTTCCTGCTGCGCCGGCGTCTTGTGGATGCGCCGCTTGCCGCGCAGCTCGAACTTGAAATGCTTGACGGCATTGGTGACGTAGTACCGCGCCCGGTCGGCGCCGAGTTCGACCAGCGCGCGGTCGAACAGCTGGCCCGCCGGGCCGACGAACGGCCGGCCGCGCAGATCCTCGTGATCGCCGGGCTGTTCGCCGACGAACATCAGCGCCGCGTCGAGCGGACCTTCGCCGAAAACCGTCTGCGTCGCGTCGCGGTACAGCGGGCAATGGGTGCAACCCCGCGCCGCATTGCGGGTGGCCTCGAAGCTTGCTTCGCGGCTTTGGGGTGCGTCGTCCCCGGGCTGGTTCGCCACGGCATGTTCCTCCATCGTTTGCCGCAGCGCCGCCGCGGTATGCCGCCGGCGCAGCGCCACGGTCGGTGCCGCCTCGATCATCCGGCCGCTGCGCTCGCCCGCGGCCGCGACCAGCGGTGCGATCAGCGCCGCCTCGGGCAACGCCGGCCAGTAGCGCCGTGGCATTTCGCGCTGCATCGTTGCCAGCTTGAGCCGCGCCGGGTTGAAGATGTGCTCGTAATAGGTCAGCCAATGCTGCTCGCCCGGATCGGCCGCCGGCCCTTCGGCACGCTGCGCGCCGGGGCCGAAATGCAGGCCGTCCTGGTCGCACGAGACGCTGCGCCGCGGCGTCAGGATGGCCCAGTGCAGCCGCGGGAAGCGGCGCAGGAAGAACGGCGCCACTGCTTCGACGATGTGGTGCTCGGGCTCGAACCAGGCGGCGTGCAGCAGCGGCAGGCCGGGGCGCTCGACCGGCCGGAAGCGCACGAACGCGGTCATCTTGTGCAGGTCGTGCGCGACGGCGCGGCCCATTCGCTGCAGCTGCAGCCAGTCCGGGTCGAGCCGGTCGCCGCGCAACGCCGGCTCGATCTGCAGCCGCCGCAGCAGCCGCCAGGCGAGCGCGAAGCGCTGCGGCTCCCGGTGCAGCAGCGCCTTGCGCAGCAGCGGCATGAAGTCGGCCGGCACCGTCGCGGCCGAAGCCGCCGGCTCGTTCGCGGCGATCTCCTGCGCCGGCCCGATGCTTGTATCGAACAGGCTGCCGTCGGTGCCGGCGACGCGCCATTCGACCGTATCGGGCGGCGAGGCTTCGGCAAGCAGCCGGCGCGCGGCACGGCGAAAGCCGTCGATGTCGGTCTCGCCGGCCAGCTCGATCGTGCGCGGCGCCGCATGCGCCCCGCCTGCAGGGATCACCCGCGCATCCTCGACCGTCAGAACAGGACAGCCTGCCGCAGCGGCTGCGCCGCGCTTGCCGCATGCAGCGCCGCCGCGGCCGACGCGGCCGGCCGGTGGTCGGCCAGCACGGCGAACGGCAGCACCTTCTTCAGCGGCACCTTGAGGCGGCCGAGGTCGGCGCTGCGCAGCCGGCGCACGCGGCGATTGCGCAGCAGCTTGTCGACCGTCTTGACGCCCAGGCCGGGCACGCGCAGCAGCATCTCGCGCGGCGCCCGGTTCAGGTCGACCGGAAAGCGCTCGGGATGCGCCAGCGCCCAGGCCAGCTTCGGATCGACTGCCAGCGACAGCATGCCGTCGGCAGAGGCGACGATCTCCTCGTGCTCGAAGCCGTAGAAGCGCATCAGCCAGTCGGCCTGGTAAAGCCGGTGCTCGCGTTCGAGCGGCGGCGCCTGCAGCGGCAGCGCGCGCGAGGCGTCGGGAATCGGGCTGAAGGCCGAGTAATAGACGCGCTTCAGCCGGTAGGCGCCGTACAGCGTGGCGCTGGTGCGCAGCAGCGTGCGGTCGTCGCTGGCATCGGCGCCGACGATCATCTGCGTGCTCTGGCCCGCTGGCGCGAACGGCTGCGCCGCCGCCCGGCCCGGTGCCATGCCGGCCTGCGAACGGATCGCCGGCGCGGCGGCCTCACGCGCTTCCTCGATGCCCAGGCGCAACGCCGCCATCGAGCGGCGGATCGCCTGCGCGTCCTTTTCCGGCGCCAGCGCGGCCAGGCCCTGCGACGTCGGCAGCTCGATGTTGATGCTCAGCCGGTCGGCGTAGCGGCCGGCGCGGGCCAGCAGGTCGGCACTGGCTTCAGGGATCGTCTTCAGGTGGATGTAGCCGCGGAAGTCGTGGTCCTCGCGCAGCTGCCGTGCGACTTCGACCAGCTGCTCCATGGTGTAGTCGGGGCTCTGGATGATCCCGGAGCTGAGGAACAACCCCTCGATGCAGTTGCGGCGGTAGAAGTCGAGCGTCAGCTGCACCACCTCCTCGACGGCGAAGCGCGCCCTAGGCACGTTGCTGCTGACGCGGTTGACGCAGTACAGGCAGTCGTAGCTGCAGTAGTTGGTCAGCAACAGCTTGAGCAGCGACACGCAGCGGCCGTCGGGCGTGTAGCTGTGGCAGATGCCGTTGCCTTCGGTCGAGCCCATGCCGCGACCGCCGATCGAATCGCGCTTGCTGCTGCCGCTCGAAGCGCACGAGGCGTCGTACTTGGCTGCGTCGGCCAGGATGGCAATCTTGCGCTGCAGGTCCATGAAGTCTCGCAAGGCTGTACGAATGCACAGCTCCGGGCGATTGGACCCGATCTTCGAAGCCCCTGCCACGAAGGGCTTTGCACGCGTCAACGCGCGATGTAGTGCTCGAGCTGCTCGATGATGAACTGCTGCTCCGAGAGCACGTCCTTGACCACGTCGCCGATCGAGATCAGGCCGACCAGCTGGTCGCCTTCCATCACCGGCAGGTGGCGCAGCCGCTTCTGCGTCATCAGTCCCATGCAGTCCTGGCTGCTCTGGTGCGGCTGCACGACGAGCACCCGGGCGCTCATGATGTCGCGCACCGACGTCTCCTTCGAGTCCCGGGCAAGCAGCACCACCTTGCGCGCGTAGTCGCGCTCGGAGAGGATGCCGGCCACCTTCGAATCCTCCACCACCACCAGCGCGCCGATGTTCTTTTCCGCCATCCGCTGCAACGCGTCGTAGACCGAGGCATTCGGCTCGATGGTGTGGACGGTGGCGTCGGGCTTCGACTTGAGGATGTGGGCGACAGTGCTCATGCGAGGGGGTCCGGAATAGGTGCGGCCGGCCGGCCGGGAAGCCGAGCGTACTGCGCTACGCTCGCGCGGCCAAGTCAACCACAAGGTCACGATGAAAGATTTGCCTGCGCGCGAAAAGCTCGATATTGCCGAAAAAGTCGCCCAGTACCTGGTGCTCGCGGGGACGCTCGACAAAACCTCGCCGCACGAGGACTACGAACGCGCCAACGAACTGAGCCTCGAGCTGGCGATGCTGCTGCCGCTGGCCATCTACCGCAGCATGGTCGAGGCGGCGACGATGCCCGGCGCCAAGGTCAACCCGGCGTCGGTCGCGATGATGATGCGGCGCGAGTTGGTCGGCGCCGATGACGAGGCAGCGCCGGCACTGCAGATCGCCGTGCATGCGCCCGGCGGCGGCGAAAGGACGCGGGGCAGGGCGCACTGACCGCCTCGGCCGGCGCTACTTCGAGGTCGGCATGACGAACTCGGCGCCCTTGGCGATGCTCGCCGGCCAGCGCTGCATGATCGACTTCTGCCGGGTGTAGAAACGCACGCCTTCCTCACCGTAGGCGTGCATGTCGCCGAACAGGCTTTTCTTCCAGCCGCCGAAGCCGTGCCAGGCCATCGGCACCGGGATCGGCACGTTGATGCCGACCATGCCGACCTCGATGCGCCGGGCGAATTCGCGCGCCACGTTGCCGTCGCTGGTGAAGCAGGCGACCCCGTTGCCGAACTCGTGGGCGTTGACGAGCTCGACCGCTGCCGCGAAATCGGCCACGCGCACGCAACACAGCACCGGGCCGAAGATCTCCTCGCGGTAGATGCGCATCTCGGGCGTCACCCGGTCGAACAGGCTGCCGCCGATCCAGAAGCCCTGCTCATGGCCGGGCACGCTGAAGACAGCGCCGCTTTCGCCGTCGACACGGCCGTCGACCACCAGCTCGGCGCCGCTGGCCACGCCGTCGTCGATGTAGCCGCGAATCCGGTCGAGCGCCTGCTGCGTCACGATCGGTCCCATTTCGGCATCGAGCTCCATGCCGTTCTTGATCTTCAGCTGCCGCGCCCGCTCGGCGAGCTTCGGCACCACCTTGTCGGCGGCATCACCGACGAGCACGGCGACCGAAATCGCCATGCAGCGCTCGCCGGCCGAGCCGTAGGCAGCGCCGATCAGCGCGTCGACCGCCTGGTCGATGTCGGCATCGGGCATCACCACCATGTGGTTCTTGGCGCCCCCGAGCGCCTGCACCCGCTTTCCGTGCTGCGCGCCGCGCTGGTAGATGGTGTGGGCGATCGGCGTCGAGCCGACGAAGCTGAGCGCCTTGACATCGGGATGGTCGAGCAGCGCGTCGACGGCGACCTTGTCGCCCTGGACGACGCTGAAGATGCCGTCGGGCAGCCCCGCCTGCCTGAACAGTTCGGCCATCAGCAGCGACGGCCGACGGGTCGCGCTCGCTCGGCTTGAGGATGAAGGCGTTGCCGCAGGCGATCGCCACCGGGAACATCCAGCACGGCACCATGCACGGGAAGTTGAACGGCGTGACGCCGGCAACGACGCCGAGCGGCTGGCGCATCGTCCAGTTGTCGATGCCGGTCGAGACCTGGTCGGTAAAGTCGCCCTTCAGCAGCTGTGGAATGCCGCAGGCGAATTCGACGATGTCGATGCCCCGCATCACCTCGCCCTGGGCGTCGGTGAAGACCTTGCCGTGCTCGGCGGTGATCGTCGCGGCCAGGGCGTCGCGGTGCTCGTTCATCAGCGCCAGGAAGCGGTTCATCACCCGCGCCCGGCGCAGCGGCGGCGTGTCGGCCCAGGCCGGAACCGCCACTTTGGCGCTGGCAACCGCCGCGTCGACCTCGGCCGCGCTGGCCAGCGCCACCTGCCGGGCGACGGCGCCGGTGGCGGGGTTGTAGACATCGGCCCTTCGGCCGCCTTCGACCGGCGCGAGCCGGCCGCCGATCCAGTGCGAAACGGTGTCGGCCAGGCCGAGTTGTCCGCCTGCCGCGTCAAATGCGCCCATGGTGAAGCTCCGGTTTGCGATGTGTCTGCAGTCTATGCGTGGCCTTGCGCCGCTCAGCCACCTGTTTCCCCGGGTGCGGCGAACAGTTCGCGTTCGGCTTCGGCGGGGTCGAGCCCCTCGACCTCGTACAGGCCGGCTGTGCGCGCGCCCGGCAATTCGAGCCCCGGCGGAATTGCAATCCAGACGCCACTGGCGGCGTCCCCGACCGCTCCCGTGAGCGACGCGGTCTGCAGGCCGAGCGGCTTCAGTGCGTGGCCACCGACCAGGTCGGCCACCGCGATCACGCTCGCGCGGACGCTCTTGAAAAGCCCGGACGACGCAAGGAAATGGACTTCGATCATGAGAACACCTTCAAGGACATGCGCAAGCGACGACTTGCCTTGCCTTGCCAGCACACCCGGTGCCACCCACCGGGCCTCGGCACGAAGGAGGGCCGGTGGCGATCTGCGTTGCGCGAGCGACACAGGAATAAACCCTGCTAAGCGCCACCCCCTCACTGTGCAGGAACCCCCAATGTTCTCCCACAACAAGCGACTTCAATACACCGTTCGCGTCAGCGAAAGCAACCCCGGCCTGGCCAACCTGATGCTCGAGCAGTTCGGCGGCCCGCAAGGCGAGCTGGCAGCCGCCTGCCGCTACTTCACGCAGGCGCTGGCCGAGGACGATGCCGGCCGCAAGGACCTGCTGATGGACATTGCCACCGAGGAGCTGAGCCACCTCGAAGTCATCGGCACCATCGTCGCCATGCTCAACAAGGGCAGCAAGGGCAAGCTTGCCGAAGGCGTCGACGCCGAGGCCGAGCTGTACAAGTCGATCAACGGCGCCGGCAACAGCTCGCACGTCACGCAGGTGCTCTATGGCGGCGGCCCGGCGCTCACCAATTCCGGCGGTCAGTTGTGGAATGCCGGCTACATCGACTCGATCGGTGATCCGTCGGCCGACCTGCGTTCGAACATTGCCGCCGAGGCGCGCGCCAAGATCGTCTACGAGCGGCTGATCAACCTCACCGACGACCCCGGCGTCAAGGAAGCGCTCGGCTTCCTGATGACGCGCGAAATCGCCCACCAGCTGTCGTTCGAGAAGGCGCTGTATTCGATGCAGCCGAATTTCCCGCCCGGCAAGCTCGCCGGCGACCCGCGCTTCACCAACGTCTACTTCAACATGTCGACCGGTGCAACCGACATGCGCGGCCCATGGAACAGCGACGCCAACTTCGACTACGTCGCCGATCCGGTCGCAGCCGGCCCCGCCGACGGTGGCAGCGGCATGGCCGAAGTGACCATGGGCAGCGACGAAGCCGCCGCGGTCAAGCAGCTGGCGCAGCGCACGCTGTCGGACCCCAGCAGCGACCCGATGACCGGCGCCGAACTCGGCGGCGAAGTCGACAAGGTGTAAATAAACCTACTGCGCGGCCTGATCTCGCATCTCCGGTGCTCGCCGTACGCTATGTACGGCTGCGCTCCTCAATGCGACCTCAGGCCGCTCGCTACGGTTTCTTCACACCTTGTCACGCTCGCAGGTCGCGCCAACTTGCAGTTGCGCCCAGGTATCGTGCCAACGCCTGCTCCCAGGAGGGCATCAGCCAACCGCGACGGCTGGCAAGGGCACTGAACGCCGGCCTCGCCGCACGCCCGGGCGTGCCGCGGCTGGCCTCGCATCTCAGCCGTGACGCATCGAGTCCGGCGCCTTCGGCGGCCGCGCGTGCCAGGTCGGCCCAGCTCACGGCGCCGGCATTGGCGAGATGCCAGATGCCGGCCTCGCCGTCGATCAGCAGATCGAGCGCGGCATGGACCAGGTCGGGCACGTAGGTCGGCGACAGCGTTTCGTCGTCGGCGACGAGCGGCGATCCGCCGGCCGCCAGCTCGCGCAGGATGTGGAAGACGAAGCTGTGCTCGTCCCACGGGCCGAAGAAGGCGCTGGTGCGAATCGTCAGTGCCGAAGGCAGCCACGCGGCGACCCGCTGCTCCGCGGCGGCCTTCGACGCGCCATAGACATTGAGCGCGCCGGTGGGGGCGTCTTCCTCGTAGGGCCGCTTCGACTTGCCGTCGAAGACCTGGTCGGTCGAGAAGTTGAGTAGCGCCAGCCCGCGCCCGGCGCAGACCTTCGCCAGCACCTCCGGGCCGTCGGCATTTACCCGCCAGCAGGCCTGCGGCTCGCGCTCGGCGTCGTCGATGCGCACCCAGCCGGCGGTGTTGACGATGGCCCAGGGGCGGATCTCGTCGACCACGCGCTCGACGGCGGCAGCGTCGGCAATGTCGAGCTCGGCGCGACCCAGCGCGCGCACCGCCAGGCCGCGCGTGTCGCAGATGCGCACGAAGGCGTGGCCGAGCGTGCCTCCGGCGCCGGTGACCAGGATCGGCGCAGCGGCTGCGGATGCCGGCCGCCGCGGGACGCCGCGGCGGCCGGACGCGCCGCTCGGCCGAAACGCCGGCTGGTGCACCCGCGTCGTCGGATGCTCGAGCCGGATCGGCCGGTGCCACCAGCCGGGCGAGCCGACCACCGGGTGCGCGTAGTCGCCGTGGCTGGCCAGCGCACGCGCCATGTGCGCCAGGGCCGTCGGCCGCGGCGACGACGCACGCAGGTCGAAGACACCGCTCTCGTAATGACCGCGGCTTTGGGTGAGCAGGCTGTCCCAGTCGAACGAGCCGAGCAGCGACCAGAGCGTCACCGCCCGCATGTCGACGCCGGCACGGCGCAGCGCCAGTGCATCACGCCAGATGTCCATCACCCAGCGCAGCTGCTCCTCGCGGGTGCACGCCAGGTGGGCTTCGGTGACTGCCAGCGCCGCGCCGTAGCGCTGCCAGGTTTCGAGCAGCAACTCGCCGCTGCCGGCAATCGGCCGGGCCGTCGTTCGGGCCGCCACCACATCGGCGTGTGCGTCCGGCGCCTGCGACGCGCGGGCGTAGCCGGGATAGCGGCGCCAGCGGTGGTCGATGAAGCGCTCGCCGGTGATGTAGTAGTTGATGCCGATGATGTCGGGCGGCGTCGGATGCTCGGCGAACCAGAGGATTTCCGCGGCCGTCGCGCCCGACTCGCGCAGGTAGCTCCAGAGCGCATGCCGCTCGTCGATGCGGCCGAACAGCAGGTCGAAGCTGAGCCAGCGCCGCTGGTTCTCGAACTCGGCGCGCGCCGCCATCGCCCGCGTGCTGGTGGTCTTGCCGAGATCCTCGGTCTGCACCAGCCGGGCGTTCGGATTGACCGTGCGGATCGCCTGCATCGCCAGCGCCACGCCGCGGCATTGCACCAGCAGCGCGCGAACGAAGGCGGCGTCGTCGCGGCGGTGCGGATACCAGTGGCCGTAGAGGGCGCTGAAGCGCGCCGTGGTCAGCGGCTCGTTGACGGGGGTGTAGTCACAGACCCAGGGATAGCGCGCAGCGACCTGCGCCGCATACGCCGCCAGCCCCGCGCCGAACGCCGGGTCGAGCAGGTGCGTGGTGCGCGGCCCGCTGCCGTGGTGCACCAGGCCGACGATCGGACGGATGCCGAGGCTGCGCAGGCGCGCCATGCGGGCGTCGGCCCACGACCAGTCACGCACCTCGCCGCCACCCGGCGCCAGCCGTTCCCACAGCAGCGGATAGCGCAGCGCGCGCAGGCCGAGCGCGGCAAAGCGGTCCAGGTCCTCGATGCGCTCGGCATGGCCGTTCATCGACAGCTGGTCGATGAAGCGGTCGCCGACGCGGTTGACGGTGCACTCGACGCCACCCCAGACCTCCAGCGCGCCCGCCTCGTCGGACCGGCGCGCCTGCTGCGGCTCGGCACCTTGCCTCGTCGCGCGCATCAGCGGCGACACCGCGGGGCGAAGGGTGCGGACGGGATGGCTTCGGACGGCGAGGGAGTCGGGTTCTGCATGCGGGCGGTGCCAGGCTGGAGCGCCGCTGCGGCACTCGGTGTGCCGCGAGGCGGGGAGTAGATTACGCGGGCGCCCGCCGCCGACGGGGAAACCGGAGATCGATCCGATGGACACGATTCAACGCGGGCACGCCAAGCGCCTCGACCAACTGGCCGAGCTGTTGCAGGCCCGGCTGCCGGCCGAGCAGCAGGCGCCGGTGGAAGCCTTCGCGCGCCACTACTTCAGCCAGGTTGCGGCCGAGGACCTGGCCGAGCGCGAGGTCGCCGATCTCTACGGCGCGGTGCTGTCGCACTGGGGCTTTGCCCGGCGGCGCCGACCCGGCGAGACGCGGGTGCGGGTCTTCAATCCGACCATTTCCGAGCACGGCTGGCAATCGACGCACACGCTGGTCGAGATCGTCAACGACGACATGCCGTTCCTGGTCGACTCGGTGTCGATGGAGGTCAACCGCCATGGCCTGACGCTGCATCTGATCGTCCATCCGCTGATGCAGGTCGAACGCGACGCCAGCGGCGTGCTGCAGCGCGTGGCGGGTGGCAGCGACGCGGCACCTGCGGGCCGCCGCGAATCGTTCATCCATGTCGAAGTCGACCGCATCCCGGATGCCGCGCAGTGCGAGCAGCTCGCCGCCGACCTGGGCCGCGTGCTGGGCGACGTGCGCCTCGCGGTCGACGACTGGCAGCCGATGCGCGAGCGGCTGCAGGCGATCCTTGCCAGGCTCGACGCCGAGGCGCCCCCGGTGGACGCGCCCGAGCTCGACGAAGGCCGGGCCTTCCTGCGCTGGCTCGCCGACGACCACTTCACCTTTCTCGGCTACCGCGCCCACCGGCTGGTCGTCGAGGACGGCGCCGACGCGCTGAAGGTCATCGACGATTCCAGCCTGGGCATCCTGCGCGACGGCGAGGCCGGCCAGCTCGCCGCCGGCTTCGCCGCGCTGCCGGCCGACCTGCGGGCCCATGCGCGCCGCCCCGAGCTGCTGGTGGTCACCAAATCGACCTCGCGCTCGACGGTGCACCGCCCCGGCTACCTCGACTACATCGGCGTCAAGCGCTTCGACGCCGCGGGCGAGGTGTGCGGCGAGGACCGTTTCCTCGGCCTCTTCACCTCGACCGCCTACAGCGCCAGCCCGCGGCAGATTCCGCTGCTGCGGCGCAAGCTCGCCGAAGTGATGGCCCTGGCCGGGCTGCCGCCGGGCGGCCATTCGGCGAAGTCGCTGGAGAACATCCTCGAGAACCATCCGCGCGACGACCTGTTCCAGGTGGCGCCGGCCGAACTGCTGCAGACCGCCATGGGTGTGCTGCACCTGGGCGAGCGCCAGCGCTTCCGCCTTTTCGTGCGCCGCGACGCCTTCGACCGCTTCGTTTCCTGCCTGATCTACGCGCCGCGCGAGAACTACAACACCGAGCTGCGCGAGAAATGGCAGAAGCTGCTGGTCGAGGCCTTCGACGGCAGCGGCTCCGAGTTCTATGTGCACCTGTCGGAGTCGGCGCTGGTCCGGGTGCAGCTGATCGTGCGCACCACGCCGGGCCGGATACCCGCGGTCGACGTCGCCGAGCTCGAATCGCGGCTCGCCGCCGCGGCGCGGCGCTGGTCCGACGAGCTGAAATCGGCGCTGCTGGAGAACTTCGGCGAGGCCCGCGGCGTCGCCCTGCTGCGCCGCTTCGACGACGCCTTCGTGCCCGGCTACCGCGCCGACTTCGATGCCCGCGCCGCAGCCGCCGACGTGGCGCTGATCGAGGGCCTCGGCGAAGGCGAGGGCGCCCTGGCGATGAGCCTCTACCGGCCGCTCGAAGCCGCCACCGGCGAATTGCGCTTCAAGCTGATCCGCCGTGGCGAGCCGCTGACGCTTTCGGCGAGCCTGCCGATGCTCGAACACATGGGGCTGGCGGTGCTCGACGAGCGCTCGCACCGGGTGGCGCCGGAGGGCGAGCCGGCGCTCTCGATCCACGACTTCGGCCTGCGCGTCACCATCGCCAGCGACGAGGGTGCCGATGCCGAGATCGACATTGCGGGGCTGCACCAGCGGTTCGAGGCGGCCTTTGCCGCGGTGATACAGGGCGCGGTCGAGAACGACGACCTGAACCGCCTGGTCATCGCCGCCGGGCTCGCGCACCGCGACATCGTCGTGCTGCGCGCCGGCTGCAAGTACCTGCAGCAGATCGGCTTCGGCCTTTCGCAGGCCTTCATCCGCAACACCCTGGTGGCGCATGCCGGCATCGCCAGGTCGCTGGTCGAGCTGTTCCGCAGCCGGCTCGATCCGCACGCGGACGACCCGGCTGCGGCCGATGCGGCGGCGGCGGAGCGCGTCGCGGGCATCGAGGCCGCGCTGGAACACGTTGCCAACCTCTCGGAGGACCGGGTGCTGCGCCAGCTGCTGGCACTGATCCTGGCGATGACGCGGACCAACTTCTGGCGCCGCGACGCGGCCGGCGCCGAGCGCCCCTTCGTCTCGTTCAAGTTCGATCCCGCCAAGGTGCCGGGCCTGCCCGAGCCGAAGCCGATGTTCGAAATCTTCGTCTACTCGCCGCGCTTCGAGGGCGTGCACCTGCGTGGCGGCAAGGTGGCACGCGGCGGCCTGCGTTGGTCGGACCGGCTGGAGGACTTCCGCACCGAGGTGCTCGGCCTGGTCAAGGCGCAGATGGTGAAGAACACCGTCATCGTGCCGGTCGGCTCGAAGGGCGGCTTCGTGCTGAAGCGCCCGCCGCCGGCCGGTGACCGCGACGCCCTGATGCGCGAAGGCATCGCCTGCTACCAGGACTACCTGCGCGGCCTGCTCGACCTGACCGACAACCGCGTCGGCGAGGCGGTCGTGCCGCCGCCGCAGCTGCGCCGGCGTGACGGCGACGATCCGTACCTCGTGGTGGCGGCGGACAAGGGCACGGCGACCTTCTCCGACCATGCCAACGCGATCAGCGCCGAATACGGCTTCTGGCTCGGCGACGCGTTCGCATCGGGCGGCTCGGCGGGCTACGACCACAAGGCGATGGGCATCACCGCGCGCGGCGCCTGGGAGTCGGTCAAGCGCCACTTCCGCGAACTGGGGATCGACACGCAGACGACCGAGTTCAGCGTGGCCGGCATCGGCGACATGTCGGGCGACGTCTTCGGCAACGGCATGCTGCTGTCGCGCCACATCCGGCTGGTGGCGGCATTCGACCACCGGCACATCTTCCTCGACCCGACCCCCGATGCGGCGCGCAGCTTTGCCGAGCGCGAGCGGCTTTTCAAGCTGCCGCGCTCCTCCTGGGCGGACTACGACCAGGCACTGCTGTCGCCGGGCGGCGGCATCCATCCGCGCAGCGCCAAGTCGATTGCGCTGGCGCCCGAGGTCCGGGCGGTACTCGGCACCGACGCCGCGGCGCTGACGCCGGCCGAGCTGGTCAGCGTGATCCTGAAGGCGCCGGTCGACCTGATCTACAACGGCGGCATCGGCACCTACCTCAAGGCGACGACCGAAAGCCACGCCCAGGTCGGCGACCGCGCCAACGACGCCGTCCGCGTCAACGGACGCGAGCTGCGTTGCAAGGTCTTCGCCGAGGGCGGCAACCTCGGCTGCACGCAGCTCGGGCGGATCGAATACGCGCTTGCCGGCGGCCGCATCAACACCGACGCGGTCGACAACTCGGCCGGCGTCGACACCTCCGACCACGAGGTCAACATCAAGATCCTGCTCGGCCTGGCCATTGCCGATGGCGAGCTGACCGAGAAGCAGCGCAACACGCTGCTGCCGCAGATGACTGACGATGTCGCGGCACTCGTGCTGCGCGACAACGTCTTCCAGACGCAGGTGCTGTCGGTCACCGGCCGCATCGCGCCGCAGCTGCTCGACGCCCAGGCGCGCTTCATGCGCTTCCTGGAAAAGGCCGGCCGGCTGAACCGGACGATCGAGTACCTGCCGAGCGACGAAACGCTGGCCGAGCGCCGCGCCGCCGGCCTCGGCCTGACCACGCCCGAGCGCGCGGTGCTGCTCGCCTACAGCAAGATCTGGCTCTACGACGAGTTGCTCGCCTCGACGCTGCCCGACGATCCCTGGGTCGCCACCGCGCTGCAGCGCTACTTCCCGGCGCTGCTTCAGGAGCGCTTCGCCGGCTGGATGCCGCGCCATCCGCTGAAGCGGGAAATCATCGCCACGCACGTCGTCAACAGCATGGTCAACCGGGTCGGCAGCACCTTCGTGCACCGCCTGGTCGAAGCCAGCGGCGCGCGGGCGCACGAGGTGGTTCGCGCCTACCTGATGAGCCGCGAAATCTTCGGCCTGGTGGCGCTGTGGGACGACATCGAGGCCATGGACAACCAGGTCGACGACGCGCTGCAGTCGCAGATGCTGATCGCCACCAGCGCGCAGCTCGAGCGCGGCACCGTCTGGCTGCTGCGCTCGAAGCTGCTGGCCGAACCGATCGATGCCATCGTCGCGCGATTCCGCCCCGGCGTACAGGCCTTGCAATCGCGCCTTGCCGGGCTGCTGGGCGCCGAAGAACGGCAGCGCATCGCGGCGGCGGTGGCCGCCTAGGTCGAGCGCGGTGTCGGCCGGGAGCTTGCCGAGCGAGTGGTCACCTTCGACGCGTTGCAGGCCAGCCTCGACATTGCCGAAGTCGCCGCCCAGGCCGGGCAGCCCGTCGAGTCGGTCGCCGCCGTCTACTTCGACGTCGCCCAACAGCTCGGCCTGCCCTGGCTGCGCGAGAAGATCACGGCGCTGCCGGCCGACCGGCACTGGAGCGTGCTGGCCAAGGGCGCCATGCTCGACGACCTCGGCGCGCTGCAGCGGGCCATCACCGCGGCCGTGGTGGCCGCAGGCGCCGACATCGCCGACCCGTCGGCGCGGGTTGCCGCCTGGCAGCAGGACAACCGGCGCACGCTCGAGAGGACCGCGCAACTGATGGGCGAACTGCGCACGGTTTCCACACCCGAGGCAGCGATGCTGTCGGTGACGCTGCGCGAGCTGCGCAGCCTCGGTTAAAGGCAGGCGGGCCTTCGTGCGCCCACCATGAAAAAAGCCCGGTGCATCGCACCGGGCTTTCGGGTTCGCCGCAAGCGGCGCCGTGGCTATTTAGGCAGCAGCGACGGTCTTGCCGGCGCGAGCGACCTTGCTGGCTTCGGTCGTCAGCGCCAGGATGTTCGCCTCGGCAACGCCGCTGGCCTGCTTGGCCACCTTGTTGACGTTCTCGTAGGCCGTCGTCGCGGCAGCCATCGACGACTTGGCGAAGTTCAGCACGCTGCCGCTGAGCGGGGCGTTCTGAACGGCAGCGTCAACCGCGGCAACGACCTTGCGCTGGGTGTCGGCAAACACGCCTTCCAGAACCTGCGTCATTTCGGCGCCGGTCTGGTTGACGATGTCGAACACGTGGCGGGCGTACGAAGCCGCCTTCTCGCCGGCCGGCTGAACGATGCTGTTCTGCAGGGCGATGAACTGGTCGGCACTGCGGATCGCCAGGGCCGCGCTGGCGGCTTCACCGGCTTCGGCCAGCGAGGTCTTGAAGGCTTGCACGTTGAGCTCGACCAGCTTCTCGACACCGGCAAATGCCTTGGTGCTGAGTTGGGTCGCGACTTCGAGGTTGGCCTTGCTGGTTTCGACGAATTTTTCGGTGGTGAACATGTGAATCTCCTGATGCGCGGGGTGCTCAAGCGAAATTGCTGCACCGCAACAAACCAGAATGTACCCGTGTTTTCCCTAGCATGCAAGCACTTTTGTTGCAGTGCAACAAAACCGTCTCCGCGTGCCGATGCCAGGCTCTAGACCGTCGACGAGGCGCTTCCCGGCAACCCAGGCGGCAGCTGCACGGTCCGCAGCAACGACGCGTCTTCCAGGGCCTCGAGGCGGTGTTCGCAATGCGCCTCCAGCAGCAACAGCTCGCCGGCCGCGAGTTGTGTCGTCGTGACTTCGGTCTCGACTTCGACGCGCCCTTCGAGGCAGAGGAGCGTCGACTCGCCGTAGATGCTGTGCCGCGGTTGTGCCTCGCCGCTGCGCAGCACGACACGAATCAGTTCGAGCGACTGGGTCTTGATCAACGCGTGGGTGGTTGCTTGCGTGAGCGCGCCGCCGAGCGGACGCAGATCGATCGCTTCGCCGGGACGGGCATGTTGCAGGGCCATTGTGGTTCCTTGCCGAAGTGGAGGTCCAAGGGAAAGCGAGCAGTGTGCCTGTTGCAAAACAGCTGCGCGGCGCCTGGTCGACACCTGTATATTCATACAGTTGTTGGACGCCTTCGAGGAGACCCGAATGAATTTCGCCCTGCCTGCCCTGCAGCCTGCGTTCGCTCGCAGCCGTTCCGTGTTTGCCGGAGGAATCGGCCAGCGCAGTCTATTCGGCACCGACGCGCTGCCCGAGGGGCTGCACTTCGAAGCCGACTTCCTGAGTCTTGCCGACGAAGCCGCGCTGCTCGACGCCATCGCAGCGATGCCGCTGCACGAGGCGCAGTACAAGACCTATACCGCGCGCCGGCGCATCGCCAGCTTCGGCACCGAGTACGACTTCGAGGCCAACGAGCTGCAGCGCAGCCAGCCGCTGCCCGCCAGCCTGAAACCCTTGAGCGAGCTGGCGCGCGTGCTGCTGGCACGTGCCGGTGGCCATGAGGAGCGGCGCTTCACGAACGCGGTGGTGGCCGAATACGCACCCGGCACGCCGCTCGGCTGGCACCGCGACGTGCCCGACTTCGAGACGATCGTCGGCTTCTCGCTGCGCGGCTCGGCGCGGATGCGGCTGCGGCCTTATCCGCCTGCCGATTCACGCCGCCATGCGGTTCAGACGCTGGTTCTGCCGCCCCGGTCGGCATACGTGCTGCAGGGCGAGGCGCGCTGGGAATGGCAGCACAGCATTGCACCGACCGACGAGTTGCGCTACTCGATCACCTTCCGCACCCCCGCGGACCGGCTGCGCCACCGGCGCAGCCGCTGAGTCGGTGCAGCGCGAGAACCCGGTTCAGCTGCGGGGCAGCAGGGGGTCGAGGGTGCCGCCGGTGACGCTGGAAACCGCCTCGCGCCGCTCGAGGCGGTCGTCGAGTTCGCCCAGCGAAGCCTGCACTGCATTGGCCGACTGGTCGAGGCGCTCGCCCAGGCGCTGCTCGGCCTGCGCAATGCGCGCCTGGGTACCCGCCTGTCCTGCATCGACCGACTGGCCCAGACGCTGGAATTCGGAGGTCATCAGCCGGCTGAGCTCGGCGAATCGCGAGGCCTCGGCCTTGTCGGCCAAATCGCGCTGCGTCTGCAGCTCGCGGCCATGGCGCCGCGTCTCGAGCAACGCCGTTCCCTGCAGGTAGATCACCCAGGTGCCTGCCACCAGCGCCAGGAACAGCAGGAAACCGAGCATCACCAGGCCGAGCGGTGCCTCGACCATCATGAAGCCCAGCCACAACGAGGTCGGTGTAACGAACGCACTCCAGTTCATCACCACCAGGGCGGTGGTAAGACCCACCAGCAGAATCAACATCAACCAGCGCAGCATCGTCTTCTCCCGGGAACTCAGATGGCGCCGACGCTGCCGGTCACCGGCAGGACGATGCCGCTGATGTATCCGGCACAGACGGGCGAGGCCAGAAAGACATAGGCCGGCGACAACTCCTCGGGTTGCGCGACGCGCTTCATGTCGGTTTGCTGACCGAATTTCTTCACCGATTCGGCCGGGCGGTCGGCGGGATTGAGCGGCGTCCATACCGGCCCCGGGGCGACTGCATTGACCCGGATGCCCTTTTCCATCAGGTTCTGCGCCAGCGATTTCGTGAACGCGTGGATCGCACCCTTGGTCGTCGCATAGTCGAGCAGGTTGCCGCCGCCTTCGAGGCCGACCACCGAGCCGGTGTTGATGATCGAACTGCCGCGCTTCAGGTGCGGCAAGGCGGCGCGCGCCATGTGGAAGTAGCCGTAGACGTTGGTGCGCAGCGTTTCGTCGAAGCGCTCATCGGTCAGGTCCTCGAGCGAATCGGCATGCTCCTGGAAGGCGGCGTTGTTGACCAGCACGTCGAGCTTGCCGAAGGCTTCGACCGTCCTTGCCACGGCGTCCCGGCAAAAGGCCGGGTCCTTGACGTCGCCCGGGAGCAGGATGCAGCTGCGGCCCTCGGCCTCGACGCAGCGCCGCGTCTCCTGCGCATCCTCGTGCTCGTTGAGGTACGCCACCGCCACATCGGCGCCTTCGCGTGCGAACAGCACCGCCACCGCCCGGCCGATGCCCGAATCGGCACCGGTGATCAGTGCCGAGAACCCGGCCAGCTTTTCGCTGCCGCGGTAGCCGGGTGCCATGAACTGGGGCTGCAGCTCGAGCAGGGCCTCGATTCCGGGCTTCTCGAGGTGCTGCGCGGGCAAGTCGCGGGGATGCTCGCGAGCGCCGGCCTGCACCCCCTTGCTCCCGGCATCGCCGGAGTTCCCACCCGCCGACGACGCGTCATGCGCGTCCTGTTCGCGCTGGATGGCGCGCTGCCGGCTCGCCACCTCTTCGGCATGGTCGCGGTAATCGTTCGAATTCGGCTCCAACGGCATCTCCTCGTTCGACGCCGGGCGGCAAGCGCAGTGCCCGGCGGTTCAGCGGCACACCCGGGCCGGCCCGCGATCGAGATGCAGGTGGTCGGCGTGCGCCGCGTTGTAGTCCGGCGAGAGCACGCCGTCGAAAAACGGGCAGGCGCCGTTGCGCAACTCGCGCAGGAAGCGGCCCCGCGCATCGTCGGCGGGCCAGTGGCGCAGCACCTGGATACGCTGGCCGTCGCCGAGCACCACGCCGGCGATGTCGATCGCGTCGGCGCTCGCATGCTGGCTGCGCCGGCTGCTGCCGGCGATGTTGCGGCAGGCGTAGCTGCCGAGGTGCTCCAGCCGAGCCACCCCCTGGCCGAAGTGGCGGCGTGCCGCCGGCTCGACGGCGTGCCGCTCCCACAACGCGAGCGCAAGCGCCGCGCGGCACGACAGCGTCAGCGGCGGGCCGATGTGAAAGCGCGTCGCAGCAATCTGCAGCGCATTCTCGAAGCCGCACCCGGGTGCGGTCTGGCGATCGGCAAGCGGCGTGAAGCGCATCGGCACGCCGGCAAGAATCGCCCGGCAGGCGACAGGGTCCGCAGCGGCGCGAGAAGCCTTGTAGCGGGTCAGCGCGTTCGGCGGCTCGTCCAGCCGCAAGGGCGCCCACGGGTTCCAGCGATCGGGCCAGTTGCCATCGAGAACCATGGCTGCCACGGCGACGACCGCCGCGAACAGCAGTGTCGGAACGATCTTTGCCTGCATTTCGCGCCTGCTTGCACCGGTCGCCTATGCTGCCGTATATCGAAGACCTCCCGGCAGTCGGCTGCACCCCGGCGGGGCTGCGGGGCCGTTGCGCCACTCCATCTCCATTGAACCGTCACCCGCCTGCCTTCGATGACCGCCCCTGCCGAGTTCTCTTTCCGCGTCCTGACGGTCAACACGCACAAGGGATTCACCTTCTTCAATCGCAGGTTCATCCTGCATGACCTTCGCGAGGCGGTGCGAAGCGTCGGCGCCGATGTGGTCTTCCTGCAGGAAGTGCAGGGGCTGCACGACCAGCACCATCTGCGCTTTGCCAACTGGACCGAGACCCCGCACCACGAGTTCATGGCCGAAACCGTCTGGCCCGATGTGGCCTACGGCCGCAATGCGGTCTACCCGGGCGGTCACCACGGCAATGCGCTGCTTTCCAAGTTCCCGATCGTGAGCCACACCAACCGCGACGTCTCGGTCGAAGGGCGCACCCGCAAGGAGCCCGAGCCGCGCGGCATCCTGCATTGCGTTCTGCGACTGCCGGTGCGCGAACTCGAGGTCCATGCGTTCTCGGTCCATCTCGGTCTGCGCGAGGCACACCGGCAGCAACAACTGAACCTGCTGTGCGAGATGCTGCAGCGCGAGGTGCCGCCCGACGCGCCGGTGGTCGTCGCCGGCGATTTCAACGACTGGCGGCTTCGCGCCCACGGCCCGCTGTTGCGCGGCGCGGGCCTGCGCGAGGTCTTCGTCCACAGCCAGGGCCGCGCCGCGAGAAGCTTCCCGGCGCGATTTCCGCTGCTGCCGCTCGACCGCATCTACGTGCGCAACGCGCGGGTTCATTCGCCGGTCGTGCTGCCGCGCAAGCCCTGGTCGCACCTGTCGGACCATGCGCCGCTGGCCGCGGAGATCGTGCTGTGAGGTCGCGCTGGATCCCGGGCAACCGCATCGAGCTGCTGGAGAACGGCGAGGGCTTCTTCCCGCGCGTCTTCGAGGCCATTGCCAACGCCCGCACCGAGGTTCTGGTCGAGACCTTCATCCTGTTCGAGGACAAGGTCGGCCTGGCGTTGCATGCGGCATTGATGGCCGCTGCCCGGCGTGGTGTCCACGTCGAGCTGACGATCGACGGCTACGGCTCGCCGGACCTGAGCGACGACTTCATCGGGCAGCTCACCGGTGCCGGCGTGCGGCTGCACATCTTCGACCCGCAGCCGCGGGTCTTCGGTTGGCGCTACAACGTCTTTCGCCGGATGCACCGCAAGATCGTCGTCGTCGACGGCCAGCGGGCCTTCGTCGGCGGCATCAACTACTCGGCCGATCACCTGGCCGACTACGGCCCCGAAGGCAAGCAGGACTACTCGATCGAGATCGAGGGGCCGCTGGTCGATGAAATCCACCGCTTCGTCCTCGAACAGCTGCCGCAGGCGCGGCCGACGCGGCGCTGGTTCCGCATCCGTCGCAAGCTCGCCATGGGGCCGGCCCAGGCAGCGGCCGGTCAGGCGCGCACGATGTTCGTCGTGCGCGACAACCGCGACCACCGCACCGATATCGAGCGGCACTACCGGGCGGCGATCCGGGCGGCCAGGCAGCGCATCATCATCGCCAACGCCTACTTCTTCCCCGGCTACCGGCTGCTGCGCGACCTGCGCCGTGCGGCACGGCGCGGCGTCGAGGTCGCGCTGATCCTGCAGGGCGAGCCCGACATGCCGATCGTCAAGACGGCGGCGGCGCTGCTCTACGAGGACCTGCTCGAGGTCGGCGTGCGCATCCATGAATATGTCGAGCGGCCGCTGCACGGCAAGGTGGCGCTGGTCGACGATGAATGGTCGACCGTCGGGTCGAGCAATCTCGACCCGCTCAGCCTTTCGCTCAACCTCGAGGCCAACGTCATGATCCGCGACCGCGACTTCAATGCCCACCTCGCCGGGCGGCTTCAGGCGCTGATTGCCGACAGCTGCAACGAGGTCACCTTCGAGTCGCTCGAGCCGCACCGGCCCTGGTCGAAGTTGCGCAGCTTTTTCGTCTTCCACCTGCTGCGCCTGTACCCGCGCTGGGGGATGCTGCTGCCGGCCCAGGTGCCGACCATCGTCTCGCTGGCCGGCCAGCGCAGCCCCGGGTCGCCGGCATGAGCCCCGCCAACGCTGCACCCGGTCCCGGATCGACGGCGCGCCCCTGGTGGCCGTGGGTCAAGCGCGCGGTGACACTCGCCTTCTTCGGACTCGTCGCCTGGCTGCTGGTGCACCAGGCACGCGCGGTCGACTGGCCAGCCGTCTGGAAGTCGCTGCAGAACCACCCGGTACGCGGCTTGATGATCGCCGGCGCACTGACGGTCACCAGCCATCTGCTCTACAGCTGCTTCGACCTGCTGGGGCGCCACCACACCGGGCACCGCCTGCCCAAGCCGATGGTCATGCTGACGACTTTCGTCAGCTACGCCTTCAACCTGAACCTCGGCTCGCTGGTGGGTGGCATCGCCTTTCGCTACCGGCTCTATTCGCGGATGGGGCTCGACACCGCAACCACCTCGCAGGTGCTGGCGATCAGCATGCTGAGCAACTGGCTCGGCTACCTGCTGCTTGCCGGGCTCGCGTTCTCGCTGCGGCCGTTCGCACTGCCACCCGACTGGGCGATCGGCCAGTCTGCGCTCAGGCTGCTCGGCGTCGCACTGCTGGTCGCCACCGCGACCTACGTGGGCCTGTGCGCCTTCTCGACCCGGCGCGACTGGACGATTCGCGGCCATTCGCTGCGGCTGCCTTCACTGCGCTTTGCCCTGCTGCAACTCGGCATGTCCTCGCTGAACTGGTCGGTCATGGGGGGCATCATCTACGTGCTGCTGCAGCAGCGGGTCGACTATCCGACGGTGCTCGGCGTGCTGCTGGTCGCTGCCGTTGCCGGCGTGATCACGCACGTGCCCGCAGGCATCGGGGTGCTCGAGGCGGTATTCGTCTCGCTGCTGGCGGACCAGGTGCCGAAGTCGGAGCTGCTGGCGGCGCTGCTGGTCTATCGGGGGATGTATTACCTGCTGCCACTCGTACTGGCAACGGGATTGCATCTGGTGCTGGAGGCGAGGACGCGGGGCATGGCGGAAGCGGCCGCTGCGGGGTGATTCGCGGGCGGCTGCGGGCCTCGGGGGGGATTCCGTTTGTGCCTTACACGTTTGGCGCTGGCGTGTTGCGTTGAGGCCGCGCCGGGAGTCCGCCCCGGCAGGGCGGGTGACTTTCTTCTGTCGGGCCAGAAGAAAGTCACCAAAGAAGAGGCCCCAAATACACATCTGGGTGTCACGCTTCGGCAGCAGGGGGTCCACCGACGCTTGTGGCGCGAGAACGCCCGCCTCGTAACGCATCCGCCAATTGCGGTGGTTCGTCTGCGGATCAGGGAGCCAGCCTGCTCGCCGTCAGCGTCTGGCAGGCTGAGGTCAGGGTGGTAAAGCAGTAGTGCGTGCTTGGCAGGGGCGGCTCTCCCGGGGAGTTCTCGTGCCACCAAGGCTTGCGCACCTCCTGTAGCCGAAGCGCTGCGGCCAAATGGGTATTCAGGCCCTCTTCTTTGGTGACTTTCTTCTGGGCCCGACAGAAGAAAGTTACCCGCCCGCCGGGGCGGAATCCCGGCGCGTCAAAACAGACACACGCCAGCGCCAAAGGGGTAAAGCACGGAAAAACCACCCCCGAGCACCGCGCAATCAATGCGCTCCACCCGCCCCCGCGCTCCCCCCGATCTTCGGCCGCGTCAGCCAGACAAAGCCGATCAACAAGATGAACAACCCGGCCGAGAAATAGAACACGTCGGTCGCCGCCATCGTGAACGCCTGCTGGTCGAGCAGCCGGTTGATTACCGCCGCCTGCTGCTCGGCGCCATAGCCGGCAGCGCCGAGCTGCGCCATCGCCAGCGTGGCCGCGTCGTTGCCGCGGTGCACCGATTCGCCGAGCTGCGCATGGTGCAGGGCGGCGCGCTGCTCCCAGAGCGTGGTGAACAGCGAAGTGCCGAAGGCACCCGCGGTGATCCGCACGAAATTGCTCAGCCCCGCCGCGGCGGTCAGCCGATCGGGCGCCAGCCCCGAGAAGATCACCGCCTGCAGCGGGATGAAGAAAAAGGCCATCGCCGCGCCCTGGACGATGGTCGGCAGCAGGATGGTCGCGAAGTCGGCCTGGACGTTGAAGCGCGAGCGCATCCACAGCACCAGCGCGAAGACGACGAAGGCCACCGTCGCAAGCCGGCGCGGATCGATCCGCCCGACGTTCTTGCCGACCCAGGGCGACAGGATGATCGCCATCACACCCACCGGCGCCATCGCCATCCCCGCCCACGTCGACGTGTAGCCCATGTACTGCAGCAGCCAGAGCGGCAGCAGCACGATGTTGCCGAAGAAGACGCCGTAGGCAACGGAAAGCGCGAGCGTGCCGAAGAGGAAGTTGCGCCCGGCAAAGAGCCGCAGGTCGACGACCGGATGCGTTTCGGTCAGCTCCCAGGCCACGAAGAACAGGAAGCCGACGGTTGCGATCACCGCCAGCAGCAGCACCTCGTTCGACTCGAACCAGTCGAGCTCCTTGCCCTTGTCGATGAGGATCTGCAGCGCGCCGACCCACAGCACCAGCAGCCACAGGCCGACGTGGTCGAGCGGCAGCCGCCGCGGCCCGGCGTCGCGCCGGGCGTAGATCGACCAGGTCATGGCCGCGGCAAGCACGCCGATCGGGATGTTGATATAGAAGATCCACGGCCACGAAATGTTGTCGGTGATCCATCCGCCGAGCAGCGGGCCGACCACCGGCGCGACCAGCACCGTCATCGCCCACATCGCCATCGCACTGCCCGCCTTGGCGCGCGGATAACTGCCGAGCAGCAGCGTCTGCGAGAGCGGAATCATCGGACCGGCGACGAGCCCCTGCAGCACGCGAAAGCCGATCAGCATGCCGATATTCGGCGCCAGGCCGCACAGCCACGACGCGACGACGAACAGCAGCGTGCTGGTGACGAACAGCCGAACCGCGCCGAAGCGCTGCGTCAACCAGCCGGTGAGGGGCACCGAAATCGCATTCGCCACCGCGAACGAGGTGATCACCCAGGTGCCTTGCGACGGACTGACGCCCATGTCGCCGGCAATCGCCGGGATCGACACGTTGGCGATCGACGAGTCGAGCACGTTCATGAAGGTGGCCAGCGACAGCGCGACCGTGCCGAGCGCGCGCTCCATGCCTTCGAGCGGCGGGTGCGAGGTCGGCACGGCGGGCGTTCGCGCGACCGCAGCGCTGTCCGCGGCAGCACCCGGGCCGGCAGCGCTGCCCATGTCCGGCCCTCGCGCGGCGTCAGCCATGGACCCGCCGCCCGCCGGCCCGCAGGTTTGCCCGGCCGCTCATGCGCTCAGCCCCGGTTTGCCACGACCGGCGCGCGAGCCGCTGCGCCGGTGGCCATCGGTGCCTGCCCGCGGTTCGCACGGATGATTTCCTGCACGAGGCGCCCGGCGGGGTCCTCAGCCGGCTCGGACGACTGCAGCGTCGTCGTGCGCGTGTTCGCGCCGCTGGCGACCGGCGCCCCGGCTTGCTCGGCGATGTCGACCGTCGCCTCCATCGAAAGACCCACCATCAGCGGCCGCTCGGCGAGCTGCTTGCCGTCGAGTTCGATCCGCACCGGCACGCGCTGCACCACCTTGATCCAGTTGCCGGTGGCGTTTTGCGCCGGCAGCAGGGCGAAGGCCGATCCGGTGCCGGCGCCCAGGCCGACCACCCGGCCGCGGTAGCTCACCTTGTCACCGTAGAGATCCGCGTGCAGCGTGACCGGCTGGCCGATGCGCATCCGGCGCAACTGGTTTTCCTTGAAATTGGCCTCGACCCACGCCTGGTCGAGCGGAACGATCGACATCAGCGGCGCGCCCGCGGCGATGCGTTGGCCGACCTGCACGCTGCGCCGCGCGACCTGCCCGGCGACCGGTGCAGCAAGCTCGGTGCGCTGCAGCGCAAGCCAGGCTTCGCGCACCGCGGCGGCAGCGCGCTCGACGTTGGGATGCCGGTCGAGCGCGATTCCGTCCGTCAGCACGCTGTTGCCCGAGGCCTGCTCGCGCGATGCAGCGGCTGCCGCCTGGGCACCGGCCAGGGCGCTGCGCGCCACCGCCAGCGTGGCCTGCGCATGCTTCATCTCCTCGCCACCGACTGCACCCGATGCGAGCAGCGGCTGGCGCCGCTCGACATCGTCGAGCGCACGCGCCAGCTCGGCGCGGGCCCGCGCCACTTCGGCCTCGCGCAGCCGGGTGGTCGCCGCAAGGCTGGAATTGGCGACATAGAGCGTTCGCACCTCGCGCACCGTCTGCGCCAGCTGGGCCTCGGCGCGTTCGAGCGACACGCGCGCGTCGGCCGGATCGAGGCGTACCAGCGGCTGACCGGCCTTCACCCGGTCGGTGTCGTCGGCGAGGATCGCGACCACCGTCCCGGGCAGCTGCGCAGTCAGCTGCACCAGCGGCGCCTGCACATAGGCGTTGTCGGTCGACTCGTAGTGACGCAGATAGACCGCCCAGTAACCAGCCCACGCCAGCCCGGCAAGCAGGGTCAGCGCCGCGAGTCCCAGCAAGGCGCGACGGCGCTTCGGATTGCCGACTGGGTCGGCTGCAGCGGCAAGGGGCGCGGCGGGCGCGACCGGCCTGGCCGCCGCGCCGGATTCAGATGCGTTCATTGGGCGTGTCGGTGAGCGGCAGACGGTCAAACCGGCGCTGCGGCAAGGGTCGTCACAGGGCGCAAAACCGCGGCCGCTGCGGTCTGCGCAGCGTGACGGCCCGCGATTGCCGGCAGCACCTCGCCGCGCCAGCCGCCGCCGAGCGCGCGACTGAGTGCGACCTCCGCGGCAAGGTGCCGCGCCTTCAGCTCGGCGCTGTTTCGTCGCTGCAGCAGCACATTGCCTTCGGCGTTGAGCACGACCAGGAAGTTGCCGATGCCGGCGCGATAGCGCTGCAGGGACAGATCGAATGCCGCTTCGGCCGCGGTACTGGCCGCCACCTGCTCGGCCTGCTGGCGCTCGATCGCCGCCAGGCTGCCGGCCTCGTCGGCAACTTCGCGCAGCGCGCGCAGCAGCGCTGCGTTGTAGCCGGCGACCGCGGCGTCCACGTCTGCCGAGCGCGAGCGCAGGTTGGCGCGCAGGCGTCCGCCGTCGAAGATCGGCAGCCGCAGCGCCGGCCCGGCGCCGTAGGTGGCGCTGCCCGACTGCAGCAACCGGTCGAGGCCGACGCTCGACAGGCCGACAAAGGCGATCAGGTTGAGATTCGGATAGAACTGGGCGCGCATCGCATCGACATCGCGCGCGGCGGCCTCGACGCGCCAGCGCTGCGCCACCAGGTCGGCACGGCGGCCGAGCAGGTCCGCCGGCAGCCCCTGCGGCAACCGCGCCGGCTGCACGGTCGCGAGAAGCGGCGCCAGCGACTGCAGCGCGTCGGGCGGCTGGCCGGTGAGTTCGGCAAGCGCATGACGGCTGCGCTCGATCTGCTCGTCGGCGGCACCGATCTCGACCCTCGACTGCGCGAGCACGCCCTCGGCCTGACGCAGCTCGACCGCCGTGTCGAGCCCCGCCCCGACGCGTTGCCGCACCAGCGCCAGCACCTGCTCGCGCTGGCGCCATGCGGCCTCGGCGAGCGTGCGCAATTCGACGCCGCGCGCCAGTGCCACGTAACTGCCAGCGACATTGGCGGCGAGCAGCACCCGGGCGGCCTGCGCCTCGGCGTCGAGGGCGCGGGCCTGGCCGATTGCCGAAGCCAGCGCGGCACGCTGCCGACCGAACAGGTCGAGCTCCCAGCTGCCGTTGAGCTGCGCCGAACCCACCCAGCGAATCTGTCCGCCGAGTTGCGGCGGCACCAGACCATTGGCCGAGAAGCGCTGCTCCGTGAGATCGACGGCGCCGTTCAGCTGCGGCCCGCGCGCCGCGCCGGCGAGTTCGGCACCCGCCTCGGCCTGCGCCAGCCGGGCAGCGACCAGCTGCAGATTCGGCTGGCGCTCGAGCGCAGTCGCGATCAGGCCGGCAAGCACCGGATCGGACCAGCCGTCCCAGGCGTTGCCGGCTGGCCAGTCGCCATCCGCCGCGTGCAGCGGCGGCTCGATCAGTGCGCGCGTGGGCGCAATGCCGCGGGTGTCGGCGCAACCGGCGAGCGTCATCACCGCCGCAGCCAGGATCGATGCCAGCCAGACGCCGCGCTGCAGCAGGACGAAGGCGAGCGAGTCGCCAGGGTCACCGTCCCCCTGCGGGCTGCTGCGCAGCAGGGCCTTCACGCCGCCTCCTCGCGCAGCATCGTGGCCTCGGCAACACCGGCGACCGCCTGGCCGTTGACGAGCATCCGGCGCAGCAAGGTGCGCAGCAAGTTCCACTCGTCGCTGCTGAAGCCTTCCAGGTAGGCGTTGTTCACGTCGGCCAGCACCTGGGGAATGAACTCGACGACCGCCTCTCCGGCTGGCGTGAGGGCGAGGTTGACGACGCGCCGGTCGGTTGCCGAGCGGGTTCGTTCGATCAGCCCCTTGGCCGCCAGCCGGTCGAGCAGGCGGGTCATCGCGCCAGGGTCGATGTCGACCTCGCAGGCAATCTCCTGCGAAGTCCTTGCCTGCCCCGTCTTCAGCCGCCACAGCGGAACCCACTGGGCAAACGTCAGCCCGTGCGGGATGAGCCGGCGCTCGAGGTCGCGGCGCACCGAAAGCATCAGCTGGTGCAACAGGAAGACGACGCTCTCGCCCGGAACGTAGTCAGCGCCGCTGTAGAAGCCGCCCGGCTGCGCAGGCGGGGACGACGGAAGCACTCGGTTCATGCCGCATTTTAACTTGCCCAGGCAACCTTTGCATAGGCAATTTTGCCGGACACTGCACTGGCGTGTTGCCGGCGACGCATTTATCCGGCCTGCACGGGCTGTCAACGGAAGCAGAATCACCCCGCAACCGCTTCCGCGCTTTTCGAGGTATTCGCATGCTGCTTTGTCAACGCCGCCTGGTCGCCCCGGGCGCAATGCTCCTGCTGTCGCTTCTCGGCGCCTGCGCCGTCGACACCGGGCTTTCCGCGCCGGGCACCCTTTCGCCCGAGCGGATCGCTGCCATCGCTGAAAGTCCTGACCGCAGCGCTGCCGACCGGCAGAACGACCTGCGTCGCAAGCCGCAACAACTGTTCGCCTTCATCGGGCCTCGCCCGGGGATGGTGGCCCTCGATGTCAGCGCCGGAGGGGGTTACACGAGCGAGTGGCTTGCCCGGGCCCTCGGCCCGACGGGTGCGGTCTATTCGCAAAGCCAGCCGCGCGACCCCGCCCGCGCCGCGCCCGCGGCGCCCGAGGGTGGCAGTCGGCCCGCCGCGACGAGCCCGACGGCAGCACCGGCCGCAGGCCCGCGGCCCTCGCCCGTGGCGATCGCCGAGCGTGCCGAACGCCTGCGCAGCACCCATGTCGCCGCCGCGCCGCTCACCGCCGTGGTGCGGCCTTTCGACGATCCGGTACCGCCCGCGCTCGCTGACGGCCGGCTCGATCTGGTCACCCTGATGTTCAATTACCACGACTTCGGCCATCTCGGCGTCGACCGCAACCGCATGAACCGCGCGCTCTTCCAGGCCCTGAAGCCGGGCGGCATCTATGTCGTCGCCGACCATTCGGGCCGCCCTGGCACGGGTATTTCGGAATCCGGCACGCTGCACCGCATCGAGGAAGCCTTCCTGCGACGCGAGATCGAGGCCGCCGGTTTCCGGTTCGTGGCCTCCGGCGATTTCCTGCGCAACCCCGGCGACCCGCGCGACCGCAACACACCCGAGCCGCCACAGCCGAAGGACGAGTTCGTGCTCAAGTTCGTCAAGCCGTGACGCGGGCGCGGAACGTTCGATGAACGAATCGCCGTTGCTCCAGGCCGTCGGCCTGGCGTGGCCGACTCCGGCGTACCTGCTCGGCACGGTGCTCTTCAGCCTGGTCGGCTACGGTGCCTGGCGGGTCGGCAAGCAACGCGGCCGACCGCGCACTCGCTGGATCGGCTTTGCACTGATGGCCTATCCGATTGCCGTGTCGTCGACGCTGCTGCTGTATGCCATCGGCGGCGCGCTTTGCATCGGACTGGTGCTCGACCGGGAGCGGCGCTGATCCGGGCGCAGCCCGCCGTGCCGAAGCGGCCTGTTCGCGGTGGCAGCGGCAGGGGCGTCGAAAGTCAATCGGTGATTGCGACCTTCGCTGCTGCGCTGCCTGCGCATAGCCTTCGGCTCGCGGGAACGGCGCCATGGGCGCCGGTGGCGGGCACGCCGCTCGATCGGCAGCCGTTGCGCAACCCCGAGCCACCCTGGAGCGAGACATGAAGCAGACACTTTTCCTGGTCGCGGGCATCGCCTGCTGCGCCGTCGTCGCAGCACAGCCGCTGCCCACCGCCACCGCGTCGGCCGCCGGTTTTTCCGCCGAGGGCCTGATGCAGATCGATCGCTTCTTCGAGCGCGAGATCGCCGCCGACCGCGTTCCCGGGGCGGTGCTCGGCATCGCCCGCGGCGGACGGCTCGTCCACTACAAGGCCTACGGCCTCCTCGACAAGCCGAAGGGCACGCCGATGAACGTCGACGCGATCTTCGCGTTGGCGTCGATGACCAAGATCATGACCAGCGTCGGCGCGCTGCAGCTGACGCAGCAGGGCCGGTTGCCGCTGCAGAGCCGGCTCGCCGACTATTACCCCGGATTCGCCGAGATGAAGGTCGGCGTCCCGGCCGCCGACGGGACGCTGCGGCTCGATCCGCAGCGGCGGCCGATCCTGATCCACGACCTGTTCCGCCACACCTCGGGACTGACCTATGGCGGCCGCGGCGACCATCCGATCGCCAAGCTCTATCCGTCCGGGACGACGCCCGCGCTCGAAGGCACGACCGAGGACTTCATCCGCCGCATTACCCAGCTGCCGCTGGCGCATCAGCCAGGCTACACGTTCGAGTACAGCTTCTCGACCGACGTGCTCGGTGCCGTCGTCGAGAAGGTCAGCGGCCAGCGGCTCGGCGAGTACCTCGAGGCCAGGCTCTGGAAGCCGCTCGGCATGGTCGACACCACCTTCCGGGTTCCCGACAACAAGCGGGGCCGGTTGGCGCAGCCGTTCGCCCTCAATCCGCTCGATGGCAAGCCGCAGTCGATTCCGCTGCTGGCGCAGCAGACGAAAAGCGACTGCGGCGGCGCCTGCGCCTTCGGCACGGTGGGCGACTATCTGCGCTTCGGGCAGATGCTGCTCAATGGCGGCAGCCTCGGCAACCAGCGCGTGCTGAGCCCGAAGACCGTGAGCTGGATGACCAGCAACCATCTCGGTGCCGACATTCGCAACACCGTCGCCGGCATCGAGCCGCATCGCGACGGCTATGGCTTCGGCCTCGGCGTCGCTGTTCGCATGCAGCCGGGCCTGGCGGCCGTCCCGGGGAATGTGGGCGAATACTCGTGGAACGGCGCCTACGGCACCGCTTTCTTCGTCGATCCGAAGGAAGAGCTGGTGGTGGTGCTCGGCACCGCGGCCCCTGGCGACCTGCGCAAGTACTACCGCGAGCTGTTGCAGACGCTGGTGTATTCGGCGATGGTTCGCTGAAGGCGAGGCGGCATCCCGTCAATCCCTAAGCGGGTGTTTCCAAACGTGACAGAGGCCCCTAGACTTGCGGCGCCGTGCGGAATGCGTCGTCCGACCCTTTGACGTGCGGCTTGCCACCGAGCACCCACCCCAGGAGATCGAATGCACACGAAGAGACCCCTTGCCGGCGCTGTCTTGGCCGCTGTTCTGCTCGTTGCCGGCTGCGGCGGCGTCGATGAAATTCCAACCTCGGCCACGGTGTCGGGCAGCGTCGTCAAGGGGCCGGTCGCCGGCAGTACCGTGACGGTGAAGAACGCGGCGACCGGCGCAACGGTCGGCACCGGCCAGACCGCTGCCAACGGCACTTATTCGGTCACCGTGCCATTTGTCGGCGACGCCATCGTCGAAGTCACCGGCGGCAGCTACACCGACGAAACCACCGGCTTGGCAACCACATTGGCGACACCGCTGCGCACCGTTGTCCGGTTGAGCGGCGGCACCGTGACCGGTGTTGTCACGCCGCTGACGACCCTGGCTTTCACCAACGCCTTCGGCGCGTCGAGCTCAGGCGTCACCTCCAGTGCGTTCGACACCAAGGCAGCCGCGCTGGCAACGCAGTTCCAGCTCTCCAACGTCAACCTGGCGACGACCTTGCCGCTCGTCACAGGCAGCGACATCAATGCCTACGGCCGCGTCCTGCGCGGCGTATCGCAGTACCTGCGCAACCAGAATGTCACCCTCCAGACGTTGGTGACGGGTCAACTGACGAGCGCAGCCCAGAGCGCCTTCTCGGCGAACTTCACCAGCGCCTACCAGACGGCGAACACCGGGCGCACCGAAACCTTTTCCTTCGACGGCACGGCGTTCAACATCGGCGGCACGGGCGTGGGGGGTGGCAGCGGCACCTGCGGCGTCAATATCACGGGCACGGTCTCGTCAGGCGGCATCAGCGTTCCGCTGAATATCGACTACTGCATCAACGGCATCGCCGCGGCGTCGTGCTCGGCGTCGAACATGTCGCTGAGCCAGGGTGTCGCCGGCGCCGGCGGCGTCAACGGCGCAGCCAATCTGGTCTACACGTACACGCCGAGCTGCAAGGCCGGCGCGATTACGCTGAACCTGAACTGAGCCGGGGCATGGCGGCACGCCACGGCGTGCCGCCCGCGGGCCATGCCTTGCATCGTGCAGCACAGCCCGTCCGGTCAACGCCTGCCTCGCCCGCATCGCGGTGGGCCTCAGCTGGAGGCAAACCCCTCCAGCACGACCTTGCCCTTCGCGGTTCCGGACTCGAGCAGCGCATGCGCGCGCTTCAGGTTGGTCGCATTGATGGTGCCGAAGTGCGCGCCGAAGGTGCTGCGGACGACCCCGGCGTCGACCAGCTCGGCCACCTCGCAGAGCAGCTCGTGCTGGGCGATCATGTCCGGCGTTTCGAAGAGCGATCGGGCGAACATCGCTTCCCAGTGCAGCGACAGGCATTTGCGCTTGAGCAGCCGGACGTCGATCGGCCCAGGGTCGTCGATCAGCGCCAGCCGCCCCTGCGGCAGCAGCGCCTCGACGAGCCCCTCGAAGTGCTGGTCGGTGTGCGTCAGGCTCGCCACGTGTGTCACGCCGGAAAATCCCAGCCGCTGCAGCTGCTCGGCCAGCGGCTGCCGATGGTCGATGACGTGGTGGGCGCCCAGCGACTCGACCCACGATCTGGTTTCCGGCCGTGACGCCGTGCCGATCACGGCCAACGTCGTCAGCCGGCGCGCCAGCTGGGTGAGGATCGAACCCACGCCACCGGCAGCACCGACGATCAGCAGCGACTGGCCCGTCGGCCGCTTGCCGGGGGCGACGCCGAGCCGCTCGAAAAGCAGCTCCCAGGCGGTGATGGTCGTGAGCGGCATCGCCGCGGCATGGGCGAAGTCGAGCGATGCCGGCTTCCTGCCGACGATCCGCTCGTCGACCCGGTGCAGCTCGCAATTGCATCCCGGACGCACGACCGAGCCGGCGTACCAGACCGCATCGCCAGGCCTGAACAAGGTCGCCTCGGGACCGACCGCCTCGACCACGCCCGCCGCATCCCAGCCGAGCACCTTGACCTCGCCCGGCTTCGGCTTCGAGCCGCGGCGCAGCTTGGTATCGACAGGATTGACCGACACCGCGTGCACGCGAACCAGCAGGTCGCGGCCGGTCGGCGTCGGCTCGGGCAGGTCGACATCGATCAGGGACGCGGCCTCGTCGATCGGAAGCGACTCGCGGTAGCCGACTGCCTTCATGGAGACCTTCCTTCCAATTGCACCAGGCCCTGCTTGCGGCAAGCGAGGCGCCGCGGCGTTGCAGCGAACTCAGCCGGTGACGGCCCGTTGGAGATCCAGCCCTGCAGCGTCGGGCGCTGCAGGCGCGCGTTCGAACCGCACGCCCGCCGCGTTTGAACCGTGCTCAGCGGTCGTCGAACACCGGCTTGCGCTTTTCGATGAATGCGGTGACTGCCTCGCGATGCTCCCAGGTCTTGTGCGCCAGTGCCTGGTAGCCGGCAGAAAGCTCCAGCAGCGACTCGAGCCGGCTGTGCTCGCCCTCGCGCAGCAGTCGCTTGGTCATGCGCAGCGTCGGGCCGGGATTGACGGCAATCCGCGCGGCAAGCCGCCTCGCCTCGGCGAGCAACTCGCCCGCGGGAACGACCCTCGAGACCAGGCCGCAGGCCAGGGCTTCCTGCGCACTGACGGCGTCGCCCGTGAACGACATCTCCGCTGCCCGGGAGTTGCCGACGACCCGCGGCAACAGCCAGGCGCCACCGTCGCCCGGGACGATGCCGACCTTGATGAAGCTTTCGGCAAAGCTCGCCGTCTCGCTGGCGACGCGGATGTCGCACATGCAGGCCAGGTCGCAGCCCGCACCGATCGCCGGTCCGTTGACGGCGGCAATCGCCGGCACGTCGAGGTGGTAGACGGCAAGTGCCAGCCGCTGGATGCCGTTGCGGTACTCCTCGGTGATCGCCGCCGGCGTCGGCTCGTCGCCGAAGAAGCGCTGCATGTCCTTGACGTTGCCGCCGGACGAAAACACCGTGCCTGCGCCGGTGATGATGACCACGCGCACCGACATGTCGGTGGCGATGCGGCGGCTGGCGTCGACGAATTCGGTCACCGCCGTGTTGCCAGTCAGCGCGTTGCGCACCTCGGGCTGGTTCATCGTCAGCATGACGACGTTGCCCGTCTGTTCGTACTTCAGGAAGGCCATGGCGTTCTCCGGTTCAGGCGCTCAGCGCGCGAGGTCAGCCAGCACGAATTCCGGCGCACTCGCCGCGCTGGCATGCAGTGCCCGGCCGATGCGGGTGTTCCAGTAGGTCTCGCTGCCCGCTGCCGTGCGCCAGGCGTGCAGCCGCCGGGTCAGCAGCTGGAGGTCGTATTCCTCGGTGATGCCGATGGCGCCGTGCACCGCATGCGCGATCGCGGCGACCGTCACCGCCGCCTCGCCGGTGCGCGCCTTGGCCATCGCCGCAGCCAGCGGCTCGGGCAGGCTCCCCACGGTCGCGCAGGCCATTCTTGCGGCCATGCGCGCGGCTTCGGTGTGTTCGGCCATGACGCTCAGCTGGTGCTGGATCGCCTGGAACTTGCCGATCGAACGGCCGAACTGGCTGCGGTCGTTGGCGTACTGCAGCGTCGCCTCGAAGAGCCGGCGCATCGCGCCGGACAGCTGCGCGGCCAGCAGCACCGCCTCGGTGCAGCGCAGCTCGCCAGGCGCAGCGAAGGGCTCGGCCGCCGCCAGCCGCTCCTCGGGCCAGCGCAGCGACGCGTCGACCGAGCCGGCCTCGCCCGTCCTTTCGGCTTCCCGGGCGTCGAGCAACCGCAGCCTGCGACCGACTTCCAGCAGCACCCAGTCGGCGACCGCGCCGTAGGCCACGCGGATCGGCCGGTCGGTCGCCGGTGCGCTCGCCAATGCGATCGGGCCTGCCGGCGGCTGCCGTCCTGCCGCGGCCAGCACGGCCCGCGCGGCCATCGTCTGCGCCAGAGGCAATGGCAGCGCGTGCCGGCCGCAGGCCTCGAACACCGAAAAAACCTCGCGCAGGCCGAGACCGGCGCCGCCATTCGCCTCGTCGGTGAGCGCATCGCAGAAGCCGGAGTCCTCGATTTCCTGCCACAGCGCTGCCGTCGATCCACCCCGCTCGATCTCGCGCACGACCGGCGGCGTGCAGCGGCCAGCGAGCAGTTGCTGGATCGAGTCGGCGAGCAGGTCGTCTTGCATGGGCAATCCTTCAAAAGGTGTGAAAGAAACCGTAGCGAGCAGCCTGAGGTCGCATTGAGGAGCGCAGCCGTACATAGCGTACGGCGAGCACCGGAGATGCGAGATCGGGCCGCGGAGTAGGTTTATTCACAGCTTTTCAGCGCAGACCGAGACCGCGCGCGATCATTCCGCGCAGCACTTCGCGGGTGCCGCCACGCAGCGAAAACGCCGGCGCGACCTGCGCGACGTAGTCGAGCGTTCGCTGCAGCTCCGCCGACGGCGGGTTGTCAGGGTCCGCATGGACGCTGTCGGCGAGCCAGCTCGGCAGCCGTTGCTCGAATTCGGTGCCCAGGTCCTTGACCAGCGCCGCCTCGACCACCGGGCTGTGGCCGCCTGCCAGACGGGCGGTGACCGCCAGCGACAGACTGCGCAGCACGGCGAGGTGCGAGGCCATTGCGCCAGCCTGTGCCAGCAGCGCCGGCGAAGGATCGGGTTGGGCGCGGAACCACTCCAGCCACGGCTCGAGCAGCACGATGCTCGAATAGATGCGCTCGGGCCCGCTGCGCTCGTACGCCAGCTCGGCGGTGACCTGCTGCCAGCCACCCCCCTCGCTGCCGATCAACGCATCCGGTGCCAGTTCGACATTGTCGAAAAACACCTCGGAGAAGTGCGCATCGCCGGCGAGGTCATGGATCGGCCGCACCGTTACGCCGGGCAGCGACAGGTCGACGATCAGCTGCGAAAGACCCTTGTTGCGGTCCTCCGACGTGCCGGAAGTTCGAACCAGCGCAATCATGTAGTGCGATCGCGGCGCGTGCGTGGTCCAGATCTTCTGGCCATTCAACCGCCATCCGCCCGATTCGACCGGTGTGGCACGGCTGCGGACGCTGGCGAGGTCGGAGCCCGAATTCGGTTCGCTCATGCCGATGCAGAAGAAAGCCTCGGCGCGGCAGATTCGCGGAATGTAGAAATTCTTCTGCGCCTCGGTGCCGTACTTGACGATCAGCGGACCACTCTGCCGCTCGGCGATCCAGTGCGCAGCGACCGGGGCGCCGGCGATCAGCAACTCCTCCGACAGCACGAAGCGCGCATAGGCGCTGCGGCCACCGCCGCCGAGCGCCTGGGGCAATGTCAACCCGACCCAGCCGCGCGCCGCGAGCGCCCTGCTGAAATCCGCATCGAAACCGGCCCACGAGCGCGCCCGAACATGCGGCGGCACCCCCGCCATCGCCTCGGCAACGAAGGCGCGGATCTCGCCGCGCAGGGCCTCGTCTTCGGCCGGAAGCTCGGCCAGCGTCAGTGTGTCGATCATGGCGCGCCCTCGTCAGACGACGCTCGCCGCTGCCAGCCGGTCGAACGTCGCGGTGTCGATTTCAAGCACGCTTTCCAGCACCTCGCGCGTGTGCTCGCCCAGGCGCGGCGGCGGTCGCGTGTACGCCACCGGCGTCTCCGAGAGGCGCAGCGGGCTGGCGACCAGCGGGATCTGGCCTGCGTCGGGATGTTCCATCGTGATCTTCATTCCCCGGGCGACGATCTGCGGATCCTCGAAGACATGCGCGATGTCGTTGATCGGCCCGCACGGTACGCCGGCCGCTTCGAAGATGCCGATCCAGTCGCTGGTGCTGCGCCGCACCGTTTCGATGCGCAGCAGCGGGATCAGCGTCTGCCGGTTGGCGACTCGCGCCGGGTTCGTCTGGAAGCGCTCGTCGAGCGCCCATTCGGAGCGCCCGATCGCGCGGCAAAGCTTGGCGAACTGGCTGTCGTTGCCGATGGCCAGGATCATGTCGCCGTCCGAGGTCGGAAAGTCCTGGTACGGCACGACGTTGGGATGCGCATTGCCGAGCCGCCGCGGCACCTGACCGCCATGCAGGTAGTTCATGTTCTGGTTGGCGAGGCAGGCCACCTGGACATCGAGCAGGGCCAGGTCGATGTGCTGCCCGCTGCCGCCGCCCTGGTCGCGGTGCGCCAGCGCCGCCAGGATGGCCGTCGACGCATGCAGCCCGGTCAGCACGTCGGTGAGCGCGACGCCGACCTTCATCGGCCCCGCGCCGGGCTCGCCATCGGCGTGGCCGGTGATGCTCATCAGCCCGCCCATTCCCTGCATCAAAAAGTCATAGCCAGCGCGCGGTGCATAGGGCCCGGTCTGGCCGAAACCGCTGATCGAGCAGTAGACCAGCCGGGGGTTGATGCCGCGCAACGTGGCGTAGTCCAGGCCGTAGCGAACCAGCCCGCCCGGCTTGAAGTTCTCGATCACCACGTCGCTGCGTTCGGCCAGCGCATGCACCAGCCGCTGGCCTTCCGGCTGGGTGAAGTCGATGGTCACCGATCGCTTGTTGCGGTTGGCGCAAAGGTAGTAGGCCGAATCCGCCGTGTCGCGGCCTTCCCGGTCCTTCAGGTACGGTGGGCCCCAGCCGCGCGTGTCGTCGCCGACCCCCGGTCGTTCGATCTTGATCACGTCGGCCCCGAGGTCGGCAAGCATCTGGCTGGCCCAGGGCCCGGCAAGGATGCGCGAGAGGTCGAGCACCCGAACATGCGAAAGCGCGCTGGCCATGCGAGAGTCTCCTGTGGCGTGGCGCGTTCTGGGCGCGCTCGCCGGGATGATGGCACGGCGGATGGCATAGTCGCCCACGGGCGCAGACCCGATTCATTTCACAAGGCGCAAACGCCAGAGGAGGCTCCGATGACCCGTACGACCAAGGCGCGTTGCGCCTGGACCCTGACCGTGGCACTCGCTGCGTGCCTGGCGCTGCCGGCGCAGGCGCAGGACAGCTCCAAGCTGTTGAAGTTCATCGTCCCGTTCCCGCCCGGCAGCGGCACCGACACCTCGGCTCGCTACTTCGCGCGAAAGATGACGGAGATGACCGGACAGACGGTGATCGTCGAGAACCGGCCCGGCGCCAACGGTTTCCTGGCGGTCAAGGCCGTGCTGTCGGCGCCGGCGGACGGCAACACCGTGTTCGTCGGCAGCAACTCGACCCTCGCCGTCAACGTGGCGCTGTTCAGGAAGCTGCCGTACGACCCGCAGACCGATTTCGCACCGCTGACGATGATGATGCGCGCGCCGGCCCTGCTGGCCGTGCCGGCGGACTCGCCGTACAAGACGCTTGCCGAACTGATTGCCGGCGCACGCGCCAAGCCCGGCACGCTGAACTACGGCTCGGGCTCGGCGGGCTATCAGCTGATGGCCGAGCTGTTCAAGGAGCAGGCGCATCTCGACATCCAGAACGTGCCGTTCAAGGGCGCCAACGAGGCGCTGACCGCGGTCGCCTCCGGCACGGTCGACCTGACCTTCGCCGACATCACCGCTTCCAACGAACTGGTCAAGGGCAACCGCATCCGCGCACTCGCCGTGGCCTCCGACAAGCGCGCTGCCGTGCTGCCGAACGTGCCGCCCGCCGCCGAAGCCGGCCTGCCAGGCTTCACGGCCTATGTCTGGGTCGGGGCGATGGTCTCCGCGAAGACGCCGAAGGCGGACATCGACCGGCTGTCGAGCCTCCTGGCACAGATCGAGCGGCTCCCCGAGACCCGCGAGTTCTACGAGAAGCAGGGCGCCGAGACGATGCAGGGCGGCGCCGACGAGATGCGCAAGTTCCAGGCGTCGGAGATTGCGCTGTGGCGGCGCATTGCGGTCAAGGCGAAAGTCGAGCTGCAGGAGTAGCCGCTCGTCGCCGGTGGGTGCGCTTCAGTCGAGCGTCACGCCGGTCTCCTTGACGACACGGCTCCAGCGCTGCAGCTCGCGATCGATGTAGGCCGCGTACTCCTCGACGGTCGATCCGAGCGGCTCGGTTCCCTGCTGGGCGAGCTTGGCACGGATGTCGGCGCTTTGCAGCGCCTTGTTGACCTCGGCATTCAGTCGGTCGACGATCGGCTTCGGTGTCTTCGCCGGCACCATCAGCCCCTGCCACGCGCCGGCCTCACTGCCCGCCACGCCGGCTTCGGCAAGCGTCGGCACGTCGGGAAACAGCGAGATGCGCTTCGGCGTCGTGACTGCCAGCAGCTTGATGCGCCTGTCCTTGATGAACGGAACGACCGAACTGATGGTCTCGGTCATGAACTGGATCTGCCCGGCCGCGAGGTCGACGTCGGCCGGTGCACTGCCCTTGTAGGGAATGTGCACCGCCTCGATCCCCGCGGCCTTCGCGAACTGATAGGCGGCGAGATGGGTGACGTTGCCGTTGCCTGCCGAGCCGTAGGAAAGCTTCCCCGGACGCGTCCTGGCGTAGGCAATGAATTCCTTCACGTTGTTCGCCGGCACGTCGTTCGAGACCACCAGGGCCAGCGGCACCACCGCCGTCAGTGCCACCGGCACAAGGTCGCGCTTCAGGTCGTAGCCGATAGCTTTGTACAGCGCCGGGCTGAGCGTCACCGCCGAGGTGTTGTAGAGCACCGTATAGCCGTCGGGCGCTGCCTTCGCAACCACCGCCGTGCCGATGTTCGAGTTCGCGCCGGCGCGGTTCTCGATGAGGATCGGCTGGCCCATCTGCTCCGACATCTTCTGTGCGACAAGCCGCGCCACCAGGTCGGTCGGCCCGCCGGGCGGGAAAGCCACGACCATCGTGATCGGCTTGTTCGGATAGCCCTCCTGCGCCAGCGACGACCGCGGTGCGGCAAGCGGCAGTGCCATTGCGACGGCGGCCAGCAGGCTGCTGCCTCGGCGCAGCGGCAGGGCGAAGCGGGTTCGAATCATGAGGCTCCTTGTAGGCAGAGGCGGATCCGCGACCGCGGCTGCGATCGATGGACGGTACCGCGCATTGCCCGGCGTGCAAAGGTCGTTAACCCGCGCACCCATTCGACGGGTTGGTTGCGGTGGCACGTGGACTGCTGAATCACGACAGGATGGCGCCTTGCGATGACTTGCTTTTGAAACGATCGGCGCCATCTTGGCTCCAACACCGTCCCGGAGAGACCACCATGCTGAACCGCTCATTCTTCAACCGCCTGCATCTGTGGCTGGCGATGGCGCTGTTGTTGGCGTTCGGTGCCGCCATGGCGGCCGAGCCGACGCTCAAGCAGGTCTATGACGCCGCGCAGTCGGGTCGCCTCGATGAGGCGCAGACGATGATGCAGCAGGTGCTGGTGGCGCATCCGAACAGCGCCAAGGCGCATTTCGTCAACGCCGAATTGCTGGTGCGGCGCGGCCATCCCGAGGAAGCGCGCACGGCGCTGCGCACCGCCGAACAGCTTGCGCCCGGGTTGCCGTTTGCGAAGCCCGAGGCTGTCGAGGGACTGCGCTCGCGCCTGTCGAAGCCCGCTTCGGCTCGCAGCCAGCTGCCCACTGGGCAGGCTGGTGGCATGCTGGGCGCCGACTCGGTCGCCGGGGCGGCGGGAGGTATTCCGTGGACGCTGCTGCTGGTCGGCGGTGGCGCGGTACTGGCGCTGGTCATGTTCATGCGCCGCCGCAAGGCTGTGGCGGCAGCCGGCCCCATGGGCGCTGGCGGGCCTCTCGCTGCCGCGCCCTTCGGCGGCCAGCAACCGGCTGCGGGCACATGGCAAGGCCAGCAGCAATTCGGCAACAACGCCGGTCCGTATGGCGCGCAGCCCGGCATCGGTGGCTACGGTCAGCCTGCGGGCGGTGGCATGGGCGGGCGCGTGATGGGCGGGCTGGCAACGGGGCTGGCGGTCGGCGCTGGCGTGATGGCTGCGCAGGCCATCGGCAAGACGCTGGGCGGCGGCCACGATCAGGCCAGCGCAGCACCGCCTGCAGGCGGTAACGAATTCGCCGGCGGCGGGGGCAGTTACGACATGGGCGGCGATAACTTCGGTGTCGCCGACGGTGGCTCCTGGGACGACAACGCCTCGATCGGCGGTATCGACGGCGGCGGTGACAGCGGTGGCGACTGGTAGACGCAGCCGGCAGCCCCAGCGCCGGGTTGGAAGGGGGGTGCCCGTGATCCAGCCCAGCCGCCAGCCGCCAGCCGCTAGATTGCCTTGAAAAGCGCGTTGAATTCGTCGGCCGCCTTGGTATTGCCGCGGATGATTTCGCGTGACAGGTCGTAGACCTTCTGCGTGGTGGTCTGCATGCGCAGCTTGAGGTCGCTGCGCTGCTCGTCGCTCAGCCGCTCGGGGCCTGCGTAGCGCGCCAGCAGCTGGTCGATCAGCGCGTTCATCGCCACGCGCAGTTCGGCCGCGTCGCGGCCCAGGTTTGCTGTCACGTCGGCCGTGACCCCCGGCGCGGCCAGCAACTGCTGCAACCCCTGCTTGTAGCTGCGCACGAACCCCGGCGCCTGGCGGATGAAGACGCCGTTGTTGGTGTCCATCATCAGGCTGCGCACATCGGCGTTGGCCGAGCCGATGAACACGTCCTCGTCGAACACCATCACCTTCGAGTGCAGCGACAGCCGCTGATTGGCCACCGGCTGGTATTCGATGTAGCGCCACGTCGCCGCAGTGGGCACCGGGCCGGTCTCGCGCAAATGGTCGGCCAGCGCCTTGAACTGCCAGACCGCCAGCAGGTTGACGATGTTCAGGTCGGTCGTGGCCAGCGAGTTGGTCAGCAGCGACAGGGTCACGCCGGCGCACGGGCGGCGGCCGTCGAGCATCGCTGCCACGTCCTGCAGCAGGTTGGCCGGCATGAACAGATAGGCGTTGTGGAAGGTCACCTCGCGCCCCACCGGCTGGCCCGCTGCGCAGACCTTCTGCAGCGCGGCGCGCCAGGCGGCGTGGATGTTCTTCGCGGTCGCGGCTTCGGCGCCGTGGCGCACGCCGTAGCTGCGGCCGCGCCCGGTTGCCGGCAGGTTCTCCAGGTAGAAGATCTGCGCCGTGGCGTCGATCGTCAACGGTGGCGCTGAAACGAGCGGCCGGTACTCGGCCGCGTGGCGGCTCAGCTGCATCCGGTGCCGTTCGCCCGCTGCCTGCAGCCGCGCGGCGAGCGGCACGAAGCGCTGTTCGACCAGGCGGTCGACACAGGCGGTGTCCTTGCCCTGGTTGCACGCTTCCTGCGCTGCCTGCAGCACGTCGAAGTTGGCGAGCAGGTCGTTCGGCGCATGGCCACGCACTTCGTCGAGCGTTGCCACCATGCTGCGCAACTGCCAGAGCCGGTCGAAGCTCGTGGCAAGCGCCGGCTGGTTGCCCGGCAGCCGCAGCCCGACATCGGTATCGCGGAAGATGTACTTGTCGGCCAGCCGGTTCGGATGCATGTGATACGCATCCTCGACATTGCGCCCGCCCAGCATGAAGCGGCTGCCGTCGGCCAGCAGGAACTTGTGGTGCAGGAACTCGGTGAGGTAGTCCCAGTCCTTCTGCGCCGCCGCGTTCTTCTGCCGCAAGAGCGGCAGGTGGCTTTGGATCGCGTCGAACACCGGGTCGACCTGCTCGCCGAAGGCGAGCCGCACGAACGCCAGCTGGAAGCGCGCGGCAAGGCCGTCGACGCCGCCGATGTAGCGCGCCTTGAAGTAGAGCTTGCCGAGCTTCTTCAGCTGCTCGGTGCGGTTGGCGTCGGCCGGTGCCGCCGCGGCCAGCGCTTCGGTGTCGATGGCCTGGCCGCGCGTCACCGCGTAGGCCATCAGCTGCGGATGCTTGCCGTAGAGACCGGAGAGAAAGACGCCCGAGCCGGCGAAGCTGTAGTCGGCAATGCCGCGACGGCTCGGCGCATCGGGAGCGAAGTGGCGCTCGACCGCGGCGAGCTTCTGCTCGGCGCAGTCGCCGGCGGGTGCGGCCACATCGGCACAGCTCAGCGTCAGGAAGGCGGCGTCCTTGACGATCTCGAGCGACGGCCGGTTGTAAAGCCGCACTTCGAGGTTGCCGCGGCCCTGCTGCTCGAGCCAGCTGAAGCGGTCGAGATGCCGGTAGGCGCTCAGGTAGTCGACCAGCAGCCGCACCCGCACGCCGCGCCCTGCGGCATCGATCAGTGCCTGCGCCAGCCGCGACGAGGTGTGGTCGTCGGCAAAGATGTAATAGGCCAGGTCCAGGCTCTGCCGGGCGCCCTCGACCAGCTGGAGCTTGGCGTCGAACGCGGCGTCGTTGTCGGTGAGGACGCGGCCCTCGTCGAAGGCGATCGGGCCGACGGTTGCCTGCCGCGCCAGCACCTCGTCGAGCGGCGGCTGCCGGGACAGCCGGGTTCCGGCGCAGCCGGCAAGCAGCGACAGCGCGAGGCACGAAAGGGCGAGAAGGGGCCGCTTCATCGAGATCTCCCTGCGCAGTGATTCAAGGGCGGACGGTCGAGTCGCCAGCCGTGCGCGAACGGCTGAGCGGGTGCGGCAGAGCAGCCACGCCTGCCGACGACTCTACTGCGGCAATGCCCCGCTCCGCAGTCGATTGCACGGGGGTTGCATCTTTGGCGGGACCATGGCACCCGGGCTGCTGCCGGGCCGAGCAGAATGGCGCCGTCTCGCGCCGCAGGTGCCGCACCGCCACCCTCGCAAGGAACCGCCATGGCCGACCATGCCCGCCTCGTCATCCGTGAACTGCGCGTTCGCGCGCTCAGCGTGCCGATGCCGCGGCCGCTGCAGACCAGCAACGGCGCGATCCGGCATGTGCCGCTGGCGCTGATCGACCTGCACACCGAAGAGGGCGTCACCGGCTCGACCTACCTGTTCTGCTACACGCCGCCCGCGCTGAAGCCGGTGGTCGAGCTGCTCGGGCAGCTGCGGCCGCTGCTCGAAGGCCAGCCGCTGGCGCCTTTCGACATCGAGCGCAAGCTGCAGCAGCAGTTCAGGCTGCTCGGCGCCAAGGGGCTCGCCGCGATGGCCATCGCCGGCATCGACATGGCCGCCTGGGATGCACTGGCGCGCGCGCAAGGCCTGCCGCTGGCGCGGCTGCTCGGCGGCGAACCCAAGCCGGTACCCGCGTACAACAGCTGCGGCCTGGGGATGATCGGCGCGCGCGATGCGCCGGCCGAGGCCGAGCGGCTGCTTGCGTCGGGTTTCGACGCGGTCAAGCTGCGCCTCGGCTACCCCGGGCTGAACACCGACCTCGAGGTGGTTCGCGCGGTGCGTGGCGCGGTCGGCGAGTCGGTGCGGCTGATGGCCGACTACAACCAGTCGCTCTCGGTCGCCGAAGCGACGCGGCGCGTCCAGGCGCTCGGCGGCGAAGGCCTCGAATGGATTGAGGAGCCGACCTCCGCCGACGACTTCGCGGGCCATGCGCAAATCCGTGCCAAGAGCCCCGTGCCGATCCAGATGGGCGAGAACTGGTGGGGGCCGCAGGAGATGGGCCGCTGCCTGGCGGCCGGCGCCTGCGACCTGGTGATGCCCGACGCCATGAAGATCGGCGGCGTCACCGGCTGGATGCGCGCTGCCGCGCTGGCCGACGCGCACGGCCTGCCGATGTCGAGCCACATCTTCCCCGAGGTCAGCGCGCACCTGATGGCGGTGACGCCGACCGCGCACTGGCTCGAGTACGTCGACTGGGCCAGCCCGATCCTGCAGCAGCCGCTGCTCGTCCGCGACGGCGAAGCGCAGGTCGACGACGCGCCCGGCAGCGGCATCGCCTGGGACGAGGAGCGCGTCGCGCGCTATCTCGTGGCCTGAGCGCGGCGCGGCCCCGTCGCGGTCGCACGCCGCGCTTCGACGCTGCGTCGCAGCCGCACCTCAGGTCGCAGGCAGTGCCTCGAATTCGAGGTTGTCGATCAGCCGGGTGCTGCCGAGCCTTGCCGCGGCCAGCACGACCAGCGCCGAATCGCCGTCGGTCGGCAGGTCGAGGTCGCTGCGTCGGCGTACGGCGACGTAGTCGGGCTTCCAGCCGCGCTCGGCAAGCTGCCGGAGTGCGGCCGCTTCGAGTTCGGCCCAGTCGCGACGGCCGCCCTGTGCCGCAGCAGCCAGTTGCCGCAGTTCGCCCGACAGCGCCACCGCCTCGCGGCGCTGACCGGCATCGAGATAGGCATTGCGCGAGGACAGTGCCAGGCCATCGTCGGCGCGACAGGTTTCGCCGGCGACGATTTCGATCGGCAGCGCCAGCTGCGCCACCATCCGGCGCACGACCATCAGCTGCTGGTAGTCCTTCTTGCCGAAGACGGCAAGGCGCGGCTGCACGCAGTTGAACAGCTTCAGTACCACGGTCGAAACCCCGGTGAAGAAGCCCGGCCGGAAGTGGCCTTCGAGGCGGTCGGCGAGTTCGGCGTCGGGGTGCAGCTTGTACGTCTGCGGCTCGGGATAGAGCTCGGCTTCGTTCGGCGCGAAGACGATGTCGCAGCCGGCATCCTGCAGCAGCCGGCAGTCGTTTTCCAGCGTGCGCGGATAGGTCGCGAAATCCTCGTGCGGCGCGAACTGCAGGCGGTTGACGAAGATGCTCGTCACCACCGGGCCGCCGGTCGACCGGGCCAGCGCCACCAGCGCCAGGTGCCCCGGATGCAGGTTGCCCATCGTCGGCACGAAGGCGGTTCGGGTTTCGCCGGCGAGCGCCTGGCGCAACTCGGCAATGGTGTGGACGATGCGCATTTGCTGCCTCTAGGCTCTAGTAGCCGTGGATCGATTCGTCGGGAAAGCTGCCGTCCTTCACGGCGGCGACATAGCGGCGCAGCGCGGCCTCGATGTCGCCCTCGCCGGCGTCCATGAAGTTGCGCACGAACCGCGGCAGCTTGCCGCGGCTGATGCCGAGCATGTCGTGCAGCACCAGCACCTGGCCGCCGCAGCCGGCGCCGGCGCCGATGCCGATCACCGGCATCGGCAGCCCGGCTGCCAGCTCGCGCGCCAGCGGGCTCGGCACCAGCTCGAGCACCAGCATGGCGGCGCCGGCGTCGGCGATCTCGCGCGCATGGCGGCGCAACGTCTCGGCGGCCTCGTCGCCGCGACCCTGCACCCGGTAGCCGCCGAGCGCATGCACCGACTGCGGCGTCAGCCCGAGGTGGCCGCAGACCGGGATGCCGCGCTCGACCAGAAAGCGCACCACCTCGGCCGTCCAGCCGCCGCCTTCGAGCTTGACCATGTGCGCGCCGGCCTGCATCAGCCGCGCCGCGCTGCGGCAGGCATCGGCCACCGACTCGTGGTAGCTGCCGAACGGCAGATCGCCGACGACCCAGGCGTTGCGGTTGCCGCGCGCCACGCAGCGCGTGTGATACGCCATCTCGTCGAGCGAGACCGGCACCGTGCTGTCGTGGCCCTGCAGCACCATGCCGAGCGAATCACCGACCAGCATGACGTCGACGCCGGCACTGTCGAGCAGCCGCGCGAAGCTGGCGTCGTAGCAGGTCAGCATGGCGATCTTCTCGCCCGCCGCGTGCATCGCCCGCAGGCGGTGCAGCGTCATCGGCTTGCGCGGCTCGGTCATGGCCGCCCCGCCAGCGCGGCGGGCCGGGCAGATGCGGCAGAGTCGAAGCGGCAGTTCATGGGGAGACGCCTCCGGTCATCGGTAGTCGGCCAACGGCCTGCCCGCGCCGGTGGCGCGCAGCGGGCGCGAAGCATAGCGCCCTCGAGGGGCGTCCGACCTTCGCGGCGGCGCACACGGCCGTGGCGGTGGTCGCATCGATCCTGCTGCGCAGGCGGCCAGGCGAACCAGGGCGGGCGCGGAATTTGCACGGCGCATTCATTGGCCGGGATCCGACGGCTCCACATGCCGCAATCTCCTGCGCCCCATGCTTCTGCTCCTGTCCCGTCTTGTCGGACACCTTCCTGTCGGTCGCAAGCTGCTGTTGATCTACCTGCTCGACCTGAGCGCGGTGATCTATGTCTCCGGCATCCTGATCAACGAGAAGTACATCGCCATCGACTTCGCCCGCAAGGAGATTGCCGGCAATCGGTACATCGCCGAAGTGCGCAACGTGCTGCTCGGCCTGCCGGTGCCGCATGACGGCGGCGAGCCGGTCGGCGCGGCGGCGGTCGGGGTCGCCGCAGCAGCGCAGCAACTGCAGGCCGCCGAAGCGCGTTACGGTGCGGACATGGTGTCGGCGGCGCCGCAAGCGGCGATGCTCCAGGCGCTCCAGCGCGCCGCCCTGCAGCCGCAGTGGACCGAGGCCGCGCATGGCGCGGTGTTCGACGCCGGGCGGCGGCTGATCACCCGCATCGGCAACCAGTCCAACCTGATCCTCGACCCGGATCTGAACAGCTACTACACGATGTCGCTGTTGCTGCTGCGCTTTCCGGAAATGCAGGAGCTGCTGCTGCGCACGCTGCAGAGCAGCGCCGCCTGGCGGCAGAGCCCGGAGTCCGAACGGGCGCGTCGGCGCACCGAGATCCTGATGCTCGAAGGCCGGATGGAGTCGGCGATGAAGGGCGTGCAGTCGGATTACGCCGAAGCCCTGGCACTCGGGCCCGAGTCGCTGCGCCAGGCACTGACGCCGTCGCGCGATGCGCTGCTGCTGGCCGTGAACCGATTCCGCAGCACGGTCGAGCAACTGGGCTCGCTCGACCCGACCTCGAACGCGGCCGACCTCGAAACCGGCCACGCCGCAGCGCTTCAGGCGCTCGGCGGCGCCTGGCGGGCTTCGGCCGATTCGATGCACGGCCTGCTGCAGGCCCGCATCGACCGGCAGATGCAGCGCATGGCACTGCACCTGGGCACGGCGGCCCTGCTGCTGCTGGCGATCCTCGGCACGGTCTATTTCATCGCCCGGCAGATCTCGCAGCCGCTCGAGCGCCTCGCCGACGTGGCTGGCGAGGTCAGCCGCAGTGGCGACTATTCGGTTCGCGCCGCACACCAAAGCCGCGACGAGATCGGCCAGCTGGTCCACGCCTTCAACGCCATGCTGGGCGAGCTCGACCGCGACCGGGCGATTCGCGAGGAACTGGCCGCCGCGAGCCGCGCGGCCGAGGCGCAGCGCGCGCTGGTCGAGGGCTTGCCGATCCCGTTGATCGTCACCTCGATCCCGGACCACAAGGTCCTGCACGCCAACCGCCCGGCACAACCCTGGCTCGGCGGCGTCGAAACCGACCCGTGGGCCACCTGGCTCGAACCGAGTGCGCGGGCGCAATATTTCCAGCGCCTCGCGGACCTCGGTGTCGTCGACGGCTTCGAGGTGCGCTGGCGGCACCGCGCAGCGACGGTCGGCGCAAGCGGCGGGGCCGCGGCGCCGACGGCCGCAGCGCGCTGGGCGCTGTTGTCGGCACGCCAGCTGAGCTTCGAGGGGCAGCCGGCGATGCTGACCGCCTTCACGCCGATCGATCAGATCAAGCGGCTGGAGCAGCGCCTGCAGCTGTGGGCCAAGGTCTTCGAGGCGTCGTCGGAAAGCATCCTGATCCTCGATGCCGAGCGCCACGTGCTGACCGCCAACCAGGCCTTCAGCCGCGCCACCGGCTGGGACGTGGCCGAGGTGGTCGGACTGACGCCCGATTTTCTGTACACCGAGCGCCACGACCAACGCTTCTACGAGGCGCTCTGGCAGGCGGCGGTGATCCGCGGCTCGTGGCAGGGCGAGCTGTGGCTGAAGCGCAAGACCGGCGATGCCTATCCGACCTGGCTGGTTGCCAACGTGGTGCGCAGCGCCGACGGCCGCATCACCCACCTGGTTGCCGCCGCCGTCGACATCAGCGAGCACAAGGCCAACGAGGCGCGCATCCACCACCTGGCGCACCACGACGTGTTGACCGACCTGCCGAACCGGTCGCTGTGCATGGAGCGGCTGCGCATGGCGGTCGACCAGGCCGGCCGCAGCGGTGGCCACGTCGCGGTGGTCTTTCTCGACCTGGACCGCTTCAAGAACATCAACGACTCGATGGGCCACCACGTCGGCGACGCCTTGCTGCGCTCGGTCGCCCAGCGGCTGTTGCAGGCGGTGCGCGCCGGCGACACGGTGAGCCGGCTCGGCGGCGACGAGTTCGTCGTCGTGCTGTGCGATGTCGCCGACGTGGCCGAGATCGCCCACATCGTCAACGACCGCATGGTGCCGCTGATCCGGCAGCTGCATGCCGTCGAAGGCGTCGAGCTGGCGGTCTCGTGCAGTGCCGGCATTGCCGTCTTCCCGCAGGACGGCCGCGACGTCGACCACCTGATGCGCCATGCCGACGCCGCGATGTACCAGGCCAAGGCGGCGGGCCGCAACATGGCGACGTTCTTCACGCCCGAGTTCCATGCCCGGGCGCAGGAGCGGCTGGCGATCGAGAACGCGCTGCGCCACGCGGTCGATCGCAGGGAACTGAGCCTGCACTACCAGCCGCGCATCGATGCGGCCAGCGGCGCCGTGGTCGGTGTCGAGACGCTGGCGCGCTGGCAGCATCCCGAGCTCGGTGCGGTGTCGCCGGGCGTCTTCATCCCGATCGCCGAGGAGACCGGGCAGATCATCGCGCTGGGCGCCTGGATCCTCGACGAGGCCTGCCGCCAGCACGCGCAGTGGCGCAGCGAAGGGCGCGGCAGCCTGCCGATGTCGATCAATGTCTCGGCAATCCAGCTGCGCGACAGCGCCTTCCCGTCGCTGCTGCAGCGGGCACTGCAGACGCATGGCGTGGCGCCGACGGCGATCGAGCTGGAGTTGACCGAAACCTTCCTGCTGGAGAACGCCGCGGCCACGGTGGACAAGGTCGCCGCCTTGAAGGCACTCGGCGTCACCCTGTCGATCGACGACTTCGGCACCGGCTACTCCGGCCTCAACTACCTGCACCGCTTTCCGATCGACAAGCTGAAGATCGATCAGAGCTTCGTGCGCGACATGCTCGACGACCCTGCCGACCTCGCCATCACGCAGGCCATCATCGGGTTGGGCCACACCCTGGGCCTGCACGTGGTGGCCGAAGGTGTCGAACACGAGGCCGAAGCCGACTTGCTGCGCGAGGCCGGTTGCGACGAATTGCAGGGCTACCTGTTCGGAAGGCCGATGCCGGCGGCCGCGTTGGCCGAATGGCTGACCGGCCGCGTCGTGTCCGCCGCGGTGCTGCCGAAGCGCTCGCCGCTGCCGCTGCCGCGCCGCGCGGTGGCCGTCCGCAGCGGAGCGACTGTCAACTAGGAGCCTGTCGGGCTTTGGGTCGGGCTCGCGCCGGGGCGATTCGGAGTGCCAGACGAGGCGCCGGCGAAGCCGTGTGGCGGGCCCACACTGCGAGCCGGCAACGACGGATGGCGCTGCGAATCGCCCCGGCCCTTCGGGTTGGGCCGGAAAAGGGGCTGATCCGTCGTTGCAAATGCTCGCCGGGTGTCCAACCCGGGCTGCGCTTTGCGCCTAAGCTGAGCCCCTTTTCCGGCCCAACGCGGGCCCGACCCAAAGCCCGACAGGCTCCTAGACTGGTGTCGAACGGCAGACCGGCGTGCCGAGCGACGGGGGCAGGATGAAGATCGCGGTGATGGGTTCCGGCGCGGTGGGCTGCTACTACGGCGGCATGCTGGCGCGCGCCGGCCACGCGGTGACGCTGATCGGCCGGGCGCAGCATGTCGATGCGATCGGCGCCCGCGGGCTGGTGCTCGACACCCAGCGCTTTCACGAGACGGTCGCGCTGGGCGCCAGCACCGATCCGGCGGCGGTGGCCGGCGCCGGGCTGGTGCTGTTCTGCGTCAAGTCGACCGACACCGAAACGGCCGCTGCCGAACTGGCGCCGCATCTCGCGCCGGAAGCCTTCGTCCTCAGCCTGCAGAACGGCGTCGACAACGCCGACCGGCTGCGCGACGCGCTGCGGCGGCACGAGGTTGCGCCGGTGGTCGTCTACGTGGCGACCGAAATGGCCGGACCCGGGCATGTGCGCCACCACGGCCGCGGCGAGCTGGTGCTCGGCAGCTCGCCGCGCAGCGAAGCCACCGCGGCGATGTTCACGGCCGCCGGCATTCCGGCCGAGGTATCGGACAACGTGGCCGGCGCGCTCTGGGCCAAGCTGATCCTGAACTGCGCCTACAACGCGCTCTCGGCCATCGCCCAGCAGCCGTACGGGCAGCTGGTGCAGGCCCCAGGCGTCGGCGATGTCATCGGCGACGTGGTGCGGGAATGCCTCGCCGTGGCGCGCGCCGACGGCGTTGCGGTGCCAGGCGATGTCGACGAGGCCGTGCGGCAGATTCCACGGACCATGGCCACGCAGTTTTCGTCGACCGCGCAGGACCTTTCGCGCGGCAAGCCGAGCGAGATCGAGCACCTCAACGGCTACGTCGTGCGCCGCGGCGACGCGCTCGGTGTGCCTATGCCGGTGAACCGGGTGCTGATGACGGTGGTGAAACTCCTCGAACGCCGCCGCGGGAATTCATGACGCCGGCGCCGCGATGCGCCGTCGCAGGTCGTGCACCGCGGTCTCGAACGGAGGCCAGCCCGGCCAGCGGGTGATCCCGGCGAGACGGCACCTTGCCGGGCCACGCCGTCGAGGCCGCCATGCCGCTTTGCGATAACTGCTAGTCACGCCGGGCGCTAGGACACGCCTGGCGAGGCATCCAGAATCGCGGCCGCCTCCATCCCAAAGGAACCGCCCCATGGCCACGATCGTCGGCGCCATCGCTTCGTCGCACACCCCCACCATCGGCTTCGCCTTCGACACCAACAAGCAGGACGATCCGGCCTGGGCGCCGATCTTCGAGGCCTACCGGCCGGTGCAGCAGTGGCTTGCCGAGAAGAAGCCCGACGTGCTGTTGATGATCTTCAACGACCATGTGACCTCCTTCTTCTTCGATCACTACTCGGCGTTCGCGCTCGGCGTCGGCGAGGAGTGGGCGGTGGCCGACGAAGGCGGCGGCCCGCGCGACCTGCCCGCCGTGAAGGGGCACTCGGGCGCTGGCGCAGCACATCGGCGCCTCGCTGGTGGCCGACGAGTTCGACCTCTCGTTCTTCCAGAACAAGCCGCTCGATCACGGCTGCTTCTCGCCGCTGTCGGTGCTCTGGCCCCACGACGGGCAGGGCTGGCCCGGGGCCATCGTGCCGCTGCAGATCGGCGTGCTGCAGGCGCCGGTGCCGTCGGCGCGGCGCTGCTGGAAGCTCGGGCAGGCGCTGCGCCGCGCTGTCGAGAGTGCGCCCGACGATCTGAAGGTCGCCATCGTGGCCACCGGCGGCCTGTCGCACCAGGTGCACGGCGAGCGCGCCGGTTTCAACAACACCGCCTGGGACCGCGAGTTTCTCGACCTGCTCGAACGCGACCCCGAGACGCTCGCCGACATCACCCAGGCCGAGTACGCCCGCCTGGGCGGCTTCGAAAGCGCCGAGGTCATCATGTGGCTGGTCATGCGCGGCGCCCTCTCGGCGCGGGTGCGCAAGGTGCACGAGGCCTATACGCTGCCGTCGATGACCGGCATCGCGGTGGCGATCTACGAGAACGAAGCGGCCGAGCCGACGCCCGGCACGCAGGCCGCGCGCGCCATCGAAGCCTCCCGGCAGGCGCACCGCGAGCGCATGGGCGTGCAGAGCGCGGGCCTCGACCGGATCGAGGGCACCTATCCCTACACCCTCGCGCGCAGCATCAAGGGTTTCCGCATCAACCAGTTCCTGCACGGTCTGATCGAGCCGGGTTTCCGGCAGCGCTTTCTGGCCGACGAGGAAAGCTGCTTCGAGCAGGCGGGCCCTCAGCGCCGAGGAGCGCGACCTGATCCGCCGCCGCGACTGGCGCGGCCTGATCCACTACGGCGCGATCTTCTTCGTGCTGGAGAAGCTCGGCGCGGTGGTCGGGTCCTCGAACCTGCACATCTACGCCGGCATGCGCGGCGAGTCGCTCGACGATTTCCGCAAGACACGCAATGCGCCCGGCGCCCTGTATTCGGTGGCCGGCAAGAGCGCCGCGCCGGCGGCCTGGGATGGCGCCGCGTCGAGCACCTCGGCCGCCGGTCGAGAAAGCGCGAGATAGCGTCGGCTGTCGGGTCGCCAGCCGCGTTGTTGCGGTGAGTCCCGCCGCGCCAGCCTGTCTGCCGCGGCGACCCGACCGACCTGTCCGTTCCCAGAATCAAGATGCCCAGGAGACCTTTGTCATGACCTCGCCACTGCCCCTTCTAGCCGCTGCCGCGGTAACCGCCCTGAGTCTCCTCGCCGTCCCGGCGCAGGTCGCTGCCCAGGCTGCCGATTGGCCGACCAAGCCGGTGCGCATCCTGACGCCCTTTCCTCCCGGCGCCGGCCCCGAGACGGTGACACGGATGCTGGCCGAGAAGCTCGGCAAGATGTGGGGCAAGCCGGTGATCGTCGAGAACCGGCCGGGCGGCAACGGCTTCATCGCCATCGACGCGTTCAAGCGCGGCGACAAGGACGGCTACGACCTGATCCAGCTCGACAACGTGCACCTGTCGGCGTATCCGTCGCTGTTCAAGAAGCTGCCGTACGACCCGCAGAAGGACTTCGAACTGGTCGCGCCCCTGTTCAAGGCGGCGTTCTTCTTCACGGTGCCGACCAACAGCCCGTACAAGACCGTGGCCGACCTGGTCGCCGACGCCAAGGCCAAGCCGGGCAAGCTGAACTATGGCTCGTGGTCGGTCGGCAACCCGGTGCATCTCGGCTCGGCACTGTTCGAGACGCTGACCGGCACGCAGATGGAGCACGTCATCTACAAGGAAACCTCGCAGCTCTATCTCGGCGTCGCCAACGGCGAGCTGGCCTTTGCGCTCGGCAGCAGCGGCACCTCGGGGGCACTGCAGCGCGGGGGGCGCATTCGCTACCTGGCGGTAGCCGGCCCGAAACGCCTGCCAGCATTTCCGGACGTGCCGACGGCGGCCGAGGCCGGCGGCCCAAGCCAACTTCGAGGTCAACGGCTGGACCGCGATCGCCGCACCGAAGGGCCTCAATCCGGCCATCGTGCAGAAGATCCGCCGCGACATCGACAAGGCGCTCGCCGAGCCCGACATCGCACAACGCTATGCGACTTTCGGCTACGAGGTCTTTCCCGCCACACCCGAGCAGTTCGCCGGCTTCGTGAAGACCGAAACCACGCGCTACGCCGAGGTCATCAAGAAGGCCAACGCCTCGCTCGACTGACCGCCAGCCGGCCGGCCCGGGGCCGCTTGGGGAGGGTTTGCTGCGGTTTCGAGAGCCCGCTCAGCCCGCGATACCGCGGGCGAGTTCGGCCAGCAACTCGGCCATCCTGAGGTGCAATGCCTCGCGGCGCCGGGTTGCGCTCCACGCCATGCACAGCGTGCTGCTGATCGTGGGGGCGACGATCGTGCGGCGGGTCAGTTCGTCGGGACCGGTGCCCCAGTCGACCGCGCTGCCGAGCAGCGCAGCGAAGCCGTGCCCGCGACGCACCATGTCGAGGATGATGGGCACGCTCGAAACTTCCCAGGCAATCTGCAGCTTGACTCCGGCCAGCAGCGCCTGCTGCTCCATCAGGCGGCGAAAGCTGTGGCCGCGTTGCGGCAGCACGAGTGGCAGCCGGCCGACTTCGGCCAGGCTGATCTCGTCGCTCCGGCCGCCCGGCGGCGCCACCAGGCAGAGTTCCTCGCGCACCACCGGCTCCTGCTCCAGGTTCTGCAGCGGCTCCGGGTTGTAGACCAGGCCGAGGTCGACCCGCCCGGTGGTCAGCCACTCGGTGATGTGCGACGAAAAGCCCTCGACGACGGCGATGCGGGCGCCCGGCAACTCGACCTGGCAGCGCTCGATCAAGGGAATCGTGATCTGCCTGGCGAGACTCGGCGGCAGGCCGAGAACGATGTCGCCGACCGGCTCACCGCGCATCGCGCCAAGCTCGTGTTCGGTCAGCTGCACCAGCTGGAGGATTTCGCGACCGCGTGCGAGCAGCCGGCGGCCCTGCTCGGTGAGGGTCACGCCGCGCCCGGTGCGCAGGAGCAGGGTCTCGCGAAGCTCGACTTCGAGCGTTCGAACCTGACGGCTCAACGCCGGCTGGGCGATGCCGAGCAGGTCCGCGGCCCGGCTGAAACTGCCGGTCTGCGCCACCTGAACGAAGTACTCGATCTGCTTGATGTCCACCCGGCGATTCTGCGGGCGGATGCCGTCACGACATAGCTGCTAGAGGCCGGATGCGCTAGGCCAAGAAGCGGCTGGCTTCGAAAATCGCCAAAGGGGCCCCGGCGACTTGTCGAGACCGAAACGCCAAAGGGAGCCATGACCACGCACGAACGGGCAGCCGATTCTCGAAGTTTCGCCCGATCCGGCAGCGCGGTCGCCAGCGGGGTCCCCGACCCGGCTCTGCACGGCGGCACCCGTCGCGGCAAGGCGGCCGAGTGAACCTGCGCCAGATCGAAACCTTCATTCGCGTCGCCGAACTCGGCAGCTTCAGCAAGGCGGCGCGTGCGCTCGACATGGCCCAGCCGGCGCTGAGCCGCCAGGTCCGCCTGCTCGAGACCAGCCTGCACCTGACGCTGCTGCACCGCCACGGCCGGGGCGTCCGCCTGACCGACGACGGCCAGCGCCTGTTCCGCCACGGCGTCGCGATCCTGGAACGCGTGGCACACGCCGCGGAGGACATGCAGGCCGGGCGCGAGCCGGTCGGGCGCATCGTCGTCGGCCTGCCGCCGACCATCGGGCGCGGACTGACCCTGCCGCTGACCGCTGGCTTCAGCAGCCGCATGCCGAAGGCGCGTTTGACGATTGTCGAAGGCTTCTCGACCCACCTCGTCGAATGGATCATCGACGGCCGAATCGACCTGGCGGTGGTCTACAACCCGGAGGCACAGGCGGCGATCGACATCGTGCCGGTGCTCGAAGAGACCCTGCACCTGGTGGAGCCCGCAACGGCTGGATCGCGGGCACCGCTGGCGCTGCGTGAATTGTCCGGTTACCCGCTCATCGTGCCTGAGCGCCTGCATGCGATGCGTCGGCTGCTCGAGTCGCGCGCGGCGCTGACCGGCACCCGCCTCGACATCGCCTGGGAAGTGTCGAGCGTGCCGGCCATCATCGACATGGTCTGCGCCGGCCATGGCTGCGCCGTTCTCACGGCGAGTGCCGCAGCGGTGTCGGGCCGCAGCGCCGAGTTGCAGGTACGGCCGCTCATCGACCCGGCGGTGGCGAGCGTGGTCTGCGTGACGTCCTCGGCGAGCCGACTGCCGACGCCGTTGGCGCGAGAGACGGCGAAGCTGCTCGCCGAACTGCTGCGCGCGCTGCCACGAGCCGAAGGCGCCGGCTGACCGATCGCAGGGGTTTCAGGCGCGGGGCCATGCCGGATCGCGATAGCAGCTATCGACCCCGCCCACTATGACGAAGCGCCCGGTCGCAACAGAATCGCCCGGCGCTTTGCCGCAAGGATTCACTCGCATCGGCCCGCACCGGGCCAGAACTGTTCAGCTCTGGGACTGCCTCATGAAACTGCCTCACTCCGTGATTCGTAGCACGTCACTGCTTGCCTTGTGTGCCATGGCGACTGCCGGCGCATGGGCGCAGGCGTACCCCAGCCGGCCGATCACGCTCGTTGTGCCGTTCGGTGCCGGTGGCGTTGCCGACATGACGGCGCGAACCGTTGGACAGGCCATGTCGGTTTCGCTGAAGCAGGCGGTGGTGATCGAGAACAAGCCCAGCGCGGGCAACATCGTCGGCTCTGCAGCCGTCGCCAAGTCCGCACCCGACGGCTACACGTTGCTGCTCATCAGCAACGGCAACGCGGTCAGCACAGGGCTCTTCAAGAAGCTGCCGTACGACGTCGTCAATGGCTTCGCACCCATCGCGACGCTCGGCTATTTCGACCTGGCGCTCTTCGTCAAGGCAGATTCGAAGTTCAAGAACGTGAAGGAGGTGCTTGCGCATGCAACCGCCAACCCCGGCAAGCTGACCATCGGCACGATCGCCGTCGGCAGCACGCAGAACCTGTCGGCCGAGATGTTCAAGTCGACGGCCAAGATCGATGCGTTGATCGTGCCGTACAACGGCACGCCGGCACTGCAGACGGCGCTGCTCGCCGGCCAGGTCGACGTGGGCTTCGAGGTGCTCGGCCCGATGATCGCGCAGCTCGGCCCGCAAGGGCTGCGGGCCCTGGCGGTGACCTCGGACAAGCGATTCGCCGGACTCGCCGACGTGCCGACGGTCCAGGAGTCGGGTCTGCCCGGCTACAACGTGGCCTCGTGGAACGCGCTGGCGGCACCCGCCGGAACGCCAAAGGAGGTGATCGCGCGTTTGAATGCCGCTGCCAACGAAGCGCTGAAGTCGCCCGCCGTAAAGGATCGCCTGCAGAAGCTCGGCGTTCGCGCGCAGGGCAGCACGCCCGATCAAGCCGGCCAGTTGCTCGCCTCGGAAATCAAGCGCTGGGGCGACGTGATCAAGGCCGCGAAGATCGAGCCGCAATGAAGGCGGAGCAGGATGCCGCCACCCTTGCCGAACCCGCCGCGATGCCTTCGGTGCTGACCGGGATCTCGTCGATGGCCACGCGCTCGCTGCTGGCCGAGCTGGCCGTCTCGTGTCCACTGCCGGGCGTCGAGTTGCAGTTCGAGTCGACCGGCGGCGTCGATGCGGCGCGGCGCGTCATGGCGGGCGAGTCCTTCGACCTCGTCGTGCTCGCGGCCGATGCGATGGACCGACTTGCAGCGGCCGACCGGCTGGTTGCCGGCAGCCTGCAACCGCTCGTGCACTCGCCGGTGGCGATCGCCGTGCGTGCCGGCGCTGCCCGGCCCGACATCGGCTCGGCCGAGGCGCTGCGCGGCGCGGTGCTGCAGGCGCGGCGAATCGGCTATTCGACCGGGCCGAGCGGCGTTGCGCTGATGGCGCTCTTCGATCGCTGGGGACTCGCCGCCGCGCTCGCTGGACGTCTGCTGCAGGCACCCGCAGGTGTTCCGGTGGGTGCTCTCATCGCCGACGGCTCGGTCGATCTCGGCTTTCAGCAGCTCAGCGAGTTGCTGAACCTGGAAGGCATCGAGGTGCTGGGGATGCTGCCATCCGGCCTCGAGATCGTCACCACCTTTTCCGGCGCGGTCGGCGCAGGCAGCACTCGGCAGCACGCAGCGCGGCAGGTGCTCGCCTTCATGGCATCCGAGGCAACTGCCGTCGCCAAACGCCGTCACGGCATGGTGCCGGCCTGAAGGGTGCCGCCCGCTGAACCAGCGTCTGCGCCGGTCGCCGCCGACACGACGTTCTCGTTCACGCATGCCGCGACGGCATAGCAGCTAGTGCCCGCTCCGGCTGGTCCAGACACCAGTCGGGTCGCAGAATTCGACGCGGCGAACGGCTCGGATGCCCGAGGCGGACGCCAAGGTTCACGTCAGACAACCAAAGAAAGGCTCTCATGATCATCGACGTGCACGGCCACTACACCACCGCACCGAGGCGCTCGGCGCCTGGCGCGATCTGCAGATCGCGAGTCTGTCGGACCCTTCGAAGGCACGCCCGGGCTGCCGACCTGAAGATCAGCGACGACGAACTGCGCGAGTCGATCGAGACCAACCAGTTGAAGAAGATGAAGGAGCGCGGCAGCGACCTGACCATCTTCAGCCCGCGCGCGAGCTTCATGGCGCACCACGTCGGCGGCTTCGAGACCTCGGCCGAGTGGGCCGCCATCTGCAACGAGCTGTGCCACCGGGTCAGCCAGCTGTTTCCCGACCACTTCATCGGCGCCGCGATGCTGCCGCAATCGCCCGGCGTCGATCCGCAGAGCTGCATTCCCGAACTCGAGAAGTGCGTCAAGGAGTACGGCTTCGTCGGCATCAACCTGAATCCCGATCCGTCGGGCGGCCACTGGACCAGCCCGCCGCTGACCGACCGCCACTGGTATCCGCTCTACGAGAAGATGGTCGAGCACGACATCCCGGCCATGATCCATGTCAGCACCAGTTGCAACGCGTGCTTCCACACGACCGGTGCCCACTACCTCAACGCCGACACGACGGCGTTCATGCAGTGCCTGCAGGGCGACCTGTTCAAGGACTTCCCCACCTTGCGGTTCCTGATCCCGCACGGCGGCGGCGCCGTGCCGTACCACTGGGGCCGTTTTCGCGGCCTGGCGCAGGAGATGAAGAAGCCGCTGCTCGGCGAGCATCTGCTGAACAACATCTTCTTCGACACCTGCGTCTATCACCAGCCGGGCATCGACCTGCTGACCAAGGTCATCCCGGTCGACAACATCCTGTTCGCGAGCGAAATGATCGGCGCGGTGCGCGGCATCGACCCCGAGACCGGCCATCCCTTCGACGACACCAAGCGCTACATCGACGCCGCGGCGATCAGTCCCGAGCAGCGTTTCAAGATCTACGAAGGCAACCCGCGCCGGGTCTTTCCGCGGCTCGATGCCGCGCTGAAGGCCCGCGGGCGCTGAGCGCATCACACCGACAGGAGACCCAGACCATGTACGAAATCGGAGTCGTTTATCGCAACATCAGCCGTGCCGACCGCGCGAGCGCCGACCGCCTCGCGGCCTTCGGCTCGGCCACGGTGCACGAGGCGATGGGCCGCGTCGGCCTGATGAAGCCCACCATGCGGCCGATCTACGCCGGTGCGCAGGTTTCGGGCACGGCGGTCACCGTGCTGCTCCATCCGGGCGACAACTGGATGATGCATGTCGTTGCCGAACAGATTCAGCCGGGTGACATCGTCGTGGCGGCGATCACCGCCGAATGCAGCGACGGCTACTTCGGCGACCTGCTGGCGACCAGCTTCCAGGCCCGCGGCGCCCGCGCGCTGGTCATCGACGCGGGGTGCGCGACGTCAAGACGCTGACGGCGATGAACTTCCCGGTGTGGAGCAAGGCGATCTCGTCGAAAGGCACGATCAAGGCCACGCTCGGCTCGGTCAACATCCCCGTCGTCTGTGCCGGCATGCTGGTGCAGCCTGGCGACGTGATCGTTGCCGACGACGATGGCGTGGTCTGCGTGCCGGCTGCGCGGGCGATCGCCACGGCTGCCGCCGCCGCAGCTCGCGAGGCCAACGAAGGCGACAAGCGCGACCGGCTCGCATCGGGCGTCCTCGGCCTCGACATGTACAAGATGCGCGAGCCGCTCGCCGCGGCTGGCCTGCGCTACGTGGACTGAGCATGGCCGCCACTGCATCCCCGATCGAACGCATCGCGCTGATCGGCTACGGCGAGGTCGGCCGCATCGTCGCCGAGGACTTGCGCGCCCAGGGGCTTGCGGTCGACGCGCACGACCTCAAGCTGGCCCGCGCCGAGAGCCGCGACGAACTGCGCGCCCATGGCAAGGCGCATGGCGTGAGGTTGCACGAGAAGCCCGCCGACGCCGTCGCCTATGCCGATCTCGTCATCAGCGCCGTCACCGCCAGCCAGGCCGTCAGCGTGGCCGAAGCCTGCGCGGCGCACTTGCGCAACGGCAGCGTCTTCGTCGATTTCAATTCCGCGTCACCCGGCGCCAAGGTACAGGCGGCAGCGGCCGTGCATGCCGCGCGCGGCCGCTATGTCGAAGGCGCGGTGATGACCAGCGTGCCGCCGTACCGCAGCCGCGTGCCGCTGCTCATCGGCGGGCCGCACGCCGCCGACCTGCTGGAGGCGCTGAAGGCGCTTGGCTTTGCACCGCGGATTGCAAGCGAGCGCCTGGGCGTCGCCTCGGCGACCAAGATGTGCCGCAGCGTGATGATCAAGGGCCTTGAAGCGATGGTCATCGAGAGCTTCACTGCGGCGCGGTTCTACGGCGTCGAGGACGCCGTCGTCGCTTCGCTGGTCGAGACCTTTCCGGGCATCGACTGGGAGCGCCAGGGCAGCTACTTCTTCCAGCGCGTCATCGAGCACGGCCGCCGGCGCTCCGAGGAAGTCCGCGAGGTCGCCCGCACCGTCGCCGAGGCGGGTCTCGAGCCCTGGAGCGCGTCGGGCACGGCCGAGCGCCAGGCCTGGGTCGCCGACCTGGCCGATGCCGGCCTGTTCGGCCACCGCGGCGAGCCGGACTTCGCGCGCAGCGCCGACTGGCGCATCGAGGCCGATCGAATCCTCGCCCATGTGACCCCGGAGAACACGCGATGAGACCTTCGAAAAGACACCCGGCTGGCTCGACTGGACCGCCGGGCCGAGCCGGCCGCGGCTGCAGGTGCCGGCAGGCGCTGTCGACGCGCACTGCCATGTCTTCGGACCGGGCGACCGCTTCCCGTTCGCACCCGAGCGCAAGTACACGCCGTGCGATGCCAGTCGCGAGCAGCTCTTCGCCCTGCGCGACCACCTCGGCTTCGCCCGCAACGTGATCGTGCAGGCAACGTGTCACGGTGCCGACAACAGCGCCTTGCTCGACGCGCTGGCCCACTCGGAAGGCCGGGCCCGGGGCATCGCGACCGTGCGCCGCGACGTGAGCGACGCCGAACTCGAGCGCATGCACGCGCTCGGCGTGCGCGGCGTGCGCTTCAACTTCGTGCGCCGCCTGGTCGACTTCACGCCGAAGGACGAGTTGCTCGAGATCGCCAGCCGCATCGCTCCGCTCGGCTGGCACATCGTCGTCTACTTTGAAGCCGCCGATCTCGGTGAGCTGTGGGACTTCTTCACCGCGCTGCCGACGCCGGTCGTCGTCGACCACATGGGTCGCCCGGATGTCACCCGGCCGGTCGATGGCCCCGAGTTCAGCCGTTTCATGCGCCTGATGCGCGAGCACCCCAATGTCTGGTCGAAGGTCAGCTGCCCCGAACGGCTGAGCGTGGCCGGCCCGCCGGCTTTGAACGGCGAGCGGCTGCGTATCGGGACGTGGTGCCCTTCGCGCGCCGGCTGGTCGAGACCTTTCCCGACCGGGTGCTCTGGGGCACCGACTGGCCGCATCCGAACCTCAAGGACCACATGCCCGACGACGGCCTGCTGGTCGATTTCATCGCCGACGTCGCGACAACGCCGGCGCTGCGCCAGCGCCTGCTCGTCGACAACCCGATGCGGCTTTACTGGCCCGAAGAGGCCTGAGCGTCACCCTTCCATTCTCCGGAGACCTTCGATGACCAACTTTCACCGCCGCCAGGCGCTTGCCGGCCTGCTCGGCCTGTCCGCCCTCGGCCCTGCCTGGGGCCAGGCTCCGGCCTATCCGACGAAGGTCGTGCGCATCCTCGTCGGCTACAGCCCGGGCGGCGCGGTCGACATCATCGCGCGCGCCGTCGGCCAGCAGATGGCCAGCGGCCTCGGCCAGCCGGTGATCATCGAGAACAAGCCCGGCGGCGGCACCAACATCGCCGTCAAGACGTTGATCGACAGCCCGGCCGACGGCTATACGCTGATGCTCGCGGCAAATGCACTGGCCGCCAATGTGTCGCTGTACAAGCCGGCGCCATTCGACCTCAACCGGGACATCACTCCGATTGCGCAGATCGGCCGCGTGCCGGTCGTGCTGGCGGCCAATGCGCAGTCGGGCGTCGCTTCGGTCCAGGACCTGATTACCAAGCTGAAGGCCGCGCCCGGCTCGCTGAACTACGGCACGCCGGGCAACGGCTCGACGCCGCACCTCGCGATCGAGCTGTTCGCGCACGCCGCCGGCGTGCAGTTCACGCACGTGCCCTACAAGGGCGGCTCGCCGGCGATGAACGACGTCATCGCCGGCCATATCCAGTTGGTGGCGGTGAACGCGCTCGAAGTGCAGCCACACATCAAGTCGGGCAAGCTGAAGGTGCTCGCGGCGCTGAGCGCCAAGCGTTCGCCGATCTTCCCCGATGCGCCGACGATCGCCGAATCCGGCTTTCCGGGCTTCGAGGCCTCGGTCTGGTACGGCCTCGTCGGCCCGGCCAAGCTGCCGCCAGCGGTGGCAAGCCGTCTGCACCAGGAGGTGCAGCGCGCCCTGGCGGCGCCGGACGTGCGCGAGCGCCTGGCGGCGGCCGGTGGCGAGGTCACGCCGGGTCCGACGTCCTTGCTTACCAGCCTGCTGACGAGCGAGACGCAGCGTTACGAGAAGCTGATCCGCACCGCCAACATTCAGCCGGATTGATCGGCCCGCCATGTTCACGATCCAACATGGCCGTTTGGCGGCAACCTGTCTGGCGGTCGGCCTTTTGCTCGGCTGCGCCGGGCCGCGGCACGCCGAGCCCGACGCGTCCCGCGCAGTTGCGGCATCACCCGGTGCGGGGGTACGCGACGTCCTCGCGCCGACCGGCCGCTTGCGCATCGCCGTCTATCCCGGCAGCCCGACGTCGATGGTGAAAGCCGGCGGTAGCGACGACGTTCGCGGGGTCACCGTCGAGATCGGCCGCGAGCTGGCCCGCCGTCTCGGCGTGCCAGCCGATCTCGTGGTGCTCGAACGCGTCGCGCTGGTCGTCGACGCCCTGCGCAACGGACAGGCCGACATGACGATCACCAACGCCACTGCGGCGCGTGCGGCACTGGTCGACTTCACCGAGCCGCTGGTCGGCCTCGAACTCGGCTACCTGGTGCTGCCCGGCTCGACGGTGACCGCGATCGATCAGATCGACCTGCCGGGCGTGCGCGTCGGCGTCAGCCAGGGCAGCAGTTCGCAGGCCGCCCTCGGCGCCGTGTTCCGGCAGGCGTCGCTGGTGCCGGCCGAGTCGCTGACGGCCGCGGGCGCGATGCTCAAGGAGCGCCGCATCGACGCCTTTGCGACCAACAAGGGCATCTTGTACGAGATGGCCGACGCGCTGCCCGGCGCGCGCGTGCTCGACGGGCGCTGGGGTGTCGAGTCGCTGGCGCTGGCCGTGCCGAAGGGCCGCAGCACTGCAGCCGGCTTCCTCAAGGACTTCGTTGCCGACGCTCGCGACCAAGGCCTGGTGCGCCAGGCGGCCGAGCGCGCCGGCCTGCGCGGCACCACCGAACCCCAGCGGCGTTGACGCGCCGCCTTTCCCATCGTTACGAGACAGCCGCATGAATTCGCCTCTCCCCCTCACCACCCGCCGGTCCCTGTTGATGGCCGGTGTCGGCCTCGCTGCCTCGCCGCTGGCCTTTGCGCAGGCGAGCCGGCCGATGCGGCTGGTGGTGCCTTTCACGCCCGGTGGCAGTACCGACATCGTCGCTCGTGTGCTCGCGCCCAAGCTCGGCACAGCACTCGGCGTGAACGTCGTCGTCGAGAACAAGCCCGGTGCGGGCGGCTCGCTCGGCGCGGCCGAGGTCGCCAAATCGGAGCCCGACGGCAACACGCTGCTGATGGGCCATATCGGCACGCTGGCGGTGAATCCGTCGATGTACCCGAAGCTGACGTACGACCCGCTGAAAAGTTTCGTGCCCGTGGCCTATGCAGCGCGTGTGCCCAACGTGCTGGTGGTCACTGCCACGTCGCCGATCAGGTCGTTCAAGGAACTGCTGCAGGCGGCGCGCGACAAGCCGGGTCGGCTGACCTACTCGTCGGGCGGCAACGGCAGCGCGGCGCACATCACCTTCGAGTACCTCAAGCTGAAGACCGGCGTCTTCATGCTGCACATCCCCTATCGCGGCACCGCGCCTTCGATCACCGACGTCATCGCCGGTCAGGTGGACTGCACCTTCACCGGCTCGACGGCCGTCATGACCCACGTGAAGAGCGGCCGGCTGCGCGCGCTCGCCGTGTCGAGCCCGCAGCGCCTGCCCGGCCTGCCCGACGTGCCGACCGTGGCAGAAAGCGGCTACCCGGGCTTCGAGGCTGACCAGTGGTACGGCATCGTGGCCCCGGCCGGAACGCCGCCCGCGGTCGTCCAGCGTCTCAACGCCGAGATCAACAAGGCGCTGGCGCTGCCCGATGTGGTCGCCCAGTTGTCCAACGAGGGCGCAACGCCGATGCCTTCGACGCCGCAGGCCTTCGGCGACCTCATCCGCCGCGAGATCCCGCGCTGGGCGCAGGTGGTCAAGGCGGGGAACATCAAGGCGGATTGAGGGCGATGAAGACGCGCTTTCACGCTTCGGCGGCGGTCGACGCCACACGTGGCCGCAGGTGGATCCGCCGGAAAGCGGCTCTTTCGATGCATCGACCCGCCGAACCGCCGGCGACACGCACCGTCGCCGAAATCGCGACGCCCGACGAGGAGCTGCGCTTGCGCGCCCGTTCCTAGCCAGACCGATCCGCAACCGATTCGCAATCGCCCCCGAGGCACGGGGCGAGCCGCCGCATGACTTCAACCCAGGAGACAACCCGATGAAACGCCTTGCCCCCACCCGCTGTATCCAGGCGATCTGCCTGATCGCTTCGAGCCTGCCGGCGCTGTCTGCCGCGCAAAGCAGCAACGTGACCATCTACGGCCTGATGGATGCTGCCGTGCGCCGCGCCACCAACGTCGATGCCGTACGCAATTCGCGCGTGACGATGGAAGACGGCATCTTCACCGGCACGCGCCTCGGCTTGCGGATTCGCGAGGATCTCGGCGGTGGACTGAGCGCGATCGGCCTCATGGAATCCGGCTTCGACCCGAGCAGCGGCGTCTCGCTGCAGGCGAGTCCGGTGGCCGACTTCGGCCAGACCGCTGCAGCGCCGCGCTTCTGGGGCCGCGAGGTCAATGTGACGCTGCGTCAGGCCGATCGCTGGGGCGTGACGCTCGGGCGCCAGTACACCCTGGCGCATCAGATGACTGCGCGCTTCCAGCCACAGGGCAACCCGAACAGCGCCGCACACTCGATCTTCAGCAGCCACCACGTGGCCCGCCAGGACAACGTCGTCAAGCTCGATGCCAAGGTGGCCGGCGTCGAAGTGGCGGCCTCGAAGACGCTCGGCGAAGTCGCCGGCAACGACGGCAGCGACGCGTGGGCCGCGTCGGTGGCCTACTCGGGCGGCCCGGTCTTCGTCGCCGGCTACGTGCAGCGCCTGAAGAACCTGGCCGATACCGAGGAGCGCCGGATCGTCGGCCTCGGCGGCAGCTACAAGTTCTCCCCCAAGGCCACGGTCTTCACCGGCGCCATGCGCCGCACCAACGCGGTCAGCCTGCAAACCAACAACGTCTGGACGCTTGGCACGAACTACGAGGTTCTGCCGGCAGTGACGCTCAGCGCCGCCTACCTGCACGACAAGCAGTCCGGCAGCGCGGCACTGGAAGGCTCGCGCAAGCTCGGCTACGTGACCGCCAGCTATGCGTTTTCGAAGCGCACCGACGTCTACGCCGTCGTCGACCGCAACCTCGTCGCCGGCGGCTACGCGACGCCCGCCTTCATGGGCACCAAGGGCGGCCAGACCGGCGTGGTGATGGCGCTGCGGCACAGATTCTGACCAGACGCCCCGCTACGGGGACAGCAGCCGCCCGTCGACGAACAGGATCCGCGTGTCGGCGCTCAGGCCATTGACCGGCCGGCAGTCGATGCGCAGGCTGCCGCCGAAGCGCTTGGACGGGGCGCGCAGCTCGAGGCGCACGCCCGCGGTTCGAAGGGGTGTCGTGGCTCGGCCCTCAGTGTGGCCAGCCCAGGTGCCAGTACAGCCACACGTCCTGCTCACGGCGGCCCATGCCGCAGGACGGGCGCGTCGCAGTCCGAAACGAACGACGCGCCGGGTTCGCAAATCACCGGGCCTTGAATGTCCCGATCAGGTACGACTCGTCGCCAACCCCCGTCACCCGGCCGGCGACCGTGTAAGTCTCCAGATCGACAAGCCAGACCACGCCTGAATTCGCACCGGTCCTCGGGGCACCGGTGATGGCGGCGTATTTGCCGTTCGAGGTGAATGTCACGCCCCGCGGGCGAGAAGGACGTCCGTCAGGCGTTGCCAGCGCCAGGCGCTTGATCTCCGACGGTTGCTTTGCAAGCGCCTTGGCGACATCCACCACGGAGATGTTGTTGGTGCGGAAGTGCGTCACCACGATGCGCTTGCCGTCGGGCGTGAACGCTGCCACGAACGGGCGCGTGCCCACGGCAGGGTCGTCTGTTCCGACCTGCACGCGCGCCACTTCAGCCGTCGCGGGCGTGGTCAAGGCCTTTTCCACGTCGATGATCGAAATGGTGTTGCCCTCCTTGCCGGTCGCCATGTCCTCGCGTGCCGCCAGGGCGACGAGCTTGCCGTCCGGGCTCGTCGAGATGCCGAAACCGCCGGTCTGCGTCGGGATGCGGGCCAACTCGGCGCCGGGGTCGTTGGCCAGGGCCTTCTGCAGGCTGATGACGGAAATGTCGTTGGTACCGCCGTTTGCCGTGAAGATCGTGCCGCCGCCCAGTGAACTGACCGTGACGCCGTTGGTCGCGGCGAAGCAGCCGAACCGGGGGTCGGGCGAGCTGCGTGGCAATGGGTTGACGGGGCATGGAAAGCTCGGCTTGCCATACGCTTGCACAACCTGCCGGATCACCGTGTTGGTGGCCAGGTCCACGATACCGATCGTGCGGCCGCCGTCTTCGCTGTTGAGCGACTCGGAAGCAGCCGCCACCGCGTACTTCTGGTCCGGCGTGATTGCGAAGCCGGTCGCGCCGTTGTTCTTGCCGTCGATATAGCCTTCGACTGCATTGAGCGTGCCGTTGTTGGCAGGGTCGAGTGCCTTGGTCAGGTCGAGGACCGTGTAGGTGCCGGGCCATCCATGCTGGAAGGAAGCCGTCTCCGCCGGCGTCGACTTCCCTGAATGGTTCGAGATGTACGCGCGGCGCTGGTCGGCCGAGATCACCACCGAGATGGGCTGTCCGCTCGCGACGGTGTCGAGCCTGCCGGTTCCCGTGGCGTCGATGTTCGGGGTCACCCGCAACCGATTGACGATGGCGTTGGCCGTGGCGTCGTTGGCCGGAATCAAGGCCTTTTCGACGTCGATTGCAATGACCGTGTTGTCCCAGCGACCGCTGGCCAAGAGATAGTCTTTTTCCGGGAGGCCGCCATCACTGCCACCGCAGCTGGTGGCCAGTAGCGCGGCTGCCAGCACGGTCAGGGTGCCGATGTTCCAGGGCTCTGCGCGATGGCGACGGACATCCGCCGGACGGGTATTGCACGAACCTTTTGATTCTGACATCGAGGATTTTCCTTTGGCTGTCGGGCTGGTAAGAATGGCTTGGCGGAATCCTATTTTGCATACAAAAAATCCCGGCGAGCATCTCGTTTACCCTTCAAAGGCAGAGGCGTCAGTTTCCCCGAAGTGGGGAGATCCTTTTAATTGCATACAAAACTTGAGGGTGCTTTGCGTCTTGCCAAGCGGCTGGCAGCGGCTCAGGCGTGGCGCTGTTCCGCGGTGCGAGCCATGCCTCGAGTTGGCTGAACCCGCGCCGCAGCCATGGCCGCGGCGCGGCACGGGATCGATGTCAACGCGATCCGAGGACGATGGCGGCGTACGTCGCCCCCACGCGCCGCACGCTTCAGCAAAGGCCCGTCACCGGCAGCGCCGCACCGTGGATCGCCCGCGCCTGCGGTGACGCCAGGAACTCGATCACGTTCGCCAGGTCCCGCGGCGCGACCCACTGCGCCGGGTCGGCGTCGGGCATCGCCTGGCGGTTCTCGGGCGTGTCGATGACCGTCGGCAGCACGCAGTTGACGTGGATGCCCTGCATGCGCAGCTCGGCGCTCATCGCCTCGGTGAGGCGGACCACGGCCGACTTCGATGCGGTGTAGGCGCCCATCTGCGCCACGCCTTTCGAGGCGCTGAAAGCACCGACGTTGACGATCCAGCCGCTGCCGCGGGCGAGCATGTGCGGCACGACCGCGCGGGATGCATGCAGGACGGTGCGCGCATTGAGGTCGAACAGGAAGTCCCAGCTGCCGTCGCCCGTCTCGTGCACCGCCTCGCCCATGCGGAAGCCGCCGGCCAGGTTGCAAAGGACGTCGATCCGCCCGAAGCGATCGAGTGCATGCCGCACGACCGCGTCCACCTCGTCCTGCCGCAGCAGGTTGGCGGGCGCGAGCAGCACGTCGTTGCCTGCGTTGCCGAACGCAGCCGCCAGGGCGTCGAGCCGCAGGTCGACCAGCACCAGCCGGTCGCCGCGGGCGCGGAACGCCTGCGCCACGGCGCGGCCGAGGTTGCCGGCGGCACCGGTGATCAGGACCACCCGCGACTCGCTCATGGCGGCGACTCCCTGCGCCTGGCGGCGTGGTGGCTGCCGTTGCCGCGGGTGACCACGTCGTCGCTTGCCAGCACGTCCCCCGGCTCGTACCCGGGCCCGCTGTCCAGCCGTTCGTAGATCGGCGCGAAATCGATGCTGGCCAGCGCCAGCAGTTCGTCGAGGCTGTCGATGACGAAGTAGCTTTCCTGGAAGTCGTCGATGCGGTAGTCGGTGCGCATCACCCGCTCGAGGTCGAAGCGCAGGCGGTTCGGCGACGCGCTTTCGAGCGCGAAGATGCTTTCGGTGTACGACGAGGCGATTCCGGCACCGTAGATGCGCAGCCCTTCGGCTTGCCGCAGCAGCCCGAACTCGACCGTGTACCAGTACACCCGCGCCAGCTGCGCCAGCTTGCCGAGCCGCTGCGCGCGCAGGCCGCCTTCACCGTAGGCCTGGATGTAGTCGGCGATCACCGGGTTCATCAGCATCGGCACGTGGCCGAACACGTCGTGAAAGACGTCGGGCTCTTCCAGGTAGTCGAGCTGGTGCGGCCGGCGGATGAACTGTCCGGCGGGGAAGCGCCGGTTGGCGAGGTGCTCGAAGAACACTTCGTCGGGCACCAGCCCCGGCACGGCGACGACCTGCCAGCCGGTGCGCTGCGTCAGCACGTCCGAAAGCCGGCGGAAGTCGGGGATCTGCTCGGGGCCGATCGGCAAGTCCTGCATGCCTTGCACGAACTCGTCGCAGGCACGCCCGGGCAGCAGCCGGGTCTGGCGCTCGAACAGCGTCTTCCAGACCCCGTGCTCCTCGGGCGTGTAGCGCTCCCAGCCCTGGTCGATGGTCCAGTCGGCCCGTTCGGGTCCGGCTGCCTCGCCGGCGGCGAGGCCGTGTTTGACAGCGGCCGCGGCGGCTTCGCCGGATTGCTCGTTCAGTTGTCGCTGCATGCCGAAGCTCCGGGCCCCTGCGGCCCGCCTGCCGCCCACTGCGCATAGACGCGGTCGACCACCGCGGCCAGTTCGATGTCGTTGGTCGAGAGCCCTTTCACGTCGTGCGTCGTCAGCGTGATCACGACGCGGTTGTAGACGTTCGACCACTCCGGATGGTGGTTGCGCTTCTCGGCCGCCAGGGCAATCTGCGTCATGAAGCCGAAGGCTTGCGCGAAGTCATCGAACCTGAACTCCCGCGTGAGGGTGCCGCCGCGTTGCGCGTCGAAGCGCCAGGCGGGCAGCGTTTGCGTCAATCCGCTCAGCGCGGCGTCGTCGAGTTTCTTCATGCGGGGTTCTCCTTCAGGGTTCGAGCGAGCGGCCGGTGCGTCGGGTGGAAATCCTGCTCAGGCCATCGGCAATGCCGGCAGCACCGTGCCTCGGCATTCGCCGAAGCCGATGCGCCGGGCACCTTCGCGCTGGCAATGGCCGCGCAGGATGACCGTGTCGCCGTCGTCCAGGAAGGTGCGCGATTCGCCGTTCGACAAGGCGAGCGGCCGCTTGCCGCCGCCGCTCAGCTCGAGCAGCGAGCCGCCCTGCTCGGCTTCGGGCCCCGAGAGCGTGCCGGTGCCGAACAGGTCGCCGTTCGACAGGTTGCAGCCGTTGACGGTGTGGTGCGCCACCATCTGCGCCACGGTCCAGTAGGCGTCGCGGTAGTTCGACGCCATCAGCCGGTCGCCCGGATGCCCGGCTGCGCGCATCGCCGCGGTCTGCAGCCAGACTTCGAGCTCGATGTCGAAGGCACCGTGCGCGCGGTTCCCGGCCGAATCCAGATAGGGCAGGGGATCGGGATCGCCCTCGGGCCTGGCGTACGCGGCCCGGAACGGCGCCAGTGCGTCGAGCGTCACCACCCACGGCGAGAGCGTGCTCGCGAAGTTCTTCGACAGGAAGGGCCCCAGCGGCTGGTATTCCCAACCCTGGATGTCGCGCGCGCTCCAGTCGTTGAAGAGCGTCAGGCCGAAGACGTGTTCTTCCGCGTCGGCGATACCGATGCGCTGCCCGAGCGCGTTCGGACGCCCGATCACCACGCCGAGTTCGAGTTCGTAGTCGAGCCGCCGGCTCGGCCCGAGCGTCGGCACCTCCGAGTCGGGCGCCCTGGTCTGGCCGAGCGGGCGGTGGAACGACTGGCCGCTGGCGATGATCGACGAGGCCCGGCCATGGTAGCCGATCGGCACCCATTTGTAGTTCGGCAGCAGCGGGTTGTCGGGGCGGAACTGCTTGCCGACGGTGGTCGCGTGGTGGATGCTCGTGTAGAAGTCGGTGTAGTCGCCGACGACGCAGGGCAGCCCGAGTTCGACGCGCGACTGCGGCACCAGCGCCTCGCGAAAGCGCGCCTCGTCGGCACTGCCATGGCGCAGCCCGGCAGAGATCGCCTGGCGCAGTGCCAGTCGCGGCTCGCGCGACAGCCGCATCAGCCGGTTGATGTCGTGGGTTTCGATCAGCCTGGCGCGGCGCAGGTCGAGCACCTGGTCGCCGATCGCCACGCCGATGCGCCAGTCCATGTCGTCGGCACGGCGGAAGCGGCCGAACGGCAGGTTCTGGACCGGAAAATCGGTCTGCGGGTCGTTGGCCGATTCGAGCCAGCTTTGCAGTGCCGGGTCGTGGGTTTCGTCGATCGAGGGGACGGCGTTCATGGCTGCTCCGGGTTGAAGTGCTTCTGCAGTCCCTGCCAGCAGCGGTGGTACTCGCGCTGGCGCTCGGCGGTTTCCATCGCATACGCGGTCGGCCGCAGCACGTGCCGCGTCTCGAACATGAACGCCATGGTGTCGCGGATCACGTCGGGCTTGCTCAGGTCGGCACGGCTGGCCTTCTCGAACGTCTCGGCATCGGGACCATGGCCGCTCATGCTGTTGTGCAGGCTGCAGCCGCCGGGCAGGAAGCCCTCCGCCTTGGCATCGTAGGCGCCGGTGACCAGGCCCATGAACTCGCTTGCCAGGTTGCGGTGGAACCAGGGCGGGCGGAAGGTGTCCTGCGCGACCAGGGTGCGCGGCGGAAAGATGACGAAGTCGATCGCGCTGACGCCCGGCGTGTCGCTGGCGGAATGCAGCACGAGGAAGATCGACGGGTCCGGGTGGTCGTAGCTGATCGAGCCGATGGCGTTGAAGCGCCGCAGGTCGTACTTGTACGGCGCGCAGTTGCCGTGCCAGGCGACGACGTCGAACGGCGAATGGTCCATCTCGGCGCGCCACAGGTGCCCCATGAACTTGGCGACCAGCTGCTGCGGGCGCTCGATGTCCTCGTACGCGGCGACCGGCGCCAGGAAGTCGCGCGGATTGGCCAGGCCGTTGGCGCCGATCGGCCCGAGGTCAGGCAGCTTGAACGGCGCGCCGTGGTTCTCGCAGACGTAGCCGCGCGCACTGGCGTCGAGCAGCTCGACGCGAAAGCGCACGCCACGCGGGATGACGACGATCTCCTGCGGCTCGACATCGACGACGCCGAACTCGGTGACGAAGCGCTGGCGGCCTTCCTGCGGCACGACCAGCAGTTCGCCGTCGGCGCTGTAGAAGGCGCGGTCGACCATCGAGCGGTTGCAGGCATAGACGTGGCACGCCGCACCGGTGTGCGCATGCGGGTCGCCGTTGCCGGCCATCGTCACCAGCCCGTCGACGAAGTCACACGGCGCATCGGGCATCGGCAGCGGATTCCAGCGCAGCTGGTCGGGCGGCGTCGGCACGGCGCCGAAGTCGCTGACGATGCGGCCGGCGTCGATGCGCTCGAACGGCCGGTGCATCGCGGCCGGGCGGATGCGGTACAGCCAGCTGCGCAGGTTGTCGCCGCGCGGCGCGGTGAAGGCGCTGCCGGTGAACTGCTCGGCATAGAGGCCGTAAGCGCAGCGCTGCGGCGAGTTGCGGCCGACCGGCAGCGCGCCGGGCAGCGCCTCGGTGGCGAATTCGTTGCGAAAGCCGGATTGGTAGCGCAGCGTGGGGGCGTCGGTCGCGTTCACCTCGTCACTCCACCGCCAGCACGCCGCGCTCGATCTGGTCGCGTTCGAGCGACTCGAACAGCGCCTTGAAGTTGCCTTCGCCGAAGCCCTCGTCGCCCTTGCGCTGGATGAACTCGAAGAACACCGGCCCGAAGGTCGCCTGCGAGAAGATCTGCAGCAGCAGCCGCTTGTGGCCGCCCTCGGTGCTGCCGTCGAGCAGGATGCCGCGGGTCTGCAAGGCCGACGCATCCTCGCCGTGGCCCGGCAGCCGCTGCTCGAGCATCCTGTAGTACGTCGCCGGCGGCGCGGTCATCAGCTTGACGCCGGCGTTGCGCAGGCTGTCGACGGTGGCGAGCAGGTCGTCGCTGAGCAGCGCGATGTGCTGGATGCCCTCGCCGTTGAACTGCATCAGGAACTCCTCGATCTGGCCGGCGCCCTTCGACGACTCCTCGTTCAGCGGAATGCGGATCCGGCCGTCGGGCGCGGTCATCGCCTTCGACGTGAGTCCGGTGTACTCGCCCTTGATGTCGAAGAAGCGGATCTCGCGGAAGTTGAACAGGCGCTCGTAGAAGTCGGCCCAGAAGGCCATGCGGCCGCGGTAGACGTTGTGCGTCAGGTGGTCGACGATCTTCAGCCCGTGGCCGCGCGGATGGCGGTCGACGCCCGGGTGGAACCGGAAGTCGATGTCGTAGATCGCCTGGCCTTCGTCGTAGCGGTCGATCAGGTAGAGCGGCGCGCCGCCGATTCCCTTGATCGCCGGCAGGCGCAGCTCCATCGGCCCGGTCGGCACCTCGATCGGCTGCGCGCCGAGTTCGAGCGCGCGGTGGTAGGCAGCGTGCGCGTCGCGCACCCGGAACGCCAGCCCGCACGCCGACGGGCCGTGTTCGGCGGCGAAGTACCAGGCAGGGCTCTTCGGCTCGCGGTTGACGATGAAGTTGATCTCGCCCTGGCGGTACAGCACCACGTCCTTCGAGCGGTGCCTGGCCACCTCGGTGAATCCCATCGTCTCGAGCATCGGCTCGATCACACCGGGTGTGGGCGAGGCGAACTCGACGAACTCGAAGCCTTCGAGCCCCATCGGATTGTCGAAAAGGTCAGCCATCTGGAATGCTCCTGGTTAAGCGTGTTGCAAGCGATCCGTGGTCAGCCGATTCGCTCGAGCTGCGATCGGTAAAGGGTCTGGCGTTCGGCGTAGCCGGCGGCGCTGGCTTCGAGGCCGGCGACATCGGCATCGCTCAGCGTGCGCACCACCTTGGCCGGCGCACCGAGGATCAGCGAACGGTCGGGAAAGCGCTTGCCTTCGGTCACGACGGCGCCGGCGCCGACCAGGCAGTGGCGACCGATCGTCGCACCATTCAGGATCACCGCCTGGATGCCGATCAGCGAGCCCTCGCCGACGGTGCAGCCGTGCAGCATCGCCTGGTGCCCGACGGTGACGCGGTCACCGAGATTCAGCGGATGCCCGGGGTCGGTGTGCAGCACGGCGCCTTCCTGGACGTTGGTCGACTCGCCGAGCGTGATCGACTCGTTGTCGCCGCGGATGACCGCGCCGAACCAGACGCTGGCGCGGTCTTTCAGCAGCACCTTGCCGATCAGCGTGGCGTCGGGCGCGACGAACGCGGTCGGGGCGATTTGCGGCGCATCGGCGCCGAGTCGGTAAATGGGCATGGTGCGCTCACTCCAGCGTGATGTTGGCCTTCTTGACCAGCCTGGCGTAACGGTCGTGCTCGCTGCGGAAGTACTGCGTCGAGGCCTCCGGCGTCATCGGAGCGATGAGGTTGCCGCCCTTGTCCATGGCCTCCTTCACCTGGGGGTCGGCCACGGCAGTGACGAAGGCCGCATGGATGCGCCTGACCTCGGCCGCCGGCAACCGGGCCGGCCCGACGACGGCGAACCAGCCTGCGATGTCGTACTGGGGCAGGCCCTGCTCGGCGATGGTCGGCACGTCGGGCAACGCCGGCGCGCGCTTTTGCGAGGCGACGCCGATCGCACGCAGTGCGCCGCTCTTGATGTGCGCCTGCACCGAAGGAATTCCGAGCACGCCGAAATCCACCTGCCCGCCGATGAGGTCGGTGACCATCGGACCGACGCCCTTGTACGGGATGTGCTTCATGTCGACGCCGGCTTCGTCGACGAACATTTCGGCAGCGAGGTGCAGGATGGTGCCGTTGCCGGACGAGGCGAAGTTGTAGACGCCGGGCTTGGCTTTCAGCAGCGCGACGAGTTCCTTGACGTTCCTGGCCGGCAGCTTCTGCGGGTTGACGACGACCACGAACGGCGTGGCCCCGACCACCGAGATCGGCGTGATGTCGGCCAGCGAGTCGAACGGCATCTTCTTGAACACGCTCGGATTGACGACGTGGTTGTTCGAGACCACGCCGATCGTGAGTCCGTCGGGCGCGGCCTTGACGATGGCTTGCGTGCCGGTGATGCCGCCGGCTCCCGGCAGGTTCTCGATGACCACCGGTTGCCCGAGCGCCTTGGCCAGTGCGGGGCTGATGGCGCGGACGATCGCATCGACGCTCGAACCCGCGCCGAGCGGGAGGATGACGCGCATCGGCTTGTCCGGGTGCGCCGTTTGAGCGATGGCGGGCCAGGCGGCGGCAGTGCAGGCGGCGGCGATCAGGGTGGCGACGGTGCGCCGCTGGAATCGGGTGGTCATGTTGTCTCCGTTCTGTTTTGAGAAGGTCAGGCGGCCTTGCCGGCCAGTCGCGAAAGGATTTCGTCGGTGTGCTCGCCGATGCGCGGCAGCGGGCTGCGCACGCCCGGGCGGCGCCCGCCCATCAGCAGCGGCAGCAGCACCACGTCGGTGGTTCCGCCGTCCTCGGTCTGCATCGGCACCAGGCCGCCGCTGGCCTTCAGGTGCGGGTCTTCGACGAGTTGCTCGGGACGGACGATCGGCGCGTAGGGAATGCCGGCGGCTTCGAGCTTCGGCGACAGCTCGGCGAGCTCGTGGTCCTTGAGAATTTCGCCCAGGCGCTCCAGCAGATCGGGCCGCACGGCAACGCGCTGCGCGTTGGTCGCGAACGCCGGCACGTCGAGCAGGTCGGTGCGCCCGAGCACCTGGCACAGCGTCGTGAACTGCTTGTCGCTGACCGCGCCGATGAACAGCTGCTCGCCGTGCGCCAGGGTGAAGACGTCGTAGACGCTCCAGGCCGAGACGCGCGACGGCATCGGCGGCGGCGGCTCGCCGGTCATCGAGAACTGTTGCATGTGCTGCGCCGAGAGGAAGACGCAGTTCTCGAACAGCGCGCTCTGGATTTCCTGGCCGCGGCCGGTGCGCTCGCGTTCGCGCAGCGCGGCGAGCACGCCGATGGCGCCGAACATACCGCCCATGATGTCGTTGACCGAGGTGCCGGCGCGCAGCGGCCGGCCGACCGGCCCGGTCATGTACGACAGGCCGCCCATCATCTGCACCACCTCGTCGAGCGCCAGGCGCTTCTCGTACGGCCCCGGCAGGAAGCCCTTGTGCGAGACGTAGATCAGTCGCGGAAACTGCTTCGAGAGCGTCTCGTGGTCGAGCCCGAGCCGGGTCATCATCCCGGGCCGGAAGTTCTCGAGCATCACGTCGCAATGGCCGATCAGCTCGACCGCCGCGGCATGGCCCTCGGGCGTGTTGAAGTCGAGGACGACGCTCTTCTTGTTGCGATTGAAGCTGCGGAAGAAGCCGATGCCCAGACCCGGCAGATTGCGCGTCTTGTCGCCGCCGGGGGGCTCGATCTTGATCACCTCGGCGCCGAGGTCGGCGAGGATCATCCCGCAGGTCGGGCCCATCACCATGTGGGTGAATTCGATGACGCGGATGCCTTCGAGGGGCAGTGCAGCGGTCGCTGCGCCGTCGGCGCTGGCGGGGTCGCGGGAAGAGGTCGTGTTCATGCGGTCTCCGTGCCGGCGGTCGTGCCGGCGGGTTGTCGTTCGGGGTGGCTCGCGCTGAGCGGGTCGAAGCTGCTTTCGCGCGCTGAGTTCGTTCCTGCAGCCGCCCGGCAGGCAGGGCGTCGACCGGCTCCGCGCGAGCCGGCGTGCCTACGCCGCGGCCTGCAGCGTCTTCGGCAGACCGGCGCGCCACAGCGTGCCGTGCAGCGCCTCGCCTTCGAGCCAGCCCGCCACCTTGGCGCGCAGGGCGAGCAGCGCATCGATGTCGATGCCGGTCTCGATGCCCATGCACTTCAGCATGAAGGCGAGGTCTTCGGTCGACGCGTTGCCGCTGGCCCCGGGGGCGTGCGGGCAGCCGCCGATGCCGGCGAGCGTGGCGTCGAAGCGGGCGACGCCGACTTCGAGCGCGGCGTAGACGTTGGCGAGCGCCAGCCCGCGGGTGTCGTGGAAGTGGCCGCACCAGAAGCGATCGCCGGCGATGCGGACGGCCTTCTCGAAGAGGTCGCGGACCGCCGCAGGGTCGGCATAGCCCACCGTGTCGGCGATGCTCACCCGGTCCGCCCCGGCATCGAGCAGCGCCTGCATGCAACGCAGCACCTCGGACTGCTCGACCGGGCCCTGGATCGTGCAGCCGAAAGCGGTGCCGATGCCGCCCTCGATCAGCGTCTTCGAGCCGGCGGCGTCGCGCATGGCGCGAATGCGGGCGACTTCGGCCACCACTTCATCGGGCGTCTTGCGCAGGTTCGCCAGGCTGTGCGCGTGGCTCGCGGAAAGGGGAACCAGCAGCAGGTCGGCGCTGGTTTCGATGGCGCGCTCGGCGCCCTTGACGTTGGGAACGAGTACCGACGTGACGAGTCCGGGGAGGGTCTTCGCGTACGCCACCAGATCGGCCGTGTCGGCGAGCTGCGGCAGCAAACGGGCGGGAACGTACGAGCCGACCTCGATCTCGCGCTGGCCGGCGGCGTGGGCCTCGCGAATCCACTCGAGCTTCCTTGCCGTCGGCAGCACCTGGGCGATTGCCTGCAGACCGTCACGCAATCCGACCTCGCGGATCACGACTCCAGAGGGCAGTGAGGACATGGCTCGTCTCCTGTTGCGGCGCTCGAATCGCGCCTGTGTTTTGCTTCAGGAATGAACTCTAGAGATTCTGAAAAAGTTCACCAGTGGTGTTTTGGAAGGCTTGAACTTCCGCTTTGGAATCCCTTGGATGGCATCATCGCGGCATGAAGGACATCGACCTGAAGACGCTGCGGCTGCTGGTGGCGGTCTGCGACACCCGCAACATCGCCCGCGCTGCCGAGCAGGAGCACATCGAGCCGTCTGCCATCAGCAAGCGCATTGCGCAACTCGAGGCCACCCTCGGCACGCCACTGCTCGCCCGCGGGCGGCGTGGTGTGCAGCCGACGCCGGCAGGGCTTTCGGTGCTCGAACACGCCAGGACGATCCTCTTCACGATCGAGCAGATCGAAAACGACGCCGCCGCATTCAGCAGCGGCGTCAAGGGGCATGTACGGCTGGTGGCCACGGCATCGGCGATTGCCGAGGCGCTGCTCGACGACCTCGCCACCTTCATGCGCCAGCCCGAGTACCGCAACATCAAGGTCGACATCGAGGAGCGCTTCTCGAGCGACCTGGTGCGTCGGCTGCGCGAAGGCAGTGCCTCGGTCGGCATTTGCTGGGACAACATCGACCTCGAGGGCCTGGAACAGCGGCCTTACCGCAGCGACCAGCTCGGCGTCGCGGTCCATGCCGAGCATCCGCTGGCGGGCAGCAAATCGTTGTGCTTCGAGCAGACGCTCGACCACGAGCATGTCGGCCTGCCCCCGGCGACGGCGGTCCACACCACCATGCAGCGGGCCGCGGCCCGGCTCGGCCGATCGGTGGTCTACCGCGTCGTCGTCTCCAACTTCGACGCCGCCTTTCGGGTGGTGGGCGCGAATCTCGCGGTCAGCGTCGTGCCGGTCGAAGTCAGCCGGCAGTACGCCGCGTCACTCGGCATCGAGGTGATACCGCTGACCGACGCCTGGGCGCGGCGCCGCTTCGTCGTTTGCTACAGCCAGGCCGGCAACCTGTCGATTGCAGCGCAGCACATGGTCGACTACCTCGTCGAGCGCGCCAGCCACTAGCGTGAAACGACCCTCAGGGCTTCGCGTTCGGGAAGAACAGCTGCTCGCCACCCACCTTGTAGCCGGCGATGCTTGCCTGGCCCTCGCGCGACACCAGCCAGTCGGCGAATGCCTGCGCGAGCTGCACCTTGACATGCGGGTGTCGGGCCGGGTTGACGACGATGACGCCGTACGGGTTGAAGAGGCGCTTGTCGCCCTCGACCAGCACCGCCAGCCTGCCGCGGTTGCGGAAGCTCAGCCAGGTGCCGCGGTCTGCAAGCACATAGGCGTCGGTCGAAGACGCCATGTTCAACGCCGGACCCATGCCGCAGCCGCAGTCCCGGTAGCCCGGGAGTTCCACGGCCGGCGCATCGACGCCGGCGGCCTTCCAATACCGCAGCTCGGCGGCATGCGTGCCGCTCTTGTCGCCGCGAGAGATGAAAGAGGCCTTCGACGCAGCCAGCTTGCGCAGCCCCGCAGCAACGTCGTTGCCCCTGATGCCCGCCGGATCGGCCGCCGGGCCGAGCACGATGAAGTCGTTGACCATCACGTCGCTGCGTTTCAGGCCGAAGCCCTCGGCGACGAGCTTCTCTTCGGCCGCCAGGTCGTGCGCGAACACCACGTCGGCATCGCCACGGCGGGCCATGTCGAGCGCCTGCCCCGTGCCGACAGCCACCACCCGAACGTCGATGCCGGTGGCCTTCTTGAATGCGGGCAGCAGGTGTCCGAACAGCCCCGACTGCTCGGTGCTGGTGGTCGACGCCATCACGATGCTGCGCTCCTGCGCATGCAGGGCATTCGGCAGCGCCAGCAGCAACGCGGCGGCACTGGCGAATGCGCAGATCCAGCCAGCGAGGCGAGGGCGCACGGTCGGGACAGTCATCGGCGGCATGCCTCCTCGGCAAACGTTTTGAAAAATTCGTCGCCACCCGCGGCAACCGCCTACTTCGTGCCGAACATCCGGTCGCCCGCGTCGCCGAGCCCCGGCACGATGTAGCCGTGGTCGTTCAGCTCGCGGTCGATCGCCGCGGTATAGACCGGCACGTCGGGATGCGCGTCACCGAAGCGCTTCAGCCCCTCGGGCACGGCGAGCAGGCAGACGAAGCGGATCGACCGCGGCCGCGTTTCCTTCACCCGGTCGACCGCCGCGATGGCCGAATTGCCGGTGGCGAGCATCGGGTCGAGGACGATCGCATCGCGCTCCTCCATGCCGTGCGGCATCTTGAAGTAGTACTCGACTGCGCCGAGCGTCTTCGGGTCGCGGTACAGGCCGACATGGCCGACGCGCGCGCCCGGCACCACGCTGAGCATGCCTTCGAGCAGGCCGTCGCCGGCGCGCAGGATGCTGACGAACACCGTCTTCTTGCCGTCGATCACCGGCGAGCGCATCGCCTCCAGCGGCGTCTCGATGTCGATCAGCTGCATCGGCATGTCGCGCGTCACCTCGTACGCCAGCAGCATGCTGATCTCGTTGAGCAGCCGGCGAAAGCTGTTGGTGCTGCGCGTCTTCTCGCGCATCAGGGTCAGCTTGTGCTGGATCAGCGGATGGGTGATGTGGTGGACTTCGGCAGTGGTCATGAGGGGCCTGTCCCGCGGCGGCGGAGCGATGGCTGCGACTCTAACGGCTGCGGCCGGCAGGCATCGCCCGTGTCCGCTTCAGCCGCTGCGACGGCGCCGCGCGCGGCCCGGCTCTGCACGCACGACCAGAAGCTCGACTTGCGCGCATGCTTCTTGCGAATGTCGGCCACGTACACGGCGTGCGGGCCGAGTGCGCCGAGATCGACGCCGCGCGAGGCAATCCATTCCAGTCGTTCCCAATAGCGCGCACCGTGGCGGTAGGCTGGCGCGTACGCCCGCGCCAGGATCGCATCCAGCAACGCCCGATAGACCGCCGTTGCGCCGACCCAGCGCTCGGCGGACTCCAGCGACTGCGCCAGCGGCAGGAGTCGCGAATAGCTGCCGCCGTCGATACGCTGCGCTGCCGCCAGCAGCGCGTCCTCGGCAAGGCGGTGGTCGCCGGTTTCGACAAGCAGCTGCGCGGCGGTCACCGGCTCGTCGCTGCGTGCCTTGGCGAGCGTGCGGGCGTGATCGATCGCCGCAGCTCGCTCGGCCAGCGGCAGCGGCTCCAGCCAGCGGTGCAGATCGGCAGACGCGAGCGTCCGTTCGAAGATGTGCTTCGACACGGCAGCGGCTTCGACCCCTCGCCCCAGTAAAGCCAGCGCCTGCGCGAGCAGCCGCTCGCGCGCGTCTTCCAGGCCGCCCCAGGGCGGTTCGAGCCAGCCGAGGGCATCGGCAGGGCGGCCGAACTCGAGGTACTCCCGCACGAATGCCTCGATCTGGTTCGGGTTCGGCTGCGGGCTGTAGACCCGCACCGCGGCGACGTGCACATCGGGATCGCGCAGTGCGCGCGACAGCAGCGTCAACGTTCCCGAACTCCGGTAGACGGCGGCCGGCAGTCGCGTCTCGGCGCCCGGTGCGGCCACTGCGGCCTGCAGCTGCGCCATGTGGCGTTGCACCAGGGCGCGCAGCGCAGCCGCGTCGAGCAAACGGTCGGCGTGGCGGTACAACCCTTCGCGGGCGCCGTACTCGTCGGCTGCGGCCAGGGCATCGAGCCGCGCCGGCCATTCGTCGGCCGGCGATTCACATTGCGCGGCGGCGTTGAGCCACAGGCTGCAAGCGGCACCGACCACGTCGCCGATCGCGCCGTCCGAATCGTCGGCGCGTTCGAAGAAGGAGGTGTCGGCCTCGATGAACGCCTCCAGCAGCGCAAGCGCGGCAGGCGGATCCTTGGGCAGCAGTTCGCGCTCGATTTGTGCCAGCCATTCCTGCAAGGCCGCCGAGAACTCGCGAGCCTCGCGGTAGCCGAGGAACTTCGACGCGCGCTTCCATGCGCTCAGCGACTTGCGGAAGCCGGCCGCGAGCCGCTTCGGGTCGTCTGCGAGGCGAAGCCGAATCAGGCGCTGCCGGACGGCCTCATGCTCGTGCGCAAATTCGAGCAGCAGGTCGACCATTGCCTCCGGCGCAAGCTGGGCGACGAAGGCTTCGAGGTCCTTGGCAGTGCGGTGCGGCATGGTGCCGGATTGTGTCGGCCCTGGACGGGGTCATCCGTCGCCGCGGGGCGGAACTCGGGTGAGCCGTTGCCCCCGAGCCGGCCTCCCGCTCGATGGCGAAGGGAGAGCGGAGAGAGGCGGCTGTGCAGCGACGGCTGCCGGCCGCAGGCGAGGCGGATACGCCCCGATCAGTCCGCAGCGGGCACGATGCGGATGTCCCGCTCTGCACCGTTTCCAAGCGCTGCCAGGGCCTCCTGATAGGCCGGGCTGTCGTGCGCTGCAACCGCTTGATCGACGCTGTCGAATTCGATCAGTACCGTGCGCTGCGCGACGCCCGCCTCGTACACCATCGCCGGCATGCCGCGCGCGATGAAGCGGCCTCCTCCACCCTGGAGTGCGGGGCCGGCCAGCTTGGCGTAATTCGCCACCGCGGTGGGGTCGCTGATCGAGCGGTAGGTGGAAATCCAGTAGGCCTTGGGCATGGGATGTCTACTTGCTTGCGAAGTTCGGAGCTGCGAGTGTCGCGCATCCCGGCCATGTCGATCAACAGCGGAACGGCGGCTCCGAGCCGGGATCGGGCTGTCCCTGGCGCCGCTGCGAAGCGCCATCACGGCGACAGGACGGCCGTCACGGGCCGTCGCAGCGAACATGCTGCCCGTGTCAGGTCGACGAACTGCAAGAACATCGACATGCAGGCGACGGAGACGACGGGAATCCGGCTCGCAGGCAGCGGCTTGGAGCGTTGCGCACGACGTCAGTGCCTTTTCTGGTACGTGCCGATCAGTTCGGCTCGCGCGATCACGTGGCCTTTCATCAGGGCTTCGATCTGCGTTTTCGTTGCCCCATCCACCCTTGGCAACATCACGTCGAGCGCGTAGAGCTTGTGCAGGTAACGATGGCGGCCGACGGGTGGGCAAGGGCCGCCATAGCCCGCGTCGTTGAAGTCGTTCAACCCCGGAACTGCGCCGGCAGGCAGCGACGACGCCGCTTCAGGCAGCGCACGGGTGCTGGTTGGGACGTTGTAGAGCAGCCAGTGCACCCAGGTGGTCTGCGGCGCGGCGGGATCCGGCGCGTCCGGATCATCGACGATCAGCACGAGGCTCCTGGCGTTTGCTGGAACACCCGACCATTCGAGCGGAGGCGATACACCCAGGCCTTCGCAGGTGTACTTCGCCGGAATTGCGGCGCTGTGGGCGAACGCCGGGGAGCCGAGCCTCAGGGCACCCACCCTCTGGGCAGCGTCCGCAGCCGTCACTGGTGCGGCACCGGCCATCACCGGGAGCAATGTGCCCAGGATGCACGCCCGGGCGAAGTCCGCCGCCGCGCCTGGGGAACTGCGAGCCTTTTGCATGATGGTCTTCATGGTTCCACCTCTCGACCGAATGCCGTCTCGTCGCCTGCCGATCAGCGTCTTCACGATCCGCGACGCGGGAGTTCCGCCAGGCAACGCGCCGACTCCGACAGCCAGCCGCCCGCCCCGCGTCCCGGCTCGCTCGGGGTGCTGAAGGCGCCTGTTGCAGAGATGCAGTCAGCCACCTGCAGCCTGTCGATCCCTGGCTGGCAACTTCCACCCCGCCCGCACGAAGTGGCATGTATAACCGTTCGGTCTGCGTTCCAGGTAATCCTGGTGTTCCGGCTCTGCTTTCCAGAACGGCCCCGCCGGCGCCACCTCGGTGACGACCCGCCCCGGCCACAGACCGGATGCGTTCACGTCGGCGATGGTGTCTTCGGCGACCTGCTTCTGCTCCGGGCTGGTGGTGTAGATCGCCGAGCGGTAGCTCTCGCCCCTGTCGTTGCCCTGGCGATTGCGCGTCGTCGGGTCGTGAATCTGGAAAAAGAATTCGAGCAGCCGGCGATAGCTGAGCCTGGCCGGGTCGAACACGATCTCGATCGCCTCCGCGTGACTGCCGTGGTTTCGATAGGTGGCGTTCGGCACGTCGCCGCCAGAGTAACCGACGCTCGTGGAAATTACGCCATCCATCTTGCGGATGAGGTCCTGCATGCCCCAGAAGCAGCCGCCTGCAAGCACTGCACGTTCGCCGGTACTCATTTCACATCCTCCACCTGGTCAAGATAAGCGCCGTAGCCTTCGGCTTCCATGTCATCGCGGTGGATGAAGCGCAGCGACGCGGAGTTGATGCAATAGCGCAGGCCACCGCGATCGCGCGGACCATCGTCGAAGACGTGGCCGAGGTGGCTGTCGCCGGCGGCCGAGCGCACTTCGGTGCGGCTCATGCCGTGCGACACGTCATGCAACTCGTTGACGTTCGCCGACTCGACGGGCTTGGTAAAGCTCGGCCAGCCGCAGCCCGATTCGAACTTGTCGGTCGAGGCGAACAGCGGTTCTCCGGAAACGATGTCGACGTAGAGGCCAGGCTGGTGGTTGTCGAGCAGTTCACCCGTGCCGGGTGCCTCGGTGCCGCCCTCCTGCGTGACGCGATATTGCTCCGCTGTGAGGCGCGCAAGGGCCTCGGGGCTTTTTCGGTAGTGGGCCATCTCGGATTCTCGTTGCAAGCAGGGTGACTATCGACTCGGAACACCACCAGTCGCAACGGTCGGGCATTCGGCGGTAGCGGCAGGTTCAGCGGCGCACCGGGTTGCGAGACCGTTCCGTCGGCGGCAGTCGAAAGGATATGTCGCTTGTTGCCCTTGGTCACGGCCGGGCGCAGGGCGGGCCGGGGTGCCGCGTCAGGTAGTCCTGGTGGTAGGCCTCGGCCTCGTAAAAGGGCTTCTGCAGTTCAACGGTCGTGGCCAGGTGTTTGCCGAAGCCGGTGCTGCCCGAGCCGACGGCCCGGTACTTGGCCGTCAGCGCATCGCCGCCTGCATAACCCGACACGGCGCGCGTTGCGACCAGCAGGGCCACGGCAGCCAGCACAGCGCGGTGTCGTCGAGGGTTGTCATGATGTCTTGCCGTCCTTTCTGGCTTCGTCGAGCAGTTGTCGAATGACCTGCTCCGACTTTTCGTATTCGCCTTCGCCGAAATGGTGAAAGCGGACTTGTCCCTGGGCATCGACGAAGTAATGCGCCGGCCAGTAGTTGTTGCCGAAAGCGCGCCAGATACTGAAGTTGTTGTCCACCGCCACCGGGAACGGCACGTCCAGGTCGCGCAGCGCGCGCTTGACATTCGGGATGCTCTTCTCGAATGCGAACTCGGGGCTGTGCACACCGATGACCACCAGCCCCTGGTCCTTGTACTTGCGATGCCATTCGCGCACATAGGGCAGAGCGTTGCGGCAATTGCTGCAGCCGAAGGTCCAGAAATCGATCAGCACGACTTTGCCGCGCAACTCGGCGGCCGTGAGCGGCGCCGAGTTCAGCCACTCCACGGCGCCGCTCAGCGGCGGCATGGCACCTTCGGAGGGCAGGTTCAGGCGCGGTCTGGCCAGCGCCTGCACGGGCAGGAATTCGAACGCCTTCACGGCAGTCCCGGCTGTGGAGGCGGGCATCACGGGCGGCGACAGGGGCGCAGGGAGTCGGTCCAGCAGACGCTGCTCGATCGCAACGCCCCCCTGCGACAGCGCGGTCAACGGGCCGGTGTCCAGCCCGAAGGCCACCGCAGCGACGCCGGCCAGCACGGCCGCACCCAGACCGCGCCGCAGCCACTCGCCGGTGCCCAGCGAACGCTTGAGCACTGCGAACATCCGCTGGCCCGTGCCCAGCACCAGCGCCAGCGACGACACGGCACCGGCCGCATAGCTCAGCAGCAGCAGCGACGTGTGCGCGGACGGGCCCTGGAGCGCCGCCGCCGTCAACACCAGGCCCAGCACCGGCCCGGCACAAGGGGCCCACAGCAAGCCGGTGGCGACACCGACCATCAAAGACGTCAGCACCGGGCTGGCCTGGGTCGATGCGTCGCGGCGCCGCGCCAGCGCCGACAGCCGCGAGCCCAGCGCCACCAGCGGGCGGGTCAGGCGCCCGGCCAGCGCCGGAGCCAGCAGCGTGGCGCCCATCAACGCCAGCACGGCCATGGCCAGCCAGCGGCCATAGTCGTTGGCCTCGACGGCCCAGCCGCCGGCCACGGCGCCCAGCGACGCGACGCCTGCGAAGGTCAGCGCCATGCCCGCCAGCAGCGGCAGGCTGCTCTTCGCAAAGGGCTGGTCGACGCGAGCGAAGACGAAGGGGATGACCGGCAGGATGCAGGGCGCGAAGATCGTCAGCGCGCCGGCCAGGTAGGTCAGGATGAAATAGACCATGGAGGTCCTCCGGAACGCCAGCCCCGCTTGCAGTCGCGGGACTGGACGTGAAGCGTGGCGAGGCTTACTTCTTCATCGCGTCGGGGGCCATGCCGTCCTTGGCCATGCCGTCCTTCTTCATTGCGTCCTTGCCCATCGCGTCCTTGTCCATCGCGTCTTTCCCCATGGCGTCCTTGCCCATGGCGTCCTTGCCCATCGAATCCTTCTTCATCGCAGTCCTTCTTCATGCCGTCGTGCGCCATCGCGCCGGAGGCCGGCATGTCCTTCTTCATGGCGCTGGCGTGCTGCCTTCCTTGGCCATGCCGTCCTTCTTCATCTCGTCGGCGGCAAACGCCGAGACCGAGCCGATCGCCATGCAGGCGGCCAGCAGGGTTGCGGAGATCTTGTTCATGTGTTGTCCTCTCGGAGTCGTGGTGTGAATGGCACAGCCCGAGATGGACCGGCCGCAAGTTCAACAGCGTTGAGCCGCTGGCTCAACTGCCGCCGAACCAGTTGTAGCCCTGGTCTTCCCAATAGCCGCCAGGGTAGGTGTTGGTGACGAAGATCGCCTGGATGTGCTTCGGGTTCTTGTAGCCGAGCTTGGTGGGCATGCGCAGCTTCATCGGGAAGCCGTACTTCGGCGGCAGCGTCTGGCCGTCGTAGGTCAGCGCCAGCAGCGTCTGCGGGTGCAGCGCGGTCGGCCATGTCGATGCTGGTGTAGTAGTCGTCGGCGCACTTGAAGCCGACGTACTTGGCGCTGGTGTCGGCGCCGACGCGCTGCAGGAAGTCGGCGAAGCGGCACGCCGCCCCACTTGCCGATGGCGCTCCAGCCTTCCACGCAGATGTGGCGCGTGACCTGGTCGCGCTGCGGCATGGCGCGCAGCTCGGGCAAGGTCCAGCGGCGCTTGTCGGCCACCAGGCCGGTCACTTCCAGCCGGTAGCCGGTCTTCGTCGACGATGCGGACCTCGTCTTCGCCGTAGTAGGCGTTGAACGGAAACGGCCGCGTGATCATCGACTCGGGATAGGTCGGCGCCAGCTGCTGCGGGTCGAAGATCCAGCCCTGCGCGCGGTCGTTGAAGCGCGAGATGCGCGTTCAGCGCCGCTCTCGACGCTGGCGTTGTCGCTGATGCTGCAGCCGGTCAGCAGCGACAGGCCGCCCAGGGTCAGCGAGCGCTGCAGGAAGGCGCGGCGGGCGGGTTGCTCGATGCGTCGCGCCGATCAGCTTGCGTGCTTCGGACAACGCGGCATCGGCATCGACGCCGGGCAGCGGGGGGCGCTTGAAGCGGTTCATGCTGCACTCCCGGCGCGGCCGCTGCAGCATCGTCAGCAGGGTCTTGGGCACCAGCGCCACCATCACCAGGTGCACGCGCGACGAAGCCGACCAGCAGCGGCCATGCGCGACGAAGTGGATGCGGCGCGCCGATCTCGTAGCCGCCCAGCAGCTCGCGCAGCAGGCCGAACTGCACCGACTTCCACAGCACCAGGCCCGACAGCACCAGCAGCACGGTGTCGACCATCACGAACAGGTAGGCAAGCCGCTGCACCTGGTTGTAGCGACGCGGGTCGGCATGCGACAGCTTGCCGCGCAGCGCGGCCATCGCGTCGCGCCAGACGCCGCGCGGCGAAAGCGGAAAGAACTTCACGGCCAGGCGGCCGGCTCGCGACGTTCAGCGCCAGGTACACGAGCGCCGTTGGCAGCCAGCAGCCACATCGCCGCGAAGTGCCATTGCAGCGCACCGCCGAGCCAGCCGCCCGAGCGTCGCCTCGCCCGGAAACTGGAACGGGAAGAACGGCGACGCGTTGTAGATGCGCCAGCCGCTGGTCGATCAGCACCAGCACGGCCAGCGCATTGAGCCAGTGGTTGATGCGCATCCACAGCGGGTGGATGGGCTGTCGACGTGAAACGCTGGCTGCCTGAAGGGGGTGGCTTGGCTGTTCCATGCGAAGCAGTCTCACGCCGAACCGGTCGCCGATGCATCACGGAGAGTTCAAAGAATCGTGACAACTCCGCCAGCCGACGCGCCGACAATTCACCGCATGGACACCGCCAAACGCGTGCTGATCGTCGAGGACGACGCCCACATCGCCGAGCTGCTGCGCACTGCACCTGCACGACGAGGGCTATGCCGTGACGCATGCGGCCGACGGTCATGCCGGCGTGCGCGAACTGGAGCGCGGACCGCTGGGATGCGCTGGTGCTGGACCTGATGCTGCCGGGCATCGACGGCCTGGAGATCTGCCGCCGCGCGCGCGCCATGACGCGCTACACGCCGATCATCATCACCAGCGCACGCTCGAGCGAAGTGCACCGGATCCTCGGCCTCGAACTCGGCGCCGACGACTACCTGGCCAAGCCCTTCTCCGTGCTGGAACTGGTGGCACGGGTGCGCGCGCTGCTGCGCCGCAGCGAGGCGATGGCCCGCCATGCACGGCTGGAGTCGGGCCGGCTGGACGTGGGCAACATCGGCATCGACCCCATCGCCCGCGAGGTGCGCGTCGACGGCAAGCCGATCGACCTGACACCGCGCGAATTCGACCTGCTGCACTTTTTCGCGCGACACCCGGGCCGGGTGTTCTCGCGGCTGGATCTGCTGAACCAGGTCTGGGGCTACCAGCACGACGGCTACGAACACACCGTCAACACGCACATCAACCGGCTGCGCATGAAGGTCGAGGCGGATCCGGCGCAGCCGCGCCGCATCCTCACCGTGTGGGGCAAGGGGTACCGGCTGGCCGATGGTGCCGGCGAGACAGCCCCATGAAGCACAGCTCCCGCTCGCTGCACTGGCGCACATGGAGCTTGTCGCGCCGCCTGTCGGCGGTGTTCGCCGTTCTGCTGCTGGCCTGCTGCGGCGCCTCGGCCTGGCTGCAGACGGCCGCCAGCGCGCGCCAGGAGCGCGAGGTCACGCAGCGCCTGTCGCTGGGCCTGGCCGCGCACATCGCCGGCAACGCCGAGCTGATGCACGGCGGCGCACTCAATCCCGACGCGGTGCGCGAGCTGTTCGACAAGCTGATGGCGGTGAACCCCAGCGTCGAGGTCTACCTGCTCGACACCGCAGGGGCGCATCGTGGCGCAGGCGGCGCCCGCCGGGTCATCTGAAGCACGACCGCGTCGACCTGGCGCCGGTGCGCGCACTGCTGGCCGGCGCGGCCCTGCCGATCCTGGGCGACGACCCGCGCGGCAACGGCGGTGCCAAGGTCTTCAGCGCGGCGCCGTTGCAGGCGCAGGGGCGCGACGCCGGCTATGTCTACGTGGTGCTGTCGGGCGAAGACCGCGATGCGATCAGCGCGCACATTGCCGCGGCGGCCGTGCTGCGCACCACGTTGTGGTCGATGGCGCTGGTGGCGTTGCTGGGCCTGTTCGCAGGCATCGCGGCGTTCAGGCTCATCACCCGGCCGCTGCGGGACCTGACCGCGGCGGTGCAGGCTTTCGAGCACGATGGCGTGACCGCTTTGGGCGACACCACGCCGGCGCTCCAGCGCGTCGCCCGCGGCGACGACGAGATCGCCAAGCTGGGTCAGAGCTTCATGCAAATGACCCAGCGCATCGCCGAACAATGGCAGACGCTGACGGCGCAGGACCAGCAACGCCGCGAGCTGTTCGCCAACATCTCGCACGACCTGCGCACGCCCCTGACGTCGTTGCACGGCTACCTGGAAACGCTGCTGATGAAGGCCGACAGGCTGGACAGCAGCGAGCGTCGGCGCTACCTGGAAATCGCCCTCGGTCAGAGTCGCAAGGTGGGCCGACTGGCGCAGGAGTTGTTCGAACTGGCACGTCTGGAATACGGCGTCGTCAAGCCCGACAAGGAACGCTTTGCGCTGGCCGACCTGGTGCAGGACGTGTTCCAGAAATTCGAGCTGGCAGCTGGAGCGCGCTGCCAGAAGCTGGTGCCACGAGATCGACCAGGATTTGCCGGTCGTCCATGCCGACCTGGGCATGATCGAACGTGTGCTGACCAACCTGCTCGACAACGCCATTCGCCACACCCCCGAAGGCGGTGAGATCGCCGTGCGGCTGGCGCATGACGGCACGGGCGTGCAGGTCGAAGTCAGCGACACCGGCCCCGGCATTCCGCAAGACCTGCAACCGGTGATCTTCACGCGGCCGGCTTTCGCGTCCAGCGGTGAACGTGGTGGCGGCCTCGGGTTGATGATCGTGCGGCGCATCCTGCAGCTGCATGGCAGCGACATTCGGCTGGTAAGTCGTGCGGGCCGGGGCGCTGTGTTCGTATTCGGGCTGGAATAGCCAAAAGAGAGCGAGCCTGGAGATGACCGGTGTCGTGATCGCTGTACGGGGATCACGGCCATTCACGGTCGCAACCCGTGCGCTCATCCAAAACGCAGCCGTCTTGCTCGCTTCGTTGGCCAGCGGACCCTCGACGCTTCTCACACCGTTCAGACGGTGCGCTCGACTCCGAAGCCAGCCGGCGTCCTGCCGCTATTCGATGGTCACCTTCGCTTCCTTCACGAGTTTCGCGAACTTCTCGGTCTCGCCCTTGATCTGCTGGGCCATCTGGTCGCCGCTGTTGCCGATCGGCTCCGCACCGATTTCTTCCATGCGCTTGCGAAATTCTGGCGACTGGATGATCTTGACCATCTCGGCATTCAGCCGGGCCACCACGTCCTTGGGCGTGGCAACCGGGGCGAGAACACCGAACCAGGTTCCGATGTTGAAACCCTTGAGACCCGCTTCCTCGAGCGTCGGCACCTCGGGCAGCGCCGACGAACGCTTGGCTGTCGTGACGGCCAGCGGGCGCAGCTTGCCACCCTTGATGTGCGGCAGAACGGGCGTGATCGTGTCGAACGACATCGTGATCTGGGACCCCAGCAAGTCGCTGGCGAGCGGACCGCTGCCCTTGTAGGGGACGTGGATCAGATCCGTGCCGGTGAGGTTCTCGAACTGGGTGCCGATGAGGTGCTGCGCCGTTCCGTTGCCATTGGAGCCGTAGGTCAGTTTGCCGGGCTGCGACTTGGCAAGTGCGACCAGTTCGGCGACGTTCTTCGCCGGGTTGCTGGCATTCACGACCAGCACGTTCGGCACCATCGCGATCGTGGTGATCGGTGCAAAGTCCTTCTGGAAGTCGTATGGCAACTTCTTGTAGATGCTCGAGGCGATCGTGTGGTGCACGGCACCCACGAGCAGCGTGTATCCATCGGGCTTCGACTTTGGAAACGTAGTCGGCACCGAGCGTGGCGCCGGCGCCAGGCTTGCTTTCGACAATCACGGGCTGGCGCAGGCTCTGCTGCAGTTTTTCGCCGAGCGCCCGGGCCAGCACGTCGGTCGTGCCGCCGGCCGGGAAGGGCACGATCAGGCTGATCGGCCTGCTCGGCCAGGCTTGTGCCATGGCACTGCCGCCCGACACGGTCAATGCCAGGGCGATGGCTTGCACCAACTGGCGGCGGGGAACGATGGGTGGGTTCTTCATGCTGGTCTCCAATTTGCGCTCATCGCGCCGAGTTCGCCCAGACTGCAACTGCCGGGCGGGGAATCCGGTTCGCCGTGGGGTGAACCGGCAAAAGCGTGGCTGCGGCGACCGAACGGTCCGCCGAGCTCGACGGTCAACGCTGGGGTGGCTTGCAGCGATCGGATCGCCATGCGTCCGGCGAAATGCGCGGCAGGGCCGAGCTCGGACTCGATCAGAAGCAGCCGGTTGTACTTGGCCATGCGGTCCGATCGGCACAGCGAACCGGTCTTGATCTGTGTGGCCGCGGTGCAGACGCTGAGGTCTGCGATGGTCGTGTCTTCGGTCTCGCCGGAGCGGTGCGAGACCACCGAGGCGAAGCCGGCTGCCTCCGCCATTGCAATCGCCGCAAGGGTTTCGGTCAGCGTCCCGATCTGGTTCGGCTTGATCAGGATCGAGTTGGCCGCACTGCGTGCGATGCCTTCCCGGAGGATTTCCGTGTTGGTGACGAAGAGGTCGTCGCCGACCAGCTGCACCTTGCTGCCCAGCCTGGCGGTGAGCAATTCCCAGCCGTCCCAGTCGTCTTCGGCCATGCCGTCTTCGATGGTGACGATCGGATAAGCGTCGACCCAGCGCGCCAGGTAATCGACGAACTGCGCGGAGTCGAAGCGTTTGCCTTCCGAGGCGAGTTCATACGAGCCGTTCTTGTGGAACTCCGAACTTGCGACATCGAGCCCCAGTGCGATGTCCGCTCCCGGCTTGAAGCCGGCCTGCTCGATGGCCGCGAGGATGACTTCGATGGCCGCTTCGTTGGACGGCAGGTCGGGAGCGAAGCCGCCTTCGTCGCCGACTGCCGTCGACATGCCTCGGCTCTTCAGCAGCGCCTTCAGCGAGTGGAAGACCTCCACGCCCCAGCGCATGGCTTCCGAGAACCGGGCGGCGCCCACCGGCAGCACCATGAACTCCTGCATGTCGACGTTGTTGTCGGCATGGGCGCCGCCGTTGATGATGTTCATCATCGGCAGCGGCAGCCGCGGATCTCTTCCGCGCCCGAGGTGGCGGTACAGCGGCAAACCCGCAGACGCGGCGCTGGCCTTGGCCAGGGCCAGCGAGACGGCGAGGATCGCGTTCGCCCCCAGGCGTGACTTGGTCGGTGTCCCGTCGAGGTCGATCATCGATTGATCGAGCGTCGCCTGGTCGTGGGCCTCGCGTCCGGTGAGCGCGAGGCTGATCTCGCCATTGACGTGCGCCACGGCCTTCGCAACGCCTTTGCCGAGGTAACGCTGCGGGTCACCGTCTCGCAACTCGAGGGCCTCGCGTGCACCGGTGGATGCGCCCGAGGGCGACGCCGCGAAACCGCGCGCACCATCGGCCAGGACGACCTCGGCCGCGACGGTGGGATTGCCACGCGAGTCGAGAATCTCGAATCCGCGGACGTGTTGAATCGTGCTCATGGGCAAGCCTCAGTCGATCTGCGCGATGCGCAGCAGGTTGGTGGTGCCGGGCGTGCCGAACGGCATGCCGGCTGCGATGACGAGGGTCTGGCCAGACCTCGCGATTCCAAGCTTCACGGCGGTCGCCACCGCGAGCTCGGTCATCTCGTTGACGTCCGTCACGTCGTGGCACAGCACGGGATTCACCCCCCAGACCAGCGCAAGGCGGCGCGCGGTGGCCCGGCGCGGGGTCATTCCGATAATGGGTGCCCGCGGGCGCTCACGCGCCATGCGCAGCGCCGACGATCCCGTGCTGGTGTAGGCCACCATGGCAGCGACATCCAGCAGGCCGGCCACCGAGCGCGCGGCCCAGCCGATCGCGTCGGCGGTGTTGGCGGGGGGCGCCGTGTGCGAGGATTCGATCGCATCGCGGTAATGCGGATCGGCCTCGGTCTGCGCGATGATGCGGTCCATCATTTCGACGGATTCGAGTGGGTACTTGCCCGAGGCCGATTCGGCCGACAGCATCACCGCGTCGGCGCCGTCGTAGATCGCAGTGGCGACGTCCGATGCTTCGGCGCGTGTCGGCACGGGTGCGGTGACCATCGACTCCAGCATCTGCGTCGCGACGATCACGGGCTTGCCGAGGCGGCGACAGGCGCGGACGATTCGCTTCTGGATTGCAGGAACCTGCTCGGCGGGCATCTCGACCCCGAGATCGCCGCGAGCGACCATCACCGCGTCGGTCTCTGCAAGGATTTCATCGAGGCTGTCGATCGCCGCCGGCTTCTCGAGCTTGGCGATGATTCCGGCACGACCCTGGACGATCTGCTTGACCTCGACGATGTCGGCAGCGCGCTGGACGAACGACAGGGCGACCCAGTCGATGCCGAGCGTCAGACCGAAGTCGAGATCGGCTCGGTCCTTGACCGTCATTGCAGACAGCGGCAGCACCACCCCGGGGACATTGACGCCCTTGCGATCGGAGAGCATGCCGCCGTTCACCACGCGGGTTTCGGCGAAGTCGACGCCCGACTTCTCGACCTGCAGTCGCAGCCGGCCGTCGTCCAGCAGCAGCTCGGCGCCTGGCTGGAGCGCGGCGAAAATCTCCGGGTGCGGCATCGAGCCGCGGGTGGCGTCGCCCGGCCTGGACGCGTCGAGGTCGAGGCGAAACGACGCGCCCTCGACAAGCTTCACCGGGCCGCCGGCGAACGTGCCCACCCGCAGCTTCGGGCCCTGCAAATCGAGCAACACACCGATCGGACGACCGATGTCGCTCTCGATCGCGCGGATCAGATCGAGACGCTGCTTGTGGTCGGCGTGCGTGCCATGGCTGAAGTTCAGTCGGAACACGTCGGCACCGGCGCGAACCAGCGCTTCGATGGTGGCGCGGTCGGCGCTCGCGGGACCGAGCGTCGCGACGATCTTGGCATTGCAGGGCGAATTTCATGGGTTGGTTCCGGTAGGCCGGCCGTCGATGACGATGGCGCGAAAGTCGTTCACATTGGTCAGCGTCGGGCCCGTCACCACCGAGTCGCCGAGCGCCTCGAAGAAGCCATGGCCGTCGTTGTCGTCGAGGCGCTCCTGGGGCTTCAGTCCCAGGGCCCATGCGCGGGCGAGCGTGTCGGGCGCGAGCAGGGCGCCGGCAATCTCTTCCTGCCCGTCGACACCGTCGGTGTCTCCGGCAAGGGCATGAACCCCGGGTTCTCCGTTCAGCGCCAGTCCCAGCGACAGCAGGAACTCGACGTTTCGACCGCCGCGCCCTTGCCCCCGCAGGGTGACGGTCGCCTCACCGCCGGACAGCAGCACGCAAGGGCGCCGGAAGGGTTGATCGCGGCGCGCCACCTGCAGGGCGATCCCGGCCAGCGTCTTGGCCACATCGCGGGCTTCGCCTTCGATCGCGTCGCCGAGGATGTGGGCTTCGAAACCCGCCTCGCGGGCGACGTTCGCCGCGGCCTCCAGCGCCATTTGCGGCGTTGCGATGAACCGCGTCTCGATGGCTTGGCAGTCGCGGGTCGCCGGGCTTCAGCGTCTCGCCTTCGCCGCTTTCGAGCAGGGCAAGCGCACGTGGCGGCACGTCGATCGCGTACCGACGCAGGATGTCCAACGCGTCCTGGCAGGTGCTCGGGTCGGCCACCGTCGGGCCAGAGGCGATATCGACCGGATCGTCACCGGGGACGTCGGACAGCAACAGGTTGATCACCCGCGCCGGCCGGCATGCCGCAGCCAGTCGCCCGCCCTTGATGGCCGACAGGTGCCTGCGCACGCAGTTCATGTCGCCGATGCCGGCGCCACTGGCCAGCAGGGCACGGTTGAGCGCCTGCTCGTCGGCCAGGGTGAGGCCGGGCAACGGCAGCGGCAACAGCGACGACCCACCGCCCGAGATCAGACACAGCACGAGGTCGTCAGGAGTCAGGCCCTGGACGGTTTGCAGGAGCCGCCTCGCCGCCGCCTGGCCGGCTGCATCGGGTACCGGGTGCGCTGCCTCGACGATGTCGATGCGCTCGCAGCGCACCGCGTAGCCGTATCGCGTCACGACCAGACCCGAGAGCGGTCCATGCCAGTGGTCTTCGACAGCCCGCGCCATCGCGGCCGAGGCCTTACCGGCGCCGATCACCACCAGCCGACCCGCTGGCGGATTTGGCAGGTGGCGGGGGATGCACCGCGCAGGCTGCGCTGCGGCGATGGCCGCATCGAACATGGAGCGCAGCAGCCTGCGCGGCTCGTACGGCATCACGATCCGCCTCGGCGTCTGAATACACAGTGCATGTCTTGTCTCCCGATCGTGAGATTTGCAGGCGTGAGCCCGCCCCACAGCGCTTCTCGGCTGTTTCGGTAATAGGGGGTGGCGCCGCGGCGCCGACCCTTGCGATCCGGACCCGCACGCCCGTCGGGCGCGCGGTCCGTCAGGTCACGCTGCCTTGCGCTGCGCCACGGAGACGAGGTTGCAGACAGCAGCCGTGACCTCGGCCGTCGTGGCACGGCCGCCCAGGTCCCGGGTGTGCAGCGCCGGGTTTCCAGTGACCTGCTCGATGGCTTGCATGACGCGCTTGGCCGCCTCGGGCTCGCCCAGGTGATCGAGCATCATGACCACCGACCAGAAGGTGCCGACCGGGTTGGCCAAGCCCTTGCCCATGATGTCGAAGGCGGAGCCGTGGATCGGCTCGAACATCGACGGGTAGCGATGCTCGGGATCGATGTTGCCGGTCGGTGCGATACCCAGGCTGCCGGCGAGTGCCGCGGCCAGGTCGCTCAGGATGTCCGCATGCAGGTTGGTTGCCACGATCGTGTCGAGCGAGGCCGGACGGTTGATCATGCGGGCCGTCGATGCATCGACGAGTTCCTTGTCCCAGGTGACGTCCGGAAACTCCTTCGAGATTTGCAGCGCGATCTCGTCCCACATCACCATGGCGTGGCGTTGTGCATTGCTCTTGGTGATCACGGTGAGCAGCTTGCGCGGCCGCGACTGAGCCAGCTTGAAGGCGAAGCGCATGATGCGTTCGACGCCGGCGCGCGTCATCATCGACAAGTCGGTCGCGGCTTCGATCGGGTGCCCCTGGTGGACGCGGCCGCCGACGCCCGAGTACTCACCTTCGGAGTTCTCGCGAACGATGACCCAGTTCAGATCGTCCGGTCCGCAACGCTTCAGGGGACCGTCGATGCCAGGCAGGATGCGCGTCGGGCGCACATTGGCATACTGGTCGAAGCCCTGGCAGATCTTCAGGCGCAAGCCCCAGAGGGTGATGTGATCGGGAATGTTCGCGTCGCCGGCCGAGCCGAACAGGATTGCGTCCTTGTCGCGCAAGGCATCGAGGCCGTCGTCCGGCATCATGACGCCGTGCTCGCGGAAGTAGTCGCCACCCCAGTCGAAATTCTCGAAATCGAAGCGAAAGGCGTTGCTCGACGTGGCGAGCGCTTCGAGCACTTGCCGGCCGGCAGGAACGACTTCCTTGCCGATGCCGTCTCCGGGGATGGTGGCGATTGAGTAGGTCTTCAAGACTTGTCTCCGTGGGTGGTTGGCGGTGTGGTGACTGTAGGAGTCGGGTTGCCTTCGCGGTCATCCACAAAGTGAAACCATCGTTTACCTGGAGTTAACAGCGGCGCCGACATGACCAGCGGAATTCAACCTGCGGACCTGGGCTTTTTCTCGGTCCTCGCCGGCGCTGGCAGCCTCAGCGCTGCCGCTCGCGAGCTCGGCGTCACGACACCGGCTGTCAGCAAGCATCTCGCGTTGATGGAGTCGCGAGTCGGTGTGTCGCTGGTCAACCGGACGACGCGTCGCATGAGCCTCACGCCCGAGGGCGAGGTGTATCTGGAGCACGCGCGCCGAATCCTCGGCGAGATCAGCGACATGGAGGAATTGATCGGCGTTTCCAAGGCGGTGCCGAACGGGCTGTTGCGGGTCAATGCGACGCTCGGCTTCGGCCGCAGTCACGTTGCGCCGTTGATCTCCCGCTTCATCCGCAAGTACCCGCGGGTCGAGGTGCAGTTGCAGCTATCGGTCAATCCGCCGCCGCTGACCGAAGATTCGTTCGATGTCTGCATCCGCTTCGGCGCACCGCCGGATGCCCGCGTGATCGCCAGGCACATCGCGCCGAACCGCCGGCTGCTGTGCGCGTCGCCGTCGTATCTCGCCAAGCAAGGCACACCGCGGGTACCGAACGACCTGACGCAGCACAACTGCATCGGCATCCGCCAGGGCGACGAGGCCTACGGCGTGTGGCGTCTGGCAAGCGGACGAGGACGCAACGCGAGCACCGAAACCGTCAAGGTCCGCGGCAACCTGACCACGAACGATGGCGAAATCGCGGTCAACTGGGCGCTCGACGGTCACGGCGTCCTGATGCGGGCGGAATGGGACATCGAGCGCTTCCTGAGAAACGGCCGCCTGGTGCAGGTGCTTCCGCAGTACTACACACCGGACGCCGACATCCACGCGGTGTATCCCCACCGCCATCAGATGGCGGCACGGGTGCGCGCCTTTGTCGATTTCGTCGCCTTGTCGTTCATGCAACAGGCCGCGGCCAACAGGTCGTAGCCTTCGGCACTTTTACCGGGTAGGGCGGGGCAGCCGTTCGTATCGGCTTGCGCTGAACCCCGCCTACCGCCCCTTCAGAACACCGTCCCGTCGCTTTCGATATCGAGCGGCGGCCTGCCGCCGCGCAGCGTGCTCGGCCAGTTCGCGCCCCGCGGCCCACGTTCCGCCTTGGAGGATGCACGCCAGCGGCATCTGCGCGGCATCGACGCCGAGCCTTTGACGCACCAGCGGCGCCAGCTCGTCGATCAGGGTGACGGTGAGCGCGCGCCACTCGACCACCGCCTCGTCGCCGACCTTCAGAGGGCGCCGCAGCAGCGCCGCATCGCGCGGCACGATCACGCCGCTGTCGATCAGCAGGCCGCCGTTGCGGTATTCGGGCAGCGCGGTCAGCGAATCGAGGCCGGTCACGCGCACGCCCGCCCACTCGAACGGTTCGAGCAGCGAATACGCGAGCCATTGGGTCAGCTTGTGGAACGGCACCCAGCCGGCGGTGGTGCCGTGCGCGCCGGAGATCGTCGATTCGCCGCCGGCCCAGGGATGCGGCCAGACATCGCCGAGCGGCACGCCGTGCAGCACGCTGCCGGTCAGCCAGATCGGCGCGAAGGCATCGAGCAGAGCGCGCAACAGTTCGCCGGCGTCGACCGTGTCGCGGCGGCCGGCGTCGGTCAGGCGGTCGAACACCGCACCTGGCCGGGCCTCCACGCCACCGGCTGCATGCAGCGCATTGCCGAGCCGGTTGAGCAGGGCCGTTCGGCCTTCCAGTCCGCGCAGGGGGTTGCTCTCGCCGGCCTGAAGGGCACGCGCCAGTGCGCTGGCGTGGAGCTGCTGCAACGCTGCTGCATCGACGCGCAGCGGATCGTCGGGCGTCGCCGAGAACAGGCCCGCGGCAAAGGCGCGCAGGCTGGCGACCGCCAGGCCTTCGGAGCGGCCGAAGCGCTGGCCGGTCTGCGCGTCGTCGAACTGCCAGTCGGGGCCGGCACCGGCATCGAGCAGCACGCTGACGGTTGCCAGGTCGATCCGGGCGCGCGCCTGCTCGGCGGCGGGGCGGCCGGCGAGCAGCGCGTCGAGTTCGGCCAGCCGCGGCACGCCGCCGACATCGAAATGCCGCCAGCGGCTGTGATACGGGATGCGCAGATCGGGGTAGGCGGCGCGCGTCACCCGCTCGACAACGGCCGCGGCGTCGTCGAGCCGCGCCCGGTCGACCGTGAAGTACGACGATGTGCCGCTGCTCACCGCGCGCGTGACGGCCGCGCAGCGCACGCGGATCGTCGCCGGATCGCGCAGCAGGGTGATCGCGTCGGGGCCGTGGCGCGGCCGCACTGGCGCCGGAGCCGAACCGGCGTTATCCAAGGCTGCGCCCCTTGACCTCGGCCAGCTCCTTCAGCCCCGGCACGGCGCCGTCGGTGAAGTAGCCGGCGGCGATCTTGGCCTCGATCTCGACCCGGGCGTCGGCCGGCACCAGGTGGTCGGGGATCTTCACCCGCTCATCCACCTCGATGCCGCTTTCGGTGATCGCGTCGTATTTGTCGTTGCTCATCGAGACCAGCCGGTGAATCTTGCGCACGCCCAGCCAGTGCAGCACGTCGGGCATCAGCTCCTGGAAGCGCATGTCCTGCACGCCGGCGACGCATTCGGTGCGCAGGAAGTAGTTGTCGGCGCTGTCGCCGCCGAGCTGCCGCTTGCGCGCGTTGTAGACCAGGAACTTGGTGACCTCGCCGAGCGCGCGGCCTTCCTTGCGGCTGTAGGCGATCAGCCCGACGCCGCCGCGACCGCCGGCATCGACCGCCTGCGCGCCCTTGATGCATTCCTCGATCGCATGCGTCAGGTACGGCCGGCAGGTGCAGATGTCCGAGCCGAAGACGTCCGAGCCGTTGCACTCGTCGTGGACGCGGGCGGTGAGCGTCACCAAAGGGTCGGCGAGGTCGCGCGGATTGCCGAAGATGTAGAGCGTCTGGCCGCCGATCGGCGGCAGGAACACTTCGAGATCGCTGCGCGTCACCAGTTCGGGGTACATGCCGCCGGTTTCCTCGAAGAGCGCGCGGCGCAGCGCCGCCTCCTGGACGCCGAAGCGCGCCGCCACGCCCGGCAGCCACCAGACCGGCTCGATCGCCACCTTGGTGACCACGGCCGAGCCGTCCTCGAGCAGCACCCGGCCGTCGGCCGTCAGCCGCTGGAAGGCGATCGCCTGGCGGACCTCGGGCAGGTGGATGTGGGCCTGGGTCACGGCGATCGTCGGCCGCAGGTCGTAGCCTTGCGCGATCCAGTCGGCGAACACATCGGTGACCGCGGCGCCCCAGGGGTCGATCGAAACGATCGACGCCGGGTTGCCCCACTGCGGATGCGGGCCGATCAGGTCGGTCGGCGCGGTGTTGGTGAGGTCGGCACGGTGACCCTTCGGCAGGTTGCCTGCGGCAACCGCCAGTGCGCGGTAGACGCCGTAGCTGCCGCTGTGCGAGCCGATGACGTTGCGCCGCGCGCGATCGGTCGTCGTGCCGACGATCGGGCCGCGCGCGGCCGCCGTCGCGGCACCCCAGACAATCGGCGGCGCCGTCGCACCCGGATGGCCGGCATGGGAGGTCAGCCGGATGTGGCTCGCGGAGCGGGGTTCGGTCACGGTAAGGGCACGCCTTTGATGCAGCAGGGGCGCATGATCACACGGTGGCTGCTTCCACGGCCTTGCAATGCGGCTGGCAGCACCCCCGCCTCGTAAAATCGCCCGGCCTGCCGCTACCGCCCTCACCATGCTTGATACCGAACCGTCGGCGCTGACCGCGCTCAGCCCGCTCGACGGCCGCTATGCCGCCAAGGTCGCGGCGCTGCGCCCCCTGCTTTCCGAGTTCGGGCTGATGCACCGCCGGGTCGAGGTCGAAGTCGAGTGGTTCATCGCCCTGTCGGACGCCGGCCTGCCCGAGTTCGCGCCGCTCGGCGCCGCGGCGCGCGACCACCTGCAGCGCGCGGGTGCGCGACTTCTCGCTGGCCGATGCGCAGGCCATCAAGGACATCGAGCGCACCACCAACCACGACGTCAAGGCGGTCGAGTACTGGCTCAAGGGCTGCTTCGAGCGCGCAGGCGAGCTCGCCGCAGAGCTGCTCGCCGCCGGCGAATTCGTCCACTTCGCCTGCACCAGCGAGGACATCAACAACACCAGCCACGCGCTGATGCTGAAGGCGGCGCGCGACGAGGTGCTGCTGCCCGCGCTCGACCGGGTCGATCGCCTCGCTGCAGCGCGATGGCGCACGAGCATGCCGACGTGCCGATGCTCGCCCGCACGCACGGCCAGACCGCCAGCCCGACGACCGTCGGCAAGGAAGCTCGCCAACGTCGTCGCCCGCCTGGCCACGGCGCGCGCAGCGCATCGCCCAGGTCGCCTGCTCGCCAAGATGAACGGCGCCGTCGGCAACTACAACGCGCACCTCGCGGCGTATCCGCGAGATCGACTGGGAGGCGTTCAGCGCGCGGCGGTCGTCGAGCAGCAGCTCGGACCTGAGCTTCAACGCCTACACGATCCAGATCGAGCCGCACGACTGCATGGCCGAGCTGTTCGACGCGCTGGCGCGCGCCAACACCATCCTGATCGACTGGTCGCGCGACGTCTGGGGCTACGTCAGCCTCGGCTACTTCACGGCAGAAGCATCAAGGCCGGCGAGATCGGCTCGAGCACGATGCCGCACAAGGTCAACCCGATCGACTTCGAGAATGCCGAAGGCAACTTCGGCCTGGCCAATGCGCTGCTCGTCGCACCTGAGCCAGAAGCTGCCGATCTCGCGCTTCCAGCGCGACCTGACCGACAGCACCGTGCTGCGCAACATGGGCGTGGCGCTCGGCCACACGCTGCTCGGCTACGACAGCGCTGCTGCGCGGCATGGCCAAGCTCGAGGTCGACCGCGGCGCGCTCGCGGCCGACCTCGACGCCGCCTGGGAAGTGCTCGCCGAGCCGATCCAGACCGTCATGCGCCGCTACGGCCTGCCGAACCCCTACGAGCGGCTGAAGGAGCTGACGCGCGGCAAGGCGATCACGCGCGAGGCGCTGCGCGCCTTCATCGAGACGCTGGAGATCCCGGCTGCCGAGCGTGCCCGCCTGCTGGCGCTGACGCCGGGCGGCTACACCGGCGCTGGCGGCACAGCTGGCACGGCGCGTCGACGCCGGGCGCGCAGTGAACTTCACCGAGATGCTGCTCGGCGCCGAGCGCCGCAACGACTCGCTGCTCTGCGTCGGCCTCGACCCCGAGCCCGAGCGCTTTCCCGGCGACTGGCGCGGCGATCCGCGGCGCATCTTCGACTTCTGCGCTGCGAATCGTCGACGCGACGCGCGACCTGGTGATCGCCTACAAGCCGCAGATCGCCTACTTCGCCGCCCACCGCGCCGAGGACCAGCTCGAGCGGCTGATCGACGCACATCCACCGCGTCGCACCCGGGGTGCCGGTGATCCTCGACGCCAAGCGCGGCGACATCGGCAGCACCGCCGAGCAGTACGCGCGCGAGGCCTTCGAGCGCTACCAGGCCGACGCGCTGACGCTCTCGCCGTTGCTCGGCCTCGATTCGATCGAGCCCTACCTGCGCCACGACGGCAAGGGGCTGATCCTGCTCTGCCGCACCTCCAACCCGGGCGGCGCCGACCTGCAGGCGCAGCCGCTGCAGGGCGGCGGCGATGCGCATCCCGGCGAGCGGCTCTACGAACACATCGCCCGGCTCGCCGCCGGGCCGTGGAACGCCAGCGGCCAGCTCGGCCTCGTCGTCGGCGCCACCTTCCCGGCCGAGCTGGCGCGGGTGCGCGAACTGGCGCCGACACTGCCGCTGCTGATTCCGGGCATCGGCGCGCAGGGGGGCGACGCCGCGGCGACGGTGCGCGCCGCCTGGCGCAGCGAGGGGGGCCGGACCACCGGGCCGGCGATCGTCAGCTCGTCGCGGGCGATCCTCTACGCGGGCGGCGGCGCCGACTTCGCCGAGCAGGCGCGCCACGCCGCGCTGGCGACCCGCGACGCGCTGGCCGCCGCGCAGGCACAGCCCTGAAGCATGTGAGCAGGCACCTGCACCCGCGCGGCTTTCGGCACGCGGTTCGGCGCGGCCGCTCCACCCGTGCCTGCGGCCTTTGCGGCGCGCCACCGCGAGCGGCGAAGGCACTGCCCAGCCGACATTCCCGCCGGACGGTGGCATGACGGCACCGCGCACCCTCGAGCCGGCCTCTGCCTGGGCGCCGCTGGCCCATCCGGTCTACCGCATGCTGTGGACGGTCTGGCTGACGGCCAACGTCTCGATGTGGATGAACGACGTCGCCGCAGCCTGGATGATGACCACGCTGACCGCCTCGCCGACGATGGTCGCCCTGGTGCAGGCGGCGTCGACGCTGCCGGTGTTCCTGTTCGGCCTGCCGAGCGGCGCGCTCGCCGACATCGTCGACCGGCGCAACTTCATGATCGCCACGCAGGTCTGGGTCGGCGCGGTGGCGCTGACCGTCTGCGCGGTGCTGCTGGCCGGTGCGATGACGCCGGCGCTGCTGCTGCTGTTGACCTTCGCCAACGGCGTCGGCCTGGCGCTGCGCTGGCCGGTCTATTCGGCGATCGTTCCCGAGGTGCTGCCGATGCACGAGATGCCGGCGGCGCTGGCGCTGAACGGCATCGCGATGAACGCCTCGCGCATCGCCGGGCCGATCCTGGCCGGGCTGCTGATTGCCAGCGTCGGCAGCATCTACGTCTTCGGGCTGAATGCGCTGCTGGCGGTGACCGCCGGCGTCATCCTGATGCGCTGGAAGCAGCGCCAGGCGGCGCCGAGCGCGCTGCCGGGCGAGCACCTCGTCGGCGCGATGCGCGTCGGCGTCCAGTACGTCGCGCAGTCGCGCCAGATGAAGGCGGTGATGCTGCGCGTGTCGCTGTTCTTCATCCAGTCGACCGGGCTGATCGCGCTGCTGCCGCTGGTGGCGCAGCGCATCGGTGGCGGCAGCGCCACCACCTTCACCTGGCTGCTGGCATCGATGGGCGCCGGTGCCATCTGTGTGGCCACGCTGATGCCGCGGCTGCGCCAGGCGATGAACCGCGACCAGCTGATCCGCAACGGCACGCTGGTGATGGCTGCGGCGCTGCTGGTCGTCGCCGTGGCTCCGAACCTCTATGTTGCCGCGCCGGCGATGGTCGCCGGCGGCATGGCCTGGCTCGGCGTGGCCAACACGTTGTCGGTGGCGGCGCAAATGTCGTTGCCGAACTGGGTGCGCGCCCGCGGCATGTCGATCTACCAGATGGCGATGATGGGCAGCAGCGCCATCGGCGCCGCGCTGTGGGGGCAGGTGGCCTCGCTGACCAGTGTGCAGAACAGCATGGTGACCGCGGCGGTATTCGGCGTCGTGGCGATGCTCTGGAGCAGCCGCTTCCGCCTCGACGGCGGCGTCGAGGAGGACCTGAGCCCGATGGCGCCATGGAAGCCGCCGGTTGCCGCGCGGCCGATCGACCCCGACGACGGGCCGGTGATGGTGACGATCGACTACCTGATCGACCCGGCCACCGCCGAGGACTTCAAGCGCGTGATGCAGGACAGCCGCCGCAGCCGGCTGCGCCACGGCGCGCTCGAATGGCAGCTCTACGCCGACAGCGCCGACCCGCGCCGCTACACCGAGTACTTCCTCGACGAGTCGTGGGTCGCGCACCTGCGCAAATTCGACCGCTTCACCGCCGCCGACGTCAGCCTGCGCGAGCGCCGGCTGCAGTTCCATATCGGCGAGGAGGCTCCGGTGGTGGTGCGCCGGATCGCCGAGCCGTTGCATCGGCGGTGAGGCGGGCAGTGCCGCCAGGAGTCACCGGTGGCACCGGCGGGTACCTGGCATCACGTGTCTTCGACGTCGCGTCGGCCGGCAATCCGCTGCGCTCGGCGCGGTGCGCGAAGTGCCGGCGATCAACGCGCAAGGCGGCGTCGTGTCGCCCGCGAACCTGGCGGGCCAGCATTCGATCCTCAGTGCCATCAATGGCATCGAGCATCAGAAAACGGAACACATACACCCTCGAGGGTGTATGAGAAACCGGACCCAATGCGAGCGCCCGCATCGTGCACATCCGCCATGCGGAATTTCGGACCTGGTCGACCGGGTGACGTCGAGCAACCGGCCGGCGGCGGGCTTCATGGATCACAGCCCTCCGGTCAACAACCTGTCGCTCGAGATTTGCATGCGCGTTGCCGAGGCAACAATGCCGGACCCGCTGGTCCCTTCACGGCTGCTTGTTCAGCGAATCCTTCACGCCGCCACTGCCCGTGCTTCGCACGGCACCCGGTAGGCGCACCGTGATTCGGGTCCCGACGCCGTCGGCACCGTCGTCGACGACGACCGTCCCTCCGTGTCGCTCCGCGATCTGCTTGACGATCGCGAGGCCCAGCCCGGTGCCGTCGCCGGGTGACCCGTTTACCCGGTAGAAGCGGGCGAAGACCTTGGCGCGGTCCTGCGGCGGAATGCCAGGGCCGTCGTCCTCGACGACGATGTGGACGTCGCCGCTCGAGGCCTCGTGCCGCACCGAAACGGTCACGTGGCCGCCGACCGGTGCGTACCGCACGGCGTTGTCGACCAGGTTGCTCACCAGTTCTCGAAGCAGCAACGGATTGCACGCGAGCGGTGCGCGGTTCTCGGCTTCGAAGCCGATGTCGATGGACTTCTTCAGCGCCTGCGGAAGCAGATCGAATGTCGCGGTGCGTGCGATCTCGACCACGTCGACCGGCTCGTCAGGCGCGGCGAGGTCGTGTTCGCTGCGCGCCAGCGCGAGCAGCTGCTGGATCATGCGCGACGTCGCGTCGGTGCTCTCGTGGATGTCCTCGACGATGCGGCGCATCAGGTTCGGGTCGCGTTGCGCAAGAGCGAGCGAGGCCTGCATGCGCAACACCGTCAGCGGGGTCTTGAGTTGGTGCGACGCATCCGCAATGAACTGCTGCTGTGCTTCGTTGAGGCGGCGCTGCCTTTCGGTGTGGGCGTTGATCGCCTCGACGAGCGGCACCACTTCGAGAGGCACCGCCCGGTCGTCGATCGGCGTGAGGTCGGTCTCGGAACGGAGTTCGACCTCGTCGCGGATGCGGCGAAGCGGCTCGAGCCCACGGCGCACCGCGAAGACGATCAGCAGCGCGACGGCGCCGATGAGCGCGAGTTGGGTCAGCGCCGAATCGACGAGGATGCGGCGCGACAGCGCCGCTCGGCCGGCCGTCGTCTCGGCGACCTGCACCAGCAAAGACCCAACCGGGCTTTCGTACATGGGCTTCAGCACGGCGACGAGACGAACAGCTTCGTCGAGATAGCGCGCGTCGTAGAACACCGGCGTTTCGTTCGCCGGCAGCACCGGCGGCTTCGGCAGGTCGGCGTAGCCGGTGCTCATTCGCGGTTCCGCCGTGGCGGAGATGCGGTAGAAGATCCGGTCGTGCGCTTCCGTGCCAAGCATCTCGAGCGCAGCGTACGGCACGTCGGCCGACAGCCTGCCGTCGCGGACCGACACGCGCTCGGCCATCGTGAGCGCAGAGCCGAGCAGCGTGCGGTCGTAGGCCTGGTTGGCCTGGTCGATGCTGCGTGCGTACTGGATGCCGAAGCCCACTGCCCAAAGCACCGCCAGTGGAACGAGCAACCAGCGCAGCAGAAGGTTACGCAGCCGCATCGCCCTCGGTCTCGAGCAGGTAGCCGAGGCCGCGCAAGGTGCGAATCCGCAGGCCCGCCGGTTCGAGTCGCTTGCGCAGCCGATGGATGTAGATGTCGATCGCCTCGGGGCTGATGGCCTCGTCGAGGTTGCACATGCGCTGGTTCAGCTGCTGCTTGCTGACCGGCGCGTTGGGGTTCATGACCAGCAGCTCGAGGAGCGCGTGCTCGCGCGGCGGCAACGAGAGCATGCGGCCGGCGATGCTGAAGACCCGTGACACGGTGTCGTAGCGCAGGCAACCCGATTCGAAGACCGCATGGGCGCGCCCGGCCCGCCGCCTCGCGATCGCGCGCAGCCTGGCGACGACCTCGGCGAGATCGAAGGGCTTGGGCAGGTAGTCGTCGGCACCCGCGTTGAGGCCGTGGATGCGGTCCACGGTCTCTGCGCTGGCCGTCAGCACGAGGACGGGAACGCTGTCGTTTCGCGCGCGCGCGCGCCGCAACACCTCGAGTCCGTCGATGCCCGGAAGCGCCAGGTCGAGGACCACGACGTCGTAGTCCTCGTGCGTGAGCAACTGATCCGCATAGAGGCCGTTGGCCACCGTGTCGACGACCATGCCGGCATCGACGAGCCCCTGTTTCAAGGACTCGGCCAGTCTCCCGTTGTCTTCCACCAGCAGGACGCGCACCGAAACCCTCCCGTGACCACTCGCAAGCCCAGAATAATCGCTTACGAGACTACGGAGGCCATGAGAGTGACACGCCACATCGCTTCCTTCCTGATGGCGCTGGCGCTGCTCGCCGCATCAGCTCCCGCGGCCACGGTGCAGCCGGCCGGTTCCGAGCGGCTCGCGGCCGCCCGCCGGGAAGGTGTGGTCGTGGTCTACGCGACCACCGACATGGCCGCCGCGCGGCCGCTGATCGACGATTTCGAAGCGCAGCATCCCGGCGTCAGGGTCGACTACCGCGAGCTTGAATCGGTCGAGTGCAACGACCGCTTCCTCCGGGAATCCGCCACGGGGTCGCCGACGGCCGACCTGGTCTGGAGCTCCGCGATGGACCTGCAGGTCAAGCTCGTCAACGACGGCCACGCAATGCGCTACCCGTCCGCGGAGATCGAGCATCTGCCGGCATGGTCGGTGTGGCGCGCCGAGGCATACGGCACGACCTACGAGCCGGTCGGCATCGCCTACGACGAGCGGCTGCTGTCGGAGCGCGAGGTCCCTCGCACGCACGGAGAGCTCGCGCGCCTGCTGGGGGCCAGCGGGTCGCGCTTTGCCGACAAGGTTGCCGCGTACGACCCGGTGCGCGCCGGGCTCGGCTTCCTCGTGGCGACGCAGGACGCTCGCAGCTCGCCGGCGTTCTGGGACGTGGCGCGCGCGCTGGGCCGCAACCGGGTGCGGCTGCTGCCCAGCACCTCGGCGATGCTCGACGGCATCGCGTCCGGTCAAGCGCTGCTCGCCTACAACGTGCTCGGCTCGTACACACACCGCCGGGCATCGAGCGATCGGGCGATCGGGCTTGCCTATCTGCGCGACTACACGCTGGTCGTTTCGCGCATCGCATTCATCAATCGGCGCGCCGCTCACCCGCACGCCGCGAAGCTGTGGCTCGACCACCTGCTGTCGCAACGGGGCCAGACGGTGCTGGCGCAGCGCTCCGGCCTGTTTTCATTGCGCACGGACGTCCCCGGCGACCAAACCGCCGCTGCGCTGACCCGGCAGCTCGGCACCAGCCTGAAGCCGATCGCAATCGGCCCGAGCCTGATGGCGTACCTGGACGGGTCCAAGCGTGCCGAGTTCCTGCGCGAGTGGGACCGCGCGCTGATTTCGCGCTGACCACGGGTTTTCACTGACCTCCGGACGCCGCCGCTGAAAGGAGACCGAAAGGCAGGCCCTCCTACATTGCCCGTCGTCAAACAAGGAGACGTGGATGCAAATTACGGGCATGCTGCACGGCGCCAAGCTGCTGCAATTGGTGGGGTTCCCAACGGCAGAGGTCATCGGCCCCGACGCGAGCGAGGAACAGATCAAGGACCTGATCGAGAAATCGGGCCAGGTATTCATCAAGCCCGTGTTCAAGGGCGGCGTCGGCAAGAAGGGCAAGGCCGGACTGCTCGGCCGCGCGAAGGACCTGCAGGGCGCCCTGCGCGAGAAGGAGCGCCTCTACTTCGCAGAGCACCGTCACGGCAACCAGTACGCCAAGGCGAACGGCGTCACCTTCGAGGGGGGCGTTCCTGCCGAGCACGAGGTCTATTTCTCGATCACCGATTCGACGCGCTTCCGGGCGCCGACCATGACCCTCACGCACAAGGGCGGCATGGACATCGAGGAGGTGGACAGGCAGCATGTCGCCCAAGTGCCGTTCGATCCGCTCACCGGCCTGAAGGCCTTCGTCGTCGCGAACGCGCTGACCGAGATCGGCGCCCCGACCGAGATCATTTCGCCGCTGGTGCAGCAGCTGCCCAAACTGTGGGAGCTGTTCCACAACTTCGGCATGACGACGCTCGAGCTCAACCCGATCCGCATGCGGGCCGATCGGAAGGGACGGCTCACGCCGGTCGCCTGCGATTTCAAGTGCGGATTCGACCGCGACGACCCCCGCTGGCTGCGCCTGGGACTGCCTGCGCACCTGTTCGCCGCCGACTACTCGGATTTCGAGCAGGAGATCAACCAGCTGCGCACGCACCAGGGCCAGAGCGACGTTTACGTCATCAACGACCGGGGCACGGTGCTCGCGCCGACCTTCGGCGGCGGCGCCAACTCGCTGGTCACCGAGATGCTCGGCGACGACGCGATCATCAGCTCCGACTTCGGCGGCAACCCGCCCTACGAGAAGATGAAGGAGGTCGCACGGATCTGCTTCAAGCATTGGCTCGAGCAGTCGAACGTGCTCTTCATCATCGGCGGCAAGAGCAACAACACCGACATCTTCGAGACCCTGCGCGCGATGTCCGACGCACTGCGCGAGCATTTCAGCGCGCACGGCCCGACGCCGCTCTATGTCGTGCTCGGGCGCGGCGGACCGAACCTGGTGCGCGGGATGGGCGTGCTGCGCGACACCTGCGACTCGCTCGGACTTCCCTACCGCCTGTTCGGCTTCGACTCGGACATGAGCGAAGTCATCCAGTACGCCAAGAAGGCCGATGCCTGGATGAAGGCCGGCGGACGCGAGCAGGTCGCCGCGAGCTTCGGCATCGAACAACCCCTGACCGCGTGAGCGGAGGAACCCCATGCAAGCCCATCTTTCCAAACCGGGCGTCGGCCCCTTCAAGTACCACGTCGGGGTCAGCTCGCTGACCCAGATCGCTTCGCGGCACGACCGCGTGTGCGTGCTCAACATCCTCGGCGGCGAATCGCGCGACGTGACGCCGGTCAGCCATGCCTACTCGGGAGGCAACGTCGTGTTCGGCACGGCGCCGGGCAAGGGCGGCAGCGTCCTCGAGACGCCGATCGGCGGCATCCCGGTCTTCGACAACGTGCGCGACGGTCTCGCAGCCGGCCATCGCTTCGACTGTGGCGTCGTCTACCTGCCGCCCTCGGCCGCGCGCGACGGCGTCGCCGAGCTCGTCCGCGTCAATCCGGACTTGCGCAAGATCTTCATCATCACCGAGAAGATCGCGGTGCGCGACGCGCGCGAGATCCGCGCGATGGGCCAGCAGAACGGCATCGACATCTTCGGTGCCAACGGCCTCGGCGTGGCCGACGCGTGGAACGAGGTCCGCATCGGCGGCGCGCTCGGCGGCGACAGCCCGGCTGACTCGCTGCGTCGCGGGTCGATCGCGATCTTCTCCAACTCGGGCGGCTTCTCGACCACCATCGCACAGTACCTGCGCATGGCGGGCTGGGGCACGACCACCGTGATCTCGAGCGGCAAGGACGTCTATATCCACTACGCCGCGCCGGAGTTCGCATTCGCCCTCGCCAACGACGCGCGCAGCAAGGCAGCGGTGCTCTACTGCGAGCCGGGTGGGTATTACGAATTCGACGCCGAATTCACGAAGCCGGTCGTCGCCTGCGTCGTCGGGCGCTGGAAGAGCAAGCTCACGCGCGCGGTCGGCCACGCCGGCGCCATGGCGGGCGGCAGCGACGACGCGCTCGCCAAGGAGCGCTGGTTCATGGAGAAATTCGGCGTCGACGGCATCTACACGCCCGAGCAGCCGATCTTCTCGGCGAAGGGTGCGCTGGTCACCAACATCGCGCACATCCCTGCGGCGCTCACCGCGGTCATGCGCGCCAATGCGACGCTGCCCGACTTCGCGCCTGAAGGCAACCTGGCGCTCAAGCCCTGGTTCGGCTCCGACGAAGGGCTCGACCTGCCGGATCACCTGCGCATTCCAACCGTGCAGGCGCCCGGCGTGTACGGCCAACAGGTGGAGATGCTCAACCGCCAGATCGGCATCGTGGTGCCGCGCCAGCCGATGAAGGACGCTTCGGGGGCGTCGCAAATGGATTCCGTCACGCAGGTCAGCAGCCTGCACGCGACGAGCATGCTCGCCGCGGCACTGCGCCCGTTCGAATCGGCGGTCGCACTCGCGCTGCTGCACGACGCGGGCGGCGAGAACGACGCCAAACTGATCGCGCCCGCCGTGGCCGCGTTCGTCAACCTGCATGGACGGCCCGAACTCGCCGCCGCCGAGGCCAGCCGCGAGGCGGGCAACGCACCGAACGCGGTGCTGGCCGCGGCGGCTTCGATCGTCGGGCCGCGCCGGCAGCAGGCCGCGCGCGACGCCCTCGTCTTCATGATCGAGCAGTTCCACGCCGCCGGCCTCGGCAACGAGTTCGGCGCATCGCTCAGCGACACCTTCGACGTTGCCGGCGTCGACCTCCGCGGCGCGCCCGAGCTGACGACCGGCCAGTCCGACGAGCGCGCACAGGCGCTGATCGCCGGCGTGCACGCGCGCGGTGGCCGTTCGGTGTTCCTGCGCTGGCTGCTCGGCTTGCCCGGCCATCCGACCGAGGCGGCGGTGCTGGCGGCCATCTCGGCCACGCTGACATGGGGACCGCTGATGCGCAAGCGCATCTCGCGCCTGACTGCGGAAAGCTGCCCCTGGTGGCTGCAGCTCTTCGGCACGCTGATCGGCGCCTCGGCAGATTCCGCACGCCATGAGCCGCAGCGCTTCGCCGGCATCGATCGAGACGACATGCTGGGCCGCGCCGGGCTCGGCGAGATCGCCTACGCCGCGCTGCTGGGCAGCAAGCCCAACGCCGGCGATCGCTTCGCCTTCGAGACTTTGGTCGGCCTGCTGCTGACCAACGGACCTGGCGCGATTTCGGCCCAGGGCGCCAAAGGTGCGGTGTCGGCAGACGGACCCGAGCAGCCGCGGCGCGTGCAGCTCAACAAGGCGCTGGTCGGCTTTCTGTCGCACACGGGCTACGCGCACGGCGGCAACGGTTACGAAGGCATCGCGTTCCTCGAGGAGCGGTTCCGCGCAACCGACCTGCAGGACCCGTCCGACCCGAAGCACGGCATCGATCTGGTCGCGCTCGCCGACCAGGCGGTCGCGAGCTATGCGCAGTACAAGGGCGAGCGCAAGGCCGCCGGCAGTCTGGACATCGCCAAGCTGCCCGGGGTGAACCACCCGGTGTTCAAGGACAAGCCGGTCAACCACGATCCGCGCGAAGTCTTCATCGCCAAGGTGTTCGAGGAGCGCGGCGAGAGCAACGTGTTCCACGCGTTCTATCGCACGCTGGTGCAACGGCTGCACGAGGCCGGCGTGTCGCGCAACGTGTATTGCGTCAACGTCGACGCCGTGATCGCCGCGCTGCTGCTGAAGATGCTCTGGAAGCCGCTGCGCGCCGGCGAGATCGGACCGCGCGACCTCGAGACCGCTGCCTTCACGATTTTCCTGTACCCGCGCATGCTCGGCTGTGCCGCCGAGATCGACGACCACATGAACCGCGGTCGCAACATGGACACCCGCACCCCCGCGTCGGCGTGCCGCTTCGTCGCCTGAGCCATGCCACTGACCGATCAATCCAGCCCGAATTCGAGGAAAGCAAAAATGAGAACCCATCCCTCCCAGTCGCCCCGTCGCACGGTGCTCGCCGCCGCAGTCATCGCCGTCCTCGCACCGCTGCCTGCGGCCGCGCAGGATGCCGCCAAGGACTACCCGAGCAAGACCATCACGATCGTCGTCCCGTATGCGGCCGGCGGCAGCTCCGATACCCGGGCGCGCCAGCTCAGCGAGAAGCTGCAGAAGATTCTGGGCAAGCCGGTCATCGTCGATAACAAGGCCGGCGGCAACGGCAACATCGGTACCGAATTCATCACCCGGGCAGCCCCCGACGGCCACACGATCGGCATCGGCAACTTCGCTCCGCTCGCCGTCAACAAGGCGCTGTACCCGAAGCTCGGCTTCGACCCGCAGAGAGACCTGCTTCCCGTGGCGCTGATCGAGAAGGGGCCGGTCGTGCTGGTCGTCAGCAACGACAAGTCGCCGCACAAGAGCCTGAAGGAACTGCTGGCGGCGGCCAAGGCCACGCCGGGCAAGATGAGCTACGCATCGGCAGGCTCGGGCGGCGCCTACCACCTGGCCGGTGAAATGTTCAACCTCTCGGCGGGCACCACCGCCGTCCACATCCCGTACAAGGGCGGCGGCCCGGCGGTCAACGACCTGCTGGGCGGAACCGTCGACTATATGTTCGACATGGTGCCGGCGACGCTGGGCTACGTGAAAGCGAGTCCGCCGAAGATGAGGGCGCTCGCGCTCGCCAGCGACAAGCGGCTCCCGGCGCTGCCCGACGTGCCGACTTTCGCCGAGCTGGGGATCAAGAACATGGAGATCTCCAACTGGATCGGCATCGTCGCCCCCAAGGGCACCCCGCCTGCGATCGTCGCCAAGCTGAACCAGGCGGTCAACAAGGCGCTGCAGGAGCCTGACCTCGCCCAGCGCATCACGTCGGCGGGCAACATCATCGGCGGTGGCAGCCCGCAGGATTTCGCCAACTTCATCGCGGCGGAATCGGCGCGCTGGACGAAGCTGATCAAGGAGCGTGGAATCCAGGCGGAATGACACCGACATGAAGCTGCTTGTGCTGCCGGCCGATGGCATCGGCCCCGAAATCGTCGCCGCGGCCCTGGAGGTGCTGCGCGCAGCCGATGCCAGGTTCCAGCTCGGCCTCGAATACGAACATGACGACGTCGGCTTTGCGAGCCTCCAAAAGCACGGAACGACGCTGCGGCATGAGGTGCTCGATCGCGCGGCGCAATGCGACGGCGTGATCCTGGGTACGCAGTCACATGCCGACTATCCGCCGCCCGAGCAGGGCGGGCGCAACGTGTCGGCCGCCTTTCGGGTCGGGCTGGACCTTTATGCGAACGTGCGGCCTGCACGCACGCGTGCCTTTCTCACCTCGAACCTGCGGGCAGGGCGCAGCATGGATTTGGTCATCATGCGCGAGGCCACCGAAGGTTTCTACCCCGACCGCAACATGAGTCGCGGCTGGGGCGAGGTGATGCCCGACCCCGACATGGCGCTGTCGATCCGCAAGATCACCCGCAAGGCATGCGACCGCATCGCCCGCCGGGCGTTCGATCTCGCGCGCACGCGCCGGCGCAAGGTCACGGCGATCCACAAGGCCAACAGCTTCCACATGACGGATGGACTTTTTCTCGAGTGCACCCGCGCCGTGGCCTTGGAATACCCCGACGTCGAACTCGACGACCTTCTGGTCGATGCGGCCACCGCGCACCTGGTGCGTGAGCCGGAGCGCTTCGACGTCCTCCTGGCGACCAATTTTTACGGCGACATCCTGTCGGACCTCGCGAGCGAGCTGTCAGGCGGTCTGGGCCTTGGGGGATCGATCATGGCCAGCGATGTCCTGTGCTGTGCGCAGGCGCAACACGGCTCGGCACCGACCCTGGCTGGCAAGGACGTCGCCAACCCGACCGCCATGATCCTCTCGGTTGCGATGCTCCTGGCCTGGCTCGGCAAACGCCACGTTCGCAACGAACTGGTGGACGCTGCGGCCTGGATCGATCGCAGCGTCGACGGGCTTCTGGAAAATCCCGCCACGCGCACCACCGATCTTCAGGGAACCCTGGGATGTCGTGACTTCGGTCGCCTGGTTGCCGAACGTGTGGGTGCGGTGCAATGAACCTGCCCGCACACCAGCTGAGCATGACGGTGTTGATGACCCCGGACACCGCGAACTTCGCAGGCAATGTGCACGGCGGCACCATCCTCAAGCTCCTCGACCAGGTGGCCTACGCCTGCGCAAGCCGGTATGCGAGCCGTTACGTCGTCACCTTGTCGGTCGATCAGGTGCGATTCCGGCAGCCGGTGCACGTCGGCGATCTCGTGACCTTCCTGGCGGCTGTCAACCACACCGGCAGCTCGTCGATGGAGGTCGGGATCAAGGTGATCGCCGAGGACATTCGCTCGCAGGAGACGCGTCACGTGAACAGCTGCTTCTTCACGATGGTCGCAGTGGACGACGAGCGCAAGCCGGTCCCGGTGACGCCGTTGCGCCCGTTCTCGCCCGACGAGAAGCGGCGCCATGCAGCCGCCATCGCACGCAGGCAGCTGGGGCGTGAGTTCGAGCAGCGCGCGGCCGGAGCCGTTGCCAGGTCCGGTACCGATTCGGTGCCGAATGGGGCCCCGACCAACTGACCAAGCGCCGCGCTGCCACGAACCATCCGCCTGTGCGGCGAGCATCCCGACTCACCCCACCAGCACCGTCTCCGGGTCGCTACAGGCATAGCCGAGCTGGTCCGCCACGGCGCGGTACGTCACCTTCCCCTCCGCCACGTTCAGCCCGTTGCAGAAGTGCGGGATCGTCGCGCAGCGCCTGCTTCCAGCCCTTGTTCGCCAGCGCCAGCACGAACGGCAAGGTCGCGTGGTTGAGCGCATCGGTCGAGGTCCGCGGCACCGCGCCGGGCATGTTGGTCACGCAGTAGTGCACGACGCCGTCGACGACGTAGGTCGGGCTCGCATGCGTGGTCGGCCTGGACGTCTCGAAGCAGCCGCCCTGGTCGATGGCGACGTCGACCAGCACCGAGCCCGGCTTCATCCGCGAGACGAGTTCGCGCGTGACCAGCTTCGGTGCCGCGGCGCCGGGGATGAGCACGCCGCCGACGACCACGTCGGCCGACAGCACCTGCTCCTCGACGGCGTCGCGACTCGAGTAGACCGTGACCACGCGGGCGCCGAGCAGCTGCTCGATCCGCCTCAATGCGTCGACGCTGCGATCGACGACGACGACCTGCGCCCCGGCGGCGACCGCCATCCGCGCGGCATTGCTGCCGACGACGCCGGCGCCGAGCACCACCACCTTCGCCGGCGCCACGCCCGGAACGCCGCCGAGCAGGATGCCGCGCCCGCCCTGCGCGCGCTCGAGATGGTGCGCCGCCGCCTGCACTGAAAGACGCCCGGCGACCTCGGACATCGGCGCGAGCAGCGGCAGTCCGCCGCCCGGCTGCGTGACGGTCTCGTAGGCGATGCAGACGGCGCCGCTCGCGACGAGCTCGCGGCACTGCACGGCATCGGCCGCGAGGTGGAGATAGGAGAACAGCACCTGCCCCGGGCGCAGCCGCGCGCGCTCGGCGCTCTGCGGCTCCTTCACCTTGACGATCAGCTCGGCACGCGCATAAATCTCGTCGGCGCCGGCGACGCACTCGGCGCCCGCACGCACGTAATCGGCGTCGGCCGCACCGACCGCCACGCCCGCACCGGGCTCGACCAACACCGCATGCCCGGCCGCCACCAGCTCGCGCACCGAGGCGGGCGTCAGGCCGACGCGGTACTCGTGGTCCTTGATCTCCTTCGGAACGCCGATCAGCACGACGAAGCTCCCAAGATGCGTTCTGGGCTGGCGCACATGCCCGCGCAGGCGCCTTCGAGCGGCCAATGTACGGGAAGCCGACCGATGCGCGGGGCAGCTTCCGCATGGCCTGCCGTTGGCGATGGGGGAGCGACCGGGCAGGGACTCCGGTCGATCGACGGCGCACGCATGAACAAGAAGAAAAGTTCTCGAAGCACCCTTGTTATATTCCAATTAGATTCCAATTGGATTCCATACAGAGGCTCAGCATGAACACCAACCTCCCCGTCGACCCCAGGACCCGCGCTGCCGATACCGAGAAGATGACGATCAACATGGGCGTCGTCGACCTCGGCCAGATCGACCTGCTGGTGCAGGAGGGCTTCTATTCCAACCGCAGCGACCTCGTCCGCACGGCGGTTCGCAACCAGCTGGCGCTGCACGCCGACGTGGTCAGGCAGACGGTCGCCCGGCGCACGCTGACCCTCGGGTTGCAGCACTTCAGCAAGGCCGACCTCGAGCAGCTGGAGCGTGCCGGCGAGCGAATCCACATCCAGGTCGTCGGCCTCGCGCGCATTGCCGACGACGTCACCCCCGAACTGGCCCGCGCCACGATCGAGTCGATTTCCGTGCTCGGCGCCTTCCATTCCAGCGCCGCAGTACGCCGTGCGCTGGCCGATCGAATCCATTGACCCCCATCCATTCCACCGGAAAAACAGCCATGAACCCCCACTTCTCATCCCGATTTCCTTCGGTCGACATCGCGAGCATCACCGCGACGATCGAGAACGCCCTCGCTTCCGCCGGCCTGCAGACCAAGACCGGGCCGATGCACGGCGTCACCGAAACGATCCGCCGCGCGCTTGCGTCGGCGGGCATGAACCCGGGCACGCCGGCCGGCACCGACCCCTCGGTCATCGACGTCGAGGCCCGCGTGGTCGGCGAAGCGCCGATCGAGCCGCCGCTGCCGAGCCGCTCGCCGCCGGTGAGCGAGCCGGCCGCACCCGGCGAGTTCGTCACGCGCCAGTTCCGCAACGCGGCCGGCGCGCGCGCCTACAAGGTCTACACGCCGGCTTCGCAGTCGGGCAAGCCGATGCCGCTGATGGTCATGCTGCACGGCTGCACGCAGTCGCCCGACGACTTCGCCGCCGGCACGCAGATGAACCGGCTCGCCGAGGAGCACGGCTTCATCGTCGTCTACCCCGAGCAGGCCGCCAACGCCAACGGCTCGAAGTGCTGGAACTGGTTCAAGGCGCAGGACCAGGCGCGCGACAGCGGCGAGCCGTCGCTGATCGCCGGCATCACCCGCGAGGTCGCGGCGAGCCATCCGGTCGACCCGCGGCGGATCTATGTGGCCGGGCTGTCGGCGGGCGCCGCCATGGCGGTGATCCTCGGCGAGACCTATCCGGAGCTGTACGCGGGCGTCGGGGCGCACTCGGGCTTGCCTTACGCCGCCGCGCACGACATGCCGTCGGCGTTCGCGGCCATGTCGGGCGGCGGCGGCGGAATGCCCGACCTGTCGAACCTGCCAGGGTTGGCCGATCTGCCGGGCCTGGGCAAGCTGCCCGGCGCGGCGCCCGGCCCGCGCAGGCAGGCGGCGCACTTCGTGCCGACGATCGTCTTCCACGGCGACCAGGACCAGACGGTGCGGCAAGCCAACGGCGCCGAGATCGTCCACCAGGCGCGCCACGCACTGGCAACGGAAAGCGCTGGGCCGCTGCCGACGCCCACGGTGAAAAGCGGCGTCGCGCCGCGAGGTCGCGCCTTCACCCAGACGGTGTACGCCGATGCCGACGGCCGGCCACGCATCGAGTCGTGGCTGCTGCATGGCGCCGGGCACGCCTGGTCGGGCGGCGACGCCAGCGGCTCGTACACCGACGGCAGCGGACCCGCGGCCTCGGCCGAGATGCTCCGCTTCTTCCTGGCGCAACCTCAGGCCGGCTCGGCCTGAGGCGCAGGGGCCTTCGCACCGGGCGGGGCTGCGGCCCGCTCCAGCGGGCACCCCCTGCAGGTCCGACGCCTCGCGGCGTCAGGCCGGGTCGCCGGGTGCGGCGACCGCGTCGAACGACAGACGCGCCTGTGCGACGCGCCCGACCTGCTTGCGGACAACCGCCCGGATTGCCGACCAAACCTCGGCATCGCCATCGGAACGCTTGCGCAGCTGGGCGAATGCGCGCTGGCAGGCCTTGCGGTCGCTCTCGTCCCACCCTGAAACGGCAAGCCCTTCGGCCTGGAGCGTGGCGATCAGGCCCGGCGCGTCGATCGTCACCCGGTCGCGCCGCGCATGCGGGCGGTGGACGACATAGGCCAGCGTTGCGAGCGCGCGGTCGAGCAGGATCCAGGGGAAGTTCAGCGCCGTGTAGGGGCCGACCGACAGCGCCTCGCCGCTGAAGCGCAGCCGCTCGGGCAGCAACATGCGCAGCGGCCGCGGCATGCGGTCGTCGGCGAGCCCCACGCCCAGCTCGGGGCGCTGCTTGCCGACCGCATAGGCGCCGGCCGCGCCGATCGCCGCGCCGATCGCCGTCCCCGCCAGCAGCGTGTGGCCGGCGGTGATGGCATCGGCGCCCGCACCGACGGCCGCGCCGGCCGCCGCCCCGGCAGTCACCAGCTGCCCGGCCTTGAGACCCAGCAGCTGCCAGGTCGACTCGCTGAACAGGTCGTCGCCGAACAGCGTTTCGGCGTTTCCCGCCGCGCTCACCAGATGGTGCGAGAACAGCGCAATGATCTCGCCATGCGCCCGCGCCTCGAGCGCGCCGATGGCGGCCATGTAGCGCGCTTTCAGGGCCTCGGCGGCGGCGGCGCGCTGCACGGCGTCGTCCCCGGCAAGCGCCGACTTTTCCTGGTGCGCCAGGCATTCGGCGACCAGCTCGGCAATCCGCTCGGCAGCCTCGTCGAGCCGGGCATTCCAGTCGGCCTGCAGCAGCGCCACCGCCTGCAGCAGCTGCGGCTTCCACGCCTGCTCGATGCCGGCAAGCGTCTCGAGCAGCTCGACGCGGTCGGCGTAGCTGGCACGCTGCGCATTGAATTCGCGAACCGCGTTGAAGTGCAGGCCCAGCCGGCGCTTCCAGGCGGTGACATGGTCGTCGGCGCCGGTGCGGTTGATGATCGCCAGGCGCGGCGCGCCGGTCAGGCGCAGCAGCTCCATCTCGCAGGCGTGGATGTCGAGCACCGGCCGCGAGCCGTCGACCACGTAGATCAGCCCGGCGCCCTCCAGCAGCGGCGCGAACAGGCGGCATTCGGCGTCGAACGCCGGGTCGCGGCGATGGCGCTCGATGAAGTCGCGCAGCGCCTGCAGCGGATCGGCCGGCTCGCCGGCAGCGCGCAGGTCGGCCAGCGCTTCGCGCGCGTTCTGGAAACCGGGCGTGTCGTAGAAGACGAACAGCTCGCCGAGCGAGAAGCGCTGCGCCTCGACGGTTTCGCCGGGCATCCGCGACACGCGCACGCTGTCGTCCTCGGCCAGCGTCGAGACGACCGACGACTTGCCGTGGTTGACCGCACCGACGACGGCGAAAGCCGGAACGCCGCCGTTCATGACCACCGCTCGAGTCCGACGTCGAGTTGCTGGATGGCGATGAAGCGCCGCCAGATGGCGTAGCGCTCCTCGTCGACCGACGGCGCGTCGCCGCGGGTATCGCCGCACAGCAGCACCACCACCTCGATCGGCGCCGCGGCAGCCGCCACCGCGCGCAGGAAGTTCGCCACCGCGACGATCGGGTCGCGGCCGGCGGGCGCCACCACGACCACGGCCGACGGCATGCGCGGCCCCTGCCGCAGCGCCGGCAGGACGCCGGCAGCGGCATGGCGGTCGTCGATGCGGACCGGCACGGCCTGCGCGAGCTGCCAGCCGAAGCGGCCCTGCAGCGCGTTGCGCAGCCGCTCGTCGGAGAGCGTCATCTCCTCGGACAGCAGCACGAAGCACGGCTCGCCCGGCGACGGTGCTTCGCGGGGTGCCGGGCCGGAACCCGCCGGCAACACCGCCGTACCCCCGCGCGTGAGGACCAGCGAGCCGCGCAGCCGGCGCCAGAGCGCATTCGAATCGGGATCGGTGAAGTCGATCGTGCGCAATTGCCGGCGCAGCGCGCCGACGGCGGCGGCCAGCAACAGCGCGCGCAGCAGCAGGCCGTAGCAGGTGATCGCAAGGACGAGGAACGGCCACCAGGAACGCGCCGCGCCCGAGGCAAGCGTCAGCGCGCCCTGTCCCTGCGCGTAGCGCGTGGCGCGAATCTCGTCGAGCGACGGCCGGGCACCCGGTGCAAACCCGCTCCACGGCGCGGCGATCACGGTGACGGCGCGGTGCACGTGCTGCGGCTCGATGTCGTAGGTCGACTGCCAGCCGAAACGCAGCTCGGCAAACGGCAGGTGCACCAGCAGCATCGCGCCCAGCAGGCCGAGATTGAAGGCCACCGCGAACTGCTGCATCAGGATGATGGCCGGCCACTTCAGCAGGCCGCCGCGAAGCCGGCCGCGCTGGTGCAGCTTCGCCAGCGCCGCGTGCAACGCATCGCGGCGCGACGCGCCGAGGCGACGCATCGAGCGGGTCGCGGCCGAGAGCGCGCCTGCGACCATTGCCCGCAGCGGCGCCAGGTCGACCCCGAACCGGCCGAGCGCCCACCCCAGGGCGGCAAGCGCAAGCAGCAGCGCCTGCAGCCCGACGGTCCAGAGAAGGAACATCAACGCATTGACCGGCTCGCCACCGCCCGGCGCAAGCAGGCTGCCCGCGAGCGCCGCGCCGCCGAAAAATCCCAGCGCCACCGCGCCCGCCCGCAGGCTGCGGCGCCCGAGTTCGTACGACGCACCGGCCGATAGCGCCGCCTCGTCCCGCCGCGCCTGCAGCCAGGCACGAAAGACGGTCCGGCGATCGTTCAGTGCAGCCGCGTCGACGCGCGGCCGGACCCGGGTCTCGTAAAGGCGCCGGTCTTCGTCGACGCTGGAAGGCGACGCCAGCAGCTGTTCGAAATCGGCAAGGTCGGCAATCGTCCAGGCTGCGACGGGCTCGGGCATCGCGGGAGGATACGCGCGCCGAACCCGGCCCCGGCGCCCGCCGGCACGCACGCGTTGCGCACACCTGAACCCGCCTCCCGCCGACCCCTGTTCGCCCGGTCGATCCATCGCAGGTCGCGAATCTTCAGGTCGGCGATCAACATGACCATCATCTGGCGGCGGCGAAGTTTCGCCGAGCATCGGCAGGGAGACTGCACGGGCAGGATCCAGGCGCTACGCGTGAACTAAGCGCAGCGACGAGGCCTTGTCCTACAGACCGCCGACATTGGGACGCGTTACTAGAGTGCCGAATTTTCGGCTCTGAAGGAACCTGCCATGAAGAAGACTCTTCTTGCCTTTGCCGCCACGGCGCTGTTCGGCCTGCCCGGCGTAGCTTCGTTTGCGGCCTCGCACGTCGGTGGTGCAGCAATGTCCGCAGCCCCCGGCGCTACTGCCGCAAAGCCATCCATGCCTGCTGCAACACAGGCCGCTTCAGCCATGCCGGCGGGCTCGAAAGCCGACTTCTCTGGGACCAAGGCCGATTCAGAGGCTTTGGAGAAGAAGGCCGATGCCGACTTCAAGGCTGCCAAGGAAGCATGCGCATCGATGAAGGGCGCCGAGGAGCGAGCCTGCAAGCGCAAAGCCAGGGCGGAGCATGAAGCCACCGAGGCGCGCGCGAAGGGCATCCACGAAATGGCCGAAGCGAAGACTGACAAGGAGCGCGCCAAGGTCCAGGCGAAGTACGAGAAGAAGATCGCCGACGCTCAGGCCAAGGCCTCCAAGTAGAACGCAGCAACGCAGCATCTCGCTGCGGCAAGACGGGATCACAAAGCGGCCGGTCCAGCACACGCGACGGTCGCTGCCGTATGGCGTCTGGTGGACTTCCTCGCCGGCGGGTCGGCCCGTTTTGGGCTTGCCTGTCGGCAGCACCCATTGGCGCGCTCGGTCGGCAGGCATTCAACCGGTTCGCCGTGCTGGCAGCCGCGTAAGTCACCAGGACCTTGAACCTGGCATCCGGCCGACCCCTGTTCGCCCGGTCGATCCGTCGCAGGTCGCGAATCTTCGGGCCGAAGGCAAGCCCGGATAGGGTTGAACCCACTGCCCTTGCAAACATTCGCGGGCAAACTCGCTGCGCGGCAGAGGCCGCCCAGCCAGACGCGCAGCCGCAGGTCGATGAAGCGGAGCGCATCCGACCCACCCAGCGGCAAACCGACGCCGCAAGCCCCAGAACCCACACCATGCCCCTGAATCCGCAGACTGCGTCCGTGCTGCCCCGCCCTGCCACGCACCCGGCCCGCTGCGCGCGAGCGTTGTCGACTGCCATCGCCCTGGCGTTCGCGACGCCGCTCGCATTCGGCCAGGCCCCCGCCGCGGCGCTGGCTGCGCGCGAGGTGCCGGCCAAGTCGCTGCCGGTGCCTTCGACCGTCAGCCCGCAGATGCAGAAGCTGATTGCCGCGCCGCTCACCGCGACCTGGAACGTCATCCCGAAGACGGCCGACGAGTGGAAGGCGCAGGTCAACGCGGGTGCGGCAACTGCGATGGCCGGACTGCCGGCACTGCGCGCGGCGCTGGGCGTCAAGGTCGAGCCGGTGACGATCGACGGCGTCAAGGCGCACTGGGTCACGCCGGCAGAGATTCCGCCGGAGAACCGCAACCGGCTGCTGGTCCATGTCCATGGCGGCTGCTTCGTCAGCTTTCCCGGCGAGTCGGGTACCGGCGAGGCGATCTTCATGGCCGGCTTCGGCCGCTTCAAGGTGCTGTCGGTCGACTACCGCATGCCGCCCGACCATCCGTACCCCGCGGCGCTCGACGATGCGATGACTGTCTGGAAAGCCGCCGCGAAGATGGTGCCGCCGAAGAACGCGGCGATCTTCGGCTCGTCGGCCGGCGGCAACCTGACGCTCGCCATGGTGCTGCGCGCCAAGCAGGACAAGCTGCCGCTGCCGGCAGCCATCGCCCCGGGAACGCCGATGTCGGACCTGACCCTGGCGGGCGATTCGTTCCGCACCAACGCGATGGTCGACAACGTGCTCGTCGCTCCCGACGTGAGCTGCGACAAGCGCGCCGCGCTCTATACCAACGGCCGCGACCTGCGCGACCCGCTGCTCTCGCCGATCTTCGGCGACGTCAGCGGCTTCCCGCCGACCATCCTGACCACCGGCACCCGCGACCTGCTGCTCAGCAACACCGTGCTGATGCACCGCAAGCTGCGCCGCGCCGGCGTCGAAGCGTCATTGCAGGTCTTCGAAGGCCAGTCGCACGCCCACTACTACCGCGACGTCGAAGCCCCCGAAACGCGCGAGGCGTTCGAGGAGATCGCGCGATTCTTCGACAGGCATTTGGGCAGGTAGGGACGGGGGGCGGGTGCCGGCGGTGCTGAGGGGTGGCAGGACCATCGGCAGAACGGTCGAGCGGAGTGGCTGGGTAGCCTGCAGGGGAGCGCCGAGGGAGCGGGGGCGGGAGTGACGGGTGGAGACTGGGCGCCCCCTCTCAGGTTCGTTGGGCGAATGACAGCTGCCGGCAAGAACGGTCTTCACTGGCCCTTCGATTCGGATGTCTGCATTGCTCCTGGACCCCTGAACCTCGCCACTTCTCGTCAGACGATCGATCGCGGCAAGCGGGGCGCAAAAGAAGGCCCCAAATCGACGGGCACCACTTCCCCATTTCCTGCTGGTCGAAGGATTGCAAATGCAACCGAGCAAATGGGCTTCTCGACCGAATGGAACCGAGCTCCTTGTGGCCCGCGGTTGCTAGGCCTGCGAAGGAGGCTCCTCTTCATTTTCTGACTTGAGCAAGACGGCGAAGGCTCGCGCCATTGACATCGAGGCCTGCTCAAGGTCCATGGCGAATTGCGCAAACTGGAGCTTGCTGTCCATGATGTCGATGGACCGTGTCACCGGGAACATGGCGGCATGATGATGACCGACCACCGACTTTCCATCGAGGTAGTCGATCAGGTCATCCACCTGGAAAGTCTCAGTCCGCCAGAACCTTAGGGGCGACTCATCCACGCCACGGCCGATCTGCCCGCGTTTCAAAACGTTGATGAGTTCATGTGCCTGCCGCACGGGATGCGCGCCAAACTTGTAGCCAGTGAAGAGGCGGTTTGCTGTTACTGTGCACGTATAGAGGCGCGACGCTGGCGGCACCGTCCAAGTCATTGCCTTGAAAAGGCGTGCTTGGTTGGCAGCGCTCGCGAGCCAGTCGGCGCGGATGTCCAGCTGCTTTTGGGAGGTCTCGAGCAGGTCGAAGCTGTTCCTCATCTCATGCGGCGAGCACGGGTGGTAAGCGTTCTTGCACTCGAAGATGAATAGAACGCCGTCCCGGTAGGCAAAGACGTCGGTCTCACGCTTTTTGCCGTCGATGTTGAATTCAAAGCTGTCCTTCGTGATGAAGCCGGCCTCCTTCAGGGCGGTGACAACAGCCGTCTGCATAGGATCATCCTTGGCATCAGTCTTTTTCCGGATGTTGCTCGCATACTGAATGCTGCGTACGAGGTTGGACTTGGCGATCACCGACGGCGCCGCGACGATGAACTTGCCCGGCGATGACACGGCGTGCAGAAACGGCTGGTACTGCAGGTCGACGTAGTCCTCGGAGTCCTCGGCCGAGCTGTCGCTCGTCAGCGACATTAGCGACATCAGTTCGGCGATCTTCTCCGGGGAAAGGATTTTTTCCAGCATGAGTTGCAGATCCTCGCTGCGCATGACCATTACCGTCGAGCGAAGGAGCAGTAAGCGCATCTGGACCTCATCCTTGACCGATTTGAGCTTCGCGTGAAAGGCCGTCTCGATCAGATTAAAGATCCGCTGCACCTTGATTACATCCATCGCAGTCAGCGTCTCGCTCACCGGAAGATACCCTGCTCCCTCGGGGTGGAAGTTGTCGAGGTGTGCGCCTAGAAGGAACGGAACTTCCTCTATGAAGGCGCTGTCCTGGCGCAGGGTCTCGAACAAATCTGGAACGTCGGGAATCGCGAAGACCAGTCGCGCAATTGGCTCCTCTTTCAGCGTCACGCAATTGAGTAGACCGGCCTCGAGGATCGCCTGCACGGCTTCGTTGAATGACGCCACCCTACGACGGCGGGCGTTCTCTTCGAGTGAGAGGTGAGCACGAATTGCCAGCTGCTGGTCAGTCTGTATGTAGCCGAGCCGAACTGAGCGTTCGAAGTCGCTATCAATTGCGGACACGAGCACGCCACTGCCGGCGATCTCCGCCCTGTACGGCAAACCATCAATCATGACCTCCGCGTCGATAAGCTCGTTCAGCGAGGCAGCGTCCGCGAGTAAGCTTTCATAGACGACCTCTTGGTTGCCGCTCGCGAGGTCGTCCGTGTAGTGAAAGGCGTTGCGCCGGATACCGAGCTCTGCTCTGAACATCATGTAGAGGCGGGAGAATGCCGATGCCAGCTCGGTGGCGGACCAGTGCTGAATCGAGCCCGAGTTTTCGGCGCGGTCGCCTGGCCAGTGGACCGCGAATGTGTAGTTCACGATGGACAGCAGCGTCTTAAGACCGAGGCTGCGCCTAACGTTCAAACGGCTGATGATCCCGCCCTTAAGTTGTTTTGCCGGCGCAGCTAGCTGCAAGAGCGCACTGACTGATTTCAGATACTTGAGGCGCAGGGGCTGAGCATTCAGATCGGTTGCCAACTCCAGTGCCGCGTCAACGACCTTTTTGAGGCAGCCTGCATGGAAGCCATAGCGCGACGCCCTGAACACGCCTTCCTTTCGCATCTTTGTGATCGAATCGTCCGGAGCCAACAGAACCAGTGCCAGAACTGTCGCCACAGCTGTCTTGTGGTCGCTGCTACCGAGAAGCCCGGGAAGCGCGTCGAGCACCGCACGCCTCTCAGACTTCGTGGTCGTAGGCTTCTCAGCCTCTTTGGCGGCCTGGACTAGGTCGGGCAGCGTCTTGTTCTTTTTCAGCGCTTCGATGCAGTCCGATAGGTTCATGACTTACCTAGGGCGTCATCGGCCCAAATAGCATCGAACATCCACAGTTCCCACTGGGCGGACCGCCATGCAGTGCGGAGAAGTTCATACTGATCGTGAGGCCTACCGCAACACCGGTCAGTTCTCGTCGCTTTTTACGCCGTACTTGTACTTGCGCAGCGCCAGGTCTTCGTCAGCGCGCTGCTGCTCGGAGGCGATCATGCGTTCGAGCTGCTCCGTAAGCCACTCGGCAAAGGCGCGTACTTGCGCGTTCTCATCGGTCATCCAGATCGCGAGTTCGTCGCGCTTTCGCTCGAAGGCGTGGACCAAGCCGTACTCGCCCCACACTGCGCCCGTAGTCTCGATGGCCCCTGCCAGCTCCCTCCAGGTGCTCGAGTGGTCTGGCACGGCCTTGATGATCGCCTTACAGACGTCGAGGATGGGGGCGCCTCCGCCATAGGACTGGACGACAGCCGACACGAATTCGACGTCGAGGGCGTCGCCGCCCTCGACTATCTTCATCAGCAGTGCCTGCAAACGTGGCTCGAAGTTCGGAAAGACGGTCTTCACCAGTCGCGCGCCGCCGCGGTACGGGAACATAGCTCGGGCTGACTCGCTCTCGAAGCTCCGACGCAGCACGGCGAGCAGAGCCTCGGGGTATTGCTCCAGCAGCTTGTTGAGGCCGTTCAGGTGATATGGGATGGCTTCGAAGCTGTCATCGGGGACACTTCGGCCATCCGCACGCCGTTGTGCGAGATAGGCCGTCTCGACTTCGAGGCGGTCGGACAGAAAGCCAAAGATCGCGTCAACGTCCTGCTCGCCAATTGCGCGCAGCACCTCTTCGGTCTGATAGTCCAATTCCGGCAGCGAAACCAGGCTGGCCAGCACCTCCGCCCGTTCCTGTGCATCCATTCCCGCGATTAGCACCTTGAAGTCCTGCCCGAACCAGAACACGCGGGCCCAGCGCGAGTCTTGGTGGTGAGCCAGCGCGCGCAGCCCTTGCAGGAACATCGCCTTAGCCGGCTCGCGCCCCTGTGCATGCAATGTGGCGGCCACACCCATCGCGATGGCCAGGGCGTCCCTGTCATCCAACTGCGTGGCTCGGTCAATCACAGCGGACAGTGTGTCCAGGAGGTCTACGCTGCCTTTCAACAGTGACTTGGCGATGGTCATCAGGTGGGTGCCATGGGCCATCCAGCGCTGCACGATTGCTTCGATGTCAGCCTTGCGATCGCTGGTCCATAGCCCGCTGATCATCGGGATGAGGAAAGGCCGCATCCGCTCTTCATGGTCGCGCACCAGTTCCAACGCCAGATCGGGCTTTTGCTGGCCGAGCAGGTTTAGGAAGTCGTAGTAGACCGGGAAGGTGGCCAGGTCTTCGGATTTGGTCTTCGAAAACTCTAGGATACGTTCACGCCATTCGGTCTGGTTGTCGGCATTGATCGCCTGGACGTACCCACGAGCGGCCTCCTGCCGCTTCGTGTTGCCGTAGTCCCATTCTTCCTCACGGCTACGCAGCTTCTCCCACTCGCCGAAGACGCCTTCGAACCCGATCAGCTGCTTGTAAATCTGGTATTCGTCACGCTGATTCAACGCGTCGCGCACGGCCAGGCCCGCCTTCTCGATGTCGGGTGACGCTGCGTGGAAGTAGTTCCAGTAAGTGTCATGCTCGATGGTCTGGACCAGGGGCAAGGCTTCGGTGGCGACGAGCTCGCGCAAGAAGGCGAGAACGGCCAGCGTGTCGCGCTCGAACATCTTGTCGCTCTCGGTGTTGAGCGACGGCCGTTCGTGGCGGGTAACCAAGTTCAACGCGCTGAGCACGCTTCTTCGGTAGGCGATTTCGGCATTCAGCGGGTACATCCGCTTGAGCAAGTCGATGGCGCTTACCCGCATTTCAGCAACGCCAGCCCCGCTCTGTACCGTGCCGCGGGTCAACATTACAGCGTTATAGGTCCAGGTCTGTCCTTGCATGGACGAGGACAAGACGCAGCGCAGCACACGCAGGACCGCGGCGGCATTCTCTACGAGCGAGTCGTCGTTCAGCTTGTTCAGGTGCGCCACGATGGCCGTCTGCGGCCCGGCGCCGAGGGTGCTGAAGTAGTGCAGGTTGAACTGGGCAAAGTTCTCCAGCGCCAAATGCGCTTTGTCTTGAACCTCCTTGTCAGCGGAGCGGGACAACTCCAGCAGGAAGTCCACAAGCTCCTCGATGTGCGCGTAGCGCACGGAGTTCGGAACATCGATTGCCTCCCGGATCAGATGACTTGCCGAGCGATGGCGATGCCGTTCGACGTCGAGAGGCTCGCCGCCCTGGGTCAGCGCGCGTGTCAGTACAGAACGCGCGAAATTGACGAGGGTCGGCACAACGGCGCCATGGAACTTCGGGGCGAGCACCGAGAGAATCTTCAGCGCGCCTTCGATCTCGTCGTAGTCCGTGCCGTGTACGAGGACGCTCTCGACGCGGCGCAGTTCCTCACCCAGGCGCCTCTGGACGGAGGCAGAGGCGTTATCCAGCAGCTTGGCGAGTGTGGCCAGGCGCAGCTCAAAGTCCATGATCGAGCGCCTTCAGCAGCAAGTCTTGCACCAAGGGGTCTCTTGAGGCGAGGCGTGCTGTTTCCCGGTTCGTGGGAATCAGGTGGTTGCCAGTGTCGTTCAGTGCACCCGACAGCTCCAGTGTCTTGGCCTCGTTCTCGGCAATCGGTCTGCGGATACCAAGCTTGGCGAGCCTGCTGTAGAGGGTTTCCTTGTCCGGGGCCTCCCATGCTTCGATCATGCCGAGCATGATGCGATCGAGGTTGTCGAATTCTTTGCTGTGTAGCTGGTCAAGCGGCACCGCGTGCGCCGTCGGGACGGCCCGCCGAATAGGCACGACGGTGGTCGCAGCCTCGATTTCGGCATCGAGCGTTTCAACGTCGTTCCACACTTCTACACCAGCCTCCTTGAGCGTCGCCTCAAGCCGGTTGTCTTTGATCAAGATGCAATGACGGCCCAGCTTGTCCGTATTGCCCAGCACGGCCTCAAGGATCCATGCGTCCGGAAGGTCTTTGCGCCGGTTTTCGCGTTTCTCATTGCGATTGAACGGCGGCTTGGTGCCGAAGTAGCGCTCCCACACCTTCTCGCCGTGCTCTGCGGTGTATGGCAGCACCTCGATCTTGTGGTCAGCTAAGTACTTTCTGAAGATTGCGATCGACTGCCGATCTGCCTCCTCACGCGTGGGCACCATGAGTTCGACCTTTGGCAGCCCGTCCAGGATCATGCCCAGCTCGCCTCTCTTCAGCTGCCCCAACCTGGAGACCGTCGCGGCCACGTGATCATCGAACTCATCCAGCAGCTGGGTCCGTCGCTCTTCCAGCGCAATGAACGGCAGGTAGAGCTTGGCCACCCCCTGCTGCACGCGGCGCAGCAGCCGAGCGAAGTGCGGATGCCCGAATGGCGTGTTGTGCAACAGGCTCGTGTCGAAATAGATGTGGAAGGGATCCATGATCAGGTGGTACAGCTTGGGACGGCAGGGTTACGTAACCAGCCCTTCTGTCGTACTACCCACAAGTCGGGCGGCCGGGTTGAAGGTTAGTGGATTGCGCTACTCCCTGGGTGGTACCGAGCATCGCCGCGTGGACGCGCTACATCGGCGACGGTCAGTGGCGGCTGCTGACGCACCGGCAACCTCAGCCCCCTCTTCACAGCGACCGTCCAAGCGGTTGGCCGCCGGCCCTCGTACGACCGCTGAGTGTCAGATACCGAATGTTCTCAGCGAGAACACCACCGACAGCAACCGCTGCAAAGCCGCCGCCCATCGCCCGTCCTCCACTCCTTTTCGACCGATTGCCGACGGCCCGATTCCCGTCTCACCCCTGCACCTCGTCATACCCCAGCCGCAGGTACTTGCGAAGCTCCGCTTCGATGCTCAGCGCAGCGAGCCACGAGCTTTGGGGGTTGTCCGGAAGCGGGTTGTTCTCCAGCCGGATGCCGAAGCGACCGAAGGCGCCACGCACCTCGAGCTCGTGCACGTTCTTCGAGACGGCCGGGTCCGCCACGAGGCGGACCTCGGTGGCGTCGAAGCCCACGCCGGCAAGTGCGACCGCGGCCGTGACATTGGCGTTCTTCGGGTAAAGGCGCGCCGCATCGCGCGCCGAGCCCTCGAAGATCACCGTGGGCGCATCGAGGCGGGCCAGGTCGAAGGCATCCGCGGCGGGCGTTCCTCGCCAGGCCGCGGGCGGCTTGCGGCCGGTGTAGACCACGGCGTCCAGGCCGGCGCTGCGGGCGGCATCGAGCGCATCCAGGCCGCCGATGGCGCCCGAGACGGTCAGCAGCCGGGAGCCGCCTTGCCGCGCGGCGCTGTAGAGCTGCTCGCGGAGCGCGTCGTCGGCCATCGCGCCGATCGACACCACCATGAAGTCGACACCGCTTCGCAGCAGGTCGGGTCCCAAGGCCACGACGGCGTGCCCGGCACATTCGATCGCAAGGTCGGGCTTCCATGCCAGCAGATCCCGCGGCCGGCTGAAGTGCGCCAGTCCGTCCCCGAGCGCCAGTGGATCGGCGGTCGCCGAACGGTGGTAGGCGGCGTAACTCGCCTCGGGCAGGAGCCGTGTCCGCAGGCTGGCGAGCACCCGGCTCCCGATTGCGCCGATGCCCAGTACCGCAACGCGGTCCGGGGCGGCAAAGGCGGTCACCGCCGCTTACCGGGGATGCCTGTCACGGCCCGGGCAGAGGCCGCAGGCGCGGTCATCGAGACCAAGCGCCCGTCCGCAAACCACGCCAGGGCTCGCACGACCCGGCCCCGGCGGGCCGAACGGTGGGAAGCCGACGCGGGCCCGGCCGACCCTGCGGATTCAAGCCGCGGCGTCCTTGAGCTTCTTGAGCGGCCGGGCCTTGATGCGCACGCTGGCCGGCTTGGCGGCGAACCAGCGATCCTCACCGGTGAACGGATCCTTGGCGAAGCGCTTCTTCTTCGCGGGAACGGCCTGAACGTCGATCTTCACCAGCCCCAGCAGGGCGAATTCGCCCACGCCCTTCTTGTGCACCGACCGAAGGACCACGTCCTCGAGTGCCGCGAGCACGGCCAGGACGGCCTTCCTGTCCACCGCTGCAACCTCGGCGAGATGGGCCGCCAGCGCTGCCTTGGTGAAGGTCTCCTTGATCGGCTTGGCGGAGGGTGCAGCCTTCGGAACAGGCGTCGAAGTCGAAGCCTTCACCGCGGTCTTCTTGGTGGCCGCAACGGCGGTCTTCGCAGCCTTCTTCGTGGCGGGGGCCGCGGCCGTCGAAGCCTTCTTCGATGCGGCCGTGGGAGTCGTCTTCTTTGCAGTGGGCATGGTGGTCCGTGTGGGTTGGGTCAAGTGGCGAGCGTAGCCAGTTCGGTCGTCGGCGAGATTCTGGGGCGGCAACCCGTCCGCAGCACGGGTGCACATCCTGCCCGGTTCCGACGAACAGGACTGGCCCGTCGAGCCGGAGCCGAGCCCTCGCATGGGGCCGGACGGTTCGTGGCTGAACTCACACCCGCAGCGTCGGCGATGGTCGATCTGCCCGGCAACCCGATCGCCGTGATGTTCGACAACCCCGGCCCGCTGGCGCCGCACATCAAGAGCGGCCGGTTGCGGGCACTGGCGCAGACCGGGCCGACGCGCACGGCGGCAATGCCCGACGTGCCGACCATGCAGCAAGCCAGGCTCGACGCGGGCCCGGCCCGAAGCCCCACAGGCTCCCGAACGCATGCGCGCCGCCGGATGCGCCCGACGAGCGATCGCGCACGGCTGAAGCGGACGGCACGATGCAGGTTTGCCGGGGTGGGATCGACTCGACGCCCGCGTCGACTGACGCCAGCGACCGTGCAGCAGCCGTCCCTAGAATGCGCCGATGACAGCGGCGGCGCCCCACATCACAGCCCGGCTCGTTGTCTGGCTCGTGCTGGCGCTGCTGTTTCAGCCGTGGATCGGCGCCTACCGGGCCGCGGCGGCCGTCGGCGGGATCGAGGTCTGCACCGTCGCCGGACCGAAGCGCGTCGACGCCGACGGCAACCCCCGGACGGTGAATCACGGCGCCCACGATTGCTGCTGCGTCAGCGCCGTGGCGTCGCCGCCCCCGAGTCTGGCGACGCATGCCGTCGCCCTCGCGCACGAGTCCCCGGCGGCGACCCTGAAGGCGGGTCGCATCGCCGCCGAATGGCTTTCGCCGCTCTCGCGCGGACCGCCTCTGCTCGTCTGAATCGACGCACCTGCCTTGCCGCACTTGGCCCCCGTGCCATGCGGCAAGCGCCTTCACGCACCGTCTTTTCGGAGAGTTTCATGCTTCGCCCATTCCGGCCCGAGTTGGCCGTGGTACCGCTTTGCACCGCCGTCGGTCTTTCCTGGTCGCAGACCGTTTTGCCGACCCCGCCCGCAACGGAACTTCAAACCGTCGTCGTCACCGGCAAGAAGAATCCCGACCAATCCACGCTGACCCAGCCCGACCTTCCGACCGCCCGCAGGCGCATCGAGCAAACGCCTGGCGGCGCCGGCATCGTCGACGCCGACACCTACACCGAGGGCCGCGTCTCGACGCTCGCCGATTCGCTCGGCAGCGCCACCGGCGTGTTCGTCCAGCCGCGCTTCGGCGCCGAGGAAGCGCGAATCTCGATCCGCGGCTCGGGGCTGCAGCGCACCTTTCACGGCCGCGGCCTGAAGTTGATGCAGGACGGCGTTCCGTTGAATCTGGCTGACGGGAGCTTCGATTTCCAGGCGGTCGAAGCACTCTCGGCCCGCTACGTCGAAGTCTGGCGCGGCGCCAACGCCCTGCAATACGGCTCGAGCACCCTCGGCGGCGCGGTCAACTTCGTCTCGCCCAACGGCTACAACTCGGACCTGGTGCGCGCCCGCGCCGAAGTCGGCAGCCACGGTTACCGCCGCGGCCAGCTTTCGACGGGCAACGTGAACGGCGCCTTCGACTACTACGTGTCGACCAGCGTCTTCCAGCAGGACGGCTTCCGCCGACACGCGCGGCAGGACACACGGCGCAACTTCGCCAACCTCGGCGTTCAGTTGACACCGGAACTCGAGACGCGCTTCTACATCGGCCATGTCGAGAGCGATTCCGAACTGCCAGGCTCGATCACCAAGGCGCAGCTGCGATCCGACCCGCGCGGGGCGAATCCGGGCAACGTCAGCGGCGACCAGCACCGCGACATCCGCTGGAATCGACTCTCGAACAAGACCGTGTACCGCGACGGCGGCCATCAGGTCGAGCTGTTCGTCTATGCCTCCGACAAGAGGCTGCACCATCCGATTTTCCAGGTCATCGATCAGACCAGCCGCGACCGTGGCGCCGAGCTTCGCTACACGCTGGAAGGCGAAATGGCCGGGCGACGAAACCGCTTGACGGTGGGCATCGCGCCGAGCGTCGGCTATGCCGACGAAGATCGTTTCGTCAACGCCGGCGGCCAGTCCGGCGCGCGTACCAACCAAAGCCGCCAGACGGCTCGCAACCTCGAGGTCTACGCCGAGAACCAGCACCACGTGCGGCCCGCCGTGGCGCTGATCGCCGGCGTGCAGGCGGTGCGCGCGACGCGCACGCTCGACGACCGTTTCGTCGCCGGCACCGCCGCCGACCCGGTCGGTGAAAGCTTCGACCTGCGCTACCGCGGCATCAGCCCGAAACTCGGCGTTCGCTGGGACCTCGCACCGCAGGTCCAGCTCTTTGCCAACGTCTCGCGCAGCTTCGAGCCGCCGACCTTCGGTGAGCTCGCCGGCGGCTTGCGGCCGACGCTCAACCGGGCACAGCGGGGCACGACCTTCGAAATCGGCGGACGCGGCCGGACCGACCGCCTCGAATGGGATGTCGCGTTGTACGAAGCGCGGGTGCGCGACGAATTGCTGCAAGTGGCCACCAACAGCATCGGCGCGAGCGTCACGGTCAACGCAGACAAGACCGTCCACCGCGGTCTGGAGGCCGGGCTCGGCGGCCACGCGCTGGCAGGACCGAACGGCCGCATGGAATGGCGCTTCAGCGGACTGGTGAACGACTTCCGCTTCCGCAGCGACGCGGTCTACGGCAACAGCCCGCTGCCCGGGCTGCCCCGGGTTGCCGGCCGGGCCCAGCTCGGCTGGCGATTGGCTGGCGGCGCACTGGTCGCGGCGACGGCCGAAGGCGCGGGCAGCCACCCGATCGACTTCGCCAACACCTTCCGTGCCGACGGCTACACGCTGTGGGGCCTGAAGGCCAGCCGCCATGTCGCAGGCGGGCTCAGCTGGTTCGTCGAAGGCCGCAACCTCGGCGACAGGAAATACGCTGCCACGACCGGTGTGCTGCGCACCGCGAACGGTGCCGACAACGCGCAATTCTTCCCCGGCGACGGACGTTCGTTCTACGCCGGCATCGACTGGAGGTTCAACTGATGGCACAGCCCGTTCGACTTCAACGCCTGCGATCCTGGGCATTCGCGCTCGGCGCGATCAGCGCACCCGGCGCATGGGCGCACATCACCCTCGAGCAGGGGCGGGCCCCGGCGGACAGCTACTACAAGGCCGTGCTGCAGGTGCCGCATGGGTGCAAGGCATCGCCGACGGTGGCGATCCGGGTGAAGATTCCCGACGGTGTCACCAGCGCCAAGCCGCAGCCGAAACCGGGATGGAAGATGGTGATCACGCGGACCAAACTCGCCAACCCGGTCGACGCGGGCCACGGGCGGATGATCGATGAGGTGGTGAGCGAGGTCGCCTGGTCCGGCGGCAGCCTGGCCGACGAGCACTTCGACGAATTCAGGATCGTGATGAAGTTGCCCGACCGCCCCGGAGCAACGCTCTATCTGCCGGTCGTGCAGGAATGCAGGGACGGCGTGCAGCGCTGGATCGAAACGCCCGGCAGCGGCCGGCCGGCGGGCGAACTCAAGGAGCCTGCACCGGCGCTGCTGCTGACACCGAAGGGCTGATGAAAGCCCTGCGCGCGCTCGCGAGTGCGCTCGCCTGCGCGGCATGCAGCGGCGAAGCCGCCGCGCACGCCACGCTGGTCTCGGCGAGTCCGGCCGACGGTGCGTCGCTCGACCGTGCGCCCGCCGGCCTGGTGCTGCGCTTCGACGAGCCGGTCGCTCCCGTGGCGACGCGGCTCGTCGACGGGGCGGGCGCCGTCGTCGCGATATCGGCGGTGCCGCGGTCGCAGGGCGCCGAACTGCAGGTGGGGTTGCCGCCCGGCCTGCGCGACGGCGCCTATGTGTTCAGCTACCGCGTCGTTTCCGCCGATTCGCACCCCGTCACGGGCGCGATCGCCTTCTCGATCGGTCGGGGACTGGCGCAGCAAGCGGTGCAGCAACCGGCGGCGCGCGAAGCGGTGCCCGAATCCGGACCCGGCGGCTGGCAGATCGCCCTGCGTGCGCTTCGCGACGCGATGCTGCTGCTGGCGGCCGGCGGTGCACTGTTTCACCTCGGCGTCGGCCCGTTCCCGGCGCAGCGACGGGTGCTTGCGGTGACCGGGCTCGGCGCCGCGTTCCTGTCGATCGCCGGCATCCCGTTGCAGGGCGCTGCCTTGCTTGGCGATGGCGGTGTTTTGTCGATCGATGCCTGGCGCACGGGCGGCCGCACGTCGTTCGGGACGGCTGCGATGGTCGCAGCGACCGCATCGCTCGCCATCGCCTTCGCGCTGGCCATGCCGGGACGGATCGCCCGTGCGCTGCTGCTTGCCGGCGGGCTGGCGGTGCCGGCAAGCCTCGCATTGACCGGGCATGCGGCAGCGGCCAGACCGGCCGCGCTCGGCATGGCGGCGATTGCCTCGCACGCATTGGCCGCCGCGTTCTGGGCCGGATCGCTCGTCGCCTTGCTTGCGCACTTGAAAGACCCGGTGCGCGCAGCCACCGCGCTGCATCGCTTCTCACGCATCGCCGTCGCGGCGGTGGCACTGCTTGTCGCCGCCGGCGCCGGCTTCGCTGCGATGCAAATCCACGCCGCGGCCGCGCTGGTCGAAACGCGCTATGGCAACCTGATCCTGGCCAAGGTCGCTCTGCTCGTCGCGCTGCTCGGCGTGGCGGCGCACAACCGGTTTGCCTTGCTGCCGGCGCTCGACCGCGCAATCCCGCAGGCGCCGGGCCGGCTTCGGCGCGCGATCGCCATCGAACTGGCGCTGGTCGGGCTGGTCGTCGCATGCACCGCCGTGCTCACCCAGACCCCGCCACCGCCCGACGCCATCGTGAGGACCCTGGTGGCCCAGGGGACGACGGCCACGCTCACGGTGACGCCATCGCGGTCGGGACGCAATGCGATCGGCGTCGCGCTTCGCGACAGCCACGGCGGGCCGCTCGATCCGGCTGAAATTTCATTCGAAATCTCCAACCCGTCGGCGGGCGTCGAAGCCCTGAGCCGCAGCCCACTGCGCAGCAGCGCAGGCCGATACGTCCACGCCGGAAGCGAACTCGCTTTTCCTGGAATCTGGCGCATCGTCGTCCGCTTGCGCATCGGCGACTTCGAACGGATCGAGCTGCCCGCGACGATCGAGTTGCGGTGAGCACAGGTCCGGCGGCCGCAACGGTCCGGACGCCGACCGCCGCACGTCCTTCAGCGGCCGCGATTTTCGACGCGCGTCGCGGGTTCCTCGCTTATCCGCCTGCGCGCCCGCCGGGCTGCCGCCTCGTCTTCAACCGGGCTCCGGCTCCAGCCACCGGTGCACCTCGCCGATCACCGCCGAGCCTTCGCCGACGCTCGACGCCACCCGCTTGACCGAGCGGTCGCGCGCGTCGCCGACGGCGAACACGCCGGGTGCGGTGGTGCTGAACGGCGAGCCGAGCGGGCGGCCGTCGGCGGCCTTGCCGGTGCGCACGAAGCCGCCGCGGTCGAGTTCGACGCAGCCGCGCAGCCAGTCGGTGTTGGGCTCGGCGCCGATCATCAGGAAGATGTTGCCGATGTCGCGGGTCTGCGTCTCGCCGCTGTCGCGGTTCGTCCAGCCCACCGAGCGCAGCCGCTCGTCGCCTTCGAGGGCGGTGATCTCGGTGCGCGGATGCAGGGTGATCTTCGGCGACTGCTCGATTCGCTGCACCAGGTAGTCGGACATCGTCGCCGCCAGGCTGTCGCCGCGCACCAGGATGTGCACATGGCTGGCCAGCCGCGACAGGAACACGGCCGCCTGCCCGGCCGAATTGCCGCCACCGACCACGATGACCTCCTCCTGGCGGCAGAGCTGCGCCTCCATCGCGGTTGCCGCGTAATGGATGCCCTGGCCCTCGAAACGCTCGAAATTGGCGAGCGACAGCCTGCGGTAGCGCGCGCCGCTGGCCACCACCACCGCCCGCGCCTGCACCGGTTCGCCGCCCTGCAGGACCAGCCGGTAGGGCGAACGGCCGCAGTCGAGCCGCTCCACCGCGCGCGAGATCGCCAGCCGGGCGCCGAACTTCTGCGCCTGGGTCTGTGCCCGGCCGGCCAGCGCCTGGCCCGAGATGCCGGTCGGAAAGCCGAGGTAGTTCTCGATCTTCGAGCTGGTGCCGGCCTGGCCGCCCGGCGCGCTGGCCTCGATGACGATGGTGTCGAGCCCTTCCGAGGCCGCATAGACCGCCGCGGCGAGCCCGCCGGGGCCGGCGCCGACGATCGCCACGTCGTAGACATGCGCCGGGTCGAGCTTTTCGGTCAGGCCGAGCTGGTCGGCGAGTTCCGCAGTCGTCGGCCGCCGCAGCACCTTGTCATCCTGGCCGATCACTGCGGGCAGCTCGTCGGGCCCCAGGCCGTAGCAGTCGAGAAAGCCTTCGGCATCGGACTCGGTATCGATCAGCCGGTGCGGATAGCCGTTGCGCGTCAGGAAGCGCTGCAGTTCGAGCGTGTCGCCGCCGTGCGCCGGCCCCACCAGCACGACGCCACCCTGACCGTGGGCGATCAGGCCCACCCGGCGCAGGATGAAGGCGCGCATCATCACCTCGCCGAGGTCCGGCTCGTTCGCGACCAGCCGCCGGAAGTCGGCACGGCCGATGCGCAGCACCCGGCTGTCGGCGCCGGCACGCCCGGAGACCAGCACCTTGCGGTCGTTCAGCAGGTCGAGCTCGCCGGTGAACTCGCCGACGCCCTGTGTCGCGATGACCTTCGGCTGGCCCTCGTCGTCGAGGTCGAAGACCTCGATGCTGCCTTCCAGCACGACGAAGCAATCGACCGAACGCTCGCCCTGGCTGAAGACCGGCGTTCCCTTGCGCAGCCGCTCCTCGGCTCCATAGGCCCCGATCCGGGCCAGTGCGTCGGGGTCCAGGCGCGGAAAGATCTGCGCCCGGCGTTCATACGGATCGGTCGGCTCGAGGCCGGTTTCGGGAGGGGCGTCGGTTGAACTCATGGTGGATCGAAAAGCGCCCGGGCGGCTGCCGGGTCGGCGCCCTTCGGCGCAACCGCGCAAGCAGTCGCCGTGCCGGAAAGGCGCCTCAGCCGCCGAGCTTGCTCAGGGCAAATGCCGACAGAAAGCCGGCGACGGTGAAAAGGCCTGCCAGGTCGTGGGCCTCGTGGAAGGCTTCCGGAACCATCGTGTCGGCCAGCATGGCGAGGATCGCACCCGCAGCGACGGCCGTCGTCGCCGAAATCACGCCGGGCGAGAAGTTCCGGAAGAGCACGTATCCGGCGATTGCGGACAGCCCCGAGACGAAGGCGATCACGCCCCAGATTCCGAATGCATAGAGGGCGGAGCGTCCCGCTGCCTTGAACCCCGCGGCGCTGGAAAGCCCCTCGGGAACGTTGGACAGGAAGATCGCCACGACGACGGCCACGCTGACGCCGGCGCCTTCGAGCATGCTCAAGCCGATGACGATCGACTCCGGAATGCCATCGAGCAAGGCGCCGACTGCAATCGCCAGGCCGCTACCGCCGTGCTCGTCCTCGCTCGGCTGCATCGCGCCGGAGCGCTTGCGGTGCCGCGCGCCCAGGCGGGCCAGCGCGACATTGGCCCCCGTGAACACCGCCGCACCCGCGATGAAGCCGATCGCCGTCGCCATGAGACCGCCGCGCAGGAACGCCTCTTCCATCAAGTCGAAGGACAGCGCGGAGATCAGAACGCCGCTGCCGAAGGCCATGACGGAGGCGATTGCGCGCTGCGGCACCTGAACCAGGTAGCCGATCGCGGCACCGAGCAGCAAGGCCGAGCCTGCGACCCAGCCCCACACACCGCTCATCAACCAGGTCGGAATCGACACACGAGGTCCTGTCTTGCCGGCGATGCGCCAGGCGGCCGGAGGCAGCCCGCGTGCCGGGGATCGCGCCCGACCTGCCGGCGATTCGTCGGCACTCGGCCAGGGCGGCAGCAGATTGGCATCTTCTCCGACAGACCGGCACGGCTGCGGGCCTGAAAAATCAGGTTTTGCACACCGGGGCCCACCATGCCACCGACCGAACCGCCGTCGAACGTCCGTGGCCGCGTGGTCGCCTACGCCGCCGCCGACCAGGGGTATTCGAGCGAGCACGAGCGCGTGACGCGCCTCGAAATGGCGCGTCGCATCGCGGAGCTGAAGGGCTACGATTACGCCGGCACCTACGACGCCTCCAGCAGCGGGTCGGCACCGCTCTACTTCGTCCCGAGCGCCACGCTGGTCGGCCGACAGGCTCTCGCACTGGGCATCCAGGGCTGCGACGACCTCTTCGGCGGTGTGGTGCCCCAGGCCTTCGTCGCCACCAAGTCGATCAGCCATCCCCTGCTGCATCCCGCGGCCGCCGCGCCACTCGGCTGGAACCCCGACTTCACGGCGCAGCTCGGCGACGCGGTGCTTGCGGGCTTCACGGCCTTCAGCTTCGACGACGCGCGTGCCGCCGGGCTGCGGCTGCTGCAGGACGGGCCGGTGCGCATCAAGCCGGTGCGTGCCACCGGCGGGCGCGGGCAGCTCGTGGCCCGCACGGGCGACGAACTCGAGTCCGGCCTCGCCAGCATGGATCCGCAGGAAATCCGTGACCATGGTCTGGTGCTGGAAGAAAACCTCGACGAAGTCACCACCTTCAGCGTCGGTCAGGTGAGCGTCGGCGCGACGACGGCCAGCTATTTCGGCTTCCAGCGCCTGACGGCGAACAACGCCGGCGAGGCGGTCTACGGCGGCTCCGACCTCACCGTGGTGCGCGGCGACTTCGAGGCGCTGATGGCGCTCGAGGCCGCCGACGAGATCCGCCATGCGGTCGATCAGGCGCGCCGCTACGACGCCGGCGCGAAGCGCTGCTTTCCCGGCCTGTTCGCCTCGCGCAACAACTACGACATCGTCCGCGGCCGCGACGCCGCCGGCCGCTGGCGCTCGGCGGTGCTCGAGCAGTCGTGGCGCCTCGGCGGTGCCAGCGGTGCCGAGCTCGCGGCGCTCGAAGTCTTCCGCGACCAGCCGCAGCGGCAGTGCGTGATCGCCCGCACCGTCGAAGTCTTCGGCGAGAGCGCCGATCCGCCCGCCGGCGCCACCGTCTATTTCCGCGGCATCGACCCCGTGGTCGGCCCGTTGACCAAGTACACCGAGGTGCTCGACCATGTCGACGCGTGACAACCCGATCGACATCCCGGTCGACGGCCAGCACATCGAGGGCACGCTGGTCGGCCCCGACACGATGATTCCCGGCGTGCTGCTGGTGCACGGCTGGGACGGCAGCCAGGACCAGTACATCGCCCGCGCCCACGAGATCGCGACCCTGGGCTGCATCTGCCTGACCTTCGACCTGCGCGGCCATGTGCGCCACCACAGCCAGCGCGACAGCGTCAACCGCGAAGACAACCTGCGCGACGTGCTTGCCGCCTACGACGTGCTGGTCGGCCATCCCGCCGTCGATCCGAACGCGATTGCGCTCGTCGGCAGCAGCTACGGCGGCTACCTCGCGGCCATCGTCACCGCGCTGCGGCGGGTGCGCTGGCTGGCGCTGCGCGTGCCGGCGCTCTATCAGGACGACGACTGGGAAACGCCGAAGCGCAAGCTGAGCCGCGAAAAGCTCGTCGCCTACCGCCAGCGTTCGATCCGGCCGGAAACCAACCGTGCGCTCGCCGCCTGCGCGGATTTCCGTGGCGACGTGCTGATCGTCGAGTCGGAGCACGACTCGATGGTGCCGCACCCGGTGATTGCCAACTACATGTCGGCGGCACGCAGCGCGCAGTCGCTGACCTACCGCATGATCTCGGGCGCCGACCACGGTCTGTCGGAAAAAGCCTGGCAGCAGACCTACACCTCGCTGCTGGTCAACTGGATGACCGAGATGGTGCTCGGCGCACGCGCCGGCAAGACCGGCGGCGCGGCGTTGACGCCGCAGGCCGCGTCGGCGCAGGACACGCCGCGCAAGGACGGCTAACCCGCCCCCCACGCCGAGCCGCCCGCCCGGTAGAGGCGTGACTCGACGTTGCGCCAGCCCCAGCCCATACACTCGCGCCCGTGAAATTCCCCCTCCTGAGCCGCCTGCCGCGGTCGGTCGCGCGCTGCGCGGCATCCTTCTTTTGCATGGCGCTTGCCGGCGCAACCCAGGCGCAGCCGGTCGACTGCCCGGCTTTTGCCAAGCGCCTGCCGCGGCTGACGACGCAGCTCTGCGAGGCGGCCCTGCTGCAGCCATCGGGCGCCGTCTCGGTCAAGGGCTTCCCGATCTACCAGCGCGATGTCGCGCCGCGGGTGTCCGGCCAGCCGGCGGCGGACGCCCGGCCCGGCCCGCGGATCCTGGTGGTCGGCGGCGTTCACGGCGACGAGCTGTCGTCGGCGTCGCTGGTGTTCCACTGGATCGGCATGGCCACGGCAGCGCCGGCCGACATCGCCTGGCGCTTCGTGCCGGCGGTCAACCCGGACGGGCTGTTGCAGGCGCGTCCGACGCGCGTCAATGCGAACGGCGTCGACCTGAACCGCAATTTTCCGACGCCGCAGTGGCATGCCGAGGCGCAGAAGTGGTGGGCCGATCGGGCCCGCAAGGACCCGAACCGCTGGCCGGGCAAGGCGCCGGTGTCGGAGCCCGAATCGCGCTACGTGGTCGACACGATCGAGCGCTGGAAACCCGACCTCGTGGTCAGCGTCCACGCACCCTACGGCCTGCTCGACTTCGACGGGCCACGCGCGCCGCCGCAACGCATCGGCCGGCTGGTGCTCGACCGGCTGGGCGTGTTTCCAGGGTCGCTCGGCTCCTACGGCGGGCTGCACAAGAGCCTGCCGGTGGTGACGATCGAGCTGCCGCACGCCAACTTCACGCCGACCGACGCCGAGATGCGCGCCATGTGGAGCGACCTGCTGCGCTGGGCGGGCCAGCACCTGGCGGTCGAGCGCTGAGAGCCCCGGGCGCCGGCAGCGTGCGCCCTCCGGGGGCAGCGCGGCGATCCGGCCGTGGAAACGAGAGCCGTCGGGAGCCCCTCGTGCCGTTGGTGCACGGCGTCGCATCCATTTGTCGCCGCCGTGCGTAGGCACGTTTCCACCCTTCGCCCCCATTCGTGCGGCCATTCGCGCGCACCAGCTTTCACTCGATTGGAGTCGTCCATGCACAAGAAGACGCGGTTTGCCCTTGCCACGACCACCCTGGCCGCTGCCCTTGCCGGTTGCGGCGGCGTCGGCGACATCCTTCCCACGCCGCAGCCGGTTGCCGTCGGTGACACCGTCGTGCTCACGGCAGCGGGTCGTCTGGTCTCGTTCAACCGGGCGACGCCGGGCACGAGCGTCGGCTCGATCGCGGTCTCGGGCCTCACCAGCGGCGACACGCTGGTCGGCATCGACTACCGTCCGGCCGACGGCCTGCTTTACGCCCTCTCCAGCGGCGGCCGGATTTACACCGTCGATCCGTCGACCGGGGTGGCGACCGTGAAGTCGACGCTGCAGGCGACCGCCGGCGACGACAACCCGTACACCGCGCTCGTCGGCACGGATTTCGGCGTCGACTTCAACCCGACGGTCGACCGGCTGCGCGTGGTCAGCAACTCGGGCCAGAACCTGCGCATCAACGTCGACACCGGCGCCACGATCACCGACGGCAACCTGAGCGGCAGCGCGATCAGCGCTGCGGCCTACACCAACGCCTTCGCCGGCGCATCGGGCACGCAGCTGCGCGACATCGACGCCGCCGCCGGCCAGCTGCTGCTGCAGGATCCGCCGAACAACGGCACCCTCGGCGGCGGCGTGGCACTCGGCATCAGCAACGCCAGCACGGTCAACGGCTTCGATATCGATGCCCGCAACAACGTCGGCTATGCGGCGCTGGCCGTCGGCGGTGCGGTCAGCCTGTACCGGATCGACCTCGCCGCGAGCAGCGCAGCAGCCACCTCGCTCGGGCCGATCGCCGGTGGCGAATCGACCGTCGGCCTGGCGCTGCGCCAGCCGGCTGCAGCGACCGTCATCGGCCTGACCACCGACTCGCGCCTCGTCAGCTTCGACCCGCGCACGCCGAACACGGTGACCGCGAACGTCGCGATCAGCGGCCTGGCCGCTGCCGAAACGGTGCTCGGCATCGACTTCCGGCCGAGCGACGGCCGTCTCTATGCGCTGGCCAACACCGGCCGGCTCTACACGGTCGATGCAGCCAGCGGCGTCGCCACCTTGAAGGCCACGCTGGTTGCCGACACGACGGACTCGACCGCGCCTTTCACCGGCCTGCGTGGCAACAGCTTCAGCGTCGACTTCAATCCTGCCGCCGACCGGCTGCGGGTCCTGAGCGACACCGGCCAAAGCCTGCGCATCAATCCGGATGCGACCGCGACCATGCCTGCCGGTGCAACCATTACGGATGGCGACGTCAATCGCGCCAGCGGCGCCGCCACGGTGGTTGCAGCGGCCTACACCAACAGCTTTGCCGGCACGACGACGACGACGCTGTTCGACTTCGATGCCAATAGCGACGTACTCGCGCGCCAGGATCCGCCGAACAACGGCACGCTGGTCGACATCGGCGCCCTCGGCATCGACGCCCGTGCCGGTGCAGTCGCGTTCGACATCGCCGGAGGTGGGAACGCAGCGTATGCCGCATTCCGCGCCGGCGCGGCCGGTCCGTTCTCGCTCTACACCGTGTCGCTGAGCACGGGTGCGGCGACGCTGATCGGCAACACCGGCGGCAACGCCGCGCTGTCGCAGATCGGCGGCGCCACCGGGCCGACGTTGCTCGACATCGCCGTTCGGCTGTAAGGCCTTCCGCGGTGCCCGGCTTCAGCCGGGCCGCCGCGGAAAATGCAGGCTCATCGCGGCGAGCAGCGCCGCGCCGAGCAGCAGCGCACCGGCGGCGGCCTCGAGCGCCCGCTCGAAGCCTGCTGCCGGGCTGGCGCTGCGAACCAGCAGCCACGCGACGAGTTGCGGCCCGAGCACCTGGCCGATGCCGTACATCGCCGTCAGCAGGCCCATTGCAGGCGCGGCGCGCAGCGGCCGAAGCCGGCGCACCTCCTGCATGGCGAAGAAGGTCAGCGCGGTGAATGGCAGGCCGACCAGCAGGCTGCCCACGGCAAAGCCGGCGAGGCTCGGGCTCCACAGGCCGATCGCGATGCCGAGTGCCTGCATCAGGTAGCAGCCGACGAGCAGCCGGCGCAGGTCGCCCAGTCCGTGCAGCCGGGTCGAAAGCAGCGCACCGACGACGCTGCCGATGCCGAACAGCGGCCAGAAGAAGTCGAGCCAGGCCGAGTTGGCCAGCGCCTGGCGTGCGATCACCGGCAGGAAGGTGGCGGTGATGATGTAGCCGAAGCCTGCGAGCGCATACGCCGCGGTCAGCAGCCCGAGTTCGACCCGCCAGGTCGGCGGCTCGACGGGTGCTTCGCTGCCTGCCGGCGCCGCGTGGGTTGCCGTGGCGGGCGGTGCAGCCGCCAGCACAGCCGATGCATCGAAGACCCGCCAGATGCAGGCCGCCAGCAGCGCAGCCAGGACGCCGAACAGCAGCCAGCCACTGGCCGCCCGGCTGTCGAGCGCCACCAGGCCGCTGGTCAGCAGCCCGCCGACGGCGATGCCGATCCCCGGCCCGACATAGATCAGCCCGCCCAGGGCCGGCGCGCCGCGCTCGGCGAGCCGCGCCAGGCACCACCCCGACGTGAAGACGAAGACGAGCGCGCTCGCCACGCCGGCGGCGAAGCGCAGCGTCGGCCAGGCGACGGGCACTGGCAGCGCCATGCCCAGGGTGAGCAGCACCGTCGCCGTCAGCCCGCCGCGCACCCAGGCCGCGGCGCGGAACGGCGCCAGGCCGAGCCGCTGCCAGATCGCCGGCTGGGCGACGCAAAGCACCGCGCCGAGCACGTAGCCGAAGTAGTTGGCGCTCGCCAGCCAGCTGGCGCCGGCGAGGTCGACGACACCGTCGCTCAGCATCATCGGCAGCAGCGGCGTGAACGCGAACCGGCCGATGCCCATCGCCACCGCCAGCGACACCAGGCCGGCCAGCGCCAGCCGCCCCGGGCTGAAACGGCCGCCGTTCGCCGCAGCCAGGCGAGCGGCCTTCAATCCGCCTCGCGCCGCCAGACGGCCGCCAGCGCGTGCAGCTTCTGCCGTCCCGGCAGCCGCTCGTCGGTGAGCGCGTCGAGAAAGTCCGACAGGCGCTTGGACTTGACCATCGTGTAGCCGGTCAGCACGGTCGTCAGCCCGAAGACCACGGCGAACATCGCCAGCTTGCGGCCGAGCGGCGCGTCGGCCTCGGCCAGCAGGTTCATGCCGAGGAAGCCGGTGGTGACGGTGCCGATCAGGCCGAAGATCGTCACCACCGTCAGCCGCACCACGGTGTTGGCCTGGCGGCGCAGGCTGTCGGCGTCGAGGTAGCTGTTCATGTCGGCGATGCGCTCCTTGACCTCGGCGTACAGCGGGTCGACACCGAGATGCCTGACGCAGAGGTTGAACAGCGAGCGTACCTGCGCCTGCTCGGACACCTCGTGGAACCAGTAGCGGTGGGTGAAGCGCAGGAAGCCTTCGAAGCTGGCGCGGATGTCGCGCTTGAAGCGGCGGATGCTCGCCGCGTCGCCGACGTCGAGCCCCTTCAGCGCCTCGACCAGCCGGTCGGAGAACATCAGCAGCGCCGCCTTCTGGAAATGCGCGATCAGGAACAGCAGGAAATGCTGGTGGCGGAACTGCGCCAGCACGCCGCGCTCGCGGCAGGCGTAGTACGCCGAGTCGGCCTGGCCGACGACCACCAGCGCGTGGCCGCTGCAGAGGTAGCGGGTGTTCGGCGCCGGGCCGACGTCGGCCCAGAAGCGGTCGTAGCAGAAGCGCTGCTCGAAATCGGCGAGGTGCTCCGGGGCATAGGGCAACCCGACTCCGGCGCCGCCCTCGGCCGGATCGTCGTCGCGACGATCCGCCGCGCCGGTGACCAGCCCGAGGCGGATGAAGTCGCCGCGGCTGAGCCGGCGCGGCTCGTCGAGGGCCAGATACGCCATCAGCGGCATGCGGTGGTACTCGATCTGCCGGTAGCGCAGCGCGCCCGGGCGTTCGGAATGGTCGCTGACCAGCGGCTCGAGCAGGAACGACCAGTCGGCGGAAAAGCGCGGCGCGCGGTGTTCGAGCACATGCGCGAGAAAGGCCTCGCGCTCGGCAGCGTCCGATGCCGCCAGCACCTCGCCACCCGCGCCGAGCCATTCGACGCCCGCCATGCCGTGCTGCGGCCGGCCGTGCGCGTCCCAGCCGGCGGGATAGGCGCGGCCGAAGCGATAGAGCAGCTCCTGCACGCAGTCGAGCGGCAGGTCGTCGCCGCGCAGCTCGACGTTGACCATCACCACGTCGACGTCGTAGAAGAAATAGAGGTCGACATGGACGATGTCGAGCGTGATCGGCTCGTCGCCGGGGCGCGGCCGCACCCGCACGGCTTGCAGGTCGTTGCGGCGGAAGACGCGCATCGGCGAACCCGAACCGGTGTCGCCCGGATCGCGCCGCGAGCGGCCCTCGCCGTAGAGGAAGCGCTGCACGTACGGCAGGAAGGTGACGAACTCGTTGTAGTGCCGCTCGTGGAAACGCTGGCGCTCGTCGTTGATCTCGTCGCCGATCTCGCGCCAGGGACAGGCCTCGCCGAGGTCGCGCAGCAGCTGCCACGGCCGCTGGCGGCGGCCCGGCGCCGTCGACGTGCCGTGAACCGGCATCAGCCGCAGCGGCCACAGCAGCGCCTGGCGAAAGTGGCGCACCAGCGGCGGGGTTGTACGGGCAATCGACATGGCCGCGTCCGAAGGCGGGGGAGGTGCGCAGTGTAGGCAGCGCGACACTGGCCCAGCCACCCTGGCGTGTGCTCGCTTTTGCCGATGGCCCGAAAGGCCCGGGGCGGCTAAGCTCCGCACCATCCCCATGTTCATCCATCGCGCCGGAACTGCCGGCAGGAGCCCAGAATGGCGAAACTTCATGTCAACGGCGCGCTGCGCGAATTTCAGGCGGAGGAAGACACGCCGTTGCTGTGGGTGCTGCGCGAGCAGCTCGGGCTGACCGGCACCAAGTACGGCTGCGGCATCGCCCAGTGCGGCGCCTGCACGGTGCACATCGACGGCGTGCCGACGCGCAGCTGCGTGCGGCCGGCGTCGACCGTCGGCGCGACCGAGAAGATCGTCACCATCGAGGGCCTGTCGCCCGAATGGCACGCATCCGGTGCAGAAGGCCTGGGTGGCGCTCGACGTGCCGCAGTGCGGCTTCTGCCAGAGCGGGATGATCATGGCGGCGGCGGCGCTGCTGAAGGCCAAGCCGAACCCGACCGATGCCGACATCGACGCAGGCGATGACCAACATCTGCCGCTGCGGCACCTACAACCGCGTGCGCGCGGCGATCAAGGTCGTGGCCAGCGGCGGCGACACCAAGTCCGCCGGGCTGGCGATCCGACACGTCAACGGGAGCATCACATGAGCGCCGACCAATCTCCCCGCCGGTGGCCTCGCGGCAACGCGGCGCCAGTTCCTGGGCAGCTCGGCGACGGCGCTCGGCGGCCTGGTCGTCGGCTTCAACGTTCCCTTTGCCGGCGACGCCGCGGCGCAGGCCAGCGGTGCGACGCCCGAAGTCAACGCCTGGGTGGTGGTGCGAGCCCGACGACACGGTCGTCATCCGCATCGCCCGCTCCGAGATGGGCCAGGGCACGCTGACCGGCCTGGCGCAGCTGGTCGCCGAGGAGCTCGAATGCGACTGGGCGCAAGGTGACGACCGAATACCCGACGCCGGGCCAGAACCTGGCGCGCAAGCGCGTCTGGGGCAACTTCTCCACCGGCGGCAGCCGCGGCATCCGCGAATCGCACGACTACGTGCGCAAGGGCGGCGCCACGGCGCGGATGATGCTGGTGCAGGCCGCGGCCGACGAGTGGAAGGTGCCGGTCGGCCGAATGCCGCGTCGGCAAGCAGCGTGATCACCCACGCACCCTCGGGGCGCACGACGACCTACGGCAAGGTCGCCGCAGCGGCCGGCGAAGCTGAGCCGCCCGACCGAGGTCGCGCTCAAGGACCCGAAGGACTGGAAGCTCGCCGGCAAGCGCCTGGCGCGGCTCGACACCGTCGACAAGACGACCGGCGCGCAGGTCTACGGCATGCGACCTGAAGCTGCCCGGGCATGCTGAACGCGGCGATCAAGGACTGCCCGGTGTTCGGCGGCAAGCTGAAGAGCTTCGACGCCGCGGCGATCGCCAAGCGGCCCGGCGTGAAGAAGGTCGTCCGCGTCGGCGACAGCGCGGTCGCCGTGGTCGCCGACACCTGGTGGCGCGCCAAGACCGCGCTCGACGCGCTGCCGATCGAGTGGGACGAGGGGCCGAACGCAACGCTGTCGAGCGCGGCGCATCGCGCCGATGCTGAAGGCGGGGCTCGACGCCAACGATGCGGTCGTCGGCAACGAGAACGGCGACGCGCCGGCAGGCGATTGCCGCGTGCCGCGCGCAAGGTCGAGGCGGTCTACTCGTACCCGCTACCAGAACCACGCGACGATGGAGCCGATGAACGCCACGGCGAAGCTGGACGCCCGAGCGCTGCGAGGTCTGGACGCCGACGCAGAACGGCGAGGCCGCGCTCGCCGCCGCGTCGGAGGCCGCCGGCCTGCCGCCGAGCCAGTGCGAGGTCTACAAGCTGCATGCTCGGCGGCGGCTTCGGCCGGCGCGGCGCCGTGCACGACTGGGTGCGCCAGGCGGTGCTGATCGCCAAGGAGATGCCCGGCACGCCGGTCAAGCTGATCTGGACGCGCGAAGAGGACATGCTGCACGGCCGCTACCACCCGGTCACGCAGTGCAAGCTGACCGCGGGCCTCGACGCGCAAGGGCAACGATCACCGGCGCTGCACATGCGCATCTCGGGCCAGTCGATCGTCGCCGGCCTGTTTCCGCAGAACATCAAGGACGGCAAGGACCCGGTCGTCTTCCAGGGCCTGAACCCGCCGGGGCCCGAAGCCTCGATCGGCTACAGCTTCCCGAACCTGCTGATCGACCATGCGATGCGCAACCCGCACGGTGCCGCCGGGCTTCTGGCGCGGCGTCAACCTGAACCAGAACGCGATCTACCTCGAGTGCTTCATCGACGAGGTGGCGCACGCGACCAAGCAGGACCCGCTGGCGCTGCGCCGCAAGCTGATGGCCAACGCACCCGAAGCACCTCGCCGTGCTGAATGCGGTCGCCGACACGCGTCGGCTGGGGCAAGCCGCCGCCGCAGGGCGTCTTTCGCGGGCTGGCGCAGACGCATGGGCTTCGGCAGCTATGTGGCGGCCTGCGCCGAGGTGTCGGTCAACGCCGAAGGCGAGCTGAAGGTCCACCGCATCGTCGCCGCGACCGACCCCGGCTACGCGGTCAACCCGCAGCAGATCGAGGCGCAGGTCGAAGGCTCGTTCGTCTACGGCCTGTCGGCGGCGCTGTTCGGCGAATGCACCGTCAAGGACGGGCAGCATCGAGCAGACCAACTTCGACAGCTACCCGGTCCTGCACATGGAGCGACATGCCGAAGGTCGAGACCGTTCGTCGTGCCGTCCGGCGGCTTCTGGGGCGGCGTCGGCGAGCCGACGATCGCCGTCGCCGCGCCGGCGGTGCTGAACGCGATCTTCGCCGCCACCGGCAAGCGCATTCGCGACCTGCCGCTGAAGAACCACAGCCTGAAGCGGGCATGAAGATCGGGCGCCGGATGCCGGCCCTGCGGGCGGTGGGTACGCCGCCCGGTGCGCCTCGCCGGACTCGGCGCTGGCTGCGCGCCGGGCGGCTGGCGCTGATCGCGCTGGCGTCGTCGAGCGCGGCCGCACAGGTGCCGGGCGTCGTCGCCTTCGGCGTGGTCGGCGACGCGATTCCCCAGCCGCTGACCGCGCAGCCCGGCGACGCAGCGCGCGGCCGCTCGATTGCGGCCAGCCGGCAGACGGGGCTCTGCCTGCTGTGCCACAGCGGGCCCTTTCCCGACGAGCGCTTCCAGGGCGACCTCGCACCCGATCTCGCAGGCGCCGGGTCGCGCTGGTCGGCCGGCCAGCTGCGCCTGCGCATCGTCGACGCCGGGCGGCTGAACCCGGCGACGATCATGCCCTCGTACCACCGCATCGACGGCTTCGAGCGCGTCGGCGCCGCCTGGCAGGGCAAGCCGCTGCTCGACGCGCAACAGGTCGAGGATGTCGTCGCGTTTCTGCAAACGCTGCGACATTGAAGACCTCGACGACGGGCATGAAGACGCACCCACCGCTCGATTCGCGTCGCGCCGCGCGGCGCCGGCTGTTGCTGGCCGGCGCGGCAGGCTTCGCTGCGTCTGCGGCGCCGCTGCGCCAAGCCCGCGCAACGCCGCTGGCGCAGGCGGTGGCGATCGCCAAGTTCACCGGCGGCGCCGCGGTGACGCCTGGCAAGGTGGTGCTCGACGTCGCCGGCCTGGTCGACAACGCCAACGCGGTGCCGGTCACCGTCAGCGTCGACAGCCCGATGACCGCGGCCGACCATGTCACGGCCATCGCCGTCTTCAACGAGCGCAATCCGCAGCCCGAAGTCGCTCAGTTCACGCTCGGGCCGCGCGCCGGCAAGGCGGTGGTCTCGACGCGGATTCGCCTGGCAACCTCGCAGAAGCTGATCGCGATCGCGCGGATGTCCGACGGCAGCTTCTGGTCGAGCACGGCCGACGTGGTGGTGACGCTCGCCGCCTGCATCGAGGGGGAAGCCTGATGGCACGCGCGCTGATCCAGATGCCGGCGACGGCCCGGCGCGGCGAGGTCATCGAAGTGCGCACGCTGATCGGCCATCCGATGGAAAGCGGCTTCCGGCCGGGTGCCGACGGCAAGCTGCTGGCGCGCAACATCGTGCGGCGCATCAGCTGCCGCTACAACGGCGAGCCGGTGTTCAGCGCCGAGATCTCGCCGGCCATCGCCGCCAACCCGTTCGTCGCCTTCCACACCGTCGCCACCGAAAGCGGGACGCTCAGCTTCATCTGGGAAGGCGACGAAGGCTTCACGCACACCGAGACGGTGGCGATCACGGTCAGCGGCTGACAGCCGATGCGGCGACGGCTCGGCCTGACCGCGCTTCTCGGCGGCCTGCTCGCCGGGCCCGCCGGGGCGCAGGCGCCGCCCGGTGCCGCCGACCCGCGGCGCTCGGGCTTCGACGACATGGGCGCGTCGACGCAAGCCATGCAGCGCGACGATTCACTCAACCCGGCGATGCTGTGGGTCAAGGACGGCGAGGCGCTGTGGAATCGGCCGGCCGGCCGCAGCGACAAGTCGTGCGCCGCCTGCCACGGCGCCGCGCCGGGCAGCATGCGTGGCGTCGCCGCGCGGTATCCGGCCTTCGACACGCTCCGCGAGCGGCCGCTGAACCTCGGCCAGCGGATCAACGAATGCCGCCAGCGCCATCAGCATGCCGCGCCGCTGCGGCCCGAAAGCGCCGAACTGCTCGGCCTGGAAAGCTACGTCGCGCTGCAGTCGCGCACCCTGCCCACGGCGCCGCCCACGGATCCCCGCCTGGAACCGTTCATCGCCCGCGGCGAGGCGCGCTGGCAGCAGCGCCTCGGCCAGCTCAACCTGTCGTGCGCGCAGTGCCACGACGCCAACGCCGGCCGGCGCCTCGGCGGCAATCCGATACCGCAGGCGCATCCGACCGGCTATCCGATCTACCGGCTCGAATGGCAAGGCCTCGGCTCGCTGCAGCGGCGCCTGCGCAACTGCATGAGCGGCGTGCGCGCAGCCCCCTTTGCGCTCGATTCGGTCGAACTCGTCGAGCTCGAGCTGTACCTGGCGTCGCGGGCGAGAGGCATGCCACTCGAAGCGCCGGGGGTTCGGCCTTGAGGAGGCCCAAACGATGACGAAGCTCGAATGCCTGATGGCCACCCTCGCGCTGGGGCTCGTCGCTCCCGTCGCCATTGCCGCCGATGCGGACCCGACCGGGCGCCGGCTGGCCGCCACCTGCGCCGCCTGCCATGGCGCGGAAGGCGTCGCCGCCGGTGGCGGGCTGCCGCCGCTGGCCGGTCAACCCCAGGGGTTGCTGGTCGCCAGGATGAAGGAGTTCAAGGCGGGCAGCCGACCGGCGACGGTCATGCACCAGCTCGCGCGTGGCTACACGGACCTGCAGATCGAGGCGCTCGCCGCCTTCTTCTCGGCGCAGAAGCCGTGAAGCGTCGTGCGTTCATCGGCGCGATCGCAGCCGGGCCGGCGGGCCTCGCCGGCTGCGCGGCGGTCGGTGGCAAGGCCCAGCCGCATGTCGTGGTCATCGGCGGCGGCTACGGTGGTGCGGCCGCCGCCAAGACGCTGCGCGTCTGGAGCGGCGGGCGCATCGCCGTCACGCTGGTCGAGCCGCAGCCGGCATTCGTTTCGTGCCCGCTGTCGAACCTGGTGCTGGGCGGTTCGGCAAGGCTTGCCGACCTGACGATGGGCTACGACGCGCTGGCCAGCCGCCACGGCGTGCGCCTGGTTCGCGACACGGCGACAGCCATCGATGCGGAGAAGCGCAACGTGCGCCTGGCCGGTGGCGCGACGCTGGCCTACGACCGCCTGGTCGTCTCGCCTGGCGTCGATTTCATCTGGGACGAATTGCCCGGGATGCGGCGCCCCGGCGCCCGCGAGCAGGTGCTGCACGCCTGGAAGGCCGGGCCGCAGACGACGGCGCTGCGCGCGCAGCTCGAAGCCATGCCCGATGGCGGCACCTTCGTCATCACGGTTCCGCCGCAGCCCTACCGCTGTCCGCCCGGGCCGTACGAGCGCGCCTGCCAGGTGGCGAACTACTTCAGCCGGGCCAAGCCCCGTTCGAAGCTGCTGATCCTCGACGCCAACGACGACGTCGTTTCGAAGGGTGCGCTGTTCAAGCAGGTCTGGGCCGAGCGCTACCCGGGCATGGTCGAGTACCGGCCCCGGTTCAAGACCGTCGACGTCGATGCCAGCGCGGCAACGGCCATTTCCGAACTCGGTGAAAAGGTCCGCGCCGACGTGCTCAACGTCATTCCGCCGCAACGTGCCGGCGCGATCGCACTGCAGGCCGGGCTTGCCAGCCCGCGCTGGTGCGAGGTCGACTTCCTGAGCTTCGAATCGAAGCGTGCGGCGAATGTCCACGTCCTCGGCGACGCGCTGCTCGCCGCGCCGTTCATGCCGAAGTCGGCGCACATGGCCAACCAGCATGCGAAGGTCTGCGCTGCGGCAATCGTCGATGCCTTCGACGGCCAGCCGCCGAATCCGGCGCCGATGCTGACCAACACCTGCTACAGCCACGTCTCCGACCGCGAAGCGATTCATGTCGCGTCGGTCCATGGCTGGGACGCAGTGCGGCGCACGCTGGTTGCGGTGCCCGGCTCCGGCGGCGTGTCGGCGCGCCCGAGCGAGCTCGAAGGGGACTACGCGAGGAACTGGGCGCTCAACATCTGGGCCGACACGCTCGGCTGAGCGCGCCGTTACTCGGGCGGCGCGATGTGCCCTGCCAGCGCCGCCATGACGTCCGACTGGGTCAGCATGCCGACCAGCCGCCGCTCGCCGTCGATCACCGGCACGTGGTGATGGCCGCTGCCGACGAACAGCGGCAGGACGTCGATCAGGCGCTGCTCGCAATCCACCACCACCGCAGCCGCGGTCATCATCTGGCCGACGACTTCGGGCTTGCTCGTGTGGCTGGAAAGGCTGCTGCGGATGAAGCCCCGCAGCCGCTGGGTGAAGCCTTCGTGCTGGTCCAGGTCCTTCGAGCGAAGGAAGTCGGTCAGCGTGATCACGCCGATCACCCGACGGGCGGTGTCCACCACCGGCAGCGCCTTGATGCGGTGCTGGCGCAGCAGCGTCCACGCCTGCTGCAGCGGCGTGCCGAAATCGACGCTTCTCGGGTCGTGCGACATGATGTCGGCGCAGCGGGTCTCGGCCAGCCGGCGCTCGCTGGCCTGGGCTTCGGTCTGCTCGAACAGCGCCTGCAGGTCGTCGCGGCTGACGTCGAGCAGCTGGTTGTAACGGGCGAGCACCGCATCGATGTCGACCTCGCTGCCGCTCGGCCGCGCCGTCGGCGTCACCTCGGGGGCTGCCCGCTGGACGTGCGGATAGCGCCGCCCGGTGGCGTTGTTGTAGGCCATGCCGAAGCCGACCAGCAGCACCGAGTTGGCGAGCACCGGGAAGAAGACGGCGGACAGGTCGCCGACGCCGGCAGCGACCATCATCAGCGCGGTGGCCGCGCCCGGCGGATGCAGGCAGCGCAGCGCCAGCATGACGCCGATCGCCAGGCCGACCGCGGCCATGGCGGCGAGGTCGGGCGCGGCGATCCAGCGCACGCAGCCGACGCCGACCAGTGCCGACAGCGTGGTGCCGGCGAGCACCGGCCACGGCTGCGCCAGCGGACTCGCCGGCAGGCCGACGATCAGCAGCGCACTGGCGGCGATCGGCGGCACGATCCAGTGCAGCCGCGTTCCCGGCCCCCACCAGGAGCACAGCACCGCAATTGCGAACACCACCAGGGCAACCCCGATGGTGAACCGCAGCCGCTCGCGCCAGTCGATCGACAGCGGTGCCGGCCGGAAGGCTTCGATCCAGGCCGCGAGGCCGCGTGGACGCGCCACCGGCGCGGCAGCGGTCGGCGGTGTGACGGAGACAGGTTTGGTCGGCGGCATGGGGGTCCGTGCACCCTCAGCGGCCGCTCTGCGGCGCGCCGTCGACGAAGACCTCGAGTTCGCCCGGTGCAAAGGCGATCCACGCCTCGTCGGTGGTCAGCGGCTCGGTGACGACGACGCAGACCCGGTCGCCTGGGGAGGTCAGCTCGGCAAAGTCGACGCTGAGGTCATCGTCCTGCAGCCGGGCACGGCGAAAGGGATGCTGGCGCACCAGGCGGAACAGCCGGGTCGAGGCGTGTGCCCACAGCGCCTCGCCGTTGCTGAGCATGAAGTTGAAGGTGCCGTGGGCGGCGACCTGCGGCACCAGCTCGCGCAGCGTGTTCGTCAACTCGGCGATCGGCGGCACGTCGGCGTGTGCCTTGGCCAGTTCCTGCATCAGCCAGCAGAAGGCGCGCTCGCTGTCGGTGTCGCCGACCGGCCGGAAGGCCGCGTGCAGCCGCGGCGCGTAACGGTCGAGGTTGCCGTTGTGCGCGAACACCCAGTAGCGGCCCCACAGCTCGCGAACGAAGGGATGGGTGTTCTCCAGCGCCACCTGGCCCTGCGTCGCCTTGCGGATGTGCGCGATGGTGTTGGTCGAGCGGATCGGATAGCGCCGCACCATGTCGGCCACCGGCGAGTCGCGGGCGCTGTGCGGGTCGACGAACAGGCGCACGCCGCGCTGCTCGAAGAAGGCCACGCCGAAGCCGTCCTTGTGCTCGTCAGCGCGGCTGGAAAAGCCGGTGAAGCTGAAAACGATGTCGGTCGGCGTGTTGGCGTTGAGCCCGAGCAGCTGGCACATCGCCGCCCCGTCGCGCCTAGCGCTGGAACACCAGCCGCATCAGCCCGCGCGGCGACAGCGGGTTGCTCGGCAGATGGGTTTCCTCGAGCACCGCGCTCATCCGCTTCAGGCGGCTCGGGCTGCGCCTGGCGCTCCACACCAGCAGGTCGACCAACCAGGGGTGGCTGTTGACCGAGTTCGCCTTCTCGTACACCGCGTAGCGCGGCCGCAGCGCGAGCAGCCGCTCCTGGTAGGTGTCGCGGACCGCGGCCTCGGCGCGCGCGCCGGCGCGCCCTTCGAGCACCGCCTCGGCAGCAAGGATGCCGGTCTCGAGCGCCTTGCCGATGCCCTCGCCGGTGAAGGCGTAGGTGGTGCCTGCCGCCTCGCCGCAGACGATCAGCCCGGGGCGGTGGTAGCGCGCGCCGTCGAGCGAGCAGCGCAGCGGCGCGCCCTTCGGCTCGACCGCCCAGGTGCCGCCGCCGATCAGCTCGCCCGCCGGCGCATAGATGCGGGCGAAGGTCTGCAGCATCTCGCGCAGGTTGACGTCGCGCATGTCGCCGCCGGTGGCACCCTTGGCATGGCTGTGCATGACGCCGACGCCGACGTTGAAGAGGCCGTTGCCGCAGGGAAATATCCAGCCGTAGCCGGACTTGATCTCGCCATGCCAGAGCACCTCGAGCCGGGTGATGCGCTCGCTCATCGCCGGGTTGTGCACATAGCCGCGCAGCGCGATGGCACTCGGCGTGCGCCGCTCGCACATGCCCGCCGCCTGCAGCGCCTGCGGCACCGCGCCGCTGGCGAGCAGCACCCAGTCGGCGCGGATGTCGTGCGTCTGCTGGCCGTGCTGCAGCCGCGCGCCGACGACCTTCTTCACACCGTCCTGCTCTTCCTCGATCGGCGCCAGGAAGCGCGCCGGCGCGATCATCTTCGCGCCCGCCGCGGCGGCAGCCCGGCAGACGATCAGGTCGAGCTGCTTGCGCGGCAGCACCGAAAGCGTGCCGGGAATGTCGACATGGCCGCCGCGCGGACCGATGCACGCCAGGTGCGTGGCCCGCTGCGCCGCCTCGAGCACCTCGTCGAGCACGCCGAGCTTGCGCAAGGCGTTGTGCGCGTCGGGAATCAGCCCGTCGCCACAGACCTTGTCGCGTGGAAAGGCGTGCTGGTCGACCAGGACGACGTCGACCCCTGCCAGCGCCAGCGTGCGCGCCGCGGCGCTGCCGGCCGGACCCGCGCCGACGACAAGCACCTCGCAACGGGCCGGCAGCTGGTTGAATTCGCGGTTCAGGGACATGAGGGACGAAGCGGTGCGGGCGGAAGGGCGATTCTAGGGAGCCGGCCCGGCCGGGGGAGGCCCGGCATGCATTTGCCAGGCGGCAACGATCGCCACCGCGGTGATCAGCCCGAGCACGGCAAAGGTTTCATGAAAGGCGCGCAGCGGCAGGTCGTCATGCACCCGCAGCCGCCATTCGAGCACGATGCCGGCGCCGCTGATGCCGACCGCACCGCCGAGCTGGCGCAGGAAATTGATCGCGCTCGATCCGCGCGAGATCAGCTCGGCCGGCAGACCGCGCATCGCCCCGAGGCTCAGCGCCGGCAGGATGCAGCCGAGGCCGACCCGGCCGATCACCGTCCACAGCATGATCATTGCGAGCGCGGTGTCGAGCCCGACGCTGACCATCACGCCGAACGAAGCCGCCAGCAGCAGCAGGCCGAAGGCAACCAGCCGGGCCGGGTCGATGCGGTCGGCCAGCCGCCCGGCGACCGGAATCACCAGCGCCAGCACGATGCCCGCCGGCAGCAACACCGCGCCAGCGCGCGAAGGCGCCATCGCCAGCCCGAGCAGCATGAACACCGGCACCAGGTAGGTCGAGCCGAACAGCGCCGCGCCGTAGATGAACGAGACGCAGCTGCCCATGGCGAAGACGCGGTAGGCGAAGAGGCGCGGCTCCATCAGCGGCTCGGCGATGCGCCGCTGGCGTACCACGAAGGCCGCTGCCGCCAAGGCGGTCAGGACCAGGAGTCCGGCCCCGATGCCCGTGGTGCGGCCCTGCAGCTCGGCCAGGCCGTTGAGGCCGGCCAGCACCGCGACGGTCAGCAGCGCCAGCCCGACGACGTCGAGCCGGCTGCTGCGCTCGCGCACCGCGGCGCCACCCGGTGCGCTGTGCGGCAGGTAGCGCCGGGCGAGCGCCAGCGCCACAAGGCAAAACGGCACCACGACGAAGAAGATCGAGCGCCAGCCGAAGGCCTCGACCAGCACGCCACCGATGCTCGGGCCCACCGCCGGCGCCAGCACCACGCCGAAGCCGAAAACGCCCATCGCCTTGCCCTGCTCGCCGCGGTCGAAGGCATGGAGGACGATGATCGCCGGAATCGGCTGCAGCACGCCGGCGGCAAGGCCCTCGACCACACGCATCGCCAGCACCCAGCCGAAGGTCTGCGCCAGGCCGCCGGCGATGCCGCCGGCCATCAGCAGCGCCACGGCGCCGGCGTACAGGCGGCGGTAGCCGTGGCGTTCGAGCAGCCACGGCGTCGTCAGCATCGAGACGGTCATCGCCGCCATGAAGCCCGACGACAACCACTGCGCCCGGTCCTGGCCGAGCACGAAATGGCGGCTCAGGTCGGGCAGGGCGACATTGATGATGGTCGACGCCATGATCGACGCCATCGTGCCGATCATCACCGTCAGCAGCACCCACCAGCGGTAGCGCGGGCCGTGCCGCGCCTGCAGCGCGGCGAGCGTCGGCGGCGACGCCACGCTCAACGCACGCGGCCTTCGCCGACCGCCGTCTGCCCGAAGACGACGCGGAATTCCGCGCCCGGCGCGAACCGCGGCAGCGCCACCCCGGGCACCAGGAACTGCAGTTCGACCGCCGCCGCTCGGCATCCGCCGGTGCGGCGCTGCGCAGCCGGGCGGTGAAGGCTTCGCTGCCTTGCAGCAGCGTGCAGGCGAGCGGGCGCGCGAGGTCGGGCGTTGCGGCGTCGAAGCGCACGTCGGCCAGACGCTCGGCAACGAATGGCGCCTGCGGCGGGAAGCCGGTGGTAGGCGGCCGGCGCGCAAAGCGCGCCATCAGATAGCCGATGATGTTGCCGACCGCCGGCACCCACAGCACCAGCAGCAGCGTGCCGAGGTCGTGGATCAGCGAAGCCGGGTCGCTGAGATGGCGCACGACCGCGCCGACTGCCGCCAGCGCGAGCAGCACGACCACGATGAGGCGCCGGCGCCTCTGAATCCGGCTGACGACGGGTTTGCCCATTCGCTGCTTCAGCCGAGCACCACGAGAACAGCGCGGCGGGTTTTCGAGGCGCCGATGGCGCTCAGCGCCGCCGCCGCGGCGGAAAAGAACCGGCGGCGGACGAGCGGCTCTGCGGTTGGAGCCGCCATTCCGGTTCGGCCGATCGCGACAAGTCCAATCCGTTCAATGCCGCCACCGGCGTTGCGTCGAACGCTCACCCCGCGTCAACCCCCGCCTTGACCCGCAACCGCCACGCATGCAGCAGCGGCTCCGTATACCCGCTCGGCTGCTCCTTGCCCTTGAACACCAGATCGAGCGCCGCCCGGTACGCCGACGACGTTTCGAAGTTCCCCGCCATCGGCTGGTAGAGCGGATCGCCGGCGTTCTGCTGGTCGACGACCGCGGCCATGCGCTCGAAGGTCGCGCGCACCTGCGCCTCGGTGACGACGCCGTGGTGCAGCCAGTTGGCGATGTGCTGGCTGCTGATGCGCAGCGTCGCGCGGTCCTCCATCAGGCCGACGTTGTGGATGTCGGGCACCTTCGAGCAGCCGACGCCCTGGTCGATCCAGCGCACGACATAACCCAGGATGCCCTGGGCGTTGTTGTCGAGCTCCTGCTGCTTGTCGGCATCCGACCAGTTCGGATTCGTGGCCACCGGCACCGTCAGCAGGCCGGTGAGCAGCTTGTCGCGCTCGCCGTCGGCATCGGTCTGCTCGAGCTCCTGCTGGATCGCGGCCACGTCGACCTGGTGGTAGTGCAGCGCATGCAGCGTCGCTGCCGTGGGCGAGGGCACCCAGGCGGTGTTGGCACCGGCCTTCGGATGGGCGATCTTCTGTTCGAGCATCGCCGCCATCAGGTCGGGCATCGCCCACATGCCCTTGCCGATCTGCGCCTTGCCGCGCAGGCCGCATGAAAGCCCCACCAGCACGTTGTTGCGCTCGTAGGACTGGATCCACGGCGTCGCCTTCATGTCGCCCTTGCGCAGCATCGGCCCGGCGAGCATGGCGGTGTGCATCTCGTCGCCGGTGCGGTCGAGGAAGCCGGTGTTGATGAACGCCACCCGCGCGGCGGCCTCGCCGATGCACGCCTTCAGGTTGACGCTGGTGCGGCGCTCCTCGTCCATGATGCCGAGCTTGACGGTGTTCGGCGCCAGGCCGAGCAGCTGCTCGACCCGGCCGAACAGCTCGCCGGCAAAGGCGACCTCGGCGGGGCCGTGCATCTTCGGCTTGACGATGTAGACCGAGCCGGTGCGCGAATTGCGGATGCCACCCGCGCCACGGCCCTGCAGGTCGTGCATGGCGATGGCCACCGTCACCACCGCATCGAGGATGCCTTCGGGAATCTCGCGCTCGCCGTCGTACAGGATGGCCGGGTTGGTCATCAGGTGGCCGACATTGCGCAGGAACATCAGCGAGCGGCCGTGCAGCCGCACCTCGCCGCCGTCCGGCGCCGTGTAGACGCGGTCGGGGTTGAGGCCGCGGGTGAAGCTGCTTGCCGCCCTTGCTGACCTGCTCGGTCAGGGTGCCTTTCAGGATGCCGAGCCAGTTGCGGTAGGCGATCACCTTGTCTTCGGCGTCGACCACGGCGACCGAGTCCTCCAGGTCGAGGATCGTCGACAGCGCGGCTTCGAGCACCACGTCGGCCACGCCGGCTGCATCGCCGGCGCCGATCGGCGTGCTGCGGTCGATGCGGATTTCCAGATGCAGGCCGTGGTGGCGCAGCAGCACCGCCGACGGCGACGCCGCGTCGCCCTGCCAGCCGACCAGCGTGGCGCCGCCAGCGAGCGCCGCCGTCGCGCCGCCCTGCAGCGCGACCACCAGCCGGCCGCCTTCGATGCGGTAGCCGGTGGCGTCCGCATGCGAGCCGCCTTCGAGCGGCGCCGCCTGATCGAGGAAGCGGCGCGCATAGGCGATCACCTCGGCGCCGCGCTGCGGGTCGTAGCCCGCCCCGGTCGTCCCGGTCTGCGCAATCGCGTCGGTGCCGTAGAGCGCGTCGTAGAGCGAGCCCCAGCGCGCATTGGCAGCGTTGAGCGCGTAGCGCGCGTTGAGCACCGGCACCACCAGCTGCGGGCCGGCCTGGCGCGCCAGCTCGTCGTCGACGTTGGCGGTCGTCGCCTGCACATTGGCCGGCGGCGGCACCAGGTAGCCGATCGACTCGAGAAAGCCGCGGTAGGCCGCCATGTCGGCGATCGGACCCGGGTTGCGGGCATGCCACTCGTCGAGCTGTGACTGCAGCCGGTCGCGCTCGGCAAGCAGCTCACGGTTCTTCGGTGCCAGGTCGGCGACCAGCGCGTCGAAGCCGCGCCAGAAATCGGCGCTCTGCACACCGGTGTCGGGCAGCACCTCGGATTCGATGAAGCGGTGCAGCACGGTGGCGACCTGAAGTCGGTGGCAGGGGATGCGGTCGGTCATTTGCGGGTCCTCGATGCGGAAAGGTGTGGCAGAAGGTTCAGGAAGGAAAAAATCCGAGCACGTCGCGCAGGCTTCGGCCGATGCGCGTCGGCGGGGGGTCGAGCGACTCGAACGGCAGGTCCTGCCGGTTGATCCAGAGCGTGGTGTAGCCGTACCAGGTGGCGCCGAGCGCATCCCAGCCGTTGCTCGAGACGAACAGGATTTGCGCGGCGGCAAGGCCGAAGGCTTGCGGCCCGAGCGCGTAGGCGGCGGGGTCGGTCTTGAAGCGGCGCACCGGGTCGACGCTCAGCACCTGGTCGAGCAGCGTGTCGAAACCGGCATGGGCCACCAGCGGATCGAGCATGGCCGCGTCGCCGTTGCTCAGGATGCCGGTGCGAATGCCGCGCGCCCGGAGTTCGACCAGCACCTCGCGATTTTCAGGAAACGGGCTCAGGCGCAGGTACTGCGCCATCAGCTGCTCCTCGGCGTCGCCACCCCGCGGCAGGCGCAGCCGCTCGATGGCATGGCGCAACCCGGCTCGGGTGAGTTCGCTGAAGGGACGGTAATGCGCCCCGTTCTCGCCGCTCATCGAGCACAGGCGCGAATACTCGATCTGCTTGTCGCGCCAGATCACGACGAGCCGCTCGCCGAAGCCGGGGAACAGCTGCTCGGCAAGGGCACCGACGCTGTAGACGTCGAACAGCGTTCCGTAGGCATCGAACAGCACGGCGCCTGGGACTGCGGCAGGGCTTTGGGGTGGCAGGTCGGGCAGCAAGGCAGACATACGAGGTTCGAGAGGTGTCCAGGCGCGCAATGTATTCCGCTTGAGCCTTGCCCCGCCCGGGGGCCCGACCGCCGCGGCGTGGGGGCGGAGCCTACCCGGCGGCGGCCGGTGCGCCGATGGGCCCCCCACAGGCGGTGGCAACCGGCTCGCCTCGGTGTGCTCGGGCACCCGCCATGAAAAAACCCGGCCGGGGCCGGGCTTCGTGGAGTCGCCGCCAATTCACGCCGGCTTGTTGCTCAGGCAGCCCTTCATGAACGCCCTGCGCTCGTCGCCGGACTTGCCCTTGGCGTCGGCGTTGCAGGTCTTCATGCGGCTTTGCTGCGTTTCCGGGCCTGACGAGGTTCCCTGCGCCTGCTTGGTCTCCTTGGCGTCCTTGGCCCGCCAGCGGTCGCCGACACCGCCTTGTCGCCGGCCTTGGCATCACCGGTCTTCGTTGAGAGGCACTCCTTCATCACGGCACGGCGCTCGTCGCCCTTCATACCGGCGGCTTTCTCGTTGCATTCCTTCATCCTCGACTGCTGCGACGCCGGCTTGCTCGCCGCCCGCGGCGAGCTGGCGGCGGCGCTCGTGGCACTCGTGGTGCTCATTGCACTCGTTGCGCGCGGGGCACTCGCGGCGCGCGCGCCGCTGGCCGCGTCGGCGGCGTGCGCCAGCGGCGACAGCACCAAGGCAAGCAGGGCGGCGGTCGTCAGCATGTTCTTCATCGGGAACTCCTCGTTTCGCGGCGTGATTGCCGGCGACGATTCGAGCATGGCGGCGCAAGGCCGGCAATCCGGTGCTGCGGCAGGACTGTCGAATCGGCGCAACGTCAAAGGATGCGCCGCGGATGCGCCAGCCGCTCGTGGGCGGCGTGCAGCCGCCGCACCAGCACGCGGATGAAGGCTTCGTCGAACAGGTGACGGCAGCCGGGGCTGGTCTGCGCCAGCGTCCCGGGCGTGAACGAGATCGTCGTCGCGGGCTCGCTGACGACCACGTCGGTGCTGTGGATGCGCAGCTCGGGGTTCGGCGCCAGGTAGGCCATCTCGCCGACCGAGGTGCCCGCGCCGAGGCGCACCACCACCTCGCCGTTGCGGATCACCTCGACAGCGCCCTGGGCGATGATGTGGAAGGTGCTGCCGCCTTCCTCGTCCTTGCGGTAGAGCGAATGGCCGACCGCAAAGCGCTGCCAGCGTGCGCGGTGCACCACCTCCCACAGTTCGACGTCGCCGAAGCTGGAAAAGAACTCGAGCGAGCGCAGCAGGGTGAAGCGCTCCGAGTCGAGGACACCCTGTCGTTTGCCGCGCGGCACCTGCTGGTTCGACACCAGCGCGCTGAGCGCCTTGGCGAATCGCTCCCAGTCGGGGTAGCGCGCGTCCGGTGTTTTCGCCAGCGCCTGCTGAATGACGGCGTCGACTGCCGGCGAGAGGCCCGCGCGCTGCTCGGTCAGCGGCTGCGGCGTTCCATGGCAGACCTGATGCATCATCGTTGCATGCGCTTCGGCGTCGAAAGGCGGCCGGCCGGCGATCAGGTGGTAGAGCACTGCACCGAGCGAATACATGTCGGCACGGGCATCGAGCACGCCGCCGTCGAGTTGCTCGGGCGACATGTAGGCGAGCGATCCGACGCGAAAGATCTGCGTCGTGTCCGCGGTCATGTTGAAGGCGCTGCCGAAGTCGGTGATCTTCACGTCGGTGACGATGCCGTCGCCGCTGACCACCGTCAGCAGGTTGGCCGGCTTGACGTCGCGGTGGATGATGCCCTGGCCGAAGACATAGCTCAGCGCCATGGCGCACTTGAAACCGATCTCGACGATCTGGTCGAGCGGCATCAACCGGTCCGAGCGGCAGTGCGAGCGCAGCGTCCCGCCCGGCACGTGCTCCATCACCAGATAGGGGGCGATGGGGTCCGCGACGGCGTCGTGGATCTGCACCACGTTGGGATGCTGCAGCCGCCCCACCAGCGCCGCCTCGGCATTGAAGAAGCGCTCGAGGTAGCGCCCGCTGTTGCCGCCAGCGGATGGCCGCAGCCGCTTCACCGCCACTTCGCGGCGGTGAAATTCGTCGCGGCAGAGATAGACGTCGCTGGTCGCGCCCTCGCCGATCAGGCGCAGCACGGCGTACTTGCCGATTCGGGCCGGGGCATTGCGCGTGGCTTCACCCGAATGGGTGTCGAATGGGGAGGGCACAGGCGGCATTGCGACGGTCGGGGCGCCGATCATTCCACAGCGCGGCCGCCCGCCGGCGTGACGCATTCACGCGGGCAGGGCCCAACCTTAGAATTCGTCGATGATTCAAGCCCAACAGGAGCTGCTGAGCGCGCTCGCCTCGGCCATGGCCGAAGTCGGGGGAGCGACGTCGCATCCGGCGGTTTTCGAGTCGCCCAAACAGGCCGGGCACGGCGATCTGGCGTGCACCGCGGCGATGGCGCTGGCGCGGCCGCTGAAGCGTTCGCCGCGCGACATCGCGCAGGCGCTGATCGACGCGCTGTGGCGTGATGCGCGGGTGCAGCGCTGGGTCGAGCAAATGGAAATTGCCGGGCCGGGCTTCATCAACCTGCGTTTGAAGGCCGCCACGCGGCAGGCGGTGGTGACCGAAATCCGCGCTGCCGGCGATTCTTTCGGCCTGCGCAGCCAGGGCGAGCGTGGCGAGCGCGTGATCGTCGAATTCGTCTCGGCCAATCCGACCGGGCCGCTGCATGTCGGCCATGGCCGCCAGGCGGCCCTCGGCGATGCGCTCTGCAATCTCTACGCAACCCAGGGCGTCGAGGTCGCGCGCGAGTTCTATTACAACGATGCCGGCGTGCAGATCGCCACGCTGGCCCACTCGGTGCAGGCACGGCTGCGCGGTGCCGCACCAGGCGATGCCGAGTGGCCGGCTGCGGCCTACAACGGCGATTACGTCGCCGACATCGCGCGCGACTTTCGCGCCGGCGCCAGCGTGCGTGCCGACGACCGGGCCTTCAGCGCCTCGGGCGATCCCGACGACCTCGACAACATCCGGGAGTTTGCCGTCGCCTACCTGCGCCACGAGCAGGACCTCGATCTGCAGGCCTTCGGCGTGCGCTTCGACCGCTATTTCCTCGAATCGGGCCTCTACCTCAGCGGCGCGGTCGACGAGGTGGTCGAGCGGATGCGTGCCGCCGGCAAGACCTACGAACAGGACGGGGCTCTCTGGCTGCGCAGCACCGACTACGGCGACGACAAGGACCGCGTCATGCGCAAGTCCGACGGCAGCTACACCTATTTCGTGCCCGACGTCGCCTACCACGTCGACAAGTTCCGCCGCGGCTATGAACGCGCGGTCAACGTGCAGGGCAGCGACCATCACGGCACGGTCGCCCGGGTGCGCGCCGGGCTGCAGGCGGTGGGTGTCGGCATTCCGCCGGGCTACCCCGACTACGTGCTGCACAAGATGGTCACGGTGATGCGCGGTGGCCAGGAGGTGAAGATCTCCAAGCGCGCCGGCAGCTATGTCACCCTGCGCGACCTGATCGACTGGAGCGGCCGCGATGCGGTGCGCTTCTTCCTGGTCAGCCGCAAGGCCGACACCGAGTTCGTCTTCGACGTCGACCTGGCACTGAAACAGAACGACGAGAACCCGGTCTTCTACGTGCAGTACGCGCATGCGCGCATCTGCTCGGTGCTGGCGCAGTTCGTCGAGCGCGGTGGCCGGTTGGAAGCGATCGACGGCGCCGACCTGTCGCGCCTGTCGTCGCCGCTCGAAAGTGCGCTGATGCTCAAGCTGGCGTCGTATCCGGCGATGCTTGCCGATGCGGCTTCGAGCCTGGCGCCGCACGATGTCGCCTTCTATCTGCGCGACCTGGCCGGCAGCTTCCACAGCTATTACGGCGCCGAGCGCTTCCTGCTCGACGACGCCGGGCTCAGCCTGGCGCGGCTGGCGCTGCTTGCGGCAACGCGTCAGGTGCTGCGCAATGCGCTCGGCCTTCTCGGCGTGTCGGCGCCCGAGAAGATGCAACGTGATGTTCCGGAGGCGGTGGCGGCATGAAATCGCAACGAGGCGGCTTCCTCGTCGGCCTGATCATCGGCCTGCTGAGCGGTCTGGCGCTGGCGCTGGCGGTGGCGCTCTACATCACCAAGGTGCCGGTTCCCTTCGTCAACAAGGTGCCGCAACGCACCGGCGAGCGCGATGCGCATGAAGTCGAGAAGAACCGCAACTGGAACCCGAACAGCCCGCTGCAGAGCAAGGCACCGCTGAAACCGCCGGCAACCGCCGGCATCGACGCCGCGCCGGGTCCGAAGCCGGAGGCGACGGACCCGGCCAGCGAGCCGGCGCCAGTCGCCCGATCGCCTGTCCGCACCCCGGCCGAACGCCGCAGCGGGCAGCCGGCGGAAGAGGCCGGTGAAGCACGCGCACCGAGTGTGCCGGCCCGGGATCCGGCGGCGATCCTCGAGGATCGCCGGGCTGTCGAGGTGCGGCCGCGCGACGATCCGTTCAACTACTTCGTCCAGGCCGGCGCTTATTCGCGGACCGACGAGGCCGAGCAACAGCGGGCGCGTCTGGCGATGCTCGGTCTGGAAGCACGCGTCACCGAACGCGAGCAGGCCGGCAGGACGGTCTACCGCGTCCGGGTCGGCCCGTTCAGCCAGAAGGACCAGGCCGACCGCGCCAAGGAGCGTCTCGACAGCGCCGCCATCGAGACGACGCTGGTGCGCGTGCAGAAGTAAGCAGCGCCACCCAATCCGGGCGGCAGGCTGAACTTTCGCCGCGGCGCCCGGTCGACCGGTTTTCAGGCTCCCCGAGGAGAACAACAGTGAAAAGACGTGACGTTTGCAGCGGTGGGCTTGCCGGCATGCTGGGCCTTGGAGCATTTCCATCGGCCCATGCGCAGGGTGGTGCCGCCGTCGAGGGCAAGGACTTCGTTCGCCTGGCACAACCGCAGCCGGTGCCGCCGGGCAAGATCGAGGTCATCGAGTTCTTCTGGTACGGCTGCCCGCACTGCAATGCGTTCGAGCCAGCGCTCGACGCCTGGTCCAAGAAGCTGCCCGGCGATGTCGTTTTCCGGCGCGTGCCGGTCGCCTTCCGCGAAGAGCCCTTCGTCGCCCACCAGAAGATCTACTACACGCTCGAGGCGCTCGGTCAGATCGACGCGCTGCATCGCAAGGTCTTCGCTGCGATTCACAACGAACGTCAGCGGCTCGACAAGCCGGCCGACATTGCCGCCTTCGTGGCCAAGAACGGCGGCGATGCGGCGAAGTTCACCGAGGTCTTCAACTCGTTCGGTATCCAGACCAAGACGCAGCAGGCGCGCAAGCTGGCCGATACCTACAAGATCGACGGCGTGCCATCGATCGGCATCCACGGCCGCTACTTCACCTCGCCGACGCTCGCCGGCTCGGCCGACCGGGCGCTGGCCGTCGCCGACCAGCTGATCCAGCGCATCCGCACCGGCGCGTGAGCGAGGGCGCCTGAGCGAGGGCGCCTGAGCGCGCCTTGACGAACAGGCTGGAACTGCAGCTAGAATGCCTGCAAGTTCCATGCCCCATGCCTGACACCTTTCTTGCCTCCTGCTCGAAGCTCGTTGCCGCGGCCTTGCTGGCGGCATCCACGCTGCCTGCACGGGCCGAGCGCGCCGACCGCGACAAGCCGTTGACCGTTGCCGCCGACCGTCAGGGCACGATCGACATGCAGAAGCAGACGGTGGTATTCACCGGCAACGTGGTGCTGACCAAGGGCACGCTGGTGATCAAGGCCGAGCGCGTCGAAGTCCGCGAAGGCCGTGACGGCTACCGCATCGCCACGGCGATCGGCTCGACAGCCAAGCCGGCGACACTGCGCCAGAAGCGCGACAGCGTCGACGAGTTCATCGACGGCCGCGCCGAACGCCTCGAATACGAGGAGCGCGGCGACCAGGTCCGCTTCGTCAACGACGCGGTGGTGCGGCGGCTGCGCGGCACCACGGTGGCCGACGAAATCACTGGCAACCTGATCTCCTACAGCGCGGCGACCGAGATCTTCAACGTCAGCGCCGGCGAGTCGAAGGGCGCAGGCGGCGGCCGTGTCCAGGCGGTGCTGGCGCCGCGTGCCGGCACCGAGGCGGCACAGAATGCGGCGACCGGCTCGACGTCCGGCGCCGGCACGCGGTGAATGCGCTCGGCGCGCGCGGTGATACCCCGGCCCGCGGCACGCGCACCCGGCAGCCCGGGCAACTGACCGCCCGCGGGCTGCAGAAGAGCTACGGCTCACGCCAGGTCGTCAAGGATGTGCACCTCGCCGTCGGCAGCGGCGAAATCGTCGGCCTGCTCGGGCCGAACGGCGCCGGCAAGACGACCAGCTTCTACATGATCGTCGGCCTGGTGCGTGTCGACGCCGGCGAGATCTCGCTGGGCGGCGAGCGCATCGAACGCCTGCCGATCCATCGCCGTTCGCGCATGGGGCTGTCGTATCTGCCGCAGGAAGCATCGATCTTCCGCAAGCTCAACGTCGAGGAGAACGTCCGTGCGGTGCTCGAGCTGCAGGTCGGCGAGGACGGCAAGCCGTTGCCGCGTCCGGTGCTCGATCGGCTGCTCGACGGCCTGCTGCACGATCTCGGCGTCGAAAAACTGCGCGCCAGCCCCGCGCCTTCGCTTTCCGGCGGCGAGCGCAGGCGGGTCGAGATTGCCCGCGCGCTGGCCACCCAACCCGATTTCATCCTGCTCGACGAGCCCTTTGCCGGCGTCGACCCGATTGCGGTGATCGAGATCCAGCGCACCATCGGCTTCCTGAAAAGCCGTGGCATCGGCGTGCTGATCACCGACCACAACGTGCGCGAGACGCTCGGCATCTGCGACCGCGCCTACATCATCAGCGAGGGCCGGGTGCTGGCCGAAGGCACCCCGGGCGAGATCGTCGACGACGCCAATGTCCGCAAGGTCTATCTCGGCGAACACTTTCGCATGTAGGCGGCCGGATGAAGCCGTCGTTGCAGGTCCGCCTGTCGCAGCATCTGGCGTTGACGCCGCAGCTGCAGCAATCGATTCGTCTGCTGCAGCTGTCGACGATCGAGCTGCAGCAGGAAGTCGAGCAGATGCTCGAGCAGAACCCGTTCCTCGAAACCGAGGACGATGCGCCGAGCGCCTACGAGCCGCTCACCGAACGGCTGAGCCCGGCCGAGCAGGCGGGCGAGCGCGAGAGCGAGCGCGCCGTCGATTCGGCCCACGACGCCGCCGAGGACGCGCCGCCGCTCGACAGTGCCAGCGAGCGTGACGACTGGGAGAACGGCACCGAGCGCGACGATTTCGACAGCATCGGCGAAATGCCGACCGGCTCGGGCAGCAGCGGCGCCGACAGCGACGATTTCGACGGCCAGGACCGCGACACGCCGGTGCCCCGGCTGCAGGACCATCTGCGCGAACAGCTGCTCGGCCTGCGCCTGTCGCCCGAGGACGCCGCCGCGGTCGAGGTGTTGATCGAGTCGCTGAACGACGACGGCTACCTGGCCGATCCGCTCGAGGAGATCGCCGCCCAGCTCGCCGGCGACGACGAAGCGGCTGCGGAAGCGCTGCACGAACGGCTGCGCTGCGCACTCAAATGGCTGCAGAGCATGGAGCCGACGGGCGTCGGCGCTTCGAACCTGGGCGAATGCCTGGCGCTGCAGTTGCGCCTGCAGCCGCGCAGCGAGGCGCAGTCGCTGGCGATCCTGGTCTGCAATCGACACCTCGAACTGCTGGCGCGGCGCGACATGCGCAAGCTGGTCGCGGCCACGGGCGCCGAGGAGGCGCTGCTGCGCGAGGCCCAGGCGCTGATCTGTGCGCTGGAGCCCAAGCCGGCGCGGCCGTTCAGCCGGGCCGAGGCCAACATCATCATTCCCGACGTCATCGTGCAGAAGGCGGGACGAGGCTGGAAGGTGGTTTTGAACCCCGACGTGATGCCGAAGCTGCGCATCAACGATCTGTATGCACAGGCGATCCGCCAGCAGCGCGGCGCCAAGTCGCTCAACGGCAGCGCCGCCGGGCTGAGCGCGCGGCTGCAGGAAGCGCGCTGGTTCATGAAGAACATCCTGCAGCGCTTCGACACCATCCAGCGTGTCTCGCAGGCCATCGTCGAGCGGCAGAAGAGCTTCTTCAGCCACGGCGCGATCGCCATGAAGCCCCTGGTGCTGCGCGAGATCGCCGACGAGCTGGGCTTGCACGAGTCGACGATTTCGCGGGTCACCACCGCCAAGTACATGGCCACACCGTTCGGCACCTTCGAACTGAAGTACTTCTTCGGCTCGTCGCTGAACACCGACGCCGGCGGCAATGCCTCGAGCACCGCGGTGCGGGCGTTGCTCAAACAGCTGATTGCCGCCGAGGACGTGGCCCGGCCGCTGAGCGACAACCAGCTGTCGACGATGCTCGAGGAGCAGGGCATCCAGGTGGCGCGCCGCACCGTCGCCAAGTACCGCGAAGCGTTGAAGATTCCACCGGCCAACCTGCGAAAGGCGATGTAGGCGTGTCACTGCCGATCTTCCTGCCATGCGCGGCCGGCGTGGAAGCGCTGCTTGCGGAGGAGGTCGCGCGCCTTTTGCCGGCGGCTCGATGCAGCGCGCGCCGGGGCGGCGTGGCGCTGGCAGGCGGCCCGGCCGAGGTGATGAAACTCAATCTCGAGAGCCGGCTGGCGCAACGCGTGCTGATCGAGGTGGCAGAAGGCGGCTACCGCGACGAGCGCGATCTCTACGACCTGGCGGCGCAGCTCGACTGGAGCCAATGGATCGAGCCGCAGCAGACGCTGCGCGTCGACACCACCGCCCAGCGCAGCCCGCTGCGCAGCCTGAATTTCGCCGCACTGCGCATCAAGGACGCGGTCTGCGACACGATGCGCCAGGCTTTCGGCGAGCGACCGAGCGTCGACACGCGCCACCCGGACCTGCCGCTGCTGCTGCACCTGGGACCCGAGCGCGCCATTCTCTACATCGACAGCTCGGGCGAGCCGCTCTTCAAACGCGGCTGGCGCGAGGACACCGGCGACGCGCCGCTCAAGGAGACGCTGGCCGCTGCCATGCTCGCCGCTGCCGGCTGGCGCGGCACGCCGCAGGCGGGTGGCGCGCTGCACGATCCGTGCTGCGGATCGGGCACCGTCGCCATCGAGGCGGCGCAGATCGCCTGCGACATCGCCCCGGGATTGAGGCGCCGTTTCGCCTTCGAGCGACTGCGGCCGTTTCGCAGTGCCGAGCGCCGGGCCGAGCTGCAGCGCCTGAAAAGCCACGCCCAGGCACGGGTGCGGCCGAGTGCCGTGCCGATCCACGCCAGCGATGTCTCGCACCGGATGGTCGACTTCGCCCGGCGCAACGCCGAGCGCGCCGGCGTCGCGGCAGCGATCGAATTCCACGGCGGCGACGCGCTCGAGCGCCCGGCGCCGGCACTGCCGCCGGACCTGCCCGGCACGCTGATGCTCAATCCGCCGTACGGCGAGCGGATCGACGTCGCCGGCAAGTCGGCCGGGCATGGCGACGCCGACCACAACAACCGCGCGCTGGCCGGCGACTTCCACGCCCGTCTTGCGGCGCACTGGAAGCGCGCCTACGCGCCGCATCCTGCCGGCTGGCGCGCGTGGATCCTCAGCCCTGATCCGAAGCTGCCGTCGGCGATGCGGTTGAAGGAGTCGCGCCGTGTTCCGCTGTGGAACGGACCGATCGAGTGCCGCCTGTTCGGCTTCGAACTGGTGGCGGGGTCGATGCGGCCGGAGCGGCCGGGCGCCTGATGCGGGCTTAGCCGCCGAGCGCCAGCAGCGCAAGCGCAGCAAGCGGCGCCGTATCGGCGCGCAGCACGCGGCTGCCGAGGGACAGCGGCTGGAAGCCGGCTTCTCGCGCCGCCGCCTCCTCGAGCGGGCTCAGACCGCCCTCGGGACCGCTGAGGACGCTACAAGCCCCTTCGGCGCTCGAAAGGGCGCACGGCGGCGCGCCGCCCTGCAGCGAGAGCAGCCATCGCCGCTCCGTGCCGGCCGGCATCGCCGCCGGCTGGCGCAGCCAGTCGCCGAGCGCGGCCACGGGAGCCACCTCCGGCACCCGGGTGCGTCCGCACTGCTCGCTCGACGCCGTGGCCACCGCCTGCCAGTGGCGGCGCTTCTTCTCGGCACGTTCGCCATCCAGTCGAAGGACCGAGCGCTCGCAGACCAGCGGTTGCAGTGCGGCGGCACCGAGTTCGGTGGCCTTCTCGACCAGCCAGTCCATGCGCTCGTTGGCCGGCATGCCGAAGGCAAGCAGCACCCGCGTCCGCAGCTCGCGATCGACGGGATCGAAGCCGTCGATGCACACCTCGACCTCGTTGCGGCCCATGCGCACGACCGAGGCGGCGTACTCGCCACCGTCGCCGTTGAACAGCGTCAGCGGGTCGCCCGGCTGCAGCCGCAGCACCTGGGCGTGCCGGGCGGCGCCAGCCGGCAGGCCGATCGTCGCGCCGCTAGCGAGCGGGGCGGCGACGTGGAAGCGCGGCGCGGCGCGCTGGCGGCGAGCGTCCGGGTTCAAGCGACTGCGCGCAGCTCGCGCCGCAGCACCTTGCCGACGGGCGTCTTCGGCAGCTCGCTGCGGAACTCGATCACCCGCGGATGCTTGTAGCCGGTCAGCCGCGCATTGCAGAACGCGCGGACGTCGGCTTCGGTGAGTGCCGGATCGCGCCGGACGATCACCAGCTTGACCGCCTCGCCGGTCTTCTCGTCGGCGACGCCGACCGCCGCGCATTCGAGCACGCCGCTCAGCTGGGTGACGACCTCCTCGAGTTCGTTCGGGTAGACATTGAAACCGCTGACCAGAATCATGTCCTTCTTGCGGTCGATGATCCTGAAGTAGCCGCGCTCGTCGGCGGTGCCGATGTCGCCGGTGCGGAAGAAGCCGTCGGCGGTCATCGCCTTGGCGGTCTCGTCGGGGCGCTGCCAGTAGCCCGCCATGACCTGCGGCCCGCGGATGGCGATCTCGCCGGGGGCACCCGGCGCCACGGCATGGCCGTCGTCGTCGAGCAGCACCACGTCGGTCGAGGGCAGCGGCATGCCGATCGTGCCACTGAAGGCGCTGCTGTCGACCGGGTTGCAGGTCGCGCCCGGCGAGGTCTCCGAGAGCCCGTAGCCTTCGACGATCGGGCAGCCGGTCTTTTCGAGCCACAGCCTGGCGGTGGCGCTCTGCACCGCCATGCCGCCGCCGACCGATATCTTCAGATGGCTCCAGTCGACCGTGGCGAAATCGGCATGGCTGGCGACCGCGTTGAAGAGGGTGCTCACGGCCGGGAAGCTGTGGAAGCGCTCGCCGGCCAGGGTTTTCAACAGCGCCGGGATGTCGCGCGCATTCGGGATCAGCAGGTTGCAGCCGCCCATCCGCAGCCCGAGCATGACGTTGGTGTTGAAGCCGAAGATGTGATAGATCGGCAGCGCGCAGACGGTGACGATCTGCTGGCCGGCGGGAATCTTCTTCAGCGCCGGCTGGTACCAGGCCTCGGACTGCAGCAGGTTGGCCACGAGGTTGCGGTGCAGCAGCACCGCTCCCTTGCTGACCCCGGTGGTGCCGCCGGTGTACTGCAGCACGGCGATGTCGTCGGGTCGCGGTGCGGCCTTGGCCAGCGGCAGCGTGCCACCGGCCGACAGCGCATCGACCATCCTCGCCGCGGACGGGAGGTCGAATGGCGGCACCAGCTTCTTGACGCGGCGCACCACATGGTTGACCAGCAGCGCCTTCGGGAATCCGAGCAGGTCGCCGAGCGCGGTCACGACGATCTTCAGCGGCGGCAGCGCCGGCAGGCACTGCTGCAGCGTTGCCGCGAAGTTCTCGAGGATGACGATCACCCGGGCGCCCGAGTCCTTCAGCTGGTGTTCGAGTTCGCGCGGGGTGTAGAGCGGATTGACGTTGACGACGGTGAAGCCGGCGCGCAATACGGCGGCGATGGCGACGGGGTACTGCGGGATGTTGGGCATCATCAGCGCCACCCGGTCGCCGGGCGCAAGGCCCAGGCTCTGCAGGTAGGCGGCAAAGCTTGCCGACGCCTCGTCCACCTGGCGGTAGCTGAACGACTTGCCCATGAACTTGTACGCCGGCAGCTCGGCATGGCGCGCGAAGCTTTCGTCGAGCAGCGCGACCAGGCTGGGATACGCATCCGGGTCGACGGTTGGTGCCACGCCTGCCGGGTAGTGCTTCAACCAGGGTCTGTCCATCGTCGGCTCCATCAGGTGGTCGATTCTGACGTTGGCCTGACAGGAGCCGCATCGGGGAATTCGCGAGCGCGAGCCGGCATTTCACGGCGGGCATTAAAAAGGGCCGATAAACGGCCCTTTTAGGCGAGCGGCGGACCGGCGCTACTCCACCGCCTTCACCATGTCCTCGATGACCTTCTTCGCATCGCCGAAGACCATCATCGTCTTGTCCATGTAGAACAGTTCGTTGTCCAGGCCTGCGTAGCCTGCGGCCATCGAGCGCTTGTTGACGATCACCGTCTTGGCCTTGTAGGCCTCCAGGATCGGCATGCCGTAGATCGGCGTGCCCTTGGTGAGTGCGGCCGGGTTCACCACGTCGTTGGCACCCAGGATGATCGCCACGTCGGCCTGCGCGAACTCGCCGTTGATGTCCTCCATCTCGAACACCTGGTCGTACGGCACTTCCGCTTCGGCCAGCAGCACGTTCATGTGCCCCGGCATGCGGCCCGGCAACCGGGTGGATCGCGTACTTCACCGTCACCCCCTTGTGCGTCAGCTTCTCGGCCAGCTCGTTGACCGCATGCTGCGCCCGCGCCACCGCCAGGCCGTAGCCCGGGACGATGATCACCGTGTCGGCATTGCTCAGCATGTAGGCCGCGTCGTCGGCGCTGCCGCTCTTCACCGGGCGCGCCTCGGTGGAGCCGGCCGCCGCAGTCGTCGCCTCGCCGCCGAAGCCGCCCAGGATGACGCTGAAGAACGAGCGGTTCATCGCCTTGCACATGATGTAGCTCAGGATCGCGCCCGACGATCCGACCAGCGAGCCGGCGATGATCAGCATGCTGTTGTTCAGGCTGAAGCCGATGCCCGCAGCCGCCCAGCCCGAGTAGCTGTTGAGCATCGAGACCACCACCGGCATGTCGGCGCCGCCGATCGGGATGATGATCAGCACGCCCATGACGAAGGCGATCGCCAGCATGGCGAAGAACGCGGTCCAGTTCTCGGTGAACATGAACACCAGTCCGAAGCCGAGCATCGCCACGCCGAGCACCAGGTTGACCATGTGCTGGCCGGCGAACTGCACCGGGGCACCCTGGAACAGCCGGAACTTGTAGCGCCCGGCGAGCTTGCCGAAGGCGATCACCGAGCCGCTGAAGGTGATCGCGCCGATGGCCGCACCCAGGAACAGCTCGAGCCGGTTGCCGGTCGGGATCGGGTTGCCCTTCTCCGTGATGCCGAAGGCGTACGGCTCGGCGACCGCGGCAACCGCAATGAACACCGCCGCCAGGCCGATCATGCTGTGCATGAAGGCAACCAGCTCGGGCATCTTGGTCATCTCGACCCGCTTGGCCATCACCGCGCCGGCACCACCGCCGACGAGCAGCGCAAGCAGCACCCAGCCGAGACCGGCCGCGGCCGAGACCTCGGCCCGCTCGGCGAGCTTGAAGATCAGCGCGGCGGTGGTCACGACGGCGATCGCCATCCCGACCATGCCGAAGAAATTGCCGCGGATCGAGGTCGTCGGATGCGACAGCCCCTTCAGCGCCTGGATGAAGCAGACGCTCGCGACCAGGTAGAGCAGCGTAACGACGTCGATGCTCATTGCGCGCCTCCGGCAGGTGCGGCCGGGGCGACCTTGCGCTCCTTCTTCTTGAACATCTCGAGCATGCGCCGCGTGACCAGGAAGCCGCCGAAGACGTTGACCGCGGCGAGTGCCACCGCCAGCACGCCCATGGTCTTGCCCAGGCCGGTGACGGTGAGCGCTGCCGCCAGCATCGCGCCGACGATGACGATCGCCGAGATGGCGTTGGTGACCGCCATCAGCGGCGTGTGCAGCGCCGGCGTGACGGTCCAGACGACGTGGTAGCCGACGTAGATCGCCAGCACGAAGATGATCAGGTTGGTGATCGTCGGGGAGATGAGTTCCATGGCCGCTCCTTGTGGCTTCTTGTCTGGTTACTTGCGCCTGACCTCGCCCGCCTGGGTCATCAGGCAGGCGGCGACGATGTCGTCGTCCATCGGCACGCTGAAGTTGCCGTCCTTGGGCAGCACCAGCTTGAGGAAGTCGAGCACGTTGCGGGCGTAGAGCGCGCTGGCGTCGGCGGCAACCAGCGCCGGCAGGTTGGTCTCGCCGACGATGGTCACGCCGTGGCGGATGACCGTCTGGCCCGCCACCGTCAGCGGGCAGTTGCCGCCGGCGGGTGCGGCCATGTCGACGATGACGCTGCCCGGCTTCATCGACCGGACCATGTCCTCGGTGACCAGCACCGGCGCGGCACGGCCGGGGATCAGCGCGGTGGAAATCACGATGTCGGCAGCGGCCACCTTCTTGGCCACTTCGGCCTTCTGCCGGTCGAGCCAGCTCTGCGGCATCGGCCGGGCGTAGCCACCGACGCCAACGGCGGCTTCCTTCTCCTCGGCGGTCTCGTAGGCCACGTCGATGAACTTGGCGCCGAGCGACTCGACCTGCTCCTTGACCGAAGGCCGCACGTCGCTGGCCTCGATCACCGCGCCGAGCCGCTTGGCGGTGGCGATCGCCTGCAGGCCGGCGACGCCGACGCCGAGGATCACGACCCGCGCGGCCTTGATGGTGCCGGCAGCGGTCATCATCATCGGGAACAGCCGCTGGTAGCGGTCGGCGGCGATCATCACCGCCTTGTAGCCGGCGACGTTGGCCTGCGAGGAGAGCACGTCCATGCTCTGCGCCCGGGTGGTGCGCGGCGCGGCTTCGAGCGCAAAGCTGGTCACGCCGGCCCTGGCGATGCGCTCGAGCCCTTCGCGGTCGAAGGGGTTGAGCATGCCGACGAGGTTGGCACCGCTCTTCATCTGCGCCAGCTCGGACTCCGACGGTGCACGCACCTTGAGCACGAGGTCGCAGGCGAGTGCGCCTGCAGCGTCGGTGATTTCGGCGCCGGCGGCGACGAAAGCCTCGTCGGTCGCGGCAGCCCTCACGCCCGCGCCCGACTCGATGCGCAGCGCATGACCCTGCGCCTTGAGCTTCTTGACCGTCTCGGGGGACGCGGCCACGCGCGTCTCGCCGGCCGCCGTCTCTAGCGGTACTCCGATCAGCATGGATCTCCTCCGGCGATTGTTGTTTTGTTGGAGGCGGAGCTTACACAAAGTGCCGCCCGGCGCGGCGCATGCATCGGTGGCTATTCGTGGCGCCGATAGACTGCAGCGATGAGCGAACGCTGGAAGCCGAACGTCACCGTGGCCGCAATCGTCGTGCGCGGCGAGGCCGACGCGGCTGAATACCTGCTGGTCGAGGAGGAAACGCCCGAAGGGCTGATGCTGAACAACCCCGCCGGGCACCTCGACCTCGGCGAATCGCCGCAGGAGGCCGTGATCCGCGAGGCGCTCGAGGAAACCGGGCGCGCCTTCGCGCCGCAGTTTCTCGTCGGTATCTACCTGGCACGCCAGCAGCGGCCGACGCGCGGCGAAGACACGACCTACCTGCGCTTCGCCTTCGGCGGCAGCGTCGGCGAGCGCGAAGCCGGCCGTGCGCTCGACGCCGGCATCGTGCGAACGCTCTGGTTGACGCTCGACGAGTTGCGCGCCAGCCGCGCGCGGCACCGCAGCGCGCTGGTGCTGCGCTGCATCGAGGACCATGCCGCCGGCCGGCGCTTTCCGCTGGAGGCGATTTCCGTCGACGCGACGCTCTACGCGCCGGCGGTCAAGTCGGGCGCATGAACGTGCAGTCCAGCGATCGGCCCGCGCGCCAGCGTGTCGTCGTCGGCCTTTCCGGCGGGGTCGATTCGGCCGTCTCGGCGTACCTGCTCAAGCGGCAAGGGCACGAGGTCGTCGGGCTGTTCATGAAGAACTGGGAAGACGACGATGACGACGCGTACTGCTCGTCGCGGCAGGATTTTCTCGACGCGGCGAGCGTCGCCGACGTGCTCGGCATCGAGATCGAGCATGTCAACTTTGCCGCCGACTACAAGGACCGCGTCTTTGCCGAGTTTTTGCGCGAGTACCAGGCGGGTCGCACGCCCAACCCGGACGTGCTGTGCAACGCCGAGATCAAGTTCAAGGCCTTTCTGGACCACGCGCTGCGGCTCGGCGCCGAACGCATCGCCACCGGCCACTATGCCCGGGTACGCGAACGCAGCGGCGCCTTCGAACTGCTCAAGGGACTCGATCCGCTGAAGGATCAGAGCTATTTCCTGCACCGGCTGAACCAGGCGCAGCTTGCGCGCACGCTGTTTCCGGTCGGCGAGCTGCCGAAGACCGAGGTGCGGCGCATCGCCGCCGAGATCGGGCTGCCGAATGCGCGCAAGAAGGATTCGACCGGCATCTGCTTCATCGGCGAGCGGCCATTCCGCGAGTTCCTCAACCGCTATCTCGCCAGCAGCCCGGGGCCGATCGAAGACGACAACGGCCGCCGGGTCGGCGAGCATGTCGGCCTCAGCTTCTACACGCTGGGCCAGCGCAAGGGCATCGGGCTCGGCGGCATCAAGGAGCGCGGTGCTGCCCGGGGTGGTGCCGATCACGAGCCGTGGTTCGTCGCCCGCAAGGAAATGGCGACGAACACGCTGGTCGTCGTGCAGGGCCACGATCATCCGTGGCTGCGCTCGATGCGGCTGACCGCGAGCGATGTCAGCTGGGTTTCCGGTCGTGCTCCGGCTGGCAGCTCGTACGGCGCAAAAACGCGCTACCGCCAGGCCGATGCCGCCTGCCGCTTCGAGGGCGATGCGCCGGCGAACGGCTTCGCGCTGGCCTTCGACGAAGCCCAGTGGGCGGTGACGCCGGGGCAATCGGCCGTCGTCTACGACGGCGAGGTTTGCCTCGGCGGTGGCGTCATTGCCGCGGCGCAATAACGGAGCCGACTGCGATGTACCTGCCCACGCATTTTGCCGAGACCCGGCCCGAGGTCCTGCGCCGCGCAATCGACGACCACCCGCTCGGACTGCTGATCACGCCCGGGGAGGCGGCCCCTGGCCCCGCCCCCGTCGCCGACGACCTGCCGTTCCTGCTCGACGCCGCTCCCCAGCCCTCCGGTACGCTGCGGGCGCACGTTGCCCGTGCCAATCCGCTCTGGCGTCGGGCCGACGGCGCCGAGGTGCTGGTGGTCTTTCAGGGACCGCAGGCCTACGTCAGCCCGGGCTGGTATCCGGGCAAGCGGGAACACGGCAAGGTCGTGCCGACCTGGAACTATGTGATGGTGCAGGCGCGCGGCCGGCTGCGCGCGATCGACGACCCGGCGTGGCTGCGCCGCTTCCTCGACCGGCTGACCGCCCGCAACGAGGGCCGCAGGGCAGCGCCATGGCAGATCGGCGACGCACCCGAGGACTTCGTCCAAGCCCAGTTGCGCGGCATCGTCGGCATCGAGATCGAGCTGAGCGCCTTGATCGGCAAGTGGAAGGTGAGCCAGAACCGCTCACCGGCCGATCGCGATGGCGTCGCTGCCGGGCTGGACGCCGAAGGTCGGCCAGGCGCCGGGGAGATGGCCGGCCAGGTGCGCAAACCCGGCACCTGAAGAGCCCCGGCGACGCCCGGTCTGCGCTCAGAACGGAATGTCGTCGTCCATGTCGTCGAAGCCGGTCGCCGCCTTCGGCTGCGGCTTGGCAGGCGGTCGCGGCGCCGGCGCGCTGCGCGGCTCGCCGCCCTGTCCACCGTCGCCACCCCGGTCGTCGCCGCGGTTGGCATTGCCACGCGAATAAGCGCCACCACCGCCGCCGCCCTCGTCACCGCCACCCATCCCCTCGCGGGTGCCGAGCATCTGCATGTTGTCGGCAATGATCTCGGTGGTGTAGGTGTCCTTGCCTTCCTTGTCTTGCCACTTGCGCGTCTTCAGACGCCCCTCGACATAGACCGAGCGGCCCTTCTTCAGGTATTCGCCGGCAATCTCGGCCAGCCGGTCGTAGAAGACGACGCGGTGCCATTCGGTCTCCTCCATCTTGTCGCCGCTGGTCTTGTCCTTCCAGTTGCGCGAGGTGGCGACGGTGACGTTGCAGACCGCGTTGCCGTTGGGCGTGTAGCGAACCTCGGGATCGCGGCCGAGGTTGCCGATGAGGATGACTTTGTTGATCGATGCCATGGTGCAGCTCCCGGTGGGACAGCGCGGCGGCGAGAGCGCCGGCGTCGCGCCTGAGCCGGAATTATGCGGCGCCAGCCGCCGCGGGCCGATCCCGCCAAGGGTGCGGCGCTTACCATCCGGGGCTCCGCCTCCGCCTGCCTGAATGTGACCGTTTCCGCCCCATCGCGCGCTGCCGACGGCATCCTGCTCGAAGTCTTCGGCTATTCCAGCTACCGCGGCGCGCAGGCCGAAATCGTCGAGCACGTCAGCGGCGGCGGCGACGCGCTGGTGCTGATGCCGACCGGCGGCGGCAAGAGCCTGTGCTACCAGGTGCCGGCGATCGCCCGGCACCGGCGCGGCGACGGCGTGACGATCGTCGTCAGCCCGCTGATCGCGCTGATGCACGACCAGGTCGGCGCGCTCGAGGAAGCCGGCGTCCATGCCGCCTTCCTCAATTCCTCGCTCGAGGGCGGCCAGGCACAGCAGATCGAGCGCGAAATGATGAGCGGCCGGCTGGTGCTGCTTTATGTCGCACCCGAGCGGCTGACGACGCCGCGCTTCCTGGCGCAGCTCGACTCGCTGCACGAGCGCGGGCTGCTCGGCCTGTTCGCCATCGACGAGGCGCACTGCGTCAGCCAGTGGGGCCACGACTTCCGCGAGGACTACCTGGCGCTGAACGTGCTGCACGAGCGCTTCGCCGGCGTGCCGCGGATTGCGCTGACCGCCACCGCCGACGAGATGACGCGCGCCGACATCATCGAGCGGCTGCAGCTGGAAGAAGCGCGCATCTTCATCAGCAGCTTCGACCGGCCGAACATCCGCTATTCGATCGTCGAAAAGGACAACGCCCGCGCGCAGCTGCTGCGCTTCATCGGCGACGAGCATTCGGGCGCCGCCGGCATCGTCTACTGCCAGTCGCGCAAGAAGGTCGACGAAACGGCGCTGTGGCTGGAGAGTCAGGGCGTTGCGGCCTTGCCGTACCACGCCGGCCTCGACGCCGGCGTGCGGCGACGCCACCAGGACCGCTTCCTGCGCGAGGAGTCGCTGGTGATGGTCGCGACCATCGCTTTCGGCATGGGCATCGACAAGCCCGACGTGCGCTTTGTCGCGCACCTCGACCTGCCGAAGAACATCGAGGCCTACTACCAGGAGACCGGCCGAGCCGGCCGCGACGGCCTGGCCGCCGACGCCTGGATGGCCTACGGGCTCGCCGACGTCGTCAACCAGCGGCGGATGATCGACGAGAGCCCGGCGGAGGACGAATTCAAGCGCCGCCAGCGCACCAAGCTCGACGCGCTGCTCGCGCTGGCCGAGGCGCACGACTGCCGGCGGGTGCGGCTGCTCGGCTACTTCGGCGAGGCGAGCAGCGCCTGCGGCAACTGCGACAACTGCCTGCAGCCGCCCGCCACCTGGGACGCGACCGAAGCGGCGCGCAAGGCGCTGAGCTGCATCTACCGTTTCCAGCAGCATGGCGGCCAGCGCTTCGGCGCGGTCCACCTGATCGATGTGCTGCGCGGGAAAGTCACCGAGAAGGTGACGCAGCACCGGCACCAGTCGCTCTCGACCTTCGGCATCGGCGCCGATCTCGGCGACGTGCAATGGCGGGCGGTGCTGCGCCAGCTGGTCGCCCTCGGCCATCTGCGCACCGAGGGCGACTACAACGTGCTGGCGCTGGCGCCGAGCGCCCGCGAGGTGCTGCGTGGCGGTGTCCAGCTGTTGCTGCGGCAGCCGAGCGAGGCACCGAAGCGCAGCCGCTCGCGGGGCGGGGCCGGGGCGGGTGGGGGTGCGGGCACGCCGAAGCCGCCACCGCTGCCGCTCGACGCCGCGGGCCAGCAGCGCTACGAAGCGCTGCGCGCCTGGCGCGCCGAGGTGGCCAGGCAGCACAACCTGCCGGCATACATCGTCTTCCACGACGCCGTGCTTGCGGCCATGGCGCAGGAAGGGCCGGCGGATCTCGATGCGCTGGGGCGGATCAGCGGAGTCGGCGCGAAGAAGCTCGAAGCGTACGGCGAAGACATCTTGCGGGTGCTGCAAGGCGCCTGACCCGCCGAGCGCCGGGCGAGATTCGCCTTTGCCGACGAGGCATTTCCGGAACGCGTTCAGTCCTACGGCGTCACCGTCACCGCCACCCGCGCGCTGTCGGCGCGGTTGCCGGCGTTGTCGGTAGCGCGGGTGAAGTACGTCACCAGGGTGCGGCCGTCGGCCGGGGCGATGACCTCGATTTCATAGGGTGCCGCGCCGAGCGTTGCCAGCACGACGGGGGTGTCGCCATCGAGGCGAAAGAAAGTGACGCTCTCGACACCGCTTTCGTCGGCCGCCGCGGCGGCCAGGCGAATGCTGCGCCCGGCCTGAACCGACGTTGCGGCGGTGGTCAGGCTGACCGAGGGGGCGACGCGGTCGAAGGCATCGCCGAAGGTTCCGCCCACGCCCACGCCGATGCCGATACCCGTGCCGAAGCCGAGCGAGACGCCGCCACCGCAGCCGGCCGAAAGCAGCGTCGCTGCCAGGCAAAGGGCTCGGCCACACAGGCGGGCGTTCGGGGAACTGGCAAGGCTCATGGACGGGGCAGGCAAGTCGTGCGGGCCGCGGAACACGCTGCCGGGCTCGGCGGCGGGGCGCACCCCGCTGGCAGGCGCATCGCTATCATGCCCGGTTTCGCCCCCTGCCCATGACGTCTCCCTCGATCGCCCGCCTCGAGTCTTCGGACGCCATCCATGCGGGTGGCGAACCCGCGCCGGACGAGCCCGGGATTCGCCCCGGCCGAGCCCTCGAAGCGCAGGAAATCCGCGTCCGCGGCGCCCGCACGCACAACCTGAAGAACATCGACCTCGACATTCCGCGCAACCAGCTGGTGGTGATCACCGGCCTGTCGGGTTCGGGCAAGTCGAGTCTGGCGTTCGACACCTTGTACGCCGAAGGACAGCGACGTTACGTCGAAAGCCTGAGCGCGTATGCGCGCCAGTTCCTGCAGCGAATGGACAAGCCGGACGTCGATGTGATCGAGGGGCTCAGCCCGGCGATCAGCATCGAGCAGAAGGCCACCTCGCACAACCCGCGCTCGACCGTCGGCACGGTCACCGAGATCCACGACTACCTGCGCCTGCTCTTCGCCCGCGCCGGCACGCCGTTCTGCCCCGAGCACAAGCTGCCGCTGCAGGCGCAGAGCATCGGGCAGATGGTCGACGCCACGCTGGCGCTCGGCGACGGTGCACGGCTGATGGTGCTGGCGCCGGTCGCGCGCGAGCGCAAGGGCGAGTTCACCGAGCTGTTCGCCGACATGCAGGCGCAAGGCTATGTGCGTTTTCGCGTCGACGGCAGCGCGGTCGAGGTCGAGAACCTGCCGAAGCTGAAAAAACTGGAAAAGCACGACATCGACGTCGTCATCGACCGCGTCAAGGTTCATCCGGTGGCCGAGGCCGAACTGCGCCGGGGGCTGCAGCAGCGGCTTGCGGAAAGCTTCGAGGCGGCGCTGCGCATTGCCGACGGCCGTGCCATCGCCCTCGAGATGGACAGTGGCCGCGAGCACCTGTTCTCGAGCAAGTTCGCCTGTCCGGTGTGCAGCTACAGCCTGAGCGAGCTCGAACCGCGGCTGTTCTCGTTCAACTCGCCCATCGGCTCGTGCCCGGGCTGCGACGGCCTCGGCTCGGTGATGGCGTTCGACCCCGAGCGGGTGGTCGCCTTCCCCAGCCTGAGCCTGGCGGCCGGGGCGATCAAGGGCTGGGACCGGCGCAACACCCATGTCTTCTCGATGCTCGAAAGTGTCGCCACCCATTACGCCTTCGACCTGGAGACGCCATTCGAGGAACTGCCCGAGCCGATCCGCAAGGTGCTGCTGCACGGCTCGGGCGAGGTCGAGATCGGCTTTGTCTACGAAGCCGAAGGCGCTGGCGGCAAGACGCGCAGCGTCAAGCGACGCCATCCCTTCGAAGGTGTGATCGCCACGCTGGCACGGCGCTACCGGGAAACCGATTCGGCGGCGGTGCGCGAGGACCTGGCGCGTTACCAGCACACCCAGCCGTGCGCCGAATGCGGCGGTGCCCGGCTGCGCCGCGAGGCGCGCCACGTCTTCCTGCACGACGCCAGCAACACCGACGCACCCGGCGAGCCGATCTTCCGCATCGAGCATTTCACCTTGCGCGAATGCCTGGCGTACTTCGAGCGGCTGAAGCTCGTCGGCGCCAAGGCCGAGATCGCCGACAAGGTGGTGCGCGAAATCCGCTCGCGGCTGCGCTTCCTCAACGACGTCGGGCTGAACTACCTCAGCCTCGACCGCAGCGCCGAAACGCTGTCCGGCGGCGAGGCGCAGCGCATACGGCTGGCCTCGCAGATCGGCTCGGGGCTGACCGGCGTGATGTACGTGCTCGACGAGCCGAGCATCGGCCTGCACCAGCGCGACAACGACCGGCTGATCGCCACCTTGCGTCACTTGCGCGACATCGGCAACAGCGTGCTGGTGGTCGAGCACGACGAGGACGCGATCCGCGCCGCCGACCACGTCATCGACATGGGCCCGGGCGCCGGCGTCCACGGCGGCCGGGTGATGGCGCAGGGCACGCCCGACGAAGTTGCGGCCGATCCTGCATCGCTGACCGGGCGCTATCTGTCGGGCGCACTGAAGATCGCGCTGCCTGAAGGTCGCCACACGCTAGAGAGTCAGGCGACGCCGAAGACGATATCGATCGTCAATGCGCGCGGCAACAACCTGCGCAACGTCAGCATCGAGCTGCCGGTGGGGCTGCTGACCTGCATCACCGGCGTGTCGGGTTCGGGCAAGAGCACGCTGGTCAACGACACGCTCTATGCGGCGGTGGCGAAGAAGCTCTATCACGCGCATGCCGAGCCCGAGGCGCACGACCGCATCGACGGCATCGAAGCGCTCGACAAGGTGATCAACGTCGACCAGTCGCCGATCGGCCGCACCCCGCGCAGCAACCCGGCCACCTACACCGGCCTTTTCACGCCGATCCGCGAGCTGTTCGCCGAAGTGCCGACGGCGCGCGAGCGCGGCTATGGCGCCGGGCGCTTCAGCTTCAACGTTGCCGGCGGCCGCTGCGAGGCCTGCCAGGGCGACGGCGTGCTGAAGGTCGAAATGCACTTTCTGCCCGACATCTACGTGCCCTGCGACGTCTGCCACGGCAAGCGCTACAACCGCGAAACGCTCGAGGTGCTGTACAAGGGCCGCAACATCACCGAGGTGCTCGACCTCACCGTCGAGGATGCGCATCCGCTGTTCAGTGCCGTGCCGGCGATCGCCCGCAAGCTGAAGACGCTGCTCGACGTCGGCCTCGGCTACATCCGCCTCGGCCAGAGTGCGACGACGCTCTCGGGCGGCGAGGCGCAGCGCGTCAAGCTGGCGCTCGAGCTCAGCAAGCGCGACACGGGGCGCACGCTCTACATCCTCGACGAGCCGACGACCGGGCTGCACTTCGCCGACATCGACCTGCTGCTGACCGTGTTGCACGCGCTCCGCGACGCCGGCAACACCATCGTGGTCATCGAACACAACCTCGACGTCATCAAGACCGCCGACTGGGTCATCGACATGGGGCCGGAAGGCGGCTCCGGTGGTGGCCAGGTGGTCGTCGTCGGAACCCCCGAAGAGGTCGCCGCCTGCGCTGCGAGCTTCACGGGGCAGTACCTCGCGCCGCTGCTCGAACGCTGATTGCGCCGAGGCCGTGCAACGACCATTTCTCAACCGCAGACCCGCAAAAAAGGGAAATACCGATGAACCGCTCGATCGATTACTACTTCTCGCCGCAGTCGCCGTACGCCTACCTCGGCCATCGGCGCTTCATGCGCATCGCCGAGCAGGCAGGCGCCCAGGTCAACGTGCTGCCGATCGATCTCGGCGGCAAGATCTTCCCGATCTCGGGCGGTCTGCCGCTGCCCAAGCGCGCCCCGCAACGCCAGGCCTACCGGCTGGTCGAGCTGCGCCGCTTCAGCGAATGGCTCGACCTGCCCCTGAACCTGCAGCCGAAGTACTTTCCGGTCGGCGGCGACGACGCCGCCAAGCTGATCATCGCCGTCGATCTGAAGGACGGCAGCGCGGCTGCGCTGGCCCTGACCGGCGCGGTGCTCGCCGCGGTGTGGGCACGCGACCTCAACATCGCCGACGAGCAGACACTCGCAACGCTGCTGGCCGAGCAGTCGCTGCCGGCAGACCGGCTCGAGGCGGCGCATTCACAGACGGTGCACGAGCGCTACGAGGCCGACAGCCAGCGCGCAATCGAGGCCGGGGTCTTCGGTGCCCCGAGCTACGTCATCGACGGCGAAATCTTCTGGGGACAGGACCGGCTCGACTTCCTCGAGCGCCGGCTGGCACGCGCCGGCTGAGGTCGCGCCGCGCATAAAAAAACCGGTGTCTGGCACCGGTTCTTCGACAGGGCTCGCATTGCGAGCCGCGATCCGATCAGCCCTTCAGGTGTCCGTTGACCAGCTTGGTCATCTCGAACATCGACACCTGCGGCTTGCCGAAGATCGGCTTGAGCTTGTCGTCGGCATTGATCATCGTCTTCTTGTTCGGATCCTGCAGCTGATTCGACTTGATGTACTCCCACAGCTTCTTCGTTACCTCGGTGCGCGGCAGCGGCTTGTCGCCGATGATGGCGGCGAGCTCGGGGCTCAGATTCATGGCCTTCATGAACGACGCGTTGGGTGCGCGCTTCTTCGCCGCAACCACCTTCTTGCCTGCTGGCGTCTTGCTGGCTGCCGTCTTGCTTGCGGCCGTGGTGGCCGGGGCCTTCTTGGCCGGCGCCTTCTTCGCAGTTGCCATTGGTGTTTCTCCCATCCCTGAGTTGTTGATGTGACGAATCCGGCAGGTGCCACAGAGGCTCGCAGTGCCGCAGTCGGTGCGACGCGAATGGTAGCTTGCGGCCGCGCGCCTGAACAGCGCATTTGTGCCGCCCTGTGCATTGTTGCCTGGCCCGGCCCTGCCGCCTGCAAGCGGTAGCGACTATGCTTTGCAGATGAAACTGATCGTCCGCTGGCTCCTGCTGGCTGCTGCCCTCCTGGCGGTGGCCTATTTCCATCCGGGAATCGAGATTCGCAGCTTCGGCTCGGCGCTGATCGCAGCCTTCGTGCTCGGCCTGCTCAACACGCTGCTGCGGCCGGTGCTGGTGGTGCTGACCCTGCCGGTGACGCTGTTGACGCTCGGCCTGTTCCTGTTCGTCATCAACGCCGCCATGTTCTATGTCTCGGCACGGCTGCTCGACGGCTTCAATGTCGACGGTTTTGGTGCGGCGCTGATCGGATCACTGATCTACAGCCTGTTCGGCATGGTGATCGACGCGGCGATCGAGCGAATCTTCAGCGACAAGGACTGACGCGGCGCACCAGCCGACTACCCCCTGGCGCGTGTCTCGGCCGCAAGCTGCCGCCGCTCGGCCTCGACATCGCGCAGGCGTGAATCGATCACCGACGCTTCGATGAAATCGCTGCCCGGCCTGTTTCGGGCAATTTGCTGACCGGCGCGCAGGCGTTCGACCGCGCCGTCGAGATCACCCACGGCAAGTCGCGCCTCGGCGTCGGCGCGGGCCGAACGAAGCGGCATGTCGAGTCGCTGCCACAGGCGGGAGAGTTCCAACCAGGCCGTCGCATCGCCCGGCTGCCCGGCGACCCAGGTCTGCAACGCATCGGCCTGGCGCCGCAGCAACGGGCTCGGCGTGCCGCTGGCGGCGAGGGCGATCTGTGCACCCAGAAGCATCGTCGGGCGGCGGCTGCCCGCTTCACCCAATTCGACTGCTGCCAGGGCCGTTGCTGCACGGCCGGTATCGCCCCGCGCCAGAAGGCTTTCGGCCGCGAGCAGACGCAGGGCCCGCTGTGCACGCGGCTCGACGGCCTGGAGTGTGACCAGGCGGCTGGAAGCAGATTGCAGCGCCGCGTCGGCGCGCGGCCAGTCGCGCAGCAAAGTCGCCGCAAGTGCTTCCGATGCGGCGGCGGAAACAGCCGGGACGCCCGACTCCTTGCCCGACTCCGCAGCAGCGACACCTTGCCACTGTCGCAACGCACCGGCCCGCGAATCCATCAGCACCCGCGCGCGGGCCTGGGCCAGGGCATGCTCGACGTCAGCCGCTTGCTCGCGCGCACGCGGCGCAGCGCCGAGCCGCGATCGCGCTTCACCGATGCGCTCCGTCGTCAGCGGATGGCTGCGCAGGTAGGGGAAGTTGCCCCGCTCGTTCAGCCGCGAGGATTGGTCGAGCCGCTCGAACATCGATGCCACGCCAGCGGCGCCGAAGCCGGCGTCGGCCATCAGCCCGAAGCCGATGCGGTCGGCCTCGCGCTCCATGTCGCGCGAGAAGTTCAGCTGGTTCTGAAGACTTGCCGCCTGGCCGCCGGTGATGATGGCGTTGGCGGCATTGCCGTTGCTGCGGCTGGCCGCAAGCACGCCGACGATCATCGCCGCCGCACCCAGCAACGACTGCCGCTTGCTGCCGACGATGCCGCGCGCCACATGCCGCTGCGTCACGTGCGTCAGCTCATGCGCCAGCACCGCTGCCAGTTCGTCCCGGTTCCCGGTCAGCGCGATCAGCCCGAGGTGCACGCCGACGCGGCCGCCCGGCAACGCAAAAGCATTGACGCTGCGGTCGCGCACCAGGAAGATTTCCCAGCCGAAGCTCTGGTCCGTCTCGGCGCCGATCTCGCCGCGCCGGCGAGCGGCGTCGACCAGCGGCCGCCATACCGACTGCACGTATTCGAGCAGCAACGGGTCGTCGAGGTAGTCGGGGTCGCGGCGGATCTCGCGCATGATCTGGTCGCCGAGGCGCCGCTCCTCGGCGACGCTGAAGTCGGCCAGCACCGGTTCGCCGAGGGCGGGCAGCCGACCTTGCGCCGCCGCCGGTGCGGACGTGGCAAGCAGCAGGGCCATGGCGAGCAAGGCCACGGCGCCGCGACGGGGACCTGTTCTCATGCTGACTATGATGCCGCACGGTGCATCCGCCGCCGCCGAACGAGGGGAATTCTTGCCCAGCCATCCACTGACCCACTTCGACGCGTCGGGCCAGGCGCACATGGTCGACGTTTCGCAGAAGGACGAGACGCATCGGATTGCCCGCGCGACGGGCCTGATCCGCATGCAGCCCGCGACGCTGGCGCTGATCGAGCACGGCGGGGCGGCCAAGGGCGATGTCATCGGCATTGCACGAATCGCAGCAATCCAGGCGAGCAAGCGCACCGCCGAGCTGATTCCGCTGTGCCATCCGCTGCCGATCACCCGGGTGGCGGTGGAGTTCGAGGCCGATTCAGGTGCGAGCGCGCTGGCCTGCACGGTTCAGGTCGAGACGCGTGGCCGCACCGGCGTCGAAATGGAGGCGCTGACAGCCGTGCAGATCGGGTTGCTCACGGTCTACGACATGTGCAAGGCGGTCGACCGCGGCATGGTGATCGACGGCGTGCGGCTGCTCGAGAAGCAGGGCGGCAAGTCGGGGCGCTGGGTCGCCGAATGAACGACGGCTGACGAGCCGCTGATCCGGTTTCAGCGGAAATCGCGAAAGTCCATCACGCGGGTTGGTGGCATGCAAGGGAAGGGCGGCAGGGGCGGCGATCGCCCGCCGACGCGGCTGCGGGCCGATCGCAGGGTGCAAAGAAGTCGCGCGTGTCTTCGTTGCGGAATTCCCGCAACCGCGCAGCCAGATGGCGCGCGCGTTCGTCGTCGCCGCGCGCGTGCAGCGCGTTCGCCCAGGCCATCAGCAGCCTTGTGTCGAGCAGGTAATGCTTGGCCACATCGAAGGACTCCATCGGCGCATCTGCCGGCTCCGCCGTCGTGGCCGCCGCATAGTGCGCATGGTGGGCGAAGAACCAGCTCCGCTTGCCTTCTTCGATGCGCTGGGCGAGCGGTATCGCGGCGGCATCGGCGGAGAAGATGCGTGCGACGCGCTGGTAGTCGAATATCGCCAATGCGCCGCCGGCTGCCAGCAACACACCGCCTGCGAGCAGTACCAGCCGCTCGCCGGAAGATGAGCCTAGCCCGACAGTTGCGCTGCGCTCCGGGTCAGGCTTTATGGTCGGCTCGACCGCCGCCGGTCTGCTGCCCAGCGCCAAGCCCCAGAAAAACATCGTCGGCAGCAGGAAGTACGCGTACCAGAGCGGGTATTCCAGCATGCTGTGGATGCCGACCAGCAGAACCATCATGAAGGCGCAGCGGCGCAAGGTGCCTTCGTCTCCAGCCGCCTCACGGCTGGCCGCGAAGGCACGCCACAGCGCATAAATGAGCGCGCCCACGACGGCGAGCGCCAATGGCACGCCGAGCTCCGCAGCGAGTTGCAGCGGGAGGTTGTGCGTATTGATCGAAAAACTGAGTACGGGCGCGTTCGGGAAAGGGCGTCAAAGTCCACGCCAGGTTGAACTCGCCCCAGCCGACCCCGAACCACGGATACCGCGCGATCAGCGCAAGCGTGTTGCTCCAGATGGCAAACCGCGAACTGCTGACATCGCCTTCGGTGCTGAAGCGGCCGGCACCGGCGAACGGCTGATCGCCGCGATCGGCCCGCATGCTCAGCGCCCCCAGATGACAGCGTAGAGCAGCGGGGTGGCGAGCAGCAGCCAGCGACCGGTTCCAGCTCGAGAGCCGCCGATCGAGCAGTCCCCACCCAGCAGCACGACCAGCCGAGGGTGGCCGTTCGCGAGGCGGTCAGCACCAGGCCGTAAACGCGAGCAGCGCCGCCACCCGCCGAACCGGCGGGCGAGCCAGTGGGCCTTGTCGAACAGCCAGACCAGCGCGACGCACGACCAGAGCAGCAGGGTGCCGAGGTGATTGGCTTGGCGCAGGTTGCCGGCGGCGCGCGGCCGCCGGCACGGCGGCGATCCAGTCGTTGCCGGTCCACTGCGGCAGGTAGACCTGCACGATGCCGATCACCGCACTTGTCACACCGGTCGCCACGAGGGCGAAGCAAAGGGCGCGGAAAATGCAAATTGACTGTCCATGTCGGGCTGCATGCAGTGCGCCGTGGAACACCACGCCGGCGGCGAGCAAGGTTCCGACCGCCGACCAGGCAAGCCCAGCCGGCAACCCATTGAACGCGCACGATGCCGCAGCTGCGGCAATCAGCAAGGCGAGCACCGCGTCCACCGCCGCGCTCCCGCCGGTCGACCAGGGCACGCCGACGGGCTGAGCGGTCCTCGGCGTCGGTCCGACGAGCAACACCGCGCAGAGCGTGAACGCGCCCCAGCCGATGAATGCGGCTACTTGGTTTAGAATGTCGCCGACGGTGCGACGTTGTACGCGAGCAGCATCGAGACGCCGATCGCGCCGAAAGCAGAGGCCAAGGTGGCGGCGGTCAAGGCCCTGCTGTGGGTCGGGGTCTCGGCAACGCCTTCGGTCATGGTATGAAGGTCCCGGGGCGGCGTTGCAACGCGACGATTCAAATCAACAAAATTCATGAGGTGTAGGGCTGGCGGGGGAGCGCACTCGAAGGGCGGCGGCCCCACAGGCAGGCTCAGCTGCAGCATGCAGCAAAGAAGTCCGCCGTAGCCGAGTCGCTCAACTTGCCGATGCGCGCCGCCAGATAGCGACCGCGCTCGACGTCGTCATTCTCGTCGAGCGCCTGCGCCCATGACACACAGTCAAAACTGGCGAGCATTTTTTGCTCGGCATGCTGGTGCGGGACGGCAATCCAATTCCGATGCAAACGAAAAATGCCCGCCGACCGGCGGGCACTTGTTTCACATATCTCGGATCAATTCTTTACAAAGTTGCTTGTCAGGCACGTACCGCCGTAGGCCCAGATAAGCCGCTCGCCGGAAGGGGTCGGGGTCAGGGTGCAGAATCCAGCTTCGGCAGTGATGCCCTTGTACGCATTGGTCTCCGCAGAGATCACGCCAGCCCCGCTTACGGTCAGCGTTTTGAACGCCCCGGAGGCGCTAACTGCGGGGCAGCCGGGACACCGTTGCTGCCGGTTCCGCAGGTGCTAATGGCTGCACCGGAAGCAGGTGGAGCCGAGTTAAAGCACTCGGTGACCGCCAGCTTGTACGGCGCCATCGCGCCGATCACTTCGGTGTAAGCCGCCTTCTTTATGTAGTTCTGGTACGCCGGCAGTGCCACGGCAGCCAGGATGCCGATGATCGCCACGACGATCATCAGTTCGATGAGGGTAAAACCTTGTTGGACGCGTTTCATGTGAGAACTCCTTGGAATGAGGTTGGGTGCGGTACGCATAGCTGGTTGCAGCGTCCGTGCCAGCCTCTTCGGCCGGGGAAAGCTCAGGTTGAAGTGAAAAATGTGACGAGATTTGTCGGGCAGGCCGCTACGTCGCGTCACATCGGGCCAACACCGACCAAAAACGTCAGCTCGATCGCCTCACCCCTGCACGAACTCCATCCGCGTTCCCGCCAGCTCGATCACGTCGCCGCTTTTCAGCGGCACCGCCTCGCCGCCGCTCAAGGCGCGGCCGTTGACGGTCGGCTCGGCAGGGCCTTCGACGTGCGCGAAGACATAGCCGCTCGGGCGGCGGCTGATTGACGCCACTTGCACGCCGGGCTTGCCGACGGTGGTGACCGGTTTGGTCAGCTTGACCTGGCGGCCGGCGGCAGCACCGCTCAGCACTCGAATCGAGGCCGGAACGTCCACCGTGCCGATCCCGCCGAAGCTGCTGGCGAAGCTCGTCGCCACCGGGCTGGCACCGTGGCCGCCCAGGGCGGCGAAGGCCGATTCGTCGCCGTTCATCACGGCGGTCTTCTCGTAATGCGCCGGCTCGTCGAGGACGTAGCGGATCTTGTACTTGCCGATCTCGACCGAGTCGTTGTTCGTCAGCTGCTGGCGCTTGACGGCCTTGCCGTTGATGTAGGTGCCGTTGGTGCTGTTCAGGTCCTCGATGAAGACGTCGGCGCCCACCATCTGCAGCACCGCGTGTTCGCCGCTCACCGCCAGGTTGTCGATGACGATGTCGTTGTAGGGCCGCCGCCCCAGGGTCGTCTTGTCCTTGGTGAGCTGCACTTCCTTGATCACCACGCCATCGAGCGATACGACGAGTTTTCCCATGCTCAATCCCTGAATCCAAGCCCGCCAGCCAGCGATGGAGCGGCAATCCGCTCAGTGCGTAAAACGGTCACCACGGGAGGGCCGCTGCACGTCCCTTCACCCGCACCAGTATCACGGCGATATTATCGTGGCCGCCCGCAGCATTGGCGGCGTCGACCAGCGAGCTGCCGAGCGTGTCGAGCGATCCACCGGCGCCGAGCAGTTGCTGAAGCTGCTCGTCGGAGAGCATGTCGGTCAGCCCGTCGGAACAGAGCAGGAACACGTCGCCCTCGGCCAGGGGATGCAAGTGCATCTCCAGCTCGACTTCCGGATCGATGCCGACCGCCCGGGTGACCAGGTTCTTGTGAGCCGAACCGGCGGCGTCGCTCGCGGAAATGAGTCCGGCATCGACCTGCTCCTGCAGCAGTGAATGGTCCCTGGATATTTGCTCGAGGCGACCGGCCCTCCAGCGGTAGGCGCGCGAGTCGCCGGCATGCGCAAGCAGAAGTTCATCGTTGTGAAAGACCGCAACGACGATCGTCGTCGCCATGCCCGCGCATCGCAGGTCCTCGGCTGACGTTGCGTAGATAGCGCGGTTGGCGACGTCAACCGCACCGCCCACTGCCATGCGCAGCAGCCTTTCGTCTGCGGCGTGCGGCAATTCGGACAGCCGCGCCGCCAGCTCACGGGCAACGATCGACGTGGCCATCGAACTCGCCACCTCGCCGGCGCTGTAGCCGCCCATGCCGTCGGCCAGCACGGCGATCCCGGCTGCAGCGTCGACGATGACGGCGTCCTCGTTGTTGCCGCGATGCCGCCCGGTATCGGTCGCACTGAAAAACGCAAGGTCCATGCTGGCGATCGCAGAAAGCCCTGCGGAAAGTCCGGTCGGGGTGGCTGAATTGTGCAGTGCTTCAGGGGCGCACGGCGACGGCACCTGGCGCCCCGGCTGCCTGCGCATCGCTTGCGCTGCATTGCTCCCCCGCATCGCGCAGCGCCTCGGCAAACTGCTCGCCATCCGGAAAACGCAAGGCGCGGTCCTTCTGCAACGCCCGGGCAAGCACGTCACCGACGAAGGCGGGCAAATCCGGTCGATAACGGGCAAGGGGTGGGGCCGCATCGGTGACGATCGCACGCATCAGCTGCGAAATCGATTCCTCCTGGTGTGGCAACTGGCCGGTCAGCATTTCGAACAGCACAACTCCAAGCGAATAGAGGTCGGCGCGGCCGTCGAGCGGCTCACCAAGCAACTGCTCCGGGGCCATGTAGCTCGGCGAGCCGAGCATCATGCCGGTACGCGTCAGGCTGCCCTCCGCCGTATGAGCAATGCCGAAGTCCGTCACCTTGACGCTATCTGTGGGCAGATCGACCATCAAATTTGCGGGCTTGATGTCGCGGTGAATGACGCCCTGCGTGTGCGCATAGGCGAGCGCGCGTGCCAGGCGTGCTGTGATCGCCAGTACCTGCTCGACTGGAAGCAGCGCATCCGCTCGGCAGTGAACCCGAAGATCGCTGCCGCCCAGAAGCTCCATGACGATGTACGCATGGTGATCTTGCTGCCCCACCTCGCGAACGGCGACGATATCCGGATGCTCCAGGCGTCGCGCCGCCTCTGCTTCGCGGAAAAAGCGATCCGGTATCGCAGCTTGCGTGCTGCTTGCCACCGAGTCGACTGTCACCGTCTTGATGGCGACTCGTGCGCCCGTGGCTGTGTCGCTGGCGCAATAGACCGTGCCCATCGCGCCTTGGGCCAGTACCTGCTCGATCGTGTAGCGGCCCAGTCGAACGGGCGCACCAAGCTGCAGGCTGAACCCCGCGGCAGCGGGAGCGCTCGAGGAGACTGGCGCTTGGGCGTGGACATTGCGTTCCGCTAAGCGCTCGGCGCCCGCCCAGAGCCGCATCTTCGTACCGATGCGTAGCAGGCGACCGAAGTACCGATCAGAACCCATTAGGAATCCATAGCAAAGGCTTGCCTGCGCATTTTCCCCAGTAATGTATTCAAGGTCTGGAGGGGGTAGCGCAATGCAAAGGCGCGATGGGTTCGGAAGCACATCCGCACGCCAGACTGCACGCAGAGCCAAGCGCTCGGCAGCTACCGATGCGACCGCCTGCGGAGCGACCCGAGAGCCGCATTCAATCCGCAAGCGCAAGCATTGCGCTCAGGCCCGTGGTCAGCGCGATCGTGACCGTCCAGCCGTCAGGCTGCGCCGGCGCCTGCCCTCGGGTGAGCGGCTCCGGCGTGCGACCCAGGCAGGGCCTGCGCCCATCGATCAACCGCAGCCCGCTGTGCTGCCTTGAAAGCTCGCGTGCCAGCGCAATCAGCGACCCTTCGGCGACCACACTGATCACCTGGTCGGCACCACCCTGCCAAGACAGCGGATCGATTCCAGCAATCAGCTCGACGGACCAGCGCTGCTGCCACTGTCGGCGCGCCGACTTCGAGAGCCAACGACCAATGTGCCGCGTCAACGGGGGCGGACAGACGACCAGGACGAACAACACGGGACCGGTACGACCAGCCAGCAACGGCTGCAGCATGCGACGCGCATACGGCGCGTCGTTGACGAAAACTGCAATCTTCTCCATCACACCCTCCTGATCGGCGCAACCACACCTGCATTGGCGATTGCAGGCGGCGAAAGCGGCTTCCGGCCGGCGCGCCATCCGGCGCCGAGCACCCCGGTAATGACAACCGCCTGGATAACGACAGCAAGGGCCGGAAAACGACCGAAAAACGTCGCCAGCAGTGGCTCCGAGGTGATCATCTTTGCCGCGGTGAAGGACAGTACGGCAGCACCCGCGTACGTGATGAACGCATAGCGCTCGACCAATCGAAGCATCAGTGTGCTGCCCCAGACCATGATCGGCACGCTGATCAACAAGCCGAGTACCACCAGATCCATTCGCCCGTGCGCTGCGCCGGCAACGCCGAGGACGTTGTCGACTCCCATCAAAGCATCGGCGACAACGATCGTTCGCATCGCGGCGGCGAACGTGCTGGCGGGCACACCATGCGCCGTGCTGTCTTTGGATGCCGGTGCAAGCAGCCGATAGGCGATCCAGATCAGCCCGATACCGCCAACGAGCATCAGCGCGGGGACGCGCAGCAACCAGATGACGCCCATCGTCATCAACGCTCGAAGCGCAATAGCACCGACGGTGCCCCAGACGATCGCCCGCTTCTGCAGTCTGGCGGGCAAGCGCCGGGCAGTCAGCGCGATCACGATTGCGTTATCGCCCGCGAGGACCAGATCGATCAGAACGATCGACAACAGCATCGACAGCCATTCGGCCGAGAACGTATCCATGCCAGCTCCAGCAACTTGCACGACGGACGATGCAAGCCACTCGGCAGGCGGAGGATCGGACGGCAACCTCGAGCCTGCCGCGGGCGGCGTGCATCGAAGGTCTTGCTCGGCATGGAGTCCCTGTTCTGGCCCCGGACACCGGAAGCAATGCTTCGTCTTGACGGCGTACGGCACTCTGGCGTCACGCGTGCGCGGCGCCCGGGTCGAGCTACTCCCCTTCTGGAATCAGTATACCGGGGTGCCGGCGCAGCAGGTCGCTAATCGATGCGGTCGCCAGCGGCGCGGGCGCGAGCCTGCCGCTGGCACCAGATACCGAGTGCAACGACCGTCAGGGCGCCGACGACACCCGCTATGTCGATTGCGGCATGCGGAAGCTCGCCGAAGTACCCCGCCACCGCTGGGTCGGTCAGCAGCATTTCGCCAGCGAGGAAGCCGAGCAATGCCGCCCCGAGCGTGATGATGAGGGGGAAGCGCTCCATCAACCGCATCACCAGCGTGCTGCCGAAAATGATCAGGGGAATGCTGACCCCGAGGCCGATAACCAGCAGCGTCACATTGCCCTTGGCAGCCGCGGCGACGGCAAGCACGTTGTCCAGGCTCATCACCAGGTCGGCCACCAAAATCGTGCGGATTGCAGCCAGAAGACCGCCCGTCTCCTGAGAATCGACATCGGAGCCGGTGTCCTCCGAGAGCAGCGAGACACCGATGTAGAGCAGCAGCAAGCCGCCGATCAGCTTGAGATAAGGCAGGACGAGCAGCTGCACGGCGATCAGGGTCAGCACGATGCGCATCACGATCGCCGCCGCGCTGCCCCAAAAGATTGCTTTCGACTGCTGGTGCGCTGGAAGCGCCCTGGCGGCGAGCGCGATCACGACAGCGTTGTCGCCCGATAGCACGACGTTGGCAAGGACGATCGAGCCGAGAGCGGCCCACCAGGTGGCTGAAGTGAAATCCATAATAGGCCTGCAGATTGCAACGATCCTGCCGTCGCCAGCAGGGCTGCTGCTTTCGATTCTAGGAGTGCACGACAACTGGGGGTCTCGTGTGCATGGGCGATCGCCTTGACGCCATGTACGCTTGCCGGCATTCTCGCCACCCCGAAAAGTGCGGCGATCATCAATCACATGAAAAACAGGAGACAACGATGAGTTACACGAGCCCTGAGTTCTGGGTGGCCCTGATGCAGATCATTGGCGTCAACATCGTGCTGTCCGGCGACAACGCAGTGGTAATCGCGCTCGCAGCGCGCGGCCTGCCACCAGATCAGCAGAAGAAGGCAGTCGCGTGGGGCAGTGGAGCCGCCGTCGTCATGCGGATCGGCCTGACGATCGTTGCCGTCCAACTGCTGGCGCTTCCCTATCTGAAGCTGGTTGGCGCGGTCTTGCTGCTATGGATCGCGGTCCAGCTCCTGTTGCCGGAGGATTCCGAAGAAGGCCACGGGGCAGCCGTCGGAACGCTCGGCGCTGCAGTCCGCACCATCTTGATTGCCGACCTCGTGATGAGCCTCGACAACGTCATTGCAGTGGCAGCGGCGGCCAAGGGGAACACGATGCTTCTTATCGTGGGCTTGGCAATTTCGATCCCGCTCGTGGTCTTCGCCAGCCGGCTGTTGCTGACGTTGATGGAGCGCTACCCGGTGATCATCACGTTCGGTGCGGCCCTCCTCGGCTGGGTTGCGGGCGAGATGGCAGTCAGCGATCCGTCGGTAAAGAACTGGGTCGATACCAACGCCCATTTCCTGCACTACGCAGCGCCCGCAGCCGGGGCCGCCTTGGTGCTTGCGATCGGCAAATTGATGGCCATGCGCAGCCAGCCGACGGTGGCGACGACCGCGATCGCACCGCATGTTGCAACCTCGCTGCAGCGGATCCTCCTCGCGGTGGACGGGTCGGGTGGGGCCGAGCAGGCTACCCGGCAGGTGATCACCATGCAGCAGGGACTGCGCGACGCGGCTGCTTTCCAGCTGCATCTGGTCAACGTGCAGCGGCCGGTATCAGGCGATGTCTCGAGCTTCGTTGCTGCGCAGTCGCTGGAGGATTACCACCACGAGCGCAGCGAGACCGCCATGCTGCCCGCGCGCGAGTTGCTGCGTGCGGCCGGTATCGCGTTTCAGGAGCATCGCGCGGTTGGCGAACCTGGCCGCACGATCGCCGACCTGGCCGCAACCAATAACTGCAACGTGATCGTGCTCGGGGCACGCGGACTCGGGTCGCACACCGGGAGCGGGTCGGTGGTGCGGAGCCTGCTCGACAACGCCGCGGTTCCGGTGCTGGTCGTCAGGTAATCCGTTGGAGATTGGCGCGCCGCTGCGGTGCGCCAATCCACACGCCTTCAGATCAGGCGTCGCCGGCTCAGAGCAGGGCCTTAAGCAACTTGCCCATTTCAGATGGATTGCGAGTGACGACGAAGCCGCACTCCTCCATCACCTGCAGCTTGGCATCTGCTGTATCGGCTCCGCCGGAAATCAGTGCCCCGGCATGGCCCATGCGCTTTCCCGGCGGGGCGGTGACGCCGGCGATGAAGCCGACGATCGGCTTCTTCATGTGATCCCGGCACCAGCGCGCCGCCTCGGCCTCGTCGGGGCCGCCGATCTCGCCGATCATGATCACCGCGTCCGTTTCCGGATCGTCGTTGAACAGCTTCATGACGTCGATGTGCTTGAGGCCGTTGATCGGGTCGCCGCCGATGCCCACTGCACTCGACTGGCCGAGCCCGATGTCGGTGAGCTGCGCCACCGCTTCATACGTCAGCGTACCCGAGCGCGAAACGACGCCGATCCGCCCGGCACGGTGGATATGACCGGGCATGATGCCGATCTTGATTTCGTCCGGTGTGATCAGCCCGGGGCAGTTGGGACCCAGAAGCAGTGTCTTCTTGCCGCCGGCGGCTTCCTTGGCCTTCATCCGGTTGCGGACCTCGAGCATGTCGCGCACCGGGAATGCCCTCGGTAATGCAGATCGCCAGGTCGAGGTCGGCTTCCACGGCTTCCCAGATCGCTGCCGCCGCGCCCGCCGGCGGTACATAGATCACGCTGACCGTGGCACCGGTGGTCGAGGCGGCTTCGCGAACGCTGGCAAAGATCGGGATGCCTTCGAACTTCTCGCCTGCCTTCTTCGGGTTGACGCCGGCCACGAAGCAGTTGCGACCGTTGGCGTACTCGACGCACATCCGGGTGTGGAACTGCCCTGTCTTGCCGGTAATTCCCTGCGTGATGACCCGGGTGTTCTTGTCGATCAGGATGGACATGGTGCTTTCCTTGTGCGGTTCGATTCAGGCGGCTCGTTCTAGAGCGCAGCCATCACCCGCTCGGCGGCCTCGGCCATCGAGTCGGCGCTGATGATCGGCAGGCCCGAGTCGGCCAGCAGCTGCTTGCCGCGCTGTTCGTTGGTGCCCTTCATCCGCACCACCAGCGGCACGCTGAGATTGACGGCCTTGCACGCGGCAATGACGCCCTCGGCAATCGTGTCGCAGCGCATGATGCCGCCGAAGATGTTCACCAGGATGGCCTCGACCCGCGGGTTGGCAAGCATGATCTTGAAGGCCTCGGTCACCTTCTCGGCCGTCGCGCCGCCGCCCACGTCGAGAAAGTTGGCCGGCTCGCCGCCGAACAGCTTGATGGTGTCCATCGTCGCCATCGCCAGGCCTGCGCCGTTGACCAAGCAGCCGATATTGCCGTCGAGCTGGATATAGGCGAGGTCGTACTTGCTGGCCTCGATCTCGGCCGCGTCTTCCTCGTCGAGATCGCGGTAGGCGACGATTTCCGGCTGGCGGAACAGCGCGTTGCTGTCGAAGTTGAACTTGGCATCGAGCGCCTTGACGCCGCCGTTGCCTTCGAGGATCAGCGGGTTGATCTCGGCCAGCGAGGCGTCGGTCGCCATGTAGCAGTCATGGAGCTTGCGGAAGATTTCGATCGCCTGCGCCTGGCTGGCCTCGGGAACGCCGATGCCGTTGGCCAGTTCGGCGCCCTGCGCGTCGGTCAGACCGGCCGCCGGATCGACGAAGACCTTGATGATCTTCTCGGGCGTGGCGTGCGCCACTTCCTCGATATCCATGCCGCCTTCGCTGCTGGCCATCAGCACCACCTTCTGGCTTTCGCGGTCGGTGACGGCTGCGACGTAATACTCCTTGCGGATGTCGGCGCCTTCCTCGACCAGCAGGCGGCGCACTTTCTGTCCCTGCGGGCCGGTCTGGTGCGTCTTCAGCTGCATGCCGAGGATCTCGCCGGCGATCTTTTCGACCTCTTCGACCGAGCGCGCCAGCTTGACGCCGCCGCCCTTGCCGCGACCACCGGCATGAATCTGTGCCTTGACGACCCAAACCGGGCCGCCGAGCTTTTGCGCCGCCTCGCCTGCCTCGAGCACACTGAACGCCGGATAGCCGCGCGGCACCGGAATGCCGAACTGGCGCAACAGTTCCTTGCCTTGGTATTCGTGGATCTTCATGACAGAGCTTTCGTGCGGAGTTGCAGGTCGGTTGCAGCAAGCCTTCAGCGTCGTGCCGGGGCGGCGCAGCCGCGCCGACAGCGACGTGCCGCGGCGCCGGCGAGAGCGCCGGCGCACGCACAACATGACGCGACGTCATGCCGGTGCAAGCGGCAGGACCATCGGCGGCGGCAATGTAGCACGCACGCCCACGCAAAACACCTGCACAGGCGCAGCGTGTCAGGCGTCTTCTTCAGGGGCCGAGCCGCAGCGGCGCATCAACTGAGTGACAACGGCCGGCGAGAAACCCCGGCTCGCCAGAAACCGCATCTGCCGCGCCTTTTCCCGGGCATCTGCGGGCGGGGTGCCGTATTTGCGCTGCCAGACTGCAAGGGCGCGCTGCGCCTCGGTCGACGCCAGTTCGGCGGCCGCAGCCGGCTCGATGGCGATCCCGTGCTGCGCCAGTTCATGGCGGATGCGCAGATTGCCGAAGCGCTCCGCCCGTGCATGCATCCGGCTCTCGGCAAACCGCGCCTCGCTGAGGTACTGGTGCTCGATCAGCCAGGCCATTACCTGCTCGACCCGCTCGGCCGCTGGTTGCTCGTCGGACGCATCGGCAGGCTGCGCCAGCGCGCGCTTCAGCAGCTTGCGACGAAGCTCCGCACTGCTTTGCTCGCGCTGGGCGAGCATGCGCAGCGCCGCCGCCTTCAGCGAGAGCGGAGCCGCCAACGGCAAGCTCCGCCTGTCAGTCCTTGACCGCCTTCAGCTTGGGCGCACGGACTTCGCCTTGGACCTCGGCCTCGGCCGTGACCGGTGCGCTGCCAGGCAGCAGCGGAATGTTCATCGCTGCACGCACCTTGTTCTCGATCTCGGTGGCAAGCGCCGGGTTCTCGCGCAGGAACTCGCGCGAATTGTCCTTGCCCTGGCCGATCTTCTCGCCGTTGTAGGCATACCAGGCACCGCTCTTTTCGAGGATCTTGGCCTCGACGCCCATGTCGATGATCTCGCCCTCGCGACTGATGCCTTCGCCGTAGAGGATGTCGAACTCGGCCGTCTTGAACGGCGGCGAAACCTTGTTCTTGACGACCTTGACCTTGGTTTCGTTGCCGATCACCTCCTCGCCGCGCTTGATGCTGCCGATGCGGCGGATATCGAGCCGCACCGAGGCGTAGAACTTCAGCGCGTTGCCGCCGGTCGTGGTTTCGGGCGATCCGAACATCACGCCGATCTTCATGCGGATCTGGTTGATGAAGATGACCATGGTGTTGGTCTTCTTGATCGTCCCGGTCAGCTTGCGCAACGCCTGGCTCATCAGCCGCGCCTGCAGGCCGGGCAGCGAATCGCCCATCTCGCCCTCGATCTCGGCCTTCGGCGTCAGCGCGGCAACCGAGTCGATGACCACGAGGTCGACCGACCCCGAGCGCACCAGCGCGTCGACGATCTCGAGCGCCTGCTCGCCGGTATCGGGCTGGCTGATCAGCAGTTCCTGCAGGTTGACGCCGAGCTTTTGCGCGTAGGCGGTGTCGAGCGCATGTTCGGCGTCGATAAAGGCACAGGTACCGCCGAGCGCCTGCATCTCGGCAACGACCTGCAGCGTCAATGTCGTCTTGCCGCTGGACTCGGGGCCGTAGATTTCGACCACGCGGCCGCGTGGCAAGCCGCCGACGCCCAGCGCAATGTCGAGGCCGAGCGAGCCGGTCGAGACGACCTCGATGTCCTCGATCACCTCGCCCTCCCCGAGACGCATGATCGAACCCTTGCCGAACTGCTTCTCGATTTGCGAAAGGGCCGCCTGCAGTGCCTTGGCTTTTTCGGTGTTGATGGCTTTGACGGGTGCGTCCATGGGCTTCTCCTGATGAATGCCGATTATCGCAAATAGCTGGATATCCGTACAGCTGTCGCGGTGGCACGAGACACCGACTCCACAGGGCCGCTCCGAGGGGCGTGTGGGGCTCCTAGAATCGACCTCGTCCGCAGGCTGGAGCATTGTCGTATGCGCATACTGATTGCGGAAGATGACCAGATCCTCGCCGATGGCCTGCTGCGTTCGTTGCGCAGCGGCGGCTATGCGGTTGACCAGCTCGGCAGCGGCCTGGACGTCGATGCGGCGCTGATGTTGCACGAGTTCGATCTGCTGATTCTCGACCTCGGCTTGCCGCAGATGCACGGACTGGAGGTGCTGCGCCGGCTGCGCGCCCGCGGCAGCAGCATGCCGGTGCTGATCCTGACCGCTGCGGACAGCGTCGAGCAGCGGGTTCAAGGCCTGGATCTGGGTGCCGACGACTACATGGCCAAGCCTTTTTCGTTGCAGGAGCTCGAAGCGCGTGTGCGGGCGCTGACGCGCCGCGGCCTGGGCAGTGCGGCGACGCTGATCCGGCATGGACCGCTGACCTTCGATGTCACCGGCCGGATGGCGTATCTGGACGAGCAGCTGCTCGATCTCTCGGCGCGTGAGTTCGGCCTGCTCGAAGTGCTTCTGCAGCGCTGCGGTCGGCTGGTCAGCAAGGAGCAGTTGATCGAGCGCCTGTGTGAATGGGGCGAGGAGGTCAGCAACAACGCCATCGAGGTTTACGTGCACCGGTTGCGGCGCAAGATCGAGAAGGGGCCGATCCGCATCGCCACCGTGCGCGGTCTGGGCTATTGCCTCGAGAAAGTGCCTGCCTGAGGCCGCATGCAGCCGTGCCGCTGGATGCTGCAAAGCCCTGCAGACGCGCGGCGGGCGGTCTGATGACGGGTGCCGGGCGGCGCGAGGCGCGCTCGCTGTTCGGTGAAATCCTCGACTGGATGCTCGCGCCGCTGTTGCTGCTGTGGCCGATGAGCGTGATGCTCACCTGGCTGGTGGCTCAGGACATCGCCAACCAGCCGTTCGACCGGGCGCTGGCGGATGTGGCCCGGCACGAGGTGCAGCGCCTGCAAGCCCTGGGGGCACCGCTGCTCGTCGCCGCAGTTGCCGACCCGCCGGCGCCGGCGGGCGGCTCGCAGCCTCCTGTGGAGCCGCGCATTCACCAGCTCAGCGACCGCCATGGCCGCCTGCTCGGCGGCGCCCCTGCATTGCCTGCGCCGACCGGCGCCTATGCCAGCCCCGTGCCCGAGGTGCGTTTCCGTGACCTGTCGATCGGTGGGCGCGACCTGCGCGTGGCCTCGCTCTGGTTCGATGTCGAAGGCGACGGCGTCGCCAGTCCCCTGCTCCTGCAGTTGGCAGACGATGACGACAAGCGTTCGCAGCTCGCCGCCGAGATCATCAAGGGCGTGCTCCTGCCGCAGTTCGTCATCCTGCCGCTGGCGGTGCTGCTGCTCTGGCTGGCGCTGTCGCGCGGAATTGCGCCGCTGGCCGAATTGCAGCGTCGCATCCGCCAGCGCGACAGCTCCGATCTCAGCCCGATCGAAGCGCGCGACGTGCCCGAGGAACTGCTGCCGCTGGTACGCGCACTCAACGACCTGCTCGACCGGCTCGGCCGCTCGGTCGACGTACAGAAGCGCTTTCTCGCCGACGCAGCGCACCAGTTGAAGACGCCCCTTGCCGGGCTTCGCACCCAGGCGGAGCTGGCGCTGCGCAGCCTCGACGCCGGCACCGGCGACCTGCATCAGGTGCGCCGCTCGCTGCAGCAGATCGAACGGGCAAGCAACAGCGCCACCCGTGCCGTCAACCAGTTGCTGGCCATGGCGCGGGCCGAGAACCGGCAGCCCGCTGCGTCGGACGAGGCGGTCGACCTCGGCCTCCTTGCGGCAGAGGTGGTGCGCGACTTCGTCCCCAAAGCGATGGAAAAGCGCATCGACCTCGGATTCGAGGACGCGCCGCCTGCCAGGTCGGCGGGCCCATTCAGCGCACCCGGCGGCAGCCTGACCATCTCCGGCAACGCCGTGCTGCTGCGCGAACTGGTCTGCAATCTGCTCGACAACGCCCTGCAGTACACCCCCGCCGGCGGTACCGCGACCCTGCGTGTCATCGCCGACCCCTTCGGGCAGGTTGCCGTGCTGCAGGTCGAGGATTCGGGGCCGGGCATCGCGCCGACCGAGCGCGAGCTCGTCTTCGACCCCTTCTACCGCGCCCTCGGAACGCAGGTCGAGGGCTCCGGACTCGGCCTGGCCATCGTGCGCGAGATTGCCCAGCAACACGGCGCCGAAGTGCTGCTCGAGGACGCCAACCTGCGCCACCCACCCGGCCTGCGCGACCAGGCCTGCGCCGCGTTCGGACCGGGCGCGCGCTTTACGCTGCGCTTCCGCCTGGCAAGTTCACCGGGTTGATGCGATTCAACTCTGGATCAGGCGCCGGCTCCTGGAGATCGACATCAGGATGCCGATGCCAAGCCCCAGCGTGACCATCGCCGTGCCGCCGTAGCTGATGAACGGCAGCGGCACGCCGACCACGGGCAGGATGCCGCTGACCATGCCCATGTTGACGAAAGCATAGGTAAAGAAGCTGAGCGTGATTGCACCCGCGAGCAGGCGGGTGAAGACCGTCGGCGCCTCGGCAGCGATCAGAAGACCGCGAAAGATCAGGAAGGTGAATCCAGCCAGCAGCAGGCCGGCACCCACGAGCCCGAATTCCTCGGCGAACGCGGCAAACACAAAGTCGGTGGTCCGCTCGGGAATGAATTCCAGATGCGTCTGGGTACCGAGCATGAAGCCCTTGCCCTCGACGCCGCCGCTGCCAATGGCGATCATTCCCTGGATGATGTGAAACCCCTTGCCGAGCGGGTCGGTGGTCGGATCGAGCAGCGTGCAGACCCGGTGCTTCTGGTAATCACGCAGCAGCGGCCAGTCGACACCCGGCTGGCAGATGGCGTCGCCGCTGACGATCAGCGCGCCGATCGCAACCGCTGTCAGTCCGAGCACCGGCAGGATCAGCCGCCACGACAGGCCGGCGAAAAACATCACGTAGAGCCCGGTCGACAGAACGAGAACGGCAGTTCCCAGGTCGGGCTGCCGGACGATCATGGCCACCGGCAGCAGCAGCAACAGGGCGGCCACGGCGAAATCCGACTTGCGAATATGGCCCTCGCGGCGTTGAAACCAACATGCCAGCATCAACGGCGTGGCGATTTTCAGCACCTCGCTTGGCTGGATGACGATGCCGATGTCGAGCCAGCGGGTCGCGCCTTTCTTCGTGACGCCGAAGATCGCGGTGGCCAGCAGCAGCAGCAAGCCGAGCGCATAGAGCGGCGGCGCCAGCATCATCAGCCGCTGCGGCGACACCTGGGCGACGAGGAAGAGCAGCAGGGCACCGAGGACCATGTTGCGGGCGTGGTCGGCGAAGCGGCTGCCGTGGTCGAAACCGACCGAGTACATCGTCAGCAGCCCGGCTGCGGCGAGCAGCACCACCGAGAAAAGCAGCGGTCCGTCGAAACCCCGGAACACGGGCGCCAGCCGCTTCCAGAGCGATGGGCTGTCGTATTCGCTCATCGCGGCGCCATCGCAGCGGCGACCGTCGCACCGGGCGCTACGGCAGCCTGCACCAGTTGCAGCGCCGCCGCATCGCCAGCGGCCGCGATCGGCATCGGCCCCGAGGCCGCGGGGCGGGTCGAAATCGCCGCGCCTGGAAGCGGCACCGCATCGATCGGCCGCGGCTTGCCGATCGGTGCATTCGACTTGCCGACCCGTGTCAAGGCGATGTCCTCCGGGCTCGGGTAGCGACCCAGCTGCACGTAATCGATCACCCGGCGGGCGATCGGCGCCGCCGCTTCGGCGCCGAAGCCGGCGTTCTCCACCACCACGGCCAGAGCAATCGTCGGCGCCTCGACCGGCGCGAATGCAATGTAGAGCGAATGATCGCGCTTGTGCTCCTCGAGCTTCGAGGCCTGGTATTTTTCGTTGGCGCGAATTCCGACCGCCTGCGCGGTGCCGGTCTTGCCGCCGCTCTTGTAGGCCGCACCTGCAAACACCCGCGCCGACGTGCCCTCCTGGGTCACCCCGTAAAGCGCCCGCGTGACGAGGCCCACGTGCGCCGGCGCGAGTGGCAGCGGCGGCAGCGCATCCTGCGCCACGCGCTTGCGTTCCGGGCTGTTGAAGATTTCGATATCGCGCACCAGGCGCGGCTTGTAACGCTGACCACCGGAGACGAGCGTGGCCGTTGCGCTCGCCAGCTGCAGCATGGTGAAGTTGTTGTAGCCCTGACCGATGCCGAGCGAAATCGTCTCGCCGGCGTACCACTTCTGCTGCTCGGGACGCTTGTAGGCGCGCTTCTTCCAGGCGGTAGATGGCAGCAATCCCGTGACTTCACCCTCGAGGTCGATTTCGGTCCTCCGGCCGAAACCGAAAGGGCTGAGCTGCGCGTGCATCAGGTCCACGCCCATGTCGTTCGCCAGCGAGTAGTAGTAGACGTTGCTCGACTTCACGATGCTGCGCGTCATGTCCACCGGCCCCAGGCCGCCATCGCCATGGCTGCGGAAGGTATGGCCACCGAAGGTGAAGGTGCCGTGGTCGTAGGTAATCTGGTTGGGCGTGCGCTTGCCGGTGTTGAGTGCCGCCATCGCCATGAACGGCTTGTAGGTCGAACCGGGCGGGTAGGTGCCGCGCAGTGCCCGGTTGAGCAGCGGCTTGTCGATCGACTCGTTGAGATCACGCCAGGAGTCGAGGTCGATGCCGTCGACGAACAGGTTCGGGTCGAATGTCGGCTTGCTGACGAAGGCCAGCACCTCGCCATTGCGCGGATCGAGCGCGACCAGCGCCCCACGCCGGTCGCCGAACAGCTCCTCGACCAGCGCCTGCAGGCGGATGTCGATCGACATCACCAGCGTGTTCCCGGGCACCGACGCATGGCTGGCGAGCCGGCGCACCGCGCGGCCGCCGGCGCTGGTTTCCATCTCCTCGAAGCCGGTCTTGCCGTGCAGCTCGCGTTCGTAGCTTTGCTCGACGCCCAGCTTGCCGATGTAGTCGGTGCCGCGGTAGTTGGCGGCGTCCTCGGCCTCCTCGAGCTTTTCCTTCTCGGCCCGATTGACCCGGCCGATGTAGCCGATCAGGTGGCTGCCGACCTCACCGAGCGGATAGCTGCGCAGCAGCCGGCCCTTGATCTCGACGCCCGGAAAGCGGAAGCGCTGCGCGGTGAAGCGGGCGACCTCCTCGTCGCTGAGCTTGGTACGCAGCGGCAGTGATTCGAAGCTTCGGCTTTCCTCGCGCAGCCGCTTGAAGCGCTTGCGGTCGCGCGGCTGGATCTCGACGATCTCGGCGATGCGGTCGATCGTCTTCTCGACATCGTCGACCTTCGAGGGCGTGATCTCGATCGTGTAGGCCGAGTAGTTGGTCGCCAGCACCACGCCGTTGCGGTCGACGATCAGGCCGCGGTTCGGAACGATCGGCACCACCGCAATGCGGTTGGCATCGGCCTGGGTGGCCAGATCGTCGTAGCGCACCACCTGCAGGTGATAGAGCCGGGCGCCAAGCAGCGCAAAACCGAACAGCACGAACGCCGCCGCGGCCACCAGCCGGGCACGAAAGTGCTGAAGTTCGAGCTCGAGATTCTTCAGTTCGGTCATGAGAACGCCTCGCCGACCCGGCGGCGCAGCCTCATAAAGGGCGATTCCGGTCGGGGTCGGGCGCCCGCCGCTGCGGCGCGAGCAGGAACACGCTGGCCAGCGGCCAGAGCAGCGCCTCGAGCAGGGGAGCCCACATCAGATCCCACCCCGGCAGCATGCCACCGGCAACCATTCTCACGGCGAAGGTCAGCGCATGGGCTGCGGCAAACAAGGGCAAAACCTGCAAGGTCTGCCCCCAGACGTTGAACCAGATCAGGCGGCGGTGCATGCTGATCGCGAAATAGCTCAGCAACGCGTAGGCCAGTGGATGCTGGCCGAGCAGCGTACCCGCATGGACATCCATCAGCAGACCGAATGCGAAGGCGATGCCGACGCCAACCCGACGCGGCTGGTGGACGTTCCAGAACACCAGCGTCAGCGCGAGAAAGTCGGGCATCGCCGGCACGCGGCCGAACGGCAGCAGGTTCAAAGCAAAGGCCGCAAACAGCGTCAGCCACATGAACCAGGGATTGAGCGGCAGCAGAACCTGCGAGGCGCCTCGGCTGCCGATCATCAACGCCCCGCCTTCTTGTTGCGCGCCGGCAGCAGGCGCGGCGCCACCTGCGGGGTGGTCTGCGGCGGCGGTGGCGGCAACTGCACCCCGGTCGGTTCGAGGACGAGGACGTGCCGCACCGAATCGCCGGTTGCGAGCGGCCGCAGGTGCACGCGCGCGAAACCCGAGTCGATGACCCGGTCGACCGCGACAATCGCCGCCACCGGCAGGCCGGGCGGGTAAACGCCGTCGATGCCCGACGTGGTCAGCAAATCTCCGGGCTGGACGTCGGCGTCGCTGGCCATGTAGCGCAACTCCATGCCCTGCTTGCCGGCGCCGGTGGAGCCACCGAACGCGGCGCTTCGCACCTGGGTGCGGCTGTTGAGGACCGGGATCGCCGCGTCGCGGTCGGTCAGAAGGGTGACCTCGGCGCTCAGCGGATAGGCCCTCGTCACCTGGCCCAGGACACCGGCCTCGTTGACCACCGGCGACCCGGCCACGATGCCGTGCTGCTCGCCCCGGTCGATCACCACCTTGCGCGAATAGAGGTCAGCCGACTGGTACAGCACTTCGGCCGATTTGGAACGCACCGCCAGCCGCGGCCGCAGTTCCAGCAGCGCTCGAAGGCGAACATTCTCCGCGTCGAGTTGTTCGACACGGTAGGCGCGATCCGACAACGCCGCCAGGTTGCGCCGTGCCTCGCTCTCCGCGGCACGCGCCTGCTCCAGACCGGACAAGTAGGACCCGCCTTCGCGCCAGGCGATCACGGGTACCGCCAGCACGCGCTCCACCGGCTGCAGAACCGTCGCAACCGCCGCCCGCAGCGGGCCGATCACCTGGAAACGGGCGTCGGCAACCATCATCAGCATTGCCAACGCCCAGCAGAAGCACAGCTTGGTCAGCGCCGATGTTCCCTGCCGGAAAAAGGCCGGCGGGGTGCGATCGAGCAGACCCACGGCCATCAGCGAGCGACCACAGGCATCAGCGCAGCCCGGCCGCGGCCGGTTTTGACGGTCGAGTCCGCCACCGAATCGGCCGCCGCAGCGTCACTCGTTGGTGAAGATCGCGCCGAGCCGCTCCATCCGCTCGAGCGCCATGCCGCAGCCGCGCACGACGCAGGTCAGCGGGTCCTCGGCGACAAGCACCGGCAGGCCGGACTCCTCGGCGAGCAGCCGGTCGAGATCGCGCAACAGCGCGCCACCGCCGGTCAGCATCATGCCGCGCTCGGCAATGTCGGCGCCGAGTTCGGGCGGTGTCTGCTCCAGCGCGTTCTTCACCGCCGAGACCATCTGGTTCAGCGGATCGGTCAGCGCCTCGAGGATTTCGTTGCTCGAAATCGTGAAGCTGCGGGGCACACCTTCCGACAGGTTGCGGCCCTTGACCTCGATCTCCTTGACCTCGGAGCCAGGAAAGGCCGAACCGATCGACTTCTTGATGCTTTCGGCGGTCGGCTCGCCGATCAGCATGCCGTAGTTGCGGCGGATGTAGTTGATGATCGATTCGTCGAACTTGTCACCGCCGACGCGAATGCTGCCCTTGTAGACCATGCCACCGAGCGAGATCACGCCGACTTCGGTGGTGCCGCCGCCGATGTCGACCACCATCGAGCCGCTGGCTTCGCTGACCGGCAGGCCGGCGCCGATCGCCGCCGCCATCGGCTCCTCGATCAGGTAGACCTCGGACGCCCCGGCGCCGAGCGCCGACTCGCGGATCGCGCGGCGCTCGACCTGGGTCGAGCCACACGGCACGCAGATGATGATCCGCGGGCTCGGCCGGAACACCGAGCGCGGATGGACCATCTTGATGAACTGCTTGAGCATCTGCTCGGTGACGGTGAAGTCGGCGATCACGCCGTCCTTCATCGGCCGGATGGCCTCGATGTTGCCCGGCACCTTGCCGAGCATCGCCTTGGCTTCCTTGCCGACGGCCTGGATCGTCTTCTTGCCGTTCGGCCCGCCTTCGTGGCGGATTGCGACGACCGACGGCTCGTCGAGCACGATGCCCTTGCCCCGCACGTAGATCAGGGTATTGGCCGTGCCGAGGTCGATGGCGAGGTCCGTCGAGATGTAGCGACGAAAGGATCCGAGCATGTTGATGAGGCGTGCGAACGAGCCGGCGTGAAAATCGCTGTGCGACGGACTCTCGGACGCAAGGGTTCCGGCTGGGGGTCAAGGAGTGCGGCTGACACGCGCGTGGCGCACCTCAACCGCGCATGGATACGGCGACCTCCCGGGCAGAGCGGCGGCACGAGGGCCCTCGCAGGCTCCGATCCGGGGTGTCTGGATAACCGGGGATAATAACCGATCACCCCTGGCAGCCACAGGGCGCGCGAGAGCCTTTTCGAGTAACCCTTCCCATGGCCTTGACCCCCGCCGACGTGGGCCGCATTGCCGAGCTTTCGCGCCTGGAGCTTCGCAGCGACGAAGCCGAAGCCATGCTCGGGCAGCTCAACGGTTTCTTCCGCATCGTCGAGCAGATGCGTGCGGTCGACACCACCGGAGTCGAGCCGCTCTACACGCCGCTGGCAGCTGTCGCCACGGTCGGCCTGCGACTGCGCGAAGACGGCGTCACCGAAACCGAACAGCGCGAACTCAACCTGCGCAATGCGCCAGCGGTTGCCGATGGCCTGTTTCTCGTGCCGAAGGTGCTCGAGTGAGCGCACTGGCGTCGCTGCCCATCGAGCAGCTCGGTGTTGCGGAACTCGGCCGCGCGCTCGCCCGACGCGAGTTGTCGAGTGCCGAGCTGACGCAGCATCTGCTCGGCCGTATCGGCGCGCACGCGGATCTCGGCGCTTTCCTGCACGTCGACGCGCCCCGGGCGATGGCGCAGGCTGCGCAGGCCGACACGGCCATCGCCGCCGGCGGTCATGGCCCGCTTTGCGGCATACCGCTGGCGCACAAGGACGTGTTCGTTACCCGCGAGCTGCCGACGACCGCCGGATCGAAGATGCTGGCCGAGTACCTCAGCCCTTTCGATGCAACGGTCGTCTCGCGGCTCGGCGACGCCGGCATGGTGACCCTGGGCAAGCTCAACTGCGACGAGTTCGCGATGGGTTCGGCCAACGAGAACTCGGCCTTTCATCCGGTGCGCAATCCGTGGGATGCGGCGCGGGTGCCCGGCGGCTCATCGGGCGGCTCGGCCGCCGCGGTGGCGGCACGGCTGCTGCCTGCGGCGACCGGTACCGACACCGGCGGCTCGATCCGCCAACCGGCGAGCTTTACCGGCGTCACCGGCATCAAGCCGACCTACGGCACCTGCTCGCGCTACGGGATGATCGCGTTTGCGTCGAGCCTCGACCAGGCCGGCCCCCTTGCGCGCAGTGCCGAAGATTGCGCCCTGCTGCTCGACGCCATGAGCGGCCACGACGAACGCGATTCGACCAGCGCCGAACGTGCGCCGACGCAACTGGCGGCTGCGCTGCAAGGCCGCCGGCCCGGCGCCAGTGGCGCCGCACCACTGCAGGGGTTGCGCATCGGGCTGCCGCGCGAGTTCTTCCCGGCAACGCTCGACGGTGGAGTCGAGGGCGCCCTGCGCGCCGCACTTGCCGAGCTGGAGCGGCTCGGCGCGCGGCTGGTCGAGGTCAGCCTGCCGCGCACCGAACTGGCGATCCCGGTCTACTACATCATTGCCCCGGCCGAAGCCAGTTCGAACCTGAGCCGCTTCGACGGCGTTCGCTTCGGCCACCGTGCGGCGGCGTACACCGACCTGGCCGACATGTACCGAAAGAGCCGCGCCGAAGGCTTCGGCGCCGAGGTCAAGCGGCGCATCATGATCGGTACCTACGTGCTCTCGCACGGCTATTACGACGCCTACTATCTGCAGGCGCAGAAGCTGCGGCGGATGATCGCCAACGATTTCCAGGCCTGTTTCCAGCATTGCGACGTGATCGCCGGACCGGTGGCGCCCAGCGTGGCCTGGCGCCTCGGCGAGAAGGGCGACGACCCGGTTGCCAGCTATCTGGCCGACATCTTTACCCTGCCGGCGAGCCTCGCCGGCCTGCCTGGCATGAGCCTGCCGGCAGGCTTTGCCAGCCCCGGGGGCCAACCACTGCCGGTCGGCCTGCAGCTGATCGGCAACTACTTCGACGAGGCCACGCTGCTGCAGGCGGCGCATGCCTTCCAGCAGGCCACCGACTGGCATGTGCGGCGGCCGCCGGGCTTCTGAGGCGACGACATGCCAGCAGCTCCCCTGATCCGCGGCTACGAGGTGGTGATCGGCCTCGAAACCCATGCGCAGCTGTCGACCCGGTCGAAGATCTTCAGCGGGTCGAGTACCCGCTTCGGCGCCGCACCGAACACCCAGGCGTCCGCCGTCGACCTTGCGCTGCCTGGCACCCTGCCGGTAATGAACCGCGCGGCGGTCGAGCGCGCCATCCGCTTCGGCCTGGCGGTCGGCGGCCGCGTCGCCCCGCACTCGATCTTTGCCCGCAAGAACTACTTCTATCCCGACCTGCCGAAGGGCTACCAGATCAGCCAGTACGAGACGCCGGTCGTCGAAGGCGGCGCGGTCGAGTTCGTTTTGGCGGGAGCGGGCTGCCGCGTGGCGCTGACCCGCGCGCATCTGGAGGAGGACGCCGGCAAATCGCTGCACGAGGACTATGCCGGCCAGACCGGCATCGACCTGAACCGTGCCGGCACGCCGCTGCTCGAGATCGTCAGCGAGCCCGACATGCGCTCCAGCGCCGAGGCGGTCGAATACGCCAAGGCGTTGCATGCCTTGGTCGTCTGGCTCGACATCTGCGACGGAAACATGCAGGAAGGCAGCTTCCGCTGCGACGCCAACGTTTCCGTGCGCCGGCCAGGCGGGCGCCTGGGGACCCGCCGCGAGATCAAGAACCTGAACAGCTTTCGCTTCCTGCAGCAGGCGATCGACTTCGAGGTGCAGTGGCAGATCGACCTGCTCGAGGATGGCGGCGCCGTGCAGCAGGCCACCGTGCTTTTCGACCCGGGCAGCGGCCGCACCCGCGCCATGCGCAGCAAGGAAGACGCGCACGACTACCGCTATTTCCCCGATCCCGACCTGCCGCCGTTGCAGATCGCCGCGGACTGGGTCGAACGGGTGCGTTTGGCCATGCCCGAGCTGCCGCAGGCCATGGCCGGGCGCTTCCACCGCGAGCACGGGTTGCCGCCGGCGGACGCCGCGGCAATGACGCAAAGCCGTGGCTGGAGCGTCTATTTCGAGGCCGTGGTGGCGGCGTGTCGCCAGCCGAAGCTGGCGGCCAACTGGATGACAGGCGAACTCGCCCGCCGCCTCAACGCCGAGGCCCGGCCGATCGAAAGCAGCCCCCTGGGCGCTGCAACCCTGGGCCGGATGATCGCCCGCATTGCCGACGGCAGCATCTCGCACAGCGCAGCGCGTCAACTCTTCGACGCGCTCTGGAACGAGCCAGGCGCCGACGCCGACGCGCTGATCGAATCGCTGGGACTTGCCCAACAGAACGACAGTGGCGAACTCGAAGCCCTGGTCGACGGCGTGCTGGCAGCCGATGCCAGGTCGATCGAGGAATACCGCGCCGGCAAGCAGAAGGCGTTCAATGCGCTGGTCGGCCAGGTGATGAAGGCCAGCCGCGGCAAGGCCGACCCGGCGCGCGTCAACGCCCTGCTGAAGCAGAAACTCGGCTGACGGTTCGCGGAGCGGGCGCGCTACCGGGCCGCGGCGCCGGCCGGTGCCATCGGCCGAAGCGGCCCGAGCGATCCCGGCGGCGCACCATTCCAGAGCTTGCGCAGCCGCTCGAGCTCATGGTCGAAGCGGGCATTGATGCGCCCGGACTCGCTTTCCTGCCCCTGGATCAGCGAGCGCTGCGAAGCAGCCGCCGCATCGTTGGACTCGAGGTCATAGCGCAACTTGGGTGGCAGCGTCGTCGCGTTGTAGAACTCGGCCTCGTTCATCGCTGCCTTGCGCTCGACAGCCAGTTCGGCCATGCGCCGCCGTGACAGCTCGGCGGATCCACGCACCACCTGCAACGCGGCTTCGCGCGCCCGCTGGTGGCTGGCCTCGTCCGGGAAGCGACTCAGCAGCAGCCGGTCGACGCGCATGGCTTCGAGCCGCGCGGCTTCCTCGAAGGCAGCCTCGCGGTCGCGTGCTTCCTTGGCCGCATGCTCGCTTGCGGTCATCGGTGGTGCAACCAACGCACGCGTCGAACCGTCCGGGTTGAGCAAGCGTTGTTCGCGCGCCCAGCATTCGGCAATCGGGCGATCCGACGTGATGCGCTTGCCATGGGCATCGGTGCAGACATAGATGCGCGCGCCGGCGGCTGGAGGCGCGGCCCATGCGCCGGTAAGCAGCCCGCTGGCCAAACCGATCGCCAGCCATCGAGGCTCGAACGTCATAGGCCGTAGCGCTCGCGGTAGGCGCTGACGGCGCCGAAGCTCGCCGCCAGCCGGGGGTCGCGCTGGCGCGCCAGGTAGCCGAGCAGGTCGTCGAGCGTGGCAATCGACACCACCTGCAGCTGCAGCGACTGCTCGACGAACTGCACCCCGGAACGGCGGTCGACGGCGTCGTCGCTGGCACGCTCCTGCCGGTCGAGCGCAATCGCCACCGCCACCGGCTCGGCGCCGCTGGCGCGCAGCAGATCGGCAGCCTCGCGCTTGGAGGCGCCATCGGTGATCACGTCGTCGATGATCAACACCCGGCCTGCGACCGGCGCGCCGACCAGCGTGCCACCTTCGCCGTGCGCCTTGGCTTCCTTGCGGTTGTAGGCGAACGGCACATTGCGGCCGAGTTGCGCCAGCGCCATCGCCACCGCGGCACACAGCGTGATGCCCTTGTAGGCAGGCCCGAAAAGCATGTCGAAAGCCACGCCCGAGTCGAGCAAGCGGCGTGCATAGAATTCCGCCAGCCGCGCCAGCTTGGCGCCGTCGTCGAAGCCGCCGGCATTGAAGAAGTACGGCGACAGACGACCGGCCTTGGTCTTGAAGTCGCCGAAGCGCAGCACGCCGGACTCGACCGCAAAGGCGACGAAGTCCTGCGCCAACGGATCGCGGGCGGCATCCGCGGCACCGGGGTTTATCGAGGACATCGGGTGTTTCGTGCGGTCACTTTGAATCTGAACGGCATCCGCTCAGCCGCGGCCAAGGGGCTTGCGGCCTGGGCCGAGACAGCGGGCGCGCATTGTATGGGCGTGCAGGAAGTGCGCGCCCAGGCGGACCAGGTGGTCGGGCGCCACTGTCGGCTCGCCGGAATGCAGGGCCATTTCCACTATGCGGAGAAAAAAGGGTACTCGGGGGTGGGTATCTACGCCCGCCAGGAACCCTCCGACGTGCGAGTCGGTTTCGGCGACCGCGAGTTCGACGCCGAAGGCCGCTTTGTAGAGAGCCGTTTCGACACCCCGGGGCGAAAGTTGAGCCTGATCAGCTGCTATTTCCCGAGTGGCTCGAGCGGCATGCACCGCCAGCAGGCCAAGTTCCGCTTCCTCGAGGCGCTCTATCCGCACCTGCTGATGCTTTGTGGAAGCCGCGAATTCATCTTGATGGCCGACGCCAACATCGCCCACCAGGAAATCGACCTGAAGAACTGGCGCGCCAACCGCAACAGCCCCGGCTTTCTGCCCGAGGAGCGCGCCTGGATGACCCGGGTGCTCGGCAGCGAGCTGGGGCTGGTCGACGTGCACCGGATGCTTCGTCCCGACGACACCGGCGACGCCTACACCTGGTGGAGCAACCGGGGGCAGGCGCGAGCGAACAACGTCGGCTGGCGCATCGACTACCAGCTCGCCACTGCGGGCATCGCGCAGACTGCCCGTGTGGCAACGGTGTACAAGGCATCGAAGTTCAGCGATCACGCACCGCTGACCATCGACTACGACTTCGATCTGTAAGGCTAGCGCCCCAACCCGGCTGCCGCGGCCAGGCAGCTGCCGCTGGCCACCAGCGTCAGCGCCAAGCGCATCGCCAGCCAGCCCTGCAGCCGGTACTGCGGATACACGGCCCGGTCCACGGCGAAGCAGACCCACAGCAGCGCCGCGATCAATGCCAGCCCCGGGCCGGGGCCCAGCAGCAGTGCGCCCCAGCCCAGCAGGCTGGGCAGCACACCCCAGACCAACAGGGGCGCCGGCTGCGCCGGGTTCTGCATCGCCAGACCCCAGTGAATCGCGCCGAGGAAACTGACAATGATCGCGGCGTAGCCCAGCAGCGCCGTGCCGACGAAGGCACGGCCATCGGCAGGCCCGAGCCACACGGCGCCTGCCAGGGTGACGAAAGGGATCAGCCCGCCGAAGCCCAGCCCGCGGGCCAGCGGCGACGGTCGGCGGTCTGCACCCGTCGTCATCGGTCGGCCCCTCGCGCTACCTGACCAGCGGCCTCACGGTCGTGAAGCCGCCGTCCACCGCGATCACCTGCCCCGTCAGACGCGCCGCGCCGTCCCCGAGCAGCCAGGCCATCACCTCGGCCACCTGCTCGGCCGTTTGCACGCCGCCCAGCGGGTACTGGCGCGCGGCGCCTTCGCGCATCGCGGGCATCTTCAACATGCCGGCGGTCATCGGCGTCTCGGTCATGCCCGGTGCGACGGCATTCACGCGCACGCCCTGGGACGCGTGACTGGCGGCAGCACTGCGCACCAGCGCCTCGACCCCGCCCTTGGCTGCGGCGATGGCCTCGTGATGGGCCACGCCAATGCGCGCCACCACCGAACTGGCGAACACAGCGGCGCCGGGGCCGCCCTGCAACGCCGCGATCCAGGCCTGCAGCATGAACATCGCGCTGTCGAGGTTGACCCGCATCACCTCGCGGTAGGCCTCGGCCCCGGTGCGCTGCAGCGAGCGCGATCAGCGTGCTGCCCACGCAGTGCGCCAGCAGCGTCGGTGCGGCACCGAGCGCCTCCTGGCAGGCAGCGACGGCGAGCGCGGCGCCCTCGGGCGTGGTGGTGTCGGCCGTGATGCGCGCGTCGGCCTCCAGGTCGGCCAGGCGACCGGCGTCGCGGCCCACGGCGGCAACGCGGCAGCCCTGGGACTGCAGCTGGCGGGTCAACGCGCGGCCGATACCGCCGCTGGCGCCGGTGACGAGGGCGATCGATGTCATGTCGGGTGCTCCGGGTTTCAAGAAGAAGGGATCAATGAAATCTGCCGGCCCCGCCGGGGCCGTGCCGTCGTTCCAGGCGCGACGCCCAGCGCTGCAGCATCGGCCGCCAGCGAAGGAAGAGCCGGTACAGGTGCTCCAGCGCCCAGGTTGCTCCGGGAAGCCGTCCGATGCGGGCCAGCCAGCGCCAGCCCGGCAACGCAGCCCACAACGCGAGGAAGGCCTGCGCGCCGCTGAGCAGCTCGCCGGTGCCGGCGCGAACGTGAAAGCGCGCCAGCAATTGCTCGCGCGTCACACCCGGCGGCAGCGGCAGGGCGTCTTCCTGGACGTCGGCAAAACAGACCGGCGCATTCGGCTTCAATCCCCGATACACGCCGATCTCGCGCCGGCACAGCGGGCAGGCGCCGTCGTACAGCACGGTCAGCGGCCCGGGTTCATTCGTGGGTTCGGTCAACACGCGGGACCCTCGATGCGGGCCAGCAAACCTGCGGCCGGGTCCAGCCGCGAGTGGCGCGACGCCAACAATGCGCGACGGAGTCGCAGCGCAGCCTCCATGTCGAATTGCTCGACCAGCACGACGCTCGAGGAGCACAACTCAGTCACGGGCCACCTTGCCGCGCCGGCAGGCAGCGGAGCAGAACTTCACTTCGCCCCAGCTCTTCGCCCAGCGGCGCCGCCAGCTCATCGGCAGGCCGCAGCCCGCGCAAGACTTGCTGGGCAACGAGGCCTTGTTGCCGCGATATGCCGCGCTGCCGGGCATCGTCAGGCCTTCTTCGCCCATGCGCTGCACCAACCCGGCGCCGCGACCTGCCTGGCACCGAACAGCGGGCAGCCGCCAGCCTTGTCGGTCGCCTTGCCCTGGAACAGCGCGCAACTCGCGCAGACCTGGCCAGCGGCGTACTTCGGGTATTTCTTGATGTCGACGCGCTTGGCATCGGCCACGTATCCCAGGGTCACAGCCTGGGGGTCCTTCTCGTCGAGCATGACCTGGGCGCGGGCACCGGTGGCCAGCGCCGCGCCGGATGCGGCCACGGTCATCAGGAAAACGCGGCGGGGAAGAGGCTGGTGCATGAAGGCTCCTTGTGAGGTTGCAAAGTCGTGAAAGGTGGGGAACCTGCGTCAGACGGCGAGGGGCCAGACGCCCACCGGGACTGCGGGACCGGCGCCGATCACTGCGATGTTGAGGTGACGACGTTTCATATTGACCACGCATCTTACCTAAGTAGAGAGCCATTACCGGGTCAATGGTGTCCGATCGGTGCAGTCTGTTGCGCATAATGTGAGTCAACTGCGATTCATCGATCGGACCCATGAACGAAAGCGAGCCATCCGACACGTCACCCCCGCCCTCTGCGGGGCAGCCGGAGCCCAGGCTCCACCGCAGCGGTGCGGTCGCGAAGATGCTGGGCATGCCGGTGGCGACGCTGCGCGTCTGGGAACGCCGCTACGGGCTGACCCGGTCGGACCCGTCGCCGGGCGGTCAGCGGTGCTATTCGGCTGCGGATGTCAGGCGCTTGTCGCTGATCAAGCAGCTGGCGGATCGGGGTCACGCCATCGGCAGCCTGGCGCCGCTCGATGTGCCGCAGCTGCGGCAGGTGGCGTCGACCGACGCGGAGGTCCGGGCCGGTGCGGCACGCAACCCCGGTACCGACGCGCCACCCTCGACGCCTTGGCGGCCCTGGCGACTCGTCGTGATCGGCGCCGGGCTGGGCAAGCGACTTCAACGGCCTGCGCTGCTGCGCCGGCTCGGCCGGCCCTTGGACCTGGTGGGCCCCTTCGACGACGCGGCGAAAGCCGCCGCTGCCATGGCGGCGGGCGATGTCGACGCGGTGCTGATCCACACGGCGCAGCTGCACGACGACTGGCTGGCGTCCTTCGACGCCGCCGCACCGGCGCTTGCCCGTCTGCCCCGAGCCGTGCTCTATGGATTCGCGGCCGATGCGACGTGCAACATCCTGGCGGACCAGGGCATTGCCCTGCTGCGCGAGCCGCAGCCGGACACGGTCGTGGCGCAATGGCTGCAAAGCCTGTGGCGATCCGCCGGGGCCTCACGGGCGGCAGCGGCCGAGCCGGCGCGGGCCGCGTTGCCGCCGCGCCGCTGGGACGACGCGGCCCTGGGTCAATTCGCCGGCATGGCGACGACGATCGCCTGCGAGTGCCCACGCCACGTGTCCGAATTGCTGCTTCTGCTCTCGCGCTTCGAGGACTACAGCGCCGAATGCGGACACCGCAACGTGGCGGACGCCGAGCTGCATGCGTACCTGCAGCGGGTCGCGCAGACGACACGTGCCCAGTTCGAGTCCGCGCTGGAACGCGTCGCCCTGCACGAGGGCTTCGTGCTGCCCCCGTCGCCGAGCCCCGTTGCCACGAAAGCGACTCCCGGTCTTAGCGCCACTGGATCGCCGGGCTCCGGTGGCGGCCATCCCGGCTGACCCCCGCCGTGAGCCTTCTGGATGCACCCCACTTCGGACCCTGACCATGGCCGCACCGGTGACGCAGGCCAAAGTGGCAGGCGGCGTGCGGGTGCAGTTTGTCCTGCCCAAGGAGGTGACGCTGGCGACAGCCCCCGAACCGCTCGACCCGCGGGTGCAGTTGCGGCTCGAGCCGGCGGCACCTTGGCGGTGATCCGCTACTCGGGCACCTGGTCCGAGGCGAACGAACTCGAACACCTGGTGCAGCTGAAGGCGACCCTCGACGCAGCGGGCATGGCCTTCCGGGGCGAGCCCGTGCTGGCGCGCTACAACGCGCCCTTCACGCCGTGGTTCATGCGGCGAAACGAAATCTGGTTGGCCCTGCGCTGACGGCAGGTCTGACGGGATGGGTCGCAGGCTGCTTCGGCACGAGGGCGACTCGGTGGCTGTCAGCCGACTCTGCGTGCTTTCGAAGGAGAGGCGGCAAGCGGATGGGAGGTCATCGGCCAGTCGCGCGCATCTCTGCTACTTGCGGACGGATAGCTTGTCATCGGCATTAATTCACGCGTTTGCACACCGGCGGGGCAGAAGGCCTGTGCATTGCAATTGGAAGGAGTTGCCGCCGCATTGATTGGTTACAAAGCTGCGTCAACGCGACTTGGTCGGCAACGGTTGAGTCAATTCACCCCCTAACTCTCGGAGACTCGAATGATCCATACCAGACTCAGTCTGATCGCCGCCGCCGCTCTGGCTGTTGCCAGCGGTGCCGCACTCGCCCAAACGAGCAACATGGCCGGCAGCGACACCAGCACCCGCGCAACGCAGTCGACGGCGCCCACGGCCAGCACCTCGGTCAATACCGGTGCCAACTTCAAGGCGATGCCGCACAGCACCGTCACCGTCAGCCCGAGCGCGACCACCAACCAGACCACGTCGACGGCTCAAAACTCCGGCACGACGAGCAGCACCCAGGCCGGTACGGGTTCGCGTGCGGCTTCGGGCCCGAGCGGAAAGACGACCAACGCTGCTGGCAGCACCACCAGCACCAACGCCACCCAGTCGACCGCGCCGCGGGCCGGCACGTCGGTGAACACCGACGCCAACTTCAAGGCGATGCCGAACAGCAACGTCACGATCAGCCCGAGCGCCACGACCAACCAGAGCACCAGCGCAACCCAGAACACCGGGACGACGAGCAACACCCAGGCAGGCGGCAGCGGCCGTAGCGGCAGCGGCATGAGCTCGACCGTCGGCGGCGTTGCTGGTGCGGGCACGGGCGCAGGTGGCACCGGCGCGGTCAGCGGCGGCATGGTGAGCGGCGACATCCATGCCGACGGCCCGGGCAAGCGCGGTCAGGGCAATGGAAAGGGCCATGACAAGGACAAGAAAGACAAGAAAGACAAGTAAGCACGGCAGCAACAGGGGCACGAGCGCACCTGCACCGCGAAAGTAAAAAAGGGGCTGCGGCCCCTTTTCTTCGCATACCGGTTGCTCGGGTCCGATGGCGAAGTCGACGCCGTCCCTTGCAGCCGAATCGAACCAGGGCGAGGTCCGCCTCGATGGATTCCTGGAGTCGCATCATGAGATTGCCCTTCACACTTGTCTTGCTGTTTTGCTTCGGCATGACCAGCGCCGGCGCTGCGTCGAGCTCGAGCAGCATTGCGGTGAACAACAGTGTGAGAACAGTCAGCAGCAGACCAGCACCAGCACCAGCACCAGCACCAGCATGAGACGAGCAGCAGCAGCGATGGCAACGTCGTTACGAGCACGACGACGACCAGCAGCAGTAGCGATGGCGGCGACGCCAGCGGCACCACGTCCTGCGGTACCAACTCGCGTGGAAGGCGCTGTGAAGTGACGTGCTATGCGCCGAAGGTGGCGCGCTGCGTCAAGCCCGCGGCCGAGCGACGGCCGCGCTGCAGCTGCGAGTAGACCGAAGTCCAACCTGCAGCGATCGCCTGAGGCCCGGCTGTTCAGCCGCCCCTGGCTCCCGCCGCGGTCGCCTACCCCAGGACCTGTTTCAACCAGCGCTCCAGGTCGTCGATCTCCTCCGCGCAAACCGAATGGGCCATCGGATATTCGTGCCACTCGACGGGGTAGCCGAGCGCCTGCAACGCCTCGCGCGTCGCCACCGCGCGGGAGAACTCGATGACGTTGTCGAAGCGGCCGTGCGCCAGGAAGATCGGCAGCGCATGGTTGGCGTCGCTGCGCTCGGCAGCCGTCGCCGCCGCCAGCGGCAGGTAGCCCGACAGGCCGACCAGGCCGCCGAGTCGTTCGCCGTGGCGCAGCCCGGCAAGCAGCGTCATTGCACAGCCCTGTGAGAAACCGGCAAGGACGATCCGCGAAGCCGGCACACCGCGGCCGATCTCGCGGGCGATGAGTGCATCGACCTGCGCCTGCGAGCCGCGCAGCCCGGCTTCGTCTTCGCGCCAGTTGGCGCCGAGCGCCAGGATGTCGTACCAGGCGCGCATGGCATAGCCGCCGTTGATCGTCACCGGCCGCACCGGCGCATGCGGAAAAATCCAGCGCACCGCTCCGATTGACGTGAGGTCGAGCTGGTGGCTGACCGGCACGAAATCGTTGCCGTCGGCCCCCAGCCCGTGCAGAACGATGATGCTCGCCGTCGGCGACGCGCCTTTTTCGATTTCGATGACTTCGAGCGACATGGTGGGTGGTACTGAATTGAGAAATGGACTGTGCAGGCCGGCCGAGACTCAGCTCAGGCCGCGCGGCCAGCGGTCGATGTCGCCGGGCGCCGGGCGCCGAAACGGATTGCACGGCAGCCCGGGCCGAAGAAGGTACCGGCAGCAAACGCGAATCCGTCGGGTTCCGCGCATGCAGATCAAGGCGCATGCCCGAGTTCGCGGACGCGATTGTTACCTCGGCGGAAAACGCCGCTAGCTCGCCGATCGCACACGCGAAGGCTTGATTGGCCGCGACCACGCCGCCGTAGGATCACCGCTCGCCGCAGGCTCGACGGCCTCGATCGTGCGCGAGGCCACGACACGGCGACGGCAGCTGTCGATGATGTGTACACGCAAGGTCACGCGAACGCTGCTCGGCGACGCCGTGAACTCCTGTTGCAGGTGCAGGTGCAGCAATTCGACGTCGAGCCGCCAATCGGCCGAAACGCCGCTCGGGCTAACGACCACCGCGCGGTGTTCAAGGCCGCCTTGTTGGCGATCGCCATCGTCGCCGTGAGGGTGGCGCTTTGCGCCGCAAGTGTGCGCGTCAGCAGAGCCGTGTCGGCCAGCACGCTTTTCAGGGGGCACGGTTTTCATCGTCGAGCACCGCATTGACGTTGGCCACCGTGCAGTCGACGTTGGTCAGTACCGCGCTGATGATGTTCTCCAGTCGCGCGGCAAGCAAGGGCTTGGTGCGGATCACCGGCAGGCTGCCGTCGGCCCTACCCTGCAGCGCCGGCTCGTTCAGCGGGCCACCACTTGGTTCGACGCAGGCAATGCCAGTCAGCCCCTGGGTGCAAAGCACCGCCTCGGTGTCGCGCTTGATCGGCGTGTCGCGCTCGATGGCAAAGGTCAGCTGCACTTCCTCCAGGTTCACCGGTCGAGCCGAATGTCACGCACCCCGGCCGACGTCGCTGCTCGAGATCGTCGCCGGCGCCTGCGCCGTCCAGCTGCCACTCAGTTGTCCGACGCCCGGCTGGCTGGTGAATTCGGCGGGCTATCTCTTCTCATGCATCGGGCAGGCGGCAGATCCGGTTCGGCAGGTTCTGCAAGAGAGGCACCGGCCCGGGGACCGGCGTGCTGACGTGCTGCCGATGGTCGCAAATCGGGCGGGCGCCAGCGCGGCCGACCGGTATGGCTGGACCCGACTCGCCCTACCGGTCCCAGCTCCAGATCGCGTTGTAGAACTTGCGATCGGGGCCGCGGAACGAGAGGCCGGCCTCGCGATAGTCGTTGGTGTCGCTGGTCAGCGCGACGACACCGCTGGCACTGGCGCAGCGCGGATTCGGGTTCGTACCGGAGTTTGCCGAGAAGCTCGACCGGCTGGCGCCCGATACGGGGTCGAGGAACTGGTAGCCGCTGGCTGCCGAGTCGCCGAGCGTGGCCGGCTCGAAGTCCAGGCGGCTGCGAACCGCATAGCTGGCGGTTTCGGTCTGTGCATTGGTCGCCGTGCGGAAGTCCTGCCCGAACAGGTACGCCGAGCTGACCAGCACGCCCGACGGTGCGCTCCAGCCGATGGTGTGTCCAATACTCGCAATCGCACCCGCCTGCGCACCCGTCGGCTTGAGGTAGGCATCGATGAACGACGGCGCCAGCTCGGGCCAGGCCTTGCCGACACCCTGGGCCGCGTTCTCGGCACCGTTGCTGATCCGCCGATAGATGATCTCGTCAGGCGCGTCGGAGAGCGGGTCGAAGCGGAAAATTCGAGCTTGTAGCGCGACCAGGCCGGGATTGCCGCTGCCTGGTTGGCCACCGGCACCGGCGAGAACTCGGAGTTGCTGAACAGCGTCGCGGTACGCGAAGGCGTGGGCATCTGCAGCGGTGTGCCGTCGAGCCGGGCCGCATCGAGGACGAAATCCGCCGCCGCCCCGCTCGTCCAGAACAGGTAATTGGCCGTCGTGCGCGTCGAACCATCCTGGGTGAGGATCGCCATCCGGTCGCTGCTGCCGCAGCGCTGCGAACGAACCATCACCACGCCTGCCGCAGGCAAGCCCGGCCCGGTGACGCGGACCGCGCGTATCGGGCTGGTGTGCCAACGCTCAGGTCGAGCGTCAGGCGCAACTGCGATTCGAAGCGGTCGGTAACGAAGTACGTCGGGGTGGTGCTTCCGGGCGCGAGCCCGTCGCGGTTGGTGTTCAGCTTGCGGCTCAGCCGCGGCTCGATGAAAGCGCGGTACGGCACCTGGTTGCCGACGTACGACCAGGCGCCCCCGACCTTGGCCATGAGCCAGTCGAACGACGTCGTCCGCCCGCTCGGCGTGGTCAGCTCGTAGCGTGCGATGACGCAGGTCTGGGTGTTGCAGTAGGGGTTCTTGAAGACCTTCGGATCGCTTGAATTCGGCGCGGCAAACGTGGCCACGACCAGCCCCTTGCCCACCTTGACGTTGTTCAGAATGGTCTTGGCGAAGGTGAACTGGCCAAGCTGCTCGGCCCAGGTCCTGCCATCGGATTTCCAGTCCGGAACCGCGAACATGCACGGCGCCGAGACTGCGGTCACCGTACCCGCCGCGTCCAGCGTGACGCGCTGCGCCACCGGCAACGCCATGCAGGCCTCGAACTTGGCGCCGAGCGCAGCCAGTTCGGCGCCGCTCGGCAGATCGGCGGCACCTGCCGAGGCGGGCAGCGTTGGCGCCGCCGCCGGTGTCGTCGTCTGCGCTGCCGTCAGCAGCACCCCACGCTGGCCACCGTCGTCAGTGACAGGTGCCGAGAGGTTGGTCAGCGCGACACCCGCCGCGCTGACCTCGACCGCCAGCCGGTCGAGCACCGCATCGATGCCGCTGCCATTGGCGGCAAACGGTGTCGAGAGCGGGTTGAATCCGCTGCCCAGGCTGGCTGCGATCGCCGGATCGGTAGCCAGCGTATTGACCACCAGCGCGGTTGCGTTGGCAACCTTCGAGGCGGTGACGGTGCTGCCGAGCGACTCTGCGATGTACAGCCCGGCCGGATCGCTTGACGGGGCGATCAGCGCCGCGACCGCATTCGTCAGCGGCGTGACATTGGCAACATTGGCGGCGTTCGCTGCCATTTCCGGCACGATCGCGAACAGGGCCATCGGCAGGTCGCCCGCGGTTGTCGCCCGGATCATTAGCGGCAGCTTCTGGCCACTGACGTCGATGCTGTAGCTGCCGTCGGCCGCAGTTGTCACCGAAGGCGGATCGGACGTCGCGGGATCGCTGTCGATCACCGTCACGGTGGCACCTGCGGCGGCGGCGCCGGTGGCCACGATGCCGCTCAGCTGCGTGGAGGCGGCGGGTGTACCTATACCGCTTCGCCATCGCCATCGCCGCCACCGCCGCCGCATGCGGTGAGAACGCCAATCGCAATGGCGACCGCAGTGAGGGAGCCCGGAATCTTCGAAGATGCATCCATGATTTACTGCCCTTCCTTTGTGTGTGATGGGGACGGTCATGCTCGCCAGAGCGCTGCAATCCGTCATCCGCAAGACTGTGGAGGGGTGGGGCGTACGCTGCCGCCGTGTGGCACCTCAGGCCGACCGGCTGCCGCCGTCGTCTGCAAAAGGTGAATTTCTCACTTTTCCGGTGGCCCTATTCCCCAGCGCTGGAAGGCGCGTTTTCTTACCGTCTGTTTCATTCCCCGAGTCCGGGGGCAAGGAGCAGCATGAAAGCGATCGGCCTTTTCCAGGATTCACCCATGTCAGGTTCCAAGGCAGCCGAATGGAGCTGGTTCACCCGCTGCGCCAATGACTCCGTGCCCCATGCTGCCGCGCAAGCGATGGGCAGCGTGCTCGCGCAAATGCTCGATGAAATCGACCACGCCGTACTGCTGCTGACCGCCGGGGGTGCCTTGCGCCACGCAAACCGGCTGGCGCTTCAACTTCTGGAGGGCAATGCGCCGGCTGCGCTTGACCGGGGCCATGATCAGTGCGAGCGGCGAGGGGTCCACGCTGCTGGGCTCGCGCATCTGGCCGATTCCGCGCGTGGCATCCGCCCGCTGCTCGACGCTCGACGGCCTCCCGGTCGCCGTCGTGCCGCTTGCTGGCAGGACCGGCGGCTCAGCCGTTGGGCAAGCCACCCCTGGCCATGCTGCTACTCGGCCGTCGGCGGTCCGATGCGGAGATCGCGATGAGTCTCTACGCCAGTGCCTGCCGGTTGACGCCTGCCGAAGCCGAAGTGCTGCGTTCGCTCTGCATGGGCGCTTCGCCCAAGGAGTTTGCGCAACAGGCCGGGGTCGCCATTTCAACGGTGCGGACGCAGATCGGCAGCATCCGCGACAAGACGGGCGCCGCCAATCTTCGCGATTTGATTTCCCGCGTTGCTGCATTGCCACCCATAACGGCGGCGCTGCACCACGCTGCCGAGGGGCCGCGACGGCAACACGCAGCCGAGCGCTCGGCCGCCTGAGGCGCAGAAAGGGAATGACGAATCTGCACGCAGCGCTGCGTGCTAGAGTTTTTCGGTCGCTTGCGCGTCGACGCGAGCCCGGGATCCGTTTTGGACATTGCCCTCGGCACGGCTGCCGCCGCCCTGACGCCGTCACTGCAGGCGCTCGCCGCACGCGGCATGAACCGGCGCTACCGCAAGGGAGTGCTGCTGATCCAGGAGGGTGACACCGGCGACACGTTGTATGTCGTGCTCAGCGGCCGCGTCAAAGCCTTTTCGGTCGATGATCGAGATCGCGAGATCACCTACGCGACCTATGGTGCCGGCGACTACTTCGGCGAATTGATGCTTGACGGCGGTCCGCGCGCGGCGGTCGGTGATCACCTTGGATGCGACGGTTTGCGCGGTGGTGACGCGCCAGTCGCTGCGTGACCACATCGCCGCACATCCGGATTTCGCCTTCGAATTGCTGTCGCGCGTCATTGGCTTGGCACGGCTGGCGACGCGCAGCGCACGCTCAATGGCGCTGCTCCGACGTCTACGGTCGGCTGACCGACCATTTGAAGGAACTCGCCGTCGCTCGACCTGACGGCTCTCGGCTGATTGCCGAGCCGCCGACCCAGCGACAACTCGCCGCCTCGGTGGGTTGCTCGCGCGAAATGGTCAGCAAGCTGATGAAGGACCTGGAGCGCGGCGCCTATATCGCGAAGAGCGCCGCAGGCATTTCGCTGCTGAGGTCGCTGCCCGTTCGATGGTGAGCAGCCGCCGATCGCCGACTACAGCGGGGGCCGCAGCCGCATTTCCGGCTCGGGTACCGGCCGGTAGGGGCCGAGCGCGCTCTCGCAGGCGGACAGCTCGGCCTCGAGCGACTGCAGGGCGGACATGGCCCGATCCACAGCTTGGCGCTGCTTCGGTCAAGAGCGATGTGGCCGGTCGGGTCGGGTCGGTTCGGATATTTTCCTCAGCGCCTCCGTTGCACCGCTCGCATGATCCAGAACGTCGCCGATGGGCAGCGTGCTGCCGCGCGCTTGCAGCGCCAGCGAGTAACCCTTGAGATGCGTCTGAAGGGCGCGGAGTTCGATCAGCGACCGGACGTAGAGGTGTTCGCGCCAGGCTGGCTTGATGCCGTGGCAGCCGGGGGCGAATGACTTCCACCAGCTCCTCGCCTGCCCGGGTGCCGTAGTTAAAAGCCATGCGCAGGATGGTGTCGCCGCTCATCGCCAGGTTGAGCTGGCCCTCGCCCTCCTGCAGTGCGAGCCGCACGATACGGTTTCGCACGTGCGGCAGCCGCCCGGTCACGCGGATGTTTAAGTCCTTGGTTGTCAGAAGCATTCCTAGGGCCAGGCCGAAAAGCCGCGTGAGCAGCGGCCCGTCCGTCTCGGTGGCACCCGGAACGAAACGCTGCCAATTGTCGCCTCGACCCTCCAGATGCGTCTGGGGCAACCAAAGCAACTGCTTGGCGAACTTCTTCAGGCGGACATCGAGCAGCAAGGCGAAGGTCGGCCAGCGAGGGTGTGCGGCATCGAACAGGTGGATCGGGAAGTTGGTGCACAGGCCGCCATCCGAGAGCAGGCAGCGGCGCAAGCGCCGCTCGGCCTGAGGCGCCTCGTAGTCGACAGCGTAAACCTGGACGCAACTGAAGAGCACCGGAAAGCACAGGCTCAGTCGCGCTGCGACGACGATCGGCATGCCGCCGCTCGGCAGCTCGCGCAGGCGGGCCATGAGCTCTCTCTGCGAGGCGTCGAACCCGGCACATGGATCCGCCGGGTTCGGATCGCTGCGCGAGGCGGGAACGTACGGTTGCGATGCCTTGTTGAGCGCGGCAATCAGATATTCCGGAAAGTAGCGCGCCCACTCGTCCGGATGGTAGTAAAGCCGGGTGCCGGAATCGCTCAGCGGCAGGCGAATCGGCCGTCCCTGGGTGACGTTGCTGGCAAACATTTGCAGGTTGATGCTGGACTCCGGCGGCTGCAAGCCGCCAGTCAACGGCGCCGGCCCCGCGTGCCCAAAGCGCGGCGCTGCCCAGAGCTCGGCAAAGGTGAGCGGCGGGTCTTCCCTTTTGCGCCCCGCCGACAGCTGGACACCGCGGTGCAGCCATTCCACCAGGCCCTCCTCTCCAGGCGACTGACCGCGGCCGGTGCAAAGACCGTAATCGTTGTCGGCAAGCGCCGCCAAGTCACGGTAGAACCCCCAGGCACCGATCAGCAGTGCCAGCAGCACGGCGCCTGCAGTCGCCAGCACAGCGAGCATGACAGAACGGCAATCGAGCCGCTCGAGCCAGCCGTGCCGCGCAGGAACAAGGCGTCGAGCACCAGCAGCGGCAGCAAAGCCGTCCAGACGCCGTACAGGGCGAGCGCGCGGGCCATCAACGCCCATTTGCGAAACACAGACGCCACGTGCAACCACCAGGGTCCGCACGCGTGATCTGCTGCGGCCTCTGTTGGGCAGCGCCCGGGTGGCTTACCATCAGCCGTGGGACACGGACCGGATTCTGGTCCTGCAGGCGCTTCGTTTCGAGAGCCCTGTTCGGGCTGCGCCGAGTCATCGGTGCCCGGGCAGGATAGCGGACCTGCCGCCGCTTCGGTTTGCGGTTTCCCTTTCGGCACGGCATTCCACGCGGCGGGCTTTGCACCCCTTGACCAGCCCTGCTCTGGGTTCGTGCCACGCCACTGCCACCAGAAACAAATCGAAAAGCCGGCGCACCCCCAGGCTGGGCTGGAACAGTCGCAGCATCTTCGTCTTGACCGAACCGTCCTCCTCCTCCGCAAGATCCAGCGGCAGGCGGCGCAACGGCTCAAAGGCGTTTTCCACGCCGTTGCAGCGGCCGTATTCGGCAGCGGCCGCAATGGCGGCAGCCATCGCACCGACCGAGTTGCCGCCGATGTTCTTGAATCGGTGAGTTCAGGGCCAATTCGAGCAAGGCCCAGGGGTAGACCACCCCGCTCGCCACGCCACCGTTGAGTACCAGGTCACAGAACTGGTCCGCAGGTGGCTCCTCGCGCAGCGGGTCGGGCGGCGCTTGGGTCCGTGGTCGTGCGTTGCGGGTACCGGCAGCCTTCACAGCCAGGGCCCCTTGTTCGACTTGGACACGAAGTCGTTGCGAAGGAGGGCCTGCAGGCCGGCACCTCCCGGATACCACGCGTACATCGTTCCTCGTGTCGTCGTCCAGGGCTGAAAGCCGCGCAGCGATTGGCCCGGCAAGCCGCGCAGCGGCAAGACCAGCCCGGCCTTGGACTCGTCGTGCGGCCCGGTGAAGGGGTCTTGCGCGCGGTCTTCACCGGCCAGGCCCAAGGGCGGCCGGGCAGCCCATTGCCCGAGAAGGTGCTCGAACTGATCCTCGATGCTGGCGCAGAAGAAGTGGCCGAGCTGACCGCGCACCTCGCCATCGGTGGGGCGCGCCGACCACGACGGTGCCCCGAATGGAAAGCTGCGGCGCTGCAGCGGCCGCCGGTAGAGATTGCCGTTGCCATCCGGCGCCGCCCGCATGCGCCGGACGTGCGAGCCGAAGGGGCAGCCTTCGCCGGCAGGGTCCCTATCGAGGTCCAGTTGCAGAGCGCCTCTCGGCACGACCTCGCCTGGAAGCATCTGCCGTCCGTTTGGCCAGCGTCCGCAGAGCTTGGCTTTAACGAAGTCGCGGCTCGGCCCGGGGTTCATCACCTGGGCCAACTGGTTGACCCAGACGTCGAGCTGATCTTCGAAAGCACTCAGGTCCTGTTCCATCTTACGCAGGATTCCGAAGCAGCTGTTGCGGAAGAACGCGCGCACCTTGTCGGGGGCGCGGGCAAGCGCGAACTGATTGAAGTCTGCATCGTTGGCATGACCCAGCAGCAGCGCTCCAGGCATGTGGTGGCGGCAATCTGGCGCCGTCGGGCGCGGCAGTTCGTTGTCGATACAAACCTCGCTGATCCCGTCGCGAAACCCGAAGTGCATCCACTCGCCCATTTCGCCAGTCGGCGCGCCGATGCGCTCGCCGCGAGGCACGGCATGCAGCAGCTTTGGCATGCTGCATAGACTGTCGTCTCGGGCGGCGGGTGCGCGCCTGCAAGGACGATTGCTTTCCTGCCACTCGTGAGCGAACCGTTCGCTCGCAGCGTCGACTTCGCCCTCGTCCCCATGCCAGCTGACCAGCACATGGGCGCGGCTCTGCGCAAAGGCAGGATCCCAGTTCCGGGCTGCGCTCGGGCCCCCATCGCCTACGCGCACGCTGCGCCTCACCGCGCCTTCGGTAAAGGCGGGTGCGAGGCGGCGAAACAGCCGCAGGTATGCGGGCGGGAGGCGCAGGGCTTCGAGTCCGGCGAAGCTGATGCCGATACTGCAGAAAGCGCGTGATGGCTCTCGCACGCCGAACGACGGTTTCAGCCCGGCCAGGAGCTGCAGCATTCGCTGTCCTGCGCCGTCTGGAATGCAGAGGATCTGGTGCGCAACGGCAGGGCCGCGCGGGGCGCGCAGCACGAGTGCCTGAACCTCTTGCCAGTCCATCACCGGCCACCCGAGTGGTCGCGGACCTGCTCGGCCCCGGTATGCGGGTAGGCACTGAAGAGGTAGCCGGCCACTGGCCACCGGTTGCGCACCCGAAGCGCCTCGACGAACTCTTGCGGGTGCTCGGATACGGGGCGGGTTGGCGCGTCCTCCAGGTATTCGAAGAGTTGATCGAAAAGCTCGCCGGCGAACAGGGCGAAGTGCTCTACGTAAGCCTCGAACTGGCCGTCATAGATCGTGCGCAGCACGAGTTGGCTGTCGCCTTCAGTGAATTCGAACCAGGCCATGTGGACATGCCCGAAGCCTTTCAATGCATGCTCGATACGCGGAACCCCCGCAGCGATGATGCCGCGCAGGCGCATGGCGTTCTCGCTAATCGGTGGCTTCACCCGCATCGCCACGATCAGGTTCTGTTGCACCCGGTACCGCTCGCGTTCGAAGCGCAGGGGATACTTGGTGCAGGCAAAGCCCCAAAGGCGCTCGACCTGGAGCGTTTCGCCCGTCAGAGGGTCGAGCGCGAGCTTCAGGCCCGGCAAGTGCAAGGTGTGGTCTACCAGCGCCGCAATCAACGGCAACGAGATCTCCCGCCCAAGGCAGGCATGGGCTGCTGTTTCGAATCTGCTGGCCAAGCCACCCCAGATGCGCGGGCACGCCTCGGACTCGTCGGAACAGCCGAGCAGTGCCTCGAGCAAAAGCAGGCAGTCGGAATTCTTGGAGATCTTCATCCCGCCCAAGTCGACGGGGTGGAGCGTGCGGCGCGGCAGCACCGGCACCGGCGGCTGCCGCGCCATGCGGCATGCCAACATTTTTTCCAATCCTTCAGGCTGCGATGCTTCGCAGGCAGCGTGCAACTCGTCCTCAGGGCCGGTGAGCAGCGACTGGATCAGCAGGCAGACCGCGGATGGGACGTTGCCGACGGTGCCGGCGAGCAGCGTGGCAGCCAGCGTGGCGCGATCGCGGCCGCTGGAGCTGCTGGCCCGAGCCCGACTGGCCCATCTGAGCAGACAGGCAGCTGCGGCAGGCGCTTCAACAGCGGCTCTCCGAGGTAGGTCAAACCGAGCTCGCTCCAGGGTTGAACGCCTTGCGGCCACTGCCTCGCGCGCTGCGGACCGTAGCGCCGTGGCGAGCGGGCGAGTCGTGTGAAATCGTCCATCAGCTGCGAGGTTCGGCCGACCAACCGGCCGAGGGCGCGCTGTGCCGTCGGCAGGGTGCCGGGTTCGGTGACAAAGTGCTGGCCGATCGCCAGGTACTGGAGCGCGCGGTAGGTAGCCCGCGCGGCCTCTTCCAGTAGCGGATGATCCTGGAAACCATAGCCGAACAGCATGCCCATGTAGCGCAATGCCGCCTGTTCGGCGAACTCGGCGAGATCGAACTCGGAGCGGGCCAAGCTGGTGAGCGCAGCCTGCTCGACCGCATGGCGGGCGACGTCGCGCAACCCCCCCGGCGTGTAGTAATCCAGGGCTTCCTTGATCAACGCCTTCTGCTCGGCATGCCAGTCGACTGTCCCGCCGCCGAGACCGGGGTCCAGGCCGAGCAGGAAGCTGGCGCCACCGAGCGCCGCATAGGGCCGGTTGCTGAAATTTTGGGTATCCGTCAGTGCCTTGCGCACGTGGGCCGGATCGCTCAGCAGGTAGACCTCGCGAAAGCCTTGCGGAGCCGGCTCGCTCAGCGGCGGCGCGGGATCGTCCTGACACGGCGCAATGCTCGGGAAGGTGGTCGGACGCCCGGCCAGAGCCGCTATGAAGCGCTGGCGGTCACTGAGCTGGTTGCACCCACCACGAGGGTTCGGCAGTTCGCCCTCATCGCACCACCAGTCGAAGAGCAGGCGATTGCGCGCCTCCGGGCGGGTTGGCCTCTTGCCGGAGATGAGCTACTTCATCTCCTCAGGCGTGGCGTTCGGCCGGACATAGCGATTCATTGCGGCTCCCAGGGCGTGTGTTCCAGAGAAGGGAAAAGCTGGCCGACCTCCCAGTACCGCAGCGCTTGGCGGCCCCACCGGGTGTCACGGCAACTGCCGTGCTGCGGCAGACCGTCCAACAAGTGGCGCAAGCGCTGCCCCGCTACGTAGGCCTCGCCTCTCGTGGCCTGCAGCGCGCCCAGCGACAAAGCACAGCGTACGGCCAAGCCTGGCTTGCGCTGCTGCTCGGAGAGTTCGAGCGCCCTGCCGAGAATCGCTTGCGCGCGGCCGCCATCGCCGGCTTGCCAAGCGCACAAACCCTGCAAGCGCAGCAGCTCCGCCTGGTAGTAATGCTCGCCGATCTGTTCGCTGACGCGCCGCGCCTCGTCCATGTCGGCGGCAGCGCGCTCGGTGCGGCCCTGGCGGAGGAGCAGTTCAGCGCGCGTTGCTAAGGTAAGTAGCGCACGAGATGCGCGCGCCACCGCCAACCCACAGGTCATAGCCGCGGTCCATGTCCTCGGCGCCCCCCATCCAGTCGCCTCGGTCGCTGCGAAGCTGACCCCGCACCATCCAGGCGTGGGACAGCCAGACCTGGAAACCGCCGCGCTCGCAGATGCTCACCGCGTCCAGCGCATGCGGCCAAGCGCCGTCGATATCGCCACACAGCCGCTTGATGCTCGCCGCGAAGCCCAGCGCCACGCCGGTGCTGAAGGGGTGCTGCAGCAAGTCGGCCAGCTCGAGCATGCGGGCGATGCGGCGCAGCGCCTCGTCGGCTTGGCCAAGTTCGAAATGAATCCAAGACGAATAGCCCAGGCACATGATCGCCGGGTCCTGCACGCCGCTGCGGCGGTGCAGGTTCGATTGGTAATGCGCCAGGCACCCGTCGAATCCGGCGAGCGCAGCCGGCCAGTCGCCTTGGTGGAAGCGCACGTTGGCCAGGGCCCAACGCGCTTGCAGTGCCAAGCGGGCATCGCGAGTCCAGTCGGTGTCCGCCACGCCCGCTTGCGCCATGTCGAAGGCGCGCCGAAGATCGCCGCGCATGATATAACAGGCTTCGAGACCGAGCCGCACGCGCAGGCTGTGACCAGCATCCTCGAGCCGGTTACCGGCGATCTCGGCTGCCTGGTAAGCCGATTCGACCTCGGCGCTGCCGTAACCTCTGAGCGCAATCTGCGCCGACGCCACCAGGAGGTGCAGCTGCATCGCACTGCGGGCACGTTCGAAATCGTCGGCAACCTGCTCGTGCAAGGCGAGGGCGCGGCCGGCCAACTCGAGGGTTTCCTGGTGCGCATGACGTGCTGCCGAAAGCTGCGCGGCCGCCAGCCAGGCACGCCGCGCCCGCTCCACGAGGCCGGCGGCCTGCAGGTGGTACGCCACCTGTTCGGGCCGCTGCTGCCAAAGGCCGGGGGAGCTCCGCTCAATGAGATCGGCGCACAGCGCGTGCAGTCGCTTGCGGTCGTCGGTCCAGATCGACGCATACGCGGCATCACGCAACAGCACATGTCTGAAGCGATAGCCTGGCCGCGGGTCCCGAAGCGGTTGTAGCAGTTCGCTGTTCATCAGCGATTGGAGATTCCCCTGTTGCCGCGCTCGCGCCACGAAAGGGTCATCCTGTGCGAGCAGCGCTTCCAGATGAGCTGCGCTGCACTCGCGTCCCAGAACCGAAGCAGCTGCGCCAGGGCTCGGTCGGGCCCGAGTTCGTCGAGCCGCACCATCAGGAGGTCCTGCAGCGTTGCGGGCACATCGCCGTCTTCTTCGCCGTCGCGATGGCTGAGCACGCGCAAAGACTCTTCAAGGTAGAGCGGTACGCCTTCGGCGCGGTCGACGATACGTTGGCGCACCCGCTCGGGCAGCGTCGCGCCAAGCTGACCGGCCAGCTCGCGCGCCTCGGCGTCGCTCAGGCCCTGCAGCTCCATTGGTGCCGCGCCGACGAGCGCCGTACGACCCGACTCGGAGCGCTCGCCCCACAGCACGAGCAACGCGTGGCCGCCGCAGACCTCGCGCAGCTTCCTCAGCAACTCGATGGTGGAGGGATCCAGCCAGTGCGCATCGTCGACCAGCAAGCAGAAGGGGCCGGTCGCGACGAGCGTTTCCAGGCACTCCAGCAGGAGGTCGCTCCAGCGCCGGTGCCCGGTTGCGCCGTGGCGGGCTTCGTCGGGGGCCGACATGGCCAGCAGTCGCGCCAGATCGGCGACATCGGCGCTTTCACGGTCCTGCGGCCGCAGAAAGCCCACGAGGCGTTGCTGCAGGCGTGCGGCCTCGACCTCTGGATCGATCGCCCAGTACTGGCGCAGCGAGTCCACCACGGCGGCGAAAGGGCTGTTGCTCGATTGCACCTGCCCTGCCAGTTCGAGGCAGCGCTGGCCCTGCGCGCGCAGTTCAGACAGGAACTCCTGCAACAGACGCGACTTGCCAATGCCGGCTTCCCCACGAACCACGCACCACTCGACGCGGCCGCTGCAAGCGGCGGCCCATGCCTCGCGAAGCGCCTGGAGTTCGCGACGGCGACCTATGAAACCACTGGTCGCGCGCGGGCGTGAACGACCGACTGACGCTCCTGGCTGTAAACCGAGCAGACGGTGGACGGGGCCGGTGCGGTCGAAATCCTTGAGCCGAAGGCTTTCGTCGCACGGTTCGAGCCTGAAGCCTCGGCCGACGCGCTGAACGGTTGACGCCGCCACCAGGATTTGCCCGGGCGAAGCCGCGTCACGCAGGCGGGCGGCCAGGTGAACCTCAGGCGCAAAGGCCTGATGCCCGCTAACGGCGACCCGTCCGGAGGCGACACCGATACGCACCTGCAGCCCGATTTCGGACATGCCGCAGGAGAGCTGCCATGCCGCCGCCAGTGCACGCGTCGCTGCATCTTCCAGCGCCAGCGGGAACCCGAAGTAGGCCATCAGGCCATCGTCACCCTGCGGCGTGTCGAGCGAACCCTCCAAACTGAGGACGACCGCCCGGCATCGCTCGTGATAGGCCTGTAACTGCCGGGCATAGGCCTCGGCGCCGACGGACTGCAACAGGCGGGTCGAACTGACGACGTCGATGCTGAGCGCAGTTGCAGGCCGCCAGCCCTGCTCGGCATCGACGAGCGTCGAAAGGCCATCGCCGTACAGGCGACAGCATGCCGGCGGCAGACCGACCTGGGCGAGGACCCGCGGCAGCGCTTCGGACAACAGCAGCGGGTCGCGCCAGTGGCGTCGCAGCGAGCGATCGAGCGCCCGCCGCCGCTCGGCAGGCAGTAGCGGATCGACCACCACCAACGGCCGCTGCTGGTGCTGCGCGCCCTGGACCAGCGAAAGGTGGTCGTCAATCGAAGCGCCAGCCGCGACAACCCCCGCGAAACTTGCGACCTGCGTCGGATGCTCTGGCAAGTCGGTCAGATATCGGGGCACAGCCAACATTCCGGTGGCGATCCCTTCGATCTCACGTTCCCAGGACCATGTGTCAAGGATGGATTGGAGCTGCAGGCGAAGCGGCGCTCCTTCGACTCGGGCCAGTGCCCGAACGATCTCCCCGGGAAGAGCCGTCGAAGCCGTTGGCGGCCATACGCCATGGGCAACTTCGCAGCCCCATTTCCCGTCGCTTAGTAAGGCGAGCAGGCGGCCTGGGCTGGAAAGGCCCAGCGTCAGTGTCCAGCCATTCTGCTTTGGGTCCTGCATGGCGGCGGTCGAGGCTAGCGAGGTTGCGCCGGACCCGAATAAAGCGACGGCATCAACGTCGTGACTGTGGATCTACCGATTCAAGACCGGTACGCAGCCTAGCCGGTCGGCTGGCGGCAGGCGTCTTCATGGGAGATCTCAAGGCACGACGAACCCACCGTCGATAGTCAGGACATGACCCGTCGTGAACAAGGAAGTCTTCGAGCACAGCCAGAGAACCGCGCTCACGACTTCCTCTGCAGTTCCAAACCTTTTCATCGGATGCCTGGCTTTTAGATGTTCTGTTAATTCAGGATCGTGTAAGAACGTACGTTGCGTCATCGGCGTAGGTATAAGCGCGGGTGCTACTGCGTTGATTCGGACTCCCACAGCCGCGTACTCCATTGCGGCAGCTTTCGTAAGCCCGACAACACCATGCTTGCTTGCGTAATAAGCCGCGTTGAAGCGCCCCCCAACAATGCCGGCAACAGAGGCCATGTTCACAATCGCACCCCGTGTAAGAGCAATATGTGGCAGTTGATATTTCATGCACAGGAACACGCCCTTGAGGTTCGTGTCGATAACTTGGTCCCAGATTTCCTCAGGGTAAGCCGCAAGCGGCAAAGAGGTTGAACCTTCAATGCCTGCGTTGTTGAACGCGATGTCCAGACGCCCGAATCGTTCGATCGTGCACTCGATTAGAACCTGCACGTCACCGGACTTCGTCACGTCTGTCGGGATCGAGTAGCCGACACCGCCCGCCGCTTCGATCATTGCCACCGTTTCGGCGCAGTCGACTGATCGCCGGCCGGCAACTACCACGCGTGCACCGTGTGCCGCAAAGGCGATTGCAGCCGCTCTGCCAATACCGGAGCCGCCACCCGTAACAAGTGCAACCTCATCCTGGAATATAGGAGTCATCGGCATTCCTCGCGGTTAATCGACTTCCCAAGTCGTTGAAGGCAGCGCGCTGAAACAAAGGTGAGCAACGGCCACGGGCGCTGACAAGACTGCGCCCCATAACAGACGGCCGCTTGCGCAGGGCGCGCGCCGATCGAGCGCCCTCACGCCGACTATATGCAATTCATTCGGAATTTCGGCGTGACGCAGGCTATGCGAAAGTTTGACGCCCGCATGGTATCGCCCGATGGCTTCCTCCGACAAAGTCGCCATGGCACTGACTCGCCCCGCATTTCAGAACGCGCCTTCCTTCGCCGAGATGCGGCCCCTCAGGGGGAAGTCACCGAAACCTTTCTCCCGCGCTTCCACCTAAGCTCGCTGCACCGAGCGTGTGCCTCGTCAGCTGGGCGAGATCCGCTGCAAAGCCCACCGCAAAAATCCCACTTCCTGGGTCAGCGCGCCCCTGTCGGCGGCGCAAACCGCTGCTGCGGCCGCGCTGCGCGCTCGTAGAGCGGCATGACCGCCGGCAGCGAGGCCTGGATATCGCGGATGCGGCTGGCGCCCGACGGGTGGGTCGAAAGCCACTGCGGTGGCGCGCCCTTGCTGGCTGCGGCCATCTTTTGCCACAAGGTGACGCCGGCGCGAGGGTCGTGGCCGGCGCGCGCGGAAAGATCGAGCCCGATCTTGTCGGCTTCCAGCTCGTCGTCGCGGCCGAAGCGCAGGCTGAGCAGCTGGCCGCCCATGTCGGCGAGGTAGCGGCCACCGCTGCCTAGGCCGAGCAGCGCCGAGCCGATCTCGATGGCGCCGCGGGTCGCCGCGCTCTTGCCCATCCGCTCGCGGGCGTGTTCGCGCAGCGCATGGGCGATTTCGTGGCCCATCACCATCGCCACCTCGTCGTCGCTGATCTGCAGCTTCTGCAGGATGCCGTAATAGAAGGCGATCTTGCCGCCCGGCATGCAGAAGGCGTTGATCTGCGAGCTGCCGATCAGATTCACCTCCCAGTTCCACTGCCGGGCGCGCGGCGTCGACTTCAGGTTCGGCTCGTTGCTGAACGGAATCAGCCGCTGGGCGATGGCGCGCAGCCGCTGCAGCTGCGGATGCCCCTCTGGCGCGAGCGCCCGCTGCTGCTGCGCCTGGGCGAGCATCTGGCGGTACTGCTGTGCCGCCGCGCTCTCGATCTCCTCGGCCGGCACCAGCTTGGCCAGCGACGACTGCGAATCGATCTGCACCTGCGACCAGGCCGGCGCCGTCGCCAGCCCGGCGCCGCCGGCAAGCACCGCACGACCGAACAATCGCCGGCCGTGCAGCCGGCAGCCACAGCCCGCGCCATGGCGGGCAAGCGCCCGCGCCAGGTTTTCGCCAGGCCGGAACTCGGATTGCGGGTCGAAGGCAGCAGTCATCAGGGCTCCAGAAGGGAAATGGGCGGGCTCAGTCTTCGGCCGGCGGTGCACCGCGATCGAATTCGAGCGCGCGCACCGGGTGGCGCAGCCACCAGAGCATGAACAACGCCGGCAGCGCCGCCAGCGTCGACACCAGAAAGAAGGCCGGCCAGCCGATCGATTCGGCAAGCACCCCCGCCAGCGGCCCGACCCAGACGCGGCCGATCGACGCGAACGCCGAAAGCAGCGCGTACTGCGTCGCGCTGAAGCGCTGGTTGCACAGGCTCATCAGAAAGGCGACGAACGCCGCGGTTCCCATGCCGCTGGAAAGATTCTCGGCGGCGATCACCAGCAGCAGGCCGCCGTCCACCGGCGTCGGCCGCGCCAGCGAGACGAAACCCCAGTCGAATGCCGGCAGCAGCAGCCCGGGCAGGCTGCCCCGGCCCTCGACCGCCAGCCACCAGAAGCCCAGGTTGCTGACCATCTGCAGCACGCCGAAGGCGAGCAGCGCCCGCCACAGGCCGAGGCGCAACATCAGCGCGCCGCCGAGCAGGGCACCGCCAATCGTCAGCCACAAGCCGATCACCTTGTTGACGACGCCGACCTCGGCCTGCGTGAACGCCATCGCCTTGAGCAGGAACGGCGTCATCAGCGAGCCGGCAAAGGCGTCGCCGAGCTTGTAGAGCACGATGAAGGCCAGGAACGCCCCCGCGCCCGACTGGCTGAAATAGCTGCTCAGGCCGCCGAGCAGCGTCTGGAAGCGCGCCGCCCGCGCCGCCCACGCCGCCAGCGGCAGGGTGAAGGCGACGCCGAGCAACAGGGCCGCCAGGTCGATCCACTTGGCCTGCAGCGCCGGCGCCAGCGTGCCCGACGCCAGCCACGGGCCGAGCAGCGCCCGCGCCAGCGGCGGGCCGAAGCGGTTGCTGACGAAGACGCCGACGGCCACCGCGGCGCAAACCGCGGCAAAGCCGAGCACGTCGTTGCGCGCCACGCTGCTCGGCCGCGGCGCGTTGCGCAGCGGCGGCAGCAACAGCAGCGACAGCAGCGCGGCCGCCACCATCAGCCCGGCCATCAGCCGGTAGACCTGCGGCCAGCTCCAGCCGCCGCCCTGCGTCGGATCGACCCAGATGAAGGCCACGCCGCCGGAGACGATCATCGCCAGCCGGTAGCCGAGCACCGAGATCGACGAGCCGAGGCCGCGCTCGCCGGCCGGCAGCAGGTCGGTGCGGTAGGCGTCGATGACCACGTCCTGCGACGCCGAGACAAAGGCGATCAGCACCGCCAGCAGCGCGAAGCCGCGGATGGCGTCGGCCGGGGAAACCGCGGCAATCGCATACAGCGCCGCCGCCAGGGCGAGCTGCGTCAGCACCAGCCAGCCGCGCCGGCGGCCGAGCCAGGGCAGCTCGAACCGGTCCATCAGCGGCGCCCAGAGGAACTTGAAGGTGTAGGGCAGGCCGACCAGGCTGAGAAAGCCGATCGTCGCCACGTCGAGCCCGGCGACACTCAGCCAGGCCTGCATCGCCTGCCCGGTCAGCGCCAGCGGCAGGCCGGAGGCAAAGCCCAGCAGCAGCACCGCCGCCATGCGGTGCCAGCCCGCCAGGCCGAGCCGGGCGGCCGCGGGCGGCGGCAAGGGCGCGGCCGCTGCGACATGGGAGGCGTCGGGCATGGCGGCATTCTAGGGAGCGGGTGTGCGCAGGGCAGGGCGCCGGGCCGTGCGGCAGAACGGCCCGCGGCGACGGCGCTCCCGGCTCGGTCGACAATCGCCGCATGGACGCCCCGAACGGATCGCGCTTTTCGCTGCCCGAGTTTCGGGCGGCGCTGGGCATGTTTGCCACCGGCGTGACCATCGTCACCGCGCGCAACGAGCAGGGCGAATTGTTCGGCCTGACGGCCAATTCATTCAACTCGGTGTCGCTCGACCCGCCGCTGGTGCTGTGGAGCCTGTCGCAGCGCGCCAGCTCGATGGCCGCCTTCACCCGCGGCTCGCACTACGCCGTCAACATCCTGTGCGCCGACCAGCGCGAACTCGCCGAGCGCTTCGCCCGGCCGACGATCGACCGTTTCTCGGGCGTCACCTTCCGCGAAGGCCGCTCGGGCGCGCCGCTGCTCGACGGCACCGCGGCGGTGTTCGAATGCGCCAACCGCAGCCGCTACCGTGAGGGCGACCACGTCATCTTCGTCGGCGAGGTCGAGCACTGCGAGCACCGCGCCGGCGCGCAGCCGCTGATCTTCCACGGCGGCCGCTTCTACACCGAGCTGCCGCTGTAGCCACTGCTCAGGCGCCGGAGTCGGCCAGCACCCGTGCGGCCGGCTCCGGCATCGCCCAGGCGCCGAGCAACCGGTTGCGTCCCTGCGCCTTGGCGCGGTAGAGCGCCGCATCGGCCTGCTGCATCAGCGCGTCGAGCCCGATCCCCGGGTCCGGCTGTACCGCAGCGCCGGCGCTGTAGGTGGGCGTGGACTCGGCAACGGCGGCGAATGCCCGCTGAAGTTCCGTGCGCAGGCGGGCGTCGAACTCGGTCGCCGCATTTGCGCCGGCATGCGACAGCAGCACGCAGAACTCCTCGCCGCCGTAGCGGCATGCCAGGTCACCGCGGCGCAACGCCGCGCGCAACGCGTGGGCAAAGCATTCCAGCACGCGGTCGCCGCCGGCATGGCCATGGCTGTCGTTGATCTGCTTGAAGTGGTCGATGTCGATCATCAGCAGGCATTGCCCCTCGCGGTGACGCGCGCCGCGGGCGAGTGCGCCTTCGGCCAGCGTGCGAAAGGCACGCCGGTTCAGCAGCCCGGTCAGCACGTCGGTCGTCGCCTGCGTCCGCAGTTCTCTCTCGGCCTCCTCGCGCCATGCGGTCAGCAGGCCGACGGTCGTCAGCATCACGCTGAGGTGGTTCCAGAGCGCGGCGGCGATGTTCACCGGATGCGGCGCCCGAAAGTACGGATAGAGCGCGGGGAAGAAGGCGCCGAGCACACCGCGCCAGGCGGTGACCACCGCCAGCCCCGCCATGGCGACGAAGACCAGCGCCCGCCAACGCACACCGCCGTGGTCCGACGGCCAGGCCAGCGCCAGGCAGACCAGGCCCATCTGCGCCGCCAGGCCGAAGTTGGACCAGCCGACGCGAAACGAATAGCTGTCGAAACCCGCCGCATAGCCGGCCGGCGTGGCCAGCGCCAGCACCCAGAACAACCGGCCGCCCGGGCGCGGCCCGAGCCAGCGCTGCAGCGCGCTCCACATCAGCAGCAGGCTCGCGCCGAGCAGCCCCATGCAGAGCGACGAAAAGAAGCGGTCGGCGAACGAGCCGGCAACCAGGAAGCTGCCCCAGGCCAGCACCTGGGCGATCGCCGATGCCTGGACACACCGCGCCGCCATGCTGACCCGCCAGCCCAGCGCGACCGGCAACGCAACTGCAATCGCGAACAGCGTCACGATCAGCACCACCAGCAGGGTCTGGACGTCGAGATTCATGGGCCGGGGCGACTCGCCAAAAGCGATGCGGCGTCGCCAGCCACGCCGCATGGCGCCAGGTTGGAGCAAGACTGCAACGAGCCCCGATATCGGGCGCAATCGAGCGAACTGAAGCAGGGGAATAGCAAGAGCAGGGCGCCGCCGCTGCGGCACACTGCAGACCTGATTCCAACAATTATGGAGACTTGCGATGCCCCGCTCACGACGTCCGATCATCTTGGCCACCCTGGGGGTTGGCATCAACGCGACATACCGCAGCCGCCGCTCCGTCACGCGGGCGCGAGAGTATGGGGCTTGCGAACAGCCGCCCGACAAGGCGTGGGGCTAGCGCGCAGGAGGAGCAATCGACATGGACACGGGAGCCGTGCACCCTTGTCTTAATCCCTTCTTGTTCAGGGAATCCGTCGAGGCGCTGATCGCCAACGGCAACGACGCCAACGGCTAGTCTTAATCCCATCTTGTTCAGGGAATCCGTCGAGGCCGACTTCCAGAAGCTGGTTCGGCTCAAGCTCGAGTCTTAATCTCATCTTGTTCGGGAATCCGTCGATGCCTGACCTGCGCAACTTCGCGGCAGGCCGGAAAGGTCTTAATCCCATCTTGTTCAGGGAATCCGTCGAGGCATGCGAGCCCTGCAATGGTTCGCAAATCCGAGCCAGTCTTAATCCCATCTTGTTCAGGGAATCCGTCGAGGCCGCTGAATCCGTGCTTGCCGCATGCGGTTGACGGTCTTAATCCCATCTTGTTCAGGGAATCCGTCGAGGCTTGGCCGCTTCATGTTTCGCCGCCTTGCGCAATGTCTTAATCCCATCTTGTTCAGGGAATCCGTCGAGGCCCGCGAACCGTGCGGCCGTAGCGTTTGCCGATCAGTCTTAATCCCATCTTGTTCAGGGAATCCGTCGAGGCGGATGCGCGACAGGCCCTGGCGGTACGCCTGATGGTCTTAATCCCATCTTGTTCAGGGAATCCGTCGAGGCTGAAAGCCTACATCGTCTATCGACACCCGCAAGCGCGTCTTAATCCCATCTTGTTCAGGGAATCCGTCGAGGCTGCGCCACGCCACACGTGCCCGAAGGCACGCTCGGTCTTAATCCCATCTTGTTCAGGGAATCCGTCGAGGCGCAGCCCGACCTTTTCGCTTGCGATCCGCTGCCACTCACGGTCTTAATCCCATCTTGTTCAGGGAATCCGTCGAGGCGCGTCGCCATGACGCGGACGGTTTCGGCCGTGCGGTCTTAATCCCATCTTGTTCAGGGAATCCGTCGAGGCCACCAGCGCACTGCACACGGACACGGGCTTGTCTTAATCCCATCTTGTTCAGGGAATCCGTCGAGGCGTTACGCACGAACTCGTGCAGCGAAGCGTCGACGACGTCTTAATCCCATCTTGTTCAGGGAATCCGTCGAGGCCCATGCCTTACAGGCACGCGAACGGACACGACTGCGTCTTAATCCCATCTTGTTCAGGGAATCCGTCGAGGCTTCGGCTATCAGTGATTGCGGTGCCGGTTGACGTCTTAATCCCATCTTGTTCAGGGAATCCGTCGAGGCGCAGCACGACACGACGCCTAAGCACGATGCGCACGTTCGTCTTAATCCCATCTTGTTCAGGGAATCCGTCGAGGCGCGCAACGCTTGTCGCGACGCATGCCGACAGCGGCGTCTTAATCCCATCTTGTTCAGGGAATCCGTCGAGGCAGCGCTGGCAATGCACTGGCAGAGCAACAAGTGGGTCTTAATCCCATCTTGTTCAGGGAATCCGTCGAGGCCTACGCGTAACCACGGTCAGGCGCACATGGCAAGCTGTCTTAATCCCATCTTGTTCAGGGAATCCGTCGAGGCCGATCTGCAAGCGGCCGTACCAGGCTTTGCACCGAAGTCTTAATCCCATCTTGTTCAGGGAATCCGTCGAGGCGCAAAGCGGACTTCGTCGCCGGCAAGGACTCGCTTGGTCTTAATCCCATCTTGTTCAGGGAATCCGTCGAGGCCTAGGCACCAAGCAGTGCTGATGTCCAATTCATGCGGTCTTAATCCCATCTTGTTCAGGGAATCCGTCGAGGCCTGACTCGAAGTCTGGCGACATACTCAGCCAGGTCTTAATCCCATCTTGTTCAGGGAATCCGTCGAGGCGCACCGCGCAGTTGCTGCGACGTACGGTGATCATGCGTCTTAATCCCATCTTGTTCAGGGAATCCGTCGAGGCGTCACACGCCGAAGATGGCTGTCACGACATGGCGAGTCTTAATCCCATCTTGTTCAGGGAATCCGTCGAGGCACGACTTCGGATCGAGCGCGACTCCAGAAGTGCGTCTTAATCCCATCTTGTTCAGGGAATCCGTCGAGGCGACTTGGTCACGGTACGCTCAGATGCTCGAGCGGAATGTCTTAATCCCATCTTGTTCAGGGAATCCGTCGAGGCCAGCCTCGACAGGCATGATGATCGATTGATTTGGTAGTCTTAATCCCATCTTGTTCAGGGAATCCGTCGAGGCAGAAGCCGCAGTTTGGGCCGCGTGTATGTCGAGTCTTAATCCCATCTTGTTCAGGGAATCCGTCGAGGCCAGAAGCCGCGAAGCGCGCGGAGGCGCTGACCGGGTCTTAATCCCATCTTGTTCAGGGAATCCGTCGAGGCAGCATCGCCCAAAAAGTCCAAGCGCAACAACGATTTACGAGCAGGTTTCACAGCTTCTCATGCTCATTGCATAGCGACCGGCCAGCCTCGACATTCAAATCGGCCCGCGCCTGCCAGTCATCCTAGCGCGTAGGCCAGCGTGCGTTCGGCGGGCATTGCCAATTGGCAGTCCGGATCGATGAAGACGTCTTCCGGCAGCATCGACGGGCCGAGGGTATGGCATTCCGTGCGCAGCGGTACGCGGTAGCCGCGCACATCGTCGGTGCGCGGGTCGATGAGGAGTGCGATGTCGCCGAACAGGCTGGCCAGCCTGGCCTGGCTCAGCGGCACGGCAAAGACGCTGTATTGCAGCCGCACGCCGTACTTCTGCAGAAGCTTCATCACCTGCAGGCGCCGGTGGTCCTCTGAAATGTCATAGCTGACGATCCAGCGTGCTGGCGCGTTGTGGCTCATTCACGGCTCTCCCGTGTGGCAAAGCGCTGCAGGTCGGCCCAGTGCTCGCGGTCAACCGCCGCGTTGACCTGGCTCCAGCGTTCGAACACGGCCGCAGCTTCAGCGCGGCCGCCGGCGGCCTGTGCGATGGCGCCGCTGCTGAAGTTGAGCTCGGCCCACAGCAGGCGCGACATGTCGGCCGCCAGTTCGATCACCTGACCACCGGCCGCAAAGTAGCGCGGCGCCACCGCCTGTTCGGCGGCGCGCCACGCGGTGTAGGCGGCACAGCAGCCTTCCAGCCGTGCCGGCAGCTGCACTGGCACGTCGCCACGGTAGACGTAGTTGCGCTTGGCGACATGCCATTCCGGCGGCTCCACCGGCTGACCTGCGTCGCTGCGCCCCGCTGCCCAGCGCTTGAGCACGGCCAGGCGCCGCCGGCTCAACCAGTTGTCGTAGCTGGCGATGCCGCCGGGCTGTTCGGCCAGCCACTCCAGCGCGTCGCCGAGCGCGACCGGCTGCGTCAGGTGTGCTGCCAGGTGGCCCAGCGGCGCGCCGCCGCCGTCCAGCCAGCTGACGACGATGCCGCGCTGCTGGCACAGCACCAGCGCGGCGCCGCTCCATTCGGCGCGGTCGTTGCAGACGACGCGCAGCACCCGGGCGACCGGAAAGCGCAGCACCCGGCCGTCGGGGCGACTGACGACGAGCGCCTCGCCGGTCGACGTGATGCGCATCGGCTCGTCGGCCGCGAGGTACAGCGTGCGCGGCGAGCCGTCGCGCGGTGCCCTCAACTGCGCAGCGGGCGGCAGCTTCAGCATTCGGCATCCTCCGGCCAGGGCTCGAGCAGCGCCTCGCCATCCACCCGCAGGCTGGCAGCGAGCCGGCCGCTGGTACGGCGCAGCCAGCGGCGCAAGGGCCCAGCAGCGGCCTCCCAGGCGCCGTAGAAGCGCTGACGTCCCGCCTTGCCGAGCAGGCAGGCGCCGCGGTCGTGGGTGAAGTGCTCGGGCCGCAGGTTGCCGTCGCGAAACTGCTGCCATACCCAGCGGTCGACTTGCGGCCGCAGTGGCTCGATCAAGTCGCTGGCCAGCGACTCGCGGCCGAACGCCGGGCGGTGATAGAAGCCGAGCAACGGCTCCAGCCCGCGCGCCTGCGTCGCCTGCACCGCCTGCAGGTGCAGCATGGTGTAGCCCAGTGAGAGGCAGGCGTTGACCGGGTCGCGCGGTGGGCGCCGGTTGCGACCGCTGAAACCGAGCGCCGGCGCGAACACCGCCGCCATGCCGGCGAAGTAGGCCCTCGCGGCGCTGCCTTCGATGCCGCGCAGGCTCTCCAGCGCCATGCCCGTGCCGGCTTGCAACGCCGCCACAGCGGAGTCGACCTGGCGAGCCGCGTCGAACAGCGGCTTGCGTGCATCAGGGCGCTGCGCGGCAAAGTGCGCAAGGCTGCGGCGCTGGCGGCGCAGCTTCGCCGCCACCAGCTGGGCGCCCCATTGGCGGCAGAAGGTGTCGTCGAGGACGCGCCGGGTCTGCGCCAGGCGCAGCGCTGCGTCGTTGTGCGCAGGGCCGAGAACCAGCGCCACCCGTCGCCCGGCGCGCGGGCTCATCAGCACGGTGGCGACGCCGGCTTCGGCCAGCCGCAGCAGCACGCCCGAGTCGAGCCGCGTCTGGCTGCCCTGGATGACGCAGCGGTCGATCAGCTTCAGCGGCACGGTGCCACGGCGCACGCCGGCCTCGTAGAGCGCCAGCGCGTCGGCATCGGTGCGCAGTTCGAGCTGGGCGCGGTCGAGCAGCAGCGTCGCCATGCCGGTCAGCCGACGTAGAAGTAGTCGGGGTCGGCCGGCTGCTGGGCCCGGCCGAGCACCAGCGTGCGGCTGCGCGTCTCCAGGCGCAGCAGCATGAAGCGGTCGTCGGGGGCGATGACGCTGCCCATGTCGTCGATGAGCCGGCGCTTTTCGCCGGCCGAAAGAAAGACCTCGTGCACCGACTTCTGCCCGCCGGTGGCATAGGCCCGCACCAGCTTCAGCGCGCCGCTGCGGCGGCGGTGGTCGCGGATGTCGTAGGCGGCGAGGTAGAAGTCACGGGCTGGCACCGGGGGGCTCCATCGAAGAGAGTCGATGGCGGCATTGTTCGGGCGGTGGAGCGCTTTGCGGGGAACGGCAAGCTTGCGATGGCGCCGCCGGCCGCCCGGACTGGCGCGGCAGCCGCGGGCCCGGGCTCAGGCGCGTGCCGTGGTAAGCCAGCGCCTGGCGAGCTGACCTTTCAGATCCTTCAGTGCGGACCCTGCAATCACTTCGATGCCGGCACTGCGTGCGCGCTGGATGTTGGCTGCGCCTGCGGCGAGCCCGCCACGGTAGTCGACGATCATCCCGCGGGTGCGCAGACCGCCGAGTTTGAGGAGGGTTTCGAGCTTGTAGACCGCCTCCGTCGCCTTGTCTTCGCCGCTGTGGCCGGGCTGCGCGAGGTTTGCGGTCTTGCACTCGATCAGATGCAGCGTGTTGCGGTAGAGAAAGGCGACATCGATCTCGTTGTCGGTGCGGCCGTTGGGGTGGCGCACGTGCAGATTCATCGCCACGTCGGTCAAGAGAGGGTGCGCCGAGCGCAGCGACTGCAGCGCCTCGTAGACCTGCGTCTCGATCCAGCCGCCGTTGACGAAGACGCGCGCGGCTTCGTCGCTGAAGATGAGATCACGGCCCTTGCGGCGCAACTGGCCGGCGTCCTCGAACAGGCCGATGACGTCACCCAGCAAGCGCGAGTCGTCCTGGCGTTCCGACATCGTGACGCGAAGTCCGGGCTCGTGCTTGGCCTGGCTGGCAAGGGCGTTGAGCCATCCGAGTGCCGCGCCGGCGCTCTCGACGCGATCAATCAGGCGTGCGCCGAAATCCCGCAGGTCGGCACGCACCTGTGGCTGTTCGCGCCGGATCACTTCGTAGCCATGGGCTTCGAGCAGCTCGTGCACGCGAAGCCTGGTCTGCAGCGGCTGGCTGCGCGCGTGTTCGCCGATGACCAGCACCTCGTCGGATTCGACGTTGACGTAAAAGACCGCCTTGCCGGCGGAGCGGAATGCCTCCTGCGCGGCCACCGCCATCAGCTTGGTGCCTCCGGTGACGTTGAGGGCGATGTCGTCGGCCTCGTGCTCAGCCAGGAACTGCAGGAACACTTCCGACAGAGCCGCGTACTCGTAGGCGTCGGGCAGCTCGAACAGCTCGACCGCGATGCCCTGGCCCTTGGACTTGACCACCGTCGTCAGCGACGCTGCCGCCCGTTGCATCTTCGCGCTGCAGGCCAGCACGACGCGCTGGGGCCGCCAGCGATCGTCGAGCAGCGGCAGGAGGTTCGGCGTGGCCTGCGCAGAAACGAGACAGAGGTGGGTGTCGAAGCGTTGCATAGGGGATGGCCTGATTCAGATCGGGTCTTCGGGCGTGATGGCGAAGGCAGTCAGGCGGGCGCCGTGGCGCTGCAGGTCGTCGGCGCTCAATTCGGCGCCACGCAACGCGGGCGGCAGGTCGAGCGCAAGGTGCAAGTAGCGCACGTTGCGCGCGCAGACCTGGGCAGCAAGGTGGACGGGCAGCGTGCCGATGACGGTGTCGCCCGCAGTGAGCTGCGCAGGGTCGAGGTGGTCGACAACACCATCGATATGGACACCCTGGCGCGCGATCCAGTCGACGGCGCCGGGGTGGCGGGAGACGAAATAGATCGTCACTGGAGAACCTGGGCTGCAGGGCCGCTGGGGGAATCCGTGGCGACATAATGGCCACGTATTACGTTGTAGGACAGTGAGGCTGTTGATGACGATCACCATTAGCGTCCGGATGAGCGACGAGGAAGCGCAGGCGCTGCAGGAGCTGGTTCGCCAGACCGGCAAAACGGCGAGCGAAATCGTTCGTGAATCGCTGCGCCGGCACACCGTTCGCGAACAACTGGCCGCCGTGCGAGAAGTCCTGATACCGCGGGCACAGGCGGTCGGATGGTTGACCGAGGACGACGTCTTCCGCGACGTGTCGTGAAGGTCGTCCTCGACACCAACGTCTGGGTCAGCGCATTCGCTGCGCACGGGCTGTGCGAGGAGTTGGTGCGTGACCTGCTCGTCTCGACATCCGACGAGGTCTTGTCGACTCCGCTGGTGTGGGCCGAACTGCATGCGGTGCTGGTGCGCAAGCTGAAGCTCGATGAGGCCGGACTCACGGCAGTCCGCCGCCTGTTCGGGGCGGCTCGATCGGTGCCTGACATTCCCGACGACGGCAGCGACGCCGATTCGCGTCTGGTTGCCGCTGCGATGGCGGCTGGCGCCGACCTGTTCGTGACGGGCGACAGGGGGCTGATCGAGGCGCACGGCGGGCGCGGCTTGCGGATTGCGACGCCCCGGGAGGCCTGGGCCGTCCTGCACGTGCAGTGAGCTACGGGTGTGGGGCCGCCGGCACCTGGCAGCGTCTCGGCGGCTGCAGCAACGCTGCCGCAGCCGCCTCGCGAACCACGCGGTGGCAACCGGCCTGTGCAACGGCGCTCACGCCCCCTTCAGCCACTTCAGCACTTGCAGCGTGTCCTGGTGGTCGTAATCCTTGAGCGGATTCTTCTTTTCGGTCTTCTCGCGCCACTTCCTGGCTTGCTGCATCAGTGAACGCAGGTGGCCGGCGACGGCGACTTTCGTCTCGCCGCTCCAGCGGCCATTCTTCAGCGCGTTGATCAGCGCGGGGATCTCGGCCGTGTTCCTGTCGGTGCGCGCGTCGAGAAACTCGGCGATTTCGCGTTCGGTCGGCGACATCTTCGACACCGCCACGCGGCGTTCCTCTGCAGCTTGCTCGGCCTTGCGCTTCGCCTGGCGGTCGCGGGCGTCGTTGTCGCGGCGAACCTTGGCCGCCGCGTCGGGCTGCATCGCGCCATAGCCGACAGCGGTCTTGGCGCCGAAGCCGAGCCAGCTGAATGCGTGGGTGAAAGCGGCACCGAGCAGCGCCTGCCAGCGCTCGCCAGCGGCAAGGTCGGGTGCCAGCCGCTGAAGGAAGGCCCGGTCGCAGACGACATGGAAGGTGAAGGCCGAACCCGGCGGCACGGTCAGGAAGTTGATTGGGTTGGGCTGCCCGGATTCGTGCGGCGAGTCCGCCTGCTGGTAGTAGTGCGTCTGGTGCGGCGTCATCACGTCGACCTGCAGGCCCTCTCCCTCGATGCGGGGAATCACGTCCCAGAACGCCAGCGCACCGCGCACGTGCTCGCGCTCTCCGGATTCGGATTCACGGCCGAACAGCACGTCGAGCACCGACATTGCGACACGGCGCTGGCCGATCTGCAAGGCATACGACGCGGTTTCGCTCCACTCCTGCGCGTCGCCCCATTCACCGCTGGCCAGTTCGCGCGCCGCCTGCCGCAGCACGCCCTTGACGCCGCTGCCCGCCAGATAGGGCAACCCGTAGGGATTGAGGAAGGCGAAGCCATTTTCCAGCGGGTGCTCGTTGCCGAGGCCGGTGGTGAACGGGGCGACGCTGCGGCCGTCGATGACGTACAGGCTGCGCGCTTCGATCAGCGGCGCGGCGAGCGCCTGCTGACGCGCGGCAAGCGCAGCCAGCGTGTCCTTGTCGGTCTTTGTCAGTTGCAAGGCGGCGCGCAGCGCCGCGGTCTTGTTCTCGCTCTTCTTGTCGCGCTCCTGCCTTTGATCGCCGGTCGTCTCGTAGACGATGTCGTGCGTGGTCCGGAGCAGCTCCCTGCTGCGGCTGTCGACGACCCACAGCGGCAGGTACATGCCGAAGCGCAGGCCGGGCGAGGCCTGCGAGAAATCAGTGCCCAGGTAGCTGGGTACGGCGGCAACGGGCATGTCACTGCTCCTCCTTCTTCAGCGACGCAGGTGCCAGCTGCCGCAGCCAGCGCAGCCATGCGAAGGCCTCGGCGGTGATGTGCTGGACGGTGCGCGGATCGGTCTCGTGCATCAGCGCCTCATGAACGGCTGAAATCTGCGCTCGCAGCGACTTCGGAAACTGCGCGCGCAACCAGGTGCGCAGATGCTCGCCGAGCCGCCTGCAGTGTTCCTGTTTCGGTTTGCTGCCCTTTTCGTGCAGGAATGCCATCACCTGCAGCAGTCCGCTGTTGATGATCAGTGCGGGCAGGCCCTTGGCCAGGTTCGAGTAGTCGCTCGTGCAGCCCTGGCAGCGTTGCCAGGCGTCGGCGGCGCGCTTCTGTTCCATCGTTTGTGCCATGTTCAGCCCTCCGTCACGCGGGCCAGCACCAGCCCGCGGCCGGTGGTGGCGTCGCCGCCGATCTGCAGCAGCCGGTTGTCGAGCACGGCCTTCAGCTTGGCCATGACATCCTCGGCGCCAACGCGCTCGCCGGGTCTGCCGCTGCGCGTCGCGCTGGCCATCAGCGGTGCGAGCAACAGTGCTTCAGGCGGCAGGTTCTCGGTGTAGAAAAGGCCACCACTGTCCGCCGTGCCGGTGGCTTCGTCGATTCGCACATGCGCTTCCACCAGGGTCGCATGCTGGGAAAAGTAGCCGAAATCGGTATCCGAAAGCACGACAAGGTCACGGCTGAGCTTGTTGCGGAAAAAGTCGTAGGCCGCATCGGCGGGCAGCGCCCTGGCAGCCAAGTCCTGCGCCAGCGCAGGCAATGTCGACGAGACCTCCGCGGCGTATTCGAGCGCCTCGAGGTGCAGCTTGTCGACGGACAACAAGTCGGGATTGGCCAGTACGCAGCGACCTTCGGCCACCTCGGGAACAGCCCAGCGCGCCGCCACCCCGATCAGCGCAAGCAAACGCTGCGCACGCGCCAGCGCCTGCGGGCAGGTGGCATAGACATAGCCGTTGCGCAGGCTGCGCACCGGAAAGGCAACGAGTTGCGCGTCGCCGAAGCTGACCGCACCGGCGTACAGCTCGCCGCTTTGCGAAGCGGGTCCGAACAGCCGGTCGACCAGGCCCGGATCGCCGCCGAGCGCCTCGAAGCCGTGGCGAAGGGAACCCTTGATCCCCGAGCCCGCAAAGCTCGGATGGCCGGTGTGCCGCTCACGCTGGATGGGGTTGTCGATCACGCCGACTGCCGAGCCGGCGCCCAGGTGGACGGGGCTCACGGCGTACAGGAAGACGGCGGCTTTACGCTCGAACATGGGTCGGTCCTTGGCAGTTCGTTCAGTACGGTTGCGGTGCGGTGCGGTGGAGAGAACTCAGCAAGCTGCGAGAACGCAGCGGTTGAAACCTTCGGCGCGCCGTGCGGCATTCTCGGCAGGGTCGGCCCACAGGCCCGTCTCGGCAAGCTTGCGAAGCTGCTCCGGCGTGGCCTCGATCTCGTCGAGCCAGTACACGCTGCCGGCCGCGGCAACGCGTTGCGCCGGCTTGGGTTCACGCTGTGCCAGGTCGAAGCCGCTCACGACTCCGGCGCGGGGCATTGCGGCGCAGACCACCCTGGCGCGAACGCCGTGCAATTCGAAGCGATGGTCGGCGCCGGTTCCGGTCGGCAGCCAGCCGCCCGGGAACAGCCCCGGCGTGGTGAGCACCACGCGACAGCGTCGCGCCGCGGCGAGCCCTGCGTAGTCGGACTTCGCCGGCACGGCGTCGGCCGGTGCAATCGCCGCCCCGCGGCCATCGCCGCCGAGTCGCAGCACGCCGGCCGCAGGGTTCTCGGCGCCCTGGATGCCGGCAAGAAAACCCACTCCTGGCTCGAACGCGACGGCCTGCATGCTGAACAGCTTGCCGTCGTCGGCACGGCGGGTCTGCGGCGACAGGCCGACGCCGACCCGGGCGTCTAATTTCCATAGCGTGGGAGTCGCCACCAACTGCTCAGCGGCTGGCAAGCGCCCGGCCAGATACGCAGCCCAGCCGGCCTGCGTCAGCCACCATCCGGCTGTGGGTTTTTTCCGTTCACCGTGGCCGAGCACTGGCCAGTGCGGAAGGCTTGCCGAACTCGCCAGCCCTGGCGCAGGCTCGGTCGGCGTCATCCGACTTGCCTGCGGCGGCAGTCCCGCCTCATGGTTGATGACAAGATCGGCAGGCGGTGCGTGCAACGTCTCGATGCGTCGGCCAACCCGTCGCGCCAGGTGAAAAGCAGCCAGCGTGAACGAACCGGGCCGAGCCGGCGTGCCGAGCGTGGGATGCACCACTTCGCCGCGCGCGAACAGCGCCGGGTCGATGCCGGCCTGCGTTAGCAGCAGCGAGCGGATCGCCCCCGCAGCCACCGACGGCCACGGCAGCACCTGGCTTTCGCCGAAGCTGCCCGGGTCACCGAAAAGCTTGTTGCCGCGCAGGAACAATACGTCGAGGGGCTCGATGAAGGAGTAGGCGGTCATGGCATCAGGCCCCGTTACGGCTTTCGCGGGGAGGAACTCGGCAACGAGAGGAAATCGACAGCAGTGCAGTCGATCTTGTCTGCGCCACGTCAAGGCGGCCAGCCGTCGCGCCAGTTCGGCAACTGGTGCCGCTTGCCGGCGTCCGCGCCGGCCTGCCGCTCCAACTGCCAAGCCAGCATGCTTTCGAGCAGCGTATCGCCGGCCTGCGGAATCGGCAGGTCCTTGATCCATCGAGGCTGTGTAGACCGCGCGGCGCGAGACGTCGGCATCGGCGAGGAAATCGCGCAAGGCGATCAGAACGTGCATCGGCTCGCCCCATTTGGCGGTGAGCTGCAGCGCGCCGCCCGAGCGCTTGACGACGGTCAGGCTGAACGCATCGCGGCCGCCTTCGTTCTTGGCGCGCTGCTCGGCAATGTGCAATTCGCGCCGCACAGCGCCAGGGGCGCCTTGTGATGAGCGATGACGGCGCCGGCGCTGGCAGTAGCGCGCTCGCCATCATGCGCATGAGCCGCCCATCGAGCCACGCGAATCCCTGCCCCAGTCGCAGCGCGCCGCGGCTGCTTCGGAGCCTTAGCGGGGTCATGGCCGAATACCGACGCGCAGACGCTGCATCGCGGAAAGCAGGTCGGCCACCGGCAGCATCGCCACGGCGTCACCGCGGCGTAGATCAGGCGGCGGGGTGCTCGGCTTCGATGACATGACGCGCCACGCTCAGCGCGAAGTCGTTCAGCGAGCAGAGATTGAAAGATGCCGGTTCAGCAAGAGCCACGCTGGCCGGCTCGGCCCTTCTGCCCGCGGCCCTTCTCTAAGTGTGCGGTAGGTGATGGCGAACTGCTGCGCGGTAGCTAGGCGCTATGTGGTGCGTGGAGCATCAGCATGGCGTAGTAGGTTTCCAGGCCCCGCCGCTGCGTGGGCGCCGCGCAGCACCTGCGCGACGAGGTGTTCGAGCGATTGCCGGGTCGCTTCGTCGTCGCTGGCTTCGGCGTGTCGGCAGCTTCGAGCAGCGCCGGCAGCAAACGCGCATCGTCGAGCGCGGCGTTCCTGGCGTGGTTTCGCATCAGTCGCGGTGGCAGCGCGACAGGCTCCAGCGCAGGCGTTCGATTTCGGCCGCGAGCGCCGGTGAGAGTCGGCCACCGCCCGCCAGCACCGATCGAGCTGCCGGCCAGCGCCATGGTGTGGGTCGAAACGACGAAGCGCCGCACCTCACGCCAAGCACTTGCGCTCCTCCTCGGCGAACAGCGTTGGCCACAGGCGCTTGATCGCCGGCAACGCGCCCAAATGTTAGCCCTTCTTCGCCAGGCCGGCCGTGTCTGGCGACCCGCTGCAAAGCGTGCCTTGCGCTGGCCGGCACTGAGTTTGAGCTGATCGGCAACGGTGGTCAGCGATTCGGTTTCGCCGGTCAGTGAGCAGCGCCAGCGTGTTGTGCGGTCTGCTTGAAAGACCGCGCACTCTTGGCCGCGGCCAGCGCGCGCTCGGCCAGCTCGTGCACGGCCGGGTAGAGCACGCCCGGATTCGGCGCGAAGAAGGTGCTGCCGTCGGACCAGCGCGCCTCCTGCTGCAGCACCTTCCACGCCGGGCTGTCGAGAAAGCCGCAAGGCCGGCCCGGCACCGCGTTGAAGAAGGGCGCCATTGCCGCCGACAGCGCGGCGGTGTCGAGGTCGGTCTGCCGCTCGATGTTGCGCGGCTGGATGAGCGAAAACGGAACGATGGCCCAGTGGACTTCCGGGAAACCCTGCAGCTGATCGCGCATCTGCCGGTGGCGGTGCTGCTCGCCGCCCGTGCCCGCAAGCCCCGCTTCGGCAAGCAGCCGGTCGACGACTTCCCCGCCCAACTGATGCAACCAGTCACGCACGGCCTTCTCGACCTGCCGGGCCAGCGCCTCGGCTTGCGAATGCGGCACGACGGCGACGAATCGGTTTGGCAGCGAGGCGGAAAACAGCGGATTGCCGTCGGTGGCGCCGCCGCGGCGCCATTCGCATTCCGCGAACAGCGCCTTGTCGATTCCGCAGTCGCGCAGCAGCCACAGGTCGACCTGAGGCACGCCGCGCAGGCGCGGAAAAAGGATCGCGTCGGGGCCCAGCGCCTCGCACACCGGCTTCATCGCCTCCCATGCCAGGCGCGCCAGCAGGTGCGAGCCGGCCCACAGGTCAGAGGTGCTGCGCGCGGCGTCGATGAAGCCCTGGACCGGGCCGAGCGAAACCGTGAGCAGGGCGGGTTCGCCGGCGGTGTCGGCCGTAAAGGCGCCGGCGAACGCGGAAACGAGGTCGAGATGGTCCCAGATGCTGTGATCCGGCACGCGGGTGTCGGCCGGCAGCAGGCGCCACAGGGCGCCGATCTTTCCCGCCCCCTCGGCTTCGCGCACTTCTGGCCCGAAGCGCCAGAAGGCGAGCAGCGTGCGGCGCCAGTCGACGGTTTCGCCTTTGCGCTGCATTAAGCCCCGGGCGTGCTCGTAGCTGCGCGACTTGATGTCGTCGAAGTCGGTATCGGCCAGGCTGCCGAGTTCGTACTCGGCGCCGGTGAGTGGATGGATCAGCACCGGCTTCTTGGTCCAGCGAACCTGGGCCCAGTCGGCGACCTTGAAGGTTTTGATCTCGCCCGAGCGAGTCGGCACGGTGATTTCCTGCATCGGCCACTGCGGACGGTCAGCGGCGGCGGCCCACCAGTCGGCCCGCTTCACGATGTCGTAGATCGGGCGCGGAACGCCGTGATCGAAGAGCGCGCGGTGCGGCGAGTCGGCGCTGCCGGCGTCGACGGTCTCGCTGTCGATGCGGCCGAAGCCGAGCAGCCGGTGCAGCACTTCCGAGGTGCCGCCTTCGTGTCCGGCCGGGTCGCGCAGCAGCACGAGCGCCTTCTCGGCGGGGTCGTGCAGGCGGGCGTGGAGCTTGGTCTGCCAGAAGGTGTCGTCGCTCATGGGATGCGTTCAGGCGGAAATCGGGGTGAGGCGTTGGGCCGGGTCGTTCAGGTAGGTGTGCACGCGCTGCCAGACCGATTCGATCGCAGCGCGGTCTGGGCTGAAGGCTGGCGGTGGCAAGCACGGGACATGGAAGAGCACGCCGCGTAGCCGGCCTTCGGCGTCGAGACGGACCTTGAAGCGCAGGCTGTTGGGCAGGCGGGCGTTGGGGCCCCAGGAACGCACCCCGTGATGGGTGACAGGGTAGGAAAGCCAATGGCGATCGAGTGGCTTCGGATGCGGTGGTTGAAGCTGCGGAAATTTGAACTGGGTCCGCAAGCCGATCTTGATTTCCGCAAGGCGCCGCATGACGGCTTTCCAATCGGCCAGCGCTTCGGTCTGCCAGACGAGCCTGCGACCGTCGTCGCCCACTCCGATGGCATGTGGCCAGTCGCGGTCGAGCGCATCGCGCCACGCGCGTGTCGGAAGGCCTTCGAGGCCCGAGGCCAGCGCGGGCGTGCCGTCGAGCGGTGTCAGCGTGAACGAGCCCCAGCCGTTGCGGCTTCGCCCGCCGAGCGCCCCGTAGAGGTTCATCAGGGCCAGCGCGCGTTGCAGCCGGCTGCTGTCCGCGCCGTCGACGAAGGCAACACCGAAGTCGGCTTTCTCTTCGGCCTGGATCGCTGCGTTGCCCTTCAGTGAAGGCGAACGCGCACCCCGTTCCAGCTTCAGCGGCCCGTAACCGAGGTACAGGTCGCTTCCGACCGGCCGTTCGCGGCCTTCCGTGCCGCGCACCTCGGGGTGCTTCGCCGTGGCAAGTTCCTGCCACTGGGTCAGGCGCCCGGTAGTCCATCGGTCGAGGCGGAGTCGAACGCGGCTTTGCGACGAAGCGCCGGCAGCATCGGCCGCGGCGCCAAACAGCTTTGCTTCCGCGGCGCGCATCTCGCTCAGGATGACGCGGTAATCCTTGTCGGACGCATACGCCACCCGCCACCACTGCCGCAGCAGCGCCTTGATTGGCGGCGTCCGCCATTGGCCGTTCTGCTCGGCGTTGCCGAGAAAGGCAGGGGTGATGAAGCGGAGCTGGTAGGTGCGGATCAGCATGTTCGAGGTTCGATGTGCGGCGCGGATTCTGGGTAGAGCGGGCGTTGTCTGGCGCTTAGGCAAGCTTGCGGCGGATCAGCCGAGCAGCCGGCTGAAACAGGATTCGAGTTGGCCATGCAGGCTCCGCGCCGATCCGAGTGGCTTACTAAAACGCTCGTCGTCGGGGCGATTGCCATGGGCCAGTGCGTTGCGGACGTTCTTCAGCATTCAGTAGGCGTCGCATTTCCTTTGCTCGTGCTTGCCCGACTTGAATTCATGCTCCAGTGCTTCGGCAGCAGGTTTGCGCCCACGTTTGTAGTCCTGCGGGTCGAGCCCGCGCTCGATGCACTCGCGGCTGACCACCGCTTCATGGCCGAATGCGGCCGCACGCAGGTAGTCGCGCCGACGAAGGTAGAGGTAGGCCAGCGCGCCCTGCTGATCGGCGAGCGTCCCGGCGCGGACCCAGCCCAGCCGCTCGCGCAGTTGTTTACCGAACAGGCTTGAGGCACCCGCCAGCGGTTCCTCGAGGACGGGAAGAAAGGTCATCAGCTTGCGCCGCGCGTCGGCCAGGTTGCGCGTGCGTTCATGGAACGCCGCCTCTTCGAGGCTGCGCGCCTTGTCGGCGGGCACGCCGTCGGCTTCCAGCAGCGGAGCGAAGACGCCGTAGTCGCCGGTGGCGTCGAAGCGGTCGAGCGCATCGATCCAGCGCCGGATCGCGGTCAGCCCGTCGAGGCGCAGCACCGGGGTCAGGTCGTCGACCGTCATGTCGAGCGCGCCGTACCAGAGCCCGGCAACGTCGAGCTTGGTCATGCGTTCGAGCATGAAGGCCGACATCAGCCCGACCATGCCGAGGTGCCGGAAGCCGTGGGTGAGGTCGAACGACACGCGCCCCGGCGGAACACAAGACTGAATCGTTTCGAGAATGACGCGTTGCTCGGCTGCATCGCGCGCGTAAGGAATCAGCCGGGGCCGGACGTCGATTTTCAGCGCCCTCTGCATCAGCGGCGCGACGCGATCGAGCAGTGCCTGATCGACCTCGGCAGTTGTCTCGGCGGCTTCCAACAAGGCCAGGTACAGACCTTCGTCCTGACCCTCGGTCGCGAGATGCTCGACCAGAACGCCCCACATGCTGCCGCGGGTGCCGAGCACAACGAGGGTTTGCGGCTGCAGCTGCTCGCGCAATGCAAACCCAAAGAAGGTCGTTTCGCGAACCGTATCGCCGAATTGGTACCTCGCGCGTCGATAGCCTGACTGAAGGTTGTCGCGGCCTTTGCCAAGGAAGGTGACGAGGGTGTGCATCTCGGGCTTCGTAGGAGGAGGGGACTCGTCAGGCGGCCCGACTACCGCGTTCAGCTGTGGCGTCGTACACGGCCGGCCCCGCACGACGCAACAACGCCTTGAATAGCAGAGTCGCCACTGTGCCGCTGCTCGGCATTGGCGAGAAAGCGCGGGGTGTTGAACCGCCCTTGGTAGATCAGGGTATTCACCGAAGCTCCAGTTCAGCAGTTGCGCTGTCGATCGACCGGCGAGTCTGCCCCGCCGTGTCCGCCCGCCGAGCGGCTCGCAAGCTTGCCGAGTGCCCCGCGCCACGCAAGAGGTTTAGAGGGGTTGTCCGTCAGTCGGCAATGCTGTAAAGCGCACCGCCTCCGCTGGCAGCGCCAGCTGGCCCAGCATTCGGCCGCGCCGGCCGCCGGACCTAACAAGATACGGCGCCGCTGCGGGGCCGAGCTGCTCACGCATCGCGCGGTGCAGGCGCGACAGCGTGGTGGCGTAGAAGTCGCCGTCCATGCCGTCGCTCAACGCCCGCTCGGTCAGCTCGCTGACGCCGAGCGTGCCGACGATGCGGCGCAACTCGGCCAGATAGCGCTTGCCCCAGTCGTCATGGCCAACGCCCTTCAGCGGCGTCGCCAGCGGCTCGCCACCGTCCTGCACCAGCCGCCGGGCAAACACCGCCAGCAGAGCCAGTTGCGCCGGCGCCAGCTGCAGTGCACGGCCGCCGGCGCGCACCCGGCGGCTGTCGAGGTCGATCAGCAGTTCGGGCGGCGCGAGTACCGACTGTGCCGCTTCCACCGTGTCGGCAAAGCTCGCCTGACCCGTCAGCAGCGGCGCCGGCAGGCTGTGGCGCAGGCTGAAGAACGGAATCGACGCCAGCACCACTTCGGCCGTGGCGGCGTCGACCAGCTTGCCGTCGCGGGTTTGCAGCACGCGGCTGTCGCGGCTCGGGTAGAAGAAGTCCCAGCTCGACTCGAAGGGATCGGCGACGAGCACGTGCGACAGGCGGTCCTGCGGTCGGCCGAACAAGGTCAGCGCGTAGCCCAGATAGAAACCCATCGTCTTGCGGCCGCCGGCGATCGAGACGTGCAGCGCGCAGGTCGGGTCGGCGGTCAGGCTGCGCACCAGGTCGGCGATGACGTCGGCGCAGCGCAGGTTGTCGGCGGGCGTGCGGATGTCGTCGAGCAGGGCGCCGGCGGCGTCGCTCAGCACATGGATCTGTGCCTCGCCGAAGGCGATTTCGGGCAGCGCATGTTCACGGCGCAGGCGGTGGAACCAGCCGGGCTCCTCCGACAGCAATGCCAGCCGGGCGCGATGCGCGCCCTCGCGGGTGGTGACCAGGCGGATCTCGGTCGGCACGAAGCGGCTGGCGCCCGTGTCGGCCACCGCCAGGGCGTAGAGCGTCTCGGTGACGATCTGCGGACTGAGGCCGGAAACGGCCAGCAGGACGCGGCGGGAATAGCTGCTTGGCTGCTGAGGCGAGGGACTCGGGTTCATCCGCAGCAGGCTATGCGACAGCGCGCTTCAGGCCGTCGGCGGCAAGCTTGCGGCGGCGTGCAAGCGGTAGCGGCCCATGCCCATCGTGGCGCCGCTGCCGACATGGGTGAACTGGCCGAGCCAGAGGTACGGCCAGAAGGGCCGAAGAGCGTCATCGATCGGAAGGCGAAGCTGGCCGATCACGCCGTCCATGGTCATTGCCGCCTGCTGACGCGCCGAGAAGCGCGACTGATGACACCAGCGCAGGGCGGTTTCAGCGTCGATGCGGCGGGCTGCGTCGATCAGTCCGCGGAAATCGGTCTCCAGGGCGGTTGCTGCATGGAAGTAGGTCAGCATCGAGATGCGACGCAGCAGGTTGCCGAACAGGTCGGCGAAGGCGAACACGTGCGGGCCGATGGTTCGTCCTTCGCGACGAACGCGCAGCGGCGACAACAGCTCGATGGTCAGCCAGCCCTGGCTCGGCGCCGCTGGCCACGCCGCGTCCGCGACTGCGGCGGTCACAGCGGCGGCGTGCGTTGCCTCCGTCGCGATGGCGTTCCATGTGTCGCTGCCGGTGGCACGCTCGCCCTCCCAGGCGAGCAGCGCCATCCGGCGGCCGCCAATACCCGGCGGTGCCGCGGCCGCATCGATCAGCGCCCCCGCGAAGGCGGCGGCATGCGCACCGGCTCGGCCCAACAGGGTGAATTCGAGCGTTGCCACGTTCTCGAAACCGCGCTGCCGGGGCGCGGTCGACTCGAACAGGGTGTAAGGGTGCGGCGCCTCGGCATAGCGACGCATCTTGGCGCTGTCCTTGGGTACAGGGGTGTCGAACAGGTAGGCGTAGTCGCACCCGTGCCGTTGGCTGCAACCGGTGCACGTCGGCGCGCCGGTCAGGCACTGGCGCACCCGCAATGAGTGGCCGAGAGCGCCGCGCCAGTGGTTGCCGGCGAAGCCGGTCGATGACGCCGGGCCGCGAAAGTGCAGCCGGTAGCGGCTGACGGGAAGGCACGGTTCGGAGGCGGGTGCGGGGCTGAGCATGGGCGAAGGCGATTTATTCTGCCTGTTCAGTGCCCGCGGCGCGGACCGCGGCAAGCTTGCACTTGGCCCTGCGGCACACTGCCACACCACATGAGATCCTGGAGACCCGTCATGCACTTCACCCGACGACCCTTTCTGCTTGCGCCCCTGATGGCACTGCTGGCGACTGCCGCACAGGCCCAGCCGGCCTGGCCGACCAAGCCGGTGCGCATCGTCGTGCCGTTCGCCGCTGGCGGAACCACCGACATCCTGGCCCGCGCGCTGGCGCCGGAGCTCGGCAAGGCCTTCGGCCAGACCTTCATCATCGACAACAAGCCGGGCGCGGGTGGCAACCTCGGTGCGGCGGAGGTCGCCCGGTCGACCGACGAGCACACGCTGCTGATGGGCACCGTCGGCACGCATGCGATCAACGCGGCGCTCTATCCGAAGCTGCCGTACGACCCGGTCAAGGACTTCTCCCCGGTGACGCTGGTCGCCAGCGTGCCCAACGTGCTGGTGATCAACCCGGCGAAGGCCGAGCAGTACAAGGTCGCCAACGTCGCCGACCTGATCCGCCACCTGAAGGCCAATCCTGGCAAGGTCAACATGGCGTCGAGCGGCAACGGCACCTCGATCCATCTTTCGGGCGAGCTGTTCAAGGCGTCGACCGGCACCTTCATGGTCCATTTCCCCTACCGCGGCTCGGGGCCGGCGCTGCTCGACATGATCGGCGGCACGATGGACGTGATGTTCGACAACCTGCCGTCGTCGATGGCGCAGATCAAGGCCGGCAAGCTGAAGGCACTGGCCGTCACCAGCGCCCAGCGCAGCCCGGCGCTGCCCGACGTGCCGACGATCGCCGAGGCCGGGCCGCCGAAGTCGGGGCTGGCCGGCTTCGACGCCAGCTCGTGGTTCGGCCTGCTGGCGCCTTCGTCGACGCCGCCGGAAATCGTCAACCGGCTGCAGCAGGAAACCGCCAAGGCGCTGGCGTTGCCGGCACTGAAGGAGCGGCTGGTGGCGCAGGGCGCCATTCCGGGCGGCATGCCGCCGGCGCAGTTCGCCGCCTTCATTGCCGCCGAAACGAAGAAGTGGGGGCAGGTCGTCAAGACCTCGGGTGCGAAGGTCGACTGAGCGTGGGCTGAAACGAAAAGGGCGCTGCTGACGCAGCGCCCCGATTCGCCGGCCGCAGTGCTGTGGCCGCTGGTGCTGGCGCCTGCTGGCGCCGCCCGGTTCTTGTCTCCTCGACCTCCTGGAGCCGCATGCGGCCCACGAGTGCCGAGAATGTAGGGGAGGCGGATGGCACGTGCCATGCGGATTTTCCCTGCAGCGCCACCCATGCGCCAGTTCAGGGCAGCCGGCACCGGACTGGCGCGAATGCACCTCGTCAGTGCGATGTTTGAGGCGAGATGCCCTGTTCAAGGGCGAATTTCGATCGAAAGTGGGGCACCGAAGTTGCTTTCAGTGCGCGCTTCGCCTGATACGCACCTTGGAGATGCCATGGACAACCTGAAGCACGGTGCCGATGCCTTGTTTGTATTGCTCGGCGCCATTCTGGTCTTTGCCATGCATGCCGGTTTCGCGTTCCTCGAACTCGGCACGGTGCGCGGCAAGAACCAGGTCAATGCGCTGGTCAAGATCCTGGTCGATTTCTCGGTTTCGACGCTCGCGTACTTCCTGGTCGGCTACGGCGTGGCCTACGGGGTGCATTTCTTCAGCAGTGCCGAAGCGCTCGCGGCGCGCAACGGCTATGAACTCGTCAAGTTCTTCTTCCTGTTGACCTTCGCCGCGGCAATCCCGGCCATCGTCTCGGGCGGTATTGCCGAGCGTGCCCGCTTCGGACCCCAGTTGATTGCCACGGCCGTGCTCGTCGGGCTGGTGTATCCGCTGTTCGAAGGCGTGGCCTGGAACCACCGCTTCGGCATCCAGGACTGGCTGGCATCGACCACCGGCAGCGAGTTCCACGACTTTGCCGGCAGCGTCGTCGTGCATGCGGTCGGCGGCTGGATCGGCCTGGCCGCGGTGCTGCTGCTCGGCGCGCGGAGCAACCGTTACCGAAAAGACGGTGCGATCAGCGCACATCCGCCGTCGAACATCCCGTTTCTGGCACTCGGCGCCTGGATCCTCGCCGTCGGCTGGTTCGGCTTCAATGTCATGAGCGCGCAGACGCTCGACAAGCTGTCGGGACTGGTTGCCGTCAACTCGCTGATGGCCATGGTCGGCGGCACGCTGATGGCGACGCTGATGGGCCGCAACGACCCCGGCTTCACCTACAACGGCCCGCTTGCCGGCCTGGTCGCGGTCTGCGCCGGTTCGGACGTGATGCACCCGCTCGGCGCGCTGGTGGTCGGCGCAGTGGCCGGGGCGATCTTCGTGCGCCTTTTCACGCTGACGCAGAACCGCTGGAAGATCGACGACGTCCTCGGCGTCTGGCCGCTGCACGGCCTGTGCGGTGCCTGGGGCGGGCTGGCCTGCGGCATCTTCGGCCAGACGGCGCTCGGCGGCCGCGGCGGCGTCAGCCTTGTCGCGCAGCTGATCGGCACCGTGCTCGGCGTTGCATGGGCCTTCGGCTGCGGCCTGCTGGTGTATGGCGCACTGCGCGCGCTGATGGGGCTGCGCCTCTCGCAGGAGGCCGAGTACGAAGGTGCGGATTCTGTCGATCCACCGCATCGGCGCGACACCGGAGCGCGAAGGCAACTGGTAGCACCGGGCAGACGCGGACGGCGGTCGGTCCCTGCAGACCGGGCATTGCCTCGCGAGCGCCACCGGCTTGCAAGCCGGTGGCCGGCCCGCCCGCGTCAGATCATTGCCGCCGGGTCGGGCAGTTCGTTCGAGAACCGCGTCACCCGTCGCGGCAGCAGATGCACCGCCACGCCAGGTGCGAGCCCGAGCTGCTCGCGCAGCGCGGTGTACTCGGCGCGCGGCAGTTCGACATCGACATAGCTGGCGTCGTCGAGCCGCTTGAACTCGATTCGGGTGTTCGGGCCGACGGTCAGCGCCTGTGCCAGCGTGACGGCGATCGAGCCCTCGGCCGGTGTGGCGAGGATCTGCAGCTCGTGCGGTCGCACGTAGTGCACGTCGTCGCTGTCGCTGCGGCCGAGCCGGCCGTGGAACAGGTTGACGTCGCCGAGGAACTGCAGCACGAACGGCGACGCCGGATGGTCGTAGACCTCGTCGGGCGGGCCGTCCTGCTCGATGCGGCCCTGGTTCATGACGACGATCCGGTCGGCGACTTCCATCGCCTCTTCCTGGTCGTGGGTGACGAAGACGCTGGTGACATGAACCTCGTCGTGCAGCCGGCGCAGCCAGCGGCGCAGCTCCTTGCGCACCTTGGCGTCGAGCGCGCCGAAGGGCTCGTCGAGCAGCAGCACCTTCGGCTCGACCGCCAGCGCCCGCGCCAGCGCGATCCGCTGGCGCTGGCCGCCCGACAGCTGGTGCGGATAGCGGTCGGCAATCCAGTCGAGCTGCACCAGCTTCAGCAGCTCGGTCACCTTCTTGCGGATCTCTGCGTCGCTCGGGCGCGTCGCCTTGGGCCGCACCCGCAAGCCGAAGGCGACGTTCTCGAAGATCGTCATCTGCCCGAACAGCGCGTAGTGCTGGAAGACGAAGCCGACCTGGCGCTCGCGCACGTCGGTGTGCGTCGCATCCTCGCCATGGAAGAGCACGCTGCCGCTGTCGGGCACTTCGAGGCCGGCAATGATGCGCAACAGCGTCGTCTTGCCCGAACCCGACGGCCCGAGCAACGCCACCAGCTCGCCGGCGGGAATGTCGAGATTCAGGTTGTCGCAGACGACCGTCGCGCCGAAGCGCTTGTTCAGGTTGCGGACTTCGATGCTCATTCTTTTCCTTCCTGTCCGCCCTTCAGCGCCCGCACGCGCCGCTCGACCAGGTACTGCAGCACCAGCGTCACCAGCGCCAGCCCGGCGAGCAGGGAAGCCACGGCGAAGGCCGCGGCGAACTGGTATTCGTTGTAGAGGATCTCGATGTGCAGCGGCATGGTGTTCGTCTGGCCGCGGATGTGGCCCGAAACCACGCTGACCGCGCCGAACTCGCCCATCGCCCGCGCGTTGCACAGGATCACGCCATAAAGCAGCGCCCACTTGATGTTCGGCAAGGTCACCCGCCTGAAAATCTGCCAGCCGCCCGCGCCGAGCACCCGCGCCGCCTCCTCCTGCTCGCTGCCCTGCGCCTGCATCAGCGGGATCAGTTCGCGCGCGACGAACGGGAAGGTGATGAACAGCGTCGCCAGCACGATGCCCGGCAAGGCGAAGATCACCTTCAGGTCGTGGTCGCGCAGCCATTCGCCGAACCAGCCCTGCAGCCCGAAGACCAGCACGAAGATCAACCCGGCGATCACCGGACTGACCGAGAACGGCAGGTCGATCAGCGTCAGCAGCACGTTCTTGCCGCGGAAATCGAACTTGGCGATGCACCAGGCGGCCGCCACGCCGAAGACCAGGTTCAGCGGCACCGAAACCGCAGCGGCGATCAGCGTCAGCTGGATGGCCGAAAGCGCGTCGGGGTCGACGATCGCCGCGACGTAGACACCGAAGCCCTTCTTCAGCGCCTCGACGAAGACCACCGCCAGCGGGATGAAGAGGAACAGTGTCAGGAAGCCGAGCGCCACGCCGATCAAGGTGCGTCGAACCCACGCCGGCTCGCCCGTCGCCGAGCGCAGCGCGGGGCGCGGCGCGGCCTGGGTGGTGCTGGAACCAGGCACGGAGAGAGTTTCTACGGCGTTGGGGTTCATCCAGGCGCCCCGTCCCGACGCGCACCAGCATGCAACGCTTGGCTTGCGAACACAGGCGAGCGATCGTGCCGAGCGGGTGCTGTGCGACGCTCGTGTCCCCCGAGCCGGGCTCCGCCCGTCTCTCCTCCTTTACCTCGCTCTGCACAACACCCACTCGGCCCGATCAGGCTCCGCGCAGGCTGTTCGCCCCTTCCCACGAGCGGCGCATGGCCGCGGGCAGTGGGTGGGTGGCGCAGTGAAGTAAAGGAGGAGGGCTCGGCCAGGGGCCGAGTCCGGGGGACATGAACGGAGCTACCCACCCGCTGGCCGCGGCTCGCTCCGCGTCTGCCAGCATTCAGGACGGGCCGGCAACCAGGCAACGCCCTGCAAAACGAGCCTTCGAACAGCAGAGCAGGCTTCATCTCAGCGCCCCTGCCGCGACCGCGTCCATGCCTGCAGCCCGTTGATCGCCAGCAGCAGCACGAACGACGCCACCAGCATCACCACCGCAATCGCCGTGGCACCGGTGAAGTCGTATTGCTCGAGCTTGGTGATGATCAACAGCGGCGTGATCTCGCTGACCATCGGCAGGTTGCCGGCAATGAAGATCACCGAGCCGTACTCGCCGAGCGCGCGCGCAAAAGCGAGCGCGAACCCGGTCAGCAGGGCGGGCGTCAGGATCGGCAGGATGACCTTGGTGAAGGTCTGCCAGCGGGTTGCGCCCAGGGTGGCCGCGGCTTCCTCGAGCTCCTTCTGCAGGTCGGCGATGACCGGCTGGACCGTGCGCACGACGAACGGCAGGCCGATGAAGGTGAGTGCGACGAACACGCCGATCGGCGTGAAGCTGACCTTGAACGGCAGCAACTGCCCGATCCAGCCGTTCTGCGAATAGAGCGCCGTCAACGCGATGCCGGCCACCGCCGTCGGCAGCGCGAACGGCAGGTCGACCAGCGCATCGACCAGCCGCTTGGCCGGAAATTCATAGCGCACCAGCACCCAGGCGACGATCAGCCCGAAGAAGGTGTTGATCAGCGCCGCCGCGAACGAGGCGCCGAAAGTCAGCCGGTACGAGGCGACGACCCGCGGCGAGGCGACCGCCGCCCAAAACGCCGGCCAGGTCATCGTGAAGGTCTTGAGGAACGCTGCCGACAACGGAATCAGCACCACGAAGCTGAGGTACAGCAGCGTGAAGCCGAGCGCCAGGTCGAAGCCAGGCAACACGCTGTGGCGCCTGAGCAGCGCGCGCGAGAACAGCATCGGGAACGGTCAGGAAACGATCGAAGCGATCGGAGCGTCAGGACTTGCGCGCGGCGAGGAGGATCTGGTCGTAGACCGCGCCGTCGTCGAAGTGCTCCTTCTGCGCCTTGCTCCAGCCGCCGAACATCTCGTCGATGGTGAACAGGTTCACCTTCGGGAAGTCCTTGGCGTACTTGGCGAGCAGCGCCGGCGAGCGCGGCCGCAGCTGGTGCTTGGCGGCAATCTCCTGCGCTTCGTCGGACCACAGGTGCCGCAGGTAGGCCTCGGCCTGCTTGCGCGTTCCCTTCTTGTCGACCACCTTGTCGATCACCGCGACCGGGTTCTCGGCCAGGATGCTCCATTGCGGGTAGACGACATCGAAGTTGTTGCCGAATTCCTCGCGGATCAGGTTGACCTCGCTTTCGAAAGTGGCCAGCGCATCGCCGATGTTGCGTTGCGCGAATGTCGTCGTCGCCGCGCGGCCGCCGCCGTCGAAGACCGGCACGTTGGCGAACATCCGCTGCAGTTGCTCGCGAGTCTGCGCCGGCGTGCGGCCGGCCTTGATCGCGGCGCCCCACGCGGCCACATAGGTGTAGCGGCCGTTGCCGGTGACCTTCGGATTCGGAATGACGACGCTGACGCCGGGCTTGGCGAGGTCGGCCCAGTCCTTGATGCCCTTCGGATTGCCCTTGCGGACCAGGATCACCGTCGTCGATGTGGTCGGCGCGCTGTTGTTCGGCAGCCGCTTGGCCCAGTCCGCCGGCAGCAGCTTGCCGCGCTCGGCGATGGCGTCGATGTCGTTGGCCTGGTTCATCGTCACCACGTCGGCCTCGAGGCCGTCGATCACCGAACGCGCCTGCTTGCTCGACCCGCCATGCGACTGGTTGACTGCCACGTCCTCGCCGGACGTCGCTTTCCAGTACTTCTGGAACAGCGGGTTGTAGTCCTTGAAGAACTCGCGGGCGACGTCGTAGCTGACATTGAGCAGCGTCGGCCCGGCCGCGTGCGACAGGCCGGCGCCGGCCAGCAGCGCAGCGGCGACGGCAGCGCCGATCAGGGGACGGCGGCGGAGAATTGCGGACGAAGAACGCATGACGAGGGGGCTGCCAGGGCGACCGATTGAGCGAAGCCGCGGATGGTAGCGGCTGCCGGGACCGCCGCAAACGATCGAATTCTTCGATCGTTATGCACGGCGGCGCGCCTCACTTGCGCGTGTAGACCTGGTCGAAGGTGCCGCCGTCCGAGAAGTGGGTCTTCTGGGCCTTGGCCCAGCCGCCGAAGGCCTGGTCGACGGTGAAGAGCTTCAGCTTCGGGAACTGCGCCGCGTACCTGGCAGACACGGTTGCATCGATCGGCCGGTAGTAGTTCCGTGCAGCGATCGTCTGCCCTTCGGGGGTGTAGAGGAAGTCCAGGTACGCCTGCGCCGCCGCGCGGGTGCCCTTGCGGTCGACGACCTTGTCGACCACCGCCACGGGCGGCTCGGCAAGGATCGAAAGCGACGGCGCAACGATGTCGAACTTGTCCGGCCCGAGTTCCTTCAATGCCAGCAGGGCCTCGTTTTCCCAGGCGAGCAGCACGTCGCCGAGGCCGCGCTCGACGAAAGTCGTCGTCGAGCCCCGCGCACCCGAGTCGAGCACCGGCACGTTGCCGTAGACGCTGGCGACGAACTGTTGCGCCTTGGCGTCGCTGCCGAACTTCTGCTGCGCCCAGCCCCACGCGGCGAGGTAGTTCCAGCGCGCGCCACCCGAGGTCTTCGGGTTCGGCGTGATCACCGCGACGCCGGGCCGGGCGAGGTCTTCCCAGTCCTTGATGCCCTTCGGATTGCCCTTGCGCACGAGGAAGACGATCGTCGAGGTGTAGGGCGAGCTGTTGTGCGGCAGGCGCTTTTGCCAGTCGGGCGGCAGCAACTTGCCACGGGTGGCAATTTCGTCGATGTCGTAGGCGAGCGCCAGCGTCACCACGTCGGCGTCGAGTCCGTCGATGACCGAACGCGCCTGCTTGCCCGAGCCGCCGTGCGAGGCCTTGATCGTCACGTTGTTGCCGGACTTGGCCTTCCAGTGCCTGGCAAAGGCGCCGTTGATGTCCTGGTAGAGCTCGCGTGTCGGGTCGTACGAGACGTTGAGCAGCGTCTGGTCGGCGGCAAGCGCCGGTGCCGCCCATGCCGCGACCACCAGCGGTAGCAAGGCACGGCGCACGGAATCGATCTTCTTGTTCATGGCGAGCCTTCAGGGGTTCGTTGCCGACCCGCAGTATTCGGAAGGCGCGGATGGTGGGGCCGAGGGCCCAGATCGGCAACGAACCAATAGGCTGATGCTTATGCGCGGGCGAGGTGGTTCGGCACAACGATGGCAGGTCAGGCTGCGCGGTGCAGCAGCCCGCGCAGCCGCGCCGGCAGCCCCTCGGCGGTGGCATGGGCCGGTGCGCCGAGTTCTCCCCGCAGCGCGCGCTCGATCAGCCGCGCGGCCGTCTGCGGCTGCGGCATGATCGCGCCGAAGAAGCGGATCGCGTCGCCATCGGCGATCAGCAGCGAGGGAAAGTTGTCGATGTCGATCGTGCCGAGCGCCTCGGCCTCGTCCTCGATGTCGACCCAGATCAGCCGTGCGCGGCCGGCGAACTGCCGGGCCAGCGCATCGAAAACCGCGCGGTAGTCGCGACAGCTGCCGCACCATTCGGCACACAGACAGGCAACGAGCGGCAGATCGGCGGTTGGGGCGTGCAGCATCGGCGCGGAGTTTGCCGCATGCGGGGCCCGTCTCCCCGGCATCGACTTAAGATCGCCGGGCCCCGAACAATTAGAGGATCGCGCCTATGAAAGCCCCGTTCAAGATCGCCGTCATCCCTGGCGATGGCATTGGCAAGGAAGTCATGCCCGAAGGCATGCGGGTCCTCGAGGCCGCCGCCCGGCGCTTCGACCTCGCCTTCGATTTCACATCGGTCGAATGGGCGAGTTGCGACTACTACCAGAGCCACGGCCAGATGATGCCGGACGACTGGAAGTCGCAGCTCGAAGGTCAGGACGCGCTGCTTTTCGGCGCCGTCGGCTGGCCGAACAGCGTGCCCGACCATGTCTCGCTGTGGGGCTCGCTGCTCAAGTTCCGGCGCGAGTTCGACCAGTACATCAACCTGCGCCCGGTGCGGCTGTTCGAGGGCGTGCCGTGTCCGCTGGCCGGGCGCAAGGCCGGCGACATCGATTTCTACGTGGTGCGCGAGAACACCGAAGGCGAGTACACCAACCTCGGCGGCGTGATGTACGCCGGCACCGAGCGCGAGATCGTCATCCAGGAATCGGTCTACTCGCGCCACGGCACCGACCGGGTGCTGAAGTACGCCTTCGAGATGGCGCAGTCGCGCCAGCGCAAGCACCTGACGGTGGCGACCAAGTCCAACGGCATCGCCATCAGCATGCCGTGGTGGGACGGCCGCGCCGATGCCATCGGCCAGGGCTATCCGGAAGTCACGATCGACAAGCAGCACATCGACATCCTGTGCGCGCGCTTCGTGCTGCAGCCGACGCGCTTCGACGTCGTCGTCGCGTCGAACCTGTTCGGCGACATCCTTTCGGACCTGGGCCCGGCGTGCACCGGCACGATCGGCCTGGCGCCTTCGGCGAACCTCAACCCCGAGCGCAAGTTCCCGTCGCTGTTCGAGCCGGTGCACGGCTCGGCACCCGATATCTACGGCAAGAACATCGCCAACCCGGTGGCGATGATCTGGTCGGCGGCGTTGATGCTCGACTTCCTCGGCTGCAAGGAAGCGCACGACGCGATCCTGAAGGCGATCGAGGCGGTGCTGGTCGAAGGCCCGCGCACCGGCGACCTCGGCGGTCAGGCGAACACGACCGAAATGGGCAAGGCGATCGCGGAGCGCGTCGAGCGAGGCTAGGCGTCCTCGCGGCGCGCCTCAGGTGCGCGCCGCGTCGTCGACGATCCAGCCGGCCGCGCGCTCGGCGATCATCAGCGTCGGCGAGTTGGTGTTGCCGCTGGTGATCGTCGGCATGATGCTGGCGTCGACGACCCGCACGCGTTCGACGCCGTGCAGCTTCAGCCGCGCATCGACAACGGCGTGCGGATCGCTCGCCGGCCCCATCCGGGCGGTGCCGACCGGGTGAAAGATCGTCGTGCCGATGTCGCCGGCGAGCGTCGCCAGCTCGGCATCGCTCTGGTACTGCACGCCGGGCTTGATCTCCTGGGGCCGGAAACGCGCCAGCGCCGCCTGGGAAACGATGCGCCGCGTCAGGCGCAGCGAATCGGCGGCGATCTGCCGGTCCTCGCCGGCACTCAGGTAGTGCGGCGCGATGCTCGGCGCATCCTCGGGCCGGGGCGAGCGGATGCGCACCTCGCCGCGGCTCGCCGGGTTCAGGTTGCAGACGCTGGCCGTGAAGGCATTGAACGGATGCAGCGGCTCGCCGAAGGCCTCGAGCGACAGCGGCTGCACGTGGTACTGCAGGTTCGGATGCGGCCGCTCGGGGCTGCTGCGGGTGAAGGCGCCGAGTTGCGACGGCGCCATGCTCATCGGCCCGCTGCGCTTGATCGCGTATTCCAGGCCGATCAGCGCCTTGCCCCACAGGGCGCCGACCATCGTGTTCAGCGTCTTCACCCCATCGACCTGGTAGACCGAGCGAATCTGCAGATGATCCTGCAGGTTGCGGCCGACGCCGGGAAGCGCATGGCGAGGTTCGACGCCTGCGGCTGCGAGCAGGGCGGCGTCGCCGATGCCCGAGAGCTGCAACAGCTGCGGCGTGCCGATCGCGCCGGTGCAGAGGATCACCTCGCGCGTTGCACGCACCCGGACGGTGCTGCCGCCGCGCCGCAGTTCGACGCCGGCCGCACGCAGGTTTTCGCCGCTGCCTTCGAGCAACAGGCGCGAGGTCTGTGCCCCGGTCCAGACTTCCAGGTTGCGCCGCGCCAGCGCCGGCCGCAGGAACGCCTTGGCGGCGTTCCAGCGGATGCCGGCGCGCTGGTTGACTTCGAAGTAGCCGACGCCCTCGTTGCTCCCGCGGTTGAAGTCGTCGGTCGCGGGGATGCCGGCCTGCTGCGCCGCCTGGGCGAAGGCGTCGAGGATGTCCCAGCGCAGCCGCTGTTTCTCCACCCGCCACTCGCCGCCGGAGCGGCGGCCGGTGCGATCGAAACCCGGCGCGGCGTGGAATTCGGCGGCGCCCCGGTGGTGGTCCTCGTGCGCCAGGAAGTGCGGCAGGCATTCGGCCCAGCTCCAGCCGGGGTTGCCGAGCGCGCCCCAGCCGTCGTAGTCGCGGGCCTGGCCACGCATGTAGATCATGCCGTTGATGCTCGAGCTGCCGCCGAGCACCTTGCCGCGCGGATAGCGCAGCACCCGGCCGTTGAGCCCCGGGTCGGCATCGGTGCGGTAGAGCCAGTCGGTGCGCGGGTTGCCGATGCAATAGAGGTAGCCGACGGGGATGTGCACCCACATGTAATCGTCGCGGCCCCCGGCTTCGAGCAGCAGGACCTGCTTGTTGGGGTCGGCGCTGAGCCGGTTGGCGATCAGGCAACCCGCGGTTCCTGCGCCGCAGACGATGTAGTCGAAGGTTCGCTCGGTCATGGTCGTTGCGATGCGACGGGCGCTCGCGAAAACAACGTTTTGTTTGACACCCGGTGGAGAACCCTTTGCGCAGATGTCGAGAATGACTCGATAATGGTTTTTCTCCGGGTAGCTGCGCCTTCGATTGAATGGGTCACGATGGCTGAATGCTGCACTTGGTTGTCTGAGTCATCAGGAAAGAAAGGCGCTCTCGATGGGCAACAAACTCTACGTCGGTAATCTCGCCTACAGCGTGCGCGACGACGATCTGCAACAAGCTTTTGCTCAGTTCGGCTCCGTGTCGTCTGCGAAGGTGATGATGGACCGCGACACCGGTCGCTCGAAAGGTTTCGGCTTTGTAGAGATGGGCTCGGATGCCGAGGCGCAATCGGCGATCAACGGCATGAACGGCCAGGCGCTCGACGGCCGGGCCCTGGTGGTCAACGAAGCGCGTCCGCGTGAAGACCGGCCGGGTGGCTTCGGCGGTGGCGGCGGCGGCGGCCGTCCGGGCGGCGGCGGTGGTGGCTTCGGCGGTGGTGGCGGCGGCCGCTCCGGCGGCTTCGGTAGCGGCAGCACCGGCGGCGGTGGTGGCTACGGCGGTGGTGGCAGTGGCGGCGGCGGGGGCTACGGTGGCGGTGGTGGTGGTCGCTCCGGCGGTGGTGGCGGCTATGGCGGTGGCGGCGGTGGTGGCCGCTCGCGGCGGCGGCTACGGCAGCGGTGGCGGCGGCGGAAGCCGCGGCGGTTACTGAGCTTCGGCGACACACGGCATCCCGCACGGGATGCCAGGAATGCAAGCGGTGCGCGAAAGCCCACCGCTTTTTCTTTGCGCGTGGCTCACGGGGGGCGGGCCGCTCGACCCCGCCATGCCTTCGGGCGATCAGCGGCCCCGCGGCGGCAACACCGCGCGAACCGGCCCGGTCAGCTCGACACGCTGGCTCGCATGGTGGTACTCGAAAGCGCTCGCCGTCCAGGTGGCGCCACCCTGCAAAAGCCGCACCGGTCTGCTCGATTCGAAGCGCTCCTGCTGAAGGTCGGCCAGCAACTGGTCGCCTTGGAATTCGAGGTCTGGCTGACCCGCTGTCGGCCGCACGACACGCGCATTGCCGATCAGCTGGACCCGCTGGCCGTCGTCGCTGCTCACCGCCAGCAGGGCAGTGGCCCGCGTCGTGAAGCCGTCCGGAGCGACAGCGCGCAGCCGGGGGTTGTCGATTTCCAGCGTGGCCGTGTCGGGGTAGTGGGAGGCCCGGTCTCCGCTGACTTCTCCGCTCAGATGGCCGCTGGCATTGAAGCGCTGGACGGTGAAATTCGTCATCGAGTAGTCGGCAATGTGCCGCAGCGGGCCGGCCTTTCGGGGCCCTTCAGCAACAGGCTCCTCCGACACCAGCCACCAGCTGCCCAGCGCCAGCAGCGCCATCAGCAGCAGCGGCAGGTAGCTCGCCAGGCCGTCGAGCAGCCGATCGCGAAGCGGCTCCGCATGGCGCGATGCGCGCTTCATCCGCTGCGGTCGAGCGTCACGGCCAGTTCCTGCAGCAGCGTTGCATAGCGCCCCGCCGCGGTGAGCAGCAGGTCGCAGCATTCGCGCGCCGCACCGTGACCGCCGACACCGGCGGTGACGTGGTGGACGGCTGCCCGGACTTCGACGTGCGCGTTGGCGGGCGCACAGGCAAAGCCGGCCCGCGAGAGCAGCGGCAGGTCGGGCCAGTCGTCACCCATGGCAGCGACCTGCGGCCATGCAAGGCCCAGCCCGGCGAGCAGCGGCTCGGTGACGGCCAGTTTGTCGGTCGCGCCATAGACCGCATGGGCCAGACCCAGGTCGGCGACGCGCCGGCGCACCGCGGGCGAATCGCGGCCGGTGACGACGATCGGCACGATGCCGCCGAGCGCCAGCAGCTTCAGACCGTGACCGTCGAGGGTGCTGAAGGCCTTGAAGGTCTCGCCCGCCTCGCCGATGTAGATGCGGCCGTCGGTGAGCACGCCATCGACATCGAAGATCGCCGCACGGATGCCCTGCGCCTGCAGCAGCAGTTCGGGCGCGAAGCGGATCACCGGCTCACGCCACCCGGCAGCCGGGGAAGGAGCAGGGGACGCCATCAGATCACCTTCGCGCGCATCAGGTCGTTCGAGTTCAGCGCGCCGACCAGCCGCTCGTCGGCGTCGACCACCAGCACACTGGTGATGCGGTGCTGCTCCATCAAATCGGCAGCGACGACGGCGAGCGCATCGTCGCGCACCAGCCGCGGCCGCGGATACATCGCCTCGTGCGCGGCAAGCGGGCGCAGGTCGACCCCCTGCTCGAGCAGCCGGCGCAGGTCGCCATCGGTAAAGATGCCGAGCACGCGGTCGTCGGCATCGGCGATCGCCGTGGCGCCCAGCCCCTTTTCGCTCATCTCGCGAATCATCGCGATGAAGGGCGCGTCGGGCAGCACCCGCGGCACTGCCGCACCGCTGCGCATGACATCGCGGACATGCGTCAGCAGCTTGCGCCCCAGGCTGCCGCCCGGATGCGAACGCGCAAAGTCATCGGGTCGGAAGCCGCGGGCATCGAGCAGCGCCACGGCCAATGCATCGCCAAGCGCCATCTGCGCCGTCGTGCTGGCTGTCGGCGCCAGGTTCAGCGGGCAGGCTTCGACATCGACGGTGCTGTCGAGGCGGATGTCGGCATGCCGGGCGAGCATCGAGTCGGCGCGCCCGGTCATCGCGACAAGGGTGACGCCCAGGCGCTTGAGTGCCGGCAACACCGCGGCGATCTCGTCGCTTTCGCCCGAGTTCGAGATCGTCAGCACGACATCCGAGGGCGTCACCATGCCGAGGTCGCCATGGCTGGCTTCGGCCGGGTGGACGAACATCGACGGCGTACCGGTCGAAGCCAACGTGGCGGCGACCTTGCGGCCGACGTGGCCGCTCTTGCCCATTCCCATCACCACGATCCGGCCGTTGCAGCCCAGCATGGCTTGCACCGCGCGGGCGAACTCGGCTCCGAGGCGCGCTTTCAGTCCAAGCAACGCCGACGCCTCGATATCGAAGGTGTCGCGAGCGAGCTGCAGGGCTCGGGCGGCGTCGAAGGCAGGCAGCGGGGCGGGGGCAGGCACGGTGGTGGGAGCGCGACCGCTGATGAGCGGCAGGCCTGCTGGATTGTAGGCAGCGATGCCCCGGGCCGGCAGCAACAGGCCGGTCGCTTAGGATGGACCGCGCCCGGTTTTTCCTCCTGCCGGGGCCGCACGAGGCCCATGCACGTTTCCACGCTCGAACTCGTCCTGCTTTACCTCGTCGCAGCGGTGGCAGGTGTCGTCGCCTGCCGCAGCCTGCGTCTGCCGCCGATGCTCGGCTACCTGGCGGTCGGCGTGCTTATCGGCCCGAATGCGCTGGCGCTCGCCGGCGAGTCGGAGGGCATGACCTACCTGGCCGAATTCGGCGTCGTCTTCCTGATGTTCGTCATCGGGCTCGAGTTCAACCTGCCGAAGCTGCGCAGCATGCGCCATCTGGTGTTCGGGCTCGGGCTGGCGCAGGTGCTGCTGACGATCGGCGGTGCCGTTGCCGGCCACCTCCTGCTGCGCTGGCTGCTGGCCGGCACCTCGACGCCGTGGCAGCTTTCGTGGCAGGGCGCGCTGGTGCTGGGCGGCGCGATGGCGATGTCGAGCACCGCCATCGTCGTCAAGATGATGGCCGACCGGCTCGAACTCGAAGCCGAGCATGGCCGCCGGGTGATGGGCGTGCTGCTGTTCCAGGACCTGGCCGTGGTGCCGCTGCTGGTCGTGATACCGGCGCTCGATTCGAGCGGCGCCGACATGATCACCTCGCTCGGCTGGGCCGCGGTGAAGGCGGTCGGGCTGCTCGCGGTGCTGCTCGTCGGCGGCCAGAAGGCCATGCGCTGGTGGCTGACGCTGGTGGCCCGGCGCCGCAGCGAAGAGCTGTTCGTGCTCAACCTGCTGCTGGTGACGCTCGGCCTGGCGTGGCTGACCGAGGAGGCGGGCCTGTCGCTGGCGCTCGGCGCATTCGTCGCCGGCATGCTGGTCGCGGAAACCGAGTTCAAGCACCAGGTCGAGACCGACATCCGGCCCTTCCACGACGTGCTGCTCGGCCTGTTCTTCATCACCATCGGCATGAAGCTCGACTGGCGGCCGGTGCTCGACCTCTGGTTCCTGGTGCTGCTGCTGACCCTGCTGCCGGTGCTTGCCAAGTTCATCCTGGTGGCCGGGCTGGCACGGATCGTCGGTGCCGAGCCGGGCGTCGCGCTGCGCACCGGTCTCTACCTGGCGCAAGCCGGCGAATTCGGCTTCGTGCTGCTGACGCTCGGCGCCGAGCAGCGGTTGATCGAACCGCAATGGCTCAGCCCGGTGCTGGCCAGCATGGTGCTGAGCATGCTGGCCACGCCGTTCATGATCCTCTACAGCGACCGCGTCGTGATGCGCCTGGCATCGAGCGACTGGCTGATGCAGTCGGTGGCGATGACCAGCATCGCCAAGCGGGCGATCAACACCGAGGCGCACGTGATCATTGCCGGCTACGGCCGCAGCGGTCAGAACCTGGCGCGGCTGCTCGAGCGCGAAGGCATCGCCTACATTGCGCTCGATCTCGACCCCGACCGGGTGCGACACGCCGCTGCCGCAGGGCAGAGCGTGGTCTTCGGCGACGCCACCCGGCTGCAAAGCATGCTGTCCGCCGGCCTGACCCGCGCCAGCGCAGTCGTCGTGACGTACCGCGATACCCCGTCGGCACTGAAGATCCTGGCGCTGGTGCAGGCCCGCGCGCCGCAGGTGCCGGTGATCGTGCGGACGATCGACGACACCGACCTGGAAACGCTGCAGGCGGCCGGCGCCACCGAGGTGGTGCCCGAAGCCATCGAGGGTTCGCTGATGCTCGCCAGCCATGCGCTGGCACTGGTCGGCGTGCCGATGCGGCGGGTCATCCGCGTCGTTCAGGACCAGCGTGATGCCCGCTACCGGCTGCTGCGCGGCTACTTCCACGGCGCCGACGACGACACGGCCGACGACCTGCAGCAGGCGCGGCTGCACAGCGTGACGCTGCCACCTGGCGTGGGTTGCCTCGGCCAGCCGCTCGGCGAGCAGACCCTCGACCAGCTGGGCGTCGGCGTGGCAGCGGTGCGGCGGGCGAGCGGTCAGGTCGATCAGCCCGACGCGCACTTGGTGCTGGGCGCTGGCGACACGCTGGTGCTATCAGGGCTGCCCGAAGCGCTGGCGGTTGCGGAAGCGCGGCTGCTGCAAGGGGTTTAGCTTGGTTGGGCTTGCGCCGCGATTCCGCACCGGCGGGCGGGGGTGTTCCGTGCCTTACACGTTTTTTGCTGGCGTGTGCTTGTTCTGACGCGCCGGGAGTCCGCCCCGGCGGGCGGGTAACTTTCTTCTGTCGGGGCCAGAAGAAAGTCACCAAAGAAGAGGCCCCGAATACACATCTGGCCGTCACGCTTCGGCGGCAGGTGGTGCGCACAGGCTTGTGGCGCGAGAACGTCCACCGCGTGCAGTAACTGCCAATGGCAGTGGTTCGTCAAGCTCCATTGAGCCAGCCTGCTTGCCGCACCCAGCAGCTTGCAGGCTGAGGTGTGGGTGGCCAAGTGATGCGGCGCGATCGGCGCATGCGGTTCACCAGAGAGGTTCTCGCGCCACCACGGCCTGCGGACCTGCCGTAGCCGAAGCGTGACGGCCAAATCGTATTCAGGCCCTCTTCTTTGGTGACTTTCTTCTGGGCCCGACAGAAGAAAGTTACCCGCCCGCCGGGGCGGAATCCCGGCGCGTCAACTCAGACACACGCCAGCGGCAAACGGGCAAGGCACGAAAACCGACCCGAGCGCAAGCGCAAGCGCAAAAACGTCAGTCCGCGTACACGCCAGCCGCGCGAATCACCGGCCCCCAGCGGTCTGTCTCCTGCTTCAGCCAGCTGCGCAACCCCTCCGGCGTCAGCTTCGAGTCGGGGACGATTTCAGCGCCGAGTTCGGCCATGCGCTGAGCGACGACCGGGTCCTTCAGGGCCGCACGCACGGCCTGGTTGACGCGCTCGAGCGCCGGCGCCGGCGTGCCCTTCGGCGCGTAGATACCGTGCCAGACGACGACCTCGAAGTTGCGCAAACCCTGCTCTGCGAGCGTCGGCGAATCGGGCAGGGCCTTGATTCGGCTGGAGGTGGTCACGCCGTACATCCGCACGCCGCCCGACTTGATGTGCTGCACCGTCTGCGTCGTCTGGTCGCAGAGCAGGTCGACCTGGCCGCCAAGCAGCGCGTTCATCGCCGGCCCGGTGCCCTGGTAGGGGACGGTCGTCAGGTCGACGCCGACCGCCTGCCGAAAGACCATGCCACAGAGGTGCGAGACGGCCCCGAGGCCGGCATGCGCCAGGTTGACCTTGTCGCCGTTGGCCTTGAGGTAGGTAATCAGTTCAGGCAGGTTCTTCGCCGGCAGGTCCTTGCGGCCGAGCAGCGTCATCGGCACGTCGATCACCTGGCTGACGTACTCGAAATCGGTCAGCGGGTTGTAGCTCAGCTTGCGGTACAGCGCCGGTGCCGTCGCCATGCCGTTGTGATGAATCAGCAGCGTGTAGCCATCGGGCGCGGCCTTGGCAACGTACGCTGCGGCCAGCGTGCCACCGGCGCCGAGCTTGTTCTCGATGATGACCGGCTGGCCGAGGGTCCTCGTCATCGACTGGCCGAGCGCGCGGGCGACGACGTCGGTCGGGCCGCCCGCCGCAAACGGCACGATGAGCGTGATCGGCCTGGTGGGATAGCTTTGCGCCCAGGCGGCGCCCGTGGTCAGCGCTGTCGTCAGGACGGTCAGGAAGGTTCTGCGCAGGTTCATGGTGTTGTCTCCGTTGGTGTTGTATTTGAATGAGTACGCCGCTGCCGTTCAGCCGCCCGACTCGCGAACGATGGCTTCGGCGCGAAGAATCACCGGTTTGTCGACCATCTTGCCGTCGACGGCGATTGCCGCGCCGGGGGCGGCCGCCACGGCTTCCAGGACGCGCCTCGCCCAGGCCTGCTCGGCCTCGCTCGGCGCGAAATGGCGGTGCACACCGGCCACCTGTCGAGGATGGATGCACAGCTTGCCGCCGAAGCCGAGCCGACGCGCCCGCAGCACGTCCTCGCGCAGCCGCTCGGCGTCATCGATGGCCGTGCTGACGCCATCGATCGGCGGCAGGATCGCCGCCAGCCGCGAGGCGAGCACCAGCCGGGAACGGAAGAACAGCAGCTCGTCCTCGAGCGCATCGCGCATGCCCAGGTCGACCTGCAGGTCGATCGAGCCGAAGACCAGCCGTTCGACCCCGGGGGCGCCGGCGATTGTCGCCAGGTTGGCGAATCCGGCCGCGCTTTCGATCAGCGGCAGCACCGCGCTGCCGCCCGCGCGCACCAGCAGCGACAGGTCGTCGGCGCGTTCGGCCTTGGGCAGCACGATTGCCGCGACGCGGCCTTCGGCGCAGAGCCGCAAATCGTCGGCGAACCACGGCGTGTCGACGGCATTGATGCGCAGCAGCACGCCGCTGCGGCCAGGCGTCAGCCAATTGGCGACCGCGTCGCGCGCCACCGACTTGGCCTCGGGCGCAACCGCATCCTCGAGGTCGACGATGACCCGGTCGGCACCGGCCGCCAGCGCCTTGTCGAAACGCTCGGGGCGGTCGCCGGGAACGAACAACAACGAACGGGTGCGTGCCGACATCGCGTTCAGCCGAGAAAACGTGACACGACCGGCGCGTCGGCCAGCGACCAGACGCGCTCGATCACCCGGCGCATCTCGGCCTCGGTCGCGCCATCGCGGTACTGCGCCAGGCGCAGCGCCTTGTCCTCGATCTCGGTGCGGCTGAGGGTGTTGCCCGGGTCGCCCTTCGGCTCGTCGACCCGCGCGGCCAGCCGCCGGCCGTCGACCGTTTCGACCGTGACCTTGCCGATCCAGCGCGCCGGATACGCGCCGTCGACCTCCGGGTCGAGCACCATCTCGACCTTGTCTCGAAAGGCCATCACCGACGGATCACGGTAACCGGCGTCGAATTCACCGAGGCCGGCGCGGCCCTGCAGCGCCACCAGGCCGAGCACGGTGCCCATCGAGAACTTGGCCTGGTGCACGGTCTGCGGGTCGGTCACCGGGCCGAGCACGTCGATCGCGCCCTGGTGGACCTCGGCGACAACGCGCTTCACGGCGTCGGCGGCCAGGCGGTGCTCGTTCATCAGCCGCAGCAGCGCGTCGGCGGCCGGATGCGTGTGGCGGCACGAGGCGTGGAACTTGAAAGACGTTTCGGCGAGCGTCCAGCGGCTTCCCAGCCCGTCGGTCAGCCGCGAGGGATCGGCGTCGTGCGACATGCCGGCGGCCATGCCGCGCGTGCCTTCGAGGATGTGCTGCGCGCCGGTGAAACCGTCGGCGGCCAGGTACGCCGCGGTCAGCCCGGCGCTCGCCGCATGCGCGGTGTGCAACTGCTTCGAGTCGGCGGCGTCGCGCAAAAACTCCCACAGGCCCGCAGACTGGGTACCGGCGGAGCCGAAGGCGTGCAGCATCTGCTCGGGCGAGAGCCGCAGCAGGTGGCCGACCGCAGCGGCCGCCGCCAGCGTGCCGGCGGTGCCGGTGGTGTGGAACACCTTGTAGTGCGAGCGGCCGAGGAATTCGCCGACGCGGATGCCGACCTCGTAGCCGGCGACCGACGCGGTGAGCAGCTCGCGGCCCGAGCGGCCGAGCGCCTGCGCCACGGCCAGCGCCGGCGGGAAGACGACTGCGGCGGGATGGAAGACCGAGCCGTTGTGCACGTCGTCCTGCTCGGCGAAATGCGACGCGGCCGCATTGCACGCCGCGGCGACCAGCGGGCTGCTGCCACGGCGATCGACGAGGATTTCGCTCGGGCCTTCGGCGGGCCCCATGCGCTGCATGAAACGGCCGATGGTCTCGACCGGCCGCGCGCCCTTGCCGGCAAGGGCCGAGGCGAACCAGTCGAGGAACAGGTCTTCGGCGCGGCGAAGCACCGGCGCGGGAATGTGCTCGAAGCGCAACCCGGCGGCAAAGCCGGCGAGCGAGCGGCTCGGGTGATCGTCGTTCATGGTTGTCCCTGGTGTTTCACGAATCAAAGCGCGCCGGCACCGCGCAGCGCATCGATTTGCGCCGCGTCGTAGCCGAGTTCGCCGAGCAGCCGGTCGGTGTCGGCGCCGAGTGCCGGTACCGGGTCCATGCGCGGCGCCTCGACGCCCGGCGGCAGCAGCGCAGCCACGCGGCCGACGGGGCTGTCGACCTCGACCCAGCGATTGCGCGCGGCCAGCTGCGGATGCGCCCAGACATCGGCCATGGTGTTGACCCGCGCATTGGCGATCTGCGCAGCTTCGAGCTTGGCCTCGACTTGTTCGGCGGTCAGCGTCGCGAACGCCGCTTCGATCAGCTCGCGCAGTGCAACGCGCTCGGCACTGCGGCGCGCGTTGGAGGAAAAGCGCGCGTCGGTCGCGAGTTCGGGCCGGCCGAGCACCTGGGTGCAGAACGCCTGCCACTCGCGCTCGTTCTGCACGCCGAGCATCACGCTGCGGCCGTCGCCGGTTGCGAACGGGCCGTACGGATAGATCGTCGCGTGCGACGCGCCGGCGCGCTTCGGCGGCTCGGCACCCTCGAAGGCGTAGTACATCGGATAGCCCATCCACTCGACCATGCTCTCGAGCATCGAGATCTCGATCGCCTTGCCGCGGCCGGTGCGGCCGCGCTCGATCAGCGCCGACAGGATGTTGGTGTACGCATACATCCCGGCGGCGATGTCGGCGATCGAGCAGCCGGCCTTGGCCGGCTCGTCGGGCGAGCCGGTGATCGACAGGAAGCCCGATTCGCTCTGGATCAGCAGGTCGTAGGCCTTCTTGTCGCGGTACGGGCCGTCGTTGCCGTAGCCCGAGATGTCGCAGACGATCAGCCGCGGGTGCTTGTCACGCAGCGCGTCGAACGACAAGCCCATCCGAGCCGCGGCGCCGGGCGCCAGGTTCTGCACCAGCACGTCGGCGTTGTCCAGCAGCTTGGCCAGGATCGCCGGCGCCTCGGCGTGCTTGAGGTCGAGCGCCAGGCTTTCCTTCGAGCGGTTGGTCCAGACGAAATGCGAGGCCTGGCCGCGCACCCGCTCGTCGTAGCCGCGGGCGAAGTCGCCGACGCCGGGCCGCTCGACCTTGATGACGCGGGCGCCGAGATCGGCGAGCTGACGGGTGCAGAACGGCGCGGCGATCGCGTGTTCGAGCGTGACGACGGTGATGCCTTCGAGCGGACGGGTCATCGTTTTTTTACTCTGCGCCAAGGGCGCTGCAGGGTTGAACGCTCAGAACGAGCGCGGCAGGCCGAGCACGTGCTCGGCGATGTAGCTCAGGATCAGGTTGGTCGAGATCGGTGCCACCTGGTAGAGCCGGGTCTCGCGGAACTTGCGCTCGACGTCGTATTCGTTGGCAAAGCCGAAGCCACCGTGGAACTGCAGGCAGGCATTGGCGGCTTCCCACGACGCCTTGGCGGCCAGGTACTTCGCCATGTTGGCCTCGGCGCCGCACGGCGCATGGGCGTCGAACAACGAGCAGGCTTTCCAGCGCATCAGGTCGGCGGCCTCGATCTCGATCTTGGCCTCGGCGATCGGGAACTGCACGCCCTGGTTCTGGCCGATCGGCCGGCCGAAGACGACGCGGTCCTTGACGTACGCGGTGACCCGGTCGATGAACCAGTGGCCGTCACCGATGCATTCGGCGGCGATCAGCGTGCGCTCGGCATTCAGCCCGTCGAGGATGTACTTGAAGCCCTTGCCTTCCTGGCCGATCAGGTTTTCGGCGGGGATTTCGAGGTCCTCGAAGAACAGCTCGTTGGTCTCGTGGTTGACCATGTTGGCGATCGGCCGCACCTCCATGCCGTGGCCGATGGCCGTGCGCAGGTCGACCAGGAAGATCGACATGCCTTCGGACTTCTTCTGCACCTCGGCCAGCGGCGTCGTGCGCGCCAGCAGGATCATCAGTTCCGAGTGCTGGATGCGCGAAATCCACACCTTCTGGCCGTTGACGACGTAGCGGTCGCCCCGCTTGACCGCGGTGGTCTTGATCTTGGTCGTGTCGGTGCCGGTGCTCGGCTCGGTGACGCCCATCGACTGCAGGCGCAGTTCGCCGCTGGCGATCTTCGGCAGGTAATGCTGCTTCTGCGCTTCCGAGCCGTGGCGCAGCAGCGTGCCCATGTTGTACATCTGGCCGTGGCACGCGCCCGAGTTGCCGCCGCTGCGGTTGATCTCTTCCATGATCACCGACGCTTCGGAAAGGCCGAGCCCCGAGCCGCCGTACTCCTGCGGAATCAGCGCCGCCAGCCAGCCGGCATCGGTGAGCGCCTTGACGAAGGCCTCGGGGTAGGTGCGCTCGCTGTCGATCTTGCGGTGGTACTCGTCGGGGAACTGCGAGCAGAGGTCGCGAACCGCGTCGCGAATGTCCTGGTACGGGTTTTCAGTCGTGGTCATCGGCTTTGGCTTGTCGGGCAGATTCGGTCGAGTTGCGCGCCCGCCTGCGTGGCGAGCGCGCCTTCATGGTTACGCGCCCACAGCGCGACGCGGCGCCGAGCATGCCCGCGGAGGCGGCGAAAATCAATTGCCGGTTACGCGGGGCGGCCGGCTCACTTGCCGATGCAAAAGCGGCTGAAGATCTCGCCGAGCAGGTCTTCGACGCCGAATTCGCCGGTGATCTTTCCAAGCGCCGCTTGCGACAGGCGCAGCTCCTCGGCAAACAGGTCGAGTGCCGCGTCGCCTTGCGCGGCGATCGTGCGCGCTTGCCCCAGGTGCGCGCGCGCCTGCTGCAAGGCCTGCACATGGCGCGTGCGGGCGATGAAGACGCCCTCGGGCTGCGCATGCCAGCCGGCAAGTGCCAGCAGCCGTGCGCGCAGGGTGTCGAGTCCGGCGCCGGTGACGGCGGAAATCGCCAGGCCGCCGTCGCCGACCGCGATCGACGCGGCAGACGGCGCCGTGTCGGCCTTGTTGTAGACGTCGAGCAGCCGGTCGCCCCTGGCATGGGCGCGCAGCCGGTCGCCGATGGCCGCGTCGGCCGCCCGGTAATCGGCCGATTCGAGGCGGGTCAGGTCGTGCAGGAACAGCACCGCATCGGCCGATTCGATCTCGGCCCAGCTGCGCTCGATGCCGATGCGCTCGATTTCGCCGGCGTCTGCGAATTCGCGCAGGCCGGCGGTGTCGACGACGTGCAGCGGCACGCCCTCGATCTGGATCGTCCCGCCGATCTTGTCGCGCGTCGTTCCGGCAACCGGCGTGACGATCGCCAGTTCGGCGCCGGCCAGCGCATTCAGCAGCGAGCTCTTGCCGACGTTCGGCTGACCGGCAAGCACCACCTTGATGCCTTCGCGCAGCAGCGCACCCTGGCGCGCGCGCGCCAGCACCGCGTCGAGCGCGGCGTCGATGCGGCCCAGGCGCCCGGCGGCGTCCGCCTGCTGCAGGAAATCGATCTCTTCTTCGGGAAAGTCGAGCGTCGACTCGACCAGCACCTGCAGCGAGATCAGCTGCTCGCGCAAGCCGACGATCTCGGCCGAAAACGCGCCGCCGAGCGAACGCACCGCCGACCGCGCCGCGGCCTCGGTGCTGGCGTCGATCAGGTCGGCGACCGCTTCGGCCTGCGCCAGGTCGAGCTTGCCGTTGAGGAACGCCCGCTCGGTGAACTCGCCCGGCTCGGCCAGCCGCAACCCGATGCCCGCGCCGGCCTCCAGGCAACGCGCCAGCAGCAGTTGCAGCAGCACCGCGCCGCCGTGCGCCTGCAGCTCGAGCACGTCCTCGCCGGTGTAGCTGTGCGGGGCCGGGAAGTGGATCGCCAGGCCGTTGTCGATGGCGCTGCCGTCGGCTGCGCGCAGCGCTGCGAGCGTGGCCTGCCGCGGCTGCAGCGGCCGGCCGACGAGGGCCTCGATCAGTGGCGCGAGATCGTGTCCCGAGACGCGGACGATGCCGATCGCCCCGCGGCCGGTTGCTGTCGCCACGGCGACGACCGGATCGTCACGACGGACGAGCATGGCCGGCGCCGGGGGGACTCAGGCGACGCCGAGGCGCTTGTTGATGATGTACTGCTGGGTGATCGACAGGATGTTGTTGGTCAGCCAGTAGAGCACCAGCCCGGCGGGGAAGAAGAAGAACATCACCGAGAAGACCAGCGGCATGATCCACATCATCTTCGCCTGCACCGGATCGGGCGGCGTCGGGTTGAGCCAGGTCTGCAGCAGGCTGGTACCGGTCATCAGCAACGGCAGGATGAAGTAGGGATCCTTGGCCGACAGGTCGGTGATCCAGCCGATCCAGGGCGCGTTGCGCATCTCGACGCTCGACAGCAGCACCCAGTAGAGCGCAATGAAGAACGGCATCTGGGCAAAGATCGGCAGGCAGCCGCCGAGCGGATTGACCTTCTCCTCGCGGTAGATGCGCATCATCTCCTGCTGCATTTCCTGCGGCTTGTCCTTGAGCCGCTCGCGCATGGCCATGATCTTCGGATTGATGGCCTTCATCTTGCCCATCGACTTGTAGGCGTGCGCGTTCAGCCAGAAGAAGGCGATCTTCAGGATGACGACCAGGCCGACGATTGCCCAGCCCCAGTTGCCGATCAGCTTGTGCAGCTGCGTCAGCAGCCAGAACAGCGGCTTGGCAAGGATCGTGAACCAGCCGTAGTCCTTGACCAGCTCGAGGCCCGGCGCCAGGGCGCTCAGCGTGTTTTCCTCCTGAGGGCCGGCGAAGAGCCGCGCATCGACAACCTCGCTGGCGCCCGGGGCCAGCGGCTTCAACCCGACGATCATGCCGACCGCATACTGATTGACACCGACCTTGCGGCTGAAGAACTCGCGCTGGCGACGGTCCTCGACCTCGGCATTCGCGCCGAGCAGCCAGGCCGTCGCGAAATAGTGCTGCACCATCGCCACCCAGCCGTTGTCGGCGGCAGTGGCGTGGCCGATCTTGTCGCCCGGCTCGCGCTTCTCGATCGTCTTGAAGTCGAGCTTGGTGAACTTGGTGGCGTCGGTATAGATGGCCGGGCCGGTGAAGGTGAAATAGAAGCTCGATTCGCCCGCCGGCGGATTGCCGTCGCGAACCAGCTGCAGATAAAGCTGCGGCGTCACCGGCTGGGCCGAGGTGTTGACCACCTCGTGGCGCACGCCGATCACGTAGTCGCCGCGGCGAAAGGTGTAGGTCTTGAGCAACTTGACGCCGCCGACCTCGGGCGACTCGAACTTGACCTCGAGCGTGTTCTGCCCCGGCGCCAGCGTGCGCTCGCCCGGCAAAAGGTTCATCGGCGTCAGGTGGTTCGGCAGCGCCGCACCGCCCTGGGCCGCGATCAGACCCGTCTGGGCCTTGTAGAGCCGCTCGGCCGACTGGTCGAGCACCACGGCGTTGCGGCTGCGGTCGTTCTGGTCGATTTGCTGCAGCAGCTCGACGCGCATGACGTCGGCACCGTTCGGGTCGAGCGTTGCCTTGACCACGTCGGTGCTGACCGTGACCGGCTGCGCAGCTGCCGACGCGACAGGCCGTTCGCCTGCGGGAACGGCAGCGGTGGCGGGCAAGCCCGGCAGCGTGGCACTCCCGGGGGGCGTGTTCGCCAGCGGAGGTGCCGCCGGCGCCTTCTTGTCGGCTGTCGGCTTGGCGGCCGGCGGCGGCGAGAACATCGACGGCCGACCGTTGTGCTTGTTCCAGCCGTCCCAGATCAGGAGCAGCGACATCGAAAAGACGACCCAGAGCAGGGTCCGGCGGATATCGGTCATGGAAACGTCTTCTTTGCTGGCTGGCGTGGCGTGCCACCCAGCGTCAGCGGAACAGGATCGTCGCCCGCGGCGCACCACGGATGACAACGCGCAATGCGGCGCAGCGCGAGGTAACTGCCGGCGGCCGCGCCGTGCCGTTCGAGCGCCTCGAGGGCATACGCCGAACAGGTCGGCGTAAACCGGCACGAGCTGCCAAGCCAGGCACTGAGCAAAAGACGGTAGGCCTTGACCAGCCCGACCAGCACACGACGCGGCAGCGCCTGCAGCCGTTCAACCGGCATGACGGCGCTTCGAGCGAGCCACGAGTTCGTCGAGCTCGGTGCCCGCGGCAATCCGCAACGCATCCGAGGCCGCACTCGGGAACTGCAGACGATCGAAAGGCGCTTTCAGCCGGATCACCCAGAGTCCCTCATCGAGCCCTTCGAACGCATGCGCAAAGCGCTGACGCATCTGCCGCTTGAGCAGCGACCGCGTGACCGCGCGCTTGGCGTGCCGCTTCGGAACCACCAGGCCGAGCCAGCGGCCGCCCGGCAGGTCCGAAGCCGTCGCTGCACCATCTGCCGCGGCTGTGGACAACTTGCGCGGCACAAAGCCCAGCGGGCGCGATTTCAGGTGATGGATCGCAAAGCGCGCAGTGCGGGCAACCGGCCGGCTGGCCAGGATTCGAACGAAATCCGCGGAGCGCAGCAGCCGCCCGATCGAGCCCTGCCCACCCTCGAGGCCTGTGCCTGCATCCGCTTCGGCGCGGTCCAGAGGCTGCGGCTTTTCTTCCAGCGTCAGACCGCCAGGCGCTTGCGCCCCTTGGCGCGCCGGGCGTTGATGACCGCGCGGCCGCCGCGCGTCTTCATGCGCACGAGGAAGCCGTGGGTACGGGCGCGGCGGGTCTTCGAAGCTTGGTAGGTGCGTTTCATTTGAAATTCTCGAGGTGTTCGGCCCTTTTCGGGGAACCGGCGATTACACCAAAGATTGCCCGCAACGTCAAAGCAGGTTTACACAGGCTCCGAGCCTCGATGAAACAACCTCTTGAAAAACTGTGGATAACTTTCCGCTGCCGAAGTCGGCTGGATAGAATTCGGCCGCTCCGCACAGCATCTTTGCCCCACATTCATGACCGTCGATCTATGGCTGCGCGGCTGCGAACGACTCGCTGCCGAGCTGCCGGAACAGCAATTCAACACCTGGATCCGACCGCTTCCGGCCGCTGAACTCGAGACCGGCGAGGATGGTGCCTCGGTGGTGACGCTGCGGGTGCCGAACCGTTTCAAGCTCGACTGGATTCGCAACCAGTACGGCGCGCGCATCGAGGCCGTGCTGAGCGATCTCGCCGGCCATCCCGTTCGGCTCGATATCTCCCTGGCGTCCCGCGACGCCGCCAATCCGGCCTCGCGACCTGCAGCCGCGTCGACCGCCACCGCGGCACGCCCGGGGCCGGCCTCGGCGGCTCCCGCCGAGCCTGGCGGCCGACGCCAGGACGCCCGTGCGGCTGAATGCCTTTGCGCCGCATCACCAGTCGGTGCATCGCCTCAACCCGGCGCTGACCTTCGACACGCTGGTGCCCGGCCGGGCCAACCAGATGGGCCGCACGGCCGCACTGCACGTCGCCGGCGCGCCGGGCCAGATGTACAACCCGCTCTTCATCTACGGCGGCGTCGGGCTCGGCAAGACGCACCTGATCCACGCCGTCGGCAACGCCCTGCTGCAGGACCGGCCAGACGCGCGCATCCTCTACCTGCATGCCGAGCAGTTCATCACCGACGTGGTGAAGAACTACCAGCGCAAGACCTTCGACGAGCTGAAGGCCAAGTACCACTCGCTCGACCTGCTGCTGATCGACGACGTGCAGTTCTTCGCCGGCAAGGAGCGCACGCAGGAGGAGTTCTTCAACGCCTTCGAGGCGCTGCTGGCCAAGCGGGCGCACATCATCATGACCAGCGACACCTATCCCAAGGGGCTGGTCGATATCGACGAGCGGCTGACCTCGCGCTTCGACGCCGGGCTGACCGTGGCCATCGAGCCACCGGAGCTGGAGATGCGCGTCGCCATCCTGATGAAGAAGTCCGACGCCGAAGGCACCTCGATGCCCGAGGACGTGGCTTTCTTCGTCGCCAAGAACGTCCGCGCCAACGTTCGCGAACTCGAAGGCGCGCTGCGCAAGGTGCTGGCCTATTCGCGCTTCAGCCACAAGGACATCAACATCCAGCTGGCGCGGGAGGCGCTGAAGGACCTGCTGTCGATCCAGAACCGGCAGATCGGCGTCGAGAACATCCAGAAGACGGTGGCCGACTTCTACAAGATCAAGGTCGCCGACATGTACTCGAAGAAGCGGCCGGCGTCGATTGCCCGGCCGCGGCAGATCGCGATGTACCTGGCCAAGGAGATGACGCAGAAGAGCCTGCCCGAAATCGGCGAACTCTTCGGCGGCCGCGACCACACCACCGTTCTGCACGCCGTGCGCAAGATCGGCGCGGAGCGCCAGAAGAACAGCGAACTCAACCAGCAGCTGCACGTGCTCGAGCAGACGCTGAAGGGCTGAGCGGCTGCGCGAACGGCCGAGCAGCCGCGCGAACGCCGGCGGATTGCCGCCGCTGTCAAGCCAACAAAGCTGGGGAAATTTCCGGCACAACCCGGCTGTTATCCACAGGACCCGCCTTGCGGGCGAAGTTGTTGTCGTTCGCGTCGCAGCGGCTACCGCCTTGCTGCACACCCGCTGGCGGCAGCCAACTCATTGATTCGGAACGGAAATCCGGGTTTTCCACAGCGATTTCGCGACACTACTACGACGACTATCTTTGAAGATCTCAGAACTGGAGTAGTCGTCGTAGCCAGGTGCGCCTGAGAAAAATTTTCGGCGCGGGTTCAGCGGCGACCTCGCCGTCGCGTGTGTTCGAGCCACGCGGACCCGTCGGCGAGTCCGTGGCCGTTTTGCGGCTGCCGTCAAGCCAACAAGGCTGGGGAAAGTTTCGGCACAACCGACCTGTTATCCACAGCAGCGGCGCGTTTCGGCAAGTTGTTGTCGTTCGCGCTGCCGCCCGTACCGACACGCTGCACATTGCCAATCGAATTCCAAGTCATTGATCTGAAAGGAAAATCCGAGTTTTCCACAGCGCTTTCGCGACACTACTACGACGACTATCTTTGAAGATCTCAAAAACTGGAGTGGTCGTTGAAGCACCCGGCGCGGCGCAAAGTTTTTGCGGCGCGTGCGCAAGCACGAATTCGTTTGCCGCGGGCTGCAGCGCGAGGCGGTATGCAGCGAAAATAGGCCGCTCCGCACACCCACAGCCACCCGCGCGGTCGCTGCTCCAGAGGTCCCCATGATTGTTTTGAAGGCAGTACAGGAACAGCTCTTGGGCGCCCTGCAGGCGGTGTCGGGCATCGTCGAGCGGCGGCACACCATGCCGGTGCTCGCCAACGTGCTGATCCGCAAGAACGGCCGGCAGGTCGAGCTGACCGCGTCGGACCTCGACACGCAGGTGCGCACCACGGTCGAATTCGACGGCGACGAGGGCGAGCTGTCGACCACCGTCGGTGCGCGCAAGCTGATCGACGTGCTGCGCTCGATGCCGGCGGACCAGTCGGTGACGCTCAGCGCCAACCAGAACAAGCTGACGCTTCAAGGCGGCAAGAGCCGCTTCACCTTGCAGACGCTGCCGAGCGACGATTTCCCGTTGGTCAAGGAAGCGGCGGATTTCGGGCCGAGCTTCAGCCTGCCGCAAGCCACCTTCAAGGCGCTGATCGACCAAGTGCATTTCGCGATGGCGGTGCACGACATCCGCTTCTATCTGAACGGCATCCTGTTCGTGGCCGAGGGCAACCGGCTGACGCTGGTGGCGACCGATGGTCACCGGCTGGCGCTCGCCGAGGCCACGCTGAACGAGGAATTGCCGAAGCAGGAAGTCATCCTTCCCCGCAAGACGGTGCTCGAATTGCAGCGTCTGCTCAAGGACGACAAGGCGACGGACGAGAGCACCATCGAGATGCGCTTCGCCGCCAACCAGGTGCAGTTCCGCTTCGGCGGCATCGAGTTCGTCAGCAAGCTGATCGAGGGCAAGTTCCCCGACTACAACCGGGTGATCCCGAAGAACCACCGCAACCAGGTCACGCTCGGCCGCGCGCCGTTGCTGGCCAGCCTGCAGCGCGCGGCCATCCTCACCAGCGACAAGTTCAAGGGCATCCGTGTCAACTTCGAGCCCGGCTTGCTGCGCATCGCGTCGAACAACGCCGAGCAGGAGGAAGCCCGCGAGGAGCTCGAGATCGACTACGGCGGCGACGCGATCGAAATCGGTTTCAACGTCAGTTACCTGATCGACGCCCTCGGCAACATGGACCAGGACATGGTGCGGATCGAGCTGCAGGACACCAGCTCGAGTGCCTTGATCACGATCCCGGAAAAAAGCGGGTTCAAGTACGTTGTGATGCCGATGCGCATCTGAGCACGGCCGCCCTGCCACCACGATGAGCAAAGCGGGCTGCGGCCCGCTTCAGCGTTTTTTAAGGGGCGGCATCGACCTTCCGAAAGCCGGAATTCGGTGCCGCCCAATCGAGATTGCAAGCCATGAACGACCTGACCGACTCCAGCGACGACGCGGCAAAGAAGGCATCCGACGCCGCTGCCAGCGCGGCTTCGAGCAACGCCTACGGCGAGGGCAGCATCCAGATCCTCGAAGGTCTGGAAGCGGTGCGCAAGCGCCCGGGCATGTACATCGGCGACACCTCGGACGGCACCGGTCTGCACCACCTGGTGTTCGAGGTCGTCGACAACTCGATCGACGAGGCGCTGGCCGGGCATTGCGACGACATCGTCGTCACCATCCACAGCGACAACTCGATCAGCGTCATCGACAACGGGCGGGGCATACCGACCGGCGTGAAGATGGACGACAAGCACGAGCCGAAGCGCAGCGCCGCCGAGATCGCGCTGACCGAGTTGCATGCCGGCGGCAAGTTCAACCAGAACAGCTACAAGGTCTCGGGCGGGCTGCACGGCGTCGGCGTGAGCTGCGTCAACGGCCTGTCGAAGTGGCTGCGGCTGACCGTGCGTCGCAACGGGCTGGTGCACTTCATGGAGTTTCGCCAGGGATTCCCGCAGGAGCGCGTGATCGAGGAGCGCGACGGCGTGGCGATTTCGCCGATGCGCATCACTGGCGAGACCGAGAAGCGGGGCACCGAGGTGCATTTCCTGCCCGACCTCGAAATCTTCAGCAACATCGAATTCCATTACGAGATCCTCAGCAAGCGGCTGCGCGAGCTGAGCTTCCTCAACAACGGGGTGAAGATCCGCCTCGTCGACGAACGCAACAACAAGGAAGACAACTTCGCCTTCGCGGGCGGCGTCAGGGGCTTCGTCGAGTTCATCAACACCGGCAAGAAGGTGCTGCATCCGAACGTCTTCAGCGCCAGCGGCGAGAAGGCCAGCGACCAGGGCTCGATCATCACCGCCGAGGTGGCGATGCAGTGGAACGACGGCTACAGCGAGAACGTCCTCTGCTTCACCAACAACATCCCGCAGCGCGACGGCGGCACGCACCTGACCGGCCTGCGTGCGGCGATGACGCGGATCATCAACAAGTACATCGAAGACAACGAGCTTGCCAAGAAGGCCAAGGTCGAGGTCAGCGGCGACGACATGCGCGAAGGTTTGTGCTGCGTGCTTTCGGTCAAGGTGCCCGAACCCAAGTTCAGCAGCCAGACGAAGGACAAGCTCGTGTCGAGCGAGGTTCGCGGCCCGGTCGAGGACGTGGTCAGCCGGGCGCTGACCGACTACCTGCTCGAGAACCCGAACGACGCCAAGATCATCTGCGGCAAGATCGTCGAAGCCGCCCGGGCGCGCGAAGCCGCACGCAAGGCGCGCGACATGACGCGGCGCAAGGGCGTGCTCGACGGCATGGGGTTGCCCGGCAAGCTGGCCGACTGCCAGGAGAAGGACCCGGCGCTGTGCGAGATCTACATCGTCGAGGGCGACTCGGCGGGGGGCTCGGCCAAGCAGGGGCGCGACCGCAAGTTCCAGGCGATCCTGCCGCTGCGCGGCAAGATTCTCAACGTCGAGCGGGCGCGCTTCGAGCGGCTGCTGACCAGCAACGAAATCCTGACGCTGATCACCGCGCTCGGCACCGGCATCGGCAAGGGCAGCGGGGGCGACGACTTCACGCCCGACAAGCTGCGCTACCACCGCATCATCATCATGACCGACGCCGATGTCGACGGCGCGCACATCCGCACCCTGCTGCTGACCTTCTTCTACCGGCAGATGCCCGAGCTGGTCGAGCGCGGCCACATCTACATCGCCCAGCCGCCGCTCTACAAGGTGAAGTTCGGCAAGGACGAGCAGTACCTGAAGGACGGGCTCGAACTCGATGCCTACCTGCTGCGCGTCGCGCTGAAGGACGCCCAGCTCGAGACCGGTGTCGACGGCGTGGTCCTGAAGGGCGAGACGCTGGAGACGCTGGCGCGGCAGTACCTGCTGGCCAACGCGGTGGTCGAGCGCCTGGGCAACTGGATGGATGTCGAGGCGGTACGGGCGATTGCCGCGGGCCTCGAGCTGAACCTCGACACGCCGGAGTCTGCCGAGCAGTCGGCGCGTGCGCTGCAGGCGGCGCTGCACGACGCCGATGTCGTCGCCGAGTTCGACGAGCGCACCGACAAGCACATCCTGCGAATCGGCCGCGTCCACCACGGCAACCTGAAAAGCAGCGTGATCAGCGCCGACTTCATCCACGGCGCCGACTACGAAGCGCTGAGCACGGCGGGCAAGACCTTCAAGGGGCTGGTCAGCAGCGAAGCGGTGGTGCGGCGCGGCGAAGGCGAGCGGCAGAAGGAATTCCGCGTCGGCGATTTCCGCCAGGCCATGGCCTGGCTGATGACGCAGGCCGAAGGCGCCGTCGCCCGCCAGCGCTACAAGGGGCTCGGCGAAATGAACCCGAGCCAGCTGTGGGAAACGACGATGGACCCGACCGTGCGCCGCCTGCTGCGGGTGCAGATCGACGACGCGATCGAGGCCGACCGTGTTTTCACCATGCTGATGGGCGACGAAGTCGAGCCGCGGCGCGAGTTCATCGAGGCGAATGCGTTGCGGGCGGCGAATATCGACGTGTGAGGGTCGTCGGTCGATTTCGGCCGGGAAAATCAGTGCCGCGACGATAGAGATCCGCTGTCGCTCTCGAAGCAGTTTGTACCTTGGTGCAGGGTGCACCCAGTAGGAGTGCGGAAATTCGTCAGGGTTTGGAGGAGCCGCAGCGCCTCGAGGAAAGGGCCGCTCCAGACAGAGCTCGGTCGTTCGCGGTCCATCGGTTAAACGACCGCAGTTTCCGCCACCGCTCGTTCGAGAGTCGACCTCTATGACCGCTGCCGCTTCAAGAGCGTGCACTCGGTCATCGCGCCAGGCGCTGAGCCTGTCTTGGGCATTCGGCGTCGCGATCAGGTAAAAAATCAATCCGCCCTGGTTGTGCGCGAAATTGCCGGAGGCCGGGACGTCACTACGGGGCACCCTCGCTGGTGCGGCAGTTTTGGTGGCACCTAAATTGGTGACAGGCGCGAGGCTCTGGATCGGAGGTAGGTGGTACGGGTAGGGCACCCAAACGTGCGGGCTTTAGCTGATGGTTGTGGTTGTTCTGTCGGAACCTGTACGGTATGATCTAGCTTAACGAACTTGACAAAGTGTCCGGGTGGCTTGGATCAAATTGCCAGGACTTGGCGCTACAAGGCCGATCCGGGCCGTCCGGTGTGTGAAGGCCTTCTTCTTTTCCCAGAAGGTCAACAGCCGCAACGCGCCGTAAGGCGCGATCTCAGGCCCTGCGGGGCCACCAGACTTCGAAAGGCTGGAGATGAAAGACATCGTTCAACACTCGCCCCCAACCACCTCCCGTGCATCTGCGAGAACCCGTCCCACGACCCGCCAGCAGGCCGACTACGTGCCGGCTTCCGAGGTTCGTGCGTTGCTTGCCAACAGCCTTGCCGCGCGACAGCAGCGGCTGGGTGCCGCCGACATGATCTCCACCGATGAAGCGGCGCAACTCGTGCAGACGACGCGCGTGACCATCAACGCCTGGATTGCCAAGGGCCGTGCCATCGGCCTAACGCAGACCAAGCGAGGGTTTCGCATGCCGCGCTGGCAGTTCGAGCCGTTCATCTGGGACGCGCTGCCCCGGCTCTCGACGGCGCTCGGCACCGCCGAAGGCTGGGCGTTGCTGTCGTTCCTGGAGTCGCCTCACGGTGCCCTGAATGGCATCACACCGCGCCAGGCTATCGAGCAAGGTCAAATGGAAAAGGTGATCGCAATCGCAGAGCACGAGGGGAACTGAACCTCCTCTGATGAAGTTCCTCGACCTTCAATACCTGCCGCCGATCACCCTGGCGGCATCGCAGACGGTCTACCGCGTCCAGCGCACCAAGGCTCGCCCGGGTGCAGTGTCCATCGGTCCATTGAAGATGGCACCGATTGGCGACATGTCCGGGCGCTTCGCTTTGGCCAACACCGAGACGGGATACTTCGCGGAGAGCCCCGAGACAGCTATCTACGAGACCCTGGTACGACGCGAAGCGGTTTCGCTCTCGGTCAGCAACGCATCTGCTCGGCAACTACTGTGCTTGCGAACGCTGCGACCGGTACACCTTCTCGACCTTCGACAGCATGCATCTTCCTGGCCGGTCCTCCAGTCGCTGCGCTTCTCGGCCACGCAGGAGATTGCCGCAGGGGCGCTGGCGGCGGGGTTCCAAGGAATTGCCTACCGGTCTGCACAGCACTACGGGCAAGACTGCTTCGTCGTGTTCGGTGCCAGCGTCAAAGGCTTCAGGCTGGTCTGGCGCAAAGCCCTTGTGCTACCTGACGGCTCCATGCACCAAGCGCTAGCCACAGCCATCCTTGGAGGCCAGATCGTGATGGCGCCTTAGGCACGAACGCCAGCTGGTCGACTGCTGCTTAGACCGCAGACCGCAGACCGCAGACCGCAGAGCGGGGAGGCGGTCCGTCACAGCAAGGCCTGCCTGCCGACGCCCTTGACCGCTTCACGTCGGAGAGCGGCGATTCGCACCTGCCCGGGTGGTTTCCGTGAGCGGCCGCGTAGTTCGCTCAGCGTAAGCTGGGCCAGCGCGAGCGACGGACCGCACCCGCTGCAGAGCCGTCGCTGACTCGCCGCGGTTTCCACGGACGCGCCGATCCCTTGCTGGGCGCCGATCTCGGAACATCCGCTGCACACGCTCGAGGGCCCGCGCCCGACGGCCCGTTCAACCGCCAAGGTCTTGGCAAGAACCTGGCAACGCCTGGCAAGGAACGAGCGCACCGGACGGCGCAATGCTGGCACTGGCACAGTCGCCCGAACGCGGCACAAACGCTGCACGGTGAGTTCAACGGCCTCCATGCCCCGCTGCGCCTTTCATCGCCCGCAAAACATGGAAGTTCCTGATGGCGCACCTCGGTGACAAGGTCGCGACCCGCCGACGGCGAGCTTGACGGGATCGTCCAAATTGGATATCTTTAGGATATCCAATGTCAATCAGCAGAATCATGTTATGGCAACCCGTGGCTCAATCGATCAGATCGCGTTCCGTTACCGTCCGGAAGACAGCACGAGCGGCGTGACCCGCAGCACCGCCAAGCGGCTCGCGGAACACCTGGGCGTCGATGAGACCCAGGTCATTCATCTCGCTCTGCACGAGATGGCGGTCAAGCTGCTGCCCCAGTACGAAGCCGACGATGCGCCTCTGACGGCCGCCCAGCTTCGGCAGATCAAGAAGCGGGTACCCCAGGGCAAGAAGCAATCGGTGCGTTCGAGCCTTGTCGAGTTGCCGCCCGCATGACGTCGCGATGGTGGGGCGAGCCCACCGCCGGCGATATCGTCTGGTGCCACTTTCCCGACGACATCCATCCCCGCCCCAAGCCGAGACCGGCCCTGATCCTGGCCGTCTTCGACGATGACGCGCCGCAGTTCACGGTGCGAGTGGCCTACGGCACCAGCCAGAAGACCACCACGTTGTACCGGGGCGAGTTCTCGATCCTGCGTGACATGAACCCCGCCGCGTACGAAGCCGCTGGCCTCAGCTACGACACGAAATTCGGCCTGCGGCAAGCCCTCGACCTGCCGTTCACGACCGAATGGTTCTCGGTGCCACCGGCCGCGCCGCATGGCCAGACCCCGAAGTTGGGCACCCTGCATCCTTCCCTGGTCCGTGCCGTCCAGGCCGCGTTCCGAGCGGTCGCGGGATGAGTCCGACCAAAGCGCTGCTGTCGCCGATCCTGCTCGCGCTTGAAGGGGCAGTGGGACGGTCTTCACGACGATCCAGGGATAAGGCCGCCAAAAGCGCGGACACGTTCTGCGTTGAAGGCCGCTTGCCGATCGATGCGTTGACGGTTTCGGTCAAGGACCACGGCCTGCTGTCCTGCCCCTTGCCGCCAGCGGCCGCGCAGGCGTTGCACGCAGCCAGCGCGCCGGCACGCCATGGCCGGCGCGACAAGACCATGCTGGACAAGCGCGTGCGCGATACCGGCGAGCTACACGCCGGCATGCTGGACCTTCGCTGGGCCGAAGGAGCCCGCGAAGCTCTGCAGGCAGAGGTCGCATCGGCGCTCGGGCTGAAGCAGATACAGGCGCGCCTGCACAACCTGCTCGTCTACGGCGAAGGGCAGTTCTTCAAACCGCATCAAGACACCGAAAAGCACCCCGGCATGGTGGCCACGCTGGTGCTGGTGTGGCCCTCGCCGCACATCGGTGGCGAGTTGGTCCTGCGCCATGGCAGCGAGCAGGCCCGCTTCGTCTCCCAACACCTGCAAGCCGACACGATCCGCTGGTTTGCCTTCTATGCCGACTGTCGGCACGAGGTGCTACCGGTCGCCGAGGGCTGGCGTGTCGTGCTCAGTTTCGACCTGGTGCTGCCAGCGCAGGACGCGACGCCTCGCGCTCCAGTTCAGCCGGCCCTCGCGGACGCGCTGCATGAGCACTTCTTCCCCGCCTCCGGTCCGGCGCTGCGGCCCTGGGTGTTCCTGCTGGACCACGAGTACACCGAGCGCGGTCTGCACTGGCCGCTGCTCAAGGGCGACGACAGGCCCCGAGTGGCCGCGCTCCGCGCCGCTGCCGAGGCGCTGGGCCTGACGGTTCATCTGGCCCTGGCCGAGGTCCACGAGCAATGGACCGCTGCCGTGGGCGGTGGTGGCCGTTGGCGTGGCCGAGGAGAACGGGACGGCCGGGGCAGTCGAGGAGACCCCGATCCCGACGAGCTCATCGAGCGCGGCATCGTGCTCAACCACTGGGTCGATGCCGACGATCGACCACTGCGCCGCGACGAGTTGCCGGTGGCCGACACCGACACCGCCAGCTTCAGCGAGACCGACGAGTCCTTCCTGGTCAACCAGGAGTACGAGGGCTACATGGGCAATTACGGCGAGACGCTGGACTACTGGTACCGCCGCGCGGCCCTGGTAATCCAGACCACGGTCGCCGAGCAGGCCGGGCGGTTCGTCTCCGACTTCGACGGGGCGCTGACTGACGCGCTGGCACTGGCCCGCCAACGCCGCGGCGACGAGCTGGCTGCACGCCTTCAGGCAGCGGCCAAGGCGCTGGACGCCCATAGCCGGCAGCGCGGCCGGGCGCTGTTCACCGCCTACAGCAAGTTGGCCGCCGCATTGCCCGACGCCGGACAGGCGCGCAGCGTCATGCAAGGATTCCGATGGGTCGAACTCGAGCGCGCCGATGCGCGCGCGCTGGCCCGACTGTCGGCCCATCGCGGTGAGGCTTGGACCGAAGACATGATCGACACCTGGACCCAACCGGCCGACAGGTGGCACAACTCGCACTGGCGCTTGGACGACCCTCTCGAAAAGGATGGGGCTGCGGTCGGGCCTCCTTGGCCGCAGCCGCTGTCACCCTTTCTGGAGGCTGCCCTCGCCGCCAAGCTGAGCCATGCGTTGATCGATCGCATCCTGCTGCGTTGCCAGCAGGTGCTGGTCGCTGCCGATACTTCGCTCGCGCGGCTGTCACCTGCCAGTCGCTCGGCCAGCCTCGCACTGCGGCTGCAGGGTCTGGGCGACCTGGCCACGGCCTTGCGCCTGTCTTCCAATGTCGCCGAGTCGGTGGACCTCCTGGTCCATCACGTCATGGCGCATCCGCTCCTTTACCCACTCAGGCGCATGCGGCCGCTGGTTCAGGCCTTGCCGGTGGGCAGCCCGGCTACCGCCGAGGCCCTGCGAGAAGCGGTGCTTGCAGCGCTGCGCAAGGCGCTCTCAACACCCGAGCGCAGTGCTGACGACCACACGCTGGACGAGATCGACTGGGTTTGCCGCTGTGCAGATTGCAGCGCAGTCATCCGCTGGGCAGAGTCGGCGAAGGTCCAGGCATTGACGCTGGCAATGCCCGAGGCTCGCCGACGGCATGTGCAGGAGTGCTTGTCGGCTGCGGCCGCGCCGCTCGTCTGCACGACGCTGCGCCAAGGGTCGCCGCACAAGCTGGTGATCGGCAAGGCAAGCAGCCTGCACAACAGCCGGCAGGCGCTTCGTCGGGAGTGGGAAGCCGAACTTGTCGCGATGGGCGGCGGCAGCCACGTGCCGCCCGATGTCGGTCCTGGCAAGCGCGGCCGCTCGACACACTCGGGATGAGCCGCATGGCTGTCGAAGTCCTGCGCCCGGACGCTCGCTCGGCACGGAAGCAGGATCCAGAGCGAGCTCCTGCAGCAGGTCGTCGGCGGTGCGGGCTATGGGCAACGCTGGTTCAGGCGGGCTGGCCTTGGCGCGGCTTGCGGGCGTTGGCTGCCGGGGCCGTGCGGCTCGCCGCGAGGCGCTTGAGCAGTTCGGCGGCGGGCTCGTCGGCCGGGTCTTGCGGCACCAGCTCGCCGCGGAAGGCTTTGGCCAGCAGCGACGGGGTCAGGCGGTCGACGGCGGTCTGGGCTTGGGCGAGGCGGGCTTCCAGGCGGTCGGCGAAGGCGAAGAGGGTTTCGACGCGGCGGACGATTTCGGTTTGCTCCTCCGGTGAGCGGCAAAGGAATTGGCAAGTGCACGCGAGATCGCCTGTGTGAGATCTTGCTAGATGCCGGCTGCTCGTACGTGCGCAGAGTCATCGATCTGGCCGCGCACGAGTCGCCGCCGTACCCACGCGGCTTTGAGATAATCGGCAATTGAGCAGTTCCGGCGCGCGACGCGAATTCGAATCAGCGTGTCAGGGAAGGCTATTGGTTCCAACGGTTCTTCGCGGATCCAACGCACCGCGCCCCGACGAAGTCGCGACCTGCCATTGCCACGAGCTACGACAGCAGGTCGCCTGGCACTGGATCACGGTGGCGATCAACCTTGATCCGCTTCTCCAATCGCCGCGCCATTGCTCTCACGAGAGCTTAATCGACACTCTCGCCGAGCGATGCGCGACGCAGTACTCTGAGTTCACTTCCAGCAACCACAGACTTCCGCGATTGCGGAGCGGTCTCCTGCGCAGAGCAGCGTCAGCGTTCAACCTTGCGGTAGCCGCACGCCAGTCCTCCGGTCAACCGCCCCGACGTAGCGGCGGCGAGGACGGATTGGCGGAAGCGTTTGAGCAGCGGGGCGACGCGGGCCAGGCGGTCGCGGCAGGCGTCCACGCGGGCGAGCACGGTGTCGAGTTTGTCGGCGATGCGTTGCTGCTCGGCGAGCGGCGCGACCGGCACCGGGAACGCGCGAACATCTTTGGATCTCGACGGCTGGATAGCAGCGCGCCCTGAACAAGCGCACTCATGGTCTCGACAAAGCCTGAGGTGCGTACGAGGTAGTAAAGCCAGCGCGTATCTATTCCAGGGGCACGGAGTACATCGAAACCTGTCGACGCAGATACATGCCCATCGAACTCTTCAGTGACCAACGCGACCGCATTGAGATTCGGGCGAGTCATCGAAACCAATGTGTCGCCAGCTCGGATCCAATCTGCGATGCCCTTGACGGAGCGTCTCTCCGCCAACAAGCGCTGCGACGCAGAGATATCGCTTCGTTCCTCGATCGACGGCCTGCAAGTGTCGACTCATAGACGAGCTCCTGCTCGGCTTGCCGGTTCAACTGCCTCCGTCGGGACACACAGCATCCCGAGATCGACCGTGCACCAAGTCCTGACGGCAATGACATCAAGCGCCACCTCCTCGCCCAACTCGGCCAAGATCGCCTCCAGCTCGGCCAGCGCCCCGTTCAATTCGTCGACCGCCTCCCGCGCCAGCACCGCCGGCTCCGGCAAGTCCGCCGCGTCCTCCGCGCTGTCGTCCTTCAGCCAGCTGATGTCCAGGCTGTCGCCGCGCGCCTTCACCGCCTCGCGGCTGAAGCAGCGGAAGCGCCCGCTCTCGCCTTCGTCGGTGCGCTCACTGCCGTCCGTTCGCATCTTCCCCATACGCCGCCTCGAAGGCACTGAAGTGCCCGCGCGTCAGCGGCGTGCGCTTGCCGAACTTCGGCATGTTGGCGCGCAGGTCGTAGACCCACACCGCCTTGGTGCTGCCGGTGGCGGCGGCGCTCACCTTCTGGAAGAACAGCACGTTGGTCTTCACGCCCTGGGCGTAGAAGATGCCGGTGGGCAGGCGCAGGATGGTGTGCAGGTTGCACTTGTCCATCAGGTCGCGGCGGACGTCGGCGCCGACGCCGGCCTCGAACAGCACGTTGTCGGGCAGCACCACCGCGGCACGACCGCCGTCCTTCAGATGGCGCACGATGTGCTGAAGGAAGGCGAGCTGCTTGTTGCTGGTGGCGTAGGTCAGGTCGTCGCGCGTCGGGCCGCCGCCGCCCTTGGCGGTGCCGAACGGCGGGTTGCTGAGGACGATGTCGGCCTTCGGCAATGCGCTGCCGGCGCTGCCGAGCGTGTTGCCCAGGTGCACCACGCCTTCGGCATCGCCTTCCATGCCGTGCAGCAGGCAGTTCATCAACGCCAGGCGCCGCGTGCTGCTCACCAGCTCCATGCCCAGGTAGGCGCGGGTGCGCTGGAAGGTCCGCTGCGCCTCGCTCAGGTCGTAGAGCTGGTCGGTGCGCGCCTTGATGTAGCTGTCGGCGGCGATCAGGAAGCCGGCGGTGCCGGCGGCCGGGTCCTGGACGGTCTCGCCGGGCTGCGGCTTGACGAGCGCGACGATGCTGTCGATCAGCGGGCGCGGCGTGAAGTACTGGCCGGCGCCGCTCTTGGTCTCGCTGGCGTTCTTCTCGAGCAGGCCTTCGTACAGGTCGCCCAGGCCGTCCTTGGCGGCGCTGAACCAGTCGATGCCGTCCAGGCTCCTGATCAGCTGCTCCAGGTGGCGCGCTTCCTTCAGGCGGGTCTGCGCGTCGGCGTAGATGGCGGCGATCAGCGGGTCGTCGCTGCGGCTCAGTTTCAGCAGCGTCTCGCGGTAGTGGTTCAGCAGGTTCAGGCCGCTCAGGCCCGACAACGTCGACCAGCGCGCGTACTCGGGCAGCTTGTGCTCGGCCAGGATGCCGCTGGCCTTGTTCTCGTGCTCCATCTTGATGAAGAGCAGCAGCACCAGCTCGGTCACGTAGTCGCTGTAGTTGATGCCGTCGTCGCGCAGCACGTCGCAAAGGTTCCAGAGCTTCTGGACGATGTCGTTTTGGTTCATGGGTTCTATCGGTTCGAGGGTTCAGTCTTCGAACCAGTTGGCCAGCTGCAAGCCGGGGCGGCCTTCGAAGTCGCGCGTGTTGCGGGTGACGAGGGTCAGGCCATTGGCAATGGCGATGGCGGCGACCTCGCTGTCGGGGTGATCGATGGGCCTGCCTGAAGAATCGGCCTGGGCACGCAGGGCGGCCTGGATGCCGGCAGCGCGTGTGTCGAGCGGCAAGATGGGCAGCCGCAAGACGGTGTCCTGCAGATAGTCGCCCAGCCGGTCGCGGCGCCGGCCGTGAGCCATGCGCAGCCAGCCGTAGTTCAGCTCCTGCCAGGCGGTGACGGGAAGCGCGATGGTTGCGTGGTGCTCCCGAAAGCGTTCAAGCACGCGCAGGGCCGGCGCCGGGCGCAAGGGCTCGGCCAGGATGTTGGTGTCCAGCAGCCAGCGCGCTCCGATCGCCAGGCTCACGGGCCGTTGTCCTCGGCGATATCGTCGGTCCAGCTGACCGGGCGCAGTGGGCGGCGGTCGCGCACGTCGGCAAACGGGTCCACGTAGGTGCCGTTGCGGTCTTCGTCTTCCAGCTCTGCCGCGTAGCGCTCACGCCAGGTCATCAGCGCCGAAAAGAAGTCCTTCGGCCCGCCTTGCAGGCGCTGATATTGCGCCACTGACATCAACACCCCAGCGGGTTCACCGTGGCGGCTGATGGTGATGGGCTCTTCGCGAACCTCCAGTTTCTTGAGCGTTTCAGCCAGGTGGGCGCGAACCTCGCTGTAGGGAATGCTGTCCATCGGCGCCTCCACGTCAGATTTGTACGTTTAAATTGTACAAATGCGTGCGAAGTGAACCCCCTCTCAGCCATTAAGCCCGTTGGGGCCACAGGTTCGCGGCCAGCTCGTGCAGCACGTGGTCGAGTTCACCGCCGATCATCTTGTCCAACTGCTTGGCGCCGCCATCCTGTGCGAAGGCCCGGTTGACGAACGACGGGTCGATGACCACCTCCAGCGCCAGTTGCTTGGCCAGCCGTCGAGCCACTTGCGCTGCACCGGCGTCCATGCCTTCGAGGCGTAGATGCGCTGCATGGCGTTCGCAACGCGCTGCTCGAAGGGCAGCAGCGGCTCGCCCAAGGCTGCCTGGCGGATGTAGCCCAGGATGCTGGCGGCGATGTCGAGGTTGTTGCGGTTGCGCCAGGCGGCCTTGAGATTGGCCTCGCTGAAGCCGTTGGCATCCAGCAGCAGCCGCACTTCGCGCAGCTGCTCGCGCGTCAGGTCCCTCGGCGCGTTCACCACCACGGCGAGTGCGGCCGACTGGTTGATCTGCTCGCGCACGAAGCGACCGAAGCTGTCGAGGTAGTCCTCGGGGCGGGCGTACGTGCCCCAACTCTGCTCTCGGGCCAGCAGTTCGTCGGCGTGTTGCGACAGGATGGGCATGTAGGCCGTGCCCATCAGCTCCTGCACTTCGGCCAGCTGCACCAGCAGCCGCGTGCTGTGCTTTCAGGTAATCGGCGGCACCGGCCGGGCCCAGCGCGTGCAGGTGCCGGTGCAGCTGCGCCGGCGGCACGCCCCATTGCTGTTCCAGCTCGGCCAGCCGGGCCTGCAAGCTTGGGGCGCTTGTCGGCCTGGTGGCCGGCGCGGCGCAGCACGCGCATCAGCTTCTGGTTCAGCTGGTTCAGCACGTCGTGGGCGTGGCTGGTGCCGGGCGTGCTGCCGGGCGCGGCCCGGCTGGCCGGGTTGTTCAGCTCGTCGATCAGTTGTTCGAGCGTGACGTTCGGGTCCTTCACCAGCGGCTGCATCGTGTTCACCGCCTGCAGCGTGGCGTAGATGTCGACCGGGTCGTAGATCTTGAAGACGGTCTTGCCGATCTCGTCGCAGCGGCGCGTGGCGCGGCCGATCATCTGCTCGTAGAGGATGCGGCTCTTCACCCGGCGCATGAACACCAGGTGGCCGATGGCGGGCACGTCGATGCCGGTGGTCAGCAGGTCGACCGTGATGGCGATGCTCGGCAGACGCTCGTTCTTGTACCGGCGGATGAGCTGGTCGACCCGGTCCGCAGCGCCGGTGATCTTGCGCACCGCCGCCTCGTTGTACTGCTCGTCGTACTTGGCCTTGAAGGCGTCGTCGAGCAGGCGCTTGACCATGTCGGCATGCGCGTCGGTGGCGCAGAAGACGAGCGTCTTCTCCTCGCCGAAAGGGTCCAGCTCCTCGGCGAGCTGCTCGCAGACGACGCGGTTGAAGTCCTCGTTGATGACGCGCTTGTTGAAGCTCTCGACCTGGAAATCGAGCTCGTCCTCGAGCTCGGACGTCTCGATCTCGCCGGTGGCCAGGTTCAGCGCGTCGACCTGCTCGCCCTTGGCGAAGTGGATGCCCCTTTCGGCTGAGCAGCGTCTCGTAGCGGATGGGCGGCTCGTGGTCGATCAGCCAGTCGTCGGCGACCGCCTCGCGGTACGAGTAGGTGAAGACGGGCTTGCCGAAGATCTCGGTGGTGTGGCGTGCCGGCGTGGCCGTGAGGCCGACGCGCACGGCGTCGAAGTAGTCGAGCACGCGGCGGTAGCTGGAGAGGTACTGGGCATGGTCGCGCACGGCCAGCTCGCCTTCGGTCATGTCCTGGTCGAGCGCGTAGCCGCGGTGGGCCTCGTCGACGATGATGCAGTCGTAGGCGTCCACCGGCGGCGGCGTGTCGCTGCCGAACACGCGCTTGAACATGGCCTGCACGGTGGCCACCTGCACGCGGGTCTCGGCCTCGGCGGCCATGTCACCCAGCTCGGCGACGTTGTAGATCCTGGAGAGCGGCTGGTTCTGCTCCAGCGGGGCCTCGTTGAAGGCGTCCTGCGCCTGCGTGCCCAGCGCGTTGCGGTCGACCAGGAACAGGATGCGGCGGAAGCGCTCGGCCTTCAGCAGCCGGTACATCAGGCCGATGACCGTGCGCGTCTTGCCGGTGCCGGTGGCCATCGCCAGCAGGCAGGTGCTGCGGCCCTCGGCCAAAGCGGCCTCGACGGCGGCGATGGCCTGGTTCTGGTAGTCGCGCAGCCGCAGGTAGGCGATAGCTGTCCTGCTGCAACTTGCCTTCGGCCTCTTGCCGGCTGCGGGTGAGCAGGTCCAGCAAGCCCTGCGGCGAGTGGAAGCCGGCCAGCGGCCGTGCGGTATGCGACGGCGATCGCAGGTCACGGAACCAGGTCCCGCTCGCTTCGGCCAGCTGCTTGACGAAGGGGCGGCCGTTGCATGAATAGACGAAGGGCAGCTGGAAGCGGCCGCCCTGGCCGTCTGCCCAAGGCTCCGGGGTGCCGGTCAGCGTCCATGCCGGGTGCATACCGGTCGGGATGACCAGGCCGCGGGCGTAGCGCTCGGCCTGGCCGATCTTGCCGGGCACGTTGACGTTCCTGCGCTTGGCTTCGACCGCAGCGATGGGCGTGAGGCCGGCGAACAGCATGTAGTCGGCCGACTGGTGGCCTTGCGTCGGCCACTCGGCAATGGCTTTGTTCTTGCCGCGCTCGGGGCGGGCGCCGCTGGCGTGGGTGAGGCGCACGGTGTCGGCCTCCCAGCCGGCCTCGGTCAGCTGCAGGTCGATGATCTGGCGGGTGGCGGCTTCATCGAGCCGCACGGACCGGGCAGCAACGCTCGCGCGCTGGGACCAGTGCAACAGCTGCTCGGTATTGGCCTGCTGGCTGGCGACGGCCAGCCGCGAGTCGAACTGCGCCTGCAGCGCGGCGGCGCGGGCGCCGGCTTCCTCGGCCAGCTCCTGGTAGACAGCGACCTCTTCCTGCGCCCGGCGCGACAGTTCGCACTCCTGCGCGGCGCGTGCTTCCAGCAGGCGGGTCATCTCGACCTGCTGAGCCTGGGCGGTCTGCGCGCTCTGTAGTTGCGCACCCAGTTCGGCAATCTGCTGCTGCAGGGCCAGCAGCTTCTGGCTGGGGTCGTCCGGCAGCTGGAACGGGCCGGGCTTGAACTCGGGGTTGCGACCGAAGCTGCGGTGGAACCAGACCGCAATCTGACGCGCAACCTTCAGCGCCTCGATGCCCTCGCGGTAGCCGATGCCGTGATCCGCCTCGTGGGCAGCCAGATTACCGGTGCGACGCAGCAGGTGGAACAACTGCCGCACCTGGGCGTCCATGCCCAGCCGCACGTCGACGGCGCGCAGCAGCTCGGCCTGGCTGGGCTGGATCAGCGCGATGCCCAGCCTGGCCGCGATGTCCTGTGTGATGGCCTCGGCCAGCAGGCGAAGCTTCAGCACGCAACTGGCGGGGTCGAACGGGAACAGACGCTCCGCGGTCGCGCCCAAATCAGCGAGCAGTGGTGAATGCTCGGCCAGAAAGCTGAAATTGCCCTGCGAGCTCATCCTCTCGGTCGCGTAGCGGTTGGTCTCGATCTGGCAGGTGCGCTCATCAAAGAGCTTACAGATGGTTTTCGATCAGCCTTGCCGATCGGACGCCGGGAAGGGCTGCACGGCTAGTGTGCCGGTGATCGCGTCAAACTGCTGCCTGCCTGCCTGCCTGCGCTGACGCTGCCGCTGCCGCGACGAGCCGCCTCAGCCGCGATACTGGCTCGGAGCGACCGCCCAACGGCTGCAGTCCTTGAACAGTGACGATTTAAGCCCCTCATGCCCCTAGACCCACTCCACCTCGCCATCCTCCTCCTCGCCGCCTTCCTCGGCGGCACGCTCAATGCGGTGGCCGGGGGCGGCAGCTTCCTGACCTTGCCGGCGCTGGTCTATGCCGGCCTGCCGGCGGTGGCGGCGAATGCGACCGGGACCGTCGCGCTGCTGCCGGGGTATGTGGCGAGCGCCATCGCCTGCCGGCGCGACATCGCGGCGCCGCCGGGGCTGACGCTGCCGGTGCTGGCACTGGCCTGCCTGGCGGGTGGCGCCTGTGGTGCGGCGTTGCTGCTGGCGACGGAGGCGAGCACTTTTCGGATGCTCGTGCCCTGGCTGCTGCTGCTGGCCACCGCACTGTTCGCCTTCGCGCCGGCGATCCTGTCGCGGCTGCGTGGCCGCTCGTTCGGGCCGGTGGTTGCCGGGGCGGGCGTGTTCGTCGTCGGTGTCTACGGCGGCTACTTCAACGGCGGGCTCGGCATCGTGCTGCTGGCGCTCTTCGTGCTGCTCGGCGTCGCGCCGATGAACGCGGCCAACGGGCTGAAGAACCTGGCCTCGGTGCTGCTCACCGCGATTGCGGTGGCGGTCTATGCCTGGGGCGGGCTGGTCGCCTGGCGCGAGGCGCTGCTGATGATGGCCGCTGCCACTGCAGGCGGCTACTTCGGTGCGCGTGTGGCACGGCGGATACCGACGCCGTGGTTGCGGGCGGCGATCGTGGCGACCGGGCTGGTCATGAGCGCGCTGTTCTTCGCCCGTTGATCGCTGCCGTGCAGGTGCGCAACCGCGCCTTCTGGCGCAGCGCCTGCGAAGGCGCAGGCGCCCGGCGGCTCGCTCGATTTTTCTCAGCCGGGCGGGCGGCGGTTGGCGGCCATCGCCGCCTCCGGGTCGGCGGCGTTGTCGTCGCCGCGGCCGTGGATGCGACCCGATTCGCCGCCGCGGTAGAGCGTGCCTTCGGGGGTGCGCGGCGGCTCGGCGCGCTGCTGGTTGCCCATCTGCAGCCGGGCCATCGCCTCGCCGATCGACGGCAGCAGCTTGAACATGGCCGTGTTCAGCACCGACGCCGCCCCGACGTGGACGCTGCGCACCGGCTGCGTCGCCGCGTCGAGGATCGCCGAGGCCACCCGCTCGGGCTCGATCATCGGCGTCGGCAGCCGCGGCTCCTGCCGCAGGTAGTTGGCGGCGTGCTCGGGGTAGGGCGTGTCGACGGCGGTCGGCTGGATCAGGGTCACCGACACCGGCGCCTCGTCGGCGGTGAGCTCGATGCGCAGCGAATCGGTGAAGCCCTTCACCGCATGCTTGCTCGCCGTGTACATGCCCTGCAGCGGCAGCGCGTCCTCGGAGACCTCGCTGCCGACGTTGATCAGCGCCCCGCCACCTTTGCGCAGGTGCGGCAGCGCCACCAGCGAGCCGTGGACCACGCCCCAGAAGTTGGTCTGGAACAGGCGCTCGCTGTCGCGCAGGTCGACCTCGTCGAGCCGCCCGTAGATCGACACGCCGGCGTCGTTGACCCAGGTGTCGATGCGGCCGAAGTGCGCGACCGCAGCCTCGGCGATGCGCTCGACATCGGCGCGCACGCCGACGTCGGCGGCCACGGCGATGGCCTGCCCGCCGGCGTTGACGATCTCCTCGGCGATGCCCTGCAGCGTGCCGCCGCTGCGCGCTGCCAGCACCACGCGCGCGCCCTGGCGAGCCGCGGCCAATGCGGTGGCCAGGCCGATCCCGCTCGAGGCGCCGGTGATGACGACGACCTGCTGGTCGAGCGGCTTGAGAGAAAACTTCATCGATAAGCTCCTTGCAAATGGGTTGGCATGCAGGGTCGGCATTCGCGCCCGCGGGCAACGGCCGGAGTGGCGGACGAGCGTGGTACGGCGTCAGCGTCGTGCAATGCTTGTGCCCGAGAATGAGATGTGCCTGGCGCCTTCGCGCCGGCTTCGAACGAGGTCCGCCATGCCTGTGCCCGATCGCCTGAACACCCGTCGTCGCCGCCTGGTTCTCGCATCCGCGCTGGCGCTGGCGGCGCCGCTCGCGCAGGCCCAGGGCAGCGCGGCGCCGCCGTTGCGGCTGGTGGTGCCGTTCACGCCGGGCACCGGCATCGACCTGATCGCGCGCCAGGTCGGCCCGCACCTCGCGCAGCGGCTCGGCCGGCCGGTGGTGGTCGAGAACAAGCCCGGCGCCTCGGGCAACCTGGGCACAGCCGAGGTGGCGCGTGCCGCCCCTGACGGCAACACGCTGCTGGTGACGGTGAACACCATCGTCATGAACCGGGCGCTCTATCCGAAGGCCGGCTTCGATCCGCTGCGCGACCTCGACCCGGTGACGCTCACCAGCTGGGGCCAGCTGCTGCTGGTGGCCAGCGCCAAGTCGGGCATCGGCAGCGCCAGGGAGCTGGTCGATCGCGCCAAGGCCCGGCCCGGCGCGCTGAACTACGGCTCGCCCGGTGCCGGCACGCCGCACCACCTGGCGATGGAGCTGGTGAAGAACCAGACCGGCGCCGAGATCACCCACGTGCCCTACCGCGGCACCGGCCCGGCGCTGACCGACCTGCTCGGCGGCACCATCGAGGCGATGTTCCTGCCGATCCATGTGGCGCTGCAGCATGTGAAGGCCGGCACGCTGAAGGCGCTGGCGATCAGCTCCGACAAGCCGAGCCCGCTGCTGCCCGGCGTGCCGCCGCTGCGCCAGCTGCAGATGGGCCAGCTCGACGTCGAGATGTGGTACGGCATCCTGGCGCCGAAGGGCACGCCCAAGCCCTTCATCGACCGGCTGAACACCGAGCTGCAGTCGATCATCGCGCTTGCCCGAGACGCAGAAGGCCTTCGAGACCCAGGGCATGACGCCGACGCACAGCTCGCCCGAGCAGTTCCGCGCCCTGATGGCCCGCGACGCGGCGCGCTGGGCCGAGGTGGTCCAGGCGCAGAACATCACCGCCGAGTAGGCGGCCAGCCAGGGAGAGTTCGGATGGACATCATCGTCGTCGGTGCCGGCATCGGCGGGCTCGCGGTGGCGGCGGCGCTGCTGCAGCGCGGCCACCGGGTGCGCGTCTACGAGCAGGCGGCGCAGCTCGGCGAAGTCGGCGCCGGCATCCAGATGAGCGCCAATGCGGTCAAGGTGCTCGACCACCTCGGCCTGCGCGCGCGGCTGGAGCCCACCGCGGTGCGGCCGAAGGCGTTCGAGTTCCGCCGCTTCGACAGCGGCGAGATGCTGCACCGCCTGCCGCTGGGCGACCAGCACGAGGCCCGCCACGGCGCGCCCTATTTCCAGATCCACCGCAGCGACCTGCATGCGGCCTTGCAGGAGGCGGTGCAGCGGCTCGACCCGGATGCCATCGTGCTCGGTGCCAGGGCGGTGCGCGTCGACGAAGGCGAACGCGGCGCGACCGTCTGGTTCGCCGATGCCGGCTCGGCCACCGCCGAGCTGGTGGTCGGCGCCGACGGCATCAAGTCGGTGGTGCGCCACCATGTGATCGGCGCCGACCATCCGGTCTTCACCGGCCAGGTGGCCTGGCGCTGCACCGTGCCGATCGAACGCATCGCGCCCGAGCTGCGCACCGACCTCGTCTCGACGATCTGGTGCGGCCCGAGGAACCATGCCGTCACCTACTACCTGCGCGGCGGCGAGCTGCTCAACTTCGTCGGCTGCGTCGAGCGGCCCGACGAGGAGGAGTCGTGGACGCTCAGCCGCCCGTGGGAGGAGCTCGACGCCGACTACGCCGGCTGGCACCCGATGGTGCGCGCGGTGATCGACAGCGCCGACCGCGACCGCTGCTTCCGCTGGCCGCTGAACAACCGGGTGCCGAGCCTGCGTCTGGAGCACACCGCGGGTGACGATGCTCGGCGACGCGGTGCATGCCACGCTGCCCTACATGGCGCAGGGCGCGGCGATGGCGATCGAGGACGCCGCGGTGCTGCCGCGCGCGCTCGAGCTGCCGCTGCCGCTGGCCGAGCAGCTGAAGGCCTACGAGCGGCACCGCGCGCCGCGCACCGCCCGCGTCGTCGAGGAGTCGACCGAGATGGGCGAGCTCTATCACATCGGCGACGCCGCCGAGATGCGCCAGGCCTTCCTCGACCGCAACATCGCGAAGTCGCGCAACGAGTGGCTCTACCCGTACGACCCGCTGAGCGCGCCGCTGACCTGAGCTGCGGCGACGCCGCGGTCATGGCGCCATCAGCCGCTGACTTGCAAGCGACGCTGCGCGAGCGCCTGAGCCGCTTCGAGGTGCAGGCGCTCGCGCCCCAAGGTCACCGCCATGCGGCGGTGGCCGTGCTGGTGACCGAGGCCGGCCATGGCGCCGACGTGCCCGGCCTGCCGAGCCATGCCGACTGGAGCCACGAGCCAGCCCTGCTGGCCACCCGCCGCGCCGCCGGCCTGCGCAGCCATGCCGGCCAGTGGGCGCTGCCGGGCGGCCGCATCGACGACGGCGAAACGCCCGAGCAGGCGGCGCTGCGCGAGACCGCCGAGGAGGTGGGCCTGGCCCTCGAGCCCTCGGCCATCCTCGGCCGCCTGGACGACTACGTCACTCGCTCGGGCTACCTGATCACGCCCGTGGTCGTGTGGGCCGGCCGGGCCGAGGGCGTGACTGCCAGCGCCGCCGAAGTCGCCAGCATCCACCGCCTGCCGACGAGCGAGCTGCTGCGCGCCGACGCCCCGCTGCTGAACCAGGTCCGCGGTGCCGCGCACCCGGTGCTGCGCATGCCCATCGGCACCGGCTGGATCGCCGCGCCGACGGCGATCTTCCTGTACCAGTTCCGCGAGGTCTGCCTGCTGGGGCGTGCGACGCGGGCAGCGCACTTCGATCAGCCGGTGTTCGCGTGGCGGTGAGGGCGCGCAGTCCTGGCTGCGGAGCGCCGTGCCTGTGTCTGTCGACGCGGATGTCTGCCAGGACTCGGGCCGCTCAGCGAAGGATGAGCACCGGTACCTCGCTGCACCGCAGCAGGCGGGTGGTCGTGCTGCCGACCAGCAGTCGACGCAGTCGGGAATGACCGGAGGCGCCCATGACCAGGAGCGCGGGCGCGTGGCGCCTGACGAGTTCGGGCAGCACCTGCCGCGGCTCGCCGACGACCAGTTCGGTTTCTGCAACAGCCCCGGCAGCCTGCAGCACGGCCTGCGCCTCCTTCAGCTGTTGTTGCCGTGCCGAGCTGGTGTCGGGCGCCACCATGGCCACCCGCATCGGCAGGCCGGCCACCAGCGGGTGCTGCGCCAGCCGCGCCAGCGCCCTGCGCGCGCCCGGGCTGCCGTCGAAGGCGACGACCACTCGCTGCGGTGCCTCGAACGCTTCGGCCGTGGCCACCAGCACCGGCAATGACACACCCCGGATCACGCGCTCCAGATGGTGTTCGGCGCGGACGCGTTCCTGCCCGGCCGCGTGGTGGTGCTCGCCCAGAACGAGCAGGTCGGCCTCGCCCTGGAGCTCGATGGCCGTGTCGATGAAGTCACCATGTCGCAGCCGCGCATCCAGGTCGCGCACGCCGGCGGCTGCAGCCCGGCTGCGCGCGTGGCTCAGCAGCTCGCGCCCCGCGCTGCGCATCGCCAGGCTCTGCTGCGCGTCCTTCTCGCTCAGCTCCTTCAGCAGTGACTCCTGGGCATCCACGCCGATGGAGCCGCTGAGGTCGGTCACTGCGGCGGTTTCGGGGTGCCGCTCCAGCACATGCAGGAACTCCAGCGCGCAACCCATCCGGACGGCGGCCCAGGCCGCCCAGTCGATCACGGCATCGGTGTTTCCACGGTTGTCGACGCAGGCAAGGATCTTCTTCATGTCCCGATCCTTCAGTGCATCAGCTGTTCGACAGCGCCTGGCTTGTCGTGCACCGCGAAGCGGTCGACCAGGGTGGCGCTGGCCTCGTTCAGGCCGATGACCTCGACCTCGGCGCCCTCGCGCTTGAACTTCAGCACCACCTTGTCGAGCGCGCTCACCGCGGTGATGTCCCAGAAGTGGGCCTTGCTCACGTCGATCGCGACGCGATCGATGACTTCCTTGAAGTCGAATGCGCCGATCAGCGCCTCGGCCGAAGCGAAGAAGACCTGGCCGACGACGCCATAGGTGCGCGTGCGGCCATCGTCGCTGAGGCTGCGGTCCACCCGCAACACGCGGCCGACCTTGTGGGCGAAGAAGATGCCCGACAGCAGCACGCCGACGAACACGCCCTTGGCCAGGTCGTGCGTGGCAACGGTGACCACCACGGTGGCGACCATCACGATCGACGAGCTCGGCGGGTGCTCGCGCAGCTTGCGCAGCGAGTCCCAGTTGAAGGTGCCGATGCTGACCATGATCATCACTGCCACCAGCGCGGCCATCGGAATCTTCGCCACCCAGTCGCCGAGGAAGACCACCATCACGAGCAGCAAGACACCGGCCGCGAGCGCGGACAGGCGCCCGCGCCCACCCGACTTCACGTTGATCACGCTCTGGCCGATCATGGCGCAGCCGGCCATGCCGCCGATGAAGCCGGTAGCGATGTTGGCCACGCCTTGGCCGACGCACTCGCGGTTCTTGTTGCTCGTGGTGTCGGTCAGTTCGTCGACGATGGACGCGGTCATCATCGATTCCAGCAGGCCGACGACAGCGAGCGTCACCGAGTACGGCGCGATGATCTTCAGCGTCTCCCAGTTCAACGGCACGTCGGGCAGCAGGAACACCGGCAGGCTGTCGGGCAGCTGACCCATGTCGCCGACCGTGCGGATGTCCAGGCCCAGCGCCAGGCTCACCGCGGTCAGCACGACGATGGTGATCAACGGCGAAGGCACGGCCTTCGTGAGGTACGGGAAGCCGTAGATGATGGCCAGCCCGGCGGCGGCCATGACGTAGACCACCCAGCTCACGTTGGTGAGTTCGGGCAGTTGCGCCATGAAGATCAGGATGGCCAGCGCGTTGACGAAGCCGGTGATCACCGAGCGCGAGACGAAGCGCATCAGCGAGCCCAGGCGCAGCAGCCCGGCCACGATCTGCAGCACGCCGGTCAGCACGGTGGCCGCCAGCAGGTACTGCAAGCCATGCTCCTTGACCAGCAACACCATCACCAGCGCCATCGCGCCGGTGGCGGCCGAGATCATGCCGGGCCGGCCCCCGGTGAAGGCGATGATGACGGCGATGCTGAACGAGGCGTACAGGCCGACCTTGGGGTCGACACCGGCAATGATCGAGAAGGCGATGGCCTCGGGGATCAGGGCCAGCGCCACGACCAGGCCGGCGAGGAGATCGCCGCGGACGTTGGACAGCCAGTCCCGGCGCAGTGTTGAAGAAGACATGGGCAGCGTGCGGTTGCCGAAGCCGGCGACCGCGATCGAGTTCAGGTGTTCGGGAGGCAGACGCCCGGGGCGGGCGCAGAAGGGGAGGCTGCTGGAGCCTCGACCGCATGAGCCTACGGCGGCGTGACGGTGCAGAAGTAGCCGCGAGCGAGTTCCTTGCCGCTGCGCAGCGTCGTGAACCAGAGGCGGACGTATGTTCCTTGCACGGCCGCAGTCTAGTTCGATTCTGCCCTACGCCATCCCGCCCTGCGATCGCGTCAATTCCATCGAGAACGTGAACCGCCCACTCGGATGAAGGGTCACGGACACTTCGAAGGGGACGCCGTCGTCGTCGAGGTACCTGCGAACCACCTTCAACGCCGGTGACCCCGGCTCGACGCCCAGTTCGCGCGCCGCCGCGGCCGGCATGGCCACCGCATCGATGTCCTGGTGGATGTGCGCGATCCGGCGTCCGTGCTGCTGCTCGATCAGCGAACTGATGAGCGTGTCGGGGTTCGAGCGGGCCATCTCGCCGACATCGGCATAGGCCGCATCAATGTAAACGTCGGTCCAGCCGACCGCCTTGCCGCCTGCGGCGGTGTCCGCGCGCACGCTCGAGATTCGCAGCAACCGGGTGCCCGCAGGGCAGCCGAGCATCGCGGAGAGCATGCCGTCGGATTTCACTTCCCCGACGCGGCGCACGATCCGCTCGTGCGTGGCGCCGAACTGCACCAGGTCCTCGATCGAGGCCAGCGAAGGGCGGTAGTTGGTCGTCGGCGAAGCAGCCTCCACCCGGGTGCCCACGTTCTTGCGCCGTGAAACCAGACCCCGCTGCTGCAACTCGGCCAAGGCGAGACGCACGGCGTAGCGGCTGGTCGCGTACTGCTCGCAAAGCTCCAGCTCGGTGGGAAGAAACGAGCCGACCGCAAAGCGGCCGCTTGCGATGCCCCCCATCAGCTCCCTTGCCAGATCGACCGGACGAGCCTTCACCGATTCGGTCTCGTTCACACGCGTTCCTCAAGTCAAGGGTAAGCACCTGTGCGAAATATGTTCGAACATATTAGCATTGCATATGTTCGAACATAACGGCACGTGCCCGAACCCAACGAGCCTTCCCACGGAGACCCTTCGCATGCCGCAATCTTCCATCCCGATGGCCAGCACCGTCGTCGATTCGATCCTGTTTCGCGATGCGTTCGGCACCCAGGCGATGCGCGACATCTTCGCCGACCGGGCGTTGATCCAGCGTTACATCGATGTCGAGGTTGCCCTGGCCAAAGCCGAGGCGAAGTGCGGCGTGATCCCCGCCGACGCCGCGGAGGTGATTGCCCGTGAATCGCGCCTCGACCGGATCGACTTCGATCACATGCGCCACGAAACCGACATCGTCGGCTATCCGATCCTGCCGCTGGTGCATCAGCTCGTCGCGATGTGCGGCGAGGCCGGTCGTTACATCCACTGGGGTGCGACGACACAGGACATCATGGACTCCGCGGTCGCGCTGCAGGTGCGAGCCGCACTCGACCTCATCGACGCCGACATCCGCGAGCTGCGCGGCATCCTTGCCGGCCTGGCCCGGAAGCACCGCGACACGCCGATGGCGGGCCGCACCCACCTGCAGCAGGCACTGCCGGTGACCTTCGGCTACAAGGTGGCGATCTGGCTGGCGATGTTCGACCGCCACCAGCAGCGGCTCGCCGAACTGCGGCCGAGGGTGGAGGTGGTCGGGTTCGCCGGGGCTGCAGGCACGCTGGCATCGCTGGGAGACAAGGGCTTCGAGGTGCAGCAGGCCCTGGCCGAAGAATTGGGCCTGGGTGTCCCCGCGACGACATGGCACGTCGCCCGCGACGGGCTTGCCGAGGCGGTCAACCTGCTCGCGCTCGTCACCGGTTCGCTCGGCAAGATCGCCCTCGACATCATGATCATGGCGTCGACCGAGTTCGGCGAGGTCTACGAGCCGTTCGTCAAGGGGCGCGGTGCCTCGAGCACGATGCCGCAGAAGAGAAACCCGATCTCGTCGGAGTTGATGCTGGCCGCGTCCAAGGCGGTGCGCCAGCACGCCGGGCTGATGGTCGACGCCATGGTGCAGGACTTCGAGCGCGCCACCGGCCCCTGGCACGCCGAGTGGATTGCGATACCCGAAAGCTTCATCCTGACCGGCGGCGCGCTGCACCAGGCCAAGTTCGCGCTGGGCGGGCTGATCGTCGACGAGGCACGCATGAAACAGAACCTCGGGATCAGCAAGGGGCTGATCGTCGCCGAAGCGGTGATGATGGGCCTGGCGCCGGCAATCGGCCGGCAGCAGGCGCACGACGTCGTCTACGACGCCTGCCGGACCGTGAACGAGCAAGGCGGCACGCTGGCCGAGGCACTTGCCGCGCTGCCCGAAGTCACCCGGCACTTCGACCGGAGCGCAATCGACCGTCTCACCGATCCGGCCAATTACCTCGGCCTTGCGCCGCAGATGGTCGATCGCGCGCTCGAGTTGTCGAAGGCCGCGGCTTGAACCACCGACCCGCGGGCGCAGCGGGCTTTCCCGCGCTGCGCCCGATCCCTGTTTCCCGCCAAGGCGCCACCCGGATGCTGACGGCCTTGCTCGTCCATCCCAGAAGGAGTTCCCTGTGAATATTCTCGTCAAGACCGGTTTCGCGGTGGCTGCCATCGCCGCTTCGTTGAGCAACGCGAATGCTCAGGGCTATCCAACCAAGCCGATCACCTGGATCGTTCCATTCGCCGCCGGCGGTCCGACCGACGCCATGGCACGCGATGTCGCCGACAAGGTCGCCAAGCAGGTCGGCCAACAGATCATCATCGACAACAGTGCAGGCGCCGGCGGCACCATCGGGGCGGGCAAGGGGGCGCGAGCGACTGCGGACGGCTACACCTTTCTCGTGGGCCACCTCGGCTACATGGGCGCGGCACCGTCGATGTACAAGAAGCTGAGCTACGACCCGGTGAAGGATTTCGATCCGGTGTTCCGCTTCCCCGACACGCCACTGGTGCTGCTGGTCCCGGCCGCCTCGCCGTACAAGACAGCCGCCGACCTGATCGCCGCGGCCAAGAAGACACCGGGCAAGATGAACTTCGGCAATGCCGGCGTGGGCTCGACCTCCCACCTGATCGGGGCCCTGTTCGAAAGCCGGGCCGGCATCGATGTCGTGTCGGTGCCGTACAAGGGCGCGGCGCCGGCGATGAACGACCTGATTGCTGGCCAGGTCGATGCCATGTTCGACCAGACCAACACCGCGATGCCGCAGCTCGCAGGCGGGCGCCTGCGAGCGCTGGCGCTGACGTCCAGCCAGCGCATGCCGCAGTTCCCGAACGTTCCCACGCTTGCCGAGGCCGCGCTGCCGGGGTTCGAGGCCGCAACCTGGTATGGACTCTATGCACCGCGGGGAACACCCAAGGAAGCGCTGCAGCGGATGCATGCCGCGTACATGAAGGCAATCGCCGACAAGGGCTGGCAGAAAAGCATGGCGGACCAGGGCATCCGCTTGCTGCCCGAAGCCGATTACGCGCCCGAAGCCTTCGGCAAGCACACCCGCGCCGAGATCGAGAAGTGGAAGAAGACCGCCGCAGACGCCAAGCTGTCGCTCGACTGAGCCAGCCAATCGCTGGGGGCCTTTTGAGGGAGCCACCATGACACGCCGTATCGATCAGCAGGATCTCGAAGACAGCATCGCCGCCGCGCTGCAGTTCGTGAGCCATCACCATCCACCGGACTTCGTGCGAGCGCTGCGTCGCGCGCATGCCGCGGAAACCCATGCACCGGCTCGGGCAGCCATCGAGCAGCTGCTTGTCAACAGCCGTCTTGCCTCAGAGGGCCGGCGGCCGATCTGTCAGGACACGGGTCTGGCGCAGGTATTCCTGCGGGTCGGCGTGGGCGTGCAGTTCGAACGCCGCGACGGTGCAGCGCCAAGGGGGCTCCAGGCGGTGGTCGACGAAGCCGTCCGGCGGGCCTATACCGACCCGACGAATCCACTGCGCGCCACGATGGTGGCGGACCCGCTCGGCAGGCGCCAGAACACCCGGGACAACACGCCGGCGATCGTGCACGCCGAGATCGTCGATGGCGACGGACTCGAAGTCGTCGTTGCGGCCAAGGGCGGCGGTGGCGATGTCAAGGCGCGATTCGCCACCTTGAACCCGAGCGACAGCGTGGTCGATTGGGTGCTGGCGCAGCTGCCCGGCATGGGCGCCGGCTGGTGCCCGCCCGGCACGCTGGGCGTGGGCATCGGCGGAAGCCCCGAGCAGGCGACGCTGCTTGCGAAGCAATCGCTGTTCGAGCCGATCGACATCGACGAGCTGCATCGCCGCGGGCCCTCGGACGCCGCCGAGGCGTTGCGTCTGGAGTTGTACGAAAAGGTGAATGCCCTGGGCATCGGAGCCCAGGGGCTGGGCGGGCTCGCGACGGTTCTCGATGTGAAGGTGGCCACCGCGCCGTGTCATGCGGCAACCATTCCGATCGCGCTGGTCCCGAATTGCGCGGCGACCCGGTGGCTGCGCTTCACCCTGGATGGCGACGGTCCCGCAACCTTCGAAGAACCCGATGCAAGTACATGGGAGGGGATCGGCGACCGCTTCGAGATGCCCGGCGCCGTGCGCGTCGATCTCGACCGCCTGGACGCCGCCGAGGTGGCGCGCTGGCGGGCTGGCGAAACGCTGCTGCTGAGCGGGCGGGTGCTGACCGCGCGAGACGCCGCGCACAAGCGGCTGGTCGATTTGCTGGCGCGCGGGCAGCCTCTGCCGGTCGATCTCCGCGGCCGGGTCGTCTATTACGTCGGCCCCGTCGATGCGGTGGCCGGGGAAGCCGTCGGGCCGGCTGGGCCGACAACGGCCACGCGCATGGACAAGTTCGTCGAGACCTTGCTCTCTCAGACGGGTCTGTTCGCGATGATCGGGAAGGCGGAGCGCGGCCCGGAAGCGATCGCTTCGATCCGTCGCCATGGCAGGGCCTACCTGGCCGCAGTAGGCGGTGCCGCCTACCTGCTGTCGAAGTCGATCGCGCGGTCGCAGGTCATCGCATTCGACGACCTCGGCATGGAGGCCATCCACGAATTCGAGTTGGTCGACTTCCCGGTCACCGTCGCAGTCGATTCAACCGGTCGCTCGGTGCACCGCTTTATCGAGATTGCCGCCTCGATCGGGCAGCCGGCCTAGCTCGGGCGACGCTTCGAGTCTGGCTGTCAGGGGGGTGCCCGCTGCCCACGCCCCGTGCTCGAGGCGTTCAGCAGCGAGATCGTGGTCGAGCCGCGTGCATCGGTCGGCCAGGAGCTGCCCAGCAGGATGTAACGGCGCCGCGCGTGAATTGGCAGCAGCACGCGTGGCATTGCCCTCCGCGGAGTTGTGGCTCCGCAGAGGGCCCGACAGGCTCCTAGAACTTGTAGAGCCGTGCGGGGTTGTCGACCAGGATCCGCTTGCGTACGGCGGCGTCGGGTTCCCACACGGCGAGCTGGTTCAACAGCTTGCCATCGTCGATTCGCAGCAGCGGTGTGACGTCGGTCGGCTTCTTGCCCGGCGGGGTGACCGAATCCGGATGCGGCCAGTCAGTTCCCCAAACGATGCGATCGGGGTTCGCGGCGATGAGGGCCTTTGCGAAGGGAACCACGTCGCTGTACTCGGGGCCCTGGCTGGACGAGCGATACGCACCCGAGATCTTCACGTAGGCCTTGCCCGACTTCACCAGCTCGACCAGCTCCGGAAAACCGGGCTGCTGCAGACCCGCCGCTGCCTGGACGCCGCCGAAGTGGTCGAAGACGACGGTGACGGGCGACGCGGCGAAGGTTTCCTTGATGAGGGGAATCATCGATGCGTTGGTGTAGACCTGAACGTGCCAGCCGCGATCCTTCACACGATCAGCGGCGGCCTTGAAGCGCCGCTTGGCCTCGTCCGGATCGTTCACGCCTCCGGTCGCGAGATTCACGCGCACACCGCGGATCCCCGCCTTCTCCATCTCATCGAGCTCGGCATCGGAATTCTTGGGGCCGATCACGGCGACCCCGCGCGCATCGCCGCCGCGGGCCTTCATGCCGAAAAGCGTTGCAGCGTTGTCGGTACCGTAGACGCTCGGCGTGACGATCACCACGCGCTGCATACGAAGCGCCTGGTGCAGCGCCTTCATTTCCTCGGGCGAAGCGAGCTCAGGCGTGTAGACACGCCCATCGAACCAGGGAAATCGTGCGGGATCGCCATGGATGTGCGTGTGGCAATCGCAGGCGCCGGCCGGGATCGCGAAGTTGACCGGCGTAGCGGGCTGCGACGGCTCGGCAAGGGCCGTTCGCGCGCTGGTAAGTGTGCCGGCGGCGATCATGCCGAACACAACATCACGTCTCGTTGTCATAGTGATTTTCCCGGTTGGACAGCAGATGTCTGCCAAGGGCGCCCCGGTTGCAGGCAGGCGCAAGGCGCAAGATGTTCGAGGCCTCGCGAGCACCTCGAAATTCATCTTATCCCGGTTACGACGACCGAATCGTGATCTCTCGAACCCGGTTCCTGAGCTCGTCGACCAGCACGCGGCTGTTTTCGGCGTAGTCGACGGGCGCCGTGACGAGCTGGACGCCGCCTTCCTCGAAAGCGGCTTCCAGCGCCGGCACCAGGCCCTCGGCGGAGTCGACGCGGCGACCTTTGGCACCGTAGGCTTCGGCGTACTTGACGAAGTCGGGGTTGCCGAAAGTCAGGCCCCAGTCGGTGAAGCTGTCGACCGCCTGCTTCCAGCGGATCATCCCGTAGGCGTCGTCCTGAATGATCAACACGACGATGTTCTGCTTCAGCCGCACGGCCGTCTCGAGCTCCTGCGAATTCATCATGAAGCCGCCGTCACCGCAAACCGCCAGCACCCGCCGCTCGGGGTGGAGCAGCGCCGCCATCATGGCCGAAGGCAACCCGGCGCCCATCGTCGCCAGCGCGTTGTCGAGCAGCAGCGCGTTGGCGCTGCGCGTGCGGTAGCAACGCGCGAACCAGATCTTGTACATGCCGTTGTCGAGCGCCACGATGCCATCGGCGGGCATCACCTGGCGGACGTCGTGGACGATGCGTTGCGGCGTCAGTGGGAAGCGCGACTCCTCGGCGCGGTCCAGCGTCCGGTCGAGGATGCCGCGGCGCAGCGGCATCAGCGCGGCGGCGTTTGGCAGTCGCCCTTCGAGACGGTCGGCGAGCAGCCCGAGGGTCGCGCCGATGTCGCCGACCACTTCGGCGTGCGGGAAGTAGACCTGCTCGATCTGCGCCGGCGTGTAGCCGACATGGATCACGCGTGGACCGTGGTTGCCCATGATGAACGGGAGGCTTCTCGATCGTGTCGTGGCCGATGCAGACGATCAAGTCGGCGCGATCGATCGCCTCGTGCACGTAGTCGCGCTCGGTCAGTGCGGCGGTTCCCATCCACAGCTCGGTGCCGCCGCCCTGGGTGCCGATGCCGGCGACCGTGCCCTTGCCCATCTGGGTGTTGAAGAACGGAATGCCGATGCGCCGGATGCACTCGGTCAGCAGGCCGGCGAGCCGTGGCCGGCTGCAGGCGGCGCCGAGCATTACGAGCGGACGCTCGGCCTGCATCAGCAGGGCTGCAGCGTGCTCGACCGCAGCGGCGGGTGCCACCGCGAGTTCGACCGGATGGACCGCAACGACTTGCAGATCGTCAGGCACGGCCTCGCCGGCAACGTCTTCGGGCAGTTCGAGGTGCACGGGGCCGGGGCGCTCTTCGGCCGCCAGCCGGAACGCCTCTCGAACGACGGCCGGGATGCTCGCCGCGCTGACGATCTGCCGCGACGCCTTGGTCAACGGCTTCATCGTCGCGACGATGTCGACGATCTGGAAGCGCGCCTGGCGCGCCGACATGATCGCCTTCTGTCCGGTGATCAGCACCATCGGCATGGCGCCGAGGTGGGCATACGCCGCACCGGTGACCAGGTTCAACGCGCCCGGACCGAGTGTGGCCATGCAGACGCCGGGCTGCCCCGTCAGCCGGCCATGCGTCGCCGCCATGAACGCAGCCGACTGCTCGTGTCGCGTGACGATCAGCTCGATGCTCGATTGCCGCAACGATTCGACGACATCGAGGTTTTCTTCGCCCGGGACGGCGAAGATTCGCGTGACGCCTTCGTTCTCGAGTGCCTTGACGAACAGGTCGGATGCTTTCATGGAGGGTCTCCGGATATCCATTACTGGGATCGGACGCCGGCGTGGACCGGCAGTCCGGCGACGTCGAGCGCCGCGGTGAGCACCGAGCCGCTGATCGACTCGGTGCAGTACAGCGTCGTGCGCCCGAGGCCGCCGAAGGCCACGTTGGTGAGCGACATGCCCACGGTGCTGCGGATCACCTGGACCGGCTCGGCACGGTGGTTCAGCACCCAGGCGTAACCCAGGCCCGGGTTGGCGACGACCAATCGCCCTTGCGTGTCGACCGCCAGCCCATCGGGACCGCTCGGGCCGTACGAGGTGAAGAAGGCGCTGACCTTCGAGACGCTGCCATCGTCCAGCAGCGGCACGCGCCAGACGGCATTGCCGCGCGTCACGGCCAGGTAGAGCACGCGCTCGTCGGGAGAGAGCGCGACGCCGTTCGGGCTCGGCACGTTGCCGAGCAGCATGTCGAGCTGCCCGCCGGGCCGCAGCCGGTACAGGCGCCCGGTCGGGTCGTGCAGGCCGGTCTGCCCCTGGTCGGTGAAGTAGAGGTTGCCCCGCGAGTCGAACACCAGGTCGTTGATGCCCTTGAAGCGCTCGCTGTTGCGGCGCTGCAGGTACGGGCGCACGGCACCCGTGGCGAGCTCGCAGACCATCAGGCCGTTCTTGTAGTCGGCAATCAGCAGCTCCCGGTCGTTCAGGAACTTCATGCCGTTGGGCTCGCCGTCGTACTCGGCGACGAGTTCCCACTCGCCCTGCGGCGTGATGCGGAAGATGCGGCCGAACGGAATGTCGGTCAGGTACAGGTTGCCGGCCGCATCGAACACCGGGCCTTCGAGGAACGAGTCGGTCGGCTGGCCGCCTCGGTTCGCATCGGCCCAGTCGGAACGCACGCCGGTGCGGCGCAGCCGGTCGGGCATCCGCGTGAACACGCCGGCGTCCTGCACGGCGGGAGGTTGGGCGATGAACATCGCGGCGCCGATCACTGTCGTTCGAAGGCGGTGTTCGCTGCGACCTTGCCCCAGTAGGCGGTTCGCTCGGCCAGGTCCTTCGAGAACGTCGCGGCGTCCCAGTGGCCCGGCTCGGAAGCGATGCCTTCGGAGAACGCCTTCATGTCCGCGCTTGCCATCGCGGTCGCGACTTCCTTCTGCAGCCGATCGACGACGGCCTGAGGCGTGCCCTTCGGCGCCCACAGCCCGGTGAAGTTGATCAGGCCGAAGTTCTTGATGCCGGCCTCGGCAAAGGTCGGAACGTCGGGCAGCGCCGCAACCCGCTTGTTGCCGCTGACCGCGAGCAGCCGTGCCTTGCCACCCTTGACGTTGCCCATCACGCCGGGGGTCGACGCGACCTGGAAGTCGATCGTGCCAGAAAGCATGCCCATCGTCGCTTCGCCCGCACCCTTGAACGGGATGTGCATGAAGTTCGCTCCGGCGGCGATGCCGAGCGCCTCGCTGACGAAGTGCGGCGTCGTGCCGGCGCCGCCGGTTCCGTAGGTGATCTTGTTGGTCTCGGTCTTGGCCGCGGCGACGAGATCGCCGAGGGTCTTGAACTTCGAGTCCGCCTTGACCACCACGCCCATCGGCGCAAACACGAAGGCACTGACCGGCACCAGGTCCTTCTGGTAGTCGAAAGGCAGCTTCTTGAAAATGTGCGGCAGCAGCGCGTAGGTGGTGTCGTTGGCCGCCAGCGTGTAGCCATCGGGAGGCGACTGCACGACGGCGGCCAGACCGATGGTCCCCGTCGCCCCCGCCTTGTTCTCGACGAAGAACGTCTGGCCGGTCTGCTCCTGCAGCTTCGACGCGATCTTGCGGGTCACGACGTCGACCGAGCCGCCGGGCGGATACGGAACGATGATCTTGACCGGCTTGGCCGGCCAGGCCTGTGCCGAACCCGTGGGATTGGTCTGTGCCTGGCTCAGCGCCGAAAGGATGAGCGCTGCGGCAGTTACGGCACAGCGGGAAGCGGTTTTCATGGGTTGTCTCCGGTTGAAGGTGATGCGGTTCGATCGCTCACACCGTCGCGATGGGCGTCGCCGGCGAACCCACCGCGCCCGGCAGCCGCAGCGGGGGCGCCGTCAGGAGGAAGCGGCTTCGGCCGTTTGCGCGCAGCCAGGCGGCCAGCTCGGTCAGGTACCAGAGCTCGCCGAGATGGATGCCGTTCTTGAACAGGCAGTGCTCGTGCAGCGGCAGCCGCGGCCGCCGCAGGGGCATGGGGGAAGCGAGTTTCGGCACGACCAGTTCGACTGCGGGGTTGTCCGCCAGCAGGCAGGCCAGCTCGACGTCGACGATCCAGTCGAGCAGCTTGGTGTCCCAGCCGTCGAGCCCGCTGCCGGTTTCGTGCAATCGCCCGAGGTCGGGCTGGCGGTTCATCGCCAGCAGGGTGTCGGCGAAGCCGGTGTGCACGCAGACCATGTCGCCCGGCTCGATCTCGACGCGGTCGGCTTCGAGAATGCGCATCAGCGTGTCGTAGCCCACCGCCTGGCGCTTGCGGCCGAGATGGTGATCGAGGCCGATCATCACGCCGCGCCCCTGGACCCCGTGCTCGGCCGCGCACCACCGCGTCGCGCTGCGGTGCGATGCGTCGGGGGTTCAGCGTCTGGCCGCCGGGCATGTCGAGCGGCAGGCCGAGGCAGAAGGTTCGGCCCTCCCGCACCTCGGCGATGCCTTGCAGCACCTTCGCCGGCGTGACGAGGTTCATGCGCCCGCGCTGGTCGTCGGGGCCGAACTCGCCCCAGCGGCTCGCAGGCGGAGCCTGAATCCAGCGCTGTGCCATGGTTCGGCTCCGGCCTGTCGCTCAGCGGTTGAGGACAGCGAGCACGTTGTTGGTCGCGGCCACGCCCATCTTCACGTAGGCGTCTGCCGTGACGCCGCCGATGTGCGGGCTGAGCGTGATTCGCGCTTCGCCGTGGAAGGGATGCGGCGCGGTCATCGGCTCGACTGCAAAGCTGTCCAGGCCGGCGCTCGCCACCTGGCCCGAGCGCACCGCGTCGAGCAGCGCGGCTTCGTCGATCAGCCCGCCCCGAGCGGTGTTGACGACGATCACGCCCTTCTTGCAGGCGGCCAGGGTCTGGGCGTTGATCAGCTTGGCGTTGTCGGCGGTCAGCGGGCAGTGCAGCGAGATCGCATCGGCTTCGCGCCAGATCGTCGCCAGCTCGGCGTTCTCGATATAGGCCGGCAGGTCCTTGGCGTACGGGTCGAAGCCGAGCACGCGCATGCCCATCGCATCGGCCATGCGCGCGAAGCGCAGCCCGATGGCGCCGAGCCCGATCACGCCGACCGTGCGACCCTCGAGTTCGACGCTCTTGTGCGTGGCCTTGTCCCAGTGGCCGGCATGCATGCGCTCGTTGAGCGTCACCACCGACTTGGCACACGCGAGCAGCAGCGCCAGCGCCTGCTCGGCCACGGCCGCGGCGTTCGCGCCGACGGCGGCGACGACCTCGATGCCGCGCGCCTTGGCCGCGACCTTGTCGATCGTGTCGGTGCCGCTGCCGTGCTTGGAGACGACCTTCAGGCTCGGTGCGGCGTCCATCGCCGCCGCGCCGACCTTGCTGTAGCGAACGATGATCGCCGCCGGGTCGTGCCTGGCGCACAGCGCGACGATGTCGTCCTCGCTCGGCGTCTTGCCGGCATACACCACGTCGAAGTCGCTCAGCAGTGCGAGCGCCTGGCTCGCCAGGTCGGCGCCGGTGACGAGGAGGACGGGCTTCTTCGCGCTCACAGCGTCTCGCCTTCCTTGATCACGCCCGCCGCGCGCAGGGCGCCGTCGAGCCATCCCGGGCGCAGCGACTTGCGGCTCTTGATGTCGGCAATGCGGCGGGTCTCGGCGTCGAGCTTCTCGGCCGCGAGCGGCAGCATGGCCGCGGCCTTGTCGCGCTCGATGACGGTCACGCCGTCACCGTCACCGATGACCAGGTCGCCGGGGTTGACGCTCACGCCGCCGATCGAGATCGGGTGGTTCAGGCGGCCGGGAACGAACTTGGTCGGACCGTTCGGGTTGAGCCCGGCGGCATACATCGGCAGGCCGAGCTCGCGCAGCGCGACGCTGTCGCGTACCGCGCCGTCGATGACGACGGCGGCGACGCCGAGCGCGACACACTGCTGGCACATGATCTCGCCCATCAGCGCGCTCGACAGGTCGCCCTTGCCGTCGACGACGATCACGTCACCCGGCTTGGCGATCGCCATCGCAGCATGGATCATCAGGTTGTCGCCCGGGCGCACCTCGACCGTCAGCGCGGGGCCGGCAAACTTCATCGTCGGCGCGAGCGCTGCGATGCGACCGCTCAGCGCACCGCGCCGGCCGGCCACATCGGCGAGGATCGAGGAGGGGTATTGCGACGCCTCGGCGACGACTTCGGGGCTGACGCGTTCGAAATCACGGATCACGTCGGGCAATGCAGCGGCTTGACTCATAGAAAACTCCAGTTGAGGCGCGGGGAGCCGGGCTGCGTGCCGGCGGACGGTTGGGCGGGATTCGCCCGGGATCACTCGATGCGAACGCCCGAGTCCTTGACCACCTTGCCCCAGCGGGCGGCGTCGTCCCTGATCACCTTGGCGAACTGCTCGGCACTGCCACCGGCGGGGTCGGCGCCCTCGTCGCCGAGCTTCTTGCGCAGCTCGGGCTGCTGCAGCGCCTTGTTGAACTCGGCGTTGAGCCTGGCGATCACGTCCTTCGGCGTCGCTGCGGGCGCGAGGAAGCCGAACCAGGTGACAGCGTCGAATCCCTTGTAGCCCGACTCGTTGATCGTCGGCACATTCGGCAGGTCGTCGACCCGCTTTGCCGAAGACACCGCCAGCGCGCGCAGCTTGCCTTGCTTGATCTGGCCGAGCAGGGTCGGCACCGACGACATGTACAGCTCGACATTGCCGCTGATGACGTCGGTCAGCGCCTGGTTTGCGCCCTTGTAGGGGATGTGCTGCGCCTTGATCGCTGCGGCCTTCTGGAACGCCTCCCAGGTGAGATGCGCGACCGTGCCGTTGCCGGCCGAAGCGAAGTTGACGCCGCCGGGCTTCGCCTTCGCCGCGGCGACTGCGTCGGCGAGCGTCTTGTACGGTGAACCGACGCTGGTCACCAGGACGAGCGGTGCATTGGCGAGCAGAACGATCGGCGCCAGATCCTTCTGTGCGTCGTAGGGCATCTTCGCGTAGAGCGTCGGATTGATCGCCAGGTTGCTGGTCTGGCCGATCACCAGGGTGTAGCCATCCGCCGTGGACTTGGCCGCCGCGTCGACGCCGAGGTTGCCGCCGGCACCGGGCTTGTTCTCGATCACGAAGGTCCAGCCACTGGTGCTCGCCACCTTCTGGCTGACTTCGCGCGCAATGATGTCGGTGCCGCCGCCCGGCGGAAACGGAACGATGAGGCGAATCGGCTTTGCAGGATAGGACTGCGCCAGGGCGCCGGCGCTGAAGACGGCCGCGGCCAGTGGGATGAAGGTTCGTCGAGTGAATCGCATGAAATGTCTCCGTCAAGGGGGGCGGGGTCAGGGCAAGGCCGCAGGCGTCCCGTCTGTGTCTCGGCGAAGTGTCGTGTTGCAAAGCCCTCACGTCCAATCGATAATTTCTTCGTTTCCATTGATGAGACTTTTGTGATGGATTTGCGGGACCTGCGCTACTTCGAGACGATCGCCGAGCTCGAACACATCGGCCGCGCGACCGAACGCCTGCAACGCACGCAGCCTGCGCTGACCAGTTGCGTGCGGCGCCTCGAAGAGGATTGCGGCGCCCCGTTGCTGGAGAAAGCCGGCCGTGGCATTCGGCTCACGGCGGCCGGCCGGGTGCTGCTCAAGTGGGCGCAACGCCTGCGGCTCGACGTCGAGGGCGCCAAGCGCGAGATCGAAGGCATCGGCCGCGGGATGTCGGGCCACATCCGCCTCGGGATCGTTCCGACCGCCGCCCGTTTCCTTCTGCCTTCGGCCGCGCGCCAACTCTTCGTCGAAGCCCCCGAGGTGACCTTGAGGACCGTCGTCGGGCTGGTCGACACGCTCATGCCGATGCTGCGTGCCGGCGAACTGGACGTGATGGTCGGCACCGAGGGTCCGGCCGAGGACGGGTTCGCATCCCGGCTGCTCGCGGAAGACGACGTTGTCGTCGCGGCAAGCGAGGGGCATGACCTGCTGCGCGGCCAGGCCCACCTGCGCGACCTGGCCGGCTACCGCTGGGTCCTGCAGCAGCCGGGTGCACCGACGCGCGACTGGCTCGATCAGACCTTCGATCGCAAGCGACTGCCCCGGCCACGGGTGCAGATCGAAAGCAGCATGCTCATCACGCTGCCCGCACTGATCGCCGAGACCGGCCTGCTCACGTTCATCCCGCGTCACTACCTCGACTTGGGAGGTCCCGCCCCGTTGAAGGAGGTCTCGATCAAGGAGACGACGATGCGCCGGCGACTGGTGCTGACTTACCGCGAGAACAGCTACCGGTCACCGGCAACCGAGCGGCTCATCGCCTTGCTGGGTGCCGCCATGCGGCGCGAGGCGGGCGGCTGAGCGGCAACGGATCGCCTCGCTGGGTTCAGTCTGGCCAGAGGGGATGTCGCATGGCAGCCAAGCAGGTCTTCGTCAGCCACATCTCGGCTGAATCCGAAATCGCTCAAAGGCTCAAGCAGCATCTGGCGAGCGGATTCCCCGGGATGCTGGAACTCTTCGTCTCATCGGACCGTGCGACGATCAGGGCAGGCGATCAGTGGCTGGTCGAGATCGAGCGATCGCTGAAGGCGGTCGACGCCGAGATCGTGCTATGCAGCAAGCAGTCGATCGGCCGGCCCTGGATCAACTTCGAGGCCGGTGCGGCCTGGCTTCGCGGCATCCCGGTGATCCCGGCCTGCCACGCGGGGATGTCACTGAACGAGTTGCCGGTCCCGTTCTCGATGCTGCAAGGCGTCGAGCTGGCGAAGGTCGATGGGCTGCAGAAGCTGTACGACGCGATCGCCGCGGTGATCGGCGTACCCACACCACCGGTCGACTTCGAGGCCCTGGCCGACGAGTTCGGCCAGCTCGAGAAGGCCAGTCAAGCCACGACCGCCGGCGTTCAGACGATCGAGAACCCGCGGGTGTTGTGCGCCGCGAGCGAGCAGTACGCGCGTTTCGATTTCAAGCTCGATGTCAGCGTGCTGCAGTCGGTCTTCGGCAAGCAACGGGTGACGGTCGAGCGCGCGCTCAACCGCAAGCGCCTGAGCGAGTTGCTGATGCAGCGCTACGACATCGTCCATTTGGTGCTGGCGATCGATTCGCGCACGGGCGACCTGATCTTCAGCAGGATCGATCCGGTGACCCTCGAGCCCCTGGCGGGCAAGGTGGACAAGCTGTCAGCGCGCTCCTTCGGCGGCATGCTGGTCGAGTCCCAGACCTCGCTCGCGGTGCTCGCCACTTGCAAGGCACTGCGGGTGGCGGTCGAGCTCGCGCGCTTTACCAACATGGCCGGCACCGAGGTCGAGATCACCGGCGCACAGGCGGCTGAATGGGCGGAGTGCTTCTACGGCTACCTCCGCCAGGGCCGCACGCTCTATCAGGCGTTCGACCTCACGCGCGAGGACTTGCGCGAGGTGCCGATCCTCGACGTGCGGCACCACGACGTTCGATACCGGTTGCCGACGCCATAGCGTGCCACGCGTGTTCATGGCCTGAGTCGCCGGTTGTCGGGGAGACTTCCGTCAGATCGCGCTCAGGGCATCAGGCAACGGAAGCTGGCCGCGTCGTCGGCGCTGCCCGAACCGATGTAGCGCGAGATCAGCGGGTAGGCACAGATGTTCCGGGTGCGGCCGGGGAAGCGCGATCCCTTGGCCACCAGGAACTCGGGTGCCTGGCCTTTCTCGACCCAGTCCTGGATGGCGGCGACGGGATCGAGCTGGTCGAGCGCAGCGCCGCCGGCCGAGTGGCCCATGCCGGGGATGTTGAAGAAACGCGCGAACTGCTTGGTGGCTTCGAGCCCGCCATTGGCGGCAACCAGCTCGCGGTACCAGCGGTTGACACCGCTCGGGTTGACCAGCGTGTCGGCCAGCCCGACGTACACGATGTGCTTGCCCTTGCGTGCCTTGAAACCCTTCGTAGTTGGTCGAGTTGGTGGCGGTGAAGTCGGCCGACGCGAGCATCGTCGCCGGGTCGGTGTCGAAGTTGAATTTCAGGTAGTCGAAGTCCGGGGCCGGCGGCGTCATGAAGACGTACCTGATCGACTGGTTGGTGAACTTGGCCGAGTTCGGAACGGGGCCGGTTGCGGACCCGATCTGGTCGGAGCGCCACGCGGGCTCGCCGATGCCCGTGTCCCACGGAGCAGGCGGGTAGAGCAGCGTACCGGCCGAGTTGCGCGGTCCGGTCATCACCTTGTTGAAAGCGACCACCTGCGGTGCCGACAGGCAGGTGTCGGCCTTGGCACCCGGGCACTGCAGTTCGGTGACGTCGTAGGTGCATGCCGGGTAGTTCTCGATCAGGCCGTCGGCGATGCCGTCGAGTGCATCGCACTTCCTCAGCACGCCGGCAGTGATCAGCTTCAGGTCGCCGTCGCTGAACGACCTGCTGAGGATCGGCGCTCCGCTCGCGTCCCTGGGTGCGATCGCCGTGAACTCCTGGAGCATCTGCATCGAACCGATCTGGGCCAGGTGCTGCTCCAGGATGGGTGCGGCCGACACGACGCCGTCGAAGTGGTGTGGGAAGCGCTGGGCCATCATCATGCCCTGGCGCCCGCCGCCGGAGGTTCCGGCGTAGTACGAGTACTGCGGGGCCTTGCCGTAGAACTTGCCGATGACCTCCTTCGCCAGGAGGGTGACCTTGTCCATCGAGTTGTAGCCCCAGTCGATGCGGGCCTGCGGATCGAGACCGAAGGTGGCGTCGCGGCCGTTGGCGCCGGTATGCCCCATGTCGCTGGTGACCACGGCAGCGCCTTGCGCCAGCGCGGGCACGTTGCCGTTGCGCTGGAAGCCGTAGGCCAGCGGAACGCTGCCATCGACTCCGCCGCCGCCCTGGAACTGGAATCGGCCGCTCCAGGTGATCGGCATCCTCAGTTCGAAGCCGATGCTGTAGCGCACGCCGTTCACGCCGGTGCGCGGGTTGATCTCGCCGGTGACGAGGCAATGCGCCGGCAGCTTCGTGGTGCCCGAGCTCACGGCGCCATCATCGATCCGGAGCGCGCTCTTGAACACGGTGTTGGGGAAGCTCAGCTTCTGCACCGCGGTGCAGTCCGGCGCCAGCGCGGAGGAAACGGGAGCGGGTGGCGTGGAATCGTCGCTGCCCCCGCACGCTGCGAGGAGGAAGGCGGTGGCCGCGAGGGCGCTGAGGCCGGTGAAGTGCATCGTGTGTCTCCGTGGTTCGGACCTCTGGAAGTCGAGACGGGTCCGGGTCGAAGACTGTAGGTTTCGGGTTGCCCTGGAGCCAGACCGCGCCCAGGCATAACTGCCTTTCCCGCCGCTGCATAGCAAGGGGTCCGTCGATGCCACGCAGCCCCGTGCGTGCCGATACGGATCAAGCCGCTGGTGCTGCAGACGGCGGCGTTCGGCCAAGCAGCCACCCCTGCAGCGCGCGCGCACCGCACCGCGCGCCCGGTCGAGGGCCTCGCAGCCCCTGATGCCGCGGCCTTCGAACAGGCGGTTCACCCGGTTGAACGCCCCACGGTCGGCAACGCGTCGCGCCGGTCGCGCTCGCTCGATCCGGCGCCGCACACGGCCTGCGCGGATCAGGCCCTGAGCACCGACAGCCAGGCGCGCTGCGTGTCGCTCAGCCCGGCCTCCGCGGTCAGCAGCGCGCCCGCCAGCGCCGCCCGGCTCTCGGGCTCAGGCAGGGGCAACGGGGCCTGGAGCAGTTCGTCGAGGACCGACCGCGCGGTCGCGAGCGTGTGGGCATAGCGCTCGAAGATGGCCGCCACGCTGACATGCTGTGCCGGATCGTCGAGCCAGCAGTCGTAGTCGGTGACCAGCCCGACCGTGGCATAGGCGAGCTGCGCTTCGCGGGCCAGGAACACCTCGGGCACGTTGGTCATGCCCACCAGGTGGCAGCCCAGCTGACGCAGCACATGGCTCTCCGCTTGCGTGCCCAGGCGTGGCCCTTCGACACAGGCGTAGGTCAGGCCACGCTGGAGGTTTGCGCCGACGCGCGCCGCAGCAGCCTCGACGGCGCCGACCAGCGCCGCACTGACCGGCCTGGCGGTCGAGACATGGGCGGCCACACCCTGCCCGAAGAACGTGCGCTCGCGCGACCCCCGGGTCCAGTCGACATACTGCTCGGGCATGGCCAATGTGCCCGGGGGAACCTCCAGCGCCAGGCTGCCGACGGCCGAGAAGCCCAGCAGCATCGTGGCGCCGGCACGCTTCAGCGCGAACACGTTGGCGCGGTAGTTCACCTCGTGCGGCAGCAGCCGGTGGCCGGCGCCGTGGCGCGCCAGGAACAGCAGCTCATGGTCGTGCAGCCGGCCGCGCAGGATGTCGCCGGAAGGCGCGCCGAAAGGGGTGTCGGTCGACGAGGCGCTCGGCGATCTCGAGGCCGGGAAGTTCGTAGAGGCCAGTGCCTCCGATGATGGCCAGCATGGGCTTCACTCCGGTTGACGGACGGCATCCGCGGGGTCGTAGGCCGGACCCCGCGCAATGCGGTCGAAGTAGGACACGTGTGCATCGCTGCCCGCCGGCCACTGCGCCTGAAAGGCTGCACGCCAGGCGTGGGCGTCGATGTCGATGGCAATCGCCTCGGCGATCACGCCACGTCCCATCGCCACACCGAAACGCCTTTCAGGGCCGGCAAAGGGCTCGACAGCGATGCGCGTCAGCAGCCCGGCCGTGTCGCCACGGAAGTTGGGCATGCCGGCGGCGCCGTTGTTGAGAATCCAGCGCTGCGACCGCCCGGGTGGCGCCGGCACGGCCTGGAACACCGGCAGGCAGGTGTGGGTGCAGGCGAATGCGTCGACCTCGGCACGGTCCAGCCAGCGTGCAACCTCGGCACGATGCCCTGCATCGCGCAGCTGCTCTTGCGAAAAGCCCCACCCGGCCAGCGAGGTGGCGTCGCCGTGCACGAGGCCCAGCCGCAACGAGCCGACATCGGCGCGCAGCCACATCGGCAGCGCCGACAGCTCGGCACGCTGCGCCGCGGTGGTCGCCAGCCGCAGGCGGCGCAGGATGCGGTTCGAGCGCTCGACCACGTCGTCGCCCACCCAGTCCGGGTAGGCGCAGCCGCAGCCGGCGTCACCGCTGTCGTCCGGCGCGGCCAGCTCGGTTTCGACATTGCCGCGCGTGGCGCCATGTGCCAGCACGGCGCGCTGCACCCTGGCGAACGTGGCCGGGTCGGCGTCGAACCAGTGGAAGTCGCCGTTGAAGACGAGCCGCTTGCGGCCGCGCTCGGCGTCGAAGAGTTCCAGCACGCGCGCCAGCGCCAGCTCGTTGCCGTACAGGCCGCCCACGACATAGAGCACCTCCAGCGCCTGCTGCGAGGCTGGCGCCGGAACCGCGAAGTCCTCGGGCCGGTAGCGGTAGTGCAGGGGGCAACTGCGCCCCGGTGACGGCAGACCCGACACAGGGGCCTTCGCAGTGGCGATCACTTCGCCACCGTGTCCGCGGCGATCGCGGCGAGCGCCTTGCCCACCTGCTCGGCGGCTGTGCAGTCGCGGACGCCGTGCCGGTGGATCAGCCACTTCGGGTCGTTGTAGCCCAGCCAGGTCTGGCCGGCCTCGTCGGCCCACACCAGCGCCTTCATCGGCAGATCGATGCCGATCTGCTGAGCACACAGCATCAGCGGCGTGCCGGACTGCGGGTTGCCGAAAACCAGCAACTCGGTCGGCCGCAGGGTCGAGCCGATGCGCTGGGCCGCGGCGGCATGGTCGATGCGGGACACCACCGCCAGGTTGCGCTTCTTCACCTCGGCCTCCAGGCGGTTCATCGTCTCGGCCGGCGCGTACGGGCTTTTCAGCGCGATCAGGCCGTGCGTGGCAGTAGTCTGGTTGCCGCCGTGGCCGCGATGGCCCCCGGCGCCGTGGTGCGCACCCATCGCGCCGCAGCCACCCAGCAGCACGGCCGCCAGGGTGAGGGCCATTCGCCGTTTCATGCTCATCGATTGCTCCTGCTGTCGTTGGAAAAAGGGTCGTGGCCTGCCCGCATCAGGCGTGGGCCAGCCGGGTCACCGGGGTGGGCCCGTGTTCAGGGCGCGCGGCCGCCTCGCCGGTGCGCCGGCCATACAGGTCCTGCAACACGGGCGCCGTGATGTCGCCGATCGGCCGGTCCCACTGCACCCGGCCCGCGGCCATGCCGATGACGCGGGTCGCCAGCAGCGGCAGCAGCTCCGGATCGTGCACCACGGTGATCAGGGTGCGCCCGGGTTCCGAGGCCACCGCACGCAGCGCCTGGCAGACCTGCGTGGTGGCGGCCGGGTCCAGCGCCGACGTGGGCTCGTCCGCCAGCAGCAGACGCGGGCGCTGCAACTGCACGCGGGCCAGGGCGACCTTCTGCCGTTCGCCGCCCGACAGCCGGTCGGCGCGCGTGCCGGCGCGGTCGGCCAGGCCCAGTGCGGCCAGCGCGGCATCGGCTTCATCCACCAGCGCCGACGGGTACCAGCGCAGCAGGCTGCGCCAGGCGTCGCCGCCGCGCAGCCGGGCCAGCGCGCCGATCAGCACGTTTTCACGCGCGCTCAGGCGCGGCACCAGGTGCAGGCCCTGCATCAGCAGGCCGGTCTCGCGGCGCAACGCGCGGCGCTCGGCAGCGCCGGGTCGGCCCGGGTCTTCGGCGCCTCGCGGGCCGATCGACAGCCCGAGCACCTGCACCTGCCCCTGCTGCGCCGTCGACAAGGCGCCGATCAGCTTCAGCAGGGTGCTCTTGCCCGCGCCGTTGGCACCGACGATGGCCACCTGCTCGCCGGTCTCGATCACCAGCCGCGGCAACTCGAGCAGCACGCGGGCGCCCACGGCCACGCGCGCGCCCTCGATCCGCACGGCGGGCGTCACACCAGGGCCTTCCGAATGCGGCGCGACACCGCGTCGAACACCATCACCAGCGCCACCACCACGATCAGCAGCGTGGCGAGCCGGCTCCACTGGAACAGGCTCACCGCCTCGCTGATCAGGAGGCCCAGGCCGCCGGCGCCGATGAGTCCCAGGATGGTCGAGTCGCGGATGTTGAATTCCCACACGTACAGATGGTGGCTGACGAACTGCGGCAGCACCGACGGCCAGACGCCATGGAAGAAGACCTGCGCCTGCGCCGGCACCGGTGGCCCGAACCGCGTCGACCGCGGCCATGTCCAGCGACTCGATGCTCTCGGCAAACAGCTTGCCGTAGGTGCCCATCGAGTGCAGCGCGATGGCCAGCACACCGGCCGTCGGGCCCGAGCCCGACGATGCCCACCAGGATCAGGCCGAAGACCAGTGTGTGCACCGAACGCGCCACGTCCAGCACGGTCTTGGCGCCCAGCGCGAGCAGCCGCGGTGCACGCAGGTTGCGCGCCACCAGCATCGCCAGCGGCAGTGCCATCAGCGCCGCCAGCAGCGAGCCCAGGGTCGCGATCTGGAAGGTGACCCAGGTGGCGCGGGCCACGCGCGGCCAGGAAGGCGGCCTCGACCTCGCGGCGGTTCTCCACCCGCAGCATCGTGCCGTCGTCGCTGCGGTACTCCAGGCGCTCGGGACCGAACCAGGCGTCCAGGAAGCTGGGCCGGGCGAAATCGCCCAGCGGTCTTGAGGAGGTTGTCCCAGGGGTTGCGGCCGAAGCACAGGTCGCCCGCGCCCGCCAGGGTGATCACGCACAGCGCCACCAGCAGGACGTACAGCAGCGACGAGTCCGGCGAAGCCGGCGCGACCCGTTGCAAGCCGCCCGGCGAGCGGCAGCCGCAGCACGGACACGGTCACTTCGCTCCCAGCTTGCCGGTGCTCAGCCCGGCATCGCGAATCGGCTTGTAGAAGCCGTTGTCGCGGGCGACGAAGCCGGTGTAGTTGGCGGGCAGCAGGTTCGGCTGGCCCGCCAGCAGCGGGCCGATCTCGGCCAGCGCACCCTGCAGGCGCTTGCACGAACGCCTCGTCCCTGGCCAGCGCGGCACTGACCGCGAAGGCGTCGTTCGGCAGCGGCGCCGATTGCCAGATGATCTTGCTGCGCGCGGCGCGTGATCAGGCCCTGGGCGATCATCGCGGTCGCGGTTGCGGTTGTAGTCGGCGCCGGCATCGATCTGACCGGCCGTCACCTGCGTCTCGATCGCCTGGTGCTTGGTGTAGAGCACCCGCGCGAAATGCTTTTCGGGGTCGATGCCGCTGCTGCTGGAACAGGTGCAGCGGGATCAGGTAGCCCGAGGTCGAGCCCTTGTCGCCGAAGGCGAAGTTGCGGCCCTTGCCCTGGGGGCCGAGCAGGTCGTCGACGCTCTGCAGCCCGGACTCGGGGTGCGTGACGATGATCGCGAAGTACTCGGGCTTGCCCTGGTAGAGGATGGTCGAGACCACCTGCGCGTCGCTGTAGTGGTTGGCCAGCACGTAGCCCCAGGGGCCCATCAGCGCGAGGTCGGTTTCGCCATTGGCGAGGCTCTTGGCCAGCCCCTCCCAGCTGTCGACGGTGCGCAGCTCGACCGGCCGGCCCAGGCGCTGCGCCAGGTGCGCGGCCAGCGGCCGGTAGGTGGCGTCGTTCTTCTCGCGGTCGGGCTGGAACATGCCGACGCCGAGCTTCAACGGACTGCCGGCGCCACCGGCCTGTGCCAGCGCGGCGCCGGGCAGGGCGGACAGGGTCGACAAGGCTGCCGCAGCGCAGATGCGGCGTCGATTCGAGTTCATGGGCGGTCTCCGGTGGAAGCGGTCGGCGCGTTGGCCGGTGGGGGGATGGGTTCGGCAGCGCCTCGTGGGCTGCCCGGGGGTCGAAACTGCGCCAGGAAGCGCCGGTCGATGCGGTCCTTCCAGCGCCAGGCCCAGGCACCTTCGGCGCCGAACGGCCCACGCGACGCGATGGCGCGTCCGTCGCCCGTGGCCAGCAGCGCCAGGAACCGCCGCTGCGGCCGGTGCAGCTCGAAGTCGCCCCCGCCCGTCAGGGCTGCGCGCAGGTTGTCGAACAGCGCCGGCCCCATGCGCACCGCGTGGACGCCGGCCTTGGGCAGGCCCTGGCCTGGCCAGCTGGCGCAGTCACCCGCCGCGAACACCTGCGGATGCGACACCGAGCGCAGCTGCGCATCGATCCGGATGAATCCGCCGCTGTCGACGGCCAGACCACCGCGCCGTGCCGGATCGCGCTGCCAGCCGTGAGCCTCGGCGCCGGTGGCCCACAGCACCACATCGTTGCCGAGGTCGACCGGCCTACCCCAGCTGCTGCCGAACTGCACGCCGACGCCAGCGCGGTCCAGCGCACGTCGTGCGGCGCGGCGCGCCGCCGGGGCCAGCGCCGGCAGCAGCACCGCGCCGCGTGACAGCAGCCCGCCGTGCACCACCCGGTCGGGGCGCAGCCGACGCAACCGCTGCAGCACGGCCAGCAGGGCCTCGAACCCCGCAGCGCCGCCGCCCACTGCGGTGACGACGAAGGGACGACCGGAGCGGTCGTCCCTCCAGCGATCCAGCAGCGGCTCGTATCGACGGCGCAGCATGGCCAGTGGCCGCAACGGCAGCAGCTGCGCATGTTCGCTCTGCGGCGGCTCGAGCGTCGAGCCGATGTTCAGCGAAAGCAGGTCGAAGTCCAGCGTGGTGCCATCGGTCAAGGTCAATTGCCGGCGCGCCGGGTCGAGGGCATGGACTTCCCCCTGGAGCCACCGCGCACCTGCCGCGCTCGCCAGCGCTGGGAAATCGATGACGATCTCGTCGAACCGGTAGAGGCCTGCCAGCCAGCCCGGCACCATGCCCGAGTACGGCGCCATGGGCTCGGGCGAAACCACCACCACCTCGACGCCGGACAGCGGCTGTCGCGCCATGTCGCGCAACACCAGCGCGTGCGCGTGGCCGGCACCGGCCAGCACCAGGCGCTTCATGCGCCCGGCTCCGGTGGACGCTGAGCGGGCTGCAGCCCCTCGAGCCAGTCTGCCGGCAGATGCGCCAGGTCGGCGGGCTCGTCGATGTCGGCCACCGGCGGCAGTTCCGCCCAGCGCACACCGGCCGCACGAAGGCGCTCGCGGGTGTCGGCCATCACGCGCGCGTGGCTCCAGGCCATGCCGTCGAACCAGCGCGGGTCGGCCTGGCGCTGACCGACCAGGGCATAGCCACCGTCGAGCGCCGGCACGAACACGACATCGTGCTGCTGCAGCGCCTGGGCCGCCTGCCGCAGCAGCGCCGCGTTCAGCGACGGCGCGTCGGTGCCGATCAGCAGGGCACGGTCGTGCCGCAACAGATGGCGTTCGAAGGCCCGGTGCATGCGCAGGCCCAGGTCGCCGGGGCCCTGCTCGGCCAGCGAGGCACCGCAGGCCGTCGCCGCGTCACGCAAGGCGGGGTGCGTGGTGTCGGGTGCCGCACACAGCTCCACCGGGCCGATGTCGGCTGCCGTGGCCTGCGCCAGCGCATGGCGCAGCATGCGCTCGGCCAGCGCCGCGGCGCCCGCCGACCCGAGGGCCGGCGCGAGGCGTGTCTTGGCCAGGCCGGCAACCGGGGCCTTGGCGAACACGATGACCGAGGTGGTCATCGGTACGCTGGCGCCAGCCGGGTGTCGGCGTGCAGGAAGCGCGGCACCCGGCTCTGCGCTCGCGCTGAACCGGCATGCATCTGCAGCGCGCCGCCGCTTTTGGGCGCCGGCTTCACGATCGACGGCACGGGCTTCACCGGACGTCGTTCAGTGCCCAGTCGTAGTCGGCAAAGGCCATGTCCACCGTTCCCGACCGGATGCGCTCGCGCTCGGCCGGCGCGTCGGCCAGCTGGTCGGCGAAGCGCCCGACGAAGGCCTGCAGCGACGCGATGCCACGGTGGCCGAGCCGGAAGTCCTCGCCGTACCAGTCGAAGATCTTCGACAGCTCCAGCCGCCCGCGTTGCGCGTTGTAGCGGTTGCGCGTGCGGTCGCTCATGAAGCGCAGCGTCTGCTCGTCCATCTGCGCCTCCAGACGGCTGGCGACGAAGGCCTCCTCGCGCAGCGCCGGGCAGCCGATGCTGGCGCAGTTGACCGCGAAATGCACCCGCGGGTCGTCGTGGTCGCCGCGCTTGCGCAGCATCGCGTGCTCGATGTCGTCGAGCGAGACCTTGGTGCCCAGCAGCGTGATCCACTTCGTTTTCCAGGGACTGCCCAGCAGGCTGCCCAGATCCTTGATCGACTTCAGGTCGGGGTAGCGCGTCAGGATCAGCTCGACCGTGAAGGCGTTGTAGGCGTTGATCAGGAAGGCCTGGCGCTCGGCCCGGGTCCAGCCGGCGAAGGCCGCGGGCGGCACGGCCGACAGGCTGTCGAGGTAAACCTTCAGTGCGCTGCGATCGGCGGCAAAGCCGGCGTAGTGAACCTGCGTGGCCTGGCCACCCCGCAGCAGACGCACATGCTTGCGCAGCAGTGCGGTCCAGGCCCCGTGCAGGTGATCGAAGGCCTGCGCCCTGGCAGGCCCCACGGTGGCCGTGGCCACGACCGCGATCGCCGCAGCCCACGCAGAGCGCAGCAAGCTGCGTCGAGACCGCATCGTCATGCGCGCTCCCAGGCGTGGTAGCGGCCCGCCCAGTCGAGCAGCTTCTTCGGTGCGTGCGCGCGCTTCCACTCGCCGGCCACGTACTTGTTGGCCTCGGCCAGCGTCGGGTAGGTGTGGATGGTGCCGAGGATCTTGTTCAGGCCCAGCCCGTGCTTCATCGCCAGCACGTACTCGGCCAGCAGGTCGCCGGCGTGCTCGCCGACGATGGTCACGCCCAGGATCTTGTCCTTGCCGGGCACGGTGAGCACCTTGACGAAGCCGTGCGCGGTGCCGTCGGCGATGGCGCGGTCGAGATCGTCGATGCCGTAGGTCGTCACCTCATAGGCCGATGTCTTGCTCCCTGGCCTCGCTCTCGCTCAGGCCGACCCGGGCCACCTCGGGGTCGGTGAAGGTGGCCCAGGGGATCACGCGGTAGTCGGCCTTGAACTTGCGGAACCTGCCGAACAAGCGCGTTGACCGCGGCGTACCAGGCCTGGTGTGCCGCCGTGTGCGTGAACTGGAACGGCCCTGCCACGTCGCCCACGGCGTAGATGTTGGGGTACAGCGTCTGCAGGTAGGCGTTGGTCTCGATCGTCTTGCGCGGCGTGAGCGGGATGCCCAGCTCCTCCAGCCCGTAGCCGGTGACGCGCGGGCTGCGGCCCACCGCGCACAGCAGTTCGTCGAAGGGGATCACGACCTCGGCGCCTTCGTGCTCGGCGACGAGTCGCTTCTCGCCGTCGACCACCTCCACCCGCACCGCCTGGTGGCCGGTCAGCAACTGCACGCCGTCGGCGCGCAGCGAGGCTGCGACGAGTTCCGAGACCTCGGGGTCCTCGCGCACCATGATGCGCGGCGCCATCTCGACCTGCGTCACCGGCGCTGCCCAGCCGCGCGAAGCTCTGCGCCAGCTCGCTGCCGATCGGGCCGCCGCCCAGCACCACCAGGCGCCGCGGGCAGCTCGGTCAGGCCCCACACCGTGTCGCTGGTGTGGAAGCCGGCTTCCTTCAGCCCCGGGATCGGCGGCACGAAGGGGCTGGCGCCCGCGGCGATGACGATGTTCTCGTGGTCAGCGGCCGTGTGCTGCCATCGGCCAGCGTCACCTCCACGCGCCAGGGGCTGGTGATGCGCGCATGGCCTTGCAGCACCTCGACACCCAGGCCGGTGTACCGCTCGACCGAGTCGTGCGGCTCGATGTCGCGGATGACGCCGTGGACGCGCCGCATCACCGCCGCGAAGTCCACCCGGCCCGCCGCATCGGCCACGCCCAGCTCATGCGCCTTCGTCAGCTGTTTGGCCATCTTGGCCGAGCGGATCAGCGCCTTGCTCGGCACGCAGCCGAAGTTCAGGCAGTCGCCGCCCATCTTGTGGCCTTCGATCAGCGTCACCTTGGCCTTCACCGCCGCGGCGATGTAGGCCGAGACCAGGCCGCCGGCGCCGGCGCCGATGACGACCAGGTTGCGGTCGAAGGCATCGGGTTGGGTCCACTTCGCATAGACCTTGCGCCGCGCGCAGCCAGCCCACGACCGGCCTTGGCCAGCAGCGGGAACACGCCCAGCAGCACGAAGCTGCCCAGCAGGCCCGGCGAGAGGATGTCGCCCGGCGACTGGATGGCCGCCAGTTGCGTGCCGGCGTTCACGTAAACCGCGGTGCCCGCGAGCATGCCGACCTGGCTGACGGCGTAGAAGCGGCCCGCACCGCATCGGCGTCAGGCCCATCAGCAGGTTGATCAGCCAGAACGGGAACACCGGCACCAGCCGCAGCGTCAGCAGGTAGAAGGTGCCGTCCTTGCGCACGCCCTCGTTGATCGGCGCCAGCGCCTTGCCGAAGCGGGCCTGGATGGTGTCGCGCAACAGGTAGCGCGCCACCAGGAAGGCCAGCAGTGCGCCCAGGCTGGACGCGAAAGCTCACCAGCAGCAGGCCCCAGCCCAGGCCGAACATCGCGCCGGCGGCCAGCGTCAGGATCACCGCACCCGGGATCGACAGCGCCGCAGCCGCCACATAGACGGCAAAGAACGCGGCGGCCGTGGCCAGCGGCTGGGTCTGCACCCGGGCCTGCAGCGCATCGCGGCTGACCTTCAGGTTGTCCAGCGTCAGCAACGCGCCCAGGTCGAAGTGGCGCCACGCCCACACGGCCGCCAGCGCCAGACCGACCGCACCCGCCCACATCAGGGCCTTGGACGGGCGGGCCATCAGTGCGCTCCTGCCCACGCGCGGATGGGTGCGAGCGGGACCTCGGCCGGTGCCGCCGCTTCGAGCGCACCGCCACAACTGCTGCCCTGGCCGGCCGTGCATCCGTAGCAGTGGTCGGCAATGCGGATTGCCGCACCCGCCGGGTCGTGCGCCAGCAGGTCGCGCAGATGAGGCCTTTGCAGCCCCGCCACGCTGGCGCGCAGACCCAGCATCTGGTTGAAATCGCAGTCGTACAGGTGGCCCTGCCAGTCGACGCTGAGCAGGCTGCGGCACATCACGGTGTCGAGATTCTCGGTGCGGTAGCTGTCGCGCAGCAGCTGCATGTAGGTGCCGAAGGTGCCCTTGCTGACCAGCGTGCTGCCGAAGCGCTGGATCGGCATGTTCGTCAACGCGTACAGATGGTCGAAGCGGATGCCGAAGTGCAGCAGCAGCTCACGCTTGTAGTCGGCCTCCAGCGGCCCCTGCGGCGGCGGCAGCACGGCGCCCTGCGGGTTGTAGACGAGGTTCAGCACCAGGCCGCGGACCGGGTCGCCATAACCCAGCGCGTTGAGCTGGCGCAGCCCGGCGATGCTGCGCTCGAAGACGCCGTCGCCGCGCTGCCGGTCGACGTTGGCCGGTGAATAACAGGGCAGCGATGCGGTGATCTCGACGCCCTGCTCGGCCAGGAAGGCGGCCAGGTCCTCGTGCCCCGGCTCCGACAGGATGGTCAGGTTGCAGCGATCGATCACGCGCACGCCGGCTGCGCGCGCCTGGCGCACCAGGTCGCGGAAGTGCACGTTCAACTCCGGTGCGCCGCCGGTCAGGTCGAGCGAGCCGATGCGCCGCTTGCGCAGAACCTCGAGCACCAGCGCGATCGTGTCGCCGTCCATCATCTCGGTGCGCTGCGGGCTGGCCGCGACATGGCAATGCAGGCAACTCTGGTTGCATTTGTAGCCCAGGTTCACCTGGAGGGTTTCGAGCGCGCCGCGCTGGACAGGCGGGAAATCGGTCGCGATAAGCAGGGGTAGCGTGGCATGCACGGTGCTGTGGTCTCGTCAGGCCTGGGCCGATGCCCGCTATTCGCCGCTTCGCGCGAAACGGTTACAGCGGTGCGAACCGGCCGGGGTTGCACCGACTACCCGCCGCTGGCCTGGCCTCCACTCGCTGACCCCCTCGCGCCAGGCACGCCCACCGGATACCCGGACGGCACAATCCCGCAGCCGTGCGATCTGCGCTTGCAACCCCGCATCGAAGGCGCGGGCCGATGTAACCGAAGGACCCCGAGCCGCGAAATGCCTGTCGACGCCAGCCCCGGCGACTTCGAGTCCGCCCTCAAGCCGCTGTGGCTGCGTGCGCAGTCGGGCGACGACGCGGCTTACCGGCAATGCCTGGGCTTGCTCGCCACCCGCCTGCGCGGTTATCTGAAACGCCGCCTTTCCGGCTTGCCGGACGAGGTCGAGGATCTGGTTCAGGAGACGCTGTTGGCTCTGCATCTGCAACGTGGCACCTATGTCCCGACGCTGCCCGTCAGCGCCTGGGCGGTGGCCATTGCCCGGCACAAGCTGGTCGATTTGTGGCGCCGGCGAGGTCGCCGCGACCGCCTGCACGACGCCATCGACGATGTCGACGAGCAGTTGCTGGCAGCAGAACCCGACGACGGTGGCGCGCGGCGCGACCTGGAAGTGCTGTTCGATGAGCTGCCGCAGGCGCAAAGGCAGGCCATCGTGCTGACCAAGCTCGAGGGCCTGTCGGTTGCCGAAGCGGCAGCGCGCACCGGCGCTTCGGAATCGGCGATCAAGGTGCAGGTGCACCGGGGGCTGAAGCGCCTGGCAGAGCGGGTGCGCAAGGACGATCGAGCCCTGAACGCGCCCGCTCGAGAAGCACGGCGATGAAGACCGACGCGCTGATCGACCTGCTGGCGCGCGACGCGGGCCCGGCCCCGCGCGCGCTGGTGGCCCGGCGGCTTTCCCGGGCGGCACTGGCCGGCTTGCTGGTGAGCGCGGTTGCGGCCGTCTACTGGTTCGGCGCGATTCCGACGGGCATGTTCGCAACCCCCGTACCCTGGACCAAGATGGTCTACGCCGGCGCCTTGGCCCTGGCCGCCGCCTGGTTGACCGCGCGCTTGTCCCGGCCCGCGGCACCCGTCGTGCAGCCGCGCCGCGCCGTGTGGGCGGTGTTGATCATCATGGCCCTGGTGGGAGCGATGTCGCTGGTCGCCGAACCGACCGGCGCCCGGTTGCAGGCCCTGCTGGGCCATTCCTGGTCGACCTGTCCGTGGAGCGTGCTGCTGCTGTCGCTGCCGGCCCTGGCGGCGTCGCTTTGGGCGGTGCGCGGCCTGGCGCCGACGCGGCCGCGTGCGGCCGGGTTCGCCGCGGGCTTGCTGGCCGGCGCTGTCGGCGCCTTCGGCTATGCCCTGTCCTGCCCCGAAGCGTCGCCGGCTTTCGTGGCGGTCTGGTACACGCTGGGCATCGCCCTGACCGGCGCGGTGGGCGCGGTGCTGGGGCCGCGAGTGCTGCGCTGGTGAACGTGCCGAGCCCGATTCGAAACCGGCCCGGTCCGTCGCGTCGCCGCATGCTGAGCCGGGTTTCGGCCGCGCTGGCCGCCATCGGCTGGGGCTTCGACTTCGGCCCGGCAGCGGCCCGAACCCGGTCGGATGCCCTGAAGGCGGTGGCGCTTCGAGACCTCGCGCGCATCGATGCGGCCGGCAGCGACGGCTGGCTGGCGCGGGACCGCAGCGGCCGGCTCTGGCGGGTCTTCGAAGACGGGCGCACGCGCTCGCTGGGCGAGGGCCTGGCGCCCGCCGGATCGCTCGATGTTCGCCACGGACGCATCGCCGGCCGCGGTCTCGACGGGCGCCTGTGGGTGCGTGCCGACGGGGCTTCCTTTTCGGCGCCCGAGCGCTCGGGCGTGCAGCTGGCCCTCCACGGCGGCTTGTGTGGCCTGCCCTTGGCCATGATCGGTCTCGTCGAACACGAGGGACGCACCCTGGTGGCGCGATTCGAACCCGACGCCCGCGGGGTGTGGCAGGTCGTCGCGCGCAGCGCCGAAGCCGTGCTGCCGGACGCGGTGCCAGTCCTCGTGGATCTCGACGGCCGCGGGGACGACCAGGGCAATGGCGGCCACGTGGCCGTGCTTGCCGGCCCCGACCGGCATCGCTACCCGCACGCCGTGCTCGGCGACGACATCGAGGCCACCAAGGTGCTGTGGCTCGAGCGGCGCAGCCTGCAGCCCCTGCGCACGCTGCAGCTTGCCGAGCCCGAGGTGTTCGAGGACCGGCATCTGCGTCCATGGCGACTGCCCGACGGGCGCCACGGACTGGTCACGGTGCGGTCGGGGCCGACAGGTGCCCAGCTGGCTGTCGTCGCGGCTTCGCTGCGCACCGGCTCGGCGCTGGAGATCGCTGCCGCGGGCCCCTTCATCGGCACGCGCAACCGCTGGCTCTCGCCCGCGAGCGTCGAGCCGGCCGGGGCCGAACTGTGGGCCGTCCACACGCCGCACATCGGCGGGGTGCTGCACCGCTACCAGGGCGCCGGCCTGAGCGCCGAGCGCGTCGCGACCGGACTCACCAACCACCGCTTGGGGGAGCGCGATCTGGACGTCACGGCCCGGATGGGCCGGTGGTTGCTGCTGCCATCGCAGAACTGGCAACAGGTGCGCGTCGTCGATCTCGACACGAAGACGATCGTCGCGTCGCTTCAAGCGGATGCGCCGGTTCTGCAGCTCGTGACGGCGCCCAGCGGGCGGGCCGTGGCGGTGCGGACGACGAACGGGTTGTCGATCTACGCGATGGGTTGAAGCGCCGCTTCCTCCGACCCCCGGGTCGTATCGCCGCCAGTCGACCGTGCGGCCTTCCGGGGGGAACCGCAAACGCCTGCGGCGCAGCGGTTTCGTCCCTTACGGCGGCGGTGCCCAGGCTGGGCGAGTGGGTTGCCCCCGGGCGCGCAAGACAGCCGGGAGCCAGGGCATGAAGTGGGAAGGTCAGGATCAGAGCAGCAACGTCGAAGACCGGCGCAGCGGTGGCTCGGGCGGTGGCGGATTCGGCGGCAAGGGCATCGGCGTCGGAACCGTTGCGGTGGCACTGCTGGCCGGCTGGATCTTCGGCATCAACCCATTGACCGTGCTGGGCCTGCTCAGCGGCGGCGATGGCGGCACGGTCGCCGAGCAACCCCGGGTGCAGCCCGGCCGGCCTGCGCCGGGCGATCCCGCCGCAGCCTTCGTCGCCACCGTGCTGCGCGACACCGAGCAGGTGTGGGGCCGGATCTTCCAGTCCAGCGGCGGCAAATACCGCGAACCGGTGCTGGTGCTGTTCCGCGGTGCCACGCCCACGGCGTGCGGCACCGGACAAAGTGCGATGGGGCCGTTCTACTGCCCTGGCGACTCCAAGGTCTACATCGACCTGGAGTTCTTCGACACGCTGCAGCGAAAGCTCGGCGCACCGGGCGACTTCGCCCAGGCCTATGTCATCGCCCACGAGGTTGCGCACCACGTGCAGCACCAGATCGGTGTCACCGGCAAGGTCGACGCACAGCGCGGCCGGGTGTCGCAGGCGCAGGGCAATGCGCTGTCGGTGCGGGTCGAACTGCAGGCCGACTGCTTCGCCGGGGTCTGGGCCCACCACTCGCAAAAGGGCAAGGGCTGGCTTGAAAAAGGCGACGTCGAGGAGGCGCTCAACGCGGCCAGCCAGATCGGCGACGACAACCTGCAGCGCAAGGGGCGCGGGACGGTGGTCCCCGAAAGCTTCACCCACGGCAGCAGCCAGCAGCGGATGACCTGGTTCAAGCGCGGGCTCGACAGCGGCGCGGTGGATCGGTGCAACACCTTCGAGGCACGGCTGTAGGCAGGCCGCCAACGTCCTGGGCCGAACCGGCGGGCGCGGGACTTGCAAGCATGGCCCGGGCTTGAGTCCACTGCCTGCCGACCCGGAAGACCGCCATGTCCGAAACCCTATCGCCCAACCGAATTCCCGCCACCCTGATCCCGGGTGACGGCATCGGCCCGGAAATCGTCGACGCCACGCTGGCCGTGCTCGAAGCGCTCGAGGCGCCGTTCGACTGGGACTCGCAGATCGCGGGGCTCCGCGGCGTCGAGGTGGCGGGTGATCCGCTGCCACAGGCCACGCTCGACAGCATCCGCCGCACCCGGCTGGCGTTGAAGGGACCGCTGGAAACACCTTCGGGCGGCGGCTACCGCTCGTCCAACGTGCGCCTGCGCGAGGAGTTTCGCCTTTTCGCCAACCTGCGCCCGGCGCGCACCATCATCCCGGGAGGGCGCTACGACGGCGTCGACCTCGTCGTGGTGCGCGAGAACCTCGAGGGCCTCTACATCGGACACGAGCACTACATCCGCATCGACGACGACCCGCACGCGGTGGCGATGGCCACCGGTATCAACACCCGCGCCGGCAGCCGCCGCCTGCTCGAATACGCCTTTGCGCATGCGGCGGCGACCGGCCGGCGCAAGGTGACGATCGTCCACAAGGCCAACATCATGAAGGCGCTGACCGGCATCTTCCTGGAGACCGGCCTCGAGCTCTACGAGCGCAAGTACAGGGACGCCTTCGAGATCGACACGGTGATCGTCGACGCCTGTGCCATGAAGCTGGTGCTCGACCCGTCGCAGTTCGACGTCATCGTCACCACCAACCTGTTCGGCGACATCGTCTCGGACCTGGTGGCGGGGCTGGTCGGCGGCCTGGGCATGGCGCCGGGCGCCAACATCGGTGCCGACGCGGCGATTTTCGAGGCGGTGCACGGCTCGGCGCCCGATATCGCCGGCAAGGGCGTCGCCAACCCGACGGCGCTGCTGCTGGCCGCGGCGATGATGCTCGAGCACGTGGCGCTCGGCGACAAGGCGCAGCGCCTGCGCCGTGCGATCGACCAGACCTTGAACATCGACAAGGTGCGCACCGGCGACCTGAAGGGCAGCGCCAACACCAAGGCGTTCACCCGGGCGCTGGTGGCGCGGATCGCCAACGGCTGAGCAGGCCCGGTCGTGCCAGGGCGAATCAGCGCTTGATTTCCATCCGCTCGCCGGCCGGGGCTTTCGTCGACTTCACCGACTCGTAGGTCTGCTCCGCCAGCTTGCGGTGCTCCTGGAGGGTCGGCAAGGTCTCGCTGGCGAAGCCTTTCACCTCGGGGTCCTTCGACCGGGCCGCTTTTTCGAAGGCCGAGATGTCCTTCTTGTGGTCGGCGACCATGTGCTTCATGTAGTCGCGGTCGAAATCGGCGCCCGACTTGTCCTGCAGCTTGCCGATCTCCTTCTTTGAGGGGGCCGCCGGCAACTCGACGCCCTTTGCCGTGGCGATCGACTTCAGCCGGTCATTGGCCTTGGAGTGGTCCTCCTCCATGCGCTTGCCGAACTGGCGCACGGCGTCGTTGGAAGATTTGGACTGGGCCAGCCTGCCGAGCTCGACTTCCATCATTCCTTCGGCCGCAGCCTTCTTCATAAAGGCAGCGTCGGCGCGGGCAACCCCGTCGGCTGCGCTTGCGGCGAGCGGGGCGGCGAGTGCCAGGCAGGCGGCAAGCGACAGGGTGTGAAGGGAATTCGGTTTGGTCATGGCGATCTCCGGGGTGATGACGATCCGAAACAACAGCAAATCGAGTGCCGAGCGTTGCGCGGCGTGGCCCGAGAACCGTCGCTGCCGAGCCGCCGGGTCAGGTCTCCTCGGCGCTCAGCGTCAGCCGCTGCCGCCGTGCGCGCTCGACGCGCGTCGTGACGACGATGCGCAGCGGCCGGCCCACGGCGACGCGGCGGTTGAAACCCACGTCGAGGCTGTCGCTGCTGCCCTCGGCGGTGTCGATCTCGCGCGACCACTCCTGCGCGCCATCGACGGTCACGCTCATGCCGTGCCGCGCAAGGCCGCTGCCCGGATGGGCAACGACAAAGCGGCAACTCACCTCGAAGCGGCGTTCGCGCTCGGCGTCGGGCGGTATGTCGAGGCGGCAGACCTCGGCATCCCCCGCGTTGGCAGACCAATGTTCGGGGCTGTTCACGCGTGCACCCCCTTGCGGCGTGCGGCGCCGCCGGACGGCAAGGCAGGCCCCGTCCCGATCGCCCCGGAGACCGTGCTCATGGCGCCTGCCCTGCGGTCGTGGGCCGCTCGCCCGCCTGGCACGAACGGTCGACTTCCTGCGGCGGCAGCGTCAGCAGCCGCGCGGTGTTGATCAGCGCCATGTGCGTCAGCGCCTGCGGGAAATTGCCGAGCAGGTGGCCGGTGCTGGGCTCGACTTCCTCGGCCAGCAAGCCGACGTCGTTGCACAGTCCGAGCAGCCGCTCGAACAGCGCCTCGGCCTCGGCGCGCCGGCCGGTCACCGCCATGCAGTCGGCAAGCCAGAAGCTGCACGGCAAAAAGGCGCCTTCGCCCGGCGGCAGGTTGTCGACACCGCTTTCGGTCCGGTAGCGCAACAGCAGCCCGCCCTCGAGCAGTTCGCGCTCGACCGCCGCAATCGTGCCGACCACCCGCGGATCGTCCGGCGGCAGGAAGCCGACCAGCGGGATCAACAGCAGGCTGGCATCGACGCTCGTCGCGCCGTAGTGCTGCATGAAGCTGTTGCGGCCGGCGTCGAACCCCGCCTCGCAGACCTGCGCATGAATGGCATCGCGGTTATGGCGCCAGGCCTCCACGGGACCGGGCAGGCCGAAGCGCTCGACCGCCTTGACCGCGCGGTCGAAGGCGACCCAGGCCATCACCTTCGAATGCGTGAAATGCTGCCGCGGGCCGCGAACCTCCCAGATGCCCTCGTCCGGCGCCTGCCACTGCTTGCACAGGAAATCGAGCAGCGCGCGCTGGATGCGCCAGACGTGCGGCGCCTCGGCCAGCCCGGCGGCGCGCGCCAGGTGCAGCGTGTCCATGACCTCGCCATACACGTCGAGCTGGAACTGGCTCGCCGCGGCATTGCCGATGCGCACCGGCACCGCGCCGCCGTACCCGGGCAGCCAGCCGAGCTCCAGCTCCTCGAGCCGGCGCTCGCCGGTGACGCTGTAGAGGATCTGCATGTCGGCCGGGCTGCCGGCCACCGCATGCAGAAGCCATTCGCGCCAGGCCTCGGCCTCGCCGGTGTAGCCAGCCAGCAGCAGCGCGTTCAGGGTGAAGGTGGCGTCGCGCAGCCAGCAGAAGCGGTAGTCCCAGTTGCGCACGCCGCCGCGCTGCTCGGGCAGCGAGGTCGTCGGCGCGGCGACGATGCCACCGGTCGGCATGTAGGTCAGCGCCTTCAGGGTGATCAGCGAGCGCAACACCGGCGCTTGCCAGCGGCCCTCATAGCGGCACTTGCCCGACCAGGCAAGCCAGTGCGCTTCGGTATCGCGCAGCGTCTGCTCGGCGTCGATGGCCGGCTGCGTGGGCGCGTGCGACGGCCGGTAGTTGAGGACAAAGGGCACCCGGTCGCCGGCGCCGACCTCGAAGTCGGCCACGGTCCTCATGTGCTCGCCGTGGGTCGGCACCGGGGTGTCGAGCTCGAGCGTGTCCGGCCCGGCGGTCGCCATCAGCGTCTCGCCGGTGCGGCGCACCCAGGGCACGATCGAGCCGTAGTCGAAGCGCACCACCAGTTCCATGCGCATCCGTACCCGGCCGCGCAGCCCTTCGACGATGCGGATCACGTCCCAGCGCTGGTTCGACATCGGCATGAAGTCGATCAGCCGAACCGCGCCGTCGGCGGTCTCGAAATCGGTTTCGAGAATCAGTGTGCCATCCCGGTAGGCGCGGCGCACCGAGCGCGCACCCTCCCCGGGCGAGATCAGCCAGCGCCCGTGCTCGGCACCGCCGAGCAGCGCGGCGAAGCAGGCGCCCGAATCGAAGCGCGGCAGGCACAGCCAGTCGATCGAGCCGTCCCGGCCGACCAGCGCCGCGGTGTGGCAGTCGCCGATCAGCGCGTAATCCTCAATCGGCAACAAGGCGGCTCCAGGTCGAGAGGGTTTGCACAAAGGTGTGCGCGGGCGGTTGCGGCTCGCGCAATCGCCGCTGGCGCGGCTTGTCTGGGCAGTGGCAGTACATTGGCGTGTTTCCCGAAACGGTGATGATGCCGAACGACCCGAAGCGAGCAGTCGCTGAGCCTTCCAGCACGACCGGCGCCGAGCCGCGCAACGGCGCGCCATTGCAGTCGACCGGCGACGACTTGTTCCGCCGTCTCGTCGAGAGCGTTCACGACTACGCGATCTTCGCGATGACGCCCGGCGGCGTCATCATCTCCTGGAATGCGGGAGCCGAACGCATCAAGGGGTATGCCGCCAGCGAGATCGTCGGCAAGCATTTCTCGATCTTCTACACCCCCGAGGCGCTGGCCGCCGACGGGCCGGCCGACGCGTTGCGACGGGCGCTGGTGGCCGGGCATTTCGAAGACGAAGGCTGGCGGGTTCGCAAGGACGGAACCCGGTTCTGGGCCAACGCGGTCATCACACCGATGCGCGGCGCCGATGGCGGGCTGCTCGGCTACTCGAAGGTGACGCGCGACCTGACCGAGCGGCGCGAGCATGAAAGCCGGCTGGGCGAAAGCGAGCGCAGCCTGCGGCTGCTGGTCGAGGGCGTTCAGGACTACGCCATCTTCATGCTCGATCCGGCCGGCATCATCTCCAGCTGGAACCTGGGCGCGGAGCGAATCAAGGGCTATACCGCGCGTGAGGCGATCGGCCGGCATTTTTCGATGTTCTACCCGCCTGAGGACGTCGAAAGAGGCTGGCCGCAGGAGGAGCTGAAGCGGGCCCGCGAGATGGGCCGTTTCGAGGACGAAGGCTGGCGGGTCTGCAAGGACGGCTCGCGAATCTGGGCCAACGTGATCATCACGGCGATCCGCGACGAGGACGGGCAGCTTCGCGGCTTTTCCAAGGTCACGCGCGACCTCAGCGAACGCCGACGGCACCAGGAACAACTGGAAGAACGCGAACAGAACCTGCGCCTGCTGGTCGACGGCGTGAAGGACCACGCGATGTTCCTGCTCGACGCGGCCGGGGTGATCCGCACCTGGAACAGCGGCGCCGAGCGCGTGCTGGGTTTCGCCGCCGACGAAATCCTCGGCCGCGAGGTGGCGCTGCTCTACACCGACGAGGATCGCAACGCCGGCCGGGCCCGCGCCGAGATTGCCTCGGCGCGTACCGCCGGGTACCTGCAGCTCGAAGGATGGCGGCGCAAATCCGACGGCGCCTCGTTCTGGGCCGAGGTCGCGACGACCGTGCTGCGCGAGCCGACCGGCGCGGTGCGCGGTTTCGTGCAGATCATCCGCGACCTCAGCGAGCGGCGCCGGGTCGAGGAACTGGAGTCCGAAGGTCGTCGCATGAGCGAGTTCATCGCCATGCTGTCGCACGAACTGCGCAATCCGCTGGCGCCGATCCGCAATGCGGTGGCGATCCTGAAGAAGCTCGGCGGCACGGCGCAATCGGAATGGTGTGTCGAACTGATCGGTCGGCAGACGAAGCACATGGCGCGACTCGTCGACGATTTGCTGGACGTGAGCCGCATCACCACCGGAAAGATCCGGCTGGACCGGATGCCGCTCGACTTCAATGCGCTCGTCCGTATGGCGATCGATTCGGTCGGCGCAATCGTTCAGGGCTACGGTCACACGCTCGAAGCGCAACTGCCCGAGGACCCGGTGCATATCCTCGGCGACTCTACGCGGCTGTCGCAGGTGCTGGTGAATCTGCTGACCAATGCGGCGAAGTACACGCCGGACCGCGGCCGCATCCGCGTCTGCGTCGAACGCGATGGGCCGGTCGTCAGGCTCGAGGTGTCCGACAACGGGATCGGCATGAACGAGGCGCTTCTGCAACGCGTCTTCGATCCGTTCGTCCAGGGTTCGCGCGGGCTCGGACGCTCGGAAGGCGGTCTGGGCATCGGCTTGACGCTGGTCAAGACCATCGTCGAAATCCACGGCGGGACGGTGACCGCGGCCAGCGCCGGACTGGGCCACGGCACGAACATGACCGTGACCTTGCCGATGATCGGGATCGAGGAACCCGCAACGCAGACGAAACTGCAAGGCATGCGCAAGCCACCCGCTTCGGTGCTGGTCGTCGACGACAACCGCGACGCCGCCGAGAGCCTGGCAGCGCTCTTGCAATTCGCGGGGCACGATGTGCAGACGGCAACCGGGGGCGCCGAGGCGCTCGAATTCGCTGCCGCGCATTCGCCGAGCGTCGTTCTGCTCGATCTCGGCATGCCCGAGATGGACGGCTACGAAGTCGCGCGACAGCTCAAGAAACTGCCGGGCATGCGCAACGCCCGGCTGATCGCGGTCACCGGTTATTCCCAGGAAAGCCACCGGCGCGCGACCGCCGAGGCTGGCTTCGAGCTGCACCTGACCAAACCCGTCGATGCCGACGAGCTGGTGCGCCTCATCGGATGACCGGGCAGGCCTGCAGAGCCAAGGCGGCTGGCGCCGGGCAGGCGGTCGCCGCCCGGCCGGTGCCGGTCGCGCTCAGAATGCGCCTCCAGGGTCGGCATCCGACTCCGCCTCCTCGGCGCTGAGCCGGACGCCCAGGCTGCGGATCACCGCAAAAGGCACTCCCAGCGGGTCGGAAAGCGCAGCGAAGCGGCCAATCTCGGGGATGTCGGTGGCAGGGACCAGGCAGCGGGCGCCGAGCCGCTGCGCCCGGCTGGCGGCCGCCTCGCAATCCTCGACACGAACGTAGGGCAGCCAGCGCGGCGTTCGGCCGCTGCCGGAAAGCCCGTAGATACCGCCGCGCGCGCGGCCGTCCTTCATCAGGAAGCGGTATTCGGGCGTCAGGCTGTTGCTGACACGCTGCGTCGTCAGCCCGAAGACGCGCTCGTAGAACGCCGCGGCCATGTCCGGATCGGGCGTGCAAAGCTCGTTCCAGTACCAGTCGCCGATCGGCACCAGGTCCTGGTCGGCGCGGTCGCCGAAGGCGCCTTTCCACAGGCAAAGCGACGCCCCCGTGGGATCGAGCACGCCGGCGCCGCGCCCCATCGGGCCGAAGGGGGTCGGTGGCAACAGACCCGATGCACCGGCTTGCAGGGCTGCGGCGAAGCTCCGGTCGACATCGTCGACCGACAGGTACGAAGTCCATTGGCTGCGCACCCCGGGTGCGGCGGCGCGGATGCCGCCGATCGCCTCGCCGGCGCGCAACTGGATCAGCTCGTAGGCAAGGCCCGCGACCGGGGTCGAGCTGATCTTCCAGCCGAACAGCGCCTGGTAGAAGGCGCTTGCGGCGGCGGGGTCGTTCGACAAGTGTTCGAACCAGACGAACTTTCCAGGCACATGGGGCATGGCGGCTCCTGTTGCGGTCGCGGTGCAGGCGGCATGCTAGTGGAGCGACAAAGTCCTGCGTTCAGCCGGCCCGCAGGTGTTCGAACAGCGTCAGCGTGCCGATGGCGATCAGGATCAGCCCGCCGGCCACTTCGGCGCGGCGGCCCGCCATGGCACCGAGGACGCGGCCGAGCATGACCCCGGCCGTCACCATCACCAGCGTGGCACTCCCGATGGCCGCCGCAATGGGCAGGATGTCGGCTTCGAGGAACGCCAGACCGACGCCGACGGTCATGGCGTCGATGCTCGTGGCAAATGCAGTCAGCGCCAGCAGCCAGAAACCGTGGCGCTGCGGCTTGTCGCCAGCCGGGGCCGCGTGCGACGAGCCGGAAAAGATCATCCGCGAGCCGAGGGCGGTGAGCAGACCGAAGGCGATCCAGTGGTCCCACGCGGCAACATAGCGCGCGGCTGCCAGGCCGAGCAGCCAGCCGATCACCGGTGTCACCGCCTCGATGCAGCCGAAGATCAGCCCGGTGCGCAGCGCTTCGCGCCAGCGTGGTCGCTGCAGCGCCGTACCCTTGCCGATGGCCGCAGCAAAGGCGTCGGCCGACATGGCAAATGCCAGCAGGGTGGTGGAGGCGATGTTCATGGGGGCTTTCCGGCCGAGCAAGGACCACGCCACGCCGACCTGCCCGACCTGTGCCGCGCCGACGTGTCGATGGTCTCGCCAACCGCAAGGCTGCCTGCGCCACGGCGTTGTCGCCGAGCATGTTGACGCAGGCGCTTTCGAAAGCTTCGAAAGCCGGCTACTCCCCAAGGGGCGGCGAGTTTATCGCGCGACCGGGCTAAAGCGCCAGCTCCTCCTGCACCGGCAGCGCCGGCTCGGCGGCAACGGCCGGCACGTAGCCGCGGGAGGCGAGGTTCCAGCCTTCGGTCGCCTGCACCTCGTCATAGGTGTCGATGCGTCGGTCGCCCAGCTGCTTGCCCTGCGCCCGCAGCAGCAGCCGCTCGCATCCGGCGGCGTCGAGCTGGCGCGCGAAGTCGCTCCAGCGGCGCAGCACGAGGGGGTGCGCCCAGGCGTTCTCGACCGCCCAGCGGCTGTGCAGCGGATCGAGGTCGCGACCGGCTTCGAGCACCCGCGGCAGGAACGCATAGAAGAAGCTCTGGAACGCGCGCCGCAGCGGCTGGCCGGCGAGCAGCGCCTCGAAGCGCCGGATTCGCGCGCTCCATCCCGAGGTGAGCATCTGCCGGCTGACGAAGGTCTGCAGCGCCTGCACCGGGTTGAACAGGCGCAGCCGGTTCGGCGGCAGCAGCAGCAGCGGCACGGCGCAGGCGTCGGCATGCGGCATGGCTTCGACGAAGCTGCACAGCACCGCCACGCGCTGCCACTCTGCGGTGCTCAGCCCGTCGATGCGGCCGGGCCTGGCTGCATCGCAGGCACGCTGCAGGGCTTCGCGGCGGCCAAGGGCCCCCTTGGCGCGATTCGCCAGCGCGCTCATCGCCACCAGGTTGCCGGCGGCGTAGCCGGCATCGTTGCGCACCCGGTCGATCGACGCAGCGCCGCCTTCGCGCAGCGCGCCGGTCAGCGGCTGGCGGGTGATCGGGCAATGGCTGACGTCGAGCTGCTGCAGGGTGTGCGGCGTCACCTGCAGCAGCTCGATGCTGCGCCCGCGCAGCCACGCGGTGAGCCGCAGCTGCAGCCACTGGCGCACCCATCGGCCGGGCACGAGCGTGCGGTCGCCGAACACCGCCTGGCCTGCTGCCAACCCGTCGCGCAGGCTCGAAGGCTCGGCAAGATAGGGTGCAGGCGGTTGCGATCGGTAGCGCGCATAGTCCCAGCCGAGCTCGAAGCCGATTTGCTGGTGGGCGCTCGTCGCGGCGGCGCGCTCGGTAGGTGCGGCAAGGGGGTGCGGCAGGGTCGGGCTGGCGGTCTTCATCGTCGGACTCCGTCAAGTTGGATTCGATCGACGCTGCAGGAGCTGCAACGATGAAGCCAGTGTCGCAACCGAGAAGCTCATGGCGTGAGCCAGAGCCCGCCGGCGTGAACTTATTTGCGGGTTCCCGAAGGCTCATGCGTGAGCCACGGATGTGCTAAAAGGCGCCGCCATGGACCGCAGCGAACGCTTCTACCGCATCGAGCGTCTGCTGCGCAGCCGGGGTTGCGTGGCTTTCGAAACCTTGCGGGAGGAGTTGTCGGTGTCGCCGGCGACGCTGAAGCGCGACCTGCAGTACCTGCGCGACCGGATGGCCGCGCCGATCGTCTACGAACGCACCGCCAACGGCTACCGCTTCGCGGCATCGACCGCCGAGACGACGCGCGGCGCGCAACACGAGCTGCCGGGCCTGTGGTTCAGCGAGAACGAAATCCACGCCCTGCTGACCATGCACCAGCTGCTGGCCGGGCTCGACGACGACGGCGTGCTGTCGCGTCATCTGCAGCCGCTGACCGACAAACTGCAGGGACTGCTCGGGGCGGACAGCGGCGAGGCGCGCGAACTGATGCGCCGCGTCAAGGTGATCGTGACGGCGCGGCGCAAGGTGCCGAGCCGCCACTTCGAACTGATCGGCAGCCTGCTGCTGCAGCGCCGGCGCGTCTGGCTGCGCTACTTCAAGCGCAGCGACCGCAGCGAAAGCGAGCGCGTCGTTTCGCCGCAGCGGCTGGTGAACTACCGCAACACCTGGTACCTCGATGCCTGGTGCCACGCCAGCGGCGGGCTGCGCCGCTTCGCGCTCGACGCGGTGCTCGAGGCGCGGCCGCTCGAAGCGCGCGCACGGCAGGTTGCGCTGAAGGAGCTGGAGGCCGAGCTCGACGCCGGCTACGGCATCTACGGCGCGGCCGGACGGCGGCTGAAGTGGGCGACGCTGGTCTTCACCCCCGAGGCGGCGCAATGGGTCGCCCATGAGGAATGGCATCCGCAGCAGCGCTCGCGCTGGCTCGACGCCGGCCCGCATGCCGGAAGCTACGAGCTGCAGGTGCCCTACGGCGATCCGACCGAGCTGACAATGGATATCCTGCGCCACGGCGACCGTGTTCTCGTCGTCGGCGACAAGGCACTTGCCGCCGCCATCGCCGCCCGGCTGCACACGGCCGCGGCGCAATACCCCTGACTTTGAACGCGCAACGGGGCCTGCGGAGACGGGCCCCGAGCAAGGAAGACTCGATGAAAGCAATCTGGAACGGCGCCACGCTCGCCGAAAGCGACGACACCGTCGTGCTCGAAGGCAACCACTACTTTCCGCCCGAGAGCCTGAACCGCGACCATGTCGTCTTCAGCAACCACCGGACGAGTTGCCAGTGGAAGGGCCAGGCGTACTACTACAGCCTGCTCGTCGACGGCGAGCTCAACACGGATGCCGCCTGGTACTACCCCGAGCCGACCGAGGCCGCCTCCGAGATCAAGGGGCGGGTCGCCTTCTGGAAGGGCGTCAAGGTCGAATGAGCCGATGACTGCGGCGACCGAGCCGTCGCCGCGGGCGTTGGCTGCGGGCACGCTCGGCGTCGTCCACCGGCGGCGGCTGCGTGCCGTCTGGCGCTCGGCGGGCTGGCCATGCCACGACATGGTCGAGGTCGAGCTGCTGGCTGCCGGCTGGGTCGAGCGCGTGCGGCACGCGTCCGGCCATGAAACGCTGCGCGTCAGCGACAGCGGCGTCGCGGTGCTTGCCGAAACCCTGCAGCGCAACCGCGCCGCCCGCGATGCGCATGAGGCGCTGGTCGCCCGGGTCGCCGTCGAGATGGGCCGCGCGGGCCGGCTGGCCTGGTGCGGCCTGGGCCTGCGTGCGCCGATCGGCCCGCCCGAGCGGCCGCAGTGGGTGGTGGCACGGCCGGACGTCTTCTCGATCCGGCGCACCAGCGTCGAGGCCTACCTCGAGCCGGTGGTCCACGAGATCAAGGTGCGGCGTGCCGACTTGCTGGCCGATCTTCGCCAGGCGAGCAAGCGCGAGGCGTATCTGCAGCTCGGCGGCGAGTGCTGGTACGTGATCGCCGAGGGCATCGCCCAGGCCGACGAGATACCGCCCACCTGCGGTGTGCTGGTCGCACGCGCCGCCGGCACGTCGCCGCCGTTCGACGTCGCGCGGCCGGCGCCACGGCGCGCCGTGCCGGTGCCGTTGCACGTCTGGATGGCACTGGCGCGGGCCACGCCGGCCGAGGGCGCGGGCCTGGAGTTCGAGGGCGAGCAGGGCCTGCTGTAGCCGCGGGCGCCCGGTTTTTCGGTTGCATCCCGCGGAGTGCCGTGCCGGGTCGTCGGCCGGCAGCGAGGCGTGCCGCAGGCGCCGCAGCCCGGCGACCGCGGTGCACCTTCGGCCCCTGCGCTTAGCATGCGCGCCATGACCCGAAACGCGAGGCGAGCCGCATGGCAGGCACTGGCAGTGGCGCTGCTGCTGGGCAGCGCCACTGCCAGTGCCGCCGTGCCTGCGCAGGTGGCGCCCGCGCCAGCTGCAGCCAGCCGTGCCGCATCGGCCCCTGCCGAGGCGGGCTGGTCGCACGCCTACGCCGCCTTCGGCATGCCGAAGTACCCGCGCGGCTTCGCCCATTTCGGCTATGTCGAGCCGCAGGCACCGAAAGGCGGCACGCTCTACCTCGGCAACCCCGACCGGCGCACCAGCTTCGACAAGTTCAATCCGTTCACGATCAAGGGCTCGGCGCCGGCGGGCATCTCGATCTTCATGCTCGAGTCGCTGACCGTGGCCTCGGGCGACGAGCCGTCGACCGTCTACGGCCTGCTTGCCGAGGAGCTGCGGGTCGCGCCCGATCGCTCGTCGATCACCTTCCGGCTGAATCCGAAGGCGCGCTTCTGGAACGGTGACGCGGTGCTGGCGGCCGACGTCAAGCATTCGTTCGACATGCTCAACAGCAAGTACGCGGCACCCGGCTACCGCATCGTCTTCGCGGGCATCGCCGGCGCGACCGTGCTCGACGAGCGCACGATCCGCTTCGACCTCAAGGACCGCACGCTCGACACGCTGATGACCGCTGCCGGCATGCCGGTGTTCTCGCGCAAGTGGGGCCTCGGCGCCGACGGCAAGCCGAAGCAGTTCGACGAGATCGTCACCGAACATCCGGTCACCAGCGGCCCGTACACGATTGCGCTGGCCGACAACGGCCGGCGGATCGAGTTCGTCCGCCGCCCCGACTACTGGGGCCGGGACCTCGGCGTGCGCCGCGGCAGCTTCAACTTCGACCGCGTCGTCTACCGCTACTACCTCGACGGCGCGGTCAAGCTCGAAGCCTTCAAGGCCGGCGAGTTCGACCTGATGATGGAGTATTCAGCGCGCCGCTGGGCGCGCCAGCACGCCGGCCCGAAGTGGCGCGACGGCCGAATCAAGAAGGAGACCTTTGCCACCGGCATGGGGCAGGGGCTGCAGTCGTACGTGCTCAATCTGCGCCGGCCGGTCTTTGCCGACCGCCGGGTGCGCCAGGCGCTCGACCTGGCGTTCGACTTCGAATGGGTCAACAAGTACAAGCAGTACAAGCGCGCCTACAGCCTGTTCTCGAATTCGCCGTTCGCGGCCGTCGGCCTGCCGGGGCCGGGCGAGCTGAAGCTGCTCGAACCCTTTCGCGCCCAGCTGCCGCCCGAGGTGTTCGGCCCGCCCTACAGCCCGCCGCGCACCGACACCGGCCCGAATGCGCTGCGCGAGAACCTGCTGAAAGCCCGGGCGCTGCTGGCCGATGCCGGCTACAAGCCCGGGCCCGACGGCGTGCTGCGCAGCCCGGCCGGCGTGCCGCTGGTGTTCGAATACCTCTCGCCCGAGGACGGTGCGGCGCGCACCGTCGCCGTCTGGCAGCGCAACCTGGCCAAGCTCGGCATCACCATGAACCTGCGCCGGGTCGACTTCGCGCTCTACCGCAAGCGGCTCGAGGCCTACGACTTCGACCTCGTCGGCATCGCCACCGGCGACTTCACGCTGCCGTCGCCGCTCGACTTCCTCGACGGCTACGGCTCGAAGTCGGCCGACATTCCCGGCGCCGGCAACCTGCGCGGCGTGAAGAGCGCTGCTGTCGACGCGGTGCTCGCGGCGATGAACCAGGCGCAGACGTTGCAGGAACTGCAGGACGCCTGCCGTGCGCTCGACCGCATCGTGCTGCATCAGCACTGGCAGGTTCCCGACCTCTACATCAGCGACTTCCGCGTCTCGCACTGGGACCGCTTCGAGCGGCCGAAGACCGTGCCGCTGTTCTATTCGATCGACAACCCCGGCGGGCTGGTGCCCTGGCCGCTGGTCGCCTGGTGGCTGAAGCCCGGCGGCGCGACGCCCGCAAAGACGGCACCATAACAAACAACAACCTGGAGACGAAATGCTGCAACGGATTACACGCGTTCGGGCGCTGCTCGGCGCCGCTTGCCTGGCGGCCGGCCTGGGGGGCACCCTGCCGTGCGCCGCGGCGGATGCGCCGCAGCCGCGGCAAGGCGACTGGCTGGTGCGCGACTTTCGCTTCCACACCGGCGAGGTGCTGCCCGAGCTGCGCCTGCACTACACCACGGTCGGCGAGCCGAGCGGCGAGCCGGTGCTGATCCTGCATGGCACCGCGGGATCGGGCGCGCGGATGCTGACGCCCGAGTTCGCCGGCGAGCTGTTCGGCCCCGGGCAGCCGCTCGACGCGCAGCGCTACTACGTGATCCTCACCGATGCGATCGGCACCGGCCAGTCGAGCAAGCCCTCCGACGGGCTGCGCACGCGCTTTCCGCGTTACAACTACGACGACATGGTCGACGCGCAGTACCGGCTGCTGCGCGAACACCTCGGTGTGCGCCATCTGCGGCTGATCCTCGGCAACTCGATGGGTGGGATGCAGACCTGGATCTGGGCGCAGAAGTACCCCGAGTTCATGGACATCGCGGTGCCGATGGCGTCGCTTCCGACCGAGATGTCCGGCCGCAACTGGATGATGCGGCGGCTGATCACCGATTCGATCCGCAACGACCCCGAGTGGCAGGGCGGCAACTACACCCGCCAGCCGCGCAGTGCGCACGTCGCGTCGGTCTTTTTCGGCATCGCCACCAGCGGCGGCAACCAGGCGCTGCACCACGCAGCGCCGACGCGCGAGAAGGCCGACCAGCTGCTCGACCGGCGCCTTGCCGCTGCGCCGGGCGGCGATGCCAACGACCTGCTCTACCAGTGGGACTCGTCGCGCGATTACAACCCCGCCGCCGGGCTGGAACGGATCCGCGCCACGCTGCTGGCCATCAACTCGGCCGACGACGAGCGCAATCCGCCCGAGCTCGGCGTGCTCGACCGCGAAATCCGGCGGGTGCGCGGCGGCCGGGTGCTGCTGATCCCGGCCAGCGAGAAGACCGCCGGTCACGGCACGACCGGGTCGGCGCGGCACTGGAAGGAGGCGCTGGCCGGCCTGCTGCAGACCGCGCCGCGGCTTGCGCCGTAGTCCGCGACGAACATGCTCGGCTACGTCGTCAAACGCCTGTTGCTGATGATTCCGACGCTGCTCGGCGTCCTCACGCTGACCTTCATCGTGATCCAGTTCGTGCCGGGCGGACCGGTCGACCAGCTGGTGGCCGAGTCGCGGCAGCGCGGCGGTGGCGGCGGCGAGACCGGCGGCTACTCGGCGCGGCGCGACCTCGACGCCAAGCAACTGGCCGAGCTGAAGGCGCTGTACGGCTTCGACAAGCCGGCGCACGTGCGCTACTGGGAGATGCTGAAGAACTTCGCCCGCTTCGACCTCGGTCGCAGCTTCATGCAGAACAAGGATGTGTGGACGCTGCTGAAGGAGAAGCTGCCGGTCTCGGCCAGCCTGGGCGTCTGGACCTTCCTGATCTCGTACCTGATTTCGGTGCCGCTCGGCATCGCCAAGGCGGTGCGCGAGGGCTCGCGCTTCGATGTCGCGACGACGTTGCTGATCCTGGTCGGCTTCGCCATCCCGGGCTTCGTGCTCGGCGTGTTCCTGATCGTGCTGTTTGCCGGCGGCAGCTTCCTCGACTGGTTTCCGCTGCGCGGGCTGGTCTCGGACAACTGGCGCGAGCTGAGCTGGCCAGCCCGCATCGCCGACTATTTCTGGCACCTGACGCTGCCGCTGATCTGCATCGTCATCGGCAGCTTCGCGGTGATGACGATGCTGACCAAGAACACCTTCGTCGAGGAAATGCGCAAGCAGTACGTGCTCGTGGCGCGCGCCAAGGGCCTCTCGCAGCGGCGGGTGCTGTGGAAGCACATCTTCCGCAATGCGCTGATTCCGCTGGTCACCGGCTTTCCGGGGGCCTTCGTCGGCGCCTTCTTCGCGGGCTCGCTGCTGATCGAGACGCTGTTCTCGCTCGACGGGCTCGGCCTGCTTTCGTACGAATCGGTGGTGCGGCGCGACTACCCGGTGGTGCTCGGGTCGCTTTATCTCTTCACCCTGATCGGCCTGGTCGTCAAGCTCGTGGCCGACCTGCTGTACGTCGCCGTCGATCCGCGGGTGCAGTTCGCGAGCGTGGCGAAATGAGCGCGCCGCCAGGTGAGGGCGCGTCGACCCCGGGCCAGCCGACGCCGACCTCGGAGGCGGTCACCGCCGTTGCCGGCCCGATGGCCGCGAGCGGGCCCGCGCGTGCAGCGCCCGAGGCGGGCGGGGCTGCCACCCGGCGTGCTTCGGCACCGGTGGGCGCGCGGTCGCAGTCTCCGAACCAGCGCGCCTGGGCGCGCTTCAGGCGCAACCGCATCGGCTACGTCTCGTTGTGGATCTTCGGCATCCTGCTGGCTCTGACGACGGTCGCCGAACTGATCGCCAACGACCGGCCGCTCATCGCCCATTTCAACGGCGAGTGGCTGCTTCCGATCCTGAGCAATCCACCCGAAAGGCAGCTCGGCGGCGACTTCGACACGCCGACCGACTGGCACGATCCGCTGATCCGGCGCATCGTCTCGGAAGGCAGCAACTGGACCCTGGCGACGCCGATCCCGCATTCGGCGACCTCGCTGAACTACTTCGACAAGTCGCCCGACCCGGCGCCGCCGAGCCCCGACCACTGGCTCGGCACCGACGAAAGCGGCCGCGACATGCTGGCGCGGCTGATCTACGGCTTTCGCATCAGCGTCTGGTTCGGCTTCGCGCTGACGCTGGCCGGCGTGCTGATGGGTGTGGCCGCGGGCGCGGTGCAGGGCTACTTCGGCGGCAAGGTCGACCTCGGCTTCCAGCGCTTCATCGAGGTCTGGAATTCGGTGCCCGAGCTCTATCTGCTGATCATCTTCGCCTCGATCTTCGCGCCGTCGCTGCTGTTGCTGCTGGTGCTGCTGGCCTTGTTCGGCTGGATCTCGCTGTCGGACTATGTCCGTGCCGAATTCCTGCGCAACCGCAGCCTCGAGTTCGTCAAGGCGGCGCGTGCGCTCGGCCTGTCGAACCTGCAGATCATCTGGCGCCATGTGCTGCCGAACTCGATGACGCCGGTCATCACCTTCCTGCCGTTCCGCATGAGCGGTGCGATCCTGGCGCTGACCTCGCTCGACTTTCTCGGGCTGGGCGTGCCGCCGCCGACGCCGTCGCTCGGCGACCTGCTGCGCCAGGGCAAGGAAAACCTCGACGCCTGGTGGATCACGGTGCCGACCTTCGTCGCGCTGACGCTGACGCTGCTGCTGCTGACCTTTATCGGCGACGCGCTGCGCGATGCGTTCGATACGAGGAAGTCATGAACATGTCGATGACACCGGCAAACCGGGCGGCTGCGGGGGCGGGTGGACGCGGCGCCGCCGAACCGTTGCTCGCCATCGAAGGCCTGACCGTCCGCTTCGGCGAGGCAACGGTCGTCGACAACGTCTCCTTCACGGTGGCCGCCGGCGAGAAGTTCGGCCTGGTCGGCGAATCCGGCTCGGGCAAGTCGATCACTGCGCTTTCGGTGCTGCGTCTGGTCGAGGCGGCGACGACCGCCGGCTCGATCCGCTTCGCCGGCGAGGAGCTGACCGCGAAGACCGAGCGCCAGATGCGCGGCATCCGCGGTGGCGAGATCGGCATGATCTTCCAGGAGCCGATGACGGCGCTGAACCCGCTCTACACCGTCGGCAACCAGATCGGCGAGGTGCTCGAGCTGCACCAGGGGCTGCGCAAGAACGAGGCACGCGCCCGCGCGGTCGAGTGGCTGCGCCGCACCGGCATTCCCGACCCGCAGATCAAGGTCGACGCCTACCCGCACCAGCTCTCGGGCGGGCAGCGGCAGCGGGCGATGATCGCCATGGCGCTGGCCTGCCAGCCGAAGCTGCTGATCGCCGACGAGCCGACGACCGCGCTCGACGTCACGATCCAGGTGCAGATCCTGGCGCTGCTCGACGACCTGCAACGCGAGTTCGGCATGGCGCTGCTGTTCATCACGCACGACCTGAACCTGGTGCGGCGCTTCGGCCACCGGGTCGGTGTGATGGAGCGTGGCCGGCTGGTCGAGACGGGCGAAACCGCGACCGTGTTCGACGATCCGCAGCATCCCTACACCCGCCGTCTGCTCGCCAGCCGCCCCGAGCGCCAGGTGCAGCCGCTGCCGGCCGACGCGCCGGTCCTGGTGCAGGCCGACGCGGTCGGCGTGCGCTTCACCAGCAGCGCCGGCTGGTTCGGGAAGCGCCATCTCGATGCGGTGCGCGAAGCGACGCTGCAGCTGCGCCGCGGCGAGACGCTAGGCATCGTCGGCGAATCGGGCTCGGGCAAGACGACGCTCGGCATGGCGCTGCTGGCGCTGCAGCCGATCGCCACCGGCCGCATCGACATGGGTGGCCAGCGCATCGACGATGCCGATCGGCGGGCGCTGCGCGCGATGCGCCGACGCATGCAGGTCGTCTTCCAGGACCCGTTCGCCTCGCTGAGCCCGCGGATGACCGTCGGCCAGATCGTCGGCGAGGGCCTGGCGCTGCACCGCGCCGAGCTGAGCCGCGGCGAGCGCGACCGGCTGGTGCAGGAGATGCTCGACGAAGTCGGCCTGAGCGACCGGGCCGGCCAGGCCGACGTGCTGCACCGCTATCCGCATGAGTTCTCGGGCGGCCAGCGCCAGCGCATCGCCATTGCGCGCGCCGTCGTGCTGCGCCCCGAAGTGCTGGTGCTCGACGAGCCGACCTCCGCGCTCGACGTCTCGGTGCAGCAGCAGGTGCTGGCGTTGCTCGCCGAGCTGCAGCAGCACTACGGCATGAGCTATGTCTTCATCAGCCACGACCTCGCCGTGGTGCGCGCGATGTCGCACCGGGTGATCGTGATGAAGGATGGCGCCGTGGTCGAGGAGGGCGAGGCGGAGGCGCTGTTCGAGGCCCCGCGGCAGGCGTATACGCGGGCGCTGCTCGAGGCGGCCGGAGGGTGAAGTTGCGGACGCCCATCGCCTTGCTCGAGAGCAAGGGTTTCGAGATCCAGTTCGTCAGCCATGCACGAAGCATTCTCGAAGTGGAATTCAGCGACGCCTTGACCGAACTGGCGCAGGCACTCGCCTCGATTGAACTGCCGATCACCGAAATCATCGGCAGCGGCGGGGGCGAAACCCAGTTTACGCAGCGGCTGCGCAAGTCGCTCGCGGCAATGGGCTGGAAGAAGCACGTCTTCGAGATCACCAAGGTGGTCGACGGCCGTCCGAAGGAGTCGACCTCGCACGAAGTCGATCATGTCCGGCGCGTCGAGGGCGTTGGCGTTCTGGCGTGCGAGATCGAGTGGAACAACAAGGACCCGTTCTTTGACCGCGACCTGGAGAACTTCAAGCGGCTTCACGCCGAGGGCGCAATCAGCGCAGGCATCCTGATCACGCGAGGCGCCTCGCTACAGGGTGCGCTACGGGATGCAGTACACCGTTTTGCGCTCGAGCGGAAGATCGGCAGTTTCGACGACCTCGCAGTCAACGGCTACTTGCCGACGCCGAAGCAAAGGGCCAATGTTCTGAAGCGAGTCGAGCGTGCCAAGGACCCGGTCGACTTCGCCGTGGCGTGGACCGAGAACTTCGTTGGCAACAAGTTTGGGCAGGCGACAACGCACTGGGCCAAGTTGATGCATCGTGTGCATCGAGGCGTCGGCAACCCCTGTCCCCTGCTTCTCATCGGCTTGCCGTCGAGCATGATCCGCTTCGATGCGGCAGCAATTGAACAACTGGGCGAGGACGAGACAGCGGGCGACGAAGATGCCGCCACGGGGAGCATGCCGGTTTAGTCGATCGCCTCGAACAGGTCAGTCTCGGTGGGAGCTTCGAGCGGCTGCTGGCGCTGCGAGTGGTTTGCATAGGTCGACCAGCTTGGCGCATATCCCTCGTGCGCCTGGTCGCCCCATACCGTCCAACCCGGTCGGTCGCCCCGTGCGAACAGCTCAAGATAAGGACCTGGACTGCATGAGGTGATGAGCGGGTACTGCTCGTCGGGCTTGCGGCTGTGCTCGCGCTTGCGCGAGGCAATCGTATTGACCTGGGTTCGCCCCGCCTGGAGGGTTCGGGCGTTCTTGCCGCGGACCCCGAACAGCAACAGTTCAGTGACGTTTCGAAAGTAGAAGCCGACGCCGCGGCCGTCCGGGCCACCATCCTTGCGCACCTTCTGCCAGACGATATTGGCTTTGTAATTGAAGCCCCAGGCCGCCATGACTGCCAGCCCGTCGGGAAGCATGGCATTGGGCACCCACAGGTACAGATGCGCGGTTTCCGCTGCAGCTCCCCCCACTGGCAGGGCCTGAATGTCAGCGAGCTTCAGCGTGGCGTATCGCGACAGCCGCTTGTGCTCGGGGGCGACTTTCCCGGTCTTGTTCTGAAACTGCCAGGGCGGGTCGGCGAGGAGGGTCCCGAAGCGGCGCCCATCGATCAATCGCAGAAAGTCGGCTGCGACTTCAGATGTTTCATCGCTAGGCTGGAGCATGCCCGAATCATATCGGGTGGCCGCCGGCGCGAGGCTCGAGCGGACCGGTGTCGCAAGACGGCCAAGCTCGTTCTGGAAGTCGTCAGCTTGCATTCACCAACTGTATGCGCATACAGTTTGCTCGGCAAGTGAAAAGTCCTCATTCGGTGAAAACTCCATTCGACGCACGGATGCGGCGGGGACGCTGAACGGCGTCTGTAGACCCGGGCCCTGATTCAAGCGGCCCGAGGTCATGAAAACAGATCAGCCCGTGATGATCAGCTGGTTGTCGACCGACTTGACGCCCTTGATATTGCGGGCCAGGTCCTCGGCCTTGCGGCGCAGCGCCAGCGACTTGACTTCGCCGCGCAGCCGCACGGCGCCCTGGGTGGTGTCGACATTGATCTTCAGCGCGCTCAAGTCCGGGTCGGCGACCAGGGCGGCTTTCAGCTGGGTGCCGATCGTGACGTCGTCCACCGCCTCGCCGACGGTCCGCGTCGGGCCACCGGGGCCGCCCATCATTCCAGCGCATCCCGAAAGGCCGAGAGCCGCCACCATCGAGGCCATGATCAGAGTCTTCATTGCAATTCCTTTGTTGAAGTCCCCGCAGTCGCGGGTGCAGGTTGAGTGACGCGCTGCGCCGGATCGGCGACCCGGTCAAGCAAGGCCGGTCGAGCAGCGCGGCCGCAGCTTAATGGCAAACATCGTGCAGACCCCCGGTTGCGAGCACGCCGAGGCAACAGACTGCTTCGGTTCACGCGGTCGGCAGCCGCCACATCCAGACCGCCACCGCAGCGCAGCAGCCGGCAGGCAACCCGCACCAGGGCGCGGGCAGCGTCCACCAAACGAATGCCGAGCCGATCGTCATCGAGGCCAGCGCCAGCTGCTTGGCACGTCGCGGCATGGCGTGGTGCTCGCGCCAGGCACGGATCGGCGGCCCCAGGTGGGGGTGGGCCAGGAGCCAGGCTTCGCAGCGCCGGCTGCCGCGCGAAAAGCAGAACGCGGCGAGCAGGAGGAAGGGAACGGTCGGCAACACCGGCAGCGCGATACCGACGAAGCCGAGAACCAGGCTCGCGCCACCGGCGACGATCCACAGCCCGCGCTGCCAGCCGTGCGATGCAAGGGGCTTGTCCACGCTGGCGATGCTAAGGGCGGCGGTGCGTACGGCGATCAGCCGGCCGAACCCGACCCGCGCGTGGGGACGCGAAAGGCGCGTTCGCATGGCGGGTCGACGCTGCCGGGGCGGGAAGCGGTCGCACGCCGACAATGGCGCCATGTCCGACGAAAGCCAGGTTTTCATTCCGCCATCGTTCATTGCCCTCTACCTGGCGCCGGGTCGCACCCGGCCGAGTGCCTCACGCGAAACGATCGCCGCGCGTCACGAGTTCTGCGAGGACCTGGCAACGATGCTCACCGAGCCGGCCGCGACCCGGCTATGGCAGCTCGGCATCACCGAGTCGGACGTGCTGGAGCGCATGCACCGCGGGCTGATCGGCGGCGACACGCCGGTCAGCGAGGCGGAGGCCGAATGGGTGATCGGCCGGCTTGCCGAGCTGCTGAACTGGCAGCTGCCGCGGATCGAACGCGAGTAACGAGGCGAACGCCGCGTTGCGGCCCAGTCGCCGGCCGCTGTCTCAGGCCGTTGTCTCAGGCCGTTGTCTCAGGCCAGCAAGCGCCGCAGCGCAGCGCTCAGCGCGTCCGCCAGCAGCACCAGCAGCAGGAAGACGATGAGGATCGTGCTGGCTTCGCCGCCGTCGAGCATCTTCATCGACTGGTCCATCAGCTGGCCCAGGCCGCCGGCGCCGACGAAACCCATCACCACCGAGGCGCGTACCGCACATTCCCAGCGGTAGACGGTGTAGGACGCCAGCTCCTGCGCGGCGCCGGGAATCAGCCCGTAGGCCAGCGCGGCCAGGCGGCCGCTGCCGGCTTCGAGCAGTGCCCGCGCAGGCCGGGTGTCGCTCGACTCCAGAATTTCCGCGTAGACCTTGCCGAGCAGGCCGCCGTAGCTGATCGCCAGCGCCAGCACGCCCGCGCCGGGGCCGAGTCCGAGCGCGCGCACGAAGATCAGCGCCCAGACCAGCTCGGGCACGGCACGCAACAGCAGCAGCACGCTGCGGCTGGCGAGCCGGACACTGCGGCCGCGCCAGCGCGAGGGTCCCGGCCCGATGCGGGAAATCGACAGCGACTCGGTCGTCAGCAGCGCCAGCGGCACCGCCAGCAGCATCGCCAGCGCGATGCCGGCGGTCGCCATCGCCAGCGTTTCCAGCGTCGCGCGCAGCAGCAGCGCCAGGAAGGCGGGCGCCACCGACGGCGGCAGGAAGCCCGCCAGGAAGCCGCCGATCACCTGCAGGTTGCCCGAATCGAAAAGTCGCCAGGGCTTGAACTCGGCCAGCTGCAACAGCGGCCAGAGCACGAGCAGCGCGGCGAGCGCCAACATCAGGCGCCTGCGCGCCTGCGGATCGTGGGTTGGCCCCGCGGTGGAAAAGGCCGCGGCGCTGGTCGCGCTCATCGGCAGATCGGGCGCACCAGCGGAATCACCTGCGCCCCATCCGCTCGGCCTGCCAAGGCGGGGTCGCCGCGCAACGGCACGCCCTGGAGCGGCAGCTGCTCGCCCTCGGCGCCGTAAAGCTCGTGCAGCATGGCCTCGCTCACCTGGTCGGCCGCCGCGTCGAAGACCACCGCGCCGCCGCGCATGCCGACGATGCGCGGAAACCAGCGCAAGGCCAGATCGACCGCGTGCAGCGAGGCCACCAGGGTGCTGCCCTGCGCCTCGCTGCGTGCGACCAGCTGGCCGATCGCGGCATCCGCCAGCGACGGGTCGAGCGCCGAAACCGGCTCGTCGGCGAGCAGCAGCTCGGGCCGCTGATAGAGCACCCGGGCGATGCCGACCCGCTGCAACTGCCCGCCGGATAGCCGGTCGCAGCGGTCGAACAGCCGGTCCGCGAGGTCCAGGCTGGCGAGCGTCTCGCGCGCCCCGGCAATGTCCCCCGGATAGAGCAGCGACCCGAGCGCGCGGAAGGCCGACCAATGGCCGAGACGGCCGGCGAGCACCGCGGTCACCACCCGCAGCCGCGGCGGCAGCGGCGGTGCCTGGTGGACCATGCCGACGCGCGCACGCAACCGGCGCAGCGCGCCGGCGCCGCACTGCCATGGATTGACGCCGAGCACCTCGACCCGCCCCTCGGTCGGCCGCAGCGAGCAGCCGAGCAGCCGCAGCAGGCTGGTCTTGCCGGCACCGGACGGGCCGATGATCGCCAGGCGCTCGCCGGCCGCCGCGGCCAGCGTCACCCGCTGCAGCGCGCGGTGGCCGTTGGGGTGGACCAGCCCGGCGTCGTGCAGCGCCAGTGTCATGCTGCCGTGCGCCCCGGCGTCACTTGATCAGGCCGCCGGCCTTGGCCGCGGCCTCGATGCCGTCGTAGTTCGAGGCCTGGGTGGGAATGAACTTGGTGGCGCGCTGCAGGGCGAGTATTTCCTTGTGCTCGGCCACTGCCGGGTCGAGCTTGAGGAAGGCGTCGCGGATCTTTCGCGTCAGCGTGGCGTCGAGCCCCGGCCGCACCGTCCAGTTGTAGTCGTAGTAGGGCGGCGTCGTCGCCAGCACGCGCACCTTGGCGGCGTTCGGATTGGCGCTTTCGACCAGCTTCTCCCAGACCGAGGCGTTGAGCACGCCGCCGTCGGCCCGGCCCGAGGCGACGAAGGCGACGGTCGCATCGTGCGCGCCCGAGAAGGCGACGGTCTTGAAATCCCGGTCGGCGTCGATGCCCTCCTTCTGCAGGAAGAAGCGCGGCATCAGGTGCCCCGAGGTCGACGATGGCGAGCCGAAGGCGAAGGTCTTGCCTTTGAGCTCGGCCAGCGATCGCACCGGGCTGGCTGCGGGGACGATGAAGCGGCTGGTGAACTTCTCGTCCTCGGCGCGCTGCACGATCGGCTGCGCGCCGCCCTGCGTGCGCAGCTTGGCCTGCACGTAGGTGAAGCCGCCGAGCCAGGCCAGGTCGATCTTGTTGTTCGCCAGGCCTTCGACCACGGCGGCGTAGTCGGTCACCGGCGTGAACTGGACGTCGACGCCGGTCTCCTTCTTCAGGTAGTCACCGAGCGGCTTGAACTTGCGCTGCAGTTCGGTCGGAGATTCGTCCGGAATGGCCGAGACGCGCAGCACGGCGGGTTGCGCCAGCAGTGGCGTGGCGGCAGCGGCAACGCCCAGGGCGACGAGGGTTCGGAGAAAGTGGCGCGTTTGCATGGTTGATTTCAGGAGGCGTGGTGGGATCAGGGGTGAGCGGGGTGTTCAGAGCCGCGCCGTGCGAAAGCCGGCGAACACATCAACGCGGCTGGGCATGAAAAAGTTGCGAAAGCCGGCATCGCGCAATCGCACCGGGGTGGCGAACGACGCGCCGCGCAGCTCGCGGTGGCTGTCGAACCAGGGGGCGGAGTAGTCGGCATAAAGCCCGGCCTCGAAGCCCGGATACGGCCGAAAGCAGTCGGCGGTCCATTCCCAGACGGCGCCCCACTGGAAGGACGTGCCGGCAGCGCGGGCGGCATGTTCCCACTCGGCCGCGCTCGGCAGCCGCCGCCCGACCCAGCGGCAGTAGGCCTCGGCCTCCCAGGCGGTGATGTGCACCACCGGGCTGGCGGGATCGAGCGGCGTCCAGCGGTCGAACCAGCGGCTCTCCCAGCCCTCGGCCGTGCGCCGCCAGCGCTGCGGCTGGCGCCGGCCGCAGGTCGCCAGCCACTCGCCGGCGGCGCCGGGCCAGCAGCGGCGATCGTCGTAGCCGCCGGCCTCGACGAAGCGCAGGAAGTCGCCGGCGGCGAGCGGCGCGGCGTCGATGACGAAGTCATCGAGCACCACCGCCGCGCCCGGCAGCTCGTTGTCGAAGGCGAAGCCGCGGCTGGATGGCGTTCGGCCGATCGTCGTCGGGCCACCCGGCAGGCGCAGCTCGCCGTCCGCGACCGATTCCGGTGCTGGCGGGGACAGTCCCGGCGGCGGCGCACAGGCCAGCGTGCTGCGCAGCACCGCCATGGCTTCGCCATGCATGTCCTCGTGGAACAACACCAGGCGGAAGGGGTAGAGCGCTGCGTCGTCGGCGTCGACCGGCAGGGCAGCGAGCTGCTCCAGCAGCGCGTCGAGTTGCGCGCGCAGCATCGCCAGAACCTGCTCGCGCGTCGGCAGCGGCGCCGCCCAGCGCTCGATGTGCGGTATCCGCGATGAATCGAACACGCTGTCCGGCGCTGCGTGCTGTGCCGGGCGCCCGGCAACGACGTGCCCGTCCGGGTCGACACGGTGCGGGCCGCGCAGCGCAAAGAACTCGGCAAACCAGGCGACGTGGCCCAGCTCCCAGGCCAGCGGATTGACGCCCGCCGCCGGCTCGGGCAACCAGGCCGCGTCGGGCAGATCGAGCGTCCAGGCCAGCAGACGGGAGCGGCTGTCGAGCAGCGCGGCGGCGAGTGCCGGCCCGGCAAGCTGACGCGCGTCAGGCAAGCTTCGACCCGCGTGACAAGATCAGCCCATGGGCAAGCCGCGCATCTTTCTGGTTTCGCCGGCATTGGCTGCGGCCAACAACGGCAACTGGCACACCGCGGCACGCTGGCGCGACTTTCTCGAGCCGGTTGCCGACACGGAGATTGCCCAGGAATGGCGCGGCGAGCCGGCCGACGCGTTGATCGCGCTGCATGCCCGCCGCTCGGCCGATTCGGTTGCGCGCTTCGCAGCGACGCGAAGGCCGCTTGCGGTGGTGCTGACCGGCACCGACCTGTACCGGGATATCGACGAGGATGCGGCAGCGCAGCATTCGCTGGAGTGTGCCACCGGCCTCGTCGTCCTGCAGCCGCAGGGCCTGCAGCGGCTGAGCCCGGCGCACCGCGCGAAGGCACGGGCGATCGTCCAGTCGGCCGAGCGGGTCGAACCGGTGCCCCGAGCGGGCGGCTGCCGCTTCGTCGCCGTCGGTCACCTGCGCGAGGAAAAGGACCCGGCGACGCTGCTGCACGCCGTGCGGCGGCTGCAGCCCGAGGCGGGATTCGAGACCGTGCACATCGGCGCTGCGCTCGATCCGGTGCTCGGCGCGCTGGCCCGCCAAACCGCCGCCGACTGCCCGCACTACCGCTGGCTCGGCGCGCTGGCGCACGCCGAGACGCGCAACTGGATCGCCCGCGCCAGCGCACTGGTGCATCCCAGCCGCATCGAAGGCGGTGCCAATGTCGTCATCGAGGCGGTGCGCTCGGCGGTTCCGGTGCTGGCAAGCCGCATCGACGGCAACGTCGGCCTGCTCGGCAGCGACTACGACGGCTATTTCCCGGCAGGCGACTCCGGCGCGCTGGCCGGGCAGATGCGGCGCTTTTGCAACGACAGCGCATTCGCCGACCGGCTGCGCGCGCAGTGCGCGCTCGTCGAGCCCGGCCTGCGCCCGGAAGTCGAAGCCGCCGCGGTGCGCATGCTGGTTGCCGATCTCCTTGCCGGCCGCGGGCCGACCCTGCGCGCCGGATAATCGGCGCGCCTTCGACCCGAGGAAACCATGATGAGCCCGAATTCTGTTTCCTCTCCTGCGCCGCTGCGCCTGACGAGCTTTTCGCACGGCGGCGGTTGCGGCTGCAAGATCGCCCCGGGCGTGCTGTCGGAAATCCTGCGCAACAGCGCCGGCGGGTTGATCCCGCCACAGCTGCTGGTCGGCATCGAAACCGCTGACGACGCCGCCGTTTACCAGCTCAACGACGAGCAGGCGCTGATCGCGACCACCGATTTCTTCATGCCGATCGTCGACGACCCGTTCGACTTCGGGCGCATTGCCGCAACCAACGCGATCAGCGATGTCTACGCCATGGGTGGCACGCCGATCCTGGCGCTGGCGCTGGTGGCCATGCCGATCGCCCAACTGCCGGTCGAGGTCATCGGCCAGATCATTCGCGGCGGCGAGGCCGCCTGTCGCGACGCCGGCATTCCGATCGCCGGCGGCCACACCATCGATTCGGTCGAACCGATCTACGGGCTGGTGGTGCTGGGGCTGGTGCATCCGAGCAAGGTGCGGCGCAACGCCGATGCCCGCGACGGCGACCTGCTGATCCTCGGCAAGCCGATCGGTGTCGGCGTGATGTCGGCTGCGCTGAAGAAGGGCAAGCTCGACGCGGCCGGCTACACCGAAATGGTCCGCGCGACGACGATGCTCAACAAGCCGGGTGCGCGTTTCGCGGAAATGCCGGGCGTGCACGGCCTGACCGACATCACCGGCTTCGGCCTGGCCGGCCATACCCTCGAGCTGGCACGCGGTGCCGGGTTGACGGCGGTGATCGACTGGCCCGCCGTGCCGCTGTTGCCGGGCGTCGCGGCAATGGCCCGCGATGGCTTCATCACCGGTGCGTCGGCGCGCAACTGGGCCGGCTACGGCGCCGAGGTCGACTTGGCCGCCGGCCTTGCGCCCGTGGTGCAGGACCTGCTGTCCGATCCGCAGACCTCCGGCGGTTTGCTCGTCACCTGCGCCCCCGAGGCGGCCGACGAGGTGCTGCGTACCTTTGCCGAGGGCGGCTTCGACCAGGCGGCGGTGATCGGTCGCATGGCCGCCGGCCCGGCGCGCCTGCGCATCGAGGGCTGAGCGGTGACCCAGTCCTGCTCGGCCATCACCTCGCAGCGCGACAGCACGCTGGCGGGCATCGAGCTCGGCCGCACGATTCGCGAGTCCTTCGGCGGCGATGCGGCCGACGCGGTCATCGTCTTCTCGTCGGCGCAGCACGCCTATCCAGAGCTGCTCGGCGCGCTGGCCGTGGCCAGCGGCACACCGGTCATCGTCGGCTCGTCGTCGGCCGGCGAGTTCACCCAGCACACCCGCGGCGAAGGCCATGTCTCGGCGCTCGGCCTGCGCTCGGACAGCATGCGCTTCACGGTCGGCATCGGCCGTAACCTGAGCAGCGAGCCGCTCGCGGCGGCTCGGCAGGTTGTCGAAGGCTTCGCCGGCACGAGCGCGGCGATGCCGTACAGCGCGGCCTTGGTCATGACCGACGCGCTGGCCGGCCATACCGATGCGGTGGTCGAGGAGCTGACGCTCGCCACCGGCGGCAACTACCAGTTCTTCGGCGGCGGTGCGGGCGACGACGGCCGCTTCCAGAAGACCCATGTCTTTGCCGGCATCGAGGCGGTATCCGACGCCGTCGTCGCGCTGGAGATCCTCTCGATGGAGCCGCTCGGCATCGGCGTGTCGCACGGCTGGTTACCGGCAAGCACCGGCTACCGGGTGACCGAAGTCGACGGCATGCGGCTCATCGGCCTGAACGGCGCCCCGGCGGTGCAGGCCTTCGAGGACCACGCCGAGGCCACCGGCCAGCGTTTCGACCCCGCCGAGCCGCTGCCCTTCTTCCTGCACAACGTGCTCGGCATCCGCGTCGGCGAGACCTACCGGCTGCGCGTGCCCCTGGCGATGGCGGCCGACGGCAGCGTCAGCTGCGCCGCGGCGATACCGCATGGTGCCATCGTCCACATCATGACGACCAGCGAGGCGTCGGCGGTCAATGCCGCCGAACAGGCCACGCGCTCGGCGCTCGATGCGCTCGGCGGCCGGCGCCCGGGTGCGGCGCTGGTCTTCGACTGCGTGGCAACCCGGCTGCGCCTGGGCCAGGCGTTCGACAACGAGATCAAGGCCTGCGCCGACCTGCTCCGCCCGGCGGAGTTCGTCGGCTGCAACACCTATGGACAGATCGCGCGTGCCGAAGGCCAGTTCGGAGGCTTTCACAACTGCACCGCGGTGGTCTGCGTCCTGCCCGCGTAACGACCGCGTGGACCGCCGGCTGCTCGATTTGCTGCTGCGCTGGAGCAGCCCGGCCGACCGGCAGGTGGTGGCCGCGGCGATCGGCGCGCGGCTCGGCGTCGAGCAGGTGCTGCTGTTGGTCGACGACCCGGAGCTGGGGGTGCCGATCCCGGCGCCCGGCTTCAGGCCGACGATCGACGGCGGTGCCTCCTGGCGCGGCTTCCTGCGCAGCTGCACGCAGCCGGGTCGGCACGCCGGTCGCGTCGAACTGCCGCGGGGCAGCGAATGGCCGGCGATCGGCCTGCGTCACGAATCGCTGCTCGCGGTGCTGGTCGGCGGCGCACCCACGGACAACGAACTCGCAGGCATCGAGCAGCTGCTGCCGATGCTGTGCTCGTTGCTGCGTACCGAACAGCAGGCGCTGATCGATGCGGCGCAGGCCGCCGACGCCCTCGAGGTCGCAAGCCGGGCCCAGACGCTGGCCGCGGCGCTCGAGACGGCGCGCGCCGAAGCGTCGCGGTTGAACACCCAGTTGCGCGACGCCGACCGGCGCAAGGACGAATTCCTGGCCATGCTGGCGCACGAGCTGCGCAATCCGCTGGCGCCGATCGTTATGGCGGTCGAGATGCTGCGCCGCGGCGATGTCGGCGGCGACACGCGCGAACGGCAGCTGGCGATCATGTGGCGCCAGGTGCAGCAGATGTCGCGACTGGTCGAGGACCTGCTCGATGTGTCGCGCGTCAGCCGGGGCCGCATCGAGCTGCGCCGCGAGCGGCTGCTGGTGCGCACCGTGGTGCAGGAGGCAGTCGAGGCCAGCCGCCCGCTGCTGTCCGCGCGGCAGCACCAGCTGACCGTTTCCGAGGGGGGCGAGCCGCTCGCCGTCGACGGCGATCCGATCCGGCTGACCCAGGTGCTGACCAACCTGCTGCACAACGCCGCCAAGTTCACCCCGCCCGGCGGCCGGCTGACGCTGGACATCGCCCGCAGCGGCGCCGAACTGGTGTTTTCGCTGCATGACACCGGCATCGGCATCGCACCCGACATGCTGCCGCGGATCTTCGATCTGTTTGCCCAGGCGCCGGCGTCGATCGACCGCTCGCGCGGCGGGCTGGGCATCGGCCTGACGCTGGTGCGGACGCTGGTCGAGCTGCACGGCGGCAGTGTCACCGTTCGAAGCCCGGGGCTGGGTCTGGGCAGCACCTTCCAGGTCCGCCTGCCGCTCGCCCCGGGTGGTGCGGCGCCGGTCTCCGCGGCGGGCGATCCGGCCGTGCCGGCAGGGCCTCAGCTGCGCGTCCTGGTCGTCGACGACAACCACGACGCCGCCGATTCGACCGCCGAGATCTTGCGCATGTACGGCCACGAGGCCGGGGTTGCGTACCACGCCGACGAGGCCATGCAGCTGGCGGCCGTCTTCGCCGCCGACCTGATCCTGCTCGACCTCGGATTGCCCGGTATCGACGGCTTCGAGCTGGCGCGGCGGCTGCGCTGCGTGCTGCCGGCCACGACGCGGCTGGTTGCGCTGACCGGCTACGGCAGCGACGACGACCGGCGGCGCACGCACGCCGCAGGATTCGACGAGCACTTGGTTAAGCCCGTGCTCGGCGAAACGCTGGAAGCGCTGCTGCAGCGCACGGCGGACGGGCGGGCTGCCTAAGATCCGCTACGCAAGCAGCCGGTGATTCAGCGCCGGCAACTGGGCGCGGACCTGCGCCAGCCGCTGCAGGTCGAGCTCGGCCAGCACGATGCCTTCGCCCTCGGGCTGCACCGCCAGCACCTCGCCCCACGGGTCGACGACCATGCTGTGGCCCCAGGTCCGGCGGCCGTTCTCGTGGCGCCCACCCTGGGCCGGCGCAATCACGTAGCACTGGTTCTCGACGGCGCGGGCCCGCAGCAGCAGCTCCCAGTGCGCACTTCCGGTGGTGTGAGTGAAGGCGGAAGGCACCGCCAGCAGGTCGCAGGGCGGCTGGCCCGGGGCGAAGCTGAGGGCGCGGTAGAGCTCGGGAAAGCGCAGGTCGTAGCAGATGCTCAGGCCGACGCGCAACGGCGGCGTCGACGCGCCGCTGGAGCCCAGTGCAAAAGCCACCGGCTGGCTGCCGGCGCGCAGCACCCGGCCTTCGTCGTAGCGCTCGCGGCCGTTGTCGTAGCGAAACAGATGCAGCTTGTCGTAGCGCGCGACCGGCTCGCCGTCGGGGCCGTAGACGCAGCACGCGTTGTAGACGCGTTCGGCAGGTGTGCGGGTGTCATCGGACCCGCCGGCATCAGCCGCCGCGTCGACACGGATCGGCAGCGTGCCGCCGATGATCCAGATGCCGAACTCGCGTGCGCAGCCGGCAAGCATCGCCTGGATCGGGCCTTCGCCCGGCGCCTCGGCGATGCGCAGCTTGTCGTCGTCGTGCTCGCCGATCAGGCAGAAGTATTCGGGCAGGCCGACCAGTTCGGCGCCTTGCGTTGCAGCCTCGGCAATCAGGCGGCGCGCTGCGTCGAGGTTGCGTTCGAGGCTGGGCGTCGAAACCATCTGCAATGCGGCAATTTTCATGGTGTGGTCATCGTGAGAAAGGGCCGGGGGGCTCGTCCGCCAGGCATCTTCGCCCAGGGCTGCCACGGTCGCCGGCGCTGCGGCAGAATCACGCCAGGCCCGGCAGGCACCGGCGGCGATGCCGCTGGCGATCGAGACGCCGAGCGTAACCGGGGCTCCGCCGATCGATACCGCTTCGCCCGCCTGCGAGTCGCCGCTGCAACGCGCCGACGCCGCGCACAGCCGCTTCGTGCAGCGCATCCGCCGCCGCTACGCCGAGCTCTTGCCGCTGCTGCCGGAGGGACTGCCGCGGCGCGACGTCGTCGCCAGGCTGGTTGCGCGCCTGCAGGAGGATGGCCGGCCGCTCGCCAGCGCCTTGCGGGTGGCCCGGCAGCTGGTGCTCGAGCGGCTGGCGGTGCTCGACATCGAGCAGGCGGCGGCGATGCCCGACATCGCACTGGCCATGACCGAGCTGGCCGAGGCCACGCTCGACCTGGCGGTACGGAGCGCCCGTGCCGAGCTCGATGCGCGCCACGGCGCGTTGCGCAACGCCGCGGGCGAGCCGGTCGAGTTCTGGATCGTCGGCATGGGCAAGCTCGGCGGCCGCGAGCTGAACGTCTCGTCGGACATCGACCTGGTGTATGTCTATGCGGAAGACGGCCACAGCGACGGCGCGCAACCCCTCGGTGCGCAGGAGTACTTCGCCAAGCTGGCGCGCAGCCTGCAAGCGCTGATCGGCGACACCACCGAGGATGGCTTCGTCTTCCGCGTCGACCTGATGTTGCGGCCCAACGGCGGCAGCGGCCCCCCGGCGGTCAGCCTTTCGATGCTCGAGGACTACCTGCAAGTGCAGGGCCGCGAGTGGGAGCGCTTTGCCTGGCTGAAAAGCCGCGTCGTCGCGCCGCGCAGCAGCCTGGAAAGCGGCCATGCCATGGCGCTGCGCGAGGTCGTGACGCCCTTCGTCTACCGGCGCTACCTCGACTACGGCGTCTTCGAGTCGCTGCGGCAGCTGCATCGCAAGGTCCGCGACGAGGCGCAGCGCCGCGCCGCGGGCCGGCCCGAGCGGGCCAACGACGTCAAGCTCTCGCGCGGCGGCATCCGCGAGATCGAATTCGTCGTGCAGCTGCTGCTGGTCGTGCGTGGCGGGCAGTTCCCCGAGATTCGCTGCCGCTCGACGCTGTCGGCGCTGCGCCGCCTGGCCGCCGGTGGGCTGATGGCGCCGGAAACCGCCGCACGGCTGACCGAGGCGTATCTGTTCCTGCGTCGGGTCGAGCACCGTATCCAGTTTCTGGACGACCAGCAGACGCATCTGCTGCCGACTGCCGACGCCGATCTGCGCTGGATCGCGCACAGCCTCGCGCCCGACGCCGCCGCCGGGGCATGCGAGCTGCTCGAGCGCTTCGGCGAGATCCGCGAATTCGTCGCCGACGAGTTCGACGCCCTGCTGCACGAAGGCCAGGCGCGCACCGCCGGCGCCGCTGCCGCACCCGACGACGATGGCAGTGCAGCCCCGCGAGCCGCTTGCCGCGGCTGCGGTGGCGCGCCGGCGGCCCTCGGCAGCGAAGCCTTCGCCGAGCGGCTGCCACGCGAGATTGCCGCCCGCATTGCCGGCTGGGCCGAGCAACCCCGCGTGCTGGCGCTGCGCGACGAAAGCCGGCAGCGGCTCGGCCGGCTGATCGAACGCGCGGCCGCGGCAGTCGCGCAGGGCCGCTGCAGCATGGACGCGGCACTGCGCTTCCTCGACTGGGTCGAGCCGCTGTTTCGCCGCGAGTCGTACCTTGCGCTGCTCGCCGAGCGGCCCGAGGTGCAGAACCGGCTGCTGCGGATGATCGGGCTGGCGGTCTGGCCGATGCGCTACCTGATGCGCCACCCGGGGGTGATCGACGAGCTGGCCGATGAGCGCTTGCTGCACGACCGCTTCGAGGCGGCCGAGTTCAGCGCCGAACTCGAAGCGCGCCACCGGGCCTGGCAGCGCTCGGGCCAGGCCGACGAGGAAGCGCTGCTCGACGCGCTGCGCCGCGCGCACCATGCCGAAGTCTTCCGCACGCTGGTGCGCGATGTCGAAGGCCATCTCAGTGTCGAGCAGGTCGCCGACGACCTGTCGGCGCTGGCCGACGCGACGCTCGACTGTGCGCTGCGCTGGTCCTGGCGCTATCTCAAGCAGGCGCACTGCGCCGAGCCGCGCTTCGCGGTCATCGCCTACGGCAAGCTCGGCGGCAAGGAGCTCGGCTACGGCAGCGACCTCGACATCGTCTTTCTCTACGACCTCGACCCGGGCAGCGGCGACTCGCCGGCCGACGATGCCGCCGTCGAGGCCTACACGGCGTTCGCGCGCAAGCTGATCCAGTGGCTGACGCTGCGCACCGCGGCCGGCGAGTTGTTCGAGATCGACACCGCGCTGCGACCGAACGGCAGCTCGGGGCTGCTGGTCACCTCGCTGGCGAGCTTCGAGAAGTACCAGGCGGGCCGCGGCAGCAACACCGCCTGGGCCTGGGAGCATCAGGCCATCACCCGGGCGCGCTTTTGCGCTGGCGACGCCGCTCTCGCACCGGGTTTCGAGCGGGTGCGCCGCACGGTGCTGGCAGCGCCACGCGATGCCGCTGCGTTGCGCGGCGAGGTGGTGGCGATGCGCGAACGCGTGCGCAGCGCGCACCCGGTGCGCGGCGGCCTGTTCGATGTCAAGCACAGCCCGGGCGGCATGATCGACGTCGAATTCGCGGTGCAGTTCCTGGTGCTGACCTGCAGCGCGACGCATCCGGAGCTGCTCGACAACGTCGGCAACATCGCGCTGCTGCAGCGCGCCGAGGCCGCCGGTCTGCTCGATGCGCCGCTCGGCCGCGACGCCGCCGAAGCCTACCGGGCCCTGCGGCATGTGCAGCACCGGGCGCGGCTCGACGAGCGGCCGACCCAGGTCGAGCCCGAAGCAGGGGCCGACCCGCGCGCGGCGGTGCTGCGGCTGTGGAACGCGCTGTTCGGGGCCGAGGCTGGCTGACGTAGGGCGCACCGGCGTCGGCGTGATCGCGTGGGGGTCGGTGGCGGCCGCCCTGGCGATTGCCGCGACCCTGGGCCGGTTCGTGCCGGCCGGCGCGATCGACTGGCAGCCGGCGCTCGCGGGGCAGCAACCCTGGCGCGCGTGGAGCGCCGCCGGCGTTCACTACAGCAGGCTGCACCTGGTGGCCAACGCGGCCGGGCTGGTCGGCGTTGCGCTGCTCGGAACGGTAGGGCGGCTGCCGCCGCGCAGTGCGCTCGCCTGGGGGCTCGCCTGGCCGCTGACCCATGTCGGGCTGCTGCTGCAACCCGAACTGACGCATGCGGGCGGCCTGTCCGGCGTGCTCCATGCAGGGGTTGCCGCCGCCGCGCTGCATCTGGTTGGTGCCCGGGCCGGCCGCGAGCGACTGATCGGTGCCGCATTGCTCGCGGGACTCTTTACCAAGGTGCTTGCGGAGGCGCCCTGGGGCGTGCCGCTGCGCTATCCCGCTGGATGGGACATTGCGGTGGCTCCGGCCATCCACGCCAGCGGACTGGCCAGCGGAATCGTTTGCGCAGCGGCGTTGGAATGCGTCGCGGCGCAACGGCGTCGTTTCCACCCGGACTGAGCGCGCGCCTTCACGCGCCGTCCGACACCTCGACCTTCCACTGCGACGCGCCTGCCACGTCGCCTTGCCGGGCGGTCAGTCGCGAATACGCCGCACCAGCGCGGTCGTCGAATAGCCGGCGACGAACGGCAGCGCCAGCGCGTTGCCGCCCCAGCTGCGCACCCAGCGCGTCTCGTCGAGGGTTTCGATGTCGTAGTCGCCGCCCTTGACGTAAATCTGCGGTCGCACGCGCTGCAGCAGCTCGACCGGGGTGGCTTCGTCGAATAGGGCCACGAGGCTGACGCTCTCCAGCGCGGCCAGGACACAGGCGCGGTCGCCTTCCGCGTTCAGTGGCCGGTCGGGCCCCTTGCCGAGCTGCCGCGCCGAGGCGTCGCTGTTGAGGCCGATCACCAGGCTGGCGCCGAGCGCGCGCGCCTGTGCCAGGTAGGTCACATGGCCACGGTGCAGGATGTCGAAGACGCCGTTGGTGAAGACCACCGGCGCCGGCAGCGCCACGAGTCGCGCGGCGAGCGTCGACGGGGCGCAGAGCTTGTCGAGGAACGCCGCCGCGGCCGCCCCGGCCGGTTCAGGCGGGCAGTGCACCCGGCACCGGCTGACGCGCGGCGGCCGCCGCGGCGACGGCGGCGGTAACTTCCTTGCGGTAGCGGTTGAGTTCCTGCACCGACGTGAAGCTGCGGTCGAGCAGCAGGCTGAGGTTGTGCAGGATGCGGTCGACGACCTTGCCCTCCCACGCGGCATCGAACTGGATCTGCTGGTTCAGCCAGGCTTCGAGCCATTCCGGGTCGGGCATGCGCGATTGGACCGTGTCGCGCGGAAAGAGCGCCTCGTTGACGTGCAGGTTGGTCGGATGCAGTGCCTGCGCCGTGCGCCGGGCGCTTGCCATCAGCACGCCGACCTTGGCGAAGGCGGCGCGCGCCTCGTCGCCGGACTTCTGCATCGCCCGCTTCATGTAGCGCAGGTAGGCGCCGCCGTGGCGCGCCTCGTCGCGCGCAAGGGTTTCGTAGATCGCCTTGATCACCGGCTCGGTGTGCCATTCGGCGGCGCGCCGGTACCAGTGATTGAGGCGGATCTCGCCGCAGAAATGGAGCATCAGCGTCTCGAGTGCCGGCGCCGGGTCGAACTCGAAGCGCACCTCGTGCAACTCGGCCTCGGTCGGCACCAGTGCCGGGCGGAAGCGCCGCAGGTATTCCATCAGCACCAGCGAGTGCTTCTGTTCCTCGAAGAACCAGACGCTCATGAAGGCCGAGAAGTCGCTGTCGTCCTTGTTGTCGCGCAGGAACATCTCGGTGGCCGGCAGCGCCGCCCACTCGGTGATCGCGTTCATCTTGATCGTCTTCGCCTGCTCGTCGCTGAGCAGCGAGGCATCGAAACGATCCCAGGGGATGTCGGTGTCCATCGACCAACGCACCGCCTCGAGCTGTTTGAAGAGTTCGGGATAAAGCATCTGGACGCCTCGAAAAGTTGCAGAAATTCTAGAGTGCAGCAGGCACGACCTGGAGGTGAGGGGCAAATGCCCGACCCGTGCGCGTGAGTCACCGCACGGCCTGCCGCGCATCCGGGTGCGCCGGCCTTGCGTAAGGCCTTCCGTGGCAAGACATCTCCCTCCTTCTTTCAGGCCCGGTGGCGTCCCCGGCTCGCTTCGTCGAGGCCGCGATGCGGCTCCGCCGAGCGGTGCAACGGCGTGCCGGGACGCCCTGACGATGAACGAGTTCCTGTTGCACAGCCGGCCGATGCGTTCGGCTGCAAGTCCGCGGCGCACGTCCTCCTCTGTCCTCATCCGTGTGTTCGCCGCGGGTCGCTGTGCAACAGCTTTTATCGCCGACCCGGCGCTGCCGTGTCGCCGTGCGACGCGCCGCGTCCGGCACGCGGGCTGATCCGATGCGTCGCATTGCCGTCGTCGGTTCGGGTATTGCCGGCCTCGCCGTGGCCTTCCGGCTGGCTGGTGAATCGTGCCTGACGCTGTTCGAGGCCGCAGGCCGCTTCGGCGGCCATACGCACACCGTCGATGTCGAAATCGCCACGGCAGCGGGCCGGCTGCGCCACGGCGTCGACACCGGTTTTCTGGTCTTCAACGAGCGCACCTACCCGCAGCTGATCGCGCTTTTCGACGAACTCGGTGTGCCGACGGTGCATTCCGAGATGTCGTTCTCGGTGCAGGCAACCGACGCCGACATCGAGTGGAGTGGATCGAACCTGGACTCGGTGTTCGCGCAGCGCCGCAACCTGCTGCGGCCACGCTTCCTGGGCATGCTGCGCGAAATCGACCGCTTCAACCGGCTCTGCAGCGGCCTGGCGGTGCAGCACGGGGGTGCCGAGATGCCGGGCGGCGACCTGCCGATCGGCGACTTCCTCGACAGTCACCGCTTCGGCAGCGCCTTCCGCGACTGGTACTTCCTGCCGATGATGGCGTGCATCTGGTCATGCCCGACCGAGCAGATGCTGCAGTTCCCGGTGGCGACCATGATCCGCTTCTGCCACAACCACGGGCTGATCCAGATCACCGGTCGGCCGCGCTGGTTCACCGTGGCCGGGGGCGCCCGCCAGTACGTGGCGAAGATGCTGCGTGCCGTGCCCGATGCGCGCCTGGCGACACCGGTGCAGCGGATCACGCGTCTGGCCGACGGCGGCGTGCTCGTCGCCACGGCGGCGGGCAGCGAGCGCTTCGACGAGGTCGTGCTTGCCTGCCACAGCGACCAGGCGCTGGCGTTGCTGGCCGAGCCGACGCGGGCCGAGCGTGAAATCCTCGGCGCGATCCGCTACCAGCCGAACCGCGCGGTGCTGCATACCGACGTCGACCTGTTGCCGCGGCGGCGGCGCGCCTGGGCGGCCTGGAACTACGAGCGCGGCGCGACCCTGGCCGCAGCCGTGCCGGCACCGGTTTGCCTGCACTACCTGATCAACCGGCTGCAGCCCCTGCCTTTCGAGACGCCGGTGATCGTTTCGCTGAACCCGCTGCGCGAGCCGCGTGCGCAGACGGTGCAGGGCGACTTCCAGTATGCGCATCCGGTGTTCGACCGGGGTGCGATCGCGGCGCAGCGGCGCCTGGCGGAATTGCAGGGACATGGCGGCGTCTGGTTTTGCGGCGCCTGGACGCGCTACGGCTTCCACGAAGACGGGTTGATGTCCGGCCTTGCCGTCGTCGACGCACTGCGCGCGCGCCGGGTCGAGCCGCTGAAAGCGGCGGCGTGAGCGCCGACCGCATGAGCCCCGTCGATCCGCCGGGTCGCGGGCGTCCGAAGGGGGCTGCCACGAGCAGTGCTCCACCGGTGTTTTCCGCCGAGCCGCTGCTCGGCATCGGCGAGGTGCGCCACCGCCGGCTGCGGCCGGTGGCCAACCGCTTCGCCTATCCGACCTATTTCCTGCTGCTGCCGCTGCGCCGGCTCGCTGCAGCGACCTGGCCGGCGCTGCGGCGCAACCGCTTCGGCCTGATCGCCTTCCACGACCGCGACCATGGGCTTGGCGGCGACGACGCGTTGGCGTGGATCGACGCGCTGCTGCGCGACGCCGGAATCGCCGACGCCGACGGCGAGATCTGGCTGCAGTGCTATCCGCGCGTGCTCGGCTTCGTCTTCAAGCCGGTGAGCTTCTGGTACTGCCACCGGGCATGCGGTTCGCTTGCGGCGATCGTCGCCGAGGTCAACAACACCTTCGGGGAGCGTCATTGCTACCTGCTCGCCGGCGCCGATCTGGCTTTCGGCCGCGAACTGCGGGCAACCAAGGTTTTCCATGTCTCGCCGTTTTGCCGGACCGAGGGCAGCTACCGCTTCCGCTTCATGCGCACGGCATCGGCGCCCTCCGAGCGCGGGAGCCGCATCGTTGCGCGTGTCGACCACGACGATGCCGCCGGCCCGTTGCTGCAGACCAGCCTGAGCGGTGAACTGCAGCCGCTCGTGTCGCGTGCGATCTGCCGCGCGTTCTTCCGCGTACCGCTGATGACGCTCGGCGTCGTGCTGCGCATCCACTGGCAGGCGCTGCGGCTTTGGCGGCTGCGCGTGCCCTTCATCGCCAGGCCGGCGCCGCCCGGCGCCTTCATCAGCCGCTGAATCTGCCGATCGCCATGAACACCCGAAGCAGCCCCCCAACCCTGCCGGCCCTCGGCCTTCCGCAGTCCGCACCGACGGCCGCCGCAGTGGTTTTCCGCCTGCTGCGGCGCTTGCGCCATGGCACGCTCGACATCCAGCTGCCCGACGGCAGCCTGGTGCATGCGGGAAGCGACGCGCCAGGCGAGCCGCGGGCAGTGGTCTGCCTGCGCAACTGGAACGTCTGTGGCGCGGCGCTGCGCTCGGGCGACATCGGCTTTGCCGAAACGTACATCGACGGCGACTGGAGCACGCCCGACCTGCCGTCGCTGCTGAAGCTGTTCGTCGCCAACCGCGACGAGATCGCCCATGTCGTCTACGGCACCTGGTGGGGCTCGGCGCTGCACCGGCTGCGGCACCTCTTCAATCGCAACACGCGCAGCGGCAGCCGGCGCAACATCCACGCCCACTACGACCTCGGCAACGCCTTCTACCGGCTCTGGCTCGACCCGACGATGAACTACAGCAGCGCCTGGTTCGACGGCGACCTGGAGCAGCCGCTCGCCGACGCCCAGAACGCCAAGCTGAAACGCGCGCTGGCGCAAGCCGGCGTGAAGCGCGGCGACCGGGTGCTGGAGATCGGCTGCGGCTGGGGTGCGCTGGCCGAATGCGCGGCGCGCGAATTCGGCGCCAGCGTGGTGGGCGTCAGCCTTTCCGGCGAGCAGCTCGACTGGGCCCGGCAACGGCTTGCCACCGCCGGGCTCGAGGCCGACCTGCGCTTCCAGGACTACCGCGACATCGACGACGGTCCGTTCGACGCGGTGCTCTCGATCGAGATGTTCGAAGCCGTCGGCCACCGCTACTGGCCGGCATTCTTCGCCGCGCTGCACCGGCAGCTGAAGCCCGGTGCCAAGGCGTGCATCCAGACGATCACCATTCGCGACGACCTGTTCGACCGCTACCTGAGGTCGACCGACTTCATCCAGCAATACATCTTTCCGGGCGGCCTGCTGCCGAGTGCGGCCGAATTCCGCAAGGCGGCGGACGCGGCTGGCCTGGAAATCGTCGAAGAACTCGAATTCGGGCCCGACTACGCCGAAACCTTGAAGCGCTGGCGCGAGCGGTTCACTGCCGCCGGCGAGCGCGTGCGACAGCTGAAGTTCGACAGCCGCTTCATCCGCACCTGGGACTTCTACCTCGCCTACTGCGAAGCCGCCTTCGCCATGAAAAACACCGGCGTGGTGCAGTTCACCCTGCGCCGGCCTGTCTGAAGACGGCGCCTCCGCTCAGCGCAGCCAGCCCTTGTGCCGGAAGTAGAGGAACGGCGCGGCGACGGAGGTGACCATCAGCCCCAGTGCGAACGGATAGCCGAGTGACCAGTCGAGCTCGGGCATGTACTTGAAATTCATGCCGTAGAGGCTGGCAATTAGCGTCGGCGGCAGCAATGCGACGCTTGCCACCGAGAAGATCTTGATGATCTTGTTCTGGTTGATGTTGATGAAGCCGACCACCGCGTTCATCAGGAAGTTGATCTTGTCGAACAGGAACGTGGTGTGGCTGTCGAGCGAGTCGATGTCGCGCAGGATCTGCCGTGCCTCCTCGAACTGCTCGGCATTCAGCATCCGGCTGCGCATCATGAAGCTGATCGCCCGGCGCGTGTCCATGACGTTGCGGCGGATGCGTCCGTTGAGATCCTCCTCGCGCGCGATGGCGCCGAGCGCCTCGCCGGCAATCTCGTCGTTGACCTGCTGCTTGAGCACCCGCTGGCTGACGGCCTCCAGCGCGTCGTAGATGCTCTCGAGGGCGTCGGCACTGTATTCGGCGTCGGCGTCATAGAGCTTGAGCAGCACGTCCTTGGCATCCTCGATCAGCGCCAGCACGCGGCGCGCGCGCAGCCGCAGCAGCCGGAACACCGGCAAGTCCTCGACATGCACCGAAAAAAGGACGTTGCCGGCCAGGATGAAGGCGACGCGGACGTTGCGCGGCGCCTCGCCATCGTCGATCAGGAAGTCCGAGCGGATGTGCAGCTCGCCGTTGTCCTCGGCGTAGAAGCGGGCCGACTCTTCCAGATCGTCGGCAACGGCGTCGTGCGGGATGGTGACGCCGAAGTGCGCGGCCACCCAGCCGATTTCCTCGGCCGTCGGTGCCTCGAGGTCGACCCAGATGGGCTGCCGGCCGTGCAACGCGGCAAGACTCCTGATCTCTTCCTGCAGAAGTCGCCCGTTGGTCATCGAGAAGACGTTCAGCATGCAGGCTCCGATGCGGTGGATGCGCGGTGCGGGCACCGCAGATGGCGAGGCGGCAAAAGCGGACCGCCTCGCACGCATCCTGCCGCCGTGGCGGCAGCCGGTCTGGAGCGGGCGGTTACCGCATGGGGGCAACGTCCAATTCGAACTCCGATCAGGATCGAACCCGAATTATTGCACTGCAACATTGGTTGCGCGACGTGGCATTGCGAGGCCCGGCTGCCGATGCCAACTCGCGCAAGGCCCCGCCGACGCCTGCGGCCATTGCCTTGTCACCCGCGACGAACACGCGCACACTGGCCCGCAAACGACAGGGCAGGGAACGCCAGCTGCCCGTATCCATCTCCCTTTGCGAACAGGAGTCTTCATGAACTTGACGATCAGCGGACACCATCTCGATGTCTCCCCCGCCCTGCGCGAATACGTACAGACCAAGCTGGAGCGCGTCACGCGCCACTTCGATCAGGTGGTCGACATCACCGTCCTGCTGTCGGTGGAGAAGCTGAAGGAAAAGGAACGGCGGCAGCGTGCAGAAGTCACGTTGCACGCGAAAGGCAAGGACATCTTCGTCGAGACCGCACACGAGGACCTGTACGCGGCGATCGACCAGCTCGTCGACAAGCTCGATCGACAGGTCGTCAAGCACAAGGACAAGGTCCAGGACCACCACCACATCGCGCCGAAGCGGATCGACGCCAGCGTGGTTTGACGCAACCAGGCAGCGGCGCAAGCGCTCCGCTGCCCGGGCGGCGCCCGGCCCGCGTTTCTATAATGCATCGCTCGGCTTCCTGACCGCCCGGCCCGCCCGGCGCTTTCGACCCTCTCGCGCGGACACCCCATGAATCGTCTCGCCGCCATCCTGCCGGCTGGCAACGTCCAGGTCGACGTCGACGCCACCAGCAAGAAGCGCGTTTTCGAACAGGCCGGCCTGCTGTTCGAGAACCGCCATTCGATTGCGCGTGCCACCGTCAGCGACAACCTGTTTGCGCGTGAGCGACTCGGCTCGACCGGACTCGGTCACGGCGTGGCGATACCGCACGGCCGCATCAAGGGGCTGAAGAATCCGCTGGCCGGCGTGCTGCGGGTGCAGCAGGCGATTCCCTTCGATGCGCCCGACGACACGCCGGTGAGCCTGCTGATATTCCTGCTGGTGCCCGAGGCGGCGACGCAGCGCCACCTGGAAATTCTTTCCGAAATTGCCGAGATGCTCAGCGACCGGCCGCTGCGCGAGCGTCTCAAGACCGAGCCGGATGCGGCAATGGTGCACCAGCTGATCGCCGACTGGGAGCCACTCAAGTCGGTGGCCTGAACGCGCCCCTTTCGACGCGATGAAGCCGACGGTCATCAGCGCGGAGACGCTGTTCGAGGCCCACCAGGCGAGCCTTCGCTGGGAGTGGATCGCCGGCCATGCCCATCCCGAACGGCGCTTCGATGCCGCTGCCGTTCGCGATGCGCAATCCGCAGCCGATCTCGTCGGCTACCTGAACTACATCCATCCGTACCGGGTGCAGATCGTCGGCCGGCGCGAAGTGGCTTATTTGATGGCTGCCACACCCGAAGACCAGCAGCGTCGCATCCAGCGCATCGTCACACTGGAGCCGCCGGTGGTCATCGTCGCCGATGCGCAGCAACCACCCGAGCGGCTGGTGGCACTTTGCGACCGCGCCGAGATTCCGCTTTTCGTCACCAGCGAAAGTGCCGGCCATGTCATCGACGTGGTGCGCGGCCATCTCAGCCAGCACTTTGCCGAACGAACGACGCGTCACGGCGTCTTCATGGACATCCTCGGCCTCGGTGTCCTGCTGACCGGCGAATCCGGCCTGGGCAAGAGCGAGCTCGGCCTCGAACTGATTTCGCGCGGCCACGGCCTGGTTGCCGACGATGCGGTCGATCTGTACCGCGTCTCGCAAACCGCGCTCGAGGGCCGCTGCCCCGAGCTGCTGGCCAATCTGCTCGAAGTCCGTGGCATCGGTCTGCTCGATATCAAGGCGATCTTCGGCGAGACCGCGGTGCGCCGGAAGATGCGGCTGAAGCTGATCGTCCACCTGGTGCGCAAGGAAACGATGGAACGCGAATTCGAGCGACTGCCGTACGAGCCGCTCTACGACGAGATCCTCGACGTGCCGGTGCGCAAGGCGGTGATCGCCGTCGACGCCGGCCGCAACCTGGCGGTGCTGGTCGAAGCGGCCGTGCGCAACACCATTCTCCAGTTGCGCGGCATCGATACCTACAAGGATTTCGTCGAGCGGCACCAGCTGGCAATGGACCGCAGCGACGACTCGGCCTGCTGAGGCCGCGCCGCCGGCATGCAAGCGCGGCGGGCTATTTCTGACGATGCGGGCACGCCGGCTTGCGGCACGCCGCATAAAGCGCCAGCGCATGCTCCTGCAGTGCAAATCCGCGTTCCTCGGCGACGGCATGTTGGCGCGACTCGATCTCGGCATCGAAGAATTCTTCGACCCGGCCACAGTCGATGCACACCAGGTGGTCGTGGTGCTTGCCCTCGTTGAGCTCGAAGACCGACTTTCCCGACTCGAAGTGGTTGCGCGACAGCAGCCGAGCCTGCTCGAACTGCATCAGCACCCGGTAGACCGTCGCCAGGCCGATATCGGCGCCCTCGGTGAGCAGCACCCGGTAGACGTCCTCGGCCGTGAGGTGGCGCTCGTGGCTCTTCTGGAACACCTCGAGGATCTTGATGCGCGGCAGCGTGGCCTTGAGGCCGCTGCTCTTGAGTTCGTCGGCCTGGGTCATGCGGAAAGTGGGGTCGTGGCGCGGTCGGAGGGTCGGCGATGCGACCACTAGAATGGTTTCATGATATCCACAGCGGCCGTGCCATGCGTATGAACACTCCCGGCCGCACCTGCGGCATTGTGCTGGCAGCCTGCGCGGCTGCGCTGCTCGCCGCCTGCCGACCGTCGATGCCGGGCCGCGTCGTCAGCATGCTGGCGCCGTACAAGGTCGAGGTGGTGCAGGGCAATGTGGTGACCCGCGAGCAGGCAGCACTTCTCCAGCCTGGCATGTCACGCGCGCAGGTGCGCGACATTCTCGGATTCCCCCTTGCTGGCCGACATCTTCCACGCCGATCGCTGGGACTACGTGTTCACCATCCGCCGCTCGGGCACGGCGCCGCAGACTCGCCGCATGACGGTCCGCTTCGACAGCGACCGCATGGCCAGCGTCGAAGCGCCCGATCTGCCCGGCGAGCGCGAGTTCATCGCCTCGATCGACACCTTCGCCGCGCCGCGCCGGGTCGCGCCGCTGTCGCTGACCGAAGCGCAGCTGAAGCAGCTGCCGGCGCCTCCGCAGGCCGGGGCGACGGTCAGTGAACCGGCGATCGTTCCCGCCGAGCGGCGCTATCCGCCGCTCGAGCCGCAGTGAGCGTCGCTGGCGCCGCCCGGCTGCCGATTGCGGTTGCCGGCGCGTCCGGGCGGATGGGCCGGATGCTGGTCGAGGCGGTGCTTGCCGCCGACGACCTTCAGCTGACCGGGGCCCTGGAGCATGCCGAGAGTCCAGCGCTCGGCGACGACGCCACGGCCTTTCTCGGCCGCCCCAGCGGCGTCGCCATCACTTCCGACTTGCGCACCGGGCTGGCCGATGCACGCGTGCTGATCGACTTCACCCGCCCCGACGGCACGCTGGCCCATTTGCGCGCTTGTCGCGAACTGGGCGTTGCTGCGGTGGTCGGCACGACCGGTTTCAGCGCCGCGCAGCAGCAGGAGATCGCCGCCCATGCCGAGCAGCTGCCGATCGTCCATTCGCCGAACATGAGCGTCGGCGTCAATGTCGTCTTCCGCCTGCTGGCCATGGCTGCCGCGGCGCTGCAGGAGGGCTACGACATCGAAATTATCGAAGCGCACCACCGGCACAAGGTCGACGCGCCGAGCGGCACGGCGCTGAAGATGGGCGAAATCGTTGCCGAGGCGCTCGGCCGCGACCTGCGCACCTGCGCCGTCTACGGGCGTGAAGGCGTCACCGGCGAGCGCGATCCGGGCACGATCGGTTTCGCGACCATTCGCGGCGGTGACATCGTCGGCGACCACACGGTGGTGTTCGCCGGCACCGGCGAACGCATCGAGATCACCCATCGCAGCGCGAGCCGTTCGACCTACGCCGAGGGCGCGCTGCGCGCTGCACGTTTCCTCGACGGCCGGGCCCCGGGCCTCTACGGCATGCAGCACGTGCTCGGCATCGGCTAACCGCCGCCGCGGCGCAGCGATGGACCGCCTGCACGACTTCTGGAGCCAGGGCGACGCGGTGACGCGTGGCGTCGCGCTGCTGCTGCTGGCGATGTCGGTTGCCGTGTGGGTGCTGATCTTCTGGAAATCCTGGCTGCTGCACCGCGCACGGCGCGACATTGCCCGGGCGGTACCGGCGTTCTGGTCGGCGCCGGACCTGGCGGCAGGCCGCGAGCAGCTGGCGATCTTCGATCGATCCGACGTGGTCTCGCCGCTGCTGGCCGCGGCGCTGCTCGAGCCGCCGGCCGACACGCTCGAAGCGCACGGCGAGCGGCTGTCGCAGCTCACCCGTCGGCTGCGCGACGCGCTGCATGCCGTGCTTGCCGAGCTGCAGGCGGGGCAGGTGCTGCTGGCGTCGGTCGGCAGCACGGCGCCGTTCGTCGGCCTGTTCGGCACGGTCTGGGGCATCTACCACGCGCTGCTGAGCATGACTGCGAGCGGCACGATGACCATCGAGCGCGTGGCCACGCCGGTCGGCGAGGCCCTGGTGATGACCGCCGCCGGGCTGGCCGTGGCGATTCCGGCGGTGCTGGCCTACAACGCCTTCGGCAAGCGCATCGGCGCCTGCGAGGCCGAGCTCGAAGGATTCGCGCACGACCTGCGCGAACTGCAAGGCCCGCGTCGGGTCGCTGCGCGGGTTCCCGGGGCGGAGGAAGCGCCGGCCGCCACATTGGCGCTGCCATGAGGTTCGGTCGCCTCGAACGCGGCAATGCTCCGCAGCCGATGAGCGACATCAACATGACGCCGTTGATCGACGTGATGCTGGTGCTGCTGGTGATCTTCATGATCACCGCCCCGCTGATCGGCTCGGCACTCAAGCTCGACCTGCCGCAGACCGACGCTGCGGCGGTGAGCGGCAACGCACCGTTCCTGCGCGTCGAAGTCGGCGCCGACGGCGGCTTTCATCTGGCGGGCGAGCCGCTGGACACGGCGGCGCTTGCGGCGCGTGTCGAGGCTGCCGGCCGGGCCGATCCGCTGACCGAGGTTCAGCTGCGTGCGGACCGCAGCGTGCCCTACGGCCGAGTCGCCGAGTTGATCGGGCTGGTGCAAAAGGCCGGACTGAGCCGCATCGGCTTTGTCACCGAGCCACCGCCGCCGGCACGCTGAGCGACCCCTTCCTATAATTGCCACCCTATTGCGCCGGCCTTTTCAAGGGCATTTCGAGCCGCCATGAATCCAGAATTCGACCCCGCTGAAATCGAGCGCGTTGCCCGCGAAGCCTGGGTCGCAGCCGACGCGTACCGCGTTGTCGAGGATGCCGCCCGGCCGAAGTTCTACGCCTGCTCGATGCTGCCCTATCCGAGCGGCAAGCTGCACATGGGGCATGTGCGCAATTACACGATCAACGACATGCTCGCGCGGCAGCTGCGTATGAAGGGCATGAACGTGCTGATGCCGATGGGCTGGGACGCCTTCGGCCTGCCGGCCGAGAACGCGGCCATCAAGAACGGCCTGCCGCCGGCACGCTGGACCTACGACAACATCGCCACGATGAAGGCGCAGATGCGCTCGCTCGGGCTGGCGATCGACTGGAGTCGCGAGATCGCTACCTGCGATCCGCGCTACTACCGCTGGAACCAGTGGCTGTTCCTGAAGATGCTCGAGGCCGGGATTGCCGAGCGCCGCACCCAGATGGTCAACTGGGACCCGGTGGACAAAACGGTTCTGGCCAACGAGCAGGTCATCGATGGCCGCGGCTGGCGTTCTGGCGCACCGGTCGAGAAACGCGAGATCCCCGGCTACTACCTGAACATCACGAAGTACGCCGACGAGCTGCTCGAGCAGGTGCAGAGCGGCCTGCCCGGCTGGCCCGAGCGGGTGCGGCTGATGCAGGAGAACTGGCTGGGCAAGAGCGAGGGCGTGCGCTTTGCGTTCCCGCACCAGATCGCCGACGCGGACGGCACGCTGATCCAGGACGGCCGGCTGTATGTCTTCACGACGCGTATCGACACGCTGATGGGCGTGACCTTCGTCGCCGTGGCACCCGAGCATCCCCTGGCGCGGCATGCGGCGTCGCGCGATCCGGTCGTGGCAGCGTTCGTCGCCGAATGCCGCAGCGGCGGCAGCACCGAGGCCGAGCTGGCGACGCAGGAGAAAAAGGGCATCGCGACCGGCCTTTTCGTCACCCATCCATTGACCGAGGAGCCGATCGAGGTCTGGATCGGCAACTACGTGCTGATGGGCTACGGCGACGGCGCGGTGATGGGCGTCCCCGCGCACGACGAGCGCGATTTCGCTTTCGCCAAGAAGTACGGCATCCCGATCACCCAGGTCATCCACCTCGACGGCGAAGAGTACGAATACGACTACGACGTCTGGCAGGAGTGGTATGCGCTGAAGGACACCGGCGGCGAGCGCACCGTCACCGTCAATTCCGACTTCTACAGCGGCCTGAGCTATCCGCAGGCGGTCGAGACGATCGCCAGTGCACTCGAGGCGCAGGGCTTCGGCCAGCGACAGACCACCTGGCGGCTGCGCGACTGGGGCATCAGCCGCCAGCGCTACTGGGGCACGCCGATACCGATCATCCATTGCGAAGTCCACGGCGCGGTGCCGGTGCCTGAGGCCGACCTGCCGGTGGTGCTGCCCGAGGAACTGATCCCCGACGGCAGCGGCAATCCGCTCGACCGCCACGCCGCGTTCGTGAACGTGCCGTGTCCCACCTGCGGCCGGCCGGCGCGGCGCGAGACCGACACGATGGACACCTTCGTCGACTCGTCGTGGTACTTCATGCGCTACTGCGACGCGGGGCTCGACGAGGCGATGGTCGGCCCCGGGGTGGCCTACTGGATGCCGGTCGACCAGTACATCGGCGGCATCGAGCACGCCATCCTGCACCTGCTCTACGCGCGCTTCTGGACCAAGGTGATGCGCGACCTCGGCCTGGTCGCCGTCAACGAGCCCTTCACCCGCCTGCTGACGCAGGGCATGGTGCTGAACCATGTCTACAGCCGGCGCGGCGAGGCCGGCGGCATCGAATACTTCGGGCCGCACGAAGTCGTCAACCAGTTCGACGAGCAGGGCCGCATCAGCGGCGCGACGCTCGCGCCCGGCCATGCCGCGGCGAAGCCGGACGCCGCGCCGATCGCCTACGAAGGCGTCGGCACGATGAGCAAGAGCAAGAACAACGGCGTCGATCCGCAGGCGCTGATCGACCGCTACGGTGCCGATACCGCGCGCCTGTTCGTCATGTTCGCCTCGCCGCCCGAGCAGACGCTGGAATGGAACGACGCCGCGGTCGAGGGCGCGAACCGCTTCCTGCGCCGTGTCTGGAGCTATGCAGTGCGCCATGCCGAGCGCCTGAGCGCGGCGCGCGGCGCCGCCCCGGGCGCGGATCCTGCCGCGCAGGCGCTGCGTCGCGACGTTCACGTGCTGCTGCGCCAGATCGGCTACGACTACGAGCGGATGCAATACAACACCGTCGTCTCGGGGACGATGAAGCTGCTCAACGTGCTCGAAGCCTTCAAGGGCCATGCACCCGCGGCGCAGCGCGAAGCCTTCGGCATCCTGCTGCGCACGCTCTATCCCGCCTGCCCGCACCTTGCCTGGGTGCTGTGGCAGGAGCTCGGCTACGTCGAGGAGGCCGGCGACCTGCTCGACGCGCCCTGGCCGCAGGTCGACGAGGCGGCGCTGGTGCAGCAGGAGATCGAAATGGTGCTGCAGGTCAACGGCAAGCTGCGCGGCGCGCTGCGCGTGGCTGCCGACGCCGACCAGGCGACGATCGAGACGGCCGCCCTGGCGCATCCCGACTGCATCCGCTTCGTCGAAGGCCAGCCGGTGAAGAAGGTGATCGTTGTCGCCGGTCGGCTGGTCAACGTCGTCGTCTGAGGCGGTGGCGTTGTTCAGCCGCCGCGGTGTACTCGGCACAGCAGCTACTGCGCTACTTGCCGGCTGTGGCTTCCGGCTGCGACAGCCGCCGGTGCTGGCTTTTACGACGCTGCAGCTGAGCGGCTTCGCGCCGCGTTCGCCTCTGGCCGACACGCTGCGCCAGCGGCTCGCCGAAAGTGCCTCGACACGGGTGGTCGAAAGCCTCGATCAAGCGCAGGTGGTGCTCGAAGCACTGGCCGACTTGCGCCAGCGCCGTGTCGTTGCCAGCACCGCGGCCGCCCAGGTGCGTACCATCCAGCTAGCGACGCGGTTTCGCTTCCGGCTGAAGACACAAGCGGGCCGCGAGCTGATCGGCCCGACCGAAATCGTCCAGCAGCGCGACATGAGCTACGACGAAAGCCTGGCGCTGGCCAAGGAACAGGAAGAGGCGCTGCTTTACCGCGGCATGCAGAACGACATCGCCTCGCAGGTGCTGCGCCGGCTGGCGTCCGTGCAAGCACTCTGATGCAGCTGCGCGCCGACCGGCTGGCCGGGCACCTCGCGCAGGCCGGCGGGCTGCGCCGGCTCTACACCGTCTGGGGTGACGAGCCGCTGCTCGCGCAGGAAGCTGCCGATGCGATCCGCCGCGCCGCCCGAGCTGCCGGCTTCGGCGAGCGCCAGGTGCATACCGTCGCCGGGGCGCATTTCGACTGGAGCGGCCTGCAGGGCCATGCCAGCTCGATGAGCCTCTTCGGCGAGCAGCAACTGGTCGAGATTCGCATTCCATCGGGCAAGCCGGGCAAGGACGGCGGCGAGGCGCTGCAGCGCTATTGCGCAAAACTGTCGGACGATGTGCTGACACTGCTGCTGCTACCCAAGCTCGACCGCCAGCAGCAGCAAAGCGCCTGGTTCACGGCGCTCGACGGCGCCGGCGTGACGGTGCGTGTCGATCCGGTCGAGCGCCAGGCGCTGCCGCGCTGGATCGCCGAGCGGCTGGCCGCGCAGGACCAGCGGGTGGTTGCCGGCAGCGACGGCGAGCGCGCACTGGCCTACTTTGCCGACCGCGTCGAAGGCAACCTGCTGGCGGCGCACCAGGAGATCGAGAAGATCGGGCTGCTCCATCCGCCGGGCGAACTCGGCCTGGATGTGATCGAGGCGGCGGTGCTCGACGTGGCCCGCTACGACATCTTCAAGCTGGGCGAGGCGGTGCTCGGCGGCCGGATCGCCCGGGTGCTGCGCATGCTCGACGGGCTCGAGGCCGAGGGCGCGGCAGCCGTGCTGGTGCACTGGACGCTGGCCGAGGACATCCGGGCGCTGAAGCGCGCGCACGAGGCGCTCGCCTCTGGCAAGCCGCTGCCGCTGGCTCTGCGCGAGGCGCGCGTCTGGGGTGCCAAGGAGCGGCTTTTCGAACGCGCACTGTCGCTGCTCGACGATGTGTCCCTGGCCGAACTGCTGACCGCCGCGCAAATCTGCGACGGCCTGGTCAAGGGCCTGCGCCATCCCGACTGGCCGCGCGAACCGTGGACAGCGCTGCGCCGGCTGGCGCTGTTGCTGGCGCAGCGGATGGCGGGCGAGCGCGGCGCACCGTTGGCGGTGGCGTTGACGGCGGGCTGAGGCGAGGGCTCTGGTCCGGCGTCGCGCCCGGCAGCCGAGGCGCGAGGCTGCGCGGGTTTGCTGCGGTTCTCAGTAGCCCCGAGTCCGGTCGACCAAGTTCTCGACCGGCAGCCCGGCCCGCAACCGGTGCACATTGGCCGCGGCGATCGCCGCGGCGCTGACGACGTCGGTTTGCGCCGCAACATGCGGCAGCACGCTCACCGCCGGATGGTCCCAAAACGGGTGGTCGGTCGGCAGCGGCTCGCAGGCAAAGACGTCGAGCACGGCGTGGCGCAGCTGGCCACTCGCCAGCGCGGCCAGCAGATCGGCTTCGACCACATGCGAGCCGCGGCCGAGGTTGACGAGTGCTGCGCCGCGCGGCAGCTGCGCCAGGTGGGCCGCGTCGAACAGGCCGCGGGTGGCGGGTGTTGCCGGCAGCAGATCGACCACGATCGACGCGCTGCCGAGGACGCTGCCGAGCGCAGCGGCGCCGGCCAGCGTTTCCACGCCGGGCACCCTCCGGGGTCGGGCGCTCCAGCCGCGCACCGCCAATCCCTGCGCGGCCAGACGCATCGCGACCGCCGTGCCCATCGTGCCGAGGCCGAGCACGCCGACCGAGGTCTCGGCCGCGCGCCGCTGCGGATGCGGCTGCCAGCGGTGCTCGCGCTGCTGGCGTCCATATTGGAGGAAGTCGCGCTGCAGTGCGAGCACCGCCCAGAGCGCGGTCTCGACCATTGCTGCGGTCATCGCCGGGTCGACCATCCGGGCGATCGGCACGTCGAGCGGCACGCTGCTGTCGGCGAGCAGTCCGTCGACACCGGCCCAGAGCGACTGGATCAGCTGCAGCCGCGGCAGACCGCTCAGCGCCCCCGGTGGCGGATTGGCGACGATCGCGATCTCGACCTGGTCGCGCTCCGCCGGCAAAGGGCTGCAGGTCACGCTTTCGTCGGGCAACGCCCGGCGCAGGGCTGCAAGCCAATCGGCCTGCTCGCAAGGATCGAACTGGCCTGCAAGCAGGATGGTCATGAGGCGCGCCGGTTGATGCAGATCACCACGGTTGCGGGTGGTGCTTCATGCACAGGTTCGCTCTGGCGTCGCATGCACTTGGCGGTTCGCACTCCGTGAGCCAGCGCGAGGGCCGTACCGGCGCCGCTCCAGCCGCTCAACCCGCCGCGAGCCCCGCCGCCTTGATGCCGGCGATGCAGATCTCCTCGTCTTCATCGCCAGTCCCGCCGCTCGCGCCGGCTGCGCCGATCACCTGGCCGCCGGCATCCTTGATCAGCTCCGCGCCGGTCTGCGGAATGAACTTGCCTTGCCCGGTCGATGCAAGCGCGTTGAAGAAGGCCGGCATCTCCTGCGCCCGGTCCTTCAGCACGCGCGACGCCGCACCCATGCCGACCGATGCCCAGGCCTTGCCGGTGGCGATGTCGATGCGCAGCATGCTGGCGCCGTCCTGCCGCTGGGCGCTGCGAAGGTGCCCGGCCTCGTCGAGCACGACCACGGCCATCGGCTTGTAGCCGGCTTCGGTGGCGTGCTGCAGCGCGGCGGCGATGATGCGATTGGCCTGGTCGAGCGTGAGTGCCATGGTGTTCCTCGTCGGCTGGTCGGACGCGATGGTAGCGGCCGGGACTACCGGCCCGGCGGCGCCGGAGCGGCTGCTCCTGCGTCGGTGCCGCGCTCGGCCCGCTCGATCAGCCCGATCAGCGCCTGTTCGACCGTCTGCCTGCGTACCGCCGCGCGGTCGCCCGCGAGCTGAAGCAACTGCGCCACCGCGGCGGCGCCCGGTGTGGCAAATGCCAGCCAGACGGTGCCGACCGGCTTGCCCGGCACGGCGCCGCCCGGTCCGGCGATGCCGGTCACTGCGACCGTCAGCTGCGCCGCAGACCGCGCGCGGATGCCCTCGGCCATGGCGCAGGCGACCTCGGCGCTGACGGCACCGCAGCGCTCGATCAACTTCGGGTCCACACCGAGCAGCCCGGCCTTGGCGGCATTCGAATAACTGACCAGGCCGGCTTCGAACCAGGCGCTCGAGCCGGCCTGCGCGGTGCAGGCGGCGGCGATCAGCCCCCCCGTGCACGACTCGGCGCTCGCCAGCATCCAGCCACGCGCCTGCAGCGCAGCGCCCAGGCGTTGCACCCGCGTCGAGACGTCGGCGGCATCGGTCATCGGCATCACCAGGCCCAGAGCCGCTGCGCCAGGGCCAGCGTCAGCAAGGTGCAGAGCGCGGCGACCGCGTCGTCGAAAAGAATGCCGACGCCCTGGCGCCAGCCGATGGACGCACCGCGGCGCAGCTTGAAGTAGCCGTCGGCCCAGCCGATCGGCCCCGGCTTGGCGGCGTCGTAGAAGCGGAACAGGGCAAAGGCAGCCAACTGGCCGCCCAGCCCCGTCGGCATCACCAGCCAGAGCACGCACCAGAAAGCCAGCACCTCGTCGACGACGATCGACCCTGGATCGGCAACGCCGAGATTTCTCGCGGTGACGGTTCCAGCCCAGCCGCCCAGCACGCTGCCGACGGCCAGGACCAGGCCCCACTGCAGGTCGCTGAGCAGGGGATCGAGCGCCAGGAAGGCAAGCCAGGCCCAGAGCGTGCCGACCGTTCCCGGCGCCAGCCTCGACAGGCCGCAGCCGAAGCCGAGCGCCAGCAGATGCGCCGGATGCGCCAGCATGAAGGCGAGCGTCGGGCGCCGCGGCGTGGCGGGGGAGAGGGATGGCGTTGCGGAAACCACGGCTCAGGCGAAGTGGTCGAAACCGGCGAAATGGCCGTCCAACCGGCGGCCATCCGCGTCGACGACCTCGAGTCCGGCACCGGCGACGATTCCGCCGATGCGGCTTACCGCCACGCCGCCACGCGCAGCCGCGGCACGCACCTGCCCGGCGGCAGCCGGTGACGCGGTGAACAGCAATTCGTAGTCGTCGCCACCGGCCAGGCTGCAGCGCCGCTGCAGTTCGAGCGGCAACCCGCGCATCAACTCGCTGCGCGGCACCGCGTCGGCATCGACCCGTGCACCGACCCGCGAACGCTTCAGCACGTGCTGCAAGTCGCCGAGCAGGCCGTCGGAAAGGTCGATGGCCGCACTCGCAACCCCGCGCAACCCCAGGCCGAGCGCCACCCGGGGCTGCGGCAGCTCCATCGCGCTGCGCGCGCTCTCGAAGCCGCCACCCGCCAGTTGCAGCGTGCCGCGGAAGACTTCGAGCGCCAGCCGGGCATCGCCCAGGTGGCCGCTGACCCAGATGTCGTCGCCCGGCCGGGCCCCGGAGCGCAGCAGCGCCTGGCCCGCGGGGACCTCGCCGAACACGCCGATGCAGATGGCGAGCGGCCCGCGCGTGGTGTCGCCGCCGACCAGCTCGCATTCGTGCGCGTCGGCCAGCGCGAAGAGGCCGCGGGAAAAGCCTTCGAGAAACCCGGCGTCGACGCCGGGCAGGGCGATCGACAGGGTGAAAGCCAGCGGCCGGGCACCGCAGGCGGCGAGATCGCTCAAATTGACCGCCAGCGCCTTGTGGCCGAGCCGCTGCGCATCGACCGTCGAGAGGAAGTGCCGGCCCTCGACCAGCAGGTCGGTCGAGACCGCGAGCTGCATGCCCGCCGTCGGCTGCAGCAAAGCGCAGTCGTCGCCGATGCCGAGCACGGCGTGGTGGCCCGGCCGGCTGAAATAGTGCTCGATCAGGTCGAATTCGCCCATGTTCAAGAGGTGCGACCGGGGCTCCGCGGATGCAGGCGGGGTGCGTCGCCGGGGCGGGTTTGCATGGGTGGGATTATCGGTCTCGGCCGCCTCCCGCCCGCAACCCGGCTCCTACAATGAATTTGCCACGGCCGGCGTGGAGCTGCCGGCGCAGCCCTCAACAGCGAGACAAGCGATGACCCCTTCAGAGCAAAAGATCGCCGAACTCAAGCGCTCGGCACTCGACTATCACGAGTTCCCGACGCCGGGCAAGATCGCCATCGCGGCGACCAAGCAGATGATCAACCAGCACGACCTGGCGCTGGCCTATTCGCCAGGCGTTGCCGCGGCGTGCGAGGAGATCGTTGCCGACCCGACCAACGCCTTCCGCTACACCGCACGCGGCAACCTGGTGGGGGTGGTCACCAACGGCACCGCCGTGCTCGGCCTTGGCGACATCGGCCCGCTGGCATCCAAGCCGGTGATGGAAGGCAAGGGCGTGCTGTTCAAGAAGTTCGCCGGCATCGACGTCTTCGACATCGAGCTGCAGGAGCGCGATCTCGACAAGCTGGTCGACATCATTGCCGCGCTCGAGCCGACCTTCGGCGGCATCAATCTCGAGGACATCAAGGCGCCCGACTGCTTCTACGTCGAGCGGCGGCTGCGCGAGCGGATGAAGATTCCGGTCTTCCACGACGACCAGCACGGCACCGCCATCGTCGTCGGCGCCGGTCTGCTCAACGGCTTGCGCGTCACCGGCAAGCGGATCGAGGACATCAAGCTGGTGGCGTCGGGCGCGGGTGCGGCGGCACTGGCCTGCCTCGGGCTGCTGATGAAGCTCGGCCTGCCGCGCGAGAACATCTGGGTCACGGACCTCGCCGGCGTCGTCTACGAAGGCCGCACCGAGCTGATGGACGAGGACAAGCTGCAGTTCGCGCAACCGACCGCGCAACGCACGCTGGCCGAAGTCATCGAGGGCGCCGACGTGTTCCTCGGGCTGAGCGCCGGCGGCGTGCTGAAGAAGGAAATGGTCGCGAAGATGCGCGCCAATCCGATCATCTTCGCGCTGGCCAACCCCACGCCCGAAATCCTGCCCGAGGAAGTCAAGGAAGTTCGCGGCGACGCGATCATCGCCACCGGCCGCAGCGACTATCCGAACCAGGTCAACAACGTCCTCTGTTTTCCTTACATTTTCCGCGGTGCGCTCGATTCGGGCGCGACGACGATCACCATCGAGATGGAAATCGCCGCGGTTTACGCCATTGCCGATTTGGCGCAAGCCGAGCAAAGCGAGGTCGTCGCTGCGGCCTATGCCGGTGCCACCCTGAGCTTCGGTCCCGAGTACCTGATTCCGAAGCCCTTCGATCCGCGGCTGATGATGAAGATCGCACCGGCGGTCGCCCTGGCCGCGGTCGAGTCGGGTGTCGCGACCCGGCCGCTGCCGGACATGGATGCCTACCGCGAAAAGCTGCAGGCCTTCGTCTATGCCTCGGGCACGACGATGAAGCCGATCTTCAACCTGGCCAAGCGCGCCACCAAGAAACGCGTTGCCTATGCCGAGGGCGAGGAAGAGCGCGTGCTGCGCGCGGTGCAGGTGGTGGTCGACGAGGGCCTGGCGCGGCCGACGCTGATCGGCCGGCCGGAGATCATCGCGCAGCGCATCACCAAGTTCGGCCTGCGGCTCGAAGCCGGCCGCGACTACGACATCGTCAACACCGAGAACGACCACCGTTTCCGCGACTACTGGCAGACCTACCGTGCGATGACGGCGCGCAAGGGCGTGACGGAGCAGCTGGCGAAGATCGAAATGCGGCGCCGGCTGACGCTGATTGCCGCGATGCTGCTGCACAAGGGCGAGGTCGACGGCATGCTCTGCGGCACCTGGGGCTCGACCAACCTGCACCTGCAGTATGTCGACCAGGTGATCGGCCTGCGCGAGGGCGCGAAGACCTACGCCAGCATGAACGGCCTGATCCTGCCGGGGCGCCAGCTGATGGTGGTCGATACCCATGTCAACTACGACCCGACGGCCGAGCAGATCGCCGAAATCACGGTCATGGCCGCCGAGGAGATGATGCGCTTCGGCCTGCTTGCCGAAGGCCGCACTGCTCTCGCACAGCAACTTCGGCTCGAGCAACCAGCCCTCGGCGGTGAAGATGCGCGAAGCACTGGCCCGTGTACGCGAGCTGGCGCCCTGGCTCGAAGTCGACGGCGAAATGCACGGCGACGTGGCGCTCGATCCCACCCGGCGCAGCGAGCTGATGCCCGAGTCGACGCTTTCGGGCGAGGCCAATCTGCTGGTGCTGCCCAACATCGACGCCGCCAACATCGCCTACAACCTGCTCAAGACCGCCGCCGGCGGCGGCATTGCCATCGGCCCGGTGCTCCTCGGGGCGGCCAAGCCGGTGCACATCCTCACGCCCTCGGCGACGGTGCGCCGCATTGTCAACATGTCGGCATTGACCGTCGCGGACGCCAACGCGGCACGCTAGGCGACCCGGCCGCGTGCAACGCGCGGCCGCTTTCTGACCAAGTCTGGGCTGAAGCCCTGCTTTTGCACGTCCATAGCCCTTGAGCTTTTTGGGCGGATTGGCTACCATCCCCCTTTGTTGTCTGAGGGAAAACCCGTGGCTTGTTCGCCGCTGCGGTGGCTGGCGAAGCCATTAGCGAAAATCTCGGTAGACGGGCTGATTGCCACACTGCTCGTGCTTTCGGTTGGCGAAGCGGCAGCGCGGGGGCCTGTGGAGGTGCCACCGCAGGCCGTTGGCCGAGCCGAGGTGCCTGCCGAAGTTCGCCATACCGAGGGGCTCGTTCTTTCCGGTGGGCCGTTCCCCTTTCCCAAGGATGGGACAACTTTCGGAAATCGGGAACGCCTGCTGCCTTCAGGTGCCCGGGGTTATTACCGTGAATACACGGTGCCGACGCCGGGTGCCCGAAATCGGGGCGCGCGGCGCCTGGTTTGCGGCGGTGTTCAGCCCCGGCTGCCCGACGCTTGCTACTACAGCGCCGACCATTACGCCAGTTTCAGGCGCCTCACGCCGTGACGCTGCCCAGTTTTTGTAATCGAAGAGAAGGAGGAACGCCACCATGCTTTTACAGTCCGTGCGTTCGAACATAGTTCAAGCGATCCGCGCGTACCGCGTCGAGGAGCTGATGCAGGCTGCCCAGGAGGGCAACCAGCATTTCCTCTACGCGAATCTGAGCGCGGCCCAGTCGAAGCAGGAGGTCCTCGAGACCATTGCCGAGTCGTTTTTCTTTCCGCCGCATTTCGGAAAGAATTTCGACGCGCTGCATGACTGCATGACCGACGAGGTGCTCAAGGCAGGGAGCCAGCCGGGGTTCGTCGTCGTCCTCGAGCAGCTGCCCGACAGCCCGCGATTCGATCGCGAGGCGCGCGAGCAACTGCTCGACGTATTTCGCGATGCCGCTGATTTCTGGGCCGAGCGAAAGATCGATTTCAGGTGCTTCTATTCTTTTCAGTAGCCCGCTCCCCGGAACAAGGGTCATGGGAGCGGGCGATGGATACGGCCCAGAACGACAAGCCGGCCAAGGCCGGCAGCAAGGCAGCCGCCAATGCGGCCTTCGGCACCAACATGCCGATGATGACCAGCGCCTTTGACACGGCGATGTGGCTCGACGCGGCATAGCCGATCGGGTTCGACGAAAAGGCGGCCGACGGGCCGCCTTTTTTTATTCGGCGGGTACCAGGCCGCCGGGGCCGAGTGCACGGGTCAGTGCGATGTATTCGGCGACGGGTACCTCTTCGGCGCGCCGCTGCAGGTCGAAGCTGCCGGCGAAGCCGCGTTCCTCGAGTCGCCGGCCGAGCGTGTGGCGCAGCAGCTTGCGGCGCTGCGAGAACGCACTCGCGACCAGTTCGCCGAGCAGCAGCCGGTCGATTCCGGCCACCTCGGCTGCCGCCAGCGGGCGCATCCGCACCACCGCCGAGTCGACCCGCGGCGGTGGATCGAAGGCTTCGGGCGGCACGTCGATCACGCTTTCGATGCGGTAGCGCCACTGCAGCATCACCGAGAGTCGTCCGTAGGCCTTGCTGCCCGGATCGGCCGCCATGCGCTCGACGACCTCGCGTTGCAGCATGAAGTGCTGGTCGACGATGCAGTCGGCCGCCGGCAGCAAGTGAAACAGGATCGGCGTCGAGATGTTGTACGGCAGATTGCCGACGACGCGCAACGGCGCGCCGAGCCGGGCAGAAAGAGCCTCGAAGTCGATCTGCAGAACGTCGGCCTCGACCACGTCGAGGCCCGCCTGCCGACGCAGCCGCGCGGCCAGGTCGCGGTCGAGCTCGATGACCGTCAGCTGCCCGTTGCGAGCCCGCAGCGGTCCCGTCATCGCGCCGAGCCCCGGCCCGATCTCGACCAAGGCCTGTGCCGGTCGCGGATCGATCGCTTCGACGATGGCAGCGATGACCGCCGGGTCGGTCAGGAAGTGCTGACCGAAGCGCTTGCGCGCAATGTGCTTCAGGGCGGCGGCTCGCGCAGTTCGACGTAGGCGCGGGCGCGCAACTCGCGCAGCCAGTCGGCATAGGCGGCCTCGAACCGCTGCTCGCGCAGGGTGTTGCGCGCCTGTTCACGCAGCTGCCGGGTATCGACAGTGGTTTGCCGACGGTCGATGACCTGGATCAGGTGCACGCCGAAGCGCGATGTCACCGGGTCCGACACGCCGCCGAGCGGGAGGCCGTTCATCGCCTGCTCGAACTCGGGCACCAGCGCACCGGGCGAGACCCAACCCAGCGTGCCGCCCTGCGACGCGCTGCCGTCCTCCGAGTTCTCGCGCGCCAGCTGTTCGAAGTTGGCGCCGCCGGCCACGCGCTTCTTCATTTCGGCAAGTCGCCGCGACGCCGCTTCGCGGGTCAGCTGCGCCGATGGCCGCAGCAGGATGTGGCGGACCAGCGTCTGCGGCACCGTGATGCCGGTCGACTCCCGTCGCTCGACGACCTTCAGGATGTGAAAGCCTGCTGCCGTTCGCAGCAGTTGCGGCGTGACTTCGCCGGGCTTCAGCTTGAGCGTTGCGGCAACGAACACATCGGGCAGCCGGTCGACCGGGCGCAACCCGAACTCGCCGCCGGTGCGCTTGCTGCCGTCGTCGTCGGACACCTCGCCGGCCACCTTGGCGAACGGCTCGCCGGCCTGGATGCGCCGCAGTGCCGCCTCCGCATAGGCTCGCTGCTCGGCCTCCACGGCCGGCGAGGACTTTTCCGGCACCCGAATCAGCACATGCCCCAGGTTCAGCTGCAGCCCCGAGCCGGCGCTGGCGCGCTGCTGCTCGACCCAGGTGTCGATGTCGCGATCGGTGATTCGGATGCGCGCCTGCACTTCGCGCTCGCGAACCCGCTCGATCAGCAACTGGTCGCGGACGTTGCTGCGAAAGCGGCCGTAGTCGAGTCCCTCGCGCTGCAGCCGCTCGCGCAACTGCGGCAGCGTCAGCTGGTTCTGCGCCGCGACGTTGGCAACGGCACGCTCGACCTCGGCCTCGTCCAGGCGCGGGGCGTTGTCGCGGGCATGGGTCAGCAGCACGCGCTCGTCGATCAACAGTTCGAGCATCTGCTGGCGCAACTCGGCCTCTGGCGGCAGCGGGGCACGCTCGCGGGCGGCGGCCTCGCGCACGCGGGCCATTCGCTGCGCCAGCTCGCCGGCGGTCACCACCTCCTGGTTGACGACGGCCAGGATGTAGTCGCCACGCGAAGCGGCCGGCGCCGCGGTGCTGCCGGGGCGAGTGGCCGATGCCGGCGCGGTCTGCGCCACCGCCTGCGCCGTGCTCGCCACGGCCCCGCAGGCAAGCAGCCAGACCATGGCATGGCGAGTGGCGCAACGCGGCCGGTGGCTTGGGATCGGGAGTTGGGTCATGGCGTGGACGGCTTGGCCTGTGCAGCGGGTTCGCGCAGCAGGCGGTAGCCGGGAATATTGTCCCTCAAGGCCTGCAGCGGATTCGAGCCGATGCGCGACAGACCGACCAGTTCGAGCTGCACCATGAGTCGGGTATTGGCCTCGCTGCGGCCGGTCGACAGGCGCTCGCCGACGATGCGGCCGATCCAGCAGCCGGCGTCGTACTCGACGCCGAGCAGTGAATCCGTGACACGGCTGTCGCGGGTGCTGTAGTTCACCCGGCCGACACCGTACCAGGTGCCTTCGCAGGTCGGCGTCTGCGGCAGGCGCGATGCGTCACCTGCAGCGCCAGCGACCGGCCGTGCCGGCCCATAGATCGGCCACTGCCATCCGAGCTCGACCTGCTCGCTGGCGCTGCGGGTAAAACGGTAGGCGACGTTGACGGTGCGAAACGGCCCCGGCGAAAAGCGCGCGCCGAGCAACGATCGGGTGGTGCGGCCGATGTCGGGGCTGTACTGGGTCGAAGCATCGAGGCTCCAGCCCGGAATCACCGTGGTCGAGGCCAGTAGCAGCAGATCGGATACGCGCTGGGTCAGCGGCACGTTGTCAGGCGTCACCCGCTGGTCGCGCAGCAGCACGCGCTGGGCGACGCCCAGGCGCAGGCTCTCGGCGCCGGTGGCGGGATCGAGGACGCGTGTCGTGAGGCCGGCGGTCACCTGGTGCGAATCCGACACCCGGTCGACGCCGGAAAAGCTGTTGGGCGTGAAGATCGCGTCGAAATTGAAGTCGCGCTGCGCCGAATCGAAAATCGCGAACCCGCGCTGGTCCCGATACGGTGTGTTGACATAGAGCAGCCGCGGCTCGAGGGTCTGCACCAGCTGCCGACCGAACCAGTTCGCATCGCGTTCGAACTGCCAGGCGCTGTCGACGCTGAAGGTCGGAATGACACGCGATCGCTCGGCCCGAACGGCGCCGGCCGGTGGCGGGCCGTCGAGCGAATACGCGGCCGCATTCAGCGCCAGCTTCGGCGTCACCTCCCAGCCGCGACCCCGCACCGGGCGGCTGACCGAGCCGAGCGCATGCAGCCGCACGCCGGTCGGGCGGCTGCCGGTGGGCACCCCTGCAGGATTGGCGAACTGGTTCAGTTCACCCTCGAATGCCGCTGCAAAGCCGCCGCGCAGCTCACGCGACGTTCGCGCGCCAATCTGCGGCCGGCGCTCATAAGGCGCGTTGATGCGCGTGCTCGGGTCGGTGGTCTGCAACACCTGCCAGCTCATCGTTCGGGCGTAGGTGATCCACTCGCCGAACGGGCGGCTGGCCCGCAGGTCCGACAGCAGCAGCCGGGAGGTCAGCGCGTCGACGTCACGCGGGAAGTCCCGCGGAAAGTCCCGCCAGAAATTGTCGTCGGAGACGCGGCGCACCCGCAGGCCAATGCCGAGATTGCCCGCCAATTCGGCATCGTGGGTGATGCCGAGCGCATAGCGCGAGCTGCCGGTCTGCCTGTCGTAGGGCAGGAGATTCAGCGATACACGCCCGCTCTGCCGGCCCAGCTGGTAGCGCAGCTCGCTGTTCAGTCCAACGCCGCGCCGCGTGCGGATCGTCGGCGTCAGCGTCGCATCGACATTCGGCGCGATGTTCCAGTAGTACGGTGGGGCAATCGTGACACCACTCTTGTTGTCGACGGCAACCAGCGGCGGCAGCCAGCCCGATTTGCGCTCATCGCTAAGCGGAAAACTGATCCGCGGCCCCGCGAGGATCGGCACGCCGTAGAAGCGAAGCACGGCGCCGGTCGCCACGCCTTCGTTGCTGGCAAAGTCGAGCGCGACGCTGCTGCTGCTCAACAGCCAGGCCGGCGCGCCGCTGCCGTCGGGCAGGCAGCTGGTGTAGGTCGCCTGATAGGCCACCGCTCGGTCGCGGTCGATGAAGTCGAGCCGCTCGGCATTGCCGCCCCCACCCGTCCGGGCGAAGAAATAGCTCGGATTGAGGAAAAAACCTTTGAATTCCTCGACGGTCAGCTGCAACTCGGGTCCGCTGAAGCGATTGCCTTCCTGCTCGATGCGGACGTCGCCGCGTGCAACCGCGCGGTCATCGGCCTGGTTGTAGCGCAGCTCGTCGGCCTGGATCAGCAAGTTGCCGCGGCGGAACTCGACGTCACCGCTAGCAACCGTCTCGCCCTCGGTGCGGCTGGTGATTCGCTCGGCCCGAACCACGCTCGATGCGGCGCTGGCAGGCCCTGCCACGGCGCGGCTCTGGGCTGCCACGCCGCCCGACATCGCTGCGGACGCAAGCGCCACGGCGCAGCCCAGTCCATAGGCAGCGCCGCGACGGCGCAAGAGGGGAAAACGACGGCGCTGCAAGGTCAGAAGCTGTGGCGAACCCGCAAGTAAAGCCCTGCGCGGTCGCCCTCCGGACGGCGCGACCGCCGACGGCAGTGCGTCGAGGCTGATTTGTAGAATCGATTATCCATGAGGGGTGCTCCGCCCCCGGCATGGCAAAGCACGCAGCGCGCATTGCGCGCCAGTTGCATTTGCTTCGATCCCTCTTTCCTTCATGCACCGATGACCACCGCTTCCTCCGGCGCTGCCGGCCACGTCGCCTGGGCCGACGCCGCCAGGCGGGAGCGCTTCGAGCGCTGGCTGTCGGGCGTTGCCGGTGCCGACCGCCTGGTGCTCGAGAGCCTGCGGCCGGCTTCGAGCGATGCCAGCTTCCGCCGCTATTTCCGCATCGACCGCGAGCCCGGCGTCGGCGACACGGTGACCAGTCGCATCGTCATGGACGCGCCGCCGCCGCAGGAGGACGCGAGCGCCTTCGTGCAGGTGGCCGCGCGCGTCGAGGCGGCGGGCCTGACAGGCCCTCGCGTGCTGGCGCAGGATGCCGACGGCGGCTTCCTGCTGCTGACCGACCTCGGCACGACGCTGTTGCTCGACGAACTGAAAGCGCGGGTCGACAGCGGCGATGTCGACGCTGCGGCCCGGCGGATGCGCGCTGCGGGCAGCACCCTGGTCGCCTGGCAGCGCGGCATCGACGCGGACGGGTTGCCGCATTTCGACGAGGCCCTGCTGCGCCGCGAGCTGGCGCTCTTTCCCGACTGGTGCGTGGCGATCGAGTACGGCGTCCGCTGGTCGGACGAACAGCAGGCCGTGTGGCAGGGCGCGTGCGACCTGCTGGTGCAGAGTGCCCTGGCGCAGCCGACGCTAGCCGTGCACCGCGACTTCATGCCGCGCAACCTGATGAGCACGCCCGAGGGCCTCGGCGTGCTCGACTTCCAGGATGCGGTGCGCGGGCCGGTGGCGTACGACGTGGCCTCGATGCTGCGCGACGCCTTTCTCAGCTGGGACGAGGAGGTCGAGATCGACCTCGCGGTGCGCTACTGGGAGCAGGCGCGCAAGGCCGGGCTGCCGGTCGATGCCGACTTCGGCGAGTTCTGGCGACAGATCGAATGGATCGGGCTGCAGCGGCATCTGAAGGTGCTGGGCATCTTCTGCCGGCTGAAGCATCGCGACGGGAAGGCCGCCTACAGCGCCGATCTGCCGCGGTTCTTCGGCTATGTGCACCGGGTGGCGACGAGGTATCGGGGGTTCGGGCCGTTGGCCTTGCTGGTTGAGCCGTTGATGGGGGTGGAGCGGGTGGACGCTTTCCATTGACTCTTCGAGTCGGCTTGCCGCGCGGGGGCTTTTTCGTGCCTCGCCCGTTGCGCTGCTGGCGAGCTTGCGTGAGGACGCGCCGGGATTCCGCCCCGGCGGGCGGGTAACTTTCTTCTGTCGGGCCCAGAAGAAAGTCACCAAAGAAGAGGGCCTGAATACGATTTGGCCGTCACGCTTCGGCAACAGGTGGTCCGCACGCCATGGTGGCGCGAGAACCTCTTCTGTGAGCTGCAACTGCCAATCGCGCTGCATCGCTTTGCCACCCTGGCGTCAGCCCGCCAGCCGCTGAATACGGCGGGTAGGGTGGCTCGGTGCGGCTGGACGAACCACCGTGATTGGCCAGTGCGGCACGCGGCGGACGTTCTCGCGCCACAAGCCTCTGCGCACCACCTGCCGCCGAAGCGTGACACCCAGATGTGTATTCGGGGCCTCTTCTTTGGTGACTTTCTTCTGGCCCCGACAGAAGAAAGTTACCCGCCCGCCGGGGCGGACACCCGGCGCGTCCTGACACGCAAACTCGCCAGTAAAAAACGTGTAAGGCACGAACAAAGCCCCGCCCTACGCGCAGCGCCGAAAATCCCGGCCATGCTCCGACTGACCGAACTGCGCCTGCCGCTAGACCATCCCGAGGAGGCGCTGCACCAAGCCGTCTTCGCCCGCCTCGGCACGCAGCCGGCGGAGATGACCGTCTTCAAGCGCAGCGTCGACGCCCGCAAGAAGAGCGGCCCCGTCTTCACCTACACCGTCGACTGCAGCCTCGCCTCGCCGGCCGAAGAAGCGGAGGTCCTGCGCACCCGCGCCGCCGACCCGCACCTGCGCCCGGCGCCGGACACGCGCTACCGCCCCGTCGGCCACGCGCCCGCCGACTTCGCCGCCGCCGCCGACACACGCCGCCCGGTGGTCGTCGGCTTCGGCCCCTGCGGCATCTTTGCGGCGCTGGTGCTGGCGCAGATGGGGCTGCGGCCGATCGTGCTCGAGCGCGGCAAGGCGGTGCGCGAGCGCACCCGGGACACCTGGGATCTCTGGCGCAAGCGAAACCTGCACCCCGAGTCGAATGTCCAGTTCGGCGAAGGCGGCGCCGGCACCTTTTCCGACGGCAAGCTGTGGAGCCAGATCAGCGATCCGCGGCACCTGACGCGCAAGGTGATCGCCGAGTTCGTCAAGGCCGGTGCGCCGGAGGAAATCGCCTGGATCGCCAAGCCGCATATCGGCACCTTCCGGCTGGTCGGCGTGGTCGAGAAGATGCGCGCCGAGATCGAATCGCTGGGCGGCGAGGTGCGCTTCGGCCAGCGCGTCGTCGACTGGCTGATCGAGCCGGTGCCCTGCGGCAGCCTCGCGATCCGCGGGCTGACGCTGGCCTCGGGCGAGCAGCTGCGCGCCGACACGGTGGTGATTGCCCTGGGCCACAGCGCGCGCGACAGCTTTGCCGCGCTGCACGAGCGCGGCGTGGCGATGGAGCCGAAGCCGTTCTCGGTCGGCTTTCGCATCGAGCATCCGCAGGGACTGATCGACCGCGCCCGCTGGGGCCGCCATGCCGGCCATCCGCTGCTCGGCGCGGCCGACTACAAGCTGGTGCACCACGCCGGCAACGGCCGCTCGGTCTACAGCTTCTGCATGTGCCCGGGCGGCACCGTGGTGGCGGCGACCTCCGAGCCGGGCCGCGTCGTCACCAACGGCATGAGCCAGTACTCGCGCAACGAGCGCAATGCCAACGCCGGCATCGTCGTCGGCATCGGACCGGCGGACTGGGCGCTGGCGCCCGGCGCGGCCGGCGTGCCTGCGGCGCTCGCCGGCATCGCCTTCCAGCGCCACTGGGAATCGCGCGCCTTCGAGCTGGGCGGCGGCGACTACAGCGCGCCCGCACAGCGCGTCGGCGACTTCCTTGCCGGCCGCGCCTCGCAGCAACTCGGCAGCGTGCAGCCGTCGTACACGCCGGGCGTGCGTCTCGTCGACCTGGGCGATCCGGCGCGGCCGGCGCTGCCCGGCTTTGCGATCGACGCCATCCGCGAGGCGCTGCCGGCGTTCGAGCGGCAGATTGCCGGCTTCGCCATGGCCGATGCGCTGCTCACCGGCGTCGAAACCCGCACCTCGTCGCCGCTGCGGATTCCCCGCGGCCGCGACTACCAGAGCATCAACGTCGCGGGCCTCTACCCTGCCGGCGAGGGCGCCGGTTACGCTGGCGGCATCATGTCGGCTGGTGTCGACGGCATCGAGGTGGCCGAAGCGGTCGGCCGCGCCCTGCTGCCGACGCAAAACTGAACGCGGCGTGACCGCACCCCAAGGAGATAGGCGATGAGCGAGACCCGCACTGAAAAGGATACCTTCGGCCCGATCGAGGTGCCGGCGTCGGCCCTGTGGGCCGCGCAGACGCAGCGCAGCCTGCAGTTCTTCGCCATTGGCGAGCAGCGCATGCCGCCCGAGCTGATCAGCGCCCTGGCGTTGGTGAAGTGCGCTGCGGCGCGCACCAACCAGGCGCTCGGCGGCCTCGACGAGACCAAGGCCGACGCGATTGCCGACGCCGCGGCGCGTGTTGCCGATGGCGAGTACGCCGAGCACTTTCCCCTTTCGGTCTGGCAGACCGGCTCGGGCACGCAGACCAACATGAACGTCAACGAGGTCATCGCCAACCTGGCGTCGGAGGCGCTCGGCGGCGGCCGCGGCGGCGAGCGGCGGATCCATCCGAACGACGAGGTCAACATGGGCCAGTCGTCGAACGACGTTTTCCCGACCGCCATGCACGTGGCGGTTGCGGCGGCCGCCAGCGCCCGGCTGCTGCCGGCGCTGCGCCAGCTGCGCGACTCGCTCGCCGCCAAGGCCGAGGAATACCAGGTGCACGTCAAGATCGGCCGCACCCACCTGCAGGACGCGACGCCGGTGACGCTGGGGCAGGAGTTCTCGGGCTATGCGGCGCAGCTGTCGATCTGCGAGACCGCCATCGAGCAGGCGCTCGGCGCGGTGCAGACGCTGGCGATCGGCGGCACCGCCGTCGGCACCGGCCTGAACACGCATCCCGAGTTCGGCCGCCGCGTCGCCGCCTGGCTCGGCGAGCGCCTGGGCATTCCGTTCCGACAGGCCGACAACCTGTTTGCCGCGATGGCCGGCCAGGAGGCACTGACCGGCTTTCACGGTGCGCTGAAGACGCTTGCCGCCGGCCTGACCAAGATCGGCAACGACATCCGGCTGATGGGCAGCGGCCCGCGCGCCGGGCTCGGCGAACTGCAGTTGCCCGAGAACGAGCCGGGCAGCTCGATCATGCCGGGCAAGGTCAATCCGACACAGGTCGAGGCGCTGACCATGGTCTGCATCCAGGTGATGGGCCACGACGCCGCAATCGGCTTCGCGTCGAGCCAGGGCCACTTCGAGCTGAACGTCTACAAGCCGCTGATTGCCTACGACACGCTCGACAGCATCCGCCTGCTGTCCGATGCGATGCGCAGTTTCGCCGTCAACTGCGTTGACGGCATCCAGGTCAACGTCGACCGCGTCGGCGAGCTGCTGCAGCGCTCGCTGATGCTGGTGACGGCGCTCAATCCGCACATCGGCTACGACCGCTCGGCGAAGATCGCCAAGCATGCCCACAAGAACGGCATCAGCCTGCGCGAGGCCGCACTCGAAGTCGGCGGCGTCACCGGCGAGCAGTTCGACGCCTGGGTGGTGCCCAGTCAGATGCTGGGGCAGGGCGGCTGATGGGTTGAGGTGTCGGGCGGGACACTGCCGGGCGCTTCGTGGCAGATTCGGGCTGGTCGGCCGGGGTCGCCGTCGAGCCGATTGAGGGTCGCGATACACCCCCGGGTGTTTTCGTACAAGGGGATTGTCCCTCTGCGTTTTAGGGGCCTTGTGGTCTACAACTTAGGGGGCTGAGATCGGCTGCGAGCCTGCAGCCGGTGCCTCCGCAGCATCCCGCCACGACCGCTGACCTCCTTCTGCGAGGCAGCCCCCCGGAGACTCTGAGATGAAGCAATTTCCCATGCCTGCGCGGCGAGGCGTTCGCGCCGGACTGGCGCTGGTCGGCGCGACCCTGACGAGCGCTGCACTGATCGGCTGCGGTGGTGGCGATGGAGTTGGCAATATCGGCCTGCGGGTCGATGTTCTCTCTTCTGCCAATCCGCAATTCGTTTCGGGCGGCGACGCGCTCGTCAGCATCGGCGGAAACCCTCCCGAGGGCACCCGCATGCGCGTGCAGCTCAACGGCGCCGACATCAGCAGCGCGTTTCAGGCCGGCACGACCGTCGGCGGCAAGCCGACCGCGGTGGTCACCGGGCTGCGCAATGGCGAGAACGTCATCACTGCCGAGGTGCTGAACATTGGCGACAGCGCCTCGTACGGCACTGCTGCACTGACACTGACCAACCATCCGCGCAACGGGCCGATGTTCTCCGGCCCCCGCGAGACGCCGTTCATCTGCCAGACGCAAAGCTTCCTCATGCCCGACGGCAGCAACCTCGGTGCGCCGCTCGATCCGAACGACTGCTCGATCGCGACGCGCGTCGACTATGTGTACCGCACGACGGCAACGACCGGCACGGCATTCAAGCCGCTTGCCAGCCGTACCGCGCCGCTGCCGGCCGACGTGGCCAGGACGACGACCAATGAAGGCCGCTCGGTACCCTACGTGGTGCGCATCGAAACCGGCACCGCCAACCGGGCGATCTACCAGACCTCGGTGCTTCACGACCCGACCACCGAAGCAACGCCGACGTTCAACCGCGCACCCGCAGGCTGGAACGGCCGGCTCATCTACACCTTTGGCGGCGGCTGCACCGGCGGCTGGTATCGGCAGGGTACCAACACCGGGGGTGTGCTCGAGGACAAGATCCTCAGCCAGGGCTATGCCATGGCGTCGTCGTCGCTCAACGTCTTCGGCAACAACTGCCAGGACCTGACGGCCGCCGAGTCGATGGCGATGGTGAAGGAGCGCTTCATCGAGACCTACGGTCCGCCGCGCTACACGATGGGCTTCGGCTGCTCGGGCGGCTCCTACCAGCAGCACCAGATCGGCGACAACTACCCGGGCTTGCTCGACGGCATCATCCCGGGGTGCAGCTTCCCGGAAGTCGCCTTTGGGACGGTGCATTCGATCACCGACCAGCGCCTGCTCGGTCACTATTTCCGTGATGTCGTGCCCAACACCTTCACTGCCGACCAGCAGCGCAGGATTGCAGGCGTCCAGAACGTGGAGACGATCTACACCGGAACCGTCTACAACGGCGCGCTGCGGATCGCACCCAACACCTTCTGCCCCGCCGTGCTGCCGGTCGAGCAGCGCTACAACGCCACGACGAACCCGCGCGGCGTGCGATGCGACATCTACGACCACACGGTCAACGTGTTCGGGCGCGACCCGGCGACGGGCTTCGCCCGCCGTCCGCTCGACAACGTCGGTATCCAGTACGGATTGAAGGCGCTCAACGAAGGCGTGATCACGGTTGCGCAGTTCCTCGACCTCAATGCCGCGGTCGGCGGCTACGACCGCGATGCGAACTTCGTTGCGCAGCGCACCGTCGGCGATACCGAGGCGATGAAGCAGGCCTATCAGACCGGGCGTTTGACCAGTGGCGGCGGCGGGTTGAAGGACATCCCGATCATCGACTACCGCGCCTACAACGACGAGCTTGCCGGCGGCGACATCCACCTGCGCTACCACTCGTTCTCGATGCGCGAGCGGCTGGCGAAGGCCAATGGCGACGCGGACAACCACGTGATGCTTCACGAGGACAACCGCTACGGCCTCTACAGCACCGACAGTCCGCTGTTGATGCGGGCGATTGCCGAAATGGACCGCTGGCTGGCCAACATCGCAGCCGACACGTCGAGCGACAGCAAGCACCGCAAGGTCGTCAGGAACAAGCCGGCGACGCTGGTCGAGGGCTGCATGAGCAAGGATGCGTCGCCGACCTTCATTGCCGAAACGCAGCGCCAGGACAGCGGCCAGTGCGCGGCGCTGTATCCGGCGCCGGCCTCGCCGCGGTTCGTTGCCGGAGCGCCGATCGCCTCGGACGTGATCAAGTGCCAGCTCAAGCCGGTGGCGCTCGGTGACTACCGCGTCGCCCTGACCGCCGCCGAACAGACGCGTCTGGCAGCGATCTTCCCTGCCGGGGTCTGCAACTGGACCGCCGCAGGGATCGAACAACAAGGACTGCGTGGAACCTGGCTCAGGTTCTGAGCGGCCGGTCTCCTGAAAAGGGCGCTTCGGCGCCCTTTTGCTTTGCTGCTGCACAAAACCCGCGACCGCGCCGGGCGGTTGCCTCGATCGGGCTCCAAAGGAATCATTTCGCGATGAAGGGGCCTTTCCTTGCTCTTATTCGGTCGGAAACGATGTCCCGGTGTGCGAAGCTCGGCACTTCGGGCGGCGGGCGTGGTCGGTGCAGGCTTGCTGCGCGGCTGCCCGATGAACTGCGAGACCGACTGCGTAGGCCGGGTCCTCACCGGATGAATTGATGCTGTTTTCTCGTCACGGAGGCATGGCTTCCGAGAATCCATGAGTGCGCCGATCCGAATCCTTCTTGTCGAGGATCGGGTCGAGGACGCCGAACTGCTTCTCAACGACCTGCGCCACAGCGGGCTGGCGATTGAGTCGCACTGGGTCGACACGCCGCAGGCGCTGCAGCGGGCGCTCGACGAGTTCACGCCGGACCTGATCCTTTCCGACTATTCGATGCCGGCCTTCGGTTCGGGGGGCGGCATGCAGCTGCTGGCGATGGCGCGGGAGCGCATGCCCGAAGTGCCGTTCATCTTCGTTTCTGGAACGATCGGCGAGGACCGCGCGATCGAGGCGCTGCGCCGCGGTGCCGCCGACTACGTGCTGAAGAACCACCGCGCGAGGCTGGTGCCGGCGGTCGCCCGGGCGATGGCCGGTGTTCGCGAGCGGCGTGAGCGTATGTCGGCCGAACGGGCCCGCGACGAGACCGAGCGACGTTTCCGCCTGTTCATGGAGCATTTTCCCGGCTGCGCCTACATGAAGGACGTGGAGGGGCGCTTCACCTACGTCAACCATGGCATCGAGGAGGCACTCGGCAAGCCGGCAAGCGAGCTGATCGGCGCGACGCTCGACGGCATCGTGCCCGATGCGGTCGCCCGGGAAGCACAGGCCAGCCACCAGGCCGTCGTGGCTTCCGGGCAGACCCAGAGCCGGCTGTTCGAACTGCAGACGCCGAACGGCTGGCGGTCGTTCCTGGTCCACCGCTTCGCTGTACCCGACGCGTCGGGCAGCTCGCTGCTCGTCGGCGGCATCGCCACCGACATGACCCAGCAGCTTGCTGCCGAGCGTTCGCTGGCGTCGAGCGAAGAGCGCTTTCGCAGCATCGCGGAAGCGACCCAGGAGTGGATCTGGGAGATGGACCGCGAGGGCGTCTACACGTTCTGCAGCCCGGCTGCCGAGGCGATTACCGGCTATGCACCCGATGCGCTGGTCGGCCGTTCGTCGCTCGAGCTCATCTACGCGCGGGCCCGCGTCGGCGTCGGCCGCGAACTGCAGCTGGCGGTGGCAGAAAAGCGGGGCTGGCGCGGTTTGGTGCTGCGGCTGCAGCATCGCAACGGCGCCACCCTCTGGCTCGACAGCAACGGCTTTCCGCTGTTCTGCAAGGACGGAGAAGTCGTCGGATTTCGCGGCGCAGCCCGCGACATCACCCAGCGCATCCTGCAGGAGCGGCGAATTGCCCGGCTGAGCCGCATCCATGCGGTGCTGAGCGAGATCAACTCGGCCATCATCCGTGTCAGCGACCGTACCGAGCTGTTCCACGACGCCTGTCGCATTGCCGGTGAGCACGGGGGCTTTCCGCTGGCCTGGGTCGGGCTGATTTCCGGGCCGACGCATCAGGTGCAACCCCTTGTCTGGCACGGCGATGACGATGGCTACATGGTCGAGCTTGCGGCGCGCCCCGGAGGGCGGGTCGAAGAAGACCTGATCCGGCAGGCCCTGGCCGACCGGCACACGGTGGTCGTCAACGACATCCAGAACGATCCGCAGGTGAAATCGGGCGCCGCGGCGCTGGAGCGCGGCTATCGCTCGATGCTTGCCATGCCGCTCTTGTGCGAGCAGGCGCCGGTCGGGGTGATGATGCTCTACGCGGCCGGGACGGGCTTCTTCACCGGCGATGAACTGAAGCTGCTCGACAACCTCGGCGCTGACATCTCCTTCGCGCTCGATCATCTCGCCAAGGACGAGCAGCTGGCGTTCGTCTCCTACTACGACGTGCTGACCGAGTTGCCCAACCGGCAACTGTTCTTCGAGCGGCTGGGCCAGATGGCGCAGACGACGCGCAGCGACGACACACCGCTGGCGCTGCTGGTCATCGACATCGACCGCTTCGGCTTCATCAACGACTCGATGGGCCGTGGCGCGGGCGATGCGCTGCTGGTCGAGTTCGCGCGCCGGCTGCGCGAGTCGTTCAGCGGCTCCGCGACACCGGCGCGCATCAGTGGCGGTCGCTTCGCCGTCGTTATCGAGGGCCTCGAGGGCGCGCTGCTGGCGCGCCATGTACAGGAGCGCTTGCTGCAGACCCTTGCCGCGCCGGTCCAGCTGGCGGGCGTGCTGCTGCACGTCACGGCCAAGGTCGGCATTGCGCTCTTCCCGCAGGACGGCGAGCAGGCCGAGCGGCTGTTCATGAACGCCGAGGCGGCGGTACAACGTGCCAAGGAGACCGCCGAAAAGCTGGTCTTCTATGCCTCCGAGCTGAATGCCCGCGTCGCACAGCGCCTGCACCTGGAAAGCCGCATGCGCGAGGCGCTCGAGCGCAAGCAGTTCGTCCTGCACTACCAGCCGAAGTTCAACCTGCAGTCACGACAGATTGCCGGCGTCGAGGCGTTGATCCGCTGGCTCGATCCGGAGCGCGGCCTGATTCCGCCGCTGGACTTCATTCCGCTGCTCGAGGAAACCGGGCTGATCGTCGAGGTCGGCCGGTGGGTGATCGAGCAGTCGAGCGCCGACATCCGCGCCTGGCGCGCGGCGGGCCTCGAGCCGCCGCGGGTTGCGGTCAATGTTTCGCAGGCGCAGCTGCGGCAGCCCGATTTCGTCGCCACCGTGCTCACCGCGATCGGTGCCGCGCCCGGGGACGACGGCGGCATCGACCTCGAAGTCACCGAAAGCCTGGTGATGACCGAGGGCGCGGTCCATATCGACAAGTTGCGCGAGTTGCGCGCCGCCGGCCTGCGCATCCACATGGACGACTTCGGCACCGGCTATTCGAGCCTTGGCCAGATCGTCCGCCTGCCGCTCGACTTCCTGAAGGTCGATCGCAGCTTCATCAGCGGCATGGCCGACGGCAACGAGCACATGGCGATTGTCTCGATGGTCGTCGGCCTGGCGTTGACGCTGAAGCTGCACGTCATTGCCGAAGGCGTCGAGACCGAATCCCAGGCGCGCATGCTCGCCTCGCTGGGGTGCGAGCAGGGCCAGGGCTGGCTTTTCAGCCGGCCGGTCCCGGCGCCGGCACTGGCCGAGCTGCTGCGCGCCGAACGCATCGCCGAGCCGGCAGCGGCGAGCCCGCTGCACGCCTGTCCCGCCGCGGGTGCAGCTGCATGAGCCTGCACGCGCCGGCGCAGCAAGGCGCGCGGGTGCGTCGAGCGACTCCAGCGTGTGAAGGCCTGCAGTGAGACCGGCACGGGTGCTTGCCTTCCGTGTCGAGGGGCAGCGCTTTGCACGTCCCGCGACCGCGCCGAGGAGATGAAACTGCTGCGCGACCGGGGTGCCTCGACCTTTGTGCAGGACGCTTCCAGCTCCGTCATCCACGGCAGGGCGGGCGCGGCGATCGCGCCCGGTGCGGCGTCGCACGTGCTGTCCCCCCAGCGGAGCGCGCTGGCGCTGGTCGGGCTGGTCGCTCGGCGGCGACATCTGTCGATCAGCAGAACCCGCGATGGATGATCCGGCCCACGATCGCTCCCGGCCGGTGCGGGTGCTGGTTGCCGAGGACAGCCCGACGCAAGCGCAGCGCCTGTGCCACCTGCTGGAGCAGAACGGCTTCGAGGTGGCGGTCGGCGCCAACGGCCGGCTGGCGCTCGAGAAGGCAGCGGTATTCATGCCCGACATCGTCATCAGCGATGTCGGCATGCCGGAGATGGACGGCTACGAGTTGGCCTGGCATGTGAAGGCCGACCCGGCGCTGCGCGGCGTGCCGGTGATCCTGGTGACGACGCTCTCGGACGCGCTCGACGTGATCCGCGGCCTGGAGTGCGGCGCCGACAATTTCGTGCTCAAGCCGTACGACGACCGGCTGCTGCTCGAGCGCATCCGCCACCTGCTTGCCAACCGCGGGCTGCCCGCCGAACGACGCGGGGCTCGATCCGATCGAGATTCGCCTGCACGGCGAGCGGCGTTTCATCACCGCCGACCGGCGGCAGATCCTCAACCTGCTGCTGTCGACCTGCGACGCGGCGGCGCAGCGCAACCAGGATTTGGGTCGCACCCAGGACGAGTTGCGCTTGCTGAATCGCCGCCTCGAGGCCGCGGTGGTCGAAATGGCCGACGCCAACCGCCTTCTCGACTCGGTCGTCGAGAACATCCCGAACGTGCTCTACGTCAAGGACGCTGCCGACCTGCGCTATCTGCGCATGAACCGGGCCGGGCAGGCGCTCGGCGGCTACTCGCAGGACGAGGTTCGCGGCAAGACCGATCGCGATTTCCTCGACCCCGCGCAGGCCGAGCAGGCAGAACGACAGGACCGCGAAGTCCTGGCCAGATCGAAGCCGCTCGAGATTCCCGAGCAGCTGGTGCAGACCCGCCACCACGGCGCGCGCACCCTGCGCATCCGCAAGGTGCCGATCGTCGATGGCAGGAACCAGCCGCTCTATCTGCTCGGCATCGCCGAGGACGTGACCGAGGACAAGCGGCGCGAGCGCGAGATCCTCCAGCTGAATGCGGCGCTCACGCTGCGCGCGCAGGAGGTCGAGGCGGCCAACCGCGAGCTCGATGCCTTTACCGCGTCGGTATCGCACGACCTGCGCGCGCCGCTCGGCCATATCGCCGGCTACGCCGAGATGCTCGAACGCGAGACATCGGGCCAGCTCTCGCCCGACGCCGAGCGCCACCTCGCGACAGTGCGGCGAGCCAGTGCCCAGATGGGCCAGCTGATCGACGACCTGCTCGACTTCGCGCGGACCGGCCGCACGCAGTTGCAGCGCCAGCCGGTCGACCTCGCCCGTGTCGTCGCCGACTGCCGCGAGGCGGTGACGCTGGCAGCCGGCGGTCGGCAAATCGATTGGCACATCGGCGAGCTGCCGACCATTCCCGGCGACGAGGCCATGATCCGGCAGGTGTTTGCCAACCTGCTCGGCAATGCCGTCGAGTACACCTCGTCGCGCGAGCGTGCCGAAATCGCGATCGGCAGCCAGATCGACGAAAACGGCCTGCTCGTCGTGCAGGTGCGCGACAACGGCATCGGCTTCGACATGGCCGATGCCGACCGGCTGTTCGGTGTCTTCCAGCGGCTGCACGCGGCGGTGGAATTCGAAGGCAGCGGCCTGGGCCTGGCCAATGTGCGCCGTATCGTTGCGCGGCACGGCGGCGCCACCTGGGCCGAAAGCCGGCCCGGCGAAGGCGCGACGTTCTATTTCTCGCTGCCGCTGCGCGGCGCTGCAGAAACGGCGAGCGCAGCGCCGCCGCTCGGAGCAGGGCCGACGGCAGAAACCGCTTCCGCTGCGGCTGCGGCTGCGCAACCGCTCGAACCGCCGGCCGATGCCGAAGCCGACGCAGACCTCGGCCCCGACTTGGAGCCGCCGCGCGAGGCCGTGCCGGTCGATGACCGGCCGTCCGGCATGGGCGTCGCGTCCGCAGAGGCGTCCCGAGCGCGTCCTGATATCGCCGCGCCTGCCCTCGCTGCAATCGCTCGCGCCTGGGAGGGCATCGTCGCGGCGCTGCTTCCGGTCGTCGGCCCGGGCGGCGCCGCGGCGCTCTACCAGCGCAGCCTCTATCTGACGGCGCGCATCTATCCCTGGATTGCCCCGGCGCATGGCGGTTTTCAGGCGCCGATCGACCTGCGCCTGCTGACCAGCGTGCTCGAGCAGCACGGGGCAGAGGCCTCGAAGGCCGGCCTTGCGCACCTGCAGGCCTTCCGCACGCTGCTCGCGGCACTGGTCGGGGCATCGCTTACCGAGCAACTGCTTCGGCCCGTGTGGACCGACATCCTGGACGGCACCTTCGGGTCAGCCACTTCGCCATGACCGCCAAAGTCGCCATTCCCCTTCTGCGGACCGGCGTGCCCGGCCTCGACGACCTGCTCGGCGGCGGGCTGCCCGAGCTCTCGTTCAACCTGATCTCGGGCCCGCCCGGCTGCGGCAAGACCACGCTCGCGCACCAGATGATGTTCTCGATGGCCACGCCCGAGCGGCCGGCGATCTATTTCACCGTGCTGGGCGAGCTGCCGCTGAAGATGCTGCGTTACCAGCAGCAATTCGAGTACTTCGACGCCGCCAAGGTCAACCATGCGATCCGTTTCGTCAGCCTGGCCGAAGACGCGCTGACCGGGGACCTGGAGCGGGTGCTCGCGCACATGGCTGCGGAGGTGCAGGCACATTCACCGGCATTCGTCTTCGTCGACTCGTTTCGCTCGATCGTCCTTGCCAGTGCCGAAGAGGGCAACGCGCACAACCGCATGCAGCGTTTCCTGCAGCGGCTCGGGCTGCTGATGGCGAGCTGGGCGGCGACGACCTTCCTGCTCGGCGAGTACCTCGGCGGACCCGAGGCCAACCCGGTGTTCACCGTTTCGGACGGGCTGATCTTTCTGCACCAGAGCGTGCAGCGCAACTCGATGGTGCGCAAGTTGGAGGTCTGCAAGATGCGCGGTCGGCCCACCGAGCCGGGCCTGCACTCGTTCCACATCGGCAGCGGCGGACTCGAAGTCTTCGGACCGGTGCGCCCGCCGGTGCCGCTGAGTGCCGAGGAAGCGCGCATGCCTGCCCTGCCGCGATTGCTGATCGGCATTCCGCAACTCGACGCGATGCTCGGCGGCGGCCTGCGGCAGGGTCATTCGGTGCTGGTGGCGGGGCCCTCCGGCGCCGGCAAGAGCCTGCTGGCCGAAGCCTTCCTCGCCGAAGGTGTGCGTGCCGGCGAAACCGGCGTGCTGGCCATCTTCGAGCAGCGGCCGAGCCGCGCACGCAACCCGAGGATGTTCGACCTGATCGAAAGCGGACGGGTGGGGCTGGTCGACAGCCGGGCACCCGACCTATCGATCGATGAACTGGTCGTGCGTCTGCACCGTGAAGTTCAACGCCTCGATGCGCGCCGGGTGGTCATCGATTCGCTTTCGGGCTTCGAGCTGTCGCTGGCGCCGACCTTTCGCGACGATTTCCGGCAGTCGCTGGCGCGGCTGGTGCGGGTGCTTTCCGGCATCGGCGTGACCGTGTTGATGACCTCCGAGCTCGAGGACCGCTACAGCGACCTGCGCTTCAGTCCGCATGGAACCGCGTTCCTGACCGACGTGATCATCGTGCAGCGCTATATCGAGCTGGAAAGCCGCCTGCGGCGGGTGCTGGCGGTGGTCAAGGTGCGCACCAGCGCCCATTCCAACGAACTTCGCGAGTACACCATCGACCAGAACGGCCTGCAGATCGGCGCAGCGCTGCCCGAGCAGGAAGGGCTGCTCGGCGGCCGGCCGACCCGCAGGCGTGCGGTCGAGGCAGCGCCGGCAAGGCGCCCGCGATCGCCGGGGCGGCGTTGAAGATCGCCCGCGCCCGCGGACAATCGCGCGATGCGAGGCTCGCACGGCGCCAGCTCGTCGACCAGCAGGCGCAGATTGCCGCGGCTGGCGCCGAGCTGGTCCGGCTGCAGCGGGAGATTGCCGCGGCCGAGCAGCGTCTGGCGACCGGCGGGCCGACCATCCTGGAGGTCAACGAGCAGCTGCTGATTTCGGCGCTGCGCGCCCATGGCGAAGTCGACGCGGCGCTCGAAGCACTCGGCGTCGTCACGCGTTCGGCCGAGATCGACACCCTGACCGAACTGCCCAACCGGGTGCGCCTGCGCGACCGCTTTGCCCAGGCCATGGCGACAGCCCGGCGGCGCCGAACCCGGCTGGCCCTGCTGTTCATCGATCTCGACGGCTTCAAGCAGATCAACGACACCCTCGGACACGCCGTTGGCGACGAGGTGCTGAAACGGGCGGCACACTGTTTCAGATCGTCGGTGCGCGACAGCGACACGGTGAGCCGTCATGGCGGCGACGAATTCGTCGTTCTGCTCAACGAGGTGAGCCATGCCAGCGATGCGGCGCGGATCGCCGTCAAGCTGATCGAGGCACTCGGCGCGCCCTTTGCGCTCGGCGAGCATGTGCTGCGGATGAGCGCGAGCATCGGCATCAGCGTCTATCCCGAAGACGGCGAAGATTTCTGCACGCTGATCGACCGCGCAGACGCCGCGATGTACCGCGCCAAGCGGCAGGGCCCCGGCGATCACGCCTTCAGCGCGCGCATCGCTGCAGACACCGCACGGCAGCCGGATTGCTGAGTGCAGGGCGGCCGCGACGATCGGCCGCCCGAGCCACGCAGCGCACAACCCTGCCGCCCGCGTGGCGCCGACCCTTCACCGACCAGGATTTCGACCATGACGCCTACCTCTGCCCGTTTTTGCCTTCGAATCGCCACTGTCGGCGCTGCCATGGCGCTTGCCGCCTGCGCGCTGACGCCGCCGCCGGGTGGCGCCACGCTGCTGGCGAACCTGGAGCCGACGACCGGCAACCGCGCGGCGGGCACGGTCACCTTTCTTTCTGGCAGTGGTGGCAAGGTCATGGTGCATGCGCGCGTCACCGGCCTGATGCCGAGCCAGGAACACGGTTTCCACATCCACGAGAAAGGCGACTGCTCGAGCCGCGACGGCATGAGCGCGGGCGGTCACTTCAACCCCGACGCCCAGCCGCACGGACCCCAGGCCACGCCCCACCATGCCGGCGACATGCCTTCGCTGCGCGCCGACGCCAGCGGCACCGCCGACATGCGCTTCGTGCTCACCGACGTCGAGCTCGGCGGCACCGGGTCCCGCAACATCGCCGGGCGCAGTGTCATCGTGCACGCGCAGGCCGACGACTACCTCACACAGCCGACCGGGAATTCCGGCGCGCGGCTGGCTTGTGCGGTGATTCGCTGATCAGCCCGACTGCGCCGGCGGGCAGCGCTTAGACATCCAGCGCGCCTCCCGGGCCGATCCGCTCGGCCGCCCTGCTCAAGGGCAGGCGGCCATCACCTGCGCCACCGCGGCGGTCAGCCGCTTGCCGAACGGCACGTGCAGGAACTCGTTCGGGCCGTGGGCATTGCTGCGCGGGCCGAGCACGCCGCAGACCAGCATCTGCGCGGCGGGAAAGCAGTCCTGCAGCAGGCTCATCAGCGGGATCGTCCCGCCCTGGCCGGCGTAGCCGCAAGGTGCGCCGAAGTGCGCCTGCGAGGCGGCGTCGAGCGCCTGCGTCAGCCACGGCGCGATGGCCGGCGCGTTCCAGCCGGTCGTGCCGCCGGCGCCGCGGCCGTCGGCCCCGAAGGTCACCCGGGCGTTGTACGGTGCGTTGTCCTCGAGCAGTGTCTTCAGCCGGGCCGCCGCCTCGCCGCCGTCGACCAGCGGCGGCAGCCGCAGCGACAGCTTGAACGCGGTGTACGGCCGCAGCACGTTGCCGGCGTCCTGCATCTTCGGAAAACCGTCGACGCCGGTGACGCTGAGCGTCGGCCGCCAGGTGCGGTTGAGCAGGCCCTCGACCGGGTCGCTGGTGGTCGGCAGCGCCGGGCCGCCATCGGCGCCGCAGGCCCAGGGGAAGCGGCGCCAGACCTCGTCGCCGAGGATGCGCGCGGTGGCGTGTGCCTGCTCGATGCGCTCGGCCGGAATCGCGCAGTGGAAGCTCTCGGGCAGCAGCCGGCCGGTGGCCGAGTCCTCGAGCCGGTCGAGCACGTGGCGCAGGATGCGAAAGCTCGACGGCACCAGCCCGCTCGAATCGCCCGAGTGCACGCCCTCGGTGAGGATTTCGACCTTCAGGGTGCCGCTGACCATGCCGCGCAGGCTGGTTGTCAGCCACAGCTGGTCGTAGTTGCCGGCACCGCTGTCGAGGCAGACGACGAGGCCGACCCGGCCGAGCCGCGGCTTCAGCGCGTCGACATACGCCGGCAGGTCGAACGAGCCGCTTTCCTCGCAGCTTTCGATGATGCCGACGCAGCGCGGCCGGGCGATGCCCTGGCGGTCGAGCGCCTCGATCGCGGTCAGCGAGGCGTAGACCGCGTAGCCGTCGTCGGCGCCGCCGCGGCCGTAGAGCAGGCCGTCCTCGTACTTCGGCGTCCAGGGCCCGAGGTCGCTGCGCCAGCCGTTGAACTCGGGCTGCTTGTCGAGATGGCCGTAGAGGCAGATCGTTTCGGCCCCGGCGTCGTTGCCGCCGGGTTTGGTCGCGGGCACCTCGAAGAAGATCAGCGGCGTGCGGCCTTCGAGGCGGACGACTTCGAGCTTCAGCCCGGCGATACGGCGCCGCTCGACCCAGGCGGCGGCATCGCGGATCACCCGGTCGATGTGGCCGTTCTTCTGCCAGTCGGCATCGAATGCCGGGCTCTTCGCCGGGATGGCGATGTAGTCGGTCAGCGCCGGGACGATCTCGTCGTCCCAGACGCGGTCGACGAAGGAGGCAATGGCCGTGGCTTCGTCGGGTTGCACCGGCAGGAGGGGGTCGCGGGCGTTCATGGCGGGAGCTCCTTGTGATCGGGCCGACGAGGCGCTGCCAGCGTACCACCACGGCACGCAGCCGTCGGTCAGCCCGCCTGGACCGCGACCGCGTCTCCGGAGTGGAAGCAGTAGGCGTTGCGGCCGCCCTGCTTGGCGCGGTACATCGCGGCGTCGGCGGAGCGGGCCAGGGCGTCGAAATCGCACCCGTCCGCGGGATAGACCGCAATGCCGATCGACGGCGTGATGACCAGCGAATGCGATTCGATGGCGTGCGGCAGGCGCGACAGGTCCAGGAGCTTCTGCGCCACGTGCGCGGCGCCGACCGCTTCGGTGTTGGGCAGCAGGAGAACGAACTCGTCGCCGCCGATGCGCGACAGCGTGTCCTGGTCGCGAAGGGCCAGGCGAAGGCGCGCCGCGATCGACACCAGCAGCTGATCGCCGACGCCATGGCCGAACGCATCGTTGACTTTCTTGAAGTCGTCCAGGTCGAGGAACATCAGCGTCGTCGAGACGCTGTTGCGTCGGGCGATCTGCAGGGCCTGCGTCGCCCGGTCGCTGAGCAGCGTGCGGTTCGGCAGCCCTGTCAGCGGGTCGTAGTGGGCCAGACGCCGGATGCCTTCCTCGGCCTCCTTGCGCTGCGTGATGTCGCTGAACGAGGCGATGTAGTTCGTCACCTCGCCGCCCGCATCGACGATGCGGCTGATCGACAGCCACTGCGGGTACAGCGAGCCGTTCTTGCGGCGGTTCCAGACCTCGCCCTGCCAGCGCCCGGCCTGCTCGATCTCGCCCCACATGTCACGAAAGAACGCCAGGTCGTGGCGGCCCGAGCCGAGCATGCGCGGGTTGCGGCCGATGGCCTCGGCCTCGTCGTAGCCGCAAATCGCGGTGAATGCGCGGTTCACCTTGACGATCGCGCAGTGGGCGTCGGTGATGATGAAGCCCTCGCTGCTCTGGTCGAAGACGTGCGCTGCGAGCTGCAGCTGCGCGTCGGCCTGCCAGCGCGCCGTGACGTCGCGGATCACCGCCACCCCCTGCGTCACGGCGCCTTCGGCATCGAACACCGGCGTCACCGACAGCTCGTTGCGAAAGGCGGTGCCGTCCTTGCGGTAATGCAGCAGCTCGCCATGAAACGGCTGCGCCGAATCGAGCGCGTTGCGAACCGGGCAGGGCGCCTCGGGCGGGCCGGCGGGGCCGTGGAGGATGTCGAGCGACTGGCCGGTGATCTCGGCTGCGCGGTATCCCGAGATCGCCTCGAATGCCGGGTTGGCGTAGGTCGCGCGCCCGTTCCGGTCGACGATCACGACGCCTTGGGAAATCGCCGCCAGCGCGTTGTCGCGCTGGTGCAGCTTGGCCAGGCCCACGCGCAGGTCGGCCTCGGTGCGCTGCTGCTCGTCGATCACCTTGAGCAGCGTCCCGCGCGCCTGCACCGCGGCCGAGCTGAGCTTGCGCTCGGTGAGGTCGGTGACGACCATGCAGATCGCGTCCGGCAACCCGTCGAGCACCAGGAAGCGCACCGACACGATGACCGGAACGCGCCGCCCGGAGGCGGTGAGGAGTTCGAGCTCGGCGCTGCGCGTCGCGCCGTCGGTGTCGCTCAGCAGCCCGGCAAGCGCCGGCTTGGCGGTGGCGACGAAGCACGGCTCGAGTCGCGAGCCGATCACCCGGCTGAGCGGCCGGCCGAGCAGCTCGGCGAAGCGCCGGTTGGCGTAGACCACGACGCCTTCCGGCGTCAGCGTGATCGCGCCCTCGCCCATTTCCTCGACCAGCGCGCGATAGGCGCGGTCGGCACCGTCCAGCGTGAACCAGCGGTCTCCCTCGGCGCCGCTGACGAACAGCGCATCCATCTCGCCGCTGCGGATCGCGCGCAGCGCCTCCTCCAGCTGCAGCACCTTCTGACGCAGCAGGGCGTTCTCGCGCCACGCCGCCTCGGCATCGGCTGACGTGATGGGCCGGCCCTGCGCCGGCGCCGGCAGCAACTCGATCGATTCCATGGTCGCCGGCCCCTACCCGGTATACAGGTCGAGCCCGGCGAGCACCCGCCCGGGATCCGACATGTCGCCGATCACCATCCGCAGCGGTGGCGGCAGCCGCTTGACGAGCGTCGGCAGCGCGACGATCTGCTCGTCGCGGGCGAGTTGAGGCTCCTGGTAGAGGTCGATGACCTCGAGCCTGAAGCGGCCCTGGAGCTGCTCGGCACACAGCCGCTCGATGTTGGCGACGGCACGCAGCGAGCGCGGCGACTGGCCGGCGACGTACAGGTGCAGCACCTGGCCACCGGTCACGGCGGTATCGGAACGAGAGTCGTTCATGCCGCCCCCACCATGCGGCTCTGCGCCATGTCCTGGCGGTCCTGCACGAGCAGGACCTCGCTGGCCTGGGCCTGCTCGATCAGCGCCAGCGAGGCCGATTCCTGCGCCGCGAATTCGGCCCGGATCGCCAGCACCTGCGCCTCCATGGCGCTGCGACGGCGCGTCAGCTCGACCTGCTTGCGCTTGATGTCCTGGTCGGTGCGAACCTGCGCGGCGCGCTCCTGCGCCTCCTGGGCGACCCGCGCCGAGCCGGTCAGCACGCCCGCCGGGCCGACGTAGGCTTCGCGCAGTTCGATGCCTTGTGGCGTCAGCGAGAACTCGCGGATCTGGTTCGAGTGCGGCATGCCGCGCGACTTCAGGATGTACAGGCCGCGGTTGCGCTCGCCGCCGTTTTCCATGTCGCGGACCAGCAGCCAGGTGTCGATCAGCGACGAGATCGAGATATCGGTGTCCTCCAGCGCGCCACCGCCCGCCGTCAGGCTGGTGAACAGGCCGGTGATGCCGCGCACCTTCAGCGCATCGGCCAGGCGCAGCAGCATCAGCTTCACGTCGTCCTCGTTGCCGACGGTGACGAAGCTGTTCAGCGGGTCGAGGAGGACGATCGCCGGCTCGAAGCGGGCGATCTCCTTCAACATCGTCGCCAGGTGCATCTCCAGGCCGGCGAGCGTCGGCCGGGCGGCATGGAAGCGCAGCAGGTCCTGCGCGACCCAGGGCGCCAGGTTGATGCCGATCGATGCCATGTTGCGGATGATCTGGCTCGCCGACTCCTCGAAGGCGAAGTACAGCACCCGCTCGCCACGGGCGCAGGCCGCGGCGGCGAAGTGCGCGGCCAGGCTGCTCTTGCCGGTGCCGGCGGTGCCCGAGACGAGCACGCTGCTGCCGCGAAAGTAGCCGGCGCCGCCGAGCATGTCGTCGAGCCCGGCCACCCCGGTCGGCACGCGCTGGTCGCTGGCCGGGTGCTGCAGGCCGAGCGAGGTGACCGGCAGCACCGAGATGCCGTCCTCGTCGATCAGGAACGGGTACTCGTTCGTGCCGTGCGTCGAGCCGCGGTACTTGACGACGCGCAGCCGCCGCGACGAGACCATGCCGGTGACGCGGTGGTCGAGCACGATCACGCAGTCGGAGACGTATTCCTCCAGGCCCTGGCGGGTCAGGGCGCCGGGCTCGCTGCCACGCTCGCCGGTGATCACCGCGGTCACGCCCTTGTCCTTCAGCCAGCGGAACAGGCGCCGCAGCTCGGCGCGCAGCACGCCCGGGTTCGGCAGCCCCGAGAACAGCGATTCGACGGTGTCGAGCACGACCCGCTTGGCACCGATGCGGTCGATGGCGTGGCCGAGGCGGATGAACAGGCCTTCGAGGTCGTATTCGCCGCTCTGCTCGAGTTCGCTGCGGTCGACGCGGACGTAGTCGACGACCAGCAGGCGCCTGGCGACCAGGTCGTCGAGGTCGAAGCCCAGCGAGGCGACGTTCTGCGTCAGGTCCTCGACCGTCTCCTCGAACGCCATGAAGACGCCCGGCTCGCCGTAGCGCAGCGCGCCGTGGATCAGGAACTCCATGCTCAGCAGCGTCTTGCCGCAGCCGGCGCTGCCGCACACCAGGGTCGGCCGGCCGGACGGCAGGCCGCCGCCGGTCAGTTCATCCAGGCCCTTGATGCCGGTGCTCGATTTGGGAAGTTGCATACGGATACCGGTTGCGTTCGCTTCCGGTGACCCGTCGCCATCGTCGATGGTGCGGCTCGGAATGCACGCAGTGTGCGGCCGCGGCGAGGGAAGGGGAATACGTGTGCGTACGTAGCGAGGGCGGGACGTGTGGGGGTGGGTCGAGGCGCGCTCGATTGCGTAAAGGCTCGCCGCATGGGCGAGCCCTGGCACGGTTCAGCATGCATGAGCAGCGCACGAATCGTGCAGAGCATCCTGAGTACTTCACATCTCGCCTATGCACGAGCATGCGGCTCGGCACTCGCTGCGCAAGATCGACTGCGTCGTCGCCGGAGTGTGCTGCTTCATCGTCATGCACCTCACGTCCCGTGAGCAGCATGCATCTGATGGAGGCGTGAGCACCTGTTCAAGTTGCCGTAGGGCAATTGCCTAAGCCCACGTCAGGAATTTCCCCCTCCATACAGGAGATGTCGCGACGAAACTAAGGGTCTGATGCCGAGCCAAGCATTTCTTATCGGAGCGGAGAACTACTGCCATGCAGTGAAGACTGGAATTGCTACGACGCTGGACTCTGTCGTACTGGCTTCACTAGTCGCTTGCGAACTGGATAAGAGAGAGCACCGTGAGAATGAGCAATTGGCAGCCTTAACAGTGTGCTTTCGAAGCGAGAGCGGACATTGTTCTGCGTCGGCTCAGGAGAAGCTCGAGTGTCGAATTTTCTCGCGGTTCATTCCACTATCGGAAAACATTCGAGAGTCATAGTAGAACGGGTCGGCAGTACGTGTTCGCACGTATTTAATAAATAGCCGAGCAGCCGAAAATCAAGTTGTCTGTGGACGCGGCGCAGTCCGCACGAAGCGAAGCAGATCGTTAGGTGGAGAGGGTCGAGCAATTTCGCTCAGGTGGGTGTTTTTGGAGATATGAGATGAAGACGAAACTGAACAAGCTGGTGTTGGCCATTGGCGCGTTGGTGATGGCGGGTGGGGCGATGGCGGAAACCGGCAACCTTGTTGTCTCGTCGACCGTGACAGCTGCATGCGTGATCGCCGACGGCACCCTCGACCTGGGTGGTGCCGTTACCGGTTTGGATAACAACGGTGCCTACCTGATCGGAGCGGCCGCATCGCGCAGCACGTCGCAGCCGATTGCCGTTAACTGCACTGAGGGTGCCGTCGCGAACATCGGTTTCGCGGCAGGCACTGGAACGCAGTTCGTGGGAAGCAACTGGGGGATCCTGGGCGAAGATGGCTCGACCTACCTGCCCTTCAAGTTGTTCAATGCATCGACTGTTGGCACCGCGATCACTCCGACGGCGGGGCTCGCCAACCTCGCAAGCGGGAACAAGAATGTCTACGGCGAAATCCAGTATCCGGGCACGGCCCTGATCCCGCAGGTGTATAGCGGTACCGTCGTCATGACCGTGGCGGTTGCTGTTCCGTAACGCTTCAGGCCGCCTCGTGATGAACATTCCATTTGGACGAGGCGGCATGGCCGCGATCCCGAGTCGCCTGGTGCCGTGGGGCCTGGCACTCGGGAGTCTTGGCGCGACTGCGCCTTCTCTGGCACAGGTCATGGTGACGCCGCCAACAATAGAACTCGCTGCCAAGCAACGCACTACCTCGGTTGCGATTTCACTGGCCCCCAATGCAGCGGCACCCCTGCGACTGCAAGCCGGGGTGCTGCGCTGGAGCCAGGATGCTGACGGCAAGAGCACTGTCGTCGAGACTGACGAACTGTTGGTGACGCCGCCGATTGCAGACCTGCGCCCCGGCGAAACCCAGGTGTTTCGGGTTGCATTGCGCGGGCCCCGTGCCGCCCCGGAAGAGCTTGCCTATCGACTCATTCTTGAAGATGTTGCGGAGCCACCGAAGGACGAGTCGGGTGCGCCTGCTGTCAAGCTGAGCTTCCGCATGCGTTACGACCTTCCTGTGATGGTTGCCCCCACCGGCAAAGTTTTCTCGTCGTTGCGTTGGAAGCCGTGCTTGCCTGCCGCCGCGGCGCGTGCCGCGCAGGCCTGTGTGCGGGTGCAGAACGCCGGCAACCGGCGCGTCAAGGTGCAGACGCTAACGTTGGCAGGCGACGGCTGGCAGCAGGCACTCGAAATCAAAAACGGCGAAAACGTCTTGGTTGGCACCGAACGCGAGTGGCACGTTCCGCTCGCCGCCGGCCAGACCGGCGCGCTGCGCGGTGTGCAGGTGCAGACGACCCGCGGCGAGACGCTGCAGGCCGAAAGCGGAGGCTTTTGATCGATGCCCGGCGACGTGATCTGCCCAGCCCCGCTGAACGCTCCGACCGGCTCTTGCAGCCGGTTTTTTTTCGATGTGCACGAGGCGTACCGTGCGATCCGCGGCTGACAAGCGGCACGCTGCGATGCCGCCGCGGCTGCGCGCGTTGCCGCAGGCGCTCGCGGTCGCCGGCCTCGGCGCCGCTGCCATGGGATGGGTCGCAGCCGCCGCGCCTGCCGTAGCCGCGCCGGCGACACCGACCGAGATCGGAGCGCTAGCGCCGCCCCCTGCTCCAATCCCCTCCGCTGCTCCGCCGGCGCCCTCTGTTGCCGGAGCCGCGTCCGCCCCGGTGCCTGCCGCAGCCGCATCCGCATCCGCCGTGCTGCCGCCACCGCGCCGCGCCGCGCCGGCCGGCTCGACCGGCGCGCGCAAGGCCGGCGCACCCGCCGGCGGCGCGCCGCGACCGGAACTGCTGCTGGTCGAGGTGACTATCAACGGCCAGCGACTGAAAGAAGTCGTGCGCGCCGAGCAACTGCCCGGCGGCGTCTTGCTGCTACCCGCCGAGGTCTGGGCCGAAGCGCGGCTGAGCCCGGTGCCGGCGCAGGTGACCCTGTGAGCGACGGCACGCCGGCTTACGCGCTCGACGCGGTGGCCGGTGTGACGTACCTCATCGACCGCCAGAGCTCGGCCTCGAAATCAATGCGCCGGCGACCGCCTTCGTCGGCTCGGCGATGGGGCTGCAGGGCGGCCTCGCGCTGCCGCCGCCGCGGCCGCGCCCGGGCGCGATGCTCAATTACGACATCTCGCGAGCCACGCCGGCGGCAGCAGCGTCGGCGGCGCCGACGCTGGAGGCCATCGCTTTCAGCGGCCTGGGCAACCTCGTCGCCTCCGGGCTGGTCAGACCGCGATGGCAGGCGCCGGCGCGCGGGCCGTCTTCAGCCGGCTCGACACCTCGTGGCGCTACGACCTGCCGCACCGGATGGAGACGCTGGTCGCCGGCGATACCGTCGGTGTCGGCGGCGGCTGGAGCCGGCCGGTGCGCTACGGCGGCATCCGCTGGGGGCGCGACTTCGGCATGCGCCCGGGGTACGTGACCCTGCCGCAGATTTCGCTTGCCGGCCAGGCCGCGCTGCCCTCGACTGTCGAGGTGCTGGTGAACAACGCGCGTCGGCTCAGCCAGCCGGTGCAGCCCGGGCCTTTCGACCTGACGAACGTGCCGATCACGACCGGTGCCGGCGAGATCGGCCTGGTGGTGCGCGACCTGCTCGGCCGCGAAACGGTGGTGACCCAGAGTTACTACGCCTCGCCGCGGCTGCTGGCGCCGGGCCTTTCCGATTTCTCGTTCGAGTCCGGCTTGCTGCGCACCGGCTACGGGCGCAGAGCAGCCGCTACGGCGGCCGTTCGGCGCCGGTACCTGGCGCCAGGGGCTGACGCCGAGGCTGACGGGCGAGCTGCGCGCCGAGGTGCAACGCGAACGGCGCGCCGCCGGAGTCGAGCTGAGCGGCCTGCTCGGCACCTGGGCGTGTCGGCCGGCTTGCCATTGCCGGCTCGAGCGGCAGACAGCCAGGGTGCCGGCGAGCGCGGCGGGCTGCTGATCGCGGGCATCGAGCGCAGCACGCCGCGTCGGCGGCGGCTCGCTGCAGATACGAACACGCGAGCCGCGGCTTCGCGCCGTTCGGCGAGGCGATCGGCCCCGGCGGCGGCGACCAGCGGCCGCGCGACCGCTTGCTGGCCAGCCTCGGCGGGCCGCTATGGGGGGCCGTCAGCGGCGGCCTCAGCTATGTGCGGCAGACGCGCTGGGACGGCGACCGCCTGCAGCTGCTCGGCGCGTCGGTGAGCATGCCGCTGTGGCAGCGTGCGAGCCTCAGCGTCTCGATCAACAAGCGGCTCGACGGCGATGGCGGCTGGCGCGCCGGGATCTCGATCAACATGGCGCTGGAGCGCGGCATCCAGACCGCCAGCCGGGTCGACCGGGACAGTGCCGGGCCAGCTGACCGGCACCGTCGTCGCGACGCGCAACCCGCCGGCCGGGCCGGGCCTGGGCTGGCGCGTGCAGGCGGCGACGACCGAAAGCCAGCGCGCGCAGGCCGGGCTGCAATACAACACCAGCCAGGCCGAGTTCGCGCTCGACGCGGTGGCCGACGCGCAAGGCGCGGTCGCGACCCGCGGCGGCGCGCGCGGCACGGTCGGGTGGTTCGACGGCGTGGTGTTCGCGTCGCGCCCAGTCGGCCAGGGCAGCGTGGCGGTGGTCCGGGTCGAGGGCATCGCCGGGGTGCCGATCAGGCGCAGCAACCAGGTCGTCGCCGAAACTGACGCGCGCGGCTATCGCCTTCGTGCCGGGGCTGCTGCCCTGGCAGAAGAACGTGATCGAGATCGACCCGATGGACCTGCCGCTCGATGTCGAGATCGCAAGCGCCAGCCAGCAGGTGACGCCGTATGCGCGCAGCGGCGTCGTCGTCGAGTTCGCCGCGGCGCACCCGCCAGGCGCTGCTCGTGCTGCAGCGTCGCGACGGCACGCCGGTGCCGGTCGGAACGCGGGTGCGGCTGCTGCCGGCCGGGGCAGGAATTCGTTGCCGGGCGCCGTGGCGAGGTCTGGCTGACCGGGCTGGCCGAGACGCAGCAGCGGGTGGAGGTGACGTGGCCGGCCGGCGGCTGCACGCTCGATCTCGCCGTGACCGCCAGCCCGGACGGCGCGCCGGGAAGATCGGGCCGACTGACCTGCTATTCGGAGCACTCAATGAAGACGATTTGCTTTCGCGCGATGCGGCGCAGCGCGGTGCTAGCGCTCGGGCTGTGCGTTGCCGCGGGCGGCGCGCTGGCGGCGGGGGCGTGCACGGTCAGCTCGACCGGCCTGGCGTTCGGCGGCTACCAGCCGCTGACCTTTGCCGGCAAGCTAACGTCGAGCGACAAGACCAGCACGGCGACAGTGTCGGTCGTATGTACCGCCATCGCCGCCGGTGGCAGCTACACGCTCGCGCTGGGCGCCGGGAGCTACGGCACGGGCGACGGCATCAGCACCCGTTACCTGAACAACACGACGAACGGCGGCGCCGCGATGGTCTACAACATTTATACGACGCGAACTACACGACGGTATGGGGAAACGGGGCCACGGTTGCACCGCTACCGGCAACATCCCGACTGGCAACAGCAACGAGTCGCATCCGGTCTACGGCAAGGCGCCAGGCGGGCAATCGACATTGAAGGCCGGCAGCTACAGCGATTCGGCGACGATGACGATCACCTATAACCCATGAGGCGAGGCGAAGGGTGAACAGGGAGCGCAGCAATTAACGGCCGGAGCGGAATCGCAATGAGCAGCTACTCGCATCGCGATGCTGCAGCAGTGGATCCGGCAAGAACATTGCGCTGTCATGTGACTGGAGCTGGAGTTCAGTTCGTTGGCGCCGCAGCCGCAGCCGCAGCCGCCATTCATGCAACCCAGCGCATCGAGGGATTAAACCCAGGGTCCAAGTAACGTTCAGAGACTGAGCGTCCCGCAGCTAGGCGTCCGAGCAAGGCACAACGCTACTAACAGCACGCAAGTGGCTCGGCCGCTTTTTGGCCACGGGCGAGTAGGCAGTGGTTGATGCGGCGTCTCGGCCCGCGCTCTTGCCGCGCTTTTGCGGTGCAGGCAACGCATTGCTCATCGTCGAGCTCAAGCCGACCTGGTACATCAGCGTCTGGTGCGCAGCGGTGGCCACCAGTGCAGCCGTCCCGATGTCGAGTGCGAATCCCGCGGCCAGGATGGCGCTGGCGAAGCGCTTGCGAGTTGAAGGCGGGGTCGGCGTCTTGATCTTCATCTCGCACCCTCGGTTAAAGCGCGCCTGTGCGCGGCAGGTGGCCCGGCGCGCCGTAGTCGTTGCCGTCGGTGTGGCCTACGTCGCGGACGGCTGCAGCGCGGCGCACAGCAGCGCCAGCAAGGTGACAACCTCGAAGGGGCCGATTCGTGGCCATCTGACCGCACGGAGTAATTGAAGGATGGTGCATAAAGAGCCTGATTGCACGCTGCAGATGAACGTGGTGACGTCGTTGCCGCGGGATTGCGGATCGGAAGCATCTGCATTGAAAGTGTTGCGAGATGCCGCCGCGTTCGTCGGTGCCTGTCGACAGCACCGGTAGCGGATGCATTCGATCGACGGCGCATCGCTGGCTGACCCACGCAAGCACCGAGACAGGCCGACAGGCCGGCACCGAGCTACAGCCGGATTGAAGGCGCGCGCCGTGGGTAGGTCGGCCGCCCGAGCGGGATACCAAGGAAGTTCGAAATGTGCCTGGCGAGCTGATCCAGAAGCGGGAAGCGCACGACCTTGCCGCAGCGGGATGGGCTGATGGGGACACGGACCGGCTCGACGACCGGTGCGCGATGCTTGAGCCATTTCCGGTAGGCACGCATGAAGTCGACAATGACTCTTCGCTCGCCTATCTTGTGGATGTCCGCATAGGCATAGCGCCGCACGCTGTTCTGCGCATCGAAGCTGCTGTCGCGAAATCTTTGATAGACATTCGGCGCCGAACCGAGGCGCACCTTGACGGCATAGCTGAACTCGAGGCGACCTTCATGGAAGGTCTCGATGGCGTGGGCGTACCGGCCGACGTGAATTTCAACGCTGCGATCGGTGGTTTCGATCTCCGCTTTCAGCTCTCCGAACGCTTTCCTGACAACGGAAAAGAAGCGAGAGACCGTTCTACGCTCATGCGTCTCTTGAGCGGGCCCCAAACATGGCACTGGCTCGCGATTCAAAAGCACGCTTCGCAGGTTTGCCTTCCAATTGCTCATTCCCATGGAATTTATCTCCTGTGCAGGTCTTGAAGGAGTGATGAACCCGCCACCACAGCGTTGATTGACGGCTTTGATCCCGGCGTCCGTGCCCGGATGTAATTCGCCGCTCTGACGAGGTGTTTGGCTATGCATCACAGCCTCAGTTTCGTCGCCGCGTGCGGTCGGTCGAGGCGCAATTTCCTGATGCGCGCTTAGGCATTTGCCCTATGGCGGCGTGAACAAGTCGTCACGCGGCGCATCACGTTCAGTCCGTTGGAATGGACGTGATGCCAACGACAAGGCAGCAGGCTGTCGCGACCGCGCTGCTGGCTTTGTGCCGTCAGGTACCGAGCCGAAGGGTCCAGCACCTGTGCGAGATGCACCGGCATTCATGCGCAACGCGGGTGCCGTTGCGTTGCCTCGCTGGCGTGTAAAGGGTGACGGCGCCCACGGCCGCCGCGGCTACTGCGGTGCTGCCGAGTCCTTCCAGCCCCCGCCGAGCGCCTTGTAAGGCTGCACCCGGTTCTGCGCTACGAGCGCCGGCACCCGCGCCACCGCCCGCTGTGCGGCGAAGGTTGCGCGCTGGCATCGAGGATGTCGAGCGCACTCGCGGCGCCGTTGCGGAAATGCAGGTCGGCCCGGCGCAGCCGGGCGTCGCGCTAACTCGGCTTCCGTACGCTCCTCCTGCACCAACAGGATCGGCCGGATGTGGGCGCCTGCGCACGTCGACCAGCCCCCTGCAGCGCCGACTCAGGGTCGACTCGTCGGCAGCTCGAACGGGTTCAGCACGCGAACTGCGAACGGCGCAAAGTCGGCGATGTTGCGGGTTACGACCGTGAGATGGTGAACGGCGGCGGTCGCCGCGATCATCGCGTCCTCGTAGAGGGTGTCGGATCGGCGGTGCATCAGTCGAGCCCATGTTCGAAACGTCGCGCCGTCCATGGGCAGCACGTTGTACGACCGAGCGACGAGATCGAGCCAGGCCTCGATCTCGTCGGCCTTGGCAGCATCCTGATCTCGCGTCAGTTCGATCCCGGCCTGGATTTCGCCCAGCGTAACCGACGACAGATGAAGTTCTGCATCGTCCGTCGATGCGAGCCAGGCAACCACGCCGCCGTGCGGGCGCGGCTTGCGGAGTTCGGAAACGATGTTGGTGTCGAGCAGGTACATGCGTCTCAGCCCGCCCCTGCGACCGAGCGCCGGCGTGCAGAGCCCCGCGAAGGGATCGAAAAATCGATTCGGGCTTCGTCCGACAGCAGCAGTTCCTTGAGCGAAGGTCGGGCCGCTGCCTGGAGCCGGCGCCACTCGTCGACCGGCACCAGAACCGCGGCCTCGGCGCCGCGCTTGGTGACCATCTGCGGACCCTCGGTGATGCACGCTTCAAGGAACTCGCTGAATCGCGCCTTGGCGTCCTGAACGGGCCATGCGTGCATCCCGAACCTCCCGCTGACTAGTTGGATGACCAGTCTAACAGCGACTCGCGGCCAGGCACTTTGCTGGTTCCCCAAAGTCAGTAGAGAGCAGCTTACCGGGCCACAAGCTCAATGAATGAGCCAGGCCGAGGTTGGTGACGAATCAAATGCTGCAAAGAATGCGCCTATCGGCAACTGTGACGGGGGCAAGTCATGGAAGGAACCGGTGAAGGATGAGCCACCAGCGTCGCCCGCAGCGCCAGGCAAGACAGATCGCACTTGAACGACCACTCGCGCAATACCATCACCTGGGCCATTCGCATCCTCGCGCGCGTGGTTGCGTGTCATCTGGCGCGCCTGGACAAACCGGAAACGTACGACCCCGCTCGACATCGGGCGGCTCACACGCTGCGAACGAAGGCACGGGTTGACACAGGGTGTCTCATACCTGGTATCCGTTGCCAGCATGGGCGTCTCCCAGGACACTGATTCGCACGTTGCGGCAATCCCTGCCTACGCGGTTCTCGCACGATCGACCACCGAGCAAAGCTCGGCCATCGTCGTCCCGGGTCGCCGCTTTCCGAACACGCCAATCCCAGCTGACAACACAACAGGAGACAAACCGATGAAGATGCTCATGCTTGCAATGGTCATGGCGGCCACCACGATCACAGGCGCCGCGCAGGCGCAATCGTTCCCGAACCGCCCGATCAAGCTCATCGTTCCCTACTCCGCCGGAGGTTCGTCGGACGCCACTGCCCGCATCGTCGCGGAAGGGCTCACCGCCCGCTACGGGCATCAGATCATCGTCGAGAACCGTGCCGGCGCTGCCGGCAACATCGGCACCCAGGCCGTCGCCCAAGCCCAGCCGGACGGCTATACGCTGCTGCTCGGCTACGACGGCACGCTCGCCATCAACCCCTGGGTGTATGCGAAGGCCGGGTTCGACCCGGTCAAGGACTTTGCGCCCGTCACCAAGGTGGTCGATTCCACGCTGCTGCTGATCGCCAACAATTCGCTACCGGCCAACACGCTGAAGGAACTGATCGCGCAGGCCAAGTCGGCGCCCGGCTCGCTGTCGTATGGCACCTCGGGCATCGGCAGCGTTCCGCATCTGGCAACCGAGCTGCTGAACGAAAAATTCGGCATCGATCTGACCCATGTGCCTTACAGCGGCGGCTCTGCAGCGATGCCGGCCTTGATGGGAAATCATATCCAGCTGGTCTACACAGCGGTCGGCACGGCAGTCGCCTTTGTCAAATCTGGCAAGGTCAAGGCGCTCGGGGTGTCGAGTGCACGCCGCTCCGCCGCCCTGCCCGAAGTGCCGACCTTCAGCGAAGCGGGCGTGCCGGGCTTCGAACTCACATCCTGGTTCGGCATCCTGGCGCCCGCGAAGACGCCCCCGGCAATCGTCGACCAGTTGCGCAACGAGATCAAAGCGGTGATCGACACGCCGGCCATTCGTGAGAAGTTGATTGCGCTCGGGCTGGATCCGGTCGGCGGGACGCCAGCAGAGTTCGCCACCCAGATTCGTGCCGACCTCGCCCGGTGGGAGCCGGTCGTGAAGCGCGCGAAGGTCAGGGTCAATTAGCCGTTGTCGAGCGCGCACCCAGCCACTGCGCGCCGACGAGGCGGTTTTGGAAGCCGTCGAGCGAGCCCTCGTTTTTGCGCATGCAGCCCGAATACCAGCATGTGGCAGCCGACTCGTCGCAGCGCTGGGCTCAGGCGCTCGATCCCAGCAGCCAGAAGGGGTTCTGGAGATGGGTCATGACCAGGGCCATCATCCGGCTCTGCCGGTGATCCATTGGGCCGGTAGTCCAGCGTGCGAGCAACCGCGTGGATGCTTTCGCGGGTTTCCCGGCCACGCTGGCGCTCGGCACGAAAGCCCGGCTTACCGCCAACTGCGACACCTCGGTCAGGCGCGCGACATCGTGGGGGTCAGGTTCGCATTCACGCGGCCGTCCAGCCGCCATCCAGCATCAACGCGCTCCCGGTCATCAGGCTGGACGCGTCGCTGGCCAGAAACACCACCGGCCCCATCACCTCGTCGATCCGGCCCAGTCGGGCCAGCGCGATCTTGTCGACGACGAATTTGCGGAACGCCGCGTCCTTGAACATCGGCGCGGTGAGGGTGGTCTCGATGAAGGTCGGACACAGCGTGTTGACCCGGATGCCCGACGGTCCCAGTTCCCACGCCAGTGCCTTGCTCATGCCCTCGACCGCGTGCTTGCTGGCGCAGTAGAGCGTGCGGCGCGGACTGCCGACATGGCCCATCTGCGACGAGACGTTGATGATCGATCCCGGCAGGCCCGCCGCCTGAAGGCTGCGGGCGACCTCCCGCGTGACATAGAACGTGGCCTTCACATTGAGCGCGAACACGGCGTCGATGTCCTCGTCGAGCGTCTCCGTCAGCAGCTTGGGCCGGTTCATGCCAGCGTTGTTGACCAGGATCTGGAACGGCGGACGCGCGCGGATGGCGTCGGCGACCGCAACCGAATCGGTCACGTCCAGGACGAGCGGATCGGCACGGCCGCCCGCGGCGCGGATCGCCGCGCACGCGCTGTCGAGTTCGTCGGCCGAACGCGCAGCCAGCGTGACCTCGGCGCCGGCCCCGGCCAGCGCCGAGGCGGCAGCCAGGCCCAGGCCACGGCCCCCACCGGTGACCAGGGCCCGCCTGCCTTCTAGGCTGAACCCGGCGAAGCGCGGCAACGTCGGTGCGGCCATTATTCCTGCAGCGCCGGAACCGGCTGGTACCACGGCACTTCCGGACGCGTGCCATAGCGGCGCACGCGGATGTTCGCCTGCTCGCCGTGTCCGGCGAAATTCTCCATGTGGCACAGGCGCGAGCAGTACTCGCCGATTTCGGCACTGGCCGCGTCGGTCACGACACGCTGGAAGGTGCAGGTCTTCAGGAACTTGCCGACCCACAGGCCGCCGGTATAACGCGCGGCCTTGTTGGTCGGCAAGGTGTGGTTGGTGCCGATGCACTTGTCGCCGAAGGCGACGTTGGTGCGCGGCCCGAGGAACAACGCGCCGTAGTTGGTCATGTTGGCGAGGAAGAAGTCGGGATCGCGTGTCATGACCTGCACATGCTCCGACGCGATCTCGTCGGCCTTCTCCAGCATTTCCTGCTGCGTGTCGCAGACGATGACTTCGCCGAAGTCGGCCCAGGCGCGTGCCGCGATGTCGGCCGTCGGCAGGATCTTCAACTGGCGCTCGACCTCGGCCATCGTGGCGCGCGCCAGCGCTTCGCTGTCCGTCAACAGCACGGCAGGCGTCGTCAGGCCGTGCTCCGCCTGGCCCAGAAGGTCGACCGCGCACAGCTCGCCGTCGACCGAGTCGTCGGCAATGACCAGCGTCTCGGTCGGCCCGGCGAACAGGTCGATGCCGACGCGGCCGAACAGCTGGCGCTTGGCTTCGGCGACGAACATGTTGCCGGGGCCGACCAGCATGTCGACCGGCGCGATGCTCGGGGTTCCCACGGCCATCGCGACCACGGCCTGAACCCCGCCGAGCACCAGGATCTCGTCCGCGCCCGCCAGGTGCATGGCCGCGACGATGGCCGGATGCGGTTCGCCATGGAACGGCGGCGCCGTCGCGACGACGCGTTTCACGCCGGCGACCTTGGCCGTCAGCACGCTCATGTGGGCTGAGGCCAGCAACGGATACTTGCCGCCCGGGATGTAGCAGCCGACCGCATTGAGCGGGATGTGGCGATGACCCAGGAACACGCCGGGGCGGGTCTCGACCTCGACATCCCGCATCGAGTCACGCTGGATCTGGGCGAAATTGCGAACCTGTGCCTGGGCGAAACGGATGTCCTCCAGTTCGCGCGCCGACAGGCTGTTGATGGCCGTTTCGATCGCCGCCTGGGAAAGACGGAAATCGGCCGGGTCCCAGTTGTCGAACTTCTTGCTGTATTCGCGCACAGCCGCATCGCCGCGCGTCTCGATGTCGCGAATGATGCCTTCGACGGTGCTGCGAACCTTGGTGTCGTCGGCGGCGCGGGCCTGAAGGTCTCGGCCGCGCTTGAGGTAGCGAATCATGGCAGTCTCCTGGATGGTTGTTGCAAACGGATGCAGAGTTCGGTTCTAGACGCCCTTGCTGGCTGCTGCCTTCGACTGTGGTCCGCTCTCTGTTTTCCAGTCACCGGCATGGGGGTGGTTGAGGCCGAGGTTGCCGCGCAGGGTGGTGCTTTCGTACTCGGTGCGCACCAGCCCGCGTTTTTGCAGTTCTGGCACGACCATGCGCACGAAGTCCTCGTAGCTGCCGGGCATGTGGGTGGGCGAGAGCACGAAGCCATCGCAGCCGCCCTGGGTGAACCACTGCTCCATTTCATCGGCGACGGTCTTTGGCGAGCCGATGAAGACGTTGAACTCGCGCAGGCGGGCGCGCTTGGAGAACTCCACGAAGTCGCGCACCGAGGGGTTCTTCTTGCCCGACAGCGTGACCACGCGGTCGCGGAAGGTCTGCCATCCGGAGATGGCGGCCATTTCCTCGTCGGTGAAGGGCGCGTCCATGTCGCGGGTGGCGAAGTCGGTGTTGAGCACCTCGCAGATCAGCGTCAGGGCGTCGATCGGCTTGGCCAGCGAGTCGATGTAGTCGAACTTCTGCTGGGCGATCTCGTCGGTCTCGCCGACGACCACGTGGCAGGCGGTGGCGATGCGCACCTTGGCCGGGTCGCGGCCAGCGGCGGCGATGGCGGCCTTCATCTCGGCGTATTGCTTCTTGGCCAGGCCCAGGTTGGGGTAGACCACGAAGAGCAGTTCGCCCCAGCGCGCGGCGAACGCCCGGCCGCGGCCGCTTTGCCCGGCCTGGATCAGCACCGGCTGGCCTTGCGCCGAACGCGGCACGGTGAAGGGGCCGCGCGAGTTGAAGAACTCGCCCTTGTGGTCCAGCCGCTTGACCTTGTCGGGATGGGCGAACTGGCCGGTCTCCCTGTCGTTGACGATGGCGCCTTCTTCCCAGCTGTCCCAGTGGCCCAGCGTGGTCTCCAGGAACTCGTCGGCGCGGTCGTAGCGCAGGTCGTGCTCGAGGTGCTCGTCCTTGCCGAAGTTGGCGGCCTCGGAGTCGTTCAGCGAGGTCACCACGTTCCACGCGGCCCGGCCCTTGCTCATCAGGTCGAAGGTGGCGAAGGTGCGCGCCACATGGTAGGGCTCGTAGTAGGTGGTCGAGTAGGTGGCGCCCAGGCCCAGGTGGGACGTTACCGCGGCCATCGCCGACAGCACCACCAGCGGGTCGAGCTTGACGGCGCGCACGCCTGCGGCCACCGTCTGCGCGTGGTCTGCCGAGTAGATGTCGGGCATCGCCAGGCGGTCGTCGAAGAAGGCCATGTCGAACATGCCGGCCTCCAGCGTGCGGGCGATGCTCTGGTAGTACTCGGGCGTGAGGTAGCCCGGGTCGGTGGCGACGTGGCGCCAGCTGCCGGGGTAGGTGGAGCAGTTCTGCGCCTGCATGAAGCCGATCAGGCTGATCTTGCGGTCTTGTGTCATTCGACTTGTCTCGTGTGTCGTGTGTCGTGTTCGGGTCAGTCCGGGATCTCGACTTCGAGGATCGGGCCGTGCTGCTGCGCGCCATAGACATCGCTGTCGCCGAATGCGCCGGCGGGGATCAGGCGCGGCAGCGTGGCCTTGAAGGCGCGCGCCGGCGGGTAGGGCGTGAACAGCACATCCGACTCCTCGACCTTGTAGAGCCTGGCAAACAGCGCCGCGCTGAGGATGCCGGTGGCGGCCACGCGCTCGAACAGCTCGTCGGAGCCGAAGATCACGTCGATGGTCAGCTCGAAGGGGCCGGCGTTCTTGCTCTTGCAGACGCTTGCCAGGTCTTTGATGCGGGTCATGGCGTGCCTTTCACGTTGGCGTATTCGATCGGGAACAGGTGATACGGGTCTTCGGCGTCGACGATGTGATAGACGCTGAACTCGTAGGAGGCGCCCATCTCCACGTCGGCCGGCGAGAACGGGATGCCCATGTTTCCCTCCTTGCACAAGCGGCCGGGGAAGTCCGCATGCAGGATGGTGGTGCGCGAGATCGCGATCACCGCGTTGGCGACTTCCTGGGTCGGGGCGATCACCTCCAGGATGAAGCTCAGCTCGTGCGCGTTGGTGGTCTTGATCGGCTCGCGCTCGCCCATCACGCCGTTCAGGCCGTAGCAGCGGATCGCCAGCTTGTAGCCGCCTTCGGGCACTCCGAAGTTGCGGCTCTTCTCGTCGACGATCGCGCGCACCCGCACCAGGTAGTCGTCGATGCCCTTGATCAGCACCGGGTCGCGCGTGGCGCACATCGCAATGGCGCGGTAGCCGACGAGCTGCACGCCTTCCATCTTGACGGTGTAGACCTCGGCCGGGTGCCATTTCATGCCGCGCACCCGCACGACGCGCTCGCTCAGCTGCTCGAAGGTGCAGCCCTCGGTGTCGAGCATGCCGCCGGGTTCGTAGTGGTGGATGGCGCTGGGGTTCTCGTGCAGCGCGAAGTTGGCCACCGACAAGCGGGTGCAGGCCTGCTCGGGGTTGGTCGGCTCCAGGTCGATGTAGTCCTCGTAGACGCGCGCCAGCAGGCAGCCGTCGCGCTTGGGCGCGGCCGGCTCGGCGCCGCACTCGAGCATCTTGCCGGCATACCAGCCCATCTCGGGCGGCAGGCCCGCGCGGGCAGCGCCGGCGGCCCACTGGGCGGGGTCGGTCGCGCGGCCGGCCAGGATGACCTGGGCGCCACCTTCGAGCGCGCGCTCGAAGGGCTCGGGGCCCATCAGGGCGACGATGCGCTCGGCGTCGTCGACCTGCTGCACCGTCAGCGGCGGGCGCTTCGAAGCGGGCTTGACCTTGCCCGCGGCCAGCTGCTTCTTGATGAAGGCCCGGTCCTGCTCGGCATGGATCAGCGCCAGCCTGAAGTCCAGCTTCTCCTCGCGGGCGATCTCGCGCACCACCTCGGCCATGAACTGCAGGTGCGGCTCGCCACCAGCGCCGCCGCAGGTGCTGATGACCACGGGAATGCCGCGCGGCACCGCGGCCAGCAGCATCAGCCGGGTGTCGCGCTTGATCGCCAGACGCGAGCAAAACGCCTTGCCCGCGCCCAGGTAGTAGGGGCCCGGGTCGGTGCTGCCCGCATCGGCCCCGATCATGTGCGGATCGGCCTCCATGCCGCGCTGCAGCGCAAGCTCCGGAAAACCGTAACCCAATATGGAAGTCACCGCCAGCAGCCTGGCCTCCTTCACACCCGTCTTGTCTCTCGTCGCGGTCATGGCACGAATCTCATGTTGGAAAGCAGGAGCTGCAACTATCCATTCGACCCGGCCGCTCAGACAACGGATAACAGGTATGAGTCCCCTGATGCCGCCTGATCGCGTGCGATAACTGATATGCCGTTCTCGCGCTCAAGCGACTCCTACACTGCGCCGCAAGCCGCCAACCACAGGCGAAAGACAGGAGACAGTCAATGAGCCGACCACAGCAGGAAACCACGGGCAAGACCTTCCGCCATGCCCTCGGATGCTTTCCGACCGGGGTGGCGGTGATCACCACCGTTGACGCGCAGAACCAGCCTGTCGGGCTGACCTGCAATTCCTTCAGCTCGGTCTCGCTGGAGCCACCCCTGGTGCTGTGGAGCCTGCGGAACAACAGCAAGTCGATCGACATCTTCCGCAACACCGAGCAGTTCGCCATCAATGTGCTTTCGCATCGGCAGGACAGCATCTCGGGTCGCTTCGCGAGCAGCAGCAAGAGCATGGCCGAGAAATTCGATGGCGTGGCGCTCACCCACGGGTTGGGGCGGCACGCCGGTGCTGACCGACTGCATCGCCAACTTCCAGTGCAGTGTGTATGCGCGCCACGAGGCCGGCGACCACGTGGTCTTCATCGGCCAAGTGCAGGCCTTCGAACAGAGCAGCGACGAAGAAGCGCTGGTCTTCTACAAGGGCGCCTACATGATGCTGGCGCAGTCGCTGCGGGCCCTGGCGCTGAAGGACAGCGCGGCCGAGCGTGACCTGGTTCAGGCCCGGGCCGCGGTGCATGTCAGTCTGGTGCGGCTGGCCAGCGTGGCGGCGCGCCCGGAAGACTTCGACGCGATCGAGCAGAACCTGCGGGTGCTGGATCGCCACGCCGAAGAGGGCGACATGGTGCACCGCGCCGAGGCAGCGATCACCTTCTTCAAGCAGCTGACCGCGGCGGCCCACAACGACGTGCTGTCGGTGGTGGCGCAGTCGCTGACCACCATGCTGGAGTACACGGTGTCGAACCAGGTGGCGCATGCGCAGGCGCACGCCATCTACCTGCCGGCACTGACACCCTTGCGCTGGCAGGTGCTGGAAAGCATGAAGGCGCGCGACGCGGACGGCGCGGAGTCTGCGATGTCGCAGTACTTCGCGCTGGTTGCGGCATCGCGTGCGGTGGCGCCGATCGAGCTCAACGCGGCTTGATTGCGAACGGGGCAGTGCAACGCTCCGAAATGTTTTCACAACGGAGACAACACGATGAAGCTCAAATCAGTTCTGGGCGCAGCCCTGTTCGCAGTGGCGACTTTCGCGGGTGTTTCGGCGCAAGCGCAAGACATCAAGATCGGCGCCAACTTTCCCTTGAGCGGGCCGCAGGGCTCGTACGGCGACGTGTTCATGACCGGCAGCAACCTGGCGGTCGAGCACATCAATGCCGACAAGATGCTGCCGGGCAAGCTGTCCATCATTTATGAGGACAGCCAGGGCACGCCGCAGCGTGGCGTGATCGGCATGAACAAGCTGGTCAACGTGGACAAGGTGCCGTATGTGCTGTCTTCCTTCACCGGTGTGTTGAAGGCCACTGCGCCGATCGCGGGGCGCACGAAGACCGTCATGCTCAACGGCTCCGGCGTCGCGCCTGAACTCTCCGACCAAGGCCCGTACTTCTGGAACGTGCTGCCGCTGATCAACTTCGATGTGAAGGCCATGCTTCCCTACCTCATCAAGGAACGCAAGGCCAAGCGATTCGTGCTGATCTACATCGACGAGACGGTAGGCCAGGCGGTCCTGAAGGAAATGCAGTCCACACTGCCCGCTGCCGGCGGCGAGCTGGTGGAGGCGCTGTCGATCCCGGCCAGCCTGCAGCAGTTCAGCGGCATCGCCGCCAAGGTGCGCGAGGCCAAGCCCGATGTGATCTACATCGCCTCCTGGGGCGCGCAGCAAGTGCAGATCGTCAAGCAGTTGCGCGACAACGGCGTCACCGCGCAGCTCGCGAGCTTCTCGACCTTCGTGCTGCCCGAGCTGGAGTCGCTGCCCGAATCAAAGGGAGCGCTCTACACCACCCAATACGTGAACTGGGAGTCGAAGGACCCGGTCACCAGGCGCTTCGTCGAGTCGTTCAGGGCCAAGTACCCCGGCAAGCAGCCGACGATCTATGCCGCCAACTTCTACAACGCGGTGCATGGCTGTTCGCGCTGCTGTCGGTCGAGTTGCAGAAGAAGGGCAAGCCCCTCACCGGCGAGAACCTGCTGGCGCAGCGCATGGAGACCAAGACCTTCGACACTGGTCGGCGGCCGCATCGTGTTCCTGGACAACGGCACGGTGGCGGCTCCCATGCAGGTCAACGAATACGACGGCAAGGCTTCGGCACGTCATCGCCGTGCTGCCGACGAAGTAGGCCCGGCGCCTGCCCACCATGCTGCTGCTGCAACTGTTCATCAACGGGCTGCAGCTCGGGGCGTTGTACGCCCTGACCGCCGTTGGTTTCTCGCTGATCTTCGGCTCGACCAAGGTCTTCCATTTCGCCCACGGGTCGGCCTTCACGATCGGCGGCTACATCTACTAGTGGCTGTACTCCGATCAGCTGCACCTGCACTGGGTGCTCGCGACGCTGGCGGCGGTAACCTGGCGGCGGCGGCCTTCGGCGTGTTCATCGACCGCTTCGTCTACCGGCCGATCAAGCGCCACGAGGGGTCGTTCTTCACCGTCTTCATCGCCGCGTTCGGCGTGCAGATCATCGTCCAGAACCTGATCGGGCTCGGTGGCCGGCCGCGGCATGGAGATCGGTGTCGACGCCGTTGAGCCGCAGCGTCGAGATGCATGCCCGGCTCTGTTCGTCGCACCGATCTCGCTGATCTCGATCGTCTGTCGCAATCGTGTTGTTCACTGGCGCTGTCCTGCTTCCTCGATGCGCACCAATATCGGCATCGCAATGCGCGCGCTGTCCGAAAACCCCGACCTGGTGCGCGTGTTCGGCCTCGATCCCGGCCGCGTCGCCAAGGTGGCCTTCGTGCATCGGCTCGCGCGGTCGTCGTGCCGGGCGCGATTTTCACCGCGATGACGGCCGGGCTCAATCCGGCGATCGGCCACGCATGTGATGCTGGTGAGCTTGGCCGCCACCATCGTCGGCGGTATCGGCAGCGCTGCGCGGCGCGGCTTGCGGCGGCCTGCTGCTGGGCATGGCGGAGAACCTGGCGCTGGTGTGGAAGCTCGATCCGCAGTGGAGCGAGGCGGTCATCGTTCGTCGTGCTGTTCGCCGTTCATCCTCTTCCGTCCGACGGGCTTCTTCGGCCGTCCGCTCGCCGCCGAAAGTCGACGCGCCATGCCCGCCTACCTGCTCAACCTCGCGATCGCTGATCGGCATCAACGCGATCCTCGCCGTGACGCTGAATTTCATCCTCGGCTACGCCGGCATCTTCTCGCTCGCGCATGCGCATCTTCTTCGGCATCGGCGCCTACGCGGCGGCATACATCGCGGCGATGAAGCTACGGCGCCGCGATTTCTGCTGGTGCTGACGGTCGCCGGCATGGGCGTGGCCGGCGCTGCATCTCGCTGGCGCTGGCGCTGCCGGCGTTGCGGGTGCGGGGCGAATACTTCGTCGCCGCCTCGCTCGGCTTGCAGATGCTGGCCGTCACGGTGTTTGCGGAGTGGAAATCGGTCACCGGCGGCATCGGCGGCCTGATCGAGCATTCCGCCCGCCGGCATGTTTCGGGCTTCGACGGTCAGCGACCCGGTGACTTTCTCGCCCTGACGCTCGCCTGCCTCGCGGTGATCATCGCTCGTGATCGCGCGTGCTGGTGCGGTCGAGCTTCGGCCGCAGCCTGAAGCGCAATCCGCGACGATGAGATCGGCCGCCTCCGCGCTCGGCAAGAACGTGGCGCTCATCAAGACGCTGGCCGTGATGGTGTCGGCGGCGCTGGCAGCGGTCGCGGGCTCGCTGTATGCCTTCTATCTGAGCTTCATCAACGTGGAGAGCTTCACGCTCGACGTCTCGGTGCAGATTCATGGCGATGGTGATCATCGGCGGCACCGGCACGCTGCTCGGGCCCGATCGTCGGGGCGGTGCTGCGTGCTGCTGCTGCCCGCGCTGCTCAGCTACCTGCCCTATCCTGCCGCCGACCGAGATCGGCTCGATCCAGCAGATGGTCTATGGCCTCGCCATGGTGCTGCTGATGATCTTCCGGCCCGCCGGCCTGTGGGGCTAGCTCGGACAAGCAGGACCGGATGCGCGACCACGCGACGGCGAGATCCTGTTCCAGGCGACCGACACTCAACAAGACCTTCGGCGGCCTGAAGGCCGTGAACGACGTATCGTTCGCGCTGCGCGCCGGCATCGTGACCACGCTGGTCGGGCCCAATGGCGCCGGCAAGACGACGCTGTTCAACGCCATGACCGGCCATCTGGCGCCGGACACAGGGGACGGTGACCTGTTGCTCGGCAAGCCCATCGCTCAGGGCTGCCGCACTGGAAGATCGCGCGACTCGGCATCGGGCCGAACCTTTCAGGATCTGCAAGCCTGTTCTCGCACATGACGCGTGCAGGAGAACGTCGCTAACGGCCACCGAGACTCGAGCTCCTGGCTCTGGCAGCCGGGCGGCACGGCGCCTGCGCGGCCGCGCGCGACGAGCGTCATCGAACGATGCGCTGGAGTGCGACGCGGCTTCAGCGGCCAACGCCGCGCACGCGGGCGATCGACCTGTCCTATGCGGAGCGCAAATTTCTCTCGCATCGCGCGCATCATGGCGTCGGACGCCACGGCTGTGGCTGCTCGACGAGCCGGCCTCGGGCCTCGATCGCAGTTCCTACGAGCGCTTCCTGGACGGTGCTGCGCAACGAGGCGACGCAAGGGCGTCACGATCTGCATCATCGAGCACAATCTCGACATCGTGTCAGGGCATCTCCGACCGCATCGCCTTCCTCGATCAGCGGCAAGCTGCTTGCCGAAGGGGATCCGAAGACGATCCTGTCCGATCCGGCAGCTCGCCGCGATCTATTTCGGCGAGCGAGCGGCATGAGCGGCGCGCGCCGGTGCTCAAGGCGGAGTCGCTGGTCGCCGGCTATGGCGGCAGGCCGGTGCTGAACGGATGTTCGATCGAGGTGCGCGCCGGCGAGGTGCTCTGCGTGATCGGGCACAACGGCGCCGGCAAGTCCACGCTGATGCGCTCGCTGTTCGGTCTGACCCGCCCGATCGCGGGGAAAATCGCTGCGTGCGACGGCAAGCTGAACTCGCCCATCACGTGCCCGCGGTCCTGGCCGCGCACGGCATCGCGCTGATGCCGGAAGGACGCGGCATCTTTCCGGGGCTGACCGTCGCGGAAATCTTCGAATCTCGGCCTGTGGTCGGGCGGTATTGCAGTGGCCGAGCAGCGCCGCGCGGATCGACTGGGTGCTGACCCTGCTGCCGCCGATGAAGAGCTTCTACGGCAAGACGCGCCGGGTTTCTTTCGGGCGGCCAGCAGCAGATGGTCTCGATCGGCCGCACGCTGCTTGTCGCAGCCGCGCTGCCTGATGCTGGACGAGCCTTCGATCGGGCTTGCGCCCAAGCTGTTTCAGGATTTGCTGCAGCCCGATCCGCGCGCTGCAGCGCAGATCGGCATGTCGATCATCTGGTCGAGCAGAACGTGCAGCGAAGCATTGAAGATCTCCGACCGCGTGGTCGTGATGAAGGCCGGCGCGATCGTCTCGACACCGAGCCGGAAGAACTCCCGACAACGCGCGTTGATGGAGCTGTATGAAGGGAGTAGAGAATGGTAGATAAGATGGAAGGTGGTGGAGGAGTGGAAGAGATGGTGAGTAGTTTAGTAGGGATTTTGTTGTGAGAGGAAGAATGAGTACATGATGGATGGGGACTACGAAGAGAGGGGTTGCTGCTGAGTATGTATTGTGGTGGTGAAAGGAAGGTGAAGATTGATAGAGGCTGCATGGTAACGACAAGGATGCGGGCGACTGGTGATATCTGCAGATGTTTATCGAGCGTTGGGCGCGGGTGAAGAGGGAAGATATCGACTACGTGCTCTGCACGTACCTGCACGCGACATGAGGGCTGGAACAGGTCTGTGGACGGGCTGGGTGCGACTTTGTTAACGTGAAGTATGTCTTCGGTGCAAGGTATATGAGTTCTGGCGAGGTAAATTCGTCACGGACGTGAACAGTCATCATTGGCGGCTACGCGACAGCGTGCTGTGGGTGGTCGAGGTGGGGCAGGTGCTGGTGGTCGACGACTACGTAGAGATCGCGGACTGTCTGGTGGTTACGTGGACGCGTGGGCACACGTGGGGTCACGTCGCGCTCTGGCTGATCTCCGGTGGTGAGTCGGCGGTGTTCACCGGTGATATCATCTATCACGTCGTAGTTGAAGATGTTAGTTTGGAGCTGTTTCGGTTGTATTGATTAGGTTGAATCTGCTGTGATTTGTAAATGGGTATTGGTTGAATGTGTGGAGTGTGATGTGATTTTGTTGTTGGTTTATTTTTTGGTGTTGTTTGGTGGGTGTTTTAAGTGTTTTGGTGATGGTATGGTGGGATCGACAGAAGACTCAGAGCCGATAGAACCGGCTCGCCGTGGCGTGGAAGAGGGCGTCGCGCTCGTCGGCTGAGCAGTCGGCGGTCAAGCGTTTGAAGGCGTTCCACAGCACGGTGTGGCTGCACATGCCCTTGTCGACCGGGAAGTTGCTTTCGAACATGCAGCGTTCTGCACCGAAGGCCTCGATGCAGGTCTCGATAAAGGGCCGCCACGCGGACGCCAGTGCTTCCGAGGACACCGGAATGGCCGCTGTCGCAAAGGGAAAGCCGGTGCGCGGCATGCCCAGGCCGCCCAGCTTGACGTGGACGTTGGCGTTCTTCGCCAACTCGATGAGGCCCGCGCGCCAGACCGCGAAGACCTCCGCACGGCGGCCCGCGAAGGGCCCGATGCCCAGCGGCCCGCCGACGTGGTTCAGCACGATCGGCGTGTCCGGGCAGCCCTGCGCGAGCCGGATCGCGTCGGCCAGCTGCGAGTGGTACAGCCAGAGGTCCAGGCTCAGGCCCAGGCGCGTCACGGTCTTCACGCCCGCCTGCACCGTCGGATCCAGCAGCAGGCCCTTCGGCGGGCCGTCGGCGGGACCGGCCAGCACCGGGTCGTCGCTCCACGCGGCGCGGCAGCGGATGCCGCGAAAACGGCCCTTGCCGGCTTCGGCGTGGGCCAGCAGCACCTCTTCGACCCGGGGGCCGAGCTGCAGATCGGCCCAGGCCACGATGCCCTGGCAGATGTCGACGCCGCAGCGCGCTGCGTACTCGGCCTGGGACACGGCGAACTCGGTCTCGCCGACCGGTCGCAGCCGCAAGGGGCCATCGGACCGGTAGCGCGCCTTGCACTCCACCAGTACCGTGGCCTTCACGTCATGGCCACCGTGCAGGTCGGCCAGCAGGTCGTCCGCATGGTAGGGCGCGGTCTCTTCGTCCCAGAAATGGTGATGGGTGTCGACGATGCGCTGCTGGGGCAGCAGCACCGCTTCCTGCCGCAAGGTGAGCCACTCGGGGCGAATCTGCGGGAAGTTGATCTTCCTGTACTGGGGGTCGAACGTTTCCATGGGATCAGGTCGGGCTTCTGTTACGGGGAAGTTTCGCGACCTTCCTTGCGCTTCCAGACGATTTGATGCTGCCGACAATGCTCTCGCGGAACATCAGCACGCAGGCGATGAAGATCATGCCGATCACCACCGTGACCGAGGTCGCCGATGGTCGTTGAGGTAGTGCGCGCAGCGAGACGATGAGCGCGGCGCCGACCAGCGGCCCGAAGATCGTGCCGATGCCGCCGACCAGGGTCATCAGCACCGCCTCGCCGGACTGGCCAGTGCTCGCGACAGGACGAGCTGGAACACCAATGTCTTCGTGCGCCGGCCGGACTGGCCAGCGACGCAGAGAGCACGAAGGCGAGCGAGCTTGTAGCGATCGAATGTCGTAACCGAGCGAGATCGCGCGCGGCTCGTTCTCGCGAATCGCCGCAGCATCTTGCCGAACGGCGAATGCACGATGCGGTACGACGAGCAAGAAGCCGACCAGGAAGAGCGCCAGCACGAAGTAGTACATGACAAGGTAGTTGGCGAGATCGATGACGCCGAACAAGCGGCCGCGGGGGATGCCCTGGATGCCGTCCTCGCCGCCGGTGAACGGCGCCTGCAGGCAGAAGAAGTAGACCATCTGCGCGAGCGCCAGCGTGATCATCGCGAAGTAGATGCCTTGCGCGCCGGATCGCAGCCGCCCGACCACGAAGCCGAGCAGAGCCGCCGCGCCGATGCCGGCCAGGATGCGCGGTTCGGGCGGGAACGCGAGTCTCTTGACCGAATAGCCGGCAAAGGTAGGCCGCGCTGCCGAAGAAGGCCGCATGGCCGAAGGACATGAGCCCGGCGAAGCCGAACAGCAAATTGAAGGCGCTGGCGAACATAGTGAAGCAGAAGCACCTTCATCATGAAGACCGGGTATATCGGCAATGGTGCCAGCAGGGACAGCAGCAGCAGCAGGGCGATGGCCGGGACGCGCAGGCGCGCGAGATTGAGGGTCACGTAGCTGCTCAGATTCGCTTGGCGGAACAGGCCCGAAGGGCGAAACAGCAGCACGATCGCCATGATAGACGAATATCACGATGTTGGACGCCTGCGGGTAGAACACGCTGAGGTCAGGCTCTCGATGACGCCCAGAGTCAAGCTGGAGACGATAGAGCCCAGGATGGAGCCCATGCCGCCGACCACGACGACGGCGAAGACGACGATCGATGATGTCGGCCGCCCATCAGCGGGCTGACCTGCATAGATCGGCGCGGCCAACACGCCGGCGAACGCGGCCAGAGCCGGCGCCGAAGCCGTAGGTGAGCGTGACGATCAGCGGCAGGTTGATGCCGAAGGCCTGCACTATGCTCGGATTCTCGGTGCCGGCGCGCAGGTAAGCGCCGAGGCGGGTGCGCTGGATCGCGTACCAGGTGCGACAGGCAGACTGCCAACGACGCGACGACCACCCAGGCGCGGTAGTTGGGCAGGTAGCATGAAGCCGACGTAGATCGCGCCCTGCAGCAGGGCCGGCGGGCTGTAACGACAGGCCGGAGACGCCGTAGGAGTTGCTGGCACAGACCTTTGAAGCACCTGCGCGATGCCGAAGGTGAGCAGCAGGCCGTAGATCGGATAGAGCTTGCGCAGGTGGGGGATCATGGTTCGCTCGAACAGCATGCCGAAGGTGCCGACAGCGATAGGCGCAACGAGCAGCGCCATCCAGTAATTCAGCCCGAGGTAGTGCAGCGCGATCCACGGCAGCAGCGCGCCGAGCATGTACAGGGCGCCGTGCGCGAAGTTCACGACATTGAGCAGGCCGAAGATGATGGCCAGGCCGAGGCTGAGGATGGCGTAGAAGGAGCCATTCACCAGCCCGATGAACAACTGGGCGAGCAGAGCCTGGTGAGAGACGTCGAAGATCTCCATGTCAAGGCTTTTTGACCAGGCTGCGAGTGCTCTTCGACAGAGGCTGGAAGGCTTGCGCCGCCGGGATGGTGGCGAGCACGTTGTAGTAGTCCCAGGGCATCTTCGACTCGCTTGGCTTCTTCACCTGCACCATCTGCATGTCGAACACCATGCGGCCGTCGTCGCGGATGGTGCCGCCGTGGCCGTAGAAGTCGTTCACCGGCGTCTCCTTCATCTTCTTCATGACGACGCTGGCCTCGTCGGTGCCGCTGGCCTGCACCGCCTTCAGGTAGTGGGTGATGGACGAATAGATGCCGGCGTGCACCGCATCGGGCATCTTCTTGAAGCGCGCGAAGAAGCGCTCGGAGAACTTGCGCGTGCCGGCGTCGGTGTTCCAGTAGAAGGCCTCGTTCAGGATCAGGCCCTGGGCGGCTTCGAACCCCAGGCTGTGGACCTCGGGAATGAAGGTCACCATCGCGACCACCTTCTGCGTCTTGTTCAGGCCGAACTCGTTGATCGCCTTGAAGGCGTTGACCGAGTCCGAGCCGGAGGCGATCAGCGCCACCACCTTGGCCTTGGAGGCCTGCGCCTGCAGCACGTAGGAAGAGAAGTCCGGCGAGTTCAGCGGGAAGCGCACGCCGCCCACGACCTTGCCGCCCGCGGTCTTGACCGCTTCCATGCCGTCGCGTTCGACGCCCTGGCCGCCGGCGTTGTCCAGCGTGATGAAGAACCAGGTGTCGCCGCCCTGTTTCGCCACCGCACTGACCAGGCTGTACGACTGCGAATAGGCATCCCACGAGGTGTGCACGGTGTTGGCGTTGCACGCGTCGTTGGTGATGCGCGAGGTGCCGGCGCCGTTGACGAAGGCGATCCGGTTCTTCTGCCGGGCGATCTCCATCACGGCCAGCGCGATCGGCGAGCTGGCCAGGTCGAGGATGACATCCACCTGCTGAGTGTCGAACCACTGGCGGGCGGTGTTGGCCGCTAGATCGGGCTTCATCTGGTGGTCGGCGGAGACCACGTCGACCGGCATGCCGAGCACCTTGGCGCCGAAGTCCTCGACGGCCATCTGGGCGGCCAGCACCGAGCCGGGTCCGGCCAGGTCGGAGGTGGGGCCGTTCATGTCGGTCAGCACACCGAAGCGAACTCGGCCGTCGGAAATCTTCGGCACGGGTTGCGCGGCGAGCGAGCAGGTCAGCGAGAGGACAGCAAGGCCGGCGCCGAGGCGATGCACGGTGGATTGGTTCATGGTCATTTCTTCACCAGGTTGCAGCTGCTCTTGGACAGCGGTTGGAAGGCCTGCGCGGCCGGGATGGTGGCGAGCACGTTGTAGTAGTCCCAGGGTTTCTTCGACTCGGCAGGCTTCTTGACCTGCACCAGGTGCATGCCGAAGACCATGCGGCCGTCCTCGCGGATCGTGCCGCCGTTGGCGTAGAAATCATTGACCGACGTCGTCTTCATCTTCTTCATGACGGCGACGGCCTCATCGGTGCCGACGCCCTGGACCGCCTGCAGGTAGTGAGTGACCGACGAATAGACGCCTGCATGCACCGCATCCGGCATCCGCCTGGTCTTCGCGAAGAAGCGTTCCGAGAACTTGCGGGTGGCCGCATTGGTGTCCCAGTAGAAGGCCTCGTTCAGGATCAGCCCCTGCGCGGCTTCCAGCCCCAGGCTGTGGATCTCTGGCAGGAAGGTCACCATCGCGACGACCTTCTGCTGTTTGGTCAGGCCGAACTCGTTGATCGCCTTGACCGCGTTCACCGTGTCCGCGCCCGAGGCGATCAGGCCGATCACCTTGGCCTTGGAGGCCTGCGCCTGCAGCACGAAGGAGGAGAAGTCGGCGGTGTTGAGCGGGAACCGCACGCTGCCCACCACCTTGCCGCCGGCGGCCTTCACCGCCTCCATGCCGTCATGCTCGACGCTCTGCCCGCCGGCGTTGTCCAGCGTCACGAAGAACCAGGTGTCGCCGCCCTGTCTCGCCATCGCGTTGACCAGGCTGTAGGACTGCGAGTAGGCGTCCCACGAAGTGTGCACGGTGTTGGCGTTGCAACTGTCGTTGGTGATGCGGGTGGTGCCGGAGCCATTGACGAAGGCCACCTTGTTTTTCTGCCTGGCGATCTCCATCACCGCCAGCGAAACCGGCGAGCTGACCAGGTCGAAGATGGCATCGACCTGCTGGGTGTCGAACCACTGGCGAGCGGTGTTGGCAGCCAGGTCGGTCTTGTTCTGGTGGTCGGCCGAGACGATATCGATCGCTGCGCCCCGCACCTTGCCGCCGAAGTCCTCGACCGCCATCTGCGCGGCCAGCAACGAGCCCGGGCCGGCCAAGTCGGAATACACGCCGGACATGTCGGTCAGCACGCCCAGCCGCACGCGGCCGTCGGAGAGCTTCGCGGCCGGCTGCGCCCCGACCGCGCTGCCCAGGAGCAGCGCGATGAGGCCTGCCGCGAAGCGCCCCGCTGTCTCGAGTTTCATGTGGTTTGTCTCCGAGTTCTCGATGCTCAAACGCCGAGCCACTGATGCAGTTCGTCGGCGCGCCCGGCCAGTTCATGCCGGCCCAGGACCGCCTTGATGCGCCCGTGCTCCATGAAGTAGTGGCGGTCGGCGATCTTGGAGGCGAAGCGGAAGTTCTGCTCCACCAGCACGATCGTGAAACCGCGCTCCTTCAACAGCTTCAGCACCCGCCCGAGCGCCTGCACGATGACGGGGGCGAGCCCCTCGGTGATCTCGTCGAGCAGCAGCAGCTTGGCACCGGTGCGCAGGATGCGCGCCGAGGGCCAGCATCTGCTGCTCGCCGCCAGACAAACGCGTGCCCGGGCTGTGCCGGCGCTCCAGCAGGTTGGGGAACATCTCGTAGATCTCGGCGACGCTCAGGCCGCCTTCCTGCAGCACCGGCGGCAACAGCAGGTTCTCCTCGGCGGTCAGCGAGGCGAAGATCGCGCGCTCCTCCGGGCAGTAGCCGACGCCCAGCGGCGCCAGGCGGTGCGGTGCGCATGCGCGATCGTCTCGCGGCCGTTGACAGCGTATCGAGCCGCGCCGCTGGCCCGACCATGCCCATGATGGACTTTCAGCGTGCGTGGTGCGGCCTGCGCCGTTGCGGCCGAGCAGGGTGACGAGTTCGCCGCGCCGCACTTCGCATGTCGACGCCGTGCAGCACGTGCGAGTCGCCGTACCAGGCGTTCAGGCCCTGGATGCGCAGCGGCACCTCGACCGCGCCGCGGCTGGAAGGATCAGTCATCGGTCGGTGCCCACGTAGGCTTCGAGGACCAGTGGATTGCGCGAAACCTCTTCAAACAGCACTTTCGGCCAGCAATGATCCACGCTGCAGGACGGCGATGCGTGCCGACAGGGGCGAGACCACGCAGGTTGTGCTCCACCATGAGCGATGGTGCGATTGGCCGCGACCTTGCGGATGAGTTTTGTCACCGTGTCGATGTCCTCGTGGCCCATGCCGGCGGTCGGTTCGTCCAGCAGCATGAGTTCGGGCTCCATGGCCAGCGTGGTGGCGATCTCCAGCGCGCGCTTGCGGCCGTATGCCAGGTTGGCGGTGGCGGTGGCGGCGAAGCTTTGCAGGTCGACTTCGCGCAGCAGCTGCATCGCAGCGGCGTCGAGCGACCGAAGGCTCTTCTCGGAGCGCCAGAACTGCGTCGCCAAGCCGGCCTTGCGCTGCAGCGCCACCCGCACGTTCTCCAGCACGGTGAGCTTGGGGAACACCGCCGAGATCTGGAACGAGCGTGCCACGCCCTGGCGCGCGATCTGGCCGGCGCTGTCGTTGGTGATGTCGCGGCCATTGAAGAGGATGGCCCCGCTGGTGGGCTGGAGAAACTTGGTCAGCAGGTTGAAGGTGGTCGTCTTGCCCGCGCCGTTGGGGCCAATCACCGCGTGGATGGTCCCGCGCCGAACCTTCAGGTTTACATCGCTGACCGCGGCGAAGCCCTTGAACTGCTTGCCCAGGCCGCGCGTTTCCAGGATCAGATCGTCCATGGGGTCTTGTCTCCGTTCCTGTCCAGCTGTACTCGCCGGTGTGGGGAGAGTCTAGGAAGGAGCTTCGCCGCTCGAGCCGACAACAGGTATGAGTACCGATGGCGTGACCGGCGCGCTGCACGTAGCATGGGCATTGCAAAGACCAGGGCCGAACCACCATTTATGGATTTGCGTCAGCTCCGCTACTTCCTTGCCATCGCGACCGCAAAAAGCATGTCGCGCGCTTCCGTGACGGTCGGTGTCACACAGTCGGCGTTAACACGTCAGTTGCAGCTGCTCGAAGAGGAGCTCGGCTTGCCGCTCCTGCGCCGCACCGGGCACGGCGTGACCCTGACCGATGCCGGCGAGCGGTTTTTCGAGTCGTCCAGCGAGATCGTCAACCGGGCAGACGACTCCGTACGCGAGATGCAGGCGCTGCGCCAGAGCGCCGCCGGCAGGGTGGTGCTGGGCATCCCACCGATGCTGGCCGAAGCGCTGCTGGTGCCGCTGGTCAACCGCTTCAGCCACGACTTTCCGGAAGTCTCGCTTCGGGTGCGCGACGCGATCAGCGGCTACATCCTCGAGTGGCTGATCGCCGGCGAGGTCGATGTGGCGGTGGTCTACAACGTTCCCAAGCGCGCCAAGCTGGCCCTGGAAACCTTGATCTCGGACGAGCTGATGCTGGTCGGCCCGGCCGGCGACAAGCATCTGTCCACCGACGCGCCGATCGACCTGGCCGACGCGTTGAAGCTGCCGCTGGTGCTGACGAGCCCGCACCACGGCCTGCGCGACGCGATCGATTCAGCTGCGGCACTGCTGTCGGCGCAGCCCAATATCCGGATCGAGGTCGAGGGCATCTATTCGCTCATCCGGCTGGCGGAGGAGGGCTTTGCTTACACCTTCCTGCCGTATGGCTCGGTGTCCTACCACGTGACGCACGGCCTGTTGGCGGTGCGCCCCATCGTCAATCCGACGCTGCCCAGCGTGCTATCGGTGGCGATGTCGACCAAACGGCCGGCCACGCTGGCGATGAAACAGCTGTTCCGTTATATACGCGAGGACGTCGGCCGGCTGCTCGAGACGCAGATCTGGCAGGAACGCAAGCCGCCGACGAAAGGCGAAGGCTAGAAGCCGATCACCCGGCGCGCCGCCTTGCCCTCGTGCAGCAGGGCGAAGGCGTGGTGGAGGCGGCTCCGGGCTTTATCTTCAGCGGGCCCAACGCTTCTCGAAGTCCCAGACTTGTTCGAATCCGATCAAGCGGCAGAACTCGCCGAAGTCTGCCATCGGCATCTCGGGCGTCTGGCTCAGGCCCCTGTCCTTCAGCGTGCGCAGCGCCTGCTCCATCGCAGCCGCCGCCACCAGGCTGGTCATCGACGGATAGATCGCCAACGCGTAGCCGATCTCCTCCAGCACCTTGGCCGGCAGGATGGGCGTCTTGCCGCCGTCCGCCATGTTGGCGAGCATGGGTTTTTCAAAGGCGGCGCAGGCGCGGCGCATTTCTTCCTCGGACTGTGGCGCCTCGAAGAACAGGATGTCGGCACCGGCCTTGTCGTAGGCCTCCAGGCGGCGCATCGCCTCATCGACGCCGTCGCTGGCTCGCACGTCCGTGCGGGCGATGATGAGGAAGTTCTCCTTGTCCTCGCGCGCCTCGGCCGCGACCTTGATCTTCTCGACCATGTCCTCCATCGGCACGCAGCGCTTGTACGGCGTGTGGCCGCATTTTTTCGGGAATTCCTGGTCCTCGATCTGGATGGCGGTGACGCCTGCCGCCTCGTAGCCGCACACCGTGTGGTGCACGTTGAGCAGGCCGCCGTAGCCGGTGTCGGCATCGGCGATGACCGCCGCCCTGGTCGTGCGGCAGACGGTGCGCATGCGGTCGACCATCTCGGTGTAGGTCGCGATGCCGGCGTCCGGGAGGCCGAGGCACGAGGCGGTCAGCCAGTAGCCGGTGCCGTAGACGATATCGAAGCCGACCTTGTTGGTCATGACCGTCGCGATCATGTCCTGCACGCCGGGGACGACCAGGAACTCGCCGGCGGCCAGCTTCTGCTTCAGGATGGGGTTTGCCATGCAAAGACTCTCTCGAGTTTCGGGTGGGTGAAAACTGGAATCAGTCGATCGACGCCAGCCAGGGCCGATCAGCCTGGACCCGCGACTCGTAGGCTTCGAGTGCGCCGGCGAAATGCAGGGTGCGGGCGATGTGGTCCTCGGCCGACAGCAGCTGCTCCGCATGGCCCTCGGCCAGCGCGACGGGCAGCTCGAGCGCTTCGGACAGCCGCAGCGTGCGCGACGGCACGTCCAGGTGCAGTTCGGCGCCGGGCGCGGTCGCCAGCGCAAGCAGCAGTGCGGCATAGTCGTCCGGCGCGAGCGTGGCGGCGACCACGTCGTTCTTTACGCAGTTGTTGCGGAAGATGTCGCCGAACGACAGCGCTAGCACCGCCTGCACGCCGTAGTCGGCGAGTGCCCAGACGGCCTGTTCGCGTGAAGAGCCGCAGCCGAAGTTGCCGGCGCCCACCAGGAAACGCGGCGGCTCGGTCGCGTTCATGAAGGCAACTTCCTGGCGGCCCTCGGCTCGCCAGTCGGCGAACAGGTAGCGGCCCATGCCGCTGCGTTGCGTCAGGCGCAGGTAGGGGGCGGGGAACAGCGCGTCGGTGTCGATGTCGTCGCGGTTCAACGCGGCGGCAGGGCCGACCACGGAGGAGACGATGCGCTTCACGCCGTCGCCTCGCGCGGATCGCTCAGCCGGCCGGTCAGTGCCGACGCGGCGACCGAAGCAGGGCTCAGCAGGTGCGTCCGCCCGCCGGGGCCCTGGCGGTTCTCGAAATTGCGATTCGACGTCGAGGCGCAGCGCATGCCGGGGCCGACGCTGTCGCCGTTCATGCCGATGCACATCGAGCAGCCGGACTCGCGCCACTCGAAGCCCGCGTCGACGAAGACCTGGGCCAGTCCCTCCGCCTCGGCCGCGCGCTTGACCTGGGTCGAGCCCGGCACCACAAGTCCCCGCACACCCTTCGCGATGCGACGGCCGCGCAGCACGTCAGCGGCGGCGCGCAGGTCTTCGATGCGCGAGTTGGTGCAGGAGCCGATGAAGGCGATGTCGATCGCCACCGACGACATCGCCTGACCTGGCTCCAGGCCCATGTAGGCCATTGCGGCGGCAATGCGTTCGCGCTCCGCCGGGTCAGTGGTGTCCGCGCCGTCGCCGACGCGGCCGGTGAGCGCTGCGCTGTCGGCCGGGGTGGTGCCCCAGGTGGCGGTCGGCACGACGGCAGACGCATCCATGTCGACCCGGCGCCGGTAGTCGGCGGGGTCGTCGGTGAAGAGGCCGGCCCAGGCCTTCACGGCCTCGTCGAAATGGTCCCGCGCGGCACCCTTCACGCGTTCGCGAAGGTAGGCAATGGTGGTCGCGTCCGGGGCGACCAGGCCGAAGCGCGACCCGGCCTCGATGGTCATGTTGCACAGCGTCAGCCGGGCCTCGATGGACAGCGCGGCGACAGCCGGGCCGTAATACTCGATCGCATGGCCGACGCCGCCGCCGGTGCCGATGCGGCGGATCACCGTCAGCGCCAGGTCCTTGGCGTAAACGCCCGGGCCCATCGCACCCGAGATGCCGATGCCCAGCGTCAGCGGCTTGCGCATCCACAGGCTCTGGGTGCTCATCAGGTGCTCGACCTCGGAGGTGCCCACGCCGCAGGCGAGCGCACCGAGCGCGCCGAGTGTGGCGGTGTGCGAATCGCCGCAGGCCACGGTGGAACCCGGCAGGACCCAGCCCTGCTCGGGCGCGACCACGTGGACGATGCCCTGGCGTGGGTCGTCCAGGTCGAGCAGGCGCATGCCCGTGTGGCGCGCGTTGCTGCGCAGGGCCTCGATCTGCGCAGCGCTTTCGGGGCTGGCGATGTGCGTCAGCCGGTCGGCCGTGGTCGGCACGTTGTGGTCCTGGATCGCGATGTGGCGCGCGTTGGAGCGCACGCGCCGGTCCGCTTCGGCCAGGGCGGCGAAGGCCTGCGGGCTGGAAACCTCGTGCACCAGGTGGCGGTCGATGTAGACGAGCTCATCGCCGGCATCGTTGCGCGCGACCCGATGCGCGTCCCAGATCTTGTCGAAGAGGGTGGCCATCAATCGAGCGTGATATTGGCAGCCTTCACGATCGCCTTGTTCTTGGTCAGGTCACGCACGATCTCGGCGCCGTAGGCCTCCGGGCTGCCGGGGGTCGCAACCACACCGAGGGCGCTCAGGCGCTCGACCATCTCGGGCGCGGTCAGCACCTTCTGCAAGGCCTGGTTGAGCTTGTCGATGATCGGGCGCGGCGTCTTGGCAGGCGCCAGCAAGCCGACCCAGGAGCTGATCTCGTAATCGCTCATGCCCATCTCGATGAAGGTGGGCACATCAGGCAGCGATGGTGCGCGCCGCCGCGAGGTGACGCCGATCGCCTTGACCGCGCCGCTCTTGACGAAGGGCATGGCACCGGTGACCGATGCGAAGGTCATCGACAGGGAGCCGCCCGCCACGTCGGTCAGGGCCGGGCCGCCGCCCTTGTAGGGGATGTGGACGAGCGGCATGCCGGTGCGCTGGCGCAGCATCTCGCCGGCCAGGTGGGTCGTGCTGCCGGTGCCGGCGCTGCCGTACGACAACCCGCCCGGCATGGAGCGGGCCAAGGCCTGCAGTTCCGTCAGGTTGGCCGCCGGCACCTTGGGGTTGACCACCGCCGTCAGCAGGGCGTCACCTATCTTGCCGATGGGGACGAAGTCCTTTACCGAATCGAACGGCACCTTGGCGTAGACGTTGGGGTTGATCACCAGCGTGCCGTCGTAGCCCAGCAGCAGGGTGTAGCCGTTGGGTTCGGCCCGGGCCGCCAGCTGCGTGCCGATATTGCCGGCCGCACCGGCGCGGTTGTCGACCACGATGGTCTGGCCAAGTATCTCGGCGAGCTTTGCGGCCACGATGCGGGCGCTGGCATCCGTGACTCCGCCGGGGGCGAACGGCACGATCAGCTGAATCGGCCGGTTCGGGTAGTCGGACTGGGCGTGGGCGGGCAGGCTGCAGGCGACGAGAGCAACGGCGGCCAGCAGGCCGCGGCGGAAGGGCATTGCGGTGTACGAGGTCATGACATTTTGTCTCCAGGGGTTCTTATGAAGGTTGAGAAGTGGTCTGACGCGTCACTCGGCCTCGATGTCTGCGCGCCAAGGGCCGGCGCTCACGTGACTCGGCGTCATCACGCGTGTCGAGCTACTCGCCGTTCAGCGCGGCACGTTTGCGAGCGGCGGCGAACGCCATCAGGCGCTCATCGCGCCAGTTGCGGCGCAGTTCCAGGTCTGACTGCCTCAGTCGCTCGCGACGCTGCGATTCCACCTCCGCGATCAGCGGCGCCTGCCACGGCGTTTCATGCGTGCCCGAGGCAGCGATGCGCTGGTACAGCGGTCCGAGCCGCACCGCGTAGTCGGCCACGCCGCCGGGGGCATTCAGGTCGATGGTCTCGAAGGGCCCCATGAAGGACCAGCGCCAGCCCAGGCCGTCACGGACCGTCTTGTCGATGTCCTCGCAGCTGGCCACACCCTGCTCGACCAGCGTCCACGCTTCGCGCAACAGCACCGCCTGCAGGCGGTTCAGGACAAAGCCTTCGACCTCCTTGCGCACGTGTACCACCGTCTGGCCGACCGCCTGCATCAGCTTGTCGGCGAACTCGACGGTGGCGGCCGATGTCTGCGGCGACGGCACGAGCTCGACCACCGGTACCAGGTAGGGCGGGTTGACCGGATGCACGATCAGCGTCCGCGGCGAGATCGACAATCCGAGCGCGAAGGCCGACCCGGGAATGCCCGACGTCGAGCTGCCCACCACGGTGTCGGGCCCCAGCAGCGCGTCGAGCTCCACCATCAACTGGCGTTTCACGTCGACCCGCTCCAGCACCGACTCCTGCACGTACGCCGCGCCGCCGACGGCTTCGGCCAAGGTCGAGGCGGTGCTGATGCGGGCCAGCACGGCGGCTGGGTCTTCCGCGATCAGGCCGTGCCGCTGCAGCCCGGCCAGCTGGCTCTGGATCAGCGGGATCGACCGGGCGGTGACCTCCGGGTTGGCGTCGAACACCCGCACGGTCAGGCCGGCGCGGGCATAGACCACGGCCCAGCCGGCGCCCACCAGCCCCGCTCCGACGATGGCGACCGGCTTGCCGCCGGTGAGCTTCTCGATCTCGGTCATGTCTCCTC
>CAWGXZ010000007.1:0-182493 GCA_963826695.1 uncultured beta proteobacterium
AAATCAGGTTGTCTTGGGATGCTCAGAAACACCGTGGGACGATGTGGACTCATTCCCACTCGATCGTCGCCGGCGGCTTGCTCGAGACGTCGTAGGTGACGCGGTTGATGCCGCGCACCTCGTTGATGATCCGGCTCGACACCTTCTTCAGCAGGGCGTAAGGCAGCTCGGCCCAGTCTGCGGTCATGAAGTCGCTGGTCTGCACCGCGCGCAGGGCGACCACGTGCTCGTAGGTGCGGCCGTCGCCCATCACGCCGACGCTCTTCACCGGCAGGAAGACCGCAAAGGCCTGGCTGGTCAGCTCGTACCAGGTCTTGCCGCTGGCGCTGTCGACGGTGCGGCGCAGCTCCTCGATGAAGATGGCATCGGCGCGGCGCAGCAGGTCGGCATGCTCGCGCTTGACCTCGCCGAGGATGCGCACGCCGAGCCCGGGGCCGGGGAAAGGGTGCCGGTGCACCATGTCCGGCGGCAGCCCGAGCGCGAGGCCGAGCTCGCGAACCTCGTCCTTGAACAGTTCGCGCAAGGGCTCGAGCAGCTTGAGGCCGAGCGTCTCGGGCAGGCCGCCGACGTTGTGGTGGCTCTTGATCGTCGTCGCCTTGCGCTTGCCGCCAGCCGACTTCACGCCGCCGCTCTCGATCACGTCGGGGTAGATCGTGCCCTGCGCCAGCCACTTCGCGCCCTGGACGGCGACACCGCCGCCGGCCTTCAGCTTCTCGGCTTCGGCCTGGAACACGGCGACGAACTCGCGGCCGATGATCTTGCGCTTCGCTTCCGGGTCGGCGACGCCGGCCAGCGCGCCGAGGAACTGCTCGCTGGCATCGATGTGCAGCACCTTGGCATGCAGCCGGCCGACGAACATCGCCTTGACGAGGTGCGCCTCGTCGAGCCGCAGCAGGCCGTGGTCGACGAAGACGCAGGTCAGCTGGTCGCCGATGGCACGGTGGATCAGCGCCGCGGCGACGCTCGAGTCGACGCCGCCCGACAGGCCGAGGATGACTTCCTCGTCGCCGACCTGGGCGCGGATGCGCTCGACCACCTCGCCGAGGTAGTCGGCCATCACCCAGTCGGGGCGGCAGCCGGCGATGTCGAGCACGAAGCGGTTCAGCAGCGCCCGGCCCTGCGGCGTGTGCGTCACTTCGGGATGGAATTGCACACCGTAGTAGCCGCGCGCGTCGTCGGCCATGCCGGCGATCGGGCAGCTCGGCGTCGACGCCATCAGCTTGAAGCCCGGCGGCAGCTCGGTCACCTTGTCGCCATGGCTCATCCAGACGCGCAGCATGCCGTGGCCTTCGGCGGTGCTGAAGTCCTCGATGCCTTCGAGCAGCGCGGTGTGGCCGCGGGCCCGCACCTCGGCATAGCCGAACTCGCGGTGGTCGCTCCACTCGACGGTGCCGCCGAGCTGCGTGGCCATCGTCTGCATGCCGTAGCAGATGCCGAGCACCGGCACGCCGAGCTGCCAGACGGCCTGCGGCGCGCGCAGCTCGTGGTCTTCGTAGGTGCTGGCGTGGCTGCCCGAGAGAATGATCGCCTTGGGCGCGAAGCCGCGAATGAAGTCGTCGGCGACGTCGTTCGGATGGACCTCGCAATAGACGTGCGCTTCGCGCACCCGGCGGGCGATCAGCTGCGTGACCTGCGAGCCGAAGTCGAGGATCAGGACTTTGTCGTGCATGGATGGAGCTACCGCGGTTCAGCAAGGTGGCCAAGGGGATGAAGATTCCGTCGCGAGCGGGTCGCGGCGGCGTCGAGGAGCGGAACCGTACTCGGGTACGGTGAGCACCGGAAACGCTGCCCCGCCCCGCGCAGCAGGAAGCTTCACCCCTTCACTCCAGCCGGTAGTTCGGTGCTTCCTTGGTGATCTGTACGTCGTGGACGTGGCTTTCCCGGATGCCGGCGGTCGAGATCTCGACGAACTCGGCGTTCTCGCGCATCTCGTCGAGGCTGCTGCAGCCGCAGTAGCCCATCGCCGCGCGCAGGCCGCCGGCCATCTGGAAGACGATGCCGATGATCGAGCCCTTGTACGGCACCCGGCCCTCGATGCCCTCGGGCACCAGCTTGTCGGCGTTCGGGTTGGCGCCGGTGTTGTCCTGGAAGTAGCGGTCGGCGCTGCCCTGCTGCATGGCGCCGATCGAGCCCATGCCGCGGTAGGCCTTGTAGCTGCGCCCCTGGAACAGGACGATCTCGCCGGGCGCCTCCTCGGTGCCGGCGAACATGCCGCCCATCATCACGGTGCTGGCGCCGGCGGCGATCGCCTTGGCGATGTCGCCCGAGTAGCGGATGCCGCCGTCGGCGATCAGCGCGCACGTCGCTGCCGCGCAGGGCGGTGGCGACGTTGTCGATGGCGGTGATCTGCGGCACGCCGACGCCGGCGACGATGCGCGTGGTGCAGATCGAGCCCGGCCCGATGCCGACCTTGACGCCGTCGGCCCCGGCCTCGGCCAGCGCCAGCGCGGCGGCCCCGGTGGCGATGTTGCCGCCGACGACGTCGACCTGCGGGAAGTTGCGCTTGATCCAGCGCACCCGCTCGACCACGCCGGCGCTGTGGCCGTGCGCGGTGTCGACGATCAGCGCATCGACGCCGGCCTTGACCAGCGCCTCGACCCGCTCCTCGGTGCCCTCGCCCACGCCGACCGCGGCGCCGACGCGCAGCTTGCCCTGGGCATCGCGCGCGGCGAACGGAAAGTTGGTCTGCTTGGTGATGTCCTTGACGGTGAACAGCCCGCGCAGCTCGAAGTCGTCGCCGACGACCAGCACGCGTTCGAGCTTGTGCTTGTGCATCAGCGCCTTGGCCTCGGCCAGCGAGGCGCCGTCGCGCACCGTGATCAGCCGCTCGCGCGGCGTCATGATCTCGCGCACCGGGGCGTCCATGCGGGTCTCGAAGCGCAGGTCGCGGCCGCTGACGATGCCGACCACGGTGCCGTTCTCGACCACCGGAAAGCCCGAGATGCCGTGCTGGCGCGACAGGGCGATGACCTGGCGCACCGGAACGTCCGGAGTGATGGTGATCGGGTCGCGCAGCACCCCCGATTCGTAGCGCTTGACACGCGCCACCTCGGCCGCCTGCTGCGCCGGGCTCAGGTTCTTGTGGACGATGCCGATACCGCCTTCCTGGGCGATGGCGATCGCCAGGCGCGCTTCGGTCACGGTATCCATCGCCGCCGACACCAGCGGCAGATTCAGCCGGATGTTGCGCGAGAAGGCGGTGGATAAACTCGTATCGCGCGGCAGCACGCGGGAATACGCAGGTACCAGCAAAACGTCGTCGAATGTCAGCGCTTTGCCCAGCAGGCGCATGAGGAATGCTCCATATGCAAAAGTCGATTATAGGGAACGGGTCTTGTCCGCCAGGCTGTACCGCAGGTGCCCGGACAGGTACCGCGACTCCAGGTGGGCGGCGTTGAAGCCGGCGCTCTGCCGAGCCCTGGCGGCGTTGCTCGTCGTCACCGCCGCCCTCCCCGCCTCGGCGCAATGGAAGTGGCGTGACGGCTCCGGGCGCGTCCAGTACAGCGACCGCCCGCCGCCGACCAGCGTGTCCGAGAAGGACATCCTCGCCCGGCCGAGCCCGACCGCGCGACCTGCGCAAAGCGCCGTTGCCGCTCCGCCCACGGTGCCGGGCGCAACAGCAGCCCTGCCCGTCCCGGCAGCGGCCGCAAGCAGCGCCTCGGCGGCCAGCGCGGTCGCCTCCGGCGTCGCCCGAACCGACCCCGTCCTCGAATCGCGGCGCCGCGATGCCGAGCGCGCAGAAGCCGCCAAGCAGAAGGCCGAGGTCGACAAGCTGGCTGCCGCCCGCGCCGACAACTGCCAGCGTGCCCGGGCGCAGTTGCGCACCATGGAGGACGGCCTGCGCATCGCGCGGGTCAACGCCAACGGCGAGCGCGAAATCCTCGACGACAAGACCCGTGCGGCCGAGGCCGAACGGGCGCGCGGCGTCATCGTCAGCGACTGCCGCTGAGCTGCCAATTCAAACGGCGCGGTGCGCCGCTCAGGTTGTTCGGGCGCCCGGCTTCCCGCCACGCCGCTGCTCGCGTGCACGCAGGCGCCGCGCATCCTTCGGATCGACGATCAGCGGCCGGTAGACCTCGACGCGATCGCCGTCACGCAACGCGGCGTCGAGCGCTGCCCGGCGGCCGCAGACGCCGACCATCGACGGGTCGAGTTCCAGACCCGGGTGGCGCAGCAGCAAACCGCTCGCTTGCAGGGCCGCTGAAACCGTCGCGCCTGCCGGAAGCGTCAGTTCGACCCAGTCGACGCAGTCGGCTGCCGGGCTGTAGGCCACCTCGATGCGCAGCGTTGCCGCTGCATCACCTTGCACCGTGGACCTGTTCGGCGCGCTTGACGAACGAATCGACGAAGGTGTTGGCGATGCGGTCGAACACCGGGCTGACAACCAGCTCGAGCGCGGTGCTCGAAAAGGCGTAGCGCAGGTCGAACTCGATCTTGCAGGCCTTCATGCCGTCCGGTGCCCCGGCCAGGGCGAGGAAGCGCCACTGTCCATCGAGCAGCGAGAACGGGCCATCGACCAGATCCATCTCGACCGACTTGTCGGGCACGTGCGTGTTGCGCGTGGTGAAGGCGTGGCGCAAGCCGCTGTAGCGCAGGTGCAGCCGCGCGGTGACGCCATCGTCGCGCGAGTCGATCACCTCGGCACGTTCGCACCACGGCAGAAACTGCGGGTAGGCCGCCACGTCGGTGACCAGCGCGTACATCTCGTGCGACGAGTACGGCAGCAGGATCGACTTTTTGACGTGCTTCATACAATGCCGTGATTGTATTGACGGGCAATCGGCCCGCAGCTGCCCGAATGTCCATCGCTGAAAACCGGCGCGCCCGGTTCGACTATCACATCGAAGAGCGCTACGAAGCCGGCATCGTTCTGCAGGGCTGGGAGATCAAGGCCATCCGTGCCGGCCAGGTGCAGCTGACGGACGGCTATGTGCTGGTGCGCGACGGCGAACTGTTCCTGATCGGCTGCCGGATCAACGCGCTGCGCAGCGCCTCGACGCATGTCAATCCGGAGGCCGACCGCACCCGCAAGCTGTTGATGCGCAAGGAAGAGATCAAGCGCCTCGTCGGCAAGGTCGAGCAGAAGGGTTTCACGCTGGTGCCGCTCGATCTCCACTACAAGGGCGGCCTGGTCAAGGCCGAGGTGGCGCTTGCCAAGGGCAAGGCCGAGCACGACAAGCGCGATACCGAGAAGAAGAAGGACTGGGAGCGCGAGAAGGGGCGCCTGATGCGGCACAAGGTGTCGTCGAAGCCGTAGCGGCGTCAACCCACCGCCTGCATGGCCTGCAAGGCCTGCTCGCAGTCGGCAATCAGGTCGTCCACGGCTTCGAGCCCCACCGAGAAGCGCACCAGCCGCTCGGCCGGCGCTGCCCCGCCACGCAGCGCGCGCAGGTCGTACGGCACGACCAGGCTGACCGGCCCCGCCCAGGAGTAGCCGATCTTGAACAGCTGCAGCGCGTCGACGAAGGCGTCGACCTGCGCCGTGCTGTATTCAGGCGCCATGACGATGCTGAACAGCCCCGCGGCGGAGTCGCCGCAGAGTGCCTTCCAGTGCGCATGCCCTGGTGAACCTTCGAACGCGGGGTGCAGCAGCCGGGCGACTTCCGGCCGGCCCTGCCACCAGGCAGCGAGCACGCGCGCCGCGCGGTCCTGTGCTTCGTAGCGCAGCTCGAGCGACGGCAGCGAGCGCAGCAGCGCCTCGACATCGTTGCCACCCACGCCCCAGCCGCTGCGCATGTGACACGCCTTGAGCCGCTGGTGCAACGCTTCGTCGCGCGTGGTCACCGAGCCCATCAGCACATCGCCGCCGCCGGAGGGGTACTTGGTGAGCGCCTGAATCGAGATGTCGACCCCCAGCGGCGACTCGGCGCCTGTCTGCAGGTCGAAGGGATCGAAGGCGACGCCAGCGCCCCAGGTGTTGTCGAGTGCGCTCGTCACACCGCGCGAGCGCGCCAGCCGCGCCAGCGCGGCAACGTCGGGGAACTCCATCGTCACCGAACCCGCCGCCTCGATCCAGATCAGCCGGGTTGCCGGACCGATCAGGGCTTCGAGCGCCGGCAGGTCGAGCGGGTCGTAGAGCCGGTGCGAAATGCCCCACCCCGCCAGCTCGTTTGCGGCGAACTCCTTGTTCGGCCCATACGCGTTCGTCGGGATCAGGAGTTCGTCGCCAGAGCGCAGCAGCGCACAGTCGACCAGCGTCAGCGCCGCCAGTCCGCTCGGCACGAGCAGCGTTTGCAGGCCCCCTTCCAGCGTGGCCACGCGCGCTTCGAGCGTGAAACTGGTCGGTGTGCCGTGCAGCCCGTAGGTGTAGCCGGCCTTGCTCTTCCAGCTGCGCGAACGCAGCGCGGCGACGTCCTGGAAAAACACCGTCGACGCCTTGTGGACGGCGGGCAGCGTCGCCTCGAATCCGGCAGGCGGCCGGTACGGATGGTGGATCAGCCCGGTGTGCTTGCGCCGCTTCATCGTCAGACCGGCAGCGCGACCAGGTCGTGGCCTTCCGAGGCCACGATGCGCGCGCGGGTGAACTCGCCGACGCGCAGGGTTTTCGACGCCTTCTGCGGCGGCAGCAGCCGGACGCTGCCGTCGATCTCCGGCGCGTCGGCGTAGCTGCGGCCGACGCCGCCCTTGCGGCCGAGCGCCGGCGCCGAATCGACCAGCACCTGCATCGTCGCGCCGACGCGCTTGCGCAGCTTCTCTGCGGAAACAGCCTCGGCCACGGCCATGAAGCGCGAGCGCCGCTCCTCGCGCAGCTCGGCCGGCACCGGATCGGCCAGCGCATTCGCCGCCGCGCCGGCAACAGGGGAGTAGGCAAAGCACCCGGCGCGGTCGATCCGCGCTTCGCGCACGAAGTCGAGCAGGTAGTCGAACTCGGCCTCGGTTTCGCCCGGGAAGCCGGCAATGAAGGTGCTGCGAACGACGATTTCGGGACAGAGTTCGCGCCAGCGCTCGATCCGCTCGAGGTTGCGCTCGCCGCTCGCGGGGCGCTTCATCCGCTTCAGCACGTCGGGATGCGCATGTTGCAGTGGCACGTCGAGGTACGGCAGGATGCGCCCCTCGGCCATCAGCGGGATGATCTCGTCGACGTGCGGATACGGATAGACGTAGTGCAGCCGCACCCAGGCGCCGTGGTCGGCTGCGATGTCTCCGAGCCGCTCGCAGAGGTCGGCCATCCGGGTGCGCACCGGCCGGCCGTCCCAGAACCCGGTGCGGTAGCGCACATCGACGCCGTAGGCACTGGTGTCCTGGCTGACCACCAGCAGCTCCTTGACGCCCGACTCGAACAGCCGGCGTGCTTCTCCGAGCACATCGCCGATCGGCCGCGACACCAGGTCGCCGCGCATGCTCGGAATGATGCAGAAGCTGCAGCGGTGGTTGCAGCCCTCGCTGATCTTCAGGTAGGCATAGTGCGCGGGCGTCAGCTTGACACCCTGCGGCGGCACGAGGTCGACGAACGGATCGTGCGGCTTCGGCAGGTGCAGATGCACCGCGTCCATCACTTCGCGGGTCGCATGCGGACCGGTGACGGCGAGCACGCTGGGATGCATCTGCCGCACCAGATTGCCGCCGTCTTCGCCTGCGCGGGCGCCCAGGCAGCCGGTGACGATCACCTTGCCGTTTTCGGCCAGCGCTTCGCCGATGGTGTCGAGGCTTTCCCGCACCGCATCGTCGATGAAGCCGCAGGTGTTGACGATCACCAGGTCGGCGCCGGCGTAGGTTTTCGACGTGGCGTAGCCTTCGGCGCCGAGTTGGGTCAGGATCAGTTCGGAGTCGGTCAGTGCCTTGGGACACCCAAGCGAGACGAAGCCGACGCGTGGCGCGGGCGTCGCAGTGGGAGCGTCGGCGACGGCCGGACGCTCGGCAAGCAGGTCGATGTTCATCGGGGGATTTTCCCCGATCGCCGCGGATGTCGCCGCGGCAAGGCCTAACGCTTGGGCGGCGTCAACCCGGGAAGGTTCGGGAACAGCGAACCGGCCTGCTTGGCCATCTGCTCCTGCATCTGCACGAACAGGTTCTTCGACTGCTCGAGGTAGCTGCCCATCAGCCCCTGCACCACGGGTGCCTGGCCGTTGACGAACAGCGTCCACAGCTCAGGTGACATGGCCTTCGGATCGTAGAGATTCTTCGTCTGCTCGGCCATGCGCGCGTGGATGTCGGTGAACGCCTGCAGGTTCTTTTCCAGGTACGTCCCCATCATCCCCTGCATGGCATGGCCGTAGAACCGGATGATCTGCGCCAGCACCTGCGTCGAGAGCATCGGCACGCCACCGGTTTCCTCTTCCAGAATGATCTGCAGCAGGATGCTGCGCGTCAGTTCTTCGGAGGTCTTGGCATCGCGGACGACGAAATCCTGCCCCGTCATCACCATCTGCTTGACGTCGGCCAGCGTGATGTAGCTGCTGGTCCGGGTGTCGTAGAGGCGACGGTTCGGGTACTTTTTCAACAGGCGCTGGCCCGCCGCCGGCGCGCTCTCGGCGAACGGCGGCTCCTCGATTTCGGTTTCCATCGGCTCGGCCTCGGCCATTGATTCAAGCTCCCCAACGAACTGCAGTCTGACACATGAGGGCGGCTGCGCCGCCTTCAAGGTGGAACGCGCGGTGTCTCGTCCGGCGCCGACCAGAGATCGGACCAGCCGCGGTGGCCCAGCCGGCGCATGCGTTCGATGTTGCGACGGTAGACGATGCGGGTATCGCCGAACGCGGCAACGGCGCGCTCGATGCTGCTCTCGCGCAGCAGCTGCAAGGTCGGGAACGGTGACCGGTTGGTGCAGTTGCCGAGGTCGTCCGCCGCACTTCCCGCGAAAACGTACTGCGGATGAAAGCTGGCGATCTGCAGCACGCCGCGCAGGCCTGTTCGTGCCAGCAGCCGGTCGGCACGGCCCAGGAAGCGGTTGTACTCGGCGAAGTCGCCGAGTACCCCGGGGTGTACCAGGAGCGTGGTTTCGACCGCGGCCGGGTCGGCTTCGGTCAACCGCACCGCCTCCTGCGCCAGGTCGTCCAGCAAGGCAGCCGGGGTGGTTGCGGCGCTGACCGCGATCCGGATGCCTTGCCGGGCATGCACCGGCGCGGCAAACGGGCACAGGCCGAGGCCCACAACGGCGACCTGAATCCAGCGCTCGGTGGCTGCGATCGCGCTTTCGGTGCCTGCAAGCGCGTGCGACGGCCCTGCGTCGGTCGGCTCAGGCAAGCGCATCGAGCAGCGCCGGTACTTCTGCGGGGATTTCGCGCGCCAGGAAACCGAGTGCGCCAAGGCGGCGCGCAAGGCGCTCACCCGCCCGCGCATGGACCGCAACGCCCCAGACGATGGCCTGCTCAGGGCTGGCGCCACGCGCGAGCAAGCCGACGATGATGCCTGCCAGTGTGTCGCCCGAGCCCGATGTGCCGAGCCCTGCACTGCCGCCTTCATGGCGCCAGAGCGCACCGTCGGGTGCAGCGATCCAGGTGACCGCGCCCTTGAGCGCGACCACCGCATTCCAGCGCTGCGCCGCATCCCGGACGACCGACTGCGGGTCGTCGCGCACGGCGTCCTTGTCGATCCCGAGCAGGTGCGCCATTTCCCCGGCGTGCGGCGTCATCAGCACGGGCTGTTCGAAGCGCCGACCGTGCAGAACGATGTTCATCGCCAGCGCATCGAGCAGCACCGGCAATCGGGTGCAGGCCGACAGCAGCCCGGCAACGAAACGACAGCCGCTCGCATCGTCGACCAGCCCGGGGCCGATCAGCAACGCGTGCGCGCGCTCCAACAGCGGGAGCAGGAGCGCCATGCCCGCGGCGTCGAGCCCGCCGGCGGCCGTCTCGGGCAGCGACAGGACCCGGGCCTCCGGCAGCACCAATGCCATTCCGGCAGCGACGCATGCCGACGTGGCCACTGTCAGCTTGCCGGCACCTGAACGCAGCGCTGCCTCGCTGGCGAGCAACGCCGCACCCGGCATCTCGCGGCTGCCGGCGACGATGAGCACGTGGCCGCGTGCTTCCTTGTCGCTGTCCTCGGTCAGCGCGGGCAGCGGCCAGCTCCGAAGCAGCGCTTCGCTGACCTCCGTCGGCGGCCCGGCAGTGCCCGTGCGCAGGTCGGGCATCGCTCAGGACTTCGGGGCCGCGGGCACGTCGGGCTCGGCAGTCACCGGGGCGCCATGTTCGCCGAGCGGTTGCACGAAATTCACCAGACGGGGCTTGTAAGGGCCGCCTGGGTGCGTCTGGTCCTCGCTGGCGTACGAAGTCACCGAACAGTTGGGCACGTCCGCCGCGCGATCGATGTCGAGGATCTGCGCCTCGTCGAGGCATTCGAGGAGGTAGCGCAGGCAGTTGACGATCACTTGGTGGCCGACGATCAGCACCCGCTCGTCGTGGCAATCGCTGCGGACGCTGTCGAGCAGGCTGCGCAAGCGCAGGATGACGTCGCACCAGCTTTCGCCGCCGGGCGGACGGAAATAGAACTTGCCGACGTGGTTTCGCTGCTCGCTCAGTTCGGGGTGTTTCAGGGCAATGCCGTGACGGGTCAGGCGGTCGAGAAGGCCGAATTCCTTCTCGCGCAGACGCTCGTCGCGGCGCAGCCGCACCTCGCCTCCAAAACCCGCCCCACGCAGGATCAGCTGGGCGGTGTCATGGGCCCGGACGTACGGCGACGAAAGCACGACGGTCGGCCGCTCGTCCTTCGACATGTCGCCGAACCATTGGCCGAGTGCCTCGGCCTGCTGCTCGCCCAGCGGCGACAGCGGCGTGTCCATGTCGCGGGTTGCGATGTCGATCAGCGGGCGGCCGGCGGCCTCGGCTTCGTCACGAGCCACATTGCCGGCGCTCTGCCCGTGGCGGACAACCCAGAGGGTGCGTGGAAATTGGTGATTCGACATGGGGTCGCGCGCCGCAGCAGATTCGGGTCGCGCCGCCGAGCAAGCCCTGTTCCCAGGCGATGTGCGTCTCGCGCTTGTGGCGCACGGGCGAAACGACTACGCTCGCCGACCTCCCACTCACAGGATGCGCCAGCATGAGCGATCACGTCTACAAGTCCCTCGAACTCACCGGTTCCTCGACCATCGGCATCGAGGATGCCGTCCAGGTGGCGATCGCCAAAGCCCACCAAACGATTCGCAATATCCAGTGGTTCAACGTCACCGAGACCCGTGGACACGTGGTGGACGGCAAAGTGGCGCACTGGCAGGTGACGCTGAAGATCGGCTTCACGCTCGAGTGACGGGTCGGGCAGGAGCGGCGGCGTCGCTCCTGCATGCCATGATTCGATTGCGACGCAAGCCGCCACCCCCTGCACACCACCGGAGACTTCCATGACCACACCCACCAATCCATTCGGCGACGTGAAAAAGATGATCGAGCAGTTCAAGATGCCCGGCGTCGACATGTCGGCGATCGTCGAGGCCCGCCGCAAGGACATCGAGGCGCTCGTCGAGGCCAACAAGGCCACCTATGAATCGATGCAGGCGCTGGCCCGCAAGCAGACCGAGATGCTGACCGAGGCCATGCAGGGCATGCAGGAGGCTGCGAAGAGCGCGGCGGGCAGCGTCGGAGACCCCGCCAAGCAGAGCGAAGCCGTGCGCAAGGCCTTCACCAAGACGCTGGCGGACATGAAGGAAATGGCCGAAATGGCCCGCCATTCGCAATCCGACGCGCTTGCGCACATCACCAAGCGGGGCACCGAGCACCTGCAGGAAATCAAGAAGCTGATGCAGCCCAAGTAGCGGTCGACGGCTGCGCCCCGGTCTCGGCAGCCAGGCTGACTGGTGGCTCGAGCGCGGCCGGAACGCCCCGGGGCCACTTTTCCCGTCTGAAACAGGTGCATCCATGAAGAAGATCGGAATGGCGGGCGTCGGCCTCATGGGCCACGGCATCGCACGCAATCTCCTGCGCAAGGGCTTTGCGCTGTGCGTCCTCGAACACCCCGGCAATCAGCCGCTGGATGAGCTGAAAGCCGCGGGAGCTGCGACCAGCACGAGCGCTGCTGCCCTGGCGGCGCAGTCCGACGTGGTGATCCTGTGCGTCACCGGCACGCCCCAGGTCGAGGCGGTGCTGCTCGGGCCGGGCGGTTTTCTCGAGGGGCTCAAGCCGGGCACGATCGTGATCGACTGTTCGACGGCGGTGCCTTCGTCGACCGAGCGCATTGCCGAAGCGGTACAGCAGGCGGGCGGGCGGTTCCTCGACGCGCCGATGACGCGCACGCCGAAGGAAGCCGCGGAAGGCCGCCTGAACCTGCTGGTGGGAGGCGAAAAGGCGCTGTTCGACGAGTGCCTGCCGATCCTTTCGAGCTTCGCCGAGAACATCACCCACGCCGGCCCCGTCGGCGCGGGTCATCGAATGAAGCTGCTGCACAACTACGTTTCGCTGGGCAGCGTGGCGCTGCTCTCCGAGGCTGCGGCGTGTGCGCAACGCGCCGGGATCGCGATGGACGTGTTCGTCGACGTGCTGGCAAAGGGCGGCGGTGGTGGGGCCGCGCTCGAGCGCCTGCGCCCCTATCTTGCGTCCGGCGATCCGTCGGCGCTGCGCTTTGCCATGTCGAATGCGCAGAAGGACCTGGGCTACTACAACGCGATGGCCGACGACGCGGGCGCCGTCAAGTCGATCGCCGAATCGGTGCTGCGCACCTTCGACCAGGGCGTGGCCGAAGGCGGCCCGAATGCGCTGGTGCTCGAGCTGGTGTCGTTGCTCGCGCGCCGGTAGGCAACTCGAAGCCGAGGCGGTTGAACACCCGAAGCTCCGGACGAGCAAGAGGTCCGGGGCCGTAGAAGACCGGAACTGCCGTTGCTCGCCGAGCCGAAGGTCAGCGCGCCATGCCTGCTTTTGACCAGCATGTCGGAGCGGCTGTCGGCGGCGACGGTGGCGTCCCCGTCATTCGACGTGCATGCCCGAGCGCTTGACGACGCCGGCCCACTTGGCGATGTCGGCGCGGATTAGCGTGGCGAACTCCTGCGGCGTGCTCACCCGAACGTCGATGCCGGCGTCGGCCATCTGCCGCACCAGTTCGGGCGTGCCCAGTGCGGCGGCGAGATCGCGCTGCAGGCGGGTCACCACGTCCCTTGGCGTGCCGGCTGGAGCCAGGACGCCGAGCCACAGCGTCATGTCGTATTCCGCCAGGCCGGCGGTTTCGGAAATCGCCGGGACGGCCGGCATCGCCGGCGAGCGCTTGCGCCCGGTGACGCCGAGGGCACGCAGCTTCCCGCTCTTCACGTGGTCGATGAAGTTCGACGTGGTGTCGAACATCATCGAGATGCGCCCGCCGAGAAAGTCGGTCATTGCCGGCGCGCTGCCCTTGTACGGAATGTGGACCAGGTCCACCTTGGCCAGGCTCTTGAACAGCTCGCCCGACAAATGGCTGGTCGTGCCGTTGCCGGCCGAGGCAAAGGTCAGTTCGCCCGGCTGCCTGCGTGCCAGTGCGATCAGTTCTTCGACCGACGCTGCCTTGACCCCCGGGTGGACCACCAGCATGTTCGACGTGCTGTGCGTCAGCGAGACCGGCTCGAAGCTCTTGATCGGGTCGTAGCGAAGGGTCTTGTAGATGCTCGGGTTGATGGTCAGCGAGCCCATGGTCGCGAACAGCAGCGTGTAGCCGTCGGCAGGCGCCGTCGCCACCACCTCGGCGCCGAGCGAACCGCCGGCTCCGGCACGGTTGTCGACGACGACGGTCTGGCCGAGCCGCTCGCCGAGCTTCTGCGCCAGGCTGCGCGCCATCAGGTCGGTGGCGCCACCGGCCGGAAACGGCACGACCAGGCGCACCGGCTTTTCCGGGTACGCGGCATGCGCGACCGGCAACGCCACGGCGGCAAGACACACGGCGGCCGCGGCGATCGCGGTCACGCGGCGACGCGAAAGGTCCGGAAGGCGACGCATCTCAACGACCCTTGAAGACGGGCAGGCGCTTTTCCTTGAACGCGAGCTGGGCTTCCCTCGCGTCCTCGGTCTTGCCGATCTGCGCCGTCATGTCCTGCTCGTAGCGATAGCCGTCGCGCAGGCTCATGTCCTCGATGACGTTCAGGGTGTGTTTGCTCATGCGCGTCGAGACCGGACTCTTCGAGGCGATGGCCGCAGCCATTTCCATGGCGGTGGGCATCAGCGCCTCGGCGGTGGTGCAGGCTTCGACGACGCCCATCCGCAGCAGCTCGGCCCCGCTAACGCGCCAGCCGGTCAGCGCCATGCGACGCAGTCGCGAGTGGCTGAAAAGTCGCATCGCGTGCCGGCAACCGCCGAGCAGTCCGACATCGACCTCGGGCAGCCCGAGCGATGCCTTTTCCGAAGCGATCAGGACGTCCGACGACGCCACCATCGCGAGCCCGGAGCCGAGCGCTGCGCCGTTGATGGCGACGACGACCGGCTTGGCGCATTCGCGGATCGCGTGAAAGCATTCCCGTGTGCGGCGCGAGTGGGCGAGCAGATCGCCCGGCCCCTTGATCGTCTCGGCGCGGCCCTTCAGATCGGCGCCGGCGCAGAAGACCTTGCCCGCACCGGTGAGCACGACGACGCGGACCTCGTCCATCTCCGAAATTCGGTCGAGCGCCAGGGTCAGCTCGTCGTTGAGCACGCGGGTCAGGGCATTGACCGGCGGTGCATTCATCGTCAGCGTGGCGATGTGGTCTGCAATCACCACGTCGAGTTGGGTCAGGTCTTCCATCGTCTCTCCTCGGCACCGCGCCGATTTGCGCTGGGGCAGTCTAGGCGGCTGCAGCCGGAGAAACCACCTCTGCACAGGTAGAGCTGCTATTCCCGCTGCGACATACGCCGCTCGCGGGACTCATTTCCGCCCAGAGCAATAACCGAAGCCGCATGGCAGCGATGCGCGTGCCGGCGTAGGCCGCCGCAGTCGGCGCCGCGATCGTCGAGCTCCGATTCGAGAGGACCGATATGCCGCGTGTTTCGCTTCCCGCGACCGAATCGACGAGCCCCGAAGAGCAACGCGTTGCAGCGACCCTGCGGCGCATCGTCGTCGACCACCCGGCACGTCTTTACCCATGATGCGAGCAGCGGAAATGGACGACTTCATCCATATCGACGCGCACGGCATCGACACCGCAACGGCTTACCGGCTCATCGTCGGCTGCGTCGTGCCGCGGCCGGTGGCCTGGACGACCACGCATCGGAGAATCCGGGCAAGCTGAACCACGCGTCGGCCGGTGCCGGCACCGGTCCGCACCTCGGCGGCGAGCTGTTCAACCAGTGCCGCGCGTCTAGTTCACGCACGTGCCGTATGGCGGTGCAGCGCCGGCGGTGCTCGGCGGCCAGGTCGAGGTGTCGATGGTCAACATCACGCCGCAGCTGCAGCTGCAGCCCGGCCTCTATACCATTGCGAAGCCGTAGAGCGAGCAAGGGTTGTCGACGAGAAGACGCTGCCGCAGGTGTTCGGAGGGCGCCCACACAGGCAGCAGGTCGAGCAACTCGGCATCGTCCGGGATCGGCATTTCGCCAGCCGACGCAGAAGGATATGGCCAGTCCGTTCCCCACACGAGGCGTTCGGGTGATGCCTGGAGCCAAGCCACGGCAACTGCGCTGCTGTCGGCGAAGTCCGGACCACCGATCTTGCTGTCCTGGTAAGCCCCCGAGAGCTTCACCCAGGTGTGTCCGCTATCGACCAGCCGCCGGAGTACCGGCCAAGCCGGATGATTCGTTCCGAGCGGCTGCGGCAGTCGCCCCAGGTGGTCGATCACAACCGGCACGGGCAGGCGTCGCAGGACAGGTTCCAGCGCCGGGTAGCCGTCGGCCAAGGCGTGAATCTGCACGTGCCAGCCGAGCGGCGCAATTCGCCTGGCGAGCGCTTCCAGACTCTCTTGCGACGGCCCGGCCGGACGAGCGAAATTGAAGCGGATACCGCGTACGCCGGCTTCGTCCATCTGGCGCAGTTCGGCGTCGCCGATCTCGTCACCGACGACCGCGACGCCGCGCGCGTTGTCGCCGAACGTCGCCAGCGCGTCCAGCAGGCAACGGTTGTCGGTCCCGTAGGTCGACGGCTGGACAACGACGCTGCGCGTCGTTCCCAATCGCAACTGCAGCTTTCGGTAATCCGCTGCAGTTGCGTCGGGGGGCCTGAGGTCCGCGCGAGGATCGACCGGAAAGCGGGCGTCGTAGATGTGGTGGTGGCAGTCGACGGCGCCGGCGGGCACCTTCAGCCTTGGCGGCAGGTGGCCACCCGACCAGGGGGCTGTTTCATCACGATTCATGCTTGCTTCTCCTGTGCAATTGAAAGCAGGCGGCCCAGCCGGTGCGCCGCTTCGGCGTTGACGGCCCCTTGCGGAAGTCGGCCTTCGGCCAGCGCCTGCACCTGTCGAACGGTGTCCATCGTCTGGTGCTCGCGAGCCTGCGCCGTCATGCCGCCGATGTGCGGCGTGACGACGACGTCAGCCCGGTTCATGAAGCGCGCGGATGGCTTCTGATCCGGCGCCCGCCCGACGTCCAGTCCGGCGCCACGCAAATGCCCGCTGTCGAGCGCTGCCTCCAGCGCGTCCTCGTCGACGAGCTCACCGCGCGACAGATTGATGAAGCACGAGCCCGGCTTCATTGCCGCGAACGCCGTCGCATTCATCAGGTTCTCGGTCTCCGGAATGGCGACAGCAAGGCAGACAACGAAGTCGGACTGCGCGAGCACCTCCTCGAAGGAACACCCGACATCGGCAATATCGTGCTGCGTCGGCGTGCGGGTCGAAGGCCCGCACGTGCATGCCGATCGCCTTCGCCATCTCGGCAAGACGCCGCGCGATTCGACCGTAACCGACCAGCCCCATCGTCGAAGCGGAGAGCTGGATGCCTTTGGGCAGCGACGGAATTTGCCCCGCACGCTGCGCGATGCCGGCGCGCGTCACCCCTCTTGCGAGGTCGATCATCATGCCCAGGCCGAGCTCGGCCACCGCATCGCTGAAGCCCGCCGTCGCGCGCGTGACGAGCACGCCATGGCGTGAAGCGGCCTCGACGTCGATGGTGCTGATGTCGACCGCCCCGCGTAGAAAAGCGACCAGATGCGGCGCGTTGGCAAAGGTCGCTGCATGCCCCGGCGCCGAGCGGTGGGCGACGATCACCTGGCAGCCGGCGGCGGCCTCGGCCAGTTCGGCGCCTTCGAGCACGCGGCCGGTCGTGTTGCGCAGCACCTCGGCATGACGGCTCAGCTCGGCCAAACCGGCTTGGCTGTAGTAGGCGGCGAATTCCGCGTCGGTGTAGGTGAGGAACACCTTGATCGGCTTCGGCTGTGGGTTCATGCGCTGCTCCTGGGTGGTGTTGCGTGCCGTGCGTCAATCCGCCGGGACGCCGATCTTCCGCACGTCCTCGACCCATCGATTCGTCTCCGCCTTCACCTCGATGATGTCGTGGAAGGCCACCGACCGCACACGGCAGACATCTGCTCCCCGTCCGCAGCGGGTGGCAACGTACGGATGCATGCCCGGCCCGACCTACTCCGTGGTGGCGCCGGAATCCTTCACGACCTGGGCCCAGCGCTTGAGTTCGGAGCCCAGATAGCTCGCGTAGCTGGCAGCGCTGCCGCCGAGCGGCTCGGCGCCCTGCTGCTGAAGTCGCTGGCGGACCCCGGGATCCTGCAACGCCTTGTTGAACTCGGTGTTCAGCCTGGCGACGATATCGGCCGGCGTAGCCGCCGGTACAAGGACGCCCTGCCAGGCGCCCATCTCGAACCCCTTGACACCCAACGCCTCGTCGAATGTCGGCACGTTGGGTAACGCGGCGAGGCGCTTCGTCGTGGCGGTCGCGAACACCTTGAGCTTGCCCTGTTGCGCGTACGGCAGCACGGTGTTGACGACCTCCGACATCAGCTCGATCTGGCCGCCGACCAAATCCTGCAGCGCCGGCGCGGCCCCTTTGTAGGGTACGTGGGTCATCTTGATGCCCATTTCGCTCGCGAGCAGCGCCGAAGCGAGATGGGTAATCGTGCCGATGCCCGACGATGCATAGCGCAGCGACTCCGGATTGGCCTTCGAGATCTTCATCAGATCCTGAAGGGAGTCGGCCTTCACCGACGGGTGCACGGCCAGAACAATGGGCACGGTCGCTGCGAGCACGACCGGCGTGAAGCTCTTGATGGGATCGAACGCGATCTTCGAGGACATCGCCGGCGCGATGACCACGGACGACGTGTTGTAGAAGAGCGTGTAGCCGTCTGCCGGCGCTCGCGCCACCTCTGCCGCCGCGATGTTCCCGCCACCGCCGGCACGGTTGTCGATGACGAACTGCTGGCCCATCTGCTCCGACAGCTTCTGCGCCAGGATCCGCGCATTGATATCGGTCGTCCCACCTGGAGGAAAGCCAAGGATCATGCGGATCGGTTTGCTGGGATAGGTCTGTGCGGAGGCTGCGGTTGCGAGCAGGCACGAGGCCAACCAGAGAACTTGTTTTTTCATCGTGTCTCCGAATGCGGATGGGACGGGGCGGCTCAGGCCACGCGGGAGCACGGAAATATCCCCGGTCGCTCCCGTTTCTGGCCACAGGGTCAGAGCAGACCGTCGGCCCGATCAGCTCGGTACAGGGTAGGCAGTTTTACAAACTCGATCGCTCAGGTTTCGTTCGTCGACAGTGAAGGAGCTTTCGTGGAGCTGCAGTTCCTTCAAACGCTCGCCGCGGTCGTGCAGCACGGCTCGTTTGCAGCCGCTGCGCCCGAGGTTCATCACACGGCAAACGCCGTCGGTCGAGCGCGTTGCGCGGCGCACGAAGTCGTCGATCGAGCGACCCGGCAGCGCTTCCTCGTCGACAATCCGGCGCGGCCATACAGCTTTTGAACGGCATAGCTGGACGGCCGACTCGACACAAAAAATCAACCACCGGGCGCGGCGACGTGTCACCGGTGGCACTCGGCAAAACATCGGGAGACAAGCATGAAAGAACGCAGCCTACCGCCTCTTCGCCGGCGTTTGCTTTTGACGGCGGCCGCGTCACTGTGGCTGCCGATCGCAGCGGTGGCGCAGACCTTTCCGAGCAAGCCGATTCGCCTGGTCGTGCCCTATGCAGCAGGGGGTGGCGCCGACGCCAACGCACGCATGCTCGCGCAGCCCATGTCCGCGCTGCTGGGGCAGCCAGTCGTGATCGAGAACCGTCCCGGTGCCAGTGGCATCCTGGCGGCACAGGCCGTGTTGCAGGCGCCGGCCGATGGCCACACACTGCTGTTCGACGCCTTCCCCTACGCCGTCAATGCGGTGCTTCGCAAGCTGCCATTCGATCCGCTGAAGGACCTCGTGCCGATTTCGCAGGCGGTCAACATGCCCAACATCCTGGTCGTGCCGATCAGTGCGCCTTACAAGACGCTCAAGGAACTCGTCGACTTCGCCCGAGCCAATCCGGGGCGACTCGATTACGCGTCGTATGGTGCTGGCGGGTCCGCCCATCTGGCTGCCGAAATGCTCGAGCGCGACGCCGGGATCCAGTGGGTTCATGTGCCTTACAAGGGTGGCGCGCCGGCCATCACCGATTTGCTGGGCGGGCAGGTGGCGGCGTACTTCGCAAACCCGATATCGGGCCTTGGCTACGTCCAGTCGGGCCGCTTGCGAGCGCTGGCCACGACCGGCGCCCAGCGCATGGAAGCGTTGCGCGACGTGCCCACCGTCAAGGAGAGCGGCTACAAGGATTTCGAGGTGGTGGAGTGGAACGGCTTCTTCGCGCCGGTCGGCACACCTCAGCCCGTCATCGACCGGCTGGCAGCTGCGGTACGCGGTGCCACCCGCGACCCCGAGGTGCGCAAGCGGACGCTCGCGCTCGGCATCGAACCGGTGGGCAACTCGCCGCAAGAGTTCAGAGCGTTCCTCGATGGACAGATCGCGCGCTGGTCGGCGCTCGTGAAGACGAACAAGATCACCATGGAGTAGCGCGACGGGCCACGTCCAAGGCGGTTCTCGGCCCCAAACACCGCTCGACGACGGTTCATCCGCGTGTCGCCATTTCTCCGGCGTCGGGGAAGTCGTAGAGCAGCGCTGGGTTGTCGACCAGAACACGGCGCCGCGTCGCATCGTCCGGCACCCATCGGCCGAGCAGGTCGAGCAGGTGGGCGTCGTCGGGTTTGTGCAGCGGCTCGGTGCTGTGGGGCCAGTCGCTCCCCCAAACCATGCGCTCGGGCGCCAGGCGCGCCCAGCGGCATGCCGTCTCGTCGAGCGCGGTATACGGCGCCGGCGCATCGAGGTAGGCGCCGGAGAGCTTGACCCAGGCACGCCCGGCCTCGAGGAGTTTCGCGACGACGCGAAAGGCCGGATGCGCTGCGTCCGCCGCGCCGAGACGCGCCCGGTGGTCGAACACCATGGGGCACGGCAAGCGCATCAGAAGCGCTTCGTGCTCGACGATCTGGTCGGCCGTCCAGTGCAACTGCACATGCCAGCCGAGCGCCTGCACCCGCGCTGCAAGCGGCTCGACCATGTCGAAATTCGTCGCCGCCTGCTGCGGCGTGTAGAGCGTGAACCGGAGGCCACGGATGCCGCCGTCGTGCAGTGCCGCAAGCTGCGAATCGCTTGCGCCGGGGTGCAGCACCGCGACGCCTCGCGTGCGCTCGATGCCGAGCTGCGCGATCGCGTCGAGCGTCACGCGGTTGTCGGTGCCGTAGTTGCGCGGCGTCACCACGACGGTGCGTTGCGTTCCGAGCCGCTGCTGGATAAGCCGGTAGTCCTCGGCAGTCGCCCGCTCGACCAGTTCGCCCGTGTGGGCGAAACGCCGGTCGAACACATGCATGTGCGAGTCGCAGGCGAATGCCGGTACTGTCAGCAGCGGCCGAGCGCTGCCCGCCGTGTTCGGAAAGTCAGGCGTCACGGCTTCGCCGCGAGGTCGAGCGTCGCCAGTACGTCTTCCGTGTGCTGCCCGAGCGTCGGCGCCGCAAAGGGCTGGGGCCCGGGCGTGCGTCCGAACTTCACCGGACGCGTGAAGCCGCGGTACGAGCCGAGCGTCGGATGCTCGATGGTCGCGACGAGATCCTCGGACTGCACCTGCGGATGGTCGAACATGTCCTCCACGGTGCGCGCGGCAGCGCACGGCACTTCGTCGCCGAACAGCGCCTCCCATTCGAGGGCGGTTCGCGCCTGCAAGGCTCGGTGCAGCATCGGCACGATCTCGTCGCGATGCGCAGCACGCTTCCTCACGCTGTCGTAGCGCTCGTCGGTGGCCAGCGCCTGAAGCCCGGTTTTCTCGCACAGCGCCCGGAAGAAATGCGGCGTGTTCGCCGAGATGTAGAGGAAACCCTGCTTCGTCGGGTGCAGCCCGGTGATGCCGCCCGAACGCATGTCGCGCCCGACGTCCTTCGGTTCGCCTGCAGCCCAGACCATGCGCGCCGACTGCATCGCGAGCGCCGAGCGCAACAGCGACACGCCGACGTACTGGCCCCGGCCGCTCTTCTCGCGCTCGTAGAGCGCCGACGACACGCCCGCCGAGACCAGCGCCGCGGCGTAGTAATCCACGACCGAGCCGTAGATGATCTCCGGCACGTCGCCGCGTTTGCCCTGCAGCGTGCACATCCCCGTCATCGTCTGCAGCACCTGGTCGTAGCCCGCCTTGTCCTTCAGCGGGCCCGCGTCGCCGTAGCCGGTGACGGCGCAATAGATCAGCCGCGGGTTGTCGACTTCGAGCTGCTCGTAGGCGATGCCCAGGCGTGCCGGCACGCTGGGGCGGAAGTTGTGCACCAGCACGTCGGCGGTGCGCACCAGTGCCAGCAGCGCCTCTCGGCCTGCGGCCGACTTGAGGTCGAGCACGACGCCGACCTTGCTGCGATTGACGCCGATGAAAGCCCGGCTTTCGGCCTCCAGCGTCGACGGGTACTTGCGCAAGTTGTCGCCCGCCGGCGGCTCGATCTTGATGACCTCCGCGCCCTGGTCGGCGAGCAACGAGCAGCCGTAGGGCCCGGCGATGTAGGCGCTGAGGTCGAGAACGCGCAGTCCGCTGAGCGGCCCTGCCGGCCCCTTGTGTCGGGTGGACGGTGTCATGGCGGGCAGCCCTCTATTCGGCGACGATGTTCTGCTGCTTGGCCACCTTTTGCCAGCGCGGCACGTCGCTGGCAATGACCGCGGCGAACTGCGCCGGTGACATCGGCGTGGCAATGGCGCCCTCCTTCAGGAACGCCTCGCGCATTTCCGGCGAGACGAGCACCTTGTTCACCTCCGCGTTGAGCTGGGCGACGATGGCCGGCGGTGTGCCGGCCGGCGCGAGCAGCCCCCACCAGAGTTCGAACTCGTAGCCGGGTACGACGTCGGCCATCGGTGGCAGGTCGGGGGCGATCGGACTGGGTTTCAGACTCGTGATGCCGACCGCCTTGATGCGCCCGCTGCGCACCTGCGACAGCAGCGAGGGGCCGCTCGCAATCAGCAACTGCGTCTCGCCGCCGATCAGCCCGGTCACCGCGGGCCCCATCCCGCGATACGGGACGTGGACGATGAAGGTGCCGGTGGCCGCCTTCAGCATCTCGGTTGCGAACTGGTTGCTGCTGCCGATACCCGATGACGCGTAGTTCAGCTTGCCGGGCTGCTTCTTGATGGTCGCGATCAGCTCGGCCGGCGTCTTCACCGGCACCGCGTTGCTGACGGCAACGATGAACGGGCCCTTCGCAAACATCGCCACCGGCACGAAGCTCTTGACAGGGTCGAACGGCATCTTCGGCTGGATCGCCGCGTTGGTCGTCATGCTCGACGACACGGCCGCGAGCGTGTAACCGTCGGCAGCGGCCTTGGCAACCTGCGCCGTGCCGGTGTTGCCACTGGCGCCGGGGCGGTTGTCGATGACGACCGTCTGCTTCAGCGAATCACCGAGCGCCTTGCCCACGATGCGGGCGAAGGTGTCGTTCGATCCCCCGGGCGGGTACGGGACGACGATGGTGATCGGCTTGTTCGGGTAGGCCTCCTGGGCGTGAACCGCAACGGCTGACAACAGCGCGGTGGTGGCGAGTACGGTCAGGCGCAGGCGGTAGCGGGCGGTGTGCATAGGGGTCTCGATTCAATTCGGAACAAGGTGGAGCCTGCGCGCAACGGCGAGCGTCTGTTCTGCGCGGGCGATGAAAGGCGGGTCGACCATCTTGCCGTCGACGACGAAGGCGCCGGTGCCGCCCTGCTGCGCTTCGCGCGCGGCGGCGACGACCTTCAGCGCGTGCGCGATCTCGGCGTCATCGGGCCGGAAGGCCTCGTTGGCGAGCGCAACCTGGCTGGGGTGGATGCAGCTCTTGCCGAGGAAGCCGAGCCGGCGCGCCAGCGCAGCCTCGGCGCGATAGCCGTCGGCATCGCGAATATCGGCGAAGGCGCCGTCATAGGCGAAGACCCCGGCCTCGCCCGCCGCCATGCGCAACGCGAACATCGCTTGTGCGATCGCCTGCGGCTCGCGCCGCGCGATATCGAGCGGCTCGAAGAGGTCGCCCAACCCGAGCTGCAGACCCCTGACACGGGGATGGGCGGCAGCAAGGCGCGCAGCCTGGCGCAGTGCCTTCGGCGTCTCGACATTCAGCAGCAGGCCGACCGGGCGGTCCGTCCCCTCGCGAAAGCCGTTTGTCCGCTCGGCGCGCTCGACTGCCTCGGCCACCGCGATCACGTCCTCGACGCGCTCCGCCTTCGGAAGGTTGAGCAGCGCGAGACCCGGTTGCACCACGGCATCCACGTCGGCTTCGAAGTGAGGCGAGTCGAAGGCATTGACGCGGACGATAAGAACCTTGTCGCTCGCGCGCGCTGCCTGCGACGGGAAGAAGGTGCGCAGCAGCTGCCGGGCCTCGGCCTTGCGCGCCTCGACGACCGAATCCTCGAGGTCGAATGACAGGGCGTCAGCGTCGCCATCCAGCGCCTTCTGGAAGAGCTCAGGCCGTGAGCCCGGGACGAAAAGTTTGCTTCTCATGTCACCAGTTTAGGGTGGTGCATCCGAAGATAAAAGTATCAGCGTCTGCGATCAATCAATAGAAAATGTTTTAAGTGGAAACGAGCTATCTCACCACTTTTCTTCTCGTCGTCGACGCCGGCTCGATGTCGGAAGCGGCGCGCCGGCAGGACCTCACGCCCGCGGCCATCGCGCAGCAGGTGCGCGTGCTCGAAAAGGAGCTCGGCGCGCCGCTGCTCGCGCGTGCGGGCCGCACCGTCGTTCCGACTGAAGCGGGCCACCGGTTGGTGGAACGCGCCCGCAGGCTGACCCGCGAGTTCGATGAACTGAAAGCGGCCGTCAACGAGCAGGCAGCGAGCGGCGAGTTGCGACTCGGAACGATCAACACGGCCCTGCACAGCCTGCTACCCGAGATGCTGGCCGGCTTTGTGAAGGTCTTCCCCGACGTGCGCGTGCGAATTCGCTCGGCGCTCTCGGCGGAGCTTTTCGGCGCCGTGCAGCAGGGCGAGCTGGAGGTTGCAATTTGCCTGCACCCGGCGTTCGGACTGCCCAAGACGCTCCGCTGGGAACCATTGCGCGACGAGCCCCTGACTTTGCTGGCGCCCCGTCGCTGGGCCGAGCGCGACCCTCACGAGCTTCTCGCCAACGAGCCGCTGATCCGCTACGACCGCCTGCTTGCCGGCGGCAAGCAGGCAGACCGGTACCTGCGCAAGGCGGGCATCACGCCGCGAGAACGGTTCGAGCTGGGTTCCCTGACAGCGATCGCCATGCTTGTCGATCGAGGGCTCGGCGTTTCGCTGGCCCCCGACGCAGCGACACCCTGGGTTCAGGGGTTGCGGGTGGCCAAGATCGCCCTGCCCGGCTCCTCGGAAGCAAGACAGCTCGGAATCCTGTGGGAGAGGGCCTCGGCAAAAGGTCGCTTGATCGACACGCTGGTGCGTGAGGGAAGGCGCTTGGTGTCGCGCAATTGAGCCACTCCGCGACTCACAGCTCCGGTACGAGCGCGTGATGCTGCCCCATGACGGTGCTGCGCCGCTTCGACTGCGTGCTTGCGGCGACGAAAGCGAAGGTCCTGGCCGAGCACGCACGCGCTCAAGGGCGGCAAGGTCGAAGGTCGAGCGCCCTGGACCAGTCGCTTGAACAAGGCCGCCGGCCAGCGCTTCCACAACCACTCGCCGCTCGACTTCGAGAAGCTCAAGGGCGACCCCGACAACATCGCGCAGCACCTGGTCAGCTACATCAAGGGCTTCTCGAAGAACGTCCGCGACATCTTCGACTTCTTCGAGTTCGAGAACGAGATCGAGCAGCATGCGCGAGGGGAACATCCTCTACCTCATCGTCTCCAAGTTCTGCGACGTCGATCTGCACCCGGACGCAGTGTCGACAACGATCGCAGATGGGGCTCATCTTCGAGAATCTCATCCGGCGCTTCAACGAAGCTGGCCAACGAGACCGCGGGCGACCACTTCACGCCGCGCGAGGTCATCCAGCTCATGGTCAACCTCCTGTTCATCGACGACGACGAGATGCTCGCCACGCCGGGCACCGTGCGCAACCTGCTCGACCCGGCGTGCGGCACGGGCGGCATGCTGTCCGAGGCGCAGAACTACCTGCGCGAGCACCACGGCGCGGCCAGGCTCTACGTCTACGGGCAGGACTACAACAAGCGCGCGTTCGCCACTGCCGCGTCCGACATGCTCATGAAGCAGGTGGACCACAACGGCGCCGGCAACAACGTGCGCTACGGCGACACGCTTCACCGAGGACCAGTTCGCGGGCGAGACGCTTCGACTACTTCCTCGCCAACCCGCCCTTCGGCGTGGACTGGAAGAAGCAGCAGAAGGAGATCCAGCACGAGCACGAGAAGCGCGGCTTCGACGGCCGCTTCGGCGCCGGGCTGCCGCGCGTGAACGACGGCTCGCTGCTCTTCCTGCAGCACATGATCGCCAAGTTCGAGCCGTGCAGCCCGGCGGAGCACAAGCACGGCTCGCGCGCTCGCCATCGTCTTCAACGGCTCGCCGCTCTTCACCGGCGGTGCGGGCTCGGGCGAGAGCGACATCCGCACGATGGATCATCGAGAACGACTGGCTCGAAGCCATCGTCGCCCTGCCCGAGCAGATGTTCTACAACACCGGCATCGGCACCTACATCTGGATCGTCACCAACCGCAAGGAAAAGCGGCGCAAGGGCAAGATCCAGCTCGTCGATGCGCGCGACGTGTGGGCCGCGGGCGGTAGCGAGGACACCAAGCGCAGTCTCGGCGACAAGCGTCGGCACATCACCGTCCAGTCAGATTGACGAGATCGTCAAGCTCTACGGGCGGCAGACCGATTGCGACACCGTCCAAGACCTTCGACAACGCCGACTTCGGCTACACCCGCGTGACCGTCGAGCGGCCGCTGCGCCTGCGCTATCAGATGACGGTGGACGACAAGGCCCGCTTCCTCGATGCCTGCCCGCACCTGCTGGACGACGTGCAGGCCATCGACAAGACGCTGGGCCGGGAGCTGCAGCTCAACTGGAACGCGACGTGGAGCCACATCGAGGACGTGCTGCACAAGCGTGAGTCGCGGTGGAAGGCGACCGAGCAGAAGCTCTTCCGCAGCGTCTTCACGCAGAGGGATCCCGAGTCCGAGCCGGTGTCCAAGAACGGGAGCGATGCAGGCTATGAGCCTGACGCGGACCTGCGCGATTTCGAGAACGTGCCGCTCAAGGAGGACATCGAGGCCTACTTCGAGCGCGAGGTGCGCCCGCATGTACCCGACGCCTGGATGGACCGAGCCAAGGACAAGGTCGGCTAGCCATGAACAAGTCGAACAAGTTTTCACCCGAGGTCCGTGAGCGCGCGGTGCGGATGGTGCAGGAGCACCGAGGGGAGTACCCGTCGCTGTGGGCGGCCATCGAATCGATCGCGCCGAAGATCGGCTGCGTGCCGCAGACGCTGCTGGAATGGGTCAAGCGCGAGCGAGGTCGATACCGGCGTGCGCGACGGCGTGACCACGGCCGAAGCGCAGCGCGTCAAGGACTCGAACGCGAGGTCAAGGAGCTGCGCCGGGCCAACGAGATCCTGAAGCTGGCCAGCGCGTTTTTCGCCCAGGCGGAGCTCGACCGCCGACTCAAGTCCTGAAGGACTTCATCGACCAGCACCGCGACACCTACGGGGTCGAGCCGATCTGCAAGGTCTTGCAGATCGCCCCGTCGGGGTATCGGCGCCATGCAGCGCTGCGACGCGAGCCGCAGAAGCGCTGCGCACGGGCACAGCGCGATGAGGTGCTGGTGCCCGCAGATCGAGCGTGTCTGGCAAGCCAACATGCAGGTCTACGGCGCCGACAAGGTCTGGCGGCAAATGAACCGCGAAGGCATTGCGGTGGCGCGCTGCACCGTCGAGCGGTTGATGCGCCGGCCGGGCTGCGCGGCGTGATGCGTGGCAAGGTGGTGCGCACGACGATCAGCGACAGCAAGGCACCGTGTCCGCTGGACCGGGTCAACCGGCAGTTCCGGGCCGAGCGGCCGAACCAGCTCTGGGTCTCCGACTTCACGTACGTCTCGACCTGGCAGGGCTGGCTGTACGTGGCCTTCGTCATCGACGTGTTCGCCCGGCGCATCGTCGGGCTGGCGGGTCAGCAGTTCGATGCGAACGGACTTCGTGCTCGATGCGCTGGAGCAGGCGCTGTACGCCCGGCAGCCCGAGCGCGATCGCAGCCTGATCCACCACTCGGACCGCGGCTCGCAATACGTCTCGCATTCGCTACAGCGAGCGCTGGCCGAGGCCGGCATCGAGCCTCAGTGGGCAGCAAGGGCGACAGCTACGACAACGCGCTGGCCGAGACGATCAACGGGCTGTACAAGGCCGAACTGATTCATCGCCGGGCACCCTGGAAGACCAAGGAAGCGGTGGAACTCGCAACCCTCGAATGGGTGGCCTGGTTCAACCACCATCGATTGCTGGAGCCCATCGGCTACATCCCGCCGGCAGAAGCTGAGGCAAACTACTACCGGCAACTCGCCAGTCAGGCCGCCACGGTGGCGGCCTGACTTAAACCAAACAGCCTCCAAGCAAGCCCAAATGAAAACGGGTCAGCCCCTTGAGACGGCTAACCCGTTGATATGGATGGTCGGGACGGCGGGATTCGAACTCGCGACCCCTTGCACCCCATGCAAGTGCGCTACCAGGCTGCGCTACGCCCCGACTGAGCCGCCATTATAGGGGCCGTCGCCATGGGGGAGCCACGCTGCTCAGCCACCCAGCAGGTCGCGAATCTGGATGAGTTCGGCGCGCAGTGCATCCAGTGGCAGCGATGATTCGTCTGCTGCGCCGTTGCCATCGCCAGCGCCGTGCAACGGGTCGGCGTCCGCTGACGCGAGCGACTCGACGGCGGGCTCGTTACCGCCAGGCACACCCGGGAGGTCCACCAGGCGGTTTCGCGCGCCGCTGATGGTGAAGCCCTGGTCGTAAAGCAGCTCGCGAATCCGCCGGATCAACAGCACCTCGTGGTGCTGGTAGTAGCGGCGGTTTCCGCGCCGCTTCATCGGCTTCAACTGGGTGAACTCCTGCTCCCAGTAGCGCAGCACATAGGGCTTCACGCCGCAAAGCTCACTCACCTCGCCGATCGTGAAATAGCGTTTGGCGGGGATCGCAGGCAGTGCTGGTTGCATTCAGATCAAGACCCGTTCAGAGCTGGAAGAACTCTACTCGGACTCTTCCTCGGAGCCGCCGCCGCCTTGAACCAGCGCCTTCAATTTCGGACTTGCGTGAAATGTGACCACATTTCGCGCCTTGATCGGAATCGCTTCGCCGGTGCGCGGGTTGCGGCCCGGCCGCGACGCCTTGCGGCGGATCGCAAAGTTGCCGAAGCCCGACAGCTTGACTTCATCGCCTTCGGTCAGCTTCTTGTGGATGATGTCGAAGAAGCCCTCGACCATGTCCTTGGCTTCGCGCTTGTTGAGACCGAGTCGCTCGAAAAGAAGCTCGGCAAGCTCCGCCTTGGTCAGCGTCGGCAGGTCGGCACCGTGCCGCGGCGCCGGCTCTGCCGCTGCAGGATTCACAGAGGATTCCGCCGGGTCGCCTTCACGCATCGGTCATGCCCTCAATCGGATGCCGAGCCGAGCCTCGAGCGTCGCAAGCACTTGGGCAACGACCGCCTCGATCCGGTCGTCGGTCAGCGTGGCATCCGGGTCCAGCAACTCGAGCCGAACTGCCAGGCTGCGCGCCGACGAAGTGCCGGCCCCACCGGGGGAGCGGTAGACATCGAACAACCGTGCAGAGCGCAGCAGCGGCGTCTGCGTGGCGCCGATGGCCTGCATCAATGCCGCGTGGGTGACGTTCTCGCCGGCAAGTACAGCGATGTCACGCCATACCGGTTGCTGTTTCGGCAGTGGCTCGTGCCTGGGAAGGCCCCGCTGCAACAGCGCTTCCAACTCGCATTCGAACAAGATGGGGGCGGTCGGCAGCTCGTACGACTGGCGCAGGCGAGGATGCAACTCGCCGACGACACCCACCATGCGGCCGTGCAGCGAAATGCTTGCGCACCGCCCGGGATGCAGCGCCGGATGCTCCGTGGGCGCAAATTCGATCTGCTGCGGCGCAAACAGCGCCTCGACATCGCCTTTCACGTCGAAGAAGTCGACCGCGCGCTCCTTCTCCCCCCACTGCAGCGGCGATGCGGACCCCCATGCAAGGCCGCCAATGCGCATCGGCTGGTCGACGCCGGCCACCGACAACGGCCCGTCCGCCACCGCCCCGTCGCGGCGAAACACCCGACCGAGCTCGAACACCCGCACCTGTCGCGCCTTGCGCGCCAGATTGCTGCGCAGCACCTGCACCAGGCTGCCGAGCAGACTCGATCGCATCACAGCGAGCGGGCTGGCGATCGGATTCAGCACGCGGATGGGATCGGCGTTGCCGGCGATCTCGCGCTCCCAGCGCTCCTCGACGAAGCTGAAATTGATCGTCTCGTGGTAACCCAGCTGGGCAACGCGACGTCGCAAGGCGTGGCTGCCGATCCGGGATTCGCTTCTTGCCTGGGCGCGCACCGGCGCAAGCGGGGCGGTTTCCGGCAGCCGGTCGAAACCGATCAGCCGCACCACCTCCTCGATGAGGTCCTCCTCGATCTGCAGATCGAAGCGCCAGCTGGGCGGCGTGGCCAGCAGCTCGCCTGGCGATTCCTCGACCTGCATGCCGAGCCGGCGGAGCACCTGGACACACTCGTCCTGGCTGATCGCCATGCCGATCACCTTGGCAGCGCGCGCGATGCGCAGCCGCACCGGCTGCCGCCGAGGCACTGCAGCAACCTGGTCATCGAGCGGGCCGGCTTCACCGCCGCAGATGTCGAGGATCAGCGCCGTGATGCGCTCGATATGCTCGGCGGTGCTGGCGGGATCGACGCCACGCTCGAAACGGTGACCGGCATCGGTCGAGAAATTGAAGCGCCGCGACCGGCCGGCGACCGCGTCCGGCCACCAGAAAGCGGCTTCGACATAGACGTTTCGCGTGGCGTCCGATACCGCCGTCGCCGCGCCGCCCATGATGCCCGCGAGCGACTCGACACCGGTGTCGTCGGCGATGACACCGACCTCGGCATCGAGGTCGACCGTGGCACCGCTGAGCAACTCGAGCGATTCGCCAGGACGTCCCCAGCGAACCGTCAGTCCGCCGGCGATCCGGTCGAGATCGAAGATGTGCGAAGGCCGGCCGAGTTCGAACATCACGTAGTTCGAGATATCGACCAGCGGACTGATCGAGCGTTGGCCGCATCGTGCCAGGCGGTCGACCATCCAGCCCGGCGTCGGCGCAAGCGGGTCGACGCCGCGCACGATGCGGCCGGAGAAGCGCCCGCACAGGTCCGGCGCTTCGATGCGCACCGGCAGCCTGGCATCGTGTCGCGGCTCGACCGGGCGCACCTCGGGTTGCAGCAGCGGTGCGCCGGTGAGCGCAGCGACCTCGCGCGCCAGGCCATAGACGCTCAGCAGATGCCCCAGATTGGGCGTCAGCTTGAGCGTGAAGATCTGGTCGTCGAGCGCCAGGTGGCTGCGGATGTCGGCGCCGACCGGCGCATCACCCGCCAGGATCAACAGCCCGGCGTGGTCGTCCGACAGCCCCAGTTCGCGCCCGGAGCACAGCATGCCTTCGCTCTCGACGCCGCGCAGCTTGCTGCGCTTGATCTCCAGCGGCTCGCCCTCCCCGGCCGGCAGGACGGCGCCAACGCGTGCGCAAGGCACCTTGATGCCACTGCGAACGTTCGGCGCGCCGCAAACGATGACCAGCTCGTCCGCCGCACCGACATCGACCCGGCAGACGCTCAGCCGGTCGGCAGCCGGATGGCGCTCGACGGCGAGCACCTGCCCGACCACGACGCCGCTGAAAGGCGGTGCCAGTGGGCGGCGTTCTTCCACCTCCATGCCCGACATGGTCAGGAGATCGGCCAGCTCGGCGCTGGTCAGCGGTGGATTGCAGAACTCGCGCAACCACGACTCGGGAAACTGCATCGGCGACTCTCGAAAACGCTATCGATGTTCTGGAATGCTTCGCGGGCTCACTCGAACTGCGCCAGGAAGCGCAGGTCGCCGTCGAAGAACAGGCGCAAATCGTCGACACCGTAGCGCAGCATGGCAAGCCGGTCGGGCCCCATGCCGAACGCGAAGCCGATATGGCGCTCCGGGTCGAGCCCGAAGTTGCGCACGACATTCGGATGGACCTGGCCGGATCCTGCGACCTCGAGCCAGCGACCCTTGAGCGGTCCGCTGGCAAAGGCGATATCGACCTCTGCGGAAGGCTCCGTGAAGGGGAAGAAAGAGGGCCGGAAGCGCAGCTTCAGGTCGTCGCTCTCGAAGTACTGGCGGAAGAAGTCGCTGAAAACGACCTTCAGATCCTTGAAGCTGACGTTCTCGCCGATCCACAGGCCCTCGCACTGGTGAAACATCGGCGAATGCGTCGCATCGCTGTCGACGCGGTAGGTGCGTCCCGGCGCAATCACACGTATTTCCGGCATCGGCTCGACGCCGGCATGCCGCGCCGCATGCGCCTGGGCATAGCGCACCTGCATCGGCGAGGTGTGCGGCCTGAGGTTGAGCCAGCGGCCTTCGGCATCCTTCACGTCGACGTAGAAGGTGTCCTGCATCGAGCGCGCCGGATGGTTCTCCGGGTTGTTCAACGCGGTGAAACTGGTCCAGTCGTTCTCGATCTCGGGCCCGTCGGCGACGTCGAAACCCATCGACGCGAAGATCTCTTCGATTCGCGCGATGGTTCGCGAGACCGGATGGACGCTGCCTGCAGCGCGGCGTCGCCCCGGCAGGCTGATGTCGAGCGCCTCGGCGCGCAGCTGCGATTCGAGCTCGGCATCGGCCAGCGCCTGTCGGCGCTGCGTGAGCAAGGCCTCCACCTGCTGCTTGGCGGCATTGATGAGCGCGCCGCGCGACTTCTTTTCGTCGCCACCGAGGCCCGCCAGCGCCTTCAGCTGCTCCGTGAGGCGCCCGCTCTTGCCGAGGTACCGCGCCTTGGCGTTCTCCAGATCGGCGGGAAGTGCTGCGCCTGCGAAATCATCCGCAGCGGTCCGCACGAGTTGCTCCAAATCGGTCATGGGAAGGCGTCGACAACAAAAAGGGCCACATGGTGTGGCCCTCGAAGGCAACAGGCCTGAAAGCCTGCCGGTACCGGTTCGATCGGCGAGGGCATCGCCGATCTCGCAACTAGCCGAGTTGGGCCTTGACCTTCTCGACAATGCTGCCGAAGGCAGCCGGATCGTGCACCGCCATGTCGGCGAGCACCTTGCGGTCGAGGTCGATCGCAGCCTTCTTCATGCCGGCCATGAACTGGCTGTAGGTCACGCCGTGGCTGCGGCTCGCCGCGTTGATACGGGCGATCCAGAGCTGGCGGAAGACCCGCTTCTTGGTTCGGCGGTCACGGTAGGCGTACTGCCCGGCGCGCATGACCGCCTGCTTGGCAATGCGGAAGACGTTCTTGCGGCGGCCGCGGTAGCCCTTGGCGAGGGCGAGGATCTTCTTGTGACGAGCGCGGGCGGTAACGCCGCGTTTAACGCGAGGCATGGTTCAGCTCCTTCAGATGTCGGGGGGACGCAGCGGCGATCAAAGGCCGGCGAAGGGCATCATCTGTGCGATGTGGCCCATGTTGGTCTCGTGTACCGAGACCGCGCCGCGCAGTTGGCGCTTGTTCTTCGTCGACTTCTTGGTGAGGATGTGGCGCTTGAACGCCTGACCCCGCTTGACCGTGCCGCCCGGGCGCACCCGAAAGCGTTTGGCCGCACTCTTCTTGGTCTTCATTTTGGGCATGTCTGCTCCTTCTATGTTTGCTGCTGCAGGCGCCGGCAACTTCACCGTCTTGCAAGCCTGCAGCCGCTTGTGCAGATCGCGCGGCGACCACCGCCGATCTGTTTACCTGTGTCTGGCGATGCCGTCGCTCAGGACTTCCGCTTCGGCGCCAGCACCATGATCATCTGCCGGCCTTCGAGCTTGGGCATGTTCTCGACCACGGCCACGTCGGCCAGGTCGTCACGGATGCGTTCGAGCAGCCGCATGCCGATGTCCTGGTGGGTGATCTCGCGACCGCGGTAGCGCAGCGTGACCTTCCCCTTGTCGCCGTCCTCGCCGATGAAGCGCCGCAGATTGCGCATCTTGATGTTGTAGTCGCCTTCGTCCGTGCCCGGGCGAAACTTGACTTCCTTGATCTCGATGATCTTCTGCTTGGCCTTGGCTTCCGCCGCGCGCTTCTGCTCCTGGTACTTGAGCTTGCCGTAGTCCATCAGGCGGCAAACGGGCGGCTCGGCCTGGGCCGCGATCTCGACCAGATCGACGTCCAGTTCGCCCGCCATGCGCAGGGCCTCGGTGGTGCTCACGATGCCGAGCGGCTCGTTGTCGACACCGTTCAGCCGGACTTCCGGCGCCATGATCTCCCGGTTCAGGCGGTGCTTGCGCTCCACGTTCGGAGTGCGGCGATCAGCAAAAGTAGCGATGGTCAGAACCTTTCCCAGGACGCTGCTCGTTCAGCATCCACCTAAAAAACAAGCGCGCCGACTGGCAGCGGTTTCTGGACGTCGATCAGCGACGTTCGGCAATGTCCTGCGCAAGCATTTCCAAGAACGCCTGACGCGGCATCACACCCAGATCCCGATTGCCGCGTGCGCGCACGGCGACGGTGTCGTTTTCGAGCTCCTTGTCGCCCACGACGAGGATGTACGGCACCTTCTGCATTGAATGCTCGCGGATTTTACGCGTGATCTTTTCGTTGCGTGTGTCGACCGCAACCCTAAGGCCTTGTTTCTGCAGCGTTTTCGCCACTTCGGCGACATACGGCGCCTGTTTTTCGGTGATGCATGCAACCACGGCCTGCGTCGGCGCGAGCCAGGCCGGCAGCGCCCCCGCATGCTGTTCGATCAGGATGCCGATAAAGCGCTCGAAGCTGCCGACGATCGCGCGGTGCAGCATCACCGGCGCGTGCCGCTCGCCACTTTCGGCGACGTATTCGGCGCCGAGCCGCTCGGCCATCGAGAAGTCGACCTGGATCGTGCCGCACTGCCACTGGCGGCCGATCGCGTCCTTCAGCGTGTATTCGATCTTCGGGCCGTAGAAGGCCCCCTCGCCGGGCGAAATCTCGAACGTGCAGTCCGACCGCCGCAGGCTTTCGATCAGCGCCGCCTCGGCCTTGTCCCAGATATCGTCCGATCCGATCCGGGCCTCGGGCCGTGTCGCGACCTTGTAGATGATCTCGCTGAAGCCGAAATCCCGGTAGACCTTCTGCAGCAGTGCCGTGTAGGCAACGCACTCGGCGAGGATCTGGTCCTCGGTGCAGAAGATGTGGCCGTCGTCCTGGGTGAAGCCGCGCACCCGCATGATGCCGTGCAGCCCGCCGGTCGGCTCGTTGCGGTGGCACTGCCCGAACTCGCCATAGCGCAACGGCAGATCGCGGTAGCTCTTGATGCCCTGATTGAAGATCAGGATGTGACCGGGGCAGTTCATCGGCTTGAGCGCGTAGTCGCGCTTCTCGCTCTCGGTCGTGAACATGTTGTCACGGTACTTGCCCCAGTGGCCCGTCTTCTCCCAGAGGCCCTGGTCGAGCAGCTGCGGTCCCTTGACCTCGAGGTAGCCGTTGTCGCGGTAGACCGCCCGCATGTATTGCTCGACCTGCTGCCAGACGCTCCAGCCCTTCGGGTGCCAGAAGACCAGCCCGGGCGCGTGCTCGTCGAGGTGGAACAGGTCGAGCTCGCGGCCCAGCTTGCGGTGGTCGCGCTTCTCGGCCTCCTCGATCATGTGAAGGTGCTGCTGCAGCTCGTCCTTGGTGGCCCAGGCGGTGCCGTAGATGCGCTGCAGCATCTCGTTGCGATGGTCGCCGCGCCAGTAGGCGCCGGCGACCTTCATCAATTTGAAATGCCTGAGCTTGCCCAGGCTCGGCACGTGCGGCCCGCGGCAAAGGTCCTCGAAGCCGCCACCGCGATAGAGCGACACGGCCTCCCCTTCGGGAATGCTGTCGATGATCTCGGCCTTGTAGGCCTCGCCGATCGACTTGAAGTGCGCCACCGCCTCGTCGCGCGGCAGCACGCGGCGGGCGACCTTCTCATCCTTGCGGGCCAGCTCGACCATCCTCGACTCGATCGCCGCGAGGTCCTCGGGCGTAAACGGCCGCTTGTAGGCGAAGTCGTAGAAGAACCCGTTCTCGATCACCGGGCCGATCGTCACCTGGGCCTCGGGGAACAGGTCCTTGACCGCATAGGCGAGCAAGTGCGCCGTCGAGTGACGAATCACATCGAGGCCTTCCGGATCGCGTTCGGTGACGATCGCGAGCTGCGCGTCGTCGTTCAGCAGGTAATCGGTATCGACCAGTCGCGCTTGTCCATCGACGACGAGTTTGCCGGCGATGGCCGCCTTGGCCAGCCCCGGCCCGATCGATGCAGCCACTTCGGCCACCGTGACCGGCTGCTCGTACGCTCGGCGCGAACCATCGGGCAGGTGAACGGAAATCATGCGGGCTCCGGAATGAAAAAGCGCGGCCGGGGCCGCGCTCGAAGCAAGGAACAGGGGTGTCTGCGCGCCGGCGGGTGCTACTCGCTGCAGCGACTCTTGAGAGCGCGCCGGACCCGACCAGTAGCGGCTGCGCAGCCAACGGAAACGCTCATCGCGACCCCCTCGACGAGCTGGCGATTGTAGGCGACGCCGACCCGGCGAACTGCGCGCGCAGGACGGCCCTTCAGTAGCGGGTCACGCGGTCGTTGTCGACCCGCACCCGATCACCGACGCGCAGATCGACGGGTTGCCCATAGTCGAAGTAGCGGGTCGAGCCGTTGTCGAAGCGAACCAGCACACGGACCATCTCGCCGGCGGCAGGTTCGCGACTCTTCTGGATGCGGTCACCAAGGAGCGCGCCGCCGATCACGCCGGCACCGGTCGCCGCCGCCCGCCCGGAACCGCTGCCGACCTGATTACCCAGGACGCCGCCGAGTACCGCGCCAAGGACCGCCCCGGCAGGAACCGCTGGCGCCTGTTCACCCCGCACGACCTCGATGCTCTGCACCTGACCGTACTGCACGCCGTACTGGGTGCCGCCCTGCGCCGGTGCGGTGTTGCCGTAGCCACCGTATGCCGGCGTGGTGCCGTATCCACCGCCCATAGGCGAGCCGCCGCCCATTGGCTGCATGGGTGCGGCGCAGCCTGCAACGAGAACTGCAACGAGAAGCCCGCCGGCAACAAGGCCGCGACTTTGGACTGAATTGCGCATGAAATTCTCCTGAATTGAAAGCAACCCGAAGCGAGAGCCGCATAGAGCACGCGGATCCCGACGGATATGCACGCCCCTGCAAATTCCGCTCCCTTCGGACCATTCAACAAATCTTTACCCACCCCAGAGGTCAACGAAAAAAGGCGAGCGGTGAACCGCTCGCCCTTCCAGCTGAAGGCGCCCAGCCGGAAAGCTCCCGGCCAGCAACCTCGTCGTTCGCTAAAGCGTTTCCGGTTCGGCCGTGTCCGATTGAACGGGTGTGAAGCTGGCATCGATCGCCAGCGGCTCGGAGGTCTCGTCGTTCACCAGCGTACGCAGGAACGCGACAAACCCCGTGACGGACTGTGCCGTGGCAGGCACCATCGTCGTACCCGACGTGGAACTGGAGGATACGTCGTCAGCGCCACCGAAAAAGCAACCGCTGAGGGCCAGCGTTGCCGCCAACAGCAGACTGCCGCTGACGGCCACTCGGGCCTTGTGGCATGTTTCAGTCGTCATGCTGCACCTCAGTTGGTGTTGCCGGGAAGCGGCGTGTTCAGATAAGGGAACGCGGGCTTGAAGTTCGCCGCGGTGCGACGCACGCCGTCAGTCACCGCCGCCGTACCTGCCTTGGCATCGGCAGGCGCGCAACCGACCTTCAGCGAGTCAGGATCTGCCGGCTTGACGGTCGCGTGGCAAAGCGCACCCATCGCCACTCGCAACGCAGCGTCCACGACGTCGTCGCCCGGGCGCCGACCATTCGGGAAGCCGGCATTGTCACCAGCGAGTACGCCCAGCGACATCTGCGACGCTTGTGCGGTCGGCGCAATCGCCGTATTCAGGCGCATCATTTCCGACGCGATGACGTTCTTCGGCTGATTGACGCCCTGGATTCCGGTCAGGAAAGCAGCGACCAAGTCGGTGCGCGGAAACTTCGTCGGCGCCGGGGCTGCTGCCCCGAACTGTCCTTCGATAATCGCCGGCAGCGTCGGGTACTGCACGTACTTGAGAAGCGCCGAGTCGGCGGTCGGCTTGACCGCATTGAACAGGTCCTTGTCGGGAATGCCGATAACCACCTCGTTGACCAGCGGCATGCCGAGCCGTGAGACCTGCGTCCATGCACCGCCGTTCTTGACGGCGTTGTTCATGCCCGACGGTGCCTTGTTGTGAAGGCGTCCCTGGCGAACGCTTGCGGTCGTCCAGGCGCCGACCACCGGGTCGTTGGATGCCGTCGGATTGACACAGCTGATCGGCAGTTCCAGAGCCAGCGTGCTGACGTTCTTCCCCTCCAGATCGTTCCGGTTGCCACTTGCAGGATCGGTTTCCGGGCCAACCGGGTTCAGGTTGACCAGGTCGAATATCTTGCCGACCGCGATGAAGAACGGCTCCTTCCGCTGGCCGACGAAAAGTTTCCCCTGACTCGGTGCAACCCGGTATCGCGACGTTATAGATGTACTGGTTCGCATAGGTTTCGTAACCGGTGGCGCTGCCAAAGGTCTTGTCACCGATGTTGTCGACAGGCTTGGTGAAGGTCGACGAGCCGCCGCTGACGTTGGTCAGTTTGCCAACACGGGTGCCACTGCGACGATCGTTGCGAACGACGTCGACGGTAAACGTCTCGTTGACGTTCAACTTCGACGTGTCCTGGGCGCTGACGCCACCCGACTGGATCAGCGGAATCGGCACGCTCTGGCCACCGATGGTCAAGGCCGTGCCCTTCAGCGCATTGGTGAAGCGGAACTGAAACGTCAGGTCTTCCTTGGCATCGCCGTTGCTGTCGAAATGGATCTCGTACAGCGCATCCTGGTCGAACTGGTAGAAATTCGGCCCGCCCTGCGGATCCTGGAACGGCTGGTAGTTGGCAATGGCAGTCACAAAGCCGGCGCGGCCAGGCTCGTAGCTTCTGAACAGGTACAAGTCGGTCCCGTCGACTTTGGGCGACGCCGTGAGCGCAGGCGCCTCGCGATGGCTCGAGGCGAGGACGGCCTGGCTGCTGAGGGCGCAGACGGCGCTCACAGCCAAGGTAATGGGCAAAAGGCGCGGGAATGAATTCGAATTCATAAATCTCCTCCAAGGGGGGTCGAGCGAAACGGCCGAGAAACGGCTCGATCCGAGCCGTTGTGGTGCTTACGTCGCAGCATAGAAACTGGATGCAGCGTTCCAAAAATCTTTAGGGCAGAAGGCGGGCCCGCAACGGTAAAGATCCGTAATGTTGCTTTGCAGCGTGTGCTTTCCGGCGGGGCTTGCGTTTAAAAGGCATGTTGCCTGCCGAGAATTCGCTATGAAGATCGTGTTCGCAGTGCTCACCGCGGCGTCCGTCCTCACGGGCTGCGTCGTCCCGGTTGCCCGCCCCGTGGGCTACGGCGGGCCGCCAATCTACGGTGGCGCCGGAGTCGGTGCTTACGGACCAGGCATCGTTTACAACCAGCCCATCGTCGTGGCGCCACCGCGCTACAGCCCGCTCGGGCCACCGGTCTACCTTCACGTGCCGCCTGAGCATCACCGCGACTGGCGTCAGCACTGCGATCGCTACAGTGCCTGCGACCGGCCGGTCTATTTCGTCCGCGAGCCCGGCCCGCGCCCCCCGCCGACGCAGCATGTTCCGCCTGGGTACTCGGTCCCGGTCGCGCCGGTTGGTCCGGGTTCGGATCGGCGTCAATGGGTGCCAGGCTCGCACCCTCCTTACGACCCGGGGCGCAGGGATGACCGTTATCGTGGCGACGAGCACCGGGAGCGCGGCGAACGCGGCGACCGGATGCCCGGACCGCGACCGCTAACGCCGGGCGACCCTCGCACGCGCTGAAACGGCCGGGGCGACCGGCACCAGCAGCCGACCACGACCACCGACGGCCGCGAAGGCCTGGAGGGTGTCTCCGGCGACCCGCAGCAGCTCGGATGACACGCAGAGCGCCACGCAGGCACCACCGAAGCCGGCACCCGTCAGCTTGGCTCCATACACCGCAGGATGCGCCTGCAGCAGGGCCACGAGCCGGTCGAGCGGCTCGACCGACACCTCGAAATCGTCGCGCAGGCTGGCGTGCGACTGGTTCATCAGCAGCCCCCAGCGCCCGGCGTCGTCACCGCAGGTCAGCGCCTCAAGAACGCGGGCGTTTTCGCTCAGGACGTGGCGTGCGCGACGCCGCAGCAGTTCGGGCAGGCCTTCGAGTTGCGTGAGGGCGCTGGCGTCGCGCAGCGACCCGACACCGAGCTGCCGGGCGGCCGCCTCGCACTCGCTGCGCCGCTGGTTGTAGCCGCTTTCGGCCAGGGATCGCGAGATGCCGGAATCGAGAACCAGGACCTGCGTGCCCCGCGGCAGTGCGATGCGGCGGCATTGCAGCGTCCGGGTGTCGAGGAACAGCGCGCTTTCGGTGTCGCCGAGGCTTGCCGCCATCTGGTCCATGATGCCGCAGCGCACGCCGGCATGTTCGATCTCCGCGCGCTGGGCCATACGGGCGATCTCGACGGCGTCCCAGGGTGCTGCCAGGAACTCGCGCAAGGCGCGCAGCGTGGCGACTTCGAGCGCGGCGCTCGACGACAGGCCGACACCGATCGGCACCTCGGAACGAACCTCGATGTCGAGTGGCGCAATGGCGAGGCCGCTTTTGCTCGCTTCGACAAGGCAGCCGTACACGTACCTGGCGAATGCTTCTTCCGGCGCGGCGTCCAGGCTGAAATGCACCAGCTGGCCGATCTCGGCTGAGCGCAATGAATGACCGCTTTCCCTGCCGCGCCGCAGCGTCACCGTGGTGCGCTGCGGAATCGCCGTCGGCAGCACGTAGCCCTCGCTGTAGTCGGTGTGCTCGCCGAGCAGGTTGACCCGGCCCGGCGCGTCGGCGGAGACCGGCAGGTCGGGTGCGTGCGCCGTCATTCGATCGCGACCTCGATCTTCTGCAGCTCGCGGGCCTTGTCCTCGGGCAGCACGTCCATGGCGAAAAAGCCCGCGCCGATCTCGGTTCCCGCCAGGTACTTGAGGCGGTCGGCGCTGCGGTAGGGTGGGTAGAACTCGGCGTGCAGGTGCCATTCCGGATGGGGCAGACCGTCGCTCGGCGCCTGGTACCACGCCATCAGATACGGCAACGGCCGTTGCCAGAGGCCGTCGTACTTCAGCAGCACGGTCTTCAGCGCGCGGGCGAGGTCCGCACGCTGGTCGTCGGTCAGTTCCTCCAGTCGGGCCACCGGCTCGATCGGCGCCACCCACACCTCGTACGGGTAGCGTGCGCACACCGGAACGAAAGCCAGGGCGTGCGGTCCGGCGTAGAGCAGCCGCTCGCGGCCGGCGAGTTCGGCATCGACGAGTGCCTGGAGCGGGCTCGAGCGATGCGCAGCGAAATGCGCCGTCGCCTGCTGCTGCATGCGCGCGGGCACCGGCGGCACGACCGGGTAGGCATAGATCTGTCCATGAGGATGGTGCAGCGTGACGCCGACCTCGGCGCCGCGGTTCTCGAAGGGCAGCACGTAGGCGATGCCGCGTTCGGCGCCGAGGAGTCGGCTGCGCTCGCCCCACACCTGCAGCAGCAGTTCGACGTGGCCGAGCGGCAGTGCGCCCAGCGAGCCGTTCGGGTCCTGGCTGTAGACGACAACCTCGCAGCGACCATCGGCGGGCGCCGTCGGCACCGGCAGGCTCGGCAGCACTTGCCCGTCGGGCGCCGGCGCAAGCGAGGGAAAGCGGTTGTCGAACACGGCGACGTCCCAGGCGCCCGCCGGCACCTCGGTCGGATGTGCCGCATCGCTGGTCACCGCCAGCGGGTTGTACTCGGGCGGGGGCAGGAAGGTGCGGCCCTGCCGGTAGGCGGCGTAGGTGACCCATTCGCCACGCAGCGGATGCCAGCGCAGATGCGGGTTCAAGCCGAGCCGCTCGGCAAACGGGCTCGGCGCGACGATTCCTGCAGCCTCGATCGGCGCCCGGGCATAGAGCGTGAGCGAGCGGCCGTCGGGTTTGCGCAGTTCGAGCGAGTGCATCAGGACGGTTCCCCGAAAAGGTAGCGCCGCGGCGCGGTTGTCGCCCGGGCGATGCGCTCGATCGGCATCTTCGGTGTGCGGTCGGCGCAGAGCAGCCCGTTGGCTTCCTGGAAGGTGTCTGCAAACTGGGTGTAGCAGAAACCGCTGAAAAGCGCGCAGTGGATGACCGTGTGCATCAGCTTTTCGTAGAGTCGCGCGAACTCCGCCTCGTCGGCCGCTTCGACGTAGCCCCACTCGTGGTCGACGCCAGCTTGATGGCAGAGCCGGTACGCGATGCCGCCGAACTCGGTCAGCATGATCGGCTGGCCGCGGTGTGGATATCCGTCCAGCGTCAGGATGCGGCCCCCCGGCCGGCGCTGGTCGAACAGCTGCTCGGGTGGCGCATCGGTGCTGTAGCGCTGCTGCAGGCGGTCGGTGTCGGCTTCGTAGTCGTGGATGCCGATGATGTCGGTGGCGCTGCTTTCCCAGCCGTCGTTGCCGATCACCGGCCGTGTCGGATCGAGCGTCTTCGTCAGGTGGTAGAGCGCCTCCACCGCATTGCGTTGCGCGCCGATCGCGGTCAGCTCGGGTACGCCCCACGACTCGTTGAAGGGCACCCAGACGATGACGCAGGGATGGCTGTAGTCGCGCTCGATCGCCTCGCTCCATTCGCGCACCGTGCGCTTGATCGCGGTTCGGGTGAACCGGTAGGCCGACGGCATTTCCTCCCAGACCAGCAGCCCGAGCCGGTCGGCCCAGTAGAGATAGCGCGGGTCCTCGATCTTCTGGTGCTTGCGGACGCCGTTGAAACCCATCGCCTTGGCGAGTTCGACGTCGCGCTTCAAGGCGGCGTCGCCCGGCGCCGCAAGCAGCGTCTCGGGCCAGTAGCCCTGATCGAGCACCAGCCGCAGCATGTACGGGCGGCTGTTGAGCATGAAGCGGTCGCGCAGGATGTGCACCGAGCGCAGCGCCGTGTACGAGCGGAACTCGTCGATCACGACACCGGCGTGCAGCAGCCGGATCGTCGCGTCGAGCAGCGTCGGCCGCTCCGGGACTCCAGAGCAATTCGTTGCGCGAGTCGTCGATGCCCGGGTCGGAAAGCACGATCACCCGGTCGACCTCGCGGTTAAAGACCGCGTAGCGGTCGTGCGCCAGCACCCGGTTGCCGTGCTGCAGCCGGATCTCGATCGCCAGGTCATCGGCTTCGTCGCCAGCCATGCGGGCCTCGAAGGCGATGGCGAAGTTCTCGACGTGCGGCGTCCAGCGAATCTTCTCCACAAAGGTGCGGGCGACGCGCTCGAGCCAGACCGTCTGCCAGATGCCGGTGGTGCGCGGATACCAGATCGAGTGCGGCTCGGCCTGCCAGTCCTGCTTGCCGCGCGGCTTGGTCAGGTCATGCGGATCGTCTTCGACGCCGACGCACACCACCTGACGGCCCGATGGATCGAGGAAATCGGTGATGTCGGCGGAAAAAGGCGTGTGGCCGCCTTCATGCGCGGCAACCAGATGGTCGTTGACCCACACGCGCGCCGCATAGTCGACAGCGCCGAAGCGCAGAATCAGCCGCCCCTGCGCCGGCATGGCCTCGAACTCGCGCCGGTACCAGCATGCGCGGTGGAAACTCGGATCGGCGATGCCGCTCGCCTGCGACTCGGGTGGAAACGGCACGACGATCGTCAGCGGCCAGCCGGGTACCTGCGCCGGTCGGTGCCATTCGCGGCCGTCGTCGAAGGCGAAATCCCAGCGGCCGTTGAGCGAAGTCCACTCCGCCCGCTCGAGCTGCGGCCGGGGATAACCGAATTCCATCGTGCAGCCTTTCGCAGAACGCCCCATCTTGCACCGATGCGCCGAACAGGGTGCGCCGTCCGCGCAAAACATTCCCCTTCAGGCCTTTAACATCCTGCTCGAACGATCCGACGGCTGCAGGCCACTTCGGCACCGAATTTCCATCCGAGCCCCGATGTCGCAGCCCGAGTCCAGCGTCGAAAAGCCCCGTGCGGCGCATACCCCGTTGATGGCGCAGTACCTGCGCATCAAGGCCGAGCATCCGGACACGCTGCTGCTGTTCCGGATGGGCGACTTCTACGAGCTGTTCTACGACGACGCCCGCCGCGCCAACCGGCTGCTCGACATCACGCTAACCACGCGCGGCCAGAGCGGCGGCGAGCCGGTGGTGATGGCCGGCGTGCCGGTGCAGTCGCTCGACGGCTATCTCGCCAAGCTGGTGCGACTCGGTGTCGCGGTGGCCATCTGCGAGCAGGTCGGCGACGTCGGCGCGGCCAAGGGCCCGGTCGAACGCAAGGTGGTCCGCGTGGTGACGCCCGGCACGCTGACCGATGGCGAGCTGCTGTCCGACAAGCGCAGCGCCGTGTTGCTGGCCGTGGCAAGCCGCAGCCGGCGTGGCCCACCGCGGCACGGGCTGGCCTGGCTCGACGTCGCCGCCGGCCAGCTCGGCATCTGCGAATGCGGCGACGGCGAGCTGCCGGCGTGGCTCGCCCGGCTCGAGCCGGCCGAAATACTGGCCGACCGCGACCAGTCGCCCGCGGTGCTGAACGACGTCGGCAGCGCCCTGCTGACGTACCGCCCGGCCTGGCAGTTCGACGCCGCGCTGGGCGAGCGCAAGCTGTGCGAGCAGCTGCGCGTCGCCAGCCTCGCGGGCTACGACGCGCAGCAACTGCCGCAGGCCCATGCCGCGGCCGCCGCCCTGCTGAGCTACGCCGAGCAGACGCAGGGACAGGCACTGGTGCATCTGCGCAGCCTCACCGTCGAACGCAGCGACGACCAGCTCGAACTGCCGGCGACGACGCTGCGCAATCTCGAACTGACGCAAACGCTGCGCGGCGAAGACTCGCCGACGCTGCTGTCGCTGCTCGACACCTGCTGCACCGGAATGGGCAGCCGGCTGCTGCGCCAGTGGCTGACGCAGCCGCTGCGCGACCGGCAGGTGGCATCGCAGCGGCATGCGGCGCTGGCCTGTCTGGTCGACCGCGGCGGCGAGCGGCTGCGCGAGGCCCTGGGCGCGGTCAGCGACGTCGAACGCATCACGTCGCGCATCGCACTGCGCCAGGTGCGGCCGCGCGAGCTGGCGGGGCTGCGCGATACCCTGCGCGAGTTGCCACGGCTGCGGCTGGCCGCGCCGCGCGGCGACTCGCTGCTGCTGGAAGCGCTCGATCAGGCGCTTGCGTCGCCGCCCGCGGTCGAGGCGCTGCTTGCTGCGGTGATCGCCGGCGAGCCTGCGGTCTGGCTGCGTGATGGCGGCGTCATCGCCGCGGGCTACGACGCCGAGCTCGACGAGCTGCGCGGAATCGGCCAGAACTGCGACGCCTACCTGCTCGAGCTGGAAAGCCGCGAGCGCGAGCGCAGCGGCATCGCCAATCTGCGGGTGCAGTTCAACCGGGTGCATGGCTTCTTCATCGAGGTCAGCCAGGCCCAGGCGAGCAAGGTGCCGTCCGACTACCGCCGCCGCCAGACACTGAAGAACGCCGAGCGTTACGTCACGCCCGAGCTGCAGGCGTTCGAGGACAAGGCACTCTCGGCGCAGGAGCGTGCGCTGGCCCGCGAAAAGCTGCTTTACGACGAACTGCTCGAGCAGCTGCAGCCCCACCTCGAAGCGCTGGCGGAAGTCGGCCGCGCGCTCGCCGCACTCGACGTGCTTGCCGCGCTGGCCGAGCGGGCGACGACGCTCGGCTGGTGCCGGCCGCAGTTCACCAACGAGTCGTGCATCGAGATCACCGCCGGCCGCCATCCGGTGGTCGAGCAGCGCCTGCAGGAAAAAGGCGGCAGCTTCATGGCCAACGACTGCCGGCTCGACCCGCACCGCCGGCTAATGATCATCACCGGGCCGAACATGGGCGGCAAGAGCACCTACATGCGGCAGGTGGCGCTGATCGTGCTTCTGGCGTCGGTCGGCTCGTACGTGCCGGCCGCCAGCTGCCGGCTCGGGCCGATCGATGCGATCCACACCCGGATCGGCGCCGCCGACGACCTGGCGCGGGCCCAGTCGACCTTCATGCTCGAGATGACCGAAGCAGCGGCAATCGTGCACCGCGCCACCGACCGCTCGCTGGTGTTGATGGACGAGATCGGCCGTGGCACCTCGACCTTCGACGGCATGGCGCTGGCCGGCGCAATCGCTTCGCAGCTGCACGACCGCAATCGCGCCTTTGCCCTCTTTGCAACGCACTATTTCGAGTTGACCGAGCTGCCGAAGCGCCATGAGCGCGCCTTCAACCTGCATGTCGGCGCTGCGGAGAGCGGCGACGACATCGTTTTCCTGCATGAAATCCAGCCCGGGCCGGCGAGCCGCAGCTTCGGCGTGCAGGTCGCACGCCTTGCCGGCATGCCGGCACCGGTGCTGCGCCAGGCCCGCGCAACGCTCGAAGCGCTCGAGACCCAGCAGCGCGCTGGCGATCCGCAGATCGACCTCTTTTCGGCGGCGCCGGAAACCCCCGCAGCGGCCGAATGCTCGAGCCTGCAGCAGGCGCTCGACGCGATCGATCCCGACCAGCTCAGCCCGCGCGATGCGCTCGATGCGCTATACCGGCTCAAATCACTCACCAACCCCAACCCATGACCTACTGCATCGGAATCAAGGTGTCCGCCGGACTGGTCTTCGTCTCGGACTCGCGTACCAACGCCGGCGTCGACCAGATCAGCACCTTTCGCAAAATGATGATCTACGAGCGGCCCGACGACCGCTTCATGGTGCTGCTGTCGGCCGGCAGCCTGTCGATCAGCCAGTCGGTGCGCGAAATCCTGCAGACCGAGGAGCTGTCCAGCGCCGACGGCCCGCCGGTGACGATCTGGAACGCGCGCAGCATGTTCGACGCGGTCCGCGTGCTCGGCAGCGCCATGCGCCGCATCGACGATCAGGACGGTCCGGCGTTGCGTGCGGCCGGCATGGACTTCAACGTCTCGATGATCTTCGGCGGGCAGATCAAGGGCGAGGCGATGCGGCTGTTCCTGGTCTATTCGACCGGCAATTTCATCGAGGCGACGCCGGAAACCCCGTTTTTCCAGATGGGCGAGTCGAAGTACGGCAAGCCGGTGCTCGACCGCATGATCATGCCGTCGACGCCGCTCGACGAAGCCGCCAAGTGCGCGCTCGTGTCGATGGACTCGACGTTGAAGTCGAACCTCTCGGTGGGTTTGCCGCTCGACTTGCTGGTCTACGAGAACGACCGCTTCCAGAGCCAGCAGCTGGTCTGCATCGACGAGAACAATCCCTACTTCAAGATGATTCGCGGCAGCTGGGGCCAGCTGCTGCGGCAGAGCTTCGAGGCGCTCGAAGATCCGCAGTGGACGGGTGGCAACAGCCAGACCCCCATCTGCACCGTCTCGGAGCGCTACCCGCCGATGAAGAAGATCACGCATCCGGGGCAGAAACTGATCTGATCCGCAGGCGCGCCGGGGGTCGCATGCGCGCCCCGGCGCGCGGGAATTGCGGCCCGACCCCCCTTCTATAATGACCTTTTAGCAGCACAGCAAACGCCAGCGCGGATGCTGATTTACATGACCAAGTTCGTCTTTGTCACCGGCGGTGTGGTGTCCTCGCTGGGCAAGGGCATTGCGGCGGCGTCGCTTGCGGCGATCCTCGAATCGCGCGGACTCAAGGTCACCCTGATCAAGCTCGACCCCTACATCAACGTCGACCCGGGGACGATGTCGCCGTTCCAGCACGGCGAAGTCTTCGTCACCGATGACGGCGCCGAGACCGACCTGGACCTCGGCCACTACGAGCGCTTCATCACGACGCGCATGCGCCGGGCGAACAACTTCACCACCGGTCGCATCTACCAGAGCGTGCTCGAGAAGGAGCGCCGCGGCGACTACCTCGGCAAGACGGTCCAGGTGATTCCGCACATCACCAATGAAATCCAGGACCTGATCCGCCGCGGCGCCGAATCCGGCGCGCCGGTCGATGTGGCCATCGTCGAGATCGGCGGCACCGTGGGCGACATCGAATCGCTGCCGTTCCTCGAAGCCGTGCGCCAGATGAGCCTGCGCATGGGGCCGAACCACAGCGCGTTCGTCCACCTCACCTACGTGCCGTGGATCGCCGCTGCCGGCGAGCTGAAGACCAAGCCGACGCAGCACACGGCACAGAAACTGCGCGAGATCGGCATCCAGGCCGACGCCCTCCTGTGCCGCGCCGACCGTCCGATTCCGGACGAGGAGCGCGAGAAGATCTCGCTTTTCACCAACGTTCCGGAATGGGGCGTGATCTCGATGTGGGACGTCGACACGATCTACAAGGTGCCGCGGATGCTGCACGAGCAGGGTCTCGACGGATTGATCTGTGACAAGCTGCGGCTGAACACGCCGCCGGCGAACCTGAAGCGCTGGGACGCCCTGGTCGCGGAAGTGGCGCAGCCGCAGCGCACGGTGCGGATCGCGATGTGCGGCAAGTACACCGAGCTTTCCGACTCGTACAAGTCGCTGAACGAGGCGCTGCGCCACGCCGGCATCCACAACCGCGCCCGGGTCGACATCGAATACCTCGATTCCGAGCTGCTCACGCCGCGCAACCTGCCACAGCTCGACCGGTTTGCCGCCATCCTCGTCCCCGGTGGTTTCGGCAAGCGCGGCGTCGAGGGCAAGATCCTGGCAGCGCAATACGCGCGCGAAAACGGCATTCCTTATCTCGGCATCTGTCTCGGCATGCAGGTGGCGACGATCGAATACGCGCGCCACATGGCCGGATTGACCGGTGCCAACAGCACCGAATTCGACCCGGCGACGCCGCACCCGGTGATTGCGCTGATCGACGAATGGCACGAGGCCGACGGCTCGATCCAGAAGCGCGATGCGCAGTCGGACCTCGGCGGCACCATGCGCCTCGGCGCGCAAAGCTCGGACGTGGTGCCCGACACACTGGCGCACGCGATCTACGGCGACGTGGTGACCGAGCGTCACCGCCACCGCTACGAAGCCAACGCGCATTACCTGGACCAGCTGCGCGACGCGGGGCTGGTGATCTCGGCGATTACCCAGCGCGAGAAGCTCACCGAAATCGTCGAGCTGCCGAAGTCGGTGCACCCCTGGTTCATGGGCGTGCAGTTCCATCCCGAGTTCAAGTCGACGCCGTGGGACGGGCATCCGCTCTTCATCTCGTACATCGAGGCTGCGCTTGCACGCGACACGGCGCGCAACGAACAAGCGTCGGCGGAGCGGGTGCAATGAGGCTGTGCGGCTTCGAAGTCGGCCTCGACCGTCCTTTTTTCCTCATCGCCGGGCCCTGCGTCGTCGAGTCCGAGCAGCTCCAGCTCGACGTCGCCGGCCGACTGAAGGAGATCACCGGCGAGCTCGGCATCCCGTTCGTCTTCAAGAGCAGCTACGACAAGGCGAACCGGTCGAGCGGCAGTTCGTTTCGCGGCCCGGGCATGGACCGGGGGCTCGAGATCCTGGCCAAGGTGCGGCGTGAACTCGACGTGCCGGTGCTGACCGATGTGCACGCCGAGGGCGAGATCGCCCGCGTTGCGGCGGTGGTCGACGTGCTGCAGACGCCGGCATTCCTGTGCCGCCAGACGGATTTCATCCGCGCCGTCGCGCAGTCGGGCAAGCCGGTGAACATCAAGAAGGGCCAGTTCCTGGCGCCGGGCGACATGAAGAACGTGATCGACAAGGCGCGGCAGGCGGCACGCGAAAAGGCACTGCCCGAAGACAGCTTCATGGCCTGCGAGCGCGGCGTGAGCTTCGGCTACAACAACCTCGTGAGCGACATGCGGTCGCTGGCGATCATGCGCGAGACCGGCGCACCGGTCGTCTTCGACGTGACGCATTCGGTCCAGTTGCCCGGCGGCCAGGGCACGAGCAGCGGCGGCCAGCGCGAGTTCGTCCCGGTGCTGGCCCGGGCCGCGGTCGGCGTCGGCGTTGCCGGGCTCTTCATGGAGACGCACCCGGACCCTGCCAACGCGCTCAGCGACGGACCGAACGCGGTGCCGCTGAAACACATGAAGGCCCTGCTCGAGCAGTTGGTGGCAATCGACCGGGTGGTCAAGTCGCGGCCGCTGCTCGAAAACGACTTCAGCTGCTGACGATGAGTGCCTACATCATTGCCAACGTGCGCGTCACCAACGCCGCGCAGTACGAGGAATACAAGACCTTCTCGACCCTGGCGATGCAGGCGCACGGCGCCGAGGTGCTGGTCCGGGGCGGCGCGGTACGCGTCCTCGAAGGCGACTGGCACCCCGACCGGCTGGTGCTGCTGAAGTTCGAGTCGCCGGAGAAGGCCGAGGCCTTCTACGATTCGCCCGAGTACGGCCGCGCGCGTCAGGCGCGCATGGGCGCAGCGATCATGTCGATGGTCGTGGTGGCCGGTGTCGAGCCGCTTCTTCAATCCGAATAAGGAACCCCTATGAGTGCAATCGTCGACATCGTCGGCCGTGAAATTCTCGACAGCCGTGGCAATCCGACGGTCGAATGCGACGTCCTGCTCGAGTCGGGGACGATGGGGCGTGCCGCGGTGCCGTCGGGTGCCTCGACCGGGTCGCGCGAAGCCATCGAGCTGCGCGACGGCGACAACGCACGCTACCTGGGCAAGGGCGTGCTGCGCGCGGTCGAGCATGTCAACACCGAGATCAGCGAGGCGGTCCTCGGGCTCGACGCCAGCGAGCAGGCCTTTCTCGACCGCACCCTGATCGACCTCGACGGCACCGACAACAAGAGCCGTCTCGGCGCCAACGCGACGCTTGCCGTCAGCATGGCGGTGGCGCGCGCAGCGGCCGAAGAGTCGGGGCTGCCGCTCTATCGATACTTCGGTGGCTCGGGCGCAATGCAGCTGCCGGTGCCGATGATGAACGTCATCAACGGCGGGGCGCATGCCAACAACAACCTCGACCTCCAGGAGCTGATGATCATCCCGGTCGGCGCACCGAGCTTTCGCGAGGCGGTGCGCTACGGTGCCGAGGTGTTCCACGCGCTGAAGAAGATCATCCACGACAAGGGCATGAGCACCGCGGTCGGTGACGAAGGCGGATTCGCGCCGAGCGTCGAAAGCCACGAGGCGGCGATCCAGCTGATCCTGCAGGCGATCGACAAGGCCGGCTACACGGCGGGCGAGCAGATCGCCATCGGCCTCGACTGCGCCGCCAGCGAGTTCTACAAGCCCGGCGCCAACGGCTCGCACGGCTACCGGCTCGACGGCGAAAACCTGACGCTCTCGGCCGAGCAATGGACCGACATGCTGGCCAGCTGGTGCGACAAGTACCCGATCATCAGCATCGAGGACGGCATGGCCGAAAACGACTGGGACGGCTGGAAGCACCTCAGCGAGCGCCTGGGTCAGCGGGTGCAGCTGGTCGGTGACGACCTGTTCGTCACCAACACCAAGATCCTCAAGGAAGGCATCGACAAACGCATCGCCAACTCGATCCTGATCAAGATCAACCAGATCGGCACGCTGACCGAAACCTTCGCCGCGATCGAGATGGCCAAGCGCGCCAACTACACCGCGGTGATCAGCCACCGCTCGGGCGAGACCGAGGATTCGACCATTGCCGACATTGCCGTCGGCACCAACGCCGGCCAGATCAAGACCGGCTCGATGAGCCGCAGCGACCGCATGGCGAAGTACAACCAGTTGCTGCGCATCGAGGAGGACCTCGGCGACGTGGCGAGCTATCCCGGTCGCAGCGCCTTCTACAACCTGCGCTGAGGCGGATTGCGAGCCGCGGGCAAAGCTCGATGCGTGTCCTGACCCTGGTGCTCGTCGCCCTGCTGGCGCTGGTTCACGGCACGCTCTGGCTCGGCAAGGGCGGCGTGCGCCGGGTGATGGACTTGCAGGCCGCGCTTTCGACGCAGCAGCTTGTCAACGAGCAGGCCCACGCCCGCAACGCCCGGCTGACGGCCGAGCTGAACGATCTGAAGCAGGGCCTCGAGATGGTCGAGGAACGCGCGCGCTTCGAGCTCGGCATGCTCAAGCCCGACGAGATCCTGGTCCAGGTGCCCGCGCCATCGAGTCGATAGCCGCGCGAGCACGTGGCCGGTCGGCGTCAGTTCAGCGTTGGCGACCCCGGAGCCTGAAGGTCGGCCGGCGTGAACACGCCTGCAACGTCGATCGCATCGAAGCGGTACTTGGTTCCGCAGAAGTCGCAGGCGATCTCGGCCCGCCCCTGTTCGGCGACGATGCCGTCGACCTCGTCGCGGCCGAGGCTCTGCAACATGCTCGCGACCCGCTCGCGTGAGCAGCTGCACGCAAAGCGCGGGCCGTTCTCGCCGCTGAGCGGCTCGAACCGGCGCACCGTTTCCTCCCAGAAAAGCCGGTGCAGCAGCCGGTCGGCGTCGAGTCCGAGCAGCTCGCCAGACGTCAGCGTTCCCGCAAGCAGGGCGATGCGGTTGTAGGCGTCGTTGAGGCCGATCTCGTCCTCGTTGCGTGCATCGTGCAAATTGCCGACGCCCTCCACCGGCAGCCGCTGGATCAGCAGGCCCGCGGCGATATCGCGGTTGGCGGCCAATATCAGCCGGGTGTCGAGCTGCTGCGACTGCAGCATGTAGTGCTCGATCACCTCCGAGAGCTTCTGCAGCGGCTCGCGCTGGTCGCCGTACAGCGGCACGACGCCCTGATACGGCTGCTGCCCGGGCATCTTGTCGCCCGGATCGAGGGTGATGGCACAGCGCCCGGCGCCGCCCAGGTTGAGCATCGATTCGAGCGTTGCGCCGTCCGCGACCTCGCCGATCACCTTTGCGGTCGCACGAAAAGCCAGGTCGTGCTGAACCTCGGCAACAGTCAGCTTCACCGGCCCGTCGCCATAGATCTGCAGCACCAGTGCACCTTCGAATCGGATGCTCGCCTGCAGCAGCACGCCGGCCGCGGCCATTTCGCCGAGCAGCAACTCGACCGGCTGCGGAAAACGGTCGCCCGCCTGCTCGCGCCGGCGCAGGATTTCCTGCCAGTCGTCGGTCAGCCGGACCAGCATGCCGCGCACCGGCAGGCCTTCGAAAAGGAACTTGTGCAGTTCGCTCACGCGGCCGGATCCAGTTTCTTCAGCCCCGACTTGAAGCGGCGGCCGTTCTCGACGTAGTGCCGCGCGCTTTGCTGCAGACCTTCGATCTGCTCAGGCGTCAGCGCACGCACCACCTTGGCCGGCCGCCCCAGGATCAGCGAGCCGTCCGGGAATTCCTTGCCCTCCGTCACCAGCGAACCGGCGCCGACCAGCGAGTTCCGGCCGATCCGCGCGCCGTTGAGCACGATCGACTGGATGCCGATCAGCGAGCCGTCGCCGACGCTGCAGCCGTGCAGCATCACCTGGTGGCCCACGGTGACGTTCTCGCCGAGCGTCACCGGGAAGCCGGCGTCGGCATGGATCACGGTGCCTTCCTGCACGTTGCTGCCGCGCCCGATGCGCAGCAACTCGGTATCGCCCCGCAGCACCGCACCGAACCAGACGCTGCTGTCCTCGGCCAGCTCGACCTGGCCAATGACCTGTGCGCTGTCGGCGACGAACGCCGAATCGGCAACCTGCGGAACGTGCTCATCGAGCTGGTAGACGGCCATGGGTTTTCCCCGTGCTGCTGCGGTGGGGTGATTTTAGGAGCGTGGCCTGCGGCGCGTGACGGTCCCGAGCGCAGAGGAACGGGTTGCAAAGCGCGGCCTTGCCAGGGCGGCATCGAAAGGAATCGCAACAGGCCAAGTCCAGTGAAGTGGGCGGCGCTCGGCGGGCACGTCGCTGCTTTGGGAATTTCGTGGCGTATGAGGAGCCTCACGCGAGTCGCTCTCTGCGGTTCGGCGCCCGACAATCCTGTGCATGACAGCGACCTTGCGCCATGCCGCCCTCGACGTTCTCCGCGTGTGCGACGCCGACGCCAAGGCCGCTCGGGCGCGTGCGCTCGACCCGGGCCTCGAGACCGGCGCGGCCGTGGCGCTCGCCGACCCCGGCGGTATTCCAGGCCGCCCGGCGCTGCCTCGGCTCGTGCCGCACACCGAGCTTCGGCAGCGCTCGATGGCAACGGTCGAAGGACGGGCGGCGCTGATTCATGCCTTGGCACACATCGAACTCAATGCGATCGATCTGGCGCTCGATCTCTGCTGGCGCTTCGGGGGGCTGCCGGATGCGTTCTACCGGCAGTGGATCGGGGTGGCGAAGGAAGAGGCCCATCACTTCGAGTTGCTGCGCGATCACCTGTTGACGCATGGCTTTTCCTACGGCGACTTTCCTGCCCATGACGCCCTCTGGCACATGGCCGAGCAGACCCGGCATGACCTGCTTGCGCGCATTGCCCTGGTGCCGCGCACGCTGGAGGCGCGGGGGCTCGACGCCTCACCACCGATCAGGGCGAAGTTGGTCGGCGCGGGCGATCACCGCGGCGGCGAGATCCTCGACATCATCCTGCGCGACGAAATCGGCCACGTGGCCATCGGCAATGACTGGTACCGCCGCCTCTGCAGCGAACGCGCCCTGGACCCGGTCGCCACCTATGCCGAGCTGGCGGCGACCTACGGTGCGCCGCGTTTGCGCGGCCCGTTCAATCTCGAGGCGCGTCGAGCAGCCGGATTCAGCGACGACGAACTCGCCGCGCTGGTCGGCGAGCGCTGAGTCGCTGGTGCATTGCGGCAGGCCAGCAAGGTCGTTCCGAATACCCGTGTTCGGTAGGTGCCGTGCCGGAAGGTGGCTCGGCGGGGTTGCCTCGTCGATCGCGCAGCGGGGCGTGCGCCCCATGCCGACTCGATCGACGCAGAGACTCAGAACCGGTGCCGCAGCCCGACTGCGAGGTTGGTCGCGTCGCGACCGGCGCTTGCCGTGACGCCGCCGAGGAAGCCGGCACCGCCGGGCGCCGCCTGGCCCAGGTTGCGGTTGTCGAAGCGTGCCGCCACCAGATTCAGGTCGGTGCGTTTCGAGAGCGCGTAGGTGTAGGCGACGCCATAGCTCGCCACGTCGGCGTTCGATGCGGTGCGGTCGTTCCAGCGGCTGTACGCCACGTAGAGCGTGTGCACGCCGAGTGGCAGCTTGTAGCCGACATGCATGAGGCGCCCGTCCTGCCGAAGCGCCTGGATGAAGGCGTTCTGCACCAGGCCGGCCGCGGCCGCGCCGACGGCCGGAGTCAGTTGCGCCGAGATGCCGGTCATCGCCGAGGGGTTGTCGTCCTTGGCCACCATGAACAGGCCGCTGAGCGTGCCTGGCCCGAGCCTGGCAGAGGCGCCGGCGGAAAGGGTGCGAAGCGATTTCTGGCCGCGCTCGTTGCGCCGGGCGTTGTAGCCCAGGCCGGCCGAGAATGCGCCGGTCCGATACATCCCCATCCCGCCTGCGAAGCGGCCGGTGGTCGGCTGGTTCTCGCCGGCCGCGACCATGGCGCTCGCGGTATACGGACCCTGTTGGACACGGTAGGCCACGGCGTTGCTGACCCGGAGGTCGACGGCGCTCGGGAAGGTTGCCACCTGCCCCGCCGCCAGGCTCGACTGCGTGCCGAGCGCGTCGTAGGTGCCTGAAATTTCATACGCCGGCGTGTACTGCCGTCCGGCGAGCACTGCACCGACCGGCGTCACCAGACCCAGGTAGATCTGCCGATCCCAGAAATTGCCAGCCAGGTTGACGCCGATACCCGAGCCGATGCTGCCGGCAACCGACGTCACTGCGGGCTGCAGCGCCGCCGGCAGGCCGAGCCGAGCAGCCTGGCTGAGCCGGTCGGGCACCTGCAGCCCGGAATACGGGCGGTTGGCGATTCCCCCGGTATCGACCTCGAGGCGGTGCTCCATCAGGAAGAGCGCGCGGTATCCGCCGCCAAGATCCTCGTTGGCGCGAAAGGCGAGCCGGGACCCTTCCATGATGCCGCTCGCGAGCCCGGTGACCGAGCCGCCGCGAAGTCCGCTGACGCGGTTGACGCCCGCGTCGACGATGCCGTTGATCGTCACGGTGGTCTGGGCGTGGGTTGCCGCTGCGGCAGCAGCGAGGATGCTCAGGATCAAGGTCTTGTTCATCACGGCTCCCGGGTCGGTGGTTGCCGAAAATTCTGCTCGTCCGGCGTCGTCGGCAGGTCGCCGTGTGGCGGGCGACCTACGCACGCTTTCCCGGAGCGCGGCCGCTCCTGGCGCCCGGCACCCCTAATCCGCCCGATGCGTGCACGTGTCGCCTGACCATGCACAGGCTGGCGCAAGGATTGCGCCGCACGGGTCGGACATGACGCAGAACGGCCACGCCTCCTCGCGGGCCATCCAATTCAACATTCCCAAGCCCGCGGACTTGCTGCTCTTGCACAAAGCGGTCACCGATGCGCGGCGATGTCGGCAGGGCTTCTGGGAAATCTGCAGCGCCGTTGCTTCAGGCCTTGAAATACCGCTGGATCGTCGACACGCTCGGCGACACGCGTGAAAGCCCGGACCACTCCAGCGGCAACTTCACCAGCGACAACCTGTATTGCCGCAGCGCTACTACAAGGTGCCCGACGAGCGTCCTGCCTGGTTCTTCGAGGGGACATCAGTGCAGCCCGGAAGATCGATTCAAGCTGCATTTGTAGCCAGCGGCAGGTGGTGCGCGACCCGCTGCTGAAACGGAATTTCGATTCCTTCGGCGTTCACCACTGCGAGGACCGCCAGGTTGACCTCCGACCGCACGTTGGCCTGGCCCTTCTCGGGGTCACGAATCCAGAACACCACCGCCAGCTCATAGCCGTCGGCAGCAAACGAGGCGAGCTGTACCGCTGGTGCAGGCGCGTCGAGCACCCGCGGCACCTTGGCGACGGCCGCAGCCAGCTTCGGCTGCAGCGCCGTCACGTCGGTTCCGTAGGCCACGTGCAGCGTGGTCGAAATCATCACCTGCGGGTCGGCCAGCGAGGCGTTCTCGACCCGCTGCGTGATCAGCATCTCGTTCGGCACCACCGACTCGCGGCCGTTCAAGGCGCGGATCACCGTGTAGCGGGTGCGGATGTCGGTGATGCAGCCCTCGAACCCGTCGACCCTGACCATGTCGCCGATGCGCAGCGACCGCTCGGCCAGGATGACGAAGCCGCTGATGTAGTTGGCGGCAATCTTCTGCAGGCCGAAGCCGAGGCCGACGCCGATCGCGCCGCCGAGCACGCTGAGCGCGGTCAGGTCGATGCCGACCGCGGTCAGCGCCAGCAGCAGGCCGACCACCAGCAGCAGCGTGCGGACGATGTTCGCCGCCATCTTGCGGATCGACAGGTCCTTGCCGCTGCCTCGCAGCAGCAGCCGCTTTTCCACCGACGCAGCGATCCACAGCGCAATCACCAGCACCAGGGCCGCGGTGAGTGCGCCTTCGACGAGGGTGCGCAGCGTGATCCGGCCCGCACCGACGGTCCAGCCGATTTCATCCATCGCCGCCAGCAGCAAGGGCAGCAGGCCGGTGATCCAGGCGACCACGGCCAGCCAGGCCAGCCAGGAGACGCTGCGCTCGACCACGAGCACCCAGCGCGAGGTCGGGAAGCTCGCCGTCAGCACCCTGGCAGTCAGCCGGATCGCCGTCAGCGACAACAGGACGGGGATCGCCACCCGAAACACCGCCGCGCCGAGGCTCGGCGCAAACGCCAGCCGGGCGGTAAACGCCAGGCCGACCGCGAGCACCGGGAACAGCACACCGTCGACGACGCGGCGGCCGAACCAGATCGAGCCGCGCGTGCTGCTTTCGTCGAAGCGCGTGCGCAGGACGTGCACCACCCCCCAGGCGATTGCCACGCACGCGAGAACCGCGCCCAGCTGCTGCAGCGCCTCGGGGCGTGCCAGGCCGGCGACCAGCTCGCTGAACTGATCGAAGCCGGTTCGCGCCGAGGCGGGCAGTCGCGAGACAACGTTGGCCGGTTCAGCGGCCATGGCTCATGCCGGTGAGAACGCGCAGATGCGCCGCAACGCTGCGGCCGAGTGCGCTGTGGTTGTAACCGCCTTCGAGACACGACACGATGCGCCCGCCGGCGTGCGCTTCCGCCACCGCCTGGATGCGCCGGGTCAACCATTCGTAGTCGGCCTCGACCAGGCCGAGCTGCCCGAGCTCGTCCTCGCGGTGCGCATCGAAGCCCGCGGAGACGAAGATCATCTGCGGCGCGAAACGGTCCAGCGCCGGCAGCCAGAGCGCCTCGACCAGTTCGCGCACCCGGGGACCGCGCGTGTACGCCGGGACCGGCACGTTGACCATGTTGCGGCCCAGCGGATGATCGCCGCTGTTCGGATAGAGGCCGCTCTGGAAGATGCTGACCATCAGGATGCGTTCGTCGCCGGCAACGATGTCCTCGGTGCCGTTGCCATGGTGGACATCGAAGTCGACGATGGCGACGCGTTCGAGGCCACGGACTTCGAGCGCGTGCCGCGCCGCGATGACCACGTTGTTGAAGAAGCAGAAGCCCATCGCGCGGTCGCGGGTGGCGTGATGCCCTGGTGGCCGCACCGCGCAAAAGGCGTTGCCGAACCTGCCGTCGATCACCGCATCGGTCGCCGCCACCGCGGCGCCCGAGGCGCGAAGCACCGCCCTTTCCGTGCCGGGGCCGCAACTCGTGTCCGCATCGAGATGCAGTTGCCGACCTTCGGCACCGGCGCGCGCCAGCACTTCGAGCAGCCGGTCGACGTGCTCCGGCGAATGCGCCAGACGCAGGTCACTCGGCTCGGCCAGAGGTGCTTCGCACCGCTCGAGCGCCACCTCGAGGCCGCTCGCGATCAGGAAGTCGTCGATCGCATCGAGCCGCTGCGGACATTCCGGATGGCCGGCGCCCATCTGATGCAGGCGGCAATCGATATGGCTGTAAAACGCAGTGGTCATCGGGGCTTGGGTGGCGGATTCTTCGGGTAAGGTGACGGGAATGTCCCTACCCGATGCCACGCAACTTGCCCGACTGATCGATCAGATTAGCACGATCATTGTCGGAAAGCGCCCCCAGATTGTCGACAGCATCGCCTGTCTCCTGGCCGGTGGTCACCTGCTGATCGAGGACGTTCCGGGGGTCGGCAAGACGACGCTGGCGCATGCGATCGCGGTATCGCTCGGCCTGCGCTTCGCGCGGGTGCAGTTCACCGCCGACCTGATGCCGACCGACCTGGTCGGGGTGAGCATCTACGAGCGATCGAAGGAGGCTTTTGTTTTCCACCCCGGCCCGGTGTTTGCGCAAGTGCTGCTCGCCGACGAGATCAACCGCGCCGGACCGAAGGCGCAGAGCGCGCTGCTCGAAGCCATGGAAGAGCACCAGGTCAGCGTCGACGGAGAAACGCGGCCGCTGCCGGCGCCCTTCTTCGTCATTGCGACGCAGAACCCGAGCGACCAGCTCGGCACCTACCCGCTGCCGGAAAGCCAGCTCGACCGCTTCCTGATGCGCATCACGCTCGGCTATCCCGACCATGCGAGCGAGCGCGCGCTGCTCGCCGGCCAGGACCGGCGCGAAGCCATCCAGTCGCTGCAGCCGCTGATGCGTCCCGCCGAGCTGATGGCCGCACAGAAGGCAGTGCTCGGCGTGCATGCGTCGGGCGCCCTCCTCGACTACCTGCAGGCGCTGATCGCGGCAACGCGATCCGGCGCCTGGTTCAGCGAGGGCCTGAGTCCGCGTGCCGGCATTGCCGTGCTGCGCGCGGCCAAGGCACGGGCCTTTCTCGACGGCCGCGACCATGTCGCTCCGGACGACATCCAGGCGATCCTGCCGCAGGCCACCGCGCACCGCCTGGTTCCCGTTGCCGGCGCCGGGCGCGGCAGCCGCGAGCAGGTGCGGGCGATGATCGAGGCGGTGCCGCTGCCTTGAACCCGCCGGTGATTCGATCGCTGGATCGACGGGCGTGAGCACGGCCAGCCAGCCACCGGCACTCGCCCATCCGGCGACTTCGCGCCACGCGCTGGCGCGGCGCTGGCAAGGCTGGTGGGAAGCACGCTCGCCGGCGAGCGACAGCGTGCTGCTGTCGCACCGCAATGTCTACATCCTGCCGACCCGCGCCGGGCTGCTGTTCGGAGCGACGCTGCTGGTGCTGCTGATCGCGTCGATCAACTTCCAGCTCAACCTCGGCTTCGTGCTGACCTTCCTGCTTGCCGGCAGTGCGCTGGTGTCGATGCACCTGACGCACCAGAACCTGCGCGGCCTTCGCCTGCACATCCGGCCGCCCGCCGCGGTCCACGCCGGCGAGACCGCGATGCTCGGGCTGATCGTGTCGGCATCGGGCGGCTCGCGCAGCGCGCGCTACGGCATCGGGCTGAAGCTGAACGCTGCCGGCGACGCGACCTCGAGCTGGATCGACGTCGCTTCCGGCGGTCATGCCGAAAGCCATGTCAGCTTCATCGCCGCGTCGCGTGGCTTGCACCCGCTGCCGGTGCTCAGCGCCGAAACACGCTTTCCGCTCGGCCTTTTCCGAGCATGGACGCTCTGGCGGCCTGCGGCGCAGTTGCTTGTCTATCCACGGCTCGAGTCGCCGGCTGCGCCGCTGCCGCCAGCGCAGCGCGGCAACGACGGCGCCCTGCACGCGCGCCGCAGCGAAACCGGCGAGGCCGACGGCATCCGCGGCTACCGGCGCGGCGACGCGCCGAAGGACGTCCTCTGGAAGAAGGCGGCGCAGCTGCTCGATGCCGGCGGCGAACTCGTCAGCCGCGACCGCACTGCGGCGGCGACACAGCAGCTCTGGCTCGACTGGCAGGGATGCGCTGTCGCTGCGGCCGAGCAGCGCCTGTCGCGCCTGGCGGCCTGGGTGCTGCTGGCCGATCGCGCCAACCTGGCGTTCGGCCTGCGGCTGCCGGGTCTCGAATTGCCGCCAGCCAGCGGTGACGCGCATCGACTGGCGTGCCTGCGCGCATTGGCGCTGTGGCTGCCCGGTGCAGGCGAAGCGCGAGGCACGTCGCCTTGAGCGCAGGGCCCGGGTCCACCCGGTTCGCAGCCGTTGCCGCAGTGCGACCGGCGTCGCTGACGCAACGCCTGCGCCGGCTGCCACGCGAATCGCGCGACACCTTGTTCCTGCTGCTGGTCATCGCGTGGACCATCGTTCCGCACCTGGGCCACCTGCCGGTCTGGACCGGCGCGCTCGCCGGGCTGGTGCTTCTCTGGCGCGCCGGACTGGCCGTGGCGAATTCATCGCTTCCGCCGCGCTGGCTTCGGGTGGCGGTGCTGATGCTCGCCGCCGGGCTGACCTACAGCTCGCACGGCTCGCTGCTGGGCAAGGACCCTGGCGTCACCTTGGCGGTGGTGCTGATGGCGCTGAAGACGCTCGAGTTGCGCGCGCGCCGCGACGCCTTCGTCGTCTTCTTCCTCGGCTTCTTCCTGATCCTGACGCAGTTCTTCTATTCGCAGTCGCTGCTCGTCGGCGTGGCGATGCTGATTGCGGTGTGGGGCCTGCTGACCGGGCTGGTGCTGGCCCACATGCCGGTCGGCCAGCCGGCGCTGCGGCATGCCGGCTGGCTGGCTGGCCGCACGGCGTTGTTCGGCGCACCGATCATGGCGGTGCTGTTCATGCTGTTTCCGCGCGTCGGTCCGCTCTGGGGCATGCCCAACGATGCAGTCGCGAGCACCGGCCTGTCGAACCGCATGCGCATGGGCTCGGTCGCCGAACTGGCGCAGGACGAGAGCGTCGCCATGCGCATCCGCTTCCTCGAGCGGGTACCGCCGCGGCAGGCCATGTACTTCCGCGGACCGGTGCTCGGTGATTTCGACGGCCGCGAGTGGCGGCCGGTACCCGAGCAGTTGCGAGGCGCGCCGCGCCGCTTCACCGCGCGTGCCGAGCTGCGGGTCGGGGGTCAGGCGGTGCCCTACGAAGCCACGCTCGAGCCGCTGAAGATGGCGGTGCTGCCATTGCTCGATGCAGCCGGCGAGGCGCCACGGATCGAGGGCTACGAGGTCAGCCGACGCAACGACCTGGTGTGGTCGGTCGACCGGCCCGTCTTCGAGCGGCTGCGCTTTCGTTCGGTCTCCTACCCCACCTTCGGCCATGGGCCGCTCGAGCGCGCTGTCGGGCTCGAGGAGTACACCGCCCTGCCCGCCGGCTTCAACCCGCGAACGCTGCAGTGGGCGGCTGCGTTGCGCCAGCGCGAGGACCTGCGCCAGGGCGACCCGCGTGCCCTTGCTTCGGCGGTGCTGAACCACATCCGCACCGGGACCTACACGTACAGCCTTGCGCCGGGGACGTACGGCGATGCCGACGACCGCGTCTCGCTCGACGAGTTCTGGCTCGACCGCAAGATCGGCTTCTGCGAGCATTTCGCTGCCGCCTTCGTCGTCGTCATGCGGGCGATGAATGTGCCGGCGCGCGTCGTCACCGGCTACCAGGGCACCGATCCGGAGCCGGTCGACGGCTTCCACCTCGTCCGGCAGAGCGCTGCCCACGCCTGGGCCGAGTTCTGGCAGCCCGGCGTCGGCTGGGTTCGTGCCGACCCGACTGCGGCGGTGGCGCCCGAGCGTGTGCTGGGTGGGTCGCGACTCGTCGCCCCACCCAGCGTCGGCGCGCAGGTGCTGGCGACGGTCAGCCCGGAATTGCTGGCGCAGCTGCGGGTCGGTTGGGAGCTGCTGAACAACCGCTGGAACCAGTGGGTGCTGAGTTACTCGCGCGGCGCGCAGACAGACCTGCTGCGTCGACTCGGTTTTTCGATGCCGGACTGGCGCGATCTCGCCTGGTTGCTTGCCGGCCTGACCAGTGTCATCGCCGCCATCGGTGCCGGGCTGGCGCTCTGGGAGCGGCAGCGCATCGACCCCTGGGTGCGGCAGATGATTCGTCTGCGGCGTTCGCTGGCGTCGCTCGGGATTGCGGCTGCCGCCCACGAGGCCCCCGGCGCACTGGCGAGGACGGTTCGCTCGACGCTCGGCGAACGTGGCGCCGGGCTTGCCGAGATGCTGACGGCCATCGACGCCCACCGCTACGGCCGCACGCCACGGCTCCGACCCGACTCGGCCCTGACGCGCCGCTTCATCGGCGAGGTGCGGCGGCTGGCGGGCGAGGCCCGCATGCAAGGTGGTTCTCGCCCGGAGGATTCGCAGCGTGCAACCTGAGTGACGCTGCGACGCCGGCTGGCTGCGCGGCCCGCGTGCCCGACAATTCAAGCTCCAGTTCCGAGCCGTTTCCCCTGCGCCTTCTCATGACCTTCACCGCTCCCGCGCTCCTCCTGGCGCTGCTCGTCTCTGCGGGCGTGTGCACGGCTGCCGACGGCGCCAAGCGTGCCACTTCGAAGAAGGTCAAGACGGCGGCGCCGCAGCGCACGGCTGCCCTTCCACCCAAGCCCACTGGCGATCTTCCCGACGTCGTCACCTACGGGCGCCGCAGCGACGTGGTCGCGTTCGCCGCGGACGTCGCTGCACGGCACGGGCTGGATGCCGAAGCCCTGGTCTCCAGCCTGGCGCAGGCGCGTTACCAGCCCAGCGTGGCGCGGCTGATCATGCCGCCGCCGGCTGGCAGTGCAAAGAACTGGCAGGCCTATCGCGCCCGCTTCGTCGAGCCGGTCCGGCTGCGTGCCGGCCAGGCATTCCGGCAGGCCAATGCCGGCTGGCTGGCGCGCGCGCAGAGCCTCTACGGCGTTCCGGAATCGGTCGTGCTCGGGATCATCGGCGTCGAAACGCTCTACGGGCGTCACATGGGCGGGTTTCGCACGCTCGACGCGCTGGCGACCCTGACGTTCGACTTCCCCACCGGGCGGCGCGACCGCAGCGGCTTCTTTCGCGACGAACTCGAGCACTTCCTGCTGTTCTGCGGTCGCGAGCGGGTCGACCCGCTGAGCGTCACCGGCAGCTATGCCGGCGCAATCGGCATTCCGCAGTTCATGCCCAGCAGCATCCTGCGCTATGCCGTCGATTTCGACGGCGATGGCCGCATCGATCTGCGCGGCAATCCTGCCGATGCGATCGGCAGCGTGGCCAATTACCTGGCTGCCTTCGGCTGGCAGCCGGGCCTGCCGACGCATTTCGCTGCCGCTGCGCCGACCGAGGTGGTCGACCGGGCGGCACTGCTGGCGCCCGACATCCTGCCGAGCTTCAGTGCGCAGCAGTTGGTCGAGCGCAACGCCCGGCTCGAGGCGGCAGCGCTGGCGCATCCGGGCAAGCTGGCGCTGGTCGAGCTGCAGAACGGCGACGCCGCGCCGAGCTATGTCGCCGGGACGACGAACTTCTACGCGATCACGCGCTACAACTGGTCGAGCTACTACGCGATGGCCGTGATCGAGCTTGGCAATGCAGTCGCCGACGACAGTCGCTGAACCGGCGCCCGGTCACCCTGACCGGACCGACTTCCGGCGGACTGCCGTGACAGCGTTCAGACGTAGCGAACTTCGACGATCTCGTAGCTCTTGATTCCGCCGGGCGCCTGGACGTCGGCGACATCGCCGGAAACCTTGCCGATCAAGGCGCGCGCGATCGGCGAGCTGATCGAGATCAGCCCCTGCTTGAGGTCGGCCTCGTCGTCGCCGACGATCTGGTAGGTCACGCCGGCGCCGCTGGCCTCGTCCTCGAGGTCGACGGTCGCCCCGAAGACGACACGCCCTTCGGCATGCAAGGCCTTCGGATCGATGACCTGCGCCGCCGCCAGCTTGCCCTCGATCTCGAGAATGCGGCCTTCGATGAAGCCCTGCTTGTCCTTCGCGGCCTCGTACTCGGCGTTCTCCGACAGATCGCCCTGCGCACGTGCCTCCGAAATCGCCTGGATCACGGCATGGCGCTCCACGGTCTTGAGCCGGTGCAGCTCCTGCTTGAGCTTCTCCGCGCCTCGCGTGGTGAGGGGAATCGTCGCCATCATGAAATCCTGAGACAAAAATGAAACCGCCGCCCAGCTGGACGGCGGCGTGCAAACGTTGCGTCGGCAGTTTAGTTCATCGCTGCCGCGTCGGCGCCCAGTTCGGCATGCAGCGCCTGGAGCGAACAGACCACCAGATCGTCCTGGTGCTTCATGCCCTCGACCGCCGCTTCGCAGCCGGCCATGCTGGTGTAGTACGGAACGCGCTGCGCCAGTGCCGCCTGCCGGATATGCCGCGAATCGGCGATCGCCGTGCGCGTCTCGTCGACGGTTGTGAAGACCAGCTGGATTTCGCCCGCCTTGAGCATGTCGACGATGTGCGGCCGTCCGTCCTTGACCTTGTTCACCGCCCTGACCGGAACACCGGCGTCGGCAATGGCCGACGCGGTGCCGCGGGTGGCGACGAGCCCGAATCCGAGCGCATGCAGGTCGCGGGCGACGGCGACGGCACGCAGCTTGTCACCGTTCTTCACCGTGATGCAGACGACGCCCTTGCCGGGCAAGCGCGATCCGGCACCCAGCTGGCTCTTCAGCATCGCCTCGCCGAAGGTCCGCCCAGCCCCCATCACTTCGCCGGTCGAGCGCATCTCCGGGCCGAGGATCGGATCGACGCCCGGGAACTTGTTGAACGGGAAGACGGCTTCCTTGACGCTGAAGTAGCGCGGAATGACTTCGCGCGGCGGCCGGCCGTCGCTGCCGCGCTGGTCGGCGAGCCGCTGCCCGACCATGCAGCGCGCCGCGATCTTCGCCAGCGGCTGGCCGGTCGCCTTCGAGACGAAGGGCACCGTTCGCGAGGCACGCGGATTGACCTCGAGCACATAGACCACCGCGTCGGCACCCTCGCCCTGGATGGCGAACTGGACGTTCATCAGGCCCTTGACCTGCAACGCAATGGCCATTTGCCGCGTTTGCCAGCGCAGCTCGTCCTGCAGTTCGGTCGGCAACGTGTAGGGCGGCAGCGAACACGCCGAATCGCCCGAGTGGATGCCCGCCTGCTCGACGTGCTCCATGATCGCGCCGATCATTACCCCGCCATCGCCCTCGAGCGTTCCGCTGCCATCGCTGATGCAGTCGACATCGACCTCGATCGCGTCGTCGAGGAAGCGGTCGAGCAGCACCGGCGACTTTTCCGACACGCGGACCGCTTCGCGCATGTAGCGCTCCAGGTCCTTGTCGCCATGGACGATCTCCATCGCCCGGCCGCCCAGCACATAGCTCGGGCGCACGACCAGCGGGTAGCCGATTTCCTGTGCCAGTCGAAGCGCTGCCTCCTCGGTCCGCGCGGTCCGGTTCGGCGGCTGCTTCAGCCCGAGCGTGTGCAACAGCTGCTGGAAACGCTCGCGGTCCTCGGCGATGTCGATGCTGTCGGGCGTCGTGCCGACGATCGGCACGCCGGCGCGCTCGAGGTCGAGTGCCAGCTTCAACGGTGTCTGGCCGCCGTACTGGACAATGACGCCGAAGGGCTTTTCGACGTCGACGATTTCGAGCACGTCCTCGAGGGTCACCGGCTCGAAGTAGAGCCGGTCCGAGGTGTCGTAGTCGGTCGACACCGTCTCGGGGTTGCAGTTGACCATGATCGTCTCGTAGCCGTCTTCGCGCATGGCGAGCGCAGCGTGGACGCAGCAGTAGTCGAACTCGATGCCCTGGCCGATGCGGTTGGGTCCGCCGCCGAGCACCATGATCTTGCGCCGCCCGGTCGGCTCGGCTTCGCACTCGCCGTCCTCCGATTCGTAGCACGAATAGAGGTAGGCGGTCTGCGTCGCGAACTCGGCGGCGCAGGTGTCGACCCGCTTGTAGACCGGCCGCACGCCGAGCGCATGGCGGCGTGCACGAACCGCCTGCTGGTCGGTCGCCAGGAGGCGGGCCAGACGCAGGTCGGAAAAGCCTTTTTGCTTGACGAAGCGCAGTTCGGGAGCGCTCAGGTCGTCGAGCTGGCGACCGGCAAGCCGGCCTTCGATGGCGACCAGTTCCTCGATCTGGGCGAGGAACCAGGGATCGATCGCCGTCTCGTCGAACACCTCGCGCTGCGACATGCCGATGCGGAACGCGTCGGCCACGTAGAGCAGCCGCTCCGGACCGGCCTCGCCGATTTCCTCGACGATCTCGTCGCGGTCGCTGCTGCGTGGCGTCAGTCCGTCGATTCCGGTTTCGAGCCCGCGCAGCGCCTTCTGCAGGCTTTCCTGGAAGGTGCGGCCCATCGCCATCACCTCGCCGACCGACTTCATCTGCGTCGTCAGATGCGGGTCGGCCGCCGGGAATTTCTCGAAGGCGAAGCGCGGCACCTTGGTGACGACGTAATCGATGCTCGGCTCGAAGCTCGCCGGGGTTGCACCGCCGGTGATGTCGTTGCGCAGTTCGTCGAGCGTGTAGCCGATCGCCAGCTTGGCGGCGACCTTCGCAATCGGGAACCCCGTCGCCTTCGACGCCAGCGCCGACGAGCGGCTGACGCGCGGGTTCATTTCGATGACGACCATCCGCCCGGTCTTCGGGTCGATCGCGAACTGGACGTTCGAGCCGCCGGTATCGACGCCGATTTCGCGCAGGATCGCGATGCTGGCGTTGCGCAGCAGCTGGTACTCCTTGTCGGTCAGCGTCTGTGCCGGTGCGACGGTGATCGAGTCGCCGGTGTGGATGCCCATCGGATCGAGGTTCTCGATCGAGCAGACGATGATGCAGTTGTCGGCGCGGTCGCGCACCACCTCCATCTCGTACTCCTTCCAGCCGATCAACGACTCCTCGATCAGGAGCTCCTTGGTCGGCGAAAGGTCGAGCCCGCGCTTGCAGATCTCCTCGAATTCGTCCGGGTTGTAGGCGATGCCGCCGCCCGTCCCGCCGAGCGTGAAGCTGGGCCGGATGACCATCGGGAAGCCGCTGCCGCCGATGTCGGCCGTGATGCGCTTCTGCACCGCCCACGCCTCGTCGAGCGAATGCGCAATACCGCTCTTGGCCGATGCCAGGCCGATGCCGGTCATCGCGTCCTTGAACTTCAGCCGGTCCTCGGCCTTTTCGATGGCATGCTCGTTGGCGCCGATCATTTCGACGCCGTACTTCGCCAGCACGCCGTTGCGATGCAGGTCGAGCGCACAGTTGAGCGCCGTCTGGCCGCCCATGGTCGGCAGCACGGCGTCGGGACGCTCCTTGGCGATGATCTTCTCGACCACCTGCCAGGTGATCGGCTCGATATACGTCGCGTCCGCCATTTCCGGGTCGGTCATGATCGTCGCCGGATTGCTGTTGACGAGCACGACGCGGTAGCCCTCTTCGCGCAACGCCTTGCACGCCTGCGCGCCGGAGTAGTCGAACTCGCAGGCCTGGCCGATGACGATCGGCCCGGCACCGATGATGAGGATCGAGCGGAGGTCGCTGCGCTTAGGCATGCTGCACCTCCTGCTGGCGTTCGCTCATCAGGCGGGTAAAGCGGTCGAACAGGTAGGCGATGTCGTGCGGCCCCGGCGACGCTTCCGGATGCCCCTGGAAGCAGAACGCCGGCCGGTCGGTGCGCGCCAGCCCCTGCAGCGTGCCGTCGAACAAGCTGACATGGGTCGGCCGCAGGTTCGCCGGCAGCGTCGTCTCGTCGACAGCGAAGCCGTGGTTCTGGCTGGTGATGCTGACCCGGCCGTCGTCGAGGTCCTTCACCGGATGGTTGGCGCCGTGGTGGCCGAATTTCATCTTGTACGTCTTCGCGCCCGAAGCGAGCGCCATGATCTGGTGGCCGAGGCAGATGCCGAAAGTCGGAATGCCGCTGTCGATCAGGGTTCGTGCGGCATCGACTGCGTAGTCGCAGGCCGCGGGGTCGCCGGGGCCGTTGGCGAGAAAGATACCGTCGGGACGCAGCGCGAGCGCGTCGGCCGCCCCGGCCTGCGCCGGCAACACGGTCAGGCGGCAGCCGCGGCTCGCGAGCATGCGCAGGATGTTGAACTTGACCCCGTAGTCGTAGGCAACGACATGAAAGCGCGGCGAGTGCTGCTCACCGTAGCCGCTGCCGAGCTGCCACTCGGTTTGCGACCACTCGTAGCGTTCGGTGCAGCTGACAACGCGGGCGAGATCGAGCCCGGTCATGGACGGCGCTGCCCTCGCCCGCGAGACAGCCTCCTCGATATGCTGGGCCGAGACGGCGACGCCCGCTGGCAGCGCCAGCACACAGCCGTTCTGCGCACCACCGCTGCGCAGCAACCGCGTCAGCCGGCGCGTATCGATGCCGGCAATGCCGACCGTGCCTTCCCGCTGCAGGTACTGCGACAGGGTCTGTGTCGAACGAAAACTCGACGCCTTCAGCGCCGCGTCCTTGACGATCAGCCCGGCGGCATGAACCCGAGCTGCCTCGACGTCCTCGTCATTGGTGCCGGTGTTGCCGATGTGCGGATAGGTCAGCGTGACGAGCTGCCGGGCGTAGCTGGGATCGGTGAGGATCTCCTGGTAGCCGGTCATCGCGGTGTTGAACACCACCTCGCCAACGCTCGCGCCGATGGCGCCGATCGAATGGCCGCGAAACAAGGTGCCGTCTGCAAGGGCAAGCAGCGCGTGGGGCAGATCGGGCAGCAAGGAAATCTCCGGTGGCTGGATCGAGCCCGTACCTCCAGCGAGCGTCGACGCGGTCGACACATGCTGGCCGGAGTCCGGTGGACAAAACAGCAGGAGGTTTCGGGCAGGGGGCGAGTACGGAATAACCCGCGAATTATAGCCAAGCGCGCCTGGCGATCGGCCTTGCGGCCGAGCGGTTCACGCCAGGGCGGCAACGCCCGCCTTGGCGATCTGCACGTCCTCAGCTGGCTTGGCACCGCTGATGCCGATCGCGCCGACACAATGACCGTCGATCATCAGCGGCACGCCGCCCTCGAGCATGCCGGCAAGCGTTGGCGCGCTGAGGAAGGCGGTGCGGCCCTTGTTGATCATCTCTTCATAGGCGCCACTTTCACGCCGCCCGAGCGCCGCCGTGTTGGCTTTCGCCGGCGCGATGTGCGACGCAATCGGTGCGGCGCCGTCCAGGCGCTGCAGCCACAGCAGGTGACCGCCGTCGTCGGCGATCGCGATGGCAACCGGCAGCTGCATGCGCAGCGCCTCGGCTTCGCAGGCAGCGGCAATGCGTTTCGCGTCGGCGAGCCCCAGGTAGGATTTTTGATTCATGTGTGTCGTCGGTAGTGAGGGAGGCGAGCGTGACTGTAGCCCGCTGCGTCACGATGGAGCAGCGCGGAACTAGAATGCCCCAGCGGCACTCACAGCCACCGTTCGCCATCAACTTGGAGGTTGTTACATGAATCAGAACCTGAACCTGCAGACCGCCGATGCCGGCTACGCTGGTTTCGGCGTATCCGTGGAGCAACGCAGCCGCGTACTCCGCAATACCTACTGGCTGCTGGCGCTGTCGATGGTGCCGACGGTTCTCGGCGCATGGGTGGGCCTCGCCACGGGCATCAACCGGGCGATGTCGCCGGGAATCGGTCTGGTTGTTTTCCTCGTCGGCGCGTTCGGCTTCATGTTCGCGATCGAGAAGACGAAGAACTCGGCTGCTGGTGTCCCGGTCCTGCTTGCCTTCACGTTCTTCATGGGCATGATGCTGTCGCGTCTGGTCGGAAGCGTGCTCGGTCTCGCCAACGGCGCCAGTTTGATCATGATGGCCTTTGCCGGAACCGGGGCGATTTTCCTCGGCATGGCGTCGTTGTCCTCGATCATCAAGCGCGATCTCAGCTCGATGGGCAAGTTCCTGTTCATCGGCATGATCATGTTGCTGGTGGCCGGCATCGCGAACATCTTCATCCAGTCGAGCGCATTGATGATCACGCTGTCGGTGCTGGCGATCGGCATTTTCTCGGCGTTCATCCTGCATGACCTGAAGCGCGTCCAGGACGGCGTGGAGACCAACTACATCACGGCGACACTCGGCGTCTACCTGAGCCTCTACAACGTGTTCCAGTCGCTGCTTGCGCTGTTCGGCATCTTCGGCGGCAGCAGCAACGACTGATCGATCGACCTTCCAAGTTCGAGGGGCCTTCGGGCCCCTTTTTTCATGGGTCGCCCGGCACGCCGCGTTCGAACAGCGCAATGCTTTCGACGTGCGCGGTGTGCGCGAACATGTTGACGGCGCCAGCCGCCACGCAGCGGTAGCCGGCCTCGTGCACGAGCAGCCCTGCGTCACGGGCCAGGGTTGCCGGATTGCAGCTGACATAGAGAATTCGCTGCGGCGGCATGTAGCCATTGCCCGCGCCGACCTGCGTCATTTCAGCCAGTGCCTTGGCGAGTGCGAAGGCGCCCTCCCGAGGCGGGTCGATCAACCACTTGTCGGCGGGTCCGAGCGAGCGCAGATCGTCGGCTTGCAGCTCGAACAGATTGCGCACGGAAAAACGCGTCTTCTCTGCCAGGCCGTTCAAGGCGGCGTTCTCGCGTGCCCTGGCGACCAGCGCCTCACTGCCCTCGATGCCGAGAACGTGCGCCGCCCGCGTGGCCAGCGGCAGGGTGAAGTTCCCGAGACCGCAGAACCAGTCGATCAGTCGCTCGCCCGGCTGCACGTCGAGCAGGCGAAGCGCGCGACCGACCAGCACCTCGTTGACGGCATGGTTCACCTGGGTGAAGTCGGTCGGCTTGAACGGCATGCGAACGCCGAATTCGGGCAGCGTGTAGGCCAGCGCGCTGTCCTGCGGATCGAGCGGATGCACGCTGTCAGGCCCCTGCGGTTGCAGCCACCACTGCACCGCGTGCAACGACGCGAACGCCTTCAGTTTCTCGACGTCTTTCGGCGCAAGCGGCTGCAGATGGCGCAGCACCAACGCCGTCGTCGAGCCGCCCATGGCGACCTCGATCTGCGGCAGGCGATCGGGCTGGCTCATCGACTCGATCAGCCGGCGCAGGGGAACGAGCAGGTCGCTGACATGGCGCGGCAGCACCTCGCAGCTGTCCATGTCGGCGATGTAACTCGACTTGCGCTCGTGAAAGCCGACGAGAACGCCACCCTTCTTCGGCACCAGCCGCACCGACAGCCGGGCCCGCAGGCGGTAGCGCCATGCCGGGCCTTCGATCGGCCGCAGCATGCGGCCGGGACGGACCTTGCCGAGATGCCACAGTGCATCCTCGAGCGCCCGCTGCTTGGTCGTCAGCTGCGCCGTGACGTGCAGATGCTGCATCTTGCAGCCGCCGCAGTTGCCGAAATGGCGGCAACGCGGCAGCACGCGCTGGGCACTTTCCCGACGCATTGCAACCGGACTTGCCTGTTCCCAACTGTTCTTGCGTCGGTGGACGGTGACGCGCACCTCCTCGCCGGGCAGGGCACCATCGATGAAAACGACCTTGCCTTCGGCGTTGTGCGCAACACCCTGCCCGTCGAGGTCGAGCGATTCGACGCGGAGCCATTCGTTGGGACCGGTTGCCGCCGCCGACTCGCGGCGGACCGGGCTGGCGGCAACGTCCGGCGGGCGCGATGCGCCCGCCACATCGGTCGCGCTGCTCAACGCGGTGGCAGCAACCGCGCCGGATCGACGGGCTTGCCTTGACGCCGGATTTCGAAGTGCAGCTGCACCCGGTCGGCATCGGTCGAGCCCATTTCAGCAATCTTCTGGCCGCGCTTGACCGCCTGGTCTTCCTTGACGTGCAGGCTCTGGTTGTGCGCGTATGCCGTCAGGTAGGTGTTGTTGTGCTTGAGGATGACCAGATTGCCGTAGCCGCGCAGCCCGGAGCCCGCATAGACCACGCGCCCATCGGCCGACGCGAAGACCGGGTCGCCTGCCTTGCCGGCGATTGCGAGTCCCTTGCTCTTCGCCTCGTCGAAGGACGTGATCACCGGGCCCTGCGCAGGCCAGGCCCACGGCGGATCGTCCTCAGTTGCGCCCGGTGACACCGGCGCAGCCGACGGTGCGACGGCCGCAGCGGCCGGTGCGACTGCCGCGGCGGAAGCAGCCGGAAGCGGCGCGGGGGCTGCAGCCACCAATGGCGCCGGACGGCTGTCGAGCGGACGCGTCTCGACTCTCGCCAGCGTCACCGGACGACTGCCGGCAACACTGGGGTCGACGCCTGGGGGAACCACGCGCAGAACCTGTCCCACTTCGATCAGATTGGGATTCTCGAGCGAATTCCAGCGCACCAGATCCTTCCAGTTCTGGCCGTTCTCGAGTCCGATCCGGATCAGCGTATCGCCAGGGCGCACCGCGTAGTAGCCCGGCTTGCCGAGATTCTCGATACCTGGCAGCGGCTTGGCCGGCTCGGCTGCCGCCGACGATGCCGCCGGCGCAATCGGGACCGGGAGAACCGACGCCGGGCGGCCAGCGCTGCGGCTTTCAACCGGCGCCGGCGCCTTCGGTGCAGCGCATCCAGCGACCAGCAGCAGCGACATCGATGCGACCAGCACACCGCGGCACGACACAGCACGGATGGTCTTGCGACCTCGCCTGCACGATCCCGTGCAGCTGGTCCCGATCATTTCGCCTATCGTCGTCATTGCGCACGCCGTCATCGAACAACGCCGGATTTTAGAGGGACGAAGCGCACTTCCTCGTGTACGCAGCGGTGATATCCGCCCTCCGTGCGGTCGATCACGACAAGTACCTGGCCACTCGCGGCGTCTCCCACCGGCGCAACCAGTCGGCCGCCAACCGCCAGTTGCCCGAGCCAGGCGGTGACGACATCGCTGCCGCATGCGGCAGCGACGATGCTGTCGTAGGGTGCATTGGGAGGGTGACCCAGCAACCCGTCGGCGTAGACCAGACGGACATTGGCACCCCGGGTTGGCGCCATCAGTTCACGCGCCCTGTCATGCAGCAGCTTGAGCCGCTCAACGGAAATGACCGAGCGCGCCAACTCCGAGAGAACCGCAGCCTGGTATCCACATCCGGTACCGATCTCGAGAACGCGGCCGAGGCTGCCGCTGCTCCGCGCCCGGCGCCCCTGCATCAGCAGCTCGATCATTCGCCCGACCACCGACGGCTTTGAAATCGTCTGGCCATGGCCGATCGGCAGGCTGGTGTCCTCGTAGGACCGGTTCACGAGTCCCGCGTCGACGAAGTGATGGCGCGGCACACGAGCGATCGCGGCGAGCACCGCTTCATTGGAAAGCCCGCCACGACGCAGACGTTCGACCATCCGCTGCCGGACGTCGCTCGAGTCCAGACCGACCCCGGTGGCGAGCCTTGGACGCAACTCGCCGGCATGGCGCAGTGGTTCCTGTGTGCGCAGGGAAAGCCGCCCGGCCGAATCTGCCGTCCGCCCTGCAGGCGGCCCCGTCGCGAGGCTGCCCGCTGCCGGCGGTGCAGCCGCCCGGGCCATTCGTTCGAGACGCAACGGGAAAAGCGCCCGGCGGGTGACAGCGCCGTGCAAACCCGCTGCTGCGCCGTCGCCGTCAAGCGTCGCCGCCTCGCTGGTGGCAAGGTGCCCGGTGTGCGACGGCTCGACCGGCAGACTCAAGATGCTTGCCTATTGGCGCGAACCGACGCACGGGCGCGCCAGCTCTCCCAGGCGGGAAGCCCGGCATGGGCGGTGAGATCGACCTGCAGGGGTGTGATCGAAACCTCGTCGGCAGCCGTCGCGTGGAAATCGGTTCCCACGCCTGCCTCGCGTGCGCTGCCTGCCGGACCGATCCAGTAGATCGTCTCGCCGCGGGGATTCTGCTGGGCGATGACCGGCTCGCTGGCATGCCGACGCCCGAGCCTGGTGACCTGCCAGGGCCTGCGGTGCGCATCGGCGCGATTCGGAATGTTCACATTCAGCAGCCAGGCCCCGCCAGCCGGTGGCTCGGCAATGACCTGCCGGATGATGCTTCGCGCGGTCAACGTGGCGGACCCGAGCTCACGCCATCCCGCCTCGACCTGCGAAAAGGCAATCGCCGGAATGCCGAACAAATACCCTTCCATGGCTGCCGCGACGGTGCCCGAGTAGAGCGTGTCGTCACCCATGTTGGCACCCTGGTTGATGCCCGAAACCACGAGATCCGGGCGATGCTCGAGCAGGCCCGTCAGTGCGAGGTGGACACAGTCCGAGGGGGTGCCGTTGATGTACGCATAGCCGTTGGCGGCGCGGAACACCGAGAGCGGCCGGTTCAGCGTCAGCGAATTCGAAGTGCCACTCGCGTTCTGTTCGGGCGCCACGACATCGAGCTTGCCCAGGCCCTCGCAAGCGGCGACCAATGCGGCCAGCCCGGGGGCGAGGTAGCCGTCGTCGTTGGCAATCAGGATCCGCATCGAAAAGATTGTAGAAGTCGATTCCTGGCGCAAAAGCCCGGGACGCAGCGGACCTTTCCGGATTGGCAGACCGCCAAAGACGTGCTGAGCTTCTTTTGGAAGTCCTCCTCTCAAATGAGGATGTCGACGGTTGTCAGGCCTGCGCAAGCTTCATGCGGCTGCTACGATCGACCGTTGAAACCGTGAGGATTTCACATCATGGCCGTCAAGATTCTGATCGTTGAAGACAATCCCGCCGCGCGTGGTTTTCTTGCGCGCGTTGCGCAACAAAGCTTCAGCGATACCTTGGAGGTCACCGAGGCCGGCGACCTGCAGACAGCTCGTCGCCATCTTGCCACCCACCACGACCGCACCGCCTCGAACGACGCGAGCGCCGCGACCGCGCCCTTTGCGCTGTTGCTGCTCGATCTGGAACTACCCGACGGCCGTGGCACCGATTTGCTCGAGGAAACGGCCGACTATCCAGCAACCAAGATCGTCACCACGCTCTACTCGGATGACGACCATCTCTTCCCGGCGTTGCAGCGCGGAGCCGATGGCTACCTGCTGAAGGAAGATCCGTTCGAGCTGCTTGTCGAAGAGTTGCAGAAGATCGTGCGCGGCGAGCCGCCGCTTTCGCCCGCTGTCGCCCGGCGGTTGCTGAGTCATTTCCGTCGCGGGCCGAGTGCCGGAAACCCGACGATGCGAAGCGGCGCCGGATTCGTGAGCAGCAGACCCGTTTCGCTCGAGCGTTCGGCGCCGCTGGACTACGACCGTCTTACGCCGCGTGAGACCGAGGTGCTCACCTTTCTCAGCAAGGGGTTCACCATCAAGGAGATCGCGAACCTGATGAATATCAAGTGGTTCACGGTCAACGACCATATCAAGTCGATCTACAAGAAGCTGAATGTCTCGAGCCGCGCCGAAGCCGCAGTGATGGCAAGCAAGCAGGGCCTCGTCTAACCACACCCTGCGAAGCGGTTGCGGCGCTGGCGGGACGGGACTCGACATGCGATCGAGCCGCCCGTCCGATGAGCCGATGCCGATTGGGCTGCCCGCGAGCGGTACCTTGTGGTTCGGAAGCGACACGCATGTCGGTCGCTTGTCGCGTTGGCGGCTGCGGTTGGCCTTCCTGCTCGCATTTCTGGCATGTGCCGGGGTCGCCGGGCTGACTGACTTGCTCGCCGGGCAGCATTTGCTGCGCGCGACCTGGCGCAGCAACGCCGATCAGCGGCTGGAACTGGTTGCCAGTCGCGACCCGGCACTTGATGCCATGCGCGGCGCGGTTCTGGCGTCGATCACCAGCCACTCCGGCGAGATCGCGTTGCCCGACGCGCTTGCACTGCAACGTTCGTCCCGCTGGATTCCCGACGACAAGCAGCGTGCGCAACATCCGCGGCTCCACGCCAGGCTCGAAACCGTGCTCGGCGACGATCACGTTCGGCTGTATTTCGCGTCGGGCGAGCGTATCGAGCTGGCGCTGCGCCCCCGGGGCGTTCTGGGCTTGCCGGCGATGTACTGGCTGTTTTCGATGCTGGCACTGGCGGTCGCTGCCAGCGGCGTGCTGCTCGCACTCGGCAGAGCTACCCTGCAGTCGTGGCTCTATGCGACCATGGCTTTGTGCCAGGCAGGCAACCTGCTGTTCATCGCCGTACAGACCACGGCCGACCTGGGCTTGCCGGCCAGGCTGAGCCATCTGGATCTGCCACTGCGCCAGGCATTCGACCTGGTCACGGCGGCAGCGTTCGTGCATTTCGTCAGCCTTAGTCCAAAGCGGCTGCCGAACAATGGGGCGATTGCTGCGACCGGCTGGGGCTTCGCGGCGGCCATTGCACTGCTCGGCTCGAGTCCCGCGTTCGCGCACGCCTGGTGGACGGTGCAACTCGGCGTTGCGCTGCTTGCAACGGCCGCTGTCGTCCTGCTGGGCTGGTCGCACGCTCTTGAACCGCATCCCTATGCGCTGCTGCTGCGACGATTTTGCATTGCTGCTGTCGCGACCTGGCTGCTTCTGACGGTTGGCGTCAGCGCCGCTGGCGACCTCGGCGGGCCTTCGGCTTTGGTAGAAGCCGTCGGCCCGACGGTCTGGTACGTGTTCCTCGCCTCGTTGCTGCTGCTGGCGCCCATGCTGTCGCGCTCCCAGCACGTCATGCGTGAGTTCTCGCTGCTCGCTGCACTCAGCACCATCGTCACCTCGCTCGACTTGCTGTTCGTTTCCGTTTTCTCTCTGGGCCCATTCACGTCGCTGACGCTGTCGCTTTTTGCATCGCTCGCTGTTTATGCCGGTACACGGCAATGGATCCTCGACCGGCTGCTCGGCAATGCGGTACTGACCACCGAGCGAACCTTCGAGCATCTCTACCGCACCGTGCGCGAAGTCGAGCGGCGTCCGGAGCGCGCGCCGGCGCTGCTTGCCCAGCTCCTGCGCCGCCTCTTCGAGCCGGTCGAAATGCGGCTGGTCGACGTCGTCAGCAGCGTGGCAACAGTCACCTCCGATGGCGGGTCGATGACGGTGCCCCTGCCCCAGCTGGGCGACGAGTCACCCCCGCGGTCACTCCTGCTTCGTTTTGCCCACCACGGTCGACACCTCTTCACCCGCGAGGATGCAAGGCTGAGCGAGCGCATCGTCGAACAACTCGAACGTGCCGTGCGATTCGACAACGCGGTCGAGCAAGGTCGCAGCGAGGAACGCATGCGTCTGGCGCAGGATCTTCATGACGACATCGGCGCCCGACTGCTGACGCTGATGTACAAGTCAGCGGACCCGGAGATCGAGAATTACCTGCGCCACACGCTGCAGGACTTGAAGACGCTGACCCGCGGGCTGGCTGCATCGAGCCACCGCCTGGGCGATGCAGCTGCCGAATGGAAGGCCGATCTCCAGCAGCGCCTCGCGGCGGCCGGCATCGAGCTGGCGTGGCACAGTGCGTTCGATGCCGATCCGATCCTGGCAGTCGGTCCCTGGTCGGCACTGACGCGCATCCTTCGCGAGCTGGCGAGCAACGCACTGGCGCACGCACGCGCCTCGCGCATCGAGGTTTCGATCGAACTCGCCGGCGACCGCCTCTGCCTGGTGGTCAGCGACAACGGTGTCGGCAGATCGCCAGCCGCATGGGACGCTGGCCTGGGCGTCGGAGGCGTCCGGAAGCGGGTGCGCCAGTTGGGCGGCGAAGTGGTCTGGAGCGTCAACCAGCCGAGCGGCATTCGCTGCCAGGTCGAGCTTCCACGCCCCGACACCATGAACGACACTTCCGCTTGAGCGGCACGGTCGAGCCACTGCAGTCAGCCCGCGGGTGTTGTGATGCTTCTGCCCAAGCCGCAGGGTGGAGCGGATCAAACGCCTGTTCAGAGCAGCGCCGGCGCTTGCAATCGAGACACGATCGGGCCGGCAACGTGCTGCAGCCCGCTCTGCTCCTCTGTCGCGGAAGCGACGTACAGCGACTTTTTCACTTGAAAAGGAAATTCAATGCAGCCCGGTTTGCCCGACCTGAGCGATGTCAAGGCAATGGCCTTCGACGTCTTCGGAACCGTCGTCGACTGGCGCGGCAGCATCATTGCGGAAATGGAGGTGCTTGGCCGCCGTCTCGACATCGAGGGCGACTGGCCCGCGTTTGCGGACGCCTGGCGCGCTGGCTACCAGCCGGCGATGCAGCGGGTTCGCACCGGCGAATTGCCATGGCTGCGCATCGACGCCTTGCACCGCCTGATCCTCGATGACATTCGCCCGCACTTCGGCCTGCAGTCGCTGCCGGAGAGCGAATGCGCGCATTTGAACCACGTCTGGCACCGGCTTTCGCCCTGGCCCGACAGCGTCGAAGGCCTGACGCGACTGAAGCGGCAATTCACCATCACCACGCTGTCCAACGGCAACTTTTCTTTGCTGACCAACATGGCCAAGCATGCGGGGTTGCCGTGGGACTGCGTTGTCTCGGCCGAGTTGTTCCGCCACTACAAGCCTGATTGCGAGACCTACCTGGGCGCCGCCGACCTGCTCGGCATTTCTCCGCACCAGCTGATGCTCGTCGCCTGCCATCCTGGCGACCTGCGCGCTGCCCGGTCCGCGGGGCTGCGAACCGGCTACGTGGCACGGCCGCTGGAAAACGGCCCAGGCAAGCCACCCGAGCGGCTGGACGACGGCGAGTTCGACCTCGTTGCAAGCGACTTCATCGATCTCGCTTCACGGCTTGCGTGCGCCGCCTGATTGCCCGGGTCCCTTAGCATGCGGGCGCTGCCCCTTCACCCCGCTGGAGCGTTTTGTCCGATGCGCGCTTTACCTGCCCTCTCCGCGACCCTGGTCTTCTTGCTGCCGGCGTCTTCGTTCGGCTATTGCTTCTCGGTCTATACGCCGCGCAACGAACTCATCTACCAATCGACGGAAACGCCGGTCGATCTGTCGCGGCCGATCTCGGTCGAACTGCGGGCGCGTTATCCCAACCACCACCTTGTTTTCATACCGGACCAGTCGCGTTGCGCCTCGGTGGGCGTGCTGCCGACCGCCGAAACTACAGACCACGGCCTGGCCCTCATCAGCGCAGAGAGAAATCCCCGGTATTCGAGGCGGCGCACCGACCGCGAATAGCAGTTCCGCAGCAGCGAATCACTGGCGATGAATCCACTGGATTGCCTTGCCAAGCCTGGGCCAGGTGGAGCGGGTGAAGGGAATCGAACCCTCGTATGAAGCTTGGGAAGCTGCCGTTCTGCCATTGAACTACACCCGCACGGTGCAAATTATAGGCAGGGGCGCTCGCCTCAGCCGTTGACGACCAGCCACTCGATCAGCGAATCGAGCGCGATGACGCCGGCATCGGCACGTGGATGGTTGAGCAGTGCGGCGACGGCGTAGACCTCGCCACTTCGGCCGCGCACATAGCCCGCCAGCGTGCGCGCATCGGTGAGCGTTCCTGTTTTCAGCTGGGCGCGGCCGGTGGCCGGACTGTCGCGGAAACGGTTGCCGAGGGTTCCGTCGAGGCCGGCGAGCGGCAGCGAGCCGACGAAGACCTTTGCATTCTTGTCGACCCACCCCTTGCGCAACAAGGCCACCATCGCGCGTGGCTTGCCGCGCTCGGTGCGCGAGAGTCCCGAGCCGTTGTCGATCTCGATATCGCCTGGCGCAATGCCGCGGCTGCGAAGCCAGGTTTGCAGCCGCCTGCGTGCAGCTTCCAAGGTTGCAGGTTGTTTCGGGAAACCGGGCGAGAGCGAGAGCAACAGATGGCGCGCCGCGAGGTTGTCGCTCGTCTTGTTGATATGGGTCACCGCCTGATGCAGCGGTGCCGACGAATGCAGCGCAAACGCCGGCGGTTGCGCTGCCGCACCCGCAACGGCGCGGCTCGCGAGCGGTGGCTTGGGGGCGCTCGGCACCGGCGCAGTGACACGGTCGACGACCTTCCCATGGAGCACACCCCCCTGGGCCTTCCAGATGGCCGCGATCGCCCGGTCGGTCAGATCGGCCTCGCTGAGCATCGCGATGGAGATGTTGCGCGTGCCACAGGCCGACGGCCACGAACCCTTGATGCGCAAGACCAGCGACTCCGGACGGCTGTCCCACTCGGCCAGCGTCTCGCAGCGCCCGCTGCTGCCGACTTCATTCGACAGGACGACGTTCTCCAGCTGCGGCGCCAGCACGACGCTCGGCTTCTGCCCGCGGGGTGCATCGATCTTCACCCGCAGCACACCGTCATTGAGCTGCAGAGCGCTCGGCCAGGCATGGTGGGGACGATCGGCGCCGGGCCGCGGCGTGTTCACGTGATCGGCTTCGCTGAGGCGAAACGCGCTCCGATCGACGACGAGGTTGCCGGCAATCTCCCGCACGCCCATGGACTGCAGGCGGGCAAACCAACCCGCCAGCTCGTCGGCGCTGAGACTGGCATTGCCGCCGCCGACGATGGCGAGGTCACCTTCGACGCGTCCGTTGACTAGCGGGCCTTCCAGTCGCGCCTGGGTATGCCAGCGATAAGCCGGCCCCAGCAGATCGAGCGCAGCGAGCGTGACCACGATTTTGGTCGTCGAAGCCAGCACGAAGGACCGCTCGGCGTTCAACGCAAACCAGGCGCGCGGGCCACTCATCGCCTGCACGTAGACGCCCAGACTTTCCAGCGGCAGGTCGGCGCGGCGCAGGGCATCGAGCACCGGCTCCGGCAGTGTTTCCTGCAATGGCGTGGGATCGTACGCAGCGGGCGGTTCGGGGGCACCGCGTGCAAGGCCGATGAGCGGCGCTGCGGCCGCAAGCAGCACGAAGGCGATGCGTCGCCACGCCCTACCGCTCGCCAAAGGCGCTGGCGCAGCAAATCCGCAGCGTCCTGTCTCTGTCAGTGAAGTGTTCCGCCCACCCTGCTCCGGCACAATCTGCCCTCTTTGTCACCGTCGGCGCCACGTCATGGCGTCCTGCCCCTGCGGCACCGACTCGGGTGGCACGGGTGCCGTCTCGGACACACCGCGTGCATGTGGCGCCGGGGCCTGACCCAGCCGAGAAGCAAGCCTGGTACCCACTGAATGCCCACCCCTTCGAACGTACCGCCAAAGCCATCCGGCGAACGACCCCACGTTCGCAGCTATGTCGTCCGCGCGGGTCGGATGGGCAGCGGCCAGCAGCGGGCGCTGCAGCAGCTCGGCCCACGGTTGGTGCTGCCGTTCCAGCCGTTGCCCGTCAACGCGTCGAAGATTTTCAATCGTCGGGCGCCGCTGATTCTGGAGATCGGCTTCGGCATGGGGCTGGCGACTGCCGCCATCGCCGCTGCACGCCCCGATACCGACTTCATCGGCATCGAGGTTCATCCCCCGGGCGTCGGTTCTCTGCTGCAACGCATCGACGAACTCGGCCTCGGCAATCTTCGGCTGGTCCAGCACGATGCAGTCGAGGTCGTCGAGCGAATGATCGCGCCCGACTCGCTGCACGGTGTGCATGTCTTCTTCCCGGACCCCTGGCCGAAGAAGCGGCACCACAAGCGCCGCCTGTTGAACCCGGCCTTCGTCGGCTTGTTGGCCAGCCGGCTTGTCCCGGGCGGGAGGCTGCACTGTGCCACCGACTGGCAGCCCTATGCCGAGCAGATGCTCGAGGTGCTGTCGGCCGAGCCGCTGCTCGAGAACACCGTCGCTGGCTTTGCGACCCGACCCGACTACCGCCCGCTGACGAAATTCGAGCAGCGCGGGCTGGCGCTCGGCCACGGCGTTTGGGATCTGATCTTCCAGCGCCGCTGACGGAAAAACGGGGCGCACTGCGTTCGCGATGCGCCCCGCTGGCTTCTGCCTGCCCCGGACCGGCGGCAGTGCGGCCTGTTTCTGCGGCTTACTTGCCGTCGCGATCCGAATCGCCGGGAATGGCCCGTTCGACGCGGTCCCAGGCCGAGCGGCTCGCCTGCTTGGCCTGTTCCCAGGTCAGGCGTGACTTGCCCTTGGCCTGCTCCCAATCGCTCTGCAGCGTGCTTTCGTTCGCCGACCAGTCGCTGCCGGTGCTGCGCGAGCGGGCGTCGACGCCGAGCCGGTACGCAGGCCCGTAGTCGTCGTAGTCCATGCCCGGTGCGAAGTACGACTGCTGCTCGTACGAACCCTTCCAGTAGGCGTCCTCCACCGCCGGGTTAATGGCGCTGGCAGTGCCATGTCCGACCGCACCGCCCGCTGCAGCGCCGATAAGGGCGCCGGCAGCCATGCCGACCGGCCCGGCGGCTGCGCCGACGGTCGCACCCGTCAGCGCACCGCCTCCCGCGCCGAGGCCGGTGCCGAGATGATGATCGTCGAGATCGTCACCACGCTTCGGATTGATCACCTCGCCAGTGCCCTTGCCCGCCATTCCCCCTGCGACGGAGCCGGCGAGTGCGCCGGCGGCCATCCCGATGGGGCCGCCGACCGCGCCGAGCACCGCACCGGTGGCCGCACCGCCCGCTGCACCGATACCGCTTGCCAGGTTGTGCTCCGGCAGGTTGTCGGTTGCTTTGGGGTTGACGACTTCGGCCGCGCCCCTGCCGGCCAGCCCGCCGGTCGCCGCACCGATGGCCGCACCGGCGGCCGTTCCGACCGGGCCCGCGATCGAACCGATGGCCGCACCCGTCAGTGCGCCCGCGCTCGCCCCGGTGCCCGCGCCGAGATTGTGTTCATCGAGATCGTCGCCGCGCTTGGGATTGACGACTTCAGCCGCACCCTTGGCCGCCGTGCCGGCGGTCATGGCGCCGATCGCCGCACCCGCGGCCATGCCGATCGGTCCCGCCATCGACCCCACCGCGGCACCGGCCACCGCACCGGCGCTCGCACCCGTGCCAGCGGCCAGATTGTGGTCCGTCAGATCGTCGTCACGTTTCGGATTGACGACCTCTGCAGCGCCACGGGCCGCCGTACCGGCGGTCAGCGCGCCGATCGCCGCACCGGCAGCCGCGCCCAAGGGGCCTGCCACCGAGCCGACTGCCGCCCCCGTGATCGCACCGGCGCCTGCGCCTGTACCGGTCGCCAGGTTGTGGTCTGCCAGATCGTCCTCGCGCTTGGGATTGACGACTTCGGCCGCACCGCGCGCCGCCATGCCTGCAGCGACCGCACCGACCGCGGCACCTGCGGCCATGCCGATCGGACCGCCTACAGCACCGATGGCCGCACCGCTCACGGCACCGGCTGCAGCGCCGCCACCCGTTGCCAGGTTGTGATCGCCGAGATCCTCCCCCGGCTTGGAATTGACCACCTCGGCTGCGCCGCGGCCGGCCATGCCGCCTGCAGCAGCACCGATCGCTGCACCGACGGCCATGCCGACGGGACCGGCGACGGCGCCGACGCCGGCGCCAGCCAGTGCGCCGCCGCTCGCACCGATACCGGTCCCGAGCTTGTGCTCTTCGGGCGCGCCGCCCTGGGTCTCGTTCATGCCTTCGGCGACCTCCTTGCCGGCGAGGCCGCCGGCAATGGCACCGACGATCGCGCCCGCAACCGTCCCCACCGGCCCGCCGATGGCAGTGCCGATCGCCGCGCCGGTCAGAGCGCCTCCGCTGGCACCGATGCCGGTCCCGACGGGGTGTGAGCCGGGCTCACCGGTAATCGGGTCCTTGTTTGTCGGATTGTTTTCGCTCATTGGATGCTTCCTCGCTGTGTGAAAAGACTGGCTGGCACGGCACCATTGCCGGTGGCTCGACGCAATCGCGAGCTTGGCAGTCGGTGGCCCGGCAGGCCAGCAGCAGGAGGGGCAAAGCGGGAACCCGACGCGGTCGCAGCGTCGCTGCGATCGTGCGGCGCTCGGCGGCGTCGGACGTCGACTCAGCCGGACCAGTCGACGAGGCCCGACCATGCCGTTGCCAGCACGACCACACCGAAAACGATGCGGTACCAGGCGAACGGCACGAAATCATGGCTGGCGATGTAGCGCAGCAGCCAGCGAACACAAAGCCAGGCGGCGATGAACGAGACGATCAGTCCAACGGCAAACAGCGGCACGTCGGCACTCGACAGCAGCGCACGGTCCTTGTAGAGGCTGTAGGCACCAGCGCCGATCAAGGTCGGAATCGCCAGGAAGAAGCTGAAGTCGGTGGCCGCCTTGCGGCTCATGCCGATCAGCATGCCGCCGATGATCGTGGCACCCGAGCGGCTGGTGCCGGGCACCAGCGCCAGGCATTGCAGCAGGCCGACCTTCAGTGCGTCGAGCGGCGACATCGCGTCGACCTCGGCAACGCGTACCGCGCGCCCGGCACGCTGTCGGCGCTCGGCCCAGAGAATGACGAAGCCGCCCAGGATGAAGGTGCTGGCGACCACGACCGGCGTGAACAGATGCGCCTTGACCGCCTTGCCGAACAGCAGCCCGAGCACGACGGCGGGCAGGAATCCGATCGCGACGTTGAGGACGAAGCGCCTCGCCCGCGGGCTGTTGCCGATGCCGGCAACGGTCTCGCGCAGCCGCGCGGCATACACCAGCATCACCGCAAAGATGGCGCCGGTCTGGATCGCCACGTCGAAGACCTTGCTCTTTTCGTCGGTGAAGCCGAGCAGCGAGCCGGCGAGGATCAGATGGCCGGTGCTCGAGATCGGAAGGAACTCGGTCAAGCCTTCGACGATGCCCATGAGGGCGGCTTTGCCGAGCAAGATCCAATCCAAAGCCGCTCTCCCCGCTGAAAAGAGGCGCGATGATACGGTCGCTATCGCGGCCGCCGGTTCGCCGGTCAGCGGCGGGTGGTAGGCACCAGTTCGACCGTGACGCCGACGCTGCCGACGCGCACCGAGCCCGGCGCATAGCCGCGGCGCGCGGCGGCACTCAGCTTGTCGGCCGGAAAGCGGTAGACGGCGACGTCGGCCAGCAACTGCTCGGCAAGCGCGCCGCCGATGGTCTCCAGCAGCGGCTGGGCCGAGCTCGCCAGCCCGTCGAACTGCACTTTCTGCACCTGCAGCTGGTCCAGGCGCACGCTCTGGTCGCTCGGCTCGTAGCGCAACTGGCTGTCGAATCCGACCACGCCGCGGTAGGTCCGGCGTGAGAGCCGGTCTTCGACCCGCACGTCGAACTCGGCCGCGAGGCGCTTTGTCTCGGCAACGATCGCCAGCCTCGGCGCCTCGGCGCGCAGCTGCAAAATGCCGAGCAAGCGGCGCTCGAGGGGAAAGTGCGGCGCCATCGCCTTCAGAAGATCCGCAGGCGTCAGGACGATCTCGTGCGCACCGCCAACACCCAGGCAGCCGACTAGCAACAGGGCTGCGCCGGCCAGCCAGCAACGTCGATCGGCAGGCATCATGAGAGCCGATTCTAGGCAGCGCATCCGCAGCGTTCGAGTTGCCTCGGCAGTACTGCAAACACCAGGCTGTTCGGCCGATCGCCCAATAAAATCAACCGTAGGCTTCGAGGTCCTTGCCATGAACATGGAAAACGCCCGCTTCAACATGATCGAGCAGCAGATCCGCCCCTGGGACGTGCTCGACCAGGATGTCCTGTCGCTACTGGCGCTTGTCAAACGCGAGGACTTCGTGCCACCGGCGTATGCCTCGCTGGCCTTTGTCGACACCGAGGTGCCTCTGCCCAGCCGGCACGGCGAGCAGTCGATGCTGGCGCCCAAGGTGGAGGCGCGGCTGCTGCAGGAGCTGGCAGTGCGCCGGCACGAGCGGGTGCTCGAGGTCGGCACCGGCTCGGGCTACATGGCCGCACTTCTGGGTTACCGGGCGCAGGAGGTGATCAGCTTCGAGTTGGACGAGGACCTGGCGGAATTCGCGCGTGGCAACCTGGAGCGTGCGGGTGCTGGCAACGTCCGTGTGGTCTGCGGCGACGGCTCCGGCGGCATGCCCGCGGAGGCGCCGTTCGACGCCATCGTGCTGTCGGGTTCTGTCCCTGCAGTGCCGCCAGCGCTGCTGTCGCAGTTGCGTCCTGGCGGCCGCCTGGTGGCGATCGTCGGCGCCCTGCCGATCATGCGGGCCCGCCTCTTTACCCGCAGCAGTGGCGGCGACGACTCCGGCAGCGTTGATCTGTTCGACACCGTGGCGCCACGGCTAAGTGGCTTTGCCGAGCCGAGTCGCTTCGTTTTTTGATGCGCGAACTGCAGGTCGGCGAACTGGCAGCGCTGGCGGCGCAAGCGTCGGCCGACGGCAAGCCGCTCGTGCTGCTCGATGTCCGCGAGGCCTGGGAACACGAGCTGGCAACCCTGCAGCTGCCGGATGCGAGGCTGCGCCACCTGCCGTTGTCCACGCTTGCGGTCGCGCCGGGCGAGATCGACCTGCTCGACCGGCTTCAGCGTGTCGTCTGTGTCTGCCACCATGGCGTGCGCAGCGCGCAAGTCGCCGCCTTTTTGCAACGCCGCGGTTTTGCCGACGTCTACAACCTGCACGGCGGTATCGACGCCTGGTCGATTGCAGTGGACCCCCGTGTCCCGCGCTACTGACGCACCGGCTCGGCAGGCCGAACCGCCCTCCTTTTCATTCGAACGCCCATCATGAAACCTTCTGTCGCACGCGCGTGCAAACCTTCAGACGCCGTTCGTGTCGGAGCGTCACGTCCGGTGGGCCTGCTTGCGCGCCGGAACGCGGCCCCGCTGTTCGCCGGTCTGCTGCTGGCGGGACTCGCCAACGCAGCGGTTGCGCAGAGCCTGCGCGAGCTCTACGACACCGCACGCGCGCACGACCCGATCTATCTCGCCGCGCGCGCGCAGGCCGACGCCGCGCCCTTTCGCGCGGCACAAGCCGAGGCGTTGAAGCGCCCCAGCGCGGCACTCGACGGCAATCTCACCAGCAGCACCTACGAGACCGGTGCGGGCACGACCCGCAGCGCCACCACCGCCGGCGCGACGGTGTCGGGCCGCCAGCCCATCTTCAACCGTGCCGATGACGCGACCGTCGGGCAGGCGCGCATCCAGCTCAACGCGGCGCGCTACGACCTCGAGATTGCCGAACAGGAGCTGATCCTGCGTCTGGCGCAGGCCTACTTCGACGTCCTCGCGGCCCAGGATGCGGTCACCACCGCGGGCGCGAACAAGGCGGGAATCTCCGAGCAGCTGGCGTCGGCACGACGCAATTTCGAGGTCGGCACGGCGACCATCACCGATACGCGGGAGGCGCAGGCGCGTTTCGATCTGGCGAGTGCACAGGAAATCCTCGCGGTCAACGACTTGCGCACACGCCGTGTCGCGCTCGACCAGCTGGTGGGCCGCGAAAACGTCGAACCGCGGCCGCTTGCGACTCCTGCGATCCTGCCGCCGCTGCAGCCGGCCAGCATCAACGACTGGGTCGCACGCGCCGACGCCGAACATCCGAACATCCGCCGCACCCAGCTGGCCGTCGAAGCGGCCCGGCTCGAGACCGAAAAGGCGTATGCCGGTCACCTGCCGACCGTCAGCGCGGTGGGCTCCGTGGGTGGCAACCACCAAACGGGCACGCTGTCGAGCTCGACCGCATCGAGCGGCAACAACCGCAATGCGAGCGTCGGCCTGCAGGTCAGCCTGCCGTTGTTCTCAGGCTATGCCGTGCAAAACCGTGTCAAGGAGACCACCGTATTGCAGGTCAAGGCGCGCAACGACCTCGAAGCGGCCCGCCGCGCTGCCATCCAAGGGACACGGCAGTCCTTTCTGGCGGTCGAATCGGGCCTCGCGCAGGTGCGGGCGCTCGAAGCCGCCGAAGCGTCGAGTCAGCTGGCGCTCGAGGCCACCCAGCTCGGCTACCGCGTCGGCGTCCGCGTCAACCTCGACGTGCTCAACGCCCAGACGCAGGTCTTCACGACGCGGCGCGACCTGGCGCGGGCACGCTACGACGTTCTGCTGGCCGGGTTGCGGCTGCGCCAGGCGGCAGGCCGCGTCGAGCCGGGCGATCTGTCGGCGGTAAGCGGCCTGCTGGCGAAATAGCCCGGACGCTGAACGCGCGCACAGCGCGTCTGCGCCGAATGCCTCAGGGTAGGTGGCGGACGACCTCGGCCGCGATTCGCTTGGCGGCTCCCCGGTGCGCCGCGGCGAAGTCGAGCGCGCGCTCGGCAGCCCGGGCGCATTCGGCGCTGCCGATCAGATCGAGCGCGTGGTCGACCGCAGCCTGGACATCGGCGACGCGAAACGCGGCACCCGCATCGATGGCCTGCTCCGCCGCTTCGGCAAAGTTGTAGGTGTGCGGCCCCACCACCAGCGGGCAACCGCAAGCCGCCGCTTCGATCAGGTTCTGCCCGCCGAGTGGCGCGAAGCTGCCGCCGAGCAGCGCAATGTCGGCGACGGCGTAATACTGCGCCATTTCGCCGAGCGAATCGCCCAGCCAGTACGCCGCTGTGCGGGCGCCCTCGCCGGGCGCAGCGCTCCAGTCGCTACGGCGTGCCAGTGGCAGCCCGGTGGCCGCCAGCAGACGGGCGACTTCGTCGAAGCGCTGTGGATGGCGCGGCACGATCAACAGCAGCGGTGCGCCTGATCCGTATCGGCGGCGCGCCAGCGCCCCGCGCCAGGCATCGATCAGTGGCGCTTCCTCGCCGTCGCGGCTGCTCGCGGCCAGCACCACCGGCCGGCCGAGTTCGATGCGCCAGCGCTTTCCCTGGTCGAGTTGGAGCAGATTCGGCGTCATGTCGAACTTGAGGTTTCCGCAGACGACGACATCCCCTGCCCCGGCCAACCGCAGCCGCTGGGCGTCGGCGTTGGTCTGGGCCAGCGAAACGGCCAGGCGCGAGAAGGCCGGTTGCAGCAGCGCCGAGACACGCTGCCCCTTGCGCAGGCTCTTGTCGCTGAGGCGCGCATTGGCGAGCAGCACCGGAACGCGCTGCTCGGCGGCCGCGCGCAGCAAGCGTGGCCAGACCTCGGTTTCCATCAGCACGCCGAGCGAGGGACGGAAGTGGCGCAGGAAGCGGCGCACGCATGCAGCGGTGTCGTAGGGCAGCCAGGCCTGGCAGTCGCCCGGCTGCAGCAGCGCGCGGCCGGCCTCGCGCCCGGTGGCCGTGCCGTGCGTGAGCAGCAGGCGCAGCCCGGGACGCTCGCTGCGCAGCGCCGCGATCAGCGCCGCGGCGGCGCGCGTCTCGCCCAGCGAGACCGCATGAATCCAGACCGCGCCGGGGTCCGCGGGCTGGGCGTAGTACCCGAAGCGCTCGCCCAGCGCGTATCGGTACCGCGGCTCGGCGCGGCCGCGCCGCCAGAGCCGCAGCACGTACAGCGGCAGCAGCAAGGCCAGCAGTGCCTGGTAGAGCGCATTCGCCAGGCGCTCCGACACGGCCACCTCGACACCTGTGCTCACACTGACTCGGGCCGCGCCCGACAGGCTGCGCGCCAGGCGGCAATCACCGTCTCGACGCTCGGCGTGGGCTGGTCGACGACCGCAACCTGGTGAGGCGCACCCCCGGCGCGCGTCTGCGGCCCGGTGCGCCAGGCAGTCGGCAGGTTGTAGATCTGCACATGCGGCAGATCGAGCGCCACGGCCAGGTGACTGAGGCCGCTGTCGACGCCGATCACGCCCTGGCTCGATGCCATTGCATCGAGCAACTGGTCGAGCGGCATTTCCGGCCAGACGACGCCTTCCCTGCCGATCGACGCAGCGATCGCCTGCGCGCGCCGGTGCTCAATGTCACCGACCCGCGGCAGCGCAATCTGCACTCCTTCGGCAACGAGCAGCCGGCCGAGTGCGATCCAGTGGGCTTCCGGCCAGAGTTTGTCGTCGCGAGTCGTGCCGTGGACGAAGACGACTTTCGGCGCCGCGCCGGCGCCTGCCGGGCTGCGCAGCCGGTAGCACGGCGGCCCGACCGGCATCGCGCCCAGCGCCCGCCCGACCAACTCGCGCGAACGGTCGACTGCATGGCTGCGCGACTCGACGCGGATGGCCCGGTCGACCAGCCAGCGCGCCGGCCACTCATGGCTCGAGCCTTCGGTGCGGTTGGCCAACCCGTAGCGGGTTCCCTGCGCCAGCCGGGCGACCAGCGCCGACTTGGTCAAGCCCTGCAGGTCGATGACCGAGTCGTAGCGCTCACGGCCGAGCCGCCGGCGAAAGGCGCGCCATTCGGCACGCACCGATTGCCGCCACCAGGCCTTGCGCCAGCGGCGCAGCGAAATCTCGATGACCTGATCGAGCCCGTCGACACGTCGCAGCAGCGGCGCGAAGGCCGACTCGACCACCCAGTCGATCGACGCGCCGGGGTGGATGCGCAGGATGTCGGCGACCGTCGGCATCGCATGGATCACGTCGCCGAGCGAAGACAGCTTGACGATCAGCACCCGCATCGCGGCGCCTCCACGGGTGCACGCGCCGTCGCGCGGCCCGACGGTTCGGCCGGGTCAGTGCGCCGCAGCGGCAATCTCGGCGTCGGGCTTGACGGCACGCAACGCCGTCATGAAGTCGGCTTCGATGCGACGCAGCGCCTTCTCCGTCTGGCCCTCGAAGCGCATCACCAGCACCGGCGTGGTGTTCGACGAGCGGATCAGGCCGAAGCCGTCCTTGTATTCGGCGCGGATGCCGTCGATCGTGATCAGCTCGAGCGCGCCAGGGAATTCGGCCTGCTCGCGCAATTGCTCGACCAGCCGCGCCGGCTCCCCTTCCTCGCAGGCCACGTTCAGCTCGGGCGTGCTGAAGCTCGTCGGCAGGGCGTCGAGCACCCGACTCGCATCCTTGCTGCGGCTGAGAATCTCGAGCAGCCGGGCCGCCGTGTAGGTGGCGTCGTCGAAGCCGTACCAGCGTTCGCCGAAGAAGATGTGGCCGCTCATCTCGCCCGCCAGCGGCGCACGCACCTTCTTCATCTGCGCCTTGATCAGCGAATGTCCGGTGCGCCACATCAGCGGCCGGCCTCCGGCCTTGCGAATGGCCGGTGCCAGCCGCTGCGTGCACTTCACGTCGTAGATGATCGTCGCACGCGGATTGCGCTTGAGCACGTCGGTCGCGAACAGCATCAGCTGCCGGTCGGGGTAGATGATGTTGCCGTTCTTCGTCACCACGCCGAGGCGGTCGCCGTCGCCGTCGAAGGCCAGACCGAGTTCGGCATCGGTCTCACGGACGGCGCGGATCAGGTCGGCGAGATTCTCGGGCTTGCTGGGATCCGGATGGTGGTTCGGGAAGTCACCGTCGACCTCCGAATACAGCTCGGTCACATCGCATCCCAAGGCGCGGAGAATGCCCGGTGCCGAAGCCCCTGGAATGCCGTTGCCCGAGTCGACGACGATCTTCATCGGCCGTTTCAGGCGGCAGTCGCCGGTGATGCGCTCGCTGTACTCGTCGAGGATGTTCATCGCCGCACTTCGGCCCGGCGCCTGGATGTAGTCCTCGGCCTCGATGCGCCGGCGCAGGCCCTGGATTTCCTCGCCGTAGATGGCGCGGCCGGCCAGAACCATCTTGAAGCCGTTGTAATCCTTCGGGTTGTGGCTGCCGGTCACCTGGATACCGCTGCGGCAGCCGCGCCGGCCGCGTGTCGCCGCAACGTAATAGAGCATCGGCGTCGTTACCGCGCCGAGGTCGACGACATCGAGACCCGTCGACGCGAGCCCGCGGATCAGCGCCTTCACCAGCTTCGGACCCGAAAGGCGTCCGTCGCGGCCGACCGCGACGGCACGCTCGCCTGCAGCGACGGCCTCGCTGCCGAACGCGCGTCCGAGATGCTCGGCAACGCGCTCGCTGATCGTGCTGCCGACAATGCCCCGGATGTCGTAGGCCTTGAAGATGGTCGGGTTGACTCGCATGGCGGCTCGGGCCCTGGAAATGAAGGTCGCCGATTGTAGGGAGCGCCCTGCCGCCGCCCGGGCCGGCTCCTAGCGCAGCCGCATGTCGTTGGCGACCGAGGCCACACCCGGGGTGCTGCGGGCGATCTCCACCGCACGTTCGATCGCCTGCTGCGAACTGATGAAGCCGCTCAGCTGGACGCGACCCTTGAAGGTGCGGACGTTGAACTCGGCGGCACGGATGCCAGGCTCGGCGAGCAGCGCCGACTTGACACGGCCGGTCAGCAAGGTGTCGTCGACGAACTCGCCGGCACTCTCCTCAGACGGCACGGCGACACAACCGGTGAGCTGCGTGAGCATCGCCACAAGACAGAGCGCCACGAGGTGGCGGGATGTTGCGCAGGCAACCATGGTGGGGGTTCTCCAGACGTCGTGGTTCAGCCGAGCGGCGGTGCGGTCGAGCCTAATCAACCCCGGGCCGCTGGGGCAGCCGTTCACGCCCCAAGGTGTGTGTTTTGCCACGCGGCGCCGCAACAACTTGCGCGATGATCGCAGCTGCGGCTGGCGGCTCCTCAAATCAGGCGGTGCATTGAACACGGAAACCCTACTGATTGCCACGGCGATTGTCGAAGCCTCGCTGGCGCTGGGGATGCTCGTCTCGGAATACGGGCAGCGGCGCCCCGGCTGGCGCCTGTGGGCCGCCTCGAGCGGCATGCGCGCCCTCAGCAACCTGGTTTATTTCGCACCCCTGGCCTTTGTACCCCTCATGCAGCGGCCGGTGACTTTTCTGGCGTCGTTGCTGGTGCTCGCGTCGGCAGCGTTGTCGATGCGCAGCATCGCGCAATTCGTCGGCACCCGCCCGCCCCGATGGCCCGACCTCGCGCCGTGGCTGCTCTGTGTCGGCGCCTATGTGGCTGCGTTCTGGGTGTACGGCGATACCCGCTGGCGAATCGCCATGATCTCGTTCGGCCTCGCCTACGGCTTCGGCTGGGCGTGCTGGCGAATCTGGACGGCGCCGGGCTCGATCGAGCACGAGCGCCGCTTTGCGGCGGTCGCGCTCGGCGGCTGGTGCATTCTGCTGGTGAGCCGTGCCGTCTATGCGCTGACGCTCGGAAACGTGCCGGAGAACTTGCTGCGCGCCCAGGCCATGCACCCCTGGTACTTCCTCGCCTACCTGTCGCGGCCGTGGCCACCGTGGTGGCGCTGCTGGCAATGCGCAATCGCCAGCTGCTGAGCGAACTGGACGTGGCGCGGCGGGATGCGATCCGTCGCGCGGATTACGACATGCTGACCGGGGTGCTCAGCCGAGCGGCCTTGCTCGAGCGCGCCGAGGCCATGTTCAACGATTCACTGGCGCAGAACCGGCCGCTCTGGCTGTTCATGGTCGACGTCGATCATTTCAAGCAGGTCAACGACCGTTTTGGCCATCTTGTCGGCGACACGGCATTGCGGGCCGTGGGTGAGGTCATACGACAGCAGATTCCGAAGCCGCGGCTCGCAGGCCGTTTCGGCGGCGAGGAATTCATGATTGCGCTGTTCGGCGAGCATGGCGAATCGCCCAGGGCGATGGCCGAAACCTTGCGGCTGGCGATCCACTCGATCTCGATGGACAGCGGCCGGCGCGCCGGTGGGCTGACCGTGAGCATCGGCGTAGCCACGCGGGACGAGGCCGACCGCAGCCTGACCGATCTCATCCGCCGTGCCGACGAGGCCCTGCTCGAGGCCAAGGCAACCGGGCGCGACCGCGTCGTCCTCGGCCCGGCCGGCGGGTCGACGCCGCCGGTCGGCGCGGCGACCCAGTTGAAGTTCCGCCACTCCGATTTCATCGTGCCCTGAGGCACGCGGCGTCGCACGCCGAGATGTGATCCGTCGTGCGCCATCACGCGGCGCAGCGCATAGCACTGGCGTTCCGGCTGCCGAGCTGCCACAGGTCGAGATCCGCGAAGGCCCCGGCGACCGGCAGCTCCTCGCGCACTTCGAGCCCTTGCCAGAGATCGAACGATGATTCGAACCAGCCGGGACCCACCGGCAGCTCGTCGCTGGCGGCTGTAGCCACGAGGTGGTGCAGGCCGCCCTCGGCGCGTGCAGGCATTGCGACGGTGGCGGCATTTGCGGCAGCTGCGGGGCGGCGGAAGGTCAGTCGGGCCATGATGTGCTCCTGTCTGGAATGGCTCCAGTTTCCATGTCGCCTTGCATGGGCGCCATCCTTCCGAGGTCGGAACAGAGCGCCTTTTCATCACCCGTCGGGAGCACCCGCATCGGGGCACCCGAAAGGGGGTGGCACGGCCTTGCCATGGCATCCGCCACAATTCCCGGCCGATGGTCACCTGGCTCGACGACGAGCGGCAAGCCCTGCCGCCAACTGCCCATGCACTGCCGGCCAGCTCGGAGCTGGCTGGCCTGCTTGCCGCTGGCGGGCGACTGACGCCGCAGCGCCTGCACGAGGCCTACACGCACGGTGTCTTCCCGTGGTTCGGCGTCAACCAGCCCGTGCTCTGGTGGTCGCCCGATCCACGCATGGTGCTGCCAGTCGGCGAGTTTCGGCTGTCGCGCTCGCTGCGCAAGACGATTCACCGCTTCACCCAAGCGCCCGGGTGCGTGCTGCGCATCGATACCGCCTTCGACGAGGTCATTGCCGCGTGCGCATCGACGCCGCGCGAAGGCCAGGCGGGCACCTGGATCGTCGAGGAGATGGTCGACGCCTACCGCCGTTGGCATGCGCTCGGCACGGTGCACAGCTTCGAGACCTGGATCGACGGCGAACTGGCCGGCGGCCTCTACGGCGTTTCGCTCGGCCGGATGTTCTTCGGCGAATCGATGTTCGCGCGGCGCAGCGACGCCTCGAAGATTGCGCTGGCCGGCCTGGTCTGCTTTGCCCGCGAGCACGGCATCGCGATGATCGACTGCCAGCAACGCACCTCGCACCTGGCGTCGCTCGGCGCGCGGGAGATCGGCCGCTGCGAGTTCGAGTCCCGATTGCAGGCGGCCGTCGCCAAGCCGCCGATCGACGACTGGTCCTATGATGCCGCGCTGTGGCGCCACCTGGCCGGTCGGACGGCGCCGGACCGTGACGAGGAGGTTACCGGATGACCCATCCCAAGGAGCTTCCGCTCGCCTCGCTGCAGTTCTATGCCACGGCGCCGTATCCGTGCAGTTACCTTTCGCAGCGGATGGCGCGCTCGCAGGTCGCCACGCCGAGCCACCTGATCCACGCCGACGCCTATTCCGGGCTGGTCGCCACCGGCTTCCGGCGTAGCGGCCTGTTCACCTACCGGCCTTACTGCGATGGCTGCCACGCCTGTGTGCCGCTGCGGCTTCCGGTCGACGGCTTCGAGCCGTCCCGCAGCCAGCGCCGCGCCTGGAAGCGCCACGCCGGGCTGCAGGCCCGCGTGCTGCGCCTGGGCTTCGTCGCCGAACACTACCAGCTGTACCTGCGCTACCAGGCCGGCCGCCACAGCGGCGGCGGCATGGACCACGACAGCATCGACCAGTACACCCAGTTCCTGCTGCAAAGCCGCGTCAACTCGCGGTTGGTCGAGTTCCGCAGCGCTGACGGCGCGCTGAAGATGGTGTCGATCCTGGACGTGCTCAACGACGGCCTGTCGGCCGTCTACACCTTCTACGAGCCCGAACCCGACGCCAGCTACGGCACCTACAACGTGCTCTGGCAGGTCGAGCAGACCCGCCAGTTGCGGCTGCAGCACGTCTACCTGGGCTACTGGATCGAAGCCAGCCCCAAGATGGCCTACAAGGCCAACTTCAGACCGCACGAACGGTTGATCGAGGGCGAGTGGTTGCGCGTCGACGCCCGAGCCTGAATTTGCATTCGACAGCGAACCGGGGCAGCCACACGCGCTGCGCCGGATTCCGTCAAGCGACGAGGGCGATCATCCGGTCGAGCAGCGCGACAACCTCGTCCTGACCGTCGAGGAAGAACATGGCCTGCGAATGCGGATCGTCGCGGCCGATGCGCACCGTCAGCCAGTCGGTGGCGGCACGACCGAACACGGTTTCGTCGTTGACGTCGTCACCGATGAAGAAGGCCACGTCGGCGTCGCAGCGCGCGAGCAGCGCGGCAACCGCGTCGCCCTTGTCGGGCGCGGCCGCATCGACGATGTTCACGACGCACTTGCCGCCGAACGTTGCAAGCGCGGGATCGAGTTCCTGCATCAGGACCTCGATGGCCGCGGCGGCCATTCCAGGATCGGCGGCGCGGCGGTAGTGCAGCGCGAGCGAGTGCCCCTTGTCCTCGATCTGCACGCCGCGCACATTCCACGCGTCGCGCTCGGCCGCCAGGCGAACCCGCAGCGCGTCGAGTGCCGCGCTGCAGTTGTCAGCCACCAACCCGGCCGGCGCCGCGGCAGGATCCTCGGCTCCATGGCTGCCGATCAGGTGCTGCGGCGTGAAGCCGAGCCGCGGCTGCACGTCGGCCACCGCCCTGCCCGTGACGATGGCCAGCGGCAGCCGCCCCGCGAGCCATTGCAGCCGGTCAGCAATCTCCGGTGCGGCGCGGGCATCGTCGGGGCGCTCGACGATCGGCGCCAGCGTGCCGTCGAAGTCGAAGGCCAGCAACGGCCGGCGCCGCATCAGCGAAGCCAGCGCGGCCTCGCCCTCGGGGCTGAAGAGGTGCTGCATTCAGTGCGGTTGGTAATCAGTCGCGCCGATGCCGCTGCACCCGCGCCTCGATGCGCTCGCGCAAGCGCCAGCGGCCGGCGTCGGCGAGCATCCGTCCTGCCCAGCGGAAGACGTTGAACTCGCGCACCGTCATGCGCAGGCTCGCCATGCGTTCGCGCTGCTCGGCTTCGGGCATCGTCAGCGCGCGATGCAGCGCGTCGGCCGTTTCCTCGACATGGTACGGGTTGACGATCAGCGCCTCGGTCATCTCGCGGGCCGCCCCGGCGAACTGGCTCAGGATCAGCACGCCGCGCTCGTCGTCGCGGGCGGCGACGAACTCCTTGCAGACCAGGTTCATGCCGTCGTGCAGGCTGGTCACCAGGCAGACGTCGGCCGCGCGGTAGAGCTCGTTGACGGCGTCGTGGTCGTGCTGCGACGCCAGGAGGTGCACCGGACGGTAGTCGTCCCGGCCGAAGCGGCCATTGATCCGGTCGGTGACCGCGTGGATGCGCTCCTGAAACAGCCGGTACTCGTCGAGCGAGCTGCGCGAAGGCGACGCGACCTGGATGAAGCTGAAGCGCCCGATCCATTCCGGCCGCTTCTCGAGCAGCCGCTCGACCGCATGCAGCCGCTCGAGAATGCCCTTGGTGTAGTCGAAGCGGTCGACGCCGACCGCCAGCCGGTGCTCGGCGGGAATGCCCAGCCGATCGGCGACGGCACGCCGGCACGCTTCCACACTCGGCCAGGCACCGATCGTCTGCGCAGACGGCCACTCGATCGAAATCGGATAGCTCTCGACGAAGGTGTCGTCCTCCTGGAAGGTGATCGTCGAATGCTCGTGCTCGATCCGGGCTTCGAGGTAGCGGTCGACCGTCTCGATGAAATTCTTGCAGTGGTAGCGGGTGTGGAAGCCCAGGATCGTGCTGCCGAGCATGCCCTCGAGAATCTCGCGGCGCCACGGACAGATGCCGAACGACTCCGGGTTCGGCCAGGGGATGTGCCAGAAGGTCAGGATGGTCGCGCGCGGCAGCCGCTTGCGCACCATCGCCGGCAACAGCGCGAAGTGGTAGTCCTGCACCAGCACCACCGGGTCCTCGCCATGCGCCTCGGCAACGACGGCGTCGGCAAAGCGCTGGTTGACCTCGCGGTAACGCTGCCAATCGGATTCGCGGAACACGGGTCGAACATGGGCGACGTGGCAAAGCGGCCAGAGCCCTTCGTTGGCGAAGCCGTAGTAGTAGCCCTGCTCCTCCTCGGCGCTCAACCAGAGCCGGCGCAGCGTGTATTCCTCATGGCCCGGCGGCACGCGCACCCGGTCGTCGGCGTCGACCACCTGGCGGTCGGCGCTGCCGCTGCCGTGCGCGATCCAGGTACCCGAGCAGGCGCGCATCACCGGCTCGACTGCGGTGACCAGGCCGCTCGCGGGTCGGGTGACGACGACCTGGCCGTCCTTCAGCTCGTGCAGGTACGGCTCGCGGTTCGAGACGACGATCACCTGGTCGCCACGCAGCTGGGAACGCAGCAGCGCGCGCAGTCGCTCGGGGTTCCACTCGGCCGCGGGGCCCTGGGAGCGGCGGTATTCGTCGTCGAGGTCCTGCAGGTGCGCCCGAAGCTCGGCGATCACCGGCTCGAGTTCCGGCGCGGAGTCGAGCATCGGCCGCACCAGCCCTTCGCCGCGCAGCAGCGCCCGGGTACCGGAAATCCAGCCGCGCCAGCTGAGCTGCGCCACGACCATCGTGATCAGCGCAATCGTCACCCCGAGTGCTGCGATCAGGATGATCAAGTACTTCTGGGTGTCCTCGCTGCGCCGGTCGATGAAGCTCAGGTCGTGCAACATGACGAGGTCGGCCACATGGCCGCTCTCGCCGTTGATCGCATGCACGCCGACGTGCACCGGCCCGCCGTTGATCCGCAGCTGGGGATCGTCGAGCAGGCCGACCTCGCGTGCCGTGGCGCAGGTCACCGATGCCGGCATCCCGGCAGTGCGCACGAGCAGGGTGCCGTCGGTGGCGCACAAGCCGATGGCGACCAGCCGCTCGGCCTGCACCGAACGGTTGAACAATGCCTGCAGCCGTGCGATTCGGCCTTCATCCAGGGCATCGGTGACCGTGTCCGACAGCGTGCTCGCCACCAGGCTGCCGCGCAGGTTCAGGTCACGCGCGAACCAGCGCAAGGTCAGCCGGTCCATCAGCGGCACCGCCAGGTAGGCAGCGGCGACCAGCGTCAGCAGCAGCGGAACGAGAAAACGAAGCTGGAGTCGAAGTGTTTTCATTCAGCGGTCGGCACCGGACAGGTCGTCCCTGGTTCGGCCGCGGCGCTCACAGCCTCGTCGGCGCGGAAGTCGCGAGACGGTCGGCTGGCCCTTACAGGGGTTGCGATCGAACACGTGACTGGTGGGCGGTGCAGGGTTCGAACCTGCGACTTCCACCGTGTGAAGGTGGCACTCTACCGCTGAGTTAACCGCCCGGAAAACCGGTGCGACGCGCCGTGGCCCGCCGCAGAAGCCGGCAATTATGCCATCGCCGTCCGCCAGACCGTCTTGCCGCCGGAGGCCTTGTCGATCGCCCGCAGCACGGCTTCGTGCGCCTCGGCTTCGGCATCGCTCGGCTGCAGCACGGGCAGGTCGAAACTGCGCAGATCGACGGCGGCGACGGCAACGCCACCCATCTCAGCCGGATTCACGTCGATGACCAGCGACTCCTGGCCGCGCGTCATGCGGATGTAGACCTCGGCCAGCAACTCGGCGTCGAGCAGCGCGCCGTGCAGCGTGCGGCCGCTGTTGTCGACTTCGAGGCGGCGACAGAGTGCATCGAGCGAGTTGGCTTTGCCCGGATACAGGTCGCGCGCCATCGCCAGGCTGTCGTCGATGCGGCCGACGCAACTCTGCAGGCGTGGACGGCCGACGCGCTTCAGCTCCTCGTTGATGAAGCCGACGTCGAAGGCGGCGTTGTGGATGACCAGGTCGGCACCGGAAAGGAAGGCGACCAACTCGTCGACGACCGCTTCGAAGCGCGGCTTGTCGGCAAGGAAGGCGTCGCTGAGCCCGTGCACCTTCAAGGCGTCCTCGTGGCTCGAACGATCGGGGTTCAGGTAGAAGTGCAGGTTCCGACCCGTCAGGCGCCGGTCGAGCATCTCCACACAGCCGATTTCGATGATCCGGTCGCCGTTCTCGGCGAACAGCCCGGTCGTCTCGGTATCCAGGAAGATCTGGCGCATCGGGTCAACCCAGGGCAGCGGGCGCCGCCGGCTGCCGGCTGCCCCACAGCCACATGACGACGCCGGCGGCGACCATCGGCAGGCTGAGCCACTGGCCCAGGCTCAGGTTCATGGCCAGGAGACCGAGAAAGTCGTCGGGTTCCCGGAAGTATTCGGCCGTGAAGCGCAGCAGCCCGTAGCCGACCAGGAAAGCGCCGGAAACCTGCCCGAGTCGCCGTGGCCTGCGCGCATAAAGCCACAGAAGCACGAACAGCAGCATGCCTTCGAGCGCGAACTGGTAGAGCTGGGAAGGATGGCGCGGCACCGACGTTCCCGACTGCGGAAAGACCATCGCCCAGGGCAGCGACGGGTCGGCCGCCCGGCCCCACAGCTCGCCGTTGATGAAATTGCCGATCCGGCCCATGGCCAGGCCGGTCGGTATGCACGGCGCAATCAGGTCGGTCACTTCCAGAAAGCGCCGGCCGCGGCGCCGGGCGAACAGCGCCATCGCCAGCAGCACGCCGAGCAGTCCGCCATGAAACGACATGCCGCCCTTCCAGACCGCCAGGATGTCGAGCGGGTTGGCGAGGTAGTGCCCGGGCTTGTAGAACAGCGAGTACCCGATCCGCCCGCCGAGGATGACGCCGAGCACGCCGAAGAACAGCAGGTCGTCGACGTCGCGCCGGCTCCAGCCGGCAGCCTGCTGCTGTGGCTGGCGCACCCGTGCGGCAGCCAGTGCGATGAACAGCCCGAACGCAGCCAGGTAGGTCAGCCCGTACCAATGGATCGCCAGCGGGCCGATCTGTACCGCGACGGGGTCGAACTGGGGATGGACGAGCATGGCGCGGCGGTCGAAAGGGCGGGCGATGATAAGCGCCGGATATCATCGCCGGCCGCACCAGCGGGCGTGCGCCCGCCCACCTTCGCAGAGACTTGACATGAGCATCAACCGCCGCTCGAAGAACATCACCGAGGGCGTGGCGCGCGCGCCGAACCGCTCGATGTACTACGCGCTCGGCTACCAGGAAGCCGACTTCAAGAAGCCGATGATCGGCGTCGCCAACGGCCATTCGACGATCACGCCGTGCAACTCCGGGCTGCAGAAGCTGGCCGACGCGGCAGTCGCTGGTATCGAGGCGGCCGGCGGCAACGCGCAGATCTTCGGCACGCCGACGATCAGCGACGGCATGGCGATGGGCACCGAAGGCATGAAGTACAGCCTGGTCTCGCGCGAAGTGATTGCCGACTGCGTCGAGACCTGCGTCGGCGGCCAGTGGATGGACGGCGTGCTGGTTGTCGGCGGCTGCGACAAGAACATGCCCGGCGGGATGATGGGCATCCTGCGCGCCAACGTGCCGGCGATCTACGTCTATGGCGGCACCATCCTGCCGGGGCGCTACAAGGGCCAGGACCTGAACATCGTCAGCGTCTTCGAGGCGGTCGGCCAGTACAGCGCCGGCAACCTGAGCGAAGAGGACTTCGGCGAGATCGAGCGCCGCGCCATTCCCGGCAGCGGCTCGTGCGGCGGCATGTACACCGCCAACACGATGAGCTCGGCGTTCGAGGCGCTCGGCATGAGCCTGCCGTACTCGTCGACGATGGCCAATCCGCACGACGAGATCGCCGAAAGCGCGATGGAAGCCGCGCGGGTGCTGGTCGAAGCGGTCCGCGCCGACCTCAAGCCGCGCGACATCGTGACCCGCAAGTCGATCGAGAACGCCGTCGCGCTGATCATGGCCACCGGCGGCTCGACCAACGCGGTGCTGCACTTCCTGGCGATTGCCCACGCCGCCGATGTCCAATGGTCGATCGACGACTTCGAGCGCGTTCGCCAGCGCGTGCCGGTGCTTTGCGACCTGAAGCCCTCCGGCCGCTTTCTCGCCGTCGACCTGCACCGCGCCGGCGGCATTCCGCAGGTGATGAAGCTGCTGCTGAATGCCGGCCTGCTGCACGGCGACTGCATGACGATCACCGGCAAGACGCTCGCCGAGAACCTGGCCGATGTGCCGGACCAGCCGCGCGCCGACCAGGAGGTGATCCGCCGTCTCGACGCGCCGATGTACGCGCACGGCCACCTGGCGATCCTCAAGGGCAACCTGGCGCCCGAGGGCTGCGTGGCCAAGATCACCGGGCTGAAGAACCCGGTGATCACCGGGCCGGCGCGGGTCTTCGACGACGAGCAGTCGGCACTCGCCGCGATCATGGCGCAGCGCATCGTCGCCGGCGACGTGATGGTGCTGCGCTACCTGGGCCCGAAGGGCGGGCCGGGGATGCCGGAGATGCTGGCACCGACCGGCGCGCTAATCGGCCAGGGCCTCGGCGAAAGCGTCGGCCTGATCACCGACGGTCGCTTCTCGGGCGGCACCTGGGGCATGGTCGTCGGCCATGTCGCGCCGGAGGCCTACGCCGGCGGCACCATCGCGCTGGTCGAGGAAGGTGACCGCATCACCATCGACGCGCACACGCTGACGCTGCAACTGCATGTCGACGACGCGGTCCTCGCCACGCGCCGCGCCGCCTGGCGTGCCCCGGCACCGCGCTACAACCGCGGCGTGCTGGCCAAGTTCGCCTTGAATGCGGCCAGCGCCAGCCACGGCGCCGTGCTCGACCGCTTCGAGTGACGCGGCGTCGCGCGCGGCGCACGCCCTCCGGCGATGCGCTCGCCTCCGCGACCGCGGGCAACCACACGCGCAGCAGCCGCGCGCCGCTGCCGGCGCGCAATGCCCGCCCGCTGCGGGCGCTGCTGCCGTACCTGCGGCCGTACAAGGCGCGCATCGCGCTGGCGGTGCTGTTCCTGGTCGGCGCGGCGCTCAGCACGCTGGTTTTCCCGCTGGCGCTGAAGTCGCTGATCGACCAGGGCCTGGTCGCGGCCGATCCGGGCGAGCGGCTGCTTGCGCTGCGCGGCCATTTCATGGCCCTCTTCGGCGTCGGCGCGGCGCTCGGCGTCTTCTCGGCGCTGCGCTTCTACATGGTCACCTGGCTCGGCGAGCGCGTGACCGCCGACCTGCGCAATGCGGTCTACGGGCATGTGGTGCGGCAGAGCCCCGAGTTCTTCGAGACCACGCAGACCGGCGAGGTGCTGTCGCGGCTGACGACCGACACGACGCTGGTGCAGACCGTCATCGGCTCGAGCCTCAGCATGGGCCTGCGCAACGCGGTGATGTGCCTGGGCGCGATGCTGATGCTGGTGGCCACCAACCCGTATGTCATGTCGCAGGTTCTCGGCATCCTGCTGCTGGTGGTGCTGCCTTCGATCTACTTCGGTCGCCGTGTGCGCAAGCTCAGCCGCGCGAGCCAGGACCGGGTCGCCGACTCGAGTGCCATTGCCGCCGAGGTGCTGAATGCCATCCCGGTGGTGCAAAGCTACGTCCAGGAAGCACGCGAGGCGCGCCGGTTCGATGCGTCGACCGAGCACGCCTTTGCCGCCGCGGTCAGCCGCACGCGGATGCGCTCGCTGCTGGTCGCCTTCGTCATCACCGCGACCTTCGCCGCGCTGCTCTGGGGGCTGTACCAGGGGACGCAGGCGGTGATCCGCGGCGACATCAGTGCCGGCCACCTCGGGCAGACGGTCGTCTACGTGATCATCCTGGTCAGCGGCGTCGCCGTGCTGGCCGAGGTGTATGGCGACCTGCTGCGGGCGGCGGGCGCCACCGAGCGGCTGATGGAGCTGCTGGCGATGCGCTCGACGGTGGCCAGTCCGCTGCAGCCGGTCGCCCTGCCCGAAGCGCGCGGCGGCTCGACGGTGACGTTCGAAGCCGTCGGCTTCGCCTATCCGTCGCGGCCCCTGCAGCCGGCGCTGATCCGGTTGTCGCTGCAGGTCGCGCCGGGCGAGACGGTGGCGCTGGTCGGCCCGAGCGGCGCCGGCAAGAGCACCTTGCTGCAGTTGCTGCTGCGCTTCTACGACGTGCATGAAGGCCGCATTGCGATCGACGGCGTGGCGGTCGAGGACGTGGCGCTGGACGCGCTGCGCAGCCGCATCGGCATCGTGCCGCAGGAAAGCGTCGTCTTTTCGGCCGACGCGATGGAGAACATCCGCTACGGTCGGCCACAGGCCAGCGACGAAGAGGTCATCGCCGCCGCGCGCGCCGCGCATGCCGACGGCTTCATCAGCGCCCTGCCCGAGGGCTACCGCACCTTTCTGGGCGAGCGCGGCGTGCGGCTCTCGGGCGGGCAGCGCCAGCGGATCAGCATCGCCCGGGCGATCCTGAAGAACCCGCCGCTGCTGCTGCTCGATGAAGCGACCAGTGCGCTCGATGCCGAGAGCGAACGGATGGTGCAGGCCGCACTCGAGGCCGCCATGCGCAACCGCACGACGCTGGTGGTTGCGCACCGGCTGGCGACGGTGCAGCGCGCCGATCGCATCGTGGTCCTGGAAGCGGGCGAGATCGTCGAGATCGGCACCCACGCCGAGCTCTCGGCGGCCGGCGGGCTCTATTCGCGCCTGGCGCAGCTGCAGTTCGGCCAGACCGCGCCTTCGGCCGCCTGAGCGCAGCGCGCCGTAGGCTCCGGCCCACAGCCGGCGGGTGTGCCCGCCGACAGACAGTGCGCCGCGGCTTGCACAGACTCGCGAGCCTTGCGGACCCGTCCACCCGGGACGGTGTCGGCGCGTTATTCAATTTCCAAACCTTGCAGGACCCATCATGAACCGAACCTCATTCCACCGCCTTTCCACCTGCACCGTGGCCGCAGCCGCGGTGTTGCTCACCGCGTGTGCGGAAATGACCCCGACGCAGCGCGGCACCGCGCAAGGCGCCGGGATCGGCGCAATCGGTGGCGCACTGATCGGCCGCGCAACCGGCCACAACAACGCGGCGCGCGGCGCGGCGATCGGCGCGGCAGCGGGCGCGATCGCCGGCAATGTCTGGTCCAAGCGGATGGAAGATCGCCGCGTCGCCATGGAACAGGCGACGGCCGGCACCGGTGTGCAGGTCAGCCGCACCAGCGACAACCAGCTCAAGCTGAACATTCCGAACGACATCTCGTTCGACACCGGCAGCGCTGCCATCAAGCCGCAGATGCGCAACGTGCTCGATCCGTTCGCCAACAGCCTGCGCGACGATCCGAACACCCGCATCGAGGTCATCGGCCACACCGACAGCACCGGTTCGCCGTCGATCAACCAGCCGCTGTCGGTCGATCGGGCGCAGAGCGTTCGCGACTACCTGGCTTCGCGCGGTGTCTCGCCGATGCGCATCAGCACCGCCGGCCGCGGCGAGCGTGAGCCGGTTGCCGACAACGCCACCGAGTCGGGCCGCGCGCGCAACCGGCGTGTCGAAGTCCTGCTGCGCGAGCAGGGCTGATTTCCTGAACCGGGCTGCGGGCAGCCCGGCCTAACGCAGCGCCAGCACCACCTCGGGTGGCGCCTGCACCAGTTCGATCAGCACCCCCTCGCCGCAGATCGGAAACTGCTCGCTGGCCTTGGGGTGCAGGAAGCAGATGTCGTGACCGGCCGCGCCCTTGCGGATACCGCCCGGCGCGAAGCGCACCCCGTTGGCGGAAAGCCACTCCACCGCGGCCGGCAGGTCATCGATCCAGAGGCCGACATGGTTGAGCGGCGTGGCATGCACCGCCGGCTTGGCGTCGGCATCGATCGGCTGCATCAGGTCGACTTCGACGCGGTACGCGCCGGTGCCGATGGCGCAGATGTCCTCGTCGACGTTCTCTCGCTCGGAACGGAACTGCCCGGTGACCTCGAGACCGAGCTGCTCGACCCAGAGTTCGCGCAAACGCTGCTTGCTCGCGCCGCCGATTGCCACCTGCTGGATGCCGAGTACCTTGAACGGCCGCGTTGTCGTCATGGAGCTTTCCGTGGGCTGGGGGCGGTTTACTGGAAGCGAACGATCACCTGGTCGACGGCCAGCGTTTCGCCTCGGCCGGCGAGGACTTCGGCGACGACCCCGTCGTTGACCGCCAGCAGCACGTTTTCCATCTTCATGGCCTCGATCACCGCGATCTTCTCGCCGGTGCGGACCGCCTGCCCCGGCTGCACGGCCACCTCGACCAGCAGGCCGGGCATCGGCGAGAGCAGGAATTTCGAGAGGTCTTCCTTCGCCTTGACCGGCATCAACGCGTACAGCTCGGCCGTGCGCGGCCGCATCACCTTGGCGTCGATCTGGGCCCCCTGGTGCCGAACCCGGAAGTCGAGGCCGAGTCGCTCGACCTGGGCGAAGAAGGCCTCGCCGTTCGCACGGCCCTCGATGGCGATGTCGCGCAGGTCGGAGTGGATCTCGATTCCCCAGTGGCGTCCGCCGGCGTCGACATCGAAGGCATTGCCGGCGGCGGTCACGGTCACCGGCGTGTGCTCGCGCTCGCCTGCATGGCCGCCGGTGACGACGACGAAGCGCTCGCCGACGGCGAGCTCGTGACCGGGCAACTGGCCGCTGATGCGCGTGGCGCGCGTCAGCAGAATCCGGTTGGCAACCGCGGCCAGGGCGCAGAGGAACGCCCGCTCGTCGGGCACCGGCGGCTCTGCGCCGAGACCGGCGGGGTATTCCTCGGCAATGAAGCCGGTGTCGAAGTCGCCGGCGGCGAATCGCGGATGCGCCAGCAGCGCGGCCTGGAAGGGAATGTTCGAGCTGACGCCGCGGATCACGAAGGCGTCGAGCGCCTGGCGCATCTGCGCGATGGCGTCATCGCGGTCGCCGCCGTGGACGATCAGCTTGGCGATCATCGAGTCGTAGGTGATGGGAATCTCGCCACCCTCGTAGACGCCGCTGTCGACGCGAACGCCGCCGACCGGCCCGTCGAGCTCGGCGGCCCGCCAGTCCTCGCGCGGCGGCCGGTACCTGACCAGCCGACCCGTCGACGGCAGGAAGCCGCGCACCGGGTCTTCGGCATTGATGCGGCACTCGATCGCCCAGCCGTTGCGCCGGACGTCCGCCTGGGCGAAGGACAGGGCTTCGCCAGCGGCCACCCGGATCATCTGCTCGACCAGGTCCAGGCCGGTGATCGCCTCCGTCACCGGATGCTCGACCTGCAGCCGGGTGTTCATCTCGAGGAAATAGAAGCGCTTGTCCTTGCCGACGACGAACTCGACCGTCCCGGCCGACTGGTAGTCGACCGCCCGGGCCAGTGCCACCGCCTGCTCGCCCATCGCGCGCCGCGTCTCCTCGTCGAGAAAGGCGCTCGGCGCCTCCTCGATCACCTTCTGGTGGCGCCGCTGGATCGAGCACTCGCGCTCCCACAGGTAGAGCGTGTTGCCGTGTGCATCGCCGAGCACCTGGATCTCGATGTGCCTCGGCTGCTCGACGAACTTCTCGATGAAGACGCGGTCGTCGCCGAAGCTGGTGCGCGCCTCGTTGCGGCAGGCGGTAAAGCCTTCGAATGCCTGGTGGTCGTCGTGGGCGACGCGCAAGCCCTTGCCGCCGCCGCCCGCCGACGCCTTGATCATCACCGGGTAGCCGATGTCGGTGGCAATCTGCACCGCCTGCTCGGGGGTTTCGATGGCCGCGTTCCAACCGGGGATGGTGTTGACCTTCGCCGCCGCAGCCAGCTTCTTCGAGGCGATCTTGTCGCCCATGGCGGCGATCGATGCGTGCTTCGGCCCGATGAAGACGAAGCCCTCGACTTCCACCTGCCTGGCGAACTCGGCGTTTTCGGACAGAAACCCGTACCCGGGGTGGATCGCCTGGGCGCCGGTCTGCCGTGCCGCCGCAATGATCTTCGCGCCGACGAGGTACGACTCGCGCGAAGGGGCCGGACCGATCGGCACGGCCTCGTCGGCCAGCGTGACGTGCCGGGCGTCGCGGTCGGCCTCGGAATAGACGGCAACCGTCGCGATCCCCATCCGCCGTGCCGTCTTGATGATCCGGCAGGCGATCTCGCCTCGGTTCGCAATCAGGATCTTGTTGAACATGGGGCGCCTACAGCGGAATGTTGCCGTGCTTGCGCCACGGGTTCTCGAGCTGCTTGTCGCGCAGCATGACCAGCGATCGGCAGATGCGCTTCCTTGTCTCGTGCGGCTGGATCACGTCGTCGATGAAGCCGCGTGCGCCGGCGACGAAGGGGTTGGCGAACTTCGCCTTGTACTCGGCTTCGCGGGCTGCCAGCCGCTCGGGATCGCCCTTCTCATCGCGGAAGATGATCTCGACGGCGCCCTTGGCACCCATCACCGCGATCTCGGCATTCGGCCAGGCGAAATTGACGTCGCCGCGCAGGTGCTTGGACGACATCACGTCGTAGGCCCCGCCGTAGGCCTTGCGCGTGATGACGGTGATCTTCGGCACGGTGCATTCGGCGTACGCGTAGAGCAGCTTGGCGCCGTGCTTGATGATGCCGCCGTACTCCTGCGCGACGCCGGGCATGAAGCCCGGCACGTCGACGTAGGTGACGACCGGGATGTTGAAGGCGTCGCAGAAGCGCACGAACCGCGCCGCCTTGATGCTGCTCTTGATGTCGAGACAACCGGCGAGCACCAGCGGCTGGTTGGCGACGATGCCGACCGTCTGCCCCGCCATGCGGCAGAAGCCGATCACGATGTTGCGGGCGTAATCGGGCTGCAGCTCGAAGAAGTCGTGGTCGTCGGCGGTCTTGGAGATCAGCTCCTTGATGTCGTAGGGCTGATTCGGGTTGTCCGGCACCAGCGTGTCGAGCGACAGGTCGATGCGGTCCGGCGGATCGTTGTTCGGCCGCACCGGCGCCTTCTCGCGGTTGTTCATCGGCAGGTAGTTGTAGAGCCGCCGCAGCATCAGCAGCGCCTCGACATCGTTGTCGAATGCCAGGTCGGCGACGCCGCTCCGGGTGGTGTGCGAGGTGGCGCCGCCGAGCTCCTCGGCGGTCACGTCCTCGTGGGTCACCGTGCGAACCACCTCGGGCCCGGTGACGAACATGTACGAGCTGTCGCGCACCATGAAGATGAAGTCGGTGATCGCCGGCGAGTACACCGCGCCGCCCGCGCACGGGCCCATGATCAGGCTGATCTGCGGCACCACGCCCGATGCCATGACGTTGCGCTGGAAGACGTCGGCATAGCCGCCGAGCGAGGCCACGCCCTCCTGGATGCGCGCCCCGCCCGAGTCGTTGAGGCCGATCACCGGTGCGCCGACCTTCATCGCCTGGTCCATCACCTTGCAGATCTTCTCGGCGTGGGCTTCCGACAGGGCCCCGCCGAAGACGGTGAAGTCCTGGCTGAAGACGAACGCCAGCCGGCCGTTGATCATCCCGTAGCCGATGACGACGCCGTCGCCGGGGATCTTGTTGTCGGCCATGCCGAAGTCGTGGCAGCGGTGCTCGACGAACATGTCCCACTCTTCGAAGGTGCCTTCGTCGAGGAGCAGTTCGATGCGCTCGCGCGCGGTCAGCTTGCCCTTGGCGTGCTGCACCGCAATGCGCTTTTCGCCGCCGCCCAGGCGTGCCAGCGCGCGCTTGGCTTCGAGCTGTTCAATGATGTCGTGCATGGGGCTCCTCGTTCGAATGCGTCAGTGCCGCCTCGTAGCGGGCGAGCAGCGCGCGCGCCGCGGCCGACGGCGCGGCCCGGGACTCGGCGACGTCGCGGCGCGCAGCGGACAGCGCCTCGCGGACGGCGGGATGGTGGTGGAAACGCGCCTGCAGCCCGCAAGCGATCAGCTCCGACAGCCAGGCGAGCGCCTGCTCGCGGCGCCGGGCGTCGAACTCGCCGCTTGCCCGCCGGCGGCGATGGAACTCCTCGACCTGCTGCCAGAACGATTCGAGCCCGTCCGGCTCGCGCGAGGCCATCGACGCGTCGCAGGCGCCGGCCCGGAAACGGCCTGCCGTCGCCTCGAGCGCACTCAACTGCAGCACCCGCGGCTGCCAGCGGTCGGCGCTGCGCTCGGGGTTGCCGTGAAAGCCGAAAACGCGCAATGCGCTGGTGATCTGTGCCTCGGCGCGCGTGGCCGCGTCGCGGTCGATATCGGCCTTGTTGATGATGACGAGGTCGGCAATCTCCATCACGCCCTTCTTGATCGCCTGCAGGTCGTCGCCGGCGTTCGGCAGCTGCATCAGGACGAACAGGTCGGTCATGCCCGCCACCGCGGTCTCGCTCTGGCCGACTCCGACGGTTTCGACGATCACCACGTCGTAGCCGGCGGCCTCGCAGACGAGCATCGCCTCGCGCGTCTTCTCGGCAACCCCGCCGAGCGTTCCGGAAGCCGGGCTGGGACGGATGAAGGCTGCCGGCTCGACCGAGAGCCGCTCCATGCGTGTCTTGTCGCCGAGGATCGACCCGCCGGAGCGCGACGACGACGGGTCGATCGCGAGGACCGCGACCCGGTGCCCGCGGCCGATCAGCATCAGGCCGAGCGCCTCGATGAAAGTCGATTTGCCGACCCCCGGGACGCCGGAGATGCCGAGTCGAATGGCCTTGCCGGTCGACGGCAGCAACTCGTTGAGCAGCGCGTCGGCACGAATCCGGTGGTCGGCACGCGTCGATTCGAGGAGCGTGATCGCCTTGGCAATGGCGCGCCGTTCGCCGCGCCGCAGCGCGTCCGACAGCGTCCGGTCGGCGGCGTGGGTCAAGCGCGCAACGCCTTCCTGATCTGCTCGAGCACGTCCTTGGCGCTCGCCGGAATCGGCGTTCCCGGTCCGTAGATGCCCTTCACGCCGGCCTCGAACAGGAAGTCGTAGTCGCGCCGCGGAATCACCCCGCCGACGAAGACGATGATGTCGTCTGCGCCTTGCGCCTTCAGCGAGTCGATGATCGCCGGCACCAGCGTCTTGTGTCCCGCCGCAAGGGTGCTGACCCCGACCGCGTGGACGTCGTTCTCGATCGCTTGCCGCGCGCACTCCTCGGCGGTCTGGAACAGCGGCCCGATGTCGACGTCGAAGCCGAGATCAGCGAACGCCGTCGCCACGACCTTGGCGCCGCGGTCGTGCCCGTCCTGGCCGAGCTTGGCGATCATCACCCGGGGCCGGCGGCCTTGGTCTTCGGCGAAGCGGGCGATCTCGTGGCGGAGCCGGTCCCAGCCCTCGGCGCTGTCGTAGGCCGCGGCGTAGACGCCGCTCACCTGCTGCGTGTCGGCGCGGTGCCGGCCCCAGACCGCCTCGAGCGCATCGCTGACCTCGCCGACGGTCGCGCGCAGCCGCATCGCGGCGATGGCGAGCGCGAGCAGGTTGCCCTCGCCGGTCTCGGCGCACGCCGTCAAGGTGTCGAGTGCTTCCTGCACCGCCGCGCCGTCTCGCTCGGCGCGCAGACGCTGCAGCCGGGCGATCTGGTTGTCGCGAACCGCAACGTTGTCGATGTCGAGCGTCTCGATCGCGTCTTCCTCGGCGAGCCGGTACTTGTTGACGCCGACGATCACGTCCTTGCCCGAGTCGATGCGCGCCTGCTTCTCGGCGGCGCTGGCCTCGATCTTCAGCTTGGCCCAGCCGCTTTCGACGGCGTGCGTCATCCCACCCAGCGCGTCGACTTCCTCGATGATCTTCCAGGCGGCATCGGCCATCTCCTGGGTCAGCGACTCCATCAGGTAGCTGCCGCCCCACGGGTCGACCACGCTCGTGATGTGCGTCTCCTCCTGGATGATCAGCTGCGTGTTGCGCGCGACGCGCGAGCTGAATTCGCTCGGCAGCGCGATCGCCTCGTCGAGCGCGTTGGTGTGCAGGCTCTGCGTTCCGCCGAAGACCGCGGCCATCGCCTCGATCGTCGTGCGAACGACGTTGTTGTACGGGTCGTGCTCGGCCAGGCTCCAGCCCGAGGTCTGGCAATGGGTGCGCAGCATCAGGCTCTTCGGGTTCTTCGGCGCGAAGCCTTTCATGATGCGGTGCCACAGCAGCCGCGCCGCGCGCATCTTGGCGATCTCGAGGTAGAAGTTCATCCCGATGCCCCAGAAGAAGCTGAGGCGGCCGGCGAAATCGTCGACGTCGAGCCCTTGCGCCAGGGCGGTCTTGACGTACTCCTTGCCGTCGGCGAGCGTGAAGGCCAGTTCGAGCGCCTGGGTGGCACCCGCTTCCTGCATGTGATAGCCGGAGATCGAGATCGAGTTGAACCGCGGCATGTGCCGGGCGGTGTGGGCAATGATGTCGCCGACGATCCGCATGCTCGGTGCAGGCGGATAGATGTAGGTGTTGCGGACCATGAACTCCTTGAGGATGTCGTTCTGGATGGTCCCCGAGAGCTGGTCCTGCGCCACGCCCTGCTCCTCGGCCGCGACGATGTAGCCGGCAAGCACCGGCAGCACCGCGCCGTTCATCGTCATCGAAACCGACACCTTGTCGAGCGGAATGCCGTCGAAAAGGATCTTCATGTCCTCGACGCTGTCGATCGCCACGCCGGCCTTGCCGACATCACCGGTGACTCTCGCGTGGTCGCTGTCGTAGCCGCGGTGCGTCGCCAGGTCGAAGGCGACGCTGACACCCTGCCCTCCCGCGGCCAGCGCCTTGCGATAGAAGGCGTTCGACGCCTCGGCGGTGGAGAAGCCGGCGTACTGCCGGATCGTCCACGGCCGCACGGTGTACATCGTCGGCTGCGGCCCGCGGAGATAGGGCGGAAAGCCGGGCAACGTGTCGGCATGGGGCAGCCCGGACACGTCGGCCGCCGTGTAGAGCGGCTTGACAGCCAGCCCCTCGGGGGTGTGCCATTCGAGCGCGGACAGGTCGCTGCCAGGCGCATGGCGCGCAGCCACCTTGCGCCAGGCGTCGGTCGAACCCGAATTCAGGAAACCATCGTTGTCGTCAGCCATCGAGTCCTCGCTGCGGCCGCACTGCCACGGCGACCCGGCGCCGATTCTGGCTCAGTGCCTGCATCGGCCACCCGGACACGGCCGGCGCGCCGTGCAGCGCACGGCAAGCCGAGGAACGGAAGTCGAGCCGGGTTCAGAGCGTCCAGGGGTCGGCGGCCTCCGCGTCGATCCGGTAGTCGGCGATCGCCTGCTCGCACACCGCCGGGTCGCCGAGCGCCGTCAACGCCGCGAGCACGATGTGCTGCCGATCGACCTCGAAGAAACGCCGCAGCGCCTGCCGCGTGTCGCTGCGGCCGAAGCCGTCGGTGCCGAGCACGGTCAGTTGCGCATCCAGATGCCCGCCGATGCGCTGCGGCCAGGCGCGGACATAGTCGCTTGCCGCGATCACCGGTACGGGGCCCCCCAGGCAGGTGCGCAAATGGCTTTCGCGCTTCGCTTTTTTCGGATGCAGCCGGTTCCAGCGCTCGGCCGCTTCGGCGTCGCGCGCCAGTTCGCTGAAGCTGGTGGCGCTCCAGACCTCGGCCTCGACGCCCCAGTCGGTCGCAAGCAGATCGGCCGCAGCGATCACCTCGCGCAGGATCGCCCCCGATCCGACCAGTCGCACCCGGCCCCGCGGCTTCTGCGCTCGAGCCAGCGAGTAGCGGTACAGGCCCTTGACGATGTCCGCCGCGACGCCGTCGGGCAGCGTCGGCTGGGCGTAGTTCTCGTTCATCAGGGTGACGTAGTAGAAGACGTCTTCCTGATCCTCGAGCATCCGCCGCATGCCATGGTCGAGGATGACCGCGAATTCGTCGGCGAAGCAAGGATCGTAGACGCGGCAGTTCGGCACCGTCGCGGCCTGTACCAGGCTGCTGCCGTCCTGGTGCTGCAGGCCCTCGCCGCCGAGCGTCGTGCGCCCGGCGGTGGCACCGAGCAGAAAGCCGCGGGCACGCTGGTCGGCAGCGGCCCAGATCAAATCGCCGACCCGCTGAAAGCCGAACATCGAGTAGTAGATGTAGAACGGCAGCATCGCCAGGCCGTGCACCGAGTAACTGGTGGCCGCCGCGGTCCATGAGCTGATCGCGCCGGCTTCGCTGATGCCCTCCTCCAGGATCTGACCGTCGAGCGCTTCGCGGTAGCTGAGCACCGAGCCGATGTCCTCGGGCTCGTAACGCTGTCCGGCACTCGAATAGATGCCGACCTGCTTGAACAGGTTGGCCATGCCGAAGGTACGCGCCTCGTCGGCGACGATCGGCACGATGCGCGGGCCGAGCTGCGGGTCCTTGAGCAGGTTGCCGAGCATGCGCACGAAGGCCATCGTCGTGCTCATCTCCTTGCCGGCGGCGTTGACCGCGAAGTCGCCGTAGCGCGCCAGCGGCGGCACGGCAACCGGCGCCGCGTGCGTCGATCGCGCCGGCAGCGGCCCGCCCAGTGCACCGCGGCGTTCGCGCAGGTAGCGCATTTCGGCGCTGTCGTCGGCGGGTTTGTGGAAGGCGAGCGTCTCCGCCTCTTCGTCGGTCAACGGCAGCGCAAAGCGGTTGCGAAAGGCAATCAGGTCCTCGCGCTCGAGCTTCTTCTGCTGGTGCGTGGTCATCCGGCCCTGCCCGGCCTGGCCCATGCCGTAGCCCTTCTTGGTCTGCGCCAGCACCACCACCGGCTGGCCGGTGGTGTGCAGGGCCTCGCGGTAGGCGGCGTGGATCTTCACCAGGTCGTGGCCACCGCGTTTCAGCTGGTCGATCTGCGTGTCGGTGAGGCCTTGCGCCAGTGCGGCGAGCTGCTCGCTCTGGCCGAAGAAATGGTCGCGGTTGTAGCGACCATCCTTCGCCGCGAAGGTCTGGAACTGTCCGTCGACCGTGTTGGCGAATGCCTGGCGCAGCGCGCCTTCGCGATCGCGCGCGAAAAGTCCGTCCCAGTCGGATCCCCAGACCAGCTTGATGACACGCCAGCCGGCGCCGCTGAACAGCGTTTCCAGCTCGTCGATGATCCGCCCGTTGCTGCGCACCGGGCCGTCGAGACGCTGCAGATTGCAGTTGACCACCCAGACCAGGTTGTCGAGCCCCTCGCGCGCGGCCAGCGTCAGCGCGCTCATGCTTTCCGGCTCGTCCATCTCGCCATCGCCGAAGACGCCCCAGACGCGGCGCGCGGCGGTATCGGCCAGCCCGCGGTGCTGCAGGTAGCGCATGAAGCGGGCGTGGTAGATCGAACTGATCGGCCCCAGCCCCATCGAGCCGGTCGGGAACTGCCAGAAATCCGGCATCAGCCAGGGGTGCGGATAGCTGCACAGGCCGCGTGCGCCGCTGCCCGACGCGCCGATCTCCTGCCGGTAGTGGCCGAGATCGGCCTCGCCGAGGCGTCCCTCGAGGTAGGCGCGCGCATAGACGCCGGGCGCCGAATGGGCCTGGAAGAAGACCAGGTCGCCGCCCCGGTCGGCGCGGAAGAAGTGGTTGAAGCCGACCTCGAACAGGTCCGCGGCACTGGCGTAACTGGCGATATGGCCGCCGAGTTCGCCGTACAGGCGGTTGGCACGAACCACCAGCGCCAGTGCATTCCAGCGCATCAGCGACGCCAGGCGCTCCTCGACCGCCAAGTCGCCCGGAAAGACCTGCTGGCGCTCGACCGCGACCGTGTTGACGTACGGCGTGCCGCGAGGCGGCTGCCAGTCGAGCGAATGTTCGGCGCTGACCTGCGCCAGCATGTCCAGCAGGACCTTTGCGCGCTCGGGCCCGTGCTCGGCGAGCACCGCCAGCAGGGCATCGCGCCACTCGGCACTCTCCTGCGGATCGTCGTCGTTCGCGGCGGGCCGTGCGAGTCGGGACTGGAAGTAGTGGTCGTTCATGACAGAAGGCGGGAAGAACAGGGGCGTGCGGATCGGAACCGCGGCGGTCGCCTGCGCCTGCGGCAACTGCCGCGCCGAGCGGTTGCCGGGCAGGAGGGTGCGGCGAGAATGGTGATTTTGTCGCTTCGCCCGCCATGTCCCTCGTCATCGTGATCGCCGCCGTCGCCCGCAATGGCGTCATCGGCCGGAACAACGCCCTGCCCTGGCACCTGCCCGCCGATCTGCAGCACTTCAAGCGCCACACACTCGGCCGCCCGGTGCTGATGGGGCGCAAGACCTTCGAGGCGATCGGCAAGCCGCTGCCGAACCGGCGCAACATCGTGCTGACGCGACAGCCTGCCTGGCAGGCTCCGGGGGTCGAGCGGGCAGATTCACTCGCCGATGCGCTGCTCCGGGTCGCGCACGAGCCGGTCGCCTGCGTCATTGGCGGCACCGGCCTGTTCGCCGAAGCGCTGCCGGTGGCGGGTGAACTGCTGCTGACGGAGATCGACGCCGACTTCGAGGGCGACAGCGTGTTCCCGCCATGGCCGCGCGACGCCTTCGACGAGTTGTCTCGCGAAGTGCACCGCAGCGACGCGGGCTGGCGCTACGACTTCGCCCGCTACCGGGCAAAGGCGTCCACCTCGTCGAGCTCAGCCAGCGGGGCGTGAGTCCGCTTCGAGCCCGAGCTCCTGAATCTTGCGCGTGATGGTGTTGCGGCCGATGCCGAGACGTTGCGCCGCCTCGATGCGCCGGCCGCGCGTCACGTCGAGCGCGGTGACGATCAGCCGGGCCTCGAACTGACGCGTCAGCACGTCCCAGACGCCCGCCTCGCCGGCCTGCAGCAGGCGCCGTGTCTCGCGCTCGACATCGCCGAGCCACGGCGCCGAGTAGGCCTGCGCATCGATCGCCACGTCGTTCTCGGCGCCATCCATGGTGGTGGTTGCCTCGACCGGCGGCAGCGATTCCGCGCCCGGTTGCGCTGCCAGCGGCGCCACCGCTTCGACGTCCGCCATGCCTGCGCTGCCTGCCCCCGTCGCAGCCGGCGTGACCGCCAGCAACTCCGGCGGCAGATCCTTCGGTTCGACCACCTGGGCCGGCGCCATCACCGTGATCCAGTGGCAGATGTTCTCGAGCTGGCGGACATTGCCGGGGAATTCGAAATGCAGCAGCTTCGCGATCGCCGCATCGGTGATCCGCTTGGCATCGACGCCGAGTTCGCGTGCGCTCTTCTGCAGGAAGAAGCGCGTCAGCGCGGGAATGTCTTCGAGCCGTTCCCGCAGCGCCGGCAGCCGCAGGCGAATGACGTTCAGGCGGTGGAACAGGTCCTCGCGGAAAACGCCCTGCTTGACGCGGTCTTCCAGGTTCTGGTGGGTTGCCGCGATCACGCGCACGTTGGCGCGCATCGGGTTGTGCCCGCCGACCCGGTAGAACTGGCCGTCGGAGAGCACCCGCAGCAGGCGCGTCTGCAGGTCGAACGGCATGTCGCCGATCTCGTCGAGAAAAAGCGTGCCGCCATCCGCCTGCTCGAAGCGGCCGCGGCGGGTGGTCTGCGCGCCGGTGAAGGCGCCGCGTTCGTGGCCGAACAGCTCGCTCTCGAGCAGGTCCTTCGGAATCGCCGCGGTGTTGATGGCGACGAACGGACCGCCGGCACGCGGACTGTGCTTGTGCAGGGCCCGTGCGACCAGTTCCTTGCCCGAGCCCGACTCGCCGGTGATCATCACCGTGACGATGCTCTGGCTGAGCCGGCCGATGGCGCGGAAGACATCCTGCATGGCAGGCGCCTGCCCCAGCATCTCGGGCATCTGCGCGGCGCGCTCGTCGGTCACCTGCTCGCGCATGCTCTCTTCGAGCGCGCGGCGGATCAACTCGACCGCCTTGGGTACATCGAAGGGCTTCGGCAGGTATTCGAAGGCGCCGCCCTGGAAGGCGCTGACGGCGCTGTCGAGGTCCGAGTACGCCGTCATCACGATCACCGGCAGCGCCGGAAAGCGTTCCTTGACCTTGGTCAGCAGGTCGATTCCCGAACCACCCGGCATGCGGATGTCCGACACCAGCACCTGCGGCTGGTCGTCGCCGAGGGCGGCAAGCACGTCACGCGGGTTGGTGAAGCTGCGCACCGCCAGGCCGTCGCGGGCAAGCGCCTTCTCGAGCACGAAGCGGATGGATTGGTCGTCGTCAACGATCCAGATGGGTCTCATGCGGTCTGCGTGGGTAGCGCCGCTGCCGCCGGATCACGGTAGCGGCATGACGATTCGGAAAACAGTGCGGCCGGGTGCACTGTCGCATTCGATGCTGCCGTGGTGTTGCTGGACGAAGGTTTGGGCGAGCGTCAAACCGAGCCCCGAGCCACTGGCCCGACCCGACACCAGGGGATAGAAGATGCGGTCCCGGATATCGGCCGGAATACCGGGGCCGTTGTCCTCGACATGCAATTCCAGTGCCAGTCGCCAGCGGCGCTTGCCCAGCGTCACCTGGCGAGCGATGCGCGTGCGCATGATGATTTGGGCGTCGCCTTGCTGGATGCGATCCGAAAGTGCCTGCGCGGCGTTGTGGGCGATGTTCAAAACCGCCTGGATCAGTTGCTCGCGGTCGCCGCGGAACTCGGGAATCGAGGTGTCGTAATCGCGCGCGATTCGCAAGCCGCGCGGGAACTCGGCCAGGATCAGCGAGCGCACGCGTTCGCTGACCTCGTGGATGTTGACCTCGCCGACGACATGCGGCTTGCGGTGCGGCGCCAGCAGCCGGTCGACCAGCGCCTGCAGCCGGTCGGCCTCGTTGATGATGACCTGGGTGTATTCGGTCAGCTCGCGGCTGTCGACCTCCATTTCGAGAAGCTGGGCCGCACCCCGGATGCCGCCGAGCGGATTCTTGATCTCGTGTGCAAGGTTGCGGATCAGCTCCTTGGTCGCCTGGGCCTGGTCGTGGGCACGCTCCTCGCGGTCCTGGCGGGTCTGCGCTTCGATCTCGATCAGCTCGACCAGCAGCAAGGGGGTACCGTCCATCTGGTTGACGAGCACGTGGACCGGAACCGACTCGCCCGCGGCACCCATCAGGCGGCGCAGCTGGCCATCGAGCCTGCTGGTGGCGAAGACGTTGCGGGAAACCGCTGCCACCGTGTCGCGGATCGGCCGCGGATCGACGAACCAGTCGTAGAGCATGCCGCCCTGGACGTTGCGCCGCGAGAGCCCGACCACCTGCTCGAAGGCCGCATTGGCGAAGACGCATTCGCCGCGGTCGGTGATGATCGTGACCATCGTTGCCAGATGGTCGAAGGCCACGAATGTTGCGAAGGGTTCGAGGGCAGCCTGCACGGCTGGCGGCGCCCGCCGTGTCACGACGGCGGCAGCTTGGCGAGTTCGCGCTTCAGCGCCGCGATGTCGCTTTCCTTGCGCGCAATGCCCGTCTTCAGATCACTGACCCGGTCGAGGTACTTCTGGTAGTTGCGCTCGTCGCCGCGCCGCTCGGGTTCGCCGCCGTTGAATTCGCGACGAAGCTCGGCCAGCGCCTGCTCCTCGCGGCGCATTTCGTCTTCGAGAATGGCGCGGCGGTCGCTGTCACGCGCGCGCTGGATGCTGGGACTGATGCGCTCGACCGGCAGCGTGCTTGCGCCGGTGGAGCTCGTCGCCGCGGCGACACCGGCTGCTGGCGCTGCAGGTGCGCGGGGGCGCGGCGACTGGATGACCGTGATCGGCGTGCCCTCGAGCGTGCGGCAACCCTTGTCGCGGGCTTCCTTGCTCGACAGCGCGTCGGTGTAGAGCACCGGATTGCCCGGGCAGCGGTAGACCACCGTCCCTTGAGCCGACACGCTGCCAGCCGCAGCGGCCAATGCAAGCGCGAACCCTGCGACGCTGCGCCACCCGCACGATCGATGCATCAACTCAGCCCTTTCATGCAGCCCGGCTGCAAGCTCCCGCACCGCTCCGGCTGCCACCCCGGCGATTGTCACCGAAGCGCCTGGCTCGCGACGGTGCAGCCAGCTCCCGGCGCCAGGGTGCCCGACGCACCAGCTGCATGAAAAAAGGACAGCCGGAGCTGTCCCTTTCATGTCGCGCGGCGCGGCGGCGCCGCACCCGGGAATCAGAGGCTGTAGTACATGTCGAACTCGACCGGATGCGTGGTCATGCGGAAGCGCTGCACCTCCTGCATCTTGAGCTCGATGTAGGCGTCGATGTACGAATCGGTAAAGACGCCGCCCTTGGTCAGGAAGCCGCGCTCGCGGTCGAGGTACTCGAGCGCCTGGTCGAGGCTGTGGCAGACCGTCGGGATCAGCTTGTCTTCCTCCGGCGGCAGGTGGTAGAGGTCCTTGCTGGCCGCTTCGCCCGGATGGATCTTGTTTTCCACACCGTCGAGGCCGGCCATCAGCAGCGCCGAGAAGCCGAGGTACGGATTCATCATCGGATCGGGGAAGCGCGCCTCGACGCGGCGGCCCTTCGGATTCGAGACGAACGGAATGCGGATCGACGCCGAGCGGTTCTTGGCCGAATAGGCCAGCTTGACCGGCGCCTCGTAGCCCGGAACCAGCCGCTTGTAGCTGTTGGTCGTCGGGTTGGTGATGGCGTTGAGCGCCCGGCCGTGCTTGATGATGCCGCCGATGTAGTACAGCGCGAATTCCGACAGACCGGCATAGCCGTCGCCTGCGAACAGGTTCTTGCCGTCCTTCCACACCGACTGGTGGACGTGCATGCCCGAGCCGTTGTCGCCGACGATCGGCTTCGGCATGAAGGTCACCGTCTTGCCGTACGAGTGCGCGACGTTCTGCAGCACATATTTCTGCAGCTGCGACCAGTCGGCACGCTGCAGCAGCGTGGCGAACTTGGTGCCGATCTCCATCTGCCCGGCGTTGGCGACCTCGTGGTGATGGACCTCGACCGGGATGCCCATCGACTCGAGCACCAGGCACATCTCGGAGCGCAGGTCCTGCCCCGAGTCGACCGGCGGCGTCGGGAAGTAGCCACCCTTGACGGTCGGCCGGTAGCCCGAATTGCCGTGCTCGTACTCCTTGCCGGTGTTCCAGGAGGCCTCTTCGGACTCGACCTTGACGAAGCAGCCCGACATGTCGACGTTCCAGCGCACGCTGTCGAAGACGAAGAATTCGGGCTCGGGGCCGAAGAAGGCGGTGTCGCCAAGGCCTGACGACTTGAGGTAGGCCTCGGCGCGCTTGGCCAGCGAGCGCGGATCGCGCTCGTAGGCCTTGCCGTCGGCCGGCTCGAGCACGTCGCAGGTCATGATGATCGTCGACTCCTCGAAGAAGGGGTCGATGTTGGCGGTGTTCGGATCGGGCATCAGCAGCATGTCCGACGCCTCGATGCCCTTCCAGCCGGCGATCGACGAGCCGTCGAAGGCATGGCCCGAAACGAACTTGTCTTCGTCGAAGTGCGAAACCGGCACGGTGACGTGTTGCTCCTTGCCGCGCGTGTCGGTGAAGCGGAAGTCGACGAACTTGACTTCACTTTCCTTCACCATCTTCATCACGTCGGCGACGGTCTTGGCTGCCATCAATTACTCCTGAGGGATTTACGTGGGATGTCGATCGTTAACCGGACGCGCTGCATCCCGGTGCGCGCTGGGCGCGGCTGGGATGGCAACGAATGCACGATCCATGCCGAAAGAAAGCGACCGCGAACCGGGTGGTGCTCATCGCTGAGGATCGATCGCCGGGCGCGAAAAGCGGCGTCGTCGAAATAAGAGGAACGCACCTTTAAAGTGCGCCATGCTATCAGCGCACCAATTCAGGGCCCATCTTCGCACCAACAGCGATCAGGCCGGTTTTGAGTGCCTGGAAGGCGGCGTCGAGCGAGTCTGCGTCGCCCTTCACGCCCAGGTCGATATGACGGCCCCATTGCGGATGGTCGACGCTGGGCAGGCTGAAGACCTTGATGCCCGCGAACTTCGCCTCGATTTCCTCCATCAGCGGCGTGAGCGCAGCTTCCATGGCACCGAAGACGATGACCGAGCGCTCGCTGGTTGCCGGGGCTCGCTGCGCGTCCTGGTAGTGCGTGTCGAGGACCCATTCGATCATCGGCCACGCCATGACGGGAAAACCCGGCACGAAGTAGACGCCGCCGGGCGCGCCGTCGGGCGACGGCGCCGGTGCCCGGATCGCGAATCCGGCAATCTTGTTGTACGGGTTCGGGATGATCTCTGCGCCGCTCGGAAAGACGCCCATGTTGAGCCGGTGCACGTTGTCCTCGCGATCGGGATCGAAGCTCGCTCCGCTCTCGGCAGCCACATCGCGCATGCGCTCGATGATCAGGTCGCGTGCCTGCGGATGCAGTGCCAGTTCCACCCCGAGCGCCCGTGCCGCGCACTGGCGCGTGTGGTCATCGGGGGTCGCACCGATGCCGCCGCACGAGAAAACCACCTCGCCGCGCCCGGCTGCGGCAAATGCATCGCGCAGATCGGCGGTGATGCGCTCGGGGTCGTCGCCGACGTAGCGGGCCCAGGTGAGCGCCAGGCCGCGAGCGCCGAGGAGTTCGATCACCTTGGGCAGGTGTTTGTCGGCGCGTCGTCCGGAAAGGATTTCGTCGCCGATGATGAGCAGGCCGAAGTTCATGTGGAGGGGGCAACCGGAAGGACAGGGTTCGACGCCATGCGCACCGGCGGGACGGCGCCGGTGCGCGGCGTATCGGCCGCGCGCAGCGCTTCGAGCGCAGCCAGTGCGTAGTGGGTGAACCAGAGCGCCGAAAAGGCGAAGACGAACGTGTAGATCCAGATCGCCAGCGGCACCAGCAACGGTGCCAGGGCGATGAAGAGAAGCGCCGAGGCCCAGACCACGCTCGGCGCCGCACCGAGGTAGCCGCAAATGATGCCCATCAACAGCAGCGACGAGCGATGGCTTCGCATCAACTGCTCGCGCTCGGCAGCGCTGGCGTGCTCTGCAAGCACGTCGTAACTCATCACCCGGTAGGTCAGCCAGCCCCAGATCAGCGGCGGCACGATCAGCACCAGCGGCGGAATGAACCACAGCGGCACGCTCAACAGCAGCACCAGCACGGCCAGCAGACTGGCCCCGACGGCACCGAAGGCGCCGGCAACGAACGAGCCGCCGCGCAGCCGTTGCAGGCCCGGGAAGCGCCGCTGCTCGACCAGCCGCACCAGCGCCGGCACAACAGCCGTTGCGACCACCAGCAGGGCCACCAGCACCATCAGCGGCGTTGCGAACAGCACCAGCAGCAGCGGTGCCAGCACACCGTCCATTCCCATGCCGGCGAGCCAGCCATCCAGGCTGGACAGGATCCACCACGAAGACAGCCCCGACTGCAGCGCCGCCAGCGCGGGCCGCCAGCCGAAGTAGCCGATGCCGAGCGCCGCGAGGCTCATCACGAGCAGCGGCAGGAGCGTCAGGCCGATAACCCGCGGCAGCAGGCAATAGGCCGCAGCGCGCCAGAACGAGTCGACCACCGGTTTCATCGGCGGGGAGGATACCCGAGGGTTCGGCGCCGGGACTCAGCCGCGCCCGGCCAGGCGCAGCAGGCCCTGCCACTGCTGCGACCAGAATCCGTGCCCGTAGTCGCGTCCGCCGTGTTCCGGCAGCTGATCGCGGATGCCGGTGGCGTCGAAGCGGCGCTCGAAATTGGCGGTGCCGAACAACACGTCCCAGAACGGAAACAGCACCGCGAAATTGTGCCCGCCGAGGCTGCCGGCGCCGCGCGATTCATGGCCGAGTCCGATGCTGTGATGCAGGCGGTGAAACCGCGGGCTGACGAGCAGGCGCTCGCCCAGGCTGCCGAAACCGATCCGCAGGTTGCCGTGGGAAAAGCTCTCGACCAGCTGGGTAAGGGCCACCAGGGCGACAAATTGTCCGGGCGGCACGCCAATGAGGTGCGCGAGCAAAACCAGCAGGCTGTCGCGAAGCAGGTCGTCGAGCAGGTGATTGCGGTTGTCGCTCCAGACGGTCATCTGGCGCTGGCTGTGGTGCAGCGCGTGCAGCGCCCACCACCAGCGCAGGCCGTGCTGACCGCGGTGCAGCCAGTAGTCGGCGAAGTCGAAGACCAGCAGATACGCCGCAAATGCAAACCAGGCTGTGTCGCTGACCCCGGGCCAGAGCGGCGCCAGCTGCGCGTCGAGCTGCCAGGCCGTGGCGCCGAGCATCCGCGCCTGGCCGACCAGTGCATTCCAGAGCGGATCGACGACGAAGAACAGCCCCAGCCGGAACAACCCGAGCCGGTGCAGCAGCGTGTACACCATGTCCTCGCGCACGGCGGCACGGTCTGTCACCGGCTCGGCCGGCCACCGCCGTTCGAGCGGCTGGAAGACCAGCACGAGCACCAGCAGCTGGAGGAGGCCGACGAGCAGCCAGCCGGTTGCTGCGAAGCCGTCCTCGAGCAAGTTGCCCTGGCCGGCAGCGAAAAGCAGCGGCTGGACCAGCCCTTCGAAAAGCCCCTGCTGAAGCCCGTCGAAGCCTGCCACCAGCCAGTCGATCAGCGCCTCGACCACGGCCTCTCAGCGGATGAACAGGTTGCGATAGGCCGGATGCTCGCGCAGCGTCGCGAAGCAGAATCCACGCGCCTTCAGGCCGACGATCAGCGGCTCCAGCACCGCGGGCGCCCAGGGTTCGCGACGTGACCAGATGCCCAGATGCGCAAGCAGGATGTCGCCCTGGCGCACGTCGCGCAGCGCGCGCTCGAGCAACATCCGGTTCGGATATTTTTCGCTCGGCAATTCGTCGCCGAGGAAGCCGGCCGGACTCCAGCCGACATGGTGCCAGCCGCACGCCTGGGCCGCCGCCAGCAGCACTGGCGAGGTCTTGCCACCGGGTGCGCGGAACAGCGGCGCCATCTTCTGGCCGGTCATGGCGTGAAATCGGTCTGCCGGCTGCTGCAGCGCCGCACAGTACCGGGCCGCGCTCCAGTCGAACGTGCGGCCCGCCTCGGGCCCCGCGCTCGGCCGAACCCTGAAGCCGCCTGGCAGGTCGGCAAGCCAATGCGCATGGTCGAATGTGTGCGAGGCAAAGACGTGGCCCTCGGCAGCACGCGCCTTCCACCACGGCGCCCAGCTGTCGTCGAGGCTGCTGCCGCCGTTCAGCGTGCGCTCGTTGGCGAGGAAGAAAGTCGCACGAATCTGCTGTCGGGCCAGCACGTCGGCGAACAACGGCGCCACGCCCATGTGCCCGGTGTCGATGGTGAGGTAGATCGGCTTGTCGCCGCTGCCGTTGCCGCAAACCGCGGCCGCGACGAGCACGGGTGCGGCCGCGACCAGCGCCAGCAGGACGCTAGCGACGCGGCGCATGGTCGAGCGTCCAGACGCCGTGCGGCGAGCGGCCCACGGCAACCTGGCGTACGACGCTGCGCTTCTGGGTATCGATGACGGTCAGGCGTCGCGCCCAGCGCGAGGTGACGAAGAGCGTGCGCCCATCCGCCGAAAGGTCCATGCAGTCAGGTCCGCCAGGCGCCGGGTACTCGGCAACGGCGGACAGTGTCTCGAGGTCGAGCTTGCTGATGGTGTTGGCGATCCGGTTGCTCACCAGCACATGGCGACCGTCGCCGACTGAACGGAAGGCGTGCGCGCCCGCCCCGGTGACGATGCGCTTGACGAGTCGCGGCTGCGCCTGACTGACGTCGTAAACCTCGACGTGGCGATCACCGGTCAGGCCGACCAGCAGCAGCCGGTCGTCGGGGCTGAGGTAAACATCGGCGGGCATCTTGCCAACGGGAATCCGCCAGCGCGGCTTCTGCGTCGACAGATCGACGGCCATCAGCTCGTCGCTGTCCTGCAACGACGCATAGATGACGCTGCTGCGGCTGTCGATCGCCAAATGGCTCGGCGTTCTTCCCGCCGGGATGCGGGCCACCAGCTGCGCCGGGCGTTTTGCATCCTGCGGCTCCCAGCGGTAGAGATCGATCCGGTCCAGCCGGTTCGACGCGGTCACCAGCCACTTCATGTCGGGCGAGAAGCGCAGGTGGTAGGGATCGGGAATGCCGCCGATCACCCGCTGCACCTCGGCGGTTGCCGGGTCGATCAACGTCAGGCTGTCGCTGAGCGCACTGGCCACCAGCAGCGACTTCTCGTCGGGCGCCAGATACAGATGGTGTGGCTCCTTGCCGGTCGGAATCCGCTTGATCTCGGTGAAAGTCTGCGGATCGATGACGCTGATACTGGCGTCGAGCGAATTGAGCACGAAGATCGGCCGCGTCGGAGCGGCAGCGGCCGTGGTCAGCGCCAGGACGTTGCCGGTGGCGAGCACCAGGCTGCCGAGCGTCGCGGCAATGCGACCAATCCGGCGTCCGATCGAGCGTGCAGCCAGGCGGCCGCCAGGATCGCCGCTGACGACTGTGCCCTGATGAGGGGCGCGCCCCGCGTGCACGCCGGTGATGGTGCTATTCACCGTCGCCGTCGCCGTCGCCAAAGCCGTCGAACCCGCCGCCGCTGCTGCCGCCGGAGCCGAGCATTCCACCGAGCACCCCGCCGGCACCGAGTCCCGCGAGACCGCCCAGCAGGCTGCCTTCCTCTCGCCCGCCAGAGCCACGCTGCGGCGCCGCAGCGAAGATCCTCGAGGCCAAACGCGAGAACGGCAGGCTCTGCAGCCAGACACTGCCCGGGCCGCTGACCTTGGCGAAAAACAGGCCTTCGCCACCGAACAGGGCCGTCTTGATCTTGCCGACGTACTGGATCTCGAAGTTCACGTTCGGCGTGAAGCCGACGACGCAGCCGGTGTCGATCAGCAGGGTCTCGCCAGCGGCCAGGTCGCGGCGCATGACCGAGCCGCCTGCATGCACGAAGGCCAACCCGTCACCTTCGAGCCGCTGCATGATGAAACCCTCGCCGCCGAAGAAGCCGACCGAGAGGCGCTGCTGGAAGTAGATGCCGAGCGATACGCCGCGGGCGGCACAAAGGAACGAATCCTTCTGGCAGATGAATGTGCCACCCATCCGGCTCAGATCCATCGGCAGGATCTTCCCCGGGTACGGCGCAGCGAAAGCAACCTTGCGCTTCAGCCCCGTCGCGTTGGTGTAGACCGTCGTGAACAGCGACTCGCCGGTGACCAGCCGCTTTCCGGCGCCGAGCAGCTTGCCGAACAGGCCGCCCGAGGACGAGCGGGCACCGTCGCCGAACACCGTGTCCATCTGGATGCCGGCGTCCATGTACATCAGGCTGCCGGCCTCGCCCACGGCGGCCTCGTTCGGGTCGAGTTCGATCTCGACAAACTGCATCTCCGAGCCCTTGATCTCGAAGTCGACGACGTCCATGCCCATGTTCAGTGATTCTTCCGGTTGGCTTGATGCTTCGACAGGACTTCGCGGCTAGACCGCCACCCCGGCAACGCCGTTCGCGGCGAACCAGGCCAGACACCGCTTCCAGCCGTCGGCCGCGGCCTCGGCGCGGAAGCTGGGTCGGTAATCGGCATGAAAGGCATGCGGTGCATCGGGGTAAACCACGAACTCCGAGCGTCGCGCCGGCGCGCTGCCATTGGCCAGCTGCGATTTCATGACATCGATGTCGGCGACCGGGATACCCGTGTCGGCGCTGCCGTAGAGGCCGAGCACGGGTGCGCGAAGCCGTACGACGGCATCGACGGGATGGGTCGGTGCCAGCGGCGTCGGCGCACCGAGCAGGCGGCCGTACCAGGCCACGCCCGCCTGCACCGCCGGGCTGTGCGCGGCATAGAGCCAGGTGATGCGGCCGCCCCAGCAGAAGCCCGTGATGGCAGCCTTGTCAGCCGCACCGCCGTTGGCGCGTGCCCAGGCGAGCGTCGCGTCGAGATCGGCCATCGCCTCCGCGTCGGACTTCTTCGACACCACCTCGGCGATCAGCTTCGCGGTGTCGGTGTAGGACTGGGCATTCCCCTGCCGCGCGAACAGCTCCGGCGCGACCGCGAGGTAGCCCTGGCGGGCAAAGCGCCGCGTCACGTCGGCGATATGCGCATGCACGCCGAAGATTTCCGGGACGACCAGCACCACCGGCAAACCCGAGCGACCCGCCGGCGCAGCCCGGTACGCCGGCATGGCGAAGCCACCGACGTCGATCATCACCGCGCCGGCGGTCAGCCCGCTGGCATCGGTGGTGATCGTCTGCGCACCGACCGGAAGCACCGACGCGGCAAAGCTGCTGCCGATCGCGCCGGCGACGAATTCGCGCCGGCTGAATGGGCGCAGCGACTCGGGCGCTTCGCGGTCGTGAATTGGCATTGCAGGCTCCAGCAGGGGACCACCTGGCCCGGGTCGGGCAGGTGGTGGGCGATTCTAGGAGAGGGCTGCCCAAAGACCGACCGACGCCCATTTCCCCTGCCGCAGTGCCCTGACAATCGCGCGATGTCCGAGCAACCCGCCTCAATCCGTGACAACAGCCTCGCCAGCGCCACGCCGCTGGCGGCTATCGACATCGGCTCGAACAGCTTTCGCCTCGAGATCGGCCAGCTCACCGGCGGGCGCTACCGGCGGGTCGACTACATCAAGGAGAGCGTGCGCCTCGGCGCCGGCCTCGACGACAAGGCCTTCCTGACCGAGGAGGCGGTGGTTCGCGGCCTGGCCTGCCTGAGCCGCTTCGCCCAGCGCCTGGCCGGGTTCGCCGCCACGCAGGTGCGCGCGGTGGCGACGCAGACCTTGCGCGAGGCGCGCAACCGCGATGCCTTCCTGTTGCGCGCGGAAGCCGCACTCGGCTATCCGATCGAGGTCGTCTCGGGCCGCGAAGAGGCCCGGCTGATCTTCGCGGGCGTCGCACGGCTTCAGGTCTCGAGCGTGCCGCGCCTGGTGGTCGACATCGGTGGTCGCTCGACGGAGATGATCGTCGGCGTGGGACGCCGGCCGCTGCGCGCCGAATCGTTCCGCATCGGCAGCGTCAGCCTGTCGATGGCGTACTTTCCGGACGGGCGGTTCACCGAGCAGGCGTTCCGGTCTGGCGCAGATCGCTGCGGGTGCCGAGCTCGAGGAGGCGTTGCAGCCCTTCGCGCCGTCGCAGCTGGCAGGAAGCGCTCGGTTCGTCGGGCACGGCAGGCGCGGTCTCGCAGGTGCTTGATTGCCAGCGGCATCAGCGACGGCGTCATCACGCCGGACGGCCTGCGCTGGCTGACGCAGCAGTGCCTGCGCGCCGGCCGCGCCGACAAGCTCAGCCTGCCGGGGTTGAAGGACGACCGGCGCCATGTGATCGGTGGCGGCCTGGCGATTCTCACCACCCTGGCAGCCCAGTTCGACATTCAGCGGCTGCAACCGGCGCGCGGTGCCTTGCGCCAAGGTGTGCTGTTCGAGTTGAACGACCGGTTGCAGGCGGGTCGACCGGTGGGCGATGGCAGCGCCGCCGGCGAGGACATCCGCGACAGCTCGGTGCGCGAGCTGCAGGAGCGATTCGATGTCGACCTCGAGCAGGCCACCCGGGTCGGCGCCGTTGCCAGCGCGCTCTACGACGGCGCCTTTCCGACGATGTCGGGCGTTGCGCCGTGCGAGCCCCGCGCCGAAGCGCGGTGCGAATTGCTCTGGGCAGCGGCGCTGCACGAGATCGGCATGTCGCTGTCGCATCACGACCACCACCGGCACAGTGCGTACATGCTGTCGCATGCCGACGCCGCGGGCTTCTCGCAGTCGCAACAGCGGCGGCTCGGCGAGTTGCTGCTGGCGCAGCGTGGCGGTCTGCGCAAGGTCGAACTGCAGCTCGCCGAGCCTTCGTTTGCCTGGCAGGCGCTGTGTCTTCGGCTGGCGGTCATCAAGTGCCACGCCCGGCGTGGCGTGGACGCATCGGCGCTGCAGCTGCAGCGCAGTGGCGAGCAGGCCGTGCTCAGCCTCGCACCGGGTTGGGCCGAACGCAATCCGCGGACGATGTTCCTGCTCGAGGCCGAAGCCGTGTCCTGGGAGCGCAACGGCCCGCTGCGCTTGCTGATCGCCAGGTAGTCCGCGGGTCAGAGTTGCTCGGGCGATTGCACGCCGAGCAGCAGCACCTCGCCGGCCTCGCGGTCACGCGAGCGGAACCACCAAACAGCGCCCTTGCGGATCGACCAGCTCTGCGACCGGCCGGTGAGCAAGCGGGCAGCGAGAAGCCCCAGCGTCGGCTGGTGGCCGACAAGCACCGTCACCTGGCTCGCCGACGGCCAGCCGCTGGCCTGGAGCACCGATTCCACATCGCTGTCGGGCGCCAGTTCGGGCAGCGTCTCGGCCTGCCGGCCCAGCGCCAGCGCCGTTTGTTGCGTGCGACGCGCCGGGCTGGCAACGACTCTCGCAGCGTCCGGCAAGCGGGCGTTCAGCCACTGGGCCATCCGTGCCGCCTGACGCTGGCCATGGGGCGTGAGCGCCCGGTCGAGATCGCGCTGGCCCGGGCCGGCGTCTTCGGCCTCGGCATGGCGCCAGAGAATCAGGTCCATCGCCAAGCTCCTGAGGATCGGTGCGTGTTTTCAATAGCGGCGCATCAGCGCCTGCTGTGCGCTGGGGCCATCCTCGGCCACCCGCTGATAACTGCCGTCGGCCTGCATGTCCCACGCGTCCTTGCGGTCGTGCAGATACGGCACCAAACACTCGTCGATGACCCGCTGGCGCATGGCCGGTGCCCGGATCGGCCAGGCGACCTCGATGCGACGGACCATGTTGCGGTGCATCCAGTCGGCGCTCGACAGATAGAGCACCTCGTCGGCCTCGCCCGGGCCCCAGCGGAAATAGAGCACCCGCGTGTGTTCGAGGAAACGCCCGACCACCGAGCGGACCCGGATGCGGTCCTGCACCTGCAGCAGGCCCGGCTGCAGCATGCAGGCACCGCGGACGATCAGGTCGATCTGCGCACCGGCCTGCGCGGCGCGGAGCAGCGCCTTGATCAGCGGCCCTTCGGTCAGCGCATTCACCTTGAGGACGATGCGCGCCGGGCGGCCGGCCGTGGCGGACGACGCAACCCGGTCGATGGCCTCGACCAGCTGCCGGTGCAGCGAGAACGGCGCCTGCAGCAACTGGCGCAGCGGCCGGGTTCGGCCGAGGCTCGCCAGCTGCTGGAACACCGCGTCGACATCGGCGGTCAGGTCGCCATCGGCACTGAGATAGCCGACATCGGTATAGAGCCGCGCCGTGTTGGGGTTGTAGTTGCCGGTCGAGAGATGCGCATAGCGGCGCAGCCACTGGCCGCCACCACGCTGCGGGATCCTCTCGCGACGCGTCACCAGCAGCAGCTTCGCATGCGTCTTCAGCCCGACGATGCCGTAGACCACCTGGGCGCCGACCGCTTCGAGCCGCTCGGCCCAGTTGATGTTGGCTTCCTCGTCGAAGCGCGCCTTCAGTTCGACGACAACGAGCACCTCCTTGCCGCGGCGCGCGCCATCGATCAGCAGGTCCATCAGCGGCGATTCGCTGCCGGTGCGATAGATGGTCTGCTTGATCGCCAGCACCTCGGGGTCGCGCACCGCCTCGCCCAGGAACTCGACCACGGGGTCGAAGGATTCGAAGGGGTGATGCAGCAGCAGATCGCTTTCGCGCAACCGCGCAAAGATCGACTTGCCGCGCGGCCAGCGGCGCTCCGGCCAGACCGGCTGGTAGGGCTCGAAACGCAGCGCCGGGCGCGCCGCCACCGCGTCCGCGCCGCCCACCTGCTTCAACACGCGCCGTGCCGGGTCGCTCACCTGGTCGATCAGCTGGTTGAGGCGCACCAGGTTGACCGGCCCGTCGACGCGGTAAAGCGCCTCGTCGCTCAGCTCGTACTGCTGCAGCAGGAAATCCGAAAGCTCGCTCGGGCAACTGCTCACCACCTCGATGCGGATGGCGCGGCCGAAATGCCGGGTCATCAGGCCGCTGCGCAGCGCCTGGCGGAGGTTGAGAACGTCGTCCTCGTCGACCGTCAGGTCCGAATCGCGGGTGACGCGGAACTGCGAAAAGGTTTCGACGTCGCGGCCCGGAAACAGCTCGGCAAGGTGGGCACGGATGACGCTGGTCAGCAGCACGAAGGCCTGTGACGCGCCCGACAACCGCGGCGGCAACTTGATGACCCGCGGCAGGATTCGGGGCACCTTGACGATGGCGATGGTGTTGGCGCGACCGAAGGCATCCTTGCCGCCGAGCCGGGCAATGAAATTGAGCGACTTGTTGGCAACCTGCGGGAATGGATGCGAGGGGTCGAGCCCCACCGGCACGAGCAGCGGCCGGACCTGGCTTTCGAAGAAGTCTGCGACCCACTCGCGCTGGGCCGCATCACGCTCGCCATGGTTGAGGATGACGATCTGCTGCTGCGCAAGCAGCGGCATGACATCACGGTTGAAGGCGGCGTACTGGTCGTCGACCAGCGCACGTGCATTCGCCGCGACCGCCTGGACATCGCCGAGCGAAACGCCGGTACCGGGCAACCGGGCTGCCTCGATGTAGTCGGCGAAGCGCACCTCGAAGAATTCGTCGAGATTGGACGAGACGATGCAGATGTAGCGAAGCCGCTCGAGCAGCGGCACGTCGCTGCGGCGCGCCTGGGCGAGAACCCGCCGGTTGAAATCGAGGATCGCGCATTCGCGGCTGACGACCGGCGACACGGCCAGGCTGGCAGGCCCGGCGACGGCGGCAGCGACAGGAGCATCTGGATTCATGCGGCAGTCTAAAAACCTTCCGTGACGAACTCGTGACGGCGCTGCGCCGTGCGCAGCACGGCTCAGCCCTTGCCGCGTGCCGCCGCCAGTCGCTGTTCGATCTGCTCGGTACCGATGGCCCCGGGCACCCGCTGTCCGTCTTCGAAGACCAGCGCCGGCGTGCCTGTTACCTTGTACTTGCGACCGAAGGCGGTGTTGCGCTGCAATGCCGACGCGTCGCAGTTGCCGATCGCCCGTGGTGCCGGGTTCGAGTCGATCATCCAGTCCTGCCACGCCTTGGTGCTGTCCTTGGCGCACCAGATGTTTCGGCTTTTCTCGACCGAATCACTTCCCAGGATCGGATAGAGGAAGGTATAGACGGTGACGTTGCGAACCTTCAGCAAATCCTTCTCGAAACGCTTGCAATAGCCGCAATTCGGGTCGACGAATACAGCCAGCCGCCGTTCGCCATTGCCCTGCTTGCGAACCACCGCATCTTTCAGCGGCAGGACCGCAAAGTCGATCGCCGTCAGCTTGGCGATGCGCGCTTCGGTCAGGTTGCTGCGCGTGCGGGTGTCGATCATCTGACCTTCGATCACATGATTGCCCTGCTCGTCGGCGTAGTAGATATCGCTGCCGGTGCGCACTTCGTACAGACCGGGAATCGGTGTCTTGACCACCTCGTCGATCTTCGGGAAATCGGGAAGCCGCTCGGCGATGTTCTTGCGAATTGCCGCCTCCTGGGCGCCGGCGGCCTGCGCCAGCAGGAGTGCGGAAATCGCAAGCGGTCGCAGCAGTCGGATCGGCAGGCGGGACGTTTTCATGGGCAGTTCCAGTTCAAGCGAGTGCATGGCGCGGGTCTTGAGCGTTTCACGAATTGATCGCTCGATCCGCGAGCCAGCGTTTTAGCGGACGCGCCCGTTCGAACCAGGCAAGGCCGCGGTTGCGGATGCCGCGCGAGAATGGCTTGTCATCGGCGAAGAGCGTCATCAACCCTTCGGTGAGCTCGCCGACTTCCCAGGTCGGCAGCAAGCGCTCGCGCGCATAGCGTCGCAGCAGCCGCTCGTCGCCGAGCGGGCGCCAGGCTTCGCGTTCGGCGAGCACCTTCGTCAGGGAGACGACATCGGCCAGGCCCAGATTGAGCCCCTGGCCGGCAAGCGGATGGACGACGTGCGCTGCGTCGCCGAGCAACACCCAGCCCTCGCCGCACCAGACATCGGCCTGGCCGCGCATCAGCGGCCATTCGGCGCGTGGCGACGCCAGGGCGAGCATGCCGGCGGCGCCATGCGTGGCGGCGTTCAGTTCGCCCGCGAAATCGGCGTCGTCGAGCGCCATCAGCTGAGCCGCCCTCGCCTGGGGAAGCGACCAGACGAGGGCATGCGAGTGGCGTTCGCGCGGCGAATCGAAAGGCAACAGGGCCAGCACGTCAGGCGAGCGGAACCACTGGCGTGCGATGCCCTGGTGATCGGCATCGCTGTGCAGCCGCGCGGCGATCGCGCGCTGACCGTAGTCCACCGTATCGAAGGCGACACCGCGGTGCCCACGGCGAAGTGAATGGCCGCCTTCGCAGAGCGCCTCGAGCGACGCTTCGAACGACGCCGCTTGCGCCATGTCGACCGACACCACGTGGGGCGAGAAGCGCATCGCCGCTGCGAGTTCGCGCTCGAGCACCGCTGCATCGACGATCCACGCGAGTTCGCCGACCCGCTGCTCCCACGCAGAAAAGGTCAGCACGGCATCGGCGGCGTCGCCCTCGATCCGCATTTCCTCGACCGCCGTGGTCGCCATCGCCGGCAATGCGTCCCACACCTTCAGCTCGCGCAGCAAGCCGACCGAGGCCGCGTTCAGGGCATAGGCACGCACATCGTCCGATCCACCGCTGCGCTGCGCGGCGCAGACCGCGACCTTCAGGCCGAGGCGGGCCATGGAAAGCGCAAGGCTTCGGCCGACGATCCCGGCACCGCGGACCAGGATGTCGACGTGCTGCATGCAAGGATTGTAGGCAGCGCCTGGCGTGGAGATGCCGCGCCGGCGGCGCCTCCTAGAATCCTTGCGAGCGCCACCTCCCGGCCTGCGACCCTGCCTTCGCGGGCCGGCCCTGCAGGGCGCACCCCCTTTTTGAGAGACATCCCATGAGCCTGAAATGCGGCATCGTCGGCTTGCCGAACGTCGGCAAGTCGACCCTTTTCAATGCACTGACAAAGGCCGGCATCGCCGCGGAAAACTACCCCTTCTGCACGATTGAGCCGAACGTCGGCGTCGTCGAGCTACCGGACGCCCGCCTGACCGCGCTGGCGGCGATCGTCAAGCCCGAACGGGTGGTGCCGGCGATCGTCGAGTTCGTCGATATCGCCGGGCTGGTCGCGGGTGCGTCGAAAGGCGAAGGGCTGGGTAACCAGTTTCTCGCCCACATCCGCGAAACCGACGCCATCGTCAATGTGGTTCGCTGCTTCGAGGACGACAACGTGATCCACGTCGCGCAACGCGTCGACCCCGTCGCGGACGCGGAGGTGATCCAGACCGAGCTCTGCCTTGCCGACCTCGCCACGGTAGAAAAGGTGCTGCAGCGCTCGATCAAGGCCGCCAAGTCGGGCAACGACAAGGAAGCCCAGCGCCTGGTCGATGTGCTGCAGAAATGCCGCGCCGCGCTCGACCAGGCGCAGCCGGTGCGGGCGCTTTCCTTCAGCAAGGAAGAGCAGCAGGTGCTTCGGCCGCTTTGCCTGATCACGGCCAAGCCGGCGATGTTCGTCGGCAACGTTGCCGAGGATGGTTTCGAGGCCAACCCGCATCTCGACCGCTTGCGTGCCTTTGCAGCCGAACAAAATGCGCCAGTGGTCGCGATCTGTGCCCAGACCGAGGCCGAGCTCGCCGAGATGGCTGCCGAGGACCGGCTGCTGTTCCTGCAGGAAATGGGTCAGAGTGAACCCGGTCTGGACCGGCTAATCCGGGCGGCTTTCAGGCTGCTTGGCCTGCAGACGTATTTCACCGCCGGCGTCAAGGAAGTGCGCGCCTGGACGATTCACGTCGGCGACACCGCTCCGCAGGCGGCAGGGGTGATCCACACCGACTTCGAGCGTGGCTTCATTCGCGCCCAAACCATCGCCTACGACGACTTCGTTTCGTATCGTGGTGAACAGGGCGCGAAGGACGCCGGCCGGATGCGAGCGGAAGGCAAGGACTATGTCGTCAAGGACGGGGATGTTCTGAACTTCCTGTTCAGCCCGACATAAGGGTTCTCGCCTGCGAGGCAACCGCGACTGGAACCGCAGGACGCGTACGACCGCCAGCGTACCGGGAAACGCTGTACTTGCAGGAGAATGGTTCATGACGAATCGCCCCACCTCGATGCATTCGTTGCAAACACAGGAAGTGTGCGTTCTGGCCGCTGACAGTGACACTGCCGAATGCCTTTGCACGCTGAGGTTGGGCGGCGATTCCTGAGCGACAGGCACCGGTGCCCGCGATGGCAAAGGTTGCACCGCGGCTGAGCCAGTTTTGGACCCGTGAGACACGCACCTGGCGGCTTGCAGGGGGCGCCATACGGAAGATTGTTGTTCCGCTGCTGCTCACGGCAGGGGGCTACGGCCTCGTCGGCTGGTTTTCACTGCGCTTGGCCAATCCGGCCAGCCATGCGGCGCCGCTCTTTCCGGCGGCCGGCCTGGCGCTGGCCTGTGCGCTGGTTTATGGCTGGCCGGCGGCGCTCGGCACCATGGTGGCGTCGGCTGGAATCGTTGCTGCGACGCTGATCGCCACAGCCGCCCTGCCACTGCCGCTGTTGGTGCTGGTTGCGAGCGGCATCGGAGTTTCATCCGGCCTGCAGGCATTGATCGGCAGCTGGCTGGTTCGCCGCTGGATCGCCGGGCCCCTGATCCTGAGCGAGACGCGCGACATCGCGCTTTTCTTCAGCGGCGGTGCTGTCGTGGCATGTCTGATTTCCGCCAGCATCGGCTCGGCATTGCTGGCACATGCCGGCCTACTGCCGCCGGCACTCGGATGGGCGACCTGGACGACCTGGTGGCTCGGCAACGTTCTTGGCGTGATCGTCGGTGCGCCGATCGCGCTCGGCGTCATCGGCAGGCCGCGCAGCGAATGGCGCCCGCGGCGCCTGGCCGTGGGGCTGACGCTGACCGCGGCCATTTTGCTGCTGGCGGTCGGCATCCTGCAGATCAGCCGGCTCGAGGCCGAGTGGATTTCGCACCGAATCGACCACGAAGGCGGCAGCGCGGTGGCGGCCTTGCGCAGCCGGCTGCAGGATCCGCTGCGCGCGCTGGACGTGACGCGCGGCATCTTTCTCGCCTCGAGCGACGTCACCCAGCGTGAAATGCACCGGGCGGCGCAGCAGTGGCTTTACCCACCGGGCCGGATCATTGCGGTTGGCTGGGGTGAATCCACAGCGGGTTCGGTGCGTGCGGCGGGGATGCCCGCCAACTCGGGGCAAGGCGCTCCACCCGCCGCGGAGCAGCCGGCCAGCGCGGAACTGATCGTCCGCTATGTCGAGCCGCTCGAAGGCAACGCGCCGCTTCTGGGCACGAACCTCCTCGTCGCCAACGCAGACCGCAGGGCCGTTGTCGAGGCGATTGAAACGGGCACTGCTGTCGCCAGTGAAGCCACCGGAAAAGGCTCCCCTGATCGCTCCAATGGGGAGGTCACGCTCTATGCGCCCGTCTACGGCGGTCCAGAGGCAGCCCCCGATCTGCGCGCTGCCGAACTCTTCGGCGTCGTCTTCGTCACCTTCAGCGTCGAGGAGACGGTGGCTCCGGTGCTGCGCGAGGTGGCCGGACGAATGTCGCTCTGCCTGGTCGACCGCAACACCTCCGCGGGTGTGGTTCGGCTGGCGGGTGCGGCGGCCTGCGAGCGTGACGCCCGCGCGCAGCAGGTACACGCGTTGACCTTTGCAGGCCGCTCTTGGGAGGTGCTGGCTCAGAGCCCGACTGGCGCCTTGGCTGGCATGCCCTCCCAGCAGGCGTGGCTGTTCTCCGTGGCCGGGCTGCTCTCGGCCGGGCTGCTCAGCGCCCTCCTGCTGATGCTGACCGGTCGCGCCCTGCGTATCGAGCAGGCGGTTGCCGACCGCACGCAGGCCCTGTTGCGCCAGATCCGCGAACGCGAGCAGGCCGAAGCCGCGCTGCGCGAGGGTGAGCAGCGGTTCCGCAATATCTTCGACAACGTGTCGATCGGCGTCGTATACGCCGACCTGGAAGGTGTCATTCGGGAGGTCAACAGTCGCTATGCCACGCTGGTGGGTTGCACGGTCGAGGCGTTGATCGGCACGCAGCTTGTCGAGCGCATCCATCCTGAAGACCGCGCCGAGAGCCGTCGGCAGGGCGCACGCCTGATCGCTGGCCGCGTGCCGATCGTCCGGGGGCAGCTGCGCATCTTGCGCCAGGATGGCAGCGTGCTTTGGGTGCAGCAGAACCTTACGCTGCTGCGCGATATCGATGGCGCGCCACAACATCTGGTTGGCGTGGTCGAGGACATCAGCGACCAATTCCGTCTGGTCGAGGCCGAGCGCGCTCGTGAAGCCGCCGAGGCGGCGAACCGGGCAAAAAGCGACTTTCTTTCGCGCATGAGCCACGAGTTGCGCACACCGCTGAATGCGATGCTCGGCTTCGCCCAGCTCCTCGGCAGCGATCGGCAGCAACCCCTCAGCGAATCGCAACAGGTGCAGGTCGCCCAGATCCAGCAAGCCGGCTGGCACCTGCTCGAGATGATCAACGACGTGCTCGATCTGTCCCGCGTCGATTCGGACAACCTCCGGTTGCAGCCCCAGGCGTTGCAACTGCAACCGCTCGTCGACGCGGCTTGGACGCTGGTGGCCGGCGAAGCCACGCGCAAGCGCCTGGGCGTCAGCCGTGACCTGGCCGAGGACGCGGCGCTGATCCAGGGCGACGCGACCCGGGTCAAGCAGATCCTCACCAACCTCCTCTCGAACGCCGTCAAGTACAACGTCGACGATGGCCGCGTGGCCTTGCAGGCTCGCCGTGCCGGTTCACGCGTCGAGATCACTGTCAGCGACAGCGGACCCGGCATGACGCCGGAACAACTCGACGGGTTGTTCCAGCCGTTCAACCGCCTGGGACGCGAGCGTTCGAATATTCAGGGCACCGGAATCGGCCTGGTCATCAGCCGACGGCTGGCCGAGTTGATGGGTGGCACGCTCGAAGCGCGAAGCAGGGCCGGCCGCGGCTCGTCGTTCATCCTCTCCCTGCCAGGGGCCGGCGCGGGATCGCTGGAGGACGGCGCGGCTCCACAACCGCCCGTGGGAGACGCCGGCTACCACCGCCGCATCGTCCACTACGTCGAGGACAACGCGACCAATGTCGAGGTGATGCGAGGCATCCTGGCGCAGCGTCCGCAGGTTCAGTTCGTCGTCTCGGTGACCGGGCTCGACGGACTGGCGGCAATCCGCGCGCAGTTGCCCGACGTGATCCTGCTCGATATGCATCTGCCTGATATCGACGGCCTGGAGCTGCTGCGCCACCTGAAGGACCGCCCAGAAACGCGGCGCATCCCGGTGATCGTTGTTTCGGCAGATGCGCTTTCAACACAAATCGACAGGGCCCTCGACGCTGGCGCCGCGCACTACCTGACCAAACCGGTGGACATTGCCGAACTGCTGCGTCTCCTCGATTCGGTTCTGGAGGCTTCTGAAACGCGGTATTGAGCACGATGGATCGACCAGCGGAGCTGCTTCGGCGGTTCGATGCCAGGGGCTCGAGGTGCTTCGTCGCTGAGCCTGGCACTCCAGATGCGCGAGTGCTAACATTTGCGGAACCTTCTCCGCGTTCCTCAATCCATGGCCGCATGACTGCAACTTCTGCATTGACGATGCGTGACCCCTGGGCCCTGGTGCCCTCGCTCGGCAACCTGGATGCTTACATTTCCACGGTCAACCGGATTCCGCTGCTGACCGCGGAAGAGGAAACGAAGTACGCGCGCCAGTTGCGCGACGACGGTGACCTGCAGGCCGCCGGGCGCCTGGTCATGTCGCACCTTCGACTGGTGGTGTCGATCTCGCGCCACTACCTCGGTTACGGTTTGCCGCACGGCGACCTGATCCAGGAAGGCAATGTCGGCTTGATGAAGGCGGTTCGTCGGTTCGATCCCGAGCAGGGGGTCAGGCTGGTCAGCTATGCGATGCACTGGATCAAGGCCGAGATCCACGACTACATTTTGAAGAACTGGCGTCTCGTCAAGGTGGCGACAACCAAGGCGCAGCGCAAGCTGTTCTTCAACTTGCGTTCGATGAAGCAGGGCATGCGCACCGACGCTGCGGACGGCGACACGCACCGCAGCACGCTGACTCCCCAGCAGGTCGACGACGTGGCGCGACAGCTGAATGTCAAGCGCGAAGATGTCCTCGAAATGGAGACACGACTCGCCGGCGGCGAAGTGTCACTCGAGCCGGGTGTCGATGACGGCGAGGAGAGCTACGCGCCGATTGCGTATCTTGCCGACGACCGCAGCGAACCGACGCAGGTGATCGAGGCGCAGCACCGCGACTGGCTCGCCGGCGACGGTATCGCGCAGGCACTCGAGGTGCTCGACCCGCGCAGCCGTCGAATCGTCGAGGAGCGGTGGCTGAAGGTCAACGACGACGCCAGCGGTGGCATGACGCTGCACGACCTGGCGGGCGAATACGGCGTCAGTGCCGAACGAATCCGCCAGATCGAGTCCGCGGCGATGAAGAAGATGCGAAAGGCGTTGGTCGAAGCCGTCTGATCGCCGGCGCCCAAAAGAAAAAGCCGACCGCTTTCGTGGCAGTCGGCTTTTGTTTGGTGGAGCCGGCGGGAATCGAACCCGCGTCCGCTGGTCATCATCAGGCAGATCTACATGCTTAGCTGGCTGATTTGGTTTTAGGAGGCGGTATCGCGCAGCAGCACGCTATACCGTCCCCGAGTCACTTGATTTGATCCTGTGCCGAGTGACCCGGCTCAGGACGAGCTGATGTGTATGACTTCGCAGCCCTCAGGTTGCCCCTTGGACCCAGCCCATCGGCCAACTGTTGCGAAGCTCGCCGGTTTTAAGCGGCGAGAGCGTACGTAGAGTCGTTCGCAGTTACTTTGTTTCCAGTGGATTTACGAGCGAACTGGTGCTCGGCATGCCCTGTTCCAACTCCGAACCCGCGTCGAAGCCAGGTCGGCCCCTGTAGAACGATATTTTAGGCCGGTTCGAGCAGATTCAAGACGTCGGCCGGAACATTCAGCGTGACGTCGGCAGCCCAAGTGGCGATTGGCGGGCCCATACCCAGGTAGCCCCAGCTGGCGGCGGCGGTTCGCATTCGCGCAGCGCGTCCGGCTTCGATGTCGCGAGCGTCGTCGCCGATGTAGACGCACTCGCCAGGTGCCGTCAGAAGGCGGCGCGCAGCTTCGAGCAAAGGGGCCGGATGCGGCTTGGAGAACCCGGTGGTATCGCCGCACACCAGCGCACCCGTGCGCTGCTGCAGACCGAGCGCCTGGGCGATCGGAACCGCGAATCGGGCAATCTTGTTGGTGACGATGCCCCAGCGAACCTGCGCGGCGTCGAGCCTGTCGAGCAACGCAGCGACGCCATCGAACAGCCGCGTCTCGGCAAGCAGGCGCGCTTCGTAGCGACTCAGGAACTCGTCGCGCAGCACTTCGAATGACGGCGCTCCGGGTCCGATGCCGAAGGCAGCGCCAACCATGCCGCGCGCGCCACTTCCGACCATGGGACGCAGCGCCTTGAAATCGAGCGGCAGCATTCCGCGGTGCACGCGCATGTCGTTGGCTGCGCCAGCCAGGTCCGGCGCGCTGTCGATCAGCGTGCCGTCGAGATCGAAGAGCAGTGCGATTCCGTTCACGACAGCTGCGGTCGGCGCATCGACAGCAGGTAGTTCACCCGTGCATCGCCGGAGAGCCGGTATCGCCGGCTGATCGGGTTGTATTCCATGCCGCACACCTGCTCGGCATCCAGGCCGGCGCTGCGTCCGAGGTGCAGCAACTCACTGGGCCGCAAGAAACGGCCGTATTCATGCGTACCGGCCGGAAGCAGCTTGAGCAGATGCTCGGCACCGACGATGGCGTAAAGGAAGGCCTTTGCATTGCGGCTGATCGTGCTGAAGAAGACCCAGCCACCGGGCTTCACCAGATGCGCACAGGCATCGACGACCGATGCAGGGTCCGGAACATGCTCGAGCATTTCCATGCACGTCACGACGTCGAACGAGGCGGGCTGTTCCAGGGCCAGACTTTCGACGGCAATCTCCCGGTAGGCAATCGCCGGCGTTGCGGCTTCGAGAGCGTGCAGACGTGCAACTGTCAGCGCCTTGCCTGCCAGGTCGATGCCGAGCACCTCGGCGCCACGCCGCGCCATCGAATCGGACAAGATGCCACCACCGCAGCCGACGTCGACAACGCGCTTGCCGGCCAATGCACTTTGCCGGTCGATCCAGTCAAGCCGCAGCGGATTGATCGCGTGCAATGGTGCGAAGTCGCCAGACCCGTCCCACCAGCGATGGGCGAGTTCACTGAATTTGGCGATTTCCTGAGGGTCGACGTTCTGGCTCATGTTGCGGTCGATGCAGGCGGGGCAAACCACCGGAGGGTGTGCGACGTGGAATGAAAAAACCCCGCCGCAGCGGGGTTTCGAAGGTCAGGCAATCGCGATCAGGGACGAGCGCGGGTACCGACCACTTCGATCTCGACGCGACGGTTCTTGGCCCGACCCGCAGCCGTCTTGTTGTCCGCAACGGGCTGCTTCTCGCCCTTGCCTTCGGTGTAGACACGGTTGCGCTCGATACCCTTGCCGACCAGATAAGCCTTGACTGCTTCCGAGCGGCGGATCGACAGGCGCTGGTTGTAGGCATCGGTACCGATCGAGTCGGTGTGGCCGACGGCAATCACGACCTCGAGATTGATTCCGCCCATCTTGCTGACCAGCTCGTCGAGCTTCGCGCGGCCTTCCGGCTTGAGCACCGACTTGTCGAAGTCGAAGAACGCATCGGCAGCGAAGGTCACCTTCTCACTGGCAGGAGCAACCGGAGCTGCGGCAGGCGGCGGCTTCACCGGAGCGGGCGCAGGAGCAGCGGCGGGCGGCATGGCCGGCGGCGGCGGCGGCGCCGGAACAGGTGCCGGAGCAGGCGGCTTCAGTGCGCCATCGCAACTCGGGTGGGCAGTCGCCGGCGTCCAGTTGGAATCGCGCCAGCACAGCTCGTTGGTGCCGTTCTTCCACGGGGTGCCATCGCTGCTCACCCAGTTGTCGATCGTCCGGCTCGGGGCCTGGGTCTGGGCAACGACGCCCGACGTAGCAACGGCGAGAGCAGCGGTTGCGAAGAGCGACGCCACATTGTTCAGTTTCTTCATGGTTCTCCTCTCGAGGGAATGCGCAGTAGGTTCTGCAAAACGTCCGACCACAAATCGGTAAATGCTGGCAAACCCCGGCTTGAGCAGGTGCTTACCACTGCGGACGATTGTGCCATAGGGCCCCCCGGAAACAGCCTTTCAGGCGGCACGGCGGGCCCGGGGCCCCTCTCTGTTGCGCCGGAGCGACATTCGGGCGCCGCATAGAATGCCGGCTTCCGCGTCCTCGGCCTCGCCAACACGGCGCTTCAGCCGAACCTCATGACCCAGTTCGCCAAAGAAACGCTGCCGATCAGCCTCGAGGAGGAGATGCGGCGGTCCTATCTCGATTACGCCATGAGCGTCATCGTGGGTCGCGCACTTCCCGACGCGCGCGACGGGCTGAAGCCGGTCCATCGGCGTGTGCTCTTCGCCATGCACGAGCTGAGCAACGACTGGAATCGCCCCTACAAGAAGTCGGCGCGTATCGTCGGCGACGTCATCGGCAAGTATCACCCGCACGGCGACAGCGCGGTATACGACACGATCGTGCGCATGGCGCAGGATTTCTCGCTGCGCCATATGTTGGTCGACGGCCAAGGCAATTTCGGATCGGTCGACGGCGACAACGCTGCAGCGATGCGCTATACCGAGATTCGACTGGCGAAGATTGCCCACGAACTGCTGGCCGACCTCGACAAGGAAACGGTCGATTTCGGACCGAACTACGACGGCTCGGAAAAGGAGCCGCTGGTCATGCCGACGCGGCTGCCGAACCTGCTGGTCAACGGTTCCGCCGGCATTGCGGTCGGCATGGCGACCAACATTCCGCCGCACAACCTCAACGAGGTGGTGGATGCCTGTCAGCACCTCCTTGCTCATCCGCAAGCGTCGATCGACGAGCTGATGGAGATCATCCCAGCGCCTGATTTTCCGACCGCCGGCATCATCCACGGCCTGTCGGGCGTTCGCGACGGCTACCGCACCGGCCGCGGCCGCGTGGTCATGCGCGCCAAGTGTCATTTCGAAGACATCGACCGTGGCCAGCGCCAGGCGATCATCGTCGACGAGATTCCTTACCAGGTCAACAAGAAGAACCTGCTCGAGCGGATGGCCGAGCTGGTGCATGAAAAGAAGATCGAGGGCATCAGCCACATCCAGGACGAGTCCGACAAGTCGGGCATGCGGGTGGTGATCGAACTCAAGCGCGGCGAAGTTCCGGAGGTCGTGCTCAACAACCTGTACAAGCAGACCCAGCTGCAGGACAGCTTCGGCATCAACATGGTCGCGCTGATCGACAACCAGCCGCGCCTTTGCAACCTGAAGGAGCTGATTGCGATCTTCCTGGAGCACCGCCGCGAGGTTGTCACCCGCCGCACGGTGTTCGAGTTGCGCAAGGCGCGCGAGCGTGGCCACGTGCTCGAGGGCCTTGCCGTCGCGCTGGCCAACATCGACGAGTTCATCGATACGATCAAGACCTCGCCGTCGCCGCCGGTGGCACGCAGCGCGCTGATGGCCAAGAGCTGGGACTCTTCGATGGTGCGCGAGATGCTCGCCCGCGCCGAAGGCGAGACGGTCGGTGGGCGCGACGCCTACCGGCCGCAGGGGCTGCCGCGCGACTACGGCCTGCAGCCGGACGGCCTCTACCGTCTCAGCGACGAGCAGGCTGGCGAGATCCTGCAGATGCGGCTGCAGCGCCTGACCGGGCTCGAGCAAGACAAGATCCTCGGCGAGTACCGCGACGTGATGGCGCAGATCGCCGACTTGCTCGGCATTCTGGCGACGCCCGCGCGGGTCACCGGCATCATCTCCGGCGAGCTGGAGGCAATCAAGCAGGAGTTCGGCCAAACCAAGGTCGGCGCACGGCGCAGCCATATCGAGGCCAACGCCTTCGACCTCGGTACCGAGGACCTGATCACGCCGGCTGACATGGTCGTGACGCTGTCGCACACCGGTTACGTCAAGAGCCAGCCGCTGGCCGAGTACCGGGCGCAAAAACGCGGCGGTCGCGGCAAGCAGGCGACCCAGACGAAGGAAGACGACTGGATCGAGCAGCTCTTCATCGCCAACACCCACGACTACATCCTCTGCTTCACCAACCGGGGCCGGGTCTACTGGCTGAAGGTCTGGGAGGTGCCGCAAGGTTCGCGCAACTCGCGTGGCCGGCCGATCGTCAACATGTTCCCGCTGCTGCCAGGCGAGAAGGTCAACGTGGTGCTGCCGCTGACCGGCGCGGCGCGCAGCTTTCCGGCCGATCGCTACGTCTTCATGGCGACGGCCAAGGGTGTCGTCAAGAAGACCGGCCTCGACGAATACAGCAACCCCCGCAAGGCGGGGATCATTGCCGTCGACCTGGACGAAGGCGACTTCCTGATCGGCGCGGCGCTCACCGACGGCCAGCACGACGTGATGCTGTTCAGCGACGGCGGCAAGGCGGTGCGCTTCGACGAACAGGATCTGCGGCCAATGGGCCGCAATGCGCGCGGCAACAAGGGAATGAGCCTCGACGACGGGCAGAGCGTGATCGCCATGCTGGTCGCCGAAGACGAGACCCAGAGCGTGCTGACCGCCACCGCGAACGGCTTCGGCAAGCGCACGCCGATCACCGAATACACCCGGCACGGCCGTGGCACCAAGGGAATGATCGCCATCCAGCAGAGCGAGCGCAATGGCAAGGTGGTCGCTGCGACGCTGGTGCGTCCCGACGACGAGATCATGTTGATCACCGATCGCGGCGTGCTGGTGCGCACCCGCGTCTCGGAGATTCGCGAACTCGGTCGTGCGACGCAGGGTGTGACGCTGATCGCGCTGGACAACGGATCGTCGCTGAGCGGTCTGCAACGGATCGTCGAGAACGACGTGAACGACGCCGCCGCAGAAATCGCTGCAAGCCCGGCGGACGAAGCGCCCGATGGAGAGACTGCATGAACCGTCCCCTGCTGCTGGCGCTGCTGCTCGGCGCTGCCGCCGCCGCGCCGGCCCAGCCGGCGCCAAGCAAGAAGGAGATCGTCGCCCGGCTTCTGGAATCGCAGCAGCCGGGTCTCGAGGCGATGGTCCGCGGGTTGGTCGAACAGCCGGCCGCGGTGCTGACGCAGCAGGCACGCGTCATCCTGCGCGACGAGATTCCCGCCGAGCGCAGGGCAGCGGTGGCCAAGTCCATCGAAGCCAGCACGAAGAAGTATCTGGATGAAGCCACCCCGCTGCTGCGCGAGCGCGCCACACGCCTGGCTCCAACCACCGTCGGTGCCGCGCTCGAAGGCCGGATGACCGAAGACGAACTGCGGCAGCTGCTTGCCTGGATCGAGTCGCCGGTGAACAAGAAGTACCAGCAGCTGATGCCGGGGATCCAGGCCGAGTTCACCAAGGCGCTGATTGCCGACGCCCGGCCCGCCGTCGATGCCAAGCTGCAGACACTCGAACGCAGCATCGGCAGCGCACTCGGCCTGCCCATGGATGGCGCGGCGACCAGCGAGCGCGCCAAGCCGTCAGCGCGAGGTGGCGCCAAGTGAGTTGCAAGCGCGTTTTGCGACGACTGGCGGTCGGCCATGGCTGAGCCGATCGCGCCGCCGCGCGAGCTTGCCGAACTGCGCGCCGGCATCGACGGCATCGACCGCGAATTGCTGGCGTTGCTCAACCGGCGCGCTGCCCTTGCCCACGAGGTCGGCGAGCTGAAAAAGCGGGAGGGCTCGGCCGCGTACCGGCCCGAGCGCGAGGCGCAGGTCATCGCCCGGCGGGAAGCTGACAATCCGGGACCGCTGCTGAAGCGCAGCATCGCACCGATCTGGCGCGAGATCATGTCGGCGTGCCGCGCACTCGAAGCGCCGACACGCGTTGCCTTTCTCGGGCCGGCAGGCACATTCAGCGAGCAGGCTGCACTGGGCTTCTTCGGCTCGTCGATCGAGCCGATCGACTGTGCCAGCATCGACGAGGTGTTTCGCACGGCCACTGCCGGCGGTGCCGACTTCGGCGTCGTTCCGGTCGAAAACTCGACCGAAGGCGTCGTTGCCAGGTCGCTCGACCTGTTCCTGACCACGCCGCTGATCATCATTGCCGAGACCAGCCTGCTGGTGCGTCACAACCTGCTGCGCCGCGCCGATGCACCGGCCGAGGTGGCGGCGGTGTGCGCCCATCCACAGGCGCTCGCACAGTGCCACGCCTGGTTGAGCTTGCATCTGCCAGGTGTCGAGCGCCGTCCCGTCGCCAGCAATGCCGAAGGCGCACGCCTGGCAAGCCTGGACGCCCGTTTGGCGGGAATCGCCAGCGACCGCGCCGCGAGCCAGTTCGGCCTGCAGCTCGTGGCCCCGGCCATTCAGGACGATGCGCACAACCGCACCCGGTTCGTGATCGTGGCCCACGGCGACCGGCAGCCCATGCCGGGAGCCACCGGGCGCGACTGCACCAGTCTGATCGTTTCGGTGGCCAACCGGGCCGGTGCGGTGCACGACCTGTTGGCGCCGCTGAAAGCCCACGGCGTTTCGTTGAGCCGGTTCGAGTCGCGGCCGGCGCGATCGGGTCAGTGGGAGTACTACTTCCACATGGATCTGCAGGGGCATTGCGACGATCCGGCAGTGGCCGCGGCGCTGATCGAATTGCGCGCGGCGTGTGCGTTCTTCAAGCTGCTCGGCAGCTATCCGGTCGACCCGCGTTGATGGTCCGGCACCTGGCGCTGGTGGGCTGCGGTCTGATCGGCGGCTCGTTCGCGTTGGCGCTGCGCCGCGCCGGGCGGGTCGCGCGGATCGTCAGCTACAACAAGTCGCCGCAGGCCTGTGCCGAGGCGCTGCGCCGGGGTGTGATCGACGAAGCAGCGCCATCGGCCGCTGACGCGGTTGCCGGCGCCGACCTGGTCCTGCTCGCCGTGCCGGTCGGCGTGACCGAAGCGGTGCTGGCGTCGTTGCGCGAGGCGCTCGACCCGGATGCGCTGGTGATGGATGTGGGCAGCACCAAGCGCGACGTCGTCGAGGCCGCGCAGCGGGCCTTGCACGAGCGCTTCGCCTCATTCGTTCCGGCGCATCCGATTGCCGGCAAAGAGGCGTCTGGCGTCGGCCATGCCGAGGCCGGGCTGTTCGACGGCCGGCGGGTGATCCTCACACCGACGTCGCTGAACCCGCCAGAGCTCGTGCGGCGCGCCACGGCGATATGGACGGGCGTGGGTGGCGTCGTCGAGCAGATGACGCCGGAGCGTCACGACGCCGCGTTTGCCGCCGTCAGCCATCTGCCGCACCTGCTGGCATTCGCCTACGTCAACGCCATGCTCGGCCAGCCCGACGGCGCCGCCTACCTCCGCCTTGCCGGTCCGGGTTTTCGCGATTTCACCCGCATCGCGGCCGCAGAGCCGGCGGTCTGGCGCGACATCCTGGCGTCGAACCGCGACGAGGTGCTGCGCCAATCGATGCGCTTCCGTGAGGCGCTCGATGCCATCGAGCAGGTGTTGCGCCAGGAAGACGGCAGTGCAGTGGAAGCGCTGATCCGAACCGCGTCAGGCGCACGCTCCGGCTGGCAGCTCGACGCCACCCGGCCGCCTGCCGTCATCCGCTGAGCCGATGTACACGACCCGTTTCCTCGACATACCCCCGCTTCGCTCCGCCGGCGGAACAGTGCGGCTGCCGGGCTCGAAGAGCATTTCGAACCGCGTGCTGTTGTTGGCGGGTCTGTCGAGCGGATCGACGGCGATCCACGATCTGCTCGATTCGGACGACACCCAGGTCATGCTCGAGGCCCTTCAGCAGCTGGGCTGCAAGGTGGAACGACTCGGCCCGGCTGCCGTGCGCGTGGGGGGGCTGGGAGGCCGGCTGCGCAGCGAGCGGGCCGCGCTTTTCCTCGGCAACGCCGGAACCGCCATGCGGCCGCTCACCGCAGCGCTGGCGGTGCTCGCGGCGACGCAGGGCGGCGAGTTCGAACTTCGCGGCGTGCCGCGCATGCACGAGCGCCCGATCGGCGACCTCGTCGACGCGCTGCGCCGACTCGGCTGCGGCGTCGATTACCTGGGCGAGCGCGGTTTTCCGCCATTGCGCGTGCACCGCGGCGCCGGTCTCTCACTGCCAGACGCGCCGCTTCGGGTGCGCGGCGACGTGTCGAGCCAGTTCCTCACCGCACTGCTGCTGGCGCTGCCGTTGCTTTCGGCGGGCCGGGCGATCCACATCGAGGTCGAAGGCGAGCTGATTTCCCGTCCGTACATCGATTTGACGCTGGCGCTGCTCGAGCGCTTCGGCATCGACGTCGAAAACGAGGGCGGCCAGCGCTTCACGATCCCTGCAGACAGCCGCTACCGCTCGCCAGGCGACATCCGCGTCGAAGGCGACGCGTCGTCGGCGTCCTATTTCATCGCACTCGGAGCGCTGGCTGCCGACGTCGCGCCGCTGCGCATCGAGGGCGTCGGCTTCGGCTCGGTGCAGGGCGACATCGGCTTCGTCGACGCAGCCCGTGCCATGGGTGCCGTCGTGACCGGCGGCGACGGCTGGCTCGAGGTGCGGCGCGGTGCCTGGCCGCTGCGCGCCGTCTCGCTCGACTGCAACGCAATTCCCGACGCGGCAATGACCCTGGCGTTGATGGCGCTCTATGGCGACGGCACGAGCCGCCTGTCGAACATCGCCAGCTGGCGCGTCAAGGAAACCGACCGCATCGCCGCGATGACCACCGAGCTGCGCAAGCTCGGCGCCGAGGTCGAATCGGGCGACGACTTCATCGCTATTACGCCGCCGCAGGCGTGGCGGCCGGCGGCGATCGATACCTACGACGACCACCGCATGGCGATGTGCTTTTCGCTGGCCGCTTTCAATCCGCAAGCGCCGGGACGCGACCGGTTGCCGGTGCGCATCCGTGATCCACGCTGCGTCGGCAAGACCTTCCCCGATTATTTCGAGACCTTGTTCGGCGTTGTCGCTGCGGACACGGCCGCGATTCCGGTGTTGACGATCGATGGTCCGACCGCCTCTGGCAAGGGCACGCTGGCGAGTGCCGTCGCGCGCGCCCTCGGCTATCACTACCTCGATTCCGGTGCGCTCTACCGGGCCACCGCGCTGGCGGCGCTGCGTGCCGGCGTGGCGCCGGACGACGAGGTCGCGCTGGCGCAACTGGCGGGCCGGCTCGAACTGCATTTCGACGACGGCCATGTCTGGCTCGAAGGCGTCGATGTGAGCAGCGGCTTGCGCGTCGAAGCGGTCGGCACCCTGGCCTCGCAGATCTCGTCGCTGCCGCGGGTGCGCGAAGCCCTGCTGGCGCTGCAGCTGTCGTGGCGCCGCCTGCCCGGGCTGGTTGCCGACGGCCGCGACATGGGAACCGTGGTGTTCCCCGATGCGCAGCTCAAGGTCTTTCTCACGGCGGGTGCGGCGACCCGCGCCGAGCGCCGACGCCTTCAATTGCTTTCGAGAGGCATCTCGGCTAATATCGCCGACCTCCAAGCCGACCTCGAAGCGCGGGATGCCCGCGACCGCAATCGTCGCATTGCCCCGCTCGAGCCGGCCGAAGGTGCCCAGTTGCTGGACAACTCGGATCTTTCCATCGAGGCATCGGTGGAAGCCGTTTTGGCAGCCTGGGAACAGCGCCAGCTCTTTGAGCCGGCGTCGTAAGCCCGCCGCGATCCCTCAGTGCCGCTTGGCACGCCGTCGCGACGGATTCGTCACTCCAACCCCCGCGGCCTCGGCCGCACCGGAAAGTCCCAATGTCTGAAACAACCACCGCCACCTCCGAGGGCATGGAATCCTTTGCCGCCCTCTTCGAAGAGTCGCTGAAAAGCGCCGACATGCGCACCGGCGAGGTCATCTCGGCCGAAGTCGTGCGCGTCGAACACAGCTTCGTGGTGGTCAACGCCGGCCTCAAGTCCGAGGCCTACGTTCCGATCGACGAGTTCAAGAACGACCAGGGCGAGCTCGAGGTCGAAGTCGGCGATTTCGTGTCGGTGGCGATCGACGCCATCGAAAACGGCTACGGCGACACCATCCTCTCGCGCGACAAGGCCAAGCGCCTGGCGTCGTGGATGTCGCTCGAGAAGTCGCTCGAGACCGGTGAATTCGTCAGCGGCACGGTCAACGGCAAGGTCAAGGGTGGTCTGACGGTGCTGGTCAACGGCATCCGCGCCTTTTTGCCGGGCTCGCTGCTCGACACGCGTCCGGTCAAGGACATGAGCCCCTTCGAGGGCAAGACGATGGAGTTCAAGGTCATCAAGCTCGACCGCAAGCGCAACAACGTCGTGTTGTCGCGCCGGGCGGTGGTCGAGGCCTCGATGGGCGAAGAGCGCGCCAAGCTGCTCGAGACGCTGCGTGAAGGCGCCATCGTCGACGGCGTGGTCAAGAACATCACCGAGTACGGCGCGTTCGTCGACCTCGGCGGCATCGACGGCCTGCTGCACATCACCGACATGGCCTGGCGCCGCGTTCGCCATCCGAGCGAGGTGGTTCAGGTCGGCCAGGAACTGCAGGCCAAGGTGCTGAAGTTCGACGCCGAGAAGAACCGCGTTTCGCTCGGCATCAAGCAGCTCGGCGACGACCCGTGGCACGGTGTTTCGCGCCGCTACCCGAACAGCACCCGCCTGTTCGGCAAGGTCACGAACATTGCCGACTACGGCGCGTTCGTCGAGATCGAGCCGGGCATCGAAGGCCTGGTGCACGTGTCCGAAATGGACTGGACGAACAAGAACGTCGCGCCGAGCAAGACGGTCTCGCTGGGCGAGGAAGTCGAAGTCATGGTCCTCGAGATCGACGAGGACAAGCGCCGCATCAGCCTCGGCATGAAGCAGTGCAAGGCCAATCCCTGGGAAGAATTCTCGGCCACCGTGCAGCGCGGTGACCGTGTCAGCGGCCCGGTCAAGTCGATCACCGACTTCGGCGTGTTCGTCGGCCTGGCTGCCGGCATCGACGGCCTGGTGCATCTGTCGGATCTGTCGTGGCACGAGCCCGGCGAAGCCGCCGTCCGCAATTTCAAGAAGGGCCAGGAAGTCGAGGCCATCGTGCTTGCGGTCGATGTCGAGCGCGAGCGCATCTCGCTGGGCATCAAGCAACTCGACAGCGACCCGTTCACCAGCTACACCTCGGTCAACGACCGCGGCATGGTGGTGAGCGGCAAGGTCGTGACGGTCGATGCGCGCGGTGCGGAGATCCAGCTCAACGACGACGTCACCGGCTACCTGCGCGCTTCGGAAATCTCGCGCGACCGGGTCGAGGATGCGCGCAACATGCTCAAGGAAGGCGACGAAGTCTCCGCCGTGATCATCAACGTCGACCGCAAGCTGCGTTCGATTCAGTTGTCGATCAAGGCCAAGGACAACGCCGACCAGCAGGAAGCCATGCAGCGCCTGTCGCAGACCAGCGAACGCGAGAACGCGGGCACCACCAGCCTCGGCGCGTTGCTGCGCGCAAAGCTCGACAACCAGAACAGCTGATCGTTCGAGCGGCCGGCTGCTTGGGCAGCCGGTCCCCAAACGTCCGTCGCGCTTTTCGCTCGTCTGACGCACCCTCCCCAGCGCCATCGGGAATTCCGCCGCGTGACTCGATCCGACCTTGTCAACCTGCTCGGTGAGCGCTTCAGCCAGCTGACGCAGCGCGATACGGAATTCGCCATCAAGACGATTCTCGATGCGATGTCGGATGCGCTGGCAAGCCGGCAGCGCATCGAGATCCGCGGCTTCGGCAGTTTCTCGGTCAGCCACCGCCCGCCTCGCACCGGCCGCAACCCGCGATCCGGTGAGCAGGTGGTGATTCCCGAAAAGCGGGTGCCGCATTTCAAGCCCGGTAAGGCGCTGCGCGAAGAAGTCGATGCGCAGTTGCCGGTTCACGAGAGCCCGGACGACCGGTACTGACGCCAGGCTCCCCAGTGGCCGACAGCCCGGCTCCTGCAGACGCGCACCCTAGAATCGTCCGCAGGAGCAAACGATGCGGCTCTTCGTCTGGCTCGCGAGAGCCCTCGTCTTCTTCACTCTTTTTGCCTTTGCGCTGAACAACCAGCACGCCGCCGGCGTGCGCTGGTTCTTCGGCTACGAATGGCGGGCGCCGATGGTATTTATCGTTCTGGGGGCATTTGCGCTCGGCTGCGGGCTGGGTGTCTTCGCCATGGTCCCCAGCTGGTGGAAGCACCGACGGCAGGCGCTGCGCATGCCGGATGCGACGGTCATCGGTGCCGATGGCGTGTTGGCCGGTTCCGGCAGCCGAGGCGCCACCGAGCCGCCCCTCACCCAGCCGCTTCGCGATGGACTTTGAGTGGCAATGGCTGCTCATCGGTCTGCCGCTGGCGTTTGCGCTTGGCTGGCTGGCCTCGCGCATCGATCTGCGCCAGTGGCGCCGCGAACGCGAGGACGCGCCGCGCGCCTATTTCAAAGGGCTCAACCTGTTGCTCAACGAGCAGCAGGACAAGGCCATCGACGCCTTCGTCGATGCGGTTCGCCAGGACCCCGACACCACCGACCTGCACTTCGCGCTCGGCAATCTCTTTCGACGCCGCGGTGAGTACGAGCGCGCGGTTCGCGTCCACCAGCATCTGCTGAGTCGCGCCGACCTGACGCAGGATGCACGCGACCGCGCCCAGTACGCACTGGCGCAGGACTTCATGCAGGCCGGGCTGTTCGACCGGGCCGAAGCCGCCTGGCAACTGCTGACGAACACCGGCTTCGCGATCGAAGCGCAGCAGGCCCTGCTCACGTTGCAGGAGCGCTCGCGTGAGTGGCGCGCCGCGATCGAGACGGCACGTCGGCTCGAAGCCAGCGGCGTCGGCTCGTATGCGACGCGGATCGGCCACTACGGGTGCGAATTGGTCCTCGAGGCCGATGCGCGGCAGGATGCGGCCGGCGCCGAGGAGGCGCTTGCAGCAGCGCGCCTGGCCGCACCGTTGGCCGCGCGGCCCCTGGTGCTGGCAGGCGAGCGTGCCGAGCAGCAGCAACGACACGAAGCGGCATTGCAGGCATGGGCGACACTGCTCAGCGTACAGCCGGGTGCGTTTCACCTGGTGGCGCGCCCCTTTGCAAGCTGTGCACTGGCCTGTGGGCAGTCGGGCTCGGCGCGAGCGCGGCTCGAATCGCTGTACGAGCGTGAACCCTCGCTGGACCTCCTCGAAGGCCTGGCGCTGCTCGATCCGGCACCCGAATCCGTTCGCCAGCGGCTCGCGGCCCATCTGGAGCGCCGGCCGAGTCTGTCCGCTGCACGGCTGCTGTTGCAGCGGCGAGCCGCCGCGGAGCTTGCGACCGACAGCGAACTGGCGGCCATCGAACAAACGATCGGCACCGCAGCCAAGCCGCTGCAGCGGTATCGCTGTGCTGCGTGTGGCTTCGATGCGCAGCACTATTTCTGGCAGTGCCCGGGTTGCCTGACCTGGGACAGCTATCCGCAGCGCCGCCTCGAGGATCAATGAACGCCGAACTCCTCCCCAGTGAAGCGCGGCTCGGCCGTGCGCGCGTGCTCGTCGTCGGCGATGCGATGCTCGACCGCTACTGGTTCGGCGCCGTCGACCGGATTTCGCCCGAGGCGCCGGTGCCGGTGGTGCGGATCGAGCGCGAGGAAGAGCGCCTCGGCGGTGCCGCCAATGTGGCGCTCAATGTCAAGAGCCTGGGTGCCGGCGCCACGTTGCTGACGGTGGTCGGCGCTGACGAGCCGGCCCGGCGCCTGCGCGGTCTGCTCGAGAGCCAGGGGGTGGCCGTGCTGCTCGGCGAGGACAGCCAGTTGCACACCATCGTCAAGCTGCGCGTCATCGGCCGCTCGCAACAGCTGATCCGCATCGATTTCGAGAATCAGCCCGACCATGAGGTGCTGACCGCCATGCTCACCGACTACGAGCAGGCGCTGCCGCAGCACGACGCGGTGTTGTTCTCGGACTATGGAAAAGGCGGCCTGACGCACATTCCGCGGATGATCGAACTGGCACTCAGGCATGCCAAGCCGGTGCTGATCGACCCGAAGGGCAGCGACTTCAGCCGCTACGCTGGCGCCACCGTCATCACCCCGAACCGCGCCGAGCTGGCACAGGTCGTCGGGCAGTGGGTCAGCGAAGCCGATCTGCACCGCCGTGCCCACGAGCTGCGTCGCTCGCTGCAGATCGACGGCCTGCTTCTGACCCGCTCCGAGGAAGGCATGTCGCTGTTCGACGAGGTCGACGGCGAGAATCGCCATTCGCGCCAGCCGGCGCTGGCGCGCGAGGTGTTCGACGTCACCGGAGCAGGCGACACGGTGATCGCGACGATGGCGGCGCTGCTGGCCTGTGGCCTGCGCCTGGACGAAGCGATGCCGATCGCCAACCGTGCCGGCGGCATCGTCGTCGGCAAGTTCGGCACGGCAAGCGTGCATTACCGGGAGTTGGTCGAATGAAGGTCGTGGTGACCGGCGCTGCCGGAATGATCGGCAGCAACCTGCTGCACGGGCTCAACGCCCTCGGCATCGACGACGTGATCGCCGTCGATGACCTGACCGACGGCCCGAAGTACCGCAACCTGCTCGGCGCGCGCATCAGCGACTACTTCGACCGCAGCGAGTTCTACGCCCGCTTCGCCCGGCGCGAGTTCGGCCGCGTCGAGGCGGTGCTGCACCAGGGGGCGTGTTCGGACACGATGGTCCACGACGGCCGCTTCATGCTCGACGTCAACTACCGCTGCTCCAAGGGCCTGCTCGACGCCTGCCTGGCGCAGGGAACGCGGTTTCTTTATGCCTCGTCGGCAGCGACCTACGGTGGCAGTGCCAGTTTTCGCGAGGAGCCGGCCTTCGAGTCGCCGCTCAACGTCTACGGCTACTCGAAGCTGCTGTTCGACAACGTCGTGCGCCGCGTCCTGCCGACCGCACCGACGCAGATCGCCGGTTTCCGTTATTTCAACGTCTACGGTCCGCGCGAACAGCACAAGGGCCGGATGGCGTCGGTGGCCTTCCACCACCACAACCAGTTTGCGAGCGACGGCCAGGTGCGCCTGTTCGGCGCGTACGGCGGCTATGCCGCCGGCGAGCAGCGCCGCGACTTCGTCCACGTCGACGACATCGTCGCCGTCAACCTGTGGTTTCTGCAGCATCCGCAGCAAAGCGGCATCTTCAACCTCGGTACCGGCCGGGCACAGCCGTTCAACGATGTGGCACTCGCGGTCGTCAACGCCGCGCGCGCGCAGCGCGGCGAAGCGGCACTGCCGCTGGATCAGCTGATTGCCGTCGGGCAGATCGCCTACATCGACTTTCCGCCCGCGCTGGTCGGCAAGTACCAATGCTTCACGCAGGCCGATCTGACCCGGTTGCGAGCCACCGGCTGCCATCATGAATTCGTCGACGTCGCCACCGGCGTTGCCCGCTATGCGCGCTGGCTGAGCGAGCAGACGGCTGCCTGAGTCGATGCCGATGGGGCCGAGAATCCTGGTTGTCGGCTGGCTGCTCGCGGGCGCAGCGGCCGCGCTCGCGGTTGAGGTCAACAGCGCAAGCCAGGCCGATCTCGAGCAGCTTCGCGGCATCGGCCCTGCGCTTTCAGCGCAGATTCTCGAACAGCGCGATCGCCGGCCCTTCGTCGACTGGAACGATCTGGAAATTCGCGTGCGCGGCCTGGGACCCGCCGCCGCCAGGCGCCTTTCGGCGGCCGGTCTGCGGGTCGGTGGTGAGGCTTACCCGCCGCTTGCTGGTGCAGGCGCCGCGGCATCGGGCCCACGGCGCAGCGACTGAACCGCGCAAGCGGGGTGAAGCGCCTCAGTGGTCGTGCTTGTCGCGACCGTGGTGCTTCTCATGCTTTTCATGTTTGTCGTGCTTGTCCGGCTTGCCATGACCGTAGCCGTGGTCGTGGTCGCCATGTCGGTACTGCATGGCATATGGCGGTCGCTGCTGGATCACGTTCTGCTGATACCACTGCTCCTGCACGAAGTAGACCGGCTGGCCGCAGGCGTTGTAGCGGCTGCAGTGCTTGTTCCATTTCTTGGCGTGGCCGGGCGGCACGTGCATGTAGATCGGTGCGCGCTGCAAGGCCATCGGCTGCTGCTGAACGATGATCGGTTGCTGATAGACCAGCGTCGGCGGCGTCGGTACACGGCCGATGTCGATTCGGCCGTAGTCGCCGACGTGAACCGAAACGCCGACCTCCGATGCGAATGCAGTCGCGCTGGCAAAGGCTGTGGCCGCAGCGGCCAGCCAAATCTTGATATTCATCGGTTTGCTCCCTAAGGTTCTACAACGCCGCTCGCGGCATGCCGGCTGACCGCAGCCGCCCGGCTACGGGCTATTCGTATACCACCTGCACGCCGATGCGCGACCTGTGCCCAGCGGGCCAACGCCGCATCGCTCGGATAGAAACGGCCGTCGTCGCCCAGGTCGAGCTCGCCGCGTGCGCTGGCGCGTTCGACCTGCAGACGAACGCCCAGGCCGTGCACCAGTTCGCCCTGCTCGCTCGGTTCGCGGCGAATCGGAAACTCGGCGAGCAGGTCCGACACCGGCGGCACCGCGCCATTGATGGCGACCTTGACGAATCTGCCGAACCGGCAGCGCGCGCCGGCAAGGTCCCAGAACTGCTGGACCATCAGGCGAACACCGCCCGAGAAGCGGTCCGGCTGCACCTTGCCGAGCACCACCACCAGCTCGTCTTCGCGCAGCCAGTCCTTGCGCGCATTCAGCTGCTCTTCGTCGACCACGGCCTCGATCGACTGGCTGCGATCGTCGAGCTTGAAGATCGCCACCCGGCCGCGCTGGCCGTTGACGATGCGCAGGTCACCCACGATTCCGGCCAGCACCTGCGGCTCGCGGGTGTCGAGTGCATCGGCGATCGCCCGCTTGGCAAAGCGGCGCACTTCGTCGGCGCTCTGGTCGAACATGTGACCCGAGAGGTAGAAGCCCAGCGCCGCCTTTTCGGCCAGCAGCCGTTCACGGATGCTCCATTCGACGGCGGCGACCAGTGGCGGCTCCTGGCTCGATGCGGCATGCGAGTCGTCGAAATCGAACAGGCCGACCTGGTTGGCATGCGCCGCCTGGGAATCGGCAAATTCGAACGCCAGGCCGATGCTGGCGACCATCGACGCCCTGTCGGCGTGCAGCCGGTCGAATGCACCGGCCTTGATCAGCGCCTCGACCGCACGCTTGTTGAGGCAGCTGCGGTCGACGCGCGCACAGAAATCGAACAGCGAGGTGAACGGCCCGCCGGCAACTCGCGCCCGCTCGACGGCCTCGATCGCGCTCTGCCCGGTGCCCTTGACGGCGCCGAGGCCGTAGCGCACGCGGTTGTCGGCGACGGGCTCGAAGCGGTAGCTGCCGGCATTGATGTCGGGCGGGTCGAAGACGAGGCCGAGTGCGGCCGCATCGTCGTGGAAGATCTTCAGCTTGTCGGTGTCGTCGAGCGCGACGCTCATGTTGGCCGCGGTGAATTCGGCCAGGTAGTGCGCCTTCAGCCAGGCGGTGTGATACGCCAGCAGCGCATAGGCAGCGGCATGCGACTTGTTGAAGCCGTAGCCGGCGAACTTCTCCATCAGGTCGAAGATTTCGTTCGCCTGCGGCTCGTCGATGCCGTTCTTCGCCGCGCCGGCAGCAAAGGTCGCGCGGTGCGCCATCATCTCGTCGAGCTTCTTCTTGCCCATCGCCCGGCGCAGCAGGTCGGCGCCGCCGAGCGAATAGCCGCCCAGGCGCTGCGCCACCTGCATCACCTGCTCCTGGTAGACCATGATCCCGTAGGTCTCCTCGAGCACCTCGCGCATCAGCGGATGCGGGTACTCGACCTCCTCGCGCCCGTGCTTGCGCGCGCAGAAGGTCGGGATCAGGTCCATCGGCCCGGGCCGGTACAGGGCGACGAGCGCGATCACGTCCTCGAAGACGCTCGGCTTGGCGTCGCGCAGCATCCGCTGCATGCCGGCGCTTTCCAGCTGGAACACCGCCACCGTCTTGCCTTCGCTCATCAGCCGGTAGGCGGCGCGGTCGTCGAGCGGGATGGTCTCGAACGCGAAGTCACGCTGCGTCGGGCGCCGCTGGCGAATGAAGGTCTTCGCCAGCTCGAGCACGGTCAGTGTCGCCAGGCCGAGAAAGTCGAACTTGACCAGACCGATCGACTCGACGTCGTCCTTGTCGAAATGGCTGACCGCGCTGTCGCTGCCCGGCTGCATGTAGAGCGGGCAGAAGTCGGTGATGCGGCCCGGCGCAATCAGCACGCCGCCGGCATGCATGCCGACGTTGCGCACGATGCCCTCGACGCGCTCGGCCAGCGCCAGCAGCTCGGCGACCTCCTCCTCGTTCTTCTCGCGCTGCTCGATCTCGGGTGCCTCGCGGCGGGCGTAGATCACGCCCTGGTCCGGCGTCGCCGGCGGACGGCGCAGGGTCACCGACTTTCCCGGCGGCGCGGGAACCAGCTTGGCGATGCTGTCGACATGCCCGTAGCCCATGCCGAGCACGCGGCCGACGTCGCGCAACGCCGCCTTCGCAGCCATCGTGCCGAAGGTGGCGATCTGGCTCACCGCGTCGCGGCCGTACTTCTGCTTGACGTAGTCGATCACCCGGTCGCGGTTGGCCTGGCAGAAGTCGATGTCGAAGTCGGGCATCGACACCCGGTCGGGATTCAGGAAGCGCTCGAACAGCAGGTGGTAGCGCAGCGGATCGAGGTCGGTGATCTGCAGTGCGTACGCCACCAGCGAGCCGGCACCCGAGCCGCGGCCCGGCCCGACCGGGCAGCCGTTGCTGCGCGCCCACGCAATGAAGTCGCCGACGATCAGGAAATAGCCGGGAAAGCCCATCTTCAGGATCGTCGCGATCTCGAAGTCGAGCCGCTCGACATAGCGCGGCCGCTCGGCTTCGCGCTGGCCCGCATCGGGATAGAGGTGCAGCAGCCGGGCGTCGAGCCCCGCATGCGAGGCCACCCGGAAGTGCTCGGCGATCGGCACGGCGACGCCGTCGACTTGCGGCGTCGGGAAATCGGGCAACTGCGGCTTGCCGAGCACCAGGTCCAGGCTGCAGCGCTGCGCGATCGACACACTGTTGGCCAGGGCGCTCGGCAGGTCGGCGAAAAGGCTCGCCATTTCGGCGCGCGACTTCAGGTACTGCTCGCGGCAGAAGCGTTTGACGCGCCGCGGGTTGGCGAGCATCTCGCCTTCGGCGACGCAGACCCGCGCCTCGTGCGCCTCGAAGTCGTCGGCAGCGGCAAACTGCACCGGGTGGGTGGCGACGACGGGCAGACCGAGGGCTGCCGCCAGCGGCACCGCCGCGCGCACATGGGCCTCGTGGTTCGGCAGTCCGGCGCGCTGCAGCTCGATGTAGAAGCGGCCGTCGAACAGCGCTGCCAGCCGCTCGGCGTGGCCGCGCGCGCGTGCGGCGTCGCCCGCCAGCAAGGCCTGGCCGACGGCGCCGAGATCGGCGCCGGAAAGCGCGAGCAGTCCGCCGTTCAGCTCGGCCAGCCATTCCCACTTCAGCCACGGCTGCGCGCGCTGCGCATTGCCGAGCCAGCCGCGCGAGAGCAGCTCGCACAAATGCAGGTAGCCAGCCTTCGATTGCACCAGCAGCAGCAGCCGCGTCGGTGCCTGCTCGCCGGGTGCAGGCTGCAGCCAGACGTCGGCGCCGAGCAGCGGCTTGATGCCGCGCTTGCGCGCAGCGCTGTAGAACTTGACGGCGCCGAAGAGGTTGCAGAGATCGGTGATCGCCATCGCCGGCTGGCCGTCGGCTGCGGCAAGGTCGACTGCCTCGTCGATGCGCAGGGTGCCGTCGACGACGGAATATTCGGTGTGGCAGCGCAGGTGGACGAAGGACATCGATGGATTCTAGGCAGCCGCCCTGCGTCGCCGGGCTCCATAGAATCGGCAGCGTGTCTGCCCTGCTCCACATTGCCGCCTACCGTTTCGTCGTCATCGACGACCCCGAAGCGCTGCGCGAATCGGTCGCCCTGCGCGCCGCTGCGCTCGAGCTCCGAGGCAGCGTGCTGCTGGCTGCCGAAGGCATCAACCTGTTCCTTGCCGGCACGCCCGCCGCCGTCCACGAGTTCCTCGGCTGGCTGCGCAGCGACCCGCGCTTCGCCGGGCTGCGGGCTTTCGAAAGCCGCGCCGAGCGCATGCCCTTTGCCCGGCTGCAGGTCAAGGTCAAGCCCGAGATCATTCGCATGAACCGGCCGGCGGTTCGCCCGCAGGCGGGCCGTGCCGATTGCATCGACGCGTCGACGCTCGCCGCCTGGCTCGACCGCGGCTGTGACGACGAAGGACGGCCGCTGACCCTGCTCGACACCCGCAACGGCTTCGAGGTCGACCAGGGCCGCTTCCGCGGCGCGATCGACTGGCGGATCGCCAGTTTCGGCGAGTTTCCCGCTGCGGCGGCACGCCGTCAGGCTGAACTGCAGGGCACCACCGTGGTGACATATTGCACCGGCGGAATTCGCTGCGAGAAGGCCGCACTGCTGCTCGCGGAGTCGGGCGCCGAGAAGGTGCTGCAGCTCGACGGCGGCATCCTCGGCTACCTCCAGCAGGTCGGCGCGCGCCACTTCGACGGCAGCTGCTTCGTCTTCGACGCGCGTGGCGCAATCGATGCGGCCGCAGCAGCACCCTTCCCAGCGGGCGCGCACCCCGCCTGTGCCGCATGAGCGCGCTTCCGGCCGCCATGGCAGGTGGGGCGGGTGAACCGCTGTGCGCGGCCTACCGGCGAACCCGCAATGCCTCGTTGCGGCTGGTCGAGCCGCTCAGCGCCGAGGACTGCCAGGTGCAGTCGATGCCCGACGCAAGCCCGGTGAAGTGGCACCTGGCGCATGTCACCTGGTTCTTCGAGACCTTCGTGCTCGAGCGTTTCGAGGCCGGCTTCGAGCCGTTCGATGCGTCGTTCCGGGTGCTGTTCAACAGCTACTACCACGGCATCGGCGAGCAGTGGCCGCGCGCCCGGCGCGGGCTCATCACCCGGCCGACGCTCGACCGGGTGCTCGACTACCGGCGCGACGTCGATGCCCGCGTGGCCCGGCTGATCGAGCTGCACCGGGGTGATCCGGCGATCGGCGCGCTCGTCGGCCTCGGTTTGCAGCACGAGCAACAGCACCAGGAACTGATCCTCACCGACATCAAGCACGCGCTGTCGTTCGCCGGGGGCGCGCCCTACGCCAGCCGCTGGCCGCTGACCGACATCGCCGCCTCGCCGCTGCGCTGGTCGAGCTTCGCCGGCGGCCTGTTCGAACTCGGTCACCAGCCTGCAGAGGACGGTGCGTTCTGCTTCGACAACGAGACGCCGCGGCACACCACCTTCGTCGCCCCGTTCCAGATGGCGTCGCGGCCGGTGGTCGGGTCGGAATACCTGGCTTTCATCGACGACGGCGGCTACCAGCGGCCGGAGTTGTGGCTCGCGGCGGGCTGGGACTGGGTCCGCGATGGCGGACGCACCGTGCCGCTCTACTGGGAGCCACGCTCGCCGGGCGCGGCAAGGGCCGCAGAACCGGCGCGGCACTTCACCCTGCAGGGTCGCGTCGAGGTCGATGCGAACACGCCGGTCGCTCACCTGAGCTACTACGAGGCCGACGCCTACGCGCGCTGGGCCGGCGCTCGTCTGCCGACCGAGGCCGAATGGGAGTTGGCCGCCCGGGCCACGCCGCGTCGCGCCAGCCCGGCGCACGCCAACTTCGTCGAGCGCGGCGCTTTCCATCCGCTCGCCGCGGGTGCCGACAGCGGCGAGACTCTGCTGCAGCTCTACGGCGACGTCTGGGAGTGGACCCAGTCGGGCTACGCGCCATACCCCGGCTACCGGGCATTGCCAGGCGCCGTCGGCGAATACAACGGCAAGTTCATGTGCAACCAGTACGTGCTGCGCGGCGGTTCCTGCGTTACCCCGGCAGACCACGTGCGGGCGAGCTACCGCAACTTCTTTCCGGCCGATGCGCAGTGGCAGTTCAGCGGCGTTCGGCTGGCGCGCAACGCGTGATCGGGCGGCCGCGAAGCGCCAGAATCGCATGCGGTAGCGCATCCATCCGGGTGCCATCAAGGAGCCGACCATGTTGCACAGTGTCAATCACCTCCACGGATTCGCCGTCGTCGCCAGCGACGGGGACATCGGCCGCGTCGACGAGTTGTTCTTCGACGACGAACACTGGGCGGTGCGCTACCTGGTCGTCGATACCGGCGGCTGGCTCGACGGCCGCAAGGTATTGATCTCGCCCTATTCGGTCGAACGGGCCGACGGCGAGCTGAAGACCGTCGAGGTGCGGCTGACGCGCGCGCAGGTCGAGAACAGCCCGGACATCCAGACCCATCAGCCGCCTTCCCGGCGTCACGAGGCGGACTACCTGAAGTACTACGGCTATCCGACCTACTGGGGCGGTGCCGAGATGTGGGGGCTGGGCGCGTATCCGCTGGTGGCGCCGCCCGTCGCGATGCCGATTCCCGAGCCCGACGCCGCCGCGCTCGACTCCGAGTCCGACGATCACGGCGAGGACTCCCACCTGCGCAGCACCCGCGATGTCGTCGGCTACCCGGTCCAGGCCAGCGACGACAGCTTCGGCCATGTCGAGGACTTCCTCGTCGACGACACGTCGTGGGCGATCCGCTACCTGGTGATCGACACCCGCAACTGGGTGCCGGCGAGCAAGCGCGTGCTCGTCGCGACGCAGTGGATCGACCGCGTCGACTGGACCGATGCCCAGGTCTACACCCAGCTGAGCAAGGAGACGATCCGCAGCGCCCCGGCTTACGACCAGGTCGCCAGCGTCGACCGCAGCTACGAGGAGCGGCTGCACACGGCGCACGGCCGCAGCGGCTACTGGAGCCTCTAGGAGCCTGTCGGGCGCCACTCGGCTTCGCCGGCGCCTCGTCTGGCACTGCGACTCTCCCCGGCGCGGGCCCGACCCATAGCCCGACAGGCTCCTGGAAGCCTTTGGGGCTTTGGGTCAGGATGCCGTTGCGCGCCCGCCGCGAGATTGCCTGAGCCGACCGGCACCGCTGTGGCGCGGCAGCGTTCCGCCGGCGGCTGTGCGCATCGGGCTTGCGACGACAGCTCCCTAAAATGGCGCCGCCGCGGCCCGGCAGCGCCGCCGGCGCCGCGGCTTCGGTGGGAGCCGCTGCCCGATGGACGCTTCTACGACCCTGCACCGAATCGCGCGGCTGCGTGAAGTCCTTGCCGCCGAGCAACTGGCGGCGGTGCTGGTGCCGTCGTCCGACCCGCACCTGTCGGAATACCTGCCGGCGCACTGGCAGGCGAGGCAGTGGCTTTCGGGCTTCAGCGGCTCGACGGCAACGCTGGTGGTCGGCCGCCACGAGGCGGCGCTTTTCACCGACAGTCGCTACTGGGAGCAGGCCGAGGCCGAGCTCGCCGGCAGCTCGATCGAACTCGTTCGCCAGGGCGCACCCGACGCGCCCGAGCCGCCTGCCTGGCTCGGCAGCCGGCTGCAGCGCGGCGACACCGTGGCGGTCGACGGCCATGTGCTCAGCCTCCACGCCGCGACACGGCTCGGCAGTGCGCTCGAGGCTGCCGGCATTCGACTGCGCACCGACCTCGACCCGGTCGCTGCGATCTGGTCCGACCGACCGGCCCTGCCGCAGGCGCCGATCGATGAACACCTGCCGCCGCATGCCGCCACGCCGCGGACCGACAAGCTGCGCCGGGTGCGCGAGGCGATGCAGCGCCATGGCGCGAGCCATCATCTGGTTTCGACGCTCGACGACATCGCCTGGCTCTTCAACCTGCGCGGCAGCGACGTCGACTTCAACCCGGTGTTCATCGGCCACGCGCTGCTTTCGGCCGACGACGCAACGCTGTTCGTCGCCGACGGCAAGGTCGACGACGCGCTGCGGCAGCGGCTGCAGGAAGACGGCGTGCAGCTCGCCGGCTACGGCGATGCCGCGGCGGCGCTGCGGTGCCTGGGGAACGCCGAAGCGCCGGCGACGCTGCTGCTCGACCCGCGCCGCGTCACGCTCGGCCTGCGCGAGCAGGTGCCCGGCGCGGGTCCGGCTGGTCGAGGCGATCAATCCGTCGGTGCTGCTGAAGAGCCGCAAGGACGCCGTCGAGGCGGCGCATATCCGCCGGGCGATGATCGAGGACGGCGCGGCGATGTGCGAGTTCTACGCCGGCTTCGAGGCCGCGCTCGCCGAGCGCGGCGCGGCCGAGGCACTGAGCGAGCTGACGGTCGACCGCGACCTCGGCGCCGCCCGCTCGCAGCGACCGGGTTTCGTCGGCCCGAGCTTCCCGACGATTGCCGGCTTTGCCGCCAACGGCGCCATGCCGCACTACCGCGCCACGCCCACCGCGTATTCGGCGATCGAGGGCAACGGCCTGCTGCTGATCGACTCCGGCGGCCAATACCTCGGTGGCACCACCGACATCACCCGGGTCTGGCCGATCGGCACGGTCGGCGCTGCCGAGCGGCGCGACTACACGCTGGTGCTGAAAGGCATGATCGCGCTCAGCCGTGCGCGCTTTCCGCGCGGCACCCTGTCGCCGATGCTCGACGCCATCGCCCGGGCGCCGCTGTGGGAGCACGGCATCGACTTCGGCCACGGCACCGGCCACGGCGTCGGCTATTTCCTGGCGGTGCACGAGGGGCCGCAAAGCATCTCCAAGGCGATCCCCGAGCCGCACATGGCGTTCGAGCCCGGCATGGTGACGAGCATCGAGCCGGGCGTCTACCGCCCCGGCCAGTGGGGTGTGCGGATCGAGAACCTGGTGCTCGCCGTCGAGTGCAACACACCCGAGTCGGGCGCCTTCGGCGACTTTCTCGAATTCGAGACGCTGACGCTCTGCCCGATCGACCTGCGCTGCCTCGATCTCGGGCTGCTGCGTCCGGATGAAATCGAGTGGCTGAACACCTACCACCGCACCGTGCGCGAGCGGCTCGAGCCGCTGCTGGCCGGCGCCGCACTCGACTGGCTGCGGCTGCGAACCGAGCCGCTGACGCGTGCGCCTTAAGGCGAGATCGGGCTGGCTGTGGCGTCAGAAGGTGTGAAAGAAACCGTCGCGTCGAGCAGGTTGACTCACACCTTCTTCAGACGCCGCTGCGCTCCAGCCGGGCGTCGAGCGCCTGGTTCAGGGTGTTGGCGCTGTCCTGCAGATGCGCCCGGCTCAGCGCGCTCAGTCCCGGCGCCCGCGCTGCCGTGCGCAGCCGCACCTGCAGCCGCTCGGCCTGCGCGCGCAGCAGGCTGCGGGCGTCGGCGCGGCTCAGCGACGCCGGGTGCAGCAGGCGCGTCGCCAGCCGGTTCATGTGCTCGCGCTGCAGCTCGCGCCGCGGCGCCGGGATGTCGCCCCGGCGGCCGAGCTCGCTCCAGACCACCCGGTCGAGCCGGGAATAGAGTTCCGCGAGTTGCAGTGCGTCGTGCGGCGACTTGGCTTCGCTGTCGATCAGCCGCGCCGCCACACTGTCGCTCATCAGCTGCGACAGCACGTTGCGCTGCAGGTCGCTGATCTGCGCCGCGGCCGAGAAGTCGGTCACCACGTTGTCCCCGCTGCGCAGCGAGTCGCCGCGCTCCTGGAAATCGACCGCCAGCCGGCGCTGCAGCGCCGGCGACAGCGGGAAGCTGTCGGCTGCCAGGAAGTTCGACGCCAGCAGGTCGAGCGCGGCGCGCTGCTGGCTCGCCGGCAGCGGCACCAGCGGCTCGCGGCCGCTGCCGGCGTGATCGCGCAAGGTGCGCACGCCGCCGATCTGCCGCGTCAGCAAAGCTGGCGGCGCGGTTCATGTCGCGCAACGCATAACCGACCGAGCGGCGCAGCGCCGAATAGTCGCTGCCGGCGACGAGCTCGCGCTTCTCCTGCCGCGCCAGCAGGTCGCGCGCGATGGCCACGCGCTTGCTGGCGAAGGCGATCACGTCCGAGCCGAGGTCGAAGGTCAGCGTTTCCGGGTCGATGCCGAGATAGTGGTCCTCGTCGGTCCCGTAGGCGAGTCCGGGTTCATGGCTTCGGCTGGCGATGCGCGCCAGCTCCGCCGCCTCGTCGGCCGGGCTGAGTCCGGCCGCCAGGGGCCGGTAGGCGTACTCGACCGCCCACTCGTCGTAAGGGCCGAGCGTGGCGTTGAACGGCCGCGGGCGCTGCCCGGGAGGCAGTCCGGGCAGCGGCAGGTTCACCGGCGAATAGTCCATCACCGATCCGCTCAGGCTGTGGCTGGCGGTGAACACGGGGTCGGACAGCTGGGCTTCGCTGTAGGCCCGCGACGAGCGGAAGTTGTGGCGCAGGCCGAGCGTGTGACCGACCTCGTGCATCACCACGTCCTTCAGGTAGGCAGCGATGAACTGCTCGGCGTCGGGGCCGGCCGGGTCGAGATCGCCGCGGGCGTCGAGCACGTCGAAGGCGTAGGTCAACTGCTCGGCGGCATGGTCGGCGTATTCGCAATCGGCGCCGTGCGCATGGACGAGGTCGCGCCCGCGCTGGCTGGCCTGCCCGCCTGCGGCGGCCGACAGGGGTGGCGCAGCCAGCACCTCGGCGCGCGCCGAGCGCATCGCGCGCGACGACAGGCTCTCGATGGCGATGTCGGCGTCGAGAATCTCTCCCGAGCGCGGATCGACATGGCTCGGTCCGATGGCGCCGAACGACGGCCGGGCACTGGTCAGCCAGCGCACCGACGCACGGCCGACGTCGAGCACATCGAAATCGCCACCTTCGGGCTGCAGTTCGACGCGGATCGCGTCGCGGAAGCCGATCTTCTCGAAGGCGCGATTCCACTCGAGGATGCCCTCGCTGATCGGCGCGCGGTAGCGTTCGGGAATGCTGCGATCGAGCCAATAGGTGATCGGCCGGACCGGCTCGGACAGCGGCGCGGCGGCGTCGACCTTCTCGAGCCGCCACCGGTTGACGAAGCGCCGCCGCGGCGAGCGCGCCAGCTCATCGCCGAAGTCGCTGACGTTGGTCGTGAAGTGGCCGATGCGGGCGTCGGCGCGGCGCGGTGGCATCGGCACCGCCGGCAACCGGGCCAGCGCGAAATGCACCGTCAGGAACAGGCTGCGGCCGTCCGGCACCGGCGGCGTGGTCGCCGGTGCGGCCGCGAGCGTGGCGACGGCATAGTGGTTCAGCACCTCGACCACCGCCGTATCCGCAGTGCCGCGCAGCCCGACCACCGCCGAGTGCCGCGCGTCGAAGGCGTAGCCCTGACGGTAGTGGCGCTGCAGTTCCGCGCCGAGGCCGAGCAGATCGGTGACGAAGATGGCATTGGCTTCGACCAGCACCGTGCCGCGCTGCGGGTGCGGCTGGCTCAGCACCGGCGCGCTGCCGAGCAGGCTCGGCGAGAAGGAACCCGTCGCTGCACCGCCGGGTGCCCGGTAGGCGTTGTTGACGATCAGCAGTTGCAGCTGGTTGTGGATGCGGCGGAATTCGACCAGCTGCTCGCCGGCCATGCGCCCGCCGTAGAAGCGGCCGTCGCCGATGCCGCCCTTCAGCTTCGGCGAAAGGAAGAACGGCTGGCCGAAATCGGACGGCGCAAGCTCGAGCCAGACCTTGTCGTCGCGCTGCCAGAGCGCAAACAGTCCGTCGACGCGGGTCGCGCCGGCAACCACCTCGTCGAACGCCTTGAGCGTCGAGGCCGGCGCGGCACGCGCGGTGGCGGCGCTGGCTGCGGAAGCCGGTGCCGACGCAGCGCGCGCCGCCGATGCCGGTGCAGCCGGCGCCGGCGCGGGACCGACGGGCGGCGCGGCATTCAGCGCCGAGCAGGCGGCAAGGGCCAAGCCAGCGAGCCCTGAAAAAACGCGTAGCAACAGCGACATCGGCAGACCACCGCTCGACGAGTCGCCTGCCGCGGCGCGGCAGACCGTCTCACGGCGTCGATTCTGTACCGCGGTCGTTTCCAATCGTAAAGACGGGGCTTGTTCGCACCCCGACGGCGCCGCACGGCTCGACCACCGTGCCGAGGAGAATCTCGGTCGCTAAACCGCAGCCGCGTCGCAGCAGTCGCGACCGGGGCGTGCCGCGGCCGCCGCCTACTTCAGCGCCTTGAACCGCACCCGCTTCGGCCGCGCGCCCTCTTCGCCCAGGCGCTTCTTCTTGTCGGCCTCGTACTCCTGGTAGTTGCCGTCGAAGAAGAACCACTTCGAGTCGCCTTCGGCGGCCAGGATGTGCGTCGCGATGCGGTCGAGGAACCAGCGGTCGTGGCTGATCACCATCACGCTGCCGGCGAACTCGAGCAGCGCATCTTCCAGCGCGCGCAGGGTCTCGACGTCGAGGTCGTTCGACGGCTCGTCGAGGAACAGCACATTGCCGCCGGTGGCCAGCGTCTTGGCCAGGTGCAGCCGGCCGCGCTCGCCGCCCGACAGGTTGCCGACCAGCTTCTGCTGGTCGTTGCCCTTGAAGTTGAAGCGGCCGAGGTAGGCGCGCGAAGGCATCACGAACTTGCCGACGACGATGTTGTCGAGCCCGCCCGACACGTCCTGCCAGACGGTCTTGTCGCCCTCGAGCGACTCGCGGCTTTGCTCGACGAACGCGGTTTTCACCGTCTTGCCGACCTTGATATTGCCGCTGTCGGGCTTCTCGGCGCCGGAGATCAGCTTGAACAGCGTCGACTTGCCGGCACCGTTCGGGCCGATGATGCCGACGATCGCGCCGGCGGGAATCTTGAAGCTGAGGTCGTCGATCAGCACCCGGTCGCCGAAGCTCTTGGTGACGCCCTCGAACTCGATCACTTCATGGCCGAGCCGCTCGGCCACCGGAATGAAGATCTCGTTGGTCTCGTTGCGCTTCTGGTAGTCGACGTCCGACAGCTCCTCGAAGCGCGCCAGCCGCGCCTTGCTCTTGGCCTGGCGCCCCTTCGGGTTCTGGCGCACCCACTCGAGCTCCTTCTTCATCGCCCGGGTGCGGGCATCCTCGGTGCGCTGCTCCTGCTCGAGGCGCGCTTCCTTCTGGTCGAGCCAGGCGCTGTAGTTCCCCTTGTACGGAATGCCCGATCCGCGGTCGAGTTCGAGAATCCATTCGGCCGCGTTGTCGAGGAAGTAGCGGTCGTGGGTGATGGCGACGACGGTTCCGGAGAAGCGCTGCAGGAACTGCTCGAGCCAGTCGACCGACTCGGCGTCGAGGTGGTTGGTCGGCTCGTCGAGCAGCAGCATGTCGGGCTTGCTCAGCAGCAGCCGGCAAAGCGCGACGCGGCGCTTCTCGCCGCCCGAGAGCTTGCCGATCACGGCGTCCCACGGGGCCAGCCGCAGCGCATCGGCGGCCAGCTCGAGCTGCAGGTCGGTGTTCTCGGAGCCCGCCGCGGCGATGATCGCCTCGAGTTCGCCCTGTTCGGCGGCGAGCTTGTCGAAGTCGGCGTCGGGTTCGGCGTATTCGGCGTAGACCTCGTCGAGCCGCTTCTTGGCGGCGAGCACGCCGCCGATCCCCTCCTCGACCGCCTCGCGCACCGTCTGGTCGGGGTTCATCACCGGCTCCTGCGGCAGGTAACCGATCTTCAGCCCCGGCATCGGCGTCGCTTCGCCCTCGATGTCGTGGTCGATGCCGGCCATGATCTTCAGCAGCGTGCTCTTGCCCGAGCCGTTGATGCCGAGCATGCCGATCTTCGCGCCGGGGAAGAAGCTCAGCGAGACGTTCTTGAGGATCTGCCGCTTCGGCGGGACGGTCTTGCCGACCCGGTTCATCTGGAAAACGTATTGGGCCATGGGGAACTTCGGTCGAACGGGGGAGAAGGAGGCGTGTGCCGCAGGACGCGGGAGCCAGTGCGCTATTGTCGCCGACCGCCCCGTGCCGTGCCGCCTCGCAATTTCTGCGCACGCCGACCCGGTGACCGCAGGCGCTGTGGTGCTGCAGAGACGAAAGTGCGGCCTGCCCCGTCGCAAGACCCCCGGGTAAACGCGAATGCCCGGTACAATAGCGGCACCGACGCGGGCACCAGTCACCGCGTTGCCGTCATCCCGACTGAGCCGCTCGGCTCACTGCAATTTCAGCCTGCGACTGGCCCGCAACCCGGGCAACGGGCCGAATCTCTTGGAATCCCATGTCCTTTGACACCCTCGGCCTTGCCGAGTCGCTGCTGCGTGCCGTTCACGAACAGGGCTACACCGTCCCCACCCCGATCCAGGCCCAGGCCATTCCCGCGGTGCTCTCCGGCGGCGACCTGCTCGCCGGCGCGCAGACCGGCACCGGCAAGACCGCCGGCTTCGTGCTGCCGATGCTGCAGCGCCTGTCGCTCGAGAAGCCGGTGCGCGATGCACGCGGCCGCATCCCGATCCGCGCCTTGATCCTGACGCCGACGCGTGAGCTCGCTGCGCAGGTCGAGGAAAGCGTGCGCGTCTACGGCAAGTACATGCCGCTGACGTCGATGGTGATGTTCGGCGGCGTCGGCATGCAGCCGCAGATCGACAAGCTGAAGAAGGGCGTCGACATCCTGGTCGCGACCCCGGGGCGCCTGCTCGACCACGCCGGCCAGCGCACGCTCGACCTGTCGAGCGTGCAGATCCTGGTGCTCGACGAAGCCGACCGCATGCTCGACATGGGCTTCGTCCACGACATCAAGAAGGTGCTGGCGCTGGTGCCGGCGAAGAAGCAGAGCCTGCTTTTCTCGGCGACTTTCAGCGACGAGATCAAGGCCCTGGCCGACAAGCTGCTGAACCAGCCGGCGCTGATCGAAGTCGCGCGGCGCAACCAGACCAACGACGCAATCGCGCAGAAGGTGCATCCGGTCGGCCGCGAGCTGAAGAAGGACTTGCTGACGCACCTGATCAAGAGCAACGACTGGAACCAGGTGCTCGTCTTCACGCGCATGAAGCACGGCGCCAACCGGCTGGTCGAGCACCTGCTGAAGGAAGACATCAGCGCGATGGCGATCCACGGCAACAAGAGCCAGAGCGCACGGACCAAGGCGCTCGCCGACTTCAAGGCCGGCGACCTGCGGGTGCTGGTGGCGACCGACATTGCCGCCCGCGGCATCGACATCGACCAGTTGCCGCACGTCGTCAATTTCGAGCTGCCGAACGTGCCGGAGGACTACGTCCACCGCATCGGCCGCACCGGCCGCGCCGGCGCGCAGGGCGAAGCCGTGTCGCTGGTCTGCGTCGACGAGAACGGCTTCCTGCGCGACATCGAGCGGCTGATCAAGCGCGAGATTCCGAAGGAAGTGATTGCCGGCTTTGCGCCGCATGCCAGCGAGAAGCCCGAGCCGATCGTCCTGGGCCGGATGGTCATCGGCGAAGGCGCGGCACGCGGCGCGATGCGCCCTGCCGGTCGTGGCGGTGACCGCGGCGGCCGCCCGGGCGCAGGTGGCGGCGGACACGCCGGGCAGGCCGCGCATGCCGGCCGGCCGCCGGTGCGACACACCGCGCCGAATCGGGCTCCGAGTGCGGCTGCGCCCGCGCGGCAGCAGCCGGGCCCCAGCCGCAGCGACGCGCCGCGCGTCGGCGGTGGCGCTTCGCGGCTGACCCAGGGCAAGCGCTGATCGAAGGCGGCGCTGCGGCGCCGCCTCGCCAGACCGTACCGAACCCGGCATGCGCCGGGTTCTTCGTTTGAGGCGCTGCAGCGCCCGACGATGATCGCAGGCGCCTGCACACAGCGCGTTCGCTTCACCCCCCATGCCACCCGCCAGCCTGTTGCGCCTGATCGTGCTCGCCGCCATCTGGGGCGCATCGTTCGTCTTCATGCGCATCGGCGTTGCGGCACTCGGGCCGGCTTGGCTGATCGTCGGGCGCGTGGTTTCAGCCGCGCTGTTCCTCGGCGCGGTCGGCCTGCTGCTTCGAAAGCGGCTGGGCCTGCGCGCGCACTGGCGCCACTACCTCGTGCTCGGCGCCCTCAACTCGGCGATACCGTTCCTGCTGATCGGCTATGCGGCACAGACGCTCACGGCCGCGCTGATGTCGGTGCTGAATGCCACGGCGCCGATCTTCGGCGCGCTGATCGGCTCGATTGCCCTGCGGCGCATGCCGCCCGCGACGACGCTGGTCGGCCTGGCACTCGGCGTCGGCGGCGTCGCGCTGCTGGTCGGCTTCGACACGCGCGGCATGGCGCCCGGTGCGCTGATCGCCGTCTGCGCCACTGCCGGCGCGGCGTTCTGCTACGGCCTGGCAAGCGTCTATGCCAAGGCCGCGCCGAAGGTCGACTCCTTCGCCAACGCGCACGGCACGATGGTGGCCGCGGCACTGCTCTGCACACCGGCGCTGGCGTTTTCACCGTCGCCTGCCATGCCATCGGCGGGCGTGGTCGCTGCGGTGCTGGCACTCGGCGTCGTCTGCAGCGGTGTGGCCTACCTGCTGTACTTCCGCCTCATCGATGAAGTCGGCGCAACGCCGGCGCTGTCGGTCACCTTCCTGATTCCGGTGTTCGGCGTGCTCTGGGGCCACCTCTTCCTCGGCGAAGTGGTCGGCTGGCACACGCTGGCCGGTGCGCTGGCGGTGCTGATCGGCACCGCCCTCGTCACCGGCTTCTCGCCGCGCGAGTTGTTCGCCAGGAAGGCAGAAGGCAGCGCCTGAAGCCGCTGTTCGGGAACGCTAGGAGCCTGTCGGGCTTTGGGTCGGGCTCGCGCCGGGGCGAGTCGCAGCGCCAGACGAGGCGCCGGCGAAGCCGTGTGGCGGGCCCACACTGCGAGCCGGCAACGACGGATGGCGCTGCGAATCGCCCCGGCCCTTCGGGTTGGGCCGGAAAAGGGGCTGATCCGTCGTTGCAAATGCTCGCCGGGTGTCCAACCCGGCTGCGCTTTGCGCCTAAGCTGAGCCCCTTTTCCGGCCCAACGCGGGCCCGACCCAGAGCCTGACAGGCTCCTAGTCGAAGCGCCCCTGCCGCAGCCACTTCGTCGCCACCCACTTCTCGCCTTCGAGCACCGGGGCGCCGCCGTGCAGGCTTTGCGTCATCGGGTGCGGCCGGTCGTAGCTGAAGAAGACGGCATTGCCCTTGATCGGCGCGACGTCGAGCCGGATGTCGGGGAAGATGGTCGCGCCGCCGCGCTGCGGCGTGTTCAGGTACATGACCAGCGTGGCGACGCGCTGGCCGCCGCGCTTCAGGATCGCCGGCGTGCCCGACTGCAGCCGGGTCGAAATAGTCGTAATGCGGCTTGTATTCGGCACCCGGGCGGTAGCGCAGGATCTGCAGGCCCTCGCCGTTCTCGACCGGCCAGCTGCACAGCGCGGCGAGCCGCGCTTCGATGCGCGCACAAAGCTCGTTCTCGCCGCGGCCGAAGAACATGCCTTCGCTGGTTCGCGCCTCGTGAACCTCGCTCGCACCGGTCGCCAGCTCGACGGTTTCGGAGCGCACCAGCCGTGCGCGGGCGATGTCGACCAGCTGGTCGCATTCGTCTGCCGACAGCAGCCCGCCGAAAACGATGACGCGCGGCACCTTGACGCTCGCCAGCACGTCGACCTCGCGGTCGCCGGCGGCAACCCGGGCGATACCGTCCTCGGGCAGCGGCTCGGGAACCAGCAGCGGCTGCGGCAGGCCGTGCTCGCGCGCATGGCGGCCGACGAAATCGCTGAGCGTTTCCTCGAGCGCGGCGATCGCCACGTCCTCGTCCCAACCGCTGCTGCGCATCGACTTCAGCACCGCCTCGTGCGAATGGCCGGCACTCGCCTGCTCGACGATCCACTGGCGCAACGCGGGCGTGATGACTTGGGCGAGTGCAGGCATGGAAAGATTCTGCCGCAGGCACCGGCCCGGCCGCTACCGTGCTGTTGCCTCCTCGCGCCACAGCGGCCGCAGTGCCAGCCAGCCGAGCAGCGGGCCCACGGCGAGCAGCGGCAGCAACGTGGTGAGTGGAACGCGCGCCATCGCGCTGCCGAAGGCGGCCACGGTCCCTGCCGAGATCGAGAAGCCGATGCAGTTGGCCAGCGTCAACACGCTGCCGACCCATTCGCGCGGCGCATTGCCGGCGCTCAGCGCGCTCAGCTGCGGCGAATCGCCCGAAACGGCCAGACCCCAGAGCAGCAGCCACGGCGCCCAAATGGCGAACGGTGCATCGAGCAGCCAGGGCGCCGCCAATCCGCAGCCGGCGCCCGCCAGCAACAGCACGCCCGCTATATGGGCGCCGCCGAAGCGCCGCACCAGCTGGCCACCGCCGATGCAGCCGATCGCGCCCATGGCGATCACCGCGGCAACCCAGCCGTTCGCCGCCCCTTCCTCGGCCACCCGCCGCGCGACGACCAGCGGCAGCAGCAGGTAGAAGGCATAGAGCTCGGCCATGTGGCCGAAGTAGCCGAACGCCGACGCGCGCAGCCGCCGGTCGGTCCAGATCACCGCCAGCGCCCGCGGCGAGATGCGGCCACTGCGGCCGAGGTGGGGGCCGTCGGGCACCACCAGCCACATCAGCACGCCGCCGGCAGCGGCCAGCGCGCCGACCAGCAGCATCACGCTTTGCCACGGCCATTGCGCGCCGGCGGCGCGAAGCGCAAACGGCGCCGCCGTGCCCAGGATCAGCGCGCCGACCAGGACACCGAGCGCGGCGCCGAGGCCCTGCGCGTACCAGCCCGACGCGATCTTCATGCCGACCGGGTAGATGCCCGCGAGGCAGACGCCGGTGAGGAAGCGCAGCGCCAGCAGCGACGCCAGCTGCGGCGGCAGGAAGGCCGTCGCGACCGCAAGCGCTGCGCCGAGCAGCGAACAGACGAGGAAGACGCGCGCCGGCGCGAAGCGGTCGGCGATCGCAAGCACCGCGAACACCAGCGTTCCGGCAATGAAGCCGAGCTGCAGCCCGGCGGTCAGCCAACCGGCGGCGGCATCGGGCAGCGACGCGGCGCGCTGCAGGTCGGGCAGCACGGCGTTGATGGCAAACCAGAGCGACGTGCCGGCGAACTGCGAAATCGCAATCGCCGGCAGGATGTGCCACGGAACCGGACGCCCGCCTGGCCCGGCATTCGCCAGCGCGGCGTCGCGCCTGGCGGCTTCAGGCACGGCGGCGGAACACCAGCCGCTCGGGCGTCGACGCATCGGCTGTGAAGCGATAGCCCTCGCCCGTGAACCGCTGCAGTGCGCCGGGCGTGGCGGCGCGCTCGATCACGGCATGGCGCGCCATCAGCCCACGCGCCCGCTTGGCATGGATGCCGACCACGCGCCATTCGTCCCTCTGCCAGTCCTCGAACACGCACTCGACGATGGGCGCCTTCAGTGCCGCCCGGTCGACGGCCCTGAAGTACTCCTGCGACGCCAGATTGACGATCACCGGCGAGGCATCGGACGCGAGCCGGCGCGCGAGGTGCCGGGCAATCGTGTCGCCCCAGAACTGATAGAGGTTGCGGCCGCGCGCGGTGGCGAGCGCGGTGCCCATTTCGAGGCGGTAGGGCTGCAGCGCGTCGAGCGGACGCAGCACGCCGTAGAGCCCGGACAGGATGGCAATGTGGTCGTGCGCCCAGGCCAGGTCGTCGTCGCTCAGCGTCGCGGCGCCGAAGCCCGCGTAGACGTCGCCGTTGAAAGCCAGGATCGCCGGCTTGCTGTTGCGCGCGGTGTGGCGCGGCCGCCAGTCGCGAAAGCGCGCAGCGTTGAGCTCGCCGAGCGCCGGCGAAATCGACATCGCCTCGGAAAGCTGCTGACGCCGTGCGCTGGCGCAGCAGATCGACCAGCTCGGCCGTGCGCGCAGGAAACGGCGCTTTGCCCCGGCTCGCCAGCCTGGGCGGCATGGCAGGGTCGAGCGACTTGGCGGGAGAAAGCAGGAACAGCATCGCCGGCCCGTGCGGCGCGGCGGCTCAGCGCCCGGGAGGGGCCGTCTGCGCAGTGGTCGCCACGGCAGCCGGTGCAGCCGCGGCGGTGGCATCGGCCGCAGGTGCCGACGCGGTGGTCGCGACCTCGACCGGCTGGCATGCGACGACGCCGAGCGCGCATGCGGCAAAAAACGTGAAAAGGGCGGACTTCGGCGTGAACATGGAGATTCTTTGTTGTTGTTCGGGTTTGTGCGGAGTGAATTGTCCCGCCCGGCATGCCGCGCCGGGGGGCTATCGCTGCCCTTCGTTGCGCGGCAGCGACGCTGCAGCACCCCCGCGCTTCATGCGCGACGTTCAGTGGAAGTTGCGGCTGCGGCTTTCCAGCCCGCGCAGCAGCGGCGTGTGATCGACCATGCGCCTGGCCACCAGGTGCATCACCGCCTGGTCGCCCGGCCCGTCGCGCTGCCAGGTGCCGTAGACGGTCAGCAGCGTTGCACCGAGCAGCGGCTGCCGCTCGGATTCGACCACCGACGGCCAGACGATGACGTTGACCGTGCCGGTGTCGTCCTCGAGGGTGACGAACATCGTGCCGCGGGCGGTTTCCGGCCGCTGGCGGTGCGTCACCAGGCCGCTGGCGCGTGCCAGGCGGCCGTCGGGATAGGTGCGCAGCACGGCCGCGGGCTGCACGCGGTATTTGCTCAGTTCCTCGCGCAGCAGCGCCAGCGGATGGGTGTTCAGCGTCAGCCCGAAGGCGCGGTAGTCGGCGAGGGTTTCGTCGGCTTCGGCCGGCGGATCGAGCACCACCGCGGCTTCGTCGGAGCGCATGTCGCGCAGCAGCGGGGTCGGCCGGGTGTCGACGCCGCCGACGGCCCAGGCGGCCTGGTGCCGGTGGCCGACCAGGTTGCGCAGCGCGTCGGCGCCGGCGAGCAGTTGCAGATCGCGCGCGTCGAGCCGGGCGCGGCGCGCCAGGTCCTCGGCGGTGGTGAACGGCCCGTCCCGGCGGGCCTGGACGATGCGTTCGGCGGCGGCCTGGCCGAAGCCGCCGATGCGGCTGAAACCGAGCCGCACCGGATGCAGCGCGGGCGGCAGCTGCGGCGGAGTGGCATCGCTGCCCGTTTCGAGCCGCGTCTCCCAGTCGCTCAGCTTCACGTCGACCGGCCGCACCTCGACGCCGTGCTCGCGCGCATCGCGCACCAGTTGCGCCGGGGCGTAGAAGCCCATCGGCTGGCTGTTCAGCAGCCCGGCGAGAAAGGCGTCCGGGTGGTGGCACTTGATCCACAGGCTGACATAGACCAGCAGCGCGAAGCTCGCCGCATGGCTTTCCGGGAAGCCGTATTCGCCGAAACCTTCGATCTGCTTGAAGATGCCCTCGGCGAACTCGGGCGCGTAGCCCTTCTCGATCATCCGGCCCACCAGCCGCTGGTGGAACGGCGCCAGGCCGCCCTTGCGCTTCCACGCCGCCATGGCGCGGCGCAGCCGGTCGGCCTCGCCGGGGGTGAAATCGGCGGCCAGCACCGCCAGCTGCATCACCTGCTCCTGGAAGATCGGCACGCCGAGCGTTCGCGCCAGCGCGGTCCGGACCTCGTCGCTCGGAAAGACCACCGGCTCGGCACCCGTGCGCCGCTGCAGGTACGGATGCACCATGCCGCCCTGGATCGGCCCCGGCCGCACGATCGCGACCTCGATCACCAGGTCGTAGAACTCGCGCGGCTGCAGCCGCGGCAGCATGTTCATCTGCGCCCGGCTTTCGATCTGGAACACGCCGACGGTGTCGGCACGCGAGGCCATCGCGTAGCTGGCGGCGTCCTCGGGCGGAACGTCCTGCAGCTCGAAGCGCGCCAGGCCCTGCTTCTCGGCAATGAAGTCGAGCGAGCGGCGGATCGCGCTCAGCATGCCGAGCGCCAGCAGGTCGACCTTGAGCAGGCCGAGCGCGTCGAGGTCGTCCTTGTCCCACTGGATGACGCTGCGGCCGTCCATGGCGGCGTTCTCGACCGGCACCAGCAGGGCGATCTGCTCGCGCGCGATGACGAAGCCGCCCGGGTGCTGGCTGAGGTGCCGCGGAAAGCCGATCAGCTGCTGCGTCAGCGCCATCCACTGCCGCACCAGCGGTGCGTCGGGGTCGAAGCCGTTCTCGCGCATGCGCTCGGCGTCGATGGCCCGGCCGTCGAACCAGTGCTGGCTCTTGGCCACCGCGTCGATGCGCTGGAGGTCGATGCCGAGCGCCCGGCCGACATCGCGCAGGGCGCTGCGCGGCCGGTAGCTGATGACCACCGCCGTCAGCGCCGCGCGGTGCCGGCCGTACTTGCGGTAGACGTACTGGATCACCTCCTCGCGGCGCTGGTGCTCGAAGTCGATGTCGATGTCGGGCGGCTCGTTGCGCTCGGCGCTGATGAAGCGCTCGAACAGCACGTTCATCCGCGCCGGGTCGACCTCGGTGACGTGCAGGCAGTAGCAGACCGCCGAATTGGCCGCGCTGCCGCGGCCCTGGCAGAGGATGCCCTGCCCGCGCGCCCAGGCGACGATGTCGGCGACGGTGAGGAAATACGGCTCGTATTTCAGCTGCGCGATCAGCGCCAGCTCGTGCTCGATCTGCGCGCGCACGGGGGCCGGCGTGCCCGCGGGAAAGCGCCCGGGCGGATAGCGGCGAAGGGCACCCTGCTCGGTCAGCGCGCGCAGATGGCTGGCTGGCGTGGCCCCTGGCGGGACGATCTCCTCCGGGTACTCGTAGCGCAGCTCGTCGAGCGAGAAGCTGCAGCGCCCGGCGAAGGCCAGCGTCTGCTCCAGCCACTCGGGCGCGTAAAGCGCCGCCAGCCGGGCGCGCGAGCGCAGGTGCTGCTCGGCGTTGGGCGCGAGGCGCAGGCCGCATTCGGCGACCGGGCGCGCCAGCCGGGTGGCGGTGAGCGTGTCCTGCAGCGCCTTGCGCGAGCGCAGGTGCATCAGCACGTCGCCGGCCGCCACCAGCGGCAGACCGGTGTGGTGCTGCACCTGCAGCAGCCGGTCGAGGTGGTCGTCGTCGCCGGCGCGGTGCAGCAGCTCGACGGCGATGCCGGCACGATCGCCGAACCAGGTTTTCAGCCACATCGCGTGGGCGAAGACCTGCTCGAACGGTTGATCGGCGCCCGGCACCAGCAGCGCCAGGCAGTCGGGCAGGCCGGCGAGGAACGGCGCGTTCGGCACCCGGCCTTCGATGTCGCTGGGGTGCGCGAGGTAGGCGCCCTTCTCGGCACGACGGCGCGCGACGGTGATCCACTGCGACAGGTTGCCGTAGCCGCGGCGGGTTTGCGCCAGCAGCACCAGGCGGGCGTGCGGCGCGGCGGTGTCGCCGCCCGCTGCGGCAACCGGCGTCGCGTCGGCCGACAGCGTCAACTGCATCTCGCAGCCGACGATCAGGTGCAGCCCGCAGCCCTTGGCCTCGGCATGCGCGCGCACCACGCCGGCGAGCGAGCATTCGTCGGTGATGGCGAGCGCGCTGTAGCCGAGCTGCAGCGCGCGCTCGACCAGCTCCTCCGGGTGCGAGGCACCGGTGAGGAAGCTGAAGTTGCTGCGGCAGTGGAGTTCGGCGTAAGCAGGCGGCGCCGTCATGGGGCTGTATTTTCATACAGTATTAACGGTGTGCGACCCATCTCCTCTTGGACGGCCCCTCCTGGCCGCCTGATTCGGAATTCCCCCTTCAGGGCGCCTTGCGGAAGACGATCAGGTGCTGCCAGGGCAGCCGGTCGACCGTGCGCTCCCAGACCAGCGGATGGACCTCGGCTTCGCGGCGCACCTGGGCCTCGCTCATCTTGTGCAGCGGCTTGATCGGCACCCGCGGATCCTCGGCGCGGTACTCGACGAATGCGACCCGCCCACCCGGCTTGAGCGCGCGCACGATGCTGGCGAGCACCTCGTGCGGCCAGGCGAGCTCGTGGTAGACGTCGACCATGATCGCCAGGTCGACCGAGGCGGGCGGCAGCCGGGCATCGTCGCTCGCAGCGAGCGACACCTCGATCGGCGCGTCGCCGGGCCGGCGCGGCAGCTTCCGAAGCAGGCGCACCATTTCCGGCTGGACGTCGACCGCCAGCACCCTGCCACTGGCGCCGACCGCCGCCGCCAGCCGCCGCGACAGGTAGCCGGTGCCGGCGCCGACATCGGCGACCACCAAGCCTGGCCGCAGGTCGAGCGACTGCAGCAGCAGGTCGGTGCGCTCCTCGCGCTCGCGCTCTTCGCGCTCGAGCCAGGCCGCCCCCTGCCAGCCCATCACCCCGGAGATCTCGCGCCCCATGTAGCGCTTGCCGATGCCGTCGCGGCTGGCCGGTGCGGCCTCGTAGCGAGGCGCCGGGGCCTCTGCAGAGATCGGCGCGTGCAGGGCGAACAGGGCAGCGGCGGCGAGCAGAAGCACGGCGGCACGCGAGGGGGCAGGAAAGATCGTGTTCATGCGGGCCTGAGTCGTTTGCCTACGGATGCGTTCAACCGGCCGCTGTTGAAATTCCCCCGTCGAGCACGAGCCTCTGCGTTTTCATGAGTTCGCTGATCGTCAATTTCCGCGCTGTGTCCGCCGAGAGCGGTCGAAGCGGCGATGCGGGGCGGGGTTTCGATGGTTCCAGGCAGTCATTTCGACCTTCTGCCCGTTCATTACGCGCTCTGCGGACGCACTTGTGCCAAGTTGCGCAGTCGCGTGAGGTTGTAGGCGGCCATCGTCAACGTCAGGAGCTGGTCGACCTTGTCGAGTCCGGTGACCATCACCTGGCGGATCGGGCCGATCAGCTTGCCCCAGCCGAAGCACTGCTCGATGCACTTTCGCTTGCGCTGGCTGATCTCGTAGCCGACGTGCCTGGTCGTGCGTGCGTCGATGGCGCTGCCGCCGCTTCGGGCTGTGTTCTGCGCGACGTGCGGGGTGACTTTGATGTCGCGACAGGCCTGGACGAAGCCCTTGGTGTCGTAAGCCTTGTCAGCGCCGACGGTGACGCGCTTGCCCGGCTTGGCCACATTGGCGAGCATCTGCGCAGCCACATCGCGCTCGGCCGTGCCGCCCGAGATGCTGGCCTGCACGTCGACCACCAAGCCGTGGCGGTTGTCGGTCAGCACATGGCCCAGGTAGCTCGGCAGCGCAGGCGCCGCATTGCTCTTGCGGTACAGCCGCGCCTCGGGATCGCTCGTGGACTGGTGCGTGTCGTTGCTGCGCGGCTCGCCACGCCAGTCCTCGGGCGGGCGGCCGTCGTCAGAGCCGTCCTTGCGCCGCATGCTCTTGTGGCTGGCCCAGGCCTGGATCAGCGTGCCGTCGACGCTGAAGTGCTCGTCCGAGAGCAGCCCACGCTTGCCGGCCATCTCCACCGTGGCGTTGAACAGATCAGTCACCGCATCAAACTCGATGAGTCGGTCTCGGTTCTTGCTGAACACGGAGTGGTTCCACACGGTGTCGTCGATGGCCAGGCCGACGAACCAGCGAAACAGCAGGTTGTAGGTGATCTGCTCGACGAGTTGGCGCTCGCTGCGAACGCTGTACAGCACCTGCAGCAGCATGGCGCGCATGAGCTTCTCGGGCGCGATGCTGGGGCGACCTCCCTTGATGTCCGCTTCGTACATGGCCGAGAACTTCGCATCCATCTTGGCCAATGCGCCGTTGACCCATTCCCGAATCGGTCGCAGCGGGTGATCGGACGGAACAAATTCCTCCAGCTTCACCGTCGTGAACAGGCTCTCGCTGTAGCTGTCAATTCCTCGCATCGGCGGCTCACTCCTCGTTCATCTCAAGAGCAATGTCCATCAATCGGCGGGCCCGGGAGAGCGGTATTTCAACAGCCTCTAGCCTGCAGAAGGTGGGTGGATGACTGATGAATACCGCTTGAAGGCGCGCTGGAAGCTCTGGTCGCAGGCGCGGTGGCGACGAACGACGCCCAGGCGCGGATCGGTGGAGAGGTGGTCCTGCGAGAAGACCCAGAACCACGCCCAGGAAGCACCCGCCCGCGGGTACTTGCGGTCCAGCGCATCGGGAAGGAAGACGCCGCCCTGCCCTGCCTGTGCGTCCGCCGCCCAGACGAGCCGGGCGCGCCCGATCTGCTCGCGCAGCCCCGGCAGCAACGTAGCGGGCAGCATCACCGCACGGTCCTTGCCGCCCTTGCCCTCGCGCACGACGATCGTCCGGTGCTCGAAATCGACATCCTTGACGCGAAGCTGCAGGCCTTCGGCGATGCGCATGCCGGTGCCGTAGAGCAGCTGCGCGAACAGTCGATGCTCACCGCTGAGCGCCGCCAGGACCGCGGCCACTTCGCCGACCGACAGCACCACCGGAAGGCGCACACGGGTTTTCGGGCGGCCGATCTCGTTCAGCCAAGGCAGATCGACGCCGAGCACCTTCTGGTACAGGAACAACAGCGCCGAAAGCGCCTGCTTGTGCGTCGAGACGGCGACTCGCCGCTCGCCGGCAAGCCAGGCGAGGAATGCCTCCACCTCCGGCGCGCCCATCTCCGCGGGGTGCCTCATCTTGTGGAAGCGGACGTACGCCCGCGTCCAATGGACGTAGGCCTCCTCCGTCCGTATGCTGTAGTGCAGGTAGCGGATGCGCTCGCGAATCTGGTCGAGCAGCCTTGGGGCGCGCAAGAGAGGCAACGGACCGCTGCTGCTTTTCATGGCTGTTTAGTACTGTATGGGCATACAGTCTAAGCGGCGTAAGTGGTTGATGCAAGCCGCGCAGGCGGCCCGCCGAGTCGTCAAGTTAGCAGGCTGTTGAAATTCCCCCGTCGAGCACGAGCCTCTGCGTTTTCATGAGGTCGCTGTTCGTCAACTTCCGCGCTGTGTCTGCCGATAGCGGTCGAAGCGGTGATGCAGGGCGGGGTTTCGATGGTTCCAGGCAGTCATTTCGACCTTCTGCCCGTTCATTACGCGCTCTGCGGACGCACTTGTGCCAAGTTGCGCAGTCGCGTGAGGTTGTAGGCGGCCATCGTCAACGTCAGGAGCTGGTCGACCTTGTCGAGTCCGGTGACCATCACCTGGCGGATCGGACCGATCAGCTTGCCCCAGCCGAAGCACTGCTCGATGCACTTTCGCTTGCGCTGGCTGATCTCGTAGCCGACGTGCCTGGTCGTGCGTGCGTCAATGGCGCTGCCGCCGCTTCGAGCTGTGTTCTGCGCGACGTGCGGGGTGACTTTGATGTCGCGACAGGCCTGGACGAAGCCTTTGGTGTCATATGCCTTGTCAGCGCCGACGGTGACGCGCTTGCCCGGCTTGGCCACATTGGCGAGCATCTGCGCAGCCACATCGCGCTCGGCCGTGCCGCCCGAGATGCTGGCCTGCACGTCGACCACCAAGCCGTGGCGGTTGTCGGTCAGCACATGCCCCAGGTAGCTCGGCAGCGCAGGCGCCGCATTGCTCTTGCGGTACAGCCGCGCCTCGGGATCGGTCGTGGACTGGTGCGTGTCGTTGCTGCGCGGCTCGCCACGCCAGTCCTCGGGCGGGCGGCCGTCGTCCGAGCCGTCCTTGCGCCGCATGCTCTTGTGGCTGGCCCATGCCTGGATCAGCGTGCCGTCGACGCTGAAGTGCTCGTCCGAGAGCAGCCCACGCTTGCCGGCCATCTCCACCGTGGCGTTGAACAGATCAGTCACCGCATCGAACTCGATGAGTCGGTCTCGGTTCTTGCTGAACACGGAGTGGTTCCACACGGTGTCGTCGATGGCCAGGCCAACGAACCAGCGAAACAGCAGGTTGTAGGTGATCTGCTCGACGAGTTGGCGCTCGCTGCGCACGCTGTACAGCACCTGCAGCAGCATGGCGCGCATGAGCTTCTCGGGCGCAATGCTGGGACGACCTCCCTTGATGTCCGCTTCGTACATGGCCGAGAACTTCGCGTCCATCTTGGCCAATGCGCCGTTGACCCATTCCCGGATCGGTCGCAGCGGGTGATCGGACGGAACAAATTCCTCCAGCTTCACCGTCGTGAACAGGCTCTCGCTGTAGCTGTCAATTCCTCGCATCGGCGTCTCACTCCTCGTTCATCTCAAGAGCAATGTCCATCAATCGGCGGGCCCGGGAGAGCGGTATTTCAAC
>CAWGXZ010000008.1:0-127034 GCA_963826695.1 uncultured beta proteobacterium
CGGCACCCGGCTGGCCATTCCGCAAGTCGGCTACAGCCTCGGCGAGCTAGCCCGTGGTGCGGCGATCGACATGGTCGACATCGACCCGACAGAAGGCAAGAAGCTCGGCAGCCGTGTGCGCGAGTTCATTCAGGCCGACGCAGGCGCTTTCGTGCGCGAGCTGATCGAACTTGCAGCCGACGGGGCTGGCGACAAGGCCGCGTGGATCGAGCAATGCGCGACTTACCAGCGCGACTTCCCTGGATCGGCCCCGAACACGCCGACAGTGAGGGCGGCTTCCTGAACAGCTACCGGTTCATGCAGCGCCTGAAGCCGCATCTTCAAAAGCGACCAGGTCATTGTCACCGACATGGGGACCGCGTTGTTGTCCGGCCACCAGGCGATCGAGCTGCGCCGCCGGGCAACGGCTGCTGACCTCCAAGGCCTGGGCGAGATGGGTTTTGGCCTGCCCGGTGCCATCGGCGCTTCGTTTGCGTTGGATCGCGGCGAGGTCATGTGCCTGAACTGCGACGGCGGCATGATGATGAACCTGCAGGAACTGCAGACGATGGTGCACCACCAGCTGCCCATCAAATTGTTCATCTTCAACAACGATGGATACCTGATGATCAAGCATACCCAGAAAGCCTCCTGTGCAGGGGCGCTACTCGGGCACGGACCGCAAGTCCGGGGTGAGCTGCCCGACTTCACCAAGCTGGCCAAGGCCTTCGACCTCCCTTCCTGGCAGATCCGCACGTGGGAGGATTTCGACGAGGTGCTGGCGCAGGCGCAAACGATCGAGGGCCCTGTATCTTCGAGGTCTTCATGCATCCCGAGCAGTTGTTCCTTCCAAGCTTTCGGTCGCGGTGCGGCCGGACGGCGAGCTGGTGTCGCCACCGCTGGAGGACCTATCGCCGCTGCTGCCGCTCGACGCCTTGGCCGCGGCCATGCGCGACGACCGCACCCGAAGTAGACATCGCTGCGCTGAAGCTCACCGAGAACGTCATGACACAGAAAACGCGCGTCGCGATCATCGGGACCGGCAACATCGGCACCGACCTGCTCGTCAAGGTCATGCGGTCGAATACGCTGGAGTGCACGTTGTTCGTCGGGCGGAATTTCCGCTCCGAAGGCATGCAGAAGGCCAGCAGCCTGGGCGTCAACATCTCCGATCGTGGTCTGGACGCCATCGTTCAGCAGGCCGACGACATCGACATGGTGTTCGACGCCACCTCGGCGGTCGCGCACCACGAGCACTGGGCGGTGCTGCGCGAAATGGGCAAGACCGTCATCGACATGACCCCGGCCAAGCTCGGCGGCATGTGCATGCCGGCGATCAATGCCGAGGAGGTGATCGGCGCCGGGGTCGGCAACATCAACATGGTCACCTGCGGCGGCCAGGCTTCGATCCCGATTGCCAATGCGATTTCCACCGAACACGACGACATCGAGTACATCGAGGTCGCCTCCAGCATCGCCTCGCGCAGCGCCGGCCCAGCGACCCGCGGCAATCTCGACGAATACATCGAGACGACCGAAGAGGCGCTGATCCAGTTCACCGGCGCAAGGCAGGCGAAGTCGATCCTGATCCTCAACCCGGCGCGTCCGCCGATCGACATGCAGACCACGATCTACGCCAAGATCGCCAATCCGCGGCTCGATCACATCCGCCGCTCGGTCGATGCCATGATGAAGCGGATCACCGCCTATGTGCCGGGCTATCAGTTGATCGTGCCGCCGACCATCGAGGGCGGCAGGGTGATGACGACGATGAAGGTGCTCGGCAACGGCGATTACCTGCCGCGTTATGCCGGCAACCTCGACATCATCAACTGTGCGGCGATCGGCATTGCCGAAACCATCGCCCGAAGGGGCAGGGAGTGAATCCAATGAGCAAGCGCGTTCTTATCAGCGACCCGACGCTGCGCGACGGCAACCACGCCGTGCGCCATCAGCTTTCCAAGGCGAGCTTCGTTGCCTACTGCGCGGCTGCCGAAGCCGCTGGCGTGCCCATCGTGGAAGTTGGCCACGGCAACGGCATTGGCGCCTCGTCGATGCTGGTCGGCGAATGCAGCCTGGACGATGAGACGATCCTGAGCACCGCGCGCGCCAATCTCTCGAAGTCGAAGCTGGGCGTCCACGCCATTCCCGGTTTCTGCACGATTCAGCGCCACCTGACGATGGCGATCGACCTCGGCGTGGATGTTTTCCGCATTGCCGCGCACTGCACCGAGGCCGACATCACCCAGCGGCACATCGACTACGCCCGCAACAAGGGCAAGGAAGTCTTCGGCGTGCTGATGATGAGCCACATGGCGAGCCCCGCGATGCTCGCCGATGAAGCCCGCAAGATGGAGGCCTACGGTGCCGAAGGCGTCATCATCATGGATTCGTCCGGCAACTATCTGCCAGCTGACGTCACCGAGCGAATCGGTACGCTCGTCGCCTCGCTGAACATCCCGGTTGGCTTTCATGCGCACAACAACCTCGGCATGGGCATCGCGAACTCGGTTGCTGCGGTGGATGCGGTGCCACCATCATCGACGGCAGTGCGCGCGGCTTCGGCGCTGGCGCTGGCAATGCGCAGCTCGAAGTGCTGGTTGCCGTGTTCGAGCGGATGGGCATCGAGACCGGCATCGACCTGTACAAGATGCTCGACGCGGCCGACCTCGCCGAGCGCGAAATGATTCCGGAGTTGCCCACGATCTCGTCTACCAGCATCGTCAGCGGCCTGGCCGGCGTGTTCTCCGGCTTCGTCAAGCAGGTCAACAGCATCGGCAAGCAGCACGGCGTCGATCCGCGCGACATCTTCTTTGAACTTGGTCGGCGCAACGCAGTGGCCGGGCAGGAAAGCTTGATCCTCGAAGTGGCGCTGGAACTAGCCAAGACGAAGACGGCCGCGGAAGTCGCCCATGCTTGACCAGGCGCAAAAGCAGCTGCGCGAGGACTGCCGTGCTTCCTTTGCCAAGCTGGCGGACTTGCCGAAGCAGCTGGCGGGTCAGCGCATCGCCGTCATCGGTGGCACTGGTTTTGTCGGCTCGTGGCTGGCCGAGGCGGTGGCGATGCTCAACGACGACATGGGCGCCGGATACCGCATTGACCTCTTCGGACGCACCGCTAGCAAGTGGCTTGACAGCCGCCGGCATCTGGAGCGAGTGGACATCGGCCTGCACACCATCGATGTGCGTTCGTCGTTCGAACTACCGAGCGACACGACGCCGTCCTGTTCGCAGCCGGCATTGCCGACCCGCGGGTGCAGGCCTCCGACCCACACCGCGTCTTCCAGACCACGGTTCACGGCATTGACCATGCATTGCTCGCAGCCGCACGGCTGGAGCGCATTCAACGCTTCGTCAACCTCAGCTCGGGCCTTGTCGCCGGGACGGCCTGCCGCCAGGCGCGCTGAAGGAGGGCGACATCGGCGTGCTCGACTTTACTCGTTTCCACAGCCTCTACGCCGAAGCACGGCGCGGCGCCGAGAGCCTGGCTTGTGCATTTGCCGGCCAGTACCGTATCCCGGTCAGTACCGCCAGAGCATTCACTTCCTAGGCGCCTACCAGCCCCTGGACGCGCCGTGGGCGTTGAACAACTTTATCCGGGACGCGTTGACCGGCAACGACATCCGTATCCACGGCGACGGTGCCACACGGCGCAGCTACTTGTACGGCAGCGACGTCGCCGCCTGGTTGCTGCAGGCGCTCGTTGCGGGCCGCGATGGTGAGGTCTACAACATCGGCGGCGGCGAGTCGGTGAGCCATGCCGATGCCGCAACTTGGGTCGCCGAACGAATTACGCCAACCCCGCAACTGGTCTACAAAAGCCAGCCACGCGCAGGCGGGCGCACGCACGACTTCTACCCCAACGTGACGCAAACCATGCAATCGCTCGGTGTGCGACCGGTCTTCGCACCGCGAGCCGCAATCGAGCGCTCGCTGCAGTGGCATGCACACCAACTCGGGGCCGGACGCCGGTTACGCGCCGCGACATGAGCGACTCGGAGCAGCACACCAACCCAGTCGTCGCCGAGGACATCGAGCGCATTCTGGCGCAGCCGCTACCCTGGCAGCGGCTGGAGGGGCGACGGTGCTGATTGCCGGTGCCGGCGGCTTCCTTCCTGCGTATCTCGTCGAAACGCTCGCGGCGCTGAACCGTCGAGGATCGCAGATCCAGGTGATTGGGTTGGTGCGCAACCCTCAAAAGGCGGCTGCACGAATCGGCCATTTGCTCGCAGACGGCTTGACACTGCTTGAGCACGACGTCGCCCAACCCTTGCCAGCTGATCTTCCGATAGCAGACTTCATCGTCCATGCCGCCAGCCGGCGAGCCCGCGCTATTACGGCAGTGATCCTGTTGGAACGCTCGAGGCGAACGTGCTCGGTACTGCTTACCTCCTGGCGCATGCGGCGCGAAATGCCGGAACCGAGTTTCTCTATTTCAGCAGCGGTGAAGTCTACGGTGCGCCGCTTGACGATTCGCGCCTGCTCTCCGAGACAGACTTCGGGTACCTCGACCCAGCGACCGTGCGCGCTTGCTACGCCGAGAGCAAACGTGTTGCCGAGACGATGTGCGTTTCTTGGGCGCAGCAGCATGGCGTCCGGGCAAAGATCGTCAGACCTTTTCACACCTACGGGCCCGGCATGGACCTGGCCGATGGTCGGGTGTTTGCTGATTTCGTTGCCGACATCGTCGCCCGCCGCGACATCGTGCTGAAAAGTGATGGCCGCGCGATGCGACCCTTTTGCTATTTGGCTGACGCCGCAGCCGCGTTTTGGACCGTCCTTCTGCTTGGCGAAGCTGGCCGGGCCTACAACGTCGGCAATCCCGCCGCCGAGGTGTCAATCGCCGAACTGGCTGAGCTGCTCGTAGGTTTGAATCCCGCACTTGGATTGAAGGTGGTCCGCGCCTCGGCACCCTCTGCTGCGAGCGGTTACCTGCAGAGTCCCGTCGCGCGCTCGACGCCGGACGTCTCACGCATAGGCGAGCTCGGCTGGCGTCCGACCACCGGCCTAAGCGAGGGCTTTCGCCGCACGATCGGCAGCTTCGACCTCCGCCTTTTGTGAATACCCTGAGCTACTAGGCCCTCGGCCGAAGGCTCCTTTTTCGACAGCAAAACGCCATGACCACTGCTCGCCAATCCCTCGAATCGACGCTCGAAGCCTATCGCCAGGGCGACATCGACAAGCCGACGTTTATCCGGACGATGTACGACGCCCACCACGCGGCGCTCTTCGACACTCGCGGTTCATCGGCAATACCAACGTACGACGCATCGAGATCGAAGACGGCCAGGTTGTCATGGTTTCGCGAGATCGTGGCGTGCGCATCGCGTGTGCGGAAGGCGATATGCGTATTGCGCCGGTCGAAAGCCTCAATTTCGCCGACTATGAAAAGCAAGATGCGGAAATGATGGAGTCGCTCGTCGCCGACGGCGACACCTTCTTCGATATTGGTGCAAACATTGGCTGGTACTCGATCAATCTCGCACTCGCACGCCGAGCGTCATCCTTTCATGCGTTTGAACCTCTGCCTAGAACCTACGCACAACTAACGCGAAACGTCGGGCTGAATGCTGTGCGCAATGTGCAGACGCACAACTTCGGTTTTTCCGATGCGTCGGCAACGCTCGAGTTCTATTACTACCCCGAAGGGTCAGGCAACGCATCTTCACGAAACTTGACCGAGAGATCCGATGTTGAGACCGTGCAATGCCAGGTGCGCCGGCTAGACGACCACGTTCGAGACACCGGCCTCAAGGTGGACTTCATCAAATGCGACGTCGAGGGCGCCGAGTTGCTGGTCTTCCAAGGGGGCATCGAAACCATCGCTCGCGACCGGCCGGTGATCTTTTCGGAAATCCTTCGAAAGTGGTCTGCGAAGTTCAACTACGACCCAAATGAGATCTTTGAACTGCTGCGGGCCATTGGCTATTGCGCATTCGTAACCGACGGCCGCGCCCTTCGCTCCTTCGACCGGATGACATCGCAGACGGCCGAGACCAACTTCTTCTTTCTCCACAAACAGCGACATGGCGATCAGATTGCTCGCCTTGCGCGGAATTGACAATCGTCCGCTTGGCGCAGCACGTCGCCGTGGACGCAGTTTCAGAACGGCTGTGGAGCAGGCTGGCGCGGCTTGCCGGTGTCGATGCGCAAGTTGCGGCGACCTTGCTGCTGCGCGGCTGGGCCGTAGTCGCCGGCGCGGGTACCGTGTTGCTGCTTCCGCTCTGGCTCGGCAAGGTTGAGCAAGGCTACTACTTCACGTTTTCCAGCCTGCTGGCGCTGCAGATCTTCTTCGAACTGGGTATGAACCAGGTCGTCGTTCAGATCGTCAGCCACAACTTCGCGCATGTGCAGGTCGATTCCGATGGCAAATTCGGCGGTGACGCTCAGCGGTTGGCGCGGCTCGCGTCGCTGGTGCGGCTGCTGCGTCGGTGGTATCTAATCGCCGCAGCCGCGTTCGCCCTCTTCGTCGGCGCGGCCGGTGCGATTTTCTTTGAAACAAAGGGGACTCTCCCCCCGTCGCGTGGCTGGGCGTTTGGCTATTCATCGCGCCATTGACCGCCGCCAACCTGTATTTCAGCGTCTGGCTGACCGTGCTCGAGGGTTGCGGCAAGGTCGCGGAAGTTGCGCGCCTGCGGCTTCAACAATCGATCGTTGGATACGCCATGATGTGGGTCGCGCTTGGGCTTGGCGCGGGACTCTGGGCCGCTGTGTTTGTGCCGCTCGCCTCGGCACTGGGCACAGGGCTTTGGCTACATCGCTCGGCGTCGTTGCTCACGTACCTGCGCGCGCAGCCCGAATGTGGTGCTGACGATCGAATTCGGTGGCGGCGCGACGTTTTCCCGTTTCAGTGGCGTATTGCGGTCAGTTGGGTCAGCGGCTATTTCATCTTTCAGGTCTTCACGCCCTTGACGTTCGCCCGACACGGCGCCGTCGAGGCCGGTCGTCTCGGCCTCGCCCTGGCCATCTACAGCGCTTTGCTTACAGTGGGAATGAGCTGGGTCAGCGCCAAACTGCCTTCGATGGCCGCGCATGTGTCGCGCAAGGAGCGCCACGAGTTGAATGCTGTGTTCGGTGCCGTGGCAAAACGCTCGATGGTTTTTATGTCCGCAGCGGTCATTCTGCTGCTGCTCGGGATGCAGGGGTTGGTTCTTGCCGACGCGCCGGTTGCCTCGCGCATCGCCAGTGTTCCCGTGCTTGCCTGCCTTTCGGTTGTGACCCTTGTTAATTGCTTCATCTTCGCCGCTGCCGGGTATATGCGTGCGCACATGGAGGAGCCGATGTTGGGCGTTTCGGTCGTCGCCGGCTTGGCGACGCTGCTTACTGCACTGCTCGGGGTTGAATTCGGCGTTCTGTCGATGATGTTTTTCTATGCGCTCGTGGTCTCGTTGATCGCTCTGCCGTGGACGGTATGGCTTTTCCTCGGCTACTACCGGAGACCGTCGTGATGTGCGTTGCCTGCATACTCCGCCATGCCGGCAAACTGCAATGAGTACACGTCTGTTGCTCACCATCGCCGTGCCGACTTACAACCGGGCGGGTTGCCTTTCATTTCTGCTGACCGCACTGCAGCGCGAACTCGTCGGCCTGGAGGACCGAGTCGGCCTCATCGTAGGTGACAACGCGTCGACTGACGCAACCCCCGAGGTGACTTCAGCACTCCAAGCGGCCCTGCCGACGGCGACCGTACTGCGACACGCCATCAATGTCGGTGCCGAAGAGAATTCTGCCTTTGCATCGAACGGATGACGTCGCGTTTCTTTTGGATCATCGGCGATGACGACATGCCGCGGGCCGGGGTGGTGCGCGAACTGCTGACGCTTCTCGAGCGCGAGAACCCGGACCTGGTCTATCTGAACAGCGACTGGCGCCAGGCCCTAACCGACAACGATCCGCACGACCCGGTCACTACCCTCGAAGCGGCGTCGCTCGACCGGATGTCGTTCGCACGCCGCGTCCATGTCTGGTCGACCTTCATCTCGGGCATGGTGGTCAACCGCGACCGCTACTTTTCGAGACACGAGAACGCCTCACTGCGGCGTTTCGCCGGCACGGGGCTGGTACAACTCGCCTGGGTGCTCGAGACCCTGAATACAGGACGAAAGTTTCTCCATGTCGAGCAGCGATGTGTCCTGGCCACTGCAGGAAACACCGGTGGCTACGCAGTGTTCCACGTTTTCGGAGCGAATTTCCCGCATCTGCGCCGACGTTTTCGGCGCCAACCATGCCATCGCGCGCACCCTCGTGCGACGTAGTCTGCTTGCCTACCTTTCCTGGATTGATCTGGAAAGTCCGATTCTCGAACATCGGGCAATTCGAATCGGAGAACGCGCTCGCACCGCTGCGCCGTGAGCTGAAGCGCTATTGGTCGTTCTGGGCGCTGATCGTTCCCATCAGCCTTCTGCCGAAGATGCTGGCGTGGCCGTTCGTAAAGGCTTCTTCAGTGATCGGTAGGCTGTTGCGGCTTAGCGACCGATGGCGCGAGGTTCGCGTGTGAGCATGCGTATCGCGCGCCGCGTGCAGAAGCATTGTTGCCGCAATGTACCTAGGGCCGGAGGGTGTGCCACGTGAAGGTTGCACATCTAATGGCGGCGACGACCGTCCCGCGCCGACTCATGAACCGCTCTTTGAACGGTTTGTGCAAACTCGTGCTGCGTCAGCGCGTTTCGATCGACTGGCGTGACCTGAAGGTCCGCAATCCGGTTCGCATCGACATCGGTACCAATTTTTCGGCAGGTCGCGGGCTGTGGCTAGAAGCAATTGGTTCCGGTGTGCTGACGATAGGGCGAAACGTCAACGTGTTTCGGATTGGGTACATCTCGCTGCGGCGTCCAGCGTCACGATTGGCGACGGGATCTCATTGGCAGCAAGGTCATCGTCACTGATCATTCGCATGGCCGCGGCCTGCGGCACGACCCGATTGAAGCGGCGACACCTCCGGACCATCGGCCGATCCACTCGAAAGGACCGGTTCGCATCGGCCGTAACGTCTGGCTCGGCAACGGCGTGGTCGTGCTTCCAGGATCGGAGATCGGGGACGGATGCGTCATCGGTGCCAACTCGGTGGTCCTCGGCAGCACGCCCGCCGCAACGATCTGGGCTGGAGTGCCCGCGATACAAATCTGGCCCGCACCGGCGGCTTAGCTGCAGACAATTGCAGCGAATCTGCAACCACCCCCATTCCCGCCAATACCTCGGAAACACTGACGATATGAGTCTTTGCGTCGCAACGATCGTCTCCGCCAACTATCTGGCCTATGCCCGGATTCTCGGCGAATCGCTGGCGCAGCACGCCCCGAACGCCGCGTTTCGCGTCCTCCTCGTCGACCGAGCCACGCCCGCGGTGCAGGCTGCGGTGGCCGAGGCCGGGCTGCGAGTGACCTACGCAGCCGATCTGCCGATACCGGACATCGAGCAGGTGACCTACAAGTACGACATCGTCGAACTCAACACACGCTAAAGCCGACCTTCCTCAAGCTGCTGTTCGGCGAGGGGCACGAACGCGTTGTCTATCTCGACCCTGACATTCGACTCTACGCACCGCCGGAGCCGGTGCTCGTGGCCTTGGACGAGGCCGAGATTGTCGTTACGCCGCATGCGCTCGCACCGGCGATGGACGGGTTACGGCCATCGGACATCGACTTTCTGCGCAACGGCAGCTTCAATCTCGGCTTCATCGCGCTGCGACGCGGCGCCGAATCGCTGTCGCTGCTCGACTGGTGGGAACGGCGCTGCCTTTCTCACGGTTTCAACGACCTCGGTTTCGGCACTTTTGTCGACCAGAAATGGATCGATCTGGTGCCGTCGTATTTCGAGTCGGTGCACGTGCTGCGCCATCGCGGTTGCAACGTGGCGTTCTGGAACCTGCACGAGCGCCAGCTTTTTGAGGTGAACGGCAGCTACCGCGTCAATGACGTGCCGCTGGTGTTTTTCCATTTCAGCGGCGTGCGCGCCGATGCGCCCGAGGTGCTTTCCAAGCACCAGACGCGGCATGCGATCGCGCCGGGATCGCTCCTCGCGCGGCTGGTGAGCGAGTACAGCGCCAGCTTGTTGCAGATGGGTCATTCCAGCTACTCGAAGCTGGCGTACGGCTTCGGCAGACTCGATGACGGCACTCGGTCACCAGCCTCATGCGGCGTGCCGCGTGCTGCGTGGGGGCGAGCGAACTGCACCCGTTCGCGGCCGGGTCCAACCTGCAACGGCGCCTGCGGGCGAGCGGCATCACACCGCCTCCGTCGGCGCAAGCCAAGGGGACGAGCACGCTCAATTTCGATCAGACGAGCCGCAAGGTGGTGATGGCGAACCGTCTTGTGCGCACCCTGGCACGGTTGGTGGGGCGTGAGCGGCTCTTGCAGATACTGCGCTACGCGGCATTCCTGACACGCGGATCGAATTACGCCAGCGTGCTCCTCGGTTATCCGTTCGACCTTCAGCACGAGGATCGCAGGTGACAACGCATGCGAGCGCCCGCGGGCGACGTGCGAGGTGCACGTCGATCGACGATCCCGCACGCCGTTCAGGCAAACGCGACACTCGGCGTCGACTTGCAGCCTTGCTGCTCGCTGTGCAGTTCTGGACGCTGAAGGCTGGCTTCGTCAGCATTGCGATGGCGGCTTTCATGTTGCTTGCCCTTGGCGGAGGCGCTGTTTCCGTGGCGAGCCATACCCAAGACGGTGTATGTGCTGGCCGTGAGGGCCCTGATTTCCTATGCACTCAGTCAACCGCCCAGGGCCGCTACCGGCTTCCACTATTCGTTCTGGTTCTCCCTGTCGACACTGCTCATCCTAGGCGCATGGGTCAACTGGACACTGATGCTGCGACGTTATCAACCGGGACGCGACCTCTCGACACCGCTACTGATCAGCATTCTCGTGTGCATCGTCAGCATTGCCGTGCTTTCGCCGTTGGCTCTGGTTGAGCCGGTGGACCGACCAGTGGGGTTCTTCAACGAGAAAGGATTGGCCGGTTGCTTCCTTGCAAGTGTTTCCTGTCTCTACGTCGCGCTGCGACGCGATGCGCTCGGTTGGACTGTATTCGCGCTGTCTGCAGTCTTCAGTCTGGTGGTGCTCGAATCGGGACGAAGCCTTCTGTTCTATGCTGTTGCCGGAACGCTCGCGTTGGAGACTTCTTCACTTCGCTGGCGAGTCGCCGCCATGGTGGTAGCCCTAGCGGCAGGTACGTTGCTCGTCGATACCGACTTCTTCAAAGGCCAGATGCACAAGATCGATCTGCTGACCCAAGGCAGTGGCGAGCTCGGACGCTACGCTGCAGCAAAGATCGTCAGCGAGACGAGTTGGGCCGAAGTGCTGGTAGGCCATGGCTATGGGTCCTATCTGTCCTATCGAGCGGCTCTGCTCCCGTTGCCGGAAGGGCTCGAATACGACTACGGCGGTTCGCTCTGGCTCGAACTGATTTTCGAAATCGGCTTGGTTGCGACGCTGTTGATGGTGTTTCTCGTCTCGCGCCTCGTTTTCGCCCGCATCAGCGTGCTGACGGATCGTCGCCGTCGGACTGTTGGGCAGCATTGGCGTCAAGCACGACGTTCAGATGCTGAGCGGTTTTTTAGCGGCACAGTTGATTGCGCAGAGCCTGGCACAGGCTCGCCGCGCCAAGCGCACTCGGCCTGCCGTCGTGAGTCGGCCACGCATCAGGGTTCCTCGTCTTGCACTTGATCGTTGACGCACGCAAGGCTCACGACTCCGGCATCGGAACTTACATCCGCAACGTCCTGCCGCGGGTGGTTGCACGGTTGCCCGAGTGCCGGTTCACGGCGCTGGTTGCCGCTGGCAAAGGTGAAGAGCACAGCTATCTGGGGGCAGCCAAAGTGCGGCTTACCGTATTGCCGTCGCGACTGTTCGGGTTCAACGAGCAGTCTGAGCTGAGGCACATGCTTTCGCCCGGTGCCCTTTTCTGGGCCACGAGCCTTGCCCACCTGCTCTTCACTCGCAGGCCTTTCGTCGCGACCTTGCACGACTGGCCCAACTCGCGCTTGGCGGCGCCGGGGGTGGCAGCTTCTGATCGCAACGCAAGCCGATCTACTTTCAAAGCTTGCGCTCGTCGGCGCGCGCCTTGTTGGTCGACTCCGACTTCACTCGTGGCGAATTCATTCGCCGCGTCGGCACCCGGGACGATCTTCCGATCACCGTCACGACGCTCGGTGTCGATGAAGCCTGGTTCGATAGACGGCGAGGCGACAACGCGTCGCGAGATGCTCTTCTGTATTCGTCTGCGTCGGCAACCTGCGCCCGCACAAGAACCTACGGTTGCTATTCGAAGCCTTTGCACGCGTCGCCGATCGCCTGCCGCACGAGCTGGTTGTCGTCGGGCAGCATGAGGGTTTCCGTACCGCTGACCCGGGTCTGATCGCTGAGATGTCAACCTCGGCTGGCGGGTGCGCTTTGCGGCTGCCTTTCCGACGAAGCGCTGCGCGATTGTGTCGCTGGCGCTGCGGCGCTGGTCTTCCCTTCCCTCTATGAAGGATTCGGCTTGCCAGCGCTCGAGGCGATGGCTGCCGGTTGTCCGGTGGCCGCAGCGCGATCGGCCGCACTGCCCGAGGTTCGCGGGGAGGCAGCGCTTCTCTTCGACCCGAGTTCCGCCGCCGAACTGGCCTCGTGCTTGTTGGAGGTCGCTGGTTGACGCTTTCCGAGCGAGCGCTGCGGGTTGAATCCGGCGTTGCACGCGCTCGTCAATTTTCCTGGACCGAACTGCCGAGCTGACTGCAGCAGCGCTTCGGAGACATTGTCTCCAAACTCCAATGACCGACTCCGCCAAGGGCTCTGCCGATTCCGATTCCTTCGACCCGTCCCTGCGCCCACTGCACGTCGGCAAGCTGATTCCACCTCCCTATGCCGGTGTGGAAGCCCACGTCGATACGCTGTTGCGCAGCCTGTGACCCGACTTTCGCGGCACTCTTGCAGCCTGCCGGGGCAGTGGTGGATCGGAGCAAGAGCCTCTGCCTTATCGGGTCGTCCAAGCGACGTCGTTCGGCAAATTGGCGGCCGTGCTGGTCAGCCCGGATCTGCTGCCGCGCGTCCGTGCCGAGTTGCGCAGTGGCCGCTGCAACCTGCTGCATATTCATGCGCCCAATCCCTGGGGCGACTTTGCCGCGCTGGGCGCTGCGGCGACATCCCGGTCGTGCTCACCTGGACAGCGACGTGGTGCGCCAGCGTCGCCTGCTCAAGTTGTATGGCGGCATACAGCGCCGTGTGCTCGAGCGCGCCGATCGGATCGTCGTGTTCACGCCGAAGCACTATGAGAGTTCGAGCCAGTTGCACCAGATCGATGTCGAGTCAAAGATCGTTTCGATTCCGATTGGGATCGATTTCACCCGGCTCGACGCACCCGTGGCCAGCACCTCGACGTTTGAAGCGATCGAGCGCTTCGTGCATGGCCGGCCGTTTGTTCTCAGCGTCGGACGACATGCCTACTACAAGGGCTATCAGCACCTGCTCTACGGCCATGACGCACCTGACCACTGACGCGGTACTGGTGATGATCGGCACCGGGCCGCTCGGCGCTGTTCTACGCCGACAAGCCGCTGAACTCGGACTTGACTCTCGCGTGCTCTTTGCCGGCGAGGTTGACGAGTCGACACTCGTTCGCGCGGTGCACCGCTGCGACGTTTTCTGCTTGCCGTCGATCGAGCCCTCCGAAGCCTTTGGCATTGCAAGCGCCGAAGCGATGGCTTGCGCGAAGCCGACCGTGGTGTGCGAACTCGGCAACGGCGTCAATTACCTGAATCGAGATGGCGTCACCGGCATTACCGTCCCGCCACGCGATCCATCTGCTCTGGCGCATGCGCTTGACACGCTCGTTCGCGACGACGCACTCCGCTTGGCAATGGGCGCTGCTGCACGAGAGTGGGTGCGTGAACAATTCAGCGTGGAGACGATGAAGCAGCGCACGCTGGCGCTCTACCGGACACTGACCTGAAGGAAGTGAACCGCCTCCAGCCAGTGAGTGAAGTTCAGCTTGAGTTCTGCTGACTGGAGCATCGTGAAATTGAAGGTGCAGACAGGGCCGGTGCCGCGGCAACGCTGAGCCGGACGGGCTGTGCAAGCGCTGCCCGCTAAAATTGCTGGCCCCACTCTCTTGGCGCGCCCATGTCGGAACGTCTTCCTGCACCCGGCGCCGCGCCGTCTACCGACGAAAGTCACCTGATCGCCGAACGCCGGGACAAGCTCGCAGCGGTGCGGACCGAGGGCGTTGCCTTCCCCAACGACTTCAAGCCGCAACAGCACGCTGCGGAGTTGCTGCGGCAGTCCGACGGCCTCGACGGCGAAGCGATCGAGTCGCAGCGGTTGAAGGTCTCTGTCGCCGGTCGCATGATGCTCAAGCGCCTGATGGGAAAGGCCGCTTTCTGCACTGTGCAGGACGGTTCGATGGGCGCAGTGACTGGAGCGACGCAGAGCCGGATCCAGCTCTACGTCACCCGCGATGGCGTCGGCGACGTCGCCTTCGACGCCTTCAAGCACTGGGACCTCGGCGACATCATCGGCTGCGAAGGCATGCTCTTCAAGACTCGCACGGGCGAGCTGTCGATCCGCGCCGAGCGCGCTGCGCCTGCTGACCAAGAGCCTTCGCCCCCTCCCCGACAAATTCCACGGCCTGGCCGACCAGGAGCAGAAATACCGCCAGCGCTATGTCGACCTGATCACCGACGAGGCGTCGCGCGCCCGCTTCATCGCCCGCAGCAAGGCCATCGCCTCGATCCGCCAGTTCATGGTCGAGCACCACTTCCTCGAAGTGGAGACGCCGATGCTGCACCCGATCCCGGGCGGTGCCAACGCCAAGCCGTTCAAGACGCACCACAACGCGCTGGACCAGGAAATGTTCCTGCGCATCGCGCCCGAGCTGTATCTGAAGCGGCTGATCGTCGGCGGCTTCGAGCGGGTGTTCGAGATCAACCGCAACTTCCGCAACGAAGGCATCTCGGTCCGGCACAACCCCGAGTTCACGATGATGGAGTTCTACGCCGCGTACTGGGACCACCGCGACGTGATGGACTTCACCGAGGCGGTGCTGCGCCATGCGGCGCGTACCGCCACCGGGTCTGCCAGCCTGGTCTACGGCGGCAAGCCGGTCGAGCTCGACAAGCCCTTCGCGCGGCTGTCGGTGCGCGACTCGCTGGTCGAGCATGCCGGGCTGAGCGTCGAGGAGGCCAGCGATGCAGGCGTGCTGCACGCGCGCTTGAAGGCGCTCGGCGAGGAGCCTCCTGCCCACTGGGGCGTGGCGCAGCTGCAGTTCGGCCTGTTCGAGGCGGCGGTCGAGGCGAAGCTCTGGCAGCCGACCTTCATCGTCGACTATCCGGTCGAGGTGTCGCCGCTGGCGCGCGCCTCGGATGCCGACCCGACGGTGGCCGAGCGCTTCGAGCTTTTCATCACCGGCCGCGAGATCGCCAACGGTTTTTCGGAACTCAACGACGCCGAGGACCAGGCGGCGCGCTTTCGCGCCCAGGTCGCCAACAAGGAAGCCGGCGACGAGGAGGCGATGTACTACGACGCCGACTTCATCCGCGCGCTCGAATACGGCATGCCGCCGACGGGCGGCTGCGGCATCGGCATCGACCGGCTGATCATGCTGCTCACCGACAGCCCGAGCATCCGCGACGTGATCCTGTTTCCGTCGCTGCGCAAGGAAGGCTGAGGCCGTTGCGCTCAGGCCGTTAGGCGGGCTCGCCAGCGGCCGTACGCTTGCAGCAGTTCGCGCGCTGCTTCGATGCCGGCTACCAGCGATGCATGGCGAAGCGCCGGCGCGTCCGGATACTCGTGCGCCAGACGGTTGCGCACCGCGCGCCAGCGCAGCCAATCCTGACGACGTCCGAGGTGAGGCGAAGCGTCGCCGGGACCAGCCGCTCGCCCACCGAATCCTGCAGCTTGATGAACCGGAAGAGCAGCTGGTCTACCAGGCGAACCAGGAGACGGTCGCGCTCGATCTGGTCCATGTCCAGCTGGTCGACAGGCTCCCAGACCACGAAGACCACCAAGGGCTGCAGCGTGGCGATCCGCCTCGCGCAGGCAAGCGTCGAGCCGTTCGCCTGCGTTCATGTCCAGCTCAGCTCCACACCGTCGCGGCGGGCGACCTGCACCACCGGACGTAGATCTTCGACACCCTGCGGAACCACCAGTACATCGATTCGCTGCTCGTCCATCAGCCCATACAGCCGGCCCACGAAGCGGTTGCCGCGCGCGACCACTTCGTCGGGATGCAGCGGCTGCGCCGGCTCGACGAGCAGGTCGATGTCGCCGCCTCGCCGCGCATCGTCGAGGCGCGAGCCGAACAGCACGACGCGCGTACCCGGAGGAAATGTCTCCCGGGCTGCAGTTTCGATGGCTTGGCGTTCCGATGGGGACAGGCGCATGCCGGGCAGTATAGGAATCAGCGGCAGTACACCGACGCCACTTCAGGCGAGGAAGGCCTCGATGCCGCTCGGCGGGATGACCTGCACCTGTTCGGTGAGCGGATAGGCGCGCGGCACCGGAGCGATGACGCAGGCGTGATCGATCTGCAGATCCTGCAGCGCCTGCCAGAAGCCTTTGGTCGGCTTGGGTGCGGAAGAGAACTTGATCTCCGCGGCCATTTTTCGCCTGCCGCGCTCTATTACAAGGTCGAGTTCGGCCCCTGCAGCGGTGCGGTAGAAGCTGAGCTGCGCGTCCGGCGGCAGGGCGGCAGCCACCTGTTCGACAACGAAACCCTCCCATGAGGGCCCGGCAATCGGGTGCCCCTGCAGATCGTGCACCGTCGCAATGCCGAGCAGTGCGTGAAGGATCCCGCTGTCGCGGAGGTAGACCTTGGGCGACTTGACGAGCCGCTTGCCGACGTTCGCCAGATGCGGCTGCAGGCGGCGCACCATCATCGTGTCGACCAGCACGTCGAGGTAGCGGGTTGTCGTCGTGTGCGATGCACCGCCCAGCGACACGCCGAGCTGTGAGGCGTTGAACAGCTGACTCTGCAGGTGAGCCAGCATTTTCCAAAAACGACTCAGCGTTTCGGCCGGCACGCGGACGCCAAGTTCGGCGAGGTCCCGGTGCAGAAAGGTGCGGATGAAATCCTGCCGCCACGCGTACGAGGCCGCATCGTCGTGGGCGACGTAGCTCAATGGAAAGCCACCGCGCAACCACAGCGACTGCAGATTGGTCAGCTCACCGAGCTGCAATTCGGCGGCGAGCAGCGGAGTCAGCTCGACGTAGGCGACCCTGCCGGCGAGCGATTCACCCGACTGCCTCAGCAAGTCACCGGAGGCGGACCCCAGGAGAAGAAATCGGCCATTGCGCCGTTCGGCGTCGATTTCGGGGCGAAGGGCCGTGAACAACTCGGGCGCAAGCTGCACCTCGTCGAGCACCAAAAGGCGGTCGCGATGCGCCGAGAGGAAGAGCTCCGGCCGCTGAAGCGCCGCGCGGTCCGACTCGCGCTCCAGATCGAGCACCAGGGCACGCGGAGAGTGCGCTGCAATCGCATTCGCAAGCGTCGTCTTCCCGACTTGACGCGGCCCGAGCAGCACGACAGCCGGCGATTGCCGCAGGCGCGTCTCGATCGAACTGCGGACATGTCTTTCAATCATCCTTGCATTTTGACCGACGAGTGATCAATATACAAGGACGCAACTGAATGCCGACCTCAGACTCCCTACCCCCAGCTTAAACAGGCAATCGCCGCTTCGCCTCGGCAGCGAACGCGACCTCGATTCGCATAAGAGCCTGGTACCTGGATGCTGGCCTCACCGGTGCCTGAACACCGCCGCCCGCTTGTTGACGAAGGCGTCCATGCCCTCCTTCTGGTCTTCGGTCGCGAACAGCGAGTGGAACACCCGGCGCTCGAACTGGATGCCGTCGGTGAGGCTGCCTTCGTAGGCCCGGTCGACACACTCCTTGGCAAACACGACGCTCGGCCCGCTGAAGCTGCAGATCGTCTGCGCGGCCGCAAGCGCGACGTCGAGCAGCTCCGCCGCCGGCACGATGCGCGACACCAGGCCGGCACGTTCCGCCTCGGCAGCGTCCATCATCCGGCCGGTCAGCACCATGTCCATCGCCTTGGCCTTCGAAACCGCCCTTGGCAGGCGCTGCGTGCCGCCGGCGCCCGGAATGATGCCGAGCTTGATCTCGGGCTGGCCGAACCTGGCGTTGTCGGCAGCGATGATGAAGTCGCACATCATCGCCAGCTCGCAGCCGCCCCCCAGGGCAAAACCCGCCACGGCGGCGATCACCGGCTTGCGCACCGAGCGCAAGCGTTTCCCAGTTGCGGGTGATGTAGTCGCCGCGGTGCACGTCCATGTAGCTCATCGTCGCCATGGCGGCAATGTCGGCACCGGCGGCAAAGGCCTTTTCGCTGCCGGTGATGACGATGCAGCCGATGCAGTCGTCGGCATCGAACGACAGCAGCGCATCACCCAGCTCGTCCATCAGCGCGTCGTTCAGCGCGTTCAGCTGCTTGGGCCGGTTCAGCGTGATCAGGCCGGTCTTGCGGTCACCGTCTCCGCGCGTTTCGACGAGGATGTGTTGAGGGCTCATGGACTCGGTTTTCCTGGAGGGTGGGTCGGCGCAGTGCCGGCGGTGGACGTCGAGGGGGCCGCCGCGATCAGGGGCAGCCGGTCGATCATCAGGTCGATGAAGGTCTCGGCGTCCTGCTCGATGCGGATTCGCACCGGAAGATACTGCAACTCGGGCGCGATCCACACCTGCGCGCTCAACTCGCCGCCGCGCCGGTCGGCAAGCCGGGGTCGCAGGTGCATGGTGCGCAGCGGGCCGAACGGCGTCGCCAGCACCTCGGCATCGAGCACCTCGTAGACCCACGGCGCCACGCGCCGCGGCAGTGCGACCGGCATGGCGATGCGACTGCCCGGCTGCATCAGCGCGGGCTGCGTTGTCATCAGAAAGGTCAGCTGGACGAACTGGCTGACGGCGTCCTGCACCGCGTCCCAGCCGGTCGAGCGCTCACCGTTGGCAAGCAGCACCGAACCGGCCTCGAAGCGCAGGCCGACATGCCGGCGCTGGCCGAACAGGCGGTCGGTTTCCTCGTCGTAGCGCTCGGGCGCGAGCCCCTGCGCCGTGAGACGCCCCTGGCTGCTCATCTTGCGGCTCATCAGTGGCGCCGCCGACGGGCCGATGGCGACGTCGAGGTGCAGCTGGTAGCGCTCGCCGGCGTGAACCCATTCGACCTGCGCACTGCCGTCGACCGGGCCGCGGTAGTTGCCGGTGAGGCGATAGCTCATGCGGGTCGAGTCGGGCCAGGCAAAGGGTTGCGCGTCGGCAGGCGCGGAGGCAGCGCCTGGGACCGCCTGCGCGACCGCGGGATCAGCGCCTTCGGCCGATGCCGCGGGCGCGGCCACTGCCGCGGAGGCGTCGGATATGCCTGATGCGGCGGCCTCGGGCGCCGCCGCGCCTGGAGGTTCTGCAGGGGGCAACGCCGCCTCGGCATCGGTCGTTTCAGCCTCGTCAGCAGCAGCCGGCCGCTCGGGCTGGGACGCTGCAGGCGCCACCGACTGCACCGCCGGCGTGGCCCGTCGTGGCGCAGGCACGGCGGCAGCCATGGGCGGCGGCGCAACCAGCGCCATTTCGCGGACGAAGCTGATCGCCATCCGCTGCGGAACGTCACGGGCGCTTGCCGGGCCGAGTGCCTCGGCCACGCGCTCGGCAACGCAGCCATGGCCGGCAGCAACCGCGAGCGTCAGCGCCGCCAGTGCCACCCCCCGACCGCGGCTGCGGCGGCTGCCGCTCGGATTCCGGTGCGGCGTCGTCAGCGGCCGAGCCATGCCGCGCGGGCCGCCAGCGCCTCGGCGCCAGCCTGCGGATCGAGGCTCAGCTGCACCGTCCCGCTGTCGGGGGGCGGTTCCGCGGCCCATTCCACCTCGAGCCGCAACAGCCGCTGGTCGCGCGAGACCAGCCATTCGTGGCGCCCACCCGGCTGCACCAGCCGCTGCGCGTCGTCCAGCCGGCGCAGCCGCCAGCCGTCGATGCCGAGCAGCTCATCGCCAGCCGACAGCCCGGCGCGCTCGCCCGCGCCGCCGCGCAGCACCTGCGCAATGCGCACGCCGGTCAATGCACTCTCGCTCACCTTGACGCCGAGCTGCTGCGCCAGGGTCGGCGGCTGCGCCTGCCAGCGCACGCCGACGCTTTCGAGCAGCGTGGCCAGCGGCAGCTCGCCGGTGCCGTGCACCCAGGCCACCAGCGCCTCGTCGAGGCCGCCGGCTGCGAGGTCGCGCACGGCGCCGGCGATATCGCTCTCGCTGATCGGCCCGCCGGCGCTCTGCGCCCACAGCCTTCGCATCAATTCGTCGAGCGTTCCCGCGCCCTGCGAACGAAGCCGCAGGTCGAGCGCCAGCGCGATCAGCGAGCCCTTGGCGTAGTAGCTGATGGTCGCGTTGGGCGTGTTCTCGTCGGCCCGGTAGTACTTGATCCAGGCATCGAAGCTGGCCTCGGCAACGCTCTGCACCTGCCGACCCGGCGCAGCAAGGACGGCACTTGCCGTCTTGGCGAGCAGCTTGAGATAGCGCGCCTCGTCGATCAGCCCGCTGCGCACCAGGAACAAATCGTCGTAGTACGACGTGAAGCCCTCGAAGAACCAGAGCAGCCGGGTGTAGTTCTCGCGCGTGTAGTCGTAGCGCGCCAGCTCGGCCGGCCGCAGCCGCTTGACGTTCCAGGCGTGGAAGTACTCGTGGCTGATCAGGCCGAGCAGCGTGACGTAGCCGTCGCTGAGTGTCGGCAACGCCGCGCTGCGGCAGGTCGCGCCGCGCACAGATCAGCGCCGTGCTCGACCGGTGCTCGAGGCCGCCGTAGCCATCGTCGACGGCATTCAGCAGGAACAGGTAGCGCTCGAACGGCGGGCAGCGGTCGGCATGCCAGAAGGCGATCTCGGCTTCGCAGATTTGCCGGGCGTCGGCGAGCAGCCGGTCGGCGTCGAAATCGGGCAACGCGCCGGCGACGACGAACCCGTGCTCGACGCCATGCGCCTGGAACGTGCCGCGCCAGAAACGCCCGAGTTCGACGGGGTGGTCGACGAGCTCGTCGTAGTCGTCTGCCTCGAAGGTGGTGCCACCGGCAACGTCGGCATCGACCGGGCGCATCGACGTCGCCACCTGCCACGCCGGCGGCAGCGCGCCGATCTGCAGCCGATGCGCCTCGTGCTCGCGTCCTTCGACGCGCAGGCACAGGCTGGTGCCGTTGAAGAAGCCGCGGTCCGCATCGAGAAAGGCGGCGCGCACCGAGGTATCGAAGGCGTAGACCTCGTAGCCCAGTTGCAGCGGCTCGTCACCGCTGCAGGCGATGTCCCAAGTCGACTTGTCGCACTGCGTCGGCACGAGTTCGCGGTCACCCTGCCGGGCGTGCAGACCCGACAGGTGGCGCGCGAACTCACGGACCAGGTAGCTGCCGGGAATCCACACCGGCAGGCTGACCCGCTGCAGCGGCGCAGGGTCGGTCACCGTCAGGCTGACGCGAAAGCGATGCGCATGAAGCGGCGTGACGAGGTCGACTCGGTAGGAAATCATGAAGGCGGCTCAGGGGTGGGCGCAAGAATACGCGAGGCGCTGCGGACGAAAAAAAGCCCGCCGAAGCGGGCTTTGCGGCAGGCCGAAGCTCAGCGGCCGAAACCGTCCGAGCGCGAACGCTGCGGCTTGTACGCCGGCTTGGCACCGGCAGGACGCGGCGCGAAACCACCGCGCTCGGCGCCGGGGGCGCGGTCGAACGGATCACGCGGCGCGCTGGCAACGAACGGTCGGCCGGCCTCGCGGCGCGGGCCGTAGCTCTTGCCGCCGGCATTGCCGTAGCCCTTGTTGAACGGCTTGCCGCCGAAGTCGCCGCCAGCGCGCGCCGGGAACATCCTCGGCTCGGGGCTCTTCGGCTCGAGGCCGGTGACCTGCGACACCGGGATGTCCTGCGTCGTGAACTGCTGGATGCGGCGGATCATGCCGACGTCCATGCGCTCGGCCAGGGTCACTGCCAGGCCATTGCGCCCGGCACGGCCGGTGCGGCCGATGCGGTGCACATAGTCCTCGGCCTTCATCGGCAGGCCGTAGTTGATGACATGGCTGATCGTCGGCACGTCGATGCCGCGCGCCGCCACGTCGGTGGCGATCAGCACCTTGAGTTGCTGGCTGCGCAGGCCCTGCAGCACCCGGTTGCGCCGGCCCTGCGGATGGCCGCCGTGCAGCGACGCCACCTTGTGGCCCATGTCGGCCAGGCGGTCGGCCAGCCAGTCGGCATCGCGCTGGGTGCTGGTGAAGACCAGCGCCTGCTCCATGTCCTTCTCGGTCAGCAGGTGGTCGAGCAGCGCGTTCTTGTGCGTGCCGTTGTCGGCCCAGTGCAGCCGCTGTTCGATGTTGGCGTGGGTGTCGGTGTGCGAGGCCACCTCGATGCGCTGCGGATCGCGCAACAGGTTCTGCGCCAACCGACCCACGTGACCGGCGAAGGTCGCGCTGTACATCACCGTCTGGCGGGTCTTCGGCAGACGCTCGGCAATGGTCGTGATGTCGTCGATGAAGCCCATGTCGAGCATCCGGTCGGCTTCGTCGAGCACCAGCATCTCGACGTTCTCGAGCACTGCGCGGCCACTTTGCAGGTGGTCGAGCAGGCGCCCGGGCGTCGAGATGAGGATGTCGAGCGCACCGCGCAGCGCAGCGATCTGCGCCGGGTAAGGCACGCCGCCGACGACGGTGGCGACGCGCAGCCCCGGCACATGGCGGCCATAGGTCGATGCGGCCTTGGCGACCTGGATCGCGAGTTCACGCGTCGGCGCCAGCACGAGGATCTTCGGGCCGTAGACGACGCCCTTTTCGCGGCGCTTGTCGTTGTCGGCACGGCCGGCGAGGATGCGCTCGAGCGCAGGCAGGATGAACGAAGCCGTCTTGCCGCTGCCGGTGCTGGCAGAAACCATCAGGTCGTGGCCAGCGAGCGCCGGCGGAATCGCCTGCGACTGGACTTCGGTGGCGGTGTCGTAGCCGGAATCGGCAACCGCTTTGAGCAAGGTGGCGTGAAGGCCGAGGTCGATGAAACTCATGGTCTGCTTTCTTTTCGAAAACGCGGTGCCAGCGTGCCCGGAAATGGCACGTCAACATGGCACCTGCTGCAACGTCGTCGTTGCAACCGGTCGGTGTCGCTGGGGAGAAGGTCCGAATCAGCGCCAAGGGCGGCACTGGTGCTCGTGAACAGTCAAAGCGACGGCATCGCCGCCAACCATTCCCTGGTGCGTGAAGCAGCCAGGTTTCGAACACGCCGCGCGGGCTGTCAGGAGCGACGCCGCCGGAAGACTCGAAGGTCAGAGGGGATGAGCGAATCGCCGCGTTGTGCTGCGGCGAAGCGTGAATTCTAGCCTATTGGGGTTTCTACCGTATCCGCAGTGCAAAGCCCTGCAATTACTGCGGCTGTTGCAGGCCGAGCAGGTGCTCGCGGTAGTAGATCAGCTCGTCGATCGACTCCTGGATGTCGGCCAGCGCGGTATGCGCCTGCGCCTTCTTGAAGCCGGCGAGGATTTGCGGCTTCCAGCGACGCGCCAGCTCCTTGAGCGTGCTGACGTCGAGATTGCGGTAGTGGAAGAAGGCTTCCAGCGTCGGCATCGTGCGGGCGAGGAAGCGCCGGTCCTGGCAGATGCTGTTGCCGCACATCGGCGACTTGCCCTTCGGCACGTACTGCCGCAGGAACTCGATCACCTGGCGCTCGGCGGAGGCCTCGTCGACGCTCGACGCCTTCACCCGGTCGATCAGCCCGCTGCGGCCGTGCGTTCCCTTGTTCCACGCGTCCATCGCGTCCAGGGCCGCATCGCTCTGCTTGACCGCGAACACCGGGCCTTCGACGCGGTGGCGCAGATCGGCGTCGGTCACGACCACGGCAATCTCGATGATCCGGTCGCTGTCCGGATCGAGCCCGGTCATTTCGAGGTCGATCCAGATCAGGTTGTGTTCGTTGCTGGCCAGGACGGCGTCGCTCATGGTGCTCTTCAGTCGCTCGGGGCGCCGATTCTCGCAGGCGTCCCCGGCGCCCTACACTGCCGGCCATGCAGACCTCGACCCTTACGGCGCTCTTCGTCGCGGCGCTGCTGACCTCGCTGGCAGCCCGGATGTGGCTGGCGAGCCGGCAGATGCGGCACGTGGCGGCGCACCGCTCGCAGGTTCCGGCCGCCTTCAGCGCGTCGGTGAGCCTCGAGGCGCACCGCAAGGCCGCCGACTACACGCTGGCCAAGGCACGCCTCGGGCTGATCGCCAGTGCCGTCGGCGCGGCGGTGCTGGTCGGCTGGACGCTGCTCGGCGGCCTCGATGCGCTCGCCGGCGCGCTTGCGCGAGCTGCTGCTGCCGGCGCTGCCGGGCCTCTGGGGTGCAATGGCCTACCAGCTGGCGCTGCTCGGCGCATTCGTGGCGATTTCAAGCGCACTCGAACTGCCGTTCGACTTGCTCGGCACCTTCGGCATCGAGCAGCGCTTCGGCTTCAACCGCATGACCTGGCGCCTCTATGCGAGCGACCTGCTCAAGCAGGCGCTGGTGACGCTGCTGATCGGTGCGCCGGTCGCCGCGCTGGTGTTGTGGCTGATGCACGCGGCCGGTGCGCAGTGGTGGCTGTGGGCCTGGAGCGCATGGGTGGCGGTCAACCTGCTGCTGTTGCTGATCTATCCCACGCTGATCGCCCCCTGGTTCAACCGTTTCGATCCGCTCGAGGATGCGCCGCTGCGCCAGCGCGTCGAGTCGCTGATGGCGCGCTGCGGCTTTTCCGCCAAGGGCTTCTATGTCATGGACGGGAGCCGGCGCTCGGCGCATGCGAATGCGTATTTCACCGGCCTCGGCGCAGCCAAGCGGGTGGTGTTTTTCGACACGCTGCTGCGCAAGCTGTCGCCGCCCGAGGTCGAGGCGGTGCTGGCGCACGAGTTGGGTCACTTCCGCCATCGCCATGTGGTCAAGCGGATCGCGCTGATGTTCGGCCTCAGCCTGGGCGGCTTCGCCTTGCTGGGCCATCTGTCGAGCCAGAGCTGGTTCTACACGGGGCTCGGCGTGCAGCCGGCGCTCGACGCGCCGAACGACGCGGTTGCGCTGCTGCTGTTCCTGCTGGCAGCGCCGAGCTTCGGTTTCTTCGTTGCACCGCTCTTTGCGGCGCTGTCGCGGCGGCAGGAGTTCGAGGCCGACGCCTATGCCTGCGCCCAGGCGGATGGCCGCCATCTGGCCGGTGCACTGCTCAAGCTGCACGAGGACAACGCGTCGACGCTGACGCCGGACCCGGTGTACGCGCGCTTCTACTACTCGCATCCGCCGGCGGTCGAGCGGCTCGCCGCCCTGCCCGCGCCCAGCCTGCAGGCGGCCTGAGCGATGCACCGGTCGCTGCTGCGCCACGGTTCGCCTTGAGCAAGTTCGCCGAACTCGACCTCGGGACGGGTCGTTGCAGGCCATGGCCGCCATTACCTCGTCGAGACGCCCGAGGGCCGGCGCCTGACCTGCCATCCGCGCGGCAAGAAGAGCGACTGCGTCGTCGGCGACCGCGTGCGCTGGATGCCGACCACGGCTTCGGGCGAGGAAGGCGTCATCGAGCATGTCGAGCCGCGGCGCAACCTGCTTTTCCGCCAGGATGAATGGCGCACCAAGGCCTTTGCCGCCAATCTCGACCAGCTGCTGCTGATGGTGGCTGCCGAGCCGACCTTCAGCGAATCGCAGCTCGCGCGGGCACTGATTGCCGCCGAGAGCGCCGAAATTCCTGCGCGGATTCTTCTCAACAAGGCCGACCTGCCGGCGATCGACAGCGCTCGGGCGCGGCTCGAGCCGTACCGCGCGATGGGCTACGAGGTCATCGAGGCGGCATTGAAGGCGCGGCCCGATGAATCGAAAAGCCGCCTGGCCGCGCTGCTGGCGAACCGCTCGACGCTGGTGCTGGGACCGAGCGGCACCGGCAAAAGCACGCTGATCAATCTGCTCGGCCAGGCCGGTGCGGTGCAGGCGCCCGTCGGCGAAATTTCGCAGGCCCTGAATTCGGGGCGTCACACGACCACCACGACGCAGTGGTACTGGCTCGACGCCGAGCGCGAAACGGCGCTGATCGACTCGCCGGGTTTTCAGGAATTCGGCCTGAAACAGATCGAGCCCCAGCAACTGACCGGATACATGCCCGACCTCGCGCCGCATGCCGCCGCCTGCCGCTTCTACAACTGCGAGCACCGCCACGAGCCGGGTTGCGGCGTTCGCGCGGCACTCGAACGCGGCGAGATCAGCGAATCACGCTACCGCATCTACGGCGAGATTCGCCAGGAGCTGGCGCAGACGCGGTGGTGACCTCCGCGGCGCAGCGGGCCTCAGCCGACGAGATTTGCCAGCGAGAGCAGCGCCAGCAGCAGCATCCACAGCACCATCGAGCGCCAGACCAGGCCGACGACGCTGCGCAGATGGGCCTGCTGCGGCACCTCGCCCGCGGTGGCGCCTCCGGCTTCCAAGCCATGGAAGGCGCCGCTGTCGAAGGTCTTCGACCGGTCGGGGGTGATGCCCGGGGCCGCACGACCGCCGAGCTGCACGCCGACCGCCCCCGCCGCTGCGGCGAGGATGATGCCCTCGTTGGGGTGCCGCCAGAGTTCGGCGTCGCGCCGCCAGCCGTTCACCGCTTCCTCGAAATTGCCGACCACGGCGAACCCGAATGCCGTCAGCCGCGCCGGCACATGGTCGACTGCGCTGAAAAGGCGTTGCGACAGCGCCATCAGCCGCGGGTTCACCGGCTCGCCGACGACCCCGTTGCGGAAGGCCCAGAAGCGGCTGGCGAATTCGGCCATCCGGTACAGCACGGCACCGGCGGGGCCGAAGCCGAACGAGGCGAAGACGACGAACCAGAAGAAAACGCCGAAGACATGGCGGTGTGCCGCGAGCAGCGAATGCTCGATGACGTGGCGCAGCAGTTCCTTGCGCGGCAGCTCGCTGGCGTCCAGGTGGCGCCACTCGGCCAGAAGCTCACGCGCCTGGCGTTCGTCGGCACGCTCGAGCGCGTCGCGGATGTCGGTGAAATAGTGGCTGAACTGCCGGAATCCGAGCGTGACGTAAAGCACCAGCACGGTCCAGGCAAACGCCGGCAGGCCGTGGAAATCCGCCAGCAGCGCATGGATCGCCCAGGTGGCCGCGGCGGGTGCGATGACCGTGATGGTCCAGATCACTGCGGCGTGATGGTCGCGGCCGGCGTCGAAATTGCGCGCCGTCCAGCCCAGCCAGGCGATCAGCGACTCGTGGACCGGATTGCCCCGCGGCAGTGGCTTGAGCTGCTCGATCAACAGCGCCAGCATGACGGCAAAGAAGCTCATTCGCGGCGATCATAGCCGTGGGCCTGCCGGCAAACGGCCGTGCAGCCAGCTCGCTCAGGCGACCAGCATCCGGTACAGGTTTCGCAGCATCGAGGCGGTTGCGCCCCAGATGAAGTAGCGCCGCTGGCTGCCGTCTGCCGCCGTGGTCGACCACGGCATCGACAGGAAATCGCGATCGATGCCGGCGATCGCCACCCGGTGATGGCGGTGATTCGCCGGGTCCATCAAGAACTGCAGCGGCACCTCGAACACCTCCTCGACCTCGAAGGTGTCGCGCACGATCCGGAAATCGGTCTCGACCAGCGCGATCACCGGCGTCACGACAAAGCCGGTGCCGGTGGTGTAGAGCGGCAGGCTGCCGAGCACGTGCACATCGCCCGCCGCCAGCCCGATCTCCTCCTCGGCTTCGCGCAGCGCCGTCGCTGTCGCATCGAGATCACCCGCGTCGGCGCGACCGCCCGGAAAACTGATCTGGCCCGGATGGTCGTAGAGATGCGCCGTGCGCAGCGTCAGCAGGACGGTCGGCTGCGGCCGCTGGACGATCGGCACGAGCACCGATGCGGCTGTCGATTCGCGCGCATCGATGCGCCGCTCGCCTTCGATCTCCGGCGACCAGACCGGCGGCGCCAGGAAGCGCCTGCGCAGGGCCGCAGGCGTCAGCTGCTCCGGAGGAACCGGCGGCAGGTGCGAATCGACGCGCAGCACCGGCAGCTGCTGCGGATCGAAGCTCAGCGCCATGTCGCGGCGCGCTCCCCAAACGAACAAGCCGCCTGGATGGCGGCTTGCATGGACATCGGCGAGGCCGATCTCAGGACAGCTTTTCCTTGATACGCGCCGACTTGCCCGAGCGGCTGCGCAGGTAGTAGAGCTTGGCGCGGCGCACGTCGCCGCGGCGCTTGACCTCGATCGTCTCGATCAGCGGGCTGTACAGCGGGAACGTCCGCTCGACGCCTTCGCCGCTCGACATCTTGCGCACGATGAAGCTCGAGTTCAGGCCGCGGTTGCGGCGCGCAATCACCACGCCTTCGTATGCCTGCAGCCGCTTGCGCGTGCCTTCGACGACCTTGACGCTGACGATGACCGTGTCACCCGGCGCGAACGGCGGGATGGTCTTGCCGAGCCGGGTGATTTCTTCCTGCTCGAGGGTTTGGATCAAATCCATGGGGTGCTCCGCTCGATCGTGCCAACGCGGGTTCGGAATGTTCTTGCGAAGTGCCCGGTCGGTCGCACCCGCAGGTGGATCAGCGCCCAGGCTTGGCAGAGGATCGAAAAGCCGGCGATTGTAGCGGCTGGGCCAGCAGGCGCTCGTCCTCGGCAGAAAGCCGCCCTTGCGAGCGCGCCGCGTCGATCAGGTCGGGGCGCCGCTCGGCCGAAAGCCGCCAGCGAGCGCTCGCGGCGCCACCGCGCGATCTCGCGGTGGTTGCCGGAGAGCAGCACCGCCGGCACCGGGTGCTCGCCGTCGTCGCCACCCAAGCGCTCCGGCCGGCTGTAGTGCGGGCAGTCGAGCAGGCCGTCGGAGAAGCTGTCCTCGCGATGCGATTGCGGATCGCCGAGCACACCGGGCTGCAGCCGCGCCACGGCGTCGAGCACCGCCAGCGCCGGCAGTTCGCCGCCGGAGAGGACGAAGTCGCCGAGGCTCCATTCGAGGTCGACATGGCGGTCGATGAAGCGCTGGTCGATGCCTTCGTAGCGGCCGCAGATGAAGATCGCGCCGGCACCGCCGGCCACTTCGCCGATCAACGCCTGGTCGACACGCCGACCGGCCGGCGTGAAATGCACCACCGGCGCCGCCGGCGCGCCAGCGGCTTCACGGGCGCGCGCGGGCGGCCGACAACGCGCGCTCCAGCGGCTCGGCCAGCAGCACCATGCCCGGGCCGCCGCCGAAGGGTCGGTCGTCGACCCGCCGGTAGGCGCCGAGCGCATGCTCGCGCAGCGGCCACAGGTGGACCTCGACGCTGCCCCCAGGCTCGAAGGCACGCCGTGTCACGCCACAGGCAAGATGCGGCGCGAACAGCTCGGGGAAAAGCGTGACGATGTCGAAACGCACCGTCTGCTCAGTAGTCGAGGCCCCAGTCGACGGTGATCCGCCGCGCCGCCATGTCGACATCGTCGACATAGGCGCCGACGAACGGGATCAGCGTCTGCGCGGCCTCGTCGGTCGACCCGCTGGCTGCCACCCGCAGCACGCTGTGCGGCCCGGTGTCGAGCAGACCGACAACGCTTCCCAGCGCATCGCCCTGGCGGTTGACGACCGCCAGCCCGATCAGGTCGACCCAGTAGTACTCGTCCTCGCCGGCGGTCGGGAAGCTGGCGCGGGAGATGTACACGCCCGCACCGCGCAGCGCCTCGGCGCCGTTGCGATCGTCGATGTCGTGCGCTCGCGCCACCACACCGTCGCCGTGCTCACGAATTTCGGCGATGCGCAGCAGCGAGGGGATTGCCGGCCGCGAGACCACCGGGCCCGGCCGGTCGACGCGCAGAAACCAGCGCCGCGAACCGAAGATCGCCTGCGGGTCCGCCGCAAAGGCCTGGACCCAGAACCAGCCTTTCAGGCCCCAGGCATCGCCGATGCGCGCCACCTCGACGGCGTCGTCGGGAAACGCCGGCTCGTCGTCGGCAGCACCGAAGGCCACCGCCCGTTCCGCCGTCTCAGACCGCCGCGGCCTTGGCCTGCTCGACCAGCCGCGCGACCGTCGGCGACAGCTGGGCGCCGTTGCCGGCCCAGTACGCGACCCGGTCGAACGCCACGCGCAACGGCTGCTCGGCACCCGAAGCCACCGGGTTGTAGAAGCCGACGCGCTCGATGAAGCGGCCGTCGCGGCGGGTGCGCGAATCGGCAACGATGATGTTGTAGAAGGGGCGCCGCTTGGCACCGCCGCGGGCGAGTCGAATGACGACCATGGTTCTTTCCTCGGGTTGGGAATGTCCACCGCACCACGGCAAAGACGGGGCGAGCAGAGCAGAATTCGGCCTTCCGGCATGCCCGCCGAAACGGGCCCACCGGGATAACCTCGGCGGCGCACCCTCCACTCCAGTGGTCGGTGCCCGCCGCACGAAACCGCGCATTGTACGGTCCTGCCCTTTGTCCATGTCTCCTCCTGCTCGTGTTGCCGATCCTGGAATTGCCTCGCTGCGGCCGAGCCGCGAAGCCGATCTGCCGGCGCTTGCGGCGATCTACACGCCCCATGCCCTGCAGGGCAGCGGCACCTTCGACCTCGAAGCCGTCGATGTCGCCGAGATGCAGCGCCGGCGCGACGATGTGCTGCGCCAGGGCTGGCCGTGGCTGGTGGCCGAGCACCTCGGCAAGGTCGTCGGCTATGCCTGCGCCAGCACCTTCCGCGCGCGGGGCGGCTACCGGTACTGCGTCGAGGATGCGGTCTATCTGGCGCCCGGGTTCACCGGCCGCGGCATCGGCCGGCTGTTGCTCGCCGAACTGATCGCCCAGTGCGAAGCGGCCGGCGCGCGCCAGATGGTCGCGCTGATCGGCGACTCGGGCAACGCGGCGTCGCTCGGCCTGCACCGGGCGCTCGGCTTCGAATGGGTCGGCCGGCTCGACTCGGTCGGTTGGAAGCTCGGCCGCTGGCTCGACGTGGTGCTGATGCAGCGGGCGCTCGGCGCCGGCGCCCACCGCCCGCCGGAGCTCGCGCGATGAGCCGCCGGCCGCACGCCTACCGCTCGAAGACGCTGGCCACCTGGGTGGCGCTGCTCGGCGGTGCGCTCGGGCTGCACCGCTTCTACCTGCACGGGCTGCGCGACCCGTGGGGCTGGCTCTACCGCTTGCCGACGCTGCTCGGCCTGTATGGGGTCGAGCGGGTTCAGCGCTACGGGCAGGACGACCTGCTGTCGTGGGCGCTGATTCCGCTGCTCGGCTTCAGCATCGCTGCGGCGATGCTCAGCGCCATCGTCTACGGCCTGACCGACGACGCGCGCTGGCAGGCCCGCTACAACGCCGAACGCGGCGGCCGGCCGAGCGGTTGGGCAGCGATCCTCGGCGCGGCACTGGCGCTGCTGATCGGTGGCACGGTGCTGATGGCAACGATCGCCTTCAGCGGCCAGCGCTACTTCGAGTACCAGGTCGAGGAAGCGCGCAAGATCAGCCAGTGACGGGCCGGGCGCGGGGCCGCGGGGCGGCGATCAATCCGCGAGACGCTCGATGCGCTGGCTCGCAACCGCCTCCAGCAACCCGGCCGTGCCCGCGCATCCGGGAATGCGGACGTCCGGCGCGACTTCCAGCAGCGGCAGCAGCACGAACGCGCGCAGGTGCAGGCGCGGATGCGGCAAGGTCAAGGTGGGCGTCTCGAGCACCAGGCTGCCGAAAAGCAGCAGGTCCAGGTCGAGCGTGCGCGGCGCATTGCGGTAGGACCGCTCGCGGCCGTGGCGCTGCTCGATGGTCTGCAGTTCAGCCAGCAGCGCCTCGGCGTCCAGCCCGGTGTCGAGCCGAACGACCGCATTCAGATAGTCGTCGCCTCCCGCATCGATCGGCTGGCTGCGGTAGAGCGACGACGCGGCGACCAGCCGGGTTCGAGGCAGCACCGCCAGCGCCGTCGATCGGCGCTGCGGACGTTCGCCCGCGCATCGCCGAGGTTGGCGCCGATGCCGATGTAGGCGTCGGCTCCAGCGCTGATCGCCGGCACTCAGTCGAGGCGGTGCGGCCGGCACCGGGCGCGCCGCTGCCGTCGCGCACTGCCGGCCTGCCCGCCGGCGCGCGCCGCCGGCGCTTGCGCGGTGCCTGTGCCGCGACGCTCCGGTGCGTCGCCGACGTCGACCGGGCGGCTGCGCGGCTGCGTGCGCACCGCGTCGACCATCGCGCGCCGCGCGGCGTCGCCTTCGAGCGAGAAGTCTTCCCACCACTCGGCCAGTTCGGCCTCCGCCTCGCCCGCGTCGGCCCGCAGCCGCAGGAAGTCGAAGCCGGCACGGAAGCGCGGCTGCTCGACCAGCGTGAACGGTCCGTTGCCGGCGCGCCGCTCGAAGCGCGGCTGCATCATCCAGATCTCGCGCATGTCGCCGCCGAGCTTGCCGCGGCCCGAGATGTCGCCGATGCGGGCGTCGAAAACGCTGTCGACCGCCTGTTGCAGCGCCGGAATGGCCGGCTCGCCCGCAGCCTGCAGGCGGCTCCAGTGGGCCTTGACGTCGTGCCAGAGCAGGCAGGCGAGCAGAAAGCTCGGCGCCACCGGCTTGCCTTCGGCCACGCGGCGGTCGGTATCGGCCAGCGCCAGTTCGACGAAGCGCTGGCGCTCGCCCTGCGCGGCGTCTTCGCTCAGCACGGCATCGAGCACCGGGAAGAAGCCGCGCGCCAGGCCCTGCTTGCGCAGCTCGGCCAGGCTGGCCAGCGAGTGGCCGGTCTGCAGCAGCTTGATCATCTCGTCGAACAGCCGCGAGGGCGGAACGTTTTCGAGCAGGCCGGCCATTTCGCGGATCGGCGTGCGCGACTTCGGCTCGATCTCGAAGCCGAGCTTGGCGGCGAAGCGGATGGCGCGAATGATCCGCACCGGGTCCTCGCGGTAGCGCGATTCGGGGTCGCCGATCATCCGCAGCAGCTTCTTCTGCGAGTCCTTCATGCCGCCGTGGTAGTCGACGACGATGCGGCGCTGCGGGTCGTAGTACATCGCATTGACGGTGAAGTCGCGGCGCGCCGCGTCCTCGATCTGCGGGCCCCAGACGTTGTCGCGCAGCACCCGGCCTTCGGCGTCGACGACGTGGCTCTTGCCCGCAAGCGCATTGCCGCCGGTCTTCTCGTTGCCGGCGACCTGCTCGGCCGCGGCCGAATCCATCATCGCGCGGAAGGTCGAGACCTCGATCACCTCGTGCTCCCGGCCGCGGCCATGGACGACATGGACGATGCGAAAGCGCCGGCCGATGATGAAGGCGCGCCGGAACAGCGCCTTGACCTGCTCGGGCGTCGCGCTGGTCGCGACGTCGAAGTCCTTCGGTCGCAGGCCGAGCAGCAGATCGCGCACCGCGCCGCCGACGATGTAGGCCTCGTGGCCGGCGGCCGTGAGCGTCGTCACCACCTTGACCGCGCGCTCGTCGAGCAGGGCCTGGTCGATGCGGTGTTCGCTCTCGGGCACTTCGACGCGTTTGCCGCGCGGGATGGCGGCCGGGCCGGCCGCGGGGCGCTTGCCGAGCAGCTTGTCGATGAACTTCATGATCATGGGTAGAGGCGAAGAATGCGCCAGCCGCGTTCGAGCGCGATCGCCTCGAGGGCCGGCGTGGGATGGGTGGCGACTGCCTCGGTCGCGCGTTCGAGCAGCGGCAGGTCGTTGGTGGAGTCGCTGTAGACGCTGATCCGCTCGGAAGTCGCTCCAGCCGGCGCTGCGCGCCTTCAGCCACTCGCCGACGCGCTCGACCTTGCCTTCGCGGTAGCTCGGAACGCCGTCGATGCGGCCGGTGATGCGGCCCTCGGCGTCGCGCTCGAGCCGCACCGCGATCAATTCGTCGATGCCGAGCAGGCGAGCGATCGGCGCCGTGACGAACTCGTTGGTCGCGGTCACCAGCGCCATCCAGTCGCCCTGCGCACGGTGGCGTTCGACGAGGTCGAAGACCGCCGGCGCGAGCGCCGGGCGGATCTTCTCTTCGATGAAGCGGCCCTGTGCATCGCGTTGCTCGTCGGCGCTGCGCGAGCGCAGCGGCCGGGTGGCGAACTCGATGTAGGCGTCGATGTCGAGGCGGCCCGCCTGGTACTGCGCGAAGAAGGCGTCGTTGCCGGCGCGGAAGGCGGACGGATCGGCCCAGCCGAGGTCGATCATGAACTCGCCCCAGGCATGGTCGGAGTCGAACGGCAGCAGGGTGTCGTCGAGGTCGAACAGGCAAAGGTTCATAGTCGCCTCCCCGGCCAGCATCTCGCGCAGCAGCGGCACGGTGATGCTGCGCTTGCGGCCGAGCGCGAAGCGGTCGAGCCGGTCGAGCAGCGCCATCAGCGACTTCAGATCCCGCGCGCAGCGCGTCAGCAGGTAGGCCAGCACGTCGTCGGACAGCGCAATGCCCCGCTGCCCGGCCTCGTGGGAGAGCGCAGCGCGGGTCTCGGCTTCGGAGAGCGGCTGCAGCGCCAGCACCTGGCCCCAGCCGAGCCGGGTGCGCAGATCGTCACGCAGCGGCAGGTCGATCGGCGGCAAGCGGCCGGCCGCCGCGATCGGCACGCCCTGCCCCGTCGCCTCGACGAAAAGGGCGAATGCCGCCTGCTGCCGGGCGGGGTCGAACGCATCGCAATCGTCGAAGACCAGCAGCTGCCAGTCCGGATCGAAGGCCCACGGCAGCGGAGAGCTGGCATCGAACCAGCCGCTCGCCACCGCGCCGGCACGGCGCTCGTCGACCAGCGCCCGCAGCAGATGGGTCTTGCCGCTGCCCGGCGGGCCCCACAGGTAGACCGGGGCTGCGCCCGCCTTCGACTGCCGCAGACAGTCGAGCGCCAGCCGGTTGCCGCCGCTGACGAACGAGGCGAAGCTGCGGGCCGGCTCGCTGACGATCGGCAAGGGCAACTGGTGCATGGGCTGCTTCAGCTGCGGTAGAGCGGGCTGCCGAGGTACATCGCCCGCAGCCGCCCCATCGCCACCACCATCACCGCACCGACCGGCAGCGCCACCAGCACCCCCGCGAAGCCGAACAGATGGCCGAAAGCCAGCAGCACGAAAATGACCGTCAGCGGGCTCATGCCGATGCGCTCGCCGACCAGCCGCGGCGTCAGGACATAGCTTTCGACCACCTGGCCGATGCCGTAAACCACCGCCACCGCAACCAGCCCGAACCAGCTGGCGAACTGCAGCGTTCCGGCAAGCACCGCCAGCACCATGCCCAGGCCGAAGCCGATGTACGGAATGAAGCCCGCAAGCCCGGTGAACACGCCGACCGGTATCGCCAGGTCGAAGCCGAACAGCAGCAAGCCGACGCTGTAGTAGACGGCCAGCAGACCCATCACCAGCAGCTGACCGCGCAGGTACTGCCCGAGCACGGCGTCGCACTCGGCAAGGAAGCCGTCGACGGTGGCGCGGCGGCGCAGCGGCACCAGCGACTTGGCGCGGCCGACCAGCTCGGGCCCGTCCATCAACAGGTAGAACAGCACCGCAGGAATCAGGATCGCGTTGCCGAGCAGCGCCAGCAGGAAGCTGCCGCCGATGCGCACCGAACTCAGTGCCGTGGCAATGCCTTCCTCGAGGTTGGCGCTCATGTACTTGAGGACGAAGGCCTTGATGCTGGCGGTATCGAGCGAGACGTCGATGCCGAACTGCCGCAGCCACGGCACCAGACTGGCGTTCAGTCGATCGGCCAGCAACGGGATCTGCTCGCGCAACTGCGGCAGTTCGCGGGCGAAGATCGGCACCATCAGCAACACCACCGCGAGCATCGCGATCACCGACAGCACCTCGACCAGCAGCACCGCCAGCACCCGCGGCACCCGGTTGCGGTGCAGCCGGTCGACCGCCGGCTGCAAGCGCGTAGGCAAGCACCGCCGCGATGATGAACGGCGTCAGCACCGGCGCCAGCAGCCAGAGCAGCACCGCAAACAGCGCGCCGATCGCCAGCCAGCCGAGCGTGCGGCGGGCCTGTGCGGGCAGCAGCGGGTCGGTCGAGGGCGACTCGTTCACGCGTGCGCTCCGCAAGGACGCTGGGTGGGGTCGTTCAACGGCATGTCCGGCATCCCTAATGGAGCGGCGGGCGGGCCGCCCGCCAGTCGCGCAATTGCTCGCGCAGGTCGGCGGCCTCGTCGGCATCGCCCCGAGCGGCGAGGAAGGCTTCCAGGTCGGCGCACGCCGCGGCGAAGTCGCCAAGCTCCGCCAGCACCTGCGCGCGGTCGCGCCGCTCCTCGGGTGCATCGGGCAGAAGGATCACCAGCCGGTCGGCCACTGCCAGCGACCGGGTCCAGTCGGCCGTCGTGCGGTGGATCTCCTTCAGGTTGCGCAACAGCCGCGCGATGATGTCGCGCGGCCGGGCAGCCTGCAGGAACAGCCCGAGCGGCATGTCGAAGTCGCCCTCGAGACCCTGGCTGCGCTTGTACGGCGCCAGCATCTCGGCAAGTTGTTCACGCGAGAGCGAACGCCCGTCGAACGGGTCGATCACCACCTCGCCGCTCTGCCCCGCGGCGCTCATGCGCATCTTGACCAGGAAATGCCCGGGAAACGAGACGCCCTGTGCGCCGAGTCCGATCTGCCCGGCCAGTTCGACATACAGCAGCGCCAGGGTGATCGGAATGCCGCGCCGCGTCCGCAGCACCTGGTGCAGGTAGCTGTTGGCCGGGTCGTAGTAGTTGTTGACGTTGCCGGCGAAACCCAGCTCCTCGAAAAAGTAGCGGTTCAGCCAGCGCAGCTTCTGCATCGGCGCCGCGTCGCCTGGTATGCGCCGCTTCAGCTTGTCGGCAAGCGTGTCGAGTTCGGCGAGCACCGCCTGGCAGTCGAGGTGCGGGTCGTCGTCGAGGGCCACCGCCAGCGCAGCCTCGATCGGCGACAGGCTGGCGTCGTCGGCAACCAGCGTGCGGAAGTATTCCAGCGCGGAAGGGGTGGCGAACTGCAGGCGGCCGGGCATGAAGGAAGTGTAGGTGGCGATTTCGGGGGCACTGCGTGTCGACGTCGTCCGAGCCCCGCGCCGGGGCCCCGGGTGCGAACGGTGGGCTGCCGTGCAGGCCGATCGGCTCGGGACCATCCGAACTCAGGCGCCCGTGCGCATCAGGTCGCGCGGCCTCAACCCCACGGCGTAGAGCAGCGCGACATAAAGCGCGCCCGAGCCGAGCAGCGAAAGGCTCAGCCAGCCGATGCGCAGCCATTTGCGATCGGCCAGGCCGACCCAGTCGACGGCATAGGCGGCCCAGCCCAGCACCAGGCCGAGCGCGGCGGTGGCGAAGACCACCCGCATCGCAAATGCCGGCCAGCCCGGCGAGGCGCGATAGAGCCCTGCCCGGCGCAGGCCGATGAACAGCCAGACGGCATTGATCAATGCCGCCAGCCCGATCGACAGCGCCAGCCCGGCATGCCCCAGTTGCGGCACGAAAAACAGGTTCATCAGCTGCGTCAGCACCAGCACGACGACGGCGATCTTCACCGGCGTGCGGATGTCCTGGCGGGCGTAGAAGCCGGGCGCCAGGATCTTCACCCCGATCAGCCCCATCAGACCGACACCGTAGGCGCGCAAGGCGAGCGCCGTCTGCCCGACATCGCGGGCGCTGAAGGCCCCGTAGTGGTAGAGCGACGCGACCAGCGCGTCGGCGAAGACGAGCAGCGCCACCGCGCACGGCAGGGCCAGCAGCAGCGTCAGCCGCAGCCCCCAGTCGAGCAGGCCCGCGTAGCCCGCGGCGTCGTCCCGGGCCTGCGCCGCCGAGAGCTGCGGCAGCAGCACCACGCCGAGCGCGACGCCGAGCAGCGCTGTCGGAAATTCCATCAGCCGGTCGGCATAGGTCAGCCACGACACCGCGCCGACGCCGACATGCGAGGCGATCTGCGTGTTGATCAGCAGCGACAGCTGCGCCACCGAGACGCCGAGCATCGCCGGCGCCATCTGTTGCAGCACCCGGCGCACGCCGGGATGGCGCCAGGCTTCGGCGATCCGCCGCGGGGCCAGGCCGATGGCGGGCAGGCCGCCGATGCGGCGAAGTGCCGGCACCTGCAGCGCCAGTTGCAGGGCGCCGCCCAGCATCACCCCGATCCCGAGTGCATAGATCGGCTGCACGCCATGACGCTGCAGCACGGGCGCACCCCACGCCGCGGCGGCAATCACCGCCAGGTTGAGCAGCACCGGCGTCGCTGCCGGGATCGCGAAGCGCTTCCAGGTGTTGAGGATGCCCGCCGAGAGCGCCACCAGCGACATGAAGCCGATATACGGGAACATCCAGCGGGTCAGCACCACGGCGGTGTCGAAACGCTCCAGCCCGGAAGCCATCAGCCAGACGATCGCCGGCGCGGCGAGAACGCCGAGTGCCGACGCGGCCAGCAGCGCCCAGAAGAGGATCGTCGCCACCGCGTCGATCAGGCGCCGGGTGACTTCGTCGCCTTCGCGGGCCCGGGTCTGCGCCAGGATCGGCACGAACGCCTGAGAAAAGGCGCCTTCGGCAAACAGCCGGCGCAGCAGGTTCGGAATGCGAAAGGCGACGTTGAAGGCGTCGGTCCAGGCGCTGGCACCGAAGCTGGCGGCAATCAGCAGCTCGCGCGCCAGGCCGGTGATGCGCGACGCCAGCGTGAACAGCGAAACGGTCGACGCAGCGCGAAACAGGTTCATTCGGAGACCATGGACCTCAGAGGCGCAAGGGCCGAGAAACGCCGAACGCTGCCAGGTGGAAGAAGCAAAGCCGGCGATTATAGGAAGCCTCGCGCAGTTGCCCGGCTGCTTTGGGCGACGCGGTTATACTCGCGGGCTTTTGCGCATCCAGACATACCAGCTGCACCATGGCCACTTCCTCCAAAGCCAAGAAAAAGACGGTTCGCATTGCTTCCGGCCTCAAGCGCGTGCGCCAGGACGTCAAGCTCAATGCCGCGAACACCGCCCAGCGCTCGCGCTTTCGTACCGTCATCAAGAATGTGCAGAAGGCCGTTCTGACGGGTGACAAGGCCAAGGCCACCGAGCTGTTCCAGACGGCGCAGAAGGTGATCGATTCGGCGGCGGACAAGGGCCTGTTCCACAAGAACAAGGCAGCGCGCCACAAGAGCCGCCTGTCGGCCAAGATCAAGGCGCTCGCCGCACCGGCAGCCTGAGACCACTCGGCTGAAGCAAGGGCCCGCACTGCGGGCCCTTTGTCATTCGGGCGGCGCATCTGCATCGGTGCCAGCCGTCATTTCCAGCGGCCCGCACGGCCGACCGTCGATAAAATGACCGGTCCGCGCCGCGTGCGCCCCATTCCAGCGGCATCGCGCCGGCCGCTCCCTGTCCATGAACGCCATCAGCCCGCCGTCCGCTCCGCGCCTGCCGCATGTGATGGCCACCTACACGCGGCTGCCGATCGCGCTGTCGCACGGCGACGGCTGCTGGGTCTGGGACACCGAAGGACGCAAGTACTTCGACGCCCTGGGCGGTATCGCCGTCAACACGCTCGGCCATGCGCATCCCCGGCTGGTGCCGGCGTTGCAGGAGCAGATCGGCCGGCTGATCCACTGCTCGAACTACTACGACGTTCCGCTGCAGGAAACGCTGGCGGCGCGGCTGTGTGCGCTTTCCGGCCTCGACAAGGCCTTCTTCTGCAACAGCGGCCTCGAAGCCAACGAGGCGGCGATCAAGATCGCGCGCAAGTTCGGCCACGACCGTGGCATCGAGCGGCCCGAGATCATCGTCTACGAAAAGGCCTTCCACGGCCGCTCGATCGCCACGCTGTCGGCGACCGGAAACCCCAAGGTGCAGGTCGGCTTCGGCCCGCTGGTCGAGGGTTTTCCGCGCGTGGCGCTGAATGACCTGGCGGCGGTCGAGGAACTCGCGCGGACGAATCCGAACATCGTCGCGGTTTTTCTCGAGTCGATCCAGGGCGAAGGCGGCATCGTGCCGGCGTCGCTGGACTACCTGCGCGCGCTGCGCCGGCTCTGCGACGAGCGCAACTGGCTGCTGATGATCGACGAGGTGCAAAGCGGCATCGGGCGCACCGGCCGCTGGTTCGCGCACCAGTGGGCCGGCATCCGGCCCGACGTGATGCCGCTCGCCAAGGGACTCGGCTCGGGCGTGCCGATCGGCGCGGTGGTCTGCGGCCCGCGCGCCGCCGATGTGTTCGGCCCCGGCAACCACGGCACCACCTTCGGCGGCAATCCGCTGGCGATGCGTGCCGGCGTCGAGACGCTGCGCATCATGGAGGAAGACGGTCTGCTGGCCAACGCCGAGCGCGTCGGCGAGTTCCTGCGCCAGGGTCTGCAGCGCGAACTGGGTGCGCTCGCCGGCGTTGCCGAAATCCGCGTCTACGGCTTGATGATCGGCATCGAGCTCGACCGCCCGTGCGGCGAGCTGCTCGGCCGCGCTGCCGAAGCCGGGCTGCTGATCAGCGTCACCGCCGACCGGGTGGTGCGGCTGCTGCCGCCGTTGATCCTGACCGAGCAGGAAGCCGCGCACATCCTCGCGGTGCTCTGCCCGCTGATTCGCGAATTCCTCGAAGCTGCCGCCTGAAGCGGCCGAATCCATGAAGTCCGGCCGCGCCCCGCTTCGGCACTACCTCGAGTTCAAGGATCTGCGCAGCGACGAAGTCGCCTACCTGCTCGAACGCGCGGCCACGATCAAGCAGCGATTCAAGAACTACGAGAAGTACACGCCGCTCGTCGACCGGACGATGGCGATGATTTTCGAGAAGGCGAGCACCCGCACCCGGGTCAGCTTCGAAGCCGGCATGTACCAGATGGGTGGAACGGTGGTCAACCTGACCACCGGCGACAGCCAGCTCGGCCGCTCCGAGCCGGTGGAAGACAGCGCCCGGGTCATCAGCCGGATGGTCGACCTGGTGATGATCCGCACCTACGAGCAAAGCAAGCTCGAAGCCTTCGCCGCGCATTCGCGGGTGCCGGTGATCAACGGCCTGACCAACGAGCACCATCCCTGCCAGATCCTCGCCGACGTGTTCACCTTCATGGAACAGCGCGGCAGCCTCGCGGGCAAGGTGGTGGCATGGGTCGGCGACGGCAACAACATGGCCAACAGCTGGCTGCAGGCTGCCGACCGCCTCGGGTTCACGCTCCATGTCAGCACGCCGGGCGGCTACGAGATCGATCCGCAGATCGCCGGCATCGAGAACCCCGACTGCCTGCGGCTGTTCGACGATCCGCTCGACGCCTGCCGCGACGCGCACCTGGTGACCACCGACGTCTGGACCAGCATGGGCTACGAGGACGAGAACGCCGAGCGCCAGCGGGCCTTCGCCGACTGGCGCGTCGACCGCGAGATGATGGCTGCGGCCCGTCCGGATGCGCTCTTCATGCACTGCCTGCCGGCGCATCGCGGCGAAGAAGTCGAAGCCGAGGTCATCGACGGACCCCAGTCGGTCGTTTGGGATGAGGCCGAGAACCGGCTGCATGTGCAGAAGGCGTTGATGGAATTCCTGCTGCTCGGACGAATCGGCTGAACCGCGTTGCGGCAGCTGCCGCGGTCGCTGCGTGCATTCCCGCACGTTTGGCGATGGGAATCGCCCTGCCGGTGCTTCCTTGCTCAAGTCGTGATCGCCACCGACCGATAGCAGGTGGTCCGTCGATGCGGACCTGCACCCGGCCCGCCCGTCCATCCCTAGAAAATTCATGAAGAACGACCGTCTCGGGCTCCTGATGATCGCCGCCACGCTGGCCGTCATCGCCGTGACGGTGGCGCTCTACGTCGGCCGCCAGGCAAGCATCCAGGAGCGGCAGATCCGCTCGCAGGGCATCGGCCTGTCGCGCGCCCTGTCGAGCCTGCCTTTCGACCAGCTGGCGCCGCAGGAGGGCCGGCCCGGCCTGCTGCAGACGCTGCTCGGCATCCAGCGCAGCACCGACTTCGCCTATGGCGTGCTGGTGTCGCCGAACGGCGCCAAGCTCGCCGAGGTGGTGGCACCGACGACCCTCGTGCCCGACACGCCATTGCCGAGCGAACCCGCCAACTGGGTCGGCGAAAAAGCGCTGCAGACGCCCGGCGACGGCCGCGCCGTGCGCGAGTTCTACGGGCCGGTGATGAACAACGGCAACCTGGCCGGCTTCGTCCGCCTCGGCTACTACGACGCACCCGGCTGGCTGGGCGTCGAACAAATCTCCTTCTCGGCGCTGCTCGCCCTGCCGATCTTCCTGCTGGCCACGCTGTTCTATTTCCTGATGCGCCGCGAAATGAAGCCGCTTGCCGCCCTGAACGAGCAGATGCAGGCCGTCGGCAAGTGGCCCGGGCAGCCCGCCGGCATGGTGACCGACAGCTTCCAGATCAGCGACTTCGTGCAGCGTTTCGGCCGCTTCCTGCAAGCCGCCGAAGCGCGCATTCGCGAGCTCGAGGCCGAGCGCTCGAGTTCGGTCACGGCGAACCGGCTGCTCGCCTACAAGAAGGAGAAGGTCGAGGCGCTGCTGCACGCGCTGCCGGAGGGCGTGGTCGTCATCGACGAGGCGTGCTGTGCCACCTTTGCCAACGCCAAGCTCGAGCCGCTGCTCGGCGCGACGCCGGCAGCAGATCGTCGGCCAGCCGCCGCAGGCGTGGTGCCACAACCCCGAGGTGCTGGCATTCCTGCTGCAGCACCGGTCCGACAGCAACGTCGGCCCGAGCAACGCGCAAATCCAGGTCGCGATCGAGAGCGGTGGCACGACGCGCCACCTGTCGCTTGCGTCGTATCCGCTGTTCTCGCCGCAGGACCGCTCGACCGTCTTCGGCACGCTGGTGGTGTTTCGCGATGCCACCCAGGAGCAGCTGGCACGCAACGCCGGCGCCGAGTTCGTCTCCAGCGTCTCGCACGAACTCAAGACGCCCCTGAACACGGTTGCCGCCTACAGCGAACTGCTGATGGAACCGGGCGATCTCGGCGAGTCGATGCGCATCGAGGCCGTCAACGTGATCCACGACGAGGTCGAGCGGATGAACTCGCTGATCGGCAACCTGCTGAACATCTCCAAGCTCGAAACCGGTGCGATGGCGCTCGAGCGGCAGGGCGTCAACCTTCGCGACCTGCTGCACGACTCGTTCGAGTCGCTGCGCCAGAACGCACTCGGCCGCGGCATCGAGTTCCGCATCGACGTGCCGCCCAACCTCGGCCTGGTGGCCATCGACAAGGACCTGTTCCGCATCGCCCTGAACAACCTGCTGAGCAATGCGATCAAGTACAACGTCGACGGCGGCCGGGTCGCGATGACCGCCGAGGAGACCGGGGAAAACGGCATCGAGATCCGTGTCCGCGACAGCGGCATCGGCATTCCGGCCAAGCACCTGGAACATGTCTTCGACAAGTACTACCGGGTCGGCGACAGTGCCGTGGCCGCACGCTCGGGCCACGGGCTGGGGCTGCACCTGGCCAAGCAGATCGTCGATCTGCACCACGGCAGCATTCGCGTGACCAGCGAAGTGGGCAAGGGAACCGAGTTCTGCATCCAGATGAGCAAACAAACCGCAACGTACCGGGAGGCCGTGGCCGCATGAAAACCGTTCTGATCGTCGATGACGAGCCCTGCATGCTGCGCGTGCTGCAGTTCTCGCTCGAGCGCGCCGGCTACCGGGTCGCGACCGAGCCCGACGGCGAGGCCGCGCTGGCACGGGTGCTTGCCGAACCGCCCGATGCGCTGATCTCGGACATCAAGATGCCGCAGATGAACGGCCGCGAGCTGATCAAGTCGATCCAGCAGGCGATGCCCGAGCGGCCGTTTCCGATCTTCGTCATGTCCTCGCTGACCGCCCGGGAGGAGCGCGAGTGGGTGCGGGCCATCGGCGACATCGAGTTCCTCGAAAAGCCGATCAGTCCCCGGCAGCTGGTCGTCCGGCTGGCACGCCATTTCGACCGGGCTGCTGCCCGCAGCCCGGCAAACAACCATGCTTGAGCGATTCGTCGGCGAGCTCGACCTCGCCAAGTACCACCGCTGGCTGGTGCGCTCCGCCGGCAGCGACCTGGCGTTTGCCGTCTGCAACCCCGCGGGCCAGCCGCAGTGGGTCAGCCCGAACGCACCCGGCGCGAACCTGTCGGAGCAGCTCGAAGGCCTCGTTGCCGAGGGGTTCGACTGGCCTTTCGAAGGCGGCGGGCTGGCGGCGCATCCGCTCGGTGACGAGCACACGCTGCTGTACTGCCCGATCGAGGCGCGGGCCGGACGGCATCGGCTGGCTCGCGGTGCTCACGCCGCGCTTCGGCAGCGACGCCGCACCGCCCGAACTCGACGGCATCGCCGAAGCGCTGGAAGACGTGGGCGCATCGATCGTCGACGAATGCCGGCTGCGCTTCGAGCTCGGCAGCATGACCGAGGAGCTCGCCGACCGCTACGAAGAGCTGCACCTGGTCTACGGCGTCGACCAGCAGGTGCGCCAGCACGGCCAGAAGCTCGAGGTCTTCCAGAGCCTGCTGCACAGCTGCGCCGAGCAGATGCACGTCGACGTGGTCGCCTTCGTCTGCCCGAGCGAGAACCTGTGCCTGTCGGCGGCCCAGCCGAGCAAGCCGATCCACAACCTCGACCTGGTGCTGGTCGAGATGCGCGGCGACCTGTTCCGCTTCGTGCAGTCGACCCGCGAGACGGTGGTGCGTCAACGACGCCGACGATCCGCGGCGCGCCTATGTCTTCACCGACATGCCGTACAAGATCATGTCGTGCCCGGTGCGCTGCGACGGCCATGTCAACGCGCAGCTGGTGCTGCTCAACCACGCCGACAAGGCCGACTTCAGCAACAGCGACCGGCGGCTGGCCGAAGTGCTGGCGAACCAGCTGTCGAGCCTGACGCAGAGCTACTCGCTGGTCAAGCAGCTCGGCGCCTTCAACGAGCAGATCGCGGCCGCGCTGATCGAGGCCGTCGAAGCCAAGGACCCCTACACCCGCGGCCACAGCGAGCGGGTGCACCACCTCTCGATGGAGATCGGCCGCGCGCTCGAGCTGGGCGAAGACGACCTGAACAACCTGTTCTGGGGCTCGCTGCTGCACGACGTCGGCAAGATCGGCATTCCCGACGCGGTGCTCTGCAAGCCGTCGCGGCTGACCCGCGACGAGTACGCGTTCATCATGGTCCACCCCGAGCGCAGCTACGAAATCCTGCGCCACATCGACTACCTGAAGGACGCGGTTCCCGGCGCGCGCCACCACCAGGAGAAGTACGACGGCACCGGCTATCCGCACGGCCTGAAGGGCGAGCGGATTCCGCTGCACGCCCGGATCATCGCCGTCGCCGACACCTACGACTCGATCACCAGCTCGCGCGCCTACCGCGCCGGACGCAGCCACGAAGAGTCGATGCGCGAGATCGAGCGCGTGCACCGGCACGCAGCTCGACCCGGCGATCGTCGCGGTGTTCCGCAAGCTCTGCGCAGCCGAACCGGAGTGGTTCAAGCGCTTCCACATCACGCCGCGAGCGCCAGCGCCGAAGCCGCAGCATGGATGAGGTGGTCACGCGCAGCCGTATCGGCGCGATGACCTATGTCGCGCCGCCGGGTGCGCTGATCGACGAGGCCAGCCATGCAGCGCTGCTGGGCGCGCTGGCCGCGTGCATCGCGTCCAACCAGGTCCAGCTGGTGGTCGACCTCGGCCGTGTCAGCGCGCTCAACGGCCGGGCGATCGAGATCCTGCTCGAGACGCAGGCCAAGCTGTCGCAGACTCGGCGGCCGCCTCAAGCTGGTCAACCTGCAGCCGCTGGTGAAGGACATCTTCGTCGCCACCGGCATGGTCGAGCAGCTCTGGCTGGTCGAGCCGACGGCCGATGCCGGCGCCATCGCAAACCGGCGCGCGGCGCAAGGGCCAGCGGCTCGGCGAAATCCTGCTCGAACGCGGCTCGCTCAGCGCGGAACAGCTGGCCGACGTGGTGCAGACTGCAGACCGACAGCGGCAGGCGCGTCGGCCACATCCTGATCGACAAGGGACTGGTTCCCGAAGCGGATGTGCTGAAGGCGCTGAGCGTGCAGCTCGACATGCCGTACATCGGCGTTGCGCCCCGGCCTCTACGAGCCCGCAGCGATCGCCCTGCTCACCCGCGAGGCCGCCAAGCGGCTGGAAGTGCTGCCCCTGTTCAAGGTGCAGGACACGCTGACGCTGGCCACCGCCGATCCGCAGGCGGTGCCGGTGTTCGACGAGGTCCGCTAGCATCACCGGCTGCCGATTGCGGCTGGTGCTGTGCCGCCGCGAAGACATCCTGAAGAACCTGCACGAGGCCTACAGCGGCAGCGACTATTCCACCGCCCTGCTCGAGGCCGAGGCCGACGACCTGTCGCTGATCGCCGACCAGATTCCCGACGACTACACCGACGATCGACGAGATGGCCGGCGCCAGCCCGGTCATCAACCTGGTCAACAACCTGATCCAGCGCGCCATCCGCGACAAGGCCAGCGACATCCACATCGAGATCACGCGCGGTCGTTCGCGGGTGCGCTTCCGCGTCGACGGCGTGCTCTACGAGGTGATGACGCCGCGCGTCGAGCTGCACCCGGCGATCGTCTCGCGGCTGAAGGTGATGGCCAACCTCGACATCGCCGAGCGCCGCATGCCGCAGGACGGCCGCATCCAGGTGGCCACGCAGGGCCGCACCGTCGACCTGCGCTTCTCGTCGCTGCCCGGCATCAACGGCGAGAAGGTCGTGCTGCGGGTGCTCGACAAGAACCAGTCGATCCTCGATGTCGAAAAGCTCGGCATGAGCGCGCACAACCTCGACCCGTTCAAGCAGCTGCTCGGCCGCGCCCACGGCCTGATCCTGGTCACCGGGCCGACCGGCAGCGGCAAGACGACGACGCTGTACGCCGCGGTCAACTACCTGAAGAGCATGGAGACGAACATCGTCACCATCGAGGACCCGGTCGAATACCAGCTGGACATCATCAACCAGAACCAGGTCAACGACGCGATCGGCCTGACCTTCGCGAAGATGCTCAAGCACGTGCTGCGGCAGGACCCCGACGTGGTCATGCTCGGCGAGATCCGCGACCGCGCAGACCGCCGAGATCGCCGTGCAGGCGGCGCTCACCGGCCACCTGGTGCTTTCGACGCTGCACACCAACGACGCCATCGGCGCGCTGTCGCGCATGGTCGACATGGGCGTCGAGCCGTATCTGCTGGCGTCGGCGCTGGCCGGCGTCGTCGCGCAGCGGCTGGTGCGCCATGTCTGCCCGGGCTGCAAGACCAGCTACCTGGCGCCGCCCGAACTGGCCGAGCGCCACGGCTGGTCGCAGGCCGAGCCGATCCGCCTGGTGCAAGCGGCCGCGGCTGCACCGCCTGCTACGACTCGGGCTACAAGGGCCGCCTCGGCATCCACGAGGTGCTGGTCGCCGACGAGTCGCTGCAGCGCGTGATGGTGCGGAACCCGTCGCGCGACGACGCTCGCCGCGCACTGTGGCGAGCTCCGGCCGCGCCTCGCTGTTCCGCGACGGACTCGGCGGGTGCTCGAGGGCCGCACCACGCTCGAGGAAGTCTCGCGCGCGGTGAACATCGGCTGAGCCGCCACCCGACCCTGGCAGCGCAACCACGATGGCGATCGATTTTTCCCGGCTGCCGCCGGCAGCAGGCGCGGGCGGCGGCTCGACCGCCGCGCCGCCGCGATGCGCCTGCAGACGCTGCTGCTTCGCGCTGCAGGGCCGCATCGGCGCCCGCGAACGGATGCTCTTCACCGAGCGGCTGGCGCTGCTGCTCGAAACCGGCGTCAGCCTGCACGAGGCGCTCGAAGGGCCTGCGCAAGCAGACCGGCGACCCGCGCCTGGCGCAGATCATCCAGGCGCTGTGCGACGCATCCTCGAAGGCCAGCCGCTGTCGGCCGCGCTGGCCGCGCACCCGGCGATGTTCTCGCCGACCTATGTCAACCTGGTCGCCGCCGCCGAGGAAGGCGGCTTCCTGCCCGAGGTGCTGCAGCAGCTGATCGAGATGGACGAGAAGACCGAGCGCATGCGCAGCATGCTGGTCGTCGGCGCTGTCGTATCCGGCCTTCCTGATCTTCTTTTCCGTCGCGACGGTGGTCTTCGTGCTGGTCAGCGTGTTTCCGAAGTTCTCGGCGATGTTCGAGCGCATCCGCTCGCGAGCTGCCGCTGTCGACGCTGGTGCTGATGGCGCTGTCGGACCTGCTGGTGCAGCCACTGGCCGTGGGTGATCGCCGGGCTCGGCGCGCTGATCGCCGGGGCGGTGGCCTGGCTGCGACAGCCGCAGACGCGCAACCAGCTCGACGGCCTGAAGCTGCGCCTGCCGGTGGTTCGCGACTTCTTCGTGCAGATCTACCTGACGCAGACGCTGCGCGTGATGAGCCTGTCGCTCGCCAACGGCGTGCCGCTCGTCGACGCGCTCGACGCCTGCCAGGACCTGGTGCGCAACTCGGTATTCCGCCGCTTCATCGACGGGCTGCGCACCCAGGTGACCGAAGGCCGCGGCATCGCCGCCGGCTTCGAGGAAGCCGCCTTCGTGCCGCCGATGGTGCAGCCAGATGGTCGCCACCGGCGAGGAGACCGGCAACCTGCGCCAAGGTGATGAGCCGCATCGCCGAGTTCTACGACCGCGAACTGACCAAGCGCATCGGCCTGCTGACGCGGCTGGCCGAGCCGGTGATGCTGCTGGTGATGGGCGGCATCGTCGGCATCATCGTCGCCTCGCTGATCCTGCCGATCTTCAAGCTGAGCCGGGCGGCGCACTAGATGCGTCGACGCGTTCACACCCCAGCCGCTTTGCGCTAAATCCCTACGGGGCGATGCCGATAATCCGCACATCTTCGCCCCATCACTCAGCTACCCGCTCGAGGAACGCTCCATGTCCATCCTGAAACGAACGAAGCGCTCTTCCGGCTTCACCCTGGTCGAGCTGCTGATCGTCGTGATCATCCTGGCGATCTTGGCGGCGATCGTGATCCCGCAGTTCAGCAGCGTCGACCAAGCGACGCGCAGGAGGCGGCACTCGATTCCAACCTGAGCGCGATGCGCAACGCGATCGAGCTGTACAGGGCGCAGCACGGCGACTATCCCGGCGTCAAGGCAGCGGTCGCTGGCACCGTGCACGCGCCGGGTGCGCCGGCACGGGCGCTGCTGCCAGCGACCCGAAGCCGCGTTCAAGGAACAGACTGACCATGTACTCGGACGCGGGCGGCACCGCCTGCAGCGTCGGCGAGCCACTTCAAGTACGGCCCGTACATCCGCAAGGCGATCCCGGCGGACCCGATCAAGGGCAAGCGCGACGTCGTGGTCTGACGGCGACGCCAGCTCCCGACGGCAACCGGCGGCTGGGCGTACTTCGTACGACGGGACAGATCGTCATCTGAACAGCAACGCGAACGACAGCAAGGCGTCCCAGGCGTACAACACGCTATTGAGCCCTGCCTGTTCCGACGGCGATCACCGGGTCGCGGCGTCTGCCACCGCCGCCAGCGCGGCGTCACCCTGGCCGAATTGCTGATCACCGTGGCGGTGCTGGCGATCGTCGCGCAGTGGTGCTGCCCAGCCTCTCGTTCAACGACTCGAGCAGGCTGACTGTGGCCGCCGAGCAGACCGCCAACGCGCTGCGCTTCGCCCGCAGCGAGGCCATGCGAACAGGCAGAGCGTGCTGGTCGACCCCGAAACCGCCCGCGGCCGGCTGCGGCTGCTCGCGGCGGCTGCGGATCGCTGCTCCGCGCCGACCCCGTGGTCGATCCCGCTGACCCGCCGCGCCTATGACGTCGACCTCACCGGCGGCTCCCGGTCGAGCCGGTGTGGTTGCCCAGGCGAAATTCCTCGTCGCCGGCGTACCGGCTCGAGCCTCGTGTTCGGCCACGGCGTGTGTCGCCGATGCGCACTGCTGGCAGGCGTCCTCCCGTGGCATCTCCGCCGACTGCTGCCGGCCGAGCTGCTCCGGCAGCAGCCTGGTGCTCGCTATGCGGGCAAGCGCTGACCATCGCCATCGATCCCGCAACGGGCCGGGTCAGCTGGCCTCTGACCAGCGCGACCGGCCTGCAGCCGATTCCGTCGTCCGCCGCGGCAGCGCTGCAGCGCGGGCTGTCGTATATCGAGGTGCTGGTGGCGACGGTGCTTGTCGTCGTCGCCCTGGTGCCCGCGATGGACGCCCTGCAGGGCGGCGTCACCGGCAGCCAGATCCACCCGACCGAGGCCGAAAGGCGCAGCGGCTGCAGCGCAAGATGGAGGAGGTGCTCGCCAAGCCGTTCACAGCCTCTATGCGCGACCTACCCGCCGACACTCCAGCGCCGAACTCAACCAGAGCACGGTCACCAACACCGTGCTCTCGGATCCGCGCTGGCGCCGGCCGGCAGACGCCTCGTCGTCCTGTACCGCTGCGACGGCACCGCGCTGCACCGACGCCGATAGCGGGCTGCTGCGCATCAAGGTCGCCTTCGAGGGCGGCGGCGCCTCGCTCGAAACGCTGGGGGCCGCTGGTGGTGAAAGCCGCGACGCCGGCCGTATGGCACGGCGTGCAGCCAGCGCGGGCTCGGCCTGGTCGAGCTGCTGGTGGCCGCCGCGCTGGCCGCGCTCCTGCTCGGCACGCTGTTCGGCGTGACGCTCAACGGCTGCGGGCGCAGACCTTCAGCCGCGAGCGCAACGAGATGGCCTACCAGGCGCGCTTTGCGCTGGGCTCGATCGTCGCCAGGGCCCGCCGACGCACCCCCGCCGGGCGCTCGCCATCCCACCGGCCAGGTCGACCGGCGACTGGTTCAGCCCGACGATGTACTGCCTGAATACCATCACGCCGCCAGCTGATCGAGACCACGCCGCGCCGACACCGCCTGCACCGGCAGCCGCGTGATCGCCGAGAACGTCGATTGCGTTCTCCGCGCGGCCGCTCGCGGCCGAGCGGTCTCCTCGACCGCGCCGGCCGTCGCAGTCGCACTGACCGTGTCCAACCCCGGCGCTCGCAGACGCTGCCGCCGCTTGTCGGCCGGCGCGCGGCTCGGGCGGCGGCACGCTGTGAGACGCAGCGCGGCGCTCGCGGCGCGTGCAGCGGCCGCGAGCAGCGGCGGCTTCATCCTGCTGCCGGTGGCGCTGGCGCTGGGCCTGATCGCCTCGGTGGCCTATCTGTCGAACCGCGACAGCGGCAGCCAACGTCGCGATGGTCGCCGGCCGCGCCGACGCGAGAAGGCCCGCTACGCCGCTGAGGCCGGCCTGCAGCATGCGAACTACGCCGCCGGCAGCTCGACTGCTGCCCTGCCGATCTAAACAGCACCTTCGAGGCGGCGAGATCGGCGGCGCGCCCTACACCGCCAGCTCCACCGAGGCGGTGCCGGCAGCCAGCGCCGCGAATCCTGCAGCCTGAGCGCCACCGGTAGCTACAACGGTGCGACGTGTGACGCTGAAGCGCGACAAGGTCGTTGTCGTACCGACGCGCATCGCAGAGCCTAACCGTTGCAGCAGGGCGCGAACGACGTTACCGACACCTACGTCGATGCTGAAAGTCCCCCGGAGGACCAGCCACGGCACCGCAGACACCGGCTGCAGCTGCGCACGCACCCGAACCACGTCGTACCAAGTCACTGATCCGCTTCAACTTCGCCCTGCCGCCGGACAGCCGGCTGGTCGACCGCTACGAAGCCGACGGCAGCCGCTCGCCCGGTGCGCAGATGTCGCTGCGGCAGGATCGAACCAACGCCAGCGGCTCGACACGATGTGACCGGGGTCGCCACCCATCTACTGAGCGCAAGCCTGGACTGGACAGCGACATGGTCGACCTGGGAGACGCGGACAGGCAACGGCCTGGCCGGCGCAGAAGTACGACCCGGTCGCCGGTCGCCGCCCGCACGACCTCGGACGAGATCGGCTGGAAAGATCTGGGACATCACCGACGCGGCGGCGGCATGGGTGTGGCCGACCCGATCCCAACCGCGGCCTTTGGCTGATCGCCGGCGGCAGCACCAAGCAGATCGAAGTACGTCAGCCAGGAGGGGCGGATCGCTCGCCGATCGGCCGAAACTGGTGCTCAACTACCTCGAGCCCTGCCCGTGAGCAGGCACCTCGGCCTGGGCTTGGCCGAGCCCTGGGGACCTTGGCGAGTACGAGCTGGCCCGAAGTTTTCCGCCGGTCTGGCCGATAACACGAGCAACCCGTGGCGCCGCAGACCCTAGCGCGCGCCGCAACGCGACCTCCCCCCACGTGAAACTCGCCCGTTCAATCCGCTCGATCTGGACTGCCTGCGTCTTTGCCGGAGACGGCGTGACCCTGCGATGCCCGCGCCAACCCGCAGCGGCGGTTGGGTCCGAATGTCGCGGGCTTCGGCACTGCCGACAATGACTTCAGCCTGCGCGCGCGCCGACGCGGCGCTTCACGACGCCAAGCGCGCCGGCGGCAACCGGATCGTCGATGCCCCACCTGCAGCGGCCGAGCGGCTGCGGGTGGACTTTGCGAGCGCCGCTTGAAGTCGCTGCGGGCGCTGCTGTCCTCGAAGCCCCACGAGGGCAAGTCACCGGGCGGACCGATCGGCTTCGACCTGGCGCAGGACCGGCTCAACCTGGTGCAGTTCGATGCGGCCGCCGCCGGCCCGACGCTGCGCGCGGCGGTCTCGACGCCCTACCCCGTTCCGCGCGACGAGCTGACAACCCAGCCCTCGCGGCTCAAGGCCCTGGTGCGCGAAGCCCTGAGAGAGCATGCATTCCGCGGCCGCAAGGTGGTTTCGTGCCTGCGCCCCGACGAGATGCGCATGCTGCTGGTCAATTACCCGGCCAGCGGCGACGACACCCTGGCCATCGCGTCGGAGCTGCGCGAGCGGCTGAAGGGCGAGCTCGCCACCTCGGTGGTCGACTACATGCCGATCCGCAACGACAACGGCGACCCGGCGCGGCGCGAGGCGCTGGTCGTGGTGGCGCCGCGCGACAAGGTGCTGCGCCATCTCGACCTGCTCGACGCCGCGGGCCTCGAAGCGGCGTCGCTCGATGCCGGCCCGGCCGCACTCGCCCGGTTGATCTCGTTCGTCAACGCGCTCGACACGCGTGAAAAGCACCCCAACGTGCTGCTGATCAATTTCGGCCACGTGAAAAGCCATGTCAGCGTCGTCTGGGGGCGGCGCCTGATCCTCGACCGCGGCATCGAGTTCGGCGACCGCATGCTGCTCGACCGGCTCGCACGGGTGCTCACCGTCAGCGACGACATGGCCGCGCGGATGCTCGAGCAGACCGGTTTCGCCGATCCCGCCGAGAGCGAAGTCGACGGCGAACTCGCTCGCACGCTTGCCGAGGTGCTGCGGCCGGACTTTGCAGCGCTCGTCGCCGAGATCAACCAGACGCTGGTCTATACCGCCTCGCGCAGCCGCGGCCGCAGCATCGACCGCATCTACCTGCTCGGCAGCGTCGGACGCTACCGCGGCGTCGACCGGCTGATGCAGCAGGTGCTGCAGCTGCCGGTCGAGGTGCTGAATCCATTCCGGCCTTTCGGCGGCCACCCCGTCGACGGCGTCCTGGCAAGGCTGCAGCCGCTTGCCGCGATGGCCATGGCGTGCGGGCTCGGCCTGCGCGGGATGCGCGAACATGGCTGACATCGAATTGATCCCGCGCGACTACCTCGCGCTGCGCCGGCTGCGCCGCTGGCTGCAGCGCTTCGGCATCGGCCTGGCCGTGCTGCTGTTGCTGGCCGGTGGCACGCGGGCATGGCTCGGCTGGCGCCTGGGCAGCGAGCGGCCGCAGGTCGAGGCCTTGCGCCAGTCGGCGCTGGCCGCCGGCGAGCGGCTGACGCGGCTGACCGCCCTTCGCGCACGCAAGCTCGGCGCCGACGCCCACCTCGCCGCATTGCAGGAGATGCGCGACCCGGCGGGCTGGGATCGCATCGTCCACGCCATCGACGCGGCCTACCAGCCGCCCGTCTGGCTGGAAGGCCTGACGTACGCGCGCGACGTCGAATTCGCGTCGCCGGCATCGGCTGCCGCGGCAACACCGGCAGCCCCAGCGGCGTCGGCCGGGCGGCCGGTGCTGAGCCGCCGCTTCGACCTTCAGGGCCATGCACTGGCGCATGCCGCGGTCACCGACTTCATGCGTGCCCTGGGTGGGCAGCCGGGTATCGAGGGACTGCGCCTGGGCGAAACCCGGCTGCGCCGCGAGGCCGGTGGCGACGTCGTCGATTTCCATCTCGGCGGCAGGATCGACGACACCGCGCAAAGGAAGACCACACCATGACGGCACTGCTGCAACGGCTGGCGGCGCTCGATCCGCGCGTGCTGAAGATCGTGCTCGGCTCGGTTCTCTTCGTCGCCTTGTTCCAGTCGTGGGTCGTGCTGCGCGGTCCCTGGGCCGAACTGCAGACGCTGACCCGGACGCGCAGCCAACTCGAACTCGCCCGCCAGGGCGACGCCGGCAATGCAGCCGAGCTCGAGCGGCTCGAGCGCGAGATCGGCGTCATCGACCGCGGCCTCGGAGGCGGCCCCTTGCGCACCGACGAAGCCATGATCCCCTTCCTGATGACCACGCTCGACGGCATCGCGAGTCGCCACGGCGTGGCGCTGGGCGGGGTCAAGCCGCCGCAGCAACGCGCCATCGGCCCGTTCGAGGAGGCCGGCTTCCAGGTCGAGGCGCGCGGCAGCTACAAGGCGCTGTTCGCCTGGCTGACCGAGGCGCTCGCCGAGGTCAAGCCGCTGATCGCGACCGAGCTCGAGTTCAAGTCGGTCGATGGCGGCGAGCGTGTGGCCCTGTCGGTGCGGCTGGCCGCGTACCGTGTTGCGCCGGCCGCCTCGGGAGTTGCACGGTGAGGCGCGCCGGGACCTGCGTGCTTTACAGGCGGATGGCATCGGTGCTGCTGGCCGTGCTGTCGCTCTTCATCGCCGCCTCCCATGCCGGTGCCGATGCCGTGGTCAATGGGCTGCGCCATGATCCGTTCGCCCGCCGGGCCGTCCCACCACCGACCTCCGCGTCGGCGCCTTTCGTGCGCGCCGGCGAATCGGCAGCGCCAGTCGAGGCCCCACCACCACCCTGGCAGCCCCAGCTGCGCGGCATCATGCTGGCCGGCCGCGCCTCGGTTGCCAATGTCGGCGGCACCGTCGTCGGCCTCGGCGAGAGCATCGACGGCTGGCGGCTGATTCGCCTCGAGGACGGCTTCGCGACCTTCGTCAAGGGTCGCCAGCAGACCGTTCTCAGCATGCACACCCCAGGACAATCCCGACCATGACGCGCCTTCGAACCCGACTGATCGCGGCCCTCGGCGCGATGGCGATTGCCGCCGGCAGCCTGCCGAGCCGCGCCCAGGCGCCCGAGATCAACCTCACCCAGCAGGGCCGGCTGATCTCGCTGCGCTTCAAGGATGCGTCGCTGCACGAAGTCTTCGACGTGCTGTCGCGCCATGAAAAGGTCAACATCCTGCTCGGCAAGGGCGTGAGCGGCAATGTCTCGTTGAGCCTCTACAACGTCGATCCCCGGCAGGCGATCCACACCGTCGCCAGCGTCGCCGGCTATGTGGTCGAGAAGCGCGGCGCCGACTACTTCGTCGTCGAGCGCAAGGACAGCCGGCTGGCGAACACCGGCAACACCCAGGTGCGCTCGTTCAAGGTGCAGTACTCCAACACCAGGCTGGTCGCCGACATCCTGACCAAGCACCTGTCGCCGAGCGGCAAGATCACGGCGCTGGAGGAGCGCAGCACGCTGGTGATCGAGGACCAGCCCGATTTTCTCGCCCGGCTCGAGCGCATCCTGCAGGAGGTCGACTCCGAACCGAAGCAGATCCTGATCGAGGCCAAGATCCTCGAGATCACGCTCGACCAGTCGGAAGTCTTCGGCGTCGACTGGCAGAAGGTCTTCAGCGCCGACCGCACCAACGCGGTCGGTACCAGCGGCCTGGCGCCGCGCGGCGTCGCCGGCCTCTTCTTCAACCTCGTCAACCGCAATCTCGAGGTCTATCTCGCCGCGCTGTCGAGCAAGGGCCGGGTGCAGACGCTGTCGACGCCGAAGTTGCTGGCACTCGAAAACCAGGAGGCATCCGCCGTCATCGGCGACCGCATCGGCTACCGGGTGACGACGACGATCAACCAGGTGACGACGGAAAGCATCCAGTTTCTGGAAACCGGCGTCATCCTGCGGGTCACGCCGTCGGTCGACCAGCAGGGCCGGGTGCGCATGCGCATCCATCCGGAGGTCAGCTCGGCCAGCGTCGCCGGCGGCATTCCCTCGAAGAAGAGCACCGAGGTGACGACGCAGCTGCTCTGCGACGACGGCGAATCGATCTTCATCGGCGGCCTGATCAAGCAGAGCACCAGCGCACGGCGCAGCGGCGTGCCGGTGCTGAGCGACATCTGGGGCATCGGCCGGGCGTTCTCGAGCAACGACGAAAGCACGACGATGACCGAAACGGTGGTCATCATCACGCCGCGCATCGTCAGGCAGTCGCAACCCAGCACCGCCGACCTGCGGCTCGACAGGATCGAGGCGGTGCGCAGCGAAGTCGAGCGCAAGGTCGACGAGGTGGAGCGCAAACTGGCGCCGGCGGTGCCCGTGCCCGTGCCGGGCGCCGCTGGCGCCTGCACGAACGACGCGTCCGACCGGCGCCGCGCCGGCGGCTGTGGCCGTGCTGCCGACGGCCGATGCGGCCGCGCCGGCACCCGTCGTCACCACGCCCGTGCCTGCAGCCGCGATCCCGGCGGTCGAGCCGACGGGCGTGGCGGTGCCTGCTCCAGTGCCTGCTTCAGTACCGGCCCCTGCAACGGTGGCGACACCGTCCACTGCCGCTGCGCCGGCCTTCGTCCAGAACCGCGGCCGGCGAATCACCTGGTGCCAAAGCTCCTGCCCGCCGGGCGTGACGCCCAACCTGCCGCGCACGCCCCCGGCCGGTTCCGGCGGAGGGCGCTGAAGGCGCCGCGCCGAGTTCGTCGCCGACAGAGGCGATGCCCGTCGACGCCCGCCCTGCTCCGCCTACGGCTTGACTTCGCCGCGAACCGGCTGCGGCGCGGGCTCGCTGCCGACGCCTTCCGGGAAGATCAGCGCCACCCGGCTCGTGCCGCGGCCGCCGACCCGCACCGCCTTGCTTTCGGTCTGGCCGTTGAGCGTGGCTTCGACCCGGTAGCTGCCGCTCGGCATGCGCACCAGCATGTAGGGGCCGTCGGCGCGCGCCTCGAATGCCGTCTTGCCCGAGCCGTCGACCACCCGCACCTGCGCATCCGCCGTGTACTGGTTGCGGTTGCCCGCTCGCTGCAGCAGCTCGATCGCCAGGGGATAGCGCGAGCGCGCCTGCTGGAAGGCGCTCGACTGGCCGAAGTCGATGCCGCCGGTCACATAGGCGATGTTGCCGGCGCGTTGCTCGGCCGGCAGCACGCCCGCACCTTCGCCCGCCCAGTGCGGCGCCGCACCCCAGGGCGATCAGCCCGATGCCGCCGAGGCGCCTGAGAAATCTGCTGTTCATGCGGCTTCCTTTGTCGTTGGGTCGTCGATGGGGCCGGACCCGCCTCGCAGGCGCTCCGGCACGCGCGGACTTTAGCGCCTGACCCCTGCCCCATGCCGCGGCGATGGGTGGCGCGGTGGGCGCTCGCCCCGCGCCGCGCTACCCTCGAACCGGCACGCCCCGCGTGCAGGACACCCCCCATGCCCCAAGCCCTGCGCAACACCCTGCTTTCCGCCCGCGACCTGCTGGCGACCGCGGGCCCCTTTCTGCTGGTGGCGCTGCTGCTGCTGGCCATCGCCTATTGGGCGCTCGACCCGACGCCGCCGCGCCAGGTGGTGCTCGCCACCGGACCCGAACGCAGCGCCTATGCCGAGTTCGGCCAGCGCTATGCGGCGCAGCTGGCGCGCGAAGGCATCCGCGTCGAGCTGCGCAGCACCGAGGGCACGGCGGAGAACCTGACGCTGTTGAACGATCCGCATTCGGGCGTCGATATCGCCTTCGTCCAGGGTGGCGTCGACGATGCGGCCGCTGCGGACCCGGCGAAAACGCCGGACGCAGTGGCAGCCGAAGCGCCGCTCGTCTCGCTCGGCAGCCTCTTCTTCGAGCCGGTGTGGCTGTTCTACCGTGAGGCATCAGCCAGCCGGCAGCTCGGCGCCACGCCGCTCACCAGCCTGCGGCAGTTGCCGGGCTGGACGCTCGATGTCGGCACGGCGGGCAGCGGCGTGCCGCGGCTGATGACCCGGCTGCTCGATGCCAACCGGGTCGGGCCGGCACAGCTTGAGCTGGCGCGAGCAGGCGCAGACCCCGGCGGTGATGGGCCTGCTCGCCGGCGAGAGCGATGCGCTGGTGTTCGCCTCGGCGCCCGAATCGCAGATGGTGCAGATGCTGCTGCAGACGCCGGGCATCCGCCTGTTCGACTTCGTCCAGGCCGAAGCCTACGCGCGGCGATTCCCCTTCCTCAGCGCGGTGCGGCTGCCGCGCGGCATCGTCGACCTCTCGCGCGACCTGCCGCCGGCGGATGTTCGGCTGGTCGCGCCGACTGCCACGCTGGTCGCCAGGCAGGCGCTGCATCCGGCGCTGATCCAGCTGTTCGTCCAGGCGGCGCAGGAAATTCACGGCGACGCCGGCTGGTTCCAGCGCAAGGGCGAATTCCCGAGCCCGGCCAACAGCGACCGGCCGCTCGCCCGGGAGGCCGACCGCTTCTATCGCAACGGCGCGCCGATGCTGCAGCGCTACCTGCCGTTCTGGACCGCCAACCTGATCGAGCGGATGTGGGTGGTGCTGGTGTCGATCATCGCCATCCTGATTCCGCTGTCGCGGGTCGTGCCGCCGCTCTACGAGTTCCGCGTGCGCTCGCGCATCTTTCGCTGGTACGGCCAGCTGCGCGCGGTCGAAAACGCCAACGGCCGGCGGCCCGCCGACGAGCTGGCACGCGAGCTGGACGCGATCGAGGCCGGGGTCGAGCAGGTCGCCGTGCCGCTGAGCTATGCCGACGGGCTGTATTCGCTGCGCGGTCACATCGCCATGGTGCGCCGGCAGCTGCACCTGCCGCCGAGCCCGGGGGCACCGCTGCCGGGCGGCACCGATCGCCGCAACGCCTGAAGGCGCGTCGCTGACGCCGGCGCCCTTCACGCGAAGCGCCCCTGCAGGAACCAGCCATGGCCGCCTCCGGCGAGCGGCAGCCGGCTGCGGTAGACCCAGACCAGCGCACCACCCGCTGTCTGGGCGATGAAATAGTCGCGTTCGACGAGCGCGCTGTCCCACCAGCCGGCTTCGATGCGCTCCGGGCCGCTGAGCAGCTGCAGCGGCCGGCCGTCGAGCAGCGGCCGCGCGTCGCGCTCGGCCAGCGGCTGCACCTGCGGCAGCAGCCAGATCGGGCGGACCGGCAGGCCGGTCGACAGGTCGACGCGGTCGCCCCGCGCTGCGGACGCCGGCGCGAAAGCCGCGACCGCGCCGGCGCGCTCGGGCCGGTGGTCGGCCTGCAGCGACAGGCGCTGCACCTGGCCGGCGCCGAGCCGCGCCTGCAGGCGCTCGATCAGCTGGCCGAGGCCTTCGCCTTCGCCGGGGGCGCCGGGAAACAGCTCGCGATTCGGTGCGGCCTGGCGAACGATGTCGCTGCAGTGCAGGCGCAGTTCGAGCGTCGGCGCCGCCAGTTGCAGGCTGCCGAGCCGCTCGCGCAGCAGCACGGTCAGGTGGGCGGCGTCGAGCGACGGCTCGGCCAGTGCCAGCTCGAGTCCGGTCGCCACCGGTGCCGCCTCGCGCTGACGGTGCCGCGGTTCGTGCTGCATCTGCAGCGTGAAGCGTCGCACCCGTGCCTGCTGCGCCGCGGCCCAGGCCAGCAGCCGGGCGAGCAGCACGCCGGCGGCGTGGAGCAGCGGCTCGGTGGTGTCGACCCGCGCCGCGAGTTCGAGCCGGCTCTCGAACTGCGCCGGCAGCAGCAGCCAGGGCCGCGGATCGGGCCGCTGGCCGAGGGCGCAGTCCAGCTCGACCAGCAGCGCCTCGCCGAAACGGCGCACCAGCCCGGCACGCGGCAGCCGGCGCAGATCGCCCAGCGTGCGCAGCCCCATGCGCTGCAGCGCATCGGCCTGCTCGCGCGGCAGGCCGTGACCGCTGCGCCAGCCGAGCAGCGTGATCGGCGCCGCATCGAGCCGGCCGCGCAGGGCGTCGAAGTCGGGGCAATGCAGGCCGTCCTGCAGCCGGGCCAGCAGGGCGGCACCCTGCGCGCTGGGCGCGCTTGCCAGCCACAGGCTGTGGCCGAGCGGCGCCAGCGTTCTCTTCAGACGCCCGACAAGGCCATCGAAACCGCCGAAATAGCGCAGGCTGGCCTGGACCTCGAGCAGCACGCTGTCGGGCGGCGCCAGCGCCACCGACGGCGTGAAGCCGAGCGCCGCATGCGCCACCGCCTGCAGCGCCGCCCGGTCGCGCACCGCATCGGCCTTGCCGAGCCGCAGCTGCGGCGCCAGCGCCAGCGCGGTCGATCGCTTCAGCCCGGCATGCACCCCCTGGCGGATTGCCGCCGCATTGGCGGCGGTGATGCGGTGCGCATCGCAGAGCGCCAGCAGTGCCTCGGGCAGGCCGCCGCTGTCGTCTGCCACCTCGGGCAAGCCGGCCCATGTGGCGGCAAACGCCTCGAGCGACAACAGCGGCAGGTGCAGCCCGATCCAGCGCATCGATGCAAGCTCCGCATCAGCCGAGCGGCAGCAACTCGGCAGGGTGCGACAAGGGCCCGGGCCGCCGTCGCGTTGGGGCGCGGCAGCGGCAGCGGCAGCGGTAGCGGCAGCGGTTGCGGTTGCGGTTGCGGTTGCGGTTGCGGTTGCGGTTTTGACTGCAATGGCGGTCCGACACGCTGCCGCGCCGCTGCCGAGAGCACGGGCGGCAGCGCCAACCGCAACGGCGCTTCGAGGGGCGGACCGCGCCGCTTGAGGATGCGCAGCGACAGGACATCGGCGCCACCGGGCCGCAACGCCAGCCGCAGCGGCGCCGCCGTCGGCCATTCGCTCGCCGCAGCTTCGCGCATCAGAAAGGCGGGACCGTCGTGCGCCTGCGCGGCCAGCTGCAGGCGGCGCAAGCGCTCGCTGCGCAGCCGGGGCGGCAGCCAAGCCAGGGCAGCGCCGATCTGGCCGCTTTTCAGCGCCTGCTCGAGCGCCCACAGGCCATCGCCCTGCGCGGGCGAGCGCACGCGACTGCGCACCAGCAGCAACCGGCCCAGGTCGAGCCCTGCCCGTGCCAGCGCCCAGGCCGAGGGTTCGGCGGGCGGATCGAACAGCACCACCAACCGGCCGGCATGCTGCGTCGCCATCAGGCACGCGGCCAGCAGGCGGATTTCACCGACACCCGGGTGTGGCAGCAGCAGTTCGGTCACGCCCCGCCGCGGCCAGCCGCCACCCGGCAGCTGGGCATCGAGCATGGCAAACCCAGTCGCCACCGCCGAATCGTGCGGGCGGCCCAGCTGATGGCCGAGCCAGAGCGCCGGATGCAGCGCTTCCAGCGCCTGCAAACGGACGCTGGGAGCCGGGAAAGAGCATGAGAGGGCTGGCATAAGACTGTATGTTTATACAGTATCGACCCCGCCAACTCGATCCCCGGCAGGCCTTTTCGGATGCCTTCTCGACTCTGCGAACCCGATCCGGCACCTCTGGCCGACCCGCCTTTCGGCCGATTTGATAGACTTCGCGCCGTCGGGGGGGTAGCTCAGCTGGGAGAGCGTCGCGTTCGCAATGCGAAGGTCGGGAGTTCGATCCTCCTCCTCTCCACCACCGTTTTGAAGCCAGGCCTCTCGCCTGGCTTTTTTCTTGCCTGGATCGCCAGTACCGGCGAGCCTTTTCGGTTGATGCGTCGCCTGGCCGCTGATCGACGGCTGCGATTTCCGGCCCTTCCGACCTGCCAGAGACTCTCTCTTCCCCATTCGACCGGTGACTGGCCGAGGCACGCCGGGTCGACAAGTCAACGACCTGCGCGAGGTGGTTCGCGGTCGACGCCGGTGACCAGTGCAGAGTCGAACCCGTCCATGCGCCGAACAACGGCTGCTGACCGTCCCAGGACCAGGGCATCTCGTTGTTATTCAGCCAGATCAGGCTCAGCGTGCGCGATGAACACGGCCTGCTCGCTGACCAACACGGAATCGACCGGCAGTTGGGGCATCGTGCCGGTCACGGGGTGGATGGCAATGCGGCCATTCAGGTGTTGCTCAGCCTCGAAGCCAAGGCACCGGGTGCGCTTCGGCACCACCGCTATTGATCGAATCGGCCTTTTGTGCAATAAGCACGACTTCTTACTGCACGAATCCATTCATGGAGCGCGGCGCCACCGGCAACTACGAAACCTCGGTCGCGGCGGGCGAAAACTGCCGCGCGTTCGTGCCTGCGCCGCTGCCGCCCGAACCGGCGCTGTCGGTCGACGCCAGCCTGCAGGAGCGGCTGGACGAAGCGCACCTGGCGCTGGGCCGGCTGGACAGCATCACCGTCCTGTTGCCCGAGACCTCGGTGTTCCTCTACAGCTACGTCCGCAAGGAGGCGGTGATGTCCTCGCAGATCGAGGGCACGCAGTCGTCGCTGTCGGACCTGATGCTCTACGAGGCCGAGGGCGCCCCCGGCGTGCCGCTGGACGACGTGCGCGAGGTGTCCTGCTACGTCGCGGCGCTCGAACACGGCCTGGCCCTGCTCGAGGGTGGCCTGCCCCTGTGCACCCGGCTGATGAACGAGATGCACGCCAAGCTGATGACCCACGGCCGCGGAATCGGCAAGGCCCCGGGCGAGGTGCGCCGCACGCAGAACTGGATCGGCGGCGCCTCGCCGTCGCGCGCCGCCTTCGTGCCGCCGCCACCGCAGCGCTTGGGCGACTGCCTGTCCGATCTGGAGAAGTTCCTCAACGACCAGCCGATCCGCCACTCGGCGCTGATCAAGGCGGCGCTGTCGCATGTGCAGTTCGAGACCATCCACCCCTACTTGGACGGCAACGGCCGCCTGGGGCGGCTGCTGATCCCGCTGATCCTCGTCCACGAGGGCGTGCTGCGCGAGCCGCTGCTGTACCCGTCGCTGTACTTCAAGGCCTACCGCAGCAACTACTACGAGATGCTGCAGCGGGTGCGACTGCACGGCGACTGGGAGGAGTGGCTGTGGTTCTTCGCCACCGCCGTGCGCTACGCGGCCGCGCAGGCGGTGGACACCGCCAAGGCGCTCAACGCCCTGGGCGACGCCGACCGTGAGCGCATCCGCAGCCTGGGCCGCGTCGCCCCGTCGGCGCTGCAGGTGCACCAGGCCCTGTTCGCCCGCCCGGTGAGCACCATTCCCGCCATCGGCGCCGTCACCGGCCAGAGCCCGCACACCGTGGGCAAGATGCTCGACGCGATGATCGAGCTGGGCCTGGTGCGCGAAGTGACCGGCATGAAGCGCAACCGCATCTACGAATACACCGCCTACCTGGAACTGCTGAACCGGGAAGGCGAGCCATGACGAATCCGGAAACCCACCGATGCCCCTGACCCTGCCCCAACTGGAACGCCACCTGTTCAAAGCCGCCGACATCCTGCGCGGCAAGATGGACGCGTCCGAGTTCAAGGAATACATCTTCGGGATGCTGTTCCTCAAGCGCTGCTCCGACGTGTTCGAGCAGCGGCGTGAGGAAGTGATCGGCCTCGAGATGGAGGGCGGAAAGACCGAGGCAGAGGCGCGGCTGTCCGCCGATAACGCGCGCTGGTACAAGAAGGAAGGCTCCTTCTGGGTGCCACCGCGGTCGCGCTACAAGACCTTGCTCGACGACGCCCACCACAACGTCGGCGATTCCCTGAACAAGGCGCTCACCGGCATCGAGACGGCCAACACCAGCCTCTACGACGTGCTGGAGCACATCGACTTCACGCGCAAGGTCGGCCAGAGCAAGCTCCCGGACATCAAGCTGCGCCAGCTGATCACGCACTTCGCCATCCACCGGCTGCGCAACGAGGACTTCGAGTTCCCCGACCTGCTCGGCGCCGCCTACGAGTACCTGATCGGCGAGTTCGCCGACTCGGCCGGCAAGAAGGGCGGCGAGTTCTACACGCCCCGCTCGGTCGTGCGGATGATGGTGCGGCTGATCAAGCCGACCCTGGCCCACGACGTCTACGACCCCTGCTGCGGCTCCGGCGGCATGCTGATCGCGGCCAAGGAGTACATCGACGAGCACGGCGAAGACGGCCGCAAGGCCAACCTGTTCGGCCAGGAGTTCAACGGCACGGTGTGGTCGATCGCCAAGATGAACATGCTGCTGCACGGCATCAGCAACGCCGACCTGCACAACGAAGACACGCTGGCCGAGCCGCAGCACGTCGAAGGCGGCGAGCTGCGGCACTTCGACCGCGTGCTCACCAATCCGCCGTTCTCCATCAACTGGGGCAACACCGAGAAGCACTTCGACGGCACGCCGGCCTGGGCGCCGAAGTTTCCGGAACGCTTCCGCTACGGCCAGGTGCCGCTCGGCGCCAAGAAGGCCGACCTCGATGTTCCTGCAGCACATGCTGGCCGTCACCCGTGACGGCGGCATGGTCGCCACCGTCATGCCGCACGGCGTGCTCTTTCGGGGCGGCGAAGAGAAGACCATTCGCGCCGGCATGATCGACGAGGACCTGCTGGAGGCCGTCATCGGCGTCGCTCCCAACCTGTTCTACGGCACCGGCATCCCGGCGTGCATCCTGGTGCTGCGCCAGCGGGTGCACAACGGCGCGCAGCGCGTCAGCGGCAAGCCCGTCGAACGCCAGGGCAAGGTGCTGTTCATCAATGCCGACCGGGAGTTCTTCGAGGGCCGGGCGCAGAACCACCTGATGCCCGAGCACATCGAGAAGATCGTCACCACCTTCGACGAATTTCGCGCGATCGACGGCTTCTCGGCCATCGTCGACAACGCCACGCTGAAGGCCAACGGCTACAACCTCAACATCCGCCGCTACGCCGACAACGCACCGCCGCCCGAGCCGCACGACGTGCGCGCCCATCTGGTGGGCGGCGTGCCCAAGGCCGAAGTGACGGACAAGGCGGCGCTGTTCCGGGCCCACGGCCTGAATCCGCTCGACCTGTTCGTCGAGCGCGACGCGAAGTATTTCGACTTCAGCCCCGAGCTGACCAGGCGGCAGGACCTCAAGCCCGCCATCGAGCACAACGCCGGGCTCGTTGCCAAGGAAGCCGCGATTCGCGCCGCTTTCGAGCAGTGGTGGCGCGAGCACAGCGGTCGCATCACCGCACTGGCCGGGCAGATGGACAACGCCGCCAGCCTCGTTGCCTTGCGCTCCGACCTGCTGGCCAGCTTCAGCCAATCGCTGGAGGCCGTCGGCCTGCTCGACCCCTTCCAGGTGCGCGGCATCGTCGCCGGCTTCTGGTACCAGAGCAAGTACGACTTCCTCACCCTGATGGCGCGCGGCGCCAAGGGCGTGGCCGACGCCTGGCGCACCAGCATCGTCACCGCGCTGGAAGACAGGGCCAGCAAGGAGAGCCCGCTGGAGCACAAGCTCGTCAAGTTCCTGATGGGCGGCTTCGTCGGCGCCATCACCGAGCTGGAGGCGAAGAAAGCCGAGCTGGAAAGCCAGATCAAGGCAGCTGATCCCCGATCTGCCAACGGCGCCGACGGCGAGGCTGGCGAAGCCGCTGACGCTGCGGAGGAGGAAGCCGACGAGGAGACCGCGGTCGACGAGGCTCAGCTCAAGGCGTGGAAGAAGGAGCTCACGGGCGTCAAGAAGCAGCTCAAGGACCAGAAGGCGAGCTTCGCGACCCACATCAACGCCGCCGTCGAGGGACTGTCGCCGGATGCCGCCGCCGACCTGCTGCTGACCATCCTGCACAACGACATGCGCGCCATCGTCGAGCGCTACATCGCTGCCCAGCGCAAGTCGATCGTCGCCGCGTTCGAGAACTGGTGGGACAAGTACCGGGTGACGCTGACCGAGATCGAGGGGAAGCGGGACGCAGCGGCGCAGGCGCTGCAGGGGTTCTTGAAGGGGTTGGGGTATGTCTGATGTGGGCAATCGCTGACCTTCGCCGACATCAACCTAACGCCGCAGGAATCACGCGAAGAGCGTGACTCGCACGGACGGCAGTGCCATTCATATCGGATGAGCGACATCTCCGTCTCGGGGCACTGGACTTAAGGCAGTTCCCCGGCGAGCTGAGTCATCGGTCACCGATGAGCTTCACGAGCATTTGAGGCCAGGCGACGTCGCTCTCTGCCGAAACTCCGCCGTGCCTGGAGGCATGGCAGAGGTGGCTGCGATGTCGTCGGTCTCGATGGCATCTGCTCTGGACGTACCGAATTTCACGTCTTGCGCGCACGGGCAGGGGTACGAGCCGCAGTTTTGTATCTACTTGACCAAGTGGCGGCGGTTCATCTTGCGAGCGGAAGTGCAAATGGTTGGCTCGGCTGGGCAGCGCGCGTACCGTCGGGACGTACTTGAGTGAGTTCAGTCGTCAGCTGACTCGGCGCAGATGAGCAAGCGCGTATTGCGCAGGTCCTCGACACCCTCGACACCGCCATCCACGAAACCGAGGCGATCATCGCCAAGCTAAAGGCCGTCAAGCAGGGGCTGCTGCACGACATGCTGACGCGCGGCATCGACGCCAACGGCGAACTGCGCCCGCCGCAGGCGGAGGCGCCGCAGCTCTACAAGGAGTCGCCGCTGGGATGGATTCCGAAGGAGGTGGGATTTGCGTGCGGTGATGGATGTCGCACCACCTGATCGTCAGTGCATCACTTACGGGGCCGTTCGGTGCAGATGTGGCCGGGCAGACTTTCGACCGGAGGGTGTGCCAGTCCTCCGAATCGGGAACGTCCAGGCTGGCTACATCGATTGGAGTGACACGCAGTTTGTTACGCCCGATAGAAGGCGAACGGCAGCAAATCGTCGGCTGTTCTGCACGACATGATCGAGTTGTTGCCGCGACGCAGTGCTCATGCGCAAGGCAGCGGTGCAACCACCGGCCGTAACGCACTGTGCGTCGACACTGCGTGCTAGCGGAGCGCTCGTCAACTACGCACATCATCAGAGTAGCGGTCGACCATGGAAAGAGTTTGCCAGGCCTACCTGTAGCTACTATTCAATGCGGCGACAGCCAAGTCGCAGGTGGACCAGTCTGCAAGGCGTGCGAGGAACTCGTGAAGGCCTCAACTCAGCGCAAGATCACGTTCCTCGCTAATTTTCCCCTTGCCGAAACCCGGTGAACAAAGAGATGCCGCCCATCGCATCCAAGCACGATGCTTCATTGCAAATGAGCATCGAGCTGCAGAAGTTGCGTCAAGCGAAAGTCCGGCCTCATGGACGACCTCCTCACCGGCCGCGTCCGCGTCACGCCGCTGCTGTAGCGCGCCACGCCATGAGCGAAGAAGACCGCCCCGCCTCGCTGACCCCGCCGCCCGGCGGCTACGCCGACTGGTTGGCCGATCTGAAAACGCGCATCCACGCGGCGCAGCAGCGCGCGGCATTGGCCGTCAACCGCGAACTGGTGCTGCTGTACTGGCAGATCGGCCGCGACATCCTCGAGCGGCAAGGCCGCGAAGGCTGGGGCGCCAAGGTGATCGACCGGCTGGCGCACGACCTGCGCACGGCCTTTCCGGACATGAAGGGTTTCTCCCGCGCCAACCTGATGTACATGCGGTCCTTCGCCCAGGCCTGGCCGGACGCCGAAATCGTCCAACAGGCTGTTGGACGATTGCCCTGGGGCCACAACCTGGTGCTGCTGACGAAGCTGAAGGATGCGCAGCAGCGGCTGGCGTATGCCCGGCACGCGGTCGAACACGGTTGGTCCCGCTCGATTCTGGAGATGCAGATCGAAACCCGGCTGTTGGAGCGCAAGGGACAGGCCCTCACCAACTTCACCGAGCGCCTGCCGGCGGCCGACACCGACCTGGCCCGGCAATCCCTCAAAGACCCCTACCTGTTCGACTTCCTGCGTCTGGGCAAGGAGGCGCACGAACGGGAAATCGAGAACGCGCTGGTGCAGCACATCACCCAGTTCCTGCTGGAGCTGGGCGCGGGCTTCGCTTTTGTCGGCAGACAGGTGCCTCTGGAGGTGGGCGGGGATGATTTCTTCATCGACCTGCTGTTCTATCACCTGAAGCTGCGCTGCTACGTCGTGATCGAACTCAAGGCCGACAAGTTCAAGCCCGAGCACCTCGGCCAGCTGAGCTTCTACCTCACGGCGGTGGATGCCCAGGTCAAGAACGAGCACGACAACCCGACCATCGGGCTGTTGCTGTGCAAGAGCAAGAACAAGGTGGTGGCGGAATACGCGCTGCGCGAAAAGACCCAGCCCTTGGGCATTGCCGAATACAAGCTGCTGGAGTCTTTGCCTGCCGAGTTGCAAACCGGTTTGCCGAGCATCGAACAGATCGAGCAGGAACTGGGTGCCTTGCCGGACGCGACGCAAGGGGAGGAAAGCTGATGGGCTGGGAACTCGAAGACGTCGAAAAGCCTTTCGTTTCCCAGCTAAAGGCGCTGGGCTGGACACACGTGGAAGGCAGCCTCGAGGACCCGGCACTCACTGGCCGCACCAGCTTCGCCGAGGTAATCCAGGAAGCCGTGCTGCGCGAGCGGCTGCGCGCCCTCAACCCTGGGCCCGACGGCCAGCCCTGGCTCGACGAAGCCCGCCTTTCAGAAGCCGTGGCCGCCATCACCCGGCTGGGCACGCACAAGCTGCTGGAGGCCAACCAGAAGGCCACCGAGCTGCTGATCAAGGGGCTGACGGTCGAGGGCCTGCCCGGCTGGGACGGCGGGCGTGGCCAGACCATCCGCTACATCGACTGGGACACGCCGGCCAACAACCGGCTGACCGTCGTCAACCAGTACCGCGTCGACTGCCCGCCCGGCTACAACAGCGCCAAGGCCTTCATCGTCCCCGACCTCGTGCTGCTGGTGAACGGCATGCCGCTGGTGGTGGTGGAGTGCAAGAGCCCGTCGATCCCGGAACCGCTGGCCGAGGCCGTCGACCAGCTGCGCCGCTACAGCAACCAGCGCCAGGCGGCGTTCGAGATCGACGACGACGAGGGCAACGAGGCGCTGTTCGCCACCAACCAGCTGCTGGTGGTCACCAGCTTCGACGAAGCTCGCGTGGGCTGCGTCGGCGCAGCCTTCGAGCACTACGCGCAGTGGAAAACGGTGATCGGGCCCGATGGCACCGGCAGCGAGATCGAGGTCGCCCAGAAGCTGGGCAAGCCCGGCCTGTCGGAGCAGGAGCGCCTGATCGCCGGCCTGCTGGCACCGCCACACCTGCTGGACGTGGTGAAGAACTTCCTGCTGTTCATGCAGGTGGGCGGCCAGACCGTCAAGGCCGTCTGCCGCTACCAGCAGTACCGGGCGGTGAACCGCGCCATCGCCCGGCTCAAGACGGGGAAGACGCGCTTGCAGCACGGCGAGCACGACGAGCGCGGCGGCATCATCTGGCACACCCAGGGCTCGGGCAAGAGCCTGACGATGGTGTTCCTGGTGCGCAAGATGCGCGCGGACGCGCAGCTGCGGCGCTTCAAGGTCATCGTCGTCACCGACCGCAAGGACCTGCAGCGCCAGCTTTCCGTGACCGCCACGCTCACCGGCGAGGTGGTGGAGGTGGCGGACAGCACGGCGGGCGTGAAGGCGCTGGCGCGGCGCAAGGCGCCGGGGCTGATCTTCGCCACGATCCAGAAGTACCGCGACACGGACACGGCGGGCGATGCGCCGCTGACGGCGGACGATCTGCCGAAAGTGGAGGAACCGAAGGCCAACTACAAAGCCGGCCAAACGTCCGCAGATCGGTTCGAGGTGCTGAACGAGGACGACAGCATCCTCGTCCTGGTCGACGAGGCCCACCGCACGCAGGCGGGCGACCTGCACGCCAACCTGCTGGCCGGGCTGCCCAACTGCGCGCGCATCGGCTTCACCGGCACGCCGATCATCATGGGCGAGAAGAAGCGCACCCATGAGATCTTCGGCGCGTTCATCGACCGCTACACGATCAAGGAAGCCGAGGCCGACGGCGCCACGGTGCCGGTGCTCTACGAGGGGCGCACCGCGAACGGCGCGATCAAGGACGGCGCCAGCCTGGACGAGCTGTTCGAGGACTTGTTCCGCCAGCACACGCCCGAGGAACTCGAGGCGATCAAGCAGAAGTACGCCACCAAGGGCCACATCTTCGACGCCCCGGCGCTGATCGCCGACAAGGCGCGCGACATCCTGCGCCACTACGTCACCCACATCCTGCCCAACGGCTACAAGGCGCAGGTGGTGGCGTACAGCCGGCTGGCGGCGATCCGCTACTTCGAGGCGCTGAAGACGGCGCGCGACAAGCTGCTGGCGGAGGCTGAAGGCTTGAGCCCGCAGGACAAGGCCCTGGACGACGAGGCCCTGTGTCAGCGGCCGCCCCAGGTGCAGGCGGTGGTGCAGGCCTGGCGCCACCGCGAGATCCTTTCGCGCATCGAGTTCGCGCCCGTCATCTCGGGCAGCAACAACGACGACCCGGCGTGGAAGACCTGGACCGACAGCACGGCACATGAGCAACTGATCAAGCGCTTCAAGAAGCCACTTCTTTTGCCCAGTTCGCACGCCCGGCCCGAAAAGACCGATCCGCTGGCCTTCCTGGTGGTGAAGTCGATGCTGCTCACCGGCTTCGACGCGCCGATCGAGGGCGTGATGTACCTCGACCGGCCGATCCGCGAAGCCGAGCTGCTGCAGGCCATCGCCCGCGTCAACCGCACCGGTTTCGGCAAGCGCTGCGGCATCGTGGTGGACTACTACGGCGTGGCGCAGCACCTGAAGGAGGCGCTGGCCGCCTACGCCGAGGAGGACGTGGAAGGCGCGCTGGCCAGCCTGAAGGACGAGGTGCCGGTGCTGCGCGACCGGCACCTGCGCGTGGTGGACCTGCTCCGCCAGCGAGGCATCGAGTCGCTGGACGACACCGAGGCCTGCGTCGATGCACTGGGCAGCGAGAAACTGCGGGCCGAGTTCGCGGTCAAGCTCAAGGCCTTCCTGGCGTCGCTGGACACGGTGCTGCCGCGCCCCGAGGGCCTGCCGTACTCGGGTGACGCGAAGCGGCTGGCCTACATCTACGCGCGGGCGCGCAACCGCTACAAGGACACGCCGGTTCTCGGCAAGGACGTCGGCGCCAAGGTGCGCAAGCTGATCGACGACCACGTGATCTCGCTGGGCATCGACCCGAAGATTCCGCCGATCCAGCTGAGCGACGCCGAGTTCGACATGCACGTCGCGCGAGCGGCCAGCGACCGTGCCAAGGCGTCGGAGATGGAGCACGCGATCCGCTCGCACATCCGCAAGCACGTGGACGAAGACCCGGTGCTGTACCGCAAGCTCTCCGAGCGGCTGAACGACATCTTCAGGACGCTCGGCGATCAGTGGAACGAAGTGATCGCGCAGCTGCAGAAGATCATCGATGAACTGCGCACCGGCAAAGCCGGCGCCGCCGATGCCCCTGGCGATCTGCCGGAGCATTGCGCGCCCTTCCTGCGCACGGTGCTGGACGTGGTCTGCGCCGGGCAGACGCCCACGCCGGCGGCGCTGCTGCGCCTGAAGGACGTGACCGTCGAGCTGGTGGATCTGCTCGTTCAGGAACTGCAGGGCAACCGAGGCATCTGGCGCCCGAGCAAGCGGGCCGATCAGGACAACCTGAACGGGCAGTTGTTCGAGCACCTGATGCGGCTGCGCCCGCCGCTGGTGGACGCCGACAAGGCGGGCGTGCTGGCCGACAAGCTGATGGAGCAGGCCCGCGCCAGCCACGACAAGCTGGTGCAGGTGTGAGCAGCGAGCGCCGGGCCGCTCCGAGCATGCTGCGCGCCTCCTCGGGGGGCCGTCGCGCAGCGGCAGGAGGCACACATGCCTTGATGCGGGCGCCCATGAAGTCGCCAGGCCTCGAGGTGGATGACCTGCGCTTCACCCTCCAGCGCAGCACGCGCCGCAAGACGATGCAGATCACCGTCGAGCGTGGCGGGGAGCTGGTGCTGTCGGCGCCGCCCGAGGTGGACGAGGCGACACTGCGCGCCTTCGTCCTGGAAAAGCGCTTCTGGATCTACACCAAGCTGGCCGAGAAGGACCGCCTGCAGCGCCAGGTGCCGCGCAAGGAATACGTCGGCGGCGAGGGCTTCCTGTACCTCGGGCGAAGCCATCGGCTGAAGCTGGTGGAGGAGCAGGACGTGCCGCTGAAGCTGGCGGCGGGCCGCTTCTGTCTGCGCCGGGATGCCCTGCCCGCCGCGCGCGAGCACTTCATCCTGCTGGTACAGCGAGCGAGCCGAGGCCTGGCTGTCGAGTCGGGTGGCGGACCACCAGTCGCGCATGGAGGTCTCTCCCGCCGGCGTGAAGGTGCAGGACCTGGGCTACCGCTGGGGATCGTGCGGCAAGGGCAACTGGCTGTACTTCCACTGGAAGGCGATCCTGCTTCCCGCACGCATCGCCGAGTACGTGGTGGTGCACGAGATCGCCCACCTGCACGAGCCGCACCACGCCCCTGCGTTCTGGCTGCGCGTGGAGCGCGCCATGCCGGATTACGCGCAGCGCAAGGCCTGGCTGGCCGAGCACGGAATCGATGTCGAAGGGATCTGAGAACGATGGCGGACTATTTCACCAGCGACCACTTCAAGCTGCTGAACAAGTGGAAGGGGACGATCTACGACAAGACCAACCCCGAGCAGCAGAAGGTCTACAACGAACTGTGCGAGGCGTTCGATGTGACGAAGCGCTGGGCCGAGGCCGTTCAGCAGAGCTTCTTTCCGATGGGCTGGAGCAAGACGGTCCGCAAGCCGACCGACCAGTGGCAGAAGAAGTTCATCCCGTACAACTGGGGGCGTATCTACCCGTCCTCCGAATCGCCGAAGGAGTTGGCCTACACCGTCGGGATCGAAGCAGGTCTCGGCTTCGTCGTCAAGATCGACGTGGTCGACACCCAGACGGAGGATTCGGCGCTGCGCCCCACGTACGAGGCGATTCGCGGGCCCTTGACGACATCGCCCATCGTCGCCGTGTTGCCTGCAACCGAGGGACTGGCCAAGTCGTTCTCGGACCTGGTGGCATGGTCGGTGGAGGCGATCCGCAACTTCAAGCTGCGCTATGACGACCTGGTTGCCCAGCTGAACCTGGGCAAGACGCTGAGCGACGAGGACCTGCTCAAGCACTTCGACGGCAAGCCGGCATTCCAGACCTTTCGCGCCTCATGGTCGCCGGATGACAAGGCGCTGTTCTGCCGGCTGGCCAGGGCGGTGCACTCAGCCGGGCTGGACTGGTGGCACATGGGCAAAAGCATCCAGGTGCGCTTCGGGCGCAAGAACCCGGGCAGTGAGCGCGCGGTGGGGGTGCTCGGCGTCGTCCGCGGAACACGGGCTCGCAAGCTCACCTGGACCCGATCCGTGGGGCCGGTCGCCAAGCTGAACCGCGAACTTCTGACCGAGGACCTGGTGGCGAAGATCGAGGCGGCCCTGTCGACCGAGCGCGAATCACTGGACGACTGGCTGGTGCTCGACGCCGAGCGGCCCGGTCTGTGGCCCGATCAACTTCGGGACGACCCGCTCGACCCTGGCGAAGACACGGACGACGACGAAGCCAGCGATACCGAGGCGACGCGGCAGCCGGTCAACCGCATCTACTACGGCCCGCCCGGAACGGGGAAGACCTACGAGCTGTCGAAGCTGCTCAAGCGGGAGTACGAGCAGGCCATGACGGCGGTGTCCGACGAGGAATGGCGCAGCCAGTTCATCGCCGATGCGATCGCCCCGAGCAAGTGGTGGGAAGGCGCGGTTCTGGCCCTGTACGACATGGGCGGGAAAGCGACTGTCAGCCAGCTCTTGGAGCATCCCTTCATCGACGCCATTGCCGGGGCCAAGGGGCGCAAAGACAATCTCCGCCAGACGATTTGGACGACGCTGCAAGAACGCACCGTCGACGAGTCCACCACCGTCAAGCAGAAGCTGCGATTCGGTCCGCAGGTGTTCGACAAGAACGGCGAGTCGGTCTGGCGTCTGGCCGGTGACTGGCGGGAGGCCTGCGGCGGACTCGTGGCGCTGGTCGACGCATACCGGGCGGGCGCTCCATCCTCGGAAGTGCTGCGCCGGTACAGCTTCGTCACCTTCCACCAGTCCTATGGCTACGAAGAATTCGTCGAGGGGCTGCGGCCGGTGCTCGACTTCGACACGCAGGCCGGCGCGATCCAGTACGAGATCCGCTCCGGCGTTTTCAAGGATCTGTGCCGCCGGGCTCGGTCGGCACCGGACCAGCGTTTTGCGATGGTGATCGACGAGATCAACCGGGGCAATATCAGCAAGATCTTCGGCGAGCTGATCACGCTGATCGAACCCGACAAGCGCGAAGGTGCCGAGAACGCCGTGTCGGTGACGCTGCCGTACTCGGGCGAGACATTTTCGGTGCCGGCCAACGTCGACATCGTCGGCACCATGAACACGGCGGACCGGTCCCTGGCGCTGCTGGACACCGCGCTGCGCCGTCGCTTCGAGTTCGTGCCGGTGATGCCGGATGCCCGCGATGACCCGGGCGCGCCCCTCGCGGGCTTGCGAGTGCGCTCGGGCGAGCAGGTGATCGACATTCCCCGCATGCTCGATGCCATCAACCAGCGGGTCGAGGCACTGTACGACCGCGACCATTGCATCGGCCATGCGTACTTCACGCCCCTGGCCAAGATGCCCGATGGCGACGAGAGGCTGGTCGCCTTGCAGCAGGTGTTCAGCACCCGCATCCTGCCCCTGCTCGAAGAGTACTTCTTCGAGGACTGGCAGAAGATTCGTCTTGTCCTGGCCGACAACCAGAAGCCGGCGGCCGCGCAGTTCGTGCGGGAGAGCGCCGATCACGAGGACGATCTGGCGCGACTGTTCGGTGGCGACCACGGCCTGGACAGCTACGCCACCAAGCGCCGCTACGCGGTGCAGGATGCTGCCTTCTCCAATCCGGATGCCTACATCGGCATCTACCAGACCTTGTCGGCCTGACTGCCTGATTCCCGGTGAACGGCATCACGATCTACGAGTTCGACGCGCTGGCCGGGTCGGTTGCCGCGGATGCTGAGGGTGTGCATCGCATCCCGGACAAGGTCTACGGTTGGCTGGAGGACCAGTGCCTTCGATCCGCAGAAGCCGGAGAGGCTGCGTGGCTTCGCCTCACCCAGCGCCGGGGGCGCCGCGTCGTGCAGGTCACCAGCTACGTCGGTGTGATCCGCGCACCGGACGGGTTCCAGATCGAGGTGCTGCCCAAGGTCGGCAAGGCGATCGGCGGTGGCGCCAAGCAAGCGCGCCAGCTTCTGATCGAGATGCTCTGCTGTCTGCAAGGCTTTCGCCACGTTCAGACCGACAGCGCCAGGATTTCGGCGGCGCACATGCCGCTGCTGGAGGTCTTCATCGCAGAGTTTCTGCAATCGGTCGAACACATCGTCAAGAGCGGGCTGCGCAGCGACTACGCGAGCCGGCAAGACAACCTCTTTGCCTTGCGGGGCAAGCTGCTGATGGCCTCGCACTTGCGGCAGAACCTGTACCGCGCCGACCGCTTCTTCACGGAACACGACGAGTTCTCGACCGATCGGCCTGAGAACCGCTTGCTGCACGCCGCGTTGCGGCGGGTGTTGATGCGGTCGGCATCCCAGGCCAACCAGCAACTGGCCCGCGAACTGCAGTTCGTGTTTGCCGATGTGCCCGTGTCGGCGCAGCCTCGGATCGACTTTCAGCGGGTCCGTCTGGATCGGTGCATGGGGTACTACGCCGGCGCGCTGGCCTGGGCCCGCCTGATCCTCGACGAGGAGTCGCCCCTGACCGGCACGGGCGGCCACCGGGCGCCCTCGCTTCTGTTCCCGATGGAGGCTGTGTTCGAAGCGTTCGTCGCCAAGCACCTGGCGAGGCAACTCGCGCGACCCCTGATCCTGAAGACCCAGGCCCGCAGCCACCACCTGGTGCGCCACCGTGAGCAGAACTGGTTTCGGCTGAAGCCCGACCTGCTGATTCGGAAAGCTGGCCGCGATGCCCTGGTGCTGGACACCAAGTGGAAGCTGCTGGACGGCTCGAAGGCGAACGGCACCGACAAGTACGGCCTCTCGCAAGGCGACTTCTACCAGCTGCAGGCCTACGGCCAGAGCCACCTGGACGGCCAGGGCGATGTCGTTCTGATCTACCCGATGACCGCTGCGTTCGACCAGCCACTGCCGGTGTTCGAGTTCCCGAAGTCGGCGGGGCTGCGTCTCTGGGTGCTGCCCTTCTGCCTGACATCGCGGCGGCTCGAGGTCCCAAGCGAGGCGCCGTTTGTCGAGGCGTTTGCGGACAGCGGCACTGCGGAAGCCGTCGACGCGGAGTTGTACGCCGTTGGTTGACGACTGCCAGCCCGCAGTCGGTCTGCTCGCCCGCCACGGTCTGAAGGGCCGATCGCAATGAACGGGCTGCCCCTGTGCAGCCCTCCCGTCGAGCCTCACACGTTCATCACCGCCACCGACCGCACGTTCAGGTAGGCCTCGAGCGACTCCGGGCCGCCCTCCGATCCGTAGCCGGAGTCCTTGATTCCGCCGAAGGGCATTTCGGCGCTCGGCATGGCCGGCATGTTGATCCACAGCATGCCCACTTCCACCCGTCGGGTCAGCAGGTCGGCATTCTTCAGCGATCTGGTGAATGCGTAGCCGGCCAGTCCGAGCGACAGGCGATTGGCCTCGGCGATGGCCTCTTCCAGATGGTTGAAGCCCCGGATGCCCGCCACCGGCCCGAAAGGCTCGTCGTTGAACAGCTTGGCTTCCAGCGGCACGTCGACCAGCACGGTCGGCTCCCAGAAGTTGCCGACGTCGCCGATTCGCTTGCCGCCGGTAAGCACCTGGGCGCCGCGCTGCACCGCGTCTTCGTGGAACTCGGCCATGGCCGTCACGCGGCGCGGGTTGGCGAGCGGGCCCATTTGCGTGCCGTCAGCCAGACCGTCACCGACCTTGATGCCCTGCGCATAGCTGGCCAGCGCCTGTGCGAATTCGTCCTTGATGCTTTCGTGCACCAGGAAACGGGTGGGCGCGATGCAGATCTGCCCCGCGTTGCGGAACTTCGCGGCACCGGCCGCTGCCACCGCCAGGCCGACGTCGGCATCCTCGCAAACAATGACCGGTGCGTGCCCGCCCAGCTCCATCGTGACGCGCTTCATGTGCCGGCCTGCAAGGGCAGCCAGCTGCTTGCCCACCGGCGTCGAACCCGTGAACGTGATCTTGCGGATGACAGGGTGCGGAATCAGGTAGCTGGAGATTTCCGCCGGGTCGCCGTAGACCAGGCCCAGCACGCCGGGCGGCAGGCCCGCGTCGGCAAAAGCCTTGATCAAGGCGGCGGGGCTGGCCGGCGTCTCCTCCGCGGCCTTCACCAGCATGGAGCAGCCGGCCGCCAGCGCAGGCCCCACCTTGCGCACGACCTGGTTGATCGGGAAGTTCCACGGTGTGAAGGCGGCCACCGGCCCCAGCGGATCCTTGACGACCATCTGCCGCAGTTCGGGCTTGCCGCGCGAGGGCACGAGCCGGCCGTAGACGCGCAGGCCTTCGTCGGCGAACCAGTCGATCAGCTCGGCAGCCGCCAGCGTCTCGCCCTTGGCCTCGACCAGCGGCTTGCCCTGCTCCTGCGTGATCAGCGGCGCAATCTCGTTGGCTCGCTCGCGGATCAGCGCTGCCGCCTTGCGCATGATCTTGGCCCGGTCGATGGCCGCCATGTCCCGCCAGGTCAGGAAGCCCTTCTGAGCAGCTGCCAGGGCGCGGTCCAGGTCCGGCTTGCCGGCCTGCGCCACGCGGCCGATTTCATTGAGCGTTGCCGGACTGGCCACGGCGATGGTGCGACCGTCGGCAGCGTCCTGCCAGTGGCCGTCGATGAACAGTTGTGTGTCGGGGTAGGACATGGGATCTCTCCAGGAGGGCTATCGGTTGCGGGTCAGCGATCGAATCGCATGCAGGCCAGGGCAGCTGAGGGCGAATGCATGAGGATTCTCCAGCACCCGTCGTCAGGCGCCATCCAGAACGGGCACTCGCGTGCCGGCATCTTCTCCGCAGCGTAAGGAACGGGCTGCGCTCTTTGGCGCAGCCAAATTGCGCCGGTGAGTGGGCAGCAGATCGATCAGTGCCTGCAGCGCCGGGCTGGCCTCGCCCGACCACACCAAATGCGTGTGGTTGATGCGCAGCCGCGCCGGCAGTCGGTGGCGTTGCACCGCAGTGCCCAGCACGGCATGGTCGAGCACTTCCGAGGGCACGATGGCCACGCCGGTGCCGGCCGCGACGCACGCCACGATCGCATAGTAGGAGCCGAGGTCGAGCGTCCGCCCGGGTGAAACACCTCCTTCGGCAAGCCATTCCTGAAGGCGACGGCGATACGAGCAGCCGTGCGGGAACGCCACCAGCGTCTGGCTACCCAGGTCGGCGGCGCTGCGCAGCGCCCGGGCGCCTTGGGCGGTGATCAGCACCAACTCCTCCTCGAAGGCCGGCAGCGACGACAGGCGCCCCTTCTCGAACGGCTCCGAGACGAAGGCCGCCTCGACTTCGAATTGCTCCAGCCGGCGCAACAAGGCGTCGGTCGTGCCGGTCTGCAGCTCGACCGACACGTCCGGGTGATGGGCATGGAATGCCGAGAGCACCGGTGGCAGTCGGGCGCCCGCGGCGCTTTCCAGCGACCCGAGCCTCAGGACGCCGCGCACCGTGCCGCTGCGCAGCTCCTGTTCCGCCAGATCGGCCATCTGCAGCAGCCGCTCGGCATGTCCGAGCAGTGTGCGGCCCGCATCGGTCAGCACCAGGCCGCGGCCCTGGCGGCGGAACAGCGCCACACCGAGCCGCTCCTCGAACTGCTTGATCCGCGTGGTGACGTTGGAGGGGACACGGTGCAGCTGACGCGCCGCACGTGTGATTCCGCCCTCCCTCACCACGCAGCGGAAGATGTGCAGGTCGTCGAGTTGCATCATTCTCATGGCGAGAATGTAATGTCTCGAGAATTCAGTTTTCAAAGCGCGTTTCGGTGTGTCCAATGCCGACCATGCCGGAGACCCCACCCTGCCGTCCCGACCGGTCCACCTGGCTCGTCGTCTGCAGTGGCGTCGTCGCACTGGCCGTTGCGATGGGCATTGGCCGCTTCGCCTTCACGCCACTGATGCCGCTGATGCTGCGCGACGGCACGCTGAACGCTTCTGTCGGCGCCGAATGGGCGGCAGCGAACTACATCGGCTACCTGCTCGGGGCGTTGACCGCGGCCCGGTTCTCCGCCAATCCGCGGCGCGGGCTTCAGGTTGCGTTGTTCGGAGTCGCGCTGACGACGCTGGCCGCCGGCTGGGCTGCGGGCACGACACACACGCTCCCCGGCGCCTTGATGCGCGGCGCCGCGGGCGTCTTCAGCGCATGGGCGCTGGTCTGCACGAGCAGTTGGGCATTGGCCGAGTTGGCGCGGCGGCAGGTGCCGCAGCTCGGTGCACGCATCTACATGGGCGTGGGCCTCGGCATCGCCGTCGTGGGCCTGCTTGCCTGGCTCGGCGGGCAGCAGCCCGCGCAATGGTTGTGGCTCGAGGTGGGGTTGCTCGCCAGTGCAGGCGCCGTGTTCGTGAGCATGAATCTGCACGCTGGTGGCAGCACGGCGGCGAAAGTACCTTGCCCTTCATCGCTGCTTCCACCGGGTGCGACGCAGCGACATGGGCCTTTGGTGCTGTGCTACGGCACCTTCGGCTTCGGCTACATCGTGCCGGCGACCTTTCTGCCGGCGATGGCCCGGCAGCAGGTCTCCGACCCGCTGGTGTTCGGACTCACCTGGCCGCTGTTCGGGCTGGCGGCGGCGTTGTCGGTCCTGGGGGCGGCGCGCTATCTGTCGGCTTGGCCGCGCCGGCGGGTCTGGGCGCTGGCGCAAGGCGTCATGGCGTTCGGCACCGCGTTGCCGCTGGCGACCCAGACCGTCTGGGCGCTTGCAGGCTGCGCCGTGCTCGTCGGCGGCACGTTCATGGTCGCAACGATGGCCGGATTGCAGCTGGCGCGCGAGCAGCTTCCCGCCAACCCGACGCCACTGCTGGCCCGCATGACCGCTGCATTCGCTGCCGGGCAGATCCTGGGGCCGCTGCTGGTTCGCGCACTGGGCGCCGGCCATGTGGCTGGCCTGGACGCGTTGGCCTGCGCCAATGCCGCTGCCACGGTGCTTCTGCTGCTCACGGCACTCTGGCTGTGGCGGGATAGCGGTACTTCTCTTCAACCTTGACGAGGCCATTCCGATGAAACCGGTCCCTTCGATGAGCTCCCCGCGCGCATTCCCTGAATCGGGCCAGCCCGAGCGCCTCGGACCCCCCGCAACCCTCGACGCAGCGCAACAGGAAGCCGCCGACGAGTTGATCAACGGCCCGCGCCGCGGCGTCTATGGCCCCTTCCGGCCGCTGCTGCACAGGCCACCCCTGTTGCGTGCGATTGCCAAGGTGGGCGAGACTTTGCGCTACGAGGGCATGCTCGACGCCGCGCTGCGCGAATGGACGATCTGCGTCGTCGCACGCGAACTCTCCAATGTCTTCGAGTGGGACATGCACCTGCCGCTGGCCACGGCGGCCGGTGTGCCTGCGCAAGCGCTCGCAGCCCTCGACGCCGGTGAGCCTTCGCCACCCGACTTGCGCACCGACCTGGCGCTCGCCCGCACCGTCGCAGGCGAACTCGTCCGCCACCACCGCGTGAGCGACGAGACCTGGGCGGAGGCGGTGCAGTTGTGGGGCGAGCCGATGCGGGTCGAGCTGCTCACGCTGGTCGGCTACTTCGCCATGGTCTGCTGGCTGATGAACGTCGCCCGCACGCCGGGACCCGCCACCTGAATGGCATCGTCGCCCAGGGTGCGCTGTTCCGAGACCAGCGAGCCCTGGCCGGTACGGCTACCTGCACCAGAAGCGCAGCCCGCAACGACGGCACAGCCATGAGCGACAGATTGGGCGCCGTCGCCTTGCGGCCCATGGCCGATGGCCTGTCCGCATTGGCAGCCTTCAAACTAGGGGGTTTACATTACCGCCCCCTGGCTTGCGCGAACTTTCATGCGGCGGTACTCGATCGTGCTAGGCCTGTTTCTGCTCGGCTCCGGCGCATGGGCAGCCGACTGCCCCCAGCACTACGCCGGGGGGCAGCCGCCGGTCATCGAGAAGGCGGCGATCCAGGCGCGCACGAGGGAACTGTGTTTCGCGGCGTTCGGCCTGATGCATTCGGGCCTCAGCCGCGGGCCGTTGTGGTCGGCCGAACACCTGGTGCGTGCCCAGGTCAGGCGTGCCGAGGACATGGTCCGCAAGGACAGCTTCCATGCCGAGGCGAGGTTGCCGGCGACGGACCGTGCGGAGCTCTCCGACTACGCCCGCTCCGGTTACGACCGGGGCCACATGGCACCGAGCGGCGACATGCCCGACGACCAATCCCAGGCCGAGTCGTTCAGCCTGGCCAACATGGTTCCGCAGGTGCACGCCAACAACGCCGGCGTCTGGGCAGCCATCGAAGGTGCCGTCCGGCAACTCGCCGTGCAGGAGGGCGAGATCTACGTGGTCTCGGGGTCGGCCTTCGTCGGCAGCAACCTGCAAAGCCTGAAAGGACGGGTGCTGGTGCCCACGCACGTCTGGAAGGTTGTCTATTCCCCGAAGCGCAAGCAGGCCGGCGTCTACCTCGTCACCAACGACGAGACGAAGAGCTATACCTCGTTGACCGTCAGCGAACTGCAGCAGATGATCGGCATCCAGGCGCTTCCCGGTGTGTCGAAGCGCGTGCGCGACAGCGGAATGGAGTTGCCCGTGCCGTACAACCCGCGCAATTCACGCGCAGCGAAGAAGCCCCGCAGTACGCCGGAGGACACCCCGCCGGTCGAGTTCAGCCTCGGTGAATTTGCCCGCCGCGTGCTCGAGAAGCTTCTCGGAGCCCTCGCAAGGTGAAGGATCACTCCCTGGTCGATTTCCAGCCCTTCGCCAACGAGAGCGACGTGCTCACCATCGGCAACCTCTCGATCGAGAACCGGCTCGACCGGCTCACCCTGCAAGGGGATGTCGAGCTGACGAAGGACCATAAAGGCCTGGCGCTTGCACGGCAGCTGCGGGCTCTGTTGGACGCGACGGTAAAGGCGCTTGAGGCGGAAAACGCGCTGCCACACGTCGTCGCTACCGAGCCTACTCAGGAGGTGAGGAATCCATTTTCATGAGCGCACCTATAGCGCCTCAATAGGCCCATGTCATGCGTTGCGCGCTGCCGTCCCAGTCGATGCGAATCTTGTGACCAGGTGCATGGTGCGCGAGCGGCCCTGGGCCGGGATGCGGCGCGCTGAGCTTGCGCCCGGTATCGACCGCCTGTCCCGGTGCAGTCTGTTGAACGCGCACGGCACCGATGCGGGCATGGACGGACGTCCATATGCCGTGCGCGTCGCGCAACGCACGATGCAGCTGCGAGGCAAAGCTCTGCGCGCCGTCGTCGGTCTGGGCCCTATCGGCGCGGTCCGGGTCACGGCCGGCGCCTTCGGCGACGATGCTTATCATGCCGACGGCGCGCAGCCCCGCTGCGGCAAGCATCCCAGCCATCGCTTCGCCGCTCCAGCCCGCCACCTTGCGGTCGGCCATGTGCCCCCGGCCCAGCACGTAGAGCCGCGAGCGTGCGGTCACCGGCTGCGCCACCGCGGCACGGCCGGCAAGCGCGTCGCGCAGCGCTTGCACGTCCGGCGCGGTGCGCTTCAGCAAGACCACTTCGGAAGGCAGCATCGGCTTGCGCTGCTTAGCGCCGAGCGCCTCTGCCTGGGCTCGCGTCGACGCATCGTCGTCACCGTCGAGCAGGGCGACGATTAGTTGGCGGTCGTAGTCCATCGGCCGATGCTCAAGACTGCATGTGCGTGACGGCATAGGCCGGCCAGTCGGCCTCGGTGGATTTCAGCTTTTTGACCGTGACCGTCACCGTTTCGCGCTCGCCCCATTTCGAATGGATCGGTGAAGTCAATCAAGACGACCGAGCCGTTGATCTTGAAATCCCACATGATGTGCTCGCAGTCCACATCCTTTTGAGCCATGCTTGGAATCTACCGATGGGAGTTCAGAGGCAAGACCTGACCCCGACGATGATAATTCTTGCGGTCGAGCGCTTCGCCCGCTCCACGGTCGAGGCGTCGTCGCCGCCGTCGAGCAGTGCGACTACCAGTCGGCGGTCCTAGCCTTCGGCCTTTGCCGCTGGCGGTTCTTCTGTCATCTTCGTGTGCGCTATCGGGTCTTCTTCCCGTCAAGATGGCCAGCCGTGAAGATCGGCCGTTTGGCATCGGTGTTATCCAGCGTCATCAGAATGTCGACCACGCTGTAGCCCTTGGCCTTGGCATCAGCCAAGCTGGTCACTTGGTCGATCTTCAGGATGCAACCCCGGTTGCTCGAGCCAAAGTCCCATTCGACATGTTCACCCTGGACGTCCCACGACTTGCCAGCTTTCGAGAGTTCAGACATGCGCTCCTGGATCGATGTGACGATCACCTTCTCGAAGTGCGCACGTGGGATCTTGTCCAACCAGATGACGTCGTTGGCGGCCGCTGTAGTGGCCCCCATCAGCGGGTTGACCGAGGGTTTGCCCTGCATCGTTCCACGCTTCTCGCCGTAGGGAGGCGCGTACTGCTTGCAGATGCAAGGGTCGGCGAACTCCGCCCGTACTGGTTTGCCGTTCTTTGTTTCACCCGTAGGGCGAACCCCTTTGGTCACCCTGCAGCAGGCCATGCTCACACCCGTGTGGTCCTTGACCGGGTGGCCACAGGTGGAGCAGTCCTGCTCGACCCTGGATCGGTGCGCGTGCTGCTTGCGGAATTTCGTATGGTCGGCTGCTTCCTGCGCGGCCAACCATCTTGCCGAATCGTCGGTGATCGAGCCCAGTTTGTCGTACTCGGCCTGGACGTTCTCCGGCTTCTTGGTCGACGTGTACAGGTGCTTCTTATGGAAATTGCCCGAGAACTTGATGCAGTAGGTCACGCCGCCTGTGGTGGCTATAAGCCATTCCATCGCGGCGATGTCGATGCGGGTGTCGCGATCAATCTTGAGTTGCTTGTCCTTGTATTTTTCCCATGAAATCAGGCCACGGGATGAATTGTTGTCACCGATGTTGAGCGGCATGGCTTAACTCCTCGCAGGCGTTGATTGGGGTTGCGGCTGAGCTGGACGTCAGAATAAATACTGGAACGAACCGTCGGCAACGCCGACCATTACGCGCTCGATCGACTGGCCCTCCATCATCCGGGTCAGGAACTCGCGGCTGATGTCCGGCAGCATGGTGTTGGTCAGGATCGCGTCGATCATGCGCCCGCCCGATTCACTCTCGGTGCAGCGTGACACGACGAGCTTGACCACGTCCTCGCCGTACTCGAACGGAATCTTGTAGCGCGCCTCCACCCGCTTCTTGATGCGATTGAGCTGCAGCGTCACGATCTTCCCAAGCATCTCGTCCGACAGCGGGTAATACGGAATCGCCACCAGCCGGCCCAGCAGCGCAGGCGGGAAGACCTTGAGCAGCGGCTCGCGCAACGCCTTGGCCATGCCCTCGGGGTCGGGCATCAGGTCGGGGTCCTTGCACAGGCTCGCGATGAGGTCGGTGCCGGCGTTGGTGGTGAGCAGGATGATGGTGTTCTTGAAGTCGATGAAGCGGCCCTCGCCGTCTTCCATGTAGCCCTTGTCGAAGACCTGAAAGAACATCTCGTGCACGTCGGGGTGGGCCTTCTCCACTTCATCGAGCAGCACCACGCTGTAGGGCTTGCGCCGCACGGCTTCAGTCAGCACGCCGCCCTCGCCGTAGCCGACGTAGCCGGGCGGCGCGCCCTTCAGCGTGCTGACGGTGTGCGCCTCCTGGTACTCGCTCATGTTCACGGTGATCAGGTTCTGCTCGCCACCGTACAGGGCCTCCGCGAGCGCCAACGCGGTCTCGGTCTTGCCGACGCCGGATGTGCCTGCCAGCATGAACACGCCGATTGGCTTGCTCGGGTTGTCGAGCCCGGCGCGGCTGGTCTGGATGCGCTTGGCGATCATCTCCATCGCGTGGTCCTGACCGATCACGCGCTTGGCCAGGCTGCCGGCGATGTTGAGGATGGTCTCCATCTCGTTGCGCGCCATCCGGCCGACCGGAATGCCGGTCCAGTCGCCGACCACGGCGGCCACGGCCTGGTAGTCCACCGTCGGCAGGATCAGCGGATGCTCGCCCTGCAATGCAGCCAGTTCTTCCTGAATGGCCTTCAACTCGGCCACCTGCGCCACACGCTGGCCCTCGCGGTCGCCCTCGGTCATGGTTGCGGCCCCGGGCGCCGGGGCGACTGCTGCTTCGGCCTCGGCTTGCGCGTCCGCTTCGAGCTTGCTGCCGGTCCCTTCGACGGGGCGGATGCCCGCGCGCAAGGTGGCGCGCAGTGCCAGCAGGCGGTCGACCAGCGTGCGCTCCTGCGTCCAGCGCTGGTCGAGCTCGGCCAGGCGTGTGCGCTCGGTCGCCAGGAGTTCGCCGGCTTCGGTCTCGCGCACGCCGATGTCCACGCCGATGGCCTTCTCGCGGCCGATGATGCCGAGTTCGGTCTCGAGGGCTTCGATCCGCTTGCGGCTGTCGTCCACCTCGGCGGGTGTGGCGTGCAGGCTGACAGCCACGCGCGCGCAGGCGGTGTCGAGCAGGCTCACGCTTTTGTCTGGCAGCTGGCGCGCAGGAATGTAGCGGTGGCTCAGTTTCACGGCCGCTTCCAGTGCCTCGTCGAGGATTTGCACCTGGTGGTGCTTCTCCATCGTGCTGGCCACGCCGCGCATCATCAGGATGGCCTTGGGCTCGTCGGGCTCGTCGACCTGCACGGTCTGGAAGCGGCGGGTCAGTGCCGGGTCCTTCTCGATGTGCTTCTTGTATTCGGCGAAGGTGGTGGCGCCGACTGTGCGCAGGGTGCCGCGGGCAAGCGCCGGCTTGAGAAGATTGGCCGCATCGCCGGTGCCGGCTGCGCCCCCCGCCCCGACCAACGTGTGCGTCTCGTCGATGAACAGGATCACCGGCTTGGCGCTCGCCTGCACCTCGTCGATCACCGAGCGCAGCCGCTGCTCGAACTCGCCCTTCATGCTGGCGCCGGCCTGCAGCAGGCCGACGTCGAGTGCGCGCAGTTCGACGTCCTTCAGGCTCGGCGGCACGTCGCCACGGGCGATTCGCTGGGCAAAGCCCTCGACCACCGCCGTCTTGCCGACACCTGCCTCGCCGACAAGAATCGGATTGTTCTGGCGGCGCCGCATCAATATGTCGATGACTTGGCGGATCTCGTCGTCGCGACCGACGATCGGATCCATCTTGCCGCTTCTCGCCTGCTCGGTCAGGTCGACGGTGAACTTTTTCAGTGCCTCCTGCTTGCCCATCTGCGCCGGTGCCACCGCGCCACTCGCCTCGCCGGGTGTCGCACCGCCGCCCACTGCCGAGCCGTCGCGCGGTCCCGAGTTCGCCTCGGGCGAGCCGGCGGTGATCTTGTGCAGGTTCTCTGCCAGGTCGTCGCCCTTGATTTTTCGGAACTCGCCGCTGATCCCGTAAAGCAGATTGCGCAGGTTCGGCGTCTTGACCGCGCCGAAGACGAGATGGCCGGTGCGCACAGCCGGCTCACCGAACATCAGCGTCGCGTAGACCCATCCGCGCTCGGTCGCATCCTCGATCGCGGACGAGAAGTCCGATATGGCCGTTGCGCCACGTGGCAGCGCATCGAGCGCGGTGGTGAGGTCGGCGGCAAGCCGCGAGGCGTCGACGCTGTAGTGCTTGAGTATCCGGTGCAGGTCGCTATCGGGGTTCTGCACAAGCTGGTGAATCCAGTGCACGAGCTCGACGTAGGGGTTGCCGCGCAGCTTGCAGAACACCGTCGCACCCTCGATGGCCTTGTAGGCAAGCGGAGTCAACTTGCCGAACAGCGCCGCGCGACCAATTTCACTCATATTGCTTCTCCTGCGATGGTTTTTTCATTTGAGCGCTGCGGGATTGCACTCGCAGTCGCCCCCGACGCATGTATCGCGACCGTCCGGCGCCACCGCGAAACGCCCGAAGGCGCGGACAAAGTCCTCGACATCGAACCGAACTCGACAATTTCGCGGTCCTCGAGGTCAGCCACGGCAGCTTTACGACATGTCCAGGATGAGGTCGTCGGCGTCTCGAGCAGACGAGCGACGGCCCAGCCAAGTCGTCCTGCCGAGCTTGCCCGCTCGACCCAGGCGAGTAGAGGGCACCTCGGCACGCTTGAGAACCAGTTGGGCGTCGCACGACAGCTCGTGCCCGACGTAATTCAGAAGCCAGGCACGAAGCTGCGGAAGCTGCGTCCCGCCCGGTAGAAAGGCTTCGAATTGCGCCAGCGAGAGGGGCCCGATAACGATGCGAAAGCGGCTCTGGCAATCCCATACGCGGCGTCCGACGACCGCACTCACGCCAAGACGCGCGTTCTCGCGCTGGCGACCGAGGCGGGTTCGCACCTCGGCGGCAAGCTTCATCCAATGCGGCTGCCACGGTTCGACCCGTACCCCGACACCGAAGAAGTTGGCGATGATTCGCGCAAGGCCCTCGCCGTTGCGGACACCGCGGGCCAGCAGGCCGGTGTGTGCAAGCTTGGCAAAGTCAGGCGCCGCGTCGCGTTCGCGCAGGCTGGGCATCCCATAGCCCGCGAGCGACGCGAGGCGACGTCCGAAATGGTCTTCCGCAGGGCGGTCGAGGCTCAGGGTCGGCTGCGACTGTGCCCATGCGCGATAGAAGAGCGAAAGTATGCGGTGGTGAAAGATGTCGAGGAAGTGGACGAGGGTGCGGTCGCCGAAGTGTCGTTCGCGGTCGCGTACGTATTCAGTCAAGTGGTAAGGCAGCGCGCCGTTCGGCCCCATCAGGCCGAGAAAATTGACCAGCATCCGCGGCGCAGCGCCGTCGACCCGCAGTCTCGCCAACGTCGAGGATGCGAAGGCGAGCGACGGCTCCTGGCCGAAGCGGATCGGATCGTCGCGAAGCCTGCGCGAGGCGCCAATGCGCGGACGATCGGCTTGGGCGCACTCGAGCAGCCGCGCGGCGACGAAGAAGCCGTACTCCGACGGATCACGTCGGAGCTCGCTGAGCAACTCGCTCAGGCGATCGCGCGCAGGCCGATTCTCGGCTTCCATCGCTTGAGCAACCCACGCGTCTGCGAATGCACCGCAAGCTGGGCAAAGCTGTTGAGGCTTGCATGGCGCGCGAAGAAACGCTCGAGCACGGTTGCAAGCACCATGACACCGCTGCCTTCGAAAGCGCGCTCGTCGAGCGTCAGCGTAATTTCGGTCCCCCGCCCAAACGCAATCGGCCCGGGAACGGGCACGCGTGCGATCGCCTGACGGCTCGCGACCGAGACGACGCCCTCGATGTGTTTGTGCAGTCGCGAGCGCGAATCGATGCCATAAAGCGACAGGATTTCCCGCAGCGCCGCGGCACCCTGGCGGGGATCGCTGTCGATCAACGAGAGATAGTTGAGGGACAGGTGGCTGAGCAAACGCCAGGGCGTTTCGCCCTCGAGAAGCGGAGCGACAGGGCGTGTCGGCCCCTTCAGGCAGCGCAGCGCCTGCACCGGCGCGCTCGCCTCGAAACTGAAGTCATCCTTGCTGCCGACCGACATCATCAACGGGAGGTCCCGGTTGGAGCAAAGCGTCTCGACCGAGAGCTGCGAGACCGCAGCGCTGTACGGCGCATCGTCGGGATCGGCAAGCGACAAAAACAACTCGGTGCCGATATAGCCGGCACGCGGCCCCCGCAGGCGCTGAGCCTCGGACAGCAGGCGCGGCATGCGGCGCTGGCTGTAATAGCCCGACGACCCGCGGTCCGCCGCTTCGAACTGCGCATACAACGGCCTGAACTCGCGCGCTTGATCGGAGCCGGCCTGGTCATAACCGACGACGCCGGTGATGCTGTGAACCTCGTAGTCCATCGGACGCGTGCGATCGGCGACGACGTGCAGTTCATGGTCGCGACGACCGACCTCGATGCGGTCGGCACGCTTCGGGAACAGGTTGACAGCTGGCGCACAGTGAAGGATGAAGGTCGTCGCATCCAGCGCCTTCTCGAGCGTCGAATCCACCCGCTTGAGCACGAACAGCAGCTCGAATTCCTCGCAATCCAGCTTCCGAAGGACGCGCTGCAGGCCGGTGACGCAAGCGAACAGGAATCGCTCCGGGAATGCGGCGTACTCCTTGATCATCTGGTAGCCGGCAAAGGCACGCGGCGAGGCAGGCAGCAGCGCTTCGTTCTCCTCCAAACCGCCGGGCTCGATGCTGCTGGCCGGAAGTACTTCGAACCTCTCCGTGCGCGTGTGGCCGGTCTTCACCACGACCGCGGTGCAGTCGGCAAAAAGCTGCTCGTAGACGCGGTGTGCGACACCCTCGTCGCCTCCGAGGTGCAGATGCAGGCGATCGAGCCGAAGCTGACCTGACTTCAGCGCAGCCGTCACGCCAAGCCGCAGCCGGATACAGGCCCGTGGGGTCGCTTCGCCGACAAGCGCCGCAGGAGGGACATCGGTGACATGGGCCTGATAGCGGGCTTCCGATACCCGCAGGGGCCACAGTTGAACCTCGTGGCAGGTCAGAAAACGGCAACTCGTGCGCTCGCCTGGCTGCAGCCGGGCGTTCATCGCGCTGCCGCGTGGCACCGTGAACCCTTGTGCAAGGCCCGCATCGTTGAGGTCGGGTTCCATCTGCACGATCACCATGGAAGGTGTGGGCGCGAGAAAACCCGGGTAGACCATCTCCAGGAGTTGCTGCGTGAAGCGGGGGTACTCCGCGTCGAGCCTGATTTGCACCCTTGCCGTGAGGAATGCAAAGCCTTCGAGCAGGCGCTCGACATAGGGGTCGACGCATTCGCCCTGGGCGCTGGTGACGTCGAGCGCCAACCGGGCGGCGATCTTCGGATGCTCCTTCGCGAACTCCGCCGCACCCTCGCGAATGTGCAGAAGCTCTTGACGGTAGTAATCGAGAAGTCGGGGGTCCATCGACGCCTTCAGCCAGCGCCTGCTTCAACGACGCGGGTCTGCCCACTCTCCAGATCCATGTCTGTTCGCATGTAGATCTCGAGCGGAATCGGCTGCGACCACAGCTGGGCTTCCATTCGGAAGCTGATCACGTTGTGCTGTACGTCGGCGCGCGGCTCTGCATAGACGCGGACGGTGTGCGGCACCAGCCGCGGCTCGAAGCGCAGCAGCACCTCGCGCAACGCGCGGGCCAGCTCATTAAACTCGATGCTTGATGCCGGTCTGCCGGAGACCGCAGGCAGACCGTAATTCAGGACCGACAGCTGAACTTCCGGATAGCCGGTCAGATCGCCGCTGTGTTGAGTCGCGTTGAACAACCAGTTCAGGTCCCGCAGCACCGACTCGCGCAAGCGCCCCAGTGAAGCGGAGCGACTGTCTCTGGCCTCGGTCTGCTTGCCCGGCTCATCGTCCGTCAGACGATCCAGCAGTGACGGATACAGACGATCGCGAGCAGGCGCTTCAGCCATCGGCCGTGTCGAACGCTACGACGCGAATGTCGAGGAGTGCGAATTCGCCTTCGTCAGTGACGAGCATGCGTTGCCCGGAGCCGGCCCAGGTGTCAGCACCGAGTTCGAGCCACTCCGTTGCCCGGGCGAGTCGAAGGCGATCGTCGCCGGACGTTTCCGATCCGGGGTAACGGGTCGGAATCAGCGCAACGCTGCTGCCACCGTTGGCAAAGTGGAGGGTCGCCGGCGCCCAAACGAGATCGCGCAAGTCCGCCGGCGGATCGATCTCGATCCGCGACAGTCGCTGGAACGGCACCCAGTAGTACTTCCCGGCAACAATCGCTTCGAGGATGGGGCCGAGACGCGAATCGCCGTCAGCAAGCCAAACGAAAGGCTTTTCGTCGAGTTGCCCGGCCGATGCCGGCGCCAAATCGAGCGCACGTTGCCGCAGCCCAGCGGCCTCATCAGGCCGCCCACCCACGTTGAGCTTTATTGCCTCGAGCATCCAGGCGATCCAGTCGGCAGGATCGCCGAGGATCAGCGGCGTCCGCTGACCGGCAAACACGTCGCGGCGCAGCACCTCGCAACGCACCGCTTCCCGGTAGGTTTGAACCAGCGGCAACGCGTCGCAGTCGAGTTCTTCCAGCGCCACCAGCTGGTTGGCCGCTTTGCCCCACTCCCCTAGCAGGCAATAAAGTTGAAACAGGAAGATCCGCAAATCGGCCCGTTGCGGCTCCTTGCGTATGCGATCCTGCAAATCCTTGAGATGCGACAGCGGATCGGCCGAACTGAAGGAGAGCGTCAATCGAGACATTGGGTCCGAACTCCTGTCGGCGTCGATCCACTGCACCCTGCGACTCGCGCGAAAGCGCCTTTACGAAGTGCAGCACACCGTCGCCCGGGGACGGGCCTGATGCCCGCGCTCCATCCAGGCGCCGTGCAGCAAGCTCCTACTTGACGTTCTCGGCGATGTTCCACGTCATGTTGAGCGTCTTGTCAGGCGCGCCGTCAGGCTTCTGCGGGGTGTAGTCGACGGTTACCTTGGCGAAGTTAAGGGTCACATTCTCGGTCAACCGGTCTTCGCCACCCGATCCGCCAGTCGAAATGGCGGAAATCAACACCTCCTCCATCTTGATCTTTATGTACTCGATAGGAGACTTTCCGCCGGCCTTGCGAACAATCAGTAACGCCTCCGGATGATGGGTGCCATTGGCCGCAGAAGAAAGCAATTCTGTCGACGACTTGTCAACGTATTTCGTGATGCTGAGGTCCTGGAAATTCGCCTTGCCGCCTCCGCCGCCACCGCCCTGATGCGTCGTGCCGGAATTGGAAACGCCCCAACTCCACGCAAGAACGTCAATCTTGTCTTTGTGAACCGAATCGACCGACTCGCCGACGAGCTTGCCAATCTTGATGAACATGTCCATTGCCATGATGCTCTCCTTGCCTCATAAATCCGTGACAAACCGGCCGCGCCTAGCGCGGCCGGACCTTCTCATGCCCCCTTGCTGGACGGCATCTTCGACACCAGCCGAAGCGACACGTTCATGCCTTCCAGCTGGTAGTGCGGCCGCAAATAGAAGCGCGAGGTGTACATCCCCGGATTGCCCTCGACTTCCTCCACAACCACTTCGGCATCGGCAAGCGGACGTTGCGCTTTCATCGCGTCAGAAGACGTTTCCGGGTTGCCATCGACGAATTGCATGATCCAGCGGTTGAGCTCGTTCTGCATGGAGTCAGCCGTCGCGAACGAGCCCACCTTGTCGCGGACCATGCACTTGAGGTAATGCGCAAAGCGTGAACTGGCGAACAGATAGGGAAGCCGTGCGGCAAGATTGGCATTGGCGGTTGCATCCGGGTCATCGTACTCGGCCGGCTTCTGCAGCGATTGCGCGCCGATAAAGGCTGCAAAGTCGCTGTTCTTGCGATGCACCAACGGCATGAAACCGTTTTTTGCAAGCTCGGCTTCGCGCCGGTCCGAGATCGCGATCTCGGTCGGGCATTTCATATCGACGCCGCCATCGTCTGTCGGGAACGTGTGCACCGGCAGACCGTCGACCGCACCGCCGGATTCGACGCCGCGGATCGTCGTGCACCAACCGTACTGCTTGAATGCGCGCGTGATGTTCGTCGCCATCGCATACGCCGAGTTGGCCCAGACATAGCGGTTGTGATGCGAACCCTCGACCTCTTCCTCGAAATCGAATGCGTCGACGGGGTTCGTCTTCGCACCGTAAGGCAACCGGGCGAGGAAACGCGGCATTGCCAGTCCGATGTAGCGCGAGTCATCCGACTCGCGCAACGACCTCCACGCAGCGTACTCGGCATTCTGAAATATCTTCGTCAAGTCGCGCGGATTCGACAGCTCGCTCCACGAATCCATTTGCATCGTCGCAGGCGAGGCGCCGGCAATGAACGGTGCGTGCGCCGATGCGGCGACCTTGGCCATCTCGCCCAGAAGCTCGACATCCGGGGGGCTGTGGTCGAAGTGATAGTCGCCCACGAGACAACCATAAGGGCTGCCGCCGAGTTGGCCGAACTCCTCTTCGTAGACCTTCTTGAAAATCGGACTCTGATCCCAGGCGGTGCCCTTGTAACGCTTCAGGGTCTTGTGAAGATCTCCCTTGGAGATGTTCATGACACGAATCTTCAGCGTCTCGTCGGTCTCCGTGTTGTTGACGAGATGACGCAGCCCCCGCCAAGCACCTTCGAGCTTGGTGAAGTCCTCGTGATGCATGATCGCATTGACCTGCTCGGTCAGCTTCTTGTCGATTCCGGCAATGAGCCCCTCGATCGTACGGAACACATCGTTGGAAATCAACGCAGTGTCTGCCAACGCCTGCTGCGCAAGGGTATGTACAGCCGTCTCGACCGCCGACTTCGCGTGATCGGACTTGGGCTTGAACTCCTTTTGCAATAACGCAGCAAAATCGTCCAGTTCGGTGACCGATCCTGCCGAACTGGCTAGTTCCTGTTGAACGGACATCAGGGTCCTCCTGTGAGTCGCCGAAAAAGATTCTTAGTTCGTCGACTCAGCAGGCGGCTTGGGGCCGACTGCAAGCGACTTCAACAGCGCCGGATCGGCGAGTACCTTCGAAAGCAGCTCTTCAGCTCCGCTCTTCCCGTCCATGTAACTGAGAAGATCCTTCAGCTGCGTGCGCGCCTCCAGCATCGAGTTGAGCGCGCCGACCTTCCTTGCAACCGCCTCTGGCGAAAAGTCGTCCATGCTCTCAAAGGTCAGGTCGACACTCATGTTGCCTTCGCCAGTCAGCGTGTTCGGCACCTGGAACGCGACGCGCGGCTTCATCGACTTGAGCCGGTCGTCGAAGTTGTCAACGTCGATCTCGAGGAATTTCCGGTCGGCCACCGGAGCCAGCGGCTCGGCGGGTTTGCCCGACAGGTCGGCCATCACGCCCATGATGAACGGAATCTGCACCTTCTTCTTGGCGCCATACAACTCGACGTCGTATTCGATCTGCACGCGCGGCGAGCGATTGCGCGCGATGAATTTCTGACTGCTGGTCGCCATCTTGTGATCTCCCGAAACCGTAAGAAAGAGGTGTGGTCGCGCGCTATTCGTCCAGGGAGACGCCGCCGAGCATTTCGATCCGATCCTTCGAATCGGGCATCAATTCACGCACGATCGCCGAAAAGTCCATTTGCAATACCTTGATTGCACGATCGATGAACATCGGCGCCGGGCTGCTGGGTTCGGCCGCGCGCACGAAGGTCGCAATCTTTTCGAGCAATTTCAGCGCATCTTCCCTGGATGCTAGCGTCAATCCAGGTGCTGTGCCACCCCCCACTTCAAATATCGGCGCGGAGGTGAAGAGCCCGGTTCGGGGATCACTCGCCTCCTCAGCAGTTGCAACGGCACCCGCTGCCGGCGCGACTTCGTTGTAGAAACTTCTGATGCGACTCAGCGCGGTTCGCAATGCGCCAAAACCGGGCACATCGCCCGTCTTTTCGCGGAAGAGCCGCTCCACATCGTCGATTGCCTGCAGCGCCGACTCGACGCCTTGGCGCCGAGCGGCATTGGTGTCTGGGTCGCCAGTCTTCCACGCCGCCGCGAGCAGTGCCTGGCTGGGTGCTTCGACACCTTCAGGAGGACTCAAGCGGCCACTCGCCAGGTCGAGGTCGCGCAGGGTGAATTGACCGACTTCGCGCGACTCGGCTATTCGGCAGCTTCGCAAGGCGCGCAGCAAACCGTCCGGGTCCGACAGATTGGCGAGCACATTCAGTCGTTCGACGGGATCGTCGCCCTCCGACGCATCGAGTTGCGGATAGGCACTGTCCCAGAACTTGGCCAGCATGGCGTGCACGAGTTGCAAACCTTCGCCAAGCCCTTGCAGCCCGTGCAGCGAAAGCAGCGCGCGATTGAGGATGACGGCAGCGCGAAGGTCCTTGGTACTGCCGAACGAGGAAAGCGTCGCATCCTTGACCTTGCGCCACTCCGGCTCTTCGGCGCCTACGATCTCGCGCGTCTTCGGGTCGAGCGCGCCGGGGCGTCCGGTGGCGAGCCGCTCGAGGTCGGCAACCAGCGAATATTCGAGATTCTCGCCAGCTGGCAAGTCGTCGCTGATGGGCTCGAGCAGTTCGGCGAGGGATAGAAGCGGCATGAAATGGCAGGACCTTCAGTTGTTTGCAGACAAGCCAGCGTTATGGACGCAACGGGTGGGCGTGGGTTGAGCCAGGCATTCACTCGGCATCTGCGGTCAGCCGCTGGCCATCGAAGAAAGTGTGGAAGGTCGAGCTCGGCGGAAGCGCTGCGCAGCGACAGAGCGTCGGAGCCATGCCGTCGCTGCCCCAGCTGAAAAAGCAACTCCGAACCGGCAGCGATCGTACTTGGCCGAGAACGATAGAAATATCGGCTGCGTTGTCGAAAACGACTGTCTCGGGAGCTTCCGACGTGGCCGGTGGAAGGGGCCTCGCAGCGCCTTCATCCGTGTGCAGCCCAGGTGGTTCAGGCAACAACTGGATCGACTCGTCCAATGCGTCGAAGCCGAGCCGGGGATCGAGTGCGCGCAGCGCGGTGTCTTCCCATTCCAGAAAGGTCGAGTCCAGCTCGAGCAGCCTGTAGCGGTGGGCCTGGTCGACCGGAAGCGGCACCGCCAGCGTGAACGGAAAGTGGCGTCCGACGCGGTCGACACTTGGGAACCACAGGCCGATCCAGCCGGTGGCGCCGAGCACACCCGGCGCCAACTGGAAGCGCCAAATCGGTGCGGTGAGATAGCGCTCGAGCCATGCATCACCGAGTTGTCGCTTGGCCTCGGACATTCCGCCTTGCAGCCAGTCGTCCCAGCCTGACGTGAATTCCCAGGGCAGCCGACGACTGACGAAGTCGCCCTGGCTGGGTAGCTTGCCGTAGAGGCCCGGACACATGCGTCAGCCCGGACAGCGAAACTGTGAAAGCTCAGGCAGACGAAACGGATTGCGCACCGTTGCCGAGCGCAATTCGAAGACGGCGCGGCGGTCGCCGAAGGCAAACGACATCAAGGCCCGCTCGGGCGAGCCTCCTTCCTGCCGCGCAGCATCGATCATTCGAAAAAGCGCCCACGGTCCGTCGAATTGCAGAACGGGCGCGTCGGGTCGCCCCGAGATGGACGCTGCGAGCTTGACGCTGGCTGCCGGATTCAAACTCGGCCAGCTCAGGCGCACTGCGCTGGCCCCACCCGGCACCAAACGTGACACCTGTCCATCGACCGTCAGCTGCACTTCGGTGACTCCTTCGTCGACCCGGACCAGCAGCAGATCGGCCGTCGCCGACGGATTTGCTGCGCCGCCAGGGAAAAATGCTTCACGGATGACGGCAGCGCGCTGGAACTGGGCGATCGTGGATGGCGCCATGCCGTCGACGCCAGCCGCCAGTTTTATCGGCGTCCAGACTGGACCGGTGGTGTCCACCATACCGACCAGCTTCGTCTTCACGAAGGCATCGAAGGTGCCGTTCGGGCCGAACAACCTGGCGAAGTCGCCGAGTGGAACCTCCCTCGCCTGGGGCTTGGCGAACGGATAGCGGCCCTCGACCGACTGCTTGCACGTCGCGCCCACCTCGCCTGCGACCGACTTCTCGACCCCCGCCTGCGCGCTGCTGGCCGCCTGACCCGTGCTGCGGGCGACGAGTCCGTTCAACAGGTTGCTGACCGGGGGCGGCATGCGATCGGCTTCGCTCTTGATCCGCGCCAGCACCATCGCGTCGGACTGCGGTGGGACGCCCCGGGCGATCGCCGCCTCGGTCGCCCGCAGCTGCACCTCGTACTCCTTGAGTACACCGAGCACGGCGTCGAGCGGCGCGGGCGTGCCTGGCGCCGCAGCGACGGCGCGATGCAGCGGCTCGAAGTGGCGGTCGACGATCGCCTCGGGCCTGGCTTGTGAAGCGACGGCCGGCGCCGGGTCGCCGAGAAGCCTGTCGACCCGGCTCTTGACGGCGTTCGTCACCTTGTCGATCGCCTTGGCAGCGCCTGCCTCGACCGAGCGGTTCTCACCCGACGCCAGCTTGGTTTCGCGCGCGACGGCGGTCAGCAGCTGCTTCAGCGGCGAATCGACGGCTGACAGCACGGTAATCGACTGGATACTTGCCTGAAGGCTGCTGGCTGGGACCAGGCGAAGGTCGCCGAGCAACTCATCCCAAGCGCGGATGTAGTCGTTGAGATAGAGGCGCTGCACTTCCTGCAGCGCGGTCAGCGCCCGCGTCGCGCCTTGGCTGGCGAATTGAGGGCCGAGCACCCACGATTCCTCCTCGGCGAGTCGCTGAATCAAACCAGGCGCCTGGGCGCGGAATGCCTTGTCGTATCCGGCGACGGTGAAGGTTGCCGGCACGCCCTGGGTCAGGGGCGTCCCGCTGGCGCGCGTGAGCAGCAGCGCAGCCGACGGACCCGCTGCCTCGCTCACCCGAAACTCCGGCACGTCGGCACCGGGCCCGAGGCGCCTGATCCGCGCATAGGCCCGCTCGGCCAGCGATGCGGATGCGAGTTGACGACGCACCTCGTCGACCAGCGCCCGATCGATCGGCAGTGCCATCTCCAGCGGTTTCTGCTCCAGCGCGGAACGCAAGTGCTTTGCCAGGGCTGCACGGTCGCCTGCCTGCACCTCGCGGGGAAGCACGCGGTCCCAGTCCGCGGTGACCCACGCCTCCACCTCGGTCGCATCCAGATGCTTGGGATCGTGAAGCATCAGATACGTCTTCAGCGCCTCGTAACGGACCTCCGGATTCGGCGCCTCGCGGATCTGCCGCTCGAGCCGTGACGCGACACGGGGCATGAATGCATCGCGCAACAGGTTGAGGTAGGCAAGATCGGCCTGCGTGCCGAGCTTCGCCCCCTGGTAGAGACCCAGGCCGAGCGACAGCGGCGGACTGTCTTCGCGGCTGTCGAAGCCGGTCGGCATCGTGCGCAGTGCATTCAGCGCAGCAAGCGGTACCGTGACATCGCCTTCGAGCGGCTTCGGCAGCGCAGCCACCTGCTTTGCAATCGCTTCGCCGGTGCGGCTGACCTCGGAAATCAACGCCTGATTGCGAACAAAGCTGAGCGACCAGCCGGCCAGCAGGAACAGCGCCAGCACCCCGAGCACCGCGTAGCCAGCAGCCAGAAGCCGGCCGCGCCGCTTCTCGATGACGGCGCTGCGGCCACCGATGTCGGACTCGGCAAAGACCACCTCCCGCATCAACCGCGTGAGGAAGAAGCTCTTGCCCGAGGCGACGGTCGGCGCGATCACCTGCCGTTCGAGTCCGTAGGCTCGCGACAGGTTGCCGAGCACCCGGTCGAACGGGCTTCCTTCCTGCGTCGCGCTGGTGAAGTAGACACCGCGAAGGATCGCCTGCTCGGCAAAAGCGGATGACTGGAAGACCTCGTCGAGAAACCCCTTGACCAGCCCCTTCACCGCGGCGAATTGCTGCGGAAAGGCGAAGAGCACCGCCCGGCGTTGCGGATCGCGTTCCTCCTCCATGCGCGCGAAGAGCTGCAAGTTCAAGCGCTCCACGAGCAAATCGAACTCGCGTTCGAACGAGGCCGCGGCGGGCGTGGCCGGATTGAACTCGAACGTCGTCCCCCAGACCTGGGCACGCGCTTCACGGCCGAGGTCGTTGAAGAACTCGGTGAAGCCGGCGAGCAGGTCACATTTGCTGACCATCACGTAGAGTGGAAAGCGCACGCCGAGCGTCGAGTAGAGCTCCTGGATCCGGGCCCTTACCGACCGCGCATATTCGGCGCGCTCTTCGGGCGAGCTGACGAACAGGTCGGCCACGCTCAGCGTCACGATCGCACCGTTGAGTGGCTGCTGGGGCCTGAACTTCTTCAGCAGCCCGAGGAATCCCATCCAGGCCGAGGCATCGACCTCGCGGTTGCTGCTCTGCGTGGTGTAGCGGCCGGCCGTGTCGAGCAGCACGGCCTCGTCGGTGAACCACCAGTCGCAGTTGCGCGTGCCGCCGACGCCCTTGACAGCGTCCTTGCCGAGCGAATCGGCCAGTGGGAAGCGCAGGCCCGAGTTGATCAGCGCAGTCGTCTTGCCCGAGCCCGGCGCACCGATGAACATGTACCAGGGCAGCTGGTAGAGGTAGCTGCGCCCCCCTGAGGTATCGGCAAAGCGCGCCTTGCGCAACACGCCCATCGCCTGGTCGAAGCGCTGCTTGAGCTCGGCGACCTCGCGCTGCGAGAGCGCCGAGTTGCTCGCGCCATCGCCGGCGATCGCGCCGAGCATCTGCTTGTTCGCGCGCCACGCCCGGTAATGCTTGAAAGCTTCCCAGCCGGCCCAGCAGAGCACGATGAAAACGATCAACCCGATCCGCGCCGCGGCCGATCCGAGGGGCCGTCGGTCGTAGACCGCAATCGCATCGCCGGCGAACCAGACCAGCAGCGCAAGCACGGCAATCCCAAGCCCGGTCAGCAGCCACCGATTGGTGGCAAGGTCTTTCAGCTTTGTCGCCATCGGCAGCGTTCCAGGATCAGGACAGGGTGCGCAGGCTGATTTCTACCCGCCGGTTGCGCGCACGACCGTCGGCAGTGGTGTTCGGTACGAGCGGCTTCGACTCGGCCATGCCGACGACCTTGATCCGCCCCCGCTCGCCGAGCTTTTGCTCCAGCCGCTCGGCGACGACCCGCGCGCGTTCGACCGAGAGCTCGAAATTGGAAGGAAAGCGCAACTTGAAGGTCGGCACGTTGTCAGTGTGGCCTGTCACGGTGATTGCTCCAGGGACCTGATTCAGCGCCTCGGCCACACGGTCGAGTACCGGTAGCAGCGACGGCTTGACGTCGACGCCGCCCGGCCCGTACAGACTGTCCCCACGAATGATGACGTGGCTGACACCCGCCTCCTCGATCACGTCGAGCACGCCTTGCTGGATCTCCGCCGCCAGGAGCGGCCTGAGCCGGGGCACGACTTCCGGCAAAGGGGCCGCTGGGGCCGTTTGGGCAGCGGCCGAGGTCCGCTTCAGGTCCGCGGGTTGCGCGCGAAGGTTTGCCAATGCGGAGAAAACCGGGTCCGAACTGCGCGCAAGCAACAGCGCGAAAACCAGGTAGGCGAGAAAGAGCACGAGGCTGATTCCTGCCAGTACCGTCCACGCGGGAATACGGCGCACCAGCGGCTTGGCCCCCTTCTGCAGGCCGCGCCAGTGTGGCGAGAGATCGCGCTCGAATTCGCCCCGCTCTCGCCGGATCACGCCATACAAGCGGTCGCGCAGCGCGTCGAGCTGCGCACGACCGTTATCGACCACCCGGTAGCGCCCTTCGAAACCCAGGGCAAGGCACGCGTACATCAGTTCCAGCAGGTCGAGGTTGCGGCGCGGGTCCTCGAGCGCCTTGTCGAGCAGCTGAAAGAACTTCTCGCCGCCGAAGGTCTCCTTGTGCAGGGTCACCAGCAGGCTCTCGCGGGCCCAGGTCGAGGTGCCGCCCCACGGCATGTTCGCCACCGCCTCGTCGATCATCGTGCACAGCGCGTAGCGGGCGATCAGCACATGCTCGGGACTCGCATTGGCGCGGCGCGCACCCGCTTCGAAATCTGCGATGCCCCGCAGCATCGATTCGCGAAGGCTCGACGGATCGCGGTGATTCAGCGTGCGCCGGATCGTCGGCACCGCGTTGAGCAGCACAGCAGCATGTGCCAGCAACGGGTTGACACCGACCGGCGGCGGTGCCTCGGCATTCATGGCCTGCGCTGGCTCGCCCACCACCGGCGCAGCGGCCGGCGGCTCGCTCATCGGCAACGACGTCGAAGCGCGACGCCCCCCCGGTCGGGGGATCATGATCGTCGCCTCCGAATCGGACGGCTCTGGAAACAATGGTTCGGCCATCGACGTTCAACCTCGCTTTCGGTTCACGAACACGTCAGGAACGCAGCGCCCACAGCTCCATCTGCAAGCCGGGAAAATCGCCCGCGGTATGCAGCGCAAGCAATTTCCCCGCTTCGAGCGGCTTCCAGTATTCGCTTTTCCGGTCGAGTTCGAAGTATGTAAAACCCGCGTAGAACGGCAATGCCGGCGGTGCCATCGGCAGCGGCTGCACCGTTATTCCGGGCAGGTGCGACATCACCATATCGCGTATCTTTTCCGCGGGTCCGATCTTGACTTCCCTGGGCATGCGCTGGCGCAACGTCTCGCTTGCCATCTGCGCGTTGACGACGAGGATGAACGATGCACTCCGAATCAGCTCGATGTCGGCCACCATGCCGGTATACAGACCCTTCGCACGCTCCTGCAGCGGAATGTTGACCGCATTGGAGCTCACCACCTCGGTGAGCAGGTCACGGATCTCCGCCATCAGCGGCTCGAAGGTCGCACGCAGGTCGGCATGCTCGTACGGTGGGAGCGTCGTTGCACGGCGCTTTCGCGGCGACGAAAAGGTCGCGAACTCGCCTGCCAGCTGCAGCAGCGTCGTGTACAGCGATTCCGGATGCAGCGTGTCGCGTGCAGCCAGATGGGCGAGCCAGGGATCGAAGCGGTTGGCAACCTGCAGCATCAGGAACTCGGAGATCTCGCCGACGCCCTTTTGCGCAGACTGGTTCAGGCGCCCGGCCAGCACGTCGGCGCGATGCCGGACGAGATTGCGGACCTCGTCGAGGAAGCCCTTCAGCCGCGGGTTGCCCCGGCATTCGAGCACCGGAGGAATGTAGGTCTCGTCGAGCATGACCGCGCCCGTGCTACGCCGTTCAGTCACCTGCACGACGCCCATCGTGCAGAACCCTTCGCGTGGCTCATCCTCGGCAAGATAGCGCAGGTTGAGCTGGCCGACCTGCATGTCGGCCGCTTCATTCATCCCGAGAACGCTGTCCTCGACCGCACGCTCGACGGCGAGATAGCGCGCGAGCGCGGCGGTCGGTCCAGGGTCGATGGCGAACTCTGGCATCCCCGAACGCCGTGCTGGCAGGGCCAAACGGACAACAGCCTCCTTGAGGTCTCGGGCCACTTCGAGGGCCGGCGGGGCTGGGGATTCATCGGGGATCGCAAAGGGGGTTCCATCGGGAAGGATTCCCGATGCCTGCGTGATCGAGACATGCCCCGTCTTCAGCGCCTCGCCGTCGATTTGCAGCCGGGTGAAACCCCACGCATGCGCGGTTGCACCGGAGGTCCGCAAGCCGACCAGCGTTTCGATCGAACGCTCCATCTGCTGGAAGTGCTGCGGGCGCAAGAACAGACCTTCGGACCAGATCACGCGGTTGTTATTCATGGTTCTGGTGCGACTTGCATACCCGCCGATAGCGCGTCTCGGCAGACCCGCCGGCGATCTTGCCGGTGGCGAACGACTCTAACATCCGCAAGCCCCGTGGCCGACCGGCAGACCGCCTCAAGCGCGACGCTGCCACGGGCCGGCGAGACGATGGGCGCCCAATGCAATCGAATGCCAGCCGGCAAGCCTCGCACGCGGCAAGGAGCGATGGCTGACGATCGGCATGACGCCTTGTGCCTGCACGGCACGCAGTCCCGGCTCGCTGAGGAACGTCTCGGCGACAGCCTGTAGCCGCGGCGGGCTCTCGCTGCGATCGACGTACGCTGGAAGATCGTCCAGATCAAGGTGCCCATTCGGCTCCATTTGCCAGCCGTGCTGGTTGAAGCCTTGCGCCAGCAACCCCGCGCAGTCGAGCGACGCACTGCGCCACAGCAGCCGCTCGTGTGCAAATCCGTCGCCGAGTTCTTCGAAGTCGAATGCAGCAACGGGCTGCGTCTTCTTGCCATAGGGAAGGCGCGCCAGCAAGTTGGGCCAGACCAGCCCGATTGCCGGCGCGACCGCGCTCTCGCGCAAGGTGCGCCAACGGCTTGCCGCCTGTGGGTCGTGCCGGCTGTCCGCCCCGTCCGCCCCGTCCGTGCTCTTCGCCACGGTGCTTTCGAGCAGGGCGGGAGCGGTCGCATCGAGATAGACGGCTCCCGCGTTCATCGCAATCGCGCCCAGCCCGGCGAGCAAGGCCATTTCGGCAGCGCTCGAACCGAAGCCGAAACAGCCCACGAGCAGACTCGGATTCTCGTCAGGCACGACACCGGCACGCCGGCCCGCAAGCATCTTGCCGATCGCGGTATCGGCAACGCCACCCTGTGCGCGCGCCAGGTCGTCCAACAATTCATCCGCGCCGACATCGAAAAGCTCGAGCACGACGGCGCCCTCCATGTCGACGTTGCGAACGAAGCGATCGACCGAACGCCAGAGGCCTTCCAGCGCCTGCCAATCGGGATGGCGCAGCAACGCGCGCATCGACGCGCTGATCGCCAGGTCGAGCGACTCGATCAGCGGTTGCTGAAGATGCGCGGTGGCCGGCACGATGTGCGGCGCGACGAGCTGGCGCACCAGACGGGCGATCGGTGACTCGTCACCCGAGCCCTGCACCACCGCAGTCCGCTCGCCGGATACCGGCGGTCGACCGAGCAAGCGCTCGAGTGTTGCGGTGTCGTCCTCGACGAACGCACCCGTCGCGACGTTCTCCGGCCGCGCCGGCACGTCTCGCATCTCGGCGGCCGCCTGGGCGAACGTGGTCGGATCGGTGAGTCGACGGCGGAGATCCCGCATTCGCTCGAACAGAGGCAGACGCGCAAACAGCGCGTCCGGCTCGAAGTCGTCGAGCGACGTGAACGACGCTTCGACCGGGGTTGCCGCGGATCCGCCGAGATCCAACGCAAGCGAGGGCGTCAGTACACCAAACGCCGCGTCGAACGAGTCGCTATCGACACGGATCGACTTTCGCTGATCCAGGCGGGTGCCGCCTCCGCGTCGACCCGAGAAATTGCCCAGTACGAGGATATTGAACAAGTCGTCGTCGGAACGCTGCAGCCCGCGCTGCGGCGCATGCCCGAGATGAAAGCTGGATTCCATGCCGACTCCCCACGCAATTGACCACCAGGTTCTTACAACCGCACCGAATGCCGCGTTACGCGGTCTCGACCGTTTGCGCCACCAGCTTACCGTCGGCGAGCGAGAACAGCGTGGCAGACTTGCCGCCGTCGCCTTCGACCAAAAAGCTATCGACGCCGGCGAAGAATTCGGACAACTGCTCCTCGTCCGAAGCGGGCAGGAAGACCCCGAGCACGCGCGGATCGTAGAAGCGGAAATAGAGCGGATTCAAATCGGGGTCGTACACAAGCGTGAACTGTCGCAAATGCCGCCATAGCGGCAGCAGTTCGAGCGAGCTCGTGAGGTAAATGCCCCAGGCGTGGCCCCAACCCTCACCGAGCAACCATTCGCAAAAGCCACTGCCGTCAATCAGTTCGACGAGATAGGGTGCAACCTCGGCCATGTCCGGCGCCAGTTCGCCGGCGAACAGACATACGAATTCAGGTGCGTTCTGGCCGTAGAGCACTTCGAGGAGGTTCTCGTTGCTCGCCCCGTCGAGAATTGCGTAGGCCCGCCCGCCACTGTCTGACCACAACCTCGATCGCACTGCGTGCGGAGTGATGGGCACGAATTCTCCTGAAGTGGATAAAGCGCCGCTTGGGCGGAGTAGAAGACTCAGGGAATCTGATGATTCGTTTGGCCGGCTTGCACGATTTCGATCATCCCGCCCCACATGCACATCAGTTTCGACGTGTCATTCAGGGCCGGGAAATTGGCGAGCATCACGGTTGGCGACCCCGCGACCCAGGGAGCGGGTGTGTTTGGAATACAAGGCATGGGGGTGAGCACGCCCAGCGCCGCAGCGGTTGCCGCGGCCACCACGGGATTGGCAGGTGACTGACACATGCCGAACGGTACGATATTCACAATTGGCTTGTGATCCATGATATTTGCCGCCGGAACCATGTTGGTCATCACCCGATTGACCGGAAGCACCAAGAGCTTGCTGGGTGCAAGCCCCATGCTGCATTTCGTCGTCGCACCGAGGCAAACATGGAAAGACATTGCAAAAGCTCCCGATCTTCAGCTGCAGTCGGAAGCCGCAGCGCTTCAGCAGCCTTGGCAGACCGCACAGAACGGCGTTCCGCTCTTGGCTGCGGTCTTGAACGTGGTGGCCTGCGGTCCGTAAGCCGTGGGTTTGGGCGGCGCAGTGGGTGGTGCCGACATTTCGCCTCCCGTGCTCTTCATCGCCTCTTTGGCCGCTTGAGGGACGATTGGCTTGGCACCAGAACCGCTTCCGGCCGACCCCCCGGAATTGATCATGACCATCGTTCCCTTGATGTAAACACCCGAGGGATTGATGTCGATGAAGTTGCCGCCGACCTTGAGCGAAATCTGGGTGTCCGCTTCAATGACGACTTTGGTACCCGCTTTCAGATGGATCTCCGTTCCAGCGTCATAAAGAATGTTCTTCCCAACCTGCAGGTGTGAATCCTGGTTGACCTTGAAAGAAAGCGAACCCCCGACCATTGCGTTTTGATCACCGCCAACGCTGGTGTGGACGGCCTCGCCGAATTTATCGAACACATTCTTCTTGACGATCCGGTGCGAATCGTTTCCAACGAAGTCGTGACGGTCCCGCTTGATGCGGATATCGAGGTTGCGCTGGGCCTGGAGATAGACCTGCTCCTCCCCCTTCTTGTCGTCGAGCCGCAGTTCGTTGAACTGGTCGTTGCCGCCCTTGGGATAGCTGCGCGTAATGAGCCCGGCACGGCTCTTGTTATCCGGCAGCGCATACGGCGGTTTGCTGTCGCCGTTGTAAACCCGTCCGGTAACGATGGGGTGGTCGGGATCGCCTTCCAGAAACTCGACGATGACCTCCTGCCCCACCCGCGGTACATTGATTGCGCCCCACCCCTTGCCGGCAAGGCTTTGCGACACGCGGACCCAGCAAGAATCCTTGTCACTGCCGGTGCTGTAGCGGTCCCAGTGAAACTGGAGCTTGATCCGGCCGAGCGCATCGGTATGAATTTCCTCGCCACTCGGCCCAACGACCATCGCCGTTTGCGGACCGGCAATGGAGGGCTTCGGCGTTATCCGCCTCGGTCGGTACTGCGTCGCCGCCGGAATTACGGAGAACTTGCAGTCGAAGTGAGCGCCTTCGCCGCCCGACGTGCTGGCGAGATTGTTGTCGGCAGAGAAACTGTGGGAGACCACAAGGTACTCGCTGTTCAGCGCCGCCACCGGATAATCGGCGAGCTTGAACTTGTAGCCGACCCGAATATTGCGCTCGACTCCGCCGCCGTGGCTTAGCTCATGCTGACAATACATCTCGTCGAGCCGCATCTGCGCGTAGGTATCGCCCCATGCTGCGTCGACGTACTCGCCCGGATAGTCGAACAGCTCGAAACCGGCGTTCTTGTGTGGGCGATCTTTCGAAGCCACTTTTCCCAGAGCGCTGTTCGGCTTGTTGTAGTCGAAATCTTCTACCGCATAGGCACCCGGCTGAACTTCCGTGCTCAGGTACCAGCTTCTCAATGTCGCCTCGACGGCATCTTCGCGGGAGAACCGCAGCGTTGCTGCCCCCGGTTGGGGTGCATGCGCGCTCGGCCTGTCAGCCAGCACCAGCGTGTGTTTGCCGTTCTCGTGCCGGAAGTAGTAGTAGATTCCTGCCTGCTCCAGCAGCCGACTGACGAAGTTAAAATCCGTTTCGCGGTATTGGACGCAGTAATCGCGCCTCTCGGCAGGACCTGAAATCTCGGTCACCGCCGTCTTCAGCGCGGCGTACCGCCCGAGAACTTCGTCAACGATCGCGTCGTAGGTCTTGCTTTGGAAGATCGCGCAGTTCGAGGCCCGCGTCAGAAACCACAGCCACGGGCTGAGCGTGGCCTGGTACTGAAAGGCGGTGCCGCTCTTGAATGCCGTGGTTCGTACGACGCCCATGACCGCAAAGCGCGAGACATAGCCGTTGAAATGCCGGGGCTGACCACCACCCGCAATCTCCAGGCTGACGGTCGCATTCGTTCCCAGGAGTTCGTCCGGCCTGATGTTCCCGAATTCGGAGAGCAGGTCGACCCGATACTCGAAAAGCCGCGCCAGTTCCTCGGTGCCACTGAAGCGCTCGACCAGGAACGTCCCCGCTGGCTTGGCGCTAGCGAATTCCAGAAGGCGGCTCATGATGCGCTGGGAACGCCGGTTCTATCAATCACGTCGTCGTTCAGCCGCCGGTGCTCGGTTGTCGGCGTTGCGACGACAATCCAGCCCTGCACCGGCTCGATGAGCTCTTGACGGAGAACGCTTTTCTCAAACAACTCCACCTGGAGGCCGGCGTTCGCGAGCGCCGACTCGACGTAAGCCGACGAGTGCGCATAGCGGCCGTGAACCTGCAACTTGTAGTCACATCCGGGTTCAGCGAGCGCCTCCAGCGTGAACACGAGCACTCCATCATCGGCCAGTGCATTCCGTGCCAGCGTGAGAAATTCGCCAAGCTCACCAAAATAGCACAGGGTGTCGGCGCTCACGATTGCGTGGTAACGCTCTGCTGCACCACCCAGATAAGCCGTCAGCTCCGCATGATGCAACGAGTCGTAAATCCCCCGGGCGCGCGCGCGCTCGAGCATTCCGGTCGAGAGATCGACACCGCGAAGCACTTTGGCCAGCGGACGGATCATGGCACCGCAAAGCCCGGTTCCGCAGCCCGCGTCGAGAATCAACGCCTCTTCGGTCAGGCGCGCAGCGCGCTTCTCGAGTGCTTGGTGCACGATGAAAGGCGCACAGTAACCGAGACCTTGCAGTTGCCGGTCGAAGGAGTCTGCAAAGCTGTCGAAAAGCTGCTCGACGTAGCGGTCGGATGCACGTGCGGGCACTTCGCCGACGCCCATGGCGGCAAGATGATGCACGGCCTCCGGGTCATCGGGCTGGAGCTGGTGCCATTCCATGAACGTACGGATCGCGTTGTCCTTCTCGCCCAAGAGATGGTAGGACAGCCCCAGCAGCTTGCGCGCGGTCGCGCTCTTGGGGTCGAGGGATATCGAGCGTATTCCGTGGGCCGCGGCCTCGCGCAGACGTCCGCTCGCCTGCAGCATGCGCGAGTAATTGAGATGCAGATAGGCGCTGTCGGGCACCATCTCCAGGCCCCGAACGAAATAAATCTCTGCCTGCTCCCACTTCTGCTGCCGTGTGTAGAGGATTCCGAGATTGTTGAACGGCTGAACCGATTTCGGTGCCAGCTCCGTTGCCCTTAGGTAGGCACGAATGGCTTCCTCGAACTCGCCGTTTTCGATCAGGACATTTCCCAAGTTGATCCAGGGGCCGGCCTCACCGGGTATCCGTTCCGCGGCGTCGCGTATCAGCTGGACTGCACTCGCCGCGTCACCTTGCTGGTGGCGCAGGATGCCCATGAAGTGCAGCGCATTCGGCTCCTCGGGAATCTGCTCGAGTATTTGACCGTAAACCGTTTCGGCCTCTGCCAGCCGCAGCGACCGCTGCAAAAACTGTGCATGCGCGAACGCCTCCGCCAGGCTGACTCGCTGCATTGTCTGTTGATGACCCGGTTCAGCGCTCATCCGGCGTCTCCCCGGCCATTGCTGCCGCACGTGTCCGGCGGCGGCCCACCCTGCAACCGGCGCACGAGGCGGCTTGCCCATCCTTCACTTTTAACGACCTGTCGTCCGAGGATGACCGAAATGTTGTCCTTGCCGCCGTTGTCGTTGGCATGTGCGATCAATCGCTTGATCTTGGACTCGAGATCGTCATCGGGCGCAAGGGCGTCCTCGATCTCGGCATCGGTCAGCATATCGGTGAGTCCATCGGAGCACAGAAGGAAGATGTCCTCTCTGGCGATCTCGTGGTCGTGCACTTCCAGGTCGACTTCGTCGTCGATCCCCAATGCCCGCGTCACGATGTTTTTGAACCGGGTGTCGAGCAGCGCATCGATCTGCAGATTGCCCTGGGCAATCTGCTCGTCAACCCAGCAATGATCGCGCGTCAACTGCTCGAGTCGCCCCCCACGGTAGCGATACGCGCGCGAATCGCCGAGGTGTCCGACGAACAGTCGGCCAGCCACGGTGACGGCAATCACGAGTGTCGAGCCCATGCCCTCGTAGCTCGGCTCCTTCACCGCCGCCTTGAGAATCGACGTGTTCGCCCGTTGCGCGGCAAATTGCATGTCTTCGACGAGCGCCCCGCCAAGGGCATCGGCGTGCAGCGTCAACAGGTGTGGCATCGCTGAGGCAAGCTCTGCGCGCACCTCCTCGACGGCGAGCCGGCTTGCCACCTCACCCGCGGCATAACCGCCCATGCCATCGGCCAGGACCGCAATGCCGAGCTCCGCGTCACTGAAAACCGCATCCTCGTTGCCGCTCCGAACGCGACCTTGATCGGTACCGCAGGCGAACTCGAAGCAGTCCATTGCTCGGCTCAGCGGCGCGGAAGCACTTCGATCTGACTGCCCTGGCGCATGGTGAGCTCCTTGTACTTCACTGCAACGACGTAATCACGGGTGAGCCCGGGGGCCCCGTAGGCAAAGATTTCCATCAGCCGCTGCGAAGCGGGCGCATGCCCTCGCTGGCTGCTGTCGACATAGAGCGCAAGCGCTTTTTCGAGCTGATTGTTCTGTTCCAGCACCGAGGCGCGTGCAAACGCCATCTCGGGTGTTTGCACCATACCGCCGCTGCTCGACGAGCCGGCCGTGATCGCGCCGGAACTGAGAAAGCGCGCTGCGTTCACCGGGGGTGTGCCGGGTCCGCCAGACGGCGCCATCGCGGATGCGGCAGGGGCCAGTTCGCGCATTCGCGTGGCCGATACCGCATGCCCCGCCTCGGCTGCGCGTCGGTAGAGCGATATCGCATCCTGTTTCAGTCCGAGTTGCTCGGCTGCCAGCGCCTGCTGGTGTATTTCCTCGGGCGTCGGCTCGGCGCTCTGCGCGACGGACGAAGCGCCAGCAAGCATGGCGCCAAGAAGCAGTTCGGGATTCGGCGAACGCCGCAGTGTCTGCAACAGCTCCTCCATTTCGCGCACCGTTTCAGGCGGGAAGCTGGCCGGCTGGCGCCGTGCAGCCTCTACACGTCGCTCCACATCAACCAGGAACCGTTCGCGCTGCTGCTGACGCTGCGGCGCTGCCTGACTCGACTGAAGTGCCATGCTGGCGGGCGAAGCCGGCTGGCCATGCTGACAACCTGCTGCAATCGACAGCAGCGCTGCCAGCGAAAAATACCGAATCATTGCGGTGGCTCCCGGTGAGACTGTTCAGCAATCAGCAGGGGATCATCGCCGTTTACGCAGCAGCTTGGTCTGTTCCGAATACGCCTTTGAGAATTCGGCGTTCAACAGGCGATCGAAGTTCTGCTCGGCTTCCTGCTCGAGTTCAGCATACATGCTGAGGAAGCGTTCCCACAAGCGCGATTTGTGCAGCGCAGGCACCACGTTCTCGAGTGCGCCGGTGCGCTTGATCCGCTTCTCGACCACTTCAGGCGAGAACATCTTCAATGCAGCCAGCAGCGCCGCCCGGGTTCCTGCCATGACCGCCATCTCGTGGGCGCAAATGTCGGAGATCGTGTCCTGAATGGCGCGATCGGGTGGCATGAACAATTTGTTGCCATGCTGTCGAAGATCGACCAGATAGGTGACAGCGTCGCGCGCGTTGTCCGCGTGCTTCAGCGGGTTGTTCTCGCGCGAGGCAATCATCGTCCGGTCTTCGATGCGCAACTCGGCTTTCAATTGGGAGCGCATCTCGAGCAGCCGGAACAACCCGTCGGTTGCCAGCCGCAGCAATTGACCGACGACGCGGATCGTCTCTTCAGGGCGACTCGCGTCGAGTTCTCGCGCTTCGAGCCCGAGCGCCTCGGCAAGCACACCGATCAGCTGTGCCCCGCCCTCTTCGGAAACCGGAAGGAGAGGCGACTGCGCCGCTGGTGCGGATTGCTCTGCCGGCGCAGAGGGCGCACCAGCCGCCGGTGCCCGCTCCAAAGCAGGTACAGGTGCCGCTGCGGCATTCTCGGCAGCCGAGGGACCGAAATCCTGTTCGAGCGATCGGAAGATGTCTTCGTCCCAGGCGAAGGCGGTGCCTTGCGCTTCCTGCCGCGGTGCGACTGTCTGGAACGGGACGCTTAGCGATCCGCTGCGGTAAAGCTCGGGATGTGCGACCGGCTCGCTCGGGGCCGGGGGAGCGACCGAGTCGAGCGACCGCAGGAAGCTTTCGACACCGTCACCAACGGGTGACAATTCGACCTGCGGTGGGCTAGATGACAACGCCGGCCGCTCGGCGCCAAGCACATCCGCGAGCGGCGACGAAGCGGGAAACCCACCGATCAATGCGTCGAAGCTCGATTGCTCGGTGGGAGCAACGTCGTAGCCCTCTGCGGGCCGGCGAAACCAGTCCGGCGAAGTGTCGTTCTGTGCTTCTGCTTTCGTCGCAGTCGATAGGCTGGTGAAAAAAGCCAATGGGTCGGCTGCGCCGGGTTCGAAGGGCGATGGCTGCGCCGACTCATCGATTTCCACGCCAAGCACATAGTCCCCGATTGCCACCTGTGCGCCGTGGGCCAGTGGCACCGCTTCGCCCGGGCCGATCGACGTGTCGTCCACGACGACACTGTTGACCTTGGAGACGACTTTGAGGACGAACTCGCCTCCGCGCCAGCGGATCTCGGCATGTTCGCGTGAAATATGGCGATTGGGATCGCGCAACACCAGCGTGCAACCCGTCCCGCGTCCAATCCGCCCGCCTGCGGTTCCGAAGTCCACCCGGATGCTGTCCGGCAGCTCGGGCGAAGGGCAGCTCAACGCGAAGACGGTAAGACGCATCCAATACATCCAGCAGGCGGATATCCATTATCGACGCATGCCGAAGGTCTGTCACTGTTGGTAACCCTCCGGCCTGCGCAAGCTCGCAAGTGCGCGAAGTGTCGACGCGGCGCCATCAGTTCTCGACATCCTGACCCTGCGACTTGGCCCGGTTTTTCCACTGAACTGCCTTGGTGTAGTCCTTCGAAATTCCACTGCTGCCCGCGTTGTAGATATCCATCAACCGTTTGGATGCAGGCCCGTGCCCGGCAGCGCCGGCCTGCTCCAGCAGCCGTACACCATCGCGACCCCGGCCGGATTGGAGCAGCGCAAGACCCTCCTGGTACAACTCGGCCGGAGATGCCGTCTTGCGGGTCTTGTCGTCGGCAGCTCTGGTGGCTGCTTCAGCACGCTCTTTGGCAGCCCGCTCTGCGGCTGCTTTTTCAGTCGCAGCGCGCTCACCTGCCGCCCTCTCGGCAGCGGCCTTCTCCGCTGCCGCCCTCTCCGCAGCCGCGGTCCGTTCTGCAGCGGCACGTTCATTGGCAGCGCGTTCGTTGGCCAGGCGTTCCGCCGCCGCACGCTCGGCCGCGGCCCGCTCTGCAGCGGCCTTCTCGGCAGCACTTCGCTCGGACGCCGCACGGTCCGCCGCGGCCCGCTCGGCAATGGCCTTGTCGGCCTGTGCCTTGGCCGCAGTTGCCCGATCGACAGCAGCCTTGGCCGCCGCGGCCTTGTCTGCCGCTTCCTTCTCGGCCGCCGCCTTGACGCTTGGACTCTTTTCCGTGGCCGCTTTGGCGGCCGCACGCTCGGCGGCGAGTCGTTCGGCTTCGGCACGCTGCGCGGCTGCGCGCTCTGTTGCGAGCCGCTCCGCGGCAGCACGATCAGCGGCTGCCGCACGTTGCGCCGCAGCGTTGGCCGAGGCCTTGTCTGCTTCGGCTTGTCGTGAAGTCGCCTCGTTGGGGGACGGTGCCGGGGGTGGGGGCTGCGGGACGGCTCCCGACGGCTTTGCCGCCTCCACTGCAGGAGGGGGCAAGGCCGGTGGGGTTGGTGCCGGCTTCATCAGGAACCAGCCCAGCCCACCCAGAATCACCGCCGCGGCACTGCCAATCGCAATCAGCTTGACCGGCGAACCGCCTGCAGGCGGCTGCGATGTCGCCGCAGACCGCTGAGACGCGGGGATGGGCGGTGTCTCGACAACCGGCGTTGCGGCCTGCCGTGCCATCACGGCCGGCTGCTCGGCGCGCGGAGGCAACGCCGTCGGCGACACGCTGACTCCGGGGGCCGGGGACGGGGCTGGCGAGAGGGGCACTGCCGGCTGACCGAGCGCAGCAGTCGACTGCGTGATTGCGAGCGTCGCATCCGCGACCGCAGCCTCTCGACGCGCCGGCGCCGTTGCACGGCGGGCCAGCGTCGCGTCGGCATCCGCAGCCTCGCCCGACGGTGGCGTATCGCTCAAACGCGGTGGAGGGCGCCGGAAGACCGTCTCCGAGTCCTGCTCGTCGGAGGCGGCTTCGTCTTTGTGGTCCCGCGCCACGGCATCCGCTTGCTTCTGCGCTTCTGCTCGCGCACGCAGCTGTGCGTCTTCTTCAGCCGCCTTCTTCTCGGCTTCTTCAGCCGCCCGGACATTTGCCTTCTCGCGTGCCTGTTCTTCTTCACGCTGGCGCGCCTGGTCCTCTGCATGCCGGCGCGACTCGGCGTCTGCCTTGCGGCGAGCTTCCTCGTCAGCCCGACGGCGCGCCTCCTCGGCGGCCTGGGCCTCCGCCCGGCGTTCCTGCTCAGCGCGCGCGTCGGCCTCTTCTTCGGCACGCTTGCGCGCCGCGGCTTCAGCTTTGTGGCGCGCCTCTGCTTCGGCTTCGGCTTCGGCTTCGGCGCGCCGGAGGGCCTCCGCCTCTGCCTCTGCCCGCCGCCGCGCCTCTTCTTCAATGCGCCGCGCTTCTTCCTCGGCACGGCGGCGTGCCTGCTCCGCACGCGCGTTGGACTCCTCTTCGGCACGCTTGAGCGCTTCGGCTTCAGCCTTGCGACGCGCCTCGGCTTCGGCTTCGGCGCGCCGGCGGGCCCTTTCCTCTGCCTCCGCCCGCTGCCGCGCCTCTTCTTCCGTTCGCCGCGCTTCTTCCTTGGCATGGCGACGCGCCTGCTCCGCGCGCGCGTTTGCCTCTTCTTCGGCTCGCTTGCGCGCCTCGGCTTCGGCCTTGCGACGCGCCTCTGCTTCAGCTTCCGCGCGCCGGAGCGCCTCTGCCTCCGCCTGCCGCCGCGCCTCTTCTTCCGTTCGCCGCGCTTCTTCAAGGCGGAGCGCCTCTTCCTCGGCACGTCTTTTCGCTTCGAGCTCGGCACGCTGACGAGCTTCCTCTTGCGCTCGCTGCCTTGTCTCTTCCTCGCGCCGACGCAGCTCCTCTGCAGTACGGCGCGCCTCTTCCTCCCGTGCGCGCTTTTCGGCCTCGACCCGCTGTGCCTCCAGCAAGGCGACCATCCGTTGGCGCGCTGCCACCGCCTCGGCGAGCACCTGGCCGGCAGCCCCACGCATCTGCGGCGCAGCCTTTATCGCCGCCTGCAAGCGGCGGTCTTCGTCATCTGGAAGCCGCAAGCCAAGTTGGCCGAGTTCGTGCACCTCCCCATCGCACTGCTCGGCAAGCTCGGTCAACGTTTCCGCCGCTCGGCCCGCCACTGCGACATCGTCATCGGTGCAGGCCGCCGCGACCCCCACAAGTCGCCGCTGTTCTGCTTCGGCAGTGCGGCGTCCCTCGAGCGCCAGTTCTTCGACACGGGCCAATCGCTGGTCGACATCCCGCAACCGGTCGGCCTGTCGCGACTTGATCTCTCCCGTGCTGCGGCGCAGCGCCGCCGCCTGCTCGGCAACGCGGGCACACAGCGCATCCGCCTCGGCACGTGACGCGGCCGCAAGGGGAGGCAACAGCGCTGCGAACTGGCGCAATCCAGACTCTTGCCGAACAAGGCGTTCAGCACAGGCATCGAGCCGCTCGGCGACAGCCGTCGCGTCGATCAGCACAGAGCCGTCCGTCAGCATCGCGCTCGCCGACACGAGGGCAGCGGCTGCCTCGCGCATCTCCGACTCCGCACCTTCGCGCAACGGCTGCAGACGGGTCTGCGCCTCGAGCTCGGCAGCGTTCTCGGCTTGTTCGGCGAGATGCAGTTCCTCTTCGGCGCGGCGCATCTCTTCCTGTGCCTTGCGCCGTGTCTCTTCGGCCCGCTTGCGCAGTTCAGTGATGCCGGTGGTCGTCGCGGTCGAGCCGGAATGCGTCCCGGTATGGGTGCCCTCCCAGGTGGCGCTCGTGTACGTGCTGCCGGTTGTACTGGCGCGGGTCGTGGTTGCTTCCCCGGGAGCAGTGACCGGTCGGCGCGCGCGCATGTCCTTGGCGCTGATCATCAGCGTCGCGTCAGCGTCATCCGAGTCGCGGGGATCGATCGCGTTGCTCAGCGCCTCCTTGAACTCGGCTGCGGTCTGGAAGCGATCCGCTGCCTTCTTTGCAAGCGCCCTGGCGACGACCGCATCGACTTCACGGCTCAGCAACGGGTTCTTCAGCGACGGCCTCGGTGGCGGGTCGTTGAGCACTTTCTGCATCACCGCGACCATCGTCCCCGTGAACGGGCGCTCACTCGCAAGAAACTGGTAGAGGATGACGCCAGCCGAGTACAAGTCCGATCGCAGGTCGGCGCTCTCGCCGCGAATCTGCTCCGGCGACATGTAGCTGGGCGTGCCGAGCACCGTGCCGGCGTGGGTTTTCTGCGTCGAATCGATGCGCGCGATGCCGAAATCGCCGAGCTTGACCGCACCCCCTTCCGTGACAAAGATGTTGGCCGGCTTGACGTCGCGGTGAATGACCCCGCGACGATGCGAATACCCGAGCGCGTCGAGCAGTTCGCCCATCAGCCGCAACGTCTGGGCATTCGTGAAGACATGCTTCGCATCGAAGAAGGACTTCAGCTCCTTCCCCTGCACGAACTCCATCACGATGTACGACAGGCCCTGCTCGTCGCCGTAGTCGTAAATGCCGACGATGCTCGGGTGGTTGAGCTTTCCAGCGGCGCGAGCCTCGATCAGGAATCGCCGGGAATGCTCCTCGGCGTCTTCAGGGTCGAGCAGGTCCTTGCGGATCGTCTTGATCGCGACGGTGCGCTCGATGATGGGATCGAACCCCTCATAGACGACACCCATTGCGCCCTTGCCGACGGCACGGACGATCGCGTATTTACCGAGCCTGGTAGGGGTTGCGCTCACGATTCAGGATAAATCAAAAGCGCGTGCCCACGGCCACCATGCGGCTGCCATAGGAGGCGGGCGTGCCAGTTCCGGCACGCCCGGGACGCCGCGGTTCAACGCGGCGCGAGGCTACTTCCTTTGCGACGCCTCCGGCCCAGCCGAGTTCGGCTGCACCGCCGCGCCGCCCTCACAGCCCGCTGGCGCAACGAGCGTGTTCCCGGCCCCGGACTTCGGCTCGCAATCGCTGGAGCCGAGATCGCCCTGCACCTCGTCGATCCCCGGCGGAACGATGCCGATCTTCGTGATGAAACCCCGCTGGATTGCGGCTGTGAGGTTGTCGGTACCGAACGCACGCAGCGCCGCTTCCTGGGTGGCCCCAGTGATGATCGCCGCCGACACCGCGTTGGCAAAGGAAAGGATTTCACCGCCGCTGCTGATGCAGGTGAAATCGTTGAAGCAGCCAAAGGTGAACGGTTGTTGTCCCGAAGGCTGAACGATCGTCGTTGCCTGGAACTGCGACGCGCTGGCCGTGCGGAAAGTTGCCGTCTTGCCTGTGGGAAGGTCCAGCACGATGCGTGTGATCCCGGGAGCCAGAGAAATAATCTGTGGATTGGGCGATCCCTCGGGTCCGACGCCCCCAACCCCCCCAACCGTTGTCGTGAGATAGACGACGCTCGGCGCCGGCACGTCGAGGCCACCGCGGAAGTTGGCACCGACGATCTCAGTCGCCTTCAGCCGGACATCCTGTGTCGATTTCATCGTGCCGTCGAGCACCAGCCGACCGGCTGATGTCGACTCGATGCCTGCCGACGAGATAACCGGGACGGTCCGATCGTTGCGGCCCGTGAGGTCGGTAAACGTCGTCTCGGCGCCGTTCTGCGTGAGGGTCGTCAGCTTTCCGGTGGTGCCGCCCAGCGTCAGTGCGCCGTTGGTGGTCAGCGAGGTATCGCCGGTCGTGGTTAGCAGCGCCGTCATTGAGTTGGCGTCGACCAGTTGCACCTTGTCGCCGCTAACCGTCACCAGGCCGACGAAGTCATTGCCGTTGTTGGTCAGCGTGATCGACTGCCCCGGTGCGTTGAGCAAAGTGGTCCCGCTCACCTTGCTAATTGCGGTGCCCGTGACTTGCCCGATCGGGCCGCCCGCCGCCGCCCCCAGGTTGCCGCCCACGCTCGTCTGACCGAAGGTTGTGGCTGCTGTACTGGTTGTCGCCAAATTGCCACCCGCTGAGACCGTCCCGAGCGTCAGATCGCCGCCCGTCGCATTCAGGGCGATATCGCCGTTGGGTGCCGAGGCCGAGCCGACGTTCAAGCCGCCGGCGCCATCGCTGACATTGATCGAGCCGTTCCCGGTCACGGTAGCCGAGGTCAGGTTCGTCGCGTCGGTATGGAAAGACATGCCGCTGACCGTCGTCGCCGCCACATTCTCCGACGTAACGTTTACCGCCGAGCCGTTGCTGTCGGTAATCGACCCGGCACTGTTCAGCGTGACGGTGTCGCCTACCGCCACCACGCGGCCGAGCGATATATCGCCGCTGGTGGTCGTCGAAAGAGTGACATTGCCGGAGCCGCCGGCAATCACGCTCGAGTTGGCGATCACCAGATCGCCGCCGGTGGCATTGATGGTGATCGACCCGTTGCCGGTCGTGGCCGTGCCCACAGCCAGACCGCCCGCGCTGTCGCTGATGTCGATCGCACCGGTGCCGGTCACGTTCGCCGAGGCGAGCGTGGTGATCGTCGTGTCGGTGTCGATGCCGCTGACCGCCGTCGCCGTCAGCCTGTCGGCGATCACGTTGACCGCTGCGCCGTTGGTGTCGGTGACCGCGCCAGCGCTGGTAAGCGTGACCGCGTCGCCCGCAGCCGTGACGGTGCCGAGCGTGATGTTGCCGCTGGTCGTGGTGCTCAGCGCCACGTTGCGGCCATTGCCGCCTGCGGTAACGCTCGCAACCGCCAGGTCGCCACCGGTCGCGTTCAGCGTGATCGCGCCGTCGGCAGTCGTCGCCGAGGTGACCACCAGACCACCCGCGCTGTCGCTGATGTCGATCGCACCGGTGCCGGTCACGTTCGCCGAGGCGAGCGTGGTGATCGTCGTGTCGGTGTCGATGCCGCTGACCGCCGTCGCCGTCAGCCTGTCGGCGATCACGTTGACCGCTGCGCCGTTGGTGTCGGTGACCGCGCCAGCACTGGTAAGCGTGACCGCGTCGCCTGCAGCCGTGACGGTGCCGAGCGTGATGTTGCCGCTGGTCGTGGTGCTCAGCGCCACGTTGCGGCCATTGCCGCCTGCGGTAACGCTCGCAACCGCCAGGTCGCCACCGGTCGCGTTCAGCGTGATCGCGCCGTCGGCAGTCGTCGCCGAGGTGACCACCAGACCACCCGCGCTGTCGCTGATGTCGATCGCACCGGTGCCGGTCACGTTCGCCGAGGCGAGCGTGGTGATCGTCGTGTCGGTGTCGATGCCGCTGACCGCCGTCGCCGTCAGCCTGTCGGCGATCACGTTGACCGCTGCGCCGTTGGTGTCGGTGACCGCGCCAGCACTGGTAAGCGTGACCGCGTCGCCTGCAGCCGTGACGGTGCCGAGCGTGATGTTGCCGCTGGTCGTGGTGCTCAGCGCCACGTTGCGGCCATTGCCGCCTGCGGTAACGCTCGCAACCGCCAGGTCGCCACCGGTCGCGTTCAGCGTGATCGCGCCGTCGGCAGTCGTCGCCGAGGTGACCACCAGACCACCCGCGCTGTCGCTGATGTCGATCGCACCGGTGCCGGTCACGTTCGCCGAGGCGAGCGTGGTGATCGTCGTGTCGGTGTCGATGCCGCTGACCGCCGTCGCCGTCAGCCTGTCGGCGATCACGTTGACCGCTGCGCCGTTGGTGTCGGTGACCGCGCCAGCGCTGGTGAGCGTGACCGCGTCGCCTGCTGCCGTGACGGTGCCGAGCGTGATGTTGCCGCTGGTCGTGGTGCTCAGCGCCACGTTGCGGCCATTGCCGCCTGCGGTGACGCTCGCAACCGCCAGGTCGCCACCGGTCGCGTTCAGCGTGATCGCGCCGTCGGCAGTCGTCGCCGAGGTCACCACCAGACCACCCGCGCTGTCGCTGATGTCGATCGCACCGGTGCCGGTCACGTTCGCCGAGGCGAGCGTGCTGATCGTCGTGTCGGTGTCGATGCCGCTGACCGCCGTCGCCGTCAGCCTGTCGGCGATCACGTTGACCGCTGCGCCGTTGGTGTCGGTGACCGCGCCAGCACTGGTGAGCGTGACCGCGTCGCCTGCAGCCGTGACGGTGCCGAGCGTGATGTTGCCGCTGGTCGTGGTGCTCAGCGCCACGTTGCGGCCGGTGCCGCCTGCAGTGACGGTCGCAACCGCCAGGTCGCCTCCGGTCGCGTTCAGCGTGATCGCGCCGTCGGCGGTTGTCGCCGACGTCACCACCAGACCACCCGCGCTGTCGCTGATGTCGATCGCACCGGTGCCGGTCACGTTCGCCGAGGCGAGCGTGCTGATCGTCGTGTCGGTGTCGATGCCGCTGACCGCCGTCGCCGTCAGCCTGTCGGCGATCACGTTGACCGCTGCGCCGTTGGTGTCGGTGACCGCGCCAGCACTGGTAAGCGTGACCGCGTCGCCCGCTGCCGTGACGGTGCCGAGCGTGATGTTGCCGCTGGTCGTGGTGCTCAGCGCCACGTTGCGGCCGGTGCCGCCTGCAGTGACGGTCGCAACCGCCAGGTCGCCTCCGGTCGCGTTGAGCGTGATCGCGCCGTCGGCGGTTGTCGCCGACGTCACCACCAGACCACCCGCGCTGTCGCTGATGTCGATCGCACCGGTGCCGGTCACGTTCGCCGAAAGCGAAGCAATCGTCGTTTCGATCGCACCGGCCGAGCCGATCCCGGTTGCCGCGGTGAGCGTCGCCTGGCCGCCGGTGTTGGTGATGCTCACCGCCGTGCCGCCGTCGACATCGGTGATTCCGCCTGCCGTTGCGGTAAGGGTAATCAGGCCGCCCTGGCTGAGCACCGCCCCGTTGTTCAAGCCGATGTCGCCGCTGTCGGATACCAACGTGACCGTGCCCGTCGAGGTCCCCGTTTGCTGCAACGCCGCTACCGTGACGCCGTCGGTCTCGGTAATGGCGATGTTGCCCGATGCCCCGCTGTTGGTCGCCGACAGCGTAGCCACCGTCGTCTCGATCGCATCGGCCGAGCCGATGCCCGTGGCTGCCGTCAACGTCGCCTGGCCGGCTGCATTGGTGATGCTCACCGCCGTGCCGCCGTCGGCATCGGTGATGCCGCCCGCCGTGGCCGTCAGGGTGACGAGGCCGCCCTGGCTGAGCACCGCGCCGTTGTTCAAGCCGATGTCGCCGCTGTCGGATACCAACGTGACCGTGCCCGTCGAGGTCCCCGTTTGCTGCAACGCCGCTACCGTGACGCCGTCGGTCTCGGTAATGGCGATGTTGCCCGATGCCCCGCTGTTGGTCGCCGACAGCGTAGCCACCGTCGTCTCGATCGCATCGGCCGAGCCGATGCCCGTGGCTGCCGTCAACGTCGCCTGGCCGGCTGCATTGGTGATGCTCACCGCCGTGCCGCCGTCGGCATCGGTGATGCCGCCCGCCGTGGCCGTCAGGGTGACCAGGCCGCCCTGGCCAAGCACCGCGCCGTTGTTCAGACCGATGTCGCCGGTGTTGGACACCAGCGTGACTGTGCCGGTCGAGGTCCCGGTCTGCTGCAGCGCCGCCACCGTGACGCCGTTGGTCTCGGTGATGGCGATGTTGCCGCCCGCACCGGTGTTGGTCGCCGACAGCGTGGCCACCGTCGTCTCGATCGCATCGGCCGAGCCGATGCCCGTGGCTGCCGTCAGCGTCGCCTGGCCGGCTGCATTGGTGATGCTCACCGCCGTGCCGCCGTCGGCATCGGTGATGCCGCCCGCCGTGGCCGTCAGGGTGATCAGGCCGTTCTGGCTGAGCACCGAGCCATTGTTCAGGCCGATGTCACCAGTGTTGGACACCAGTGTGACCGTGCCGGCCGCGTTGCCCGCATTGGTCTGCTGCAGCGCCGCCACCGTGACGCCGTTGGTCTCGGTGATGGCGATGTTGCCGCCCGCACCGGTGTTGGTCGCCGACAGCGTAGCCACCGTCGTCTCGATCGCATCGGCCGAGCCGATGCCCGTGGCTGCCGTCAGCGTCGCCTGGGCGCCGGTGTTAGTGATGCTCACCGCCGTGCCGCCGTCGGCATCGGTGATGCCGCCCGCCGTGGCCGTCAGGGTGACCAGGCCGCCCTGGCTGAGCACCGAGCCATTGTTCAGGCCGATGTCACCAGTGTTGGACACCAGCGTGACTGTGCCGGTCGCGTTGCCCGCATTGGTCTGCTGCAGCGCCGCCACCGTCAGACCGTTGGTCTCGGTGATGGCGATGTTGCCGCCCGCACCGGTGTTGGTCGCCGATAGCGTGGCCACCGTCGTCTCGATCGCATCGGCCGAGCCGATGCCCGTGGCTGCCGTCAGCGTCGCCTGTCCCGTGGCGTTGACGATGTTCGCCGCCGTCGCCCCAGCAGTCGCGTCGGTGATCGCTCCGGCCGTGGCCGTCAGCGTGACGAGTCCGCCCTGGCTCAGCACCGAGCCGTCGTTCAGACCGATGTCGCCGGTGTTGGACACCAGCGTGACTGTGCCGGTCGCGTTGCCCGCATTGGTCTGCTGCAGCGCCGCCACTGTCAGACCGTTGGTCTCGGTGATGGCGATGTTGCCGCCCGCACCGGTGTTGGTCGCCGACAGCGTAGCCACCGTCGTCTCGATCGCATCGGCCGAGCCGACGCCCGTGGCTGCGGTCAGCGTCGCCTGACCGCGCAGCATTGGTGATGCTCACCGCCGTGCCGCCGTCGGCATCGGTGATGCCGCCCGCCGTGGCCGTCAGGGTGACCAGGCCGCCCTGGCTGAGCACCGAGCCATTGTTCAGGCCGATGTCACCAGTGTTGGACACCAGCGTGACCGTGCCGGCCGCGTTGCCCGCATTGGTCTGCTGCAGCGCCGCCACCGTCAGACCGTTGGTCTCGGTGATGGCGATGTTGCCGCCCGCACCGGTGTTGGTCGCCGACAGCGTAGCCACCGTCGTCTCGAGGGCATCGGCCGAGCCGACGCCCGTGGCTGCGGTCAGCGTCGCCTGACCCACAGCATTGGTGATGCTCACCGCCGTGCCGCCGTCGGCATCGGTGATGCCACCAGCCGTGGCCGTCAGGGTGATCAGGCCGTTCTGGCTGAGCACCGCGCCGTTGTTCAGACCGATGTCACCGGTGTTGGACACCAGCGTGACTGTGCCGGTCGAGGTCCCGGTCTGCTGCAGCGCCGCCACCGTGACGCCGTTGGTCTCGGTGATGGCGATGTTGCCGCCCGCACCGGTGTTGGTCGCCGACAGCGTGGCCACCGTCGTCTCGATCGCATCGGCCGAGCCGATGCCCGTGGCTGCCGTCAGCGTCGCCTGGGCGGCTGCATTGGTGATGCTCACCGCCGTGCCGCCGTCGGCATCGGTGATGCCACCAGCCGTGGCCGTCAGGGTGACCAGGCCGCCCTGGCTGAGCACCGCGCCGTTGTTCAGACCGATGTCACCGGTGTTGGACACCAGCGTGACTGTGCCGGTCGAGGTCCCGGTCTGCTGCAGCGCCGCCACCGTGACGCCGTTGGTCTCGGTGATGGCGATGTTGCCGCCCGCACCGGTGTTGGTCGCCGACAGCGTGGCCACCGTCGTCTCGATCGCATCGGCCGAGCCGACGCCCGTGGCTGCGGTCAGCGTCGCCTGACCCACAGCATTGGTGATGCTCACCGCCGTGCCGCCGTCGGCATCGGTGATGCCGCCCGCCGTGGCCGTCAGGGTGACCAGGCCGCCCTGGCCAAGCACCGCGCCGTTGTTCAGACCGATGTCGCCGGTGTTGGACACCAGCGTGACTGTGCCGGTCGCGTTGCCCGCATTGGTCTGCTGCAGCGCCGCCACCGTCAGACCGTTGGTCTCGGTGATGGCGATGTTGCCGCCCGCACCGGTGTTGGTCGCCGACAGCGTGGCCACCGTCGTCTCGATCGCATCGGCCGAGCCGATGCCCGTGGCTGCCGTCAGCGTCGCCTGGCCGGCTGCATTGGTGATGCTCACCGCCGTGCCGCCGTCGGCATCGGTGATGCCGCCCGCCGTGGCCGTCAGGGTGATCAGGCCGTTCTGGCTGAGCACCGAGCCATTGTTCAGGCCGATGTCACCAGTGTTGGACACCAGCGTGACCGTGCCGGCCGCGTTGCCCGCATTGGTCTGCTGCAGCGCCGCCACCGTGACGCCGTTGGTCTCGGTGATGGCGATGTTGCCGCCCGCACCGGTGTTGGTCGCCGACAGCGTAGCCACCGTCGTCTCGATCGCATCGGCCGAGCCGATGCCCGTGGCTGCCGTCAGCGTCGCCTGGGCGCCGGTGTTAGTGATGCTCACCGCCGTGCCGCCGTCGGCATCGGTGATGCCGCCCGCCGTGGCCGTCAGGGTGACCAGGCCGCCCTGGCTGAGCACCGAGCCATTGTTCAGGCCGATGTCACCAGTGTTGGACACCAGCGTGACCGTGCCGGCAGTGTTGCCGGTACCGGTCTGCTGCAGCGCCGCCACCGTGACGCCGTTGGTCTCGGTGATGTCGATGTTGCCCGTGGCCCCGGTGTTGGTCGCCGACAGCGTGGCCACCGTCGTCTCGATCGCATCGGCCGAGCCGATGCCCGTGGCTGCCGTCAGCGTCGCCTGTCCCGTGGCGTTGACGATGTTCGCCGCCGTCGCCCCAGCAGTCGCGTCGGTGATCGCTCCGGCCGTGGCCGTCAGCGTGACGAGTCCGCCCTGGCTCAGCACCGAGCCGTCGTTCAGACCGATGTCGCCGGTGTTGGACACCAGCGTGACTGTGCCGGTCGCGTTGCCCGCATTGGTCTGCTGCAGCGCCGCCACCGTCAGACCGTTGGTCTCGGTGATGGCGATGTTGCCGCCCGCACCGGTGTTGGTCGCCGACAGCGTGGCCACCGTCGTCTCGATCGCATCGGCCGAGCCGACGCCCGTGGCTGCCGTCAACGTCGCCTGGCCGGCTGCATTGGTGATGCTCACCGCCGTGCCGCCGTCGGCATCGGTGATGCCGCCCGCCGTGGCCGTCAGGGTGACCAGGCCGTTCTGGCTGAGCACCGAGCCATTGTTCAGGCCGATGTCACCAGTGTTGGACACCAGCGTGACTGTGCCGGCCGCGTTGCCCGCATTGGTCTGCTGCAGCGCCGCCACCGTCAGACCGTTGGTCTCGGTGATGGCGATGTTGCCGCCCGCACCGGTGTTGGTCGCCGACAGCGTGGCCACCGTCGTCTCGATCGCATCGGCCGAGCCGATGCCCGTGGCTGCCGTCAGCGTCGCCTGGGCGCCGGTGTTAGTGATGCTCGCCGTCGTGCCGCCGTCGGCGTCGGTGATGCCGCCAGCCGTGGCCGTCAGGGTGACGAGTCCGCCCTGGCTCAGTACCGAGCCGTCGTTCAGACCGATGTCACCCGTGGTCGACACCAGCCTGACCGTGCCGGCAGTGTTGCCGGTACCGGTCTGCTGCAGCGCCGCCACCGTGACGCCGTTGGTCTCGGTGATGTCGATGTTGCCCGTGGCCCCGGTGTTGGTCGCCGACAGCGTGGCCACCGTCGTCTCGATCGCATCGGCCGAGCCGATGCCCGTGGCTGCCGTCAGCGTCGCCTGTCCCGTGGCGTTGACGATGTTCGCCGCCGTCGCCCCAGCAGTCGCGTCGGTGATCGCTCCGGCCGTGGCCGTCAGCGTGACGAGTCCGCCCTGGCTCAGCACCGAGCCGTCGTTCAGACCGATGTCGCCGGTGTTGGACACCAGCGTGACTGTGCCGGTCGCGTTGCCCGCATTGGTCTGCTGCAGCGCCGCCACTGTCAGACCGTTGGTCTCGGTGATGGCGATGTTGCCGCCCGCACCGGTGTTGGTCGCCGACAGCGTGGCCACCGTCGTCTCGATCGCATCGGCCGAGCCGACGCCCGTGGCTGCCGTCAACGTCGCCTGGCCGGCTGCATTGGTGATGCTCACCGCCGTGCCGCCGTCGGCATCGGTGATGCCGCCCGCCGTGGCCGTCAGGGTGACCAGGCCGTTCTGGCTGAGCACCGAGCCATTGTTCAGGCCGATGTCACCAGTGTTGGACACCAGCGTGACCGTGCCGGCCGCGTTGCCCGCATTGGTCTGCTGCAGCGCCGCCACCGTCAGACCGTTGGTCTCGGTGATGGCGATGTTGCCGCCCGTACCGGTGTTGGTCGCCGACAGCGTAGCCACCGTCGTCTCGATCGCATCGGCCGAGCCGATGCCCGTGGCTGCCGTCAGCGTCGCCTGGGCGCCGGTGTTAGTGATGCTCGCCGTCGTGCCGCCGTCGGCGTCGGTGATGCCGCCAGCCGTGGCCGTCAGCGTGACGAGTCCGCCCTGGCTCAGTACCGAGCCGTCGTTCAGACCGATGTCACCCGTGGTCGACACCAGCCTGACCGTGCCGGCAGTGTTGCCGGTACCGGTCTGCTGCAGCGCCGCCACCGTGACGCCGTTGGTCTCGGTGATGTCGATATTGCCCGTGGCCCCGGTGTTGGTCGCCGACAGCGTGGCCACCGTCGTCTCGATCGCATCGGCCGAGCCGATGCCCGTGGCTGCCGTCAGCGCCGCCTGTCCCGTGGCGTTGACGATGTTCGCCGCCGTCGCCCCAGCAGTCGCGTCGGTGATCGCTCCGGCCGTGGCCGTCAGCGTGACGAGTCCGCCCTGGCTCAGCACCGAGCCGTCGTTCAGACCGATGTCGCCGGTGTTGGACACCAGCGTGACTGTGCCGGTCGCGTTGCCCGCATTGGTCTGCTGCAGCGCCGCCACCGTCAGACCGTTGGTCTCGGTGATGGCGATGTTGCCGCCCGCACCGGTGTTGGTCGCCGACAGCGTGGCCACCGTCGTCTCGATCGCATCGGCCGAGCCGACGCCCGTGGCTGCCGTCAGCGTCGCCTGGCCGGCAGCATTGGTGATGCTCACCGCCGTGCCGCCGTCGGCATCGGTGATGCCGCCCGCCGTGGCCGTCAGGGTGACCAGGCCGTTCTGGCTGAGCACCGCGCCGTTGTTCAGGCCGATGTCACCGGTGTTGGACACCAGCGTGACTGTGCCGGTCGCGTTGCCCGCATTGGTCTGCTGCAGCGCCGCCACTGTCAGACCGTTGGTCTCGGTGATGGCGATGTTGCCGCCCGCACCGGTGTTGGTCGCCGACAGCGTAGCCACCGTCGTCTCGATCGCATCGGCCGAGCCGATGCCCGTGGCTGCCGTCAGCGTCGCCTGGCCGGCTGCATTGGTGATGCTCACCGCCGTGCCGCCGTCGGCATCGGTGATGCCGCCCGCCGTGGCCGTCAGGGTGATCAGGCCGTTCTGGCTGAGCACCGAGCCATTGTTCAGGCCGATGTCGCCGAGTGTTGGACACCAACGTGACCGTGCCGGCCGCGTTGCCCGCATTGGTCTGCTGCAGCGCCGCTACCGTGACGCCGTTGGTCTCGGTGATGGCGATGTTGCCGCCCGCACCGGTGTTGGTCGCCGACAGCGTAGCCACCGTCGTCTCGATCGCATCGGCCGAGCCGATGCCCGTGGCTGCCGTCAACGTCGCCTGGCCGGCTGCATTGGTGATGCTCACCGCCGTGCCGCCGTCGGCATCGGTGATGCCGCCCGCCGTGGCCGTCAGGGTGACCAGGCCGCCCTGGCTAAGCACCGCGCCGTTGTTCAGACCGATGTCGCCGGTGTTGGACACCAGCGTGACTGTGCCGGTCGAGGTCCCGGTCTGCTGCAGCGCCGCCACCGTGACGCCGTTGGTCTCGGTGATGGCGATGTTGCCGCCCGCACCGGTGTTGGTCGCCGACAGCGTAGCCACCGTCGTCTCGATCGCATCGGCCGAGCCGATGCCCGTGGCTGCCGTCAGCGTCGCCTGGCCGGCTGCATTGGTGATGCTCACCGCCGTGCCGCCGTCGGCATCGGTGATGCCGCCCGCCGTGGCCGTCAGGGTGATCAGGCCGTTCTGGCTGAGCACCGAGCCATTGTTCAGGCCGATGTCACCAGTGTTGGACACCAGCGTGACCGTGCCGGCCGCGTTGCCCGCATTGGTCTGCTGCAGCGCCGCCACCGTCAGACCGTTGGTCTCGGTGATGGCGATGTTGCCGCCCGCACCGGTGTTGGTCGCCGACAGCGTAGCCACCGTCGTCTCGATCGCATCGGCCGAGCCGATGCCCGTGGCTGCCGTCAGCGTCGCCTGGCCGGCTGCATTGGTGATGCTCACCGCCGTGCCGCCGTCGGCATCGGTGATGCCGCCCGCCGTGGCCGTCAGGGTGACCAGGCCGCCCTGGCTGAGCACCGAGCCATTGTTCAGGCCGATGTCACCGGTGTTGGACACCAGCGTGACTGTGCCGGTCGAGGTCCCGGTCTGCTGCAGCGCCGCCACCGTGACGCCGTTGGTCTCGGTGATGGCGATGTTGCCGCCCGCACCGGTGTTGGTCGCCGACAGCGTAGCCACCGTCGTCTCGATCGCATCGGCCGAGCCGATGCCCGTGGCTGCCGTCAGCGTCGCCTGGCCGGCTGCATTGGTGATGCTCACCGCCGTGCCGCCGTCGGCATCGGTGATGCCGCCCGCCGTGGCCGTCAGGGTGACCAGGCCGTTCTGGCTGAGCACCGAGCCATTGTTCAGGCCGATGTCACCAGTGTTGGACACCAGCGTGACCGTGCCGGCCGCGTTGCCCGCATTGGTCTGCTGCAGCGCCGCCACCGTCAGACCGTTGGTCTCGGTGATGGCGATGTTGCCGCCCGCACCGGTGTTGGTCGCCGACAGCGTGGCCACCGTCGTCTCGATCGCATCGGCCGAGCCGATGCCCGTGGCTGCGCGTCAGCGTCGCCTGGCCCGCTGCATTGGTGATGCTCACCGCCGTGCCGCCGTCGGCATCGG
>CAWGXZ010000009.1:0-245999 GCA_963826695.1 uncultured beta proteobacterium
CCGCGCCGTTGTTCAGGCCGATGTTGCCGGCGTTGGACACCAGCGTCACAGTGCCCGCAGTGTTGGCAGCGTTGAGCTGCTGCAGTGCAGCAACGGTCACACCGTCGCTTTCGGTGATGCTGATGTTGCCGGTAGCGCCGGTATTGGTGGCTGACAGCGTCGTCGCCGTCGTCGCCACCGAGTTGACGCCTCCAGGCGAACCGATGCCGGTGGCCGCTTGAAGCGTCACAAGGTTGCCGGTCAGCGTCCCTGCGCCAGTCGAACGGGTGATCGCACCATCGGCCGCGCCGCCGCCGTTTGCCGTGAGCGTGAGATTGTTGGTGGCGGTCAGGTTGGCCCTGATGTCGATGCCGCCGGTATTGTTGGTCAGTGAGACGTCCGGAGCATTCGCCGGGTCGGTGTTGGCAGAGACGGTGATCGGTCCCGTATGGTTCGTCGCACCGATCGAAAGGGTCGCCGCTGTGACGCGGTCGAGCTCGGCATCGGTCAGGCCCAGGCTGCCGGCAGTGTTCGTGCCGACATCGATGGCGCGCCCCGGATTGTTGGCCGTCAGGGTAACGGCCGCCGTTGTCGAAATCCGCGGCGTCGCTGTCGTCGGATCAAGAACGATGTCGTCGGCCCTGAGCGTGATCACTCCGCTCGTGCTGCTCACACTTCGCTGATCGTTGACAGTGATCGTTGCACCGGCATCGGTGGCATTCAGCAGAACCGCTCCCGAGCCGTTCGCTGTGATGTTCTCCGCCACGGTCAGCGAACCGCCCGTCGTCAGCGTGATGTTGCCGTTGTTGGCCGTCGTGCTGATACCCACCAGCGGATCGGGCGTGGCGCCGTTGAGCGCGGCCACCGAGCCCACCGTCACCGCGTCGGCTTCGCTCAGGAAGATGTTGCCCGCAGCGCTCGCCGCCACCGTGCCGAGCGTGGTGTCGATGCGGTTGGTCGTCGTGCCAATGGTCGTGCCAGCCTGCAGCCGCGCGCCACCCGTCGTCGACACCTCGGTCGTCGTGCCGGTGGCGGTGTTGGTCGTGATCGCCTGCCCGGCAATCAGCTGCACCGTGCCGCTGGTGCTCGAGACGGTCCCACCATTGAGCGCCAGGTCGCTGGTCGCGCCGCCGGCGCGCAGGTCGACCCCGCCCGAGCCGTCGGCGGTGACGTTTTGCGCCACGGTCAGCGTGCCGTTGGTGGTCGTCAGCGTGATGTTGCCGTTGTTGGCCGTCGTGCTGACGCCCACCAGCGGGTCGGGCGTCGCCGCGTTGAGTGCGGCCACCGAGCCCACCGTCACCGCGTCGGCTTCGCTCAGGAAGATGTTGCCCCCGGCCTGCGCCGTCACCGTGCCGACAGCAGTGTCGATGCGGTTGGCGTCGCGCCGATGGTCGTGCCGGCCTGCAGCCGCGCGCCACCCGTCGTCGACACCTCGGTCGTCGTGCCGGTGGCGGTGTTGGTCGTGATCGCCTGCCCGGCAATCAGCTGCACCGTGCCGCTGGTGCTCGAGACGGTTCCCCCGTTGAGCGCCAGGTCGCTGGCAGCGCCGCCGGCGCGCAGGTCGACCCCGCCAGAGCCGTTGGCGCTGACGTTCTGCGCCACGGTCAGCGTGCCGGCCGTCGTCGTCAGCGTGATGTTGCCGTTGTTGGCCGTCGTGCTGACGCCCACCAGCGGGTCGGGCGTCGCCGCGTTGAGTGCGGCCACCGAGCCCACCGTCACCGCGTCAGCTTCGCTCAGGAAGATGTTGCCCCCGGCCTGTGCCGTCACCGTGCCGACAGCAGTGTCGATGCGGTTGGCATCGGCGCCGATGGTCGTGCCGGCCTGCAGCCGCGCGCCACCCGTCGTCGACAGCTCGGTCGTCGTGCCGGTGGCGGTGTTGGTCGTGATCGCCTGCCCGGCAATCAGCTGCACCGTGCCGCTGGTGCTCGAGACGGTTCCCCCGTTGAGCGCCAGGTCGCTGGCAGCGCCGCCGGCGCGCAGGTCGACCCCGCCCGAGCCGTTGGCCGTGACGTTCTGCGCCACGGTCAGCGTGCCGGCCGTCGTCGTCAGCGTGATGTTGCCGTTGTTGGCCGTCGTGCTGACGCCCACCAGCGGGTCGGGCGTCGCGCCGTTGAGCGCAGCCACCGAACCCACCGTCACCGCGTCGGCTTCGCTCAGGAAGATGTTGCCCCCGGCCGTCGCCGCCACCGTGCCGACGCTGGTGTCGATGCGGTTGGTCGTCGTGCCGATGGTCGTGCCAGCCTGCAGCCGCGCACCACCCGTCGTCGACAGCTCGTTCGTCGTGCCGGTGGCGGTGTTGGTCGTGATCGCCTGCCCGGCAATCAGCTGCACCGTGCCGCTGGTGCTCGAGACGGTCCCACCATTGAGCGCCAGGTCGCTGGTCGCGCCGCCGGCGCGCAGGTCGACCCCGCCCGAGCCGTCGGCGGTGACGTTTTGCGCCACGGTCAGCGTGCCGTTGGTGGTCGTCAGCGTGATGTTGCCGTTGTTGGCCGTCGTGCTGACGCCCACCAGCGGGTCGGGCGTCGCCGCGTTGAGTGCGGCCACCGAGCCCACCGTCACCGCGTCAGCTTCGCTCAGGAAGATGTTGCCCCCGGCCTGTGCCGTCACCGTGCCGACAGCAGTGTCGATGCGGTTGGCATCGGCGCCGATGGTCGTGCCGGCCTGCAGCCGCGCGCCACCCGTCGTCGACACCTCGGTCGTCGTGCCGGTGGCGGTGTTGGTCGTGATCGCCTGCCCGGCAATCAGCTGCACCGTGCCGCTGGTGCTCGAGACGGTCCCACCATTGAGCGCCAGGTCGCTGGTCGCGCCGCCGGCGCGCAGGTCGACCCCGCCAGAGCCGTTGGCCGTGACGTTCTGCGCCACGGTCAGCGTGCCGTTGGTCGTCGTCAGCGTGATGTTGCCGTTGTTGGCCGTCGTGCTGACGCCCACCAGCGGGTCGGGCGTCGCCGCGTTGAGTGCGGCCACCGAGCCCACCGTCACCGCGTCAGCTTCGCTCAGGAAGATGTTGCCCCCGGCCTGTGCCGTCACCGTGCCGACAGCAGTGTCGATGCGGTTGGCATCGGCGCCGATGGTCGTCCCGGCCTGCAGCCGCGCGCCACCCGTCGTCGACACCTCGGTCGTCGTGCCGGTGGCGGTGTTGGTCGTGATCGCCTGCCCGGCAATCAGCTGCACCGTGCCGCTGGTGCTCGAGACGGTCCCACCATTGAGCGCCAGGTCGCTGGTCGCGCCGCCGGCGCGCAGGTCGACCCCGCCCGAGCCGTCGGCGGTGACGTTCTGCGCCACGGTCAGCGTGCCGTTGGTGGTCGTCAGCGTGATGTTGCCGTTGTTGGCCGTCGTGCTGACGCCCACCAGCGGGTCGGGCGTCGCCGCGTTGAGTGCGGCCACCGAGCCCACCGTCACCGCGTCGGCTTCGCTCAGGAAGATGTTGCCCGCAGCGCTCGCCGCCACCGTGCCGAGCGTGGTGTCGATGCGGTTGGTCGTCGTGCCGATGGTCGTGCCGGCCTGCAGCCGCGCACCACCCGTCGTCGACAGCTCGGTCGTCGTGCCAGTGGCGGTGTCGGTCGTGATCGCCTGCCCGGCAATCAGCTGCAGCGTGCCGCTGGTGCTCGAGACGGTTCCCCCGTTGAGCGCCAGGTCGCTGGCAGCGCCGCCGGCGCGCAGGTCGACCCCGCCAGAGCCGTTGGCCGTGACGTTCTGCGCCACGGTCAGCGTGCCGGCCGTCGTCGTCAGCGTGATGTTGCCGTTGCTGGCCGTCGTGCTGATGCCCACCAGCGGGTCGGGCGTCGCGCCGTTGAGCGCAGCCACCGAACCCACCGTCACCGCGTCAGCTTCGCTCAGGAAGATGTTGCCCCCAGCCGTCGCCGCTACCGTGCCGACGCTGGTGTCAATGCGGTTGGTCGTCGTGCCGATGGTCGTGCCAGCCTGCAGCCGCGCACCACCCGTCGTCGCGAGCTCGTTGGTCGTGCCGGTGGCGGTGGTGGTCGTGATCGCCCGGTCAGCGTTCAGCTGCAGCGTGCCGCTGATGCTCGAGACCGTCGCACCGTTGATCGCGATGTCGGCGGTCGGACCGACGGCGCGCAGGTCAACGCCGCCCGAGCCGTTGGCCGTGATGTTCTGCGCCACCGTAAGCGTGTCGGCCGTACTCACCGTGATGTTGCCGTTGTTGGCCGTCGTGCTGATGCCCACCAGCGGATCGGGCGTGGCGCCGTTGAGCGCAGCCACCGATCCAATCGTCAACGCGTTCCCATCGCTCAGGACGATGTTGCCCCCGGCCTGCGCCGCCACCGTGCCGAGCAGGACGTCCATCCGGTTGGCTATCGTGCCGATGGTCGTGCCGGCCTGCAGCCGCGCACCGCCCGTCGTCGACAGCTCCAATGTCGGCGCGCCACTGAGGGTGTCGGTCGTGATCGCCTGCCCGGCAATCAGCTGCAGCGTGCCGCTGGTGCTCGAGACGGTCCCACCATTGAGCGCCAAGTCGCTGGTCGCGCCGCCGGCGCGCAGGTCGACCCCGCCAGAGCCGTCGGCGCTGACGTTTTGCGCCACGGTCAGCGTGCCGTTGGTGGTCGTCAGCGTGATGTTGCCGTTGTTGGCCGTCGTGCTGACGCCCACCAGCGGGTCGGGCGTCGCCGCGTTGAGTGCGGCCACCGAGCCCACCGTCACCGCGTCAGCTTCGCTCAGGAAGATGTTGCCCCCGGCCTGTGCCGTCACCGTGCCGACAGCAGTGTCGATGCGGTTGGCATCGGCGCCGATGGTCGTGCCGGCCTGCAGCCGCGCGCCACCCGTCGTCGACACCTCGGTCGTCGTGCCGGTGGCGGTGTTGGTCGTGATCGCCTGCCCGGCAATCAGCTGCACCGTGCCGCTGGTGCTCGAGACGGTTCCCCCGTTGAGCGCCAGGTCGCTGGCAGCGCCGCCGGCGCGCAGGTCGACCCCGCCCGAGCCGTTGGCCGTGACGTTCTGCGCCACGGTCAGCGTGCCGGCCGTCGTCGTCAGCGTGATGTTGCCGTTGTTGGCCGTCGTGCTGACGCCCACCAGCGGGTCGGGCGTCGCGCCGTTGAGCGCAGCCACCGAACCCACCGTCACCGCGTCGGCTTCGCTCAGGAAGATGTTGCCGCCCGCAGCCGCGGCCACCGTGCCGAGGGCAGTTTCGATGCGGTTGGTCGCCGTGCCGATGTTCTCGCCAGCCTGCAGCCGCGCACCACCCGTCGTCGACAGCTCGTTGGTCGTGCCGGTGGGCGTGCTGGTCGTGATAAACCGGTCGGCAATCAGCTGCAGCGTGCCGCTGGTGCTCGAAACCGTCGCACCGTTGATGCGGATGTCGCCGGTCGGACCAATGGCGCGCAGGGCGACGCCGCCCGAGCCGTGGGCCGTGACGTTCTGCGCCACCTCAAGCGTGTCGGCCGACCTCAAGGTGATATTGCCGTTGTTCGCCGTCGTGCTGATGCCCGCCAGCGGATCGGGCGTCGCGCCGTTGAGCGCGGCCACCGATCCGATCGTCAGCACGTTGGCATCGCTCAGGACGATGTCGCCCCCAGCCTGTGCCGCCACCGTGCCGACCAGGACGTCCATCTGATTGGCCGTCGTGCCGATGGTCGTGCCGGCCTGCAGCCGAGCACCGCCGGTCGTCGACAGCTCGAATGTCGTGTCACTAGGGGTGTTGGTCGTGATCGCCTGGCCGGCAATCAGCTGTACCGTGCCGCTGCCGCTCGAGACGGTCGCACCGTTGATCGCCAGGTCGCTGGCAGCGCCGCCGGCGCGCAAGTCGACCCCGCCCGAGCCGTTGGCGCTGACATTCTGCGCCACGGTCAGCGTGCCGTTGCTCGTCGTCAGCGTGATGTTGGCGTTGTTGGCCGTCGTGCTGACGCCCACCAGCGGGTTGGGCGTCGCCGCGTTGAGTGCGGCCACCGAGCCCACCGTCAACGCGTTGATATCGGTCAAGAAGATGTCGCCACCGGCCTGCGCCGCCACCGTGCCGATGTTGGTGTCGATTCGATTGGTCGCCGTGCCGATGCCCGTGCCGGCCTGCAGCCGCGCACTACCTGACGTTTCCAGCTCGCTGAAATTGCCAGTGGCGGTGTTGGTCGTGATCGCCCGCCCAGCAATCAGCTGCAGCGTGCCGCCGTTACTGCTGGAAATCAACGCAGCGTTGATCTCGATGTCGCTGGTTGCGCCGCCGGCACGCAAGTCAACCGTGCCGGTGCCAACGATGGGGCTGCTCGTGGCCCTGATGTCCCGCGCTACCGTGAGATTGCCGTTGGTTGTACTGATCCGAATGTCCGAACCTGCATCCGTCCCGATGCCGGCCTGCGCGAACATGAACGCGCCGCCGCTGTCCAGCGTACCGGCGTCCGGCACGACTCCAACCGTCAATGCGTCGGCGTCGGTGTAATTGAATCCCCTGCCGACACCCGCGATAGTGACCGCATTGTTGCCAGGCTCGGTGAGCGTGACCTGCGCGTCGCTGATGACCTTCAGGTTGTTGGTCGTCAGCGCTGTTCCCGCTACTTGGGTGATCGCGCCGGTCGTCGATTGCAACTGGATGGTGCCGCCGTTGCCAGTGTTCCCCGCCGTTCCGGTCCCAACGCCGGCATCTGTGCCCGCTGCGCCACCGGCCCCCCCGGCGGTGCTGACGCTGCTAACGAGGATTGCCCCATTGTCGTTGCGGATCGTCACGACGGCGCCGTTTCCACCCGTGCCCCCGCTCGCTCCCGGTTGAGCGGGAGGAGGAACGCCCAGACTGCCCGCGCCTCCCGCGCCACCTGCCCCGCCGCTGGCCACGACAGGGCCCTGCAACGTGATCGCTCCAGCGCCGGTCGAGCGGAGGAATACCTCCCCGCCGGCGCCCCCGGTTCCACCGGCAGATGCTGCCGTCGGCCCCACATCGCTGGCGTTGGCACCTGGAGTTCCGGGCGCGCCCGTCGTCGTGATCGAGCCAGCAGCCAGGCCCTGGATTGCACCGCCCGCTTTCAGAAGCACGGACCCGGCGTTGGCACCGGTCGCAGGTCCAGGAGTGGTACTGATGGCGTTGTTGACGCTGATAAAACTGGACGCGGTGACCTCGATATTTCCGCTGGCTCCGCCAGCCGGCGCAATGGTCGACAGGCGTGACAAAAATACCGATGCGGGTATTGTCCCCACCGTTCCGGCATTGATGGTCATGCCACCACCATTGGACGTCACGACCTGGAAAGCATCTCCGTGCGCACCGGTGGTCAGATCTACGCTACCGGGAGCGTCGCCAAGGGCCGCCGAATTCCTGGTCTGAAGCGTCAGCGATCGGCCGCTTTGAAGGGCCAGCGTTCCAACTGCATCTCCGGGGTTGCCGCTGAGATTGGTAAAGGGAGTGGCGCCGACCGAAATGCTGTTTCGTGCCTGGAGAACGACGTTCGCGTTCGTGCCTTCGATCTCGGATTCGAAAACGGTAGTCGGCGTGGCATCGTCGAACGCAACAGTCCCGGCGGCCCCCGAAGGATTGCCCGTGAAACTGCTGGTCAACAGGTTTCCATCCCCGTCACCCACCCCCCCCTGGATGGTGATCGTCGCCGGATCGAGCAACAGCGTCCCGGTCGCGCCCTTCGGCGCCGACAGGTCGACCGTCCCGCGGAAAGCGAGGTTCTCCTTGCCCGACACCTCGGCGAATCCGCCGTCGCCGCCTTCGGCACCACCACGCGCCGACAGATTGCCGAAGAACCGCGTCGCGTCGTCGGCCCAGACGATCACCTTGCCGCCGTCGCCCTTGGTCAGCGCATCGGCCTTGATCGACGCCAGCGGACCGATATAAGTCCGGAATGCGTTAGGCACGTCTGGGTTCTTGCCCTGGAAATCGCCGCCGACGAGCACGGTTCCGCCCCCCGTATCGCCGGAAACGTCGACCGATGCTGCATCGAAGAGGCCGACCTTGTTACCGACCACCTGGACGCTGCCGCCCTTCTGGCCGGCCGCGCTGCCGGTGGCGTCGACCGACCCCGTCACCTCGACCACCCCGCGCTCGCCGCCATCGAGCATGACCTTCCCGCCGCTCGTCGTGATCGCCCGCGCGCGCACCGTTCCGCCAACGTTGAGCACCGTGTCGAGCAGCGCATCGGCCGACTTGGCCGTCAGCACGACCTGCCCGCCATCGGCCTGCACCGTGCCGCTGTTCTTGACCAGCGCGCCGACCGCCGCCGCATCGACCGAGACCGACACCAGCTGGTCGCCGTTGATCGCGAACGAAACCCGATCCCCGGCGGCGAAGCCGATGCTGCCTCCGTCGGCATTCACGCTGCCCTCGTTGATCACCTTCGGCGCTGCGAGCACGACATAACCCGCACGGATCTCGCCCAGGTTACGCACCACCCCGAGCCCATTGCCGTTACCGGTCAGCTTGTAGGAGCCGGCCAAATAGTCGGCGTTGTTCATCTGCAGCGTCGATGCGACGAGACCGCCGACGTTGACCTGCGAGCCGGGCGCGAACAGCACGCCGTTCGGATTGAGCAAGAACACCTGCCCGTTGGCGTTGAGCTGGCCATAGATCGACGACGCGTCGCTGCCGACGATGCGGTTCAGCGTCGAGGCAGCCGCGTTCGGCTGGATGAAGTTGACCTTCTCGCCGCTGCCGATGCTGAAGGTCTGCCAGTTGACAATCCCCTTGGCGCTCGTCTGGTTGATGTTGAGCGTGTCGGCGGCCGGCTGGTTGATCGTGACGCTGCCCGCTACCACCTGCCCTCCTGTCGGGTTGGCCGCCAGGTGCGCGCTGTAGCTTGCGAGCAGCGCCATCAGCAACCGACTGGGCGCCTCGACGCGGACCCGGCCGGTGGCCAGCTTGAACTTGAAGCCCACGCGCAGCACGACCTGACGAATGCAGAGCATGGTGTGTGACAGCAAGGAGGGCTTCTTGTTCATGACACTATCCTTTGGAAATACTTTCGGACGGCTGCGCTGCAGCGGCGCGCCCCGTGATCGGTAGGATCAGCCGCCATCAGCAGCAAGCAGGCATTCGAATCAGAACGACTTCTGCAACGAAGCCCACAGCCGGGTTCTGCGGTTGTCGTCGCCTCGATACTCGTCGCTGCCGAGCCTTGACGCGAGGTCGAGCCGGAACTGGAAGTCGTCACGCTTGGTCACGTTGACGCCGATGCCGAAACTGCTGAGCTGGATGCTGTTGTTGGCATCGGTCGGCTGCGGGGAATGGAAGCCGCGCACCCGACCGTGATCGACGAACGCCGTCAAGAGAACTGCCCCGCCGAACGGACTGAAGGTGGTCAGGCGGTGCCGGTATTCGACGGTCGCGAGGAGGAGATCGTCCCCGGCGCCGGCGCCGACCGGATACGAGCGCACGCCGCGCGGGCCGCCAAGCGAAGTCTTCTCGGACGCATCCAGGTTCTTCGACGCACGCTGGCCGCGCAGCGACAGCAGCACTGCATTGGCCGTCTCGCGGATCCCCTGCAGCCGCAGGTACTCGAACTGGGCCTTCGAATAATGTCCTTCGGTATAGTGACCAAAGCCGGCCGCCTGGTCGTTGATCAGTGCGCCGGGTGTGCGGATTTCATTGTTGCCGGGTAGCCAGGCAATGCTGTAGCTGTTCAGCGCACCGCCGAGCAGGTCATCACGGAAGTCGCCGTTGAGAGCCATCCGCAGCGACTGCACGATGCGCCGGTTTTCCAGGCTGCCGTTTTGCTGGCGGTCGTTGACTTCCTTTCGATCGGCGCCGAGCAGCAGGAACAGGTTCGAATTGCGCGAGCGGATAAACGGATGCTGCGCAACGAGCGAAACCACCTTGCCGTAGCCGTCGGCATTGGCCGCCGAGAAGGCGCCACCGACGTCGTATTGAAGGTCGGTGTAGCTGAGCGAAACCTTGGTCCCGAACGAGCCGACCGGCACCGTCGCGCCGATTCGTCCCAGGGTCGTACCTTCGGCCTTCAGCGCTGAAATTGCCAGCAGTTCTCCAATGCCGAGCAGTCCGCGTCCTTCGACATCGACGCCGAGCCGCACCCGACCGATGTTGCGGTTGCCGTAGCCGTCGAGGTAGACCGCCCCGCCGATCGATCGCCCTTCGGGGTTGACTTCGACGTCCAGATTCGCGCTGCCGAAATCGACACCCGGCTTGAGCACCGATCGCGCGCGCGTGCCCGGCAAATCGTTCAGCAGCAGCAGCGGCCGCTCGATGCCTTGCTCGGTCACGAGCGATCCGCGCCGCAGCAGACCCATATAGCCATCGACCTGCCGTTGGGTCACGCGCGCACCGGCACCCACTGTCGCCTTCGCCTCGCCCAGTCGCCCTTCCACGACGCGCAACTCGACAATTCCGTCGGCGATCTCCTGCGAGGGAATGATCACCTGCGCAAGGAAGTACCCTGCATTCCGGTATTTGTCCTTGATCAGATCGGCAGCCTGCTGGATTTCGTCGAGTCGACAGCTGCTTGCCCTCGAAGGGTGCCACGAGCGGCAGCAGCGCGCCGGAGTCGAAGACGGTGTTGCCTGTCAGACGAAACGACTTCACCGAAATCGAAGGCCCTGCCGGCGCCGCCACGGGCGTCGTGGCACTTGCGCGCTCCAGGGGCGGCGGCTCGAGGGGAGCCGGTCGGGGTGTCGGTGCAACGCTGTCGAGCGCCCGGCCGGCGTCGGGCTGTTGAGCCCGTCCGGTTTCAGGCAGCGTCAGAGCAGTCAGGAGCGATGCAATGCAGAGATGCGTGCGACTAGCAATGTGACGCTTCAATTCTTCTCCCGGGGGCGTGTTCTCGTGGATGGTAAAGCTGCACGGCGAGAACCGCCGAAGCGCTTTCGAAGCTGATCCTAGTAGGGGCCTGTAGGAATGATCCTAGGTGAAAACCTGGGCTGCTCCTTTCAGCAGACCCCCCTACTTCTCGATCCAGAGAGACCTCCAGAGCCTTGACAGCTATGCAGCATTGTGTTGGGCATCCAGGCCCTTGCTCGCTTCAGATGCGCTCATCGGTGTCGTGACCCGTGAGTTTTGTCGCGCGCGCCGACTGGAAGCGATGCCGAAGCAGCCAAAGAGCATCGGCTCCACCTACTATTCACGCCAAACCCGTTGATTGGATGTTTCCAATCCCGGCTCTGTTGTGCGGAAACGCGTGTTGCGACACGTCGTGGCAGTTAGCGAGCTTCCCGTGCACGACGCCTTGCATAAAACGAAGAATCAGGTGAACCGATGAAAGCCGTGCTGTGCAAGGAATTCGGGCCGCCATCGGCGCTGGTCGTCGAGGAGGTGCCTTCGCCCGAGCCGGGCTCGGGCCAGGTGCGGGTGGCGGTGCATGCGGCCGGGGTCAACTTTCCGGACACGCTGATCATCCAGGGCAAGTACCAGTTCAAGCCCGATCTGCCGTTCTCGCCCGGCGGCGAAGTGGCCGGCGTGGTCTCGAAGCTCGGTTCTGAAGTGACCGGCTACCGCGTTGGCGACCGGGTGATCGCCGCAACCACCTGGGGCGGCTACGCCGAGGAAGTGGTGGCCGACGCGCAGCGCCTGATTCCGATGCCCGACGCGATGGGTTTCGAGAGCGCTGCGGCGCTGGTGCTGACGTATGGCACCTCGCAGCACGCGCTGAAGGACCGTGCCGAGCTGAAGCCGGGTGAGACGCTGCTGGTGCTCGGCGCGGCCGGCGGCGTCGGCCTGGCGGCCATCGAGATCGGCAAGGCGATGGGCGCCCGCGTCATCGCCGCGGCTTCGAGCACCGACAAGCTCGCCACCTGCCGTGAGCACGGCGCCGACGAAACCATCAATTACGCCAGCGAGGACTTGCGCGAGCGCATCAAGGCGCTGACCGGCGGACGCGGCGTCGACGTCGTCTACGACCCGGTGGGTGGCGACTTCACCGAACCGGCATTGCGCAGCATGGCCTGGCGCGGCCGCTTTCTGGTCGTCGGCTTTGCCGCCGGCAAGATACCGAGCATTGCGCTCAACCTGACGCTGCTCAAGGGCTGTTCGATCGTCGGCGTCTTCTGGGGCGCCTTTACGCGCAACGAGCCGCAGAACAGTGCCCGCAACCTGCAGGAGCTGCTGGCCTGGTTCGAGGCCGGCAAGGTGCGCCCGCACATCTCGGCCGCCTACCCGCTGGAGCGCGCGGCAGAGGCCCTGCACGACCTGCTCGAGCGCAGGGTGCAAGGCAAGGTGGTTCTGACCACCGGGCGCTGAACGCCGTCGCGCTCAGGCACAGTCCCGGCCTTGCACCGCTGCACCGCAGCGGCAAAGCGGAGGACTGTTTCTTGACTGACGACTACGACCTGATCGTGATTGGCGCCGGCTCCGGCGGCGTGGCGGCATCCCGGCGCTCGGCGGCGCACGGTGCCCGCGTGCTGCTGGTCGAAGCCGGCCGCGTCGGCGGCACGTGCGTGCTGCGCGGCTGCGTGCCGAAGAAGCTGATGATGTATGCGGGCGGCTATGCGCATGCCTTTGCCGAGGCAGCCGGCTACGGCTGGACCGACATCGCCGGCCACTTCGACATGTCTCGCTGGGCCGACGCGAAGACGCGCGAGATCGACCGCCTGGAAGGCATCTACCGCCAGCTGCTCGCCGACTCGGGCGTCGAACTGGTGCATTCGCATGCACGTTTCACGGCACCCGGCGTGGTGCAGGTCGACGGCCGGGCGGTACGCGCCAGCCGGGTGCTGATCGCCGCCGGCGGCAGCCCGTCGCGCGATGCGCTGCCCGGCCTCGAGCTGGCCATGACCTCGGACGACGTGCTCGACCTGCGCGAAGTGCCCGCGTCGCTGCTGGTGATCGGCGGCGGCTATATCGCGGTCGAATTCGCCAGCATCCTCGCAGGCCTCGGCTCGCAGGTGACCCTGGCCTACCGCGGCACCCTGCCGCTGCGTGGCTTCGATCGCGACCTGCGCACCCGGCTGGCCAAGGCGTTCGGCGAGCGCGGCATCCAGCTGGCGTGCGGTATCGAACTGCAATCGCTGCAGCGCAGCGACGACGGCTTCACGCTGCAGCGCGCCGACGGATCGACCCTGCATGCGGCGGCGGTACTGAACGCCACCGGGCGGCGGCCGAACACCGCCGGTCTGGGGCTCGAGGCCGCGGGCGTCCGGCTCGACAACCGCGGCGCCATTGCCGTCGATGCCGACAGCCGCAGCAATGTGCCGGGCATCTGGGCCATCGGCGACATCACCAGCCGCATCAACCTCACGCCGGTGGCGATTGCCGAGGGCCGGGCCTTCGCCGACAGCGAGTTCGGCAAGCAACGGGTGCGAATGGACCATCGGCTGGTTGCCAGCGCGGTCTTCACCGAGCCGCCGATCGCCAGCATCGGCGCCACAGAAGCCGACGCGGTGAAGTGCGGCCCGGTCGACATCTACGAATCGGACTTCCGGCCGATGCGCACTGCGTTCACCGGCAGCCCCGCGCGCACCTACATGAAGCTCGTCGTCGACGGCCTGAGCGACCGCGTGCTCGGCATCCACATGATCGGCAGCGACGCCCCGGAGATCGTCCAGGCGCTGGCGGTGGCGATGACTTGCGGCGCGACCAAGCGCGACTTCGACCGGACGATCGCGGTCCATCCGACGGCAGCCGAGGAGTTCGTGCTGATGCGCGAGCCGGCGAGGCGGCTGCTGCAGGAGGCCGAAGGCTAGGAGCCCGACAGGCTCCTAGGGCCGCACGCCGGCGGTCGATCAGCTCGGCTGCCAATCCTCCGAGCCGTCGTCGATTCGCGGCAGCTCGGCGGCAATCAACCGCAGGCCTTCGGCAAGCAGCTTGTCGTAGCGCTGGCGCTCGGCGGCAATCGATTCGGGCGTCCAGCGGAAAAAGCCTTCGCCCGCCTTCATGCCCAGCTTGCCCTGCGCGACGCGCTCGCTGAGCGCACGCGCCGGGGTCGTGTTCGCCGCCAGCGAGGGATACATCGTCGCCGCCGCGGCGCAGTGCACGTCGAGTCCGGCGTGGTCGCGCTGCAGCACCGGGCCCGCGGCGACGAAACGGAAGCCGAAGCCGAAGCGCACCGCAGCGTCGACGTCCTCGGGCGTGGCGATGCCCGAGTCGATCATCGCGAAGGCTTCGCGCGCCATGGCGTGCTGCAGCCGGTTGGCGAGAAAGCCGGGCAGGTCCTTGCGAACCAGCACCGGCACCATGCCGCAGCCGCGCATGAAGACGCAGAGCGCCTCGCCGAGGGCGGGATCGGATGCTTCGCCGAGCACCACCTCGACCAGCGGCACGAGATGCGCCGGCATGAAGTAGTGCAGCCCGAGCATCCGCTCGGGCGTCGGCAGCCCCTGCGCGATTGCCGAGATCGGGAAACTCGAGCTGTTGCTGCAGAGCAGCGCATCGGGCCGCGCCAGGCGGGCCAGGTCGGCGAACAGCGCCTGCTTCATCGGCAGCTGCTCGGGAATGCATTCGACGACGATGTCGATCTGCGTCCAGTCGATCTCGTCGAGCCCGGCGCAGCTCCACAGCCGGTCGCGCCGCTGCTCGGAGCCGAGCGCCTGCACGCCCTTGTCGAAGTAGGCGTCGAGCGACTCGAGCCGGCGCGGCGATGCCTCGACGACGCCGGTGCGGCAGCCGGCACGGGCGAGGCCGAGGGCGACGTCGGCACCCATCGTCCCGCCCCCGACGACGATCGCCGACGCGCGCGAAGGCCTCGGCATCGACCACGACGAAGGGGCAGCAGCGGGCGAATCGGTCGGGTTCATGGTGGTACTCGGGTTGGGGCGCAGCTGCGCATCGTTTGGGGGCGGCCGGGGTTTTATCATCGACCGCACCCCGGCTACCGCTTGCATCATGCCCCGCCTCGCACTTATCCATGCCCTCGCGCTCTCGGTCGCGCCGATCAACGAGGCGTTCGAGCAATCGTGGCCCGAAGCCGTGCGGATGAACCTGCTCGACGACAGCCTGTCGGCCGACCTGGCGCGCAACGGCACCGGCCTCGACGCCACGATGCACGAGCGCTTCCGGGTGCTCGGCGACTACGCGGTCGGCACCGGCGCCGACGCGATCCTCTTCACGTGTTCGGCATTCGGTCCCTGCATCGAAGCCGTGGCGCGCGCGCATCCGGGCATCCCGGTCCTCAAGCCGAACGAGGCGATGATCGAGGAGGCCTGCGGCCATGGCTCGCGCATCGGGCTGATTGCATCGTTTCCGCCGACGCTGCAGTCGATGCCGCCCGAGTTCCCGGCCGGCGTGCATGTCGACTGCGAGCTGGCCGAAGGCGCGCTCGATGCGCTCAACCGGGGTGATACCGCAAGCCACGACCGCAGCGTCGTTGCCGCCGCCGAACGCCTGCAGTCACGTGGCTGCGAGGTGATTGCGCTGGCGCAGTTCAGCATCGCGCGAGCCGCCGGCGATGTGCGCGCGAGGATGTCGTTGCCGGTGGTGACGACGGTCGACAGTGCCGTGGCGAAACTGCGCTCGCAGCTCGACCGGCGCTGACCTTCGGCAGGGTCGTCCTCAGCCGGCGCGGCGCGCGCGCGGCCGCGCCGCCTTCGCGGCCGGCTGCTCTGCCGCCGGGGCCGCTGTTGTCTTGCGGGCTGCCTTGCGCGCCTTGGCCGGCGCTGCTGCAGCCGGAGCCGGCGCCGGCTCCGGCGCGGCCTTGCCCGCCGGCTTGCGCCCCGAGAGGCTGGCGCGCAGGGCGGCCATCAGGTCGATGACCTGGCCGCCGGTGGGTTGCTCGGGTGCGGCCGAAACGACCACCTGCTTGCCGGCCACTTTCTCGTCGATGGCGGCAAGAACCCGCTTCTTCTCCTCGTCCTCGAAGGCCGACGGGTCGTAGCTGTCGGCGGCGCTGGCTTCGATCAGTTGCAGCGCAAGCTGCAGTTCGGCTTTCTGCACCGAGGTGCTTTCGATGTCGAGGTCCTTCATCGAACGCACTTCGTCGGCGTAGAGCAGTTGTTGCAGGACCAGGCCGTCGCTGCCGGCGCGCACCTGCACCACGAACTGCTTGCCCTTCCAGACCCAGCGCGCCAGCGCACAGCGGCCGCTTTCGCGCAATGCCTCGATCAGCAGGCCATAGGGCTTGCCGCCGCGCTTGTCGGGCGCGAGGTAGTAGGCCTTGTCATAGTAGATCGGATCGACCGCAGCAACCGGCAGGAACGAGATGATGTCGATGCTCTGGCTCGCCGTGTCTTCCAGCGCCTTCAGCTCGGCGGGCTCGAACATGACGTAGCGGTCGGGCTCGAATTCGTAGCCCTTGACCATGTCCGCGCGCGCGACCGGCACGTTTTCCTTGACGCACACGTACTGCTGCTTGACGCGCGAGCCGCAGCGATGCAGCAGGTTGAAGCCGACGCCGGAGGCACTTTCCGTGGCCGAATAGACCTTCACCGGTATCGACACCAGCCCGAAGCTGAGCGAAAGCGAAGCGATGGAACGGGCTGCCATGGTCATCACCAGAGTCGGACGAGGCGCTCAGGGTAATGCCAAATTGCGCACCGGCAACACGGGTTCGCAGCATGGTATCGAGCACGCCGGTCCTGCCTGGCACGAGCACCGGCTGCCAGCGTCGACGCAGCCACTTCGCCAGCTCATTTGCGCGCCGCCTTTGCCGGTGGCACATAGCCGATCGCCTTCATCGGCCGGGTGAGCGTCTGCCGGTGCTTGGCCATGGCCGCCCACGGATCCGCGCCCTCGAACGAGAGGTGGTCGCGCGCGTTGGCGATCGTCCACTGCGCTGCGCCCTTCAAGCCGGGCAGTTGATCCCACGCAATGGGCATCGACACGCCAAGCCCCGGACGGGCGCGTGCCGAGAACGCCGCCACCGTCGTCGCACCCTGCCCGTTGCGCAGGTAGTCGACAAAGATCTTGCCGACCCGGTTGGCAGGCCCGCTCTTGGCCACGAAACGCGACGGGATCGTCGCCGCCAGGTGCTGCACCACGGCCTGCGAAAAGCCCTTCACGGTGTCGTAGTCGAGCTTCGGCGTCAGCGGCACAACGACATGGAGTCCCTTGCCGCCACTCGTCTTGAGCCAGCATTCGAGGCCGATCTCGCTGAGCAGGGTGCGCATCAGCACCGCCGCCTCCTGGATCAGCGGCCAGCCGACGCCCTCGCCCGGGTCGAGGTCGAAGACCATGCGGTCGGGCTTGTCGATGTGGCGCAGCGTCGAATTCCAGGTGTGGAACTCGATCACGTTCATCTGCGCGGCCTGGACCAGGGCCTCGGCGCTCGGCAACTCGAGCAGCGCCGCATGGCCCGGCCACAACGCCGGATCGAGCTCGCGCATGCCGGGGATGCTCAGCTTGTCGTCGTGCTTCTGGAAAAAAAGCGGCCCGCCGACGCCCGACGGCCCGCGTACCAGCGACACGGGCCGGCCGGCCAGATGCGGCACGATGCGCTCGGCCATGCTTTCGTAGTAGCGCACCAGGTCGATCTTCTTCAGCCCGGTCGTGGCGTCGATCACCCGGTCGGGGCTGGATATCCGGACCCGGGTCGTCGCCGATGGCTTTGCAGGCGTGCGCGCGGGCACCTTCGCGGCGACCGTCGGGGTGTTCTGCTTCACAGCCGCCGGCGCACCTGCAGCCCGCTTTGCCGGCGCCGCAGGCACGGCCGTCGGTCCAACCCCGGCGCTGGCCACTGCATCGGCCGCTGTCGCTGCCGACATCGCCGGCTCACGCCTGACCGCCCATGCCGGCTTGTCGGCGCGCAGCCCCTTGAACGATGCATGGCGGATGCGGCCGTCGGGCGTCCATTCGGCAAAGCCGATTTCGGCGACGAGTTCGGGCCGCACCCAGTGCTCGGCGCCGGCCGACCGCTGCGAGCGACGGCCCGGCTTGGCGCTGCCCGGCGCAAACGGCGATTCCCCGACCTCGATCGCCGCCAACCGGCGGCGCAGCTCGGCGCTGGTCGGCGCATCCCAGCCGGTGCCGACGTTGCCCGCATGGCGCAGCGCGCCGGTCTCGTCGTAATAGCCGAGCAGCAGCCCACCGACCTCGCCGGGCGAGTTGCTGCGGTCGGTAAAGCCGGCGATCACGAACTCCTGCCGCGCGCTGCATTTCAGCTTCAGCCAGGTCGGCGAGCGGTTCGACACATACGGCGCATCGGCCCGCTTGGCAATGATGCCTTCAGCCCCCAGCGTGCACGCCGACTGCAACAGCTGCCCGGCGTCGGCGTCGAAATCGGCGCTGAAGTGCAGCCGCTCGACCGGGTGGGCATCGACGATCTGCCGCAGCAGGGCGCGCCGGCTGGCGAGCGGCACGCCGCGCAGGTCGAGCCCTTCGAGGTAGGGAACGTCGAACACGAAGTACTCGATGCCCTCGGCGCGCGCGGCGTCGAACGCCGTCTGCAAGGCATTGAAGTCCGGCGCGCCGCCAGCCCCCATGACGACGATTTCGCCGTCGAGCCAGCCCGACTGCACGCCGAGCCGCTCGACCGCCGCGGCCAGCGACGGCATCTTCGCCGTCCAGTCGTTGCCCTGGCGGGTGATCAGACGGGCGCGACCGGCCTCGAGGCGCGCCAGGATTCGGTAGCCGTCGAACTTCAGCTCGAAGATCCAGCGGCCGGTCCCGGGCACCGCCTTGGCAAGCATCGCCAGTTGCGGCGCGAGCTGCGCCGGCAGCTCGGCGGGTATCGCGCCGGGCAATTCGGCAGCGACGAGCGGCCTGCCGGGTTGCGGCGGGGCGACAGCAGCTCCCGAGGCGGCGGCGGGCTGGTCTGCGGAGCCCGCGGCAGGTCGCGGTTCGCGCATCTCGACAGGGCCGAGCGGCTTGGCAATGACGCTGTCGGGCAACGCGCCGAGTACGTCGTACTCGGCCAGCGGCCGGGCCCACTCGTCGCGCTTCTTGAACAGCATCCACGGGTCCTGCTTGTCGCCCGGCTTGGCGATGCGCACCAGTTCCCACAGCCCCGCGAGCTTCTCGCCGTGCAGCTTGAAGACGAGCTTGCCGCGCTTCAGGCCCTCGTCGGCGTCGCCGACCGGCTCCCACGTGCCGCGGTCCCAGACGATCACCGTTCCGGCGCCGTACTGCCGGGCCGGGATCGTCCCTTCGAAGCTGCCGTACGAGGCGGGGTGGTCCTCGACATGCACCGCCATCCGCTTTTCCCTCGGGTCGAAGCACGGTCCTTTCGGTACCGCCCAGCTGATCAGCACGCCGTTCCATTCCAGGCGAAAGTCGTAGTGCAGCCGCGACGCCCAATGCTTCTGCACGACGAACGACAGCGCACGACCCTTGCGGGCGCGAACTGCCTTCGGCTCCGGGGTAAGGTCGAAGTCGCGCTTGGCGCGGTAACGATCGAGCGGGTCGGTGCGCGCGCGGGATGCCATCGCCGAATCGGGCACGCGGCGTGCGCAGCAATCGCTTCGTTTTTCTGCCCGTTCTCACTTGAATCGATACCGCGAGTTGCTGTCCCGGGTCGCCGTCGCCGGCGTCGTCGCGGCGTTGGGCGCCTGTGCCAGCGTCGCACCGCCTGATCTGCCGTCGACGCGGTCGACACCGCAGAAGCTGCAGCGGCTGGTCGATCTCGCCGAGGCCGAGTGGCGTCGCTGGGGCCGCCAGGTCGTTCGCGTCGGTGACGACGACCGGCTCTGCGCCGTCCTTGCAGGCGGTGGCTGCGAGCCGGTCGACGACGGCTGCGGTCGCGAACAAAGCGCCGCCTACTGTGCCATCGTCGACGACTACTGGCGGCCGATCCGCGAAATCACCGGCCGGCGCTTCGCCCACGACTGTAGCCGGCTCGATGTGTGCGAAGCGGCACTGCCACCGGGCGCCGAGCCCGTGCCGACGCCGGCCTGGTCGGCGGCGTTCATCGGCAAGCTGATGCACGACGCCGGCTTCACGCCCGGGGAATTCCGCGTGTCGGCGTTCCATGCCGAATACGTCGTCGCCGCGCGCGACGGCTTCACCACCGCCTACGCAGTGGTGCCGACTCCAGCGCATGCGGCGCCTGGCGACCTGATCTGCACCACCCGTTTTTCCGGCGAACCGCAGTGGGGCCCGGACGAGATCGACTGGCTGCGCGCCGACATCGAGATTCGCGACGTCACGCCGATGCACTGCGACCTGGTTGTCGGCATCGAGCGCGAAGGCAACGAGGCGCGAACGATCGGCGGCAACGTGATGCAGTCGGTCTCGCTGCGGCATGTCGCCCTCGACGAGGCCGGTCGCATCCCGGCAAACGGCGGTGAGCAACGCGGCTGGACGCTGGTGATGCAGGCACGCGCGTTGCGCTGAAGCCCGAGTCGATGGACTGCCGCTTCAGCGGCAAGCGCCCCCTCGACCCGGCGGCGGGCCAGGCACCTCGTGGCGTATCAGCCGCTCGCCAGTCCGGACGAGCAACGGCTCGGCTCGGCTGCGGTGCTAAGGTTCGATCAACCCAACTGTCGCGAGGACCGCCATGCTCGAGTTCAACGTCCAGGCCATGTCTTGCAGCCATTGCGTGACCGCAGTTACCGAGGCCGTGCGGGCGATCGATCCCCAGGCGGGCGTCGAGGTCGATCTTTCAAGCAAGACCGTTCGCGTCGAGTCGTCGGCAAGCCGCGAACGCGTCGCGACCTCGCTGGTCGAGGCCGGCTACTCGCCGACCTGATTGCCCGGCGGCAACCGGGCAGGCGACCGATCGCGCGCGCACCCGTGCCACGCGGCAGGCTCTGGCCGGCGCGGCGCCTGCCGAGCCGTACTCAGAGCGCGTCGTCCTCGCCGGCATCACCCATCAGCGCCTGCTTGCGCGTCAGCAGTTCTTCGCCGATGGCCTTGAGGTCGAGCGACGACTTCTTGACCTTCGGGAACATCTCGGTTTCTTCTTCCTCGACGTGGTGGCTGACGTACTCGCCGAGTACGGTGACCTTGGCGTCGTAGAGCTCCTCGGAAGGCTCCATTTCCAGGATCTGGGCGATCAGGTCCTTGGCCGAGGCATGCTCGACCTCGGCTTCATCGAGCAGATCCTGCTCATCGAGTGCTTCGCGCACGGCGGGATAGAAGACTTCTTCCTCGATCGTCGCGTGGACCGTCAGCATCTCGCAGATCTGCTCGGCGAGCGCCTGCTTCTCGTCGTCGTCGGCCTCGCTCTCGACCAGCTTGCCGTATTGCTTGAACAGTTGTTCGACCTCCTTGTGGTCGGCGGTCAGCAGCTGGATGGCGTCACCGGCGGCGGTGGACTTGGCAGCAGCCTTCTTGGCCGGTGCCGATTTCTTGGCGGCAGCTTTCTTTGCGGTAGCCATGGTGTTGCAGTTCCTTTTCAAACGAAGCGGATGCCGGGAAACGCCCGGCACGTGTCGGAGCTGGTGCGCGGCGCAAGCGTGCAGCGGTCAGGACGGCCGGTTGGCCGGTGGCAGCGGATTGACGACGGTGTCCAGCGAGGCGCCGGGGTCCTCCTCGCCTGCTGCCGACTCGTCGGTGGCACCATCGGGCAAGGGGTGCGGCTGCTGCGCGTGCTCGGGCTTGATGCGGTCGTCAGTGCCAATGTCCGAGGGTGTGCCAGGCGTGTTTTCGGAAGTCATGGTTTCATCCTTTCTGCGGTGATCGTTCAGCCGACGTAGCGCGGGGCGGCGGGGTGCTCGCGCTCCCAGGCGCTCTGGCACGGAATGCAGCGCAGCGCCGAGGGCTGTGCCTGGAGCCGCTCGACCGGGATCTCCAGACCGCAGTCGCTGCAGTCGCCGTACTCGCCGGCGCGCAGCCGATCGCGGGCCTGCTCGATGGCGAGCAATTCTTCCTGGTCGCGCTGCAATTCGACGTGCTCGATGCCGCTGCGCAGCCTGGCCTCGCCGGCGGCGGCGAGGTCGTCGACGTCGGTGCTCGCATCGATAGCGTCGTTGGCGGACGCTTCGCGGGCCGCACGCACTTCGGCACGCAACTCCGCCTCGCGCTGCTCGAGGCGGTCGCCGAGTTGCTGCAACTGCTCAGGGGTCAGGGACATACAGGAAGCTCCGGATCGGCACACGCGCAGCGCATGGATGGCTGCGCCGCAAAAAGGCAAGCCGTATGCCGATCGGTCGTCTGCGGCGCCACGATTCGGCCGCCCAATCCATGGCTGTTGCGCGGCCGCCTCAGGCCAGGCGGCGACCTGCCGCGGCGGCCCTTAGACTTCGCGGCAGCTGCACCCCGTGGCCGTTTCCAATTCATCCGCACGTCCGCCCGGAGGCCCTTCTTATGCGCTTCCCCTGCCGCGGACCAATGCCCAGACGCTGAAGATGCGTCGGTACTGCACCCGATGACGCCGCCAGTCTCGCCATACCGCTCGTTCTGGATGGGCGGCTACGAAGGTGCCGACCATGTCAACGGCTTGGGGCAGGCCCTCGACATGGCGCTGAGCAGCGGCCATCTCGACCGCCTCGACGAGGACTATGCGAACGCCGCACGCTTCGAGCTGCGCAGCGTGCGAGAAAGCGTCGGCTGGCGCCTCGCCGAAACAGCGCCGCGGCGCTACGACTTCAGTCGGGTGCGGCGCCTCGCCGCCGCCGGCCGCCGGCATGGCGTGCAGATCGTCTGGACCTTGATGCACTACGGCACGCCGCCCGACGTCGACCTCCACGACGACGCAATGATCGAGCGCTTCGCCGGGTTTGCCGCGGCTGCGGCGCGCGAGATCGCGCCGCTTTCCGACAAGCCGCCGGTCTACAACCCGATCAACGAGATCAATTTTCTGGCGTGGGCGGTGTCGGCCACCGAAATGATGCACCCGTACGGCCTGGCCACTGCCGACCGGCGTGGCGAGGCAAGCGGCTACGCCGTCAAGCGGCGCCTGGCGCAGGCTGTGCTTGCCGGCGTCGAAGCCGTGCGGCGCGTCGATCCGCGCGCACGCTTCCTGCACATCGAGCCGCTGCTGCATGTCGTGGCCCCTGCGGGACAGCCGGAGCTGCAGTTGCGCGCCGAGGAAGTGCGTTCATACCAGTGGCAGGCGTGGGATCTGATCGGCGGCCTGGCCGAACCCGAGCTCGGCGGCAGCCTGGCCGCACTCGACCTGGTCGGCGTCAACTATTACCACAGCGGGCAGTGGGAGGCCGTGACCGAAGAGCGGCTCGACTGGTCGGGCCGCGATCCACGTCGGGTGCGCTTTTCCGGGCTGCTCCACGAAGCCTGGCAGCGCTACCGTCGGCCGCTGGTCATTGCCGAGACCAGCCATGTCGGCAGCGGCCGTGCTGCATGGCTGAACGAAATCGCCGACGAAACGGCGCAAGCCCAGCGCCTCGGGGCGCACGTCGATGGCATCTGCCTCTATCCGCTGATCGACCGCCATGACTGGAGCAACCCGCGGCACTGGCACCGCAGCGGCCTTTGGGATGCGAGCAGCGACGCCGACCCCGATCCCCCTGCGCAACCGCAGCGGCTGCTGCAACTCGAGTACGCCGAGGCCCTGATGAACTGGCAGCAGTGGTTTTCGGCTCCCGGGCGGCCGGCGCCGGCTGAGCCGACCGTGGCTGCACTGCTCGCTTTCACGCCGCGTGCCGGAATCGAGCGGCGGCCGCTGCAGCAATGGCTGCTGCGGCTGGCGCGGGACCACGGCTGTGCGGTAACGATCGTCGAGGAGCCGATGCCCTGCAGCGGGCCGGCGTACCTCGACCGGCGCGCACTTGCGCCGGGCGTCGAGTTGCTGGTGCCGCACACGCCGCTGCCTGCTTGCGGCTTCGATGCGCAGCAGGCCGAGGTGATCGCTCCCCTGCTGCGGGCACACGGCGTGGGGCGCGGAGCGCTGCCGCTGGTCATCTGGCTGGCGATTCCCGGGGCCGTGCCCGCGGCGCGGATGCTCGAGCCGGTCGCAGTCATCCGGGACTGCAGCGACGCCACGGCGCCGTCGACGCGCGAGGCCTGGCGCGACGAGGGGAGCACCGAAGAGGCCGACCTCGTCCTCGACCCTCCGGGGCTGCCCGGCGAATGGCCGCCGAGCCGCAAGCGACACGCCGTGGCGCCCGCCGTCGACCTGGCGGCGTTCGACCCGCTGCGTCTGGCCGCCGGCACCGAAGAAGGAGCCACCGCCGGCCACCTGCAGCGCCACATCGTCGCGCCGCGGTTCGGCATCTTCGGCCCGATCGACACGCATTTCGACCTGCCGCTGCTGACCCGGTTGGCCGAGCGACGACCCGACTGGAACTTCGTTGTCGTCGGCGCCCTGCACGGCCTCGACCCCAAGGCCCTGCCCCTGAGGCCGAACCTGCACTGGATCGGCGCACAGCCGTACCACCGGCTCGGCCACTTCGCCGCGGGCTGGGACGCCCTGCTGCTGCCGCTGCGCGCCGATGGCGCCGGATCGGCGCACTGCCCCGAGCAACTTCTCGCCTCGCTGGCCAGCGGCAAGCCGGTGATCAGCAGCAGCCTGCCGGCGGCAGCCCGCTACGCCGAATATTTCCTGGCTGCCGACAGCCTGCAAGACTGGCTGCACGCCTGCGAGGCGGCGATCGCCGAGCCGCCCGCAGCACGGGACCGCCGCAACCGCTTGCTGCGTCCCTTGCTGGAAGCGGCCTCTTGGGAGGCCAGCACGGCTGGAATCGCCGAGCAGCTCGGCGACATCCTGAGGGGAGTCGCTGGCGCCCCGGTCGAGATTTGCGTGGCAGCCGTCGAACGCTCGCGCCAGAGCTGATCGACAGCCAAGAATCCGCGCCATCGCCCGAGGTCGACCGGGCTGTTGGCCGCGGTAGCGGCGTCAGCGCAGCTCCCGGCGCCCCTGCGGCTCGTCCGGTCGCGTCACTTCGTCGATCACCCGCACCAGCATGCCGCCGCCGGGGATCAGCGCGCCGGCAACCTCGCCGCTGAGCGAGAACAGCATCTCGCGGGTCATCACCTTGTCGATCTTGTCGCGCATCCATTCGCCGTTGTCGGCCGCCTCGCCGGTCAGGCCGTCGATCTCGATCACACCCACCTTGCCGGTCGTCGTCCAGGCGAACTCGAAAGCGAAAACCGGGCGGTAGTAGAGGTAGAACCGGGCCAGGTGGATTTCGTCATGGGTGATGACGTGCGCATCGATCGCTTCCGACGCGAGACGCGACTTGACGATCTGGAACACCGCCTCGAAGGGGACCTGGCTGACCACCGCCTTGGGCTGGGCCAGTTCCTCGACTTCGTTCGCCTTGTACTTGTCGACGTAGTTCTGCAACAGCGCCGGCTTGAATTCGCGGCGGATGCCGTCGAGGTGCATCGCCACCTCGATCTTGCGGTGGCAGTGCTCGCGCACCGGCAGCTGGATGCGCGCCTTGCCGGCCGACCGCACCACCTCGAAATCGCATTCGCCCATCGAGAGCTTCAGCGCATGTTCATTGGTGATCTGCAGCGGATAGACCGACTCGTGGATGTAGTCGACCTGGCGCGTGGCCGAGACGATCCAGAACGGCTCGTAGCGCAGCTCCGACTTGGCAAGCGCAACCGTCTCGACCTTCGGCCGCTCGAACGGGTTCAGGCGCGCCAGCTTGCCGAAGGCGTCGAGCTTGCGCTTCTCGGCCTGCTCCTGCGCGGCGCGTGCCGGGTAGATCTCCTCGAAGATGAATATTCGCTTGGCGCTCGCGTCGAGCCGGACTTCGGTCTGCATAGGCTCGTCTCCTGTCGTGCGGCAGACGATTGTGCATGGGCTGCAGCGCCGCGGGAGCTGCTACAAGCGGCGTCCTTGCTCCACATTGCTGCCCCATGGACACCCTCACCCATGCACTTTCCGGTGCCCTGCTCGCCCGGCTGATCGCACGCCGGCAAGCCCTCCGTCCCATCGCGGAACCGGCCGCCGGTCGCCTGTCGGCGCCGTGGGACCGCTTTGCCGGTGCGCCGCTGCCCTGGCAGTGCACCCTGGCCGGCGCGGCTGCCGCCGCGTTTCCAGACATCGATTTCGTCGTCGGCTGGTTCGGCGATATCGCCTACCTCACCCAACACCGCGGCGTGACGCATTCGTTGTTGCTGCTGCCGGCGTGGGCGCTGGCCGTCGCCTGGCTGCTGTCGAAGTGCTTCGCCACCACCCGCCACCAGCCGGGCGGCTGGAAGAGCTTCTACGTTCTGGCGGCTGCCGGAATCGCGCTGCACATTGCCGGCGACTGGATCACGCAGTTCGGCACGATGCTGCTGCAACCGCTGTCGAGCCAGCGCTTCGGCCTCGGGGCGATGTTCATCATCGACCTGGCCTTCAGCGGCATTTTCGTCGTCGGCCTGCTGCTTGCGGCGCTGTTTCCGCGCCATCGCTGGCCGGCAGCGCTCGGGCTGGCGGCGGCCGTGCTCTGGGTCGGCATCGCCTGGACCGGCCGCCAGGAGGCGCTCGCCGCCGGCGAGCGTCGCGCCGGCGTGCTCGGCATCCGGACGCCGGTCGTCGAGGTCATGCCGCGGCCGGCGTCGCCCTTCAACTGGACCGTGGCGGTCTTCGACGGGACGAGCTACCAGGTGGCGCACATCAACACCCGGCGCACCGAGCCGCTCGCAGGCGGGCCGGACGCCAATTTCATCCGGCGCTATTCGGCGCCGTACCAGCCGGAGCCCATGGCCGAATGGCAGGCCATGCCGCGCTTCGGCCCGCCGGGCAGCGCCGACTGGGTGCAACGCGCCTGGGGGCACGCGTCCTTCGGCTTCTTCCGCTGGTTCGCGCTGACGCCGGTGCTGTTCGATGCCACCGATCGTGCGCTCGGCGATGGGCAGCGCGAACGCTGCGCCTGGTTTCGTGATCTTCGCTTCGACTTTCCAGGGCGCGATGATGGGCCGTTCCGCTACGGTGTCTGCTTCATCGGCGACGACGAATCGTCGGCGCGCGTCTACCGGCTCGAGGGCGGGCAGCGGCGGCCGATCTGAAGCGGCGCGGTTTCGCTCGGGCGCAGGCGGGCGGGGCGAAGGCTCGTCGCGAACTGAAAGTTCGAGGTAAGGCTGCTCCGCTACAGTCGCCCGACTTTCAAAAAGGGCCCGGCGATGCTCGATGTGCTGGTAATCGGCGGCGGCAATGCCGCGCTTTGCGCCGCGCTGATGGCGCGCGAGGCGGGCGCCAGCGTGCAGGTGCTCGAGTCGTCGCCGCGCGAATGGCGCGGCGGCAATTCGCAGCACACGCGCAACCTGCGCTGCATGCACGACGCGCCGCAGGATGTGCTGGTCGACGCCTACAGCGAAGAGGAGTTTTGGCAGGACCTGCTGAAGGTCACCGGCGGCTTGACCAACGAGCATCTGGCCCGGCTGGTGATCCGCGAGTCGTCGACTTGCCGGCCGTGGATGCAGCGCCACGGCGTTCGCTTCCAGCCGTCGCTTTCCGGCGCGCTGCACACCGCGCGCACCAACGCCTTCTTCATGGGCGGAGGCAAGGCGCTGATCAACGCCTACTACCGCAGTGCCGCAAACCTGGGCATCGGTGTCCGCTACGACTCACCGGTCGATCGGCTCGAACTGCAGGACGGCCGCTTCGTCGCCGCCTACTGTGGCAGCGAGCGCATCGAGGCCAGGGCCTGCGTGCTCGCGGCCGGCGGCTTCGAATCGAACATCGAATGGCTGCGCGAGGCCTGGGGGCAGAACGAGCAGGGCGAATGGCCGGCCGACAACTTCCTGATCCGCGGCACCCGCTTCAACCGCGGCACGCTGCTCAAGTTCATGCTCGACGCCGGCGCCGACCGGATCGGCGACCCGACCCAGGCGCACATGGTGGCGATCGACGCCCGGGCCCCGCTCTACGACGGCGGCATCTGCACGCGCATCGACTGCGTTTCGCTCGGCGTCGTCGTCAACCGCAATGCCGAGCGCTTCTACGACGAGGGCGAGGACTTCTGGCCGAAGCGCTATGCGATCTGGGGCCGGCTGGTCGCGCAACAGCCCGGGCAGACCGCCTGGTCGATCATCGACGCCAAGGCGGTCGGCCGCTTCATGCCGCCGGTATTCCCCGGCGTCAAGGCCAACACGCTGGCGGATCTGGCACGGCAGCTCGGCCTCGATGAGGCCCGCTTCGGCGACACGCTGCAGGCCTACAACGCCGCCTGCCGCGTCGGCCGCTTCGACCACACCGCCCTCGACGACTGCCATACCGAGGGCTTGACGCCTGCGAAGACACACTGGGCGCGGCCGATCGATACGCCGCCCTTCTACGGCTATGCGCTGCGCCCCGGCATCACATTCACCTACCTGGGACTGAAAGTGGACGATCGCGCGACCGTGCATTTCGGCGGCCAGCCGAGCCCCAACCTTTTCGTCGCCGGAGAAATGATGGCCGGCAACGTCCTCGGCAAGGGCTACACCGCCGGCGTCGGCATGTCGATCGGCACGGCCTTCGGCCGCGTCGCCGGCACCCAGGCGGCCGCCGCGGCCCTCGGAAAGGCACAACGTGCAGCAGCTTGAAGCACTGACCCGCGAGGCCGTCGCGCTCGGCGGCGGTCTGCCGATCAGCCAACCGCTGACCGCCGACGAGGCCGAAGTGGCCCGGCAGATGCAGATCTGCAACGCCTGCCGCTACTGCGAAAGCTTCTGCGCCGTATTCCCGGCAATGACCCGGCGGCTCGACTTTGCCAAGGCCGACGTCCACTACCTCGCCAACCTCTGCCACAACTGCGGCGCCTGCCTGCACGCCTGCCAGTACGCGCCGCCGCATGAATTTGCCGTCAACGTGCCGCAGGCGATGGCCCGGGTCCGCAAGCAGACCTATGCCGACTACGCATGGCCGCCCGCGCTCGGCGCGCTGTATCAGCGCAACGGATTGACGCTGTCGCTGGCGCTTGCCGGCGGCCTGGCGCTGTTCCTGGTGTTGGCGCTGGCGCTCAACGGCACGTTGGTCGGCATGCCGCCCGAGGGCAACTTCTATTCGGTGTTCCCGCACAACCTGATGGTCGGGCTGTTCGCGCCGATCTTCCTGTTTGCCGTCCTGGCGCTCGCGCTCGGCGTGCGCGCCTTCTGGAAGGATCTGGCCCCCGGCAAGGCGCCGCCCGGCGCCGCCGCCGAGGCGACGCACGACGTGCTGCGGCTGAAGTACCTGGACGGCGGCCACGGCGAAGGCTGCAACGAGGCCGACGACGCCTTCACGCTGGCGCGGCGGCGCTTTCACCACCTCACCTTCTACGGCTTCCTGTTCTGCTTCGCCGCGACCAGCGTGGCCACGCTCTATCACTATGCCTTCGGCTGGGAGGCACCGTACGGCTGGACGAGCCTGCCCAAGCTGCTCGGCACGAGCGGTGGCATCGCCCTGGTGATCGGCACGGTGGGCCTCTTCTGGCTCAACCTGCAGCGCCATCCGCAGCATGCACCGGCGGCGCAGAAGCCGATGGACCGTGGCTTCATCGCGCTGCTCTTTCTGACCGGGGCGACCGGGCTGGTGCTGGCGCTGGCGCGCGGCAGTGCGACGCTGCCGCTGTGGCTGGCGATTCACCTCGGCGTGGTGATGGCGTTTTTCGCGACCCTGCCCTACAGCAAGTTCGCCCACGGCGTTTACCGAAGCGCGGCGCTGTTCAGGTCGTCGATCGAAAAGCGGCGGCCGTCGACGCTGCAACTGGGTGACGACTGACGCAGCGATGCGCAACCAGGCAACCAAATGAGAGCAGCCGGAAATTCACCGCTGCCAACACGGGAGACATTCGAATGAAAAAACGCCTTTTCCTTGCCGCCACGTCGGCGCTCGCTCTCACGGCCCTGCCGCTCGCTGCCCAAGAGCTGCCGAAAAAGACGATCACGCTGATCGTCGGCTTCGCTGCCGGCGGCGGAGCCGACACGGCGGCGCGGATCATCGCCAAGAAGCTGGGCGAGAACATCGGCCAGACCGTCGTCGTCGACAACCGTGCAGGCGCTGGCGGCAACATCGCGCACCAGCAGGTCGCCAACGCCACACCCGACGGCTCGGTCATCCTGCTCGGCTCGATCGGCCCGCTGTCGATCGCGCCGCACCTGATGAAGGTCGGCTACGACCCGAAGAAGGATCTGGCGCCACTGACCATGGGCGTCAGCTTCCCCAACGTGCTGGTGGTGCATCCGGGCGTCGGCGCGAAGACGCTCGCCGAGTTCATCGCCCTGGCCAAGGCCAAGCCCGGCGCCCTGAACTACGCGTCCACCGGCGCCGGCTCGGCATCGCACCTTGCTGGCGAGCTGTTCAACGACCGCGCCGGCGTCGACATCGTCCACATTCCGTACAAGGGCGGTGCACCCGCGCTCGGCGACCTGCTCGCCGGCCGCATCGCGGCCTACTACTCGACGCCGTCGTCCGCCCAGCCGCACATCGAAGCCGGCAAGCTGATCGCGCTGGCGACCACCGGCCCCGAGCGGCCCACCTTCATGCGCAATGTGCCGACGATTGCCGAGTCGGGCTTCCCGGGGTTTAGCGCGACCAACTGGTACGCCTTCGTCGCGCCCGGCAAGACGCCGGTGGCGATCCTCGACCGCTGGAACAGTGAGCTGGTCAAGGTGCTGACGACGCCGGAGGTGCGCGACGAACTGCTCAAGCACGGGCTGACGCCGCTGCCGGGCAGCCGCGACGAACTGGCGAGGACGATCGACCGCGAATCGCAGACCTGGAGCAAGGTGATCCGCGAGCGCAAGATCACCGCCGAATAGGGCTTCTGCCCTTTCGACCGCTTCGCGGGAGCCGTGATGGGCTCAATGAAGACGCTGCTCATCGTCTATCACTCGATGACCGGCGGAACCCGGCAGATGGCCGAGGCGGCCGCTGCAGGCGCCGCTTCCGGGGCAGGCGAGGTTGAGACCCGGCTGCTGCGCGCCCCACAGGCTGGCCCGGACGACCTGCTTGCAGCGGACGGCTACCTGTTCGCGACGCCCGAAAACCTGGCGGCGATCGCCGGTCTGATGAAGGACTTCTTCGACCGCAGCTACTACCCTGCCCTCGGCCGTATCGAAGGGCGGCCGTACGCGGCGATGGTCTGCGCCGGCAGCGACGGCACGAACGCAGCGCGACAGATCGAGCGAATCGCCACCGGCTGGCGGCTCAGGGCAGTGGCCGAACCGCTGATCGTCTGCAGTCGGGCGCAAGCGCCGGCGGAAATACTGGCGCCGAAGGTGATCGATGCGGCATCCCTGCAGCGCTGCCATGAGCTCGGCGAGGCGCTCGCCGCAGGCCTCGCGCTCGGCGTCTTTTGAGAGCCAAAGCAGGCCGTGCGCCCCGAGCGGACCTTATTTGCCGCGCTCCGGCTTCGCGGCATCGATTGGTGCTGATGCCGCCGCTTGACAACCGTCCCGCGGAGACTAGCGAGCGAGCCCTTCCGCAAGGGTGCCCTGCCCGCGCACCCCGCACCCCGGATCGACCACCCTCCCCCGATTCAAGATTCCTCCCGGATCGAGCAGCTTCTTCATCCCCTGCATCAGCCCCACCTCCGCCGCGTCCCGGCTGTAATGCAGGAACGGCTTCTTGACCATGCCGATGCCGTGCTCGGCCGAGATGCTGCCGCCGACGGCGCCGACCGCGGCGTAGACCCGCTCCTCGATCTCGTGGCGCTGCGCCTCCTCGGGATGCGGACCGGTCACCAGATGCAGGTTGCCGTCGCCGAGGTGGCCGAAGTGGAGGTGCTGCTGCGCCGGATAGTGCTCACCGAGTTCCCGTCGCAGCCGCTCGACCAGTGCCTCCATCGCCGGCAGCTCGACGCTCACGTCGAAGGTGACGCACGGCTTCAGCTGGGAGAGCAGTTCGCCGATGCCTTCACGAAACGACCACAGCTGCTGCGCCTGCTGCATCGAATGGGCGATCACGGCGTCCGTGACCAGCCCGTCGCCGAGTGCGGCTTCCATCAGCCGCTCGACCGCGGCAGCGCCGGCCTCGGCGTCGCTGCCGAGCGTTTCGATCAGCGCGTAGAGCGGATGCGGCACGGCGAACGGCGAGGCCCGGCCGATCGCCCGCGCACTGGCCTGGAAAAAGTCGTCCCACATCAGCTCGAAGGCGGTCAGCTCGGGCAGGCAGCGCCGGGCCTCGCGCAGCAGCCGCGATGCGGCATCGAAATCGGCGAGCGCGCAGAGCACGGTGCAGCTCGCGGCCGGCCCGGGCACCAGCCTCAGCGACAGGCGGGTGATGACCCCGAGCGTGCCTTCGCTGCCGATGAACAGGTGCTTGAGGTCGAAGCCGGCATTGTTCTTGACCATCCGGCCGAGCATCGACAGCAGCCGGCCGTCGGCCAGCGCCACCTCGAGGCCGAGCACCGACTCGCGCATCATCCCGTGGCGGATCACCCGGTTGCCGCCGGCATTCGTCGCCGCATTGCCGCCGAGCTGGCACGAACCTCGCGCGCCGAGGTCGAGCGGGAAGAACCAGCCCTGCTCGCGGGCAGCGAGCTGCAGCTGTTCGAGGGTGACGCCCGCCTGCACGACCACCGTGCCGCCGACGGCGTCGAAATCCTCGATCGCGTTCAGCCGCGCCAGCGACAGCACGATCTCGCCGGGGTGCGGATTGGCCCCGCCCGCCAAGCCGGTGAGTCCGCCCTGCACGGCCACCGGCTGGCCGAAGCGCGTGCAGATCGCCAGGGCTTCGGCCACCTGCGCTGGCGTGCGCGGCAGCAGAACCGCTTCGGGCGACGCCGCCGGCATACCGCTCCAATCGGCGCTGGGCCGCTCGGAAGCGGCGTTGCCGCGAAGCACGGCGGCCTCGCCGAGGGCGGCGACCAGCGCCTCGATGGCGCCCGCGGTGTCAGCCGGTTCAGGGCGCAGGTCGGAGTCGGGGTTGGCGATCATGGCGTGGCACGCGGCAGTGGCGCCACGGGATGCGGCACCCACGCTGCACGATAGCCGAGCGGCGCCGCCGGCCCTGCTCTGCGCAGACCGTTGTGACCGGGCAAAGATGAGTGACACTGCGCCCCTGCGTCAACCTGCACGACTCGCCATGCCACCGATCTTCGACAGCCTGCTCGAGACGGACCTGTACAAGTTCACGATGTGGCAGGCCATGCTGCACCGCCATCCGCAGACGCAGGCCGAGTACAGCTTCCTTTGCCGCAACCAGCCGGCCTATCCGCTGGCGGAGCTGGTGGGCGATGTCGACGAGCAGCTCGACCACCTGTGCCGGCTCGCCTTCCGGCCCGACGAGCTCGACTACCTGCGCGGGCTGCGCTTCATCAAGTCCGACTTCGTCGACTTCCTGCGCATCTTCCGCTTCCAGCGCGAGTTCATCGAGGCGCGTGCCAACGGCCCGACGCTGGAGATCGTCGCCCGCGGGCCGCAGGTCCATGTGATGGCGTTCGAGATCTTCATTCTGGCGATCGTCAACGAGCTGTACTTCCGGCGCTTCGACACCCGCCCGGCGATCGCCGAAGGCCGCAAGCGGCTGCACGCGAAGATCGAGTTGCTCGACCGCTTTGGCGACGAGTCGGCGCGCCGCCATCCGTTCGAGTTCTTCGATTTCGGCGTGCGCCGCCGCTTTACCGGCGAATGGCACCGCGAGGTCGCGGCCACGCTGCAACGCGATGCACCGCGCTTCTTCAAGGGCACCTCGAACGTGCTGCTGGCGCGCGATCTCAACCTGGTGCCGATCGGCACCATGGCGCACGAGTACCTGCAGACCTACCAGGCGCTCGGCGTGCGCCTGCGCGACTTCCAGCGCGTGGCGCTCGAGGACTGGGTGCAGGAGTACCGCGGTGACCTCGGTACGGCGCTCACCGACGTCGTCGGCATGGACGGCTTCCTGGCGGACTTCGACCTCTACTTCGGCAAGCTCTTCGACGGCCTGCGCCACGATTCGGGCGACCCGGGCATGTGGGCCGAAAAGGCGCTGGGCCACTACGCCAAGCTGCGCATCGACGCGCACACCAAGCGGCTGGTGTTCTCCGACGGACTCGACCTGCCCAAGTCGATGGCGCTCTATCGCCGTTTTGCCGATCGCACGCAGCTCGGCTTCGGCATCGGCACCAACCTCACCAACGATGTCGGCTTCGCCCCGCTGCAAATCGTCATGAAGCTGACGCGCTGCAACGGCCAGCCGGTGGCCAAGCTCTCCGACAGCCCGGGCAAGATGATGTGCGAGGACGAAACCTTCCTCGCCTATCTGCGACACGTCTTCAAGGCGCCAGCGTAACAACCCGAAGGCGTTGCCGGCACGCACCGCCGCTTCGTTCCGTGGCTTGGCTTCGGCCAGAATGATTTTCAGCCGCGCGTTCGACGCGTGCTGCCGATTCCGCCGCCGATCCCACCGTTGATCCTCGACCTCCAACGACCATGCAACCCACCGCTCGCCAGTCCAGCCGCCGCCATGTCGTCACCCTTGCTGCCGCCGCGGCGCTGGGCAGCCTGCCTGGGCTCGGCTCCGCCCAGACGGCCAAGCCCGACTACGAGCCGACGCGCGGCCAGTCCGGCAAGGACGTGATCTGGATTCCGACACCCGACCAGGTGGCCAACCGGCTGCTCCAGCTGGCTGGCGTGACGCCGCAGGACACGGTGGTCGACCTCGGCTCGGGCGACGGCAAGATCGTCATCGCCGCGGCGCGCGACTTCAAGGCGCGCGCGCTCGGCATCGAGTTCAACCCCGACATGGTCGCGCTGTCCAAGCGCAACGCCCAGCGCGCCGGGGTTGCCGACCGTGCCGAGTTCGTCCGCGGCGACATCTTCGAAACCAACTTCTCGAACGCCACGGTGGTCACGATGTACCTCCTGCCGCAGCTCAACCTGCGGCTGCGGCCGACGCTGATGGCGATGAAGCCGGGCACCCGGCTCGTCTCGCACGACTTCGACATGGCCGACTGGGAACCCGACGAACTCTCGCGTGCCGGGACGCGGATCGCCCACCTTTGGGTCGTTCCCGCCAATGCCGGCGGCGAATGGCGGCTGCGCTTTCCGCTGCGCAGCGGGCCGGCCGAAATCGCCGTGTCGATCGAGCAGAAATTCCAGAAGATTCGCGGCAACGCGCGCTTCGACGGGTTCGAGACGACGCTGCGCGAGCCACGCGTGCTCGGCGACCAGGTCGCCTTCGCATTCACCGACAGCGAGGGCACGCTGCGCGACTTCCGCGGCACCGTCGCCGGCAACCGGATCAGCGGCACCGTCTCGGTACCTTCCGGCCCGGCAGCGCCTTTCAGCGCCGAGCGCCAGGGCGCGGCGCCGCCGATCGGCGGCTCGGGCCCGGTCGATCGCGTGCGGCTGGAAGGCAGCGCCGGTTGAGCGCCGAGCGCGCCACGGCGCAGCGGGCGCTGCCGCAGCCCGTTCTCAAGCTGCGCCATGCGGTCGCACTGATCGTCGGTATCGTCATCGGTGCCGGAATCTTCAAGGCGCCGTCGCTGGTGGCGCAGTTCACCGGGTCGGGCACGCTGATGCTGGCGGCGTGGGTGCTCGGCGGCGTGGTGTCGCTGATGGGCGCGCTTTGCTATGCCGAGCTGGCAACCGCATACCCGAGTGCCGGCGGCGACTACCACTTCCTGTGGCGCGCCTACGGGCCACGGCTCGCCTTTCTCTTTGCCTGGGCGCGCTTCACCGTCATCACCACCGGGTCGATCGCGCTGCTGGCGTTCGTCTTCGGCGACTACCTGAGCCAGGTTGCGCGCCTCGGGCCGTTCAGCGAGGCGCTCTATGCGGGCCTGGCGGTCGTCCTGCTGACATGGATCAACGTGCGCGGCACCCGCGCCGGCGCGGCGACGCAGAACTGGCTGACGACGCTCGAGGTCGGCGGCCTGGTGCTGGTCATCGCCGCCGGCGTGGTGCTTTTCGCGGCTGGCTCGACGCCTGCCGCGCCCGCGGCGGTCGGGGCGTCCTCGGCGCCGGTGGGCGGCATGTTCGGACTGGCGATGGTCTTCGTGCTGCTGACTTATGGCGGCTGGAACGAGGCTGCGTACCTCGGCGCAGAACTGGAGGATGTCAGCCGCAACATGGTGCGGGCGCTGGTGCTCAGCATCGGGCTGATCACGCTGCTCTACCTGGCGGTGAACCTGGCCTACCTGCAGGGGCTGGGGCTGGCGGGCATGGCAAAAAGCAACGCCATCGGCGCCGATCTGATGAAGGCGGCTTTCGGCCGCACCGGCGAGGCCACGATCTCGCTGCTGGTCGGGGTGGCGGCGCTGACCTCGATCAACGCGACGATGATCGTCGGCGCGCGAACCGCCTATTCGGTCGGCACCGACTGGCCGGTGCTCGAAAAGCTCGGCCGCTGGGACGGTGCCCGCGGCACGCCGGTCAATGCGCTGTTCGTGCAGGGCGGCCTGGCGCTGGGTCTGGTGCTGCTCGGCACGGCCGCACGCAGCGGCTTCCAGACGATGGTCGACTACACGGCACCGGTGTTCTGGCTGTTCTTCCTGCTCTCGGTCAGCGCGCTGTTCATCCTGCGGCGCCGCGACCCGCAGCGGCCGCGGCCATTCAGGGTGCCGCTCTATCCGGTGCTGCCGGCCGTGTTCTGCGCGGTTTGCGCCTACATGCTCTGGTCGAGCCTGGCCTATGTGCGGACCGGCGCCGTGGTCGGTGTGGCGGTGCTCGCGGCCGGGGGGCTGCTGCTGTTGTGGATCAAGCCGGCTGCAGTCGGGGCGCAGCAGCCGGCCTGAGGAGGCGACCGAGTGATCGGCCGGTGAATGCGCCGGGGCCGGCGGCGCACGGGCCTCAGATCGTCACCACCACCCGGCCGCGCACCCGGCCGGCCATCAGCTGGTGCGCCTTGTCGACGGCGCCTTCGAGCGGGACTTCCTCGACCATGGCGTCGAGCTTCGCCGGGTCGAGATCGCGGGCGAGGCGCTCCCACGCTTCGCGGCGTCGCGCCATCGGCGCCATGACGCTGTCGACCCCGGCCAGCGTGACACCACGCAGGATGAACGGCATGACGGTCGACGGCAGGTCGGCGCCCTGCGCCAGGCCGCACGCCGCCACCACGCCGCCGTAGCGCGTCTGCGCCAGGGCGTTGGCCAGCGTGTGGCTGCCGACCGCGTCGACCACCGCCGCCCAGCGCTCCTTCTGCAGCGGCTTGCCCGGTGCTGCCAGCTCGGCCCGGTCGATGACCGTCGCCGCACCCAGGCGCTGCAGGTAATCGGCTTCGGCGGCCTTGCCCGTGGCCGCGGTGACCCGCCAGCCGAGCCTGGCGAGCAGTGCCGTGGCCACGCTGCCGACCCCGCCCGTCGCGCCCGTGACCAGCACCTCGCCGGCATCCGGCGCGAGGCCGTGCCGTTCGAGCGCGAGCACGCAAAGCATCGCGGTGTAGCCTGCCGTGCCGATGGCCATCGCCTGCCGGGTGTCGAAGGCTTCCGGCAGGCGCACCAGCCAGTCCCCGTTCAGCCGGGCCTTCTGGGCCATGCAGCCCCAGCGGGTCTCGCCGAGGCCCCAGCCGTTGTGCACGACCCGGTCGCCGGGCTTCCAGTCCGGGTGGCTGCTCTCCACCACCGTGCCGGCGCCGTCGATGCCGGCCACCATCGGCCAGCTGCGCACCACCGGGCCCTTGTCGGCAATCGCCAACCCGTCCTTGTAATTCAGCGACGAGTGGGCGACGGCGACCAGCACGTCGCCGCCCGGCATCGCGGCTTCGTCGATCTCGCGCACGCCGGCGCTGAAGCCGGCTTCGTTCTTCTCGAGCAGCAGAGCCTTGAACATCGATGTCTCCTTTGAATTGGCCGATCGACCGCGCACGGGGTCAGTCCGCTCCGGTTGCGGCGTCGAACGCTGTGCAAGCGATGGGCCGCATCACCGCGGGCCACCTGCCTCGGCGGCGAAGCTCGCCCTGAACGGCATTGCCGTCACGCACCCACCTTTCGGAAACAGGGTCGATACAATGCCCGGCCGCCACTCCCCGCATCGCCGTGACCGACCGACTGCGCGTGCTTCACCAGTACGTGATGCCGAAAAAGGCGATGACCCGCTTTGCCGGCAAGGTGGCCTCGGCGCGCGGCCGGCGCACCACGCAATGGCTGATCCGCCGCTTCGTGCGCCATTACGGCGTCAACATGAGCGAGGCGGCCGATCCGGATCTCGCCAGCTATGCAACGTTCAACGAGTTCTTCACCCGGGCGTTGCAGCCGGGCGCGCGGCCGATTGCCGACGCGGCGCTGATCTGTCCCGTCGACGGCGCGATCAGCCAGTTCGGCTCGATCGATCACGACCAGATCCTCCAGGCCAAGGGCCATCGTTACTCGACGGCCGACCTCGTCGGCGGCGACGCTTCACTGGCCGATCGGTTCGACCACGGCCATTTCGCGACGCTCTACCTCGCGCCGAAGGACTATCACCGCATCCACATGCCGTGCGACGCGCGGCTGCTGCGGATGATCTATGTGCCGGGCGCGCTGTTCTCGGTGAATCCAGCGACGGCGCGCGGTGTTTCCGGGCTGTTCGCCCGCAACGAGCGCGTCGTCTGCGTCTTCGAAACGGCGTTCGGGCCTTTCGTGCTGGCACTCGTCGGCGCGACGATCGTCGGCAGCATCGCCACCGTCTGGCATGGCGTCGTCAACCCGGCGCGGCCGAAGGAAGTGCGCGAATGGCGCTACGACGAGCAGGACCTGCGCTTCGCCAAAGGCGACGAGATGGGCCGCTTCCTGCTCGGATCGACCGTGGTGATGCTGTTCCCGCCAGGGCCGCTGCGCTTCAGCGACGACTGGGTCGCTGCGGGCAATGTTCGCCTGGGCGAGGCGATGGCCGAACTCGAGCACCCCGCATCCCGCCCCTGAGCACCGCAAAGCGGTCGTTCCCGGCAAGACCTGCTTGCACGCCCCTGGCACGTGCCTATAATCGGCTTGCTAGCACTCGAAAGTACCGAGTGCTAACGGCGCACCGATAGGTCGGTCGCCGGCACCGGACGGCGCCCTGCGCCGCCTGCGCAACCCGTTATCCGTTTCACCAGGAGATGTCTATGAAACTTCGTCCGTTGCACGATCGTGTGATCGTCAAGCGCCTCGAGCAGGAAACCAAGACCGCCTCGGGCATCGTCATTCCCGACAACGCCGCCGAAAAGCCCGATCAAGGCGAGGTTCTCGCCGTCGGCCCGGGCAAGCGCACCGACCGTGGCGATCTGGTCAAGCCGAATATCGAAGTCGGCGACCGCGTCCTGTTCGGCAAGTACAGCGGCCAGACCGTCAAGATCGACGGCGACGAACTGCTGGTGATGCGCGAGGAAGACCTCTTCGCCGTGGTCGAAGGCCGCTAAGCCTGCCGCGCCGGCAGCGGCTTACGAGCCCGCCCGCCTGCGCTGCCGCACCGGCAATCCACCCCCATTCAAGAATTCGGAGAAATACACATGGCAGCTAAAGAAGTCACATTCGGCGGTGACGCCCGCGCCCGCATGGTCGAGGGTGTCAACATCCTGGCCAACGCGGTCAAGGTCACCCTGGGCCCGAAGGGCCGCAACGTCGTCCTCGAGCGTTCGTTCGGCGCGCCGACCGTCACCAAGGACGGTGTCTCGGTCGCCAAGGAAATCGAGCTCAAGGACAAGCTGCAGAACATGGGCGCGCAGATGGTCAAGGAAGTCGCTTCCAAGACCAGCGACAACGCCGGTGACGGCACCACCACGGCCACCGTGCTGGCGCAGGCCATCGTCCGCGAAGGCATGAAGTACGTCGCCGCCGGGATGAACCCGATGGACCTGAAGCGCGGCATCGACAAGGCGGTCACCGCGCTGGTCGAGCAGCTGAAGCAGCAGTCGCGCCCGACGACGACGAGCAAGGAAATCGCCCAGGTCGGCACGATCTCGGCGAACTCGGACGACGACGTCGGCCAGATCATCGCCTCGGCGATGGACAAGGTCGGCAAGGAAGGCGTCATCACCGTCGAAGACGGCAAGAGCCTGAACAACGAGCTCGATGTCGTCGAAGGCATGCAGTTCGACCGCGGCTACCTGTCGCCGTACTTCATCAACAACCCGGAAAAGCAGTCGGCTCTCCTCGAGAACCCGTTCGTGCTGCTGTTCGACAAGAAGATCAGCAACATCCGCGACCTTCTGCCGACGCTCGAGCAGGTCGCCAAGGCCGGCCGTCCGTTGCTGATCATTGCCGAAGAAGTCGAGGGCGAAGCCCTGGCGACGCTGGTCGTGAACACGATCCGCGGCATCCTGAAGGTCGTCGCCGTCAAGGCGCCGGGCTTCGGTGACCGTCGCAAGGCGATGCTCGAGGACATCGCCATCCTGACCGGCGGCAAGGTGATTTCGGAAGAAGTCGGCCTGACGCTCGAGAAGGTTGCCCTGACCGACCTCGGCCAGGCCAAGCGCGTCGAAGTCGGCAAGGAAAACACCACGATCATCGACGGCGCCGGCGAAGCCAGCGACATCGAGGCCCGCGTCAAGCAGGTTCGCGTGCAGATCGAGGAAGCGACCAGCGACTACGACAAGGAAAAGCTGCAGGAGCGCGTGGCCAAGCTGGCCGGCGGCGTTGCGGTGATCAAGGTCGGCGCGGCGACCGAAGTCGAGATGAAGGAGAAGAAGGCCCGTGTCGAAGACGCCCTGCACGCCACGCGTGCGGCGGTGGAAGAAGGCATCGTCGCCGGTGGCGGCGTGGCGCTGCTGCGCGCCAAGCAGTCGGCTGGCACGATCAAGGGTGACAACCCGGACCAGGAAGCCGGCATCAAGCTGATCCTGCGCGCCATCGAAGAGCCGATCCGCATCATCGTGCAGAACGCCGGTGGCGAAGCCAGCGTGGTCGTCAATGCCGTCCTGGCCGGCAGCGGCAACTACGGCTACAACGCTGCCAACGACAGCTACGGCGACATGATCGAGATGGGCATCCTGGACCCGACGAAGGTCACGCGCACCGCGCTGCAGAACGCCGCTTCGGTGGCGTCGCTGATGCTCACGACCGAAGCCATGGTCGCCGAGGCACCGAAGGAAGAGTCCGGCGGCGGCATGGGCGGCATGGGCGGTGGCGGCATGGGTGGAATGGGCGGCATGGGCGGCATGGACATGTGATGTCCCGGGCGGGCCTCGGGGCCTGCCCAGCGCTTGTGTTCGACGAAAGGGGCCGCAGCGATGCGGCCCCTTTTTTTGGTGTCTTCCCCCCGTTCAGGCAGGCGGGGGCCTGCGAGGGGAACTCAGGTCGGCCTGGCAATTGCCGATATCGGACCTGCTGCGCAACCGATTGCCAAGGATTTCATGAGCCCGACCCCCGCGTCCCCACTGCCATCGTTCGACCAGCCGGAGCTCGCCACCGCCTTGCAGCCAATGGTGGAGGGCCAGCTCGATCAGCTCGACTTCGGCGTCATCGGCTTCGATGCCGACGGCGTGGTTCGCACCTACAACACCTTCGAATCGAAGGCTGCCGGCCTGTCGCCCGAGCGCGTCGTCGGCCAGCCGCTGTTCACCGTCGTCGCGCCGTGCATGAACAACTTCATGGTCGCGCAGCGCTTCGATGACGCCCGCGCCAACGGCGAGGCGCTCGATGCCACCATCGACTATGTGCTGACCCTGCGCATGCGACCCATCAAGGTGAAGTTGCGCCTGCTCGCGGCCCCTGGGGCCGGCCTGCAGTACGTGCTCGTCCGGCGCCTGGGCTGAGATGTCCGACACCGCGGAGGAGCTGGAGGCGCTGACCCAGCTCTTGTATCTGGCACCGGTGGGGCTGATGCAGCTGGCGGGCGATGGCCGCATCGTCATGCTCAGTGCGATGTCGGCCCGGTTGCTGATGCCGCTGCAGCGCGACGGCTCGCTCGACAACCTGTTCACGGCGCTCGAAGACATCGCGCCCGACCTTCGCTGCCGGGTCGAGCGCTTCGAGGCGCCGAGCGGCGTGATCTGCGATGCACTGGAACTGTGGGTGCGGGCCGGCGTTCCCGGCCGCATCGAACCCCAGGTGCTTTCACTGAGCATCGTCAAGCTCGACGCCGACCGGCTGATGGCGGTCCTGACCGACGTGTCGCGCCGCGTCGAGCGCGATCGTCTGCTGCAGGGCAGCGACCTGCCCCTGGGCGCCTTCACGACCCGCGTCACCGACTACGCCTGGGTCAATCTCGACCAGCACGGCTGCATCGACGGCTGGAACGAGAGCATCGCAAGATTGACCGGGCACGACGCCGCGGTGATCGGTCAGCCGTATTCGATCTTCTCGCCGCCCGATACGAATGCTTCCGCACGGCTCCTGGTGGGCTTGGAAAGGGCCGATCGCGACGGCTGGAGTGTCGAAGACGGCTGGCGCGTTCGGGCCGACGGCAGCCGCTTCTGGGCCAGCACCATGATCTCGCCGCTGCGCGTGCACAGCGATGTGTCGCCGGGCGACTCCCGCAGCAGCCCGGCAGCCGATCACGCCTATTGCCTGGTCATCCGCGACATCAGCGACCAGCGCGCGGCCGGCGAGTTGCGCCGCCGCGATCACGACGGCGACCCCCTCACCGGCCTGAACAACCGCCGCGCCTTCTACGATGCCGCCGGGGTCGAACTCGACAGCTGGCGCCTGGCACCACGCCCGTTGTCGCTGATCCTGCTCGAGATCGACTGCTTGAAGCGCATCAACGAGCGCCACGGCCGAGCGGCTGGCGACGCCATGCTGCACCAGGTTGCGACGACCATCGCTGTGGCGGTTGCCGATCGTGGCGTGGTGGCGCGCGTCGGCGGCGACACGTTCTCGATCCTGATGGCATCGACCGACCTTCTGGCCGCATGCGCCATGGCCGAACGTCTTCGAAGCGCGGTCGCTGCCGAGTCGGGCCGCGTGGCTGGCGCCTCGCTTGCCTGCACCGTCAGCGGCGGGGTGGCGACGATGGGCGACGAATTCGGCGGACTCGACGACCTCATGCACCACGCCAACGCCGGTCTGCTCGCGGCCAAGGCAGCCGGCCGCAACCGCATCGAGTGCAACTCCGTTGTCTAGATCGATCGAATCATCTCAGTCCACACCATGGATAGCTCCAATGCCTATGAGGCACTGATCGAGTTCCTCTATCGATCACCGATCGGACTGGTGCAAATCGACGCCGACGGAACGGTCGACATGATGAATCCGATGGCGGCCCAGCTCCTGATGCCGATTTCGGGCGACGGTGGGCTCGACAACCTGTACGACTCGCTGAACTGTGTCGCCCCGCAACTGCGTGCGTTGGTAGAGGGGGCTGCCGGTGCCGGTGTGGTTTGCGACTCGCTGCGCATGCCCGTCGGCAACTGCGGCCCGGCCGGCACGGCGGGCGCACCCGGCATGCCGCAGGTGCTGTCGATCAGCCTGCTCAAGGTCGACGCGCAGCGCTCGATGGCGGTGCTGACCGATGCCACGCTGGAAAGCCAGCGCGAGCAGCGCACGCTCGACAGCCGGCTCAACGCGGCCGCACGCACCGACAGCCTGACCCGCCTGGCGAACCGTGTCGGCGTTCTCGAGCAGCTGCAGCGGACCATCGAAGGCCACGCGGGAACCGAAGGCGGCGAATTCGCCGTCCTGCTCATCAACTGCGACCGCTTCGCCCATGTCAACGACACCCTGGGGCACGCCGGCGGCGACGAGGTGCTCGGCCTGATTGCCGATCGCCTGCGCGCCACGCTGCGCCCGGGCGACGCGATTGCGCGCGGCGGCCTCGCCAGCAACTCGCTGATGACCGCGCGCATCGGCGGCGACGAATTCGTGGTCATTCTCGACCGCCTGCGCCGGCCCGACGACGTGCTGGTGGTCACCAGGCGCCTGCTCGACGTGCTCAGCGAGCCCTACAGGCTCCGGGGTGGCGTGGTCCATGCCACGGCAAGCATCGGCGTCGTGCTGCAGCCCCAGGCGCACGGCGATGCTGCTGCCGTGCTCCGCGACGCCGGGCTGGCGATGCGCGACGCCAAGCAGGCCGGCGGCGCGCGCTGCGTGGTCTTCGAGACCGGCATGCGCAGGCGTGCCGAGCAGCGCGGCGGCATCGAGGAGGATCTGCGGCACGCGATCCCGGCTGGCCAGTTGTTCGTCGTCTACCAGCCCGTCGTCGCCCTGCGCCTGGACTCCGACGTCTCGCCGCCGGGGCAGGGGCCTGCCGGGGTCGAGGCGCTGGTTCGCTGGCGCCATCCGCAACGCGGCATCGTGCCGCCATTCGAGTTCATCGGCATTGCCGAAGAATGCGGGCTGATCTGCGACATCGGCGAACAGGTTCTCGTCCTGGCCTGTCGCCAGTTCGCCGAATGGCGGGTCCGGCTCGGCGAGCGCGCGCCGGGCTCGCTGGCTGTCAACCTGTCGCGCGCCCAGCTGGCCCACCCCGACTTCGTCGGCCTCGTCGCGCGCACGCTCGAGGCCACCGGCATCGAGCCGGCCCGGCTGCAGCTGGAGGTCACCGAGAGCCTGGCGGCACAGGACAGCCTGGTGCAGGCGCGGCTGCACGAACTCAAGGCGCTCGGCGTGACGCTGGCGCTCGACGACTTCGGCACCGGCTATTCGTCGCTTTCCAGTCTGCACCTGCTGCCTGTCGACACGGTGAAGGTCGACCGCTCGTTCGTCAGCGCTGCCGCGACCAACGCCCATCAGCGCGTGTTGATCGAGGCCACGGTGCGGGTGGCGGCCAGCCTTGGGATGGACACGGTGGCCGAGGGCATCGAGACCGCAGACCAGGCCGATGTCGTGCGCCGGCTCGGGTGCGACAAGGGGCAGGGGTATCTCTACAGCCGGCCGCTGGAGGCGGACGATCTGCTTTCGTGGCTCGGGCGGTGGGGCGGCGCTTGAGCATTGCGGGGCTTTGGGTTTTCGTGCCTTGCCCGTTTGCCGCTGGCGTGTGTTTGTTCTGACGCGCCGGGATTCCGCCCCGGCGGGCGGGTAACTTTCTTCTGTCGGGCCCAGAAGAAAGTCACCAAAGAAGAGGGCCTGAAATACGATTTGGCCGCAGCGCTTCGGCTGCAGGAGGTGCGCAAGCCCTGGTGGCACGAGAACTTCCCCCGTGAGCCGCCCCTGCCAACCGCGCATCACGCTTTGCCACCCCGACCTCAGCCTGCCAGCCGCTGACGGCGAGCAGGCTGGCTCCCTGATCCGCAGACGAACCACCGTGATTGGCTTATGCGGTACACGGCGGACGTTCTCGCGCCACAAGCCTCTGCGGACCGCCTGCTGCCGAAGCGCGACGGCCAGATGTGTATTCAGGGCCTCTTCTTTGGTGACTTTCTTCTGGCCCGACAGAAGAAAGTCACCGCCCGCCGGGGCCCCGGGGCGAATCCCGGCGCGTCAGAACAAATACACGCCAGCGAAAAACGTGTAAGGCACGAAAAAGCCCTGCCCAGATCACCCCGCCACAGGCGCAGCAACCCAGCCCCGCAACGTCGTCGCCGCATCCGCGACACCCGTTTGCTTCAACGCAGAAAACAGCGTCACGCCGAAATCGGCCTCGTCGGTCGCCATCTCCCCCAGTGCCTGCTGCAGCGAAGCCAGCGCCGCCTGCGACTCGGCGCGGTTCAGCTTGTCGGCCTTGGTCAGAAGGACCAGAAGCTTCACCGACCCGTTCGTCAGCCGCGCCTCGACGAAATCGAGCAGCCGCCGGTCGAGCTCGGTGAAGCCGAGCCGCGAATCGACCAGCAGCACCAGCCCGCTGAGGCTGCGCCGCAGCGCCAGGTAGTCGGCCATCACCTGCTGCCAGCGCAGCTTGGCGCCGCGCGCGACGGCCGCATAGCCGTAGCCCGGCAGATCGGCAAACAGCGCATCGGCCTGGTCCTTCGGTCCGAGCTCGAACAGGTTGATGTGCTGGGTGCGCCCGGGCGTCTTCGACGCGAACGCCAGACGGTGCTGTTGCGTCAGCCGGTTGATGGCCGTGCTCTTGCCGGCGTTGGAGCGGCCGACGAAGGCGATCTCGGGGAGTTCGGTCGGCGGCAGCTGGTCGAGCTGGCTGGCGGTCGTCAGGAAGCGGGCGGTGTGCGTCCAGGCCAGCGCGGCTTTTGCAAGCGGGTCGACGGCGGCCGGCGTGGCGGCCTTCTTCGAGGCGACGGCCCCGGGTGTGCGGTCGTTCATGGGTTGGCCTGCGTTGTGGCCGAGTCACCGCGGGCCAGGGCCGACGGCGGGAATCGACGCGAAACCCGCATTGTAAAATCGGCGCCTCCGCTGCTTTCACGCGCCCCCATGACGCCTTCCGCCCGTTTGCTGTACCGCGCTCTGTCCGGCCTCGCACTGGCGGCGACTTTCCTGCCGGCCGTGGCCACCGACGCGGCGCCGCCACAGGCCAAGCCCGATCTTGCCAAGGGCCAGGCGGTGGCGACCGCGGTCTGCGCCGCCTGCCACGCCGCCGATGGCAGCCGCGGCAGCCCGGCAAACCCGATCCTGCAGGGCCAGCATGCCGATTACTTGTCGAAGCAGCTGGCCGAGTTCAAGGCGGGCAAGCGAAAGAACCCGATCATGCAAGGCATTGCGGCGGGGTTGAGCCCGGCCGACATGCGCAATGTGTCGGCTTTCTATGCGTCGAAGGAAGCCAAGCCCGGCTTTGCCAAGAACAAGCAGATGGTGTCGCTCGGCGAGGACATCCACCGCGGCGGCATTCCCGACCGGCAGGTCCCGGCCTGCGCCGGTTGCCACAGCCCGAACGGCAGCGGCATTCCGGCGCGGTACCCGCGCGTTGCCGGCCAGCATGCCGACTATCTGGAAGCGCAGCTGATCGCATTCCGCAACGGCACGCGCAACAACAATCCGGTGATGACCGAAGTCGCGGCAAAGATGAACGACCGCGAGATCAAGGCCACCGCCGACTACCTCGCCGGGCTGCGCTGAAGCTGCGCGGGGCGGGTTCGGCGCCGGGCGCCGACCCGGTGGAACCGCCTGCGGCAGACGCGCAAATGCGCGGAGCAGATCGTGCTGAGGTCGCTGAATCGCGGCCTCTTGCCGCCCCATCGGTGAGCAGCTCCGGCATCGAGCTTCGCTGCGGCTCGCGCCGCTGGCGCGACGCGATCGAGCTTGTCTCGTCGATGCGGTTCTCGATCTCGCTGCTGACGGTGATCTGCATCGCCTCGGTGATCGGCACGGTCGTCAAGCAGCACGAACCGTATACCAACTACGTCAACCAGTTCGGCCCGTTCTGGGCGAGGGTTTTCGGCCAACTCGGCGTCTACACCGTCTACAGCAGCGCCTGGTTCCTGCTGATCCTGGCCTTCCTGGTGCTGTCGACCAGCCTGTGCGTGCTGCGCAATGCGCCGAAGATCCTCGCCGACCTGCGCAATTACAAGGAGCATCTGCGCGAGCAGAGCCTGCAGGCGTTCCACCTGCGTGCTGCGGGCGAGCTGCCGCAGCCGCCGGCGCAGGCGCTGGCCCGGATCATCGAAACGCTCGGCCAGCGCGGCTGGAAGGCCAAGCTGCAGGAACGCCGTGGCGTCGATGGCGTGCTGCGCGGCACGATGGTCGCCGCGCGCCAGGGCGCGACCAACAAGCTCGGCTACATCGCTGCGCATTCGGCGATCGTGCTGATCTGCCTCGGCGGCCTGTTCGACGGCGACCTGATCGTGAAGGCGCAGATGGCGCTGCAGGGCAAATCGGTTTTCAATGGCAGTGGCATGTTCCGCGATGTGAGTCCGGCGCACCGCCTCGGCGCGGGGACGCCGAGCTTCCGCGCCAACCTGATGGTGGCCGAAGGCGCGCAATCGAGCACCGCGGTGATCCCGATGCAGGACGGCGTCGTGCTGCAGGAGCTGCCGTTCGACATCGAACTGAAGAAGTTCATCGTCGAGTACTACGAAACCGGGATGCCGCGGCTCTTCGCCAGCGAGGTCCTGATCCGCGACCATGCGAGCGGTGAGGTGCGGCCGGCCACCATCAAGGTCAACGAGCCGGCCAAGCACCGCGGCGTGACGATCTATCAGAGCAGCTTCGACGACGGCGGCTCGGCGTTGCGGCTGCGCGCCCTAGGCCTGCAGCCGGGCGCCGACGACTTCGAAATCGAAGGCACGGTCGGCAGCAGCAAGCCCCTGCCTGCCGATGCCACCGGCGGCAACGGGCCGGTGACGCTCGAGTTCACCGGTCTGCGCGTGATCAATGTCGAGAACCTCGGCGGCTCGACGCCGGCGAAGCCGACCGACGTGCGCAAGGTGGACCTCGGCGCGACGCTCGAGCGGCACCTCGGCTCGGGCGCCAAGGGCGTCGACAAGAAGGCGCTGCGCAACGTCGGCCCGTCGGTCAGCTACAAGCTGCGCGATGCCAGCGGCCAGGCGCGCGAGTTCAACAACTACATGCTGCCGGTCGAACTCGACGGCCAGCGTGTCTTTTTGGCGGGCACGCGCGACGCGCCCGGCGACGCGTTTCGCTACCTGCGCATCCCGGCCGACGACAAGGACAGCCTCGACCGCTGGGTGCGGCTGCGTCGCACGCTGCTCGACCCCGCGGCGCGCGACGCTGCTGCGCGGCGCTATGCAGAATCGTCGACACCCGCCGACCGCGCCGAGTTGCGACCGCAGCTGATCGCGACCGCGTTGCGCACGCTGGCGATGTTTGCGGGCGCTGAATCTCCGCGGCCGGGCGTGGCGGCGGCCGGCGGTGGGCTGGCCGCGGTTTCGGCCTTCCTCGAGGACAGCGTTCCCGAAGCCGAGCGGCAGCGTGTCGCCGACGTGCTGCTGCGCATCCTCAATGGCAGCCTGTTCGAACTGCTCAACGCGACGCGTGCGGCCGAGGGGCTGGCGGCACTCGATCCGCTCGCCGCCCCGACGCAGGCGTTCATGACCCAGGCGGTGCTCTCGCTTTCCGACAGCTTCGCCTATCCGGCGCCGATGCTGCTCACGCTGGCCGACTTCCGCCATGTCCAGGCGAGCGTCTTCCAGGTGGCGCGGGCGCCGGGCCAAACGCTGGTGTATTTCGGCGCGGTGCTGCTGATCGTCGGCGTTTTTGCGATGCTCTACATCCGTGAGCGCCGGTTGTGGATTTGGCTGGCGCCTTCGGAGGCCCTGGAAGGGGCCAGCCGGCTGACGATGGCCCTTTCCAGCACCCGCCACACGCTCGACGCCGAACGCGAGTTCGCCGACCTCGAGCGCACCTTACTGAAGGCGAGTCCATGAACACCACCACGACGACGATGCCCCTTGGCGGCCCTGGCGGCGGAGCGTTCGGCAAGCGCAGCGCCGCCGACTGGGCCTTTGCTGCGCTGCTGCTGCTGGGCACCGGCCTGGCTTTCGTGCGCTACGCCGGCGCCATGGACGTCTACGAGAAAGCCATCCTGGTCGGCACCGCGCCCGCGGCAATCGCCCTCGGCTGGTTCTGGCGGCCGCTGCGCACGCTGATGCTCGTTGCCGCGGCGGCGGCGCTGCTCGCCATCGCGCTCTACAGCCGGCAGCTCGACGCTTTCGGTGCCGACCTGGCGCAAAGCGAGCAGATCTTCCTGCTCAAGTACTTCCTGTCGAGCCAGAGCGCGGTGCTCTGGATGTGCGTGCTGTTCTTCATGAGCACTGCCTTCTACTGGATTGCGCTGCTGGCGCGTTCGCCCGATTCGGCCGCCGGCTCGATCGCCAGCCGTCTGGCCTGGGCGGCCGTGGGCATGGCAGTCGTCGGCATGCTGGTGCGCTGGTACGAAAGCCACCAGATCGGCCCGGGCATCGGCCACATCCCGGTCAGCAACCTGTACGAGGTGTTCGTCCTCTTCTGCTGGCTGACCACCACCTTCTACCTCTACTACGAGCAGCACTACGGCACCCGCGCACTCGGCGCCTTCGTCATGCTGGTGGTCAGTGCCGCGGTCGGCTTCCTGCTCTGGTACACGGTCGAACGCCAGGCGCAGGAGATCCAGCCGCTGGTTCCCGCCCTGCAGAGCTGGTGGATGAAGCTGCACGTGCCAGCCAACTTCATCGGCTACGGCACCTTTGCGCTGTCGGCGATGGTGGCCTTCGCGTACCTGGTGCGCGAGAACGCCGCGGCGACCAGCTGGTGGAAGCTGGCGCCCCTCGGCCTCCTCGGCCTGGTGCTGTGCTTCGAGCCGGTGCTGTTCCGCAAGAACCCGGTCGAGGCACTGAGCAGCTACTGGGCGGTGTACCTCGGCGTGGCGCTGCTGATCGTCGGCGCGATCCTCTTCGGCCGACGCCGCATCGCCGAGCGACTGCCGCCCGCCGAAGTGCTCGACGACATGATGTACAAGGCCATCGCCGTCGGCTTTGCCTTCTTCACCATCGCCACCATCCTCGGCGCCTTCTGGGCTGCCGAAGCCTGGGGCGGCTACTGGAGCTGGGACCCGAAGGAGACCTGGGCGCTGATCGTCTGGCTGAACTACGCTGCCTGGCTGCACATGCGGCTGATGAAAGGCTTGCGCGGAACGATCGCCGCCTGGTGGGCGCTGGTCGGGCTGGCGGTGACGACCTTCGCCTTCCTCGGCGTGAACATGTTCCTCTCGGGGCTGCATTCGTACGGCGAACTCTGACAATGGCGTGCACGACTGCACGGCAGCGGCACCAGGGCCGGACCGATTCCCCGTTGATTGCGGGAGGGCGGCGCGTATAGTCCTGATCGCCCCCACCTTTGCAGCCTTCCATGCCTTACATCCGTCGCAATGCCGAAGGCGAGATCGAGAGCCTGCATCGCCACGAGGGCGAAGGCAGCGGTGAATTTCTCGATCCGCAGCATGAGCAGGTCCAGTCCTTCCTCGGTCGGGGTGCCGGCGATGGTGGCTTCAGCCGGCTCGACGCCGACTTCGTGCGCGTCATCGAAGACCTGATCGACACCCTGCTGAGTCGAAACATCCTCAACGTCACCGACCTGCCCGCCGAGGCGCAGCACAAGCTGTTCGCACGCAAGAGCTTCCGCGAGCGCTCGGCGAAAAACTCGCTGCAGCTGTTCAACCACAGCGGCTTCGACGAGATCATCTAGGAGCGGCGCGCGGCGCGCTTCGGCTGCGGTTCTCGGCCGATCGCGCCGCGATAATTTCCGCCATTGCGACTCGGCCGCGAGGCCTTCCGCCCCGATGCTCGAAGCGCTGACCGCGATCCTGCTGTTCCAGCTGCTCGGCGAGGCGCTGGCCTACATGCTGCAGTTGCCGCTGCCAGGCCCGGTAATCGGCATGGTCGGCCTTTTCCTCGCCTGGCCTTACCTCGGGCGTCTGCGCCAGGGTATCGAGCAGTTCAGCGGCACGCTGCTCGCGCATCTCGGCCTGCTGTTCGTCCCGGCGGGCGTCGGCGTGATGCTGCACGTGGGGCTGATCGCCCGATGGTGGCTGCCGCTGCTGCTGGCGTTGCTGGTCAGCACCGCGGTCGCGATGGCACTCGCCGCATGGATCTTCGACCGCATCCAGCGCCGCCGGCAGCCATGAACCTTCCGACCGCGCCGATCGCCCAGCTGTGGGTGTACCTCGGCACCACGCCGCTGCTGTGGCTGGCGCTGACCATCGGCGCCTACGCCGCCGCAGTACGGCTGCAGACGGCACTCGGCGGCAGCCCCTGGGCCAACCCGGTGATGCTGTCGGTGGCCTTGATCGTCGCCGTGCTGGTGACCAGCCGCACCGACTATCCGACCTATTTCGAGGGCGCCCAGTTCGTCCACTTCCTGCTCGGCACCGCGACCGTCGCGCTGGCCGTGCCGCTGCGGCGCCAATGGCCGGCGGTCAAGGCGGCGCTGACGCCATTGATTGCCGCACTGCTCGCCGGCAACCTGGTCGGCGCGCTGCTCGCGCTCGGCCTGCTGCAACTGTTCGGCGCGCCACCGCAGCTGCTGCTGTCGATGGCGCCGAAGTCGGTGACGGCGCCGGTGGCCATGGGCATCGCCGAGAAGATCGGTGGCCTGCCCGCGCTGACCGCGGTGCTGGTGCTCGGAACCGGCATCCTGGGCGCGACCATGGCGACGCCGTTGCTCAATGCGATTCGCGTCACCGACCATGCGGCGCGGGGGCTGGCGGTCGGCATCACCGCGCACGGCATCGGTACCGCGCGGGCCTTTCAGGTCAGCGAGCTGGCGGGAACTTTTGCAGGAATCGGGATGGCGGCGTCGACGGTCGTGGCGTCGTTCATGGTGCCGCTGATCGCGCGCTGGTGGTTCTGACGCGGGCGAGTGCTCAGGTGCCTGTGCCTGCCGCGTCGCCGCGCTGCGACGGCTTGGCGTCCGGCGTGGAGAGGAATCCTGACAAGTCCTCCGCCCAGGACGAAGGCATCGCTTCGAGGCGCCTCAAGCGCACGCCGGCGTCGTTGCACATCTTCTCGGTCGCACGGTTCAGCTCGGTGTGGTGCGTCTTCTCGCGCAGGTAGACGATTTCGGTGATCCCCGACTGGATGATGGCCTGCGTACAGCGTGGGCACGGGTACTGGGTCGAGTACATCCGGGCATCGGTCAACGGCAGCACGACGCAGTTCAGGATGGCGTTGACCTCCGCATGAACCACGTAGAGGTGCTTCGACATGAACGGGCTGTTGTCGTCGTCGGCCCAGTAGACCGGGTCGTGGTCCGAACATCCCCGTGGCAAGCCGTTGTAGCCAACGCCGAGGATGCGGTTCTCGCGGTTTGCGATGCAGGCGCCGTTCTGGCTCTTCGGATCCTTCGAACGCGCCCCCGCAAGCAGCGCCACGCCCATGAACATGGCTTCCCACGAGATGGCCGCGCCGTGCCTTGCACCGCCGGCCGCCAGGGTGGGTGGCGAAGTCGATGGGCCCATGGGCGCGCTCAGGCAGGTTTCACGGAAGTCGGCAAGCGCACGCCCTTGCCGGGCTGCCCCTGCGCCGAAACCCCTGCCGGCGCGAACGGCGCCGACTCGTACCCGGCAATCTCGAAATCATCGACCGAATACCCGTCGATGGATTCGGGCTTGCGTTTGAAGCGCAGCGTCGGCGGAGCAAAGACCGGGTTCTGCAACTGCTTCTCGACCTGCTCGAAATGGTTTTCGTAGATATGGACGTCGCCGCCGACCCAGATGAATTCCTTGGCCACGCACCCGAGCTGGTGCGCAACCATATGGGTCAGAAGCGAGTACTGGGCAATATTGAACGGAACGCCGAGATACGCATCGCACGAGCGCTGCGTCAGCATCAGGCTGATTTCGTCGCCGTAGCGGTAGAACTGCAGAAGAATATGGCACGGCTTGATCGACATCAGCGCCAGGTGGTCGGGCCGCCACGCCGTGATGACGTGACTGCGCGCCTCCGGCCGGTCGCGCAGCGATTTCATCACCTGCGCGAGCTGGTCGATCTCTTCGGCGCCACCCAGATGCGGGCTGGCTGCAGGATCGACGCGCCAATGCCGCCACTGGTAGCCGTAAAGCGGCCCGACGACACCCTCGTCGTTGGCCCAGAGATTCCAGATTCCGACGCTGTTCTCGCGCAGGAATGAAACATCCTGGTCGCCCGAGATAAACCACAGCATCTCGACCGCCAGCGACTTGAACATCGTCTTCTTGGTCGTCATCAGCGGGAGCTGATTTCCCGTCAGGTCGAAGCGAAGCGGCGCCGCAAAAAGCTCCTTGCGCCCTTCCTCCCCCTCGGGTTTGCGGTATTTTCCATCGGCGAGTATGCGGCGCAGCATATCCAGGTACGCCGCTTCGCCGCGCAACTCGGCGGGGGTGGTTTGCGATTGACTCATGTTCATGGACACGCTGATTTTCGGTTTTTCGAGTGTAGCGGTGGGGCCTCGGCAGCCGCGGAACACATTGCCGCAGCATCAGGCATCCTGCTTGGCCACCGGCATGGTGCGCTGCGCCTCGCCGCCCGACAGCGTGGGCGAACAGGGGCCAAGCGGCGGGTGGCTGAGGCCGACTTCGCAGCGCTACCGCAGGCGAGCGGCAGTCTGACTCAGCAGGATTGCCCCAATTTTCGCAGCCCGTCCACTCTGCCATGGTCGAGCGTCAGAAGACGCAAGCCGCCGACGATCGCAGTCGCAGCGATGATGGCGTCAGCCAGCTTGAACGCGCCGCTGCGCCGCAGCCGTATCGCTTCGGCCTCGACCCGCTCGTCGATGAAATAGACCCGGCACACGGCGAGGAGGCCTCAAATGTCTCGCTTTTCGTCGTCGACATGCCTGAGATAGCCGAGCCGTCCCATACGGCTGATCTGACTCACAGCGCCCTTGTCCAGAGCGAACCCGGTTTGCTCCACCAGGGCAACGGCCTGGGAATTCCCCCTTCAAAAGGCCGATCACCACGTTGCTGTCGAGCAGGAACTCAATCCCATTCACGGTGCATCCCCTGCTGCACTGCCAGCGGATCGCCATTCCAGCTTGGTGAATCCTTCAGTCGCCCGACCCAGCCGCGCCAGTCGTTCGCCACCGTCGGCGGTGTGGCGCCTGCAGCAGTGGCACAGGATTTGGACAGACGCAAGATGACAAGCTGCTCGTTCTCTTCGAAAACGACGGGCTCCAGCGGCTCGATGACACCGGCGCGGGAAGTGGCAGCGATGGCGGGGTACATGGTCGGATTCCAGGAGAGCGGAGAAAGCACTTTAAATCCGATGCTCCGATAGCCCCAAAGGGCTGGAGTTCTGATTCGTCCAATCCCGCCCGACTTCTGCCGCAGCGCTGACCCAGCCCTGCGCGACGGGAGGTTGCTGCTTGGCGACGGACGGCGAGTGTCGAGCTTCCTGCCTGTGACTTTTGTAACGCTCCGAGTACGGTTGGCCACCGCCGGCGAGATCGATTCAATGCGCGGCCGGTGGGTGCAAGCTACCGTCCGGGGCGACACCGCAAGGGCTGAGTCGCCGAGCTGGAGAAGTGAATCAGTGCCGGACTCGCTTGTAGGCCAACCCCAGGTCGGCGGCGACTGCGGCAAGGCGCTTGTCACGCGACCAGAGTGGCACGTGTCCTGCCACCGCGGCACTGGCCAGGAGGTGAACATCGATCCAGCCGATGCCGCGGCCCATTAGGGCATGCCGCTCGACGTAGGCCAGCACTTCCGGATGGCTGACCACGGGCGCCATTGGCAGCCGGCCGAGTTGGGAGAGCAGCGGCTCCCGCGCCGGCAGATGGCCACAGGCCAGCTCACCGATCACGAAGGAATGACACATGACCGCGCGAGCGTCCAGCAGCGCCGAAAGTTCAGCGTCACGCCGCCGCAAATGATCGATCCAGACTGACGAGTCGACCAGGATCACTTGTCGGTTCGTCGAGCCGCACCGGCGGGGGCCGGGCGGCGGCGCGGCGGCAGCGCCGCGTCGGGCATGGTTCCGCCCAGCAAGATGAGGCGCCTGGCAGCCTCGCGCTCGACCAGCGCCTTGAGGCCCTCGCGCAATACCACGGCACGCTCTGTCACGCCAATGGCTTCGCTGGCTTCCTTCAACAGTTCGTCGTCGAGGGTGACAGTCGTTCGCATGGGTCGATCCTTTCACCGTAGGTGCTCGATGGTACATAAACATCTGCATCATCTGGTGCATGGTTCGATGCAGTGAGCGCTGTCGGATGCACTTCTGCATTCCGTTTACGCTGGTACCTCCACTGACCCGTGCGGATCTACCATGCGACGGTCACCCACGCGCCAGCACCGGCGCGAGTGCCCTGCCGGTGTGGCTGGCCGGGCAACCGACCAGCGCCTCCGGCACGCCCTCGGCAACCACCCTTCCACCCCCGACCCCACCCTCCGGCCCCAGATCGACCACCCAATCCGCTTCCGCGATCACGTCCAGGTCGTGCTCGATCACGACCACGCTGTGGCCGCCGTCGACCAGCCGGTGCAGCACGCGGATCAGCCGCTCGACGTCGGCCATGTGCAGCCCGACCGTCGGCTCGTCGAGCACGTACAGCGTGTGCGGCGGCTTCTGGCCGCGGCGGGTGACGTCGTCGCGCACCTTGGTCAGCTCGGTCACCAGCTTGATGCGCTGCGCCTCGCCGCCCGACAGCGTCGGCGACGGCTGGCCGAGTGTCAGGTAGCCGAGGCCGACGTCGCGCAGCAGCTTCAAGGGGTGCGCGATCGCCTTGCATCGCGGCGAAGAAGTCGACCGCCTCGTCGACTTCCATCCGCAGCACGTCGCCGATGCTCTTGCCGCGCCAGCTGACCGCGAGCGTCTCCGGGTTGAAGCGCTGGCCGTGGCAGACGTCGCATCCCACCTTGACGTCGGGCAGAAAGCTCATGCCGATGGTGCGCACGCCCTGCCCTTCGCACGCCGGGCAGCGGCCTTCGCCGGTGTTGAACGAGAAGCGCGCCGGCGCGTAGCCGCGGGCGCGCGCTTCGAGCGTCTCGGCGAAGAGCTTGCGGATCGCGTCCCAGAAGCCGATGTAGGTCGCCGGGCAGGATCGCGGCGTCTTGCCGATGGGGGTCTGGTCGACTTCGAGCACGCGGTCGATGCGCTGCCAGCCTTCGATGGCGTCGCAGCCGTGCCAGTTCGGCTTCGCGCCGCGGCTGTTGATGAAGAGCAGGTTGGCGAGCAGCACGTCGCGGGCGAGCGTCGACTTGCCGCTGCCGCTGACGCCGGTGACCGCGACCAGGCGGTGCAGCGGGAGCGAGACGTCGAGCTCCTGGAGGTTGTGGAGCGAGGCGGATCGGACGGTGAGCCAGGGCACCTGCGCTGCTTCGCCTGAAGCAGCGGCTTCGACCGGCGCGGCCCCAACGGGAGCGGGACGAAAAACCTCCCGCCGCGCATTCAGCGGATGCCTGAGCGGATTGGCCAGCATCCGCCCGGTTACCGACTCCGGCTGCAGCGCCAGGTCGGCCGCGCTGCCTTCGGCCACCAGCCGCCCGCCGCGCTTGCCGGCGCCGGGCCCGATGTCGATCAGGTGGTCGGCCGCGCGGATCGTCTCCTCGTCGTGCTCGACGACCACCAGCGTGTTGCCGTTGTCGCTGAGCGTCTTCAGCGCATCGAGCAGCACCCGGTTGTCGCGCGGATGCAGGCCGATCGTCGGCTCGTCGAGCACGTAGCACACGCCCTGCAGGTTGCTGCCGAGCTGCGCGGCCAGCCGGATGCGCTGCGCCTCGCCGCCGCTGAGCGTCGGCGCCGCGCGGTCGAGCGTCAGGTAGCCGAGCCCCACCTCTTCCAGAAAAGCCAGCCGGCTGCGGATCTCGCTGACGACATCGCGGGCGATCTCGGCGTCGCGGCCGGCGAGCTGCAACCCCTGGGCCCATTGGCGCGCTTCGCCGACCGACCACTGCGCGACCCAGGCGATCGAGTGGCCGTCGAAGGTGACGCGGCGCGACGCCGCGTTCAGCCGCGTGCCGGCGCAGCTCTCGCAAGGCTCGTCCTCGACGCCCTCGGCCTCGACCTCGTCGGAATGGAAGCTCTGCTCGCGGCCCTTGTCTTCCGGGTCGCGGACCGAGTCGTCGTAGACGGTGCGCTGGTCCCTGGTCAGCGCCAGGCCGGTGCCGACGCAGCTGGTGCACCAGCCGTGCTTGCTGTTGTAGCTGAACATCCGCGGGTCGAGCTCGGGGTAGCTGGTGCCGCAGACCGGGCAGGCGCGCTGGGTCGAGAACACGGTGACACTGCCGATCGATGCGGTCGAGCGGGCCTCGGCCATCGCCGCGTGCAGCCCGTCGAGCGGCGCCAGCAGGTGCAGCACGCCCTTGCCGACGTCGAGCGCCTTGGCCAGTGCCTCGCGCAGTTCGGCTTCGGTGTCGGCGCTGATGCGCAGGTCGGCGACCGGCAGCTCGAGCGTGTGTTCCCTGAAGCGGTCGAGCCGCGGCCACGGGTCGACCGGCAGGAATTCGCCGTCGACCCGCAGGTGCGTGTGGCCGCGCGCCTTGGCCCATTTGGCCAGGTCGGTGTAGACGCCCTTGCGGTTGACGACCAGCGGTGCCAGCAGGCCGACATGCTGGCCGCGGTGGTCGCGCAGCAGTTGCGCGGCGATGCTCTCGACCGACTGCGGCCGCACCGCGGCGCCGTCGTGCACGCAGTGCTGGATGCCGAGCTTGACGTACAGCAGCCGCAGGAAGTGCCAGACCTCGGTGGTCGTCGCCACGGTGCTCTTGCGGCCGCCGCGCGACAGCCGCTGCTCGATCGCGACCGTCGGCGGGATGCCGTAGACCGCGTCGACCTCGGGCCGGCCCGCCGGCTGGACGATGCTGCGCGCATAGGCGTTGAGCGATTCGAGGTAGCGCCGCTGGCCTTCGTTGAACAGGATGTCGAAGGCGAGCGTGCTCTTGCCCGAGCCGGAGACGCCGGTGACGACACTGAACTTGCCGCGGGGAATCGACACGGTCAGCGACTTCAGGTTGTGCTCGCGCGCGTTGACGATGCGGATCGATTCGCCGCCTTCCTGCGCCGCGACGCGCTCGCGGCGCGCGGCCCGGGCGTCCATCAGCAGCCGCTGCAGCGACCGGCCCTCTTCGACGCGGTGGCCGTCGAGACCCATCGCCAGCTCGTAGTCGCGCAGAGCCTTGCCGGTGTGCGACGCGCCATGCTGCTTGACGTCGTCGGGCGTTCCGGCAGCGACCAGCAGCCCGCCGGCCTCGCCGCCTTCGGGGCCGAGGTCGATCAGCCAGTCGGCGGCGCGAACCACGTCGAGGTTGTGCTCGATGACGATCAGCGAATGGCCGGCGCCGAGCAGCTTGCGAAAAGCCCGCATCAGCTTGGCGATGTCGTCGAAGTGCAGGCCGGTGGTCGGCTCGTCGAAAAGGAACAGGCGGCCCTTCTTCGCCACCGGCTGGCGCGCAGTGGTTTGCACCGCCTCGGCGAGGAACGCCGCCAGCTTGAGCCGCTGCGCCTCACCGCCCGAGAGCGTCGGCACCGGCTGGCCGAGCTTCACGTACTCGAGGCCGACGTCGACGATCGGCTGCAGCACGCGAACGACTTCGCGGTCGGCCGAGAACAGCTGCACCGCTTCGCTGACGGTGAGTTCGAGCACGTCGGCAACATTCAGCGCGCGCATGCCCTCGCCCGGCAGCCGTCGCTCGATCTTCGCTTCGAGCACCTCGGCCCGAAAGCGCCGGCCGTCGCAGTCCGGGCAGCGCAGATAGACGTCGGAGAGGAACTGCATCTCGACGTGCTCGAAGCCCGAGCCGCCGCAGGTCGGGCAGCGGCCGTTGCCGGCGTTGAAGCTGAACATCCCGGCGCCGTAGCCGCGCTCGCGGGCCAGCGGCGAGTCGGCGAACAGCTTGCGGATCTCGTCGAAGGCGCCGACGTAACTCGCCGGATTGGATCGCGCGGTCTTGCCGATCGGCGACTGGTCGACGAACACCGCGTCACTCAACCAGTCGGCGCCGAGCAGCCGGTCGTGCGCGCCGGGCGCTTCCGACGGCTTGCCGAAGTGGCGCTGCAGCGCGGGAAACAGCACGTCCTGCATCAGCGTGCTCTTGCCCGAGCCGGAAACCCCCGTCACGCAGACGAGGTGCTGCAGCGGCAGCTCGATCGTCAGGTTCTTCAGGTTGTGCTCGCGCGCGCCTTCGACGATCAGCTTCGGCGTCGCGTCGGTCACCAGGCGCCGCATGCCGGTCGAAACCTGCTTGCGTGCGCCGAGGTAGGCGCCGGTCAGCGTGTCGGCGTCGCGGATCGCTTCGGGCGTGCCGTCGAAGACGATGCGCCCGCCGCGCTCGCCGGGGCCGGGGCCCATGTCGATCAGCCGGTCGGCGGCAAGCATGACCGCGGGGTCGTGCTCGACGACGACCAGCGTGTTGCCGGCGTCGCGAAGCCGGTGCATCGCCTCGACGATGCGGCCCATGTCGCGCGGATGCAGGCCGATCGACGGCTCGTCGAGCACGAACAGCGTGCTGACGAGCGAGGTGCCGAGCGCGGTGGTCAGGTTGATGCGCTGGACCTCGCCGCCTGACAAGGTGCGGCTCTGGCGGTCGAGCGTCAGGTAGCCGAGGCCGACTTCGCAGAGGTAGCGCAGGCGGGTCTGCACCTCGCCGAGCAGCAGCTTGAGCGCTTCGTCGAGCAGCGCGTTGGGCAGCGACAGCCGGTCGAAGTAGCGGCGCAGGCGGTCGATCGGCAGCAGCATCAGGTCGTGCAGCGTCAGCCCGGGCAGCGCCTCGAGCCGTTCGCGCGACCAATCGGTGCCCTTCGGCTGGAAGCGTTGCGCCGGCTCGAGCACCGCGTCGGCATCGTCCTTGGTGCCGAGCCGCCAGAGCAGCGCCTCGGTCTTCAGCCGCGCGCCGTCGCAGGCGCCGCAGCGCGTGTAGCTGCGGTACTTCGACAAGAGCACGCGGATGTGCATCTTGTAGGCCTTGCTCTCGAGGTACTCGAAGAAACGCCCGACGCCGTACCACTGGCGGTTCCAGTTCCCCTTCCAGTCGGGCACGCCCTGGATCACCCACTGGCGCTGCGCCTCGCTCAGCTGCGCCCACGGCGTGTCGCGCGGGATGCCGGCCTCGCCGGCGTACTTCAGCAGATCCTCGTGGTTCTCGGCCCAGGCGGGCGTGGCGAGGGTCTTGATCGCGCCACCGCGCAGCGTCTTGCGCGGATCGGGGACCACCAGCCCCCAGTCGACGCCGATCACCCGGCCGAAGCCGCGGCAAATCTCGCAGGCGCCGTAGGCCGAGTTGAACGAAAACAGCGCCGGTTGCGGGTCGGCATAGCGCAGGTCGCTGTCGGGGCAGTGCAGGCCGGTCGAGTAGCGCCAGCGCGGCGGCTCCGCGGCGCTGGCCGCCGGCGCATCGGCCCCTGCTTCTGCCGCCGGTGCATCGAGCAGGTGCACGTCGACCCGGCCGCTGCCGCGCTTCAGCGCCGCCTCGATCGCCTCGACCGCACGCGCCTTTTCGACGCCCTGGATGCGGAAACGGTCGGCCACCACGTCGAGCACCTTGCGCGGCCCGGTCGGCGTCGCCACCTCGCGCTCGGCCTGGACGCGGGTGTAGCCGGCGGCGGAGAGCCACTGCTCGATCTCGGCCGCGCTCGTCGCAGCCGGCAGCTCGACCGGAAAGGTGATGGCGAGCCGTGGATCGCGTTCGCGGGTGCGTTCGATCAGTTCGCCATAGATCGTCTCGGACGAGTCGTGCCGCACCCGCTGCGCGGTCTGCCGGTCGAACAGGTCGGCGGCGCGCGCGAACAGCAGCTTCAGATGGTCGTTCAGCTCGGTCATCGTGCCGACCGTGCTGCGCGAACTGCGCACCGGGTTGGTCTGGTCGATGGCAATCGCCGGCGGCACGCCGTCGACGCGGTCGACTGCCGGCCGGTCCATCCGGTCGAGGAACTGCCGCGCATAGGCGCTGAAGGTCTCGACATAGCGCCGCTGCCCCTCGGCGTACAGCGTGTCGAACACCAGGCTCGACTTGCCCGAACCGCTCGGCCCGGTGACCACCGTCATCTCACCGGTGCGGATGTCGAGGTCGAGATTCTGGAGGTTGTGCTGACGAGCGCCGCGGATGCGGATGACACCGGAAGTCATGGGATCGGCAGCTCGGAGCGCCGCGGCGGCGAAGGGGCGGGAATTCTATTGAGCTTCGGCATGAACCTGCAGCGACGGGGCGACACAGCCCCGTTCGGACTTCGCCCCCGGCGTTCGGACCCTTGGCATCGTCTCGCGTCCGCGGTCGACCGACCTCGGACGCCACCAACCGGGGCAGCCGCTGTGGCGAGCGCCGGCTCTGGCCCCCAGCCTGCCCGAGGAACCCCATGCCGAGTCCCGTCCGCCTCGCCTGCGCCTTGTCGGCAGCGGCATTCGCCTGCGCCGTCCATGCAGCCGATCCCGGCTTCGACACGGCGACGATCCAGAAGCTCACCGGGCTCGAGGGCCGATTCGACGAGACCGACGAGAAGGTTTTCAGGGTTAGCCTCCCGCGCTCCGAGCCGAAAGTCGGCGTCGATCGCTGGCCGGTGCCGCCGGCGATGGCGCTGACCTCGTGGGCGGCATTCACCGCAGTAAAAAGCGGCACGCTGATGGTCGGCGACCTGGTGCTGTTCGAGGACGAGGTCAACCCGGCGATGAGCGCCGCGCTCGACGCCGGCCTCGAGGTCACCGGCCTGCACGGCCGCTTCTTCTTCGACCGGCCGAGGGTCCACTTCATGCGAATCGGTGCCATCGGCGATGCCAGCCGGCTGGCCGGCGGCGTCCGGGCGGTGGTCGACCGGGTGGCACAGGTCCGCTCGGCGCGGGCGGTGCCGGCGGACGCCTTCCCGGGCAACATCGCGGCGCCCAGCAGCATCACGCCCGCACCGCTGCAGGAGGTCTTCGGCCGGGCGGTGCAGGCCCGGGACGGTATGGCGACGGTCGTCATCGGCCGGACCGCCGAGTTCCGCGGCGAGACCCTCGGCGCCGCCATGGGCGTGGCCAGCCGGGCCACCTTCGCCGGCAGCGACGAGCAGGCCGTCGTCGACGGCGAGTTCGCGCTGCGCGACGACGAACTGCAGACGGTGCTCAAGGCACTGCGCGCCGGCGGCATCCAGGTGGTCGCGATCCACCAGCGCATGACCCACGAGCAGCCGCGCATCCTGTATGTGCACTACTGGGGAAAGGGCAAGGCGGTCGACCTCGCATCCGCGGTGCAGAAGGCGCTGAACGCCCAGCGGATGGTGATGTAGCCGCCGGGCAGCCCTGCAGCGCTCCTCGGCCGTCGCGCCGCGATCAGCGGCACCGTGCAGACGCGTCGGCGAGGCTCAGTGCGCCGCGGGCCCCGCCTCGGCCAGCTTCCTCGCCATGCTCCACCGGTGCACCTCATTCGGGCCGTCGTAGATGCGAAAGGCGCGCATGTCCATGAAGATGCGCATGACGATCGTCTCGCCGGTGACGCCCTGGCCGCCGAGCATCTGCACGCAGCGGTCGACGACGCGCCATTCGGCCTCGGAACACACCACCTTGGCGCGGCTGGACTCGAAGTTGCACCGCTCGCCCTGGTCGAGCAGCCAGGCGGTGTGCCAGATGTGCAGCCGGGCGGTCTGCAGGTCGATGTCGTTGTCGGCGAGCATGAAGCCGACGCCCTCGTGCTTTGCCAGCGGCTTGCCGAAAGCCTCTCGGCGGCGCACATAGTCGGTCGCCACATCGTTGGCCCGCCGCGCCTGGCCGAGCCAGCGCATGCAGTGCGTCAGCCGCGCCGGTGCCAGGCGGATTTGCGCGTAGCGGAAGCCCTTGCCGACTTCGCCGAGCACGTCGGCCGCCGGAATTCGCACGCGATCGAACTCGAGCACCGCGTGGCCGCCGGCAAAGCAGCGGTCCATCGCGTCCATCTGGCGCACGATGCGCAGCCCCGGCCGGTCCATGTCGGTGAGGAACATCGTCGCCGAGCCGTCGTCCATCCGCGCCATGACGATGGCGTAGGCCGCGCCCTCGGCGCCGGTGATGAACCACTTGGTGCCGCTGACCAGGTAGTCGTCGCCGTCGCGCACCGCAGTCGTCTTCAGCATCGAAGGGTCGGCGCCGGCACCGGGCGCCGGCTCGGTCATCGCGAAGCACGAGCGGGTGCGCCCTTCGACCTGCGGCTGCAGCCAGCGCGCCTTTTGCTCGGGCGTGGCCACCTGCTCCATCAGGTGGATGTTGCCTTCGTCGGGCGCATGGATGTTCAGCGCCGTCGGGCCCAGGGTCGAGTAGCCGGCCTCCTCGAAGACGATGGCCTTCTCGACGTGGCTCAGGCCGAGCCCGCCGAGCTCGCGCGACGCATGTGGCGTGAGCAAGCCCTGGCTGCGCGCCAGTGCGACGAGTTCGGACCGCAAGTCGTCGCCGGGGCCGTGTGCCGTCTGCCGCGGATCGGCCTCGAAGGGAATGATGCGGTCCGCGATGAAACGGCGGACGCGATCGCGCAGGGCAATCAGTTCGGGGGTCAGGGCGAAGTCCATGGCGCGCTCGGGTGCAGGCGAGGCGGCCACGATATCGCGACAAGCGCTGCCTGGAAGCAGCGCACGCTGCGAAAACGCGGCGTGATTCGGCCTACTTCGCCGCGGCCTTTTTTCGGCGCGTTTCCCAGCCCTTTCGGGCGGCAGCGCTGCGCGCTGAATCACCAGCGCCCGCGGCCTTGCGACCGCCAGCGCGCGCAGCGGCGTTCGAATCCGGTTTGCCGCGTCCGGAACCCGACTGGTTGCCGCCACCCGAATCCTTGTTGACAGTTCGCCAGGCGCGCTCCTCGGCCTCCGGCTCGGGTACGCCGCGCTTTTCATAACCTTCGGCGATGTGCTCCGCCTTTCGCTTCTGCTTGTCGGTGTAGGCCGACTTGTCGCCTCTTGGCATGTCAACTCCTTCGCGCCTGCCCAATTGGCGCGCACGCGACAGGGCAAGCCCGGTGCCCCGGCAGCGTCAAGGCGCTAGCCCTTCGGCGCTTCGGCCAGCGCCGCGCGCCAATAGGCGCGCGACGTGGTGGGAACGCCGCAATCGGGTTCCTGCGCGGTTAGCCGCTCCAGCGCGTCGAGCAGCTGGCACGCCTCGGCCTCGAGGCCGAGCGCAGCGCAGCTTTTCAGGATTCGGGTGACGCGCAGGTCGTTGTGCGTCGGCCGCGTGAACCAGTTGTGCTTCGCCGCGGCCCACCTCGAACCGGGTGCAATGCCGCCGCCGGCCTGCCACTGCAAGCCGTAGAAGCCGAGCATCCGGTCGAAGCTCGCCCGCAGCCGCTGGCGCAGCAGCGGATCGGCGGCAAAGGCGCTGGCTACCTCGGCATCGATCAGCGGCGCCTCGGGCGTCACCCGGCTCGGCTCGCGCAGCGGAAACAGCCACTGGATGAAGTCGTGGGTGCACTCCAGCCAGGCGTCGTCATGCGCGAGGATCGCGTCGAGCCGGCGGCCGCGGTCGTCGCCGCTTTCGCCGCGGTAGAAGGCGAGCAGGCGCGACGACGGTGTCGCGAACGGCAGTTTCTGCACGGCCAACGTCCCGGATCAGGCGACGGCGTCGTCCTGGCTCCAGCTTTCGAGCTTCTCCAGCAGCGTCTTCGCCGCCTCGGCCTCGCTGCCCCCGCCCACGGCGGTCTGGTAGGCCGGCAGGATGAAGCGCGCCTGGTCGCGCACCGACTGCCACATCTTGCGGGCGCTGACCCGGCGCCGCAGGTCCTGGTAGTCGTCGAGCAGCTGCGGCAGAGCCGGCTCCAGCCGCCGCGCCGCAAGCGCTTCGTAGAGCTCCAGCTCGTGGCCGCTGACCGTGGTCCAGAAGTCCGGCTCGTCGGCATGCCTGCAGCGGATGTTGTCGCGCAGCGCGGCGAGCGACTCGTCGGAGAAGCCGTCCCAGCCATCGCGCAATCCGACCACCAGCTCGGCCGCAATGCGGTTCAGCGCCGGGTAGAAAAGCTGTGTCGGGTCGCTCTCGCGGGCCAGCTGTTCGGCCTGGGCATAGTGCGCCGCCATGTGTTCGACCGCGTCGCGCTCGGCGGCGCTGAAGCCGTCGGCCGCCTTGCCGCTGCTGTGCCCGGCGGCCAGGCGCTCGAGCATGGCCAGCCGCTTCCAGGCCGAGCCGCAGAGGCTTTCGCGCTCGAGCGTCGGCTGCAGCTCGGCAAGCGCCTCCAGCTTCCGCAGCGCACCACCGATCTCGATGCGGGCACCCGCAATCGCCGCCTGTTGCCCCGCTTGGTCGAGCTTGCTGTCGCCCATGGCGGCCATCGCGCGGTCGAAAGCCAGGCGCGCGCGCAGGTTTCCGAGTTGCTCGCTGGCCTTCATCGATGCCGACCCATCGTTGGCCTGCAGCGCACGCTCGTACCAGCGGATGGCGTCGTCGAAGGCGCCCGCCGCCGCGTAGGCGGTGCCGAAGGCCTCGGCTACCGCGCCCATGCCGCCCCACTGCGCAGTGAAGCGCGCATCGAGATGGCGTATCTGCTCGCGCTGCGATTCGGCCTTGGCATTCATGTACTGGCTGCCCACCGCCAGCGATTCGAGCGCCAGCGCCAGTGCGATCGGCGTCGCCACGCCGGCGTACTGCTCGACCAGCGACGGGCCGAAGCTCTGGCTCTGGCCCACCTCCTTGCGGTAGGTCCAGTTCGGGTCGCCATAGCACTGGTACGCCGCCCAGGTATTGCCCAGGCGGCCCTCGCCCCAGGCCGCTTCGCGTGCGGCGGCGACGGCTTCGATGAAGGTGCGGCGCTCGAGCAGATTGGCGTAGAGCGTCGTCGCGAACAACTTGGCCGGCGCGTCCTCGACCGCCCAGCCGGCGGCAACGACGCAGCGCACGCCGATGCGGATCAGCTGGTCGGCGACATTGGCCGCGAAGGCGGTCCGGTCGTACATCTTCAGCGCCTTGGAATGGTCGCGCGCGGCCAGGTGGCAGCAGTTGACGAACACCAGCTCGGGCACGGTGCGCATCGTCGCGATCTCGTTCGGCCCGAGGAAGGTGCCGCCCGACAGCACCACGCCGCCGTAGCGCCCAGGCTCGCCGTGGCCGGCGATGTGCACGATGCGGTAGCGCCGGGCGAGCAGCGCGTTGATCACCGCCTTGGCCTCGGCGCCGGGCTCCTCGACCAGCGCGGTGACCCGCTTCGGCCCGATGCCGCCGGCGCCGCGCAGCAGATCGGCGACCGCCTGCGCCTCGGAGCGGGCGCCCGGCAGTGGCGGGTAGATGTTCAGGTCGCACGCGGGCTCGCCGATCACCAGCACGTCGTCGTCGGCTGTCGAGTCGCTGACCTGCTCGCGATAGGTTTCGGTGCGCAGCTTGCGCAACAGCTTGCAGCGAATCGCCCACGGCCGCGCGTCGGCGGCGCCACGGCGCCGGTCGGCCGGCGGGTCGAGCAGCTCCCAGGGGATGCAGGCGGTGCCGTCGTCGAGTTCGAGCACCAGCTTGCTGTTGCCGCCGAGGAACGGCTCCATCTCGAGCGGCACCAGCAGCTGGAACAGCGTGCGGCCGATCTGCGGATCGCTATCGGCGTGGTTGGATGCCGATTGCAGCAGCTCGCGCAGCAGCTTGCCCTGCGTCGTCTGCGCACGCACCTCGGTACGCGCCCGGCGGGTGTCGAGCGTGTAGGCGATCGTCGCTTCGAGATCGGAGGGGCGCAGCTTGACCCCCGGCGTCTGCGCATCGGCGGTGGCGATGCGGTCGTCGACGTCGGGCCGCCGGGTCGTGGCGGTGATGAAGTCGTAGTCGGCGCCACGGTAGTCGGCATCGAGCATGCGCCGCAGCGGCCCGGTGCCGCTCTTCACGAAAGGCGTGATGTCGTAGCGGCTCAGCTCGGCGGTGGCCATGACCTGCAGGCCGTGCCAGGCTTCCGCCGCCCGGTCGAGGTAGAGCTCGACCAGCACCAGATGGCTGACCTGCGGCCACTGCACCTGCGCCAGCCGCTCGTTGGCGTCGCGCACGCCCTGGGCGATCGCCCGCGCCGCATCGGCGGCGCTGATGCCGATGCCGCCGCTGCCGAGAAGCGTGGCCGCCAATTCGAAGTGCGACGGCGCCCCGGCACTGGCCTCGATGACGCGCTGCGCCCAGGCAATGACGCCCTGCCGCACCGTGAAGGCGATCTCGCCGCTGCGCAACTTTCCTTCCTCGCCGAGGCCGATCACGATGACGCCATCGGGCCGCGGCGCCCGCCACGGATTTTCCGGATCGCGCCGGCTGTTGAAGAACACCTGCTGCGAGCCGACCGCTTCGGGGTAGAGCCCGGCGCCGAGCACCTCGTGCATGGCGCCCCCGATCAAGGTATCGACCACCATCTCGGTGCCGGTCAGCCGCAGCGAGCGGTAGTGGCCGACCATCAGCGGCTGCCGGATGAAGCTGAGGTTGCCGTTGAGCACCGTGATGCGCAGGGCTGCGCCCGGCTGACCGCCAGCCTCCTCCTCGGCCGAGCCGGTGGGGTCGCTTGCGAACACCCTGCGCAGCGAATCCGGAGGTGCCGTCTCGATCGAGCGCCCGCGCGACGGCCGGCTGCGCACGAGACCGGCTGCTGCCAGCATGCTGACGCCGCTGCGTGTGCTGCCTGCAGCGTTCTCGAGCCGCGGCAGCTTGGCGGTGTCACCGCGGGTCAGCAGCTCCAGATAGGCCTCGAAGTCGCTCTCGCGGTCGGGCAACTCGCCGTGCCCGCAAACCGACTGCCAGGTGCGCACACCGGGCAGCAGCGCCGCGTCCAGCGTGACGCGCCCGTCCCCGCCACCAGGCGCGTTCAGATAGACCAGGCCTTCATCGCCGATCTCGTAACCTGCCGGCGTGTACTTCGCCTTGCCGACGACGAGCAGCAGCCGTTCGGGCGAGAGACCGGGCGAGGTGCCGGTCATCGCATCGCGCTGCTGGTCGAGCGCGCGCCGCAAGGCAACGGCCGCCGCCAGCACCTTCGCCGGCGGCACGCCCCAGACGTACGGGTTGAGCTGCGGATCGTTGTTGCCGTCGCTGTTCCAGGTGCGGTGCCACCAGTTGTGGGCGCGCACCTGCTCCAGGTCCTTGGTGGCGAGCGCCTTCCAGGTTTCATGCTGGTCGAGCCGCAGCCGCGCGTCGAGCAGCGAGGTCTGCAGCTGGATGAAGCCCGGCATCTCGGCCATCAGCTGCCGCGCCTTGTGGTCCTTGAACGGCGCGCCGAGCGAGCTGAGGATGTTGCCCATGCTGTCGTCGCCCGAGAGCACCGACATCGGCGCCCACGAGCCGGCGTTCGGCGTGCCGAGCATCAGCAGCCGGGCACCGTCGCGCTCCATCAGCCGCTTCCAGACCTGCGGGCATTCGAGCTGCATGGTTCGCGCCACCAGCCCGCCCATCGAATGCGCCAGCAGCCGCACCGGCTGGCCGGTGGCGCTGCGCACGTTCAGCGCAGCTTCCACCGCCTCGCCGAGCCGCCGCGCTTCGTCTTCCATCGGCCGGCGCCAGTCGTACGCGAAAGGAATCACCTCGTGGCTGCGCCCGAGGAATTCGATCAGGTCGTCGTAGACCGAGCCGATCGGCCCGTCGGGCTGGACGTCGCCCGCCTTCTCGGCGCTGTACGCCAGCCGGTCGAGCCCGCCGACGATGCGCAGGCTGAGCCAGACCCGCTTGCCACCGGTCTTCAGGTTGCTGCCGAGAATGCCCGGCAGCACGAAGACCGCTGGCCTGGCGCTCGGCGGCCGGGGGTCGACCGGACCGCGCGCGGCACCGCGAAGACCGCTGGCATCCTCGCCCGCCCAGCTGAGCGGCCCGATGCTGCGAAAACCCTGCGGCCGCTCCTGCGTCAGCGCGCCGACGATGCCCTGCACCGTGCGTTCGTTGCCGAAGTAGCCGAAGTGCGTCACCTTGCCGCCGCGGTCGAGCAGGAAGCTGGCGCCGGCCTCGCGCGGCGTACCGCCGTACATCGAGCGCGTCTGCACCACCAGGTCGTTGTCGGTCCAGTAGAAGGCATCCGCCAGCAGCGTCTTCAGCCAGCTGCCGACCGAGTCGCCCTGCAAGTCGCCGGCCACCACGCGCAGCTGTCCGGGAACCGGTTCGTCGGTGGTGTTGAGCCATTCGACCAGCGGGCTGCCGGGCATCATCGCGGCCAGGCCGGGCAGCTGGCGCGGGTCCTCGCGGCGCTTGGCAACCTGGCCGAGAAAGTCGATCAGCGCCGGCACCACCGGCAGGCCGGCGAGCTCGAGGCCCCATTTCAGCGCCGAGACGTAGGCATCGAGCCGTCCACTCGCCAGCAGGGTGCCGCGTGCCGGACAGGCAACGCGCACGATCCGGTCGACGGTGATGCGGCGTTCCCGGACCAGCGCGATCAATTCGGCCAGTTCGGCGCGCTGCTCGGCATACGCTGGATCGGCCTCGAACGCCGAGAGGTCGAGTGCGTCGGCCGAGCGCGCGCCGCAGACGCAGGCCAGCACCTCGGCAACCAGTCCGCCGCGCGAATGCGTCAGCAGGTGCAGCGAGGCGCCATCGGGCAGTGCCTTGGCAAGCGTCAGCGCATTGGCGATCGGACTCGCGCCGAGGGTCGGGTGGTCGAGCGCGAAGACCCGGCCGTCGTAGTGGTCGAACAGCTCGCGCACGCGCTGCGAATGCAGCGTCCAGAGCTTGCCGAAGGTGCCGGGGGTGTCGCTGAAAGTGCCGTGGATCAGCACCAGCGTCGGCTCACCGGGGGGCGCTTCGGGCAGCCGCTCGGGGCGCGGGCTGCCCTTGAGCGAGCGCAGCCCCTGCGGCTGCAGCGGATAGACGCCGGCGTCGACCGCGCCATCGATCCGGGCCACCGCCCGGCTGGCGGCGAAATCGGCGACCGGGTCGAGATCGATGCCGGTGACCACCTCGACCGCCGACAGCACCACGTCGCCGAGAAAGCCGCGGGTGACGCCGCGGGTCGTCGCGGCCGCCTGCTCGAGGCCGCGCCACTGCAGCTGCGCCGGCACCTGGACTTCACCGGGCAGCGGCGCTTCGACCTCGACGCCGGCGCTGCTGCGGGTGGTGCGCCTTTGCGTCGACTGCCCCAGCATCAGGTCGCGTGCGGTGGCCGGATGGAGCACCAGCGCAGGCCCGTTGGCAATGTGCAGCAGCACCACGTCCTCGCCCGGTGTGGCGGTGATCCGGACCAGGTCGCCTGCGGCGCGACGGGCGCCGACCCGCACGGCGTCGCGGGTCCGGCCGCCGAGCCCGGCCAGCGCTCCGGCCGGCCCGCCGAAATCGCCGCCGCTGCGGGTCGTTCCCTGCCGCTGGCCGGGGATGACGAAGGTGATCGGTTCGTTGCTGTCGCTCATTTCGCGCTCTCCGGCTTGCGGTGAGCGGAGTGCGCACCGTGGCGGGGAGGAGCATCCACGCGCCGAGGGCGATCGGCAAGAGGGAATGTCCTGCTTAGGGGTGGGGGGTGGGGGGTGGGGGGTGTTTGCGCGGGCAGCGTGGCGTGGCGGGGGTTTCGTGCCTTACACGTTTGCCGCTGGCGTGTGTCTGTTTTGACGCGCCGGGTGTCCGCCCCGGCGGGCGGGTAACTTTCTTCTGTCGGGGCCAGAAGAAAGTCACCAAAGAAGAGGCCCTGAATACGATTTGGGCGTCACGCTTCGGCGGCAGGTGGTGCGCAAGCCCTGGTGGCGCGAGAACGTCCGCCGCGTACCGCACCGGCCAATCACGGCGGTTCGTCCAGCCGCATCGAGCCACCCTACCCGCTGTATTCAGCGGCTGGCGGGCTGACGCCAGGGTGGCGAAGCGATGCTGCGCGATCGGCACCTGCAACTCACAGAAGAGGTTCTCGCGCCACCACGGCCTGCGGACCTGCCGTAGCCGAAGCGTGACGGCCAAATGTGTATTCAGGCCCTCTTCTTTGGTGACTTTCTTCTGGGCCCGACAGAAGAAAGTTACCCGCCCGCCGGGGCGGACTCCCGGCGCGTCGCAACGCGAACTCGCCAGCGCAAACCGTGTAAGGCACGAAAAGCCAAGCCGGCCGCTACAACCCCAACTCGCCCAGCCCCGGATGCCCATCCGGCCGCCGCCCCAGCGGCCACCGCAACATCCGCTCGCCTTCAGCAATCGCCAGATCGTTGATGCTGGCAAACCGCCGCGTCATCAAGCCGGCTTCGTCGAACTCCCAGTTCTCGTTCCCGTACGAACGCCACCACTGGCCGTCCGCGTCGTGCGATTCGTACGCAAACCGCACCGCGATCCGGTGGCTGCCGAAAGCCCACAGCTCCTTGATCAGCCGGTAGTCGCGCTCGCGCTGCCACTTGGCGCGCAGGAAGTCGCGAACCGGCTCGCGGCCAACCGGGAACTCGACGCGGTTGCGCCAGCGCGTGTCGACGGTGTAGACCTGCACCACCCGGTCGGGGTCGCGGCTGTTCCAGGCGTCCTCGGCGAGCCGCACTTTCTGCGCCGCGGTCTCGGCGCTGAACGGCGGCAGGGGCGGGCGCGCTCCGATCACCGTCGCGCTCAGTAGGTCTTGTACGGCAGGAACTTGCCCGACATCACGATGTTCACCCGGTCGCCGTCGGCGTTGGGCTCGCGCGTCAGATGTCCATCTTGAAGTCGATCGCGCTCATGATGCCGTCGCCGAATTCCTCGTGGATCAGTTCCTTGAAGGTGGTGCCGTAGACGCTCACCAGTTCGTAGAAGCGGTAGATCAGCGGATCGGTCGGCACGGCGGTCGGCAGCGAGCCCTTGTACGGCACCACCTGCAGCCACTTGTGGTCCTCGGCGTCGAGGCCGAAGATGTCGCCGACGATGCCGGCCTGCTCGTCGTCGAGCGTCATCTGGCCGAGGCAGGCCGCCGTGACCCACTCCTTCGACAGGCCGACCTTGGCGGCGACATCGCACCATTTGAGGCCCTTGGCGACCTTGGCGGTGATGATCTTTTCGGTGACGTCGAGTGCGGCTCATGCAATTCTCCTCAGGGGGACGGGGGTGGCGGATCGGGGTTGGGGTTCGGGCTCGGGGTCGAGCCCGGGGCTGACTTCGGGCGGCTTCGCCGGCGCGCGGCCGTGCGACAGCTCCTTCGAGCGCGCGACCAGAAAGTCGACGAGGTGGTTGCGGATGCGGTAGTACTGCGGGTCGTGGTGCAGCGTCGGCGCGCTGTGCGGTCGCGCGGCATCGTGTTGCGGACGATCTCGGCGACGCGCGCCTGCGGGCCATTGCTCATCAGCAGGATGCGGTCGGCCAGCAGGATCGCCTCGTCGACGTCGTGCGTGATCATGAACACCGTCTGGTGCGTCTCGGCGCAGATGCGCAGCAGCTCGTCCTGGATGGTGCCGCGCGTCAGCGCGTCGAGCGCGCCGAAGGGCTCGTCGAGCAGCAGCATCTTCGGCTCGATCGCGAAGGCGCGGGCGATGCCGACGCGCTGCTTCATGCCGCCCGACAGCGCCGACGGCTTCTTGTCGATCGCCGCCGTCAGGCCGACCATGGCGACGTACTTCTCGACCTGCTGCGTCGACCTGCGACGGCGACCAGTCGGGCCACTTGCTGCGCACCGCAAAGGCGATGTTCTGGCGCACCGTGAGCCAGGGCATCAGCGCATGGCCCTGGAACACGACGCCGCGCTCCAGGCTGGGGCCCGCAACCTCGCGGCCGTCCATGAAGACATGGCCGTCGCTGGCCGTGCTCGAGCCCGGCCAGGACGTTGAGGATGGTCGTCTTGCCGCAGCCGCGAGTGGCCGATGATGCAGACGAACTCGCCCTGCGTCGAGCCGAAGTTGACGCTCGTCGAACACCGGCTCGGCGGCACCCGGGAAGGTGCTTGGCCCAGAGCCCTTCGACCTTCGAGGAATGTGCCGCTCGCCGTCAGTCGACATAGGTCACCGCCTTCTGCAGCTGGGCGAACATCAGGTCGAGCAGCATGCCGACCAGCCCGATGACCAGGATCGCGAAGATCACGTTGGTCAGCGACAGGTTGTTCCACTCGTTCCAGACGAAGTAGCCGATGCCGGTGCCGCCCACCAGCATCTCGGCGGCCACGATCACCAGCCAGGCGATGCCCATGCTGATGCGCATGCCGGTCAGGATGGTCGGCGCGGCGGCCGGCAGGATCACCTCGAAGGCGCGGCGCAGCGGCCGCACTTCGAGCGTGCGCGCGACGTTGAGCCATTCGCGCTCGCACGGCGGCCACGCCGAAGGCGGTGTTGATCAGCATCGGCCAGATCGAGCAGATGAAGATCACGAAGATGCCGCGAGATGCGCCGAATCCTTGATCGTGTAGAGCGCGAGCGGCATCCACGCCAGCGGCGAGATCGGCTTGAGCACCTGGATGAACGGGTCGAGCGCGCGGTGCAGCAGCGGGCACATGCCGATGACGAAGCCGAGCGGGATCGCCACCAGCGCCGCGAGCAGGAAGCCCAGCGCCGACGCGGCCGAGCGAGTAGGCGAGCTGGATGCGCGATGCCCTTGTCGTTCGGGCCGTTGTCGTAGAACGGGCTGGCGCAGGTGCTTGACCACGGTCGCGCCCATCTGCGCCGAGCGTCGGAAAGCCCGACGCCGCGGTCGCGTGGCGCCGACGGTCCTTGCCCATCAGCTTGGCGTACTCGATCTGCTCGGCGCGTCATCGCCGCGCTCGACGCCGGGCCGCCTGCGCCGCGCGGCAGCGTGGCCAGGTGCCAGACGCCGAGCAGCACGCCGAGCAGCAGCAGCGACAGCAGCGCCGCCCTGAAGCCGAGCGTGCGGCTTCATGCTCAGCCGCCTTGCGTGATGGCGAAGCTGTTGGCGTAGTCGTCGGGCTTGGCCGGGTCGAACACCTTGCCCATGATCGTGAACTTGGGATAGGCGCCGTCCGGCGCGGCTTCTGGCCGAGCTCCTTCATCGTGCTTCTTCGCGTCGGTCAGCAGGAACACCTTCTCGGCGATCTGCTTGTAGTCGACGTCGCCCTTGACGTAGCCCCAGCGCTTCATCTGCGTCAGCATCCACACCGCCATGCTCTGCCACGGGATCGGGTCGAAGTCGGCGCGGTCGGGCACGTTCTGGATGTTGCCCAGGCCGTCGGCGAAGCTGCCGGTCAGCACCTGCGCGAGCACCGTCTCGGGCTGGTTCAGGTACTGCCGCCGGCGCGATCACCTTGGCGATCAGCTCGCGGTTCTCCGGCTCGCGCGCCATCGCCGACGCGGTGAGCACCGCGCGGTACAGCGCGGCGAAGGTGTTGGGGTTCTTCTGGATGAACTCGGTGCGAGGTGCCGAAGGCGCAGCACGGGTGGCCGTTCCACAGCTCCTTGGTCAGCAGGTGGATGAAGCCGACCTCCTCGAACACCGCGCGCTGGTTGAACGGGTCGGGCCCGAGGAAGCCGTCGATGTTGCCGGCGCGCAGGTTGGCCACCATCTCGGGCGGCGGCACGACGCGGATCTGGATGTCGCGTGTCGGGGTTCGAGCCCGGCCTCGGCCACGTAGTAGCGCAGCAGGAAGTTGTGCATCGAGTACTCGAACGGCACCGCGAACTTGAAGCCCTTCCAGTGCTTCGGGTCGCGCTTGTCCTTGTGCTTGTTGGCCAGCGTGATCGCCTGGCCGTTGGTGTTCTGGATCGTGGCCACGTTCATCGGCGTCGGCGTTGCGAGCCGAGGCCCATGCGAGATCGCCAGCGGCATCGGCGACAGGAAGTGCGTGGCGTCGTACTCCTTGTTGATCATCTTGTCGCGGATCAGCGCCCAGCCCGCCGTCTTGACGACCTCGACGTTCAGGCCCTGCTTCTGATAGAAGCCCAGCGGGTGGGCCATGATCAGCGGCGTGGCGCAGGTGATCGGGATGAAGCCGATCTTCAGGTTCTTCTTCTCGAGCGCGCCGCTTCTCCTGCGCCATGGCCTGCAGGCTGCGCGATCGGCAGCACGCTGGCGATGGCGGCCACGCGCCGTGCTGCGCGCCGACCGCGCGCAGGAAGCGGCGGCGCAGCGCGTCCTGCGGGAACAGCGCCTTGACCAGCGTGGCCTCGACGAAGGCATTCGAGTACGACTCGAATTCGGCCGTCTCGCTGCGCCGGCGCAGCTCGGTGGTCGCGCCTTCGGCGCTCGCCGCGGCAGCGTGTTCGTCGGCGTCGGCATGCAGGCCGCAGGCGCAGCGCAGCCGCAGCGGCCGGTCGGCGTCGTAGGGGTCAAAGCGGGAGTCGCGCATCGGTCTTGCCTCGGGTTTCGAACGAGGTCGATGCTGGGGCCGCGAGGCCGCCGGCGCCATCGTGCGCGCCGCGAAGGTTTTGTAGTGGGCGGACTACAAGGGCCAGCCAGCCTGCGCCAATTTCCGCAGATCGGTTGTCGATCCGGCACGATCATTCGACGTTGCATGCCCCGGACTGGCGGCTGCGCGCGCTGCGGTCGATTCGTCGCCGAAAATCCGAAGATGCCAACACTCCACTGGGTCGGGAAAGAAAAGGTCGTCAACCACCACCACGAGGTGCCGTTCCGCGTGCTCGACAAGGTGTCGACCTTCCGCGCGCCCGAAGGCGCTGCCGGCCAACAGCACCGACAACCGCATCATCCACGGCGACAACCTCGAAGCGCTGAAGAGCCTGCTGCCCGAGTTCGAAGGCCGGGTGAAGTGCATCTACATCGACCCGCCCTACAACACCGGCAACGAGGGCTGGGTCTACAACGACGAGGTCAACGACCCCAAGATGCAAGCGCTGGCTCGGCCAGGTGGTCGGCAAGGAAGGCGAAGACCTGTCGCGGCACGACAAGTGGCTGTGCATGATGTATCCGCGATTGAAGCTGCTGCATCGGTTGCTGCGGCCTGATGGGCTGATCTTCGTCTCCATAGACGACGGGGAAGTAGCGGCGCTTCGTTTGATGCTCGACGAGGTTTTCGGCGCTGCCCGTTTCGTAGCAACCTTTATTTGGGAGAAGCGGAAAAACCGAGAGAACCGAAAAATGGTTTCGGTTCGGCACGATTACGTTCTTTGCTATGCCATGGGAGCGCCGGGCGCGCGTGAGCAAATCAAGGTGCTTCCAATGGATGCGAACGCCCTCGCCCGTTACAGCAACCCCGACAACGATCTTCGCGGCGCTTGGAAGTCCGACCCCTGCGACAGCGCAAGCCGGGCATGGTACAAAATCTCAGTTTTACGTGCTTGTCGCGCCCAACGGTAAACAACATTCGCTTCCGAGCGGACGATGCTGGAGTCTATACCGAGGAAGTGATGAAACAAGCGATCGGTGAAGGCCGAATCTGGTTCGGCACTACTGGAAATAATGTACCGAGGATCAAGACATACCTCGACGCAAAAGATCGTGGATTAACCCCTGAAACAATCCTTATTCGCAGACGAGGTATCGACAACTGAGAATGCGAAGAACGAGATCAAGCGTTTGTTCGACGGGCATGCCGTGTTCGAGACACCAAAGCCAGTAGAACTAATTACCCACCTTCTACGGCTGTGCACAAGCGATGACGACCTTATCCTTGACTCCTTTGCGGGTTCTGGAACTACAGGGCACGCAGTACTTCAGCTTAACGCTTCCGATGGGAAAGCGCCGCAGGTTTGTTCTAATCGAAATGCTTCCCTACTCGGAAGCAATCACGGCTGAACGTCTGCGCCGAGCCATGCTGGGTAATGCGGATACTGGCGCACTCGGCGGAAGCTTCGATTACTACACCCTCGGTCGCGCCACTGTTCCTGCCCGATGACAAACTCAACGAGGCTGTCGGCACGCGAGGCGGTCCGCGGCTATGTCGCCTACAGCGAAGGTATTCCGGCAGCATAACCGGTCCACGATCGACAATCCGCACAGCCCCTATCTGCTCGGCTTGAGCCAGGAAACCGCTTGGTTCTTCCATTACGAGCCCGACCGCGCGACCAGCCTCGACATGGACTTTCTCGCCGGCCTGCGCTTCGGCGGAGACACGGGAGCGCGGCAAACCGCCAACCGTTATTGTCTATGCCGACCGCTGTCTGCTGTCAGAGGATTTCATGCGCCGCCATGGCGTCGTGTTCAAGAAAATACCGCGCGATATCACGCGGTTCTGAGGAGGTGCGCCATGCCCGTCATTTCGATGTTCTACGGAATCATCATCCGGCTGTATCTCCTCGATAACCGGCATCACAACCTCCCGCATATCCACGCGCGGTACGCCGAATTCGAGGCTTCGATCGGGATTGCAGAAGGCGACGTGTTGGCGGGCGAACTGCCGCGCAAGCAGTTGCGCCTGGTCCAGGCCTGGATCGAGTTGCACCGGGACGAACTGGTTGCCGATTGGGAGCTCGCCGCCAACGGCGAGGCGCCCTACAAGATCGAACCGTTGTGAGGTGACGCGATGGACTGGGATGTCAAAGTCGTCAAGCCGCTGCCGGATTACCGCATCTACGTCGAGATCGAAGACGGCCGCCGTGGCATCTTCGACCTGAAGCCTTATCTCGAACACGGCGTGTTCCGCGAGCTGAACGACGTGGCGTACTTCAATCGCGTGACCCTCCTTCACGGCGCGGTGTCTTGGCCGCACGAGCAGGACATTGCGCCCGAAACACTGTTGGCCGAAATGACCCCAGTCGAGACGGCGCCGGCATGGAGCTGAAGGACTACCAGACCCGGGTACTGACCGACCTCGGCCAGTACCTCGACGTGCTCGACGGCACGCCGAACCTCGCGCACGCCTTCCGTGACTACTGGGCCGCCAAAGGCGTGCGGGTCGGCGGCGATGCGGTCCTCGCCGGGATGGACCCGTACAAGAACACGGTGCCTGGCGTGCCGCACATCTGCGCCAAGGTGCCGACGGCGGGCGGCAAGACGTTCATCGCGGTGAATGCGCTCGACACGATCTTTACCGCGCTGTCCCGGCGCAGCCCGAAGCGGCCGAAGCTGGTGGTGTGGCTGGTGCCGTCGTTGACCATCCTGCGCCAGACGGTAAACGCGCTGGGCTCCCCGGAGCACCCGTATCGCAAGCGGCTGGACCAGTTGTTCAGGCACCGCGTCGCGGTGTACGAGAAGCGCGACCTGCTGATGGGCGCGGGCTTCTCCTTCGACACGGCACAGGAGCAGTTGTCGATCGTCGTCATGAGCTTCGACTCGCTGCGCGCGAAGAACAAGGAGGACCGCAAGATTTATCAGGAGAACGGCAACCTCGCGTCGTTCCTCCTGCCTGATCAAAGCAACCCTGGAGAATGGCTGCTGCCGGAGCACGACGCGTCGGCGTTGATCAACGTCCTCCGTCGCCTGCGGCCGGTGGTGGTTGTCGACGAGAGCCACAACGCCGAGAGTTCTCTCTCGGTCGAGATGCTGAAGAACCTCAACCCGGACTTCATCCTCGACCTGACCGCCACGCCGCGCAACAACAGCAATATCGTCAGCTACGTCGACGCCCTGGCGCTGAAGAGGCAGCACATGGTCAAGCTGCCGGTGATCGTCGCCAACCGGGCGAGCCGTGGCGAGGTCATCGAGTCGGCGCTGATGCTGCGGCGGCAGCTCGAAGACCTGGCCGGCGCTGAGGAAGCGGCCGGTGGCAAGTACATCCGCCCGATCGTGCTGCTGCAGGCGCAGCCGCGAACCGCCGACGACAACGTCACCTTCGAGAAGATTCGAGAAAAGTTGATCGCGCTGAAGGTCCCTGCCGAGCAGATCAGGATCAAGACCGCAGACATCGACGAACTTGCTGGAGACGACCTGATGAGCCGCGATTGCGCGGTGCGATTCATCATCACCGTCAATGCACTCAAGGAAGGTTGGGACTGTCCGTTCGCGTACATCCTGGCGTCGCTGGCGGACAAGACCTCGCCGATCGACGTCGAGCAAATCCTCGGCCGCGTATTGCGCATGCCGCATGTGCAACAGCACGGCGCTGCCCTGCTGAACATGTCGTACGTCTTCACCGCCAGCAGCCGCTTTCAGGACACGCTGCAAAACGTCGTCAAGGGTCTGAACCGGGCCGGGTTCTCGGACAGGGACTGTCGCATCATCGATGCCTCCGGGCCGAGCGCCGAAACGCAGCCCTCGCCCGCCGCGCCGGTGCAGCCGGAGTTGCCCGGTCTGGCCACGTCGACGACAGACAACGACCTGGACAAGAGCGCCGCTTCGCCGGACTGGGAAGCGGCCGCGCGCGCCGGCACGCCGTCCGAGGGCGGCGGCGGTCAGGCAGCCGGGCCAGGCGCGTCGACGGTCGGGCAGTCTTCGGGTGCGACTTACGTCGGCGAGCTCAAGGCGCGGGCCCTGGCCGAGAACGAGGCCTTCGAGGCGCTCGCGAGCGCCAGCAGCGACGAGGTTTCACCGGAGTTGGAAGCCAAGATGAATCGCCATCGAGTGAAGGACGTGTTCCGCGACGAGGCCTTGGCGGTGCGCCTGCCGCAGTTCTTCATCGAGGTGCCGAACGGCGGTTTCTTCGCTCCTGAGCAGCCGTTTCAATTGTTCGAACGCGAGGAGCTGCTCAAGGAGTTCCGTCTGTCGCAAGCCGATGCAACGATGTCTTTCGAGGACGTCGATACCGAGGTCTACCGCGTCGACCTGGAGCAACTCGGCGACGAGAACTACGCGCCGCGGGCGTTCAAGCTGGCTGCCCGCGAGCGGGTGCAGTACACGAAATACATCCTCGGCCTGTCGCCGGAAGGGCAGATCAGGAATCTGGTCGCCCGCCTGGCCGAGCTGATCGGCAACCTGTATCCGATCACCGACCCTGAGGTGAAGGAATACGTCCGACGGGTGGTGAGCGGCATGGATGCGGAGCAGGTCCGCGACTGCATCGAGCGCGATATTGCCTACGTGCGGAAGATCAAGCAAAAGATCACGACGCTGGCGAATGCCCACGCTCTGAAAACCTTCGACGACCTGCTCGATGTCGAGCGTATTGCGGTGCAACCGAGCTTCGCGCTGCCCGAGTCGATCACGCCGAACGCCAATGCGTCCGCCATTCCGAAGAGCCTCTACAGCACCGAGGCCGCCATGGGGACGTTCGAGCGCCGGTTGATCAACGACGTAGCCAACCTCGGAGGCGTGCGCTGGTGGCACCGCAACCTGTCACGCGGCAAGGGCTTCCGCATCAACGGGTTTCTCAATCACTACCCCGACTTCATCGTCAAGCTCAATTCGGGACGGATCGTGGTTCTCGAGACGAAGGGCGACGATCGGGACAATACGGATTCCGAACTGAAACTGAAGCTCGGCAAGCAGTGGGAGAAGAAGGTTGGCCGTGACTTCTTCTACATGATGGTCTTCGAGAACAACCCGATCGATGGCGCAGAGCGGCTGTCGGACGCGTTGAAGAAACTCGACCGGTTCTGAATGGCGAGTGGCGAGTGGGCGAGATCAGGCACCTTGACCCATCGCAGCGATAAACGCACTCGGCGAAGCCACGTGCCTTTGCACGCCCGCATCGTGCAACGACAGCTTGTCGCCGGTCAGCAACGATGCAGGGGGGCGGAGATCGCCATGCGGTGGGCACGAACTGGTTGGAGAGCCAACGACCGAGCCGCCTCAGTGGTAGTCGTCTTCGCGTTGATGGCGCAGCGCCAGCACTGTCACGTGACCGGCATCCTCGATCTCGTACAACGCGACATAGCCGGCGCCGCCGAACGGGATCAGCAGCTCGCGCAGAAAGGGGCTGTCGCCCGCCTTGCGATAAACGAACGGGGTTCGGCTGAGCTGTCGCTCCACGGCGTCGCGGATGGCATCGACGGCCAGCTGCGCCGAATCGAAATCTTCTTCGGTCCGGGCACGATCGAGCAGGAAGTCGAACAACCGAAGCAGGTCCTCGCGCGCCGAGTCGGAGTAACGAACGTCGAACGTTGCGCTCACCCCAGGGTCGATTTGCGCCGTGCGTCGAGACGTTGCTGCAGTTCCGAATGAACGGACTCGGCAGCGTGATAGATCCCGGTCTGGGCGGCGTTGTCGCGCGAGCGCAGGCCCCGGGCGATGAACTCCTCCTGAACACGGCGACGCTGAATGGTTTCGCGGACCGCTGTCTCGATCAGGCTGGTGAGTGTCTCGCCATCGCGAAGCACGCTTTCGGCGGCTTCACGCAAGGCGGGCTCGACTCGCAAGGAGGGGAGTGAAGATGACTTCATGCGTGCGTTGCAAGTGCAACGCGATCATCATACCGTGGGCACTTCCAGAATGTGGGCTGGTACGGGCCAGTGCCTGCCGCCGAGCGGGTCGGCGCCAAGACAGCGCCTACGCCTACGCCTGCGCCTACGTCAACTCCTGCCGCACCGCGTACAGCGCCAGCTCGACATCGTTGCGCACGCCGGTCTTGTCGAGGATGCGTGCGCGGTAGGTGCTCACCGTGTTCGGCGACAGCACCAGCTGCTCGGCGATTTCGCCGACGCTGCGGCCGGCGGCGAGCAGCCGGAAGACCTGGTACTCGCGGTGCGACAGCCGCTCGTGCAACGGCGCCTCGTCGTCGCCCTGGCCCTTCCTGGCGCCGCGGCCGGCACCGATCGCCCCGGCCAGCTGCTCGGCCACGCTCGGCGTGATGAACAGCTGCCCTGCCGCCACCTTGCGGACGGCCTCGATCAGCTGCTCCGAATCCGCGCTCTTGTTCAGGTAGCCAGCGGCGCCGAGCGTCAGGCTGCGCACCGCGTACTGCCGGTCGGGGTAGGTGCTGAGGATCAGCACCGGCAGCTTCGGGAACTCGGCCTTCAGCGACTTCAGCACGTCGAGGCCGTCGCGCTGCGGCATCGCAATGTCGAGCAGCACCACGTCGGGCGGCTCGGCGCGCACCTGGGCCATCGCATCGGGCCCGTTGCCGGCCTCGCCGGCCAGCACGATGTCGCCCGCGTCGGCGAGGATCTGCTTGATGCCCTGGCGGACGATCACATGGTCGTCGCAGATCAGCACGCGGATCATGCCTCGGCGTCTCCGAGCGGCATCACCAGGCGCACCAGCATGCCCTGCCCCGGCGCGCTGCGGATGGTGAGCCGGCCGCCGAAGTGCGCCGCGCGCTCGCGCATGCCCATCACGCCGTAGCTGCGCGCGTCGTGCAGCGCTTCGGGCGCGGTGCCGACGCCGTCGTCGCGCACCTCCAGATAAAGCACCGGGTCGGGCGGCGCATCGACGTCGATGCGAATCCACACCTTGGTCGCCTGGGCATGGCGCGCGATGTTCGACAGCACCTCCTGGAAGATGCGGAAAACGGCGATCGCCACGCCGCCCTCGGGTGCCGCGACGCCCGCCGTCACGTGGATCTTCAGCTCGGCCTGCAGCTCGGCGCTTTGCAGCCACTCGCCCGCCTGCCATTCGAGCGCGGCCCACAGCCCCTGGTGGTCGAGGATGCTCGGCCGCAGGTCGGTGATGATGCGGCCGACCTTGTCGACCGCGGTGTCGATCAGCCGCCCCATCCGGTCGCACTTGGCCGCCAGCTCGTCGCGGCTCTGCACCGGATGGCCGATGCGCCGTTCGAGCCAGTTCACGTCCATCTTCAGCGCCACCAGCAGCGAGCCGAGTTCGTCGTGGATTTCGCGGGCGATCCGCTTGCGCTCGGTTTCGCGAACCCATTCGAGGTGGTGGGCGAGCTCGCGCAGTTCACGGGTACGCGTTGCAACCCGGGACTCCAGCTCGTCGTTGGTGCGCTCGAGCAGCGCCTGTGCGCGCTTGCGTTCGGTGATGTCGACGAAGGTGACGACCGCGCCGCGCACCCTGCCGTCCTCGACCACCGGATAGCTCGAGTACTCGGCCGCGAAGGCGCTGCCGTCGGCCCGCCACAGCACCTCGCCGTCGATGCGGCACGGCAGGCCGCGGCGGAAGGCATTGAAGATCGGGCAATCGCGCTCCGGGTAGTGCCGGCCGTCGGAATGCGTGTGGTGGATCAGCTCGTGCATGTTGCGGCCGAGCACCTGCTCGCCTCGCCAGCCCAGCATCTCGGCCGCGGCGCGGTTGACGAAGGTGCAGTCGCCCGCCAGGTCGATGCCGAAGATGCCTTCGCCGGTCGATTCGAGCAGCAGCTTGAGCCGGTCGGCCGTGGTCGCGTCGTGCATGCCGGTGTCGGGTTCCATGTCGGATGCTGCGCTCAGCCGAGCCGGCCGTCGTAGAGCCAGCGGCGCAGCTTGGTCGTGCGCAGCTGTGCGGCGTCGGGATGCGCCGGATTGATCAGCAGGTTGGACTCTTCCGGCACGATCACCGACGGCACCTCGGCAAGCAGGTTGCGCCCGGAAAGCAGCCATTCCTGGCCCCAGTTCAGCGACACGCGCCCGGGCGGCTCGGCGTCCCAGCCGATGAGCGACCGGTCGAACCCGAGCCGCGCCGTCCACAGCGCATCCGGAATATCGATGCGCACCAGGTAGCGGTTGAGCGGCAGGCCGAAGCCGGCATTGAAATGGACGACGGTCTCGAGGCAAGCCAGCGCCACCGACGAAGCCGCATACACCACCGGCGTGCCCTTGCGGTTCCAGCGGCCGCCGGTGCGCTCGGCGCCGCGTCCGCCAAGGTCGGTGGCATCCCAGTCGGGTGCATCGCTGGCGATGCGCCACACCGCGATCGTCAAGCGTAGGCGCCTGTCTGGATGCGGCCCAGCATGTCGCCCACCAGCGCCTGCCCCTCGGCGGTGTCGATGAATTCGCCCGGCGTGCGGCCGCCGAGCGCCGGCAGCGGTTGCTCGAGCCAACCGGCGAGCCAGCTCGGCGCATCGAAGCCGGCCGGCTCGCCCGATTCGGCGACGATCGCCTCGACCTGCCCGATCAGGCGCGCCAGGCCGATCAGCCGCTCGCCCTCGTCGCGCGACAGCGACCGGTCTTCGCGGACCTTGCGGTCGGTGGTCGAGCGCGGCAGGCCGAGCAGCCCATAGAGGCGTTCGTTGCTCAGGCCCATGCGCCGGCCGATGGCGGCCAGATCGCGCGCCATCACGCCGGTGCGTGCCCATTCGATGCGCTCGAGCGCATCGGCCCGGTAAAGGCCGACGAAGTCCATCGGCCCGGGTTCATGCGCGGGCTGGCTGTGTGCGTGCCAGCGGGGCGCGGATTGCTCGAATACGGGGGTGGCGCCGCTGCTGCGGGCGGCGGGCGGCGAGGGCCGCTTGTGGAAGCGCGGGGCTGGGCTCGGCTGCAAGTGCACGGATCGGCATTCTTGCTCCTTTGAGGAAACAGTTTAGCTCGCTCGAGGATGAGGGCTGCAAGGGTCTTCCTTCGGTGCTTCAGTAGGTGGTCCCCCCGGGGGTCCGTGCCTTGCCCGTTTTCCGCTGGCCTGTATCTGTTTTGACGCGCCGGGTGTCCGCCCCGGCGGGCGGGTAACTTTCTTCTGTCGGGGCCAGAAGAAAGTCACCAAAGAAGAGGCCCCGAATAGGATTTGGGCGTCACGCTTCGGCGGCAGGTGGTGCGCATAGGCTTGTGGCGCGAGAACGTCCACCGCGTGCCGCACTGGCCAATCACGGCGGATTGTCCAGCCGCATTGAGTCAACCTAACCGCCGCATTCAGCGTCTGTCGCGCTGACGCCAGGGTGGAAATCGATGCTGCGCGATCGGCGTGGGCGGTTCACCCGAGAGGTTCTCGCGCCACCACGGCCTGCGGACCTGCCGTAGCCGAAGCGTGACGGCCAAATCGTGTTCAGGCCCTCTTCTTTGGTGACTTTCTTCTGGGCCCGACAGAAGAAAGTTACCCGCCCGCCGGGGCGGAATCCCGGCGCGTCAAAACAGATACACGTCAGCGCAAAACGGGCAAGGCACGGACCCCCGTCAGCGCCGAGAAGCCCCCAGTGCCGCCGCAAGCTCCCCCGTGTTGTGCGCGAGCATTCGCAAGTACGTGTCCGCCACCCCGCCGGGAGCCGACAGCGCGTCCGAATACAGCGTTCCGCCGATCGCCACGCCGGTTTCGCGGGCGATGCGCTCGATCAACCGCCGGTCGGTGGTGTTCTCGAGGAACAGCGCGCGCACGCGCTGCGCGCGAATCTGGCGAATCACGCCGGCCACCGCCGCCGCCGACGCGTCGCCCTCGCCCGACCAGCCCCTCGGCGCGAGGAAGGTGACACCAAACGCCTCGCCGAGGTAGCCGAAGGCGGCATGCGGCGAGATCGCTCGCCGATCGGCTGCCGGGACGGCGTCGATCCCGGCGCGCGCGCGGCGGTCGATCTCGTCGATGCGGGCAGCGTAGGCCGCCGCGCGGGCGGCAAAGCCCGCTGCATCGGCGGGTCGCGCGTTGGCGAGCGCGGCGCGGATGTTCTCGACGTAGCGGCGGCCATGGCGGGGGTCCTGCCAGGCGTGCGGATCGGCGCTGGCACCGACGCGGCGGGGCTCGATGCCGCGCGTCGCCACCGCCACCGGCCCGCGGTAGCCCGAGACGCGGATCAACCGGTCGATCCAGCCCTCGAAGCCGAGGCCGTTGATCAGCACCAGGTCGGCGCGCGCCAGCCGCTGGGCGTCGCTCGGCGCCGGCTGGAAGGCATGGGCGTCGACGTCGGGACCCACCAGCGCATGCACCACGGCAGCGTCGCCGGCCACCTGGCGCGCCATGTCGGCGAGGATCGAGAAGCTGGCGACCACCTGCAGCGGCGGCGCTGCGGCTGCCGGCGCAGCCGGGGACCGCCCCGCCGCAGCCAGGCCCAGGCCGGCAGCGAGCAGCCGCCGCCGGCTTGCCAGCGCCGGGTGCTCAGGCCGCACGGTGCGAACGCAGCGCCAGGCGCCGGCTGAGCAGGCTGTCGCGGCGGCCGAGCAGCAGCGACGCGAGATAGACCGCGCCCGCCAACAGCACGATCGCGGGACCCGACGGCAGGTCGAGGTGGTACGACATCAGCAGCCCGCCGAAACCACTGGCCACCGCGATCGCCGCCGCCACCGCCGACAGGCTCCACACGTCCTCGGCCCAGAAGCGCGCTGCCGTCGCCGGCAGCATCATCAGCCCGACCGCCATCAGGGTGCCGAGCGCCTGGAAGCCGGCGACGAGATTGAGCACCACCAGGATCAGGAAGCCGAAGTGCACCGCGCTGCCTGCACCCCCAACCGCGCGCAGGAAACCGGGGTCGACGCATTCGGCCAGCAACGGCCGCCAGGCCAGCGCCAGTGCGATCAACGTCAGGCTGGCGACGCCCGCCACCAGCAGCAGCGAGGCGTCGTCGACCGCGAGGACGCTGCCGAACAGCACATGCATCAGGTCGACCGGACTGCCGTGCGTCGAGATGATCATCACCCCCGCCGCCAGTGCGATCAGGTAGAAGGCAGCGAAGCTGGCGTCCTCGCGCTGTGCCGTGGCGCGGGTCACCCAGCCGGCGAGCACCGCCACCGCCAGCGCGGCGACGAAACCGCCACCCCCCATCGCGACCAGCGAGAAACCGGCAATCGCGAAGCCGATCGCCGCGCCGGGAAGCAGCGCATGCGCCATCGCGTCGCCGACCAGGCTCATGCGCCGCAGCACCAGCAGCGTGCCGATCGGGGCGCAGCCGATCCCGATCGCCAGGCAGGCGACGAGCGCCCGGCGCATGAAGCCGAACTCGGCAAAAGGCGCGATCAGCAAGGCTTCGAGCGCGTTCATCGTCGCCCGGCCGCGCGCAGGGCGTCGTCGGTGATGCCGCAGGCCCCGCGGCGTTGCGCTGCGCAGTTCATGCGCCGAGTCCCAATGCTGCCGGGGCGGCCGAGACGGCACCCGGCATCGCCCGCTCGCAGCGCGGCGCGGTGTCGTCCCACGACTCGGCCATGCGCCGGGCGCGCAACAGGTTTTCCGGCAAAAGCACCTGCTCCGTAGGGCCCCAGGCGATCGCCTCGCGCGCCAGCAGCAGCGTCTCGGGAAAATTCGCGCGCACCTGATCGAGGTCGTGGAGCACGGCGACCACCGTTCGCGCCTCGCCATGCCAGCGGGCCACCACCGCCAGCAGGTCGGCGCTGGTGCGGCTGTCGATGCCGTTGAAGGGCTCGTCGAGCAGGATCAGCTGCGCGTCCTGAAGCACCACCCGGGCAAACAGCGCCCGCTGAAACTGGCCGACCGACAGGTGGGCGATCAGGCGCTGCTCGAATCCGCCGAGCCCGACCGCCGCCAATGCGTCGCGCGCCTGGCGGTGAAGGTCGGCGCCGGCGCCGCGCAGCGCGCCGATGCGCGACCAGTGGCCGAGCATCACCAGGTCGAGCAGGCGAATCGGAAAGCTGCGGTCGATGTTCGACTGCTGCGGCAGGTAGGCCACATTGCCGCGCAGCCCGTCGGCGAAGTCGATGTGGCCGCCCGCAGGCTGCAGACGGCCGATCAGCGCGTCGAGCAGGCTGCTCTTGCCCGCGCCGTTCGGGCCGACGATTGCCGTCAGCGAGCCGCGCCGCAAGGCGCCGCTCAGGTGATGCACGGCGGGATGGCGCTGGTGCGTGACCGTGAGGTCGCGAATGCGCACGGCTGCGCTGTCGGCGATCGCCTCTGCCCCCGAAGGCACGGAAGTCCGAATGGCACTCATCCCGGCAGCCCGAGCGCCCAACCGACGGCCAGCCAGAGCAACGCCAGGACGGCGCCGGCCGCGGCAACGCGCGGCCCGGCGCCGGCCATCAGCAGGCTGCGCGGCCGATGCGAATGCGGCGCCTTCACGTCGACCCTCCCGCGCAGGCCGCGCAGCGCCCGTGCAGCGTGAGATCGTGGCGCTCGACCGTGAAGCCGGCCGGCGCCAGACGCTCGATGCCGCCCGGGCAGCCGTCGATCGGCATCACCAGGTCGCAGACTTCGCAGTGGAAATGGTGGTGGTGGTGATGCGCCGCGCCGGCTTGCACCGCGCCGTGGCTGCGGTGGCGCGCGCAACCGCCGCACGCCGCTTCGAATCGCGGCGACTGGCCGGGCAGTTCGACCCGGACCACCTGGGCATCGTCGTGCAGTGCCTTCAGCTGCCGGTAGACCGTCGACAGGTTGAGACTCGGCGCATGGGGTTGCGCCAAGGCCCAGATCTCGGCCGGGCTGAGCGAGCGGCCGCTGGCCTCGAGCGCCTCGATCACGGCCTTCTTCTGACGGGTCTGACGTTCCATGCATCCAAATGCTAGTGCAACTGCATTTGCATTATGCGACGGCTCCCGCATGGGACGGCCGCGGCAGAATCGGCGCATGAGTGCTGAACTGCCGTTGGACAACCCGTTCCTGGTCTCGCTCGGTCTGCGGATGACCGCCTGGTCGCCCGGCGCCGTCGCGTTCGAGCTGGCGATGTCGCCGCGTCTGGGCAACCGCAGTGGCCGGGTGCAGGGCGGCGTGATCTGCACCCTGCTCGACGCGGCAGCGGGGTATGCCGGCCTGTACACGCCGCCGGGCGAGCCCGAGGCACACAGCGTCACCCTGTCGCTGACCAGCCATTTCATGAGCAGCGGCGAGGGATCGCTGTTGCGCGCGCGGGGGAATGTGGAGCGCCGCGGGCGCAGCGTTTATTTCGCGCGGGCGGAGGTTTGGCTGGACGGGGAGCAGTTGCTGGCAAGCGGAATCGGGGCGTTCAAGTATTTGCGCTCGGCAGGGTAGGTTTTTTGGGCGTGCCGGCCGGGGTTTTGCGTCCGTGCCTTACACGTTTTCCGCTGGCGTGTGTCCGTTCTGACGCGCCGGGTGTCCGCCCCGGCGGGCGGGTAACTTTCTTCTGTCGGGGCCAGAAGAAAGTCACCAAAGAAGAGGCCCCGAACACGATTTGGGTGTCACGCTTCGGCGGCAGGTGGTGCGCGCGGGCCTGTGGCGCGAGAACTTCCGCCGCGTGCCGCACCGGCCAATTACGGTGGGTCGTCCAGCCGCATCGAGCCACCCTACCTGCTGCATTCAGCGGCTGGCGGGCTGACACCACGGTGGCAAAGCGATGCTTCGCGATCGGCACCTGCAACTCACAGAAGAGGTTCTCGCGCCACCGCGGCTGGCGGACCACCTGTGGCCGAAGCGTGACGGCCAAATCGTGTTCAGGCCCTCTTCTTTGGTGACTTTCTTCTGGGCCCGACAGAAGAAAGTTACCCGCCCGCCGGGGCGGAATCCCGGCGCGTCAAAACAGATACACGCCAGCGGCAAACGGGCAAGGCACGGACAAAAACAGTAGGCAGCCAGCCGACACCGCCTGCGCCAGCGCCGCCTCGTCAGCGTCGAGAACATCGACCCGCGGGATCGAGCAGATAAAAAGCCGCACTGGCATCGGTCATGGCAGCCTCGATCACAGTCGCGACAGTTGCCATCCCAAGCTGCAAGCCCTCAGCGAACCGCTGCACAACACCTCGGCGACAATCGGGCACGGTCGTCGGCACCCCTGCCGGCGGCCGTTGTGCTTTCTTGATCAGGACCTCGCCCCGGATGCTGTCGAGCATCAATCTCCCTTCCCGATCTGCTGCGCTGCCGGCCAACCTCGTCGAAGCCGTTCTCGTGCTCGTTGCCGTGGCGTTGCTGGTGCCGGTTTACCTGCGCCTGGCCGATGCCGGCGCCGGCCGCGACCAGCGCTATGCCGAACACGCGATCGGTGTCGGTGCGATGCCGCCGCCGGTGCTGCCACGGCTCTGCAGTGATTTCGGCAAGGCGGCCGAAGCGCCCCTTCGCCGCCGCCTCTGCGACGGCACCGCGCTCGGCGCCGAAGCACCTCCGACCCGGCTGCCGGCGGTCGTCGCCGAGGCGCTCGGCGGCGTGCGCCAGTCGATGCACGAGCCGATCCGGCAGGCGCAGACGCGTCTGGCCGAGCTGCGTCTGCAGCAGAGCGACGAGGCCGGCGACCTGCTCGCCATCGCCAACGACATCGCCGCACTCGAGGCCGAGATCGAGCCGTATCTGCGCCGTTATTCGCTCGACACGCGCGGCCAGACCGGTCCGTTGCCGCTGCTCTGCGCCGCCGGCCGCATCGACGCGGCGCTCGGCGTCGCCGCGGCTGCGCCTGCCACGCGCGCCAACGCCGCGCTGCTGCTCGGCGCCGCGCTCGACGGCCGCCGTGGCCTGGAAACGCTTGCCGCCACGGCCATCGCTGCCCGCGGCGGCGACGCCCAAGGTGCCTGCCGACTGCGCCGCTGCCGGCATCGGCACCTGGCTCGGTCGCAGCGCCGCGTTGATGAGCGAGGCACGTCAGTCGCCGAACAACGAGCGCAAGAACGCAGCGATGCGCGCGCTGCTGCGGACCGCCGGCTGGCAGTGGGCCGGCTGGATGGGGTTCGGCCTGGCACTGATGCAGCTGGCGCGGCGCGGCGCGGCGCCGCTGGCCGGCATCGGCCTGGCCTGGATCGGCTGGGCCACGCTGGCCTGGATCGGCCGCGTGCCCTGGCCGCTTGCCGGGCGCGACTTCGCGCCGGCGCGGCTCGACGACACGTGGTGGAGCGCCCCCTCGGCGGCGGCGTTGGCGCTTGCGGGTGCCGGTGCGTTGCTCTTTGCGCTGGCCTGGCGCGGCCGTCAGTCGCCGCACCATTGCACAGACGCTCGCCTCACGGATCGGCTATCCGGGGCTGGTGCTGACCACCGGCGTCGGCTGGCTGCTGCTGCTCGACCTGTCGGCGCATGCGCATGCCGGCAACCGCTATCTGGCGCTCTATCACCAGGGCCACCTCTGGCTCGGCATGCTGCTGCTGACGACGGTGCTGTTCCTGCGCCAGTCGCTCGGCCGGGCACTCGGCTGGACGCTGGCCGTCGTCGACGAACTCGCCGGCCGGGTGACCGAGCGCTTCGGCCGCTGGGGCCGCAGCGCTGGGCACGGCGGTGGTTGCCGCCTTGCTGGTCGCGGCGGTCGGCTCGCTGCTCGCCAACACGCGGCAGCTGACCTCGGAGCTGGGTCGCATCTGGCTGATCGTCGGCGCCGCCTGGTTCTTCTTCCTGCGCGGCGGCCCGCTGGCCGAGCGCATGGCGCTGAGCGGCCGCGGCGCGGCTTCGCTGGCCCGCTACATCGCGCCGCTGGCTTTTGTCGCGCTGGTGCTGGTCGGCGCGATGCTCGCCACCCGCGACATGGGGCCGCTGCTGATCGCCACCTACGCCGCCGGCGCCTTCCTCGCCGCGTCGGTGGCGATGTGGCTGAACCGGCGCAGCGGCTGGCGCGCGCCGGCGTACGCGCTGGCGGTGCTGCTGTTCGGCGGATGGATCGTCCTGATGACGCTGGCGCTGTTTGCCGTCGGCTCGCTCGACGAGGTGACGCAGGCGCGGCTCGAAAGCCTGGCGGCGCCGCTGGCCTCGGCCAACGACCAGCTGGCTCTCGTCGGCTGGTTCCAGCGCGCGGCACCCTGGGACGGCTTCGGCCTCGGCAGCGTGCCCTGGTGCGGCTACTCGGCCAGTGGCGGCTGTGGCGGCGTGCCGGCGCAGATTCACAGCGACTACACCTTCAGCGCGGCGGTCGGCGCTTTCGGCCAGACCGCCGCCTGGGCGCTGACGCTCTTCACCGCCGTCTGGCTGCACCGGCTGATCCGCCACCATGGCCGCGTCACCTCGGGCGAGCCGCGGCTGGTCGCCGGCGCCGGCCGTGTCGGCAACGACGACCAGGCGCTGCTCAGCTGGATCGCGCTGGCGTGGGTCGTGCTGACGCTCTGCCAGCTGGCGGTGACCGTGGCCGGCAACCTGGCGGTGCTGCCGCTGACCGGCGTCACCTTTCCTTTCGTCAGCTTCGGCATGACCTCGATGCTCGTCAACCTGGCATTTCTCGGGCTGAGCCTGAATCTCAACCTGCCGGCGCCGGCCGGCACGGACAGCCGGGGGCTTCATGGCTGATCGCGCACGTTCGAGCCTGCTCGACTTCGCCATCGTCGCCAGCATGGCGGTGCTGCCGGTGCTGCTGGGGGTGCTGCTGCTGGTGGCGGCCTTGCGGCCGAGCGACGGCGGTGACGCTGCCGCGAGTGCCAACCGCCACGTCAGCGTGCGGCAGCTGGCGGCGCTGAAGACCTTCGAGCCGGCGGTGGTTCGCCGCGCGGCGGCCACCGGCGCGCCGAGTGCCGAGCAGTTGCTGGCGCACCTGCCGGCATGCCGGCGCGAATGGGGTGCGCAGGCAGGCGTCGATCGCCCGGCTGCAGGGCGCTCTTCAACCGCTCGGGGCCGCCGGCCGCTGGCACGGCCGTGCGGCTGGCAGAACAGCTCGCCGAGGTCGACCGGGCGCTGGCCCGCTTCAGCGGCCGCGACAACCGCCGCGTCGTCGAGCCGGTCGGCCTGCATGCCGCACGCTGGCTCGAGGCCGTTGCCCGGACGCTGGCGACGCCGGTCGAGGTTGCCGGGCATCCGGAGCTGCGCTTCGTCGTCGCGCTGCGACGACATCGCGGCGGCCGTGCGCACGCATGGCGCATGCCGAAGGCCGACTGCTCGAAAGCCTGGCCTGGCGTGGTACCGAGGTCGAACCGGGTCACTGCCCGCTGGCGGCCCGACCAGTGGCTGGCGGTGTCGCCGCGGCAGCTGGCGCGCGCCAACCCATGGGGCGGGCTGGCCGGCTGCGTCTACCTGGGGCGCAGCGGCGGCGATGCCACACCCACCTGGTTCGCCGCCGGCCCACGCGGCACCGACGAGCGCATCTGCGGCCGACCTGAAATGAGCGGCCTGGTGGCTGCCAACGCGCCGCCGGCAGCGCCGACAAGGCGCCGGCAGCGCCCCCGCAGCCGCTGGCCGGCGAGCCGGGCACGACCGTGGCCATCGACGACCCCGCTGGTCGCTGCCGCCGACGCTCGGCGCGATGCTGCTTCCACTGGAGACGCTGCGCCGTCCGTCGGGCGAGCTGTACCGGCAGCTGACCGAGGTCGATGATGAAGCGGCGCGCGCGACAGCGGCCGACGGCGAACGCCTGCGGGCCGAACCGGATTGCGCTCGACAGGTCATCCGCTCGACGTCGGCTTCTCGATCGACCTGACGATCGATCCGGCGCTGCAGGCGCTGAGCCAGAAGACCGCGGCCTGCTACACCGGCCGGCAGGACGCCTGCACCGCGCTCGGCATTCGGCGCGTCGGAGGACGGCAGCCGGCCGGTCGGCGGCCGCATGCTCGAGTCGGCGCTGGTGCGGATGGCGGCCGTGGCGGTCATCGACGTCGCCAGCGGCCGCATCGAGGCACTGGCCGGGGCGCTGTCGCCCTGCACCCGGCAGGAGTTCGACGGCCCCGGGCGGGCGCGCGACTGCGACAGCCGCCTTCCCTACCCGATCCGCTTCCGCCCCGACGCGCTGCTCAACCCCGCCGCCTACCACGACGCCATGCCGGCGTCGACGATCAAGCCGGTCATGGCCAGCGCCTTCCTCGCCGACAGCCAGGTCGGTGCCCGCTGGCTGGCTGCCGAACGTGCGGCGATGGTCGCCGGCGTGCCGCAGCGCGGCAGCCTGCGCAGCGAGCTGATGCGTTCGGATTCAGCGCGCTTTCTCGACCGGATGTTCTGCGCCGACCGGGGTTTTGCCGGTTGTACCCGGCCGGCCGCCATCCAGGCCGCGGCGCAGCGCTTCGGCTGGAACGGCGGCTGCGCCCTGCCGCGCGCCGACTGCGGCCAGCACGACCTGCTGTTCGGTCGATCGGTCGATACGCCGCTCGACATCGGCGTTCCGGGCGTGCGGCCGCTGGCCGGTGGCGTCGTCTTCGGCCGCCTGCTGGCCGAGCCCGCGGGGGGCAATCTTCGGCGCACCCTTCAGCCTGATGGGCTTTGGCGGACTGAATGCCGGCCCCCTCGCCGGTTGCGCCGCCGGCGCCGATGGCCAGCGCGGCAGCGACGACGACTGGGAAAAATGCCGCGGCCGGCCGGTCGTCGACGTCGTCGCCGAAGGCTGGGGCCAGGGACAGGCGCGCTCCAGCGCGCTCGGCGTCGCCGGAATGATGGCGGCGCTGGCCGCGGCGGCCAACGGCCAGACCGAAGTGCGCCGGCCGCACCTGGTGCGCGCGGTCCGCGGCGTCGCCGACGCCAAGGCCGGCGGCGATGCGGCGCGTTCGCCGGTGCTGCCATGGAGCGCCTCGGCGGCCCGCCGCGCCGCTGCCGCCGCGCGACGGCGCCGAAGTCATCATCGACGCGCTTTCCTACAGCCACCGTGCCGGCACCTCGCGGCTGGCGTGCGAGCAGGTCTTCGACGCGGCACGCTGCCGCGACATCGACTGGATCGCCGGCAAGACCGGCACGCCGACCTTTCCCAACGACGCGCGCTCGCTGAACGAACTGAAGGCGATGTGCAAGCCGACCACCGGCAAGCGCCACAAGCCGGTGGCCTGCGGGCCGCTGCGGCCGTACAAGTGGTACACGGCGGCGTGGCGCGGCGACCCGGCCGATCCGCGCTGGACCAAGGCCATCGGCGTGCTGACCGAGCGCAACTGGATCGCCGCGACCGGGCGCATCCACGGCGCCGGGGACAACGGGCCCGAATCCGGCGGCGGAGATCGCGATGCAGATCGCGGCGCGGCAGCGCGGGGTGATTGCGGCGGGGGCGCGGCCGTGACGCTGGCTTCGTTTCGCCTGCGGCTGAGGGCTCGTGAATGGCTGCGCCATGGCGTCGAGTTGCGGCTCTGGCCAGCGATTGGGCGCGAGCGCGGATGCCAGCATGTGTTCACTGCGTGAGGCTGCGCCGGGATTTCGGCCCGGCAGCCGAGTTCCTTTTCTTGCTTGCCCAAGAAAAGGAACCAAAAGAAGGGCACCCGGCGGCTGCGCCCCCTGGCTTTCGCCAGGGGGTCCGCTGCGGTGCTCGGCGGGCGGGGCGAGCGCGCAAACTCGCCCCGGGTACGGGGCTCAGACATGCGCGCTCGACGGCGCTGCGCGCCGCAACCCCGCCCGCCTGCGCTCCTCGCCGCATCCAACGGGAGACCCAGTCGGCTCGCTTCGCATCGCCTCCGCAGTGCTCGCTGCGCGTCGCCTGAATCGCAGGTACCGAGGGCGAAGCGAAGCGAGCCAGCCGAGGCGATGCGCAAGCGAGCCGAATGCTTCCCGTTGGATGCGGCGAGGAGCGCAGGGGTTCGGGGGCAGCGGCGAAGCCGCCGGCCGCAAATGTCTGAGCCCTGTACCCAGGGCGAGTTTTTGCGGTCGCCCCGGGCCCCGAGCACCGCAGCGAACCCTCACGGCGAAAGCCGTGAGGGCGCAGCCGCCGGGTCGCCTTTCTTTGCCTACTTTCTTTGGCGAAGCAAAGAAAGTAGGTCGGCTGCCGGGCCGAAATCCCGGCGCAGCGTTGCAAATCCACATTCGCGACCCTCGCGGGAAAGCGCCAGCACCGCAGACCCGCGCTGCTGGACGCAGAAGATCACACCGCATGACTGACCCCCGACGCCCCGCGCCACCCGCCGCAGCCGCGCGCCGCAGGCGCACCCGACGAAGTCGCCGCCCCCCTCGTCTGGTCCTTCGACGGCCCTTTTGCCGACTGCCTCGCCGACATCGAGGACACGCTGCGCCGGGCGTTGATCCAGGTCGGCGACGTGGCGCGCATCGGCGTGCTGATCGAGCTGTCGCTGCCCGCGCTGCTCGCCTGCGTCAAGGCGGGCGAGTCGATCCAGCCGGGGTGGGGCCGCTTTCTCGAGGGCCTGACCTAGCGTTACGGCCTGCCGCGGCCGCCGCGGGTGCGCTATTTGCGGCTGCCCGGGCCGCTCGCCACCCTTGTCGTCGCCTACCGGAGTTGACCGCATGCCCCTGAAGAGCTGGATTCTCGACAAGCTCAACCGCATGGACAGCCTGCTCGGTCGCCCCGACCTGCCGCAGCGCGCCGGCGCGGCCGTCGAACACCGGCCGCAGGCCCCGGCCGGCCAGGCCGCCCCGGCAGTGCAACCGGTCGTCGAACACCTCGGGCCGTACGCGCCGTTGATCGAAGCCATTCGCGACGAGCTGCAGCAGTTCGTCGACGGGCCGCTGCGGCTGCATCTGGCGATTGCCGAGCGCGACCAGTTCATGCTGACCTCGATCGACATCGGCTGCAACGACGACAGCGAAGCGCTCGACCTGCTGCGCCGCTTCATCGCCGAATTCAAGCCCGACCAGATCCGCCGCTTCCTGCGCCGCGACATCATCAGCGCATTGCCGAATTCCGCGTCGATCGACCTGTCGCAGTTCGCCGGTCTGCGGGCGATCCTGCCGCCGGGCAGCGAAGCCGCCGAAGCGGGTGACGAATACGCCGCCCTGCTCGCCGAACTGCGCGCCGGCGCACCGGCCGCCGACCCGCGCGCCTACGTCCTGACCCTGGGCGGACGCTGGGTCGAGCGCGACGGCGAAACCGCCACCGACGACAGCGGCGAGGCCGCGCGCCGCAGCGCCGGCGCATCGCAGACACCGCTTGCCGGCCACCGGCTCGAACTCGAGGTCGACGACCGCCGCGGCCGGCGCAAGGTCGCGATTGCCGCGGTCGTCGCCGGCCGGCGCTACAGCATCGGCAAGGGCGGCGGCTGCGACATTCCCGTCGACGGCACCTACACCAGCCGGCGCCATGCCGAAATCTGGTTCGACCAGGGCGCCTGGTGGCTGCTCGACACCGGGTCGACCAATGGCGTCCGGGTCGACGGCGGTGCCAAGGGCGTTGCCCGCAGCGGCCCGGCGGCCGAAGCGGGCGGCCACCGGCCGATACGGCTGCCCGCGGGGGCCCGCATCGTGCTCTCGGCGTTGACCGAAGGGCCGACCAGCGACTACCCGGCGTTGACGCTGCAAACCGCCGACCCGGCGCCTCGCGCGGCCACGCCGATCGCCGCCAGCGGCGGAGCGCCGTCGACGCCGATCACGCCGGTGGTCGCATCGCGCAGGCGCCGGCGAATCGCTGCGCCTCACCGCGCAGATGGCGTCGGGCGAACGCTCGGCGCTGCTCGACGCGGCGGCGATGCCCTTCGGCATCGGCCGATCGCGCAGCCAGGCGCTCGCCGTCGACCTGGTGCATGCCAGCGTCTCGGGGCGCCACATCGAGATCACCGGCTGCGACCGCGAGGGCGCCGAGGTCGTCGTTCACGGCGACAACGGGGTGCTCGTCGGCGAGACCCTCCACCCCACCGGCAGCCGGCTGCGCTGGCGCATCGGCGAGCCGATGGTGCTCGGCCGGACGTTGCCGAACGAGCCGCCCTGCACGCCTGCAACTGAGCCGACCATGAGCTCGCCGCCCCCTCCGATGATCACCCAGCCCATGAGCATCGAAACCCCGTGGGACCCGTCCTCACGGCGGGCCGTCGATGTCGAACGCGCCAGCACGCTGGTGCCGATCACCGCCAGCGGCGGCAGCCTCGATATCGACGCCGCGGCCGCATCGTCCTGCGCCCCGCGGCACGAGATCAACGAGGATGCGCACAGCCCGCTGACCTCGAACTCGGCGCTGTTCGTCGTTGCCGACGGGGTCGGCGGCGGCGCCATGGCGTCGACCGCCAGCCGCGAACTGGTCGCCCACCTGCACATTGCGCTGCACGGGCTGCCGGTCGATGCCGCGAGCCTGCGCGGTGCCCTGCAGGCCGCCGACCGGCGCATCGCCGCGCTGATTGCGGCCCAGAGCACACGCGCCGGTGCGGCAACGGTCGCGGTCTGCTGCCGCACCGGTGCGTCGTCGGCGGACTGGCTGACCGCGTGGGTCGGCGATTGCCGCATCTACCGCGTCCACGCCGACGCGTCGCCGGCCGAGCTGCTGAGCACCGACGACACCTATGCCGAGCTCGGCGAGCCGGCGCCCCCCGGCGGCTCGGACGACGACCCCGCGCGCATGGTCGGCAACGGCGCCGTCGGCGATCCGAACACGCGGCAGGTGTCGCTGGCACCCGGCGAGCTGCTGGTGCTGTGCAGCGACGGCGTGCACAAGCATGTCGACGCCGCCGACATGGCCGAGCTGCTGCGCGCCCCGCTGCCGCTCGCCGAGCGCTGCTCGCGGCTGGCTTCGCTGGCCCGCAGCCAGGGCAGCCACGACGATGCCACCGTGCTGGCGGTGCAGCGCACCGCGGCGGGCGGTGCCGACACGGCCCTTGTCGATGCGCCGCCCGATGCAGCGGATTCCGGCGCGGCCGCAAGCGTCCCCGCGGTTGCACAGGCCGTGCAGGCAATTCCGCCCCTGGCCACCTCGGCCGAAAAGCCCGCGCCACGAAGCGGCCGCGGCCGGCTGCTTGCGTTGCTGGTCGGCCTGGCCCTGGTTGCCGCAGCGGCCTGGATGCAATGGCGACCCGTCGACGAACCCGACGACGCCCTCGCACCCGACACCGAGACGCCGGCAGCCGCGTTGCCCGAGCCGCAAGCGGCCGCCTCGACCGCGGCCCGGCCCGCTTCGGCGGCTTCGGCCACGTCACCCCCTGCGGCCCTGTCGGCAGCCGCCTCCCGGCCGCGAACGCACAGCACACCGTCCATGCATGTCGAAGGCGCGTCGGCGCCGCGCCGTGCCGTGGCCCCGCGGCACGGCACGCCGCCGCGCCGCGCCAGCGATGCGGTCGCACCGAGGGTGCCCCGATGAGCCCGGCCGACATCGACCGCGTCTTCGGCCGCGCCCGGCTGAAGATGGTGACCGGCCAGCATGTCGAGGTCTACCGCGAGGAAGCGTTGCCCGGCGAACGGCGGCGCTACACGAAGCGCTTCCTCTCGACCATGGACGGCGACTTCCGCGAGTGGACCGAGCGCGAATGGCGCATCCTGGCGCGGCTGGTCGGCCACGGCGTGGCCTGCGTTCCCGACGTGGTGCAGTTCGACCGCGGCGCAGGGGGCGGTACGGCGCTGGTGCAGACCTACGACGCCGGCATCACCGTCGACCAGTGGGCGACGCTGCTGCCGGTGCAGCGCGACGGCCGGGTGCTGGCGCATGTCTTTGCCGACCGCGCCCACTGGTGGGCGCTGGCGCACCACAGCCTGATCGCGCTCGAAGCGATCCACCGGCTGGAGGTGATCCATCTCGACATCAAGGCCGACAACGTCTGCATCCCCTTCGGACCACCGCATTTCCGGCCCGAGGCGCCGGGGGCGAAGCTGCAGCCGCTGTTCGATCGTTTGGCGATGATCGACTTCGCCTTCTCGCTGGTCGCCGGCGAGGCCTTGACCACACCGCTGCCGATCGGGCGCCAGCAGGACTATCCGTACCAGTCGCCACGGCTGCTTGCCGCGCTCGAGGCCGGTCGCCATGGCGACCTCGGCCCGACGCGCCAGCTCGACTGGCGCTGCGACCTCTACAGCGTGGCGGCGATGCTTGCGCGCTACCTGCCCGCAACCGCGTCGCCGCAGCCAGCCGACGCAGCCGACTGGACGTCCGTCGGCCTGGCCGCCGCGCGCACGCTGATCGAGCGAATCCGCCACTTCCACGACCTGGAGCCCGGCGCGACTCGGCCCCATGCCGAGTTGATCGCCCTTTGTGCCGAAGCCCTGGCCGATGCCGACATGGCGGCGTCGCTCGATGACGAATGGACGCTTGCCAGCGGCAACTCCAGCGCGGCAGCGGCGTCGCCGACGCCGGTGACGCGGATCGCACCGGCGCTGCGCGACGCGGCTGCGGCGTCTGCCGCAGCAGGGCCGGTGCCGCGCACGCCGATTTCGATGGCGGCGCCTGTTGCCGAGGCTGCGGCGGCCTCGGCAATTCCCCTCGGCTCGGCGCTACCACCGTCGGGCCCGGGTGACGAGAACGGCGCGGGCGCAGCGGTTTCGGCCGCCCCAGCAGGCGGTTCGATCGCCGCCGCACCGGCTGCCAGCCTGGAAGTGCCGACGACCACGGCCGGCGAAATGCGCCGGCGGCGCGCCAGCGACCTGGCGGCTGCGCAGGCCAGCGCAGAGGCACAAAGGCTCGCCGACGCAGCCGGGGCATCTGCAGCCGCTGCGCCGCAGGCAGTGCCCGCGGCGGGCTCGCCCGAGCCGCTGCGCAGCGCCGCCACCTCGGTGCGGCGCAAGCGCCTGGCGGTCGGGATGCGGCGGCTGGCGATACCCGGCGTCATCGTCGGACTGGTCACCGCGATCGTCCTGCTCACCGCCGGCGGCGCCTGGACCGCCCTGCGCAAGGTGGTGACACCGACGCCGGCCGCCACAACCCGCGCTCCCGCCACCCCGTCCGCACGCCAGCGGGCCGCCGACGCACGACCGGCGCCAGTGGCCACGGCGCCACCCGCGGCCCCGCCGTCGGCGCCTGCCGAGCCGCCGCTGCCGGTGTCGGCGGACTTCGGCGAGCGTTCGCTGCAGTTGCTCGCCGGGCCGCTTCCGGAGCTCGCCGGCCGCATCGAGCGGGCGCTGGCACCCGCCCTGTCGCTTGCCGACCTGGCCGAACGCAGCGGCGACGACGCCGCGATGCGGCAGGCGGTCATGGCCGCGGCGTTGCCGACGCTCGGCCCGGAGCACCTGCGCCGGCGCGCACCCGACGACGCGCGGCGCCTCAACGAGCAGGCGCGCACCGCCTTCTGGACGCGGCGCCAGGTGCGGGAGGCGTTCGCGCTGCAGATGCGTGCCTTCGGCGCCAATCCGCAGGACGCCGAGATTGCCGGCAACCTGGCCTACTTCCACCTGAAGGTCAACCCGCCGCAGCCGGAAGCCGCGCGCCAGCTGGCGTTGCATGCGCTGACGCTGCGTGGCGCCAACAACCCGGCCGGCCGCTGGGAGGACTGGACGACGCTTGCGGTTGCCAGTGCCATGACCGGCCGCGACAGCGATGCCCGGCGCGCCTTCTGGCTGACGCTGGCGCTGACCGACAACCTGGAGAAGAACTGCCGTGCCGCGCTGAATGCCGCCGCGTCGTACGGCCCGCGGGTTCGCCCGCCGGCCGAGGCGGTGCTGGCACGAATCCGCGAGCGCGGCCAGTCGAACGTCTCGCCCTACTGCGCCTGGCCGCCGAAGTGGGACGCCGGGACGCGCTTTCCGTAGCTTGCAGCGCCGCGGCCGGCGCGGTGCAGCCAGTCGCCAACAGGCTGGCGTTGCCGCCCGCGGCGGTGACGTTGACCGAGACGGTGCGCTCGACCAGCAGGCGGTCGAGCGAAAACGCGTCCTCGCCGGCGGCGCCGACCGGCGCGGCCTGCAGGCCGACGATCGGGCCGCCGCGGGCAGCCAGGCGCCGACTCCAGTCGGCGACTTCGGCCGGGCCGGCCTGGATCAGCGCGGCATCGAATTCGGCTGCCAGCGGGTCGTGCGTCACGCGCACGCGCTGGCGCACGGCGTGCGGCAGCTCGGCAAGCAGCGGCTGCGGCAGCGCCGCATCGCCGACCCAGACGTGCGTGGGCACCGGCAGCAAGCACCCAGGCGAGCTGGAACAAGCGATCGGACTCGTCGCCGGCGATGCACAGCACCGCGTCGCGCGCCGACAGCCGGTAGCGGTTGCGCTCGCCGGTCGGGCCGTCGAGCTGCAGTTCCATGCCGAGCGGCGAGCGCTCGGCCAGCCCTTGGCAGCATGCGGCAAGCGACGCGCGGCCGACGCGCGCCGCCCAGCGGCCGAGCTCGCCGAGCGGCACCAGCTGCTCGGCGCGACGCGACGCGCTCGCTGCATCGAGCGGCGGCAGCGGCCAGCGCAGGGCGTTGCCGCTGCCGAGCCGCCGCAGGTAGAGCGGACCGCCGGCCTTCGGCCCGGTGCCCGAGAGCCCGGAGCCGCCGAACGGCTGAACGCCGACCACCGCGCCGATCAGGTTGCGATTGACGTAGATGTTGCCGGCGCGGGCGCGCTCGACGATGAAATCGACGGTCGCGTCGATGCGGCTGTGAATGCCGAGGGTGAGCGCAAAGCCGCTGGCATTGATCTGCGCGACCAGCTCGCCGAGACCGCTGCGCGGCCAGCGCAGGATGTGCAGCACCGGCCCGAAGACTTCGCGCTCGAGCCGGTCGAAGCGGTCGATCTCGATCAGCGTCGGCGCCGCGAAACTGCCGAACTGCCACGCCGGCTGCGCCGCCGCGCGGCCGTACTGCCGAACGCGCCGGCCCTGCGCCCGCATCGCGTCGACATGCGACTCGACGCTGCGCAGCGCCGCGGCATCGATCAGCGGGCCGATGTCGGTCGAAAGCCGGTCGGGCCGGCCGACGCGCAGCTCGCACAGCGCGCCGTCGAGCATCGTCAGCACCCGGTCGGCGATGTCCTCCTGCAGGCAGAGCACGCGCAGCGCCGAGCAGCGCTGGCCGGCGCTGTCGAAGGCCGAGGCAAGGACGTCGGCGACCACCTGCTCGGCGAGCGCCGACGAGTCGACGATCATGGCGTTCTGGCCGCCGGTCTCGGCGATCAGCAACAGCGGCCGGCCGTGCTCGTCGAGCCGTCCCGCGAGGGTGCGCTGCAGCCCTTGCGCCACCGCAATCGAGCCGGTGAAGACGACACCCCGGATGCGCAAATCGGCCACCAGCGCCGCGCCGATGCCGTCGCCGCGCCCCGGCAGCAGCTGCAGCGCCCCCCGGGGTATGCCGGCCAGATGCAGCAGCCGGACGGCCTGCGCTGCGATCAGCGGCGTCTGCCGCGCCGGCTTGGCCAGCACCGGATTGCCGGCCGCAAGCGCCGCAGCCAGCTGGCCGATGAAGATGGCGAGCGGGAAGTTCCAGGGACTGATGCAGACCACGGGACCGCGCGCCGGCGTCGCGGCGTCGAGCGAACGCGCCTCGGCGGCGTAGTAACGCAAGGCGTCGATGGCTTCGCGCAGCTCGGCGACCGCATTCGCGGCGGTCTTGCCGGATTCGCGGATCAGCAGGCCGACCAGGCTGTCACCCTGGGCCTGCAGCAGGTCGGCGGCGCGTTCGAGTCGTCCCGCGCGCTCGTCGGGAAACACCGCCTGCCAGGCGGGTGCCGCGGCGACGCTCGCGGCCACCGCCGCGGCCGCGTCGGCAGGCTCCGCTTCGACGACGCTGCCGACGAGGTCGCGACGGTCGGCGGGGTTGTGCACCGGCCGCGCTTCGCCGCCGGTCGGTGCCACGCCGTCGAGCAGCGGCTGCGCCTGCCAGCGATGGCCGGCGCTGGCCAGCAGCGACTGCGAAAGCGCCGTCAGCCGGTGCTCGTCGCTCAGGTCGGCGCCGGTCGAGTTGATGCGCGCACCGCGGTACAGCGCGCGTGGCAGCGCAATCGCCGGATGCGGCAGGCCCAGCGTGCCTTCCTGCTGCGCGGCGCGTTCGACGCTCGCCACCGGGTCGGCGACCAGGTCGGCGATCGACACCTGCTCGTCGGCAATGCGGTGGACGAACGAGCTGTTGGCGCCGTTCTCGAGCAGGCGGCGCACGAGGTAAGCGAGCAGCGTCACGTGCGAGCCGACCGGCGCATAGATGCGGCTCGGCCGACCCAGCCCGCCGAGCGACGGCGGCGCGACGACCTGCGCATGGAGCGGCTCGCCCATGCCGTGCAGGCACTGGAATTCGTACTGCCCCGGGTGGAAATCGGCGCCGGCCATCTGCACCACCGCGGCGAGCGTGTGCGCGTTGTGCGTCGCGAACTGCGGAAAGATCGCCTCGGGCGCTGCGAGCAGCTGCCGCGCGCAGGCCAGGTAGGCCAGGTCGGTGTGGACCTTGCGCGTGTACACCGGGTAGTCGTCGAAGCCGCCTTCCTGCGCGTGCTTGATTTCGCTGTCCCAGTAGGCGCCCTTGACCAGGCGCAGCATCAACCGGCGGCGGCTTCGGCGTGCCAGGTCGATCAGGTGCTCGATCAGCGCCGGGCAGCGCTTCTGGTAGGCCTGGGCGACGAAGCCGATGCCGTCCCAGCCGGCGAGCCCGGGCTCGGCACAAAGCCGCTCCAGCAGGTCGACCGAGAGCTCGAGGCGATCGGCTTCCTCGGCGTCGATGTTCAGGCCGATGTCGTGGCCGCGCGCCTGCAGCGCCAGCGCGGCAAGCCGCGGATAGAGCTCGTCGATCACCCGCTCGCGCTGCGAGCGGCTGTAGCGCGGATGCAGCGCCGAGAGCTTGATCGAGATGCCCGGCCCCTCGTGGATGCCGCGCCCGCCCGCTGCATGGCCGATGGCGTCGATCGCCTGCCGGTAGGCCTGGGCGTAGCGCTCGGCGTCGGCTGCGGTCATTGCGGCTTCGCCGAGCATGTCGTACGAATGGCGAAAGCCTTCGGCCTCGCGCGGGCGGGCGTTGGCCAGCGCCTCGCGGATCGTTTCGCCGGCGACGAACTGCTCGCCCATCAGCCGCATCGACAGGTCGACCGCGTGGCGGATCAGCGGCTCGCCGCTGCGTGCCAGTGCCCGGCCGAGCGCAGGCCCGAGGCCGGCTTCGTCGTGCGGTGCGAGCAGACGGCCGGTCAGCAGCAGCCCCCATGTCGCGGCGTCGACAAAGAGCGAGCGGCTGTGCCCGAGGTGCGACTGCCAGTCGGTCGCGCCGATCTTGTCGCGGATCAGCGCGTCGCGGGTCGCCACGTCGGGGATGCGCAGCAGCGCCTCGGCCAGGCACATCAGCGCCACGCCTTCGTTCGACGACAGCGAGAACTCGTGCAGCATCGACTGCAACAGACCCTCCCGGCCGGCACGCGCGCCCTGCTCGCGCAGCCGCAGCGCGAGCCCGGCGGCCTGGCGCTGCGCCGCCTCGCACTGCTCGGGGGACAGGCGCGCCGCCTCGAGCAGCGCAGCGATGCACGCCGGCTCGGCACGGCGCGTCATGGCGGTGATGGCCGCGCGCGAGAGCGTCTGCGGCGTGGCCGGCCCGGCAAAGCCGAGGAAGGGCAGCGGCGGCTCCGAAGGTGTGGCTGCCAGGGGATCGGCTGCGAAGGGGCTCGAAACGGGGTCGGTGCTCATGGGCGCTCGCGGTTGCAGTCCACTATAAAACCCGCCTTGCGGCCCCGAACGCGGCCGCGCGGCAAGCCCCTCCTCGGTACGGGCGCGGCGGAATGTCGGAACATCGGCGACCGCGGCCGGCGATGCCGGACAGCAGAAAGCGATTCATGAACCTCGACTTCACACCGGCCCGCGTGGCCCCGGCGCTGCCGCTGGCGGGCCTTTGCGCCGCCCTGCTCCTCGGCGGCTGCGCCGGGGGCGTGGGTGTCGGCATCGGCGTGCCGATCTTCCCGGGCGTGTCGCTCGGCATCGGCGGCGGCAGCGGCGGGCTGAATGCGGGAATCAGCACCGGCGTGGGACCGCTGGGTGTCGGCGTCGGTGTCAACCAGCGCGGCCAGGTGAGCGGCGGCGTGGGCGTCGGCGCCAGCACCTCGATCGGCGGCGGGGCCCGTGCCGGCGTCGGCGTCGGCACGGGCACGGTGCTCTACGACCCGCAGAAGGCGACGCCGGCGCGCCAGCCGCCGCAGCCGCTGCCGGTGCCGCTGCGCAGTGGCGAGGTGGCGCCGGCCTACTGATTGCCGGCGTCGGCGATGCGCAGCGAACGACAGAAGATGCTGGCAGGCGAGCCGTACGACCCGCACGATGCCGAACTGGTCCTGGCGCGCGAGCAGGCGCGCACGCGCTGCGACGCGCTGAACCGCCTCGCGCCCTCGGCGCCGGCTGCCGAGCGCAACGCGCTGCTGGCCGATCTGTTCGGCTGCGCAACCGATGTTTACGTCACGCCGCCGTTCTTCTGCGACTACGGCCGCCATGTGCAGCTCGGCTCGAAGGTCTACTTCAACTTCAACTGCGTGATCCTCGACGTCGCGCCGGTCGAAATCGGCGATCACACCCTGTTCGGCCCGGCCGTGCAGATCTACACCGCGCTGCATCCGCTGAACGCGGCGGAGCGCCGCCGCGGTGTCGAGTCGGGGAGTCCGGTCACCATCGGCCGCGACGTCTGGATCGGTGGCGGTGCGATCGTCTGTCCTGGCGTGCGCATCGGCGACGAGGCGGTGATCGGCGCCGGCAGCGTGGTGACGCGCGACATCCCGCCGCGGGTGCTGGCGGTCGGCAACCCGTGCCGCGTCATCCGCGCGTTGTAGGTGCCAGCGCCGACGCTCAGAAGGTGTGAAAGAAGCCGTCGCGAACGTCCGAGGCCGCATCGAGGGGCGCGGCCGTACATGGCGTCCGGCGGGCACCGGAGATGCGAGACCGGGCCGCGCAGTAGGCTTGTTCACACCTTCTCAATTGCGGAACTTCTGCGTCACCATCAGCCCGTAGCGCCCACCGTCGAGGATGCCGATGCCGACGCGGCCGAACGCGGGCTGCATGAGGTTGGCACGATGACCCGGCGAATCGAGCAGCCCCTGGTGCGCCATCGACAGCGAGCGGGCCACCGCCAGGTTCTCTCCCGCGGTGCGAAAGCGCACGCCGCTGCGGCGCAGCCGGTCGAACGGATCGGCGCCCTCGGGCGTGATGTGCGAGAAGTAGCCGCGCGCGAACATGTCACGCGAATGCGCCCGGGCCACCGGCACGATTTCGGGATCGGCCTGCAACGGCCGCAAACCCTGCTCGCGACGCGCCTGGTTGACGAGCACCAGCATCGCCGCTTCGAGGTCCGGCCGCGGCTTCGGCTGCGCCACCTTGTACGGCAGGTCGATCCGGTCGCGCGGCCCGGTGCGCACCGTCAGCCGGGCGACGGCCTCGTCGATGGCCGGATCGAAGATCGCACCCAGCCGGGCCTGCAACCAGTCCGCCGGGCCGGCGAGCCGGCCAGCGAGCACGCTCTGGCGCGTGCTCTGCGTCAGTGCATCGTCGAGCGGCACCGCAACCAGGAACATCGCGGCCAAGGTCGCATTGATCAGGCCGTTCCCGGCGCCCGGAACCGTGCCGAGCGTGCGGTTGGCGGCATGCCCATGGGCCATCGGTGGAACCGCCCCCAGCAACCGGCCGAGCAGCAGGCCGAGCACGATGCGGCTCGCCAGCAGGGCCGCCGCGAACGCCAGCGGAGCCGCCCAGGGACCCGCCGGCTGCGCATGCGCGCCGGCGAGCGCAAGCAACGGCCGCCAGGCCCAGAGCGCGAACACCGTGCTCGCGACGAGTGCCAGCAGGTCGGCGCCGGCCGCGAGCAGCCCGCGGCGCCAGCCTGTCCAGATGCCGAAGGCGACGATGGCGCCGAGCAGGAGGTCGATGAAATTCATCCGCACCGGGAGCAACCGGGATTCCCCGCCGGGCCGTCGCACGGCGCCGCAGGCACACCGTCTCGACAGGGTGAATGCGCCGCCCGAGGCTGCAGCCCACAAAATCCGGCCCACACCGCCCACACCGCCCACGCCACGCCATGGAACCCCGCATCAGCCTGATCACCCTCGGCGTCGACGACCTCGACCGGGCGCTCGCCTTCTACCGCGACGGGCTCGGCTGGCCGACGCAGGGCATCGTCGGCACCGAATTCGAGCACGGTGCGGTGGTCTTCTTCAAGCTGCAGCCAGGGTTGAAGCTGGCGCTCTGGCCGCGCCGCAGCCTGGCCGCGGACACCGGCCTGGCGCTGCAGCAGGCGAGTGCGACCGAGATGGCGATCGGGCACAACGTCGGGTCGCGGGACGAGGTCGATGCGGTGCTGCGGCAGGCGGGGCGTGCTGGCGGGCGGGTGGTGAAGGCGGGGCAGCCGGCCTTTTGGGGCGGGTATTCCGGCTACTTCCAGGACCCGGATGGTCATGTCTGGGAGGTGGCCTACAACCCGGCGCTGGAGTCGCTCGGCTGAGGGCCGCGGCGCAGGGTGGTGCGCGTTGGGGGGCCTTACACGTTTGCTGCTGGCGTGTGTGCTGTTCTGACGCGCCGGGTGTCCGCCCCGGCGGGCGGGTGTGTTCGTGCCTTACACGTTTGCCGCTGGCGTGTGCCTGTTCTGACGCGCCGGGTGTCCGCCCCGGCGGGCGGGTAACTTTCTTCTGTCGGGGCCAGAAGAAAGTCACCAAAGAAGAGGCCCTGAATACACATTTGGGTGTCACGCTTCGGCGGCAGGTGGTGCGCACAGGCTTGTGGCGCGAGAACTTCCGCCGCGTGCCGCAACGGCCAATCACGGCGGTTCGTCCAGCCGCATCGAGCCACCCTACCCGCTGCACTCAGCGGCTGGCGGGCTGACGCCAGGGTGGCGAAGCGATGCAGCGCGATCGGCACCTGCAATTCACAGTAGAGGTTCTCGCGCCACCACGGCCTGCGGACCACCTGTGGCCGAAGCGTGACGGCCAAATCGTATTCAGGCCCTCTTCTTTGGTGACTTTCTTCTGGCGCCGACAGAAGAAAGTTACCCGCCCGCCGGGGCGGAATCCCGGCGCGTCCTCACGCAGAGCTCGCCAGCGGCAAACGGGCAAGGCACGGACAAAGCCCTCCCGGGCGCGAAACCTGCCCTGCCCCCGCCGCCGAAACGCCAAGGAGCCCTCGAATGCTGGCCATGAATTACCGCGGACCGCGCCGGGTCCGCTGCAGCCACAAGCCGATGCCGGAGATCCTGCATCCGCAGGACGCCATCGTCCGCGTCACCCGGTCGTGCATCTGCGGCTCGGACCTGCACCTCTACAACGGCGCGGTGCCCGACACCCGCGTCGGCCACGACCTTCGGCCACGAGATTCACCGGCGTCGTCGAGGCAGCTCGGCGACGCGGTGCAGAACCTGAAGGTCGGCGACCATGTGCTGGTGCCGTTCAACATCTCCTGCGGCAAATGCGTCTTCTGCCGCCAGGGGCTGTTCGGCAACTGCCACGAATCGAACCCGCAGGCGACCGCCGTCGGCGGCATCTTCGGCTACTCGCACACCGCGGGCGGCTACGACGGCGGCCAGGCCGAGTACGTGCGCGTGCCGTACGCCGACGTCGGGCCGATGCCGATTCCCGGACGACATGGACCCGGACGATGCGGTGATGCTCACCGACGTGGTGCCGACCGGCTACCAGGCGGCCGAGATGGGCGGCATCCAGAAGGGCGACACGGTGGTCGTCTTCGGCGCCGGCCCGATCGGCATCATGGCCGCGCGCTGCGCCTGGCTGTTCGGCGCCGGCCGGGTGATCGTCATCGACCGCGAGGAATACCGGCTCGACTTCGCCCGCCGCTACGCGCCTTGCGAGGCCTACAACTTCGAGTCGCTCGGCGATCCGGTGGTGTTCCTGAAGAAGACCACCGACTGCGCTCGGCGCCGACGTCTGCATCGACGCCGTCGGCGCCGAGGCCGCCGGCAACACGCTGCAGACGGTGCTCGGCCGCAAGCTGAAGATGGCGGGCGGCTCGACCACCGCGCTGCACTGGGCGATCAACTCGGTGCGCAAGGGCGGCATCGTCTCGATCGTCGGCGTCTACGGCCCGATCGACGCGATGGTGCCGATCGGCAACGTGGTCAACAAGGGCATCACGATCCGCGCCAACCAGGCGTCGGTGAAGCGGCTGCTGCCGCGGCTGATCGAGCATGTGCAGAACGGCGTCATCGACCCGAAGGCGCTGATCACGCACCGCATTCCGCTGGAGGACGTCGCCGACGGCTACCGCATCTTCTCCGAGAAGCTCGACGGCTGCATCAAGCCGGTGCTGCTGCCGCCTTCGGCGCGCAGCTGAAACGAGGAGACGCTCGACATGGAACCGAGGATCGATCCGGCGTCAGTCAAGGGCTGGGGCGTCGACGCCGACCCCGAGAACGACCCGACCTACCCGATGCGCCAGCGCGCAGCGAAGGCGACGAAAGCGGCGAGCGCGACGACAGCTGGCAGCGCCCGCCGCAGCAGGCGGCCAGTCGGTCGAGGTGCTGCACTCGAACGAGCGGCCGAACCTGACCGCGGTGTTCGGCACCTCGACGCCGCCGTCGGGGCTGAGCGGCATGATCCGCCGCCGCGCCTTCCGCCACAGCGAATCGACCTACAGCCACTGGCTGCCGCTGATGCTGGCCGACCGCATCGGCATCGTCGAAGGCCTGTTCGACGACCTGCGCCACGGCCATGTGCCGAATGTCTTCGCCGAGAAGGGCTGGGGTGCCGAATGGCAGCACAACCGCAAGCAGCTGGTGACCCGGGTGGCAATCGGCAGCGCCGTCATCGCCGCCGCAGCGCTCTGGCTGCGCCGGCCGCAGCGCTGAGCGTTGCGCGGGGCAGCCGCCGCGGCTAGGCGCGGGCCGAGCTGAACGCCGGCTCGGCGAGTGCGCGGGCCGGGCGCGGCCTCGTCGCCGGTAGGTGCTGTTGCCCCAGCCCAGGCTGCGCGTCGTGGACAGGACCGTGTCGAAGCCGGCTTCGACACGGTCCTGAACAAGCCGATCCGCGTCGACCGGCTGGTGCAGACCATCCAGCGGCTGCAGCTGCGGCCGCCGCCGAGGAACCGAGGCACGCGCCTGTCCGCGAAGTCTAGGAGCCCCTGGCAGCAAGCACCGGCCGGTGCAGAAGCCGCTGCAGCCACTGCACCAAATCATCCACATAGGTGAACACCACCGGCACCACCAGCAGGCTGAGAAACGTCGAGGTGATCAACCCGCCGATGACGACGATCGCCATCGGCGAGCGGAAGCTCGGGTCGACGCCGAGGCCCAGGGCGATCGGCATCATGCCGGCGCCCATGGCGATCGTCGTCATGACGATCGGCCGGGCGCGCTTGTGGCAGGCGTCGAGCAGCGCTTCGCGCCGGGTCATGCCGCGGTCGCGCCGGGCCATGATCGCGTACTCGACCAGCAGGATCGAGTTCTTGGTGGCGATGCCCATCAGCATGATCAGGCCGATCATCGACGGCATCGAGATCGCCGTCCGGGTGATGAAGAGCGCGAGAAACGCGCCCGGAATCGACAGCACCAGCGCGGCGAGGATGGTCACCGGCTGGACGAAATCCTTGAACAGCAGCACCAGCACGACGTAGATGCAGAGCACGCCGGTGGCCATGGCCAGGCTGAAGCTCGAGAACAGCTCGGCCATCGCCTCGGCGTCGCCGACGGTCGTCTGAATGACGCCCGGGGGCAGCTGCTGCAGGCTCGGCAGCGCCAGCACCTGCTTCTCGACCGCGCCGAGCGGCAGCTGGTTGAGCTCGATGCTGAAGTTGATGTTGCGCATGCGGTCGTAGCGGCTGATTTCGGCCGGTCCGCTGGCCATCGTCAGGCTGGCGACGTTGCCGAGCTGCACCGGTCCGCGCGCGCCCGGCACCGCCAGACGCGACAGCAGCTCGATGTCGCCGCGTGCCGAATCGGCGAGCTTGACGACCACCGGCACCTGCCGCTGCGACAGGTTCAGCTTGGCCAGGCTCTGGTCGTAGTCGCCGACGGTGGCGATGCGCAGCGTGTCGGCAATCGCCGCCGAGGTCACGCCGAGGTCGGCGGCGCGGGCGAAATCGGGCCGCACCACCAGTTCCGGCCGGACCAGGCTCGACGACGACGTCACATTGCCGATGCCCGCGATGGTGCGCAGCTCGCGCTCGACCTGGCGGGCATGCTCGGCGAGCACCCGGCCGTCCTCGCCCGCAAGCACCAGCACGTAGTTCTCGCTCGATCCGCCGAAGCCGACCTTGACGCGCGCGCCGGGCAGCTGCTCGACCAGCTGGCGCAGCTCGGCCTCGACCGCCTGCTTGCTGACGCCGCCGCGCTCGCTGCGCGGCGTCATGTTGATCGTCAGCGTTGCCTTGGTCACCTCGGGTGCACCGGCCGGTGCGAACGGGTCGCCGCCGGTGTTGCCGCCGCCGATCGCGGTGTAGACCAGCTTGACGTGCGGATGGCGGCTCACCAGCTCGCGGGCGCGTTCGGCGGCGTCACGGGTCTGGCGGAAGGTGCTGCCCGGCGGCAGCGTGATGCCGACCTGCGTCTGCGACAGATCGTCCGGGGGAATGAAACCGGTCGGCAGCAGCGGCACCAGCGCGAACGAGCCGACGAGGAAGACGGCCGCGGCAAGCATCGTCCACAGCCGGTGCCGCAGGCACCACTGCGACACTTTCAGGTAGAGGGTCAGCCAGCGCGGCTCGTGGTGCGCCTTCTTCGGCGGGCGCAGGATGTAGGCCGCCATCATCGGCGTCAGCATCCGGGCGACGACCAGCGAAAAGAAGACCGCGATGGCCGCCGTCCAGCCGAACTGGACGAAGAACTTGCCCGGCACGCCGCTCATGAACGCGGTCGGCAGGAACACCGCAATCAGCGTGAAGGTCGTCGCAATCACCGCCAGGCCGATCTCGTCGGCCGCTTCCATCGCGGCCTGGAACGGCGTCTTGAAATGGTCAGGCCCCAAGGTCGTCGCTTCGCTCCGCCCGCCCCCCGAGGGGAGCTGCGCCGCTTGGGGCGGCCCGGCGCTGCGCATCCGCAGGTGCCGCATGATGTTCTCGATCTCGACGATCGCGTCGTCGACCAGGATGCCCACCACCAGCGACAGCGACAGCAGCGTCACCACGTTGACGGTGAAGCCGAACAGCTGCATCACCGCGAAGGTGGGAATCACCGACAGCGGCAGCGCGGTGGCTGCGACCAGGGTGGCACGCCAGTCGCGCAGGAAGAACCAGACGACGATCACCGCCAGGATGGCGCCCTCGTAGAGCAGCAGCATCGAGCCGTCGTAGTTCTCCTGCACCGGGTCGACGAAGTTGAAGGCCTCGGTGACGACGATTTCCGGATGTTCGGCCTTCAGCTTCTCGATCTGCGCGCGCACACCGGCCGCGACGTCGACCTCGCCCGCACCGCGGCTGCGGCTGATTTCGAAGCCGACCACCGGCCGGCCGTTCAGCAGCGCCGCCGAGCGCTGCTCGGCAACGCCGTCGCTGACCCGGGCGACTTCGCCGAGGCGGATGCGCCGGCCGTCGGCCAGCGCAATGTCCATCTCGGCGAGTTCGGCAGCCGACTGCACCGTGGCGATCGTCCGCACCGACTGCTCCGCGCCGCCGAGCTGCGCCCGCCCGCCGGAAGCCTCCTGCTGGACGCGGCGCAGCTGGCGCGAGACCTCGGCCGCCGTGGCGCCGAGCGCCTGCAGCCGCCCGGGATCGATCTCGACTCGGACCTCGCGCGAGGCGCCGCCGACCCGGGCCACCGCGCCGACACCGCGCACCGTCAGCATCGACTTGGTGACCGCGTTGTCGACGAACCAGCTCAGCGCCTCGTCGTCCATCCGGCTCGACGCCACCGTGTAGGTCAGGAACGGCAGCCCGGCCAGCTCCATCTTGGCGATCACCGGATCGCGCAGGTCGCCTGGCAGGTCCGAGCGCACCCGCGACACGGCATCGCGAACGTCGTCGACCGCCTCCTGCGTCGGCTTTTCCAGGCGGAACTCGGCGGTGATTCGCGCCGACCCGTCCTGCACCTTGGTGTAGACGTGCTTCAGGCCCTGCACCGTCGCCAGCGAGTTCTCGATCTTGCGGGCGACCTCGGTTTCGAGCTGCGCCGGGGAAGCGCCCGGCAGCGCGGCAATGACGCTGACCGTCGGCAGGTCGATGTCGGGGAAGTTCTGGATCTTCATCGCCCTGAACGCCACCAGCCCGAGCACCGTGAGCATGACGAACAGCAACACCGACGGAATCGGATTGCGAATCGAATAGGACGAGACGTTCATCGGGTTGGCTCTGGAGTGGCGTGCCAGCGGAAAGCTGCCGCCCGGCGACCAACCGTGGGCAACCCGGCAAGGCGCGCACACCGCCTACAACCGTGCGCAACAGTGTGCGGCATTGCGGCCACTGCCGCAGTGCATGCCCTCTGCGAGAGACTGACGGACCTCGTCACCGCCGCGAGGACCGACAGAACCGCACCGCCGATGCGAGACGCTGGCCGCTGGCACTGGCGGCGACCGGGCGGCGCCACTCCGCGCCGGAACGCCGCAGCGGCTGCCCAACGGTCACGCAACCGTGGGTGGGCAACTTTTCACCACCCGAGGGGCGCGTCGGTGGTGCCTCGATCAGTCGCGGCGGCCAGGCATCAGCGGCGCGGTTCCCGGGCCATCGCCTCGCCGCTCAACGGTGCGGCGATGGCCTTACCGAGCGACTCGAGTGCGCTTTCGTCCTCGGGCGTTTCGGCGTCGCGGCGCGCGTCGTCCTGTGCTTCGGCCGTCGAAGCATCCGCCACCGTCCCCGTGGCGCTGCCACGGCGTTCCCCGCCCTGGCCGGCGCCGCCGGTGTCGGCCGAAACGTTCGGCCCGATGGCCGGCAGATCGCCGGTCAGGCCGATGCTCTCGCCGAGTGCCGAGTCGGCGGTGCGGGGAATGCCACCCATGTCTGCGCCGGGGCTTGCGTTGGTCAGCGGATCGGGCGCAGCGCCGGTGGCGGGAACGGGAATCGATTCGAGCGTCTTGCGGTTGTCTGCCATGGCTTGTCTCTCCGAAAGGGTGGGGCATGCGGCAAACGGCAATCCAGCCAGTCGCGTGCCGGCCGGGTCGCGGCCTGGCTACGGCCCGGCGCTGCGCCGCACTGCGGGCGCGTCGACCACCCGGACCGTGTCGCCGTCGGCGATGAAGCCGACGCCCGAAGCGACGACGCGCGCCGCCGGGTCGAGCCCCGACGCGATCTCGATGCGCTCGCCGATTCGGCGGCCGACACCCACCTTGACTTCGCTGACGCGGGCATCGGCGCCGATGCGCATCACGTAATGGAAGCCGTCGCGCATCAGCACCGCCGACTGCGGCAGCGTCAGCCCCTCGGTACGGCCGAGTTCGAACTCGCCGCGGGCGAACATGCCGGCACGCGCTTCTCGCGAGCGCTCCAGGTCGACATAGACGATGCCGTTGCGCGACTGCGGGTCGACGGTCGGCGCGACCACCCGCACCCGGCCCGCGACGACCGCCTCGGCGACGCCGGCTGCGGGCTCGCGCAGCCGCACCGCAGCGCGGCTGCCGGGCCGGATGCGGCCGAGCTCGGCGGAGGGCACCTCGGCGCGCCATTCGAGCCGGCCCTTGCGGATCAGGCGGAACAGCTCCTGGCCGGCCGGCAGCACCGCACCGACCGTCGCCGTCCGCGACGAGATCACGCCGTCGTCGGGCGCCAGAACCTGCGTCTGGGCGATGCGCAGCCGTTGCGACGAGGCGGCGGCGCGCCGCGCATCGAGCCGCGCACGCGCAGTGCGCTCTGCGGTCAGGTACTGGTTGATGCGCTGCGCACTGAGCGCGCCGGTCGCCTGAAGCTCGCGCGCGCGCTGCGCGTCGGCGGTGGCGTCGGCGAGCAGTGCCTCGGCCTCGGCGACGTTTGCCGTCGTCTGCGCTGCCTCGGCGCGCACCGTATCCCCGGAAAAGCGCGCCAGCACCTGGCCCTTGCGAACCACGTCGCCGACGGCTGCACGGACTTCGGCCAGCCGCAGCCCGTTGGCTTCGGTGCCGATGCTCGCCTCCTGCCAGGCCGCGATGCTGCCGTTGGCCGTCAGCCGCAGCGGCAGCGCGCTGCGCTCCGGCTGCACGGCGCTGACGGTCAACGCCGGACGGCTCGGCGCGGCCGGCTTGCTGTCGGCAGCGTGTGCCTGCAGCACGATGACGAGCGCCGTGCACAGCAGTGCGGCGGCACCTAGGCAGGGGTATCGACGGGCAGTCGACGCGCAAGGCAAATGGTCGGGCATCGCGGGCAATCCAGTTCAGTCGCTTGCTTCGTCGGCTTGCCAGCCACCGCCGAGCGCGCGGTAGAGGGCCACCCAGGCGGTGGTTCGCTCACGCTGCAGTTCGATCAACGCGCCGTTGGCCTGCAGCGCACTGCGCCGCGCATCTTCCAGCTCGAACAGGCTGCCGAGTCCGTTGTCGAAGCGCGAGCGGGTGGCGCGCAGCGAGGCTTCGAAACCCGCGGCCGCGGCTTGCAGATCGCCGGTACGTTCGGCGCTGCTGTCCAGCACCACCAGGGCTTCCTCGACTTCGCGCACCGCCCGCCGCAACGTGGCCGCATAGAGCTGCACCGCCTCGTCGTAACGGGCGCGAGCGGCGCGGCTGTCGGCACGGCGGCGGCCGGCGTCGAAGATCGGCAGGCTGACACTGACCGGGCCGACGTTCCAGACCGGCCCGTCGGCACTGCCGATTCCCGCCGCCACGCGCGCCACGCCGATCTGGCCGGCGAGTGCAATGCGCGGATAGCGGGCGGCGTCGACCTGCGCCACGTCGGCGAGTGCCGCACCGACATCGAAGGCAGCGGCAAGCAGGTCGGGCCGTTGCGCCAGGGCTTCGGCGGGCACGCTGGCGACGGCGAAGTGCGCCGGCTGCGGAATCCGCGCCGGTGCGGCGGCGGCAATCGGCATCGCCAGGCGATCGCGCAGCGGCGGCTCGGCCAGTGCGGTCAAGGCAACGAGCGCCTTGACCTCGCGCTCGCAGCGCGACGCCTGCAGGCTCGTCTGCGCCTGCGACTGGGCGGCACTGGCACGCGCCAGTTCGGCATCGGCGGGGGCCTGGAATCCGGCCCGCGCAGTCAGGTCGGTGAGCCGCGCGGTTTCGGCTCGCGACGCGGAATCGGCGCGGCTTTGCAGCAGTTGCGCCTCGCAGGCGCGCAGCGCGGTGTAGCTGCTGGCGACTTCAGCGGCGACCGACACCCGCGCCGCATGCCAGCCTGCCGTGGCCGCGCCGATGCGCGCCTGCGCGGCTTCGAGCCCTGCGCGGCGGCCGCCGAACAGATCGATTTCCCACGACGCCTGCAGCCGTGCAGACAGGCTGGTGGCGAGCGGAAACGCCAGTTCCGGGCGGCCGCGGCTGGCCGCACCCGTCGCGTCGACCGACGGCAGCAAGGCGGCACCGGCGGCGACGCGCGCCGCCCGGGCCTGCTCGATTCGTGTCGCGGCCTGGGCGATCGTCGGGCTGGCCGCCTGCGCTGCATCGAGCAGCTGCAACAGTGTCGGATCGTCGAAGCGGCGCCACCATGCGGCCAGCCGGCTCTGCTCGCCCGAATGGGGCCGCGGCGCATGCCACTGCACTGGAGCCGCCGCCGAAGGGGATGGCGGCATCGGCAATCGGGATGCGGTGCCGGCACAGCCGCCGAAGGCGACCACCAGCAGCACGGCGCCACCCGTCAGGGCGGCACGTCGGTCGCGGCGCGTGGAAGTCGGGCAGTTCATGGAGGTGGCGCCCGGCATGCACAGATGCGCCCGGAGGCCGCGGGACTTTAGCAAACGTGGCAGCGGAAACCGCGCACGGCTCGGTGGTCAGCAGCCACCGGGTCTGCAAGCACTTTCAGCGCTTCGGCAGCGTGCACTGCGGGCGCCGCAACGCCGCGCCTGCCCTGCCTTGTTCTCAGACCTTGAGGCCCGTCCCTGCGGCCTGAGTCGACTTGTCGGTGCCCTGCCCATGGCGCACGCGCAGCCGCTTGAACGCCGCGAGCGCCTGGCCGACGACCTGGTCCATGTTGTAGTACTTGTAGGTCGCCAACCGGCCGACGAAGGTGACGTTCTCGACCCGGTCGGCTTCTTCCTCGTAGCGCTTGTACAGCGCCGCATTCTCCGGCCGTGGCACCGGATAGTACGGGTCGCCCTCGGCGGTCGGGTATTCGTACACCACCGAGGTGCTGGCATGCGTCTGCCCGGTGATGTGCTTGAACTCGCTGACGCGGGTGTAGCCGTAATCGTTGGGGAAATTGACCGTGCCGACCGCCTGGAACTGTTCCTGCGGCAGCGTCGCATGCTCGAAGCGCAGGCTGCGGTACGGCAGCTTTCCGTACCTGTAGTCGAAGTAGGCGTCGATCGGCCCGCTGTAGACCATGTGCTTCCACGGGATGAAGTCGACGATCTCGCGGTAGTCGGTGTTGGTCATCACCTTGATGTTCGGGTGATCGAGCATGGCCTCGAACATCCGCGTGTAGCCGTGCAGCGGCATCGCCTGGAACGTGTCGGTGAAATAGCGGTCGTCGCGATTGGTCCGCGTCGGCACGCGCGCCGTCACGCTGGCGTCGAGCTCCGATGGATCGAGCCCCCACTGCTTGCGCGTGTAGCCGCGAAAGAACTTGTTGTAGAGGTCGCGGCCGACCTTGCTGACGACCACATCTTCCGACGTGCGCACCGGCTCGACCTTTTCAGCCACCGAAGCGAAGAACTGCTCGAGCTCGAACGAGGTCAGCTTCAGGCCGTAGAGCTGGTTGACCGTGTCGAGGTTGATCGGCATCGGCACCAGCTGGCCGTCGACGTTCGCCAGCACCCGGTGCTGGTACGGCCGCCATTCGGTGAAACGCGACAGGTAGTCGAAGATGTCGGCCGAATTGGTATGGAAGATGTGCGGGCCATAGGGATGGATCAGCACGCCCGCGTCGTCGTAGCGGTCGTAGGCGTTGCCACCGATGTGCGGCCGCTTGTCGACCACCAGCACACGCTGCCCGAGTTCGCTCGCCAGCCGTTCGGCAAGCACGCTCCCTGCGAAGCCGGCACCGACGATCAGGTAGTCGAAACCGCGCCGCTCGGGCAGGTCGAAAAACGCTGCCGATTCAATCTCCCTGCCTGCCTTGTCCAATCCAGTTCTCCGTATTGAGTCCGACCCGCAGCGCATGCGCCGGAAGATCGGCCGCAGCGGCCCGGATCGGGCTGATCTCAATATGGCAAGGCACACGCCCGGTGCATTCGCACAGACGCCGGCCCGCCGCCAGACCCGGGTGGCTCAGCCGAGCCGCTGCACCACTTCGTCGGCGATTGCAAGCGACGCCGTCAGGCCCGGTGACTCGATGCCGAACAGGTGCACCAGCCCCTGGACGCCGTGCACCTCGGGTCCGTCGATGCGGAAATCGCTCGCCGGCTCGCCCGGCCCCGAGAGCTTCGGCCGGATGCCGGCGTAGTCGGGCTGCAGCGAACCGTCGGGCAGCGCGGGCCAGTACTTGCGCACCTCGGCATAGAAGGCATCGCCGCGCCGGGGATCGACCGGGTAGTCGATGCGGTCGATCCACTCGACGTCCGGCCCGAAGCGGACCTGGCCGGCGAGATCGAGCGTCAGGTGCACGCCCAGGCCCGCCTGCTCGGGTACCGGATAGATCAGGTGCCGAAAGCGCGTGCGCCGACCGAGCGAGAAGTAGTTGCCCTTGGCATACCAGGTCGGCGGCACCTGGTGCGGCGCGAAGCCCGCGAGGCTTGCCGCAACCGCCTGCGCATGCAGGCCGGCGCAGTTGACCAGCGTCGTCGCCCGCCAACGCCCCGGAGCGCTGCCGCCGACTTCGAGCTCGATACCGTCGCCGCCGACCCGCCCCCCCAGCAGCGGCGACTCGAAGGCAAGCATCGCCCCGTGCGCCTCGGCGTCGCCCTGCAGCGCCAGCATCAGCGCATGGCTGTCGACGATGCCGGTGCTCGGCGAAAGCAGCGCTGCCACCACGCGCAGATCGGGCTCGAGCGCCTCGACCTGCGCCGCGTCGAGCCATTCGAGGTCGTCGACGCCGCTGGCCGCGGCCTTGGCGCGGATTTGCTCCAGCGCCGCCCGCTGCGATTCGTGGGTGGCGACGATCAGCTTGCCGCAGCGCCGGTGCGGTACCTGGTAGCTGGCGCAGAAGTCGTAGAGCGCTTCCTTGCCCGCCACGCACAGCCGCGCCTTGAGCGACCCCGGCGCATAGTAGATGCCCGCGTGGATGACTTCGCTGTTGCGCGAACTGGTGCCGGTGCCGATCGACCCGGCGGCCTCGAGCACGACGACTTCACGGCCGGCCCGCGCCAGCGCACGTGCGCACGCCAGGCCGACGACGCCGGCGCCGACCACCACGCAATCGATGACCTCCATGCTTGCCTCCGGGATCAAGCCGTCGCCGCCCATGCGGCGCTCGGCTGGGGAAGCACGATCGTACCCAAGCGAAAGACAGGCGCTGTCGGGCTGACGATCACCCAAACCGGGCGCACAAACGAAAACAGGAGCCGAAGCTCCCGTTTTCTCGACCGCGCCGCGGCGCGAGCCGGATTACTTCTTGGTGTTCGAATGGGCGCTGGCGGCCATGCCGGGAGCACTGGCGCTCTTGCCCGGGCCGCTGGCGCTGCGCGACGGCGCGCTCGCCGACGAACCACCCATCGCGGCGCCGGCATGAGCCGCCGCTTGCGCGCCGAGGGAGAAAACCGCCGAAGCGGCGAAGATCAGGGTAGGAACAAGCTTGGTCATGGTGTGTCTCGTGTGGTTTGATGACAATGCATTCCAGGTTTACGGACCCGTCACCACCTGCCTTCGGCTGCCAGCAGCTGAAGCGGCGGCTACGGCCGACTTCCCTTTTGCGGCGCGGATACTAGCCGCAGCCAACCCCGCCGGTCAACGCACTTCATGCCCTTGCACAGTCGAATAGCAACGATTTTCGCGATTTCCGTTACGACTGCCGCGGGCGCAGCACCCTTTACCCCGACCGCGGATTCCCAGGTGCTCGAAACGCTCGCCGCCCGGGCGACCGACCCGCGAATGCGCGAGATGCACGAAATGCGTGCCGCACTGCGTCGAGAGCCGCGCAACCTCGATCTCGCCGTGCGGCTGGCTCGCCGCTACTACGAGGAGGTCGCTGCCGAGGGCGATCCGCGCTACATCGGTTATGCGCAGGCGGCACTTGCACCCTGGTGGAACCTGCGCGATCCGCCGCCGGCGGCGCGGGTGTTGCGCGCCATGCTGCTGCAGTTCAACCATGACTTCGCTGGCGCCGTCGCGGACCTCGACGGCGTGCTCAAGGTCGAGCCGGCGAACGCCGAGGCCTGGGCCTGGCGCGCCGCAATCAGCATGGTGCAAGCCGACTATGCCGTGGCGCGGCACGCCTGCCAGCAGCTCGGCGGCATCGCCTTGCCGATGATCGAAGTGGCTTGCACGGCCTATGTCGACTCGGTGACCGGCAAGGCCGACGCGGCGGCGTCGGCAATTCGCGCGGCGCTGCAGCGTGCGCCCGACGCACCGGCTTCGGCGCGCCTCTGGGTGCTGACCCGCCTGGCCGAGATCGACGAGCGGCGCGGCGACGACAAGGCCGCCGAAGCCGCCTTCCGCGAAGCCCTGGCGCTCGGCGTCAAGGACGGCTATCTGTTCGCCGCGTATGCGGATTTCCTGCTCGACCGCGGCCGCGCCGACGAGGTGCTGAGCCTGCTCGGCGACAAGACCCGTTCCGACGTGCTGTTGGTACGCGCCGCGCTTGCCGCCAAGGCAGCGGCGTCGCCGCAGCTGCCGGCCCTGTCGGCCGCCCTTGCTGCGCGCTTCGAGGCAGCACAGCGGCGGGGCGACAAGACACACGAAAAGGAACAGTCGCGCTTTGCACTCGCGGTCCAGGGCCGGCCCCAGGAGGCACTCGCCCTGGCGCAGTCCAACTACGCGGTGCAGCGTGAGCCAGCCGATGCGCGGGCCCTGCTCGAGGCGGCGATCGCCACCCGCCAGCCTGCCGCTGCGGCACCGGCGCTGAAGTGGATGGCCGATTCCGGCATCGAGAGCCGTGCCCTGAAGAACCTCGCCGCACGCCTGAAGGGTGCCGCTTGAACGCGCGCGATCGCTTCCTGCGCGCAGGTTTCTGGCTCGCTGCGCTGCTGCTCGGGGTCGCTGGCACGCCCGCGCTCGCGCACAAGCCGTCGGACAGCTACCTGACGCTGAAGGTCGGCGCCGGCGAAGCGGTGCATGGGCGCTGGGACATCGCGCTGCGCGACCTCGACTTTGCGATCGGCCTCGACGCCGACGGCGATGGCCGGATCACCTGGGGCGAGCTGCGCGCCCGGCATGGCGACATCGCTGCGTATGCGCTGGCACGGCTTGCTGTCGAATCGAACGGTGCGGCGTGCCGCGTGCAGGCCGGTGAACAGCAGGTCGACGAACACACCGACGGCGCCTACACCGTCATCGACCTGCGCATTGCCTGTCCGCAGGCGCCGACCCACCTGGTGCTGCGCTACAGCCTGTTCGCCGATATCGATCCGCAGCACCGCGGCCTGCTGAATCTCGTCAGCGCAGCGGGCAGCCGCACCGCGATCCTCGGGCCGCAGGCGCCGATGCAGCGCTTCGAGCTGCAGCAGCCGAGCCGGCTGGCACAGTTCCTCGACTACGTCCGCGACGGCGCCTGGCACATCGCGATCGGCTACGACCACATCCTGTTCCTGCTGTCGCTGCTGCTGCCCGCCGTGCTGTGGCGCCAGGGTGGCGGCTGGCAGGCGGCGGAGCGTTTCCGCGACGCCTTCGTCGACGTCGCCAAGATCGTCACCGCTTTCACCGTCGCGCACTCGATCACGCTCACGCTGGCGGCACTCGGCGTGGTGTCGCTGCCGTCGCGCTGGGTCGAATCGGCCATTGCCGCATCGGTGGTGCTGGCAGCGCTGAACAACCTCTATCCGCTGGTGCGCGGCCGCCGCTGGGCGGTGGCCTTCGGCTTCGGCCTGATCCACGGCTTCGGTTTTGCCAGCGTGCTCGCAGACCTCGGGCTGCCGCAGCAGGCGCTGCTGCCGGCGCTGCTCGGCTTCAATCTCGGCGTCGAGGCTGGCCAACTGGCAATCGTCGCCGTGTTCCTGCCGCTGGCGTTTGCGCTGCGGCGCACGCGGTTTTACCGCCAGGGCGTGCTGGTCGGCGGCTCGATCGCCATTGCACTCGTCGCGGCGGTCTGGTTGGCCGAGCGGGCGCTGAACATCAAGCTGCTGGCGTTCTGAGCGGCCATCACCGCGCCGGAGCGGCGGCGACCTGGAAAGCCAGCGTCACGAAGCGGCTTTCCCATGCGTCGGACGATGTCTGCGAAGGCCGCAGGTCGGTGCCGCGCAGCACCCAGGCGCCGGCCGCCGGTGGCTTCCAGTGCACGCGGCCCTCGCCATCCGTGGTGAGCCAGGCGGCCCCCTCGTTGCGTTCGCCGAGCATCTCGACCGCAAAGCCGGCGAGCGGACGGCCGTCGCGAAGCACCTGGAATTCGAGTTCGTCGCCGACGCGCTGCATGCCGTTGGCACTGCGCAGCAGCACGTCCATGCCGATGCCGGCGATCGGCAGGGTCGGCGACGCAGCCGCGTCGCCGAGCTCGATCCGCGCATGCTTGGTGAAGCGCTCCGACCAGCGCACACCACGCGACTGCATGGCCGCCCAGGCCTCGCGCACCGACGCCGGCGCGGCGATCTCGTCGAGGTAGACCTTCACCACGTCATCGGCGATCTCGACGTCGAAAGGCGCAAGCTGCGCCCAGCAGCTCAGCGCGCCGGAGCCAGGTCCAGCCGCTGCGCCGCGCTCGGCACGCATCAGCAGCGCATGGCTCGTAAGCCGCAGCGGCGCCAGCGTGAGGCTGCCGCCGCCGCGGCTGCGGCAGCCGTTGAGGCGCAGGTGCTCGGCGCCGATGGCGAAATCCTGCACCGGAAAGCGGTTGCCGGTGCCGAGCAGCAGCATTGCCTCGCCCGGACGCGCACTCGGCAACGCGCGAAACCAGGTGTCGTGTGCCGCAACGCCGCCGGCGGCAACTGCCAACGCCAGCGCGGCACCGGCGCGAAGGAGTCTGGACAAATTCATCAGGTCTTGAGCCGGTAGCCGGTGCGGAAGATCCAGGCCGCAATGCCGAGGAACAGCGCCAGGAAGCCCAGCGTCATCGCCAGGCTGACGCCGACGCCGACTTCGGCGCTGCCGTGGAAGCTCCAGCGAAAACCGCTGATCAGGTAGACGACCGGGTTGAACAACGTCACCGTGCGCCAGAACGGCGGCAGCATGTCGATCGAATAGAAGCTGCCACCGAGAAACCCGAGCGGCGTGATGACCAGCAACGGCACCAGTTGCAGCTTTTCGAATCCGTCGGCCCAGATGCCGATGATGAAGCCGAGCAGGCTGAAGGTGACCGAGGTCAGCACCAGGAACAGCAGCATCCATCCCGGATGCTCGATCCGCAGCGGCACGAACAGCGCCGCGGTGCCGAGGATGATCAGGCCGAGCAGGATCGACTTGCTCGCCGCCGCACCGACATACGCCAGCACGATCTCGAAATAGGAGACCGGCGCCGACAGAAGCTCGTAGATCGTGCCGGTGAAGCGCGGAAAGTAGATGCCGAACGAGGCATTGGAGACGCTCTGCGTCAGCAGCGACAGCATCACCAGCCCCGGCACGATGAAGGCGCCGTACGGCACGCCGCCGACCTCCGGAATGCGCGAGCCGATCGCCGCGCCGAAGACGACGAAGTACAGCGAGGTCGACAGCACCGGCGAAATGATGCTTTGCATCAAGGTGCGCCAGGTGCGCGCCATCTCGAAGTTGTAGATGGCGCGGACGGCAGGGAGGTTCATAAACGTGGCCCCAGGAAGAACTGCCAGCAGCACCGAGCGGGATCGTGCCGGCAAGGTGCCGTGCGCCGCTCATGTCCCCCGAGGCCGGCTGCGCCGGCCTCTCCTCCTTTACTTCGCTCTGCACGACACCCCGCCGGCCCGCTCCGGCAACGCCGAAGCACCGCGCCGCGTTCCACGCGCGCTGCCTCGCCGCGGGTGTCGGGTGGGTGGCGCAGTGAAGTAAAGGAGGAGGACTCGGCCGCAGGCCGGGTCCGGGGGACATGAACGGAGCTGCCTACCCGGCGACCGCGGCTCGCTCGGCCGGTGACGGGGGTCGGCGCCACGAGGTAATCCAACATGGCGGTCATGCTTCGTGCACCAGCCCGACGAAGATGTCTTCGAGCGAGCTTTGTGTCGTCTGCAGGTCGGTGAAGCGGATTTGCGCGGCTTCGAGGTCCTTCAGCAGCGCCGCGATGGCCGGCTCGCCGTGCGCGTCGTAGGTGTAGGTCAGCGCCCGGCCGCCCTCGCCCAACTCGAGCGCATAACCCTCGAGCGCGGCGGGCAAGCCGGCAAGCGGCGCTGCCAGTTGCAGCGTCAACCGCTTGCGACCCAACTGGTGCATCAGTTCGACCTTGTCCTGCACCAGGATCAGCCGGCCCTTGCGGATGACGCCGATGCGGTCGGCCATTTCCTCGGCCTCCTCGATGTAGTGCGTCGTCAGGATGATCGTCACCCCGGTGTCGCGCAGCGAGCGCACCAGCTGCCACATGTCGCGGCGCAACTCGACGTCGACGCCGGCGCTCGGCTCGTCGAGGAACAGCACCTGCGGCTCGTGCGACAGCGCCTTGGCGATCAGCACCCGGCGCTTCATGCCGCCGGAGAGCGTCATCAGCTTGCTGTCCTTCTTGTCCCACAGCGACAGCGATTTCAGCACCTTCTCGATGTGTGCGGGGTTGGCCGGCTTGCCGAACAAGCCGCGGCTGAACGACACCGTGGCCCAAACCGATTCGAACGCGTCGGTGGTCAGCTCCTGCGGCACCAGGCCGATCAGCGCGCGCGCGGCGCGGTAGTCGCGGACGATGTCGTGCCCGTCGACGAGCACCGTTCCCGCGCTCGCGTTGACGATGCCGCAGACGATGCCGATCAGCGTCGTCTTGCCGGCGCCGTTGGGTCCGAGCAGGGCGAAGATTTCGCCGCGGCGGATCTCGAGGTCGACATGGTCGAGCGCCTTGGAACCCGACGCGTAGACCTTCGACAGACCCGATATGGAAATGATCGACATCGGGCGACGATAGCCGACGCCGCAGGCACGGCGCCGGGTGGCGCTACTCGGGATCGATCTTCGCGGCCTTGATGACCTTGCCCCACTTCTGGGTTTCGGCGGCCTGGAATCGGGTCAGCTCGGCGCCGGTCGTGGTCCACGGCTCGGAGCCGCTGCCATCGAAGAACTGCTTGGCCGCGGCGCTGCGGGTGCCTTCGACAAGCAGTTCGCGCAGCCGCGTGACGACGGGTGCCGGCGTGCCGGTCGGAACGTACGCGGCGAACCAGTAGCCCATGTCGTAGCCCTTGACGCCGGCCTCGTCGATGGTCGGCACGTCGGGCAGCAGCGGGATGCGCTTGGTGGTCGAGACGCCGAGCGCGCGCAGCTTGCCGCCCTTGATCTGCGGCACGCCGGTCGCGGTGTCGGTGATCATGAAGTCGATCTGGCCGCCGAGCAGGTCGGTGATCGCCAACGGGTTGCTCTTGTAGGGCACGTGCAGGATGTCGGTGCCGCTCAGCTGCTGCAACATCTCGCCGGCAACGCGGCTCGACGAACTGCCGCTGCCGAAGCTCAGCTTGTTCGGCTCCTTCTTCGCCCGGGCGACCAGGTCGGCGACGGACTTGTACGGCGCGTCGGTGCGCACCACCATCACCTGGCCGCCCTTGCCGAGGCCGGTGACCGGAATGAAGTCCTTGACCGGGTCGTAGCTGAGCTTCTTGTAGAGGTGCTCGTTGGCGGCGTGGGTGGTGTTGGTGGTGATCAGAACCGTGTAGCCATCGGCCGGCGCGCGTGCGGCCGCCTGGGCGGCAATCATTCCGCTCGCACCGGCCTTGTTGTCGACAACCACCGCCTGCTTGGTCGCTTCGGTAAACGCGTTGCCGAGCGCCCGCGCCAGCTGGTCGGTCGCGCTGCCGGCCGCGAAGGGCACGATGAAGGTGACGGGCTTGGCGGGATACGCCTGGCCGAAGGCCGGGCCGATGAACGCGGCACCCACGGCGCTGGCGACCAGCATGGCCGCGGCGCGTCGGCGGGGAATGAAGGACATGGGACGTCTCCGTGCAGTTGTTGTGAGTGAGGAATTCATTGCGCGGGGCCGCGCAGCAGCGCCGCGAGGTGTCCGGGCACGGCGAGCGGCAGGTCGAGCAGCAGGAACGACAGCGCCTTGCCGTGGCTGTCGAGGTTCAGCGAATCGTTGACGCCGCCGTCGAGCACGCCGTCGAGGACGAAATTCATCGCCCCGAGGTCGGGCAGGAGGTAGCGCGCGACCTTCGATGGCCGGCGGTGCGCGAAGCGCGCGGCGACGACCGCCTCGGTGATCTGCGCTTCGATCAGCGGATAGAACGCGTCGTGCCAGGCGATGACGCTGATGTTCGAGCGGTCGCCCTTGTCACCCGTGCGGCCGTGGGCGGCGCGCCAGAGCGGCACGGTTTCGGTGTCGGTTTCGAGACGCATGGCGCGGTTCCCGGTCAGTCGAGCAGTTCGAAGCGCGCAGCGACCTGCTGCCGCGGCAGCAGGCACGACAACGTGCCGAGCGTCGCCTTGACCGAGGTGCGAACGCCGCCGCCGCCGGCCGGGCCGCAGGTGTAGAGCGCGGTCACCTCGCGCCCGAGCCGCTCGGCCGCATCGCGATCGTCGTGGCGCAAGGCCACGCGCAGCCTGACGTCGCGGGCCTCGCCCGGCGCGGTTGCATCGAGCCAGCGGCCGTCGTCGTCGCCGAACACGCTGGCCACGCCGATCAGGTCGGCGCGCAGCCGGCCGAGCCCGGCCAGTCGTTGGCGCAGGATGTCGGCGGCCAGCCGGGCCCGCGCTTCGGCGCGCGGGCCGGCGTAGGAGATTTCGGCTTCGCCGAGCCAGCCGGTCGCCAGGCAGACGTTGGTCTTCAGGGTCGACGTGCGCGGGTGGCCGACGACACCTTCGAGTCGGACCCGATCGCCGCCGAGATCGATGACCCGGGCCGCGCTGATGTCGGCGACCACGTCGGGCGTCAGGTAGGCGGCCGGATCGTGGACCTCGTAGAGCAGCTGCTCGCGCACGGTGTGCCCGTCGATGCAGCCGCCGGTGCCGGGCGGCTTGCCGATCGTGCAGTTCCCGTCGGCGTCGATCTCGGCGATCGGATAACCGAGCCGGGCCAGCCCCGGAACGTCCTTGATGCCGGGGTCGGCGTAGTAGCCGCCGCTGACCTGCGCGCCGCATTCGAGCAGGTGGCCGGCCATCGTCGCGCGCGCCAGGCGGTCCCAGTCGTCGGCCGCCCAGCCGTAATGCGCCATCGCCGGGCCGACGGCGAGCGACGGATCGGCGACCCGACCACAGACGACGATTTCGGCGCCGGCGCGCAGCGCGGCGGCGATGGCCTCGGCGCCCAGGTAGGCATTGGCGCTGACGATATCGCGGCCGCCGATCGCGGCGCCGAGCAGGTCGTCGAGCGCCGCGCGGTGTTCGGGGCCCGAGACGTCGTCACCCTCGACGACGGCGATGCGCGGGCGGGGCAGGCCGAGCTCGGCGGCGAGCAGCGCGATGCGCCGCGCGGCCCCGCGCGGATTGGCCGCGCCGAAGTTGCTGACGATGCGGATGCCGTGGGCCAGACAGTCGGCGAGCACCGGCGTCAGCAGGTCGACCAGCAGCGGCTCGTAGCCGGCGTCGGGGTCGAGTCGGCGCGTCAGCTGCGCCAGTGCCAGGGTGCGCTCGGCCAGCGTCTCGAAGATCAGCACCGACGCTTCGCCCGAGGCGACAAGGGCGTCGACCACCGGTCGGGCGGCATCGGTGCGGTCGCCCGAGAAACCCGCGGCACAGCCGATGAGCAGGGTTCGAGAAGCAGCGTCGTTCGGCATGGGGCGCGACTCTAGGCGCGCCTTTTCTCAATGTAAATGCGAAAGATGAGATAGATTGATCAGCAATGCAGAACAATCTCAGCACCCGGGAACTCCACGCCTTTGTCACGCTGGCCGAACAGCGCAGCTTCACGCGCGCGGCGACGATCTGCCACCTGTCGCAGCCGGCCTTCTCGGCGCTGATCCGCGGGCTGGAAACCGGCGTCGGCGCACGGCTGTTCGACCGCACCACGCGCAGCGTCGAGCTGACTGCCGAGGGCCTGCTCTTCGTCGAGGCAGCCCGGCGGCTGCTGCGCGCGGCCGAGGACGCCCTGCTCGACGTGCGCGATCACGCCGCCCGACGGCGCGGCAGGGTCAGCATCGCCTTGCTCCCATCGCTGGCCGCCGGCTGGTTGCCAGCGCTGCTGGCGACGTTCCGGCAGCACAACCCCGGCATCGAACTCGACGTCGCCGACGTGCTGTCGGATGCGTGCATCGAACGCGTGCGCAGCGGCCGCGCCGACTTCGCGCTGGCCTCGTCGCGGACCGCTTCGGCCGAACTGCGCACCGAGGATTTCTGCACCGACCGCTTCCACCTGGTCTGCCGGCACGACCATCCGCTGCTGCAGACGGCGCAGCCGATCGGCGTGGCCGAACTGGCCCGCTGGCCGATCGTGCAGCTGGCCCGGTCGAGCAGCGTGCGCCAGTACGTCGAGGCGGCGTTCTTTCCGACCCAGCTGAACACGGTGATGGAACTCGACCAGCTGAGTACCGTGGCCGGCATGGTGCGCGCCGGTCTCGGGCTGACGATCGTGCCGTCGCTGACGCTGTTCCATTTCGACCATCCCGAACTGGCCGAACGCGTTCTCGACGTGCCGCGGCTGGTCCGGCAGGTGTTCGTCATCCGGCTGCGCGACCGCTCGCTGAGCTGCGCGGCGCAGGGCCTTTACGACGCGTTGCTGGCGTCGCGGCCACGGTAAGCGCTGCGCGCGACCCTGACCGGCGTCGGGCGTCAGGCTTCGGTGGCTGCGGGCAGCACGCCGGCTGTGGTCATCGCCGTGCGCAGGGCGTCGTCGCGCGTCGCCAGCGGCAGGCCGCGCCGGAGCGCCAGTTCGAGGTAGGCCGCATCGTAGGCAGTCAATCGATGGCGCGCCGCCAACTCGTCCAGCGCGGTGATCGCGACCGGCTCGCGGTCGACCCGGATGCGAAGCGCTGCCGCAGCGTTGGCCAACTCGACGCGCTTGGCGGCGGTGATGCGCTTGCGCCGCTCGGCGTTCAGCAGCAGGTTGCCGATCTCCAGCAGCCACAGCGCCGGCACCCAGACCTCGTGCGTGGCGGTGGCCTGCAGTGCGGCCTCGCTGGCCGGCGTCGCCTCGTCAGGGAGGAACCAGGCGGCACTGACCGACGCGTCGACGACAAAAGCTTGCCGGCTCACCGGCACCTTCAACGCCGCCCGTCGCGAACCAGATCGCGGCTGTTCAGCCCACCCAGGCTGACGCCGCGACGGCTGTCACGCAAGGCCTCGACCGCCTCGCGCGCACGTTGCCCGGCCTCGTCAGGCAGCGCCGGCACGAGGCGGGCGACTACCTTGCCGCGGCGGGTGATCGCGATCTCTTCGCCAGCCTCGACCCGGTTGATCAGCTCGGAGAGTCGATTCTTGGCTTCGAACAGAGCAACGTCGTCCACGGCAGGTTCCGGTTGCGATACCCGACGAATTGTACGACCCAAGTTGGCTAGCTAGCCAGGCAGGGGCTGGCCCTTGCCGAACGGATCCCGCTGTCGGCGCCTGCCGGCGCCGACAGCGGGCAGGTCCTCAGATCAGCGGCGGATCGCTGTCGCGCGCAGTGTGCCGGTGCTGGCCAACCGCGGCGATGAACGACTGCACCGCGGCGGTATCCCCGGCCTCGAAGATCAGCAGTCCGCTGTCGGCTTCGCCCGAAGGTAGCGTCGGCGAGATGCCGATCTTGTCGAGAACCATCCGCGACGCGCCGAGCGCCAGGATCGTCTTGCAGTGGCGGTACTGGTCCTTGACGAACTCGAGCGTGTGGCCGTCGCGCAGCAACGACTGCACCGCCGATTCGCCGTCGGGCAGCACCAGCGCGTCGAACAAGACCGCAGGCGAGTTCTCCATCGAGGCGTCGGCATCGAGGGCTTCGCCCGCGGCCGTCTTGACGCGGCCGATTCGTTTGGCAACCAGCCTCGGCACCGCCCCCGCTGCCACCAGCGCGACCTGCAGCGCCGCAATCGATTCGCCCTCGACGCCGTCGGCGACGATGATCGCGATCTTGCGGGTGCGGATGCCGCCGTCGCCCGGCAAGGCGAACAGCGACAGCGCCGGCGAGGTCTGCACCTCGGGCGCGGCCGGGTTGTCGAGCGCCTTCGGCAGTGCCGCCGGAACGTCCATTCCGAGCCCCTCGGCGACCTTTGCCGCCAGCTCGGGTGAGGCGTTGACCAGCGAGGCGATCATCCGCTCGCGGATCGCCGGCACCGTCAGCTTGCTCAGCTCGAAGCGGAACGCACCGGCGATGTGCGCCTGCTCGACCGGCGTCTGGCTTTCGAAGAACAGCCGTGCCTGCGTGTAGTGGTCGGCGAACTTTTCCGGCTTGCCGCGCAGCTTGTCCTCCTGGACCGGCTGCGGGAACGAGACGAAGCCCCTGGAACCCGCCTGGAACGGGCAGCCGCCGGCGAGCGAATTCGGCTCGTAGGCGACCCGGCCGCGCGGGATGGCCTGCCGGTGCAGGCCGTCGCGCTGGTTGTTGTGCACCGCGGCGACCGGCGTGTTGATCGGAATCTCGTGGAAGTTGGGTCCGCCCAGGCGGGAGATCTGCGTGTCGACGTACGAGTGGATGCGGCCTGCCAGCAGCGGGTCGTTGCTGAAGTCGATGCCCGGCACGACGTGCGCGGTGCAGAACGCCACCTGTTCGGTTTCGGCGAAGAAGTTGTCGGGGTTGCGGTTCAGCACCATTCGCCCGACGGGGCGCACCGGCACCAGCTCTTCCGGGATGATCTTCGTCGAGTCGAGGATGTCGAAGCTGAACGATTCGGCCTGCTGCTCGGTGAAGATCTGCAGCCCGAGTTCCCATTCCGGGTACTCGCCCGCCTCGATCGCCTCCCACAGGTCGCGGCGGTGGAAGTCGGGGTCGGCGCCGAACAGCTTGACCGCTTCGTCCCAGACCAGCGAATGCGTTCCCTGCAGCGGCTTCCAGTGGAATTTGCAGAAAACCGACTCGCCAGCGTCGTTGACGAGCCGGAACGTGTGCACGCCGAAGCCCTGCATCATCCGGTAGCTGCGCGGTATCGCGCGGTCCGACATCACCCACATCAGCATGTGTGTCGACTCGGGCATCAGCGAGACGAAGTCCCAGAACGTGTCGTGCGCCGAGGCCGCCTGCGGCATGCCGTGGTGCGGCTCGGGCTTGACCGCGTGGACCAGGTCGGGGAACTTCATCGCGTCCTGGATGAAGAACACCGGGATGTTGTTGCCGACCAGGTCCCAGTTGCCTTCGTCGGTATAGAACTTGACCGCGAAGCCGCGCACGTCGCGCGCGGTGTCGGCCGAGCCGCGCTCGCCGGCAACGGTCGAGAAGCGGACGAACACCGGCGTCACCTTGCCGGCTTCCTTGAACGGCGCCGCGCGGGTGATGTCGGTCAGCGACTCGTACGCCTCGAAGAAACCGTGCGCCGCCGATCCGCGGGCGTGGACGATGCGCTCGGGGATGCGCTCGTGGTCGAAGTGGGTGATCTTCTCGCGCAGGATGAAGTCTTCGAGCAGCGTCGGGCCGCGCAGCCCGGCCTTCAGCGAGTTCTGGTTGTCGCCGACGCCGACACCCTGGTTGGTGGTCAGCATCTGGCCGGTCGAATCGACGCGGACGCGGTCGAGCGAGGCGTTCGTCGGGTTGGTGCCCGGCGTTGCGCCGTTGCCGGTCTTCGCCGAGGCGTTGCTTTCGCTCAGCGTGCTGGCGCCGACGTCGACCGATCCGGGCTCGACGGTTGCGCCCACTGGCGGCGAGACGGCGTTGGCGCGGCCGTGTTCCTTCGCCTTGTTGGCGTTGAACGGCATCGCAGCGACGAGCGAATTTGTCGCTGCCATTTTCTCGGCCGCGGCGTCGCCCGCCGTCGCCGATGGCGGATTCGCCGGACCGCTCGCGGTGTTGCGCGACGCGGCCTTTGCCGCCACGGCCTTCTTGCCGCCCTCGGCGGGTGAGCCGGAAGCGGACTTGGAATCGGATTTCTTCATTCAATGCCTCGACGGAGTGGATGTCTGCAGCGAAGGTACGCTGCGCTGGACGGCGCAACGCCGATCGATTCGGCCTTGCGCACCACGGGTGCGTGGCGTCCAGCTCTCGGCGCATGGGCACCGGCCTGGGAGTCGGATAGAGCCGACACGGCTCGCGGTCGGCTGCAACCGACGTGACCGACTTCCGGCAAGGAGAGTGCCGCCTGCGCGAAGCGGATGCCCCCGCGGACGCCACCCCGGTGCTCCTCCGTCAGCAAACATCGACATGGCGTCGGCAATTTCCACCGCAGGGTGCGCCAGCCACCGTGGGCACGGCCCGGCCACGGCGGTCCCGATTCCAGGCCCCCGCCTCACTCCCACGCCGGCGTGGTGCGGAGGACTTCCTCGATCGTCGTCACGCCCTCGGCGATCTTCATCGCGCCGGCCAGTCGCAGCGGCCGCATGCCGTCCTGCACCGCCTGGCGGCGCAGTGCCGCGGCGTCGGGCAGCGGATGGATCGCGCCGCGCGCCGCGTCGCTCAACGCAAGCAGCTCGTAGAGCCCGGCGCGGCCTCGAAAGCCGGTCATCCGGCATTCGAGGCAGCCGACGGCCCGGTACGGGCGAAAGCCGCCGGACAGCGTCCACGGGTGGATCAGCTCGTTGAGCATCTCGCGCGTCGTCGCCTCGTCGGGCTGGCGGCATGCCTTGCACAGCGTGCGCACCAGCCGCTGGGCCAGCACGCCGATGACCGTCGCGCCGATCATGTAGGGCGCCACGCCGAGGTCGACCAGGCGGGTGATCGCCAGCGCCGAATCGTTGGTGTGCAGCGTGCTGAACACCAGATGCCCGGTGAGTGCCGCCTGGATCGCCATCTCGGCGGTCGCCAGATCGCGGATCTCGCCGACCATGATGATGTCCGGGTCCTGCCGCATCAGCGCGCGCAGGCCCTCGCTGAAGCCGAAGTCGAGGCCGGGCTGCACCTGCGTCTGGTTGAGCGCCGGCTGGATCATCTCGATCGGGTCTTCGATCGTGCAGACGTTGACCTCGTCGGTCGCCAGCCGGCGCAGCGTCGAGTACAGCGTCGTCGTCTTGCCCGAGCCGGTCGGCCCGGTGACCAGCACGATGCCGTGCGCCTGCGTCACCAGCTTTTCCCAGCGCGCCGCGTCGTGCACGCCGAAGCCGAGCGCTTCGAGCGGCTTGGCCGTCGAATCCGGGTCGAAGATGCGCATCACCATCTTCTCGCCGAAGGCCGTCGGCAGCGTCGACAGGCGCATCTCGATTTCGTCGCCTGCGGGGTTGCGCGTCTTGATGCGGCCGTCGAGCGGCCGGCGTTTCTCGACCACGTCCATCCGGCCGAGCAGCTTGATGCGCGCGATCATCGCGTTCATCACCCCGGGCGGCAGCTGGTAGACGGTGTGCATCACGCCGTCGATGCGGAAGCGGATCGCGCTCATCTCGCGGCGCGGCTCGAGGTGGATGTCCGAGGCGCGCTGGTCGAAGGCGTACTGCCACAGCCAGTCGACCACCTGCACCACGCCCTGGTCGTCGGCGTCGAGCGGCTTGTTGCTGCGACCGAGCTCGACCAGCTGCTCGAAGCTGGCCATCGCCGTGTTCTCGCCGCTCTTCTGCGCCGAGCGCACCGAGCGCGAAAGCGTATAGAACTCGGTCGTGTAGCGCTGCAGCTCGACCGGGCTGGCGACGACGATGCGGACTGCCTTGTGCAGGTGCGCCTCGATCTCCGCCACCCAGCCGAGGTCGAGCGGCTCGCAGGTGGCGATCGTCACCTCGCGCGCGCCGAGCTGGATCGGCAGCGCCCGGTGGCGCTCGGCATAGCTGATCGACATCACGTCGGCAACCCGGCCAACGTCGACCTTGAGCGGGTCGATGCGCAGGTACGGCAGGTGGCAGCGACCGGCCAGCCACTCGGTCAGCGCCTCGATGTCGAGCGGACGGTTGCCCTGCGGCCGCACCAGGCCGGCGCCGGCCAGTCGCACCAGCGGGTGCTGCGCGCTGTCGCCGGCGGCGAAGCGCCGCGCAGTGCGCGCCGCGTCCTCGGCGCCGACGACGCCGTCGGCGCGAAGCCACTTGAGCAGCCGCCTCCAGTCGAGCGGGCCGACATGCTCGCTGGCCTTCTGCACGGCGGCCGCATCGAGCGGCGCGGCGGCGGTCAGCGAACCGGTCATGGTCAAGCCGCCCAGCGTCGAATCGGTCGATTTCATGTTGCCTCCACCTTCACGTCCGCGGCTGCCAGGGCGCGGATCATCCGCGGCCACTTGCGCGCCGGCAGACCGAAGCGGCCTTCGACGATTTCGGCACGTTCGGCCAGAACCTGATGCGTCGGCAACCGCGGCTGGCGCGCTGCAATCACGATCGTGTTGCCCTCGCGGGTCGGCCGCAGGCTGAAGACCAGTTCGCCGGGAAACGCGGCGGCGATCTTTGCCGCGCTGGCGGCGAAACCGGCCTCGCGGCCGAACAGGTTGACGGTCATCGTTCCGCCCGGCGCGACGAGCCGCGCCGCGTCGCGGTAGAAGGCGGCGCTGTCGAGCACCGGACTCGCGGCGTCATGGTCGTAAAGGTCGATGCAAAGCGCGTCGACGCTGCCGGCGCGCGCCGGATCGGCAACGAAGTCGGCGGCATCCATCTGCATCACCTGCAGCCGCGCGTCGTCCGGCGGCAGCCTGAACCAGAGCCTGCAGGCCTCGACCACGGTCGGGTTGATCTCGACCGCCGTGGTCTGCATCTGCAACGGCCCGTGGCAGAAGCGGGTCAGCGTCGCCGTGCCGAGGCCGAGCTGCACGGCGTGGCCGCCCGCCCATTCGTCGATCGGCTTGAGCAGCAGCCAGGCCAGCATCCGCTGCACGTAGGCCAGCTCGATGGCGTGCGGCTTGCGCAGCCGCATCGCCCCCTGCACCCAGGGCGTGCCGAGGTGCAGGTAACGCACGCCGGCGGCTTCCGACAGCGTGGCCGCCTCCCAGGTCGGCTTGGTCCGGCGACGGCTCACCGCGACCCGGCAGGCAGCAGCCCGGCCAGCCGCGGCAGCGCCACCCGGGCGTTTGCCGAGGTGGCGCGCGCCAGTTCGTCAGGCCCGATGCCGCGCAGCCCGGCAATGAGGGCGCCGATGCGTGGCAATTCGCTGGGTTCGTTGCGCATCGTCGCGCCCGCGGTGCGCTCGGCCGCACTGCGGTAGAGCCACTGCGGGGCGATGTCCGGCGCGTCGGTCTCGAGCACCAGGGCGTCGAGCGGCAGGCTCGTCGCCAGGCGGCGGAGCTGCAGCGCGCGCTCGAAGGTCGCGGCGCCGCCGAAGCCGAGCCGCAACCCCATGTCGATGAAGATGCGCGCCTGCTGTTCGCTGCCGTTGAAGGCATGGGCGATGCCGCCGACGGCGGGAATGCGGCGCAGCCACTTCTGCACCGTGTCGACCGAGCGGCGCACATGCAGCAGCACCGGCAGCCCGAAGCGCCGCGCCAGCGTCAGCTGGGCGGCAAAGAGCTCGGCCTGCGGATCGCGCGGCAGGTCCTCGACGAAATGATCGATGCCGATTTCGCCGACCGCCACCAGCCGTGGATCGTCGCGATGCGCCTGCAGCGCCGCTTCCAGCCGCTGCAGATCGGCCGCACCGGCGGCGGCGCTGCACAGCGGATGGATGCCGAGCGCATAGCTCAGGCCGTGCCGCCACGCGAGTTCGCGTACCGCGTCGAAGTTGCCGACGTCGACTGCGGGCAGCACGATCTGGGCGACGCCGGCAGCCGCCGCGCGGCAGGCCACGCCGTCGCGGTCGGCGTCGAACTCGCGGGCGTCGAGGTGGCAATGGGTGTCGATCCACATGCCGCCATGATGCCTTGCGCCGTTCGCGCCCGACCTTGGTCACGCCGCCACCGGCGCAGCCGTGCTACCGTGGCGCCGACAGCGTGGCCGCCCGGCACCGCGGCGCTGTCGTCGGCCGCGGCTCGCGAAGCGCTTGGAGTCCGCTCGGATGCACCGTTCGGGATGCACGCATGAAGAAGACACCGCTCTACAGCCGCTCGCAGCGCCCGCCGCCCCCGGCGGCACCGCCCGCGTCGCCTGCCGCGCCGAATGCCGCCGGCACGGGCGCGACCGCGGTCGATGCCGGCGCTTCGGCGGTGTCGGCTGCGGCGGGCGCGCCGACCCGGGCACAGCGCTGGCGCCGTGCCGCGTCGCGCCATGAACGCGCCCTGTGGGCGGCGGCACTTGCCGGGGTGCTGCTCGCCGCCATGCTGTGGCGCCAGGGCGCCGGCCCCGCGACCCCGCTGACACTGGAGCAGGTCGACTTCGCGATGCGCAAGTCGCTGCAGGAAAAGCCGCTGCCGTCACAAACCGCGGCCGCCTACGAGACCGTGCGCGGCTCGCTGGTCCGGGTGGTCGGGCTGATGACCGAGGGCGACGACGGCAGCGACCGCGCCGAGGCCGCCGCCGCGGCTGCGGCCTCGGCTGCAAGCACCGGACGGCGTCGCGAGGGCGACCGCCTGGCGCTGCAGCGCGGCATCGGCAGCGGCGTCGTCGTCGTCGACAACGGCACCATCCTCACCAACCTGCATGTGGTGCAGGGCGCACGCCGTATCCAGGTGACCTTCGCCGACGGCCACGAGTCCGAAGCCCGGCTGGTCAGCGTGCAGCCCGAGAACGACCTCGCGGTGCTGCGCGCGCTGAGCATTCCCGACGACCTCGCCGCGGCCACGCTGCGCTCGACCGCCGACCTGCAGCCCGGCGATGAAGTCATCGCGGCCGGCTTTCCGTTCGGCATCGGGCCGTCGGTGTCGGCGGGCGTGGTGTCGGGGCTGAAGCGGCAGTTCCGCTCGCCCGACGGCCAGCAGCCGCTGACCAACCTGATCCAGTTCGACGCCGCGGCCAATCCGGGCAATTCGGGCGGCCCGCTGATCACCAACGACGGCGCGGTCGTCGGCATCGTCACGGCGATCCTCAATCCGTCGCAGCAGCGGGTCTTCATCGGCATCGGTTTCGCGGTGCCGATCGAAAACGCCGCCACCGCGGTCGGCATGCATCCCTTCTGATCGTCGCCACCGACGCCACCCGCATCCTCCTTCGGACACCACCCATGACCGCTGCCCCCTTCGACCGCGACAACACCGCCGTCACCACGCTGATGGAGCAGGTGCTCTACGAGGTCAAGCGCGTCGTCGTCGGCCAGGATCATTTCCTCGAGCGGGTGATGATCGCCATCCTGGCGCAGGGTCACCTGCTGGTGGAGGGCGTTCCGGGCCTGGCCAAGACGCTGACGATCAAGACCCTCGCCGCCACGCTCCGAGGCAGCTTCAAGCGCATCCAGTTCACCCCCGACCTCGTGCCCGCCGACCTGATCGGCACCCGGCTGTACCACCCGCGCACCGGCGAGTTCGCGACCTCGCTGGGGCCCGTGTTCACCCACCTGCTGCTGGCCGACGAGATCAACCGCGCGCCGGCCAAGGTGCAGAGCGCGCTGCTCGAGGTGATGCAGGAGCGCCAGGTGACGATCGCCGGCGAGACGCACAAGGTGCCCGAGCCCTTCCTGGTGATGGCGACGCAGAACCCGATCGAGACCGAAGGCACCTACCCGCTGCCCGAAGCGCAGGTCGACCGCTTCATGATGAAGGTGCTGGTCGACTATCCGAGCGAGGAAGAGGAGTTCGTCATTGCCCAGCGCGTCACCGGCCCGGCAACGGTGGTTTCGGCGGTGGCCAGCATGGGCCAGCTGGCCGAGCTGCAGCAGGAGTGCCGCAAGGTCTATGTCGACCCGTCGCTGATGCAGTACGCGGTCAAGCTGGTCAGCGCGACGCGGCGACCGGCGCAGTATGGCCTGGCCGATCTGGCGCGACACCTCAGCTACGGCGCCAGCCCACGGGCGACGATCGGCCTGATCGAAGGTGCGCGTGCGCTCGCCTTCCTGCGCGGCCGCAGCTATGCGCTGCCGGAAGACGTTTCGACGCTGGTCCCCGATGTGCTGCGCCATCGCCTGGTGTTGAGCTACGAGGCGCTGGCCGAGGGGCTCGACGCCGACAAGGTGATCCAGCGGGTGATGAAGGCGATTCCGGTGCCGGACAAGCCGCTGGCCACCCATGCCTCGGGCTGAACGGCTGAACCATGCAGAGCGACGACGACGCGGCACCTGCCGACACGCTGCTGAAGCGGCTCGAATGGACGGTGCTGCGCCGTCTCGACGGCCTGCTGCAGGGCGACCACCGCACGCTCTGGCGCGGCGCCGGCCTCGATCTGGCCGATCTGCGCGAATACCAGCAGCACGACGACGTGCGCCACATCGACTGGAATGTCACTGCCCGGGTCCAGGTGCCCCATGTGCGCCAGTTCACCGAGGACCGCGAGATGAGCGCCTGGTTTCTCGTCGATCTGAGCGCGAGCGTCGACTTCGGCTCGCACCGCGCGACCAAGCGGCGCGTTGCGCGCGAGTTCGTCGGTGTGCTGTCGCGCTTGCTGACGCGTCACGGCAACCGCATCGGTGCGCTGCTCTACGGCACGGCGGTCGACACGGTGCTGCCGGCGCGCGGTGGGCGCCAGCAGGTGTTGCAGCTGCTGCAGCGGATGGCGGCGCGGCCGGCCGAGAGCGCGCCCGGCGTGACCCGCCTGCTCGACCTGCTGCATGCCGGCGAACGCATCGTGCGCCGGCGCAGCGCCGTCTTCGTCGTCTCCGACTTCATCAGCGAGCCTGGCTGGGAGGCTGCGCTCGGCCGGCTGGCACAGCGCCATGAAGTCACCGCCGTGCGGCTTTACGATCCGCTCGAAATGGAACTGCCCGATGTCGGACTGCTGACGATGAACGACGCCGAGACCGGCGAGCAACTCGTCGTCGACACCCACGACCGGGGCTTTCGCAAGCGCTATGCCGCTGCCGCGGCCCGTCGCGAGCAGGCACTGCGCGAGGCGCTCGGCCGCGCCGGCATCGACACGCTCGAGCTCGCGACCGACGACGACATGCTGGCCGCGATCCTGCGCTTCGCCGACCTGCGGCGCCAGCGCAGCCGCATGGCCGCCGGCGGCGGCGTTCCGGCGCACCTGTCTGTCTGGAGCCCGGCATGAGCTCCGCTGCACCGGCGCTCCAACCGGCGCGCGGGAGGGTCGATCGATGAACACGCCTCCACTGCTGACCTTCCTCTGGCCGGAGATGCTCTGGTCGCTGTTGCTGCTGCCGGCGTTGGTCGCCGCGTATCTCTGGCTGCTGCGGCGGCGCAAGCAGACCACGCTGCGCTTCGCCAACCTGGCGCTGGTCAAGGAGGCGATGGGGCGGCGCGGCGCCTGGCGCCGGCATCTGCCGCCGCTGCTGCTGCTGCTGGCGCTTGCGGCCCTGCTGCTCGCTTCGGCCCGGCCGGCGGCCCTGCTGACGCTGCCGTCGGCGCAAAAGACCGTGGTGCTGGCGATCGACGTCTCCGGCAGCATGCGCGCCGCCGACGTGCTGCCGAACCGGCTGGTGGCCGCGCAGGAGGCGGCCAAGGCGTTCATCAAGGAGCTGCCGCGCACGGTGCGGGTGGCGGTCGTCTCCTTCGCCGGCACCGCCGCGGTGGTGCAGCCGCCGACGCTGAGCCGCGAGGATGTCGCCGCGGCCATCGACCGCTTCCAGCTGCAGCGCGGCACCGCCATCGGCAGCGGCATCGTGCTTTCGCTGGCGACGCTGTTCCCCGACGCCGGCATCGACCTGTCGCAGATCACCGGCCAGCGGGCCATGCCCGCCGGGCCGAACGAGAAGCCGAAGCCCGCGTTCACCCCGGTGCCGGCAGGCTCGTTTTCCTCGGCGGCGGTGATCCTGCTGACCGATGGTCAGCGCACCACCGGCCCCGACCCGGTCGACGCCGCAAAAATGGCCGCCGAGCGCGGCGTGCGCGTCTACACCGTCGGCGTCGGCACCAAGGACGGCGAGACGATCGGCTTCGAAGGCTGGTCGATGCGCGTGCGGCTCGACGAGGACACGCTGAAGAACATCGCCAACCTGACGCGCGCCGATTACTTCTATGCCGGCACCGCGGCCGACCTGAAGAAGGTCTACGAGGGACTCAGCACCCGGCTGATCGTCGAGCGCAAGGAAACCGAGATCAGCGGCCTGCTCGCCGCACTCGGCGCGCTGCTGGTGATCGCGAGTGCGGCGCTCTCGGTGTGGTGGTTCGGACGGGTGGCCTGAGCCAAGCCACCCGCTGCGGTTCCCGGCCCTGCACCTGCACGTGCCTCCGGCAGGCGGTACGGCGCGTTCGGGCCCGCGGCCATGGATCAGCGACCGGGAGCACACCCTGCTGCGTCAGACGACCACCACCTTGACGATTGCCAGCCGCGGCCGCGGGCTGCACGACCTGACCGCGCGGATTGCCGGGTGCGTCGCGGCCAGCGGCATGCGCGAGGGCCTGCTGACGCTGTTCCTGCGTCACACCTCGGCCAGCCTGCTGGTGCAGGAAAACGCCGATGCCGACGTGCGCGGCGACCTGGAGCGTTTCTTCTCGCGGCTGGTGCCCGACGGCGACCCGCTGTTCGCGCATCGCAGCGAAGGCGCCGACGACATGCCGGCGCATGTTCGCGCCGCGCTCACCCAGACGCAGCTGGCGATTCCCCTGCTCGCCGGCGAACTGGCGCTCGGCACCTGGCAGGCCATCTATCTCTACGAGCACCGTCTGCAGGGCCACCGCCGCGAGCTGGTGCTGCATCTGCTCGGCGAATGAGGCTCAGGCGGCGTCGCGATCCTGCTCGTCGATCCAGCCTTCGGCGCATTCATAGCCGTAGTCGAAAGCCTCGGTGACGGTGGAGAGTTCGCGACGCGGCACCGGAACGCGGACTTCGTCCTCGCTTTCCGAGCCGCGAACGTAGACCAGAACCGGGCAGCTCGAGTCGAGGCATGCCAGCCGTGACGTGCTCATCCGCACGCGGTAGCCGCTGTGCGCACCGTAGGCCTCGAGCCGCCCACCACGATCCACGACTTCGTACTTCATCGACGCTCCGCTCGCTCCATGCTGTGACCGCGGCCATGGTACAGCCGCCATCAGCCCCCTGACGGCCCGTCATCGCCCGTCGCCCCGCGCCTGCTGGCGCGATGTCCAGGCGAGCAGCTCGGCGCGGTAGCGTTCGAGCGCCTGGTCATGCAGATCGAAGATGCAGGGGTTGCAGCCGCTGCCGCAGCATTCGTCGAAGTCGGGCGGCGTCGGCGCCACCGGCGGCGGATCGGCGGGCGCGGCAGGCGGTGGCATTTCCGGGCGTCGAGCGGCGCGGGCTCAGTCGAAGACCGGCAGCACCCGGCTCTTCAGCTGCCGACGCGCCCGCTCGTAGTCGGGTAGCACCGAGCGCACCACCTCCCAGAAGCGTGGGCTGTGGTTCATCTCGCGCAGGTGCGCAAGCTCGTGCGCAACCACATAGTCGATCGTCTCCAGATCGAAATGCACCAGCCGCCAGTTCAGGCGGATCGCGCCGCTGGCGCTGGCGCTGCCCCAGCGCGTGCGCGCCGACGACAGCCCGAGACGCGTCCAGCGGACGCCGAGCTCGGCCGCGTAGCGCTCGCAGCGTTCGGCGAAGAGGCGGCGCGCCTCGCGCTGCAACCAGCCCTGCACCGCCTTGCGGATCGCCTCGGGTTGGGCACCGTGGGGCAGACCGACGCGCAGGCTGCGCGTGGCGATGCCGGCCAGCGGCGCCTGCACGGGTGTGGGCAGCGGGTCGAGCCGAACACCGCGCACACCGGGGTCGAGCACCACCACCAGCGCTTCGCCGAGATAGGGAATGCAGGCGCCATCGCGCCAGGCCACGCGTGCTGCGTCGAGCCGCTGCAGCCGCTCCGCCTGTTCGCTCAGCTTGGCGACGATCCAGCGCGCCTTGGCTGCCAGCGCGGCCTCGATGTCGTCGATCGACACCCACGCCGGTGCGGCCACGCTCAGGCCATCGGCCCCCACCACGAAGCCGATGCTGCGGCGGCGCATGCGCCGCAGCCGGAAGTCGACGCGGTGACCGGCGAGTTCGATGCCGCGGTCGGCCTGCGGATGGTGCCAGGGTGCATCGCCGGCGGCGGGGTCGACGGCTGGCGCTGCCGGCGCAGGTGCGCGATCGGCCGGGGGTGCCGGCGGTGCCTCGTCGCGAGGCGGCGGGGGCGGCACGGCCGGCGCGTTCACCGGCGGCGGATCGTCGAACAGGTTCAACTGCGACGGATCGGCAACTCGGCGGCGGGGCATGGGCGCGCAGTGTACGGGCGCCGCCGCCGGGCTGCCAGGGTCGATCGTGGCCTCACTCGCCTGTCGAGCCCGGTGCACTGGCCGCTGGCGTATACGCCAGCGGATCGATGCGGCGCATCTCGGCCTCGATCCAGGCTTCCACCTCGACCATCAGCTCGTCGTGCTGGCGACCGGCGCTGGCGATCAGCGGCCCGATCGAGACGTCGACCACCCCCGGGCGCAGCACCAGTGACTTGCGCGGCCAGCAACGCGCCGAACTCACTGCCACCGGCAGAACCGACGCCCCGGCAGCCACCGCCAGGCGTGTACCGCCGCTCTTGTAGACGCCCTGGCTGCCGCGCGGCGTGCGCGTGCCTTCCGGAAACATGATCACCCAGTTGCCGTTGGCCATGTGGCGGCGGCCCTGCTCGGCCACCCGCGCCCAGGCCTCGGCGCGCTTGCTGCGGTCGATGTGCACCATGTCGAGCCGCGCCATGGCCCAGCCGAAGAACGGTATCGAAAGCAGCTCGCGCTTGAAGACATAGCTCAGCGGATGCGGCATCAGGCCCGGGAAGGCGAATGTTTCCCAGGTCGACTGGTGCTTGGCCAGCACGACGACCGGCCCGCCGTGGTCGGCACGCTCCAGGTTGTCGCCTCCCAGCAGGCGCCAGCGCACGCCGCAGATGGCCCGGGCGCCCAGGATTGCCAGCCGCAGCCAGAAGGTGGTCAGCCAGTAGAGGCGCGGCCCGCGCACGAACAGCGACGCCGCCATCGAAAGCAGGGCCCACGGGATGACCGTCAGCGCCAGCCACAGCAGGAAAAGGCCGGAACGCAGCACGGCCAGCGGCGACGCCCTGGAATCCGGCCGCTTCACCGACCGCGCCGGGCAGCGCGGTCAATCGAGCCCTCCGGCCATCGAGTCGCGCTGGTCGGGCAGACCGCGCGCGACACGCTCGCGCTGGATCACGAAATCGGCGAACTCGCCGAGGCTGGAATGGACGCGCAGGCCAGGCACCGTCGCCTTCCACTGGTCGAGCTGCTCAGCGCCGAGCGCGTGGGCCTTGCCGGTCAGCACCAGATGCGGCTCGCAGCCGGCGGCGGCCGCGGCCTGCAGATCGCGCAGCGAGTCGCCGACCATCGGCACGTTCTTCAGGTCGATGCCGTAGCGCTCGCCGATCTGCTTCGGCAGGCCCGGCAACGGCTTGCGGCAGTCGCAGCCGTCGGCAGGGGTGTGCGGGCAGAAGAACACTGCGTCGATGCGCCCGCCCTCGGCCGCGAGCAACTGGTGCAGCTTGAGGTGCATCGCATTCAGCGCCGCCATGTCGAACAGGCCGCGGCCGAGCCCCGACTGGTTGGTGGCGACCACCGCATGCCAGCCGGCATGGTTGAGCCGCGCCACCGCCTCGAGCGCGCCGGGGATCGGCAGCCACTCATCGGCCGAGGTGACGAAGTCGTCGCGGTCCTGGTTGAGCGTGCCGTCGCGGTCGAAGATGACCAGCCTGGCGGCGCCCGAGCCGCGTTCGGTGGAAGGACGCACCATCGCTCGGCTCCGCGCGATCAGGAGGAAAGCCGCGCCAGGTCGGCGATGCGGTTCATCGCCGCGTGCAGCGAAGCGAGCAGCGCCAGTCGGTTGCGCCGCAGCGCGGCGTCGTCGACGTTGACCATGACCTCGGCAAAGAAGGCGTCGACCGGCTCGCGCAGCGCTGCCAGCGTCTTCAGCGAAGCCGTGTAGTCGGCGCGCTCGAAGGCCGCGTCGGCCTGCGGCACCAGTTCGGCAAGCACGGCGTGCAGCCGGCTTTCCGCCGGCTCGACCAACAGCGCGGCATCGACGGCTGCATCGGCACGCTCGGACTTCTTCAAGATATTGCCGACCCGCTTGTTCGCCGCGGCCAGCGGCTCGGCCTGCGGCAACTCGGCAAAGCTGCGCAGCGCCGCCAGCCGTGGCGCGATATCGGCGAGCCGCTGCGGCTGCAGCGCCAGCACCGCATCGACTTCCTGCGCACGGTACTGCTCGCGCAGGCTGCCAGCCAGGCGCTCGAAGATGAAGCGGCCGAGTGCTTCGGTCGGGTTGTCGATCAGCGTGCCGAACGCCGGTTGCGCCGCCGCGAGCAGTTCGTCGAGCGGCAGCGGCAGCTCGCGTTCGGCCAGCATGCGCACCACGCCGAGCGCATGGCGACGCAGCGCGAACGGGTCCTTGTCGCCGCTCGGCAGCTGGCCGATGCCGAACAGGCCGACCAGCGTCTCCAGCTTGTCGGCGAGCGCCAGCACCAGACCGACGGCGCCGCGCGGCAGCGTATCGCCGGCGAAACGCGGCTTGTAGTGGTCCTCGATCGCCTCGGCCACCGACTCGCTCTCGCCGTCGTGGCGGGCGTAGTAGCCGCCCATCACGCCCTGCAGTTCGGGGAACTCGCCGACCATGTCGGTCAGCAGGTCGGCCTTGGCCAGCAGCGCCGCGCGGTCGACATCGGCGCACAGCGCCGGATCGAGTCGCCCGGCAATGGCCGCGGCAATCGCCCGCACCCGCTCGACCCGCTCGCGCTGGCTGCCGAGCTTGCCGTGGTAGACCACCCGCGACAGGCCGTCGACGCGCGAGGCCAGCGTCTTCCTGCGGTCCTGGTCGTAGAAGAAACGGGCATCGGCCAGACGCGGCCGCACCACCCGCTCGTTGCCTTCGATCACCCGGCCGGGATCGGTGGGCGAGATGTTGCTGACGACGAGGAAGCGGTTGCTCAGCTGCGGCCGGCCGCCCGGGCCCTCGGCGAGCAGCGGGAAGTATTTCTGGTTGGCCTTCATCGTCAGGATCAGGCATTCGGCCGGCACCTCGAGGAAGGCCGCGTCGAATTCGCAACGCAGCACGTTCGGCCGCTCGACCAGCGCGGTGACCTCGTCGAGCAGCGCCGCGTCATCGGCCACCTGCAGGCCTTCGCGCAACGCCGCGGCGTGCAGCTGGCGGACGATCTCGCCGCGTCGGGCATCGAAGCTGGCGATGACCGCGCCCTGCTCCTCGAGCTGGCGCGCATAGTGGTCGGCATCGAGCAGCACCACCGGGTCCATCGCCGCTTCGAAGCGGTGGCCGTGCGTCTCGCGCCGGGCGGTCAGGCCGAGCGCGTGCACGGTCACCAGCTCGGCGCCGTGCAGCGCCACCAGGCCATGTGCCGGGCGAACGAAGTCGACGCTGGTCCAGCCGGGCTCGACGCCCTCGCCGCTTTCCAGCTGGTAGCGCATGACCTTGGGAATCGGCAGGCCGGCGACCGCCTCGTCGAGCGCCTTCTGCAGCCCGGCTGCCAGCAGCGCGCCGCGGGCCACGCTGTGCAGCAGCAGCGTCTCGGCCTTGCCCTCGCCACTGCGGCCGAGCTGCGGCACGACCGACGCATCGGCACCGAGCGCCGCCAGCTTCTTCAGCAACGCCGGTGTCGGCGCACCGGCGGCGTCGAGGCCGACCGCCACCGGCATCAGCTTGTGCGTCTGCGGCCGGTCCTCGGCCTGCGCGCGAACCGCGCTGATGTGCGCCGCCAGCCGGCGCGGCGAGGCATAGGCGGTGACCACGCTGTGCTCGCTGGTCAATCCCTGCTCGCGCAAGCCGGAAGCCAGGCCTTGTGCAAAAGCCTCGCCGAGATTCTTCAACGCCTTCGGCGGCAGTTCCTCGACAAACAGTTCGACCAGCAGGCTGCGGTTTTGGGCACTCATCAGGCTGCCTTCTTGCGCCGCTGCAGCTCGAGCGCAGCGCCGGCCTCGGCTGCCCAGGAACGCGGCGCCATCGGGAAGCCCAGCCGCTCCCGGCTGGCCAGGTAACTCTGCGCCACGGCCCGCGCCAGATTGCGAATGCGGCCGATGTAGCCGGCACGCTCGGTGACACTGATCGCGCCGCGGGCGTCGAGCAGGTTGAAGCTGTGCCCCGCCTTGAGCAGCTGCTCGTAGGCGGGCAGCGCCAGCTCGCGCGACATCAGGTGCTGCGCCTGGCGCTCGTGGCTGGCAAAGGCCTGCAGCAGGAAGTCGACGTCGCTCTCCTCGAAGTTGTAGGTCGACTGCTCGATTTCGTTCTGCTTGTAGACGTCGCCGTACGAAAGACCGTCGGTCCAGCGCAGGTTGTAGACGTTGTCGACGCCCTGCAGGTACATCGCGAGGCGCTCCAGGCCGTAGGTGATCTCGCCGGTTGCCGGCCGGCAATCGATGCCGCCGACTTGCTGGAAGTAGGTGAACTGGGTCACTTCCATGCCGTTCAGCCAGACCTCCCAGCCGAGCCCCCAGCAGCCGAGCGTCGGATTTTCCCAATCGTCCTCGACGAAGCGGATGTCGTTCTCCCGCAAGTCGAAGCCGAGCGCTTCGAGCGAGCCGAGGTAGCGCTCGAGGATGTCGGCCGGCGCCGGCTTGAGCACCACCTGGTACTGGTAGTAGTGCTGAAGCCGGTTCGGGTTGTCGCCGTAGCGGCCGTCCTTGGGCCGGCGGCTCGGCTGGACGTAGGCGGCCTTCCACGGCTCGGGACCGATTGCGCGCAGGAAGGTTCCGGTGTGGCTGGTGCCCGCGCCGACTTCCATGTCGTAGGGCTGCAGCAGGGCGCAGCCCTGGGCGGCCCAGTAGTCCTGCAGGCGCAGGATGATTTGCTGGAAGCTCAGCATGTGTGGCGTGGGAGGCTCGGCAGGGGGCGCGATTCTACGAGGCGCCCCGCTCGCGGCGGCGGCGCCAGGCGGCACCCGCAGGCAGGGCGACGGCGAGCAGCGCCAGCGGCCAGAGGCCGAACGCTGCAAGCCAGCGGGCGTAGGGCGTCTCGCCGGTGCGGCCTTCGACCTCGGCTTCGAGGATGCCGGTGGTCAGCGGCACCAACCGCTCGGTCACCCGGCCATGGTGGTCGACCACCGCCGTTGCGCCGGTGTTCGTCGAGCGGATCACCGGCCGCTGGAACTCGAGCGCGCGCATCTGCGAGAACTGCAGGTGCTGGTCCTGTACCAGCCAGCGGCCGAACCAGGCCAGGTTGCTGGCGTTGACGAAGATCGTCGCCGCGGCCGGTCCGACGCTGCTCTCGACGATGTCCTCGCCGAACAGGTCCTCGTAGCAGATCAGCGGCCGCAGTCGCTGGCCGGCCAAGTCGAAGCTCGCGCTGCTGGTGCCGTGCGCCTGGTCGCCGAGCGGGATCGCCATCAGGTCGACGAACCAGCGAAAGCCCGGCGGCACGAACTCACCGAAGGGCAGCAGGTGGCGCTTGCCGTAGCGGTATTCGGGCGCATCGGGCGTGGCGCTCGACCAGCCGACCATCGAATTGACATAGCCCGCCGTCTCGTCGCCGGTGAAGATGCCGAGCAACACGCCGCGGCCGGGCTGCGCCAGCGCGGTCTTCAGCTCACCCCACCAGGCGTCGCTCAGCTCGGCGCGGGTCATCGGCACCACCGATTCGGGGGTCACCACCAGCGTACCGCGCGCCTCACGCACCTGCGCCAGCAGCCGGTCGAGGTTGGCGCCGAGGCGCTCCGGGTCGAATTTCAGGTCCTGCGCAACGTTCGGCTGCAGCAGGCTGACCGCCAGGCGGCCGGTCGAACGCGTGAAGGCGTCGGGCAGCCCATGGAAAAGAGCAACCAGCAGCCCGGCCACCACCAGCGGCGCCAGCCGGGCTAGCGGCGCGCCACGGCGCAGCGCGGCCGCCAGCGACCAGGCGGCGAATGCGCCCAGCGCCGACAGGCCGTAAACGCCGACCCACGGCGCGGCCGCGGCAAGCGGGCCGACCGAGTGGGCATAGCCGGAAGCGCTCCAGGGGAAACCGGTCAGGAAGGTCGCCCGCGCCAGCTCGGCGCCGAGCCAGCAGGCGCTGCCGAGCAGCGCATCGAAAACGGCGGCACGCCAGCCGCTCCTGCCGCTGCGCAGCGCCGCCCAGATCCCGAGCGCCGCGGCGTAGTAGAGCGCCATCGCGGCGGCGAGCGCCAGCACGGCGAGCGCCGCCAGCGGTGCCGGCATGCCGCCGTAGTCGTGCATGCTGATGTACAGCCACCACCAGCCCGACGCCAGCCAGCCGAGTGCGAACAGCCAGCCGAACCCTGCGGCGCGGCGCACGCCCGCGCCGCCCGCCGCCCAGGCCAACACCGCCAGTGCGCCGCATTGCAGCCACCAGGCTTCGAACGGCGCAAAGGCAAGCGTGTGCACGCAGCCCGCCAGCAGCACCGCCAGCGGGCTGCGCCAGTGACGCTGCATCAGCTGTCGTCCGCGTCGCTCGCCTGCGAGCGGGACGTGACCTTGAACCAGCGCACCGATCCGCCGCGGGTCAGCATGACGGTGAACAGCAGCGGCCCGAGCGGCACCGCCTCGCCGCGACGCGGCACATGGCCGAGATCCTGCGCGACCAGGCCGCCGATGGTCTCGAACGCGTCCTGCGGATAGTCGGTGCCGAACGCGGCGTTGACCTCGGCGATCGGCGTGTCGCCGGCAACCCGGCGGCCGCCGTCGGCGAGGGTGTAGATGCCCGATTCGCCGTCCTTGTCGTCGAACTCGTCCTCGATCTCGCCGACGATCTGCTCCAGCACATCCTCGATGGTGATCAGCCCGGCATGGTTGCCGAACTCGTCGACGACGATCGCCAGGTGGCTGCGGTTCGAGCGGAAGTCGCGCAGCAACTCGTTCAGCCCCTTCGACTCGGGAACGAACACCGCCGCCCGGATCAGCGTGCGCAGGTTCAACTCGGGCGCGCGCTGCAGCTTCAGCAGGTCCTTGGCCATCAGGATGCCGATGATGTTGTCGCGGCGACCCTCGTAGACCGGAAAGCGCGAGTGGCCGGTGTCGATGACGACGTGCAGCAGGCTGTCGTAGTCCGCATCGATGTCGAGCAGGTCCATGTGCGGCGCGGCGACCATCGCGTCGCCGGCCTGCATGTCGGCCATCCGCAGCACGCCTTCCAGCATCATTCGCGACTCGGGCTCGATCAGCTCGCGCTGCTCGGCATCGGCAAGGGCTGCCATCAACTCGTCGCGCGAATCGGGGCCCGGCGACATGAATTCGATCAGGCGCTGGAACAGGTTGCGCTTGTCTTGCGAGGCGGCGCTGCGCAGCGTGGCGGGCGAGGTCGTTCGGCTGGATTGGGGGTCGGACATCGCACGCGGCGAAAAGTGGGCGAAGCAGGAGGTTACCCGATGCCGCTTGACAGATATGCTAGTTTGGTGTTCGCGCCCCGTGGCGGCGCCGCCGCCGACCTTCCCGGCAGCGGCCTCGCTGCCACCCCCTCCGTCCTTCGAAAATCCACGCCATGGCCCTTATTCCCGCAACCATCCTGACCGGCTTTCTCGGCAGCGGCAAGACCACCCTGCTCAAGCGCGTGCTCACCGAAGCCCACGGGCAGAAGATCGCGGTCATCGAAAACGAGTTCGGCGACGAGAACATCGACAACGAGATCCTGGTGCAGGACAGCCGCGAGCAGATCATCCAGCTGAACAACGGCTGCGTCTGCTGCTCGATCCGCGAGGACCTGCGCACCACGCTGGCCGACCTGGCCGAGAAGAAGCGCAAGGGCGAACTCGACTTCGAGCGGGTGGTGATCGAGACCACCGGCCTCGCCGACCCCGGCCCGGTGGCGCAGACCTTCTTCATGGACGACGAGATCGCCGAGAGCTACCTGCTCGACTCGGTGCTGACGCTGGTCGACGCCAAGCACGGCAACCAGCAGCTCGACGACCGGCTCGAAGCGCGCCGGCAGATCGGCTTCGCCGACCAGATCTTCATCAGCAAGGCCGACCTCGTCGACGAGCCGTCGCTCGACGCGCTGGCGCACCGCATCCGCCACATGAACCCGCGTGCGCCGCAACAGCGCGTCAACTTCGGCGAGGTGCCGCTGGCCAGCGTCTTCGACCTGCACGGATTCAACCTCAACACCAAGCTCGACATCGACCCGGACTTCCTCAAGGCCGACAGCCACGACCACCACGGCCATGATCACCACGATCACGAGCACGGCGAGCATTGCGACCATCCACACCACCACCATCACGACGACGACGTCAAGTCGTTCGTCTTCCGTGCGGACCGGGCCTTCCATCCGGCGCGGCTGGAGGACTTCCTCGGCTCGATCGTTCAGGTCTACGGGCCGAAGCTGCTGCGCTACAAGGGCGTGCTGTACATGAAGGGCACCGACCGCAAGGTGATCTTCCAGGGCGTGCACCAGTTGATGGGCAGCGACCTGGGGCCGAAGTGGACGCCGGGTGAGAAGAAGAACAGCAAGATGGTCTTCATCGGCGTCGACCTGCCGAAGGACATCTTCCTGCAGGGGCTCGAGCAGTGCCTCGCCTGATGCACCGCACCTGCCCGGGCAGCGGGGCCTGCGCTTGCGGGGGCCTGCTGCCGGGCGGATCGGGCCGCGCGCACACGCCGGGTACAGGTGGCTACAATCCGCGGCGCTTCGAACGGACCCCCGGCCAAGCAGGCCTTCTGGACGGCCCGCTCGGTGAAGCTGCCAGGAGCATGACGTGAGCAAGACCCCGGCCCCGCAAGAGGCAAACGCGACAAGTGCACTCGCAGAGGCGGCGCCGGCCGGCGAGCCCGCGGCAGCACCCAAGCCCCCTCCCAAGCCGGCCCGTGCGCCGCGTGCCAGTTCGCGCCACGTGCCGCCACCGCCCGCTGCCGCGCCGATTCCGCCGCCGACCTCGCGCTTTGCCGATCGCTTCGCGCCGCCGCGGCCGCCGACGCGCGGGATGGCGCAGAACACGATCGATGCGCCGCGCTTCTCACAGAAGATCGATCCCGCGCTGGCCGATGCCTGGAAAAGCAAGCCCGGCCGCGAGTTGAGCGAAGCCGAGCTGCTGTCGATGCCCGACAGCGAATACATGAACGACAAGCAGCTCGATTTCTTCAGGGCGCGGCTGCAGGCGCTCAAGGACGAGATGCTTTCCAACGCCGGCGAAACCACCGAGCATCTGCGCGAGGACACGTCGATCGTTCCCGATCCGGCCGACCGGGCGACGATCGAGGAGGAGCATGCGCTCGAGCTGCGCACCCGTGACCGCGAGCGCAAGCTGCTGAAGAAGATTTCGCAGTCGCTCGCACGCATCGAGGCCGGCGACTACGGTTTCTGCGACGAGACCGGCGAGCCGATCGGCCTCGGCCGGCTGATCGCCCGACCGACGGCGACGCTCTCGCTCGAAGCCCAGCAGCGCCGCGAACTGAAGCAGAAGATGTTCGGGGACTGAGAGGGCGAGGAATGCCCTCCACCTTCCGGGATCCGCTGGCGAACCGCCCGAATCGCGTCACATGACCCAATCGAAGGACGGCGGCGGATTTTTTCGGCGCGTCGCGAAATTCGTCAGCAATCCTGCGACGCAATGGGGCGAGACCGAGGCGCCGAAGGCGGAGGTGTCGCGCGAAAGCGAGGCCGCCAGGTCCGAGCTCAAGGAGATGATCGAGCGCAAGCGGCGCAACGACTTCGTGCGCAAGAGCGAGCTCGACCTGTTGCGAAAACTGCGCCGCGAGGGCTTGTCCAGCGAGCAGCTGGCTACGCTGGGTCGCAGCAGCGGCGCAGCCGATTCGGACATCATGATCGAGCCGCCGGTGAAGGCGGTTCAGCACGTCAAGTCGAAGATCGACGCCATCGAGGAGCAGATCAGCGCCGAGACCCGTGGCGGCCCCGTCAGTTCGACCCGCCGCGACAGCGGCGAGGTGCCGACCGAACCGATGGTGCTGAATACCCGGCAGGGTGCCGCCTGGGTCGACACCGGCGCCGCCGAGCCACGCAGTGGGCGGCGAACGCGGCGTGACCCGCCGCTGCCGCCGCCAACGACGCGGGCTGGGGTGCCTCTGACCCCGCCGCCGCCCCGGGAGGCCGCTGCATCGCGCTTTGCCACTGCAGGCCACTGGGGTGGGTTCGCCACCACCTCGGGTGTCGAGGTCAGCGAGGCCCGGCACGATCCGGAGCTGGATGCTGCCGTCATCGCTTTTGCCAACGCCGACTTCGCCGCCTGCGAGCAGGCCCTGCAGAGCCTGATCACCGCCGGCGACGGCCGCAACGATCAGCAGGCGACCTGGCTGGTGCTGTTCGACTTCTACCGGGCCATCGGCCAGCAGGTTGCCTTCGAAAACCTGGCTGGCGAGTTCAGCGCGCGCTTCGGCACCCCGGCACCGCGCTGGCGCTCGATTCCTCAGGCGATCGCGGATGTGCAGCGCGGTGGCATGCCGCGCATCCACTGGCCGGTGCCGGCGGTGCTCGACGTGTCCGCGCTGGCACAGCTGCCGGCGCAGACCACCCAGTGGCCACAGCCCTGGATCATCGACTGGCGCGGGCTCGAGCAGATCGAGGCCGCGGCCGAGCCGGCGCTCGCCGCGCTTTTCGGCCAATGGAGCAGCCGCCGAATCGACATGCGCTGGCTGGGTGGGGAGCACCTGCTGGCGCTCCTCGCCGCCGCCGCGCCCCCCGGCGCGACGGGTGGCAGTCGCGCCTGCTGGGACGTCCGGCTGGCGGTGATGCGCATGCTGCACCAGCCGGCGGGTTTCGACGATGTCGCGATCGACTACGCCAGCACCTACCGCTGCGCCGCGCCCGCATGGGAGCGATCGCTCTGCCGGGTGCGCCTGATCGACAGCCTGAGCGGCCCTGCCAACCCGGACTCGACGATCGCCGAGGCGACCACCGCCTTTGTCGAGACCACCCTGCTCCAGCAGGAGGGGCGGGGAGCCGTGGCCGAGGTCGAGCTTTCGGGCGAACTCGTCGGCGACATCGGACCGCTGCTGCACCGCATCGACGCGCAGGTCGAGGATGCGCAGACGATCGTCGTCTCCTGCCACCGCCTGGTGCGCGTCGACTTCCTGGCTTCGGGCGACCTGCTCAACTGGGTGATCGCCAAGGAACGCGACCAGCGGCAGCTCAGCTTCATTGCAACCCAGCGGCTGGTGGCGCTGTTCTTTGCCGCGATGGGAATCGACGAGTACGCCCGCGTGACGGTCGACGAAGGCTGAGGCCGCTGGCTCGACCACCTTCCGGCCGGCCGAGGCGCCGCCGGACCAACCGCAACGGAATCTGCATGGAAAACTATCACGGCACGACCATCGTCAGTGCGCGCCGCGGGCAACGCGTCGCGCTCGGCGGCGACGGCCAGGTGACGCTCGGCAACATCGTCGTCAAGTCGACCGCGCGCAAGGTGCGCCGGCTGCATCACGACCAGGTGCTGGCCGGCTTTGCCGGCGCCACGGCCGACGCCTTCACGCTGTTCGAGCGCTTCGAAGCCAAGCTCGAGAAGCACCAGGGCCAGCTCGTCCGCGCCGCCATCGAACTGACCAAGGACTGGCGCACCGACCGGGTGCTGCGCCGGCTCGAAGCCATGCTGGCGGTCGCCAACCGCGAGGCCTCGCTGATCATCACCGGCAACGGAGACGTCCTCGAGCCCGAGTACGGCCTGATCTCGATCGGCTCGGGCGGCGCCTATGCCCAGGCGGCGGCGCGCGCCCTGCTCGACCACACCGAACTCGAGCCGGCGGAAATCGTCAAGCGTTCGCTGGCAATCGCCGGCGACCTGTGCATCTACACCAACCAGAACCACACCGTCGAGGTGCTCGAATGAGCGCGATGACACCGCAGGAAATCGTTTCCGAGCTCGACCGCCACATCGTCGGCCAGCAGGCCGCCAAGCGGGCGGTGGCGATCGCCCTGCGCAACCGCTGGCGCCGGCAGCAGGTCGACGAGAAGCTGCGCGGCGAGATCACGCCGAAGAACATCCTGATGATCGGCCCGACCGGCGTCGGCAAGACCGAGATCGCGCGCCGGCTGGCGCGGCTCGCCGACGCGCCGTTCATCAAGGTCGAGGCGACCAAGTTCACCGAGGTCGGCTACGTCGGCAAGGATGTCGACGCCATCATCCGCGACCTGGTCGACAGCGCCGTCAAGCAGGAGCGCGAGTCGGCGATGAAGCGCCAGCGGGCGCGTGCCGAGGACGCCGCCGAAGACCGGCTGCTCGACGTGCTGGTGCCGCCCCCGCGCGAGGCGCGCACCGACGGCGCCGCGGCGCTGCCCGACAACACCGCACGCCAGGTGATGCGCAAGCGCCTGCGCGAAGGGCTGCTCGCCGACAAGGAAGTCGAGATCGAGGTCGCCGACGCCAAGCCGGCGCTCGAGATCATGGGACCCGCCGGCATGGAGGACATGGCCGAGCAGCTGAAGGGCCTGTTCGCCAACATGGGCGGTGCACGGCGCAAGACGCGGCGGATGAAGATCGCCGATGCGCTCAAGGCGCTGCTCGACGAGGAAGCCGCCAAGCTGGTCAACGAGGACGAGCTGAAGGCCACCGCCGTCGCCAATGCCGAGCAGAACGGCATCGTCTTCATCGACGAGATCGACAAGGTGGCCTCGCCCGGCGGCAGCGATGGCCATCGGGGCGGCGCCGACGTGTCGCGCCAGGGCGTGCAGCGCGACCTGCTGCCGCTGGTCGAAGGCACGACGGTCAACACCAAGTACGGCATGGTGAAGACCGACCACATCCTGTTCATCGCCTCGGGCGCCTTTCACCTGGCCAAGCCGAGCGACCTGATCCCCGAACTGCAGGGGCGGTTCCCGATCCGCGTCGAGCTCGGTCCGCTGAGCGTCGACGACTTCGAGGCGATCCTGACGCAGACGCACGCCAGCCTGGTCAAGCAGTACCAGGCGTTGCTTGCCACCGAAGGCGTGACGCTGGAATTCGCGCCCGAAGGCATTCGGCGGATGGCGCAAATTGCCTTCGACGTCAACGAGCGCACCGAGAACATCGGTGCACGGCGCCTGGCGACGGTCATGGAACGGCTGCTCGACGAGGTCAGCTTCGACGCGCCGCGGCTGGCCGGGCAGACCGTTTCAATCGACGCCGCGGCGGTCGATGCCAAGCTCGCCGAGCTGTCGCGGAACGAGGACCTGTCGCGCTACATCCTGTAGCCGCGACTCGAGCGCGTTCTAAAGCGCCAGGCGCTGCGACTGCAGCTGCAGCAGGCCCTCGAAGATCAGCGTGTCGATGGTTTCCGAAGGCAGGTCGGTGAGCTGAGCCAGCTTCTGCGCCGCGCCGCCGGTCATCAGCAGTGCCGGCTGCACGCCGCTGCGCTCGTGCAGGTTGCGGCACATCCGTTCGACCGCACCGGCGATGGCGTGGGCGCCGCCGCTCATCAGCGCGTCGCTGGTGTTGGTCGGGAAGTCGACGACCTCGCCGGTCGGCGCGCGCAGCCCGGCGGTGCCCATCTCCAGCGCTCGCAGCATCAGGCCGAAGCCCGGGAAGGATGCAGCCGCCGAGAAAATGCCCGTCGATATCGATCGCATCGACCGTCACGGCCGTGCCGACCATCACCACCAGCGCGGGTCGCTTGCGCCCCGAGGCGAGCACCCGCTGGCGCGCACCGATCAACGCGACGAAACGGTCGCTGCCGAGCCGGCTCGGATGCTCATAGCCGTTGTGGATGCCGCCGGCGTGCTTCGTCGGAACCACCCAGCGGGGCTCGATATCCCACATTTCGAGCTGTTCCTCGACGCGGCGCTTGACCGCCTCGCCAGCGACGATGCAGCCAAGCATGCTGCCCGGCGGCCGCAGCGGCTTCCATTCGTTGTCGCAGAGTCGGTCGATCGTTTCGAGGAAAACCGCGCCATGACCGAGCAACGGTGATCCCGGTGTCGGTGCCGCGTACTGTGCCCACTTGAGGCGGGTATTGCCCACATCGACGGCAAGAAAGGTCATCGCGGACGGCGCCTGTCAGAAAAATCGGGCAGCAGCGCTCGTGCCCTGTGGTTGAAAGCATGCACGGCAACGACCGTGCGGCGGCGCGATTGTGCAGGGGTCGCCGTGTGCAAGGGCTCGGGGAATACACCCTCCCGGGTGCAGCGGGAAGACCGAAGTGCGACCGGCAGCGCTTCGGCAGTCCTGCGTTCCCGCTGGCCTCAGCTGCTCGGCAAGGCCGGCCGCGCCGAGGGCTGCACCGGCGATGCGCCAGTGCAGTCCTGCACACACAACGCGGTCACGCTTTCCAGCAGTTCGCCTTCAGGGGCACACGCAACCAGGAGCGCCGTCGCGGCGGCTGCCGCAAAGGACAGCATGCGATACGTGGAGACGGGAGGGTGACGCATGGGAACGGTCCAGCTGCGGTTGACAGTCGGGGCATGCTCACGGCATCGCTGCGCAGCGTCTGCAAGCCTCGAAGCGTTGACCGGGTGTCCAATTGACCTTTTGTTCCGTAGGACAAAGCGCTGCTCAACGCCCGAGAGCCGCCGGCCAGGCCAGCCAACCGAGTACCAGGGCCTGCAGAACCAGGGCCACCAGGGCGGCAGTCCAGCGTTTGCGCAGCGCGTCGACAGCCACGACCAGTTGCGCATTCTGTTGCGCCAGCTTCTCGATCAATGCTGCCGAAGCCTGCTGCTGTTCACCAGCACGGGCGACGCCGGCCTCGAGTTGATCGACCCGCGCCTGCAGCCGGGCGCCCGGCGCATCGCCGTTCAACGCGTCGGCGGCAAGCGGGCGTTCGTCGAGCGGCGGCTGCTGCGAGCGGTTGAGGAACTTGCGCGCATTGCTGACGAGCGCCGGCGCGGCTTCGATGACGTCGCTCCACGGAACGATCTTCAATGCAGTCAACCAACCGATTGCCACAGGGCAGCCTCCCCGATAAACGCGCCGGTCCGGTGCGGGCGGCGCAGCAGCGCATTGTCGACTCGTGACGTCGCGAAGGCGACGCAAGGGCACTGGCAGAATCGCCGCCCGGTCGCCGATCGCGTGAGCGGCGATTCGGGCCATCCGCAACCGCTTCATGACCCTGCCCCCCTTTCCCCGCGCATCGCTCCCCGGCACGGCCGGTCTGCGCCTGCCCGGCGCCCACCCGGAACGGGTTGCCCGCCACGACGCGGTCTGGCTCCCCGACCTGGGCCGAGTCCGATCGCTCGGCACGCATGCTGACTGGATCCGGGTGAAGGCGGTGCATCGGCCAGCGCCCGAACGGCCGGCGCACCGGCGCGAGCGCCTCGATGCCCGTCGCCGCCTGGCACGCCGTCGATGAATGCACCGGCTCCGCTGCGCAGCTTCAAGGCGACCGCCATGCGGCTGCTCGGCTATGTACGGCCCTATCGCACGGGCGCGGTGCTCGGCATCCTGTCCTTCTTCCTGTCGGCGGCGATCGAGCCGGCCATACCGGCGCTGCTCAAGCAGCTGGTCGACGACGGCTTCAAGCCCGATATGGGCTTTGCGATCTGGCTGGTCCCGCTGATCGTGATCGGCCTGTTCGCCGTGCGCGGCCTGCTGGCCTTCAGTGGCTCGTACCTGATGGCGTGGTCGACCTCGCTGGCGGTGCTGGCGCTGCGCACCGATTTGATGCACTCGATCATGCGTGCCGACGCCAGCCTTTTCAATCATCTGAGCCCGGGCGTCGCGGCGTCCCGGGTTATCAACGAGCCGCAGAACGCCACCAGCTCGCTGACCGGCGCGCTGATCACGCTGCTGCGCGACGGCACGACGCTGATCGCGCTGCTCGGCTACCTCCTCTACCTGAACTGGCAGCTGACGCTGGTGTCGTTCACCACCATGCCGCTGCTCTTCTACGTCGTGCGCAAGGTGCAAAAACGCATCATTGCCGTCGGCGGCCAGTCGTACGAGTCGCAGATCCGGCTCGTCGGCATCGTCGATGACATTGCCCGCGCCTGGCGGGTGGTGCGCACCTTCGACGCCAGCGACTTCGAGCGCGACCGCTTCGCCACCGAAGCCCGCCGGCTGCGGCAGTCGACGATGAAGAGTGCCGCGGCCGGCGCGACGATGACGCCGCTGACGCAGATCGTCGCCAGCATGGGCGTGGCACTGATCATTTCGCTGGCACTGCTCGAAGCCAGCCGCGGCGGCGCCACCGTCGGCGAGTTCGTCGCCTTCATCACCGCGATGCTGATGACGATCTCGCCGATGCGCCACCTGACCGACGTCACGCAGCCGATCGTCGGCGGGCTGATCCAGGCGCGAGGATCGTTCGAGCTGATGGACACGCCGCCCGAGCCCGACGAAGGACGGCGCGAGATCGAGAACTGTGCCGGGCATCTGCAGTTCGACCAAACGACGGTCGTCTACCCGGGCAGCGACGTTCCGGCGCTCGCGCGGCTGGCGCTCGACATTCCTGCCGGGCGCACGATTGCGCTCGTCGGACCCTCCGGCTCGGGCAAGACCACGGTGGTCAGCACCATGCTCGGTTTCGTCGCGCCGGCTTCCGGACGCGTGCTGCTCGACGGCATCGACATCGCGGACCTGCGCAAGGCGTCGCTGCGCCGGCAGTTCGCCGTCGTCTCGCAGGACATCGTGCTCTTTCCCGGCACGATCGAGGACAACGTCGCCTACGCACAGGCGCTCGATCCGGCCCGGGTCGAAACCGCCCTGCGCGCGGCCAACCTCTGGGACTTCGTGCAAAGCCTGCCCGACGGCGTTCGCACCATCGTCGGCGCGGATGGCAGCCGGCTGTCGGGCGGCCAGCGCCAGCGGCTGGCAATCGCCCGCGCGCTCTACCGCGAGGCGCCGATCTGGGTCTTCGACGAGGCCACCTCGGCGCTCGACACCGAGTCCGAACGCATCGTGCAGCAGTCGATCGAGCAGTGGCAGGGCAGCAAGACGCTGATCCTGATTGCCCACCGGCTGAGCACCGTCCGCAAGGCCGACGTCATCTACGTTCTTGCCGACGGCCGCGTGGTCGAAGGTGGAAGCCACGAGGCACTCATGGAGCGCAGCGGCCTTTACGCCGGCATGGTGCAGGCGCAGGCGCTCGAGTGAGCGCCTTCGAATGTCGTCCATGAATCTGCTGTGAAGCCATGACGACGAGCGCCTTCTGGCGCGACGTCGTCCGGATTGCGCCGCCGGTCACCGGCGCAAAGGTGGCAGAGTCCGGTCCGCAGGCGGTTGCCCGAGAAGCGGCCGCCGACTGAAACCACTCACGAGTCGCCGCATGCCCACGCCTGTTTCCTCGATACCCGACCAGATCGTCACCCGGCACTTCAACGACTCCGCAACGGCGCTGGCGCATGTGCAGCTCGTCTACCAGGCAAGCATCACGCACTTGCGCGAGGCGCTGCAGCGCTTCGTGGGCGACCCGGCAGAAACAGAGCGCGCCGGCGCTCCAGCCGGACATGTACGCGCCTGCTACCCGTTCGTTCGCATCCGCACCGACACGGTTGCCCGGGCCGATTCGCGGCTCAGCTACGGCTTCGTGGCCGGACCCGGCACGTACGAGACGACCTTGACGCGGCCCGATCTGTTCGCCGGCTACTACCTGCGGCAGTTCGAGCTGCTGCTGCGCAACCACGGCGTCTCGCTCGAGGTCGGCACCAGCAACCAGCCGATCCCGGTGCATTTCGCGCTTTCCGAAGGCGACCATCTCGAAGGCACGCTCGACGCGATCAAGCGGCTGACGATGCGCGACCGCTTCGACCTGCCCGACCTGGCGTCGATGGACGACGGCATCGCCAACGGCACTTTCGAGGCCGCCGGCGGCGAGCCGCATCCGCTGGCGCTGTTCACCGCGCCGCGGGTCGACTATTCGCTGCACCGGCTGCGCCACTACACCGGCACCGCCCCCGAGCACTTCCAGAACTTCGTGCTGTTCACCAACTACCAGTTCTACATCGACGAATTCGTCCGCCTCGGGCGCGAATGGATGGCGCAGCCGGGCGACTCGGGTTACCGCGCGTTCGTCGAGCCTGGAAACGTCGTCACGCGCCGCAACGGGGTGCCGGCCGAACCTCGGGACGCGCTGGGCGCCGTGCCGCCGCGGTTGCCGCAGATGCCCGCCTACCACCTGGTGCGCGAGGACGGCAGCGGCATCACCATGGTCAACATCGGTGTCGGGCCGGCGAATGCCAAGACGATCACCGACCATGTCGCGGTGCTGCGGCCGCACGCCTGGATCATGCTCGGCCACTGCGCCGGGCTGCGCAACACCCAAACGCTTGGCGACTACGTGCTGGCGCACGGCTATGTGCGCGAGGACCATGTACTCGACGAGGATCTGCCGCTGTGGGTGCCGATTCCGCCGCTGGCCGAGGTGCAGGTGGCGCTCGAGCAGGCGGTGGCCGACGTGACGCGGCTGCAGGGGCACGAGTTGAAGCGGGTGATGCGCACCGGCACCGTGGCGAGCACCGACAACCGCAACTGGGAGCTGCTGCCGCAGCGCACGCCGGAGCGCCGCTTCAGCCAGAGCCGGGCGATTGCGCTCGACATGGAAAGCGCGACGATCGCCGCCAACGGCTTCCGCTTCCGCGTGCCCTACGGCACGCTGCTCTGCGTCAGCGACAAGCCGCTGCACGGCGAAATCAAGCTGCCGGGGATGGCCGACCACTTCTACCGCGCCCGCGTCGACCAGCATCTGCGCATCGGCATCCGCGCGATCGAGCTGCTGCGCGACGGCGGGCTCGAGGAACTGCACAGCCGCAAGCTCAGGAGCTTTGCGGAGGTGGCGTTTCAGTAGGCGGATCGGCGCCGCGTGCGCTTAGCTCGGGGTGCTGCCGGTGCCGCCGTTGGCCGGCGAGATCACCTGATGCGACTCCGATCCCGTCGGGCAGACGTCCTTGTCACCGTTCTCGTTGATGAGCGCGAAGTTCTGGTTGTCGAGGGTCGCGGTGACACCGACGTAGCGCTGCGGATGCTCCTTCGGCGCGTCGGGGTCGATCCGACCATTGTTGTTGTAGTCGACGGTGTAGCGGCAGACGCGCGTACCGGTTTTGAGCCTGTCTGGATCGCCCTTTAACGGGGGCGAATTCAATTCGCCCCTGAGGCGTACCCGACCGGACCACCTCGGCGGCGTGTTCGTGGTGTCGGGTTTGATCAGGCAGCTGTAGGTCCGGAACTTCTTGATCTCTTCGGTCTTGTCGTCTTTCGTCAGGTTCGTCACCGTGTCCCCGGTGAAGCATTCGTAGCTGACGATGTCCTGCGTCTGATCGATGATCACGACCGGCTCGCCGCTGGAGTTCGGCAAATCCTTGCCGCGGATGAAGCCGGTCAACAGCAGATAAACCGTGTTCGCGCAAGTGCTCGGATTGGCTGTGGCCGTGGTGTTGCTGACCTTCGGCTCCTGGGTGCACTTGGCGAGCAGTTGACCGGTCGAGTCGCTGAAGAGAAGGTAGCCGCCCGAACTGCCGGGCCATGCCAGCGTGCTCTTGCCGGTACCGGAAATCGAACTCGCGGTCGTGGGAATTGCGGCACTGCGGTTCATCGGCTTGTAGTAGCCACTGGGCCATGCCGTCGAGAGCGCCACCCGGCCGATGTCTGCCGGGTTGGCCGCGGCAATCATCGAATTGAGGACGACGCTCTGCAGATTGTCGGCGCGATCGCGCCAGGCAACCGACACGGTGACCAGGCGGCGGTCGTCGGTCGCGGTGCCGCCGAGCGCCCAGTTGCGGGTGAAAACCGTGTTGCTCTGGTTCGTGGCTACCGGCGTGTCGCTGCCGTTCACCCGGTCCTGGTAGGCCAGCTTGCCGCCCTGGACGACCAGCTGCTCGAAGGTTCGCAGCCGCTCCATCTGGTCCTGCGCCAGCCGGGTGGCCTCGCTGCGCTGCTTGGCGAGGTCCGCATTGCGCGACAGGTTGACGCCGAAACCCGCCATGCCGAGCATTCCAGCGCCGAGGACGAGCATCGACGCCAGCGCCTCGACCAGCGCGAAACCCCGGGTTCGGGCCGAGCGGGGGCGGGTGTTCATGGTGGGTACTCCTCGAGAAGCGATCGGTCGGCGCGATGTCATCAGGGAGCGACGAAATCGCGCCAGCTGCCAGGCACACGGATGAGATCGCTGGTGATGTCCTGCAGGTTGTTCAACACGGTGCGGTCATAGGAAAACTTCATTTCATGATTCGAATCGAACTTGCCGCGCGAAATGGTTGCCCCACGAATTTCGCCGTGGTGGTCCTGTTTCCAGTCATCGTCGTTCTGATAAACCAGGCCGTAGACCGTGGCTTCCTTGTCGCCTTCGAATTTGGGTTTCTTGGCCCGGTCGAGGACGATGATCACCGGCCGCTCCGGCGTGCCGAGATCGATCTTGCCGAAATCGATCGCGCTCGTGACATAGAAGGTGGTTGCGCCGGCGGCATACTTGAGCCGCAACTCGTCGATCCCACCGGTAATGGTTTCGGTGCGGCCCATCGTGCGGAATTCGTCGATGGACATGCCGAAGAAGTTGCGGAACATGGCCTCGCCCGTGTTGTCGGCAGCGAACAAGCCGGCCAGCACCGAGTCGTTCTCGATCAACGCGTCCTGTGGCGGCCGGCCTGGCAGGGTGATGGCAAGCTTCATCCCGTCCTTCTTCGCGGTCACTTCGCCGCCGGCATCGACGAGCAGACCGTTGGTCGTCGGGTCGAGGTTTTCCGCAGACAGCTCCTTGACCTTCGCATCGCCGCCGACGGTCAGCGCGGCACCCGGCAGCATCGGCAGCGACGACCGCTGCTTGAGCGTCACCTCGACGACTGCCTTGCTCTCGAAGGTGCCGATTCCCGCGCTCGAATCGCAGAGGTAGCGCGGGCCCGATGCAGGGCCGATGCAACCGTACGCCCTCACCCGGACGCTCGACGGATCGGCGGGATCCTTGCTGAAATAGACGGTGAACCGCGGTTCATCCGGAGGGCCTCCCGCCGCGAGCGTCGGCGAGCCGCCGTCGGGGCAACTGCACACCAGGGTGCCTGGCGCCGTCGCCGAGCTGCCGGCGATCCGGCAGGCAGCGAAGGTATTCACGTCCGGGTTGAAGACTTGGTCCACCCGGGGCGCGAACTTCTTGCGGAAGGTCTTCAGAGCGATAACCTGGGGAACGCAGAAGTCATCGACGCCGCGGGTTTCGTTCAGGGTCGCAAGGGCCCACTCCACGCCGGCCTCGGCGACCTCGAACGCCCGCGTCGCACGGTACTGGTTGGCCGAAGTCTTCTGCTCGAAAATCATGCCGCGGCTGAAGAAGAACGCGGTCACGGACATGCCGAACAGCAGCAGCAGCGAGACGACCAGTGCCGCAACGCCGCGCTGCTGAGTGCGGGCGGCACCGCGGTTCTGCACAGCCGATTTCATGGGGGGCAGCCTTTCGGATTTTCGATCTCGTCGTTGCGAACCCGGACGGATTCGACGATCCGGCGCACAACCTTGCTGTCGGCGGCGGCTTGCGCGGTAATCCGGAGGTCGTAGCGACGAACCCACAATTTGGGATACGAGAGAACCGCGCCCGCATCGCCCGGACATGCGGACGGCAAGCCCTTGGTCGCGCACGCACTGCTCAGCGAGACGCATCGGCGGTCGGGTATGACCTCGAAGCTCGTGACTTTCATGACCTTCGTATCGGTAAGCGGGAGCCAATCCACGACCCCTGTCGATTTCAGGAAAGACGTCTTGATCGCATCACCCTCGAGCTTGAATCCAAGACGTTCGTAGTTATCCAGCTGGTTCACAGCCGAAGCGGAAGCCGCAGGGCTTTGCAGCGCATCCCGCGAATAACTGAACTCGACCGTCGTGGCGGGATTGCCGGTCAGGGTAATGGCGGCGATACGGGTTCGGAGCGGCCGGCGCGGTGACACCCGAATTCGGCGCGCTCCAGTACCCGGCGCGTCGTAGATCGCGAACGATCAAGTCCGCAACCGTGCGCAGATCCTGGTTGATGCGCGTCTCGAGCAGCAGGCGGCGGTTGTCGTCGAGGTAGTCGGCAAAAAAGCGCAGCGCGCCGGTGACCAGAAACAGGCCGACAACGATGCCGACCAGCATCTCGATCAGCGACAGGCCGCGGCTGCGGCGGCGCTGCGTGCGGCAGCCATGCGACCGGGTCAGCATGTCTCGTAGCCGCTGAACGATCCGGCTGCGATGCAGGTGCGCACCCGGCCGAGCGGGTTGATCTCTGCGCGCAGCCGCCAGGCACCCGCTCTGCTGCTCAACTCGAAGTAGTCGGTCGCGTCGCTCGTGCTGCTGCTCATGCCGCGCACCGGCTCGAAGGTGAAGACCTTGCCCGGCAGGGTGACACCGGTGGCAGCGTCGGCGCTCTTCAGCGACTGCGCGGGCGCGGTGCAGGTCGGCGCAGAGCCGACCGTACAGCTGCAGCTGCCGACGCCGAGCGTGTGCACGACATAGCAGCCAGCGGCGCTGCTGGTGACGCTTACCAACTGACCGCGCTGCACCGCCTCGCTGCGGGCGAACTGCAGGTCGGTGGCCAGTTCGGCGGCCATGCCTTCGAGCCGCTTGCGCGCAATCAGGTCGCTGAACGACGGCGCGGCGAGCGACACCAGAATGGCGCCGATGGCGACCACCACCAGCGCCTCGACAAGGGTGATACCGCGGGCCACCGCGAGGCAGCCGGCTGGCGTGCCCGATCCGCGCTGCAGGCGTCGCATCATTTGGACCAGCATGCCGTGGGGCTGTAGGTCGTCGTGCCGGCGGCGTAGGTCAGCACGATCGAAGCGCACGTGGTGTCCTTGTTCTGGCCCGCCTTGTTCGTCGGCGCAGCCGTCAGGGTGTAGCCGCTGCCGCTCGCGCCGGACAAGGTCAGCGTGTAGTAGCCATCGGCCGAATTGACGCTCGTGGTGCTTGCCGTCGCGCCGGCGGAAGCGATCTCGTCGGCCGCCGGTCCGAATTTGCTGGCGTAGGTACTGACGTTCGCCCGGATGCGCTCCTGCGACTGCTGTACCTGCTGCATCGAGGCAATCGCGTCGACACGGCGGCTCTTGCGCACCGAGCTCTGGTACGCCGGCAGGGCCACTGCCGCCAGGATGGCAACGATGGCCACCACGATCATCAGTTCGATCAGCGTGAAGCCGCACGAGCGGCGGCGAGCGTCGACGATGCGGGGCGTGGAGTTCTGCATGCGGAGTCCTTCGGCAGATTGACTGCGGAATTGAGAACGGACCGAGGGTCGGCGGCTGGCGCCGACGCGTCCGGCAAGGCAAAGTGTGCCGAATTCCACGGGTCCGATCGAATGCAGCGCGATTTGCGCCGTGAAGTCCGGCAACGGACGCACCGGGTGCGCCGCACCCACGGTGATCAGCGGCGCGGCTGCACCCGCGCGGCTGCCTGTCGGGCCCGGCTTCGCGCCGTGTCGACCTCATCGGCATGCACCAGCGCCACGCCCATGCGCCGCTTGACGAAGCTTTCGGGCTTGCCGAAGAGGCGCAGGTCGCTGCCTTCGACCGCCAGCGCGTCGGCGATGCCGTCGAAGGCGATGCCTTCGGCGTCGACGCCGCCGTAGACCACCGCGCTGGCGCCGGGCGACTTCAGCCGGCAGTCGACCGGCAGGCCGAGGATCGCCCGGGCATGCAGCTCGAATTCGTTCTGCCATTGCGTCGCCAGCGTCACCAGCCCGGTGTCGTGCGGCCGCGGGCTGACCTCGCTGAACCAGACGTCGTCGCCCTTGACGAAGAGCTCGACGCCGAAGACGCCGCAGCCCGCGCCGTCGGTCGCCGCGCCCGCGCTCGAGGCCAGGTCGTCGGTGACCGCGCGGGCAATCGCCTGCGCCCGCTGCAGTGCCAGCGGGCTCATCGGCTGCGGCTGCCAGCTCTCGACATAGTCGCCGGCCACCTGGCGGTGGCCGATCGGCTCGCAGAACTGCGTCTGCACCGCGCCGCCCGAAACCGCGCGCACCGTCAGCAGCGTGATCTCGTAGTCGAACTCGACCACGCCCTCGACGATCACCCGGCTGCCGCTGACCCGGCCACCGGCCATCGCGTGCTCCCACGCTGGCGCCACATCGGCCGCCGAGTCGATCCGGCTCTGGCCCTTGCCCGAGCTGCTCATCACCGGCTTGACGATGCACGGATAGCCGATCGGCCCGTCGATCGCCGCCTGCAGCTCGGCGAGCGAGTCGCAGAAGACATAGGCGCTGGTCGGCAGGCCGAGCGTCTCGGCGGCGAGCCGCCGGATGCCCTCGCGGTCCATCGTCAGCCGGGCGGCACGCGCCGTCGGCACGACGCGGACGACGCCGGCGGCCTCGAGCTGCTCGAGCATCGGCGTGGCGATGGCCTCGATCTCCGGCACGACGAGCAGCGGCCGCTCGGCTTCGATCAGCGCCTGCAGCTGCGCCGGGTCGCTCATGACGATGGTGCGCGCATGGTGCGCGACCTGCTGGCCCGGGCGCATGGTCGTAGCGGTCGACGGCGATCGTCTCGACCCCGAGCCGCTGCAGCGCGATCAGCACCTCCTTGCCGAGCTCGCCGCTGCCGAGCAGCATGACGCGGGTGGCCGAGGGGCTGAGCGGGGTTCCGAGGGTCGTCATCGCAGGAGGGGCGGGTTTGAAAAGCAGCGCATTGTCGGTCGCGTTCGGCTGGTGCCCGCCTCAGCGAACGCCCGCCAGCCAGACCAACAGCAGCGGCGAGAGCACGACGAAGACCACCGTCGAGCTCAACACCGCGCCGGCGGCGATATCGCCGTGCCGGGTGAAGCGCTCCGCATACAGGTAGTTGACGATCGCCACCGGCATCACCAGCTGCAGCGCGATCACGCCTGCCACCAGCGGCGGCAGGCCGAGCAGGCGGCCGACGACCCAGCCGGCCGCGGCGCCGCTTGCCAGCCGGATGGCGCCGAGCAGCGAGCCGCGGCGAATACCCGCGTGCGAGACCGTCACCAGCGCATGGCCCAGGCTGAGCAGCATCAGCGGCACGGTCAGCGAGCCGACCAGCCTTGCGCTGGCAAGCACCGGCTCCGGCATCGCGACGTCCCCGGCCCGCAGGGCGACTGCTGCCAGGCAGGCGATCGCCACGCCGCGCGGCCAGGAGGCCGAGACCGAATCGCTGCCGCGGCTGAGCATCCAGACCCCCACCGTGTGCTGCAGCAGGGTGCAACACGCAAAGAAGATCACCGCCACCGCGAGACCGGTACGCCGAAGGCGAGCTGCGCAATCGAGCAGGACCAAGACCTCCGTTTCCGGCAAGGTGGGGTCGAAAGCAAGGGTGACGACGTGCCGATCGACGACCTGCCGGCTGGGGCTGGGCTGCGGTTGCACGCCGCAATGGCAATGAGCATCGGATCGGCTGGCGGCCAGAGACGGTTTGCGACCAGCCGTTTGCACCGCCGCGCCGAGCCGGACCGCGCCACGTTCAAAATTTGGGGATGCGCAGCGTCTTGCTGATCATCAACGTGCCCGACAGCGCGAACAGCAGCACCACCGGATGCAGCTGCCACGGTCCGAGCATCCAGACGCCGCCGGGAAGTGCATCGCCGATCCGGCCTTGCCACGCGGCGAGCGCCAGCAGACCCGTCAACAGCACCGTCGTCGGGATCGGCGTGCCCTCGAAATAGGCCACCTTGTCGCTGCCCTCGGACAGGCTTTCCGCGGTGACGTTGTAGCGCGCCAGCCGGCTGACACCGCAGCAGACGAAGTAGATCAGCAGCAGCGCATCCCATCCGCCGTCGACGCCCGCGGCAAATGCCAGCGCGGCCGGGGCGACTCCGAACGAAACCACGTCGGCCAGCGAGTCGAGTTCGCGGCCGAGCGCCGAATGCTCGTGACGCCAGCGCGCGATGCGGCCATCGAGCACGTCGAAGGCGAGCGCTGCCGGCGCCATCCAGGCCGCAGCGTAGAAGTCGGCCAACTCGCCGCCGGCGACGAAGCGCATGGCGAAGAACATCGACGCCACGCCGCAGGCCGCATTGCCGAGCGTGAAGAAGTCCGCGAGATGGAAGCCGCGGATCATCGAGAAGTGACGGCGGAGCGGCGGGGAGGTGGGCATCGCGGCAGGCTGCGGTGAAGGGTCCGGTGTCTAGGCAAATCCGACGCCCGCCTGCACGGGACCGCCAAGCGAGAGCAGGCCGCCGGGGCGCCGTGCGCCGCTCATGTCCCCCGAGACGGGCGTTGCCCGTCTCTCCTCCTTTACTTCGCTCTGCACGACGCCCACTCGACCCAATCAGGCACTACTCTGGTGTTCGGCCCCTTCCACGAGCGGTGCCGGGCTGCGGGCAGTGGGTGGGTGGCGCAGGGAAGTAAAGGAGGAGGACTCGGCCAGCGGCCGGGTCCGGGGGACATGGACGGAGCCACCCACCCGCTGGCCGCGGCCTGCGCGAACCTCTGCCGTCATCGAACTCGAGCCTTCGATGACAAAGCCGCCACAAGGAAGGGCTGCCATCTCAGTGCTCCAACCTGCTCCGCAAGGGGTAAGAAGAATGCGTGTGGCCGAGCCGGCGCGGGATCGGGCCGAGCGGGTGCCGCGCAACGCTCGTGTCCCCCGAGACGGGCATCGCCCGTCTCTCCTCCTTTACCTCGCTCTGCACGACACCCACTCGGCCCGATCCAGCAGCGCTCAAGCACTTCGCCCCCAACCACGAGCGGTGCCCGGCCGCGGGCGGCGGGTGGGTGGCGCAGTGAGGTAAAGGAGGAGGACGCGGCCACAGGCCGGGTCCGGGGGACATGAACGGAGCTACCCATCCGGCGGCCGCGGCTCGCTCCACTTTGCGAAGGAATGCCAGCGCCTGCCCGGCTCCGAGGCCAACAGCAGTCAGCCCAAGCCAGGCCGCGTGTCGACGAAGCCCCTCAATGCCCCCGCTTCGCCACCGCTGCCGGCTCGCGCATCCGCTGCACCAGCCGGAACACGACCAGCGCCAGCCCACCGGCAATCACGCCGACCCGCCCCTCGAGCAGCATCGGCGTCAGCGACGCTGCGATATTGCCGAAGGTACCGTCGCCAGCACCGAGCCGCTCGCCGAGCCCTTCGATGGCGTGACCGATCGCGGGAATGCCGTGCGCCAGGATGCCGCCGCCGACCAGGAACATCGCCACCGTTCCGGCGAGCGACAGGCCTTTCATCACAGCCCACGGTGCAAAGGCGCCGATGGCCAGCGCGGCCGGAACCAGGATCGCCTTGTTGACCAGCGAGCCCTTGGCCACGGCCCAGACGACCGGCAGCTCGCGATCGGCGCTGACGCCCGATACCTGTTGTGCATTCAGCGCCAGGTCGTCGCCGAGCACCCCGACGGTCTTCTTCGTCGCGATCTTGGTCATCGCGGCCACATCGTCGAGCACGCCGGCGATGTCGTCGATCAGGGTGAACAAGCTGGATACGGCCATGGGACGGCGCTTCGGAGAAAGGACGCCAGGCGGCGTCGTGAAGCCGCTGCTGGCGAGTGGCGTGCCGGACGGCGGCCGGCATGGCAGCATCGGCGCTGGAAAAGGAGGCCTGCATGAACCTGCTGGACGCCATCGACAGCCGCATTTCGGTGCGCGACTTCCTGCCGACGCCGGTCGACGGCGCGGTGATCCGCCGGGTGCTCGCCGCCGCGGCGCGTGCACCCTCGGGCGGCAACCTGCAGCCGTGGCATCTGCAGGTGATGGCCGGCGCCACGCTCGACCGGCTGAAGGCGTTGATGCGCCAGCGCGTCGTCGACGCGCCCGACGGCGAGCCGCGCGACTACGAGGTCTATCCGCCGAGCCTCTGGTCGCCTTACCGCGAGCGGCGCTTCCAGATCGGCGAGGACATGTATGCGCGGCTCGGCATTCCGCGCGGCGACCGGCCGGCGCGGCTGGCCTGGTTCGCTCGCAACTACCAGTTCTTCGGCGCGCCGATGGCACTGTTCTGCAGCGTCGACCGCGGCATGGGTGCGCCGCAATGGTCGGACCTCGGCATGTTCCTGCAGACGGTGATGCTGCTGCTGCGCGCCGAGGGTCTCGACAGCTGCGCGCAGGAATGCTGGTCGACCTACCCGCAGACGATCGGCGGCTTTCTCGAGCTTCCGCCCGAGCGGATGCTGTTCTGCGGCATGGCGATCGGCCACCGCAACCCGGCGCATCCGGTGAACGCGCTGGTCAGCCGGCGTGCGCCGCTCGACGAGTTCGCGACCTTCCTCGACGTCTGAGCTGCCTCAGACCGGTGTGTCGCCCTGCAGCGTGATCCGCTGCATCACCCGGCGGAAGCCGTGGTAGTCGTTGATCGGGTTGTGCAGCACCGCGCGGTTGTCCCAGAAGGCGAGCGAATCGGGCTGCCAGACGAAGCGGCAGGTGAATTCGGGCCGGATCTGGTGCTCGAACAGGAAACGCAGCAAGGGCGCGCTCTCCTCGTCGGCGAGGCCCTCGATGCCGACGGTGTGCGCCACGTTGACGTAGATCGACTTGCGGCCGGTCTCCGGATGGGTGCGAACGACCGGATGCATGGCACGCAGGTCCTGCACCGCGCCGGCCTTGCCGTCGGACTTGATGCGGTCCTCGCGGGTGCGCGAGACGTCGGCCTTGGCCGAGCTGCTGATGCCGACCAGCCCGTCGAGCAGCCGCTGCATCGTCGGCGAAAGCGCTTCGAAGGCATGCACCTGGCTGGCGAACAGCGTGTCGCCGCCGTAAGGCGGCACTTCCTTGGCGAGCAGCATCGAGCCCATCGGCGGTTGCGGCAGGTAGGTGGTGTCGGAGTGCCAGACGCCGCCGAAGTTGTTGCGCTCGTGCTCGAGCTTCTTCACCTCGATGATGTGCGCAAAGCCGTCGATGCCCTTGACGAACGGGTACTCGATCGGCTCGCCCATGGCCTGCGCGAAGCCGAGGAACTGCTGCGGATCGAGCCGCTGCCCGCGCAGGAAGATCACGCCGTGCTCGAGCAGCACGCCCCGCAGATCGGCAGCGAGCTGCGAGTCGACGCCACGCGCCAGGTCGACGCCTTCGATTTCAGCGCCGACCGCGCCGGCGAGTCGCTTGATTTTCATCGTCGTTCCAGGTCGGGCCGCACTCAATCCGCCGTGGCGCCGGACTGGCGCACCACCGTCGCCCACCGCTGGATGTCGCCGCGCAGCTGCGCCGCCAGTTCCTGCGGCGTGCTGGTCGACACCTCGGCGCCTTGCGCGGCGAAGCGGTCGATCACGTCCTTCTCGGCCAGCACCGCATTGATGTCGGCGTTGAGCTGGCGCACCACCACCGAAGGCGTTCCGCCCGGCGCGAAGATGGCGAACCAGGCGTTGATCTGCAGCTGCGGAAAGCCGGCCTCGGCCATCGTCGGCAGTTCCTTGAACGCCGACGCCCGGCGGGCACTGGTGACCGCCAGCGGCCGCACCAGGCCGGCCTTGATCTGCCCGGCGACCGACGGCAGGCTGGTGAAGACGAGCTGAATCTGGCCCGCGATCAGGTCGGTCAGCGCCGGCGCCGCGCCCTTGTACGGGATGTGGCGCGTCTTCAGCTGCGCGGCGGTGTTGAACATCTCGCCGAGCAGGTGATTGACCGAGCCGTTGCCGGCCGAACCGAAGGCGACGTTCGGCTGCGCGGCAGCGTGGCCCGCCAGGTCGCGCATCGAATTCACCGGCAGGCCGGGCGGGACGATGGCGACGAAAGGCACGTTGGCGAGTGTCGCCACGGCCGTGAAGTCGGCCTCCGGATCGAACGGCAGCTTCTTGTAGATGCTGGCGTTGATCGCGTGCGAACCGACGTACGACATCAGCAGCGTGTGGCCATCGGGCAGCGCCTTGGCGACCGCGTCCATGCCGATGTTGCCGCCGGCGCCGGCGCGGTTCTCGACCACCACCGGATGCCCCCACTTCTCCTGCAGCCGCTGGCCGACGATCCGCGCCAGCGCGTCGGAGGCGCCGCCCGGCGTCTGCGGCACGACGATGCGCACGGCCTTGTTGGGGAATGCCTGCACCGCGCCGCCGGCGACGGCCAGCGCAAGGGCCAGGGAAGACAGGGGGCGAAGCAGACGGCGAAGCAGGCGCATGGTGAAGGGATTCGGCAGCGCCATTGCGGCGGCCGGCGATTTTTCCACAGCGCTGCGCCGCGGCCGCTAGGGATCAGCCCGGGGCGCCGCGCTTGACGAGATCGAGGACGGCGCCGAATTGCGGATGGCGGCACGAGCCGAGCCATTCGAAAAGCACCATCTCCGGGCTGACGATCACCGCCCCGGCCTGGCGCAACCGCTCCATTCCCAGCGCGTGGTCGGCCGGGAAGCGCGAGCCGCATGCGTCGGCCACCACCCAAACCGCATGGCCGGCGCGAAGCAGGCCGAGCGCCGTCTGCAGCACGCAGACATGCGCCTCGCAGCCGCCGACGACCACGTGACGCGGCGAGCCGATGGCGGCCAGCGCGTCGAGCAAGCCGCCGTCACAGGCGTCGAATTCCATCTTCGCCACCACGGCGCGGCAATGCGCACGCAGTGCCGGCTCGATCGGGCCGAGCCGGGTCGGGTTCTGCTCGGTGCCGAGCACCGGAATACCGAGCCGCTGCGCCGCCTCGGCAAGCCGCAGCGCCTGCGCGCCGACCCGGGCCCCGTCGTGCATCGCCGGCATCAGGCGCTGCTGGTGGTCGACCAGCAGCAGCACGCTGGCCGCGGGGTCGATGCGCTCGGCCAACCCCGCCATCACTGCTTCTCGATGCGGGTGACGATGTAGTTGCTGCCCTGCTTGTCGGCACTGAAGCGGACCTTGTCGCCGGCTTTCAGCTGCTCGGCCTGGGCTGAATCGTTGAGCTGGAAGACCATCGTCATCGGCGGCATGTCGAGGTTCTTGATCTCGCCGTGCTTGAGCGTGATCTTCTTGTTCGCCTTGTCGATCTTGCGCACTTCGGCCATGGTTGGCAATTCGGCCGAGGCCGCAGCGGCCGACGGCACCGCCGACGCCGCGGCAGCCCTGGGCGCCGCAGCGGCGTGGCCAGCTGCCCAGGCGCCAGCGCTGGAAAGCAGGAGGGCGGAAAGCGAAACGACGAGCTTCTTCATGTGGGGACCCGATTGAAGGACAGACAGGAAGGTGTGTAACGCACGAGCGGCGATTCGGTCACCTGGCCGCAACGACGATCTTGCCGACCATGCCGGCCTGGTAGTGGCCGGCGATCAGGCAGGCGAAGTCGAATTCGCCGGCGCGGTTGAAGTTCCAGACCAGCTCGCCGGTCTTGCCCGGCGCGACGTGCGCCATGTACGGCTCGTCGTGCTCCATGTTCGGGAACTTGACCATCAGCGCGGCATGCTCGTCGAGTTCCTTCTTGGTGCCGATGCACGAATTCGTGCATGCACCTTGCCCGTGTTCCTGACCACGAAGCTGGACGGTTTCGCCCTGCCTGACCGCGATGCGATCCGGCGACGAAGCGCATCGTGTCGAGCATCCGGACCTCGATGCGTGCGCCTGGCGGCCTTGGCATCGCCGGCGATGCCCCAGGGCTTCTGCTCCTTCCTGACCGCCGTGGCGGCGGTTTTCGGGTGCGCGTCGCCGTGCGCCTGCGCAGGGGCGGCGGCAACCAGGAAGCTCGACACGGCGAAGACGAGAAATTTCATGCGGGGCACCTCGGGAAAAGCCGCTTTCAGTGGCCGGAATGTCCGCCGCCGCCCTTCGGCTTGCGGACCTTGACTTCGACCTCACGCGCCGGGCGCGCCTGCGCCGGCATCGAGCCCCCGCCATCGGCGGCAAAGCGCGCCGGCTCGGCAAGCGCGCCGGTCCATTCGCAGGCCACCGTGCCGGGCGGATGCTCGAACCAGCCGGGGTCCTTGTAGTCGCCCGGCGGCTGGTCGCGCCGCACCTTGACGACGCTGAACATGCCGCCCATCTCGACCGAGCCGAAGGGGCCGTCGCCGCTCATCATCGGCGCCGTGTTGTCGGGCAGCGGCATCTCCATCTCGGCCATGTCGGCCATGCCGCGCTCGCCCATCACCATGTAGTCGGGAATCAGCTTGGCGATCTCCTTGACGACGCTCGCGGTGGTCGACGCCGATCATGGTCGGCACGTCGTGGCCCATCGCGTTCATCGTGTGGTGGCTCTTGTGGCAGTGGAAGGCCCAGTCGCCCTCCTCGTCGGCGAGGAACTCGATCTGGCGCATCTGGCCGACGGCGACGTCGGTCGTCACCTCGGGCCAGCGGGCGACTTCGGCGTCGGCCCGCCGTCGGTGCCGGTGACCAGGAACTCGTGGCCGTGCAGGTGGATCGGGTGGTTGGTCATCGTCAGGTTGCCGATGCGGATGCGCACCTTGTCGCCCTGGCGCACGTTCAGCGAGTCGATGCCCGGGAAGATGCGGCTGTTCAACGTCCACAGGTTGAAGTCGAGCATCGTCATGATCTTCGGCGTGTAGGCGCCCGGCTCGATGTCGTAGGCGTTGAGCAGGAAGACGAAGTCGCGGTCGACCTCGTCGATCAGCGGATGCTTCGCCTTCGGGTGCGTGACCCAGAAGCCCATCATGCCCATCGCCATCTGCGTCATCTCGTCGGCGTGCGGGTGGTACATGAAGGTGCCGGGCCGGCGCGCGACGAACTCGTAGACGAAGGTCTTGCCCGGCTCGATGCGCCTGCTGCGTCAGGCCCGGCGACGCCGTCCATGCCGTTGGGCAGGCGCTGGCCGTGCCAGTGGATGCTGGTGTGCTCGGGCAGCTTGTTGGTGACGAAGATGCGCACGCGGTCGCCTTCGACGACCTCGATCGTCGGCCCCGGCGACTGGCCGTTGTAGCCCCAGAGGTGGGCCTTGAAGCCGGGCGCCATCTCGCGCACCACCGGCTCGGCGACGAGGTGGAATTCCTTGACGCCGTCGTTCATGCGCCACGGCAGCGTCCAGCCGTTGAGCGTGACCACCGGGTTGTAGGGGCGGCCGGTCTGCGGCACCAGCGGCGGCCATGGTGTCGGGCCTGGTCTGCGATCACCGGCTCGGGCAGCGCCGCCATCGCCACCTTGCTGACCGCGCTGGCGGCCACCGCGCATCGCCGGCGCCGGCGCTGCCGGCGAGGAAGTGGCGTCGATTGGTCGTCATCGGATCGAATCTTCATGAAGTCAATGTCCGCCGGCGCTGCCGCCGGTCGAGGTCGGCTGCGCCGTGATCGCGGCGCCCGCCGATGGGCTTGCCGATCAGCGCCGCCTGCAGCGCGGCGTCGGCGAGCCAGAAGTCGCGCTGGGCGTCGATCGCCTGGATCACGCTCGCCACCTGCTCGCGCGCGTCGGCCAGCAGCTCGAAGACGCCGATCAGCATGCCGTTGTAGCGCAGCAGGTTCTCCTCGGCGATGGTCTTGCGCAGCGGCACGATCTCGTCGCGGTAGTGCGCGGCAATGTCGTAGGCCGTGCGGTAGCGCGCCGTAGCTTTCGCGCAGCTGCGACGCCGGCGTCGACGCCGAGCTGCGCGGTGCGGTTGCAGCGCGGCCATGTAGCGCGCCTGGCTCTCGGCGCGGACCGCATCGCCGAAGTCGAAGATCGGCAGCGGCAGCTCGAGCTCGTAGCCCCGCTGCGGCGGCTTGCCGGTCTCGCTGTTGCGCACGCCCGCGACGTGCAAACCGTCGACGAAGCCGGCCACCCGCGTGAGTCCCTGCGAACGCGCGGCGAAGTCCGAGTTCTGCGCGGGCCATGCGCACGTCGAGGCGCTGGTCGAGCGCCGGTCTGCGCCACCGTGCGCTCGTCGTTCGGCGACTTCGGCAGGTCGGGCAGCCGCTCGGGCAGCTGCAGCGCGCCGGCCTGCGCCTCGTTCAGGCCGAGCGCGCGCACCAGCGCCTCGCGGGTCGCGCGCGCACAGCCTGCCGGGCGCGCGCCAGCTGCGCCACGGCATCGGCGGCGAAGGCCTGCTCGCGCGCGCGCTGCAGCTTGCTGAAGTTGCCCACCGCCTGCATGCGCCGCGCCAGTTCGGCGCTGGCGTCGGCCGCGGCCTTGACCTGCTCGACGTAGCGCAGCGACTGCTGCGCGGCAACCGCGCGCACCCAGGCCTGGCGGGCGCCGATCGCCGCTTCGGCGGCGTCGCCGGCGAGCTGCAGCCGGGTTTGCTGCTGCCGGAAGTCGGCCAGCCGCATCCGCGCCGGCAGCAGCAGCAGGCTGCCGAGCGGGATGCCGAGCATGCGGCCGATGTCGAGGTCGCGCCCGCCGGCCTCGTTGCGCACCAGCCGCTCGAAGGTGAAGACCGGGTTCGGCAGCCGCGCCGACTGCGTCGCGGCGGCCGAACTCGCCGCGCGCTGGTAGAGCAAGGCCTGCAGCGCCGGGCTGTAGGCGAGCGCAATCCGGACGGCATCGTCGGCGCCGAGCGGTGCGGCGAGCAGCCGCTCGACCTCGGCCGCGGCCGCGCGGCGCGATTCGTCGGAGCGCAGCCAGGCGAGGTCGCTGCCGAGTTGCTGGTTGGCGAAGCGGCGTGCGCTTTCGAAGTTGCCATCGACAGCGGTCGCGGCGCAGCCACCGACGAGCAGCAGCGCAGCCAATGCGGCGGCTGTCGCGCCGGACCCGTTCCGCGACGAAGCGCAGCGCTGCGCCAGCGAAAAACTCATCGCTTGCCCCCGGCCCCGTGGGCGTGGGCGGCGTGCGGATCTGCAGCCGCTGCGGAGGCCGCAGCAGCCGCGCCCGGGCTTTCCTGCGCACCGCGGGTGGCAGGCGCAGGCCGCGCCGATGCCGCGCGGGCCGGGGCGCAAGACCGGCGTTGCCGCCGCGGTCCCGCCCTCGGGCACGGTCGCGGACCCGGCGGCCTCGCGGGCATAGGCCCGCCATCCGCCGACGCTGCGAACCGTGTCGTTCGCCTCGCGCCAGGAAAGCACCGGCTGCTCCTGATAACCGCGGTAGCCGTCGAATGCCGACGCATAGCGGTCCGGCGCACTCGCGGCGCAAACGCTGGCCGGCACCGGCTGGGCCCGCGCGCCCGCTGCGCAGGTGAGCGTCAGCGCGATCGCCATGCAAGCGCGCACGGCGGTACGGCGCTCGAAGCGCAGTCCGGGCGAGCCTGCCGCCGCGAGCGCCACGACGCAGGTTGACGGGAAACGGCCTGTCAGTCTGGTCATGCAGATCTCCAAGACGCCCGGCCCTCGCACGCGAAAGTCGGCACTGTAGCCAGACCACCCGCGCGCAACCCCGGCACGCGGATTACAAATGCGTCATGCAGGTGTGCCGAGCACTGCCCGAGAGTGCGCCGTGGCGAACGCTGCCCGGCGTCGACGGCCTCGGCGTGCTGCAGGCGCTGCTCGCAAAGACGGACACGCCAGTGCTCGCGGCGCCACCGACTGCGCAGCAGCGTGACGGCCGATTGCCCCGCCACCGGCGATGCGATCAGCGCGGTCAGCCCTGCGGGCTGTCGGTCATCTTGCGGCAGTAGGCCTGCATCTGCTCGGGCAGGTCGGTCGGGCAGACGCCGCACTGGCGGTTGCCGGGAACCGCATGGTCGATGAACTTCGGATACGGCAGCTTCAGCCCGGCCATGATCGCCTCGAACTCGGCCTGCGTGCGGCCGTCGCCCAGGCGCGGGTTGCGCTGCCTCTCCTGCGCGATGCTGCTGACGCGGCGGCCCTGGTAGTCGTGCGCCGGGTAGACCAGCGTGTCGTCGGCCAGGCCGAACAGCTTGCCGGTGACGCTGGCGTACAGCTCGGCGGCGCTGCCGTTCTGGAAGTCGGTGCGGCCGCAGCCGTCGATCAGCAGCGCGTCGCCGGTGAAGACGCGGTCGCCGAGCGCGTAGGCGAAATGGCCGTCGGTATGCCCCGGCGTGTGCAGCGGCTGCAACCGGACGCTGCCGACCTCGACCGGAACGCCCTCGACCACGCCGATGTCGGTGCACGGCAGCCGGTCGATCGCCGGCGCGGCGATCCTCGACCCGACCCGCTCCTTCAGGTGCAGCGCGGCGGTGATGTGGTCGGCGTGGATGTGGGTGTCGACGGTGCAGTCGAGCGTCAGCCCGAGGCCGGCCAGCACCTCCAGGTCGCGCTCGATCGCATTGACCACCGGGTCGATCAGCACCGCCCGGCCGGTGTCCTCGCAGCCGAGCAGGTAGGTGTAGGTGCTCGACAGCGGCTCGAACAGCTGGCGGAAGATCATGATGCGGCTCCTTCGGTTTGCAGCCTTTCGCGGACCTGGCGCAGCCGGCCGGCAGCGTCGTCGGCCACCTCGCGGACCTGCGGACCCGGGCTGAGCCCGGCGATCGTCTGCGGATCGATCAGGTCGACCGCGGTGACCCGTTCGACCGCCGCCTCGTAGGGCGCGTCGAACTCGACCTGGAATCCAACCATCGTCTGCTCCTTCGACCGTCGCGCAACCGCGCTGTCATCGGCGCCACCATGGCGCGGCCCCCATCCCGGCAATTCGCCGGCCGCTGCCGCCCCGGGGCCGGCTCGCGGACAGCGGCAGTCCCGGCGGCATAACCCCCCCGCCCGGCCAGCGGGCGCGCCGGATGCTGCCCGCAGCGTCATCCGACGACTTGCAGGGAGAGACTTCGATGACGATCGACTGGGCGGCCTTCACGCCGTGGCCGGCGCTGGCCGGCGGGCTGCTGATCGGACTGGCGGCGGCGCTTTTCGTGCTGCTGGCCGGCCGCATCGCCGGCATCAGCGGCATCCTCGGCGGACTGCTGCGGCCGGCGCCCGCCGGCGACCGCGGCTGGCGCATCGCTTTCATCGGTGGCCTGCTGGCCGCACCGCTGCTGCTTGCCGCCGTTGCCGAGATGCCGGCGCTGCACGTCGAGGCGAGCACGCCGCTGCTGATTGCCGCCGGCCTGCTGGTCGGCGTCGGCACCCGTTTCGGCAGCGGCTGCACCAGCGGCCATGGCGTCTGCGGGCTGTCGCGGCGCTCGCCGCGCTCGCTGGTCGCCACCCTCGCCTTCATGGGTGCGGGCTTCGCCACCGTCTATCTCATGCGCCACCTGCTGGGCGGCTGAAGGAGCGCACATGGCAACCTCGCAATCTGGAAAGCCGGCGGTGGTCGCTGCGGCCGGACTCAGCGGCCTGGTGTTCGGCATCGGGCTGATCGTCTCGGGAATGGCAGACCCGGCCAAGGTGCTCGGCTTCCTCGACCTGGCGGGCCGCTGGGACCCTTCGCTGGCGCTGGTGATGGCCGGCGCGATCGCGGTCGGGCTGGTCGCCTTCGCGCTGGCGCAGCGGCGCAGTCGGTCGCTGCTCGGCGAGCCGATGCGGCTGCCGACCGCCAGCCAGATCGATCGCCGGCTGGTGCTCGGCGGCCTGGCCTTCGGGGTCGGCTGGGGACTCGCCGGCTTCTGCCCCGGACCGGCGCTGGTCGCGCTGGCGGCCGGCAACCGCAAGGCCGCGATCTTCGTCGTCGCGATGGTCGCCGGGATGGCGCTGTTCGAAGGGTGGGAGCGTCGGCGGCGCACACCGTGATTCCCGGCCGGTCCTGCACCAACGGGGCCGACCTCTCGGTTAAAGCATGCGGGCAGTCTGCTCGACGTTCTCCTGGGACTTCTCCCGCACGAAGCGCTGCTTCGGCGCGACGACCGGCAGGTCCTTGCGGATTACTGCGCTGCGCTCGGCCTCTCGGCGACGCGGTCGCGCCAGGCCTGCAGTTGCCCCATTCCCTCCTCGCCCGGCTTGAAGCGCATCAGCCCGCGCGCGAACTCGAGCGCGCAGAAGGCGGTGATGTCGGCGATGGTGAAGCGCTCGCCGGCGATGAACGGCTGTCGGCTCAGTTCGCCGTCGAGCCAGCGCGCCACTTCGCGCACCTTCTGCCCCTGGGAGCTGCCGAAATCTGCAAACTGCGGCTGCTCGAGCGCTGCCAGCCCGGGGTGGGTGTGGCGGATGCAGTTGGCAATCCTGCCGAAAAGCTGAAACTCGACGCGCCGGTCGGCCATTTCGATGAAGGCGCGCTCGGTCGCATCGGTGCCCATCAGGTTCGGCTCGGGCGCAAGACCTTCGAGGTAGGTGCAGATCGCCCGTGATTCGGTCAACACCCGGCCGTCGTCGAGTTCGAGCGCCGGCACCGTGGCCAGCGGGCTCTTGGCGCGAAAGGCGTCGCTCTTGTGTTCATTCGTGACCAGGTTCAGGTCGACGGTCTCGATGCCCTCGATCCCCTTCTCGGCGATGAACATCTGCACCCGACGGGGATTGGGTGCGCGCGGCGCGACATGCAGCTTCATGGGGTCTCCTGCTCGGGGTCGGTGACTCAGCGGGCCGATGCGCTCGAGCCGCCGGTCTCGAGCATGCTCTGCACCTGCTGGGCAAACTGGCGCACAGCCGCCGGGTCCTCCTCGCGGCCGAGGTCGAGCGTGGAAGGCGGCCGCAGGATGCCGGCCTGCACGGCAGGGCGGGCGCGGATCGCCGCCAGCCAGCGCTGCAGGTTCGGCAGGTCCTCGATGTCGACGCCCGACCAGCGGTGCGTGCGTGCCCAGGCCCAGTTGGCGATGTCGGCGATCGAGTAGTCGCCGGCGAGGAATTCGTTGTCGGCGAGCTGGGTGTCGAGCACCCGCAGCAGGCGCTTGCTCTCGCCCTGGTAGCGGTCGATCGCCGGCTGGATCTTCTGCGGGAAATAGCGGTGGAAGACGTTGGCCTGGCCCATCATCGGGCCGACCCCGCCCATCTGGAACATCAGCCATTGCAGCACCCGCGAACGGCCGCGCGCGTAGCTGGGCAGCAGCCGGCCGGTCTTTTCCGCGAGGTAGATCAGGATCGCGCCGGATTCGAACACGGGGAAGTTGTCCTCGGCACGGTCGATGATGGCCGGAATGCGGCCATTCGGATTGATCGCCAGGAACCACGGCTCCTTCTGCGTGTTCTGCGACAGCTCGAGCACATGCAGCCCGTACGGCAACTCGAGCTCTTCGAGGGCAATCGACACCTTGTGTCCGTTGGGTGTCGCAGCGGTGTAGAGATCGATCATGGTTGGCTCGCGAAAGTGAAATCGGGTGGGCCGCATCGGCGGCAAATCATTGTGCAGCCGGCGCAGGCGGGCACCCGCTCCCGGCAACATCCGCGCCCTGTCGACGGCCGCCTGTTGCAGCGGGACAGCGGCGCGCCATCCGCTGCCGCCTCAGCCGTTGTCCTCGAAGCCGGGGTAGAGCGTCATGCCGCCATCGACATAGATCGCCGTTCCAGTGACGTAATCGGACGCGTCCGACGCCAGCCACACGGCAACCTTCGCCACATCGTCGGGCTCACCGACACGGCCGTAGGGGATCAGCTTCAGCAGTTCGCGCCGCTTTTCCTCGGTCTCCCAGGCGCCGCGGTTGATGTCGGTGGCGATCGCCCCCGGCGAGATCGAATTGACGCGGATGCGCCGCGGCGCCACCTCCTGCGCCACGCTGCGCATCAGCAGGTCGACACCGCCTTTCGACGCGGCGTAGTTCACATGGCCCGCCCACGGAATGACGTCGTGCACCGAGCTCATGCAGATGATCTTGCCGACGGCGCGCGAGTGCGCCGCAGGGCCCTGCGCGTCGAAGCGTCGGATCGCTTCGCGCATGCAGAGGAACTGGCCGGTCAGGTTGCTGTTGATGACGGCGTTCCACTCCTCGAGCGTCATGTCGACAATGGCCGCGTCGCGCTGCATGCCGGCGTTGGCGACCAGGATGTCGATGCGGCCGAATGCCTGGTCGAGCTGCTGGAACATGGCCTGGACATCGCCTTCCTTGCTGACGTCCGCACCGATGGCAACGGCCTCGCCGCCGAGACGTGCGATCTCGTCGACCAGTTGCCCGGCCGCCTCGGGCTTGGAACGGAAATTGACGCCGACCCGGGCACCGGCGGCAGCCAGTGCGCGCGAGACAGCGGCACCGATGCCGCTGGAGCCACCGGTGACGAGGGCGACCTGGCCTTGAAGCGGTCGGTCGGAGCTGGAATGGGACATCGAATCCTCCATGGAACGGTCAAGGGTGATTTATGCCATGGGCGCCGCCCGGCATCGGCCGGCTCGCGCCCCACATGCGCAAGCGATGCGAAAGGTTGAAAATAAGGCTTCGATGCGTCGCGCCGACAGCGCGCGATTGCCACTCGGCGAACGATTGCCGCATCCCCTTCCCTCGCCGCACCATGTCCATTCCGTTTGCCGTTCTCGACCTTGCGCCGATCGCCGAGGGCAGCGATGCGGCCGAGTCGTTTCGCCGCTCGGTGGCCCTTGCGCAGCACGTCGAGCAGCTCGGCTACGGTCGCTACTGGCTGGCCGAGCACCACAGCATGCCGGGCATTGCCAGCGCGGCCACGGCGGTGCTGATCGGCCACGTGGCCGGGCAGACCGAGCGCATCCGCGTCGGTGCCGGCGGCGTGATGCTGCCGAACCATTCGCCGCTGGTCATCGCCGAGCAGTTCGGCACGCTCGAGTCGCTCTACCCCGGGCGCATCGACCTCGGCCTCGGCCGCGCGCCCGGCTCGGACCCGGCCACCGCACGGGCGCTGCGCCACGGCCATTCGGGCGTCGACCAGTTTCCGCAGGATGTGCTCGAGCTGATCGGCTACTTCGAGCCCGAAGAGCCCGGGCAGCCGGTTCGTGCCGTGCCCGGCGCCGGCCTGCGAAGTGCCGATCTGGATCCTCGGCTCGAGCCTGTTCGGCGCGCAACTGGCCGCGGCGCTGGGGCGTCCCTACGCGTTTGCCTCGCATTTCGCACCGGCGCAGCTGATGCAGGCGATTGCCGTCTACCGGCAGCGCTTCCGGCCGTCGCCGCAGCTGGCGCAGCCGCACGTGATGCTCGGCTTCAACGTCATCGCCGCCGACAGCGCCGAGGAAGCCGAACTGATCGCCACCTCGTGGCAGCAGGCTTTCGTCAACTTGCGCACCGGCCGCGCCGGCAAGCTGCCGCCGCCACGCGCCGGCTATCTCGAACAGCTCGGCCCGGCCGAGCGCGCGATGCTGGACAACGTGCTGTCGTGCTCGGCGATCGGCACCCTGGAAACGGTGCGCGATTCGCTGGCGCAGTTCATCGCCGCCACCGGTGCCGACGAACTGATGATCGCCTCGCAGATTTTCGATCCGGCGGCGCGCCGGCATTCGTATTCGCTGACCGCGCAGGCGCGGCAACAGCTCGGGCGGCACACGCCAGCGTAACCCGCGCCCTGTCGTCGACCGGCTTTGCGCCGGGGCGCGCCGGCCCCAGAAAGTCGCTCGGCTGCACCGGGGCGCCGGGTTGCCTCATCTCCCGGCCGATGCCCGCTGCCGACACGGCAACCTGGCTCGAAGAACGACGGCAGATGCGCTGAGGCGGTCACGCGCAACGGCGCAGCAAGGCCGAGCCGGCTTGCGCGGCGCAACAAACCAAGGGTTTTACCCGGCGATACCGCGGTCGTTGCAGCGATTCAAGGGATGGCGCACGGGCCAGAATAGCCGCCGATCCGTTCACCGAGACGGGCACATACCGAGACACCCCATGAAGAAGCTGATTTCCCTGCCGCTGCTGACCGCCCTGGTGACGACCCTGGCTTTCGGCAGCGTCGCCGCCCTGGCGCAGACCGCGAGCTACCCCAACAAGCCGATCCGCCTGGTCGTGCCGTTCGCGCCGGGCGGCACCACCGATGCACTGGCGCGGCTGGTCGGCCAGCGGCTGACCCAGTCGTGGGGCCAGCCGGTGCTGATCGACAACAAGCCAGGTGCCGGCGCGACACTCGGCGCCGACATCGTCGCCAAGTCGCCCGGCGACGGCTACACCCTGCTGATGGGCGCGGCGCACCACACGATCGCGCAGAACGTCTACAGCAAGCTGCCCTACCACTTCGGCCGCGACTTCGCGCCGGTGACCACCGTGGCGCTGGTGCCCAACATGGTCGTCGTCAACAGCGACGTGCCGGCGAAAACGATCCAGGAGCTGATTGCCCTGGCCAAGTCGCAGCCAGGCAAGCTGAACTATGGCTCGGCCGGCGTCGGCACCGCGCACCACCTGATCGGCGAGATGTTCAAGCTGCGCGCCGGCGTGTCGATCGCCCACGTGCCGTACAAGGGCAGCGCACCGGCAGTGGCCGACCTGCTCGGCAACCAGGTGCAGCTGATGTTCGACACCGTGACGTCGTCGATCGGCCAGGTCAAGTCGGGCAAGCTGCGCGCGCTGGCGGTGACGACGGCCAAGCGCTCGTCGGCCCTGCCCGACGTGCCGACGCTGGCCGAGACGGTGCTGCCGGGCTTCGACGTCGGCACCTGGTTCGGCATCCTCGCGCCGGCAGCGACGCCGCCGGACCTGGTCGCCAAGCTGAATGCCGAGATCGTGCGCATCATCAACACCCCCGAGGTGCGCAAGCAGATGCTCGACATGGGTTCCGAGCCGGTTGCCGACACGCCCGCGCAGATGGCCGCGCAGATCAAGACCGAGCTCGAGAGCTTCGGCGTGGTCGCCAGGCAGATCAAGCTGAGCGTCGACTGAGAATCCCTTCGCGCCCCTTTATCCGGAGCCCACCTTGACAAGCCCGACAGCGCCTGAATTCCACAACCTCGGCCACAGCGGCCTGAAGGTCCCCCGTCTCTGGCTGGGAACCATGATGTTCGGCGACCAGACCGACGAAGCCGAAGCCGCGGCGATCGTCGACGCCACCCGCGAAGCCGGCCTCACCGCGCTGGACACGGCAGACAACTACGCCGGTGGCGAATCCGAGCGCATCGTCGGCCGGCTGATCGCCGGCGACCGCGAACGCTGGGTGCTGGCCAGCAAGGTCGCCAACCCGATGGGCACCGGGCCGAACCAGCGCGGCCTCGGCCGCGGCTGGCTGCTGCAGGAGATCGACAACAGCCTGCGGCGGCTGGCGACCGACTGGATCGACGTCTGGTACATGCACCGCGACGACGAGACGACGCCGATCGAGGAGACGCTCGGGACGATGGCCCGGCTGATCGAGGCCGGCAAGATCCGCTACTACGGCGTGTCGAACTTTCGTGCCTGGCGGGTGGCGCGGATGGTCGAGACGGCGCGCCGCATGGGCGTGCCGGCGCCGATCGTCTGCCAGCCACCCTACAGCGCGGTCACCCGGCTGATCGAGACCGAGCTGCTGCCGTGTTGCGAGCAGTACGGCGTCGGCGTCGTCAGCTACAGCCCTCTGGCACGCGGCGTGATGACCGGCAAGTACCAGCCGGGCGCGGCGCCCGAGGCCGGCAGCCGTGCCGCGCGCGGCGACAAGCGCATCCTGCAGACCGAATTCAGGCCCGAGTCGCTGACGCTGGCGCAGCGCTTCCGCGAGCTCGCCGAGCAGCGCGGCATGAGCCCGACGCATTTCGCCATTGCCTGGGTGCTGAACAACCGGCTGGTCAACGGCGTGATCGGCGGGCCGCGCACGCTGGCGCAATGGCAGGACTACCTCGCCGCCCTTTCGCAGCGCATCGCAGCGGAAGACGAAGCGGCGGTCGATGCGCTGGTGCCACCCGGCTATGCCTCGACCCACGGCTACAACGATCCCCAGTACCCGCTGACCGGCCGCCAGCCGCGCGGCTGAGCGTCGCGCTTGCAGCGCTTGCTGCCCGCCCCGGCGCCGCGGTGCCCGGGCCTGATTCCAACCGAAAGAACGCCATGCCATTGCCGTCCGCTCGCCGTCTCCTCCTCGCCGCGACTGCGGCCATGCTCGTTGCCGGCTGCGCCGGTCCGGCGGCGCGCGGCGGGGCGAGCGGGCCGCTGCTCATTGCCGAGCAAGGCAGCTTCTTCGTCGGCGGCCGCGAAGTGCGCTCCGAGGCGCTGTCGACGCTGCCGGCCTACGCGCCCGCGGGCACGATCGTGGTCGACCAGATGTACGTGCGCTACCAGATCCCGGTCGGCGCCAGCCGGCCGCCGCTGACGCTGATCCACGGCTGCTGCCTGACCGGCAAGAGCTGGGAGACCACGCCCGACGGACGCATGGGCTGGGACGAGTATTTCGTCCGCCAGGGCCATCCGACCTATGTCATCGACCAGGTTTCGCGCGGGCGCTCGGCGGCCGATCCGAGCGCGATCAACAGCGTCAAGTCGGGCAAGGCGGCCGCCGACCAGCTGCCGCCGGTGTTCTCGGCAAGCAAGGAGTCCGCCTGGGCGATCTTCCGCTTCGGGCCCGAGTATCCGAAGGTTCACCCCGGAATGCAGTTCCCGCTCGAGGCGCAGGACGAGTTCTGGAAGCAGATGGTCCTCGACTGGAGCGCGACGCTGCAGACGCCGAACCCGACGGTGCCCGCGCTGTCGTCACTGGCCAAGCGGCTGCGGCGCACCGTGCTGGTCAGCCATTCGCAGTCGGGCATCTACCCGTTCCAGACCGCGGCGCGGAGCAACGAAGGCATCGCGGGCATCGTCGCCATCGAGCCGGCCGCCTGCCCGGCCGCTGGCGGCGACCTGACGCCGTATCGCAACCTGCCGATCCTGGTGCTGTGGGGCGACTACGTCGAGCAGGCGCCGCGCTGGGCGCCGCGCCTGAAGGCCTGCGGCGAATTCGTCCGCGCCCTCAACCAGGCGGGTGGCAAGGCAGAGATGGTGATGCTGGCCGATGTCGGCATGCCCGGCGCCTCGCACATGCTGATGCAGGACCGCAACAGCCTGCAGGTCGCCGACTGGCTGCTCGGCTGGATCGCGAAAAACGTCCGCGGCTGATATTTCGGTGCAGCCGGCTGGCGTTCGGGCGAGAACGGCCGCGCCGACCGCGTTCGACCCATCCAGATACCGGCCGCCCCCAGTGCAGCGAGTTCTCTGGCTGATAAAGCGGCAGGCACTCGATACATGACCGGGTGGGTCAGCGAGGGAGGGCGCGGCAAGCGAATGGCGCAAGGCGCTGAACAGCCGATTACCACGTCGGCCCTTACTTGACCAGAGTTTCCATAGGGAGTTTTCCCAAGAAAGTAGTCGTCTGCTGCGCTGTAGCATGCCGTTCGCACTGCCAGGTTCAAAGTCGACTTCCAGCTCGCTGTTGAACGAGGCCGAGTGACAGCTCGTTCACTCGCGAATGCGACGCCAACTCGAAACGAGGCGAGGCAGGTTGCGGACACAAGGTTCTCGAGCGCTTGAATCAATACCTTCACGTCGCGATGACCACGCAAATTACCAGACCGATACCGGGCGTGGTCGAGTGTGCTGGCGAGCCAGCGCAGCGTCATCTGTCCGCCTCTTCAGTGCTCGACATTGCGCGTGTAATGTGCGATCGAGCTGTTCAACTTCTGGAGTGCTTCGGTGGTGCGCAGCGTGTGGTACAGCGCGCGGGTGATGCAGAGGATTTGGAAGGTCAGCGTCTCCTCAGGTCCCTTGCGCGGGCTGGCCGCAGGACGCGGGAGAAGCGCCTCTATGTTTCTACGCCTGGGTTTTGTCAATCCCCGATGAAGAATTTAGCAATGGCGCAGCCATTGCACGGCAAAGTGGCAATACTGCTCGACTCTGCGGCCGCCCTCCCTCGGACGCAAGACAACCGCGGAAGAAGTCACGGAAACATAAAAGATTTGCATCTTCGCCGTCCGGAACAACGCTCGTTTGTGATCGTCGGCGCAAACTCGATGACATCGTCGTCATTACCAATGCATTCAGCTCGGCAATGACGTCTCCCTTGCCTTTCTCTCATTTAGAGAGATCAGTTCATCTTCGGGTGAAACGTCATTTCTCAGAGTGCATGAGTTTCATTCCGTTCAAATTTGTCGTAAGGAGTTGGTAATGGCCAAGAGGTTTAAGTTCAAAGGCGGATCGGGCAACGTTGACGACACCCTGGTCGGCACCAACCAGAACGACCAGATCGACGGGAAAGGCGGCAATGACACGCTGTCCGGCCTTGGCGGAATGGACAAGATCAAGGGCGGCAAGGGCAACGATGTCCTGATCGGCGGCGCGGGCAACGATTCGATCGATGGCGGCAAGGACTTCGACATTGCGAAGTACAGCGGCTCGAGCAGCGATTACCGCATCACGGCTGGCAAAGGCGGGGTAATCGTCACCGATTTGCGTGCCGGCGCACCCGACGGCGTCGATGTCGTGCGCCATGTCGAAGCACTGCAGTTCTCCAACGAAACCATTTACATCGACAGTCGCCATGGCCGAAGCGCGCCGGTGATTACGAGCAACGGCGGCGGCACGATCGCCTCCGCGAGCATCGCCGAGAACACCAGGGCGGTGACCACCGTGGTCGCAGCCGATGCCGACCACGGCGACACCAAGAACTTCAGCATTGCCGGAGGTGCCGACGCGGCCAAGTTCGCGATCAACGCGAGGACCGGTGCGCTTTCGTTCATCAGCGCGCCCAACTTCGAGGCACCGACCGATGCGGGCGCCAACAACGTCTACGACGTCGTCGTGAAGGTCACCGACTCTGCTGGGCTGAGCGATACGCAGGCCCTCGCAGTGACGGTCACCAACGTGGCCGAGAACGCGCCGGTGATCACGAGCAACGGCGGCGGTGTGAGTGCTGCCCTGAACGTAGCCGAGAACTCCATTGCCGTGACCACGGTGGTGGCCACCGATGCCGATGCCGGTGACACCAGGACCTTCAGCATTGCCGGCGGCGTCGACGCGGCCAAGTTCGCGATCAACGCAGCGACCGGTGCGCTCTCGTTTGTCGCTGCACCGAACTTCGAAGCACCGACCGACATCGGCGGCAACAATGTCTACGACGTGATCGTGAAGGTCACCGATGCCGCCGGATTGAGCGACACGCAGGCCCTCGCGGTGACGGTCACCAATGTGGCCGAGAGTGCGCCGGTGATCACGAGCAACGGCGGCGGCGCGACCGCAGTTGCGAGCATTGCTGAGAACACCCGGGCGGTGACCACCGTGGTCGCGGCCGACGCGGATCTGGGCGACTCCAAGATATTCACCCTCGCTGGCGGCGCCGACGCGGCCAAGTTCGTGATCAACGCGGCCACAGGTGCGCTCTCGTTCATCGCCGCACCGAACTTCGAAGCTCCGACCGATAGTGGGCGGAACAACGTCTACGACGTCGTCGTAAGGGTCACCGACTCCGCCGGGCTGAGCGACACGCAGGCGCTCGCGGTAACGGTCACCAACGTCGCCGAGAACGCACCGGTCATCACGAGCAATGGCGGCGGCGCAACCGCCAGTGCAAGCATCGCAGAGAACAACTCGGCGGTGACCAGCGTTGCCGCGACCGACGCAGACCTTGGCGACAGCAGGACATTCAGCCTCGCGGGCGGCGCCGACGCAGCCAAGTTCACGATCAACGCGACCACCGGTGCGCTCTCGTTCATCGCTGCGCCGAACTTCGAAGCACCGACCGACATGGGCGGCAACAACGTCTACGACGTCATCGTGAAGGTTACCGACTCCGCCGGTCTGATCGACACGCAGGCCCTCGCGGTGACTGTCACCAACGTGGCCGAGAACGCGCCGGTGATCACGAGCAACGGCGGCGGCGCGACCGGCGCCGCGAGCGTTGCCGAGAACATCTCTGCCGTGACCACGATCGTGGCCACCGACGCCGACCTGGGCGACACCCGGACCTTCAGTCTGGCTGGCGGCGCCGACGCCGGCAAGTTCGCGATCAATGCGACCACCGGTGCACTCTCGTTCATCGCCGCGCCGAACTTCGAAGCACCGACCGACATCGGCGCCAACAACGTCTACGACGTCGTCGTGAAGGTCACCGACTCCGCCGGGCTGAGCGACACGCAGGCGCTCGCGGTGACCGTCACCAACGTGGCCGAGAACGCGCCGGTCATCACGAGCAACGGTGGCGGTGCGACCGCAACGACGAGCGTTGCCGAGAACACCACCGCGGTCACCACGGTGATCGCCAGCGATGCCGACCTCGGCGACACCCGGACCTTCAGCATTGCCGGCGGCGCCGACGCGGCCAGGTTCCAGATCAATCCGACCACGGGCGCGCTCTCTTTCATTGCCGCGCCGAACTTCGAGGCACCGACCGACAGCGGCGGCAACAACGTCTACGACGTCGTCGTGAAGGTCGCCGATGCCGCCGGGATGAGCGACACGCAGGCGATTGCGGTGACGGTCAGCAACGTCAACGAGAACACCAATGCACCGGTGATCACGAGCAACGGCGGCGGCGTGAACGCTGCCACGAACGTTGTCGAGAACAGGACCGCGGTGACCACGGTGGTGGCCACCGATGCCGACCTCGGTGACAGCCGGACCTTCAGCCTGGCCGGAGGCGCCGACGCGGCCAAGTTCGCGATCAACGCGACCACGGGTGCGCTCTCGTTCATCACCGCGCCCAACTTCGAAGCGCCGACCGACCTGGGCGGCGACAACGTCTACGACGTGATCGTGAAGGTCACCGACGCCGCCGGGCTGAGCGACACACAGGCACTCGCGGTAACGGTCACCGACGTGGCCGAGAACACCAATGCGCCGGTCATCACGAGCAACGGGGGTGGCGCGACCGGCAACGTGAGCATCCGCGAGAACAGCTCTGCCGTGACCATCGTCGCGGCCACCGACGCCGACGCCGTCGACACCCGGACCTTCGGTCTGGCCGGAGGCGCCGACGCGGCCAAGTTCGCGATCAACGCGACCACCGGTGCGCTGTCGTTCATCGCCGCGCCAGACTTCGAAGCACCGACCGACGTCGGCAGCAACAACGTCTACGACGTGATCGTGAAGGTCACCGACTCCGCCGGGCTGAGCGACACGCAGGCCCTCGCGGTGACGGTCACCAATGTGGCCGAGAACGCGCCGGTGATCACGAGCAACGGCGGCGGCACAACCGCAATGACTCGGGTTGCCGAGAACACCACCGCGGTCACCACGCTAGCCGCCAGCGATGCCGACCCCGGCGACACCCGGACCTTCAGCATCGCCGGCGGCGCCGACGCGGCCAAGTTCCAGATCAATCCGACCACGGGCGCGCTCTCGTTCATTGCCGCGCCGAACTTCGAGGCACCGACCGACAGCGGCGGCAACAACGTCTACGACGTCGTCGTGAAGGTCGCCGACGCCGCCGGGCTGAGCGACACGCAGTCGATCGAGGTGACGGTTGCCGACGTGGCCGAGAACGCCCCGGTGATCGTGAGCAATGGTGGCGGCGTGACCGCCCCCGTGAGCGTCGCCGAGAACACCTTTGAAGTCACCACCGTCGTCGCCACCGATGCCGACCTCGGCGACAGCAGGATCTACAGCCTGGCCGGAGGCGCCGACGCTGCCAAGTTCACGATCAATCCGACCACCGGAGCGCTGTCGTTCATCGCCGCGCCCGACTTCGAGGCACCGGGCGACTCCGGCGCCAACAACGTCTACGACGTCGTCGTGAAGGTCACCGATGCCGCCGGGCTGAGCGACACGCAGGCCCTTGCGGTAACGGTTACCAACGTGGTCGAGAACACGAACGCGCCGGTCATCACGAGCAACGGCGGCGGCGGGACCGGCAGCGTGAGCATCGCCGAGAACGCCACGGCGGTGACAGTCGTGACGGCCACCGACGCCGACATCGGCGACGTCCGAGCCTTCAGCCTGGACGGCGGCGCCGATGCGGCCAAGTTCGCGATCAACATGACCACCGGCGCACTCTCGTTCATCGCCGCACCCAACTTCGAGGCACCGACCGACGCCGGTAGCAACAACGTCTACGACGTCGTCGTCAAGGTCACCGACTCGGCCGGGCTGAGCGACACGCAGGCGCTCGCGGTGACGGTCACCAATGTGGCCGAGAACGCGCCGGTGATCACGAGCAACGGCGGCGGCGCGATCGGCAGCGTGAGCATCGCCGAGAACACCTCGGCAGTCACCACCGTCGTGGCCACCGATGCCGACCTCGGCGACACCCGGACCTTCAGTTTGGCTGGAGGCACCGACGCGGCCAAGTTCGCGATTAATTCGGCCACCGGAGCACTGTCTTTCATTGCCGCGCCCGACTTCGAAGCACCGACGGACGGCGGCGCCAACAACGTCTACGACGTCATCGTGAAGGTCACCGATGCCGCAGGACTGAGCGATACGCAGACCCTGTCAGTGACAGTCACCAACGCGGCCGAGGCGCTCGCCTCGATCGACCTCGCGACGCTCACGCCGTCTCAAGGAATCCGCATCGTCGGGGTGGATGCACTGGGCGAATCCGGCTCGTCCGTGAGCGGTGCGGGCGACGTGAACGGTGACGGCTTCGCCGATGTGATCGTCGGTGCTCCGTACACCACCGAGGGGGGCAAGGAGTTCGCCGGTTCCTCGTACGTGGTCTTCGGTGGGGCGAGCGGGCCTGCCAATGTCAACCTGTCGACGCTCGTGCCGGCGCAGGGCTTCCGCATGTCGGGCGCGGCTGCTTATGACCAGTCGGGCACCTCCGTCAGTGCCGCCGGCGACGTGAACGGCGACGGCTTCGCTGACGTGATCGTCGGTGCGCCTTACGCAACCCCCGTGGCAGGCAGGGACCAGGCCGGTGCTGCGTACGTGGTCTTCGGCAAGTCGGGCGGGTTCACGAATATCGACTTCTCGACGCTGGCGGCGCCTCCGAGTTCCCTCGCTGTGGCAGCAGCGGCGTCTCCGGGCTTCCTCGTTTCGGGAGCCGCTGGCTATGACAACACAGGCAGGTCCGTGAGCGCCGCCGGCGACGTGAACGGCGACGGCTTCGGCGACTTCATCATCGGTGCTCCCTACGCCGTGGTGGCAGGCAAGGACTACGCCGGTTCGGCATACGTGGTCTACGGCAAGGCAGGCGGGCCCGGGAACGTCGACTTGTCCACCTTGACAGCGGCACAAGGCTCCCGGATTCTCGGGTGCGGACGCTAACGACAAGGCGGGCATGGCGGTGAGCGCCGCGGGTGACGTAAACGGCGACGGTTTCGACGACGTCATCGTCGGCGCCTACCGCGCCGGTGCCCTCAACAACGCAAAGGCCGATGCAGGCGAGTCTTACGTGATCTTCGGCAGCTCCGCCGGAATCGCCAACGTGAACCTCGGCACGCTGCCTTCGTCGCAAGGCTTTCGCATCCTGGGCGCGGATGTCCTCGACTACTCGGGCTTCTCCGTCAGTTCGGCGGGCGACCTAAACGGCGACGGATTCGATGATCTGATCGTCGGCGCCGAGTACGCCAATGGCCCCGGAAATGCAAGGCGGTATGCGGGCGAGTCTTACGTGGTCTTCGGCAAGGCGGGCGGATTCACCGACGTCGACTTGAACACGCTGACATCGTCCCAGGGCTTCCGAATCATCGGCGGTGATGCGGAAGACCAATTGGCAAGGTCGGTCAGTTCCGCTGGCGACGTGAACGCCGATGGCTTCGACGACCTCATCGTCGGTGCTCGCTATGGCGACTCGGCGGGCAATGCAAAACTCGATGCAGGTGAGGCCTACCTGCTCTTCGGCCGGGCGAGCGGACTCGGCGACATCGATTTGTCTGCGCTCACGCCGGACCGTGGTCTCGCGATCTTCGGTGCGGCTGCCGGCGACCTCGCAGGACGCTCGGTGAGCGCCGCTGGTGACGTCAACGGCGACGGCTTCGACGACGTGGTCATCGGTGCTCCCGGCGCCCGCCCGGGAGCGAGTGATGAGTCTGGTGGCGAGTCGTATGTCGTCTTCGGCGGGAACTTCGCCGGTACGGTGACCCATCTGGGGAATCCGGGCGCCAATACGCTCACCGGAACGTCCGCGGCCGAGACCTTCGTCGGCGGGCTCGGAAACGACACGATGATCGGCAACGGCGGCGCCGATGTCTTTCATGGCGGCGCCGGCAACGACATCATCGGCATTTCGGGCGCCAACTTCTTTCACGTCGATGGTGGATCGGGCTTCGACACGCTGCAACTCGTCGGCTCTGCAATTGCACTCAACCTGACGGCGATCGCCAACAACAAGATCAACGGCATCGAGAAAATCGATCTCACGGGCAGCGGCAACAACTCGCTGACGCTCAATATCTCTGATTTGCTCGACCTGTCGGACACCAGCAATACCTTGTTCGTGAGCGGCAACGCCGGCGACGTTGTGAATTCCACCGGCCAAGGCTGGGTCAACGGGGGTACTCTCGTGAGTGATGGTCACACCTACACCAACTATGCCAACGGACTGGCCCAGTTGCTGGTCGAGGTGGGTATGACCGGAAACGTGAGTTGACGCCTGCGCCGAGGGCCCTCGAAGCCGGCGAGTGGGCCGGGGTCGAGGGCGCAGTTCCATCGCAACCGCAGGTCGAGCTGACTGGATCGCGCCAGTTCACCTCCTGGCTGCACGAGCAGAACGCAAGCCTTGCTTTCACAACCTACCAGAGCGGCAAGCTGTTTCTGATCGGGCTGGGGGGCGACGGGCGGTTGTCGGTGTTCGAGCGCACCTTCAACCGGTGCATGGGCCTGTGGGGCGATGGGCAGACGCTCTACATGAGCACGCTCTATCAGCTCTGGCGTTTCGAGAACGCGCTCGGGCCGGGCGATAACCACAACGGTTACGACCGGCTCTATGTGCCGCGCCTCGCGTGGACCACCGGCGACGTCGACGCACACGACGTCACCGTCGACGCCGAAGGGCGCGTGGTGTTCGTCAACACCCTGTTTTCATGCCTCGCGACGGTCAGCGAACGCCACAGCTTCGTGCCGCTGTGGCAGCCGCCGTTCGTCACCAAGCTTGCCGCCGAGGACCGCTGCCACCTCAACGGCCTCGCGCTCGAAGGCGGTGCTGCGGCATACGTCACCGCGGTTGGACGCAGCGATGCGCATGAAGCCTGGCGCGACCACCGCCGCAACGGTGGCGTGGTGATCGATGTGCGCAGCAACGAGATCGTGCTGGACGGGTTGTCGATGCCGCATTCGCCGCGCGTGCACCAGGGCAAGCTCTGGCTGCTCGATTCTGGCAACGGCAACTTCGGCTATCTCGACGTCGCGCGAGGCCGCTTCGAGCCGGTCGCATTCTGCCCGGGCTATGCACGAGGTCTGACCTTCATCGGCGATTTCGCCGTCATTGGACTTTCGCGGTCGCGCGAAAACAAGACCTTCAGCGGCCTCGCCCTCGACGATCGCCTGCGCGAAAAAAACATCGAGGGCCGGTGCCAGTTGCAGGTGGTCGACCTCAAGCGCGGCGACGTCGTTCACTCGCTGCGGATCGAAGGTGCCGTGTCGGAACTCTATGACGTGGTGACGCTTCCCGGCGTGCGCCGCCCGACTGCGCTGGGCTTCAAGAGCGACGAGATCCGGCGCATCGTCTCGGTAGGACCTGCGGCCCGCCCGTGAAACTGAGCGATGCACGCTTAGAGCTTGCAAGCCGCCGATGAATCGGGTCGTCTGGCACGAGCCGTTGGTCACGCGCGCGCAGCGCCAAGCTGCCAATGGGCACAAACCCGCCGTGATCTGGTTCACCGGACTGCCCGGTGCGGGGAAATCGACCGTGGCGCACGAGGTCGAGCAAAGGCTCTTCGCCCGCCAGTGCAGGACCTTCGTTCTCGATGGCGACAACGTTCGGCATGGCCTGTGTGCCGGATTGGGATTCAGCGAAGGCGACCGCCAGGAAAACATACGCCGCGTCGGGGAAGTGGCGAAGCTGTTTCGCGACGCCGGAATGATCGTGCTGGCGGCCTTCGTCTCGCCGACGCAAGCAAGCCGTGCGCAGGTTAGAGCGATGGTTGCGCCAGACGCATTCATCGAGGTTCATTGCAAATGCCCAGTCGAGGTCTGCGAGGAGCGCGACCCCAAGGGCTTCTATGCACTGGCCCGAAAGGGCGAAATCGCGCACTACACCGGTGTCTCGGCGCCCTATGAAGAACCCCTCGCGCCAGAGCTCGTGATCGACACGGCAGCCCAGACGGTTGCTTCCTGCACGGAACAGGTGATTCAGCTGCTCGAGCGCTTGCGTATCATTGCCCCGCAGGCCGCTTCGAACTCCAAATTCGCCGAATAGGCCACCCGGGCGGTAGATTGCACGCAGCGCGCACCTCGGCGTCGGATCGTTACGACACTCGAGCAGCGGGCAACCGAGAACCGCTCAACCCGGCACCGCTTCGCCGCCGAGCGCGTCGATCAGGTCGGGCAGCAGTCGGCTGATCTCGCCGGTGGCGATGGCGGCGTCGGCATCGAAACCGTCGTCGCCGGCCGGGCTCGCGCCGTCGAAGACGACGTCGAGGAAGTTCAGCTTCTTGATCTGCAGCGTGTCGGTCAGGACGAACGAGATGCGGTCGCTCCAGGTCATCGCCAGCTGCGTCGGCAGCTTGCCCTGGGCGATGTGCTGGCCGACCTCGTCGATGTCGAGCGTGTGGCGGGCGTAGCGCACCACCGAGCGGGTTTCGTCGCTCGACTTCAGCTCGCACTCGCGGTCGACGCTGAAGCCGGCCGGCGCCTCGCGGCTGGCAAGCCACTCGGACATCGCGGCACTGGCCGACGAGGTCGTCTGCAACAGGCGCACCGCCAGGCCGTCGAGCGCCTTGACCAGCGCGCTGGCGACCTCATCGGCGCGGCTCTGGCTGCTGCTGCCGACGACCAGGGTGCGCTGCGCCGGATCGAGCCACACCGCCAGCGCCGACTGCCGGGTGAAGGCCATCGGCAGCAGTTCGAGGACGGCCTGCTCGCGCAGCTCCTTGGTTTGCTTGCGGCCCGGCTTGAAGCCGCTTTCGGCCTCGATGCGCTGCGCCAGTTCCTCGACGCGACGCTTGACGACCGAGCCGGGCAGCACCTTTTTCTCGGTCTGCCAGCGCAGCAGCAGCTGGCCGCCGACCGATTCGACCAGCGGCGCATGCGCCTCGCCGCGCGGCGGCGTCCAGCCGGCCGATTGCTCCTGCGACGGCGAGCATTCGACGAAGCAGCCCTTCTGCAGCGCCGCTTCGATCGCTCCCAGGTCGACGGACCAGCCGGGTGCGATGCGGTAGACGGTGACGTTCTTGAACACGGATTTCCTCTTGGATCGTTGAAATGAATTTGCCTGCCGCGGGCCGGTGCGCCGCGCTGCAGGCGCCTGGCAGGCCGGTGTCGCAGCCGCGGCGGTACCGGCCTGCCGAGCGGCGTGAACATGCCGCGCTTCCCTTGCGCAGCGGGCGGGAAGTATCGGCGCAGTCGCCTCGGCCCGTGGCCGCCGCAGAATGCGCGTTGTTCAGCTGCTGCCGACACCATGCCCGAGATCTCGTCCCCGCAATCCCGCCGAGCGGCCCTGCCGCCGGGCTCGTGCAATGCGCACGTCCATGTCTTCGGGCCGCGCGAGCGCTTTCCGTACGCTGCCGGCGCCAGCTTCGTCCCGGAAGTGGACGCGCCGAAGGAGGCGCTCTACGCGCTCAACGACGGTCTCGGGCTGCAACGTTGCGTGGTGGTGCAGTCGACCTGTCACGGCCTCGACAACTCGGCAACCGAAGACGCGGTACGCGGCCGCGCCGGCAGCTACGTCGGCGTGGCCCTGGTGCCGACCGATGTGGCCGACTCCGAACTGCGCCGGCTCGATGCGGCAGGTTTCCGCGCTGCCCGCTTCAACTACATGGCGCACCTCGGCGCGCGCACGCCGGCGGACGAGGTGATCGCGCTTGCCAGGCGCCTCGAGCCGCTCGGCTGGCACCTGCAGATCCATTTCGACGCCTCGCTGATCGACGAACTGACGCCGATGCTCAGGCGCTCGCCGGTGCCGGTGGTGATCGACCACATGGGCCGCATCGATGCGTCGCTCGGCATGCAGCAACCGGCCTTCGATTCGCTGCGCCGCCTGCTCGAAGACGAGCGCTTCTGGGTCAAGGTCAGCGGCTGCGACCGGGCCTCGCGGCAGGGTCCGCCGTATGCCGACGCAGTGCCGTTCGCCCGCCGGCTGGTGACGCAGTTTCCGACCCGCACGCTGTGGGGCACCGACTGGCCGCATCCGAACATCGCCGGCCCGGTTCCAGACGACCTGGCGCTGGCTGCGCTGTTGCAAGAAATCGCACCCGACGCAATGTCGCTGCAGCGCCTGCTGGTCGACAACCCGGCCCGGCTGTACCGGTTCAGCAGCGCCGAAGCCGCATGAACCGTCGCTGCGCGAACCACGCGCTGCGATCATGCCCCCGGCTTCGCGATCCCCGATCCGCGACCCGCACCCCTTTCCGACTGGAGACATGAATGAACAAGAGAAAACTGCTTCGCTGCACGCTCGCCGCGCTGGGCCTCGCCTGTGTCGGCGCCGGCGGCATTTGCCCAGGGAAAGACGACGCGGCTGATCGTCGCCTTCCCGCCCGGCGGGCCGGTCGACTTCGTCGCCCGGGCGCTGGCCGAGCAGCTCGGCCGGGAGCTGCAGCAGCAGGTCATCGTCGACAACAAGTCCGGCGCCAACGGCGCGATCGGCGCCGACGCGGTGGCGCGCTCGACGCCCGATGGAACCACGCTGTGGCTGACCAGCGTCGGTGCGGCGGCGGTCAACCAGGCGCTCTACGACAAGCTGCCCTACAACATGCAGCGCGACTTCGCGCCCGTGGCGCTGGTGGTCAACAACGTCGAGGTGCTGGTCGTCAACCCGGCCGATCCGTCGAACACCGCGGCCGAGTTCGTCGCCGCGTCGAAAAAGCGCAAGGACCCGGCGCCGATGGCGTCGTCGGGCATCGGCAGCATCCCGCACCTGGCGATCGAGCAACTGCTCGACGCCAGCGGCGCCAACGTCATGCACGTTCCCTACAAGGGCGCAGCGCCGGCGATCACCGACGTGATGGGGGGTCAGGTGGCGGGCTTCTTCGGCGACATCCCCGGGCTGATCGGGCACATCCGCAGCGGCAAGCTGAAGGCGATCGGCATTGCGTCGAACAAGCGCAGCGCGGTTCTGCCGACGGTGCCGACGCTGGCCGAGCAGGGCCTGGCCGGCGTCGACAGCAACAACTGGTATGCGCTGTTCGCGCCGGCGAAGACGCCGCCCGCCACCGTCGAGGCGCTGAGCCAGGCCGTGCGCCGCGCGCTGCAGACGCCGGCGCTGCGCGAACGGCTGCTCGCCACCGGCGCCGAGCCGGCGCCTTCGACGCCGCAGGAGCTGGCGACGCTGCTGCGCCAGGACAGCGACAAATGGGGCAAGCTGATCGTTGCCAGGAAGATCAAGGCCGAATGATGAGCGACCCTTCCGCGATCCGTGTTCCGCTGGTCGAGCGGGTGGCGACCGTGGCCGCGTACAACATGGTGTCGCGACGGCTGGTCGCGCTTCAGGTAAGGCACTGAGATGGACGACGAACAACCCCTGTTGATCAGTTTCGTGTGGCCGGAAGACCCGGCTGCACCCGGGCGGGCATTGGCAGCCCTCGGCGATGCGATCGCCCGGCCGGTGCTCTTTCGCAGCACCGATGGCGGCGAAGGCACCCTCTGGTGCAGCGCCGCCGGTTGCGCGATCGCCCCTTCGATGCTCGAAACGATCCGGCAGCGCCTCGATGGCGAAGGACTCGCAGCGCCCCGCGCACGCGCCCTGCAACGCACCTTGCAGCTGACCGGTGCCAGTGCCGGGGCGGACGCCGGCTGGCGCTACGTCGTCGAAACCGACGTCCTGGCGGAACACGAGGTCGATTTCAACGCCTGGTACGACACCGAACATGCGCCTGGCCTTGCGGCGGTGCCTGGCACCGTCTGCGGCGCGCGCTACGTCGATCGCGCAGCGGGCGCCTCGCCGCGCTATCTTGCGGCCTACGACCTCACGGCGGCGGAGACGCTCGGCAGTCCTGCATGGCTGGCGGTGCGCGGCACCGACTGGAGCTCGCGCGTGCGGCCGACCTTCCGCAACACCAGGCGGACGATGTACCGACGCTGCCTGCCCCGTTGAGCCCGGTCGATCCGCACGGCGGTCGCGTAATGCTTCAGCTGCATACGGACGGGTTGTCGAATCCGAACAGCCGGCGTGGCGTGTCCCACCACAGGCGGCGTCGTTCGGCCGGGTCGGGCAGGAGTTCGGCGATCGACTGCAGCAGCGGGCCGTAGTCGATCCGTTCGGCGACCCGCAGGAACGGCCAGTCGGAACCCCAGACGCAGGCGTCGAGACCGAAGGCATCGATCAGCGCCCGGACGTACGCGAGCACCGACGCGTCCGGGTAGGCGCTGCTGCCGAACTTGTGGAAGCCCGACAGCTTGACCGCCACACGGCCTGTTTTCGCGAGTCCGAGCAGCGCGGCGAAGCCCGGCTGGTGCAGCCCCGCCGACGGCTGCGGCCGGCCGCAATGGTCGATGACCACGCGAACCCCGCTGCGCTCGAGCAGCGGCGCCAGGATCGGCAACTGGTTCGCCTCGACCTGCACCTGGGCAAACAGGTCCAGCGACGCCAGCCTGGCCAGCAGCGGCGCGCTGTCGAGATAGTGCTCGACGCCATGGTAGGTCGCATTCATCGCCACGCCGACGATGCCGGCGGATCGCAGCGACCGCAGCTCGCCCAGGCTGATGCTGTTGGCCACCACCGCGACGCCGCGGAAGCGGCCCCGACTGGACGCGATCGTGTCGAGCAGGCAGCGGTTGTCCTCACCGTAGCCCGAGTTCGGCCCGACCAGCAGCGCGTGGCGAACGCCATGTGCATCGAGCAGCCGATGCAGCTGCGCCGGCGTGCCCCGCTCGGCGCCGGCCGGGCGGAATTTCGCGTCGGGGGCATAGGCAAACCGCTGCGGGTCGAAGACGTGGCAGTGGGCGTCGATCTTCGGCTCGTCGTGCAGGTTCATGGAGATCTTTGCGTGATTCGAAGGCCGCTGGCATCGCCGCTGCCGCGTAAGCGGCCCTGCCAGCCGGGTGCCCGGGCGACTCGGCGGCCAGGCGGGCGCCAGCGCGATCGCGCCGTGACCTCAGCCCCAGCCCGGCCGCTTCAGCCGCATCTGGCCGGGCAGCGGCACCGAGCGGCGCAGAACGTCCTCGCCGAGCCACTCGGCCGAGCGCTGCGCGCGTGCGGCGACGGTGGGCAGCGGCAGCTGCTGGTAGTCGTCGTTGAAGACCTCGAAGCTGTAGTCGCCGCGGTAGCCGAGCCGGTCGAGCCGCATCACCAGGTCGGCGACCTGCTCGCTGTGCACGCCTTCGCCCGGGAAGACGCGGAAGTGGCGCGCGGTCTCGATGCGCTCCTCGACCGAGCGGATTTCGGTCCACATGAAGTCGGCCAGCTGGACCAGAAAGATCTTCTGCGGGTCGAGCAACTCGAGGTCGTCGAGGTCGGTCCTGGTGGCGAAGGTGTGGAACGAGTCGATTCCCACGCCGAGGTTGGGCATGTCGGCGCGGCAGACGACATCCCAGGCATCCGGAAACTCATTGATCGTGCGGCCCCACGACAAGGCCTCGAACGCCACCTTGATGCCGAGCGGCACGGCCAGCGTGGCCAGCTTGCGCAGGTCGCGGGCGACCGCCCCGGGGTCGTCGCTGGCATGCACCGAGGTCGACGAGCACATCAGCAGCACCGGCGCGCCGACGGCGCGGCACATCTCGAGCATCGACTTGGCGATGTCGACCTTGTAGTCGTGCAGGTGGCCGGAGAGTCCCTCGAAATCGCGCAGCACCTGAAAGCCGGTGACCCGCAGGCCACTGGCACGCACGGTCCGCACCGCCGCATCGACGCCGTCGGCATGGCCGACGATGTCGCGCGCCGAAAGCATCACCTGCGAAAAGCCCGCGTCGCGCATCGCGCGCAGCTTGTCGGGCAGCGATCCGGCCATGGAAATGGTGTCCATGCCGAAGTCGTCGATGTTGCCGGTGAAGCGGCTCATGGCGCGACCGTCAGGCGAGCGGATGGTGAACCAGCTCGAACATCACGCTGCCCATCGAGGACTGCGTCAGCGCACCGCGCTCGCTGCTGTGCACGCCGTTCGACTCGACGAAGCGCACGCCGTGCTGCTGCAGCGCAGCCACCGACGCCGCCACGTCGGGCGTGCCCAGGCCGATGCGCTGCAGCAGCTCGTCGCCATCGAGGTCGAGCAGGCCCGGCTCGGGCTCGATCAGCTGCCAGAAGAAGCTGCCGCACGGGCTGCGCAGGATGCGCCCCTTGGGCAACACGCCGAAGCGCTGCTCGTCGGGCTGCAGGTCGAAGCCGAACAGCTCGGCGTAGAACGCCGTCCAGTCGTCCATGCGGTCGATGCCGATGTACTGCACCAGGCCGAAAAAATGCAGGTCGGTCAGCGCCGGCGGCGCCTGCTCGACCGTGGGAATCGGCGTGAAGTCGACGTCGTAGATCGAGAAGTCCTTGTAGCGGTCGACGAAATAGATGCGGCTCGCGCCGACGCCGTGGATCGCCGGGATGTTCAGCTCCATCAGCTCGACATGCGTCGGTATCGCCCACGCGCCCTTGGAGAGCACATGGCGGTAGGCCGCGGCCGCGTCGTGCACGCGCAGCGCCACGGCCGAGATCACCGGCGTCTCGGTCGGTTGCGTGCTGCGCGGCAGGCCGCCGTCGTGCGCGTTGACGATGATGTTCATCGTCCCCTGCCGGTACAGCAGCACCTCGCGCGAGCGGTGCCGCGCCGTCGGGCGGAAGCCCATCGACTCGAGGACCTGGCCGAGCGCCTGCGGCTTGCTGGTCGCGTATTCGATGAACTCGATGCCGGCCAGGCCGATCGGGTTCGGCGAGCCGGCAATCGACTCGCGGTCGAGATTGCCCATCATCGCCTGCCCGCGCCTACTTGCGAACCTTGGCGATTTCGGCGTAGAGCTCCTTGACCGTCGCCTCGCCGACCGCCGCCGTGTGCTTGTCGATCACCGGCTTGATCTTGTCGCGGATGCGGGCCATCTCGGCCGGCGAAATCTCGGTCACCTGCATGCCGGCCTTCTTCAGGTCCTCCAGCGCGGTGTCGGATTGCGAGCGCGACACCTGGCGCTGGAACTTCGTCGCTTCGTCGGCCGAGTCGGTGATGATCTTCTTCTCGGCCGGGCTCATGCCGTCCCAGACCTTCTTGCCGATGATCAGCGCCTGCGAGTTGTAGATGTGGCGGGTCAGCGCGAGGTGCTTCTGCACCTCGGCGAACTTGGCCGAGCGGATCACCGTGACCGGATTCTCCTGGCCGTCGACCGCCTTCTGCTCGAGCGCGGGATAGAGCTCGGGGAAGGCCAGCGGCGTCGCGTTGGCGCCGAGCGCATTGAACAGGTCGATGTAGATCGGCGACTGGATGACGCGAATCTTCAGCCCGGCGATGTCCTCGAGCTTGGTGACCGGCCGCTTGCTGTTGGTCAGGTTGCGAAAGCCGAGGTCCCAGTAGCCCAGACCGATGATGTTCTTTTCGGCGAGGCGGGCCAGCAGGTTCTTGCCGAAGGCGCCGTCGGTCACCGCATCGGCTTCCTGGGCGTTGTTGAAGAGGAACGGGAAGTCGAAGGCTTCGAAGGCCTTGACCTGCGACGACAGGATGCCGGCGTTGAGCACCGTCATCTCGACCGTGCCGCCCTGCAGCGCCGAGACCGTCTGCACGTCGCCGCCGAGCGTGCCGCCCGGGAACAGCTTGACGCTGATCTTGTTGCCCGATTTCTGCGCGACGAGGTCGGCGAAGCGCTTGGCGCCCTGCCCCTGCGGATGATCGGGCTGGTTCTGGAAGGCGAACTTGAGCGTGCGCTCCTTGATGTCCTGTGCGGCGGCGTGGCCGAGGGGCAGCAGGGCTGCGATGGCGACGGCGACGGCGCGGCGAGTGAACGTGAGCATGGAAATTCCTGGGTGAAGTGAAAGGTGAGATGGCCTGCCGCAGGCGCAGCCGCGCCCGGGCCGGGCGCAGGACGCCGCAGCGCCCTGCGCCGGGTCAGCCGGCGAACCAGCGTGCGGGAACGGTGATCAGCGAGGGGAAGAAGACGAACAGGAACATCAGACCGAACTGCGCGGCCATGAACGGGATGACGCCGCGGGTGACCTCGTCCATCTTCATGCGGCCGACGCCGGCGACGACGTTGAGCACCGTGCCGACCGGCGGGGTGATCAGGCCGATGGCGTTGTTCATGATGAAGAGCACGCCGAAGTAGACCGGGTCGATTCCGGCTTGCTTGATCACCGGCATCAGCACCGGGGTCAGGATCAGGATCGTCGGCGTCATGTCCATCGCGGTGCCGACGGCGATGACCAGCACCATGATTGCCAGCATCAGCAGCGTCTGGTTGCCCATGAACGGCTCGAGCATCGCGATCATCTTCGTCGGGATGTCGGCGACGGTGATCAGCCACGCCGAGACCATCGCCGCGGCGACCAGGAACATGATCACCGCGGTCGTCTTGGCCGCGCTGACGAAGACTTCGTGCAGTTGCGAGAGCTTCATTTCGCGGTAGATCACCAGCGACACGAAGAGCGCGTAGACCGCCGCCACCACCGCGGCCTCGGTCGGGGTGAAGACGCCCATCTTCAGGCCGACCAGCACGATCACCGGGAGAAACAGCGCCCAGGTCGATTCCTTCAGCGCCGTGAGCTTCTCGGCGGTGGTGGCCTTCTTCGGCGGCGCGACGTTCTCGCGCTTGGCCACCCACCACCAGACGCCGGCGATGGCAAAGCCCATCAGCAGGCCCGGCACGATGCCGGCGAGGAACAGCTTGCTGATCGACACGTTGGCAGCAACGCCGAAGATGACGAAGCCGATCGACGGCGGGATGATCGGCGCGATGATGCCGGCCGAGGCGATCAGCCCGCCGGCGCGCGCCTTGTCGTGGCCGGCCTTGACCATCATCGGCAGCAGCAGCGCCGCCAGTGCCGCGGTGTCCGCGACCGCCGATCCCGAGAGCGCCGCCAGCAGACACGCCGCCAGGATCGCCACGAAGCCGAGGCCGCCGCGGACGTGGCCCACCAGCGTCAGCGCCAGGTTGACGATGCGCTTGGAGAGCCCGCCGACGTTCATGATCTCGCCGGCCAGCATGAAGAACGGCACCGCGAGCAAGGGAAAGCTGTCGGCGCCGTTGATGACGTTCTGCGCCAGGATCTGGGCATCGAACAGGTCGAGGTGCCACATCAGGGCCACGCCCGAGACCAGCAGCGCATAGGCGATCGGCACGCCGATGGCCATCGCGGCCAGCAGGGAGCCGAGGAAGATGAAGACGGTCATGTCGGATCCTTGGGTATGCGGAGGGCGCTCAGTGGCGTTGCTTGGCTTCGATCGTCGCGACGGTCGACGGGTCGGGCTGGTCGAGGTGCAGCGCCTGGACCTGGGCGAGGTCTTCCGATTCCTGGACCATCACCAGGTCCTGGTCGGACAGTTGCCCGCTCAGCGTGCGCCACAGCTCGTTCAGCAGCAGCACCCCGGCCGATACCGCGAAGACGACCCCGGCCGCATAGAAGATCGCCACCGACAGCCCGGTGACCGGCGCCTCGACGTCGGCATTGATGCGTGCCTGCGTCAGGCTTCCGGAAAAGAGCAGCCAGGTGACATACAGCATCAGCAGCTGGGCCACCACCAGGCAGGCGCGCTTGCCGATCGGCGGCAGCTTGGACACCAGCATGTCGGTGCCGAGGTGACCGTGCTCCTTGAGCGCGACGATCGCGCCGAGGAAGGTGAGCCAGACGAACAGCCAGCGCGAGACCTCCTCCGACACGGTGATGCCCGAGTTGAAGGCATAGCGCAGCACGACGTTGCCGAACACCAGCACCACCATGACGGCGAGCGCCAGCACGATGAGCCACTCGAGCAACTTGCAGTAGCCGTCGATCAGACGCTTCATGGAGTCTCCTGTAGGAATTCGGTCCAACCCTGCGGACCATAGCGCCGCATCGCCCACCGCATAACCCGGTTGGCTCGCGGCAATTCGAATTTTGTACGAACTAGTTAGTTTTAGCACTGGTGGAAACCCGCGCCCGGCGCCTGGCGGGCGCGGGCTCGGCCATGACGAAGCGCAGCACCATCTCGACGATGCTCCTGCGGCGGGCGGCGATTTCGGCGGGCGTGTCGAGCGGCCGCTTGAAGATCAGCGCGAAGGTGTGCCGGTTCGAGACGTTGAAGAAGCACAGCGCGCTGATCGACATGTGCAGGTCGATCGGGTCGACCCGCGGCCGGAACACCCCGGCCGCGACACCGCGCCGGTAGACCCGGGTGACGGCGTCGATCGCCGGGACATTGAGCTCCTGGATCGTCTTCGACTGCGCCAGGAACTCGGCCTTGTGGATGTTCTCGGTCATCACCAGGCGGATGAAGTCCGGGTTCGCCAGCTGGTAGTCGAAAGTGAAGCCGACCAGCTCGCGCAACGCGGTCTCGGGCTCGAGCGACTCGAGCTGCAGGTCGTTCTCGATCTGGCGGATGCGCCGGTAGGCTTCCTCGAGCACCGCGACGTAGAGCTTTTCCTTGCTCTCGAAGTAGTAGTAGATCATCCGCTTGCTGGTGCGCATGGCCGCGGCGATCTTGTCGATGCGTGCGCCCGAGAGCCCCTTGCTCGCGAACTCGCGGGTGGCGACTTCGATGATGTCGCCGATCGTTCGCTGCGGATTGTTCGTCCGACTGGCCGGAGACTTCGCGGCTGCCTCCTCCTGTGAGGTACGTACGAGTTCGTTCATTCCCGGAGTATCGGTCGGCGTGCGCCTCCTGCCATCGGGGAATACCACCCCCCACGCAAACCGGGCGTACGCGGGCGTCTGCGGGCGACCGCACGGCGCGGCCCGGCCGGTGTTCGCCGTGGCGGCACCCGCTCACCGAACCTAAGCGAGCCACCCCAGCCCCGCATCGAGCAGCCACAGCCAGGCGCTGATGGTTGCGAACGAGGCCAGCGTCGCGACCAGCAGCGCCGCCGCGGAAAAAGCCTGCTCGCCGTGCTTTTGCGCCAGCAGCGGGTAGATGCTGAGCATCGGCATGCAGGCGAACACGACGGCGGCCGTGCGCAGCGTCGCGTCGAGCCCCGGCAGCAGCAGCAGCACCGCCAGCACCGCCAGGGGATGCAGCAGCAGCTTGCCGACCACGACCAGCGCCACGTCGCTGCGCATGCCCTGCAGACGCAGGCCGACCAGCGACCCGCCGATGACGAACAGCGCCACCGGGCTCGCCGAGTTGGCGACGATCTGGATCGTGCGCGTGGCCACCTCGGGCAGTGTGATTCCGGCCAGCGCGAAGACGAAGCCGGCGACGATCGCCAGGATCATCGGATTGCGCAGCAGCCCGCGCGCCGATTGCGCCAGGGCCTGGTGCCAGCGCAGGCCGCTGCCCGCGGCGCTGTCGGCCATCGCCAGCGCCAGCGGAATGATCAGCAGGTTCTCGACCACCATGGTCAGTGCCAGCGCGACACCGGCCGGCGGGCCGAGCAGCTGCAGAACGATCGGATAGCCGACGAAGCCACTGTTCGCCCCGGCCATGCCGAGCCCGCGGATCGCCGCGACCGCGATCGATTTGCCGCGCAGCCGCCGTGCGACGAACACGCCGCCGAGCAGGACGACCAGCGAGCCGACCGTGTAGGCCAGCAGGTACGGGCCGTTCAGCACCTCGCCGATCGAACGCTGCGAGATCGCGCGAAACAGCAGCGCCGGCAGCGAGAAATTGATCACGAAGCGGCCGAGCACGCGAATGTCGGGCGGCTCGAACAGCCCGGAGCGGACGGCCAGGAAACCGGCGGCGATGATCAGGTAGATCGGCCCGGTGATCGACAGGATGTGCAGCATCGACGTCGACGGCAGCGACCGTGCGCTAGGCGATGGCCTCGCGTTGCGCCTGCGATGCCATCCGCGCCGGTGCATTCAGCGCACCGTAGGCATCGTAGCCGCCGACGCGCTGGACGACCTCGAAGAAAAAGCGCTCGGCGAAGCTCTCGGTGTAGACGTGGAGGTAGTCGCCGGCGTCGTTGCGGTCGAACAGGATGCCGGCGCCGCGCAACCGTTCGACGAACTCGGGCGCCAACTCGAAGCGGGTCGGCAAGTCGTCGTAGTAGTTGTTCGAGATCGGCACGAACGCCACGCCACTGGCGCGCAGCCGTTCGACGCTGGCGAAGATGTCGCCGCTCGCAAACGCGATGTGGTGCACGCCCGCGCCCCGGGCGTCGAGCGTCTGCGCCATGCGGGTTCGCGAGCCGACCGAGACGTTGAGCACGAGGCGAAGCCGGCGCCCGGCGTCTGCCATGCCGAAGCTGCGCACCAGGCCGAACGGATCGGCGAGCTTGACCGCCTCGGCCGCATCGAGGCCGAGCACGGCCCGGCAGAACAGCACCCAGGTGTCGATCTGGTCGGGCGACATGCCCATGGCGACATGGTCGATGCGGCCGAGTCCGGCACCTGCATCGGGTATCGCGGCGTTGTCGAGCTCGAAGTCGGCCTCCCAGAGCCCGTCGTCGCCGAGCGCGTCGGCGATGAATTGCAGGATGCTGCCCCCCGGCGCCACGATCGACGCCAGCTGCTGCTCGCCGGGACCCGTCGGCGGTTCGTGGCGCGCCGACCGCAGCGCCGTCGCGCGGTTCAATGCGGCAGGCGGATCGTCGACCCGCAGGCCGAGCGCGCACACCGACGGGCCGTAGGCATCGAAACGCGCCCGCGCCGCATCGTGCGCCTGCGTGTTGACGACGAGGTTGATGCCGCCCTGCCGCCACAGCGTGACCGGTTTGGAGCGGTGGCGCCCGGCCTGGTGGAAGCCGAGTTGCCCGAGCAGGGCACCCAGCGGCTGTGCGCCGGCGTCATCGACCGCGAACTCGATGAACGAGAAGCCGCGGAACGCAGGCACCGGCGGCACCGCGACGAGCGACTCGTGCTGCAGCGCCTGCCGGGCCTGCACGTCGGTCGCCGCGACCGACTCGAGCCGTTCGCGCACCTGCCCTTCGAGCCAGAGCAGCGAGCGCATCGCGTCGACCGCGACGCGGCGGTTCGCCGTCTCGCGGAAGACGTCGTTGAAGATTTCGAGCGAGAGCGGCCCGCTATAGCCCGAGCGGACGACCGCGTCGAAGAAGCCGACCACGTCGAGCTGCCCCTGCCCCGGGAAATTGCGGTGGTGCCGAGCCCAGTCGATGACGCTCATGTTGAGCATCGGCGCGTCGGCCATCTGCAGGAAGAAGATCTTCTCGCCCGGCAGGTCGGCGATCGGCGCCGGGTCGTCCCTCAGCGACAGCGTGTGGAAGCTGTCGACGATCAGCCCGAGATGCGGATGATCGGCACGCTCGACGATCTGCCACGCCTGACGCCAAAGGTTGACATGGCGGCCCCACGCAAGGGCCTCGAAGCCGATGCGCAGGTTGCGCCGCGCCGCGCGCTCGGCCAGCGCATGCAACTGCTCGGCAGCCAACTCGGCACGGTCGATCGACAGCGGCGACACGTTCGAGCAGACCAGCATCAGCGGACAGCCGAGCTGCTGCATCAGGTCGAACTTGCGCTCCGCACGCTCGAGCCCGCGCGCGAACTGCGCCGGCGGCACGGCCTCGAAGTCGCGAAACGGCTGCCAGAGTTCGACCCTCAGCCCGAGGTCGTCGCAGATCGAGCGCAACCCGGACGCCGAGCCGTCGAAGTTGATGAAGTCGGCCTCGAACAGCTCGATGCCGTCGAAGCCTGCGGCGGCAATGGCTTCGAGCTTGTCGCGCAGCGTGCCGCTGAGCGAAACCGTGGCGATCGAACGGCGCATGAGGGCCTCGCTTTCCGGGATGTCACGCGGGCCGGGCGGCGGCGCGTGGCCCGCCACCCCGGCGCAGCAAAGGTCAATAGCCCAGCTTGGCGACCGAGCGCAGCACGTCGGGCGTTGTCGTCTGGAAACCGAAATATTCCAGGTACGCCGGGATCTGCTCGAACAGCATGTCCGAGCCGACCTGGAAGCGGCAGCCGCGCGCCTGCGCCGCCTTGAGGAAGGCGGTCATCTCGCTCTTCATCACGACCTCGCCGACGAACGTTTCGGGCGCCAGGCGCGACACATCGATCGGCAGCGGGTCGCCGTCGTTCATGCCCATCGGCGTTGCGTTGACGACCAGGTCGAAGCCGGCCGGGTCGTTGCTGCCGGTCGAGACGGCGATCGCCGGATAGTGCTTCGAGATTCGCCCGCCCAGGGCCTGTGCGGACTCGTCGCGTGCGTCGTAGAGCGCGATCGCGCCGATGCCCGACGCCGCCAGCGACGCCGCGATGGCCGAGCCCACCCCGCCGCAGCCGACCACGAGCACGCGCGCACCCTCGAGCCGGCAGCCCTTGCGCCGGATGCCGCGCACGAAGCCTTCTCCGTCGAACATGTCGCCCTGCAGCCGGCCATCGGCCGAGCGGCGCACCGCATTGCACGAGCCGGCGATCTCGACCGCCGGCGTCGCCTCGTCGAGCAGGCCGACCGTCGTCACCTTGTGCGGCATGGTGATCAGCGCGCCGCGGATGTTCATCAGCTTGAACACCGACTTCAGGAGACCCGGGTAATCCTCGGGCTGGCAGCCCATCGGAACGACGATGGCGTCGATACCCGCCTGCTCGAAGTAGGGGTTGTAGATCATCGGCGACTTGAAGGCGTGCGTCGGCCAGCCGATGTGGGCGATGAGTTCGGTGTTTCCGGTGATCATGGTGCCGGCCCTCAGGCGTTGGCCGCCTGCGCGGCCGACACGGCGGCGCGCAGCGCGAGCAGGTAGCTGTCGACGCCGAAGCCGGCAATCTGGCCCTTGACGATCTCGGCGAAGACCGACTTGTGGCGGAATTCCTCGCGCGCATGGATGTTCGACATGTGCAGCTCGACCACCGGGCAGGTCAGGATGGCAAGCGCGTCGCGGATGCCGTAGCTGTAGTGCGTCCAGGCGCCGGCGTTGATCAGCACCGCGTCGATGCCGTCGCTGAAGGCCTGGTGGATGCGCTCGCACATCGCGCCTTCGCCGTTGGTCTGGAAGCTCTCGACCTCCGCACCCAGCTCGCGGCCGAGCGACTGCAGGCGGGCGTCGATCTCGGCCAGCGTGACCGTTCCGTACTGCGCCGGGTCGCGCTTGCCGAACATGTTGTGGTTGATTCCGTGGAGCATGAGCACGCGCATGGGGGCTTTCCTTGGTCGTCGTTCGGGCGCTGCAGGCGCTTTGGCGCCATGCGGAAGAAGTTTCAGGGGTGAATCCGGGCGGGCCGAGCCGGCTGCGCAGCAAATCGCGCGTCGCTGGGCGGCGCCATTTTGTCGCGGAATTCGGCCCGTTCCACGGCGCTGCACGGCACCAGCGGGCGAGCCTTCATGCCAGCGGCACCGTCAGCCGGTCGATGACGGGGCGGGTGTCGGGGCGCACGCCGCGCCACCAGACGAAGGCTTCGGCCGCCTGCTCGACCAGCATGCCGACGCCGTCGGCCAGCCGCGCCGCGCCGGCCTGCTGCGCCAGCCGCAGGAACGGCGTCAGCCCCTTGCCGTAGACCATCTCGTAGGCCAGGCAGTCGTCGCCGAACACGCCGGCGGCTACCGGCGGCAGCTCGGCGGTCAGGCTCGCCGAGGTGGCGTTGACGACCAGGTCGAAACGCTGCGCCCCCAGTTCATCGAAGCCGCAGCCGACAACGCGGCCGCGCCCGGCCAGCGGCGCCGCCAGATCGCGCGCCTTCCCGGCCGTGCGGTTGGCGATCACCAGCTCGGCGGGCTGCTCGTCGAGTAAAGGCAGCAACGCGCCGCGCGCCGCGCCGCCGGCGCCGAGCAGCAGCACGCGCTTGCCGCGCAGCGCAAAGCCGAGGTTGCGCTGGATGTCGTTGACCAGGCCAACGCCGTCGAAGTTCTCGGCCAGCACCCGGTCGCCTTCGAACTTCATCGCGTTGACCGCACCGGCGAGTTGCGCAGCCTCGCTGCGCTCGGTGGCGATGTCGAAGGCCTGCAACTTGAACGGCGCGGTGACGTTCATGCCGCGTCCGCCAGCGGCGCGAAAGGCGTCGACCGCGTCCCGAAAGCCGTCGAGCGGACCTTCCAGCGCGGTGTACTCGATGTCCTGCCCGGCAGCGCGCGCAAACAGGCCATGGATCAGCGGCGACTTGCTCTGGCTGATCGGGTTGCCGATCACGGCGTAGCGGTCGGGCATGGACGCTCCGTTCGGTCGATTAAGGTTTTTCGACATTGTGCTGGGCGCGCCGCGTCGGCTGCTCGTCGAATCGGCTCCACCCTCGAAAAGCAGGCGGGCCACGCCGCCTCGCTCAAAGCACCGACCGCACGCTCTGCGCCGTCGCGTGCAGCCCGGGGACGAGCTGGGCAACGATCTGCTCGGGGCTCCACGAGGCACTTTGCACCGTCATGCCGATCGCTGCCTTGCACACGCCGCGGCGGTCCTTCAGCGCCACGGCGACGCCGGTCAGCGCCGCATCGAGCTGGCCTTGCGCCATCCAGAAATCCTGCGAGCGCGCCAGCCTCACCTGTGCAAGATAGGCCGCCGGGTCGACCGGCGTGTTCGAGGTGAAGCCGGCGAACTCGTGCGCCTCGACCCAGGCCGTCAGGGCCGCCTCGTCGAGCGCCGCGAGCAGCACGGTGCCCGGGCTGACCACGTGAGCCGGAACCCGGGCTCCCGGGTGGAAGCCGATCGAGACGACCCGCGGGCTGTTGCTGCGGGCCACGTAGACGACTTCATCGCCGTCGAGCACGCTGACGTTGACCGTCTCGCCGGTGGTCATCGAAAGGTGCTGGATGAACGGCCGCACCAGGCGCGGCACGCGCGCGGCGTCGAGATAGCTTTGCCCGAGGCGCAGCACGCGCGGCTCGAGCCAGAAACGCTTGCCGTCGGTGGCGGCATAACCGAAGTGGCACAGGCTCAGCAAATGGCGCCGCGCCGCGGTGCGCGGTATCCCGGTGCGCAGCGCCACCTCGGCAATCGTCATCCGGCTGTGTTCGTCGTCGAACGATTCGATGACCGACAGGCCACGCCCGAGGCCGACGATGAGGTCGGCCGGATCGATCGGGAACGCTTCGGCCGGCTTGCCCGCGACGCGGGCTGCCGCCGGCTGCGCCGCACCCGGGCGCAGGACTCGCGAATTGGCATTGGCAGGGGGCATGGTGGAAACCACGAGTCTGACCGGTCACCGGACAATCGCGACCGACAATCGGTCGCCACCGCAGGTGGAGTGATTGTGCCCCGAGCCCGCGTTGCATAAAGTCCGCGGCAGACGGTCAGCTTGCGGGAACGCGAGAGGCACCGGTTCCCGCCCAGCCCAAGAACCCTCTGGAGACTTCATGAAAATCCTGCTTCGCACCCTGCTGTCGGCGTCGCTCTTGTCGAGCGCCGCGTTCTTCGCACCCCACGTCCACGCGGCCGACATCGAGACGCGCACCATCAAGTTCCCCGCGGCCAGCAACAAGGGGCATCCGCAGGTCCAGGGCGTCGAGAAGTTCGCCGAGCTGGTCAAGCAAAAGAGCGGCGGCAAGATCACCGTGCGGCCGTTCCCGGGCGGCACGCTCGGCCCCGACCTGCAGATCGTTTCCGGCATGCAGGGCGGCACGGTCGAGATGAACGTGATGAACGCCAGCCTGCTGGCCGGCAACGTCAAGGAAATGACGCTTTGGGACGTGCCGTACCTGTTCAACGATGCGCGCGAAGCCGACGCGCTGGCCGACGGGCCGATCGGCAAGCGGCTGCTCGACAAGCTGCAGGAGCGCGGCCTTGTCGGCCTGGCCTACTGGGACCTGGGCTTTCGCCACATGCACACCACCAAGAAGCCGATCACCAAGGCCGACGACTTCAAGGGCATGAAGATGCGCGTCATTCCGACGCCGATCTACGTCGAATTCATGAACGCGCTCGGTGCCAACGCGGTGCCGATGCCGTTCACCGAAACGTACACCGCGCTCGAGCAGGGGGCCATCGACGGCATGACCAATCCGCTGCTCAACATCCTCGACGGCAAGTTCAACGAGGTCACCAAGCACCTCACGCTCACCAGCCACATGTACACGCCGCAGGCGGTGATCGTCAGCAAGAAGTTCTGGGACAAGCTCTCGGCCGACGAGAAGAAGATCCTGCAGGACGCGGCCACGGAGACGGCGACCTACCAGCGCAAGGTGGCCCGCGACGAAGGCACCAAGGTGCTTGCCGAACTCAGGAAGCGCGGCATGCAGGTCCATGAACTGGCCCCTGAAGAAGTCGCCAAAATGCGCGAGCGCGCCAAGCCGGTGATCGCCAAGTTCACCAAGGACATCGGCGAGCCGCTGCTCAAGGAGGCGTATGCCGAGGTGGAAAAGGTGCGTGCCGCCAAGTGAGCCGCGCCCGGCGGGTGGATGCGCCGGTTGTGTTTAGCCCGTCATTGCCTTAAGTTCCGCACCGCGCGACCGGCCGGTGCGGCGATCACCAGGAGACTTTCATGCGTTTCGATGCCATTCCCGCCGGTGTCTACCCGACGTCGGTGTTCCCCAGCTACAAGTCGACCTTCGCGCGCGGCCCGAAGCTGCCGCCGCTGCGCGTCGAGGCACCGGCCGCGACCAGCCAGGCGCTGAGCCACGCGCGTTCGCTGCTCAAGGCGGGCGATGCCGACCTCACCGCGCACGGCCAGGGCGCGCCGCTCGGCGAGAAGATCGTCGTCGTGGGCCGCGTCACCGACGAGGACGGCAAGCCGGTGCGCAATTCGCTGGTCGAGGTCTGGCAGTGCAACTCGGCGGGGCGCTACTTCCACAAGAAGGACCAGCACGACGCGCCGCTCGACCCCAACTTCTTCGGCTCCGGCAAGTTCTTCACCGACGACGACGGGCGCTACCGCTTCGTCACCATCAAGCCGGGGCCGTATCCCTGGGGCAACCACGACAAGGCCTGGCGGCCGGCGCACATCCACTTCTCGCTGTTCGGCAACGTGCTGGCACAGCGGCTGGTGACGCAGATGTACTTCCCGAACGATCCGCTGTTCGCCTTCGACCCGATCTACCAGAGCGTCGAGGACCCGGCCGCGCGCGACCGGCTCTGCTCGCGTTTCTCGATCGAGGAAACCGTCGGCGACCAGATGCTCGGCTATGTCTTCGATATCGTGCTGCGCGGCCGCGGCGCGACGCCCTTCGGCCTGTGAACACCGGGGTACCACGATCATGAGCAGCAGCAACATCACCACCTCGCAGACCATCGGCCCCTTCCCGCACGAAGCCTGGCGCTGGGCCTTCGACAACGGCAGCAGCGCATCGGCCGATTCGCTCGTCATCACCGGCCGTGTCTTCGACGGCAACGGCGAGACCGTCAGCGATGCGATTCTCGAAGCCAGCCTGCCCGGCGCCACCGGCGGCGGCCCCGTCGACGGCATGCCCGGTTTCTGGCGCGTGCCGAGCGACGACGACGGCGAGTTCCGCCTGAGCCTGCCGCGGTCGGGCGACGCCGGCGCACCGGCGTGCTTCATCACCCTGTTCGGGCGCGGCGTCGTCAAGCACCAGTTCTGCGCGGTGTTCGTCGGCGACGATGCGGCGCTCGGCGATTCGCCCCTGCTCGCACAAGTACCCGCCGAACGCCGCGCCACGCTGATTGCCAAGCCGACCGGCGACGGCAGCTATCGTTGGGACATCCACCTCCAGGGCGCCGATGAAACCGTCTTCTTCGACTACGCCTGACGCCGCCTCGATACTGCAGTGACCACGCCGATCTTCGAAAGCTTCCTGGCCGCGCCAGCGGTCGCCGCCGTGTTCGGCGACACCGCGATCGTCCAGGGGATGTTCGATTTCGAAGCCGCGCTGTCGCGGGCGCAGGCCGCCGAGGGCTTGATCCCGGCCGGCGCGGCAAGCGTCATCGCCAGCGTCTGCAAGGCCGGGCTGTACGACCTCGATGCGCTGGTCGCGGCGAGCGGCCGTGCCGGCAGCCTGGCGATTCCGCTGGTCAAGGAACTGACCGCGCGCGTCGCAGGTGTCGATGCGCAGGCGGCCGGCAGCGTCCATCTGGGCAGCACCAGCCAGGACGTGATCGACACCGCCATGGTGCTGGCGACGCGGCAGGCGCTGGCACTGCTCGACGCCGAACTCGACGCACTCGCCGGGCACCTGCTCGAACTGGCCGAGCAGCACGCCGCGACGCCCGTGCTGGCGCGCACGCTGCTGCAACCCGCGGTGGTCACCAGCTTCGGCCTGAAGTGCGCCAACTGGCTGGCGCCGATCGTCCGCTCGCGCGAGCAGCTGCGCCATGTGGCCGGGCGCGCGCTGGCGTTGCAGCTCGGCGGCGCCGTCGGCACGCTCAGCGTGATGGGCGAGGCCGGCGCGGCGGTCGCCCGGCGCATGGCCGACGACCTGAAGCTGGCGTTGCCGCCGGCGCCCTGGCACACCCAGCGCGACGAGTGGCTGCGCCTGGGCTGCGAAGTGGCGGTCTGCACCGGCAGCCTGTCGAAGATCGCCACCGACCTGTCGCTGATGGCGCAGGGCGAGGTGGCCGAACTCGCCGAGCCGTCGGGCGCCGGCCGCGGCGGATCGTCGGCCATGCCGCACAAGCGCAATCCGGTCTCTGCCATGCTGGCACTGGCCTGCTCGCAGCGCGCGCCGGCGCGGCTGGCGACGCTGCTCGGCGCGATGGCGCAGGAGCACGAGCGCGGCCTCGGCAACTGGCAGGCCGAACTCGCCGAATGGCCGGGGCTCTTCAGCGCAGCACACGGCACGGCGCGGGCGCTTGCCGAAGCCTTCGGCGGCCTGCAGGTCGACACCGGGCGCATGCGCCGCAACATCGATTCGCTGCACGGCCTGGTGTTCGCCGAGGCGGCGTCGGCGCTGCTGGCCGGCGCCATCGGCAAGCCGCGCTCGCAGCCGCTGCTCGAACAGCTCAGCCGCCGTTGCGTGGCCGAGAACCGGCCGCTCGAAGCGCTGGTGGGCGAAGCCGTCGAGGCGGACGCCGAGCTGCGCCAGAAAGTCGACCCCGCGGCGCTGCGCGCCGCCTTCGATCCGGTTGCCGCTGCCGGACCCGCCACCCGGCTGGTGCGCGAGCGCCTGCCCGCACTGCGCGCTGCCCTCACCGACCTGCCGCCTGCGCCCTGGGCGCGCTGACAACGACCCTTTCACCGAGACGCCATGGACCCTTACGACCACGACCTCGAACGCGGCCTGCGCAACCGCCGGGCGATCCTCGGCGACCCGTGGGTCGACAAGTCGATCGCCGGCGCCAACGCCTTCAACGCCGAGTTCCAGAACTTCATCTCGCGCTATGCCTGGCACGAGATCTGGGGCCGCCCCGGCCTCGACGCCCGGACGCGCCGGATCATCGTGCTGGCCATCACCTGCTCGCTCGGCCGCTGGGAGGAGTTCGAGCTGCACCTGCACGCCGCGCTCGCCGGCAGCGAGGACACCAAGCTGACGCCCGACGACGTCAAGGAAGTGCTGATGCAGACCGCCATCTACGCCGGCGTTCCGGCCGCCAACACCGGCGTTGCGACCGCGGTGAAGATGCTGCGCGAACTCGGCCACGAGCTGCCGCCGCTCTCGGCCGCCGAGGTCGCACACCCCGGCACCGGCCGCTCGCGGCGCAGCAGCGGCACGCCCGCGCTGCACTACACCGTGCGCGAGCCGCGCTCGGGCCAGGCCCCGCGCCACACGCTCGTCTTCAGCCACGCGCTCGGCGCCGACCAGAGCATGTGGGACCCGGTCGCCAACGCCCTGGCCGCCGACTGCCGGGTGATCTGCTACGACCACCGCGGCCACGGCGACTCCGACGCGCCGCCGGGGCCCTACTCGATGACCGAGCTGGCCCAGGACGCCGAACGGCTGCTCGGCGAAATCGACGCCGGCCCGGTGGTGTGGATCGGCCTGTCGATGGGCGGCATGGTCGGCCAGGAGCTGGCGCTGCGCCATCCGCGCCGTATCGAGGCGCTGGTGATCGCCAACTCGACCTCGGGCTACCCGGACGATGCGCGCGGCCTGTGGCAGCAGCGCATCGAGGCCATCGAGTCGGGCGGCGTCGAGTCGATCGCCGACGGCGCGATGCAGCGCTGGTTCAGCAGCATCTACCGCACCGAGCAGCCGGCCGCCGTGGCCCGCTGGCGCCGGCGCCTGGTCAGCACGCCGCAGGCGGGCTACCTCGGCGGCACGCACGCCGTGATGAACATGGCGACGACCGAACGCCTCGGCCAGATCGCCGTGCCGACCCTGGTCGTTGCCGGCGAGCTCGACGAAGGCACGCCGCCGGCGATGTCGCGCACCATGGTCGACGCCATCCCCGGCGCCGAGCTCGTCGTGCTGCCCGGCGCGGCGCACCTCAGCGCCATCGAGCAGCCCAAGGCCTTCGAAGCCGCGCTGCGCCGCTTCATCGAAACGCTTTAGCGCAAACCTTCCGACCCCGCACAAGGACTTCCATGATCAACAAGATTTGCCCGAGCGTCGAAGCCGCGCTTGCCGATGTACCCGACGGCGCGACCATCCTGGTCGGCGGCTTCGGCAGCGCCGGACAGCCCTCCGAGCTGATCGACGGGCTGATTGCCCAGGGCGCGCGCGACCTGGTGATCGTCAGCAACAACGCCGGCAACGCCGAAGTCGGCCTGGCGGCGCTGCTCAAGGCGAAGCAGGTGCGCAAGATCATCTGCAGCTTTCCGCGGCAGGCCGATTCGTATGTCTTCGACGGCCTGTACCGCGCCGGCGAGCTCGAGCTGGAACTGGTGCCGCAAGGCAACCTGGCCGAGCGCATCCGCGCCGCGGGTGCGGGCATCGGCGCCTTCTTCACGCCGACCGGCTACGGCACCGACCTCGCCAAGGGCAAGGAAACGCGCGAGATCAACGGCCGCATGTACGTGCTCGAGGAAGCGATCAACGCCGACTACGCGCTGATCAAGGCCGAGCGCGGCGACCGCTGGGGCAACCTCACCTACCGCATGACGGCACGCAACTTCGGGCCGATCATGGCCAGCGCCGCGCGCGTCTCGGTGGCCTCGGTCCACGAGATCGTCGAGCTCGGCGAGCTCGACCCCGAGGCGATCGTCAGCCCGGGCATCTACGTCAAGCGCGTCGTCAAGGTGCCACGCACCGCCACCGGCGCCGCCGGATTCAAGCAAGAAGGAGCCGCCGCATGAACGCCGTCGTCAACCCCACGCAGGCCGAACGCAAGCCACAGCACCGCTGGACCCGCGACCAGATGGCCAAGCGCGTCGCCCAGGACATCGAGGACGGCATGGTCGTCAACCTCGGCATCGGCCTGCCGACGTTCGTGGCCAACCACCTGCCCGAAGGCCGCGAGGTCGTGCTGCACAGCGAGAACGGCGTGCTCGGCATGGGCCCGGCGCCCGCCAAGGGCGAGGAGGACTACGACCTCACCAACGCCGGCAAGCAGCCGGTGACGCTGCTGCCCGGCGGCTCGTTCTTCCACCATGCCGACAGCTTCGGCATGATGCGCGGCGGCCATCTCGACGTCTGCGTGCTCGGTGCCTTCCAGGTCGCGGCCAACGGCGACCTCGCCAACTGGCACACCGGCGCGCCCGACGCGATTCCCGCCGTCGGCGGCGCGATGGACCTGGCGATCGGCGCCAAGAAGACCTTCGTCATGATGGACCACCTGACCAAGAGCGGCGAAAGCAAGCTGGTCGAGGCCTGCACCTATCCGCTGACCGGCGTCGGCTGCGTCAGCCGCGTCTACACCGACCTGGCGGTGATCGACCTGGCGAGCGAAGGCGCACGCGTCGTCGACATCGTTCCGGGACTCGACTTCAGCGAACTGCAGCGGCTGACCGCCATTCCGCTGAAGGACGTGCGCTAAGCCGCGACCGCCCACAACCTGCCTGAAAAACCAGAGACCGCCATGACCCAGCACGCCTTCATCGTCGACGCCCTTCGCACCCCCTTCGGCCGCTACGGCGGCTCGCTCAGCAGCATCCGCGCCGACGACCTCGGCGCGGTGCCGCTGAAGGCGCTGATGGCGCGCCATCCGAACCTCGACTGGCAGGCGGTCACCGACGTCATCTACGGCTGCGCCAACCAGGCCGGCGAGGACAACCGCAACGTCGCCCGCATGAGCCTGCTGCTCGCCGGGCTGCCGATCGAGCTGCCGGGCGGCACCGTCAACCGCCTCTGCGGCTCGGCGCTCGACGCCATCGGCACGGCCGCGCGGGCCATCAAGTCGGGCGAGGCCGAGATGATGATCGCCGGCGGCGTCGAGAGCATGAGCCGCGCGCCCTTCGTCATGCCGAAGGCCGAGACGGCGTTCAGCCGCGCCAACGCGGTCTACGACACGACCATCGGCTGGCGCTTCGTCAACAAGCTGATGAAGGAGCAGTACGGCGTCGACTCGATGCCCGAAACCGCCGAGAACGTCGCCGTCGACTTCGGCATCGAGCGCGAGGCGCAGGACAAGATGGCGCTCGCCAGCCAGCAGAAGGCCGTGGCGGCGCAGAAGAGCGGCTTCTTCGACGAGGAGATCACGCCGGTCTCGATCAAGCAGAAGAAGGGCGACCCGGTCGTCGTCTCGAAGGACGAGCATCCGCGCGAGACCAGCATGGAGATCCTCGCCAAGCTGAAAGGCGTGGTGCGGCCCGACGGCAGCGTCACCGCCGGCAACGCCAGCGGCGTCAACGACGGCGCCTGCGCGATCCTGCTGGCGAGCGAGGCCGCGGCGTCGAAGCACGGCCTGACGCCGCGCGCCCGCGTCGTCGGCATGGCGACCGCCGGCGTGCCGCCGCGCATCATGGGCATCGGCCCGGCGCCGGCGACGCAGAAGGTGCTGGCGCTGACCGGCATGACGCTCGAGCAGTTCGACGTGATCGAGCTCAACGAGGCGTTCGCCGCGCAGGGCCTGGCCGTGCTGCGCCAGCTCGGCCTGCGCGACGACGACGAGCGGGTCAATCCGAACGGCGGCGCGATCGCCCTGGGCCATCCGCTCGGCGCCAGCGGCGCGCGGCTGGCGATGACGGCGGTGAACCAGCTGCACCGCACCGGTGGCCGCTTCGCGCTGTGCACGATGTGCATCGGCGTCGGGCAAGGAATCGCGATCGTGCTCGAAAGAGTTTGATCGGGAAGAAGGCGACACCACCAGCCGACCAAATGCGCCAGGCGTATCGGCGCGAGGACCTTGGGCCTTTGGTCCGCGGGAAGTACGCCCAGCGGTACGCAAAGGCGACGAATGTGGTCGTGATCGATCCGGCATTGACCAAGGCGTTTCCAAATGGCGAGGCTGTCAACGAGGCGCTGCGAGGCTTGTTGACAGTTGCAACTTCCGCAACCCGCATCACCATTCGTCCGAAGCGGTCGACGCGCAAAGGAGGCGCCGTATAGACCGCTTTAACAGCTGCACCATGCGCAACGCGTACGACTTTTCGACCTCGCGGAAGAACCCCTACGCGTCGCAGCTGACGAAGCCGGTCCGCATACGGCTCGACGCGGAGTCGATCACCTACTTCAAGGCGATTTCGGACGAGGTCGGAATCCCCTGTCAGAGCCTTATCAACCTCTATCTTCGGGACTGTGCGGCGTCGCGCAGGAAGCTGAATTTCGACCGGAAGTCGCGTTGAACGGCTCGCTCCTCGCGAACGTCATGCCCGATTGGAGCCTCGACATAAGCTGCTTGAGACCCACCACATCGTCCGCGATCTGATCGACATGCCCACGGATGTGGCGTAGGTGCTCGATGATTTCGCTGCCGACGGTTTCAGTCATTTTCGAGGTTCTCCGGGCTGGATCGTAGCGAGACCACGGCGAGTCGAGGCCGTCACGGACGATGCGACGCGCGTCCACGACGCAGCCCATTGCATTGACTGCGGCCAAGCCTGCACCAGCCGCATCAGCGCGCTCTGCCCCAGGGCAGACCGACCGCACCGGTAGAGCGCCCCCGCGCGCCGGATCGGTCCGGCGACGTCGGCCGCAAGCCACCGGTGATAGTGCCCAGCGCCCGCGCCTGACAGATAGGCATCAGCCGCAAGCCATGCGCTGTGCAGCGCAATTTCCATCCCGCCGCCGGCAAACGACGGAATCACCGCTGCCTGATCGCCGAGGCGATACAGCTGTGCCGGGTCGCCCGCGGCAGCTCGGTGGACGAAGCCGTAGGGCACCTGGCTGATTGCCAGCGGGCGGTCGAGCAGCCGCTGTGCGCCGGCGAGCCGCTCCCGCAGATGCGCGCTGCCGGCGAGCATCGAATCGAGCAGCGGTTCCCAGTCGTTGCCGCAGCGCTGCAGCTGCGTCCGGTCGCTTAGCCAGCACAGGTTGGCGCGGCCGCCATCGACGCGCTGCAGCCCGGCGTAGCCGTGGTCGAACATCAGCACCTCGACGGTGCCCGCCAGTGCGTGCGACTGCTCGGGTGCGAGCGCGAAGTACATCTTGAAGCCGACGAGCGGTGGCACCGCTCCGACGCGTCGGCGCAGGCCGCGCAGTTCGTGCTTGCCGGTGGCGAGAAAAAGCGCCGGTGCCTGGAGGTCACCAATTCCATCGACATGCAGACAGAAAGCGCCATCCGGTGCAGGCGTCACCGGCCATTCGCCGTCCTCGCCGACATCGCCGAGTCGCACCCGATGCCCACGCAGCACCCGCGCGCCACAGGCTTCGGCACGGGCTATCAGGGCCGCGTCGAGCGTGCGGCGCGAAAGGCCGACCGCGCTGAACGGCAGCGCCGATTCCACCACTCGCAAACCGCGCACCAGCCGCATCCGGTCGATCGGCTGGGCGCCGAGCGCCACCAAGTCCAATCCAAGGCGACTCAGGTACGCCACCGCCTCGCCGCTCAGGAACTCGCCGCAAATCTTGTCGTGCGGCCCGGCCTCGCGCTCGATCAGCAGCACCCGCCGGCCGGCGCGGGCCAGCAGGCACGCCGCGGCGGCGCCGGCCAGGCCGCCGCCGACGATCAGCACCTCGGCATCGAAGCTCACTTCAGCCGCGACGACGCAAAGCCGAAACGGCAGGTGCCAGCGAATGTCGGCCTCGATGCCGGCCCGCGCCAGCAGCGCCTGCCATTCCTCGCGACGAAAGCTGCGCGCGATCGACACCGTGCCGTCGAGACGGACGATGCGGTGCCAGCCCGCCAGCCGCGCCAGCCAGCGAAAGCCGTAGTAGGCGAACCAGTGCCGCTGCAGGTCGGCGACGAACCAGCCGCGCCGGGCATGCCGTTCCAGCCAGCCGAGCAGCGCGACCACCTCGTCGTCGCCCAGGTGGTGCGTGAACTGCGAGGTGACGATCAGGTCCGGCGCCTCGGCAGGCTCGAAGGCGAAGACATCGCCGGTGCGATAGACGATGCCCGCCTCGGCCGGCGTGACCTCGCGCGCCGCCGCGGCGCTGGCCGGGTTCAGGTCGAGCCCCTCGAGCCGCACGGCGACGCCGCGCCGCGCGGCCCAGCGGTGGATCGCCCGCAGCAGGTCGCCCTGGCCGCAGCCGATGTCGAGGATCGAAAGCGGCGCCCCCGCGGGCAGCCGATCGGCCACCGTGTCGAGCCAGCGCAGCGTCGCCCGGTGGGTCAGCGTCCAGCGGTTCACCGACGCCAGGTCGGCCAGGCAGCGCCGGTAGACCTCGGGGCTGACATCGGGCCCATCCATCAGCTCGGGCGCGCTGCTGCGCCGTGACAGGTCGGCCATCAGCCCGCAATGCGAAAGCGGAAGCTCTCGGCGACCATGCCGGGCCCGAACGCCATCGCCAGCCCGCGGGCACCGACGTGGCGCCGCTCGAGCATCCGCCGCAGCACGAACATCACCGTCGCCGACGACATGTTGCCGTGCCCCAGCAGCACCGCGCGCGAGTCGGCCAGCGCCTCGGGCGGCAGCCCCAGGCCGGCCTCGACGGCATCGAGCACGGTCCGCCCGCCGGCATGCACCGCCCACAGGTCGATGTCGGCCGGGCGCTCGCCGCGCAGCAGCCCGTCGGCACCGCCGCGCTGCGCCTCGGCGCGCAACGCACCGACGATGCGCACCGGCACCTGCCCCGACAGATGCATCTCGAAGCCGCTGTCGCCGATGCGCCAGGTGATCAGCTCGCGGCTGTCGTCGATCAGCGCCGAATGGAAGTCGCCGAGCGCGATGCCGTGCGGCTCGGCGGTCACCAGCGCCGCCGCGGCACCGTCGCCGAAGATCAGGAACGACAGCACCTGCTCGAGATCCGCCGTCTGCCGCAGGTGCAGCGTGCAAAGCTCGACATTCACCACCAGCACCCGCGCCTCAGGCTGCGAGCGGACGATGTGCTGCGCCGCGCGCAACGCCGGCACCGCGGCCGAGCAGCCCATGAAGCCGATCAGCGTGCGCTCGACCGTGCTGCGCAGCCCGAGCGCGGCCAGCAGCTGCAGGTCGAGCCCCGGCGCGGTGAAGCCCGTGCACGAAGCGACGACCAGGTGCGTCACCCCGGAAAGGTCCGCCGCCAGGTCGCTCGCCGCGGCGATCGCCAGCCGCAGGGCCTCGGTCTCGTAAAGCGCCATCCGCGCCGCGGTTCCCGGAAAGGCGTCGCGGCGGTAGAAGCCGTCGCGGTCGATCTCGCCGGCTGCGATGTCGCCGGGCGCCATGAACGACCAGCGCTGCGCGATGCCGGCGCGCTCGGCCAGCCGGTCGAAAACGCTGCGCGCCTTCGGCTCGGCCAGCAGCGTGCGGGCGAAGGCGACGAAGGCGGCGTGCACATCGTGCGGCGGATGCGCCGTGCCGATGGCGTTGAGGTGGGCGGTGGTGGTCATCGCGTCACGGCGCCCGGCGCAGCAGCAGCACGGCGTTCAGGCCGCCGAAGGCAAACGAGTTGGACATGGCCACCTCGATCGGCATGCGCCGGGCAACGTGCGGCACGCAGTCGGGCACGCAATCGGCGTCGGCCTCGCGCCAGCCGACCGTCGGCGGCAGCAGCCCGTCGCGCAGCGCCAGGACGCTCGCCACCGCCTCGAGCGCGCCCGCCGCGTTCATGCAGTGGCCGATCATCGACTTGGTCGACGACACCGGCAGCCGTTCGAGCCGCTCGCCGAACACCCGCCGCAGCGCCGCCGTCTCGGTCTTGTCGTTGAGCCGGGTGCCGGTGCCGTGCGCATTGACGTAGTCGACGGCGTCGGCCGCCAACCCCGCATCGTCCAGCGCTGCCTGCATCGCCTGTGCCGCGCCGCGCTCGTCGGGAGCCGTCAGGTCGCCGGCGTCGGCGCTGGCGCCGAAACCGATCAGCTCGCCGAGCACGGTCGCCCCGCGCTCGACCGCCCGCTCCCAGGCTTCGAGCACCAGCACCCCGGCGCCCTCGCCCATCACCAGCCCGTTGCGATCCTTCGAGAACGGCCGGCAGCCGTCGGGGCTGAGCACCCGCAGCGCCTCCCATGCCTTGACCATGCCGACGCAAATCGGCGCGTCGCTGCCGCCGGTCAGCGCCGCGTCGAGCATGCCGCCGCGGATCATCTGGAAGGCCAGGCCGATCGCGTGTGCCGACGAAGAACAGGCCGACGCCACGGCGAAGCTCGGTCCGCGAATGCCGAACTCCATCGAGATCGCGCTGGCCGGTGCGCTCGGCATGCCGCGCGGCACGCTGAAGGGATGCAGGCGGTTCGAGCCGTCCTCGTACAAGGTGCGGTAGGCGGCGTCGAGCGTCTGGTGGCCGATGCCGGCGGCAAGCACCACGCCGGTGCGTTGCGGGTCCGCCAGCCAGTCCCGGCTGCCTGCCGCATCGGCCTGCGCCACCGCTTCGCGCGCGGCAACGACGGCCAACTGCGCCACCCGGTCGAGCAGCGGCAGGCGCCGCTCGTCGAAATGCGCCGCGGCGTCGAAGCCGCTCACCTCGGCGGCGATCTTCACGCCGAGGCGCTCGGTCGGCAACCCGGCGATCGGCCGGATGCCGCATTCGCCGCGACCCGCCGCAGCCCAGAACGACGCGACGTCGCCGCCCAGTGCGGACACGGCACCGAGACCCGTGATCGCCACCCGCCGGCCGGCAACCGGCTTCAAGTGCCGGAGACCGGGGTTTCAGCGCCGGCACGGGTCGCGGGCGCGGCATCGAGGATGGCGATCACCTGCTCGACCAGGCTGCCGACGGTGAACGCCGGCGACGACGGATCGAAGGCAAACGACGGAATGTCGATGCCGAAGCGGCTTTCGATCTCGAAAACCGCCAGCGTCAGGTCGAGCGAGGCGATGCCGAGCTCGTCGGGGCGGGCATCGAGGCGCAACAGCGCAGGGTCGATGCGCGTCTCCCGGGCGAAAATCGCCAGGATTTCGGCAACACGGGGATCGGCCGTTGTCGGTCCGGCGGAAGCGTCAGTCATGTCGATCATGGTTAGCGCAGGATGTGCATAGCCGGGTCCAAGGCACAAACCGTGCGTAAGGCCGTCGATTGCCCCGAGGCGCCACGACGAACAAGGCAAGCGAAAAGGTGAACTGCGCCGCGGATCGCCTTGTTTTTTCGCCTTGGCCACCGCAGCGCCCTTTTAGCATCCCACAAATGAAAATTTCAGTCATTGGCTCTGGCTATGTAGGCCTGGTGACCGGCGCCTGCCTCGCCGACATGGGCACGGACGTCACCTGCGTCGACATCGACCGCAACAAGGTCGCACAGCTGCAGGCCGGCAAGGTGCCGTTTTTCGAACCCGGGCTCGAAGCGCTGGTTCGCTCGACCATGGCCGAAGGCCGGCTGCACTTCACCGACCGCGTCGCCGACGGCGTGCCCGGCCGCAGCATCGTCTTCATTGCCGTCGGCACGCCGCCCAGCGAGGACGGGTCGGCCGACCTGCGCCATGTCGAGGCGGCGGCGCGGGCGATCGGTGAGGTAATCGACGGGTTTACCGTCATCGCCACGAAGAGCACGGTGCCGGTCGGAACCACGGCGCGGGTGTCTGCCATCGTCGCCGAGGCGCTGCAGGCGCGCGGCGTGACGCATGGGTTTGCGGTGGTGTCGAACCCCGAGTTCCTCAAGGAAGGCGCGGCCGTCGCCGACTTCATGCGTCCCGATCGCATCGTGCTCGGCATACCCGACACGCCCAATGGCGCCCGCGCCCGCGAGTTGATGGACGAGCTGTACACGCCGTTGACCCGCAACCACCAGCGCACGCGTGTGATGGACGTCGCCTCGGCCGAGCTGACCAAGTACGCAGCCAACGCGATGCTGGCCACCCGCATCAGCTTCATGAACGAGCTGGCGGCGCTGTCCGAGGCGGTCGGCGCCGACATCGAGGCGGTGCGCCTGGGCATCGGCTCCGACCCGCGCATCGGCTTCGACTTCCTCTACGCCGGCACCGGCTACGGCGGCTCGTGCTTTCCGAAGGACATCCGCGCGATCGTCCGAACCGCCCGGTCGCACGGCTGCGCCAGCAGCCTGATCGAGGCCGTGGAGCAGGTCAACGAGCGGCAGAAGATGGCGCTGGTCCGCAAGATCACCCGCCGGCTCGGGGAAAACCTGCATGGCTGCCAATTTGCGCTGTGGGGGCTGGCGTTCAAGCCGAATACCGACGACATGCGCGACGCCCCCAGCCGGGTGATCGTTCGCGAACTGTTGCGCCGTGGCGCCAGCATTGCAGCGCACGATCCCATCGCCCTGGAGGAAGCGCGCCGCGCCTTCGCAGTCGATCTGCGCGCCCATCCCGAGTGGGCGGCCCGGCTGCGCTTTGCCGAAACAGCCGACGACGCCTTGCACGCAGCCGATGCGCTGGTCATCGTCACCGAATGGAAGGCCTATCGCAGCCCCGACTTCGGAACGATGAAGCAGCTGCTCAAGCAGGCGCTGATCTTCGACGGCCGCAACATGTATCTTGCGAGCCGGATGAAGATCGAAGGCTTCGAGTACCACGCCATCGGCAAGCGCCCGTTGGGTGAAAAGCTGCAAGGCGGCGACGTGTTGAAGGCTGCCGGCTGAGGGTAGCGCGAGACTCGGCGCCTTGGCGCCCTGGCTTTCAACGCCGCGTTCGAAGGCCGAAAACAAAAGCGCCGTGATCACGCAGTTGATGCGTGAGGCTGTCGAACGCGCACAGCGCCGACAGCGGCATCGCGATGCGGTGGATCGAATTCTTGCCGACCACCCGAGTGCGCCTGTCATCACGGAGGCGGAATTCATCGCTGCGCGGGAAGAAGGCCGCCCGTCGTGACGCGTCTGGACAAGGCCCGGCACCTCGGCCGGATCGAGTGGCTGCCCGAGTTCGCGAGGGGCTGACGCCGAGGTCCCCTAGGAGCCTGTCGGGCTCCTAAATCCAGCCCTCCAGCCTCAACCGCTGCGCCAGCGCGTCGGTCGGGTTGCGCACGGAGGGCACGGCGCTGGCATAGATCGCCTTCATCGCCTCTTTCACGTCCATGGGCGCCGCCGGCCAGGCGCGCAACCCGATCTCGAGCAGGCTTGCCTGCACCGCCGGTTCGTGCGGACCGTATGCATAGGCGCTTCGCCACGCCGACCACATGGCGTCGCTGCGGGGCTCGATGACCTCGAGCGACTGTGTCAGTGCAGCCCACGCCCAGGCATGCCTCGGCCGAAGCGCAAGCGAAGCTCGCTGGTGCCGTGCTGCCTCGCGGTAAAACGCCTGCTGTGTATCCGGGCTGCGCACGGCATCGCGGCCGCGCACGCTGTAAAGGATGCCGAGCTGGTCGTGGATCGCGGCGTTCTCGGGCGTCGTCTCCAAGGCCCGGAGCAGCGCGGCGCGCGCCTTCACCCAGTCCGGAATGGTCCATTTCGCGCGCCCGCCCGCCCACGCAAGGACCGTCGCACGCGCTTCCATCATCTGGAAGTCGGCCCGCACCAGCTTGAAGCCCTGCCACCCCAGCCAGCCGGCGGCGCCGACCAGCAATGCCAGCAGCACCCAGTCGACAAGCGTCGTCGCCTGGTGACGCCTGCCGCCGCCCCGCTTGCGATGCCGTTGCCCGCCTTCGCCTGTGGCTGCCTCGGCAGTTTCCCCAGCGCCGCCGGCCGCACCGCCACGCCGGGCACCCCCGGGAGGCGTCCCCGCAGGGCTCATGCGGGTTGCAAGGTCTCGATCGCCAGGCCCGCCAGGCGAGCGGGTGCGCGGCGGGTCAGCTCATCGGCCACATCCTCGCCACGGCGCGCAGCCAGGCGCTCGCGCGCCGCGTCCATTCGTGGCGGGCGGCCGCGCAGGTTGTGCGCGTCGCTCGCAATCAACGTTGCCCAGCCTTCGTCGAGCAACTTTTCGCTGGCACGCAATGCCGCCGGGCCGAATTCGCCGATGACCGATGCCGCCGTCAGCTGCAGCGCGCAGCCCATCTCGACGAACGGCCGGATCCTCTCGACATCGTCCATGACCGCCTTGTTGCGCTCGGGGTGCACGATCAGCGGCCGGATACGCTGATCGACCAGGTGCCGAACCAGCCGATCGGCGCCGACCGGGATGCCGCCATCGGGCAACTCGAGCAGCATCGTCTTCAGCCCGTCGCACTCGCCGAGGAACGGCAGTTCATCGTCGCCCAGCAACTCCAGCACATCGGCGCTCAGCCGCACCTCGCCAGCCATGCCCAGCACCAGCGGAATGCGGAACACCGAAAGCGCCCGCTTGAACAGCTCGTACTGCCCGACGATCGTCGAGCGCCGGTTCTCCCAGCGCCCCGGGTAGACGTGCGGCGTCGCAAATACATGCGTCACGCCGGTGGCGACGCAGGCCCGTGCCAATGCCAGCGCATCCTCGAGCGACTGCGCGCCGTCGTCGATGCCCGGCAGCAGGTGGCAGTGAACGTCGATCATTTCGAGCGCCGGCCCCGGTTGCCTGCTCAGGCCGGCTTGGCTGACGTGGTCGGGCTCAGGTACGACTTGTAGCCATAGTCGCCATAGCCGTACTTGCCGTACGCCGAGTACTGGCCGTAGTACTTCTGCGCCTTCTTGAAGTCGACGTGGTTCAGCGTCACGCCGAGGATCGACGCGCCCACGCGCTGCAACCGCACCAGCCCCTTGCGCGCCAGCGGATACGGCGTCTCCATGGCCTTGACGACATAGATCGTCCCGGTCACCAGCGGCGCGATCACCAGCGCATCGCTGACCAGCTCGACGGGTGGCGAGTCGATCAGCACGATTTCGTAGGTCTGGCTCAGCTCCGCGAGCACGTCGCGGAAACGCTGGCTGAGCAGCAGCTCGGTCGGGTTCGGCGGAATGTCGCCGGCCGGAATGACGTCGAGCTGTGTGCCCTCGACCCGGTGGACGCAGTCTTCCAGCGCCGCCGTTCCCGAGGCCAGGTTCGACAGCCCCTTGGCGCCCGCAGCCAAGCCCAGGTTGCGCGAGACCTGCGGCCGGCGCATGTCGGCGTCGATGAGCAGCGTCTTCTTGGTCGCCGAATGCGCCAGCGCGATGTTGGCGGCGAACACCGTCTTGCCCTCGCCCGGCACCGACGAGGTCACCAGGATCGCCTTCTTGGGCTTGTCGATGTTCGAAAGCAGCACGCCGGTGCGCGCGGTGCGGATCGACTCGGCGAACATCGAGTCCGGCTTGGCGTTGATCAGCCGCATGGCGGTCTTGCGGTCCTCGCCCGTCAACAGCGGCAGCGAGGTCGAGGATCGGCTGCTTCAGCCGCGTTTCCGCGTCCTCGGTGCCCTTCAGCGTGTTGTCGAGCTTGTCGAGCAGCAGCGAAATCAGCGCGCCCGCCAACAGCCCCAGCAGCAGCGCGATCGAGATGATCTGCCCCTTCTGCGGCTTGATCGGGCTGCCCGGCACCATCGGCGGGTCGACCACGCGCGCCACCTGCGTCTGCAGGTCGCCCGATACCTTGGTTTCCTTGGCCCGGCCCATGAACAAGTCATAGAGCTGCTTGTTCGATTCGACCTCGCGCTCCAGCATGCCGAGACCGGCTTCCTTGCGGTTGACGGTCTGCACCGAGCCGCGCGACTGCGCCAGGATCGCCTCCAGCTGCCGCTCGGTCGCGCGCGAAACCTCGTAATCGCGCACCAGGCTCGCCGCCACGCCGGCCATCTGCTGCAAGCGTGTTCTGCTGCGCCGCCTTGAGCTCGGCCCCGGCCTGAACGATCCGCGGATGCTCGAAGCCATAGCGCTGCGACAACTCAGAAACCTTCTGCTGCGCCGTCGCCTCGACCTTCTTCGCGTCGATGATCGACGGATGCCGCATCACCGCCGCCACGCTGCTGTAGTCGCCCTTGCCGGCCTTCTGCAGCACCGTGATGTCGTTGTAGACGCCCTCGTTCTCGGCGCGCTTCACGCGCGCTGCCACCAGCTGCTGCGTCAGGTTGGAGATCTGCTGGCTGTCGATCGCCTGTGCCGAGCCGCCCAGGTTCACCAGCCCCTGCCGATCCCGAAAGGCCTGCAGCGACCGCTCCGACGCGTCGAGCTTGGCGCGCAGCCCGCCCACCTGGTCGAGCAGCCAGGCGCTGGCCTGCTGCGTCATCCGAAAGCGCGCGTCGCGGTCGTTGTCGATGTAGATCTGCGCGATCGTGCCGGCAACCTTTGCCGCCAGCTCGGGGCTTTCCGACTCGAAGCCCACCTTGACCAGCTGGCTCAGCCGCACCGGCTGCACGTCCAACTCCGTCATGAAGCGGCCGAGCACCGCATTGGCCAGCTTCTTGTCGTTCCACTCGGGCTCCGGCTCGGTCAGGCCGATCAGCGCCCGCGCCTTGGACTTCCAGTCGTCCTTGGCCTTGCGCGGGTCGAATTCGGGCTCGTCGTACAGCTTCAGCGCCTGGATCGTCTTCAGCCCCACCTCGCGCGACTTGATGATCTCGACCTGCGTCTGGAAGTGCTCGCGGTTCTGGCCGATGCCCGAATACACCTCCTCGATGTTCACCACCTTCGACTTGTCCGGCTCGATCATGATCGTCGCCGTGGCCTTGTAGATGGGCGGCAGCGCATAGGCGATCGCGCCGGCGACCACGGCCGACGCGATGCCGAGCAGCAGGATGGCCCACTTGCGCTTGGTGATGCTGCGCCAGTACTCGACGAGCTCGAGCCGCTGCTCGTCGCTGAGGGCGTCGCGCAATGAAAGGAAAGGCGCCGTGCCTTGCGGCTGTACGGCCGCAGGCACGGGCAGGACTTGAGCGTTCATGGGCATTTCAGGTGATTTCGGTACATCCGGCGTGATCTGAACCACGCCTCGCGGAAGCGGAGTGCGGGTCAGACGCCCGCACGTCCCGCCGCGGTCAGAAGAAGCTTTCTTCCACCGTCAGGATGTCGCCCGGCAGCAAAGGCGCGTTCAGGTCCACTTTCTGCGGCTTCTGCGCGGCGTCGGCCGAGCGGATCAGGAAGATCTTGCTCAGCGACGCCCGCTCCTTGAAGCCGCCGGCCAGCGCCGCCGCCTTGCGCACCGTGAGGTTCGGCTGGAACGGGTAGCCGCCCGGCTTTTCGACCATGCCGTTGATGAAGAACGGGCGGTACTCCTCGACGAACACCGACACCTGCGGGTTGACCAGGATGCGGCCCTTCAGCCGATCGACCGCAATCCGCTCGACTTCGCCGAGCGTCTTGCCCAGCACCACCAGCTCCCCGGCACCCGGCAGGAACAACGAGCCCGTGTCGGTCAGCCGGATCTTCTCGCGGCTCAGGTCGTCCTCGCCGAAAACGCGGATCGTGATCACATCGCCCGGGCCCAGCTTGTAGGAGGACAGAAACTGCCCTTCACCCAGGACGGGGGCCGCAGCCTCCGCCTCAGCCGCCGGCGACGGCACTTGCGCAGCCACCGGCAGCACCATGCCGGCGGCCACGAAGCAAAGCGCTGCAACCCGAACCCGCCACCTCAGAAAACGACTAGCAAAAGGCATCAAAAAGCGACCAGCATCCTTGCGGTGATCAGGTTCCGGTTGTAGTCGAACACGTTGGTGTTGGAGTCGCGGATGGTGCGCTCGAGACCGAGGCTCACCCGCACGTTGCGTTGCAAATCGTACGCTCCTGCAATCCCCAACGTATTTGTACGGTCTCGTCGGCCGAGCCCGTTGTACTCGTCGCGCGAGTGCACATAGTTCACACGCGTGCTGAAGTAGGACCTCCAGCGGTGCGTCCACGAGCCGTTGATGAACGAGGAAAGCACGAAGTTCGTGCCCGTGCCCGACGGGTCCGACGCCGTGCGGCCGGTGGCGACTTCGAACATCGAGTAGGTACGCGGCTCATAGCGCATGCCACCTTCCCAGGTGCTGCCGCTGTAATTGGTGCGCACCGCGTCGAAGCGCTTCTTCATGTAGCCGACCTTGAAGATGCCCGACGTTTGCGCCGTCGCCCGCCACTGCGCGCCGAGCAGGAAGCGCTGCTCGGTGTTGTCGAGGTTGTTGCTGTTGCGCTGGTAGTCGATGTTCGCCCCGCGGAACTCGGTCAGCAGCTCCGTGTTCGGCGCGACGCGGGTGTAAAGCCGTGCGGCATAGGTCGTCGAATCGAAGTCCAGGTCGACCGTCCGCGCCCGGTTGTTGCGGTATTGCTTCTCGAAATAGCCCAGGTCGAACTTCCACCCGCCCGCGTGCCCCCGGCGCGCCATAGCGTGCGGTACCCGAGACCAGGCCGCCCCGCCAGTGGTCGGGCTTGCTCGTGGCACCGGCCGAGCTGCTCAGCGTCGAGCCGATCGGGTCGAACCGGTCCTGGTAGGCGGCCCGCCAGTTGACGCCCAGTCGCGTGCCGAGGTTGTGCTGCCCGGTGGCTGCCACCTCCTGGTTTTCGATGTTGTCGGCCGAGCTCGAGGCATAACGGATGATGTCGGCCTCGTAGCCGAGCGAATAGCGGCTGCCGCGGAAGGTCGACTCGGCAACGAGCTTCGGCGCAAGCACCATGAAGCCGCTCGAGATCTGGTTCGCCGAAGTCGAGCGCAGGTTGTCGTTGTGGCCGAGCGAAATGCCCAGGCTCGGCGTCGCGAAGATCGAGCTGTTCCCCAGCCGCATGGAACCGGGCCGGTACAGCCCGCTCGCCGGAATGCCACTGGCTTCGGTACCCGTCGGGTCGGCAGAGGGGTTGACCGTCGGGCCGACCGCCGTCGTCGAACCGCCGCCGGTGCTGATCGCCCCCGAGTTCGTGGCCGGTGCCGGCGCAGCCGACGGAGCCACGTTTTGCGCAAAAGCCATTTGCCCCATGACCGCCAGTGCCGCGCTGACTGCGGCTGCCGAGATGCTCTTTTTCATTGGTTCCTTCTTGGTGGTCCGTCGTAACAATTTCACGTATCTCTAACTTTTGGGCAGTTTAAGCAAAGCAGGGCCCGTACTAACCCCAATACCCGATCAAGTCAGCGCAGGTCGCGCAAACACCACACATACCGGCCCAGCAGATGGGTTCAACCTGCTATTGGGCGCGGCACCCTAACCGACACCACTTCGCGTGCCCCTCGCCGCAGCGGAGCGGCCCAAGCCAGCCCGAGGATCGCCGTGAACGTAAACGCATTCGCGGTGATCTGCAGGTTGAAGTCGACCCAGCTGTGCACCACAACGCAGAAGATGGCCATCGCCACCCCGTAGCCGATGCCCCTCGTCTGTGCCGACTCTCCGGATGCGAGCAAGCGGCGAATTCGCCACAGCGTCGCCAGCACCGCGCCCGCAAGCAACGCCGACCCGACCAGGCCGGTGTCGGCAGCGATCTGGGCGTAGTCGTTGTGCGCATGGTCGAAGTAGAGCGACATTCCCGCCGATTTGAACGGCGGAAAAGCGGTGTAGTAACTGCCCCCGCCCCAGCCGAACCAGGGCTTGGCGGCGATCATCGGCAGCGTGTGGCGTGCCGGCTCGGTGCGCGCCTCCACCGTCTCCTCGCTGCGCTGGTTCACCCGCTCGACCGCGGTGCCCTCGATACGCGAGACCAGACGGTCGAGGCCGATCCACTGGCCGACGACCAGCATGTCGACCAGCGCCAGGCTGAACACCAGCAGCAGCGCCTTCCGGCGCAACGCCGGCCGCGACACCGCGACCAGCACGCCGAGCCCCACCAGCGACGAGAAGAACGCTGCGTTGCCCATGCGCGAACGCGTCATCACCAGCGCAACCACCATCACGACCAGCGCCAGCCGCAGCAGCATCTTGTGGCTCATGACGAAGTGCATGGCGCTCACCGCATGGTCGCGTGCGCGCCGCGCCTTCGGTGCATCCTCGTCGATGGCACCCACCAGCAGCCCGATGCCGAGCGAAAGCCCCAGGTAGAGGTAGCACGCCAGGTGATTGCGGTTGACGAAGGTGCCGATCGTCTGCGCGCCGTGCTGGATGTCGTTCCAGAGGAACTGGTACTGCGCACGCACCGAGAACAGGACGATGCCGACCAGCGCCTGCGCCAGCGCCGAGCCGATCAGCGCCAGCATGACCAGGCGCAATCGCCGTTCGTCCGTCCCGAGCAGCAGCACGAGCAGGAACACGCCGACGTGGCACGCCGCAGCAACCAGGTAGACGAGCGTCTGGTGGCGGTCGGCCGTGCCGAGCACGGTGGACGACCCGGCTGCCGGCACCCCGGCCCACCACTGCGCCCAGACCAACCCGGCGAAGGCCAGCAGCATCGCCGCCGGCACCCACGCAGGCCGCACATACGCCCACGCGGAGCGCCCCCTGCGCACGGTGGCGAACCAACTGGCCACCAGCAGCAGCAAGACGCCGATGCAGAGCACGCCCAGGCTCCACGAGCGGTTGCTGCCCAGCGGCACCGGCGCCCATATCAGCAACACCAGCAGGCCGGCAAAAAGGCCCCGCCCGTCGGGGGCCATCGATCGATTCATCGGCTGCGACCAACCACAAGAAAAAGGGCTGCGCGTGGCAGCCCTCTGGTTCAGCTTCGAGCCCCTCTCAGGCGAGGCGCACCGCAGCTACGGGAAGCCGCGGTCAACCCGGGCTGGCTGGGGTGGTCACCCCGGTACCGCCGCCGCCACCCGCACCCGCAGCCCCACCGGTCGCGCTGCCGGCGAACGGCGTACCGGTCTGGGTAGAGGTGGTGTTCGCGGCGGTGGTGTTCGAGGTGGTTGTTCGAGGTGGTGGTATTGGTCGGCGTCGTGGAGGGTACGAACGCCGCCGTAAGCGCCGCAACCTGCGTGTCGGTTGCACCGGCCGCGGCAGCGGCTGTGGCGAGCATGGCGGTCGTCACCCCGGCGTTGGCGAGCGCGGTCGAGACAGCGGCCACGTTGGCCGTGCTCGTCGACGTATCCGCCGCAAGCACCGCCACGGCGACGGCGGCAATGCGCTCCGCCGGCACCGCCGCTGCTGCGAACGAGGCAGCCAGGGTCTGCGCTGGAACGCTCGCAGCGGCTGCAACGGCAGCAATGCGCGCGTTGTTCGCGGTCGGGCTCGTCGCCGCAGTCGCCAGCGCCGACGCGATCACCGCGGTGGAGATGTTCGAAGCAGTCAGTGCCGCCGCCAAGGCAGCCGGGGTGGTGGTGGGGTCGGCGGCGAGTGTGGCGATTGCCGCCGCCAGCGCGACGGGATCGTTCGCGGCTGCAGCAATCGTGGCAGTGGCTTCTGCCTGCGTCGCCGCGGTGGCGATCGTCAGTGATCCGACGCTCGCAGCGATCAGGCCCGCCAAGCCGACATAGCGCAATTGTTTCAACATGGGGGCATTCCTTACGAGGTGAGATCAACGAGCCACAGGGGGCGAATGTTACAGGGCTATCGGCGTGTGCCACGAATGCTTGACTGCACGCGCGGTGTATCAAACGCCCTTCAATACGCGTTCCGATGCACGAAACCCTTGAAAAAGGTCCGCAGAATGATCTGCGCATCCAGCGTCAGCGACCAGTTGTTGATGTAGTAGAGGTCGTACTCCACTCGCTTCATCATCTTCTCGAGTGTGTCGGTTTCGCCACGGTAGCCGTTGATCTGCGCCCAGCCGGTGACGCCCGGCTTCACCTTGTGGCGCAGCATGTAGCCGGGCACGAGTTCCTTGTAGTGCTCGTTGTGGGCCAGCGCATGCGGGCGGGGGCCGACCACCGACATGCGCCCCTGCAGCACGTTGAGGAACTGCGGCAGCTCGTCCAGGCTGGTGCGGCGCAGGAAGGCGCCGAGCGGCGTGATGCGCGCATCGGCCTTGCGCGCCTGGGTGACGGTGCCCTCGCCCTCGTCGTGCATCACCATGCTGCGGAACTTCCAGACGACGATCTCCTCGCCGTTCCAGCCGTGACGAAGCTGCTTGTAGAGCACCGGGCCTTTGGACGTCGCCTTGATGGCGATCGAAATCAGCACCATCGGCACCGCGACGACCATCAGCACCACGCTGGCGACGAGATAGTCCTCCAGCTGCTTCAGCACCCGTGCGCCGCCGGTAATCGGCGAAGCCGAGAGGTCGAGCATCGCAATGCCCGCCACCTCGCTGACGCCATGGTTGATGAGGCTCATCGAGAACAGGTCGGGCACCAGCCGGATGTCGGCCGTGCTGAAGCGCAAGGCATCCAGCGCCGTGCGAATGCCCTCCTGGTCGGCCATGGGCACGCAGAGCCACACCTCCTCGACATCCCGCCGCCGTTTATAAGTCTGGAGATACGACTCCAAATCAGCCGGCGGCACCTCGGCAACGATCTTCACCCCGCACCAGGGCGACTGCAGCACCGCCTGCCGGACCGCCTCGACCAGCGGCCCGGCGCCGACAAGCACCAGGGAGCGAAGGTTCAGCCCCCGCACCTGCAGCCAGCGCAGGGCACCGTGAATGGCGACCCGCTGCATGCCGAAAAGCAGCAGCGTCAGCCCGGCCCAGACGATCAGCCAGAGGCGCGAAGTCTCCGCCGACGTCTTGGTGAGGAACAGGTAGACCAGCGCCGACATGACGACCACCGCCCAGGCGCCGGCGCCGGCGCGCAGCATCATCCGCAGGCGCTCGCCGCGCCACGCCCGGTAGATCAGCGGCGAGAGGACCAGCAGGCTGAGCGACGCTGCCAGCATCACCGAGCCGTAGTTCGCCGGCGCGCCAGCCTGGCGCCCGAGCTTGGCGAGAAGCAGATAAGCGCCCTGCCCGCCCGCCCAGATGATCAAGAAGTCCAACGCCTGGGCGACAAATCGACTCAGCGGCCACGCAGACCGAAAGTGGGAACCATTCATCAATTTGCCTGCGGAGTCGCGTCCGCGTCACTCTGTTCATGTGCAGACTACCCTGCAGCATGCGGAGTTCACACTCGTTATCGGCACAGCCAAGTCGTTCAAGCGTGTTTGCGTGACGCAGTTGCAACTAGCGCAGCTTTTGCTTCTGTCAGTTGACCATCCATCGCCGGCGAAGCCTGTGATGGACCGCATCCCATCACCCACATCTTTGCCTCAACCCATGCCCTCGACGCAAGAAGCCACGTCATTGAAGTCCGATCCACAGCGACTTGACTCCGGGCTCGCCGTCGTATGATGGCCGCAGGCGTTGCGCGCGCAGCTCCTGCTCCACCGTGCGGGCCTTGCGGCCGCGCCCGGCGGGCATCTCGAATCGCAGGCGCCCCAGCGGGGTGCTTTGCATCACCGCCGCCCAGAGCCTGCCGCCCTCGGGCAGCACGCGGTTGTGCTGGCAGCGCAGCAGGTAGTCGGCCGCATGGCCGAGCTCGCGCGCTCGCACCAGCAGCGCCAGCAGATCGCTCTCGCGGTCGCCCACGCAGACCAGCCGCGTGTCGGGCAGCTCGGCAGCGAGTTCGGCCAGCCGCTCGTAGCCTTCGACCCAGCGCACGCTCTCCAGCAGCCCGCCTCGGCTGCCGTCGGCCTGCTTGCGCTCGCGCGCCCACATCCAGGCGTCGAGCACGCCCAGCGGCACGCGCTGCGCGCTCACCGCATACGTCGCGTGCAGGTACATCCCGCGCTGCGCCTCGTAGCTCAGCGGCCCGAGCCCGCCGATGGCCTGGCCGTTGAAGTCCAGCTCGGTGGTGTCTTGCAGGCACAGCACCACCGGCTCGGCCGCCATGCGCCGCAGGCTGTTCGCCAGATGCGGCGCGAGGATGTCGCTCCAGCCCACGGCGTCGTGCGACAGCAGCCGGTACGCCGCCTTGGTCTCGGCCGCGCCCGAGCAGGCCGCCGGAATGCTCGCGCTCGGCTGCTCGGCCAGGCGTTCGACCAGTTGCACCAGCCGGCGGCTGCGCCGTGCGTCGCCCAGCTGCGCCGCTCCCAGTTCCTCCTCGGCCCAGCCCATCGCATGCCCCGTCGTCGGATGTCAGAGCGGGCATCTTCTCAGCGTCCCGGTGCCTGAGGATCAGAGATGTGGGTAATGGGATGCGTCGAACCCGGCGCAGCGTCCGTCAAATACCGAATCTTCTAATTGAAGATACTGATCTACGGCCTGAACTTCGCCCCGAGCCGGTAGGTGTGGGCCGCTATACCGCCGAGATGGCGGAGTACCTTCAGGCGGCGGGGCACGACGTGCGCTGCGTGACAGCCCTTCCTTACTACCCCGACTGGAAGGTGTACCCCGGCTATTCGCCGTGGCGCTACGCCACCGAGAAAAGGGCGGAATGCGCGTGACCGCGCGCCGCTGTACGTCCCGGCGCGGCAGACCGGGCTCCGGCGGATCCTCCACCTGATGAGCTTCGCCTGACCGAGCGCGCCGCTGCTGCTGCGCCACCTGCGCTGGCGGCCCGATCTGATCTGGGTGGCGGCGCCGACGCTCTTCTAGCACCCCGCTGGCGCTACTGGCCGGCAGGCTGACGGGCGCGCGGACCTGGCTTCACGTGCAGGACTTCGAACTCGACATCGCCTTCAACACCGGGCTGCTCTCAGGCGGCTGGCTGGCGCGCGGTGGGCAGCGGCGTCGAACGCCGACTGCTGGCGCATTCACCGAGTCTCGACCATCTCGAGGGCGATGCTCGAACGAGCACGGCCAAGGGAGTACAGCCAGAGAGGCTCCGGCTGGTACGTAACTGGGCAGACATCGAGGCGGTGACGCCAGGGCTCGACGGCGGCGCATACCGTAGGGAACTCGGAATCCCGGCCGACGGCGGTGGTGGCGCTGTATTCCGGCTCGATGGGCGTCAAGCAGGGCGTCGACTGGATCGCAGAGGCAGCGGTACTGCATCCAGCACGAATCGAACATCCATTTCGTGTTCTGCGGCGATGGCTCGCATCGTGAAGTGGCGCGCGCCGTGTGCGGCCACCTGCCGAACGTGCACTTCATTCCCTTCCAGCCGACGGCGCGCTTGGGCGAGCTGCTTTCAATGGCGGACATCCACCTGCTGCCGCAACGCGCCGGATTCAGCTGCCATGGTGATGCCCTCAAAGCTGACGGCAATGCTGGCGAGCGGCCGGCCGGTGCTCGGCATGGCAGCAGCCGGCAGCGAGTTGGCGGAAATCCTCGCTTCGTGCGGCCTAGCCGTGGAACCGAGCGACTTGGAGACGTTTGCAGCCGGACTTGTCGCACTGGCAAGCTCAGGCGAGTTGCGAACTCGCCTTGGCACGAACGCGAGGGCTTATGCCGAACAGAAGTTGGACGAAGAAGCGGTGCTGGCCCAACTGGCCGATGACATGCGCACAGTACGGCGCCACTGACAGTATCCTTGATCTGCGCTTGGCGCAGAGATTGCTCTCTGGGCGGGCCGCCCGCTCCGCCACCCTCCTTCCCATACTTTTCACCGGCGACCCCCTTCTAAATGACCAAACAGCAATCGAAACGCATTCTGGTGACCGGCGGCGCGGGCTTCCTCGGCTCGCACCTGTGCGAGCGCCTGCTGGCGACGGGCCACGAGGTGCTGTGCGTCGACAACTTCTTCACCGGCACCAAGCGGCAACATCGCGCACCTGCTCGGCCAACCCGCGCTTCGAGCTGCATGCGCCACGACGTGACCTTCCCGCTCTACGTCGAGGTGGACGAGATCTACAACCTCGCCTGCCCGGCCTCGCCGATCCACTACCAGCACGACCCGGTGCAGACGACGAAGACCAGCGTGCACGGCGCGATCAACATGCTGGGCCTCGCCAAGCGCGTGAAGGCGCAAGATCCTGCAGGCCTCGCACCAGCGAGGTCTACGGCGACCCCGAGGTCCATCCGCAGCCGAAGAGCTACTGGGGCAACGTCAACCCGATCGGCCCGCGCTCCTGCTACGACGAGGGCAAGCGCTGCGCCGAGACGCTGTTCTTCGACTACCACCGCCAGCACAAGCTGCGCATCAAGGTGGCGCGCATCTTCAACACCTACGGCCCGCGCATGCACCCGAACGACGGGCGCGTGGTGTCGAACTTCATCGTGCAGGCGCTGCACGGGCGAGCCGATCACCATCTACGGCGACGGCACGCAGACGCGCTCCTTCTGCTACGTCGACGACCTGATCGACGGCTTGATCCGCCTGATGGCCACGGCGACGACGTCACCGGGCCGATCAACATCGGCAACCCGGGCGAGTTCACGATGCTGGAGCTGGCGGAGGAGGTGATTCGCCAGACGAACTCGAGGTCGGAGATCGTCAAGCGGCCGCTGCCCAGCGACGACCCCAAGCAGCGCCGCCCCGACATCCACTTGGCGCAGCAAGCAATGGGCTGGGAGCCGAAGGTGACACTGGACGAAGGCCTGATGCGCACGATCGAGTATTTCAGAACGGTGGTTTAGGCCGTGGCGCAATCTGCCTGCGTGGTGGTGATCCTGACCTACAACAGCGAAGACATCATCGAAGAAACGGTCACGCAGGCGTTGAAGGTGTCGCCCTCGATCTACGCGGTGGATTCGGACTCGAAAGATGCGACCACCAGCATTCTGCGGCGCCTGGGCTGCGACGTCGTGCAGCGGCCCTTCAGCAACTACAGCGAACAGCGCAATTGGGCCATTGACCAAGTAATGGACAAGGCGGCCTGGCAGCTGCACCTCGATGCCGACGAGGTGCTGGATGAGCGCGCGGTGAAGGCGATAAGAGGTGTTCTCGACCACGAACCTTTAGCCAACAGGGGCGCAGCCTATCTGCTGAAGCGACGAGACTATTTCATGGGCAAGGAACTCCGCTTCAGTGGACTAAGCCCCTGGCACTTGCGACTGTTCCCATCAGGCCATGGGCAGTGCGAAGACCGTTTGTACGACCAGCATTTCCTGTCGGACCTGCCGGTAGTTCGCTTGCCCGGACTAATGCACGACAAGAACCGCCAGAGCTTGAGCGAATGGGTGGCCCGTCACAACCGGTGGAGCGATCTGGAAGCCGAGCAGGCCTACAGGGCAGCGGGCCCAGGCGTGTTGCAGCCGGCGTTGTCGGCAGACCCGCGTCAGCGCACGCGATTATTGAAGTTGGGGTATTACGGTTTACCGACAGGCTTGCGAAGCTTACTGTATTTCCTCTACCGCTTTGTATTGCGCGGCGGGTTCTTGGATGGAAGTGTAGGCTTCTACTTCGCAGTATTTCAGGGTCTGTGGTTTCGCGCGCTCGTGGACGCCAAGATCGACGAGCGCAGGGCAGCGCTATAGCGTCCATTGAACGTCACTTGGCGCCGACGTGGTGAGGGTCGGAAACGACATTGGATGTCGTGCCACAAACGGCTTTTGGCGTGGTTATCTTCCCATTTCCGTGCGATTATGTTCCGACTCGGAGCTCGCAGGTTTTCAGGGCGCATGAACTGGTGCGCGTCCATGAGCTATAGCCGGTTATGGCACCACAAGCTCTTAGGAAGCCTCGCTGAGGCGGGTTTTCAACCGGGTAAAATATGAAGATTGCCTTCGCCGGGATGGGGCTCCTACTGGCAGTCGCGGCAGCGGCCGCTCCGCGCCCAGGCGCGAACCCGCCTATCGCCGTTCCGTTCACGTTGAACGAATCCGGTTTCGTAACGCTCGTCATCGAGGACGCGAGCGGGCGCCGCGTGCGAAACCTAGTCAGCGGAACGGAGTTTCCGGCTGGCGACAATGTCGCTTGGTGGGATGGCCTTGATGACGTTGGCCGCGATACCCAAGCCGCGTCGCACGCGGTTTATAACGCGCCCGGGAAATTCGTGGCGGCGGGCGTATACAAAGTACGTGGGCTGGTGCGGCCGAAGCTCGATGTCATCTATGAGATGACGCATTATACGAGCGGCAATCCGCCGTGGGCGACGCACGACAAATTGAGCGAGTGGCTCGCCAACCATACGGCGCCGGGCGCGATGCTTTTTGTCCCGGTCGTACTGCTCCGGTGCGCGATGGCAAGCCGGAATCCGCAGGCGGGCAGATCCTTGTCGGCAGCTTCGTTAGTCGGACCTGCGAAATCCGATTCCGCCCTCGGCCTGGCGTTGGTTGACTGCCGTGGGCATTCCATCAACCCAAGGCGCCAGCAGCTGGCCTGAAGGCCACTCGTGCAATAGCTCTCGCATACAGCGCCATCGCAGTCAGGGCCAACAAAAGGCCTGGGCCTTGACGGGCGATGGCCCGCAGCAGCCAGCGGATGTTGAAGCCGGCAGCGCACAGCACCGCATGCAGCGCGTCTCCTTCTGCACCCTTCAGCCAGCACCGGTCCATGCGGTGATCGGCTTTGGTGTGCCCGATCAGCGGCTCGATCGCCTGGCGCCGCTTCAGCCAGGTTCGCTGCCTGGGCGTGAGCGACTTGAACTTGCCGCGGTGGATCACTTCGACCGGCGCCAACTCCTTGTCCACGCCCCGATAGCCCAGGTCCACGATGGCCGTCGTCGGCTTCACGCCGATGTCCTGCAGCAAGGTGTTGGTCTGCTCGATCTGCGCGGCCAGCGTGTGGCCGTCGTACGGGTTGCCGGGGAAGCTGCGCGCACCCACCATCAGGCCGTTCTCGTGCGTGACCGCCAGGCTGACCTTGACGCCGAACTCGTAGGGCTGGCGAGCCTTCCCCTTCCCAATGCACTCGGCTTCCGGCGCATGCAGCGCGTACAGCTTGTTCTTGTCCTTGGGCCGTTGCTTGTGGATGCGCTCGGCGCGCTGCACCCAGGCGTCCAGCTGCAGCTTGGCGGCGTTGGCCACGCCGTCCATCTTGCGCCGCACGTCGCGCAGCAGCCGGCCCAGGATCGTGCGCTGCCGCTTGAGCACGCCGCGCAGGCGCTTGAACTGCTTGGCGTGGGCGTACCCGCCAGCCTTGCGGCGCAGCGTCCTGCCCTCGCGCTCGTGGGTCTGCTTGAGCTGGATGCCAGCGCGCTTGGCCAGCCGGGCGATCTTCTCGCGGGCGACTTCCAGCAGCCGGCTGTCGGTGGGGTGGGCGATGGCCTTGCTCTGCACCGTCGTGTCGACGATGACGCGCTCGAACTCGGTCTTCTTGACCGCGCCCATGTCCACAGCCGCTTCGATGGTGGTCTTGAGCAGCTGCTCGACGCCGGCTTCGCCCAGCACGCGGCGGAAGCGGCTGATCTGCGCCGGGTCACACGGCGGGCGCGGCTCGAAGTAGACCTGGCCGCTGAAGAACTGGAAGTAGACGTCCTGCGCCCAGCGCTCGACCAGAGACTCGTCGCTCTCGTTGTAAGCGTGCTTCAGATACAGCAGCGCAACCATCAGCCGAATGGGCAGACGCGGACGGCCCGCGTTGCTGACACCGGCACCGGCAACAGCCACGGTCGGGCCAAACATGTCGGCGCCTTCCACCACGCGACCCTTGCGATCGCGATGAGAAAACACTGGTGCCAACGACGCCTCGATGTCTGCCCACGGCATGCGTGTGGCAAGTACCGACAGCGGGTGGCGCAGGTCGATCATCTGATCCAGGCGGGCGCGAAAGAAATCGTCGGTGGCCATCGGCAGCAGTCCTTCATCTCCCAGGAACTGCTGCTAATTGAATTGGAACTCGGGAGATCTGAACATCAGAATTCACCCGAAAGTCGTTACAGAACAACGGGTTGCGTGTTATGCAGGGCCGACCAATTAGCCCTGAGAACTTGGCTATGGCCGCCTCGATGCCTTCGCGGCTTTCGCTGATCACCAGCCTCGCGCCGTGCAGGTCGCGCCGACTCAAACTGCGCAGGAACTCGGTCCAGAACGGCTCGGCTGGGCTGGGCTGGGCTGGGACCATCAACAACGAACAAGCCGCCGTATTCGAGACACTGAACCTTGAAAAGCTAATTGGATCCAGCGGCAGCTGAATCTGCCCCGAACTCACCGTCGGCCAACAATGCAAAGCGGGATCCTTATCACCGAGTGACAACGATAAACCGCCTCCATGCATGAATGCAGACCGCTGCCGCAGACTAATCCAGATTCAACTGTTGAGACCAATCAACGCGAGGTCGCACGAAGCGAGCAGGGAACCCGCTATATATGGACCAGGTGCTGTCGTTCCTCATAAGCACAGAACGAGCGCCGAGCACCAATCCCTCGGGTACGACGACACCCTGCCGACGAATGTCTCCGCGCAAAGCCAAGCGTGTTTTCCTATTGCAATTGGCTCCGCGCGTAGCTGAAACGCAGGCGAGTCCACCGCGTGCGTCCCGCAACAAAGATGGGAACCCTGCGAAATTACGGCGCCCGATCCAATCGAAACGAGGGCCATATTATAAATAATCACCCGCTCCCCAACGCCAACCCGGTCACCAACGTGAAGCAGCCAAGGAGCCCAAATTCGGGTGCTTGGATAAATATGTACATGCGAACCGATTGAGGCACCGAACACGCGTAACACCGCTGAACGCCAACGATGCAAGGGTCGCGGGGTGGGCCGGAATAATAAAATCCATACCACGCCCCAAACCACCCGAGCGATCCGGTTCACCAAAGTAAACGACGGTCCCGTTGCAGAGTCTGTGTCCTCCAGTACCATCTCAGATCCTTGTGCCCGAAAATACATCCATTAAACGCGGGCAATTCTGAGTTAACACACAGCAAGGGCCCGCTCAACAATTTTGTGCCGTCCGACCGCTGCAGCAATTGATTTGGCGGTTTCGGAAACGTCAAAATGCTTCGAAAAGCAACTCAGAGCCGCCGCGCCCATACAACGACGCGCTTCAGGGCTCGTTGACAACCATTGTTCTAATAGCGCTAGAGTTCCCGCCCGTGTATCTGCCTCCACATATCCCGCCGCAGAGGAAACCACCTCGCGCCAAATGTTTACCTTGTTAGAAAGAAGAACCGGCAACCCGCAGCCAAGCGCCTCAGCGACGGCGATACCGAAGTTCTCCTGATGCGAAGGCAAGATGAATACCTCTGCACGATGAAAGGCCCCCCATTTGCTTTCGTGCTGCAAAAGCCCAGTCCATGTAACCCGCTGTGCGATATTGAGTGACGCTGCCATCCTCTTCAGCTTAGCAGCGTAATGACTATCATCCGGTCCGGCGATCACCAAGTGCAAGTCCGTCGTATGCGACGCCGGACCTATTTGAACGAGAGTGCTGAAACTCCATAATAACGCTTCAATTCCCTTCTTCGGGTGCAAGCGGCCAAGGAACAATATACACCGCTTACCGGCAACTTCGGGGAATCTACCCTCGAACGCAGCCCGCAGGCGACCCGCCATGTCATCCGGTGGTTGCCGCGTTCCGTAAGGAATGACCACCTCGTTGCAGCGATAGAGCCAAAACGATTGCCGCGCGAGTATTCTTTCCTCTTCGCACGTGAAAAACACCGCTGCTGCATCTCGGAGTACCCGATACTCCCCCCAAGGCCAGTAAAGCCACTTCTTAAGGTGCTTCACTGGAAAGGCCTTCTTGAACCATGGGTCGAGCATACCGTGGGTAAAGACAAAATACGGTTTCTTAATTCTCCTAAGGGCAAGCCATACACCAAGCGAATTGAACTGCCATATCCCGTTCACAATGACTACATCGAACTGCGAGGCCCGTTCACGGAGCCAAGGCACTAGTCGCCTACTGTACCGATACTTCCCAATTGCACCCCCAACCGCAAAGCACTTAATCGGAAATTCGCTCACCCAGCTGCTTTCCGGACTATCTAAGCACACAACAGTTGTGCTGTGTCCCAGAGCATCCATTGCGGCTGCTATTTGACGAATCCCTTCGATGGGACCCCCATTGGCAGGATTTACTGAAGCTATACAATGCAAAATCCGCAGCGCCATTTTGTACGTCTTGAATATTCGTTTGATTGAGCGCTTACCACCTGGCCCAACAGTTCAACGGTAGGCAACGGTCAGCACATTTTGACTAAACACCCTTCCACTGGCACTTCCGGTTTCGATGAGATAACACGCTTTATATAGAGTACGCAAAATCCTCCAAGCAATATAACGAATGGCACTCAGAAATCCGTGCACCACTGGGTAATCTTCAAAATGCTTAATAGCGTTAAAGCCGCTTGCGCGGTACACTTGGCTTAGCGATGATGCAGTAAACGCCATCTGATGGTAAAATCCCCGTGCAGCGCACTGCACCGAAGAAGGGGGACTCAGCATTGGGAACATGCACGATCATTCGGCCCCCTGTTCTTAGCGCGCGGCGTGCACTTTCCAGTAGTTGCAGTACTTCGTCTCTAAGGTGCTCTAGAACGTCCAAAGCTACGATTACGTCCAACGACTCCTCTGGCTGTTCCGACAAGAAAGCGTAGATGTCCCCCCTCGAGACCCCAGTAATGCCTAAGGACGCGGCGTGTTGAACCTGCTCTTCCGAAATATCAATGCCCCTAATATTTTTACAGCCGGCCTGCTGTGCGAAGAAGATTAAAGCTCCGTAGCCGCAACCAAGGTCAACTATTTTGGCGTCGCGATCACGCGGGAAGTGTGTTTTTATCAACTTTGTTAGGAACGGCTCCACTAAACACTTTGCCGGTGCTGCTATCTGCTCGATTTTCGGGCAGATGGGTAGTGAGGTACTGCCTATATAACCTGTCCCGAAATCGTTGCATATTTAACTCACAGGCTCGCGGTGTTCAACTGTTGATAAAAACGATGCAGGGTCAGTCCGCATCGGTAATTGATTCATCTCTGTCCAAAGAACGCTTAATTTGCACCAACAAGCCGTGCCTCACTAGTACTGAAACGGGCCCCGCCCTCCCAGCGCGATCAGCGGCGCCCTACCTAGACGTTCACCTTAGGTGCCCCTCGCTCCCACTGCGCCAGCACCCTACCATATAGCTCTAGGTGCCGCGTGAGCATCCTGTCTACATTGAACTGCGAAGACCATGCGACGCCTCGCGCCGCGCGTTCCTCTCGTTCGGCTTCGTCGCGGGCCAAAACACCGCGCAATACCGCTACAGCCCTCTGCACCCACTCCACACCATTCACTTCAGCCGTCTGAGCTGGCAAATAATCGGCGGAAGGCCCCCCAATTTCATTCATTGGGGGCGCGTCAGTAGTGAGTACGGGGCAGCCACAAGCCTGCGCCTCGACGATAGGCCATCCGAAACCCTCTGCGAGGCTGG